>NZ_JBBOYV010000001.1:560000-2945000 GCF_038008305.1 Bacillus sp. FSL K6-2819 | reverse complement strand
TACAAGGTCCACCACATATACGGAGGAATACCCAAGTCTGGCTGAAGGGATCGGTCTTGAAAACCGACAGGGGTGTCAAAGCCCGCGGGGGTTCGAATCCCTCTTCCTCCGCCATATCTAATTTAATTATCATCGCGGGGTGGAGCAGTTCGGTAGCTCGTCGGGCTCATAACCCGAAGGTCGCAGGTTCAAATCCTGCCCCCGCAACCAAAAAATGGTCCGGTAGTTCAGTTGGTTAGAATGCCTGCCTGTCACGCAGGAGGTCGCGGGTTCGAGTCCCGTCCGGACCGCCATTTATAAAAAAGGCTCGGTAGCTCAGTTGGTAGAGCAACGGACTGAAAATCCGTGTGTCGGCGGTTCGATTCCGTCCCGAGCCACCATCTTAATTTAATATTGTTTTGGCGGTTGTGGCGAAGTGGTTAACGCACCAGATTGTGGCTCTGGCACTCGTGGGTTCGATTCCCATCAATCGCCCCAAACAACAATGCGGGTGTAGTTTAGTGGTAAAACCTCAGCCTTCCAAGCTGATGTCGTGGGTTCGATTCCCATCACCCGCTCCATTTTTTTATTGTCATGGGCCTGTAGCTCAGCTGGTTAGAGCGCACGCCTGATAAGCGTGAGGTCGGTGGTTCGAGTCCACTCAGGCCCACCATGATGATTTTTCCACAGTAGCTCAGTGGTAGAGCTATCGGCTGTTAACCGATCGGTCGCAGGTTCGAATCCTGCCTGTGGAGCCATATGGAGAAGTACTCAAGTGGCTGAAGAGGCGCCCCTGCTAAGGGTGTAGGTCGTGTAAGCGGCGCGAGGGTTCAAATCCCTCCTTCTCCGCCATAAGGCCCGTTGGTCAAGCGGTTAAGACACCGCCCTTTCACGGCGGTAACACGGGTTCGAATCCCGTACGGGTCATTAAAGAACCTTGCATAGTATGCAAGGTTTTTTATTATGAGTTCATAGTGTAAATGGTGAAAGACAGGTATGTGGCAAAAACACTCCATAATAAATAAGGAACCAGCAGCCAGGCTGAATCTTTACTGTATTTGCGGGCAATTATCAATAAGCTAAGTGTTGTAACGGCCACAAGCAGGCAATCGATAGATGCAGCAAGCAAATTTTTCTGTGTGAATTGAAAAAAGCTGAATCCTTGATTAACGATATAATTGATGAGAAGCATCACCCAGAAAGCTTTGGATTCTTTATATGAAAATTTTGCGTATATCAAGGCTGCTGACAGCGAGATAAACGCAAACAAAACCGCCCATATGATGCCGATAACTGATCCGCTCGGCGTCCAGTCAGGTTTGTGAAGGGCGTCGTACCATTCCCTGTCGATGGGAAAGAGAAACCCAGCTAAAGAAAACAAGGCATATGTAATGATAAATACAATAATCGCACCGATATACTTCTTTTTCATCTATTCCTTCCGATATTCAATGTCAATACGTTCATTCCCGATTTTGTAAAGGTCAAACTTTTTAAAGAGTCGCATACCCCTTTCAGTGTATGAGTTTTCATTGCAATAATGCTGCAAACTTAAAACCCCGGCAAGCCGGGGTTTTAGTCAGCATGAAGATCGCCGAACGTCGTCATAATTCCTTCTTCGTCCAGTTCCTGTTCATATTTTTCGTGTTCTCTGCTTGGATATACAGAAATGTTTTTTCCGGTAATATCTGTTGCGATGAAGTTTTCATAATCCTCAACATAGCCGATGTTTTCTTCAGAGTTCATTGTCATATCGTTGTAGCTGAGAGGCGGATTCTCTAAATCCTGAGGCGTTTCTGAGTTTCCGTATTTCTCAACGTCCTGATAAGAGTCTTCACTGTCGTATGGCGGCCGTATTGATTCATCATCATCAAATTCAAACTGTCCGAACGGTGTTTCCTCCTCAATCGGCCTGTCTTTAGAAACGGCATCCTGCGAGGAATATTCCGCCAAGGTTGTAGCAGTCGGCAGAGCTTCCAGTCTGTCATAAGGGATCTCCTTGCCGCTGACTTCACATATGCCGTACGTACCGTTTTCAATTTGTTTCAAGGAGTAATCAATATCGCGAAGATGCTCCCGTTCATGGTCGAGGAGAGCCAGGTCTTTTTCACGCTCGTATAACTCGGTTGCCTGATCGCCGGGGTGATTGTCATAGGAAGACAATTCGCCGGATGACTGATACGGGAATTCATCTGTTAATTGAAATTGATCATTTTCTTTAAAACGGCTTAAAATATCATGTTTGGCTTCTTCTAGCTCTTTTTTCAAGTGTGTGATCTGTTCGTTTGTAAGCACATCGTTCCCTCGTTTCTATGTGATGCTTACAGTTAGTATGAACGTTTTTGATACAGAAAAAAGGTGGATAAAAATGGTCACTTTTCCACAGTAAAGTAAAAGGATACAGTGTTTGCCGAGAGTGGGGAAAGAAAATTCAAGTTTGTTTCTTTATTCATTTGTGCAAAAAGGTTTATAATAAGAAATGCAGGCATTTTGTCGTGCTCACATCTGTGTGTTTGACACAATGTCATCACAGGTGTATTGTATTAAAAGCATTTAACGGATTATGGAGGAATGTCTCATGGTGACAACGGTGCAGCATACGTTCCGAGAGGAAGCAGATCATGCATTACATAAAGCCAAACAAGTCAACCATGCTGTCTTATTGAGCTATTCAAGACGTATTGCGTCTTTAGACCCTCTATCATTTTTCAAAGACGGAGCAAAAAAATATAAAGGCAAACGATTTTTTTGGTCAGAACCCGGTAGTGAATTAACAATAGTCGGTCTTGGCACAGAAGCGCTGTTCCAATCGAATGAAAAAAACAAAAAGCGTTATCACGACGTTTTTGAACAATGGGAGCGCTTTAAAAAGACGGCTTTTCATATTCATGAAGAAGAGGCGGCGCATACCGCGGTCGGTCCTGTCTTATTCGGCGGTTTTTCATTTAATCCCGCTGAAGAAAGAGGAGACGAATGGAACGGGTTCGAAGAAGGACTGTTCTTTATTCCCTCACTCATGCTGACAAAGACGGCGGATGGTGATTATTTAACCGTCAATCAATGGGCGGCAGACGGTAATCAGGCAGAAGATGTGCTGAAACGTCTGAAATCTTTTTCTGAAGCTTTTGCAGTTTCTTCAATGGCGTATGAGGAGTATCCTGCTTTAACAAAAGCGGAAGAACTTGATGTGGAAAACTGGCTTGAAGCCATTAATACAGCAACAAATGATATGAAGGCAAATCAATATGATAAAGTCGTGCTGGCAAGGGAAGTCGTATTGTCATTTGATGGGCCTATTCCGGTGGAGAGCGTTGTCAGAAAGCTTTTGACGGATCAAACGACAAGCTATGTTTTTGCGATTGAGCAGGGAAATAAATGCTTTGTCGGCGCTTCACCAGAGCGGCTGATCAAAAAATCCGGCAAAGACGTCATGTCGTCCTGCCTGGCAGGTTCAATTAAGCGCGGAAAAAATCAACAAGAAGATGACTGTCTTGGCAACGAATTGCTGCATGACGGAAAAAATCTCGCGGAGCATGATTTTGTGGTTCAGATGATACACGATGCTTTTTTGTCGAGCTGCAGTGATGTGAAAAAGCCGGCGGGTCCGCAACTATATAAAACAAAAAGTGTTCAGCATTTATATACGCCGATCGTCGGTCATCTTAAAACGTCCGCTTCGCTGTTTGATTTGATTGAAAAGCTGCATCCGACACCGGCATTGGGCGGAGCGCCCCAGCAAAAAGCTGTTGAAGTTATCGCTGATATTGAACCGATGACACGCGGATGGTACGCGGCTCCGATCGGCTGGATGGACGGCAGGGAAAACGGAGAATTTGTCGTGGCCATCCGATCAGGGCTGATTGAAGATCAAAGTGCGCGCCTATTCGCAGGATGCGGTATTGTTGAAGATTCAGATCCGCAATCAGAATATGAAGAAACACAAATTAAACTAAAGCCGATGATCTCTGCTTTAGGAGGTGAAAGGCTTTGACAAACCCGATTACACATTATATCGGAAGCTTTATTGATGAATTCGCTCTTTCGGGTATAACCGACGCAGTCGTTTGTCCCGGATCGAGGTCAACTCCGCTGGCGGTTTTGGCAGCGGCCCACCCGGATATTCATGTCCATATACAGATTGATGAACGATCCGCGGGTTTTTTCGCACTCGGTCTTGCAAAAGCCCGCCAGCGTCCGGTCATGCTGATTTGTACGTCAGGAACGGCAGCGGCTAACTTCTATCCGGCCGTGATTGAAGCTCATTATTCAAGAGTGCCTCTTATTGTCCTGACTGCTGACCGGCCGCATGAATTAAGGGAAGTAGGGGCGCCTCAGGCGATTAACCAGCATTTTCTGTTCGGTAACTTTGTTAAGTTTTTCACAGACTCAGCTCTTCCTGAGGAAAATCCTCAGATGCTGAGTTATATCAGAACATTGGCCGGCCGAGCCGTAAGTGAAGCGGGCAAACGCCCGATGGGGCCTGTGCATGTCAATGTGCCGCTCAGAGAGCCTTTGATGCCGGATTTGTCAGCACGGCCTTTTGAAAGAATGAGAGCTGGGCGGCATGTCTCTGTTACAACAGGGATTCAGTCAGCTGACCAAGCCTCTCTGCGTCATATTACAGAGCGTCTTGCGAGTGCCGAAAAGGGTATGATCGTCTGCGGCGAAATTCACGGTGAAGCAGAAAAACAGCAGATCATCGCGCTTGCCGAGATGCTTCAATTCCCGATTTTGGCTGACCCGCTTTCAAATCTCCGAAACGGAAAGCATGATAAGGCGCTGATTATTGATGCCTATGACTCATTCTTAAAAGATGAGGAGATAAAAGAGGCGCTGCGTCCGGACGTTGTGATCCGATTCGGTCCGATGCCGGTTTCCAAACCGCTCTTTTTATGGCTCAGAGACGATTCTGCCATTGAGCAGTTTATCGTTGATGAAGACGGCGGGTGGAGAGATCCCACTCAGACCGGCGCGCATATGATTCATTGCCATCCGTCTGTATTGTTGGAAGCGGTCCGTTCAGCTGAAACTGAAAAACGGCCGTCCGGATGGCTGGAGAAATGGCAGTTTGTCAATGAGCGGTTCCGCAGCCATTTAAAGGCCGCGGACATGGATGATTTATCATTTGAAGGAAATGTATATCGTCAGCTTCAGCACCTTGTTCCTGAGGGCAGTTCGATTTTTGTCGGCAACAGCATGCCGATTCGTGACGTGGATACTTTCTTTGAAAAACAAGACCGTTCCTTCCGTGTCTATGCCAACCGCGGCGCTAACGGAATTGACGGGGTTGTTTCCTCGGCTATGGGACTGTGTGAGGGAACAAAGGCGCCTGTCACGCTTGTGATTGGAGATTTATCGTTTTACCATGATTTAAACGGGCTGTTAGCGGCTAAAAAACTTGGAATTCCGCTTACGGTTATTTTAATAAACAATGATGGCGGCGGGATTTTCTCATTTTTGCCGCAGGCATCTGATAAAACTCATTTTGAAGAACTGTTCGGTACGCCGACGGGACTTGATTTCCGTCATGCCGCCGCACTGTACGGCGGGACGTATACTTGCCCTGAGACTTGGGATGCATTTAAGGATGCGTATCAGCCGCAGGCGGACAAGCCCGGACTTCATATTATCGAGCTGAAAACAGATCGGACATCAAGAGTTCAATTCCATCGCGATCTGCTGCAGGCCGCAGTCCAGGAAGTGAAAAAAGAATGGAAGCTGTAACTGTCAAAATGGCGGACGGTGTGTGCTATCGGGCGGCTGACAGCGGTCACGAATCGTCTGAAGCGATAGTTTGTCTGCACGGGTTTACGGGCAGTAAAGAATCATGGGAATTTTTACGCGAAATGTTTCCCGGCGAGCGAATGGTGATGATTGACTGCCTGGGCCACGGAGAGACAGACGCGCCTGTGCAAGCGGCAAGGTATAGTGCGAGCCGGCAGGTGGCGGACCTTGCCGCCGTTTTTGATCAATTAAAACTTCACAAAGTGAAACTTATTGGGTATTCTATGGGGGGAAGACTTGCTTACTCCTTTGCACAGACATTTCCGCATCGGGTGTCAGCGCTTGTTCTGGAAAGTTCAACTCCTGGCCTCAGCACGCTCGAGGAACGCAAAAAGCGGATTCAGTCAGACCGGAAGCTTGCTGACTTTATATTACGGGAAGGCATAACATCGTTTGTCGATTATTGGGAAAGCATTCCGTTGTTTGCCACACAGCTTTCTCTTCCGGACAATGTAAAGGCGTCCATCCGTGCCGGCCGGCTGAAAAATAATCCGTCCGGTCTTGCAGGCAGTCTGCTCGGAATGGGGACGGGCTCACAGCCTTCCTGGTGGAGTGCATTAGACCGCATCAAATCGCCGGTTCTTCTCATATGCGGTGAATGGGATGAAAAATTTTGCGTCATTAATCAAAAGGTGCATAACCTGCTCCCATCAAGTAAAATAGAGGTTGTCAAACAGGCGGGGCACACGGTTCATGTGGAACAGCCGCGAATTTTTGGTAAGATAGTAAGTGAGTTTTTAAACGGCTTGTAAAGCATAAAGAAAATGACTTTTCGGCCGGACTCATGCAAAAATAGAGGAGGTCATATCAATGGCTGCAGAATGGAAAAGTGAACGTCAGTACGATGAAATCCTGTACGAGACGTATAACGGTATTGCAAAAATAACAATTAACCGCCCGGAGGTACATAACGCATTTACTCCTAAGACGGTATCAGAAATGATTGACGCATTTGCTTACGCACGTGATGACTCTGAGATTGGTGTCATCGTTCTTGCGGGAGCGGGAGATAAGGCATTCTGTTCAGGCGGGGACCAAAAAGTCCGCGGTCACGGCGGATATGTCGGAGACGATCAGATCCCGCGTCTGAATGTGCTTGATCTTCAGCGTTTAATCCGTGTTATTCCAAAACCGGTTGTAGCGATGGTATCAGGCTACGCCATCGGCGGAGGCCATGTGCTTCATATCGTCTGTGATTTAACGATTGCAGCTGATAACGCGATTTTCGGTCAGACTGGGCCGAAAGTGGGCAGCTTTGATGCCGGTTACGGCTCAGGCTACCTGGCGCGTATCGTCGGACATAAGAAAGCCCGTGAAATCTGGTACCTGTGTCGTCAATACAACGCGCAGGAAGCGCTCGACATGGGGCTTGTCAATACGGTTGTCCCATTAGAGAAACTTGAAGAGGAAACAATTAAATGGTGTGAGGAAATGCTTGAGAAAAGCCCTACAGCCCTTCGTTTCCTTAAAGCGGCATTTAACGCAGATACAGACGGTCTTGCCGGAATTCAGCAATTTGCAGGAGATGCAACGCTTCTTTATTACACGACAGACGAAGCGAAAGAAGGCCGCGATTCCTTTAAAGAGAAACGCAGTCCCGATTTCGGTCAGTTCCCTCGTTTTCCGTGATCAGATGACACTACGAAACAGCTTGAGCCGCTCTGGTCCAAGCTGTTTTCTTTTCAAAAAAAGTACTTTTACCTCGGAGATGATAACATGCTGACAGAACAGCCAAATTGGCTCATTCAAAGGGCTCAGCTGACACCTGAGAGAATCGCTCTCATATTTGAAAACAAACAGATGACATTCAAAGAATTGTACCATGCTTCTAAACAAATGGCCGCGCGGCTGTCCGAATACTACACGCTTAAAAAAGGAGACCGTGTCGCGATTTTGCTTTCTAACAGACCTGAAATGGTTTATGCCGTTCACGCCTGCTTCTTATTAGGAATGGAAGCGGTGCTGTTAAATACGAAGCTCTCAAAACAAGAACGGCTGTTTCAGCTCGAAGATTCACAGGCGAAGCTTTTATTGACGGAGGACGGTTTTCGCCGGGAAGATTATGAATCTGCAGTCGCCACCGCAGATGTGGACGAGCTGCAGGCTGAAGAGGCGGGAGACATTGAGCCGGAAGAATATGTAACGCTCGATGATACGGCGACTCTTATGTATACGTCAGGAACAACGGGAAGGCCGAAGGGGGTGCAGCAGACTTTCGGAAACCATTATTCCAGCGCTGTATCATCTGCGCTGAATCTGGGGGTCACGGAGCGGGACCGCTGGCTTATTGCGCTGCCGCTTTTTCATATCAGCGGCCTGTCTGCACTGTTTAAATCGGTCATTTACGGCATGCCTGTCGTGCTTCACCAAAAATTTTCTGTCACTGATGTGCTGGACAGCATCAGCTCACACCGGGTCACGATCATATCGGCTGTGCAGACCATGCTGTCGGGTCTGCTTTCGGAGACTGAACAATGTCCTGAATCACTGCGTTGCATTCTGCTAGGCGGGGGGCCGGCACCGCTGCCGCTTCTTGAAGAATGCCGCAGGAAACAATTTCCGGTCTTCCAGTCTTATGGCTTGACCGAAACCTGCTCACAGATTGTCACGCTTTCTCCTGAATTCAGCATGGAAAAGCTCGGCTCGGCAGGTAAACCGCTGTTTTCATGTGAAATCAGAATTGAAAAAGACGGAAATCGCTGTGCGCCGTTTGAACATGGTGAGATTACGGTGAAAGGGCCGAATGTGATGAAAGGGTACTATCATCGTGACGAAGCGAATCAGGCCGCTTTTCATAATGGCTGGTTCAAAACGGGCGATCTTGGCTATTTGGATGATGAAGGGTTTTTATATGTGCTGGACAGACGGTCGGATCTCATCATTTCAGGCGGAGAGAACATCTACCCGGCTGAAGTTGAAGCGGCGCTGCTTGCCCATCCGGCTGTAGCGGAAGCCGGTGTTTCAGGAGCCGAAGATCCGAAGTGGGGGAAAGTGCCGCATGCCTTTCTCGTTTTGACTTCTTCTGTCAGTTCAGAGGAGCTGACCGCTTTTTGCCGTGAACGTCTTGCAAAATATAAAATACCGGCTGCTTTTTTCGCGGTTGACGAGCTTCCGCGGAACGCGTCCAATAAACTGATGAGGCATCGGCTTAATGAGCTTCGTAAAGGAGAATTGTCATGATTAAGATTGAAAAAATCACCCTTTATCATGTGAGTATGAGGCTAAAAAAACCATTTAAAACAAGTATTGAAACTCTGCACGACCGTAAATTTTTGATCGTGGAAGCGATCGACGAAACCGGGAGAACCGGCTGGGGAGAGGTATCGGCGTTTTCTTCCCCGTGGTATACAGAAGAAACGATTCAGACATGCGCGCATATGCTGAAAGATTTTTTTATTCCAAATGTCGTAGGCCGCGAATTTTCCCACCCGTCAGACGTGCCTGACTGTCTCGAGCGTTTTAAAGGAAACCGCATGGCAAAAGCGGGCCTTGAATCAGCCGTGTGGGATTTATATGCCAAGAAAAAGGGGATTTCTCTCGCAGAAGCCTTGGGAGGCAAAAAAGATAAAGTGCCCGCCGGCGTCGTAGTGGGTCTTGCTTCGGCTGATGAGATGCTTCGGGAAATTGAGCAATACGTAAAAGAAGGTTATCAACGTATAAAAATAAAAATTCAGCCCGGCAATGACGTTGATTTGGTCAGAGCCATCCGCAGCCGTTTTCCGAATGTACCGCTCATGGCGGATGCCAACTCAGCGTATGAACTGAAAGACATCAGCAGGCTGAAAGAATTGGATGAATTCCAATTAATGATGATAGAACAGCCGCTTCAGGCAGATGATATTGTCGATCACCGCCACCTGCAAAAACACTTGAGAACGGCGATATGTCTTGATGAAAGCATATGCTCATTTGATGACGCGAGGCGTGCGATTGAGCTTGGAAGCTGTAAAATCATTAATATAAAACCGGCGCGTGTAGGTGGTCTGACAGAGGCTTTAAAAATACATGATTTATGCAGAGAGCATCACATGCCGGTATGGTGCGGCGGAATGTTTGAGACCGGCATTTCGAGAGCGCAGACAGTGGCGCTTGCTTCGCTGCCGCAATTTACGATACCGGGGGACATTTCCTCATCAGACCGATACTGGGAGGAGGATATTATCACTCCTGACATCCGTATCGAAGAGGGATTTATCTCTGTTCCGGACGGTCCCGGGCTGGGTGTCGAAGTTAATCAGGAAATAATGAGAAAATACGTCACCCAAATGGACGTTTTTACGACAAACAGCTGATAAAACGATATTTCAGCAAGTTGAGCATTCTGTATGCCGCTGTTATATTGAAACTGTTCATCATCACCCCTTCCCCGTTTGAACCGGCTGTTAAAGCCGGTTTTTTTACTTGATAAATGTGAGCAGTGCGGCGCGGAAATTAAAAAGAGCTGTATAAAAACAGCTCTTTTTTTTATAAATCATGCGGTTTAAAGGTTTTGCAATCCGTTTCTTCACTTTTTTCAGCGGTTTCGCCTGTATGGCTGACAACATAAATAGCGTCGGCCGTGCATTTGTTTCCTTTGCCCCAATATGAGCAGTTATTGACTTCACACAGAATTTTTTGGTCCATGCTGATTCCCCTCCCAAATAAAAGGTACGCCATTAGTATGAGCCGCCCCGATTTTTGTTATTCCTCCTGGCGGATATAACGTCTGTCTTTCATAAAGAGCTTCCAGAAGAAATAAAATCCGGGAAACAAAATGATGAACGCGACGATATACGTCATAAACAGCGCCCTGAAGGTTGCGGGTTCCGTAAATCCTGACATGACCGTAATGTCGGGATAAATCATATAAGGAAGATGAGCCCGTCCGTACGCATAGCTTGCCAGAAAGTATTGCAGCGCAATGGCAATCATGGCGATCCTCGGTTTGCCGAGGTTTCTGCCGAAGCGTTTATTCGGCAAAAACAGAGCGATACCGGCAATGATAAATGTAATGACAGACAGGATGAGCCATGTCAGGTCTTTCATCATTCCCGTATACAGCCAGCCGGCTTCCGTACGCAATGTCAGCATAATGAAGATCGCAAAAAGAAGAGACAGCGGCCCTGTTATTAAAGAGCTCCGTCTGTATATGCGATACGCATGCTCCTCTTCCGCAACATTTGAAAAGTCGGCCAGAAGCAGCGAAGATAAAAATAAAGTGCTTAAAATGGCAAAGCCGATAAAGGCATACGCATTCGGGCTTGTAAAGACATTTGCCAAATTCAAGTGATACACCCCGCCCGTTTTCTCGATAAATCCTCCGTGTGTCACCGGAAGTACCAAAATCAGCACAGCAGGAATAATGAAGCCTGAAATTCCGGAGATATATCTCATGATTTTTCTTTCTTTCGCCGTATTGGAGAAAACGAGAAAGCCGCTTCGGATAGCTAAAAGCAGCAAAATGATACTCCCCGGAATCAATAAAACGGTACCCAGCACGAAAGTTGCCCCGGGAAAGAAACTGAAAAGGGCGACAACGATCGCGACGATAAAGACATTGGTCACTTCCCATGTCGGGGATAAATAACGGTTGGCGATGTTAGTCGCCTTTGTTTGTTCTTTATTTAAATAAATCATAGACCAAAAACCGGCTCCGAAGTCCATCGTTGCCATAACCGCGTAGATAAACACGAAGCCCCATACGATGGATATCGCGATGAGAGCATCCATGGTAATGTCCATTTCAATTCAGCCCTTTCTGTTGTTAAGATTCCGCCGCTTTTACATCCTCCTCAACGGGATGTTTGCGGAAATAATACAGCAGCACATAAATGACTGCGGCCGCCAAAATGGCGTAAACCACCGTAAACAGGATGAACAGCAAACCGATTGAACCAGTTGTCGTGACGACATCTGACGTTTTCAGAAGATGATAAATCACCCATGGCTGCCGCCCAGTACAAGCGAATATCCATCCGAATTCAATGCCGATCAGACTAAGCGGTCCCGCGGTTAAAAATAAAATCAAAAGCCAAGTCGGAAAGCTGTCTTTCTTTAATATTTTTCTCCACACGATGCCGATGACGGAGTACAAAATGAGCAGCATTCCGATGCCGACCATTCCGTTAAACAGTGTATGGATGAATAAAGGCGGCCACTCGTCTTTCGGAAACGCGTTCAAGCCTTTGACGACTGTGTCAAAGCTGTTTGCAGCCAAAAAGCTTAAAGCCCACGGCACTTCTATCGCCCATTTTACTTTTTCTTCTTTTGCGTCGGTAAAACCGCCGATCGCAAGCGGAGCGTGTGACCTTGTTTCAAACAGCCCTTCTGCGCCCGCAAGCTTCTCAGGCTGGTATTCGTAAAGGAGCTGAGCTGACTCGTGTCCGTTTAAAGAGGCAATAATAGAAAAGATTCCGCCGATCGTTAAAGCGAGCAGAAGCGCTTTCCGGTGAAAACGGTATACCTGCTCCTGTTTTCTCGTTCTCAGCATTTTATAAGCGGCTACTGACGCGACGATAAATGCACCGGTCATGAAAGCCGTCAGAACGACATGGCCCGCGGTGGTGAAAAAGCTTGGATTAAAAAATGCCGCCCACGGTTCGACGTCAGTGATTTTGCCGTTTAAAATTTTAAAGCCGGCCGGCGTTCCTTCAAATGCGTGAACATTTGTGATTAAGACGGCAGATGCCGCGGCGCCGATCAAAACGAAAATGACGGCAATGATGCGCATCGCCGGAGTCAGCCGGTCAGCGGCATAGACATAAATGGACATAAACAGCGCTTCGATAAAGAAAGCATAAATTTCAATTTGAAACGGAAGTGACATCACTCTGCCGATGACTTCCATGAATCCGGGCCACAAAAGGGCAAGCTGTGTACCCGCGATCGTTCCGGTCGGTATCGCCACGCCGAGCAGAACAGCCTGCGCCTTTGTCCATCTTTTCGCCATAATGGCATAATGCGGATCTTTTGTTTTTTGATAAATTAATTCAGCCATTAAAATCATCAGAGGCAAACCGACACCAAGCGTCGCGAAAATAATATGAAAGCCCATGGTTGTCCCGAACAGGCTTCTGGCTAATACTAAATCATCCACGTCATAAACCGCCTTTCTAATTACCGTTTTATGTAATGTGGTTATATTATTTGCTGAAGCCATTAAATTATTCTTCTGATTCCATATATGTGCAGGGTTTAGAAATCAAGGGATCGGGGCATATATGATTGACAAGCGCCTATTTAAGGTTTAGAATAAAGCGTAATAATTACGATTTAAAGAAAGGGAGATCAGCATGAAAAAAGATATTCATCCGGATAACCATCAAGTGATTTTTCAAGATGTGAACAGCGGCTACCGGTTTTTAAGCCATTCAACGAAAACATCAGAGGAAACAGCAGAGTGGGAAGACGGAAAAACATACCCGCTGATTAAAGTAGAAGTCAGCTCAGATACGCATCCGTTTTATACAGGCCGCCAAAAGTTCAACGAAAAAGGCGGGAGAGTCGAACAGTTCAACAAAAAATACAATATGGGGAAATAAGACAAGCCCGAGGGGGTTTGTCTTATTTTTTGAGCCGTCTGCAACTTTGTCATCAAGAGCGGGGAGTGACGAAAGGACCCGCTTTATGTTATATTGTGAATAAAAAAGCAGAAAGGAAACACCAAGATGAGTCTTCTAAACGATATCATGACATTTAATGAGCAGTTTACTAAAAACAAAGAGTATGAAAAATACCAAACATCTAAATTCCCGGATAAAAAGATGGCGATTTTGTCCTGCATGGACACACGCCTTGTTGAATTGCTTCCGCATGCGATGAACATGCGAAACGGCGATGTGAAAATTATTAAAAGTGCCGGCGCGCTTGTCGCCCACCCATTCGGAAGCATTATGCGCAGCCTTTTAGTGGCCGTATACGAATTAAACGCTGATGAAGTCTGCGTTATCGGGCATCATGATTGCGGTATGAGCAAAATCAACAGCGAGGATATGCTCGGTAAAATTATTGACCGCGGTATTCCGAAAGAGCGGATTGACATGCTGAAGTACTCAGGTGTTGATCTTGATCAATGGCTGAAAAGCTTTGATTCTGTAGAAGCGAGTGTTACAGACAGCGTAAACGTCATTAAACACCATCCTCTATTCCCTGATAACGTGCCGGTGCACGGTCTTGTGATTGATCCTGAAACCGGCAAGCTTGATCTGGTGATCGACGGCTATCAGCATATGGACTAATGCTTTTGTTTTTTTTCCGGTACGGGATCAACCCCGCCCGGATGAAAAGGATGGCACCTTAAAATTCGCTTCAGTGTCAGCCATCCGCCTTTTAGTGCGCCGTGAGTCTTGACGGCCTCGATTCCGTACTGCGAACACGTCGGATAAAAGCGGCATGACGGCGGCGTCAGCGGAGAGATGAACTTCTGGTATCCGCGGATTAACGCAATCATTATGGTTTTCATCAAAAAAACCACCTTTCTGATGCTAGTATAGAAAAAAAATTTCAGATTGAAAAGCGTCCGCCGCAATTCTTATCGGAAAACTGTGTTATAATGGGTGCATATTCTGAAAAAAAGGGAGTGCCATTATGCCTTCAGTAGAAAGTTTTGAGCTTGACCATAACGCGGTTGTGGCTCCGTATGTAAGACATTGCGGAGTGCATAAAGTCGGAACAGACGGCGTCGTGAATAAGTTTGACATCCGCTTCTGCCAGCCGAACAAACAGGCGATGAAGCCGGATACGATTCATACGCTTGAGCACTTGCTTGCGTTTACGATCCGCACACATTCTGAGAAATACAATCACTTCGACATCATAGATATTTCACCAATGGGCTGCCAGACAGGATATTATCTGGTTGTGAGCGGTGAGCCGACAGCGGAAGAGATTGTTGACCTGCTTGACGCTACACTGAAAGAAGCCATCGATATTACGGAGATTCCGGCAGCCAACGAAAAACAGTGCGGCCAGGCGAAACTTCATGATTTGGAAGGCGCGAAACGCCTAATGCGTTTCTGGCTGTCACAGGATAAAGAAGATTTGCTGAAAGTGTTCGGATAAAAAAACAGGCCTTTTTGCTGTCATGCAAAAAGGCTTTTTTTACATATTTCTAAAAAATGTCACACCTTATGTGTAAGCGTTTGCTAAAATAGAAGCAAACACGAGGGAGTGATGGAATGAAACGGGCTGTATTGGCAGGTATGTGCGGTATGGTATTTCTTTTATCTTCTTGCGGGGGCAATTCGGACAAAACCTCCGCGGATGAAAAGCCTAAAGCGCTTGAGGTCAAGCTTACGGGACCGGAAACGGTAAAGCCGCATGAAAAAGCAGAATACAAGGCGGATGTTTTTTACGGCGGAAAGCGCGTCACGGATGCGGATGAAGTCATGTTTGAAGTATGGAAAGAAGGAAAAAAAGGCAGCAGCAAAACAAGCAAGGCCAAGGAGGAAAAAGGGGCGTATCATCTGCGGACTGAATTTGACGAAGAGGGTGTGTATACCGTTCAATCCCACGTAACGGCAAAACAGCAGCACAATATGCCGACTGTAAAAGTGCGTGTCGGAGATGCTGAAGCTGCCGATGATTCCTCCGGCCATGAGGAACAGACGCATCATCATTAAGGTTTGTTTTTGTGCGTCAAGCCGTTTGATTCGTCCTGCGGCGGATCAATCGTATGCTTTACATTATAGGCTCTTACGGTCGACCAGATGGATAAAAGCAGCACGGCAAGCACGATAAGAAAGCCGAGACTCAGAAGAAGCAGCATGAAATCCCTCCTTTTTAACAAATAATAACATATTTTCCAGACGTAAAATCAAGGGCTAAAAATTTATGTTTTAACAAACGATATAAAGGGTATATCAATAGTAAACCAAAGGAGGAAGATAGGCATGTCAGAAAAACTATTGGAAGCAGTCAATAAACAAGTTGCAAACTGGACGGTCATGTATGTGAAATTACATAACTATCATTGGTACGTCAAAGGGAAGGACTTTTTTACACTGCATGAAAAGTTCGAGGAGCTGTATAACGAAACGGCTACATATATTGATGACTTGGCAGAGCGTCTGCTGGCATTAAACGGCAAGCCGATCGGCACAATGACGGAATCATTGAAGACTGCATCTATAAAAGAAGCGGAAGGCAATGAGAGCGCAGAACAAATGGTACAGAACATTTATGATGACTTCACTGTCATTGCAGAGGAACTGAAAAGCGGAATGGATCTCGCAGATGAAGTCGGTGACGAAACGACCGGAGATATGCTGCTTGCCATTCACCAGAATATCGAAAAACATAACTGGATGCTGAAAGCGTATTTAGGATAATTAACAAGGGAAGGCCGGGGCTTTAGAGCATCCGGTCTTTTATTTGGTTGTCCATTTTTCTGAAAAATCCAGTCCGTTCTATTCACCTTTCATAGAATAATGTAAGGCCGTTTCTGTGAAAGGATGTTGGATCAAGTGGGCAGAGACTTTGGCATCTTTTCGTTTTTTGCAGTGATCGTGTCGGCAGCGGGATTTTTCTTCGGCGGTTTTCAGTATTCGTTTCTGATTTTGCTATCGGTCATGGCGATCGAATTTATCAGTACAAGCTTAAAGGAATCTCTTTTGCAACAGCTGAGCCCAAAAAAGCTTTTTGCGCGGCTGGTCAAAAAAATCGTGACCTTGTCATTAGTCTCAGTTTGCCATTTTTTTGATCAGCTGCTTCATACCGAAGGCTCCATCCGCAATTTGGCTATCATGTTTTATATTTTATACGAATCGATACAGATTGTGATTACGGCAAGCTCGCTGGGCATCCCGGTTCCGCAGGTGCTCGTCGACCTTTTGGACACCCTGAAAAATAAATTCAAGCGCAAACCGTAACATTTGCTTCATAGGAGGCTATACTAGCGGGTATGATGGTTTTCCTCTGAATTTTTGATAAAGGGCTTCCGAACAAACGCAACTGTGGTATGATGTATGGAAGATACGAAGGAACGGATTAGAGGGATAAACATGTACGAGTTTAAAGACTATTATCAGAACACTGTTCAGCTCTCCTTTGAACACCAGCCTTTTTCAGACAGCCCGAAGCACGTATGGGTCATATGCCGATATGGTGACAAGTGGCTTTTGACTGAGCACGAAGACCGGGGGTTTGAATTTCCGGGCGGAAAAGTGGAGCCGATGGAATGTGCGGAGGAAGCGGCCCTGCGCGAGGTAAAAGAAGAGACCGGCGCCGCGGTAAGACACCTTCAGTACGTCGGACAGTATAAAGTGCTCGGCAGGGAAAAGGTAATCGTTAAGAATATTTATTTTGCCGATATTGAAAAGCTTGAAAAACAGGCTGATTATTTTGAAACAAAGGGGCCGGTGCTGTTCAGCGAACTGCCGGAGAATCTCCCGCGAAATAAAAAGTTCAGTTTCATTATGAAAGATTCGGTGCTTCCGATAAGCCTGAAAAAGCTGAAAGAAGATGGCGTATTTCAATCATAGAAACGAAGACCCGGCGTTTCCGCACGGGTCTTTTTTATATTTTTCCTTTCGTCCATTTTCTCTCTAACAGTTCCACTCCCTGATACATTAATGTCGCAAAAATCGCGATGATCAGAAGGCTTAAAAATACAAGGGTGAAATTGAAGACTTGAAATCCGTATATGATCATGTAGCCTAAACCTTTTTCGGAAACGAGAAACTCGCCGACAATGACACCGACCCAGGATAAACCGACATTCACTTTAAGCGCAGAAACAATGGCGGGGGCACACGCCGGCAGAATGACTTCTTTAAACATGATGCGCCTTTTCGCTCCAAATGTTTTCATGACCTTAATATAATTTTCATCCACTTCCTGAAAAGCCGTAAAGACGACGATTGTCGTGATAATGACACTGATGACTGCTCCCATGGCTACGATACTTGTAAAATTCGGTCCGAGTGCGACGATGAGAATCGGTCCGAGTGCGACCTTCGGCATCGCGTTTAAAATGACGAGGTACGGGTCTAAAATCCGGGCGAGCCTGTTTGACCACCATAACAGAGCGGCGAGACATGTGCCGAGAAGGGTGCCGAGCAAAAAGCCGAGAACGGTTTCGCCTAATGTGACACCGATGTGCGCCGCGAGGGATCCGTCCGCAATCTTTTCAACTAAGAGCCTGCAAACGGCAGAGGGGGAGCTGAAAATTAACGGATCGATCCAGCCCGCTTTGCTCGATATTTCCCACCCTGCAAAAAATACGATAAAAATGGCGGCCTGATACGCACGAATCCGGCGTTTTTCTTTTTGGTGTTTTTTCTTAAACTGCTGATGAAGCTCTTCAATCGTGCCGCTGCTGTTTTTCAAGGGAATTCAGCTCCTTCCATATGGTTTGAAACAGCGGCTGAAAGGCCGGGTCCTGACGCGCGTCAAACGGATCTAAGGCGGCGAGCTCCTTAGGCACGGTGAAAATTTGGTGGATCGTTCCCGGCTGATTCGAAAATAAATAGATCGTATCGCTCATCGCGATGGCTTCACCGATATCGTGGGTGACGAGCACGGCTGTTTTTTGAAAATCCTTTAATGTTCTGAAGACAAGGTTTTCTAAAGAAAGCTTCGTTTGAAAGTCCAGCGCCGAAAACGGCTCATCAAGAAGCAGCAGGCCCGGGTCCGGGGCAAGCGTTCTGGCAAGTGCCGCCCGCTGCCGCATTCCCCCTGACAGCTCTTTCGGATATTTTTTTTCGACGCCGATTAATCCGAGCTTAGGCAGAAGGCCGAGAACTTCAGCTTTCTTTTCTTCTGTTAATGTTTTGGAAATGTGTAAACCGAGCAGCACGTTTTCCTCAATTGATTTCCAAGGAAATAAATAATCCTGCTGAAGCATATAGCCGATTTGGTGTTCTTTATGGTTCGGCACGCTGCCTTCAATCAGCACCCGGCCTTGTGCAGGGGCAATAAGGCCGGCAAGAATGGATAGGAGTGTTGTTTTACCGCATCCGCTCGGTCCGAGAAAGGAGATGAAATCCCCTTTTTCAATATGAAGATGTATATCTTTCACGGCGGTTGTTTTTTCTTTCAGCGAGAAATAAGTATGTGTCACATGATCCACATGTAAAAAAGACATTCATGTTCCTCCTATTGTTCTGAGGTGACTTTTTTGGCGATTTTTGTGTTGACGAGTTTGCTGTACGGAATATGTTTCGGGAGCTCCCCGGCTTCATCCATAATAGATTGAAGCTGTTCCCATTCATCTTCTTGCAGAACGGGGTCAGAAGAGAATGATTTTTGTTTTTTATAACGGTCTATCGATGCTTCAATAATGGCAGGGTCGGTATCGGCAAATTCCTTTTGAATCGTTTTTGCGATGTCTTTGGCCGGATGGCTTTCCACCCATTGCTGGGCGCGGTAGATGGCGCGGGTGAATTTTTCCGCCGTTTTTTCATTGTTTTTTAAATAGCTTTCTTTTGCCATAAAGGTTGTGTAAGGCACTTGGCCGGAAGCTTCTCCGAAGGATGCGACGATATGGCCGATGCCTTCTTTTTCAAATTGGGATGCCGTCGGTTCAAACAGCTGGACATAATCACCGGTTCCGGATGCGAATGCGTTGGAAATATTGGCGAAATCAATGTTCTGAATCAGGTTAATGTCTTTTTTCGGCTGTATGTGATGCTTCTTCAGGACGTACTCACCGGCCATTTGGGGCATGCCGCCTTTACGCTGGCCGAGAAATGTTTTTCCTTTTAAATCGTCCCACTTGAATGATGTCACATCCTTTCGCGCCACGAGAAATGTACCGTCTGTCTGTGTCAGCTGCGCGAAGTTGATGATAGGATCTTTTGCTCCTTGCGCTTCCACGTAAATGGACGTTTCAGAACCGACCAGCGCGATATCAGAGCCGTTTGACAAAAGCGATGTCATCGTTTTGTCTCCGCCCCATGTGGTTTGAAGTGAAACGTGAAGCCCTTCTTTTTTAAAGAAACCTTTCGCTTCAGCGACATACATAGGGGTATAGAAGATGGAGTGTGTGACTTCCGCCACCTTTACCTTCGTCAGACTTTCTTCCTGTCGGCAGGCCGGAAGAATGAGCAGGAAAAAGGAGCATATGACAAAGACGCAGCTCGTTTTGAGCCATTTGTTCACGGTGTAACCTCCTTGTTTTAAGCGTTAAATTAACCTTTTTTGCTTTACATATCGTATGATGGGTATAAAAAATGTGTGAGTGCCCATATTCAGGTTGGGAAAGAATAAAAAACTGATGATGGAAGGAGGCTCATTTGTTTTGCTTGTTGAAAAGAAAAGGTTTCCGTCTCCGAGTCCGCATGTCCGCCTCTTTACGGTGTGCTATGAGTCAGAAGGGCTGAAGGTAAAGGGGCTCCTTGCCGAGCCTGCGGCGCCGGGAACATACGACGGTTTTTTATATTTGCGCGGCGGTATTAAAAATGTCGGCATGGTTCGTCCGGGAAGAATCGTTCAATTCGCTTCCCAAGGCTTTGTCGTGTTTGCGCCTTATTACAGAGGCAATCAGGGCGGCGAGGGGAATGAAGATTTTGCGGGAGAGGACAGAGAGGACGCGTTTTCGGCTTTCCGTCTGCTTCAGGAGCATCCGAACGTCAGGGAAGGGCGGATTCATATTTTCGGATTTTCCCGGGGCGGAATCATGGGTCTTTTGACTGCGATCGAGATGGGGCATCAAGCGGCTTCGCTCGTTTCCTGGGGCGGTGTGAGTGACATGGCGCTCACTTATGAAGAGCGGAAGGATTTGCGGCGGATGATGAAGCGGGTGATCGGCGGCACGCCGAAAAAGGTGCCGGATGAATACAGATGGCGTTCGCCGTTTGAAAAAGCAGACCGCATTCAGGCGCCTGTGCTGCTCATCCATGGCGAGAATGATGAAAATGTCTCGATCGAGCACGCCAGGATGATTGAGGACAAGCTGAAAGAGACGGGGAAACCGGTGGAGACCTGGTATTACAGCGGTTTTACGCATTATTTTCCCCCGCAGGAAAACAGACGCATTGTCCGGCGTCTGGCGGAATGGATGAAGACAAGGTAAGATGCCGGATTTATGATATGATAATATAGAAAAAGAGAATGAAAGGGGATTTTCATTTTGGGAATGCCTGTAGAATTTAATACTATGATTGTGACTAAAGGCAATGAAAAACGGATAGAGGAAAATATCTTTTTATTAGAGAAAGAGGGCTATCGGGTCTATCCTCTCGATATTCCGATGGACGTGCGCAAAACAAAAAACGGCGAGAAATCCGGCACGGGTGAAGTCCAAAAGCTCGAGTGGGCGAACGGCCGGACAAGCATTACATACAGACTCACTTCGCTTCATTCGACAAATTGAAAAAACAAAAGCCGAGGGCATATACGCCCTTGGCTTTTTTGGTTAAACGAGAGGTCCGCCGGCTTTGGCAATGGAGTCTGCATGGGAAAACTTTTTAAAGTTTTCTTTGAACTCATTGGCTAAAAACAGCGCTTTTTCGTTGTATGCTTTTTTATCGCTCCATGTGTTTTCAGGCTGAAGAACCTCATCCGGAACGCCCGGAACATGAACGGGGCTGTGCAGACCGAAAATGCTGTCTGCTGTCATGTCTGTCTGATCAAGCGTGCCGTCAATTGCGGCTTTGACCATCGCTCTTGTATACGAAAGTTTCATCCGCTCTCCGACTCCGTACCCTCCGCCGGTCCAGCCTGTGTTGACCAGAAAGACTTGAACGCCGTGTTCGTCGATTTTCTTCCCGAGCATTTCGGCATATACGTGAGCCGGAAGCGGCAGGAACGGTGAACCGAAGCACGTGGAAAAAGTCGTTTGCGGAGATGTCACACCGCGTTCGGTTCCGGCAAGTTTGCTGGTGTACCCGCTTAAGAAATGATACATCGCCTGCTCCTTCGTCAGTTTGCTGATCGGAGGGAGCACACCGAATGCATCCGCCGTTAAAAAGACGATCGCCTGCGGGTGGCCGGCAATGCTAGGCTGCACGATATTGCCGATCATCTCAATCGGATATGCGGCTCTTGTGTTTTCCGTGTAGAAGGAATTGTCGTAATCCGCCTCACCCGTTTTCTCATCAAGCACAACATTCTCAAGAACAGACCCGAAGCGGATCGCGTGAAAAATCTGCGGTTCTTTTTCTTCGCTCAGATTGATACATTTAGCGTAACATCCGCCTTCAATGTTAAAAACGCCGGAATCAGACCAGCCGTGCTCGTCATCGCCGATCAGTTTCCGGTCCGCATCGGCTGAAAGCGTCGTTTTCCCAGTGCCGGAAAGACCGAAAAACAGGGCGACATCGCCTTTTTCACCGACGTTGGCTGAGCAGTGCATCGGCAGAATATCCTGCTGCGGGAGCAGAAAGTTCATAATCGAGAATATTGATTTTTTCATTTCTCCGGCGTACTCGGTGCCGCCGATTAAAATGACGCGCTTTTCGAAGGATACAATAATAAATGTTTCAGAATGCGTGCCGTCCGTTTCCGGATCAGCTTTAAAATGCGGAGCTGAAAGAATGGTAAACGGCTGTGCTTGCGGATCTTTTTCATTCGTCTCCGGTCTGATAAACAGCTGGCGCGCGAATAAATTATGCCACGCAAATTCATTTACGACTGTAATCGGCAGTCTGTATTTTTCATCTGCGCCTGCGAATCCTTCAAAAACAAACAGTTCATCTCTCTGTTTTAAGTAGCTGACGACTTTGGCGTACAGCTTTTCAAACGCTTCTTCAGAAATGGGCTGGTTCACCGCGCCCCAATCAATTTGATTTTCTGTGCTTTTTTCACGAACGATAAATTTATCTTTAGGTGATCGGCCCGTATATGCGCCGGTAGTGGCGCGTACGGCGCCTGTTGATGTCAGCGTTCCTTCATTTCGGCTGATCACTTTTTCAGTAAGTTTTGGAGCTGATAAATTATGATGCACATTCGGACTTGCGAGTAACGCTTGAAGATCTGCGGTTAAATCAACTAATTTCATAAAAACCTTCCTTTGCCGGTTTATTTGTATTTCGCTGAATGTGGAATTAGTATAACATATATATAAAAATAGTCTATACTATTTATTATTTTTTGTTTGTGTTTTTTCCATTGCTTCCCGAAATAAAGGCGCGTAATCGCTTTAATTCATATTGACACTTTCCGCCCTTTTACGATAAGATATTTCATTGAGCGGATACTCTTATCCCGAGCTGGCGGAGGGACAGGCCCGATGAAGCCCAGCAACCGGTTTCTCTGTAAAAAAGCAGGTGAAAACACTGTGGGAAACCAAGGTGCTAACCTGATGCAAGGTTTAATATTTCCTTGAGCGATAAGAGTGAAAGGCACACAGACCAAACCCTTTCCTCGAGTGGAAAAGGTTTTTTTATTTCATAAAATATGCCAATTAACATTCTCTGATATAGTATGACATTGTATTAAGAGGGAGCGAGTTCCGTATCATATGAAAAGGTCTTGCAAAAGATCTTTTTTCAGGAGGAAAAGTAAATGAGTAAAAACCGTCGACTATTTACATCTGAATCTGTTACCGAGGGTCATCCGGATAAAATCTGTGACCAAATTTCTGACAGTATCTTAGATGAGATTTTAAAAAATGACCCGAACGCGCGCGTAGCCTGCGAAACGTCTGTAACAACAGGTCTTGTGCTGGTAAGCGGAGAGATTACAACATCAACATACGTTGACATTCCGAAAACAGTCCGTGAAACGATTAAAGAAATCGGCTACACACGGGCTAAATACGGATTTGATGCGGAGACTTGCGCTGTTTTAACATCAATTGATGAACAGTCTGCGGATATCGCGATGGGTGTCGATCAGGCTCTTGAAGCGCGTGAAGGCACAATGAGCGACGCTGAAATCGAAGCGATCGGAGCGGGGGACCAAGGTCTGATGTTCGGTTATGCGTGTAACGAAACGAAAGAGCTTATGCCGCTTCCGATCTCACTGGCGCATAAATTAGCCCGCCGTCTGAGCGAAGTCCGCAAAGAAGACATTCTTCCGTACCTTCGCCCTGACGGAAAAACGCAAGTTACCGTTGAATATGATGAAAACAACAAACCTGTCCGCATCGATGCGATCGTCATCTCAACTCAGCACCATCCGGAAATTACGCTTGAGCAGATTCAGCGCAATCTGAAAGAGCATGTCATTAACCCTGTCGTGCCTGAGGAACTGATCGATGAAGAGACAAAATACTTCATCAACCCTACGGGACGTTTCGTAATCGGCGGTCCGCAAGGTGATGCGGGGCTTACAGGCCGTAAAATCATCGTTGACACATACGGCGGATATGCACGCCACGGCGGCGGCGCGTTCTCCGGTAAGGATGCGACGAAGGTAGACCGTTCAGCGGCATACGCTGCGAGATACGTAGCGAAAAACATCGTGGCAGCAGGCCTTGCTGATTCTTGTGAAGTGCAGCTTGCATACGCAATCGGCGTGGCACAGCCTGTTTCTATTTCCATCAATACGTTTGATACAGGAAAAGCTTCTGAAGAGAAACTGATCGAAGTCGTACGGAATAACTTCGACCTGAGACCTGCCGGCATTATTAAAATGCTTGATTTGCGCCGCCCGATCTATAAGCAGACTGCTGCTTACGGCCACTTCGGACGCCATGATGTGGATCTTCCTTGGGAGCGTACTGACAAGGCGGATGCGCTTCGCAAAGAAGCACTAGGAGAATAATTTTATAGCCGCTTACTTAAGCGGCTTTCCCTTTTTGCAGATGCTGCCATGCTGATTTTTTACATAGCGTGAAACCAATGGCGTAACAAAGCGTCTATAAAAAGGGGGTCCAATTAGAAAATTACACTTATGGAGGCTATACTATGTGTGGATTTGTCGGTGTTTTTAATAAGCATCCATTAACTCAAACCGCAGATCAAGAAGAGCTAATCAAACAAATGAATCAAATGATCGTTCACCGCGGTCCTGACAGCGATGGGTATTATCATGACGAGCACGTCGGTTTCGGCTTCAGACGGCTCAGTATTATTGACGTAGAAAACGGCGGACAGCCTTTATCATATGAAGACGAAAAATATTGGATCATTTTTAACGGCGAAATCTATAACTACATTGAATTGAGAGAAGAGCTTGAAGCGAAAGGCTACAAGTTCAATACAGATTCCGATACCGAGGTGCTCCTTGCGACATACCGCCATTATAAAGAAGAAGCTGCTTCAAAGCTTCGCGGAATGTTTGCGTTTTTAATCTGGAACAAAGCTGACCGTGTCATGTACGGCGCGAGAGACCCGTTCGGAATTAAACCGCTGTATTACACAACCATCGGGGACAAAGTGTATTTTGCTTCTGAAAGAAAAAGTTTAATGGCCGCTCAAAACGGTATTGATCTTGATACAGCTTCTTTACAGCAATATATGTCTTTCCAATTCGTTCCTGAACCGAGCACGCTTGACGCTGAAGTGAAAAAAGTCGAGCCGGGCAGCCAGTTTACGATCCGCCCGGAAGGCGATATCGCGTTTAAAACGTACTTCAAAGCGAACTTTAAGCCCGTTCAGTCTGATGAAGATAAATTGGTGAAAGAAGTCAGAGACGCAATCTTTGACTCTGTCAAAGTCCACATGAGAAGTGACGTTCCCGTCGGCTCGTTCCTATCAGGCGGTATTGACTCTTCTTTTATCGTCTCAGTTGCGAAAGAATTTCACCCGAACCTGAAAACATTTTCTGTCGGCTTCGAGCAGCAGGGCTTCAGTGAAGTTGATGTAGCGAAGGAAACAGCTGCCGCGCTCGGGATTGAAAATATCAGCAAAGTCATTTCTCCAGAGGAGTATATGAACGAGCTTCCGAAAATCGTCTGGCACTTTGATGACCCGCTTGCAGATCCGGCGGCGATTCCTTTGTACTTTGTCGCGAAAGAAGCGAAAAAACATGTAACGGTTGCGTTATCCGGGGAAGGCGCGGACGAGCTGTTCGGCGGGTACAATATTTACCGTGAACCGCTGTCGCTTAAACCGTTTGAACGCATTCCGTCCGGACTGAAAAAAATGCTTCTTCACGTGGCGTCGGTCATGCCAGAAGGAATGAGAGGGAAAAGCCTCTTAGTCCGCGGCTGCACACCGCTTGAGGAGCGCTATATCGGAAATGCGAAGATTTTTGAAGAGCCTGTGAAAAAACAGCTGCTTAAACATTACAATTCAGAGCTTTCATACCGTGATGTCACGAAGCCGTACTTTACGGAAAGCCGTTCATACAGTGACATTAATAAAATGCAGTATGTCGACATTCATACGTGGATGCGCGGCGACATTCTGTTAAAGGCTGACAAAATGACGATGGCCAACTCATTGGAACTGCGCGTGCCGTTCCTTGATAAAGTCGTGTTTGACGTGGCCTCTAAAATTCCGGATGAATTGAAAACGAAAAACGGCACGACGAAATACCTCCTGCGTAAAGCCGCTGAAGGGGTAGTGCCTGATCATGTGCTTAACCGTAAAAAACTCGGTTTCCCTGTGCCGATCCGCCACTGGCTGAAAAATGAAATGAACGAATGGGTGCGCAACATCATCCATGAAAGCGAAACAGACGCTTATATTGAAAAGGATTATGTCCTTCAGCTTCTTGAAGATCATTGTGCCGACAGAGCGGATAACAGCCGCAAAATCTGGACCGTGCTGATCTTCATGATCTGGCACAGCATCAATGTCGAAAAAAGACTGGTGCCGGAAGAGCTGAATCATCAGCCGAAAGAAGTCATCTTCGTTTAATCCAAAAGGCTTTCGATGTTATCGAAAGCCTTTTTTCTATTGTTTTTTATAAACCTTCTATTCCGCTATGTTTTCCGCAAAGTGTTACGCAATATTCAGAAAAATGTTATTATAGGACTATCGGACAGATTCCGGAGAGTGTTTTCTGGCTATTTCGTCTCGGTTTGTTTTTTCTGTCAAAATCAGGGGGAGGGAGAGTTATGCAAAACAAAGGAAAAACGCTTCACCGCGGCTTGGAAGAGCGGCATATCTCGCTTATGTCTTTGGGAGCCGCGATAGGAGTCGGGCTGTTTCTCGGGTCAGCTTCGGCCATAAAGCTTGCCGGACCGGGGATTTTAGCAGCTTACGCCTGCAGCGGGCTGATTATGTTTTTTATTATGCGGGCATTAGGGGAAATGGCGATTCAAAAGCCTGTGGCCGGCTCATTCAGCCGGTATGCCAGAGATTATCTCGGCCCGCTGGCGGGATTTTTAACGGGCTGGAATTATTGGTTTTTATGGGTCGTTACCTGCATGGCGGAAATCACCGCGGTCGGCATTTATATGGGCTACTGGTTCCCTGACGTGCCGTCATGGATCTGGGCGCTTTGTGCACTCGTCATTATGACGGCTGTCAACTTTCTGGCGGTCAAAGCATACGGTGAGCTTGAATTCTGGTTTGCGCTCATTAAAGTCCTGGCGATTCTGTCAATGATTGCGATCGGCCTTGTGATGATCGTATTCGGTCTCGGAAACGGAGGCGTTGCGCTCGGGATCAGCAATTTATGGAGCCACGGCGGCTTTTTCCCGAATGGGATTAAAGGGGTGCTGCTGTCGCTGCAGATGGTCATGTTTGCATATCTCGGGATTGAGCTGATTGGTGTCACAGCCGGTGAGGTCAAAAACCCGGAAAAATCACTGGCACGCGCCATTGATACTGTTTTTTGGCGCATTCTCATTTTTTACGTCGGAGCTTTGTTTGTCATTATGTCAATTTATCCGTGGCAGGAGATCGGTTCAGGCGGAAGCCCGTTTGTTTTGACATTTGAAAAAATCGGAATCCCCGCAGCGGCCGGAATCATTAATTTTGTCGTTTTGACGGCGGCTCTTTCGTCCTGCAACAGCGGGATCTTCAGCACAGGACGCATGCTGTTTAATCTGGCCGAGCAAAATGAAGCCCCTAAAACCTACGGCACGGTCACAAAAGGCGGGGTGCCGGGAAAAGCGGTATTGGTTTCAGCGGGTGCGTTATGCATCGGCGTTCTGTTGAACTACGTGGTGCCGGCGAAAGTGTTTACATGGGTGACAAGCATTGCGACGTTCGGAGCGATTTGGACGTGGGCGATTATTTTGCTTTCTCAAATGAAATATCGTAAAAGCTTACAGCCGGAAGAACGAAAAAAACTGAAATATAAAATGCCTTTATATCCCTTTTCCTCTTATATCTCACTGGCATTTCTCGCTTTTGTCGTTGTACTGATGGCTTTTAATGCAGAGACCCGAGTGGCCGTCATCATCGGCCCTGCCTGGTTCTGCATATTATTAGCAGCCTATTACGGGAAAGGCTTCCATAAAAGAAAACACATAAATCTGGAAAACGGACAGACATTTGCCGAAAAAGCGTAAAAAAAAGAGCCCGCTGAAATGGGCTCTTTTTTCATAGGATCGGGTCAAAGGGGGAAGAATAAAACAAATTCCTGAACATTTTGCTTCTGTTTTCTGACAACCAGCAGAACGCAAATGGTTTTTGCTTAAATAATATTTTGAAAAATGGTACAGTAGTAAAACAAAGCTGATCTTTTTTATTTCTCTTGCAGTGCTTTATAGTATCGGCCTTTTTCAACATATTCCGTTCTGATTCTTTCCATGTCCCGTACATCTTCTTCTGTCAGCCGGCGGATGACCTTTGCAGGGCGGCCGAACGCAAGAAAGCCGGGCGGAATGGATTTGCCGGGAGGAACGAGACTTCCGGCGCCGATAAACGCGCCTTCTCCGATTTCTGCCCCGTCCAGAATGACGGAGCCCATACCGATTAAAGCATTCTTTCTGATGATTGCGCTGTGCAGTGTAACCTGATGGCCGATCGTGACGTCATCTTCAATAAGAAGCGGGCGGCCCGGACTTTGATGCAGACAGCTCAAGTCTTGTATGCTGACTCTTTTTCCGATTCTTGTCGGCGCAACATCCCCGCGGATGACGGCTGAGAACCAAATGCTTGATTGTTCTCCGATCACGACGTCGCCCGTAATGACGGCGTTATCCGCAATAAACGCTTCAGGATGTATGTCCGGCGTAAATTCTTTATAAGGGTAGATTATCATGTCTCATCCTTCTTTCTCTAAATTTATGTAAGAGGTGAACAGCATGTGGACTTGGAAAGCAGACAGGCCCGTCGGTACCATTGTCATAATCCACGGGGCAAGCGAATACCACGGGCGTTATAAATGGCTCGTTGAAATGTGGAGATCTTCCGGATATAACGTGGTGATGGGTGATTTGCCCGGTCAGGGAACATCCACCCGCGCCAGAGGGCATATTCGCTCTTTCCAAGAATACATTGATGAAGTAGATATATGGATTGATCAAGCGAGAACGCTTGAATCGCCCGTTTTCCTTTTGGGCCACAGCATGGGCGGACTGATTGCGATAGAATGGTTTAAGCAGCAGAGAAATCCCCGCATTACGGCACTCATTTTATCATCACCTTGTCTTGGGCTGCAAATAAAAGTCAATAAAGTGCTTGATTTTGCGTCTAAAGGACTGAATGTTCTCGCCCCGTCCCTCAGAGTGGACTCCGGTTTATCGCCTGATATGGCGACAAGGAATGCGGATATGATTGAAGCGGATCAAAACGATTCTTTATATGTCACGAAAGTATCTGTAAGATGGTACAGAGAGCTTTTAAAAACCATTGATGCCGCTATGGTGCCGACTGATGCGTTTTTAAAAGTGCCGCTTTTGCTTATGCAGGGCGGTGATGACAAAATCGTTGATAAAATGAAGGTCCGTAAATGGTTTTCCGGTGTGGCTTCCCATAATAAATCATACCGGGAATGGGAAGGGCTTTATCATGAAATTTTTAATGAACCGGAAAGAGAAGCTGTGTTTAAGGCGGCGAAAGCCTTTACAGATCAGTATATTTGAATTCGCTGGGGGTGCATTTGTTGACAGTACCGGAACATCCTTTTAACCTTATGGCAAAAGTGTATCGTGAAATTTTTCCGCTCGTACATCAGGAATTGAATATATGGCGGGAAAAATCAGATTCCATTAAAAATACCGAGCTGCGGGAGCAGGCGGCCGCAAGTATCCGTGATAAATCGTTTCATTGTGAGGGCGGCGGCATTTTAGCCCTGCTGTCGGGAGAGCAAAAACAGAAATGCGTGCAATTTATCATTGCGTACCAGACGATCAGTGATTATCTGGACAATCTGTGTGACCGCAGCACATCGCTTGATCCGGAAGATTTCCGCATGCTTCACCTTTCGATGCGTGACGCGCTGACAGTCGGTGCCGAGGTGCAGCCGTACTATCAGTACAGAGAGGAGCAGGATGACGGCGGTTATCTTCATGAGCTGGTCAGAACATGCCAGCGGGTGCTCGGGTCAATAGAACATTACGGCATCATTAAACCTTATTTGCTCGAGCTGTGCGATTATTATTGCGATCTTCAGGTGCATAAGCATGTCGTTGAGCATGAACGCGTTCCGAGGCTTAAAAGCTGGTTTGAGCAGTACCGGTCACAGCTTCCGGAAATGGAGTGGTTTGAATTCTCTGCTTGCGCAGGATCGACGTTAGGCATTTTCTGTCTCGTCGCTTACTCTTTCCAGCCTGATTTCAACGAACATACCGCTGAGAAAATCCGCAGCAGTTATTTTCCGTACATACAAGGGCTGCACATTCTGCTCGATTATTTAATAGACCAGGAAGAGGATCTGCTTGAAGGCGATCTGAATTTCTGTACGTATTATCAATCTCATGAAGAAATGATGCAGAGACTGAAGCATTTTATTGAAAAAGCGGATGAACATTTGCACGGCATTCCGCATGAAAATTTTCACCGGCTGATTAACCGGGGGCTGCTCGGCGTCTATTTATCCGATGACAAAGTCGCCAGCCAAAAAGAAATGGGCCGCCTCGCGCGAAAGCTGATCAGGGCAAGCGGAAAAACGTCATTTTTCTTTTATATCAACGGAAGAGCCTACCGCAAATTTCAGAAGATGGCTTGGACGAAAAGCTCGTAATGGATGAACAGTGCCCATTAAAAAGAGACATGCGCAATTTACGCTGTCTCTTTTTTTAATGGTTTCTTTTTTTCCGCAAAGTGCATTACAAATTTGCCGACCAGCCCGATGACGAAAAATGCAGCAAACCACCAGTAATAGGTTTTCGCGAACTCAAATCCTAAATGTCTTGATAAAATGATGATGAACATCACGTAGGGAACACTTGAAAAAATGATGCGAAGAATATTCAAACTGCTGCTCCTCTCAGGTGTTTCAGTGGAAAAATGAACTTTTTCCCGTTATTTCATGGTAATTGACTTTTTTGAAAAAGTAAATACGTTCACAAAAAGAATCGGCCTGTTGATGACAGGCCGATTCTTTATTTACCAGGAGATTTCTTTTCAATTGCTATAATAAACGGCGGGTCGTTTCGCTGGTTGAGAAAGCCGTAGCTCAGCACGCGCGCCTTTTCCTGATCAAGGTTTTCGCAATATTCCAGAAGCGCATTCTTTTCCGTCTTTCCCTCAGGATGCCCGTGGTAGACCACGAGAACGATCAGCCCGTTCTCTTTCAGCAGTTCAAGGAGCTGTTCGATTGCAGAAATGGTAGAGTGCCCGTTTGTCGTAATGCTTTTATCGCCGCCGGGCAGATAGCCGAGATTAAACACGGCACAAGCCACACGGCCGTGCGCATCCTCAGGCAGGGATGCCTTTATTTGATCATGGCTCTTATGGTGCAGCGTGACGCGCGGGCTGAGGGCGTCACCGAGACGCTCCTTCGTTTTGGCGAGTGCATCAGCCTGAATATCAAAGGCATGGACATGTCCTGTCTCACCGACAAGGCCGGCCAGAAAATATGTATCATGCCCGTTGCCCATTGTCGCGTCAACCGTGATATCTCCTTCTTGTGCGGCGGACTTCAGCAATTCTTTACTGAAAGGGAGGATGTGCATCAAGGTCATAGGGCAGTCTCCTCCCCGATTTTTCTGAAGAGCTTTCCTTGATAGCTTCCCCGTGTTTCCAGCTCTTTTTGAATGGCGCCCAGTACTTCCCACTTATTGACGCTCCACATCGGCCCGACCATTAATTCGATCGGCCCGTCCCCCGTAATGCGGTGAACGATCATTTCCGGGGGAATGATTTCGAGCTGATCACATACAAGCTGGACATATTCTTCCTGCGAAAGGAATTCAAGCTTTCCTTTTTCATATTGCTTCACCATCGGTGTGCCTTTTAATAAGTGAAGCAGGTGAATCTTAATGCCTTGAACATCCAAATCAGCGACGGCTTTGGCCGTCTCCATCATCATGTCCCTGTTTTCGAGCGGAAGCCCGTTAATGATATGGGAACAAACACGGATGCCGTGTTTTCTCAGTTTATTGACGCCCTCAACATAGCAGTCAAAATCATGGGCGCGGTTGATCAGAAGGGCGGTCCGCTCATGTACGGTCTGCAGCCCGAGCTCAACCCACAAATATGTCCGTTCATTCAGTTCGGCCAAATACTCCACGACATCATCCGGCAGGCAGTCCGGACGGGTCGCGATAGACATGCCGACAACACCGTCAAGCTTGAGTACGGATTCAAATTTCTCACGCAGCTCCTCCACCGGCGCATGTGTATTCGTGAACGCTTGGAAATATGCGATATATTTGCCGTCTTTCCACTTTTCGTGCATGCGGTTTTTGATATCGTGAAATTGCGTGATTAAGTCATCGGCCCGGTTGCCGGCAAAATCGCCAGATCCGGCCGCACTGCAGAATGTGCATCCGCCGTGTGCAACCGTGCCGTCCCGATTCGGGCAGTCAAAACCGCCGTCAAGCGCGACTTTAAACACTTTATGCCCGAAATGCTCCCGCAGATGATAATTTAATGTATGGTACCGTTTTTCCGTATTTGAATAAGGAAAAGGGTTATTCTCGTTCAATGTTCAAAAAGCCTCCCTCACATCAGATGCATCCTAAAATTGTAGCATGAATGATGGGGGTTCACAATGTGAAAACAGATGCGGCTTTCTTTTGTTTAGTATAACTGCGGGCAGGATTCTCATTCCTTTTCCTGACTCACGGAAAATTTGGTTCTCTTTCCTGCAATCTTCGGGTGTTAATCATTTTTCCTCCGCTCAAACTAAGTTTGATTTCCCATTCACTGAGGAGGGGTTTCGTTGGCAACAAGACAATCAGTAGATGAACATCTCCAAAGAAGCGAACAGGCGTATGAATTTGCGAATGAGCAATTTAAAACCGCTTCCAAACAAGAGCATTATAATGATAATGAGTACAGTGAAGCGCAAATGATGCTTGAAAACGCGGTGAATGAATTAAACAAGCTGTCATTATCTGCGAATGATCAGCAAAGAGAGCAGCTTTACCGAATGAGATTGCAGCTCCAGACCCTGCAAAACAATATGATTTTGCAGCGTAATTTCGATTACTGACCGCACCGTTTTAGATGGTGCAAAACCTGCCGGAATCCCGGCGGGTTTTTTTGTAGTTCTTTTTAAAAAAGAATTGACAATAGGGCGGAGTGTGTTTATTGTATTACGTGTACTACTTGATGTAATACACTGCAAACACTCAAAAAATGAAATCGAAATATAAATGTTGAGCATAGGAAAGGAGAGCCTTCATGAAAAACAAAAGATCCGTAAAACAAGATGTGCCTCTTATTATCGCCGCCTCGGTTTTGGCCAGCAGTCTGTTTGTCATTCTTGCGTCATCGGTTTTCAGTGGCAGAACATTTAAAGAAATAGAGCAGCTCGTAAAAGAAAGAAGGGAAGTAAATGATTCAAATCGATCCGAGAAGCTCAACCCCGATTTATGAGCAGATCATACAGCAATTGAAAGAGCTTTGTTTAAAAGGGATCATGAAGCCGGGGGATAAACTTCCTTCTGTCAGGGAATTGGCAACGATCATTATCGCCAATCCGAATACAGTCAGCAAAGCGTACAAGGAGCTTGAACGCGATGGTGTCATTGAAACGCTGAGGGGAAGAGGAACGTATATATCGGAGAATGCAAAAAAGACATTGGTTGAAGGGAAGATGACGATGATAAAAGAGCAATTGAAACAGCTCATCATCGATGCCCATTACGCGGGAGTTGAGCTGGAGAAGCTGCAGGAATGGATAAAGGAAATCAGCGCTGATGTGAAAGGAGGCAGGGATCATGATTGAATTGCGCAATCTCTCAAAAACGATTGACGGTAAAGAAGTGCTCAAGGATATTTCGCTCACCATCGGAAAAGGAGAAATTTTTGGGCTGCTCGGCCGAAACGGATCAGGGAAAACAACATTGCTCCGGCTCATTCAGCAGATTCTGCTGCCGGATCAAGGGACGGTTTTATTTAATCAGGTGGAAATAAAGCGGCATCCGAAAGTAAAACAGAATATCATTTATATGCCTGTTGAAAATCCTTTTTATGACAAATATACATATAAACAGCTTGTTGCTATTGTAAGCAGAATCTATCCGAATTTTGATGTGACTTACGCCAATGAGCTCATGAACAGGTACAGCATTCCGGAAACGAAGAAATACCGGGAATTATCCACAGGGCTGAAAAAACAGCTGGCCCTCGTCCTTGCCTTTGCTTCACGTCCGGCATTGATTCTTTTGGATGAACCGACGGATGGGATTGACGCTGTAACGCGTCATGACGTGCTTCAGCTTATGGTGGATGAAGTGGCTGAACGGGAAACGAGCATTCTGATTACTTCACATCGTTTAGAAGATATTGAGCGCATGTGCAACCGGATCGGATTTTTGGAAGGAAATCAGCTGACGAATGTGATGGATTTGGATGATATGAAAGAGGATTACATGAAAATCCAAATGGCGTTTGATGAGGATGTCAACTTGATGATCAGAGAACAAAACATACCGATCCTCGACCATGCCGGTGTGTTTTATACAGTGCTGATTCCGAAGAACGATGAGAAGAAAAAGAAATTTCTGCAAGAGCTGCGCCCGAAAGTGTGGAACGAGCTTCCTGTAAACTTAGAAGAAGTCTTCATCGCGAAGTTTGGGGGGAACCGGAGATGGTAGACCGGGGATTGCTATACAGGGAATGGATGCAGAATCGAACTGTTCTCGTTATGGTCGGCCTTTTTTTAGCGGCGGTCAATCCTTTTGAAGTGTTAAATACCTATCTGGTCTACCAAGGCTGTCTGGATACCCCGGGAGCATATTGTAAGTTTTATGTGAATTCTTTGGAGAGCAGAATGCTGAACTTGAACTGGGCGCCCGCTGTGATTTTGGCGGTTTGCTTATTCGGACTGGAGCGCACAAAGGGAACGATTGATACGCTTTTCAGTCTGCCTTATTCCCGCGCTCAGGTGTTTCACACTAAATATTGGCTCGGAGCGGCGGTCATTGCCGGCTTTCAGGTCATCGGCTACGGGCTGGCTGAGCTGTTGATTCTTCTGTTAAAGCCTGAACGCGTATATTTCTTCCACCATTACAGCGTTGGAGAGATCATTGTGAGTGTTTTGGCTTTTACATTGGTCGCGAGCGCAGGCTGCTTAACGGGCAATACGTTCGCCCAGCTGTTAACGGCGTTTGCTGTATCGATAGCGCCTTACCTGATTATTACGTTGCCGTTGACAAATGCGGAAGTCATCTTCGGGATCGACATGCATGAGCTGATGCCGCCAGTCAATGCTTACCTAAACAATTCTTTTCAATATCTGAATCCGATTACGTACATTGATACGAATTGGGTATCTGCCAGCAAGTATATATTAATCATCCCGGCAGTGATGAGCATTATATTTTATGCCATCGGGTACTTTTGCTATGTCAGACAGCCCGTGGAACGGAACGGCCGTTTTTTCCTCTGGAGACAGCTTGACCGGCCCATTCAGATTGTGGTAATCATTATCGCCGTTCTCGGTTTTGGCCTGGCGGGGTACTCGACGGGACAGACGATGACAGGGTATGCGGCCGGGATGCTGGTCGGAGGAGCGGTCGGATTTTTGGTCAGTTATTTTGCGATTTATAAAAAAACGAAGCATGTGTAAGAAAGGAGGACCGGAATGATACCGCGGGGGCTATTGTATACAGAATGGAAGAAAAATCAGTGGTTGTTTTTATTGAGCAGTATTTTTTTAATAGCGGCAAATCCTTTTATGGTTTATAACAATTACGTAACATATCAGGGATGTTTGAATGATCCGGCTCCGCAAGATTGTGAGTTCGTCGTCAGTTATACGAATGGGTCGCTTCTTTCCTTCAACTGGGTTGTGAGTGTCATCATTGCTGTCTTCTTATTAGGCTTGGAGCGGACAAAGGGAACGATGGATGCCCTGTTAAGCATGCCTTACAGCAGAAGCCAAATCTTTCAGACCAAATTCTGGCTTGGCGGGGCAGTCATTGTTGTTCCCCAGGCGATAGGCTACGGAGCGGCGTCATTGCTGATTTCTCTGCTGAAACCGAGCCATACGTACGATTTTGATCATTTTTCAATCGGAATGATTGTCATCAGTTTTATGGCTTACGCACTGTTAATGGCATCCGGAGCATTGACGGGCCATATATTCGCTCAGCTGTTAACGGCGTTTACCGTAACGATTCTGCCCTTTTTACTCATCGGTCTGCCGGCCGCGAATTTGGAGGTTGTTTTCGATTTTAGTATTGGTAATGAATTCTCTTTCATCAGCAGCTATATCGAATCTCGTCTTTTTATATTTGTAACACCTATTGGATATGTGTTTAACGACTGGATCAGAGAGAGACATCTGATCTTACTCATTCCGGCAGTCATGAGCGTCGTCTTTTATCTGATCGGTTACGTCAGCTTTCTGAAACATCCGAATGAACGGAACGGCAGATTCTTTCTTTGGAGAAAATTGGAACGCCCGGTGCAGCTATTGGTAATCGCGTTTGCGGTTATGGGTTTTGGAGTTTTCGGATATGGGGTCACGGACACGATGTTCGGATATTTAGCCGGCATTATTATCGGCGCCGTTATCGGATTTTTCATCAGTTATTTTACGGTTTACAGGAAAACAAAGCATATGTAGGTCTGTATGAACATGTTTAGTTTGGGGGAAGGCAAGGTGCCGATTAACGGTTTGCTTTATAAAGAATGGAAACAGCGGCAGACGCTGCTGCTCCTTTCCGCGGGGTTCTTACTTATCATAGGCCCTTTGGCAATTATAAATGAGTATTTTCATTATAAAGATTGTTTGAGTGTACTTCATCAATATCCGGGTTCAGTTTGTACATTCAGCATTGATTACAGCCATCGGAATGTAATTGGGCTGCATTTCATTCCTCCGGTTATTATGGGGCTTTTTCTGACAAGAGCAGGACGGGCTGAAAAAATGTATACATTAAGTCTTCCGTATTCGAGAAGCCGGATATTCCATACTAAGTTTTTACTGGGAGCAGCCGTGTTAGCCGGTTCCCAGCTTGTCTCTTACGGAGTGTCTGACATATTGTTTCTTATGCTTAAACCTGACGCTGTACATCATTTTCACTCATTCAGCGCAGGGATGCTGGTCGTCAGCTTGATGATTTATGCATTAGTGACAGCTGCCGGCACAATAACTGGCAATTTAGCAGCACAGCTCATCACAGCGTTCACGATCTCCTTCTTTCCAATCGTGATTTTCACCATTTATCTATTAAACGCTGAGTTCCTTTTTGGCAAGCAGGCTGTGCGGGATATTGATTTCCCTTGGAGCGGGTTTCTGATCTATTTCATGCCGGCCGCTTATATCCATACGTCATGGATTCATTACATGAAACATGCATTGCTTATATGTGCATTAATGGGTTTTTGTTTCTATCTTTTCGGCTATGTGAATTTCCTGAAAATGCCGAGTGAACGAAGCGGACATTTTATCTTGAGCAAACATACAGAACGCATCTTCCAAGTGCTCGTCATGGTGATCAGTATGTTGGGAGGTGCGGGTGTATGCGGATATGCTTATAACGGTTCATATTCCGGCTACATATTCGGCATGCTTATCGGTGCGGTTATCGGGTTTTTCATCAGTTATTACTTCATGTATAAAAAAACGAAACAAATATAAAGGGGAGTGGTTTACGTGATAGATGTACAGCATATCGATCATTCATTTAAAATCGGCAGGAAAGGCAGAGAGAGTGCGGTTCCGGTGCTGAAGGATGTCTCTTTGACCGTTGAAAAAGGGGAAATCGCCTGTATCGTCGGGCGGAGCGGTTCCGGAAAATCAACGCTTCTGAATTTAATTTCCGGCTATATAGCACCGACGAAGGGCCGTATCGTCATTAACGGCACTGATGTGACAGGCTTCAGTGAAAAAGAGTGGGCGCAGTTCCGCCTTGGGCATTTCGGTTTCATTTTTCAAAGTTTTCAGCTCATTCCGAGTCTGACAACCTATGAAAATGTTGAAATGCCGCTTGCCCTCAAAGGCGTAAAACCTTCTGAACGCAAGCAGAAAGTCGCGGATATGCTGAAACGGGTCGGTCTTGAAAATCATGCGAATCATTATCCGAATGAGCTGTCAGGCGGTCAGCAGCAGCGTGTCAGTATCGCAAGGGCGCTGATTTTAAATCCGTCGATTATTTTAGCCGATGAGCCGACGGGAAGCCTTGATTCAGAAACGGAGCTTGAGGTGCTTGCATTAATTCAGCAGCTGAACCGGGAGCGCGGAATTACATTTGTCATCATTACGCATGACGATGAAGTCGCTTCCATTGCTCATTCAAAATTCCAGCTGCATGACGGTGTATTAAAAGGGGGCGTTACAGTTGAGATTTAAGGATCAGGTTCACTTTATCAGAAGAAATATGAAGAAAAACCGGCTGCGTGTTTTCATGACGGTGCTGGCGACGACAATGGCGTGCGCGTTTTTAGTTGTCTTGTCCTCCGTCGGATTCGGGATTCAAAAAACGATTACAGACATTACCATGAGCCAGCAGATTGTGACGGAAATCAATGTGCTCGGCCAGGAGAACGGAAAAGCCGTAAAGAAATCAGACTTGGAAAAATATAAGAATGTCAAGTCTGTCGTTGAAAGAACCCAAGTGTATGAACCGAATAAAGCGACATTGGGAAACAGAACAAATGAAGATTCAGCTATAGTGCTGACAAACATGAAAGACGAAGTCAAAGCCAATATGGAGCTTGATCGGGGAAGAGTCGCCAAATCAGAAAATGAAATTGTGGTCGGCTATAATTTCGCGAAGAACCTATGGACGAAAAAAGAGGCAGATGAATACAACAAAGAATTAAAGGATCATCAAGACAATGTCTCGGATGTGGAAAAGCCAACAGGCTATACGGAGGATCTGCTGAATAAAACCATCCAGCTGAGCATCTCAAAAACGAACAATGATACCGGAAAAACGGAAGGAACCAAAACGTACGACTTTAAGGTAGTCGGAATAACAAAAAAACCGTCCCAAGAGTGGATGGAGGATACAAATATTTTTATCAGTGATCAATTCAAAAAGGACTTTTCGAAATTCTTAGATCTGAAAGGCGGAAATGCTGAAAAAAGCATAAAAGTCTACGCCGACAAATTTGACAATGTTGAACAGTTAACGAATGATTTGAGTGATGACGGTTATAAAGTCATGTCCGTCACAACCGAGCTGCAGGGCGTCAACACATTTTTCCTCGTCTTTAAAATCGGCCTGATCTTTGTCGGCTTTATCGCCGTCTTGATTTCTGCCATCGGTATTTTCAACACGATGACAATGGCGGTTACAGAAAGAACGCAGGAAATCGGGATTATGAAAGCGATCGGCGCAAGCCCGTCCATCATCCGCAGAATGTTTCTGATGGAAAGCGCCTATATCGGGATTTTAGGATCTGTGATCGGGATTATTATTTCCTACGGAGTGAGTTTTGCCGTCAATCTGGCTGTGCCGGTTATTTTGAAAGCGGTAGGGGGAAAGACCGGAGCTGAAGATCTTCATTATACCTTCTCCTATATCCCGCTCAGCCTCGTTGTAATCGCAGTTGTCATTTGTGCGGGAGTCGCGGTGATCTCGGGTATGAATCCGGCCCGGAAAGCGACAAAAACCAACGTTCTGACCGCGTTAAGAAGAGAATTGTAAAGAGAAAGAACCGGCTGGACACAACAGCCGGTTTTTCCTCTATCAGACAGAAAAAGGGTGTATACAAATGTTTCATATTTTGTTAATAGAAGATGATAACACTTTGTTTCACGAGATGAAAGAGAGATTAACGGGCTGGTCATTTGCGGTGCACGGGATAAAGGATTTCAGCCGGGTTACCCGGGAATTTACCGAAATCAAGCCCGATTTGGTGATGATTGATGTGCAGCTGCCGAAATTTGACGGCTTTCATTGGTGCAGAATGATACGCTCCCAATCAAACGTGCCGATTCTGTTTTTGTCCTCGCGGGATCATCCCGCAGATATGGTCATGTCGATGCAGCTCGGAGCAGATGATTTCATTCAGAAGCCTTTTCATTTTGACGTCTTGATTGCTAAAATACAAGCCGTGTTTCGGCGGGTGTATCAATACAATGCAGAACCGGCGCTCATCAAAAGGTGGAGCGGGGCTGCCATTGATGCTGAAACAAACATGGTGAGCCATGAAAACGGTTCAGTTGAGCTGACCAAAAACGAAATGCTGATTTTAAAACTGCTGGCCGAGCAGAAAAATAAAATCGTCAGCCGCGAAGAACTCATCAGAAGCTTGTGGAATGATGAGCGTTTCGTCAGTGATAACACGCTGACGGTGAATGTCAATCGGCTGCGGAAAAAACTTGATCAATTAGGCATCGGGAAGATGATTGAAACCAAAGTGGGGCAGGGGTACATCGCGAAGGAAGAAGACGGTCTTTATGATTAAATCATTTCTGCTTGAAAGAAAAAGCTGGATCGCGATGTTTCTTTTTCAGCAGGCCGTGCTCCTTTTTGCGGCATATATTGATCCATCCATTCCGTTTTTATCGGTGCTGTATTTCATTTATCTATCGCTTCTTCTGTTTCTTGTGTTTCTCTTGTTCCGCTATCGCAAAGAGACCGCTTTTTATAAAAGCTTAACAGAATGGGACGCCAATTTAGACATTTCTTATCTGAAAAAGCCAGACAGTCCGTTTGAATCCATCATTGAAGAAAGCATCGAAGGGCAGACAGAGCAATTGAGAAAAAGCTCACTTCATCTCCAGGCGGCCTCAGAGCATGAGAAAGATGAGCTGATGTCGTGGATTCACGAAGTCAAAACACCGCTGACAGCGATGAACCTTATGATCGAACGCTTGGATGAACAGCCGCTAAAAGCTCCTTTGCAGTATGAATGGCTGCGGATTCACCATCTCCTTGACCAGCAGCTTCATCAGAAACGATTGACCTTTATTGAAAATGATTTATCATTTCAGCACGTTCAGCTCCGTCCTCTCGTTTTCAACGAAATTAAAAACCTGCAATCATGGTGTATACAGAAAGGAATCGGGTTTGACATTCAGCTTGAGGCACAAGACGTTCTCAGTGACGGGAAATGGCTGTCCTTCATCATCAGACAGCTGTTAAGCAATGCCGTCAAATACAGTGAAGCGGATGATATTACCGTAAAAAGCTATGAACACAACGGCCGGGTGCATGTGGATATCGAAGACCGCGGCATCGGCATCAAGCCTAAAGATCTTCCGCGCATTTTTGAAAAGGGGTTTACTTCAACGCGAATGAGCCGTGATCACGCGTCAACCGGGATGGGCCTGTATTTGGCTCAAAAAGCTGCGGTCCCGCTTCTCATCCGCATCAGTGTACGATCAGAGCCGAAACGAGGCACGGTTTTTACATTGGTGTTTCCGAAGCAGAACGATGCCGTCAGCACGTTCAGCGTGTGACAAAAGTGTCACATGCTTTTCTCTTTTGTTCGCTTAATCAAACGAAAAAAACGGCTCCTGTTCTTACAATAAATATAACCAATGTAAAAAGGAGAATCGTAACGTGGTGATTTTAGAAGCAGGCAATATTCGCAAAAGCTATGGAAATAAGCTGAATAAACAAGAGGTGCTGAAAGGAATTGATCTTCAGATCCACAAAGGGGAATTCGTCAGTATTATGGGCCCGTCAGGATCAGGGAAAACGACCCTTTTGAATGTGCTTTCTTCCATTGATAAAGTAAGCGCGGGTACCATTAAAGTGAATGAGACGGAGATTACGTCCATGAAGGAAAAACAGCTTGCCGAATTCAGAAAACGGCATCTCGGCTTTATCTTTCAGGATTATAACTTATTGGATACGCTGACCGTGAAAGAAAACATACTCCTGCCGTTATCCATTACGAAAATGTCTAAAAAAGAGGCGGATCTGCGATTTGCCGAGACGGCAGAGGAGCTTGGCATCTATGATTTAAGACATAAGTATCCGAGTGAAATTTCCGGCGGGCAAAAACAGCGGACGTCTGCCGCAAGAGCTGTTATCCATGAGCCGGGCATCATTTTTGCCGATGAGCCGACCGGAGCGCTCGATTCTAAGGCTGCCTCGGATTTACTGAATAAACTGAGCCGTTTGAATCAGAAGCGCCGCGCCACCATTGTGATGGTGACGCATGATCCGGTTGCCGCCAGCTATTCCGGACGTGTGGTTTTCATTAAAGACGGCCGTGTGTATACACAGCTGAATAAAGGCGGTCAGGAGAGACCGGACTTTTTTCAGGATATTATGAAAACACAAAGCGTGTTGGGCGGGGTTCAGGCATGAGCATTCATCATTTGATCTTCCAGAACCTGAAAAAGAATATGAAAAACTATTATCTTTACGTTTTCGCGCTGGTGTTCAGCGCCGCCCTTTATTTCGCCTTTGTCACAATGCAATACGATCCGGCGCTTGATGAAATGAAAAGCTCCATAAAAGGAGCGGCGGCGATCCGGGCCGCCTCCATTCTGCTTGTGGCGATTGTGTCGGTATTTCTTTTATACGCCAACACTATTTTTATTAAACGGCGCGGCCGGGAAATCGGCTTATTCCGATTAATCGGCATGACGAAAATGCACATTTTCCGCATACTCAGCACAGAAAATTTTATTTTGTATTTCGGGTCGATATGGATCGGTATTTTTGCCGGCTTTTCTCTTTCGAAATTATGTATGATGATGCTGTTCCATACAGTCGGTGTAAAAGCCGCTGTCTCCTTGTTTTTCTCAAGCAGGGCGCTCGTTCAGACGTTGATTGTGTTCGGGGCCGTTTATGTGCTGATTATGATGATGAATTACTTATTTATTAAACGGCAAAGCATTTTGTCTTTATTTAAAGCTGCGTCATCGTCAGAAAGCGGCATAAGGCGGCTCTCTTGGCTGCAGATGACAATCGGCGTTATCGGTATTGCGGCCATCATCGCAGGCTATGCGGTGTCCGCTCAACTATTCGGGGGCAGTTTTACGACCATGAATGAACTGTTTTCGGCAATGGTGTTTATTCTCGGATCTGTGATTATCGGAACCTATTTGTTTTATAAAGGTTCGGTCAGCTTTCTGGCTAACCTTATCAGAAAATCAAAGGGCGGGTATCTGAATGTCAGTGAAGTGCTGTCTTTGTCATCCATCATGTTCCGGATGAAGTCTAACGCCGTACTGCTGACGATTATTACGACTCTTTCGGCGCTGTCAATCGGTTTACTGTCTTTAAGCTATATTTCGTATTACTCTGCGGAAAAATCAGCCGAGCAAAATACGGCGGCTGACTTTGCGTTTGATAACCAAAAGGAGGCTGACTCATTTACCGCCTTATTGAAAAAAAACGGAATTGGGTATCAAGTGAAGACAATCAAGACCATTCAGGCCGGTGTCAATATGAAGAACATCATAAACGGTGATATGAAAAGTTTTAAACAAGACCCATCCCACTTGGCGCTGCCGATTGTAAGTGAGAAAGACGCGGAAGGGGTGGCACTTTCTGACGGAGAAGCTGTGTTTACCGGATATAATGATATGATGAAAAAATTTCTCGACCTAAAAACGTCGGGTTCCATTGAAGTAAACGGCAAAACGGATAAAATACCGCTCGCGTATAAGGGCTTGAAGAACGACTTCATCCTGTCTTATACATTCACAAGCGGAGGACTGCCGACCGTTATTGTCACGCAGCATGTATTTGACCGGATTGAGAAAGATATCGACCCATCCATCCAGGGAAAATCAAATCAATTTTTCGGCATTACACTCAAACATGAAGAGGACGTCCAAAAAGCTGATGACCTGTTTCAGGCGCAGCGCTATTCAGACGGCGCGCTTTCACAGTTTGAAACGGCTGACACCCAAAAGAAAAACATGGGGCTGATCATGTTTATCGTCGGGTTTTTGGGCTTAACCTTTCTGATCACCTCAGGGTGTATCCTTTATTTTAAACAAATGGGCGAGTGCGAGGATGAAAAGGCTGATTACACGATATTGCGGAAGCTCGGTTTCACAACGGGAGATCTGCTGAAAGGCATCCGCCGGAAGCAGGCGTATCATTTCGGCATTCCGCTCGTTCTCGGGCTTTTCCACAGCTATTTCGCCGTTCAGTCAGGATGGTTTTTATTCGGAACCGAGGTGTGGACGCCGATGATCATGGTCATGGCGCTGTATACGTTGCTGTATTCCATATTTGGCATATTGTCGGTGCTTTATTATAAAAAAGTCATTCAATCCGCATTGTAAAATAAGTTGAGGAGCCTCCGCACAGCGGAGGCTTTTTTTGCATGAATAGAAGAAAGCGATTTTTAAAAGAATAGACATACGTCATTTATTCGCGCGGGGGAGCCTTATGCAGAAATATTTTCAATTGAAATCTGAAACAGGGGCCTTTCATCTTTTTTCTGCGGAACACATTTTCACGCTTTTCATCATCGGATTGCTGGGAGTGTTCGTGATCATATTACGGAAAAAGCTCAATCACGGCCGGCCGAATCGCGTTTTCCGATATGTGCTGTTCATTCTTCTTGCCGTGTCGCAGATCTGCTACCATATATGGCTGCTCTTTCATCATGCCTGGTCGCTGAAAACATCTCTGCCGCTGCAGCTGAGCGACCTATCCGTCTATTTGGCGATGCTGATGGTTATGACAAAAAGCAAAAAGCTGTTCGCCTTCCTCTATTTTGCCGGTTTGGGCAGCGCCATACAGGCGATGGCTACGCCTGATTTAGGGGCGTATACCTTCCCTCATTTTCGGTATATCGTGTTTTTCGTCTCTCACGGCTGTGTTTTTCTTGCCTGTCTATTTATGGCCAGTGCAGAAAAGTACAGACCGTCGGTGCACGCACTTTGGGTGTCAGTGCTGATCGTCAATCTGTACGGGGCGTGTGTCTTTTTTATTGATCGTGTGCTGAATGCGAACTACCTTTATTTAATGAAAAAACCGAAGACCGCTTCGCTTCTGAATGTTTTCGGGCCTTGGCCGTGGTATCTTCTTTCAATGGAAGCGGCGGTGATATTGAGCTTTTTCATTCTGTATATCCCGTTTTGGCTGCTGAAGAAAAGAGCATGATGGCGGGCTGTTTTTGTGAATCCAATCATTTGTAATTTTTTCAACATTCCGGCATTATTTTTTTCAGATTCTTATGTTGAAAAAAGGCGTCCGCGGGGATAGAATGAATGTGCTATGATAACGACCGATACGGAGCTGCAGCTTGCGGTTTCCGTTTTTTCATGGATTTTTTTATAGAGAAAGGGGGATCGGTATGCCGCGCGCTTTGAAGATATTAATCATCGGAATGTTTATCAATGTGACGGGCGCATCTTTTTTGTGGCCGCTGAATACGATCTATATTCATAATCATTTAGGGAAATCGCTGACTGTTGCGGGGATTGTTCTGATGCTGAATTCCGGAGCCAGTGTAGCGGGGAATTTATGCGGCGGATTTTTGTTTGATAAAATCGGCGGATTCAAATCCATTATGTTGGGCATTATGATCACTTTGGCAAGTCTTCTCGGACTTGTACTGTTTCACCAATGGCCCGTTTATATTTGGCTGCTCATCATTGTCGGGTTCGGTTCCGGCATCGTGTTCCCGGCCAGCTACGCCATGGCGGGAGCGGTCTGGAAAGAAGGCGGGCGGAGAGCTTTTAATGCGATATATGTAGCTCAGAACGCAGGTGTCGCTGTCGGTTCCGCACTGGGAGGAATGGTTGCGGCGTACTCGTTTACGTACGTGTTTTTAGCCAATGCCTTGCTGTATGTGCTGTTTTTCCTTATTGTATTTTTCGGTTTTCGAAATATCAAAACCGGAAATGCGGGCCAGGTCTCTGTTCTGGACTACGAGCCTGTCAGCAGCAGAACGAAATTTACGGCGCTCCTTATACTGAGCGGCGGGTATGTTCTCGGGTGGATTGCCTATTCGCAATGGTCCACAACCGTTGCGTCACATACTCAAAGCATCGGTATGCCGCTTTCATTATACAGTGTGCTCTGGACCGTAAACGGAATATTAATTGTCGCCGGACAGCCTCTTATAGGAGTTGTTCTGAAAAAATGGTCCGGTGCGTTAAAAACGCAGATGGTCATCGGCTTTTGTATTTTTATCGTCTCGTTCGGCGTGCTTCTCGGCGCCAAGCAATTTCCGATGTACCTCACCGCGATGGTGATTTTAACGATCGGAGAAATGCTTGTCTGGCCTGCCGTTCCCACTATTGCCAATCAGCTTGCGCCTAAGGGAAAAGAAGGGTTTTACCAAGGGTTCGTCAACAGCGCTGCGACGGGCGGCAGAATGATCGGCCCGCTCCTTGGCGGCGTGCTGGTTGATCAGTACGGCATGAGCGTGCTGCTCTTGATCCTGATGGTGCTTCTTGTCGTCAGCATCGCAGCGACGGTGCTTTACGACAAACGCCTGAAAGCTGTTCATAAACAAAACGTCCAAGTGCGATGACGTCAAAAAAATCCCGCCGTTTCGGCGGGATTTTTGTTTATACGACAGGAAGCACGTTGACTGCGTCCTTAACATTTAAATAGGTCTTAAATGAAGAAAAATTGGCATCAAGCTGATTCATTTTCATGGCAAGGGATGGCTTGATACCGGTGATGATTAATTCTGTGCCGATTAATTTAAGCAGGTGGTGCAATTTGAAAATCCGGTCCGCGGTCTGTTCGTTCACCTCGGCCAAACCTGATAAGTCTATAATTAAGTAATCATCTTTAGATGCGGTTAATATGTCCGTCAAAGTTGTCACAATTGAGTCAAATCGTTCTTCTGTTAAGTTCCCCACTAACGGCAAGGCGGAGATGCCGTTTCTGATCGGAACAATCGGCGTTGACAGCATCGTAATTTCTGCGAGGGAATCCTCAAGGAGTTTTTCGTATTCTTTCTGCTCTGTGATGTCTTTTTGAAAACCGACAAAATAGAGCTTGTCTTCAACATAAAGAGGATCAATATTGAGTTCATTCCAAAACGGGGTGCCGTCTTTTTTTACATTTTTCAGCCGCACCGTGATCTTTTCTTTATGTTTTAAGCTTTTTCTTATTTTCGCGACTTGTTTTCGGTCGGTTTCTTTGCCTTGCAGAAATCTGCAGTTCTTACCTAATATCTCTTCGGAAGAATAGCCAGTCATATCCATAAATCCCTGATTCGTATATATGATGGGATTGTCCTCAAGAGAGGGGTCTGTAATCACCACGCCGATGCGTGCGTGATCAAGCGCCTTTTTGATAAGCTCCAGCTGCTCCAGTTTTCCGAATACATTTGAGTCAGCCATATAAAACCCCCTTTTGGCCGTAAAGCTGTGCGCTTTTTTCAGCCGTTGTTTCTCCCCTTTTTAAATGAATCTACAGTAACCGTAGCATAACATATGTTCTGATTCAAGCAGCCGAAGTTTGCGATTTGTCATTCGGGCTTGTCCTCATATACACTGAAGATATAAGGAGAAGGTATATCGCCGCTAAGTAAGTGACTAGGTCATTGTCACTGGGTGAAAAATGAATCTAATGCATCAAGCTTACCGATCATGTGTTCACATATAATGGAAGAAACAAGCTTTTTACTTTCCTGCTCATTCGCCGGTATGTAGATATCGAAAATCATCGTATTCGTAAGGGGGCTGGATGGCCTGAAGTCGCTTTACTAAATAAGGGCTTTAGGAAGGTGATGAAGATGCTGCATCAGGTAATTATTGCTTGTGTAATTGGAGGAATCATGGGGGTTCTCGGTCATGTGAAAAAGAGAGGCAGGCTGGAGAAACCCAGAATGACAAAGCGGTTTATCTATCTCGGTTTTTTGGAAGATGGTTTTATCGGAATGGCTGCTTCCATCTTACTTGTCTTATCCGCTGACCCCGATTCAGGAATTCAACTCGTCATCTTATCCATAATCGCAGGCTACGGCGGAGAAGCTGTTCTCAGAAGCTTTGATTTTGTCAGGGAACAAAACAGTGATTCGGCCGAAGCAAAACCACACCAGCAAAAAAATCCTCCATCAAAATAATATCCCCGCTCATGACCCGTTCTGGGTACATTCCCATTGTATACAAACCTGCTTGCACTTATGAACAGAATTCTATAAAATACAGGTAAGATTACGGTAGCGATAAGAACAGTGAAGAGGAGCAGTAAGAAGCAGATTTTGCAGTCAGAGAGTTGACGGCCGGTGCAAGTCAATCAAGTCTGTTTCCGAACTCGCCTCAGAGTTGCAGCGGCAAAACCGCTGACGCATAACTGCGTTAAAAGTATCAAGTGAGTGCGGCTAAAAACCGCGCTAACGAGGGTGGTACCGCGGGAAACAAAAATCTCTCGTCCCTTTTTGGGATGAGGGAGTTTTTTTAGTTTTAGAATAATCTGAATATAATCTTTCTCATCCCGTCAATACTTGGACTACATACGCCGTATTCAATCAGAAGGAGGTTTTTGCGTTGAGTTTTCAGCACGAAAAAATAGAAAAGAAATGGCAGAATTACTGGTTGGAGCATAAAACATTCGCCGCCAGTGAAGAGAATGACAAGCCGAAGTTTTACGCGCTTGACATGTTCCCGTATCCTTCAGGAGCCGGCCTTCATGTCGGGCATCCGGAAGGCTATACGGCAACCGATATTCTTTCACGTATGAGACGCATGCAGGGGTACAATGTGCTTCATCCGATGGGATGGGACGCGTTCGGGCTTCCTGCCGAGCAATACGCGCTTGACACAGGGAATGATCCGGCTGAGTTCACGAAACACAATATAGATAATTTCCGCCGCCAGATCCAATCGCTCGGCTTTTCTTATGATTGGGATCGTGAAATCAATACGACTGATCCGGACTACTACAAGTGGACGCAGTGGATTTTCACCAAGCTGTACGAAAAAGGTCTCGCTTATGTAGACGAAGTGCCTGTCAACTGGTGCCCGGCACTCGGAACGGTGCTTGCAAACGAAGAAGTCATTGACGGCAAAAGCGAGCGGGGCGGACATCCGGTTGAACGCCGCCCGATGAAACAATGGATGCTGAAAATCACCGCTTATGCGGACAGGCTTCTTGAAGATTTAGAAGATCTGGACTGGCCTGAAAGCATTAAAGACATGCAGCGCAACTGGATCGGACGTTCTGAAGGCGCAAACGTGCATTTCGCAATCGACGGCACTGATGACACGTTCACGGTGTTTACGACAAGACCTGACACGCTGTTCGGCGCGGCTTATGCCGTTCTGGCTCCTGAGCATGAGCTTGTTGAAGCCATTACGACGGCTGAACAAAAAGAAGCGGTAGACGCTTATATTAAAGAAGTTCAGGCGAAAAGTGATCTGGAACGGACGGATCTTGCGAAAACAAAAACGGGCGTCTTCACGGGCGCATATGCCGTAAACCCGGCAAACGGTGAAAAGCTGCCGATCTGGATAGCTGATTATGTTCTTGCTACTTACGGAACGGGCGCTGTTATGGCCGTGCCGGCGCATGATGAACGCGATTTTGAATTCGCCAAAGTGTTCAGCCTGCCTGTCAAAGAAGTCGTAAAAGGCGGAAACACAGACGAGGAAGCGTACACGGGAGACGGAGAGCATGTCAATTCCGGCTTTTTGAACGGACTGAATAAAGCGGAAGCGATTGAAAAAATGATCGCCTGGCTTGAAGAAACGAAAAACGGTGAGAAAAAAGTGACATACCGTCTGCGTGATTGGCTGTTCAGCCGTCAGCGCTATTGGGGCGAGCCGATTCCGGTCATTCATTGGGAAGACGGCACGTCAACAGCCGTTCCTGCGGAAGAGCTGCCGCTGATTCTGCCGAAAACCGATGAGATCAAACCGAGCGGAACCGGTGAATCACCGCTTGCCAACATTAAAGAGTGGGTGGAAGTCACTGATCCTGAAACGGGCAGAAAAGGCAGAAGGGAAACAAACACGATGCCGCAATGGGCGGGAAGCTGCTGGTACTTCCTTCGCTTTATCGATCCGAAAAATCCGGATCAGCTCGCTTCACCTGAGAAACTGGATAAATGGCTGCCTGTCGATATCTACATCGGAGGAGCGGAGCATGCCGTGCTTCACCTTCTGTACGCTCGTTTCTGGCATAAATTCCTCTATGATATCGGTGTCGTGCCGACGAAAGAGCCGTTCCAAAAGCTGTATAACCAAGGAATGATTCTCGGGGAAAATAATGAAAAAATGAGTAAATCCCGCGGAAACGTCGTCAATCCGGATGAAATTGTGGCGTCTCACGGAGCAGATACGCTGCGCCTGTACGAAATGTTTATGGGTCCGCTTGACGCATCTATCGCCTGGTCTGAATCCGGCCTTGACGGAGCCCGCCGCTTCCTTGACCGCGTATGGCGTTTGTTTATCGAGGAAAACGGAGAGCTTACCGGCAAAGTGACAGAAGGCGCGGGAGAAACTCTTGAACGCGTCTACCATGAAACAGTCATGAAGGTGACGGAAAACTACGAAGCCCTTCGTTTTAACACAGGCATTTCTCAGCTGATGGTCTTCATTAATGAAGCTTACAAAGCGAATGAACTGCCGAGAGAATATATGGAAGGCTTTGTGAAGCTGCTTTCTCCTGTTGCCCCGCATTTGGCGGAAGAACTGTGGGAAAAACTCGGCCACGAAGGTTCGATTGCATATGAAGCTTGGCCTGCTTATGACGAATCAAAACTGGTTGATGATGAAGTGGAAATCGTCGTCCAGCTGAACGGAAAAGTAAAAGCGAAATTAATGGTTCCGGCTGATGCCGATAAAGCGGCATTAGAACAGCTCGCACAAGCTGACGAAAAAGTGAAAGAGCAGCTTGAAGGAAAAACGATCCGAAAAATCATTGCCGTACCGGGCAAGCTTGTCAATATTGTGGCAAACTGACCGGGCGAAGCCCCTCTCATAAAAAGAGGGGTTTTTTTATCAGGCCTCTAGCATAGAAATTGCCCCGCAGGCTTTGGTATACTTAAAATCATTAAGACGAATGGGAGTGTCACACATTGAAAATAAATGAAATCAGCACAGCCGCACTGGAAGAGAAATTAAAAGCGGGAGAAGAGCTGTATCTGATTGATGTCAGAGAAGATGAAGAAGTAGCCGAAGGAATGATTCCGCAGGCTGTTCATATCCGCATGGGAGACATCCCTGAGAAGATGGATGCGTTAGACAAGGACAAAGAATATGTATTTATCTGCCGTTCCGGAAAAAGAAGCATGAATGTTTGCATGTATTTACATGAGCAGGGCTTCCGTACGGTTAATGTTGAAGGCGGCATGCTGGAGTGGGAAGGCGAAACAAAGCCGAAGAAATAACGTTTTGTAGTGAAAGAAGAAAAAGGAACGTACGTCTTTTTCTTCTTTTTTAATAGAAAAAAACGGGAGGCGAATCAAGTGAAACCGATGATCCGTGCTATGAAAGCAAGTGATATCAAACAGGTCCGGCAAGTCGCAGAACGAAGCTGGCATCATACGTATGAAGGGATTATCCCCAGACACATTCAGGATCAGTTTCTCAAATCCGCCTATCAGGATGAAATGATGGAACGCCGGCTTCAGCATTCTCTGTTCTTTGTTGCAGAAGGAAAAGAGGGAAAAGTACTCGGCTTTGCAAATGTCACTCCGGTTCAAAAAGACGGAAAAGCGGAGCTGACCGCTATTTATATTGATCCGGGTTTTCAGGGAAACGGGATAGGCACGTCACTCCTTAAAGAATGTATCAGACAGTCTGCCGGAATAAAAGAGCTTTATGTCCATGCAGAAAAAGAGAACCGCACCGCCTTGTCCTTTTATCAAGCGAAAGGGTTTCACCGGGTATGTGAATTTGAAGAAGACTTTAAAGGACACACCCTGCAGACGGTCAAACTGGTGCTGAACATATAAAAGCGATCCAGCCCCCTCCGGGGCCGGATCGCGAATGATCAGTGATACGCCGGAAGCCAGTCTTTATGGGCTTCAAATAAATCATCGCACAAAGAGATGATGTCATTCATGGAAAGCTCGGCGCTCGTATGCGGATCAAGCATGGCCGCCTGATATACGGCTTCCTTTTTTAAAGTAACGGCCGCTTCGATGGTTAAAAGCTGTGTATTAATGTTTGTTCTGTTAAGCGCCGCGAGCTGTTCCGGAAGTTCGCCTGAATAACAAGGCATAATTTGATTTTTAACGGCTGCGCAAGGCACTTCAACGACTGCTTTCGCCGGCAGATTCGGTATGAGTCCCGTATTCAGCACATTGCCGCCGAACATAAACGGACGGCCCGTCTCCATCGCTTCTATAATTCTCGAACCGTATTCATTCGAGCGCTCATGCGTCAGGTTTTGATTGTTGATGATGCCGTCTCTTATCGTTTCCCAGTTTTTGATTTGTTCTGCGCATCTTCTCGGATATTCATCTAGCGGGATCTGGAGTTCATCTATCAGCTCCGGATACCGGCTTTTTATAAAATACGGGTGATATTCGGCATTGTGCTCAGATGATTCCGTTACGTAGCAGCCGAACTTATCCATCAGCTCAAACCGCACCATGTCATTATGTTTCGTCTTTTGTTTCTCGCGGGCGCGTCTTTTAATTTCCGGATACAAATCAATTCCGTCTTTTTTGATCTCTAAGAGCCAAGCCATGTGATTGATGCCGGCAATGCGTTCTTCCGTACCTTCGTGATCCATGCCGAGTGAGTCAAACAGATCTTTTGTACAGACCTGTACGCTGTGGCACAGGCCGACCGTTTTTACATTTGTATGTCTGAGCATCGCGCCGGTCAGAGAAGCCATCGGATTTGTATAGTTTAACAGCCACGCATCCGGACAGACCTCTTCCATGTCTTTAGCGATGTCAAATAAAACGGGGATGGTGCGAAGGGAACGGAAAATGCCGCCTATTCCGACGGTATCGGCAATCGTCTGGCGCAGGCCGTACCGCTTAGGGATGTCAAAGTCAATGACCGTCGCGGGTTTATAACCGCCGACCTGAATGGCGTTTATCACATAGCCGGCCTGTTTTAGCGCCTGTTTTCGGTCATCGTAAGAAATGATGGATACGCTCGTATTATAGCGGTCTCTCATGTTTTCCAGCATGAGCTGGGATTCTTTCAGCCGTACAGCATCAATATCATAAAGCGCGAATTCAAATCCGTTTAAAGCTTCAGTCAGTAAACAGTCTCCCAGTACATTTTTCGCAAATATCGTGCTTCCCGCTCCGATAAACGTAATTTTCTTCAACAGAAATTCCTCCCTTTTCTTCTCAGCCTTTGACTGCCCCGGAGGACAGCCCTGAGATAAAATATTTTTGAAGGGCCAAAAACAAAACGACCATCGGCAGCATCGCCATAATTGCGGCTGCGGCGACTAAGTGAAGATTGTTCGCGTTTTCGCCGAAGAATCCCGCCATGGCCACGGTCAACGTCTGCACCTTTTGATCTTGTAAAAAGAAAATCGCAAATTGATAATCGTTCCAGATAAACACGCAGGAAATAATGCAGACCGTTGCGGTAATCGGTTTCAGCAGGGGAAACACGATCGTATAAAAAGTCCTGATCAATCCGGCGCCGTCCATCTTGGCCGCTTCCTCAAGCTCTTTCGGAATGGAAGAGCGGATAAATCCTGAATATAAGAAAACGGTCAGCGGCATATATGCAGCCGTATTAATGAGAATCGCTGCGGCATGCGTATTGATCAGTCCCGCATCAGCGACCATCTTGTATAAAGGAACCATGGAAGTCAAAGGCGGGATGATCATAATTGAAATCAAAAGGCCGAAGACGATTTTATTCAGCTTCGTATTTCTTCTTGCGAGCGGATATGCGGCAAGCGAACCCATGAAAATTAACAAAGCGGCGGAAACGGCTGTAATGATGATCGTGTTCAGAAAAGATTGCCCGAGAGAGGCCCGCTCCCATGCTTCACGGAAATTCTGAAATGAAAAAGCGGAGGGCAGCGACCATTTTGAACTGTAGTCTCCTTTTGCTTTTAATGACGTGGTCAGCAATATATAAAAGGGGACAATATGAACGCATGAGATGACGGCAGCCAAGAGGGTAAAGATCCGCATTCGGACTGTTTTCATGACATTTCCGTCTCCTTTCGTTTGAAATACACGAGAGCCGAAAAGCTGATGACAAGAATAATGACGGACATAAACACGCCTTGGGCGGCGGCATATCCCGCATCCTGCCGTTTAAAATATAAATCATACATAAATGTCGACATCGATTGGGAGGAATTGCCCGGCCCGCCTGCGGTCAGGGCGAAAATGACATCAAACAGCTTGAGTCCTCCGATGATATTGATGACCATATTGATGGTGACAGCCGGCATCAATAAAGGCAGGGTAATGGTGAAAAACGGCTGAAGGCCTCCCGCGCCATCTATTTTTGCCGCTTCGTAATAATCTTTCGGAATGCTTTGCAGGCCCGCCAAATATACAATCATCGCAATGCCTGCGTATTGGTAGGTGTTAATCATGACGATGATCCACGGGTTTGCCGCCGGGCTTGCCAAGGCGTTGACAGAACCGATACCCAACGCGCCAAGCACATCATTCAGCGCGCCCCCGTCATACGAGAAAATAAAATACCAAATGTATCCCATGATCAGCGGACTGATAATGACAGGCAGGTAGACGATCGTTCTTGTGAGCGCCTTCATTTTTAAGCTTTGATTCAAAAGCAGCGCATATAAAAGCCCGAGCATATTCTGAAAAAAAGTGCTTCCGAGCCCGTAAAGCAAAGTGTTTTTCACAACGAGCCATGTGTCCGGGTCTGTCAAAAGCCTTTTATATTGGGTGACCCCCACCCATTGATATGTCTGTGAGAAGCCGTTCCAGTTTGTAAATGTGATAAAAGCGCCTTTGGCAAACGGAAAAATCATGAAAATAAAAACCGTGGCAAGAGCAGGGACGTACATCCACCATAATGACGCGGGTTTAATCGGCTTTTTATTTTGAAATCCGGCGGTTTCTCTTGCAAGATCACTCATTCTTCTTCAGCTCCCTGTGAATCAGATTGAAGACGGAGCCGCTTATATTCCCTGCCGAGTTTCGCCGAAATTTCTGAGGGAGTTAAGATATCAGCCATCAGCTCCTGCCCGGCCGTGCCCATCACATCCCACATTCCGTTCGGCAAATAAAGGCGGTCGAAATAAGGCTGCACCTTAATATGCTGATAGCGTTTATAGTCATTTGCGTAAAAAATGTCCGTCTTTACATTCACTAATCCTGCCGGAAGCGAGGTCGCTTCGGCAATTGATTTTGCATGTTCTGGACGGGCCATAAATGCGATAAACTGTTTCGCTTCTTTCAGCCGAGAGGAATCCTTGGATGCCGCCAGCGTATAACGTTCGCCCCCGATCCATACCGGTGCGTCTCCTTTGTGGACTGCCGGGGTCGGTATGATGCCGACTTTTACCTTCGGATTGATTTGAGCGACGTCTTGGCCGAGGGTGCCGCTCTGCAGCGTAAAGGCGATTTTGTTTTGCGCCATCAGATCAATCAGCTGGGAACGTTTTGCCGTCACGGCATCCGTATTGAGCAGGTTTTCTTTTTGCATCTCTTTCAGTTTGTCAGATAAATAGGTGAAGTGTGTCCAGCGGAAGGTTCCGTTTAACAGCTGCTTTTTGTAACGGTGAGCGGGATCTGTGATGAGAAGCGGTGCGGCGAATTGATCGTAATATTGGGCAAATGAGCTTTTCTCATAGCCGGCAAACCAGAAGGGAGTGACTGTTCCGCCGCTTTTTTCTTTAACCTGTCTCAGCGCCTTCATGAAATCGTCCATCGTGTCCGGCGGTTTAATTCCGTATCTTTCCAAAAGGGTGCGGTTGTAAGCAAGCCCGTCCTTTGCCTGATTCAGAGGGAAGGCGTATATCCTGCCTTTGGCGTCCTTGAGCATGCTGTTTAAATTCGGATCGAGCCGCTTCGTCCAAGACATGCCGCTGAGGTCGGCTGTATATTCTCCGTAGCGGATTTTGGCCCAGCCGTGAGTGTCGAATAGATCGGGCATGTCATCGGCCGCCATTCTGACTCTCATCATATTTTCGTAGTCATTGCCTGGGAAATGAACTTTTACTTGAATGCCCGGATGTTCTTTTTGGAATGAATCAGCCAATTCTCTGAACACGGCGCGTTCGCTGTCTGAGGATATAGTGGAATAGACGGTCAAGGTTTTCTGCTTTTCTCCTGCGCTGCTCTGTCCCGCGGAACAGCCGGGAAGTATCATACAAATAAAAGAAAGAAACAAAACCAGTAAGCGTTTCATCTTTTCCTCCTTTAAATATGATATAAATGCTGCGGGAAACGTCACCTCCTTTCTTGTGATCCGCAGCTTTGTCTGACAATCAGTGAAGTGGGGAGCGTCACGGCCAGCGGGACGGTCCTGCCGTTCAAACGGTCAAGAAGCAATTTGACACCCGTCCGGCCCATCTCTTCTGTATATACTTTTACCGTTGATAAAGGCGTGCTGGCGTATTCCGCTTCATCAATGCCGTTGAAGCTGACAATCGCTGTATCGCGCGGGACTTGAAGGCCGGCTTCCTGCAGGGCTTTTAAAGCGCCGATGGCCATCGAATCACTTGCAATAAAGAAGGCGTCGGGCAGACTGCCGCCTTTGATGGCTTCCTTCATCAGCCGGAAACCTTCGTGCATGCTGTATTCGCCGACCAGCACGTGCTCCGGCTCGGCGCCGGCCATTTGTAAGAAAGCGGTCAGGCGCTTATCTTCAATTGTTTGATTGCTGTTTACACCGTCTATCACGGTATGCTCCCGCTCCCGGCCGCCGATATAACCAAGCCGCCGATAACCGAGCGACAGCAGATGTTCTATCGCTTTCTGCGCTGCGGCATAAAAGTCTACGCTGACGGAGTCGTAGCGGGCGGGATCAGGTATGCCGTTAACAAATACGGCGTGTCTGAAAGAGGTGCTGATATTCGTGAGCGCCTCGTCTTGGAGGCTGCCGATTACGATCACACCGTCCAATTCGTGAAACATATGCTCTTGAAAAGAACCGAGATGGATAGAAGAAGTGATGAAAATTTTTTGCTGAAAACATTCTTCTTCAATGCCTTTTCTGATCGCCGAAAAATAAGGGTCCTGCCGTTCTTCCTCCGGTGACAGGCAGCTGACAACGCCGATCAGGGGGGCAGAATCATTGCGGCTGCGGTTTTTTCGTTTTTTTGCCGACGGCTGATAGCCCAGCTCATCGGCGATCCGCAGGACTTTTTCTCTTGTTTCTTCAGTCACGGCTAAAGAGTCATCTCTGTTTAAAATTCTCGATACTGTGGCGCTGGATACAGACGCCTGTAAGGCAATATCTTTGAGACGGACCATTTCGCATCTCCTTTTTACTAAAAATTTACTAAATAGAAATGACCTGGTTATTGTTAGAGTGATATTATCACATGTTAGTAAGCGTTTTCAACAACTTTTTTGGAGTTTTTTAGTAAAAATCAGTAAAAAGGGAAATCTGTTTTTCTCTATCATATTTCAGTTGAACCGGAATAAATTGATAGAGAAAGGAGAGGGTGACATGCTGAAGATAGCTGTTTTTGATGAGGAGCATGAAAAGGATCTGCAGACTGAAGTCAATTCATTTTTAAAAGGAATTTCCGAAGAACAGCTCGTCGATATTAAATATACGGTAGCGGCTGCCTGTGATCCTGAAGGGGAGCAGCTTTATTGTTTTTCCGCTCTCATTTTATACCGAAAGTAAAGAAGCCCGGGCGAATGCCGGGCTTCGTTGTGCATTATGCTTTTTTGACGCGGGGACTTCTCGGCTTTTGGTATTTCTCCGCTTGTTTGATTCCTTTTCTTTCGCTCACTAATGATTTATACAGAGACACGATCATCAGAAGGATCACGACTGAAAACGGGACCGCAGCGAGAATGGCCGTGTTTTGCAGTGCGGCCAGACCCCCGGAATATAATAAAACCGCTGCTACGGCGGACTGGATGATGCCCCAAGTGATTTTTACCCGATTTGACGGGTCCAATGAGCCGTAAGACGTTTGCATTCCAAGCACAAATGTCGCTGAATCTGCTGATGTAATAAAGAAAACAGCGATCAGAACAAGTGTTAATACGGATGTCACCATTGTGAGCGGATAGTGGCTGAGTGCGCCGAACAGCATCGTATCCGTTGTCATTCCGGCGACATTGAAAACGCCTTTTTGCTGAAGATCCATAGCGGATACACCGAAGATTGCAAACCATAAGAAAGCCAATATACAAGGTGTCACTAACACACCGATTAAAAATTCCCGGATGGTCCGGCCCCTTGAAACCCGGGCGATAAATATGCCGACAAACGGCGACCAGGAAATCCACCAGGCCCAATAGAAAATGGTCCAGCTGTTAATCCATTCGCGCTTTTGGGGATCATTCGGTGACAAGCGAAAGCTCATCTGCACGATATTTTGGATGTATTGGCCGATAGAATCAGTAAATGAGTTCATAATCAAAACCGTCGGGCCTGCAATGAGCATAAAGATCATCAAAATACCCGCGAGTATCATGTTGGTATTGCTTAAGTATTTAATTCCTTTGCCGATTCCGCTCCACGCAGAAATCAAGAAAAGCACGGTCACGACAACGATCAGGATCAGCTGAACGGAAAATGTCTTCGGAATGCCGAATAAATAATTCAGACCGCCGTTGATCTGAGTCGCTCCGAGACCCAAGCTTGTCGCCACACCGACAACGGTCGCAAACACGGCGATACAGTCAATTGCCTTGCCGATCGGCCCGTTTACTTTATCGCCTAAAAGCGGTGTCAGTGTGCTGCTGATTAAACCGGGCGCGTCTTTTCTGAATTGAAAATATGCGATACATAAAGCGACAACCGCATAGATGGCCCAAGCGTGCAGCCCCCAGTGGAAAAATGTGTACCGGAGCGCATCACGAAAAGCTTGGGGCGTTTCTGTTTCACCTGAGGGAGAGCTGATGGCGTAATGGCTGATCGGTTCCGCAGCCCCGTAAAATACCAAACCGATTCCCATGCCCGCGCTGAAAAGCATGGCAAACCATGATAATAACCCGAATTCCGGTTTTTCCCCGGGTTTTCCGAGTTTTATGTTGCCGATCGGACTCACAATGAGAAAGAGACAGAAACCGACAAATATAGAAACGACCAGCAGATAATACCAGCCGAAAGAATCCGTAATGAAATTTTGCGCTGTTTCAGTGACTTGCTGCAGGCTGTCCGGAGAAACGACACCCCATAAAACCGCAGCGGCTGTGATAACAATCACAATCCAAAAAACACTGGAGATATTCTTCTTTTTCAAACGTTCTCACCCTCTGACTATTTTTTCGATACGCCATTTTGTTTTAGTATGGTCGTACGATTGCAGATCATTCCTTTCTTCCTATTCCCTCAATCAGGTGAAACAAAACGCAGAAAACTCTATCATGTTTTTGGTCAATTTTCAATGGGGGCGCTCAGGTAAATGTGCTTTAGACCATCTTACAGCGAGTGTGAGAAACGTCCTGCATTCAAGCCGGCGAGGCGCCCCGTGACAAGGGCTGAGGTGATATTGTAGCCTCCCGTGTAGCCGTGAATATCGAGGATTTCTCCGCAAAAATATAAGCCTTCCATTTTTTTAGACGCCATTTGTTTCGGTTCAATCTCTTTTACGGAAACACCGCCGCCTGTGACAAACGCTTTGTCCAGAGAAAGCGTTCCGTCAGCAGCAACCGTAAATTGTTTGCAGTCTTTGACAAACGCCCTGAATTGATCCTTCGGCAGCTCCGTAAAGCTGATTTGCGGATCAAGACCGTTCCGTTCCAGAAGGAAAAGCAGGTACCGCTCCTGCATCCACGGCTTCAGCGCATTTTTGAGCGCTTTTTTCGGTGCGTCTTTCAGCTCCTTATGCATCCGCTGAAATAAATCTTCCTCGTTGATGCCGGGGAACAGGTCGATGCGGAGCTTGACCTCGGGCTGCTTTTTCAGTTCTTTGACGACAAACTGGCTGCAGCGGAGAATGGCGGGGCCTGACAAGCCGAAATGGGTAAACAGCATGTCCATCACATGTGTGACGATAGGCTTGCCTTTTTTATTCAGGACGCTGACGGCCGTGTTTCTAAGGGACAGCCCCTGAAGTGTTTTTTGTTTAATAAACGGCTCTGAGGACGTAACCGGCACTTCTGTCGGAAAGAGTTCCGTCACGGTGTGGCCGGCCGCTTCCGCCCATGCATAGCCGTCTCCGGTGCTGCCGGTGTGGGGGACTGACTTTCCGCCGACGGCGATAATGACGGCGCCGGCGGAAATGTGTTCGTCATTGTTTGTCGTAATGCCCGCAGCCCTGCCGTTCTCGTACCGCACTTCTTTGATTTTTTCATTTGTGCGGATGGTGACATTCAGTTCTTTTAAACGGTTCAAAAGCGCATCGACAACGCTTTGCGCTTTGTCTGTCACCGGGAACATGCGCCCGTGGTCTTCTTCTTTCAGCTGAATTCCGAGTTTCTCAAAAAAGGCGATGATATCTTCATTGTTAAATTCGGAAAACGCGCTGTATAAGAAGCGGCCGTTTCCGGGGATGTGTTTGATGATTTCTTCAACGGGGAGGCGGTTGGTTACGTTGCAGCGCCCGCCGCCGGAAATCGCCAGCTTCCGTCCCAGCTTGTTTCCTTTATCAATTAATAAGACATCTGCCCCTTCTTCGCCTGCGGCAATCGCAGCCATTAAACCGGACGGGCCGCCGCCGATCACAATCACGTCAAAATGTTTCATATTTCATCAACAACTTTCTTTTTCGCGTAATAATAGGCGGAAATGTCCGCTTCCTGCTATTATAGCGAAAGTAGGGGATTCCTTAAACGTATTTTGTTTTTTTAGAGCTTTCCCAAGAAGTTTTCCGCTGTAATTATTACCGTCTATTTGCCCAGTTGTGTTAAAATAGAAAAGTTGAATCTTCGTAGAAAATGGTGATGAGGAAACATGTCAAGCAAATTGTTAAGGGGCACGTTCGTGCTGACGCTCGGCACCTATATATCGCGGATTTTAGGGATGATTTATCTGATCCCGTTCGGAGCGATGGTCGGAGCGACGGGCGGAGCTTTGTTTCAATACGGATATAATCAATATACACTGTTTTTAAACATTGCCACGATGGGATTTCCCGCCGCGGTTTCAAAGTTTGTCTCGAAATATAATTCCAAAGGAGACTATGAAACGAGCAGGCGTATGCTGAGAGCGGGAATGTCGGTTATGCTCGTTACCGGGATGATCGCTTTTTCGATTCTTTATATTTCGGCGCCGTTTTTTGCGGAAACATCTCTCGGCGGCACGAGTAATAACGGACTTACGATTGACCACGTCGTTTATGTCATCCGGATGGTCAGTCTGGCACTTTTGGTTGTGCCGATTATGAGTCTTGTGCGCGGTTTTTTCCAAGGCCATCAGATGATGGGGCCGACAGCCGTTTCTCAGGTTGTGGAACAGCTTGCCCGGATCATCTTTTTATTGGGCGCGACGTATTTGATTTTAAGAGTGATTAACGGCGGCCTTGTCATCGCAGTCGGATATGCGACTTTCGCAGCGCTGATCGGATCATTCGGAGGGCTTGTCGTCCTTTATATTTACTGGAATAAGCGGAAGGGCGATCTTCTGGCGATGAAGCCGAACCTCGTCCCGTCCGCAAACTTAAGCTATAAAAAAATGTTTATTGAGCTTTTCAGCTATGCAGCTCCTTACGTTTTTGTCGGCCTGGCGATTCCTTTGTATTCTTATATCGATACGAATACGTTTAATAAAGCGATGATTGCGGCGGGCCATAAGGACATCAGCCAGGACATGCTGGCAATTGTCACTCTTTATGTGCCGAAGCTTGTGATGATTCCGGTTTCACTGGCGACCGCATTCGGCCTGACACTGATTCCGACGATTACCGAATCATTTACGAGCAGGAATTATAAGCTTTTGAACCAGCAGATTAACCAGACGATGCAGATCATTCTGTTTTTGGTTATTCCCGCCGTTGTCGGGATGTCCGTGTTATCGGGGCCGGCCTATACGTTCTTCTACGGCTCTGAAAGCCTTCGCCCGGATATCGGACAGGATATTTTGTTCTGGTACGCGCCTGTCGCGATTTTGTTTTCTCTGTTTACCGTAAACGCCGCGATTCTGCAAGGGATTAATAAGCAGAAATTTGCTGTCGTGAGCCTTTTCATCGGCGTCATTATAAAAGTGGTGCTGAACGTGCCGCTGATCAAGCTGTTTCAGGGAGACGGGGCCATATTGGCAACGGCGCTCGGTTATATCGCTTCTCTACTGTACGGTTTTATCATGATTAAGCGCCATGCGGGCTATTCGTATACAGTGCTTATGAAACGGGTCATTTTAATTGCGGTCTTATCCGTCGTGATGGGAGTTGCGGTCAAGCTGACTCAATGGCTGCTCGGCTTTTTCGTCACGTACCAAAGCGGCCAGCTGCATGCGGCGATTGTCGTCTTTGTCTGTGCTGCTGTCGGCGGTGCGGTGTACATGTTTGCCGCGTACCGAATCGGATTTTTGCAGAAAATGTTTGGAAACCGTCTGCCCCGCGTTTTGAGAAGAGGCAGGCATTCCGCCCATTGAGGAATAATGAATAGTCCGCTTATCGCGGGCTTTTCTTTTTAAAGGAGAGGATCATGATGAGACTTGATAAGCTGCTTGCCAACAGCGGATTCGGCTCAAGAAAAGATGTGAAAAAAATCGTCAAGGCAGGGGCTGTCATGATTGACGGAGAGCCGGCGAAAGATGTGAAAATCCATGTCGATCCCGATAAACAGGACATCACGGTATACGGAGAGCCGGCAGAGTACCGTGAGTTTATTTATGTCATGATGAATAAGCCGCAAGGAGTGCTGTCCGCTACAGAAGACAGCCGCCAGCAAACGGTGGTTGATCTGCTGACGCCTGAAGAACAGCGGTTCGAACCGTTTCCGGCGGGACGTCTTGATAAGGATACGGAAGGCTTTTTGCTTCTGACTAACGACGGGCAGCTCGCTCATCGTCTGCTTTCGCCGAAAAAGCATGTACCCAAAACATACGAGGTTCGGCTAACATCACCTCTGTCTCCGGAAGACATCATCGATCTGGAAAGAGGCGTTGTGATTGAAGGAGGCTATAAGACGAAGCCGGCAGCCGTTAAAACGATTACCGAAAGTCCGGATGAAACGGTCATTCATTTGACTATTACAGAAGGCAAGTATCATCAGGTGAAGCTGATGGCAAAGGCCGTCGGAAATGAAGTGGCTTATTTAAAGCGGCTTTCGATGGGGGCTGTTTCTCTTGACCCGGAGCTTAAGCCGGGAGAATTTCGCGAGCTGACAGAAGAAGAGCTCGCAGCGCTGAAAGATGCTGAAATGTAATCGAAATCAGAAAAACCCAAAACAGATTTGTTTTGGGTTTTTTATATAGAGGAACAAAAAGCAAGGCAAAGACGCTGCCTTTGCCTTGCAGCATGTCAGGCCGAAAAGGGCCCTATGTAATTGTTCGCTTAAGATGTAATTTTCACTTTTTTTCGTGTTGTCTCCCACTTGCCTCGGCTAGGACTATGAACAAGATCATTGTATGCTAACACATTTAAGTCTCGCTGAATGGTTCTAGGTGTAATGCCGAATTCATCAACCAGTTCCTGTGTTGTCACAAGGCCTTTTTCCTGAATGAACATGTAAACTGATTTAATCCGAGTCAGCATACGATTTGTTGAAGGTTTCAAAAAACCACTCCCTATCATAAGATCGGATGGACTTGATATACCACAACTCACGACTCTAAAACTTCGTACGAATAAGCAACAAAGGCAGACATTCTGTTTTTTCTCTTTTAACTGCCTCCATTATACACGATATGGAGGACACGAATCTAGGAATAAGCGCCGATAATTTTTTCCAATTGGGTGCCGCCTTGTGCATTACTATGCCTGGCCCGCTTTTATTAGTATGGAAACTGAAACTTTTTTTATACGTGTCCGTATGAAAATGGGGGAGTGAGAAGCTTGGGAGACTTATTGAATGCAAACATTGTATCCGCCGGCTATGCTGACAGGCCGAAGGTGATTTCAAATGTATCTTTTACGGTCAATTCGAGAGAAATTGCCGGGTTAATCGGGGCGAACGGCGCGGGAAAAAGTACAGTGATAAAGGCGATTCTCGGGCTGTCCCGGGATATGGAAGGGTGTATTGAGTGGAATGATTCATCTTATGCTTACATACCGGAGCGGCCGAGTTTTTATGATGAACTGACGCTCTGGGAGCATCTCGAGCTGACCGGATCATTACGGGGCATAGAAAGCGGAGCATGGCGTGAGCGGGCCGGGCGGCTGCTTGATGAATTTTCATTGACGGCGGTAAAACATGAATTGCCTTCCGGTTTTTCAAAAGGGATGCAGCAAAAGCTGATGCTCATGCAGGCGTTTTTGGCGAAACCGGATATTTACATCATTGATGAACCGTTTATCGGACTTGATCCGATCTCAACGAAGCTGTTTACCGACATGCTGATTGCTGAGAAAGAAAGGGGCGCGGGTATTCTGATGTGCACCCACGTTCTGGATACTGCCGAAAAAATCTGCGACCGTTTTTATTTGCTGGATCAAGGCGCTCTGCTTCTTCAAGGCGCGTTAGAAGAGCTTCAGGAAAGAACAGGGGGCCGTTCATTGTTAGATTGCTTTTATTCAGCGGTTCGGGGCAGTCAGCGATGACCGGGCGGGCTTTGTTTTTTCAAAGGATGTTTCATTATTGGCGGTATCAATGGAAGGTGTTCCGGACGATCATTGATTGGACGGTCGCGCTGTATATCGTTCTTCCAGCTGCCGCATTCGTCGTTTACCAATATGCTGAATGGCTGAACGGGAAGGGGCTTCTTGATGGGGCGGCCGGCGTATTGGGCTGGGACTGGCTGTATGTATTCAGTGTCCTGCTATTGTGCACGGGGTTTATTCATACCTTTTTGCTGGAAGCGGATCACGTGTTTTTGGTGCATGCAAAACATTTGATGCAACAGCTGAAACGGTACGCGCTCTTGTATTCGATGTTCCTATCTTTCATCAAATGGGGAGTGCTTGCGGTGCTGTTATTTCCCTTATGGCGCCAGTACGGTGACTGTACTTTTTCGGCATATTCAGGTATGTTTTGCTGTCTGTTCGGCTTCCATACCGCGATATTAGCGGTGCACCGGCAAAGAAAAAACAGCAGGCAGACATTCGGGAATCAGACGTCAGGCTGGCTGAAAGTGATCGTTATGATGGCGGGCGCGTTTTTCATGATCCGCTTTGCCGCCGAGTGGTACTGGCTTTGGCCGGCAGGCTGTATATTGTTTATCTGCTCCGTTCTTGTTACTTGGAAAGAGGCAGATTCTTTATCAGCTTTTGAGGAAGAAGTGCTTGAGGAGAATAAGCGCAAGCTTTCATTTGCGGCCTCTGTTTTGATGCTCAGTCATGATGTGCAGCTGCCGAATGTGAAAAATAAAGGACGGAGCAAGCCGTTTTTTTATCCCGGCTCAAAGCATATCTTTTCAAAACGGTCGGCGTATACGGCGTGGAAAGAATTGTTTTTTAAAGTGCTGATCCGTAATGGCGGGTATCTCCGGCAGCTTTACCTTTTAACCGCGGCTTTTACGGCTCTTATTCTCGTTCTTCCGCTTTTGCTGAAACCGGCCGCCCTCATTTTATGTATGCTAGTCAGCCGGTACGCCGCTTCGCTTTTATTTGACCGGATTACGGACAAACCGGTTTTAAGCGGAATCAAGAGAGAGAGTGATGACTATTTTCGGGCGAGAAACAGCGCATTAACTCTCATTCAAGTCATCTGTTCCGCCTGGTGCCTCATTGCCGCGATTCTTTCCGCCCTTTATATGTGAAAAATCCCTCTCCGAAAAAGGAAAGGGATTTTTCTTAATGCCCGTTTAAAATAAAAAGCTGAATAAAAAACAGCACGGCAAAGATGATGACTAAAGGATGGATTTCGCGCCACTTTTTCTTAGCGAGTTTCACAAGCGGGTATGAAATGAACCCGAGTGCGATTCCGGTTGAAATACTGGACGTCAAAGGCATCGCCAAAATGACGAGAAAGGCCGGGAACGCTTCATCAAGTTCATTCCAGCGGATATTCGACACCGCTCCCATCATCAGGCTGCCGACAATAATCAGAGCCGGTGACGTAATCGCGGACACTTCCGATAAGACGCTGACAAGCGGGCTGAAAAACATGGAAACAGCAAACATAACGGCAATCGTCAGCGCCGTCAGACCCGTTCTTCCGCCGGCGGCCACCCCTGCTGAAGATTCAACGAACGCGGTTGTCGGGCTGGTGCCGAAGATGCTTCCGACTGTCGTAGCGGTCGAATCAGCCAAAAGCGCTCTTCTGGCATTCGGAAGCTGATTGTTTTTGATCAATCCCGCTTGTTCGGCGACACCGATCATAGTGCCGGTCGTGTCAAAAATCGTAACGAGAAGAAAAGAAAACACAACGGCATACAGACCGTGATGTACGACATCCCCGAGGGCTCCGAACGGATTTGTTATCAACAGCCCCTCCGGCAGGTGCGGGAATGAAAGGAATCCTTTTGTAAAATGGATCTGGCCGGTCAAGAAGGCAATGACGGCTGTCAGCGCCATGCCGATGAACAGAGCGCCGTTTACATTCAGCACCATCAGTACAATACTGATGATAAGCCCGATAAGCGTTAAAATGACGGCGGGCGAATGAAGATCGCCGAGTGCGACTAAATTAGATTTATCAGCTGTGATAATTCCGGATTGGCGTAAGCCGATAAAAGCGATAAATAAGCCGATGCCGGTCGTAATTCCGTATTTTAAATTGCCCGGAATTGCTTCTATTAGTTGTTTTCTTAAAGGCGTTAACGATAAAATAATAAAGATGACTCCCGCGATAAATACAGCGCTGAAAGCTGTCTGATACGTAATTCCGCTGCCTGCGCCGACGACATGAAAGGCGAGATACGCGTTTAAGCCCATGCCGGGGGCAATGGCGATCGGAAAATTCGCAGCGAGAGCCATCCATAAAGTTCCGACAATGGAAGCGATAATCGTCGCGGTGAACACCTGGTCAAACGGAATTCCCGCATTTGAAAGGATCACCGGATTGACGACAATGATATACACCATTGTAAAGAAGGTGGTCAATCCCGCGGTAATTTCTCTTTTTATTGTCGTTTGATGCTTGTCGAGATGAAACATAAGTACCTCCAATGACGAACATTTTTTCAAAACATCATCTATATTATTCGTTTTATCAACATTTTGCAAGTCTTTATCAAGAAAGGGGATTTGTGATGAACTGGGAAGTTGAAGTGATCAGAAACAAAGAAGATCTGATTCGTGACACGCAGAAGTTTCTGCAAATCAACAGCGTAATGGACGAATCAACAGCCGGTCCCGGCCGGCCGTTTGGAGAAGGCGTAGGTGACTGCCTGACTTCACTGTTGGAATTCGGTGAAAAAGAAGGCTTCACCGTAAAAAATCTTGACGGCTATGCGGGCCATATTGAGTGGGGGACGGGTGACGAAATCGTCGGTGTTCTGTGCCACGTCGACGTCGTTCCGCCCGGAGACGGCTGGACGAGCGATCCGTTTTCAGCCGACATCAGGGATGGCCGGATATATGCCAGAGGTGCCATTGATGATAAAGGGCCGACAATGGCGGCGTTTTACGCGCTGAAAATCGTCAAAGACATGCAGCTGCCTTTATCCAAACGCGTGAGAATCATCATCGGAACGGATGAAGAGAGTGATTGGAGATGTGTGGACCACTACTTCAAACACGAAAAAATGCCTGATGTCGGATTTGCCCCTGACGCAGATTTTCCGATCATTAACGCAGAAAAAGGAATTATAGACGCATCACTGCGCATTGCAAAAAGCGCTTCTGATAAAGAAGACGCAAAAAACGGGCTTCTGTCATTCCGTTCAGGACTGCGCTTGAACATGGTGCCGGATGCGGCTGAAGCGGTCATTGAAGGGGACGGTCTTGATGCCGTACACGCCTATTTCAGCAACTGGCTGGAGCAATCAAAAACACAAGGTGAAGCGGTTTCAGAAAATGGAAAACTGACGCTTCGGGTGTACGGGAAATCATGCCACGCAATGGAGCCGGATAATGGCATAAATGCCGGCTTAAAGCTTGCTGAATGCCTTGAGCGAGCGGAACTGGATGAGGCCGGAAAGCACTTTGTCAAAACTGTCAGTGACTATTTTTCTAATGATACACGAGGCAAAAAGCTGAAAATTGATTGCAGGGATGACATCAGCGGAGAGCTTACATTGAATGTCGGCACCTTTACATACAATAAGGGTGAGGAAGGGGAACTCGGCATCAACATTCGTTACCCTGTCACTTCAGACAGCAAAGTCATCCGTGATGCCTTTATGTCTGTTGAAGAATTCCGGCTTGAAGAATTTAAAGACAGCAAACCGCACCACGTATCTGCCGACCATCCGCTCGTAAAGACGCTTCAGAACGTATACGAAGGGCAGACGGGAAAGAAAGCGGATCTGATTTCAATCGGCGGAGGAACGTATGCGAGATCCCTTTCGGCTGGCGTCGCATTCGGGCCGCTGTTTCCCGACAGGCCTGACAGCGCGCATCAAAAGGATGAGTACATTGAGATTGATGACCTTCTCCGGTCAACCGCCTTATACGCTCAAGCCATTTATGAGCTTGCCAAGTGATAACAAAAGGGACGCCGAAAGCGGCATCCCTTTTTATCATTCAAATGACCATAAATCCGTTGATAAATAACGTTCTCCCGTATCGGCCGTCATACAGATGACGATTTGCTCGGAAGGGAGGCGTTTTGCGGTTTCAATGGCGGCGAAGCAGGCGGCGCCTGAAGACGGCCCGACGAGTATTCCTTCTTCTCGGGCCAGACGCCGGGTTGTCGTATACGCATCTTCATCAGAAATTTTCATAATTTCATCGTAAACGTCCTGATTCAATATGTCTGGAATAAACCCGGGGCTTGTCCCGACAAGCTTATGGGTGCCGGGTTTTCCGCCTGATAATACGGGGGAACCCGCCGGCTCGGCAACATGGACGGTCAAATCCGGGAAAAGCTCTTTCAGCGTTTCTCCGGTTCCGGTAATGGTTCCGCCCGTCCCCGCCGTTGCCACAAAAGCACCGAGCGGTTTGTTGAGCTGCAAAACGGCCTGATAGATTTCAATGGCGGTCGTTTTTCGGTGGGCATCGGGGTTTGCGCTGTTATCGAATTGCATCGGGATAAAACTTCCGGGGATCTGTTCGGCAAGTTCTTTCGCTTTTTTAATGCTGCCGGGCATTCTTTCCGCCCCCGGTGTTAACACAACCTCCGCACCGTACGCTTTCAGCAGGTTGATGCGTTCTTTCGTCATCGTGTCAGGCATGACGAGGATTGCCCTGTAGCCGCGCGCCGCCGCGTTCATCGCCAGGCCGATGCCTGTATTGCCGCTTGTCGGTTCAATGATGACAGAGCCGGGTTTTAGATGTCCGCTTTTTTCCGCTTCAATGATCATATTGTAAGCCGCTCTGTCTTTGACACTGCCGCTTGGGTTAAAAGATTCTAATTTTAAATAGACCTGTGCTGCATTTTCTGGCTGAAGGCGATTGAGTTTTACGATCGGTGTGCTGCCGATCAGTTCCGCCGTGCTGTTTACTATTTTCAAGGCCGGCTCATCCTTTCTGTATAAAACGTTCGGTACATAATATCCTATCATAATAAGCGGACAGGGTTCTCCTCTCCGCTTATCCGTTTTATAATAACACCATAACCAAAGAGGGGGAGATCCTCGCATGAAAGTTTCATTGCCGCATTATTTTATCGGCATTCCGATTCCGGCTGACATTGCTGAACCGATTTGGGAAGCAGCCAGAAAGGAGCCGGCATTAACATTCAAAAAATGGGTGCATCCGCATGACTATCATATTACACTCATTTTTCTCGGAGCCGCGGATGAAGACCGGCTTGCAAAACTATCGGCTCTGCTCGCAGATGCTGCGTCGGCAGTGCAGCCGTTTACCGTACAGTTTCAGCATCTGGACGTTTTCGGCGACCGCAGACAGCCAAGAGTGCTTCACCTTGAGCCAGAACACAATGAACTGCTCTTTGATTTGCGGGAAAAAACAAAACAGGCTGCTTTGAAAGCCGGTTTTCAAGTGGAAAAACGGCCGTATCATCCTCACATGACGATGGCGCGGAAGTGGGCGGGAGACCGGCCGTTTCCGGAAGATGTGCCGTTTGAAAGCGGCAGGGTGCAAAGTGCCGTCAGCCGGTTTTCCTTGTTTCAGACCCACCTTGACAGATCGCCTAAATACGAAGAAATCGCACAGTTTCAATTGACATAAACAAATATTCGGAGTGGGGAAATCACATGGCACAAATCATCAAAATTCATGACTGCATATCAAGATATGAGCTTGATCCATATCACTATATGAACCAGTATATCCGGCTGAAGAAGGAACGCTGGGAGACCCTTCTTGAAGAGTTTGACCGGAAAAAAGAAGAAAAAGCAACAGAAACGGCTGCCGGCGGTGAAACCGATCAAGCGCCGGCCCGAAAAAAATTTTTCTTAAAAAAGAGAAAAGAAGAAAATCCGGCCGATATAAATGAAAAGAGGCACCAATGGTTTGATGAGCCGGAGGAAGATGAGGCGCTGTTCGGGAATCTTCCGTCTCAAAAGTCTGAGCTCGCATCTTTTTTCAAAGCCCAGCTGTATGACTTTCAATTAAAATGGGCGAGCTCCACGCTTTCTCAAAAGTCTGAGCTTTCGCAGGAAGTCAAGCGGGACGGGATGTTAAGAATGCTGGCTCAAAAGCTGCCCGATTCCTATTTTGTGATGTATCATCCGGTTCTTCAAATTCAGCAGGCGTCCGTCGAATTGAGCATCGTCATCATCTCCCCGCTGGAGATTTTCTGCGCTGCTTTTATGGAAGCTGAAGAAGACAGTGTATATATCGGATCAAAACATCGTTTCTGGGAAGAAAGGGGTTCCGGCAGCACCCGCCAAGTATTAAATCCGTCTCTCAGCCTGAATCGGACGGGTTCGGTCGTTTCGCAAATCATGAAAGAAAAGCAGGCCGACATTCCCGTCAGGAAGCTTTTGTTCAGCAGAACGTCTTATATTGATTATCCGGAGCCGCCGTACGGGCTGGATATAGCTGATAAACGGACTGCCGCAGAGTGGCTGGAAAAGCAGCAGAAAAATACGGCGCCGATCAAGCACCACCAGCTGAGGGCGGCGAAGGCTCTTTTGTCTTACGGCTTGAGTCAATCAAGCAGGAGACAGGAATGGCTTGATTAAAACGGACGTTTGCCAGATGTCTCTTCATCTATGAAGCAGGTGAAAACAAACGATGAGTCAATGGTTTTTTATCATTAATCCGGTCTCAGGAGGCGGGCGGGGCCGGCGTGTCTGGAAATCGGTTCAAAAAGAGCTGACCAGGCGCGGGATTAGCCACCGCTCCTTTTTGACCGGGCATCCAGGACATGCGGAAGTGCTGGCGAGACAGATTTCAACGATGCAGGATCATAAGCTGAAGCGGCTGTTTGTTATCGGCGGGGACGGCACGATGCATGAAGTCATTAACGGGCTGAAAGGAATGGATCAGATTGAGCTGACCTTTGTGCCTGCCGGTTCGTACAATGACTTTTCCAAAGGCCTCGGCATTAAGAAGTCGGCGCTCCTCCATGAAATCAAAGGCCTGCACCGCCCGCTCACACGGAAATTTTTTGCGGGAAACATCAACTTTTTTCATGACAAAGCCCAATCTCTTTATTTTATTAACCATCTGTCTGTCGGCTTCGATGCCTCGGTCTTGAAGACTGCCGCGGAGTTTCCGTTTTCGCGCGTTCTTCGGTTTCTGCGTCTCGGTTTTGTGATTTACCCGCTTGCGCATATACGTACGGCCTCGGGGTTTCAGCCGTTCAGATTTGCTTGCACCGCAGACGGCCAAAGGCATGAATTCCGCAATGTCTGGTTTGTCATTGCGGCTAATCATCCTTATTACGGAGGCGGTATGAAAGCGGCGCCTTCTGCAAATCCCCGCGAAAACCATTTTGATATTGTCATTGCAGAAAACCTGTCCTTTTTTCCGCTGTACCGTTTTCTATGGGCGATGAGCTTTGGCCGGCATACCAAAATGGACGGAGTGACGATTTTAAAGGGGAAGGAATTCATTTTTGAAACGGATGGGAAAATTCCGCTTCACGCTGACGGCGAGCTTGTCGGAACGACGCCGTTTCGGCTTATGCCAGGCGGAGCGCCGTTAAAAATAAAAACATAATAAACAAATAAAACCCGTCAAATCTATCTCGGCAAAGAGCGGTTCACGACATAAATCTTCAGAATTCACAGGTGTTCTTGCTAGTTTTGCTTGACGAAGTTTGTGCTGTAGCGCTAAAATTTATAAGACGGCTATTGATTAGCATATGAGACTCTCAATAGCTGTCTTTTTTATTCTCAAGAAATTGTTTATGACAGGCTGCTCCGCCGAAAAGAGAAAGGCTGGAGGCCTATTCTAAAATATTTTAAGAAATGATGGGTTGAACATTGATATGAACTGGTTGGGACAATTACTAGGTAGCGATTGGGAGATCTTCCCCGCCGGAGGAGCTACAGGAGATGCATATTATGCGAAACATAACGGCCAACAGCTTTTTTTAAAACGTAATAGCTCACCCTTTTTAGCCGTGTTATCCGCCGAAGGCATTGTTCCGAAGCTGGTTTGGACGAAACGGATGGAAAACGGAGACGTTATTACGGCTCAGCATTGGATGGCGGGCAGAGAGCTGAAGCCGAAGGATATGAGCGGACGCCCGGTGGCTGAGCTGCTTCGCAAAATCCACACATCCAAAGCCTTGCTCGACATGCTGAAAAGATTGGGAAAAGAACCGCTCGATCCGGGCGCCCTTTTGTCGCAGCTGAAGCAGGCCGTCTTTGCCGTGCGGCAATTTTCGCCTCTTATCCAGGAAGGCCTTGCTTATTTGGAAGCGCATGTGGATCAGGTTCAATTCGGTGAAAAAGTCGTCTGCCATTGTGATGTGAATCATAATAACTGGCTTCTGTCTGAAGACAACCAGCTGTATTTAATAGATTGGGACGGCGCCATGATAGCCGATCCGGCCATGGATCTCGGCCCTTTATTGTATCATTACGTCGAAGAGCCAGCGTGGGACAGCTGGCTTGGAATGTACGGCATGAAGCTCACGGAAGGGCTGCGGCTGCGGATGGCATGGTACATGTTATCAGAGACCCTCACCTTCATTGCCTGGCACAAATCAAAAGGAAACGACAAAGCGTATCATGATGCCATGGAAGAGCTTCATGCCCTGATGAAGCGGATTGTCAAGTAGTCAGGAGTACGAATTCATCTGCTCCACCCATTGGGACAAATGGTTTTGGTGCTCCTGAATATGCGTGTCGATGGAATCGGCCGTGATGCCGGACTGGCTGTAGCGGTATACATCCTCGAGCACGTTTTTTATATTTGAATCAAGCCCGGTGTTGGCCATCAGTGATTTGATGACGCGCTCGAGCTGTTCATATTCGGCAACGGTCCCGCAGCAATCCAATTGATGGTCGGCCAATATGTCCTTTAATAACCGGACCTGATGTTCGCTTGTTAAGCCCATGATTCATATACACATCCTTTCTGTGTCATACATTGTGCAAAGCGGTGCGGTTTTATGCATCACATGAGTGTTCCGGACCGGGGAGCCTCTTTTTTTATGCAGCCGGGGTCTTTAAAAGGCGCTTGCGGCTCTTTTTGTTTCATGGTATGTTGTTACTCGAAATTATAGATAGAGGTGTCAATCATATGAGAATGCGCCATAAACCTTGGGCGAATGATTTTCTGGCAGAAAACGCTGACATCGCCATCAGTGATCCGGCTCAGTATAAAGGGCGGTGGAACACGGTCTTTGGCAATGACAACCCGATCCATATTGAAGTCGGTACGGGAAAAGGGCAGTTCATTTCAGGAATGGCCAAGCAGAATCCGGATATCAACTATATCGGTATCGAACTGTTTAAAAGCGTCATCGTCACTGCCGTCCAAAAAGTAAAGGACAGCGGAGCTCACAATGTCCGCTTGTTAAATATAGACGCGGAAACACTGAATGATGTATTTGAACGGGGAGAAATCAAACGCGTATATTTAAACTTTTCTGACCCTTGGCCGAAAAACCGTCATGAAAAACGCCGTTTAACGTTTAAAACGTTCTTGAAAAAATACGAAGAAGTAATGGGCGAAACAGGTGAGATTCATTTCAAAACCGATAACCGCGGTCTATTTGAATACTCCCTGAAGAGCTTTTCCGAATACGGCCTGCTCCTGACGGATGTCAGTCTCGATCTGCACAACAGCGATCCGAAGGGCAATATTATGACAGAATACGAAGAAAAATTCTCCGCGCTCGGCCAGCCGATTTACCGGGCGGAAGCCAAATGGAGAACAAAAGACAGACTCTGATGCGGGAGTCTGTTTTTTTATGCCGCCATTTGCTACCATTACATCAGGAGGGATGAAGATGGAGACATTGAATATTGGGAATATTTCATTAACGTGGCTGGACGGCGGTGTGACGCATATGGACGGGGGAGCGATGTTCGGCGTTGTCCCGAAGCCTTTATGGTCGAGAAAATACCCCGTAAATGACAAGAACCAGATTGAATTAAGAACAGATCCGATTCTCATCAGAAAAAACGGCCTGAATATATTGGTTGACGCGGGTATCGGCAGTGGGAAATTCTCCGATAAGCAGAAAAGAAATTACGGCGTAACACAGGAATCCAATCTGAAAAAATCTCTCAGTGAGCTGGGGCTTTCCTGTGAGGATATTCATATTGCGGCGATGACCCATCTTCATTTTGACCATGCATGCGGTCTGACGGAATACAGCGGAGATGAGCTTGTCTCTGTTTTTCCGAATGCCCGTATTATCACTTCTGCGACAGAGTGGCACGAAATGAGAAACCCTAATATCAGATCGAAAAATACATATTGGAGAGAAAATTGGGAGGCGGTACAAGATCAGGTCGAAACCTTTGATAACGGGTATCAGCTGACAGAAGGCATTACGATGCACCACACCGGCGGCCACAGTAACGGACACAGCGTAATTGTCTTAGAAGACGGAGGGGAAACGGCTGTGCATTTTGCCGACCTGATGCCGACAAACGCTCATAAAAATCCGTTATGGGTGCTGGCGTATGATGATTATCCGATGACCTCGATTCCGCAAAAGCAGAAATGGCAGACGTTCGCAGCGGAGAAAGACGCCTGGCTGATTTTCTATCACGACGCGATTTACAGAGCGGTAAAATGGGGCGAAGACGGTGAAGTGGCTGCGTCTGTCAAGCGGGAGAAAAAATAAGCGGGCCAAATGATTTACCTGTATGAATTTCGGGAATAAAAGCAAACCTAAGACAAATTGCTTTGAAAGGAAGAGACAGGTGAATCAATTTCAAGTGACGAAAGATGGAGAAATCAAAACAACCCTGCGCGGCTTAGAATTGCTTTCTACGCCCTTTTTAAATAAAGGGGTGGCCTTTACACAGGAGGAAAGAAAAGAACTCGGACTCGAGGGATTTCTGCCGCCGAAAATATTGACAATCGAAGAGCAGGCGAGACGGGCTTACGAACAGTTCAGTTCGCAGCCTGATGAGCTGAGCAAAAATGTGTACTTGACCGCTCTCCATGACCGGAATGAAACGTTATTTTACAGGCTGCTAAATGATCATTTAGGCGAAATGCTGCCGATTGTATATACGCCGACCGTCGGCACAGCGATCCAGCGTTACAGCCATGAGTACAGAAAACCCCGCGGTCTGTATTTATCAATAGATGATCCTGAGGGAATGCGCACTGCATTTCAGCAGTTCGGAAAAAATGAAAATATTGATTTAATCGTTGCGACGGATGCCGAGGGCATTTTGGGAATCGGTGACTGGGGTGTCGGCGGCATCGCCATTTCTGTCGGAAAACTCGCTGTGTATACGGCAGCGGCGGGAATTGACCCGTCAAGAGTGCTTGCGGTCGTATTAGATGCCGGGACAAATCAAGAAAGTCTTTTAAATGACCCGCTGTATGTCGGAAACCAGCATTCAAGAGTCCGCGGCGAGAAATATGACCGTTTTATTGATGAATATGTCTCGCTTGCGCGGGAAACGTTCCCGAATGCGCTGCTTCATTGGGAGGATTTCGGTACGGCTAACGCCCGCGGCATATTAAAACGGTATAAAGATAAAGTCTGTACGTTTAACGATGACATTCAAGGAACGGGCGCGGTGTCGCTTGCAGCAGTGTTAGCCTGCGCAAAAGCATCAAAAGTGCCTTTAAAAGAACATAAAGTCGTTGTCTTCGGCGCGGGAACGGCCGGCATCGGAATTGCTGAGCAGCTCCGTGAAGCAATGGTGCATGACGGATTAAGCCAAGAAGAATCATACAGCCATTTTTGGTGTATCGACAGAAACGGACTGTTAACGGATGACATGAAGGATTTGCGTGATTTTCAGGTTCCGTACGCCCGGCCTGCTGATGAAGTGAAAGAGTACAGCCGCAGCGGTGAAGGCGGATCAATTGATCTGGCGGAGACGGTGCGCCAGGCGAAGCCGACGATTCTGATCGGCACGTCCACTGTATCAGGCGCATTTACGGAAGAAATCGTCAAAGAAATGGCCTCTCATGTCAAGCGGCCCGCTATTTTGCCGATGTCAAATCCGACCACTTTATCAGAAGCAAAACCAGAAGATTTAATAAAATGGACAGAAGGCCGTGCGCTTGTCACAACGGGGAGTCCGTTCCCTCCTGTTGCGTATAACGGCGTTACCTACCATATCGGACAGGCGAACAACGCGCTCGTATTCCCGGGACTCGGGCTCGGCACGATTGTGACGAAAGCAAGGCTGATTACGGACAATATGTTCGTTGCCTGCGCGAATGCCATTGCCGGTATGGTCGACGTCGGCAAGCCGGGGGCGCCGATGCTCCCGAAAGTGGAGGATCTCAGGACGGTATCAGCAACAGTAGCGGTAGCCGTAGCGAAAGCGGCCATTCAGGACGGTGTAGCGGAAACGGAACCCGAGGATCTGATCCAAACGGTGCAAGACGCGATGTGGCACCCTGTATACAAACGGATTCGGCCGATGTAACCGAATAAAGCCCAAAACGCTGATGGTTTTGGGCTTTATTTTTTGCTTGTCCGAATTATGAGGCGACAGAATCAATGACATCGACAATCTGGCCTGTTTTTGCATTGACCATAACTTCATATTGCTCCAGCTCGCCAAATGCCGAACGTGTCACGCCAGTTTTGTATACCTGGATGGTTTCTCCGTTTACCTGGTAAGGCTCGGGCTCTGTGTATATCCATGATCCATCTATCGGCCCGCGCTGTTTAAAAGCCGCTTTCACGATGCGCAGCGCTTTTTCTGAAGAGATATAAGGTTTCATTGCATACTTTTTCACTGCGATGGCAGCGCATAATCCGACTCCCGCACCTAAGAGAAAATGACGTAATTTCAATATGAAGCACCTCCAATTATGTCGTAGTTTTTATTATACAGAAGATGCCAGACGGTGTTAAGTAAAGCGGCGGTTTTACAGCCCATTCAATTTGAGAACTTGGAAAACGGTTGTTTTTCTAATAAAATAAAAGCACTACATAGAAATGAGGGGAAAATATGAATGAGGAAACGAAAACGCTTTTCCGGACGCTGACGCAGCTTCCCGGCGCACCGGGAAATGAACACCAGGTCCGCTCCTTTATGAAACGGGAGCTTGCGAAATATGCGGATGACATCGTGCAGGACAGACTCGGAAGTGTTTTCGGCGTAAGGCGGGGCGCTGAAGATGCGCCCACCGTTATGGTAGCCGGCCATATGGATGAAGTCGGATTTATGGTGACGCAGATTACGGATAACGGCATGCTGAGATTTCAGACGCTCGGCGGCTGGTGGAGTCAGGTGCTTCTTGCCCAGCGCGTCGAGGTGCAGACGGATAACGGACCTGTCATCGGCGTCATTTCTAGCATCCCGCCCCACATTTTAACGGATGCCCAGCGCGCCAAGCCGATGGAGATCAAAAATATGATGATTGATATCGGTACCGATGATAAAGAGGACGCGGTCAGAATGGGGATCAGACCGGGTCAGCAGGTCGTGCCGGTATGCCCGTTTACTCCTATGGCCAATGAGAAGAAAATATTGTCCAAAGCGTGGGATAACCGCTACGGCTGCGGATTAAGCATTGAATTATTAAAAGAGCTGCACGGAAAAGAGCTGCCGAACAACCTGTACGCCGGAGCCACCGTTCAGGAGGAAGTCGGCTTGAGAGGGGCGCAGACAGCAGCCAACATGATTCAGCCTGATCTCTTCTTCGCACTTGATGCCAGCCCGGCAAATGATATGAGCGGCGATAAGGAGCTGTTTGGCCGTCTCGGCGAGGGAGTGCTGCTCCGCATTCTCGACAGAACGACGGTCATGCACCGCGGGATGAGAGAGTTCGTCCTTGATATGGCGGAAACGCATAATATCCCTTATCAATACTTCGCTTCAGGCGGGGGAACGGATGCCGGAAGGGTCCACATTTCAAACAGCGGGGTTCCGTCTGCCGTCATCGGCATTTGTTCAAGATACATCCATACAAATGCCGCCATCATCCATGTCGACGATTATGCCGCGGCGAAAGAAATGCTCATTAAGCTGGTCATGGCGAGTGACAAACAGACGGTCGAAACGATCAGAGAAAATGTGTAAAAAAATAAGCAGGCCCTCATAAAGGCGGCCTGCTTATTCTGTTTCAAATAAATAAGAGAGTGCTTTCATCGCTTGATTTACGGTTTCCACCGTTATATTCGCTTTTCCGGAAAGCTCTTTCAGAGGATGATGCAGCTCTTTCGGGCGGATAAGAATGAGCGGCTTTCCTTTTGCGATGGCATAAGAAGCATCCATCGCGGTATTCCACTGTTTATATTTCTCGCCAAACAGGGCGATCACAAAATCGGCTTTTTCCATCAGCACCTCTGTACGGAAATTGTTGATATCAGAAGCTCTGGCGTCTTTTAAAACAGAATCAGGCTGCTCGCCCATAATCTCTTCTCCGATATTGTCTGAGCGCTCGTGGTTTTCCATCGGGCCAACAAATGTAATCGGCAGGTGCAGCGCTTTTGCTTTGTTCTTGATCTCGTCCCGCCAATTGCTGTGGATTTCACCGGCTAAGTACACGACAAACTGCATCTTTTGCTCCTCCTTTTATACATATTCAGATTTTCGTACGGCTATAAACAAAATGGTAAACGAAACTTACTTGATAATGCAAATGAAATATGATAATGATATTGCATATAGTTGGTCTTGCTGTAAGCAGTCTGGTATGATCCAATTGGACTCAGCATACAAAAAACTCAAAATCCAAATGGAGGAATCACAATGAAAAAAATTGAAAGCACGGAAGAATTGCAAAAAGCGGTACAGGACGATTGGGCGGTATTTATGTTTTCAGCGGATTGGTGCCCGGACTGCCGCTTTGTGGAGCCGTTTCTCCCTGAGCTGGAAGCGGACTATCCTGAATTCACGTATTACTACGTAGACCGCGATCAGTTTATTGATACATGCGCGGAATGGGAAATCTACGGCATTCCGAGCTTTGTGGTGTTTAACGGAGGAAAAGAAGTGAACCGCTTCGTCAGCAAAGACCGCAAAACGAAAGAGGAAATTGAGCAATTTTTAACCGATTCCCTCGCTAAAGCGTAAAGGAGGCCACAGGCTTTGAAAATGACGTCAAGGAAGCTGTCGGATCTATTAAAACAGCGCCTGCAGCACGAGAACCGATCCTTCTTTTTTGACAGAGAAAAAGACACCCTCCGTGTTGAGGATCAAACGACTAAAAAAGGCATTACATTGGAGCTCCCGCCGATCATCGCCAAGTGGGAGACAAAAAAAGAAGAAGCGATCGACGAGATCGTCTACTATGTGTCAGAAGCGATGGAGGCGATGGGCGGCAGCGGACAGGAGATGACCGGAAAGGAAGCCGGAATCTATCCGGTGATCCGCTCCACATCATTTCCCGATCAAACGGGCGACGGCATTCCGCTCGTGTATGATGACCATACGGCCGAAACCAGAATCTACTACGCGCTTGACCTCGGCAAAACGTACCGCTTAATTGACAGCCGGATGCTTGAGAAAGAAAACTGGACAAAAGAACGGATCAGGGAGACGGCGTCATTCAATCTCCGCTCTCTCCCTTCCGTCGTCAAAAAGGATACGGTTGCGGGCAATTATTTTTATTTTTTCAGGGCGAATGACGGCTATGACGCCAGCCGGATTCTCAATGATTCGATTCTTCATGAATACAAGCAGGCCGCTGAAGGTGAATTAGCGATTTCTGTCCCGCATCAGGATGTATTAATACTTGCTGACATTCGAAATGAATCGGGTTATGATATTTTAGGGCAAATGTCCATGAGCTTCTTTGCAAGCGGCACGGTGCCGATTACGGCCCTTTCATTTCTGTACAATGAAGGCAGACTGGAACCTGTGTTTATCATGGCGAAAAGCCGGCCGAAAAAGGATTAGAAAGGATTTTTCTTATGAACGCTTTTTACAATAAAGAAGGTGTGGGAGATACGCTTCTGATCTCTCTTAAAGATGCAGCACGCGAAGAAATCAGCTATGAAAGAGAAGGCGATGTCGCAAGAATCTTTAACAAAGAAACAAAAGAAACGACGGGCTTTAACATTTTTAACGTGTCTTCTTATTTACAGATTGAAGACAACGGCCCCGTCGCTTTGTCTGAGACATTCGTTCAGGACGTGAATGAAATACTGAACAGAAACGGCGTTTCAGAAACACTGACGGTTGACCTTTCTCCGAAATTTGTTGTCGGTCACGTAGAATCGAAAGAAAAACATCCGAATGCGGATAAACTGAACATCTGCCAAGTGAATGTGGGAGAAGAAACCCTTCAAATCGTTTGCGGCGCTCCGAACGTGGACAAAGGACAGAAAGTCGTCGTCGCTAAAGTCGGCGCGGTGATGCCGAGCGGGCTTGTGATTAAAGACGCTGAACTAAGAGGCGTTCCGTCAAGCGGCATGATCTGCTCCGCGAAAGAACTCGCTTTGCCGGATGCGCCGCAGGAAAAAGGCATTCTTGTTCTTGAAGACAGCCGCGAGGCCGGCGAAGCATTTCAATTCTAACTCCCATAAATAAGCGCACAGAATCGAATGATGTGAGGGAAAGCCGTTAAGCATGTCTGCTTAACGGCTTTCTTCTGTTGGGAGCTTAATCTTTTCTGAGCCGCCCGGCAATGGTATACTAAATATCGTCCCAGACTACTAAAAAGGGAGTTAGAGAGTGATTAAACATGAGTTGGCTGAATAAATTTTTTGACTTATTTTTAGGTGAAAAAGAAGAAGAGCATGAACTTGAACCGAACACGCATGCACAAGTCCCGAAAGAGCATATACCGGATCAGCCAGAAGGCAAATTAACGCGCATGGAAGATCCTAAAATATATTATGAATATCCGAAAGGGAATTTCCGCTTCCCTGTCGTTCCGGACGGCTATAAGCGGACGGAACAAAGACAGCAGGAAAGGCACGAACGCCGCCGCCAGCCTTCACGGGGTTATGCCGCCGCGAAGGAGCATACGGAAAGGAAAGAGCATACATATAAAGAGCCGGATACGGTGAAAAAGCCCTTTAAACCGTCATCCATTCCTTCACCGGTCTACGGCTTTCAATCTCAGCACAGCATTAAAAAAGCGCCTAATCCCCAAAAACAGCGTGAAGAGAGCGTAACATTGCTGTCAGAGGAGCAGTTTGATCCGCCAAAGTCCGGTCAGGAAACGGAAAAAGAGCCCGTATTCACAGCATCCGGCCTAACTAAACAGACAAATACCCGGCCGGAACCGTTAACGAAACAGGAAACGGACGAATACCCGGCCGCCAAACAAGAGCAGCTGCACTCTGAGACTGAAGCGGAAGAGCAGGTGTACAGAGCGTCCGAACCGCCGCAGTCTGAAGACTCGCAGCAAACGGAAAGCGCGGTGCCTGCCGGCTATCCGGAAGAACAAGAGCATGAACAAACCGAGCCATCTATAAAAGAACCTGAGTATGAAGCACCCCTGCCGGCTGAACACACAGAAGACCAAGCGCCGCCGCAGGAGGAGTATCAGCAGCCTGAGCCGGAAAAAGCCCGGCCTTTTGAAACCGCGGAAGAACCGGTGTATACATACTCAGAAGAACAAGAAGAAGTTCAGCCGCAGTCTGAAGACCGGCCTGAATTGCCTGAAGCTGACGTGAAACAGGAAGCAGATCCTCAGCCTGAGTACAATGATGCCCCTCAGCAATCAGAACCGGAGCTTGAGCCTGTAAACATTGAGACGGCCGATGCCCCGGCCCGGCCTGCTGAAGAAAAAACCGATCACACCGCACAGCCTGCGAGAAGAGCGGATCGGCCGAGAGAGCGTAATGTGCCGTTTAACGTCATGATGCTTAAAAGCGATAAACACAAGCAGACGAAGACGCCAGAAGGCGGTGCGGGCTATGTCTTTCCTAATCTGTCGCTTCTGGACGTGCCGCCGGCGCAAAGACAGGACGACCAATCATGGATTGAAGGACAGCGCGAGCTTTTAAACGTTACGCTGAAAAACTTTAATGTGCGCGCCCAAGTCGTTCATGTCACACAAGGCCCATCTGTCACACGATTTGAAGTGCATCCTGAGCCCGGAGTGAAAGTGAACAAAATTACAAATTTAGCAGATGATATAAAACTGAGTTTATCTGCCAAGGATATTCGGATTGAGGCGCCGATCCCCGGTAAAAACACGATCGGCATTGAAGTTCCGAACCGCGTAAGCAAGGTCGTCGATTTACGGCAGATGATCAGAAGCGCCGCTTTCAGGGAGAATCCGTCTCCGCTTACAGCCGCGCTCGGCGTCGATATTTCCGGAAACCCGGTCGTCATTGATTTGAAAAAGATGCCGCACGGATTGATTGCGGGTGCCACGGGATCGGGAAAAAGCGTCTGCATCAATACCATTTTGGTAAGTCTGCTTTATAAGGCGGATCCGAGCGATGTCAAAGTGCTTCTGATTGATCCGAAAATGGTGGAGCTTGCGCCTTATAACCAAATTCCGCATTTGGTCAGCCCCGTCATCACAGACGCCAAAGCCGCGACCGCCGCATTAAAATGGGTTGTGGAAGAGATGGAACGGCGGTATGAACTGTTTGCCCATTCGGGTGTAAGAGATATCGGCCGCTTTAATGAATTAACGGCCGATCATAAGACCGGCGAAAAGCTCCCTTACCTTGTTGTGGTCATTGATGAGCTTGCTGATTTAATGATGGTGGCGCCGAACGATGTGGAAGAAAGCATTGCCAGAATCGCGCAGAAAGCGAGAGCCTGCGGCATTCATCTGCTTGTCGCGACACAGCGTCCGTCTGTCGATGTCATTACCGGAATGATCAAAGCGAACATACCGACGAGGATTGCATTCTCCGTCTCAAGCCAGGTAGATTCCAGAACGATTATCGACATGGCGGGAGCGGAAAAGCTTCTCGGAAAAGGCGACATGCTCTACTGGGAAAACGGCACCGGAAAACCGGTGCGCCTGCAGGGCAACTTTGTGTCCGACAGAGAGATTGACCGCGTCGTCTCCCATGTCAGAAAGCAGCTGCCGCCTTCTTATTTGTTTGAACAGGAAGAACTGATCAGGCAGGGAACCGCCCTCAAGGAAGAGGACGAGCTGTTTCCTGAGGCGTGTCAATTCGTCGTGGAACAAAACAGCGCCAGCACCTCAAGCCTTCAAAGAAGGTTCAGAATCGGCTATAATCGCGCCGCGAGGCTGATTGACATGATGGAGGCTGAAGGCATGATCTCAGAAGCGAAGGGCAGCAAACCCCGCGAAGTGCTGATTACGGCCGCTGACATTTCTCAAGAATAAGAATATCGTTCATTTTTCTCACAAACATGGTATGATAGTGGATGGACCATCAAACTGCATCACTGTCACGCGCTGAAATATCATGCGGCAGGTTTAATCAAAAAGAAAGTTACAGATACTGACGATAACGTAAAAATAAATGGAAGCGCCGCTGTTTGGGCTTTTTGCCCGCGGCGGTCGCAAAATGAAATGAGCGTCATATACTGGGGAACAGATAGACGTTTGTTGGAGGTACGATTATGACTGTTTATCATTTTGTTGGAATAAAAGGGACAGGTATGAGCCCGCTTGCTCAAATCTTGCATGATACAGGATATCAGGTGCAGGGATCGGATATCGAGAAGCAGATTTTTACTCAGGCTGCCCTTGAAAAAAGAAATATCCCGATCTATCCGTTCAGCGCCGATAACATCAAACCCGGCTTAACGGTAATCGCCGGAAACGCATTCCCTGATTCTCATCCGGAAATCGCAAAGGCGCTTGCTGAGGGGATTCCTGTTATCAGATATCATAAATTTTTAGCTGAATACATGAAAAAATATACAAGTGTCGCGGTAACGGGCGCACACGGAAAGACGTCCACAACGGGCCTCTTAGCACACGTGATGCAGCAAGCGAAGCCGACTTCGTTTCTTATCGGGGACGGAACGGGCAAAGGAAATGAAAGCAGCGAATACTTTGTATTTGAAGCCTGCGAGTACCGCCGTCATTTCTTAAGCTATCAGCCTGATTATGCGATCATGACGAATATTGATTTTGACCACCCTGATTATTTCGCCAACATTGACGATGTGTTTGATGCTTTCCAAAACATGGCGCTTCAAGTCAACAAAGGCATCATTGCCTGCGGTGATGACGAGTACCTGCCGAAAATTCACGCCAATGTGCCTGTCGTTTATTACGGCACGGGAGAAGAAAACGATTTTCAAGCGAGAAACATCGTAAAAAATACCGAAGGCACGACATTTGACGTCTTTGTCCGCAATACGTTTTACGATACGTTCTACATCCCGGCATACGGCCATCACAATGTCCTCAATTCATTAGCGGTCATTGCGCTCTGCCACTATGAAGAGATAGACGTGAACATGATTAAGCTCGGACTTGAATCATTCGGCGGCGTCAAACGCAGATTCAATGAAAAAGTGATCGGCAGCCAGGTGCTGATAGACGACTACGCCCACCATCCGACTGAAATTAAAGTCACGATTGAGGCGGCCCGTCAAAAATATCCTGAACGTGAAATCATCGCGGTATTCCAGCCGCATACGTTTACACGGACGCAATCTTTCCTTGATGAATTCGCAGAAAGCTTAAGCGCCGCCGATCGCGTATATCTGTGCGACATTTTCGGCTCAGCCCGCGAGAACGTCGGAAAGCTCACCATCACGGATCTGCAGGAAAAAATCGATAACGCAGAACTCATTGAAGAGAATGACACATCCGTGTTAAAAGCGCATGAAAACGCAGTGCTGATCTTTATGGGCGCCGGAGACATTCAAAAATATATGAGAGCTTATGAAAACGTCATAGCGTAACAAAAAAGCAGTGGGGCTCTCACTGCTTTTTTGCGCGTGCTGTAAAGGGATTTTCCGATAAACGGAGAAATAGTATACAGACAGCCCCTTTCATATATGTTTATCATTTTCATAATTGGGTATATACCATTATATCCTGCAATAAGGAGGTATTAGATGATTATCATTCTTTACTTAAGCGTCGCACTCATTGCCGTAGCATTTCTTATCCTCGTCATTTATCTGTCCAAAACATTAAAGTCTGTGCAGATGACCTTAACAAACGTTGCGTCGACTTTAAACGGCCTTGAAGGGCAGATGAAGGGCATCACCGCAGAGACCGCCGAGCTGTTACATAAGACAAACCGTCTCGCGGAGGATATTCAGGAAAAATCAGAGAAATTAAATACGGTTGTCCATGCTGTGCAGGAAGTGGGAACTTCCGTCCAGCAGTTTAATACATCCATAAAGCAGGCAGCCGGTTCCGTTTCGGCCTCTGTAAGAGAGAACCAGGACAAGATCAGTCAGGTTGTCACCTGGAGCCAGGCGGCTATGGAAATATGGGACAAGTGGAAGCAAAAGAAAAAAACATCGCTTTAATCATAAGAAAAATCCACTAAGGAGGAATCATAATGAGCAAAGATGGAATCAATAGTAAGGATTTTTTAATCGGAACGCTGATCGGGGGAATTATCGGCGCGACAACAGCTTTGTTTCTGGCGCCTAAATCAGGCAAGGAGCTGCGCGACGATCTCGGCAGCCAGGCCTCTGCATTAAAGGATAAGACGGACAGAATGACGGCCGACGCGAAAGAAAAAGGCTCTCAATATGTCAGCATCGCCAAAGACAAAACATCTAACATCACCCAGCTGGTAGCTGATCAGTCAGGCCAGATTATGAATAAAGTGAAGGATTTAAAAGACCGTTCTAAGAGCACACTAACTGAGAAAGCCGAAGAGACGAGAAGCGAAATGCAGGATACGGCTCAAAGCATCAAGAACGAAGCGGAAGAAGCCGCGGAAACAGCCGGTCAGGCAAATCGCTGATCTTCAATAAGGAGAGATAACCGACATGACTAAGCAGCTGATATCGTCAGAAGAAGAGTTCAAAAATGCCGCTGAGAAAGAAAATACGCTCGTGTTTTTGAAACACAGCACAACCTGCCCGATCAGCCAAGCGGCGTTTCAAGAGTTTGACGCCTTTGCATCGGAGCATACAGAAGTGCCTTCTTATTACCTGCAGGTGCAGGACAGCCGGCCGCTTTCAAACTATATCGCCGAGACCTACGGCGTGAAACATGAAAGCCCGCAAGTATTCGTCATTACAAACGGCGAAGTGAAATGGCACGCGTCTCATTCACAAATTACAAAAAACGCAATAGAACAGCATCTTTCATAATTGCTTGCCGCCGGATAATACCGGCGGTTTTTTTTTGAAAAAAACTATTGATCATTTCAGACATATCATGTAGGATAACATTATACGTTACTTCAACGCATAAAAGCTTAAAAGCGTTTTTGTGATAAAGCAGAATGTGAAAAAATTTATTATTTCATATTCCTATTTTCGCATAACTGTAGTAAGATGCATGTTAACTATTAAAATAAAACATAGCATAGAAGGGATGAAAAAGATGAGCAACAAGGAATTAGAGAACCTAAGACAGCAGGCAGACGCACTAAACTTAGAAATCCTTAAATTAATCAATGAACGCGGAGCCGTTGTAAAAGAAATCGGTAAAGCAAAAGAAGCACAGGGTGTCAACCGATTTGACCCTGTCAGAGAGCGTACAATGCTTAACCGCATTATTGAGAGCAATGACGGCCCATTTGAAAACTCAACAATCCAGCATATTTTCAAAGAAATTTTCAAAGCCGGCCTCGAGCTTCAAGAAGAGGATCACAGCAAAGCGTTGCTCGTCTCCCGGAAGAAAAAAGCAGAAGATACAATCGTTGATATTAAAGGCGAAAAAGTCGGTGACGGCGATCAGAGATTCATCGTCGGACCTTGTGCCGTAGAAAGCTATGAGCAGGTTGCGGAAGTAGCTGCCGCAGCGAAAAAACAAGGCATTAAAATCCTGCGCGGAGGCGCGTTCAAACCCCGCACAAGCCCGTATGATTTCCAAGGTCTCGGCGTAGAAGGCCTGCAAATTCTCAAACGCGTCGCTGATGAATATGACCTCGCGGTGATCAGTGAAATCGTAACGCCTGCCCACATTGAGCAAGCGATTGATTACATTGACGTCATTCAGATCGGCGCACGGAACATGCAAAACTTTGAATTGCTGAAAGCCGCCGGTTCCGTTAAAAAGCCGGTATTGTTAAAACGCGGTCTTGCCGCAACGATTTCAGAATTCATCAATGCAGCTGAATACATCATGTCACAAGGAAACGACCAAATCATTCTTTGTGAGCGCGGAATCAGAACGTACGAAACAGCAACGAGAAATACACTCGACATTTCTGCCGTGCCGATTTTGAAGCAGGAAACTCACTTGCCGGTGTTTGTTGACGTAACACATTCAACAGGCCGCCGCGATCTCCTGCTTCCGACAGCAAAAGCGGCGCTTGCGATCGGCGCTGACGGCGTTATGGCTGAAGTTCACCCTGATCCTTCCGTTGCCCTTTCAGACTCTGCGCAGCAGATGGATATTCCTGAATTCGAGAAATGGCTGAACGAATTAAAGCCGATGATGAAAGTAAAAGCATAATACAGTGTTCCGCTCTTTAAGGCCGCCGTGTGCGGCCTTTTTTCGTTTCTTCATTTTATTTAATTATAAAATGAAAGTGAACGTTTTCATCATTGGGAAAAACGTGTATAATTTCATGAGAAGTATTTAAATTTGATGAATAATGAAAAATAATGTACACTACTGACTTACGCTTACAACCATAAACGACAGAATGCGAAAACGTACGACATTTCTTTACATAAAGTGTTTATGCTATAGATAAGGATAAGTGTATCCAGTAAAAGGAGTGGTTTCAGTGAGCAACATTACGATATACGATGTGGCCAGAGAAGCAAATGTCAGCATGGCGACTGTTTCCCGCGTCGTAAACGGCAATCCGAATGTAAAACCGACGACCAGAAAAAAAGTATTGGAAGCCATTGACCGCCTCGGCTACCGCCCGAACGCGGTGGCAAGAGGACTGGCAAGCAAAAAAACGACTACGGTCGGCGTCATCATCCCTGATATCTCAAGTATTTTTTACGCGGAACTTGCGCGGGGAATTGAAGATATCGCGACGATGTACAAATATAATATTATTTTAAGCAATTCAGACCAAAATCTCGAGAAGGAACTGCACCTGTTAAATACGATGCTCGGTAAACAAGTAGACGGTATCGTATTTATGGGCGGCAACATTACGGACGAGCATGTCGAAGAATTTAAGCGCTCTCCCGTTCCGATCGTATTGGCTGCGTCAGTTGAAGAACAGGGCGAGACGCCTTCTGTCGCCATTGATTATGAACAGGCGATTTATGATGCCGTCAAGCTTTTCATTGATAAGGGGCATCGCGATATCGCATTTGTCTCCGGACCGATGGCAGAGCCGATCAACCGTTCGAAAAAACTGCAAGGGTACAAACGGGCGCTTGAAGAAGCGGGCATTGCGTTTAACGAGCAGTTCGTGGCGGAAGGCGATTACACCTATGATTCCGGGATGGAGGCGCTTCAAAGCTTGATGGGCCTTGACCGGAAACCGACGGCGATCCTTTCTGCGACGGATGAAATGGCTCTCGGCATTATTCATGCGGCCCAGGATCAGGGTATGTCGATTCCTGACGATCTTGACATTATCGGTTTTGACAATACGAGATTGAGCCTGATGGTCCGCCCTCAGCTTTCAACAGTCGTGCAGCCTACGTACGATATCGGCGCCGTGGCGATGAGACTTTTGACAAAACTGATGAACAAAGAGCCGGTTGAAGAGCATATCGTTGAATTGCCTCACCGCATCGAATTAAGACAATCAACCAAGTCATAAGAAAAACGGAAAAGCAAGCTTCACTCTGCCTGAGTGGAATCTTGCTTTTTTACTTGATAAGGAGAAGATATGAAACGTTTTGATTATCTGACACCCGTTGGATTTATGTTAGGCTGTATTATTGTCGCAATCGGAATTCTGTCAGGAACGGGACTGGCGGGAATCAGCTCATTTTTAGATCTGACTTCTTTTTTAATCGTAACAGGCGGCCTTGCCGCAGCGGTGTTTATCAGTTTTCCGCCGCGGGATTTAAAGAAAACCCCATCTGTTTTAAAACAGGTATTCTCCCGTCAGGATGATAATGTGAAGGAGCTTGTCAGAGTATTCGTCAGCCTTGCGGAGCAGGCGCGCAGGCAAGGGCTGCTGTCTCTGGAGGATCAGGCGCGTGAAATCAAAGACCCGTTTTTAAAAAAAGGGTTATTGCTTGCGATAGACGGCTGGGACGAGGAAACGATCCGGCTGGTGATGGATTCAGAGATCGCCGCGATGGAAGAAAGGCACAGAAAAGGCAGACGCGTTTTTGAAAAAGCCGGTGATTTTGCGCCCGCCTGGGGAATGATCGGGACGCTTGTCGGACTCGTGCTCATGCTTAAAAACTTAAATGACCCGCATACACTCGGGCCGAATATGGCTATTGCGCTATTGACGACGCTGTACGGGGCGCTGCTTGCCAATTTGGTGTTTATCCCTATCGCGGCAAAGCTTGAAGAAAAAACCGAAAGTGAAATTTTCATCAAGCAGGTTATCATCGAAGGTGTTGTCGGCATCCAATCGGGAAAAAATCCCCGCAATCTCGAAAGTCAGCTCGTCGTTTTCAGCTCAAGAGAAGACTGGCGTAAAGGACAGCCTTCGAACAAGAAAAAGGGCGCTGTCCATGAAGCTTAGAAAAGAGCGTTTTGAACGAAGGAACAAACCGGGAAATACAGGAGGTTCACCAAGATGGATGGTGACGTTTGCCGACTTGATCACGCTTATTCTCGTGTTCTTTATATTGCTTTTTTCGATGTCGCAAATAGACGCGGAAAAATTTCAATCAGCCGTTACTTCGATTCATACAAACGGCAGCGGGGGTGAACCAGCGTCATCAAGCAAAGCAAACGAAAATAGTGAACAGGATTTGCTGTTGCAGAACGTGAAGACATACATAAAAACGCACCATTTAAGTTCCAAAATGACGGCGAAGCGCGATGAGCGCGGAGTGGTTCTTGTGCTGCAGGAGGCCGTTCTGTTTCAGACTGGAAAAGCGGATGTGCTGAAAAACGCTGAGCCAGTCCTGCATCAGATCGCGGTGCTTTTGAAAACACTTCCGAATGCCATACAGGTTGAAGGCCATACGGACAGCCGCCGGATTTCCACCTATCAATTTCCGTCGAACTGGGAGCTGTCATCTGCAAGAGCGGCGAGTGTGATCCGTTATTTTACCGCAAAAGAAGACTTTTCCGCCAAACGGTTTATTTCTGTCGGTTACGCGGATACGAAACCTGTGAAGGACAACAAAAGCATCAGACATATGAAAGAAAACCGCCGTGTAGAAATTGTCATAAAAAAAACGACCTCCTCGTAAGGTCGTTTTTTATTTTGTTTTATACCGCTGCTCAGACCGGATGGCAAAAAGCGCTTTTTCCACGGTTTGGGCATTTTTTTCTGAGATTTCTTCTTTTCGGGGAATCGGAGGATATAATTGGTCAGGATCACTCCAAAAAGCGGGCAAGGTATAGGGAGAGTGTTTCTGCCATTTTTGAATCCACTTCTGCGGTATGCGCTCCCCGGGATCAATCCCTTTCATCTCAAGCCATATGCGGCTCCATGCTCTCGGGACGACTCTCCAAATATCGTACCCGCCGCCGCCGACCGCGATCCATCTGCCGCCGCAATATTGATGGGCCAATGAGTGAGCGAGCCGCGGGATCTCTTGATAAATGGAGATGGTATTGGACAGGTGTGTCAATGGATCGTAATAATGGGCATCTGCTCCGTTCTGAGTCAGAATCACATCCGGCTTAAAAAAAGCCGCGATTTCCGAGGCGGCCGTTTTGTAAGCGTGAAGAAAGGAATCATCCTCTGTGAAGGCGTCCAGCGGGATGTTAAAAGAATAGCCGTAGCCTTGGCCGCTTCCTTTTTCCAGTACCTGTCCCGTCCCGGGAAATAAATAACGCCCGGTTTCATGAAAAGACACAGTGCAGACATCAGACCTGTCGTAAAATGTAAATTGAACGCCGTCGCCATGATGGGCGTCGGTATCAATGTATAACACCTTTGCCCCGTAGTTTTTCTGAATGTATTGGATGGCCACGGCGCTGTCATTATAGATACAAAAGCCCGATGCCCTGCCGCGAAAGCCGTGGTGAAGGCCGCCTCCTAAATTGCAGGCATGCCTTGCTTGTCCCGTCATGACATAATCGGCCGCTGTTAAGGTGCCGCCCACAAGAAGCGATGCGGCTTCATGCATGCCGGCAAAAACGGGGGTGTCTTCCGTTCCGAGCCCGTAGCTTTCTCCTTCTTTGGCAGGGAGCCGGCCCGCACCCGCCAGTTCCACAGCCTGTATGTAATCCTCCGTATGAACGAGAGCCAGCTCTTCTTTAGAGGCCGTGCGGGGAGCGACGATATCTCCCTCTTCAAACGCGTCCGCCGCCTGAAGCAGATCGTATGTCAAAAGCACGCGCTGCTGATTGAACGGATGTTCCTGGTGAAATTGATATGTCTGATAAGAAGGCGAGTAAACAAAAACGCTGTCTCTCATGACTGATCCCTCAAATGTTTCGGCCACAAGACATTGTATCCGGCCTCATGAACGGCATGGATGAAAGGGAGCGGATTCATCGTCTTCACCCGAAAGACGAGTATATTCGAGCCGGCTGAATCATGGGGATAGACGAGCACACTCAGGATTTGCAGCTGAAGATCACGGCACATGCAGCTGAGATCAGCAAGGCTTTGGGTCATATCCGTCACCAGGATTTCCACCTGTGATCCCGGCTGGGCTGCGCCTGTCAGGCTGACGAAAGTCCGAAGTACATCGGTTTTGGTTAAAATGCCTGTCAGCTTATTGTTTACCGTGATCGGCAGACAGCCGATGCCATGCTCATAAAAAGAAGCGGATATTTCTTCCACGAAATCAAGCGGATGGGCGCAGATGACATTCCGTTTCATAATGGTTTCCACTTTGTTTGTCAGAAACGCGCCGCGGTCTTCTTGTTCAAAGCTGCTGTCCGGGCCGGCCTGTTTAATGTCCCTGTCTGTGACGATACCGGCGACGTGCAGGTCTTCGTCGGTGACAGGGAGATGACGGATATGATAGGCCTTCATTTTGCGTACGGCTGTTTCAATGGAGTCGTTTTTTGTGACGGTGATGACATCCCGCTTCATGATTTGTTCTGCAATCATTTTTTTATCCCCTTTGTATGTCAGTCAATACATAAATCGCTGATAAAAACGAAGTCTGTCGAACTGTTCGATTGACTCCTGACTGACGTGCCTGCCGATGCGGGCCATCAGACAATTGGCCGGATGAGAGCTGATTTCCGGTTCATCCGTTGCAAACCAGACAAGACCCCCGGCATTCATCATCTTTTCCATAATCTTTCTGTATTCCCACACGTCTTTTTTCATTCCTTTTAAATCCCAATGCCAGTAATATTCCGTCGTCATGATGATGTAATGTTCCATCTGTTCATCCATCATGCTGACTGTCAGCAAAGTTTTTCCGACAGAACAGCCCCTGTAGCCGGGAGCGACCTCGATCGCCCCGAGTTCAAGGAGGTCTTCCATATTTCCGTCAGACCACCGTTCAAGCGGATCGGGATATAAATACGTCACATAGCCGATAATCGTCTGTCCGTCCCTGGCGATAATGATCCGCCCTTCGGGAAGCCCGGCTATCTCGATTAACGCTTTGTGCTGTTCATGAGGAAGGCGAAAGGCTGTCAGGCCTTCATGAAACTCATACTGTGCTAAGTCCTCTGGAGGAACGGGCCCTTCTACTAAAAGAGGGCCGGCTGCTGTCTGAATAGATGTAGAATGGTACGTTTTATGATGTTTCACTGATTCACCGCCTGTCGGTTCTTAATAAAAACACATCTCCTTTAAGCATAACAAATTATAAAGCGTTTTCAATAGTACAGTAATTTATATTTTAAAAATTGAGAAAACTGTGAACTTCTACTATAATTAGTCTATAGATCAGCAAAGGGGGATGTTGCATGAACTTGAAAGCGTTGCCAGCAGAAAAGGGGAATTATCATCTGCAAAATTATGAGGAAACATACCGCAGCTTCGATTGGAAAGAAGCAGAGGCCGAGTTTTCCTGGCATCAGACCGGGAAGCTGAATGCCGCATACGAAGCGATTGACCGCCATGCCGAGTCATTTCGCAGAAACAAAGTAGCGCTGTATTACAAGGACGCAAACAGAGAAGAAAAATACACATTTAAAGAAATGATGGAGGAATCGAACCGGGCGGGAAATGTGCTGAGACGGTATGGAAACGTGGAAAAAGGAGACCGCGTTTTTATTTTCATGCCTCGTTCGCCGGAGCTGTATTTTATCATGCTCGGCGCTATTAAAATCGGTGCGATTGCCGGTCCTTTATTTGAAGCGTTTATGGAAGGCGCCGTCAAAGACCGTCTGCTGAACAGCCAGGCAAAGGTTGTCGTGACAACACCTGAGCTGGCCGAACGGATTCCGGCAGAGAGTCTCCCCGACCTGCAGCATATTTTCATTGTCGGCGGCAGCGAAGAAACGGGAGATAAAATCATCCATTACGATAAAGCGGCTGAAGGGGAAAGCACGAGACTTGACATTGAATGGATGGACAGAAGAGACGGCTACCTGCTTCATTACACATCAGGTTCTACCGGAACGCCTAAGGGCGTGCTTCACGTTCATGAAGCCATGATTCAGCAATACCAGACCGGCAAGTGGGTGCTTGATCTCAAAGAAGACGATATTTACTGGTGCACTGCGGACCCAGGTTGGGTGACCGGGACGGTGTACGGGATTTTTGCGCCGTGGCTGAACGGAGCGGCGAACGTAATCGTCGGCGGCAGATTCAGTCCGGAAAACTGGTACGGCACAATTGAAAAGCTCGGTGTCAGCGTCTGGTACAGCGCTCCGACCGCTTTCAGAATGCTTATGGGCGCCGGAGATGAAATGGCGTCCAAATTTGACCTTACCTCACTTCGTCACGTCCTGAGTGTCGGAGAGCCTTTAAACCCTGAGGTCATCAAGTGGGGGCATAAAGTATTCGGCAAGCGCATCCATGATACGTGGTGGATGACGGAAACCGGCGGACAGCTTATCTGCAATTATCCTTGCATGGAGATCAAGCCGGGTTCAATGGGGAAACCGATTCCGGGAGTGGAAGCGGCGATCGTTGACAATCAAGGAAATGAACTTCCGCCGTACCGGATGGGGAACCTCGCCATTAAAAAGGGCTGGCCGTCCATGATGGATTCCATTTGGAATAACAAAGAAAAATATGATTCTTATTTCATGCCGGGCGGCTGGTATGTTTCCGGAGATTCAGCTTATATGGATGAAGACGGTTATTTCTGGTTCCAAGGCAGAGTCGATGATGTTATTATGACATCCGGCGAGCGTGTCGGCCCGTTTGAAGTCGAAAGCAAACTTGTTGAACATCCGGCGATTGCCGAAGCCGGTGTCATCGGAAAGCCGGATCCTGTCCGGGGAGAAATCATTAAAGCGTTTATCGCCCTCAGAGAAGGACATGAACCATCCGATCAGCTGAAGGAGGACATTCGCCTCTTTGTAAAACAAGGGCTTGCCGCGCATGCCGCACCGCGTGAAATTGAGTTCAAAGATAAACTGCCGAAAACACGAAGCGGAAAAATCATGCGACGTGTCCTGAAGGCGTGGGAGCTGAACCTGCCGGCAGGCGACCTGTCCACAATGGAAGATTAAAGCCGGCGTTGACATTGCATCTAATTTATGTTAAAAATGAGTAAGCTTCATACGAAAAGGTTTTGATTGAGACAAGTAGGATATCTGATTGTTCCAGAGAGCTGATGGCCGGTGAAAATCAGTACATAAGATATGCCGAATACACTCATGAACCGCTTTTGCGAACAAAGTACTTCAAAGGAAGGCTTTCAGTAGTGAAAGAACGGACACGGTCCGTTATCAGGAAGAGTGATAAGAGCTTTTTTAGGCTTTTATTAGTAGGGTGGTACCGCGATTATATCGTCCCTTCGTTTTAAACGAAGGGGCGTTTTTTATTTCTATAAACAAAGGAGAAGACAAAATGACTAATTTATTAGAAGATTTATCATTCCGCGGCTTAATCCAGCAAATGACGGATGAAGAAGGACTGAATAAACAGCTGAACGAAGAAAAAATCCGTTTATACTCAGGGTTTGACCCGACGGCTGACAGCCTCCACATCGGACACCTTCTGCCGATATTGACACTGCGCCGTTTCCAGCTTGCAGGCCACCATCCGATTGCGCTTGTAGGCGGCGCAACGGGACTGATCGGCGATCCGAGCGGCAAAAAAGCGGAACGTACGTTAAACACTCAGGATATCGTTGTCGAATGGTCGCAAAAAATTAAAAATCAGCTTTCCCGATTTTTAGATTTCGAAGCCGGAGAAAACCCCGCTGTCATAGCGAACAACTTTGATTGGATCGGAAAAATGAGCATCATTGAATTTCTTCGCGACGTCGGAAAAAACTTCGGAATCAACTACATGCTTGCGAAAGATACTGTAAGCTCAAGAATTGAAACCGGGATTTCTTACACGGAATTCAGCTACATGATCCTGCAATCCTACGATTTCCTGAATCTGTACAGAGAAAAGAACTGCAAACTCCAAATCGGCGGCAGTGACCAGTGGGGCAACATCACGGCCGGTCTTGAACTGATCAGAAAATCGGAAGAAGAAGGGGCGAAAGCGTTCGGTCTTACCATTCCGCTCGTCACAAAAGCGGACGGCACGAAATTCGGCAAAACGGAAGGCGGCGCGATTTGGCTTGATAAAGAAAAAACATCGCCGTATGAATTCTACCAATTCTGGATCAATACAGATGACCGCGACGTCGTCAAATATTTAAAATACTTTACTTTCCTGTCAAAAGAGGAAATTGAAGCTTATGCTGAAAAAACGGAGACGGCTCCTGAGAAAAGGGAAGCGCAGAAACGTCTCGCTGAAGAAGTGACTGTTCTTGTACACGGCCGCGAAGCGCTGGAGCAGGCCGTTCATATCTCCCAGGCGCTTTTCAGCGGCAATATTAAAGAGCTTTCCGCTCAAGACGTCAAGGTAGGGTTTAAAGACGTGCCTTCGTTTGAAAAAGACCGCTCTGAAGAGCTGTCTTTAGTAGACGTGCTTGTGGAATCTAAATTGTCGCCTTCAAAACGGCAGGCCCGCGAAGACATTCAAAACGGGGCCGTCTACATTAACGGCGAGCGCCAGACGGACATCAGCCATCTTCTGACAGCAGAAGACCGCATCGAAGATCAATTTACCGTACTGCGCCGCGGAAAGAAAAAATACTTCCTGATCACGTACTGAAAATAAAAAGCAGTCCGGCCGCTTTATGCGGCAGGCTGCTTTTTTAGGTTTTGTGAATACTGCACCGGGAAATGAGTACAGTACATAGTATAAGGCAAAACAGGGAAGGGGCGCTGCGCCGTGAATTTCATGTTCACCATCGCGAAGGAAAGATTGCAGCGGGATCATTGGGAACAGCAGCAAAGCATGAACGCCGAAGTCAAAGCCGAGGAACCTGAGGCGGAAGAAGAAAATCCGCCATCATAAAGGAAAAAGCCTTCATTCTGCGGAATGGAGGCTTTTATTTGTCACCAGATCAGCCTGACGGCGGCCATCAGCACGACTCCCGTGATGACCGTAATTGATAAGCTTTTTGTCCACATCGCGCAAAGCAATGTCGGGATGAGAACGATCATTGCTTTCCAATCAAAGGTCAAAGCGCTATTTGTTTTCACGATCATGCTCTCCGTTACCAGAGCGGTCAAAATGCAGAGCGGAATAAAGGAGAGCCATTTTAAAGCCAATTCAGGCATCTGAATGTTCCGGACAAATATAAACGGAACGATACGCGGCACAAGTGTAACAATCATGCAGCCGAGTATAATCCAGATCATTTGCGTACTGATGCTCATTTGTCCGTCACCACCCCGATGGTTGCCACAATCACGGTTGAGACGATGACTGCGATATGTGACGGCACGATATAGGATAACAAGACCATAAAGATGATCATATAGACGATTAAGGAAAGATTGTGCTTCAGCTTTTCCGACGCAGACGCCTGCAATTGCAGCACCAGCAGCGCCGCAAACATAGCGGGCAAAGCGAAGTCCAGGCCGAGGGCGTAAGGATCAGATATCCATTGTCCGAGAAGCCCGCCCATCACACAAGAAATAACCCAGCACACATAAGCTGTTACATTAAGGCCGTTCATCCACTTATCGTTAAGCCTGCCGTTCTGAGCCGCCTTGTTTACCGCTACCCCGAAAGATTCGTCGGTAAGCAAAGCACCGAAGCCGATATTTTTCACCAAAGAGTATTTCGTGAAATAAGGTGCGATGGTCAGACTGAGCAGAAGGTGCCGCAGATTGACGATAAACGTCGTTAAAATAATGGCGGAAATCGGACTCCCGGAAACAAGGAGCGAGCAAATAATAAATTGGGCGGCGCCGGCATAGACAAACACGGATAACAAACAAATTTCAAGAATACTGAGATGTGAGGCCACGCCGACAATGCCAAAAGCAAAACCGATACTCATATAGCCAAGCAAGGTAGGCACACAATCCCGGACCCCCTGTAAAAATGTATCGTTCATTTCCCGGGAAACGGCGGTTTTTTGCACTTCTGTGTTAATCATTTTTTATACTCCTTCCTTAGAGATTATAATGATAACGACTAATGAAAAAATCAAAGAAAATACGGTTCACATTTATATGAACCGATTTCCGGTGACGACATGAAATAACGAATGGTTTTGTTTCATCAGGCCTTCAACTTTTTCAGCCCCTACTTCTTTTACAAGCTCCGCGAACATAAGGTCGTGCCTCATATATTCCATGGCCACGAGAACAAGAGCGGGATCTTCTGATTTAATGGCCCAGGCATTCGTCTGCGGAGAAAAATTGGCGATTAAGACTTCTTTATTATCGCGTGCCGCTATCGTTAATCTCCCGCCCATGCGTTTTTCCGCCACTTCAGGCGACATATTATGATGTGTCGTATTTCCGAGCTTTACTTCCGGAGGGCCGAACACAATCGAAAAGACGGGCAATTTTTCGGCCGCGCGTTTGTTAGCGGCTTCTTGAATAAAGGGAATCTGCTGTTCCCAGACAGACAGCCACAACTCTTCCTCGGCTTTTTCAATCATATCCTTCAATTCATTGATGACATGATCATTTGTGCTGATGCGGAGGATGACATTCATCTCCTGCTCGCTTTCAAGCGCCAATAATTTCTCCTCAAGATAGCCGAAGGAGCTTTCGAAATCGTGCCGCAGCCGGTCAATTAATTCCTTTCCGGCCAGCGGGGCATATGTAACCGGATCAGACGGCACAATATGGACAGCGCCTTTATCAACTAATTTTCCCAATACTTCATAGATCATTGAGCGGGGGACGCCTGACCTTTTACTGACTTCGTACCCGGTAACAGGCGAGTGTTTTAACAAGCCGATATATGCTTTGCATTCATATTGAGAAAATCCAAATTTTTGTAATTCTTTCAGAACATCCTCCATAAACATCCTCCGTAGTGGTTATTCATGAAACTACTATAATTTAAGCGGTTATATGTTGTCAATGGGACTTGAGTGCTGAATGAAAGGCACAGCTGTTTTGTCGCTTTCCAACTTATTTTAGAGCGAGTTACTTGTATGGCTCTTGTGAAAAACGTTGCCGTAGACCCACACGAATGCTGTTTGATACGATAAATTCAAGAAGTCAAAAGAGGAGGATCATGGTGGAAAACACCTCTAAAATCGCTTTTTTATCAGTTATAAGCAATTCTCTTGTCGTCATGCTCAAAATAGCGGTGGGCATTATAACAGGGTCTGTCGCGATACTTTCCGAAGCCATTCATTCTTTTTTAGATTTGATCGCCGCCTTCATCGCCTTTATTTCCGTCAGGATATCAAAAAAGCCGGCTGATACAGGGCATCCGTACGGACATGGAAAAGTCGAGAATCTCTCCGGAACCATTGAGACGATTCTGATTTTTGCGGCAGGGATTTGGATGATATATGAATGCGTTCAAAAATTGGTGAATCCAGAGCCGGTTCATCTGCCGGTATTGGGAATTATTGTGATGCTTTTAGGGGCTCTCATTAATTTGATCGTCTCGAAATTAGTAAAAAGAGAAGCTGAAAAGGTTAATTCCGTAGCAATGAAATCAAATGCTCTGCACTTACTGACTGACGTATACACATCATTAGGCGTAGCGGCAAGCCTTTTGGTTGTTACATTAACGGAGTGGTATATACTTGATCCCATTATAGGTATGGTGCTTGCGGTGTATATCATATATGAAGCATTTAAGTTAATGAAAGAAGCATTTCCGCCGCTGATTGATACCCGTCTGTCAGAAGAAGAAGAGAAAACAATTTTAAAGATTATCGATACATTTCATCAGGAATTTATTGAAATCCACGATTTTCGTACAAGGCGCTCAGGCCCGCAGGAGTATATTGATTTTCATATGGTCGTGGCGTCTCACGTGACGATTAAAGACGTGCACGACTTGTGTGACCGCATTGAAAGGGATATTACGGATGAATTTAAACAAGCACAGGTGATGATTCATCCTGAGCCGGAGAGCGAAAGGAAGAAATAAATGATCTTGCCTTTGTCACCGGCAAGTTTCTGACAGCGATAATCGTGATCTTTAACTGAGAGCCCCGTGTAAAACGGGGCTTTTTTGATATGTAAATGACTATTTCTCACCAATATGAGAGAGAAGCTTATACAAGTGAAAGGTTCATTTCATAAGTTGTTGTAAAGAAAAAGGGAGGTGAATACAATTGAACGCTATTTCTGTTAAAGAAATTGAACATGGAGTTGCCGTTGCTGAAAGAGAAGGTTTAGGGGAGTATTTACACCAAGAACCGGTTGCCGGAAAATGTACGCGCCGTTCACGCAGCAGAAGACGGACGCACCGTTCACATCGTTCACGCAGCAAAAGACGGACGCACCGTTCACACCGCTCACGCAGCAGAAGACGGACGCGCCGGACACGTCGTACGCATCGCACAAGACGGTCCCATCAAAAGCACCGCTCTTCCCGCAAGCGCTGTTTCAAATGCTGACTATAAAAACTACGATGTGCAATAAATGCGTATAGAACCGGGATCTGCTATAATGGCAATAGAAAGAACTGGAAAAACTCCAGTATCATCATCTGCGGACACTGAACTGACAACATGACGCTGTTTGTTCGTGTCCGTTTTTGATGTCTGAACATGATGCCGAAGGATAAAAAGGAAGGGATGACACCGAATGAAGCTGAATGAGGATTTTTATAAAGAATCTGAAGGAAAAACGGTATATTCGCAGAACATCAGCAGCAAGCAGTTACATATCACGGACAGCGGACATGTCAGCGTGGACTTCATCAGCATAAGCAGGCTCCGGAAGGCTTCGAAAATCGCGATCTTAGGTGACAGCGTCGCCCGGGGGCTGCGTGCGAAATACGGCTTTGGTGACATTCTGAAAGACCGGACAAACGCTGCAATAACCAATCTGTCTGTCAGCGGCGTCAATATGAGCAACAATGGAACCGATAACATTTATCAGCAATCGCTTAAAACGTCGGGCCATGATGTCATTATTGTGCAGGGAACAGATGATGATTGGTGCGGCCATATTCCCATCGGCACAGATGAAAAGGATATCACCACATTTTACGGAGGCTTCTGTCAGGTCATTCAGCAGCTGCGAAGCAGAAATAAAGACTGCAGCATCATTGTGGTGACCCCGACAAGGCAGGTGAAAATCTCAAACGGAAAAATCGTCCGCCGTGATACTGATAAAAATAAACTGGGCCTGAAGCTGGCGGACTATGTAAAAGCCCAAAAAGAAGCCTGCACACTCCTCTCTGTACCGTATGCCGACCTGTTTGATACAGATCTCATTGACCCGTATAATCCTGCTTTCCGCAAAATGTGCATGTCAGAAGGTCTTCATCCGAACGAGACAGGGCATCAAATCATTTTTCAGGAAATCTGCCGAAATTATTATTACTATTACGGATGAAACAGCACGAAAAGGTTATTTTCGGCTTTTTTCTTCTAAAAGCTCAATAATTCTTTGAGATGCGCGTCGTTGCGCTCTCAAAAGCGAGACAATATTTCCGGTAAAGCCGATTAAAATAATAAGCAGCAAAATGATTATCCACATAAGTGAACCTCCCGTCGAGTTTTGAAAAACCCACTCTCTATTTTACTTATTTTGGATGGTAAAGAGAATAGGTCCAGTTTAAATATCCATAAAAAATGCACAGACTGAACTGTCTGTGCATTTTTTATTCGCTTATTTCAGCAGCTTCAATGATTCACGATTCATTTCTGCTCGTTAAAATATGATGGCTTCCGGCTTCTTCACCTTTATAAAATTTGTGCCGGTATTTATTAAATCTTTGCGGATGCTTTAGTAAATCCATCCGGGCGTTCAGCTGCGAATTCATCTGCGTCTGAGATCGCTTGATCGACCTTTACTTTCTCACCGTGCCTGCCGGTCACTTCTTTTTCTGCTTCTGCCGGGCTTGTATCCTCGAATTGGTCTGTCACCAGAACTGCGATTTTTTTGCTCATACGTCATGCCTGTTTGTATATAACAACGGTATCAGGCACAAGAAAAGACGGAGGTCTGCTTAGCTTGCGTGTTTAACCTGAGATAAGGCGAGCCAATTACCATCTGTGTCTTTTTTTATTTTTTTTACACTCACATTTCCCAGGACCGCCCGGATCAACGATCTCATGAATGATAAACGTGACGGGGAGCATAACGGATATGCTCTCTGTTAATGTGTTTGATGGGATGGACGTACACCGCTTCGCTGTCAGTATACGTGTCAGCCACAACATACTTAGGGTCACAGTAATACACTTTCGATTCTTTCCCCATTTATCTCACCTCCCGTACTAAATAGCTGACAAGGAGGATTTTGCACCGGACAAGTACACTGAGAAAAGTCCGTATTTTTTAGGGCCGCAGGTTTGGTTTTTATAATGCATTTATCTGCTGTTTTTATCCTTATAGTATCTACAGGGTTTTCCTGAATTCGCTTCAAATCGGAATGGTTAATTCTTTTTGACCGGGGAAATCTATAAAAAAGAATTCAAAATGATTCTTTTCAGTCAATCGAGATGCATACATCTTGGGGGGATTTCAGAATGCTCGATGAAAAAACAATCGCGATCATTAAAAGCACCGTGCCGGTATTGGAAGAGCATGGTGAAGAAATCACAGGACGATTTTATGACCTGCTGTTTCAGCATCACCCTGAGCTGTTGAATATTTTTAATCAGACGAATCAAAAGAAAAAAACCCAGCGTACAGCCTTATCGAATGCCGTGATTGCAGCCGCCGCCAATATTGACCGCTTGGAAAACATAATTCCCGTCGTTAAACAAATCAGCCATAAACACCGGAGTATCGGAGTTAAGCCCGAGCATTACCCAATCGTTGGAAAGTTTTTGTTAATAGCGATAAAGGATGTGTTACAGGACGCGGCTACTCCTGAGGTCATTCAGGCGTGGGAAAAAGCATACGGCGCAATTGCAGACGCATTTATCGGAATTGAGAAGGACATGTATGAACAAGCGGCAACGCAAAAAGGCGGATGGAAAGACTATAAGCCGTTTAAAATTGATAAAAAGGTAAGAGAAAGCAAAGAGATAACGTCATTTTATCTAAAACCGGAAGACGGACAGCCGCTGCCTGAATTCAAAGCAGGACAGTATATCAGTGTAAAAGTATACATTCCGGACACGGGTTATACGCATATCCGCCAGTACAGCTTATCGGACGTGTCCGGTAAGGATTATTTCCGGATTTCCGTTAAAAAAGAAGGGGTTGTTTCCTCTTATCTGCATGACCAATTACATGAAAAAGATTCAATCGAGATCAGCGCCCCGGCCGGTGACTTCATATTGGACCCTGCCTCAAAGAAGAACCTGGTTCTCATCAGTGCCGGTGTCGGGATTACGCCGATGATCAGCATGTTAAAAACGGTTGTGAAAACCCAGCCGCAGCGAAATGTTCTTTTCATCCATGCGGCAAGGAGCGGAGAGTATCATGCTTTGCGGCATGAAGCTGAGGAAGCTGCGGAACATTCATCCGTTGACACTGTCTTTATTTACAGCGAGCCGTCCGAACAAGACCGTTCAGAAAACATTCGTTTTCGGGAAGGCCGGATTGACAAGCGGCTTTTAGAAGAAGTGATGACAGATAAAGATGCTGATTTTTACCTGTGCGGCTCACCGTCATTCATTAAAGCAATGAAAAAGCTGATTTCTGAATTCAATACACCGCCAGAATCGATCCACTACGAATTATTCGAACCGCAGCTGAGTATGGTGTGATGGAAGAATGAAATACGATAAAAAGCACCCGGATGAACGGGTGCTTTTTATATTCTCCGGGATAAACGGCTGAGTACGGGGGCAGTTTACACAACCAAAAGAAAAACCCCGGAAACATTGTCATCACAACATTTCCGGGGTTTAATCCAATGCTCTTTAAAGAGCGTTTTACTTAACGAGAGTAGAACTCAACGATAAGCGCTTCGTTAATTTCCGGAGCAAGCTCAGAGCGCTCTGGAAGACGAGTGAATGTACCTTCAAGCTTTTCAGCGTCAAAAGTAAGGTACTCAGGAACGAAGTTGTTTACTTCTACAGATTCTTTGATGATAGAAAGGTTTCTTGATTTTTCGCGAACACCGATTGTTTGACCAGGTTTTACTTGGTAAGACGGAATGTCAACGCGGCTTCCGTCAACAAGGATGTGACCGTGGTTAACTAATTGGCGTGCTTGACGGCGAGTGCGCGCAAGACCAAGCTTGTACACAACGTTATCAAGGCGTGCATCTAAAAGAATCATGAAGTTTTCGCCGTGTTTACCAGTCATTTTTGCAGCTTTGTCAAACAATGTGCGGAATTGACGTTCGTTTACACCGTACATGTGACGAAGTTTTTGCTTTTCTTGCAACTGCAAACCGTATTCTGATAGTTTTTTACGCTGTCCCGGACCGTGAGGACCTGGTGCGTAAGGGCGTTTTTCTAATTCTTTACCTGTACCGCTAAGAGAGATTCCTAAACGGCGAGACAGTTTCCAAGATGGACCTGTATAGCGAGCCATAATGTGACTCCTCCTTTGTTTGGTTTTATTTTGTGGAAAATAAAAACCGTCTGTTCGATCCGACCGTGCACATTTTGTTTTCATGTATCCTCGCTCCAGCAGCAGAGAGTTACACGATACACCTTACAGCTAAGGAACAAAATGAAAACACAGAAGCTGAACAAAAAGGCTGCAATATTTCACACAAAGAACATTATATGATTTTTCCCGGCCGCCGTCAACCATTTCTCCATGAAGACTGTCGGTTTATGATATAATGTACAAAAATGAGTAGTACATGTTTAGGTGATAAAAATGAAAAAACAAACAATCGATGAAGTTACGGCCTTTCATCAGAAAATGCTTTCTTTTTTCTTGACGAAATCTGAATCCGTCTCATTATCCGACTCGCTGTTATGGCTGGCCTCAGCTCTTGAATCCTGCTTTACATCTCTTTCATTGACCCTTTCACCGGCTGAATCAACACGTTTCACCATAAAAACAGAAGAGGAACCGAATTATGCTCCGCTGAAAGAGAGTGACGGCCGTTTTATGATCAGGAATCAGACGTCCGGCAGATCCTTTTATCTGCGCTCGGAAAGCGGACTTCCGATCCCGGAATCATTGCCTGAGCTCGTTACTCAATTTATCAATCAATCTGTGAGACAAAGCGGGCTGTTTGACAAAACAAAGCATCAGCGGAAAATTCACAAAATGACAGAAATGTTCCATTCGCTTTTAGATCAGGATGAAGTATTGGAAAAACTGCAGGCGAGTTTGAGGAAGGCTTTCCAGTCTTTCCGTTTTTTACTGTTTATCTCGCAGGATCAGGATACGGACAGACAGCTCCCCGCAAAAGAATTGCATATGGACGGAGAAGATGCCGATCCGTTTGCCCTGAAGGTTTATTTGTCAGGCAGAATGCTCAGGAAAGGCAGGTCATCTGCTTACCTGCCGATTAAAGGCCAGCAGGGGACTTACGGGGTTCTGAAGGCTGAGGGGCTGCAGGATGCCGCGCTTTCGTGCAGTTCTCTGAGTGAAATGATGCTGCTTGCGGGCGCAGCGGGAAAAGCATTTGAAAATGCGCAGCTGTATGAGCAATCGAAAAAAAGCATTGCGAATCTTGAGCTCATCAATGAAACATCGCGTCAGCTGAATCAGCGTCTCAGGCTCACTGATACGATGCGGGAGCTCGCCGCTATTATGATTCAATCGTTTCATGCGGAAGAAGTGGCTTTTTTTCATATTGACCATTTTGAAGCGCAAAATCTGCTTCCCGGGCATACCGCCTTTTTTAAGACAGAACGCGCGGACGCATACATCAGCATTGTGAAAGAAAAGCTGTTCGAAGGAGAAAAAGGTGTGTTTATCGGCAGCGGAAAGACTGTATTCGGCGAAAATGGCTACGGTTCGCTGATGGCGGTGCCGATGATCGAAAATGACACCGTCTTCGGATTCGCGATTTTATTGAAAAAGGATTTATACGCTTTTACGTTTGAAATGTATAAGCTTTTTCAGGCGCTCATTCACCATGCGACATTGGCGGTCACGAACTCCATGCTGCGCGACAGGCTTGAGCATCTTGTTCAGACAGACCAGCTGACGGAGCTGTATTCAAGAACCTATTTGGATGAGAAAATTCAATACAGCATGAAAATTCATAAACGGGGTGTATTCATCCTCGTTGATATCGATAATTTCAAAAACATTAATGATACATACGGTCATCAAACGGGGGATTCGATCCTGATACAGGTGGCCTCCGTTATGAAAAACCATATCCGGGAGCACGATGTCGCTGCGAGATGGGGAGGCGAGGAGCTGGCTGTCTATCTGCCGAATATCAACGTATCATCCGGGGAACGCATCGCCAGAAGGCTGGTCCGCGCCATCCGGGAAAACACCGAACCGCGCGTGACGATTTCCTGCGGTGTTTCCTGCTGGTCAAAGACTGACCCGATGCCGTTGAAAATGCTCGTTCAGCAAGCGGATGAGGCGCTTTATACCGCCAAACGGAACGGTAAAAACCGGCTGATCATCCATCAAAACAGCACGGCGACGTAAAAAAGGAGCCGGCCCGCGGGCCGAACTCCTTTTTTTTATCCTAATCGTTTTTCAAGCGTTTCAACAAACTGTGCTAAATAGGATTCGTCTGTTTCATCAAAACGGTTTTTCACGGGGCTGTCAATGTCCAGCACACCGATCACTTCACCGTTTACGCGGATCGGAAGAACGATTTCTGACTGGGAAGCCGCGTCACAGGCGATATGTCCCGGGAACGCATGCACATCGGCAATCCGCTGCACTGCGCCATTAGAGTAGGCAGTGCCGCATACGCCTTTGCCGAACGGAATGCGCACACAGGCAGGAAGCCCTTGAAACGGTCCGAGCACAAGCTCGCCCTCTTTAGCAAAGTAAAACCCCGCCCAGTTGACTTCATGTAAGGAATGGTATAAAAGCGCTGACGCATTCGCGTAATTTGCGATCGCATCTGTTTCATCTTCTGTCATGGCTTCGAGCTGTTTAAGCAGAAGCTGATAACTTTTTTCTTTATCTCCGGATTGTTTTTCGACATGAAACATGGAAAACCCTCACTTTTTCTATAATATCAAACAAAGTTCCGGCCGTTCTGCCGGCATTTGTCGAGAAGTTCTTACAGGAACGGCGCCCTTCGGCTTGAATTGGTAACATAAAGGGGTGAGCCGTATGAAAGTAAGCACCAAAGACAAAATTATTAACGCCGCTGTCCAGCTGTTTAACCAAAAAGGCTATTCCGGCACGTCCGTCCGTGAAATCGCAAAGTCAGCTGATGTAAATGTTGCGCACATCTCCTACTATTTTAAAGGGAAAGGCGGATTAATGGAACATTTAGTTTCCGAGTTTTACGAAGGCTACACTGAGGCGCTGGAAAACGCCGCCGTCAGTATGAACGGTGAAGACGCACAGGAACGCATCCTGCGGGTGATTTTTGATATTTTATCCTATCAGCACGATCATCGTCAATTAACGCGGTTTGTGTACCGGGAAGTGACGATTGATTCTGTGCTTATCAGGGAAATTATGTCTACTTATTTAATGAAAGAAAAATATATTTTCCAGCTGGTGATCGAAGAAGGGCAGTCACGCGATAGGCGTCTGACGCTGCCCGTGCCGCATTTTATTCTGCAATTGAAATCCCTCTTGATGATGCCGTATCTTCAGCCACAATATATTACGGAGGTGCTCTATATGCAGCCTCATGAACCGTATTTTTATAAAAAGTATTTTGAAGAGGTGAAGATTTGGATCGAAAGCGTGTTTCGCCGGCCTGATGCGGTGCTTATGAAGTAATGATGCTTTTGTACGTTTCATAGAAACTGCCGACATCTTCCGCTTGATGGGCGTCCGACCCGAATATGAGCGGGATTTTTTTTTGCTTCGCCGTCTCCGCCATCCAATCCTCCATGTATACTTCCCCGGCAAACTTCTTTCTGAGCCCGGATGTATTAATATCCAGCTCCATTCCGTGCTTCTTCACAGCGTCAAGGCAGCGGGTCACAAGCTCTCTTATTTGAGGTGACATGCTGTAAGGGAAAAGGCGCGCGAATTTTTTAACGAGTGTGATATGGCCGACCCGTTTTGGCTTAAAGGGGCCGAGCGGTGTTACAATGGAAGAATACACAGTTTCATAGTATTGCTCATATACCGCTTCAATGCTTCCGAAGTGCGCGGCGAGCCGCTGAAACGCGTGCTCATCATAATCGAGGCATATATAAGACGGGCCGGCCTTCAAAAAATGAACAGATAAAATGCCGTCATCCAGTGAGGGGCCGTATGTATTCAGAAACGCCGCGGTTTCCTCCTCATACCCTGAGATAAAATCGGTTTCAAGCCCTGTCAGGATGCTGATTTGTCCCATGTATACCTTTTTTAATTGTGAGACCCGGTCCAAATAGGCCTCCATCTCTCTGAGAGCCATTGCGCTGTCTCGAAGCGGTGTAGGATCTTGAAAAGACGGAGGGAGGGGGGCATGCTCAGTAAATGTGATAGATGTAAAGCCTCTTTCCAGGGCTTTTTCGACATATTGTTTCAGCGCGTCCTTCGAGCCGTGAGGGCAAAAAGGCGTGTGGATATGAGCGTCTCGTTTTTCCATTTTTGTCACTCCATTAAAAAATTGCAGAATCCTGCCGAAATTATGCAAAAAGTTTTTGATTTCTGGTCAAAAAATGTTGGTTACATGGTATCATAATAACAATGAAAACGACAGATTTTCTCAATACATATATTGAAATCTTTCTGAATACATAAAACACCCTGACAGATTATGAGAACAACAAGGGGGCTCATTATGGAGTTAGTCATCGGATTATTGGTTATACTGCTCGCACTCTTTGCGGCGGGCTACTTTTTCAGGAAAAAAATTTATACGGAAATTGACCGGCTGGAGTCATGGAAGATTGAAATTTTAAACCGTTCGATTGTGGAAGAAATGTCCAAGATCAAACATCTGAAAATGACCGGAGAGACGGAAGAGTTCTTTGAAAGATGGCGCGAGGAGTGGGATGAAATTGTCACAGCCCATCTGCCGAAAGTAGAAGAGCTCCTTTATGATGCCGAAGAGAACGCCGACAAATACCGGTTTAAAAAAGCGAATCAGGTGCTTGTCCACATCGACGATCTCCTCACCGCCGCCGAATCAAATATAGAAGGCATCCTGCGTGAGATCAGCGACCTTGTGACGAGCGAGGAAAAAAGCCGCGGAGAGATTGAACAGGTGCGTGAGCGGTATTCAAAAGCGCGGAAGAACCTTCTGGCGTACAGCCATCTCTACGGAGAGCTTTATAACAGCCTGGAGACGGATCTCGACGAAATCTGGAGCGGCATAAAAGAGTTCGAAGAAGAGACGGAAGGCGGCAATTACATCAAAGCGAGAAAAGTGCTGCTTGAACAGGACCGCAGGCTGGATCAGCTTCAAACATACATAGATGACGTTCCGAAACTGCTCGCGGACTGTAAACAGACCGTGCCGAACCAAATTGCCAAGCTGAAAGACGGCTACCGGGAAATGACGGAAAAAGGCTACAAACTGGAACATATTCAAATCGAAAAAGAGCTGGAGACACTCACAAATCAAGTGAAACGGGCAGAACACGCGCTTTTGGAAGAATTGGATGTCGACGAAGCGTCCGCCATTCTTCAGCTGATTGATGAAACAATTCAATCGATGTATGAACAGCTGGAAGGCGAAGTGGAAGCCGGACAGTCCGTCTTAAGCAAAATGCCTGAACTGATCATCGCGTATGAGAAGCTTGAGGAAGAAAAAGACCGCACAAAAACCGAAACAGAGCTCGTCAAGGAAAGCTATCAGCTGACGGCGGGAGAAATCGGCAGACAGCATGCGTTTGAAAAACAGATGGAAACGATCGGCCGGCTCCTTGAGCAGGCGAGAGAAAAACTTGACGGAGAGCATGTCGCTTACTCTCTGCTGATTGAAGAAGTTGAGGCCATCGAAAAGCAGATGGAAGAGGCTCAGAAAGAACATGCCGAATACCGTGAAAATCTGCAAGCGCTCAGAAAAGAAGAACTGCAGGCGCGTGAAACGCTGATGCACCTTCGGAAAACCATTTCTGACACAGCGAGAATGCTGCAAAAAAGCAATGTGCCGGGTATTCCTGAACAGGTCAAGGACAAGCTCGAGACGGCAAATCATCATATAGAAAAAACCGTCAGCCAATTGGAAGAGCTGCCGTTAAACATGGAGGAAGCCGCCAAACATCTGAATGAAGCTGAAAAGATGGTTGCGGAAGTCAGTGAAGAGGCGGAAGAACTGGTGATTCAGGTGAAGCTTATTGAGCGGATCATCCAGTACGGAAACCGTTTCCGAAGCCAGAATCACATTTTATCCGAACAGCTGAAAGAAGCGGAACGGCTGTTTTACGCTTACAGCTACAATGAAGCTTACGAGATGGCGGCGGCTGCGGTTGAAAAAGCGGCTCCCGGCGCCGTGAAAAAAATTAAAGCTGATCAATCTGCTTCATAGCGTACAAGCAAAAACTGCACCCTGATGGAAATCAGAGGTGCAGTTTTTTTGTTTCTCCCGGAATATAAAAAAGCGCCTGCGGCTGATATACGTCAAGCCGCAGACGCTGAATGTTACGATTTCGCTTTATTCAATTCGATTGGCGGGCTGGTAAAAAACGTGATGATACAGCCGATGATCGCTCCGGCAATGCCCGGAAGCACCCAGCCGATTCCAATGCTGTAAAGCGGAAGGTTCGCGTTTAAGAATGAATCTAGTGATCCGAGCGGAATGCCGGCTGCCTTCAAGCCGTCCAAGATGCTGAACAGCCCCGTTCCGATCAGGCAGGCGATATAGACTTCCCGTCTTTCCTTAAAGATTTTATCAATAAAGGAAAGGACAATAATGACAATCGCCAGCGGGTAAATGGCTGATAGAATAGGAACTGAAAATGCAATGATCTCAGCAAGCCCGAAATTTGAAATCGCCAGGCTGAACAGCGTGACAATCGTAACTACCATTTTGTATGATAAAGCGGGAATCAATTTTGAAAAATATTCGCCGCAAGATGTGACAAGCCCGATGCTCGTCGTTAAGCACGCAACGGTGATGGCGGCACCGAGAACAATGTTTCCTAATGAACCGAACAGGTAATCGGATGAAGCTGATAAAATCTTTGCGCCTTCGCCGAGCGGCCCTACAGCGTTTGTGCTTGTCGCTCCCAAATAGGCTAAAGATAAATAAATGAATGTCAAACCTGCCGCTGCAATAAGTCCCGCTTTAATACAAGCGGCCGCAAGCGCTTTTCGCTGGGTGACGCCCCTGCTCTTAACAGCATTGACCACAACAACACCGAAGACGATTGAAGCGAGCGCATCCATTGTTTTATAGCCTTCCAAAAATCCTTTGAACACCGGCGTTCCGGAGTATTCCTGATGTACGGCGCCCAGCCCGCCCATCGGAGTGGCGATGGCTTTAATGACAATGATTAAAATAATACCGAATTTAATGGGAGTCAAAATCTTCCCGACTCTGTCCACGATTTTGGACGGATTAAGAGCTAAATAATACGTAATGGAAAAAAAGATTAAAGTGAAAATAAATAAAGATAATCTTTCCGGAACACCGCTTAAGAACGGAACTGCACCGATTTCATATGAAACGGTTCCGGTTCTCGGAATCGCAAAAAGCGGCCCGATTGATAAATAAAGCACAACGGTGAAAATCGTGCCGAATACCGGATGAGCTTTATCGGCAAGTCCTTTTGCATCTTTTCCCGTTAATGCGATGGCGATAATACCCAATAGCGGCAGACCTACGCCGGTCAGTAAGAAACCGCCCATCGCTTTCCAGACATTATGTCCTGCCGCTTGCCCGAGCTCCGGCGGATATATCATGTTTCCTGCCCCGAAAAAAAGTGCGAAAAGCATGAAACCGATAATCACGGTATCTTTGACAGGTAGTGAGTGTTTCATAAAAGTCCTCCTAAATACTATGTTGAAATATTCTGTCAATTAATTGTCAGATAATATAACAAAACGAACATTACTTATTATATTGCAATGTCCAGAGAAGTCAATACTCGATTTATTGCGAATTTATATTTACTTTTGTTATGGTAGCATAAATATCATACGATGTACCGTTTTCATAAAAGGAGTAAAAAAAAATGATATATTTAGATAACAGCTCAACGACCGAGCCGTATGAAAAGGTTTTGGATGTGTATAAACAGACGAGCAGCCGTTATTTCGGCAATCCTTCGTCTCTGCACCGGCTAGGAACTGAGACGGAGCAGCTCCTTGAAGCGGCCGCTCAGCAAATAAAAAAAACCTTGGGTTTAAAAAATTATGATATTGTATTTACATCAGGAGCGACTGAAGCGAACAACGCTGCGTTAAAGGGAGCCGCCTGGGCCAACATGAATAAAGGAAGACATATCATTGCTTCAGCGATTGAGCACCCTTCTGTGACGGAGACGCTTGATCAGCTGACAGAGCTGATTGGCTTTGAAGTCACATATCTTCCGGTCGATCAAGACGGCTTCGTTTCTTTAAAAGACGTAAAAGCGGCTATCAGGCCGGACACGATAATCGTCAGCGTCATGCATGTCAATAACGAAGTCGGCTCCATTCAGCCTATAAAGGAAATCGGCGGACTGTTGAAACAGCATGGGAATATTCTGTTTCATGTTGATCATGTACAGGGCATTCATAAAGTCCCCCTGTCTATAGAAGAAGCGGGCATTGATCTGTGTACCATTTCAGGGCATAAATTTCACGGCTTAAAAGGGACCGGGGCGCTCATCGTCAAAAAAGGAACGCGGCTCATTCCCCTTATTACGGGCGGCTCGCAGCAAAAAGGCGTCCGTGCCGGAACAGAACATACAGCGGGTGCCGTCTCCCTTGCAAAAGCGGTCAATCTTTCCGCACGTGACATGAACGAGCGGCTTTCTTCAGTGGAAGCTGCTAAGAATGCGCTTATGGAAAGGCTTTGCAGGACGGACGGGGTCGTCATCAACACTCCTGCTGAAAACAGCGCGCCGCATATCATTAATTTTTCCGTTCCGGGTGTGAAAGCAGAAGTGCTGCTGCACATGCTTGAGGAAAAAGGAATATACGTCTCCACAACCGCGGCATGTTCAGCAAGAGAGCACAAACCGAGCCGTGTCCTCCTGCAAATGAATAAAGGCGAACAGATTGCATCAAGCAGCATCCGAGTCAGCCTGAACTTCAGCCACACGGCTGACATCACAGAGCCGTTTATGGCCGCGCTGGTGCCGGCTGTTCAAAAACTAAAAAAAATGATGAGGTAGCATATGAATTACGATCATATTTTAATCCGTTTTGGTGAAATATCCACAAAAGGAAAAAACAGACGCAGTTTTATAGAAAGATTAAAACAGAATATCCGCCTGGTATTAAAGGATTATAAAAAAGTAAAATACTTTTCCAACCGGGACCGGATGTCAATTACTCTTAATGGAGAAAACCCGGAGGAAATATGTTCCTTATTAAAGAATATATTCGGCATTCAGAGCTTCAGTCTCGCAATTAAATGCGAAAGTAAGCTGGAAGACATTAAAAAAACGGCATTAGCCGCGATGGAAGGCCAATATACACCGGGAAATACTTTTAAGGTCGCGACCAAACGGGCTTACAAGCAGTTTGAGTTAGATACGAACGCAATGAACGCTGAGATCGGCGGCCACATTTTGAAAAACACGGAAGGATTAACCGTCGATGTGAAGAATCCCGATATTCCGCTTCGGATTGAAATCAGGGAGGAAGCGACATTCCTGACCATTCGTGATGAAAAAGGCGCCGGAGGTCTTCCCGTCGGTTCTGCGGGTAAAGCGATGCTGATGCTTTCCGGCGGTTTTGACAGTCCGGTCGCCGGGTTTTACGCGATGAAACGGGGATTATCAGTGGAAGCCGTGCATTTCTTCAGTCCGCCGTATACGAGCGAACGGGCAAAGCAGAAAGTCATAGATCTTGCGGGATGCCTTGCAAGGTTCGGAGGCAGTATGACGCTTCATATCGTGCCGTTTACAAAAACGCAGGAACTCATCCAAAAACAAATTCCGGAAAACTATACGATGACGGCGACGCGGCGTCTCATGCTGCAAATCGCAGACAGAATCAGAGAAGAACGAAAAGCGCTCGCGATCATTACGGGGGAAAGCCTCGGCCAAGTGGCGAGCCAGACGCTTGAAAGCATGTATGCGATCAATGCCGTGACGGCAACACCGATTTTGCGCCCTTTAATCGGAATGGACAAAACAGAAATTATCGAGAAATCAAAAGAAATCGGCACTTATGAAACAAGCATTCAGCCGTTTGAGGACTGCTGCACCATCTTTACGCCGCCAAGTCCGAAAACACGCCCGAAAAAAGAAAAAATCGAGCACTTCGAAAGCTTTGTTGACTTTGAACCGCTGATTGCAGAGGCGGCTGCCGGCATCGAAACGATAACTGTTTACTCAGAACAAGAAGCTCACGATAAATTCGCGGACCTGTTTTAGAACTGTATACAATTACCAAAGTTTTTTTGAATGAGGACATGTGTTTTATCACATTCTATACTCACAAGGAGGTGATACACATGTCACAACAATCAAACAGCGGAAACAGCAACCAGCTTTTAGTGCCAGGAGCTGCTCAAGCTATCGACCAAATGAAGTATGAAATCGCTTCTGAATTCGGTGTAAACCTTGGACCGGAAACAACTTCTCGCGCCAACGGTTCTGTCGGTGGAGAAATCACAAAACGTCTTGTTTCTTTTGCTCAGCAAAGCATGGGCGGAAGCAACCAGCAACAGTTTTAATCACAACTTCACATAATGGCTAAGAGAGCGGGGAATTCCCCGCTCTTTTTTCATGAATAAAGATAGAAGGCGGGAAGCAATTTATGCATATCTTTATTGTAACGTCCTATGTTTATGTATAATGGGGAAAGAAAGTGAGGAGTTGTTCGTGTTAAAACGAGAAGATTTAATCGCCCCAAAGAACTATAACCTTGTGAATGAAATCGAAAAGTTCAGCCGTTCCAAAGAGAAGAACGCGCTTATTTGGGAGGATCAAACAGGCAGCAAGAAAGTCTGGACGTATGAAAAACTGATGGAAGAAACGAATAAAATCGGAGCCCGCCTGAAAGGTTTCGGGTTTGAAAAAGGCGATAAGCTGATTGTCATGGTTCCTAGAGTGCTTGAAGCGTATGCCGTTTATTTAGCGATCTTAAAAGCGGGGATGGTCGTCATTCCTTGCTCGGAGATGCTTCGTGCTAAAGATCTTGAATACCGGATCAAACACGCCGATGTTAAGGGCGTTATCGTTTATCCTTCATTTATAAACGCGTTTGACGAGGTGAACACCGATCAGCTCGTGACATTGTCTATTGGTGAAAATGATGCCGGCTGGAAAAACCTCTTAACCATTGAAGCGGACGGAGACAGTTTTCAAACAGCAGATACAACAAGAGAGGATATGGCATTTTTATCCTATACTTCAGGCACGACCGGCCAGCCTAAAGGCGTTGTACATACACACGGATGGGCCTTTGCCCATTTAAAAACATCCGCCGGCGCATGGCTGGATATTTCTGAAGACGATACGGTCTGGGCCACCGCGGCGCCCGGCTGGCAGAAATGGGTGTGGAGCCCGCTGCTTGCCGTTCTGGGAAGCGGCGCAACAGGCTTCATTTATCACGGCAGGTTCGACGCCAAAACGTATTTAGAACTGCTTGAGCGCCATCAGATTAATGTCTTCTGCTGTACGCCGACTGAATACCGCCTGATGGCAAAGGTGGAGGAATTGGACAAATATGATCTTTCTGCTCTGCACAGCGCAGTTTCTGCGGGTGAGCCGTTAAACCGGGAAGTCATTGACGTATTCCAGAAACATTTCGGCATTAAAGTGAGAGACGGCTACGGCCAAACGGAGAGCACCCTGTTAGTCGGCGTCCTGAAGAATATGGATATTAAGCCGGGCAGCATGGGGAAACCGACACCGGGAAATCAAGTTGAAATTATAAACGATGAAGGCGAAGTATGCGAAACAGGCGAAACGGGTGATATCGCCGTGCACTTGAGCACACCGGCCTTATTCAAGGAATATTATAAAGACCCTGAAAGAACGAAAAAGCAGATTCGCGGAGATTACTTTCTTACCGGCGATCGCGCGAAAAAGGATGAGGACGGCTATTTTTGGTTTGAAAGCCGCAATGATGACATTATCGTCAGCTCCGGATATACAATCGGGCCTTTTGAAGTAGAAGACGCGCTCGTGAAGCATCCGGAAGTGAAAGAATGCGCCGTCGTGGCGAGTCCGGACGAAATCAGAGGTTCAATCGTAAAAGCCTATGTCGTTTTGCAAAACGATGAAAAGCGCAGTGACGGACTTGTCAAAGAACTGCAAAACCACGTAAAAACGATTACGGCGCCTTACAAATATCCGAGAGAAATTGAATTTGTCGAAAGTCTGCCGAAAACGGCGTCTGCAAAAATCAGACGGGTGGAGCTGAGACAGCGCGAAGAACGGCTGAAGGCGGATAAAAAAGCATAATATAAAAAAAGGGTGAGCGGGGATGAAAGCGATTTGGCACGGCGGCACCATTTATACAATGCTTGAGGAGAACCATGTCACTGAAGCCGTTTATACTGAAGGCGGCGTCATCAGACAGACGGGCAGCTTTCAGGAGCTCCGTGAAACATACGGTTCGCCTGATACGGAGGAAATCGATTTACATGGAGCAGTCATGTTTCCCGGGTTTACGGACAGTCATATGCATTTAATCGGACACGGTGAAAAACAGCTTCGCCTTGATTTGTCGCAGCTGACATCAAAAGAAGCAATACTGCAAGCCGTTAAAGAAGCAGAGCGTGAATTGGAAGATGGTGAATGGCTGATCGGCGAAGGCTGGGATGAAAATCTGTTTGAGCGGCCGGTTTACGTAACGAAGCATGACCTTGACCCGCTCTTTCCCGACCGTCCCGTCCTGCTGAAGCGGGTATGCAGGCACGCCGTTGCGGTCAATTCGGCCGCATTGCGAGCTGCTGGGATTACAAACGAAACACCTGATCCAAACGGCGGGATTATCGCCCGGGACAGCGCCGGTCCGACAGGCCTTCTGCTGGATAAAGCCCAAGAGCTTGTGACACAGGCTCTTCCGCCCGTCTCACTTCACTATGTCAAACGCGCTCTTCAAACGGCGGTCACGGACTGCTGGTCAAAAGGCCTGACCGGCGGGCATTCAGAGGATCTGGCATACTACGGAGACGCGTCCGTTCCCGTTGCCGCGTACGAGTCAATAACCGGCAGCGGCCTTTTTCCTTTTCGCGCCCATCTGCTCGTTCATCACGAAGCCGTCGACAGGTGGAGCACTCTGGACAAGTCGACCGGCCCGTATCTGGAATACGGAGCGATGAAAATCTTTGCAGACGGCGCGCTCGGCGGCAGAACAGCCCTATTGAAACAGCCTTATCATGATGATCCGTCTGTTTCCGGCGTTCAGGTGCATGATGACAAAACACTTGCCTCTCTTGTTTCTAAAGCGAGAGAGAAAGGGATGGAAATCGCCGTGCACGCGATTGGCGACCTCGCATTTGAAAAGGTGCTGGATGTTATCGAAAGATATCCGGCAAAGCCCGGACAGCTTGACAGGCTCATTCATGCGCAGGTTTTAGATGACGGTCTGATTGAAAGAGCCGCCCGGCTTCCGATCGGCCTTGATCTTCAGCCGCATTTTGTCGCCAGTGATTTTCCGTGGGTGATTGACCGGCTCGGCGAAGAGCGGATGAAAACGGCTTTTGCCTGGAAAACACTGCTGTCAAAAGGGCTGCTGTGCGCCGGAGGTTCAGATGCCCCGATAGAACCGGCCGATCCGCTTCTGGGCATTCAATCGGCTGTGCTCCGTACTAGCAAGCAGCACCCTGAAGGTCCGGCCTATTATGAAAAAGAGTGTCTGACCGTGTACGAAGCCATTCAGCTTTACACGGAGGGAAGCGCGGCAATCATCCATAAAGAACATAGCCGCGGACGGATAGCCCCCGGCTATGATGCCGACTTTACCATTCTCAGTGGTGATCCGTTTAAAATGGACCCGAAAAGTCTTCATAAACTGGAAGCTGTCAAAACCGTCGTCGGCGGCCGTATTGTATATGAAAAAGAGGACAGGCGTTAATGCCCGTCCTCTTTTTTTATGATAAAAATGAGCGCTTTACTTTTTCCCAGAAAGAGTTGTCTTTCAGTTTCACCGTCTTGATCTTTTTATCGGAAAGTGTAATCTCAACTTTTTTGACATTCCGCGTGCTGAGCGCTTCATTATCAAGTCCGATAATCGGATGCTCATTGCCGTCCTGCACCACTTGCAGTGTCAGCTTCCTGTCCGAGCTTAAAATAAACGGAGATCCGAGTGTTCGATATGTGTTGTTGTTCAAAGAGGCCAGTTCGGATACCTGCATGCAGGAAATCAAAGGATCGACAACCGCGCCTGATACGGATTTATTGTAGGCTGTGCTGCCTGTCGGGGTGGAAATGATCATGCCGTCTCCCCTGAATGTTTCAAAGTGAAGATCATCAATTAACACATCCATCACAAACGTTTTAATAATGCTTGAACGGATGGAAACCTCGTTTAAACAGTGAAAATGATTGCTGCCGTCCACCGTTACGTGAATAAGAGGGTATTTTCTGACCTCAAGCTGTTCCGCGGTCATGCTGTCCGCCATTTTTTCAGGCTCATCGCTGTGAAAATCACAGTACAAATGGGCTTTTCCTTTTTTAGCGATGCCGACATACAGGCAGTCGTCACGGAATCCGGTTTTTCTGACGGCCTGCAGAAATGAGCCGTCGCTGCCGATGCTGGCGATAATCCCCGCATCCTCCGGGTGAGCCGCAACTGTAAAACCGTGCGATTCAGCCAATTGCATAAGAGAGCTGACTTGTTCTTTTGTTTCGTTGTCTTGTTTGTGAAAAAAATAAACATTGCGGCGAAGATCGGTCATATCTCCATTCCCCTTTGCTGTCATATTTACGTTTTTCTCCCATCAGGTATTGTGTTAAAATACCTGTGGCAATAGTGTAACATGTTTCCTGTTTATCCGTTAAGTGAAAGCGCTTCATGAAAAAAATGAATCTTTTTTTACGGGGGAACGTACGAATATTGACAGAAAAGGAGGCAGAACAGAATGAATGCAAAAAGATGGATTGCGCTCGTCATCGCCATCGGCATTTTCGGCGTATCAGTAATCGCAAGTGTGACCGTCGGGGTGCTGAAAAATGTCGGAGATACAGGGGGTGGCTTTGCCTCGCTGACAGATGACTCAGAGGAAGTGACGCTTGATGAGGGCAGCCCCGGCAGTAAAATCGCCGTGCTTGAAGTGGACGGCACGATCGAGGACAGCGGCGAGTCCGCAGGCCTGCTCAGCTCAGGCGGGTATGATCACAGATCGTTCTTAAAACATATTGAGCGTGCGAAAGAAGATAAAAACGTCAAAGGAATTGTCCTGAAAATCAATTCCCCTGGCGGAGGCGTATACGAAAGCGCGGAAATACATAAAAAACTGGAAGAACTAAAGAAAGAAACGAAGAAACCGATATACGTATCCATGGGCTCCATGGCGGCATCGGGAGGCTACTATATCTCAACCGCCGCCGATAAGATCTATGCTTCACCGGAAACGCTCACAGGCTCACTCGGCGTCATTATGGAAAGCGTCAATTACTCTAAGCTTGCCGATGAACTCGGCATCAAATTTGAAACGATTAAAAGCGGCGCGCATAAAGACATCATGTCTCCGACCCGCGACATGACGAAGGAAGAAAGAAAGATCATGCAGACGATGGTCAACGATTCTTATGAAGGATTTGTCAATGTCATTTCAAAAGGGCGGCACATGTCAAAAGCTGATGTGAAAAAAATTGCCGACGGCCGTGTCTATGACGGCAGACAGGCTAAAAAAATCGGCCTTGTTGATGAACTCGGTTTTTACGATGATACGATCAGCGCGATGAAAAAGGATCATAAAAATATGAAAAACGCTTCAGTCATCACATACGAAGAAGGATTCGGATTAGGCTCGCTCTTTTCGATGAGCGCAGCGAAAATGTTTAAAAGCGAAATTGATTTTCTGAATATGAAAGAGCTTATTTCGCAATCCGGTTCGCCGCGGATGATGTATCTCTATGCAAAGTAGGGGGGAAGAAAGAATGGACGCGATTTACGAAGGCTTTCAAGGCAAAGAAGAGGAAGCCGCACAACAGGAGGCGCTCGAGCCGGCATACGCGGGCTTTTGGATCAGATTTTGGGCGTTTCTTCTCGATTGGCTGGTGATCTGGGGACTTAACCATCTCATCGTTTCACCGGTTTTCACGCTGATGAATCTCCCGAAAACAAGCGGAATGTTTACAATCTCAGTCTATTCCGTCACAACCCTGATCGTCTACCTCGCCTATTTTGTGTTCATGACAAAATGGTTTCATCAGACACTCGGCAAAATGGTTTTCGGGTTAAAGGTCACTCCTTTGGCGCCCGGAAAGCCGCTGACATGGGGCACCGTCATTTTCAGAGAAGCGGTGGGGCGTTATATCGATAAAATCTGGATTCTTTACATCGTCATTGCGTTTACGCCCAAAAAGCAGGGAATTCACGATCTGATTGCTGACACCACGGTGATTCACGAAGCGCTGTACCGTAAATAAAAAGCAGTAAACCCGGAGAAACGTCCGGGTTTATTTTTTTTGGATTTGGCGATAATGCAGCTAAGGAAGTGAAGCTTATGGGATATGCCGCAGCAGCTGTTATTCTCATTCTCATTTTGGCCTGGCTGCTCATGAGGATGAAAATCCATCTGACTTTCGAATATCTGCATGATAAAGATAACGACAAAATGACGTTTAAACTCTCGGCCTTATACGGGCTGATCCGTATAAAAAAAACGTGGCCCGTCATTAAAATAAACAGCGAAGATGCGTCAATTGATGTTAAACAGGACACGAAATCCGAAATGAAAGGCCAGCAGAAAAAGAAGAAAAAAATCACATTTGAAGATGTCAAACAGACCATTGACAGAATAGAAATGATTCTGCAACAGGTCGTCAGGATGCGCCAAATCGGTGCTTCGTTTCTTGCGGGAGTCCGTGTGACGAAGTTCGAATGGGTGACGGTTATCGGAATAAAGGACGCTGCCGTTACGGGAATCGCCGCCGGAGGCGTGTGGGCCGTAAAGGGGGGCCTTACGGCGATGCTGTACGACCATCTGCGTTTTATACATAAACCGGTGTGCGAAGTCATTCCGTCTTTTCAAGTGCCTGCTTCCAAGACGCATTTGCAGTGTATATTCTTTTTTCGTTTTGGACATCTTATAGGTGCAGCTTTCAAATTGCTCAAATACGGGCGGAACGGACTTTCTATCATACGAAAGAAACAGCCGGTTCCGGTTGCTTCAAAGAATGATTCATCAGTTTAAGGAGGAGCGCATATGGCAGACCATCCCATTCAAGGTTTAATGAAAACCGCTATGGAAAATTTAAAAGAAATGATTGACGTAAATACAATCATCGGCGATCCGGTTGAAACGCCTGACGGCAGCGTAATCTTAACGGTATCAAAAGTCGGCTTCGGATTTGCGGCGGGCGGAAGCGAGTTTGGAGGAAAGCCGGCTGAAAAAAGAACCGAGGACGATGAAAGAAAAGAGCAGAAGCTCCCGTTCGGCGGCGGAAGCGGCGGCGGAGTATCCATTACGCCGATTGCGTTTCTGATTGTCGGAACAAACGGCGTGCGTATGCTTCATTTAGACGAAAACACCCATCTGATTGATAAATTGTTAGACTCCGCGCCTCAAACGATTGAACGCATCCAGCATATGTTTAAAAAGAATGAAAAAGGCCGGAACCAAAAAAGAACGGATATCGATTTATAAGAGAAAAGTTAACTGCCGCCCGCAGTTAGCTTTTTTTACGATGCGGCATAACCTTTGCAGTTTGCCTGAAACTCGACTATGATAGAGCTATACATAGATAAGGGAGGAATCAGAATGGCTGAAATTACATTTAAAGGCGGAGCCGTGACGCTGATCGGACAAGAAGTGAAACCGGGTGACCAAGCTCCTGACTTTACGGTTTTGACAAACGGATTAGAAGAGAAGACATTAGCAGATATGAAAGGAAAAGTAACGATCATATCTGTTATTCCTTCCATTGACACAGGCGTATGTGATGCACAGACGCGCCGCTTCAACGAAGAAGCAGCAAAACTCGGTGATGTGAACGTTTATACAATCAGTGCCGACCTCCCGTTTGCACAAGCGCGCTGGTGCGGAGCGAACGGAATTGATAAAGTTGAAACATTATCGGATCATAAAGAGATGTCATTTGGTGAAGCATTCGGTGTTTACATCAAAGAACTTCGTCTTTTGGCACGTTCCGTTTTCGTTCTCGACCAAGACGGAAAAGTCGTTTACGCTGAATATGTAAGTGAAGCGACAAACCACCCGAATTATGAAAAGCCTATCGAAGCTGCAAAAGCGTTAATCAAGTAAAGAGTGAGAAAGAGCTCCGGGTGCTGCCGCGGAGCTCTTTTCATGGCAAGGAGGAAACAGTATGCAACACGACCATGTCGGTCAGATTTATGAACTTTTAGATGAAGCCGCCAAAGTGATAGCAGAAGGCCTTCAGCTGTCCTATATTGAGGGGCTTGCGGAAGCGGGAGAGATGTATTTTCTCGAAACGGCCGAACAGCTGCCGCTTCAGGAAAAGCAAACCGGCGAGCTTAAAAGCCTGCTTGCGAAAGCAGACTTCAAAAAATGGGAGCATGAATGGATCCGCAAGGCGTTCCAGCTCGCCATTTTAAAAGGGCTGAAAGATAAATCCCATCCGAACAGACAGATGACGCCTGATACGATCGGCCTTTTCATCAGTTACCTCGTGAATAAATTTACGGGCAGCCAAAAAGGCCTGACATTGCTGGACCCCGCCTGCGGCACCGGAAATCTTCTGCTGACCGCGGCAAACCAGCTTTCTGACAAAGCGGCAAAAAGCTTCGGCATTGATATTGATGATGTCCTTCTGAAGATTGCTTATGCCCAAGCGAATCTGCAGGAAAAAGAAATGGAGCTGTTCTGCCAGGACAGTCTTCAGCCGTTATTTATCGAACAGGCTGATGCGGTCATCTGCGATCTGCCGGTCGGCTACTATCCGAATGACGAAGGCGCTGAAGCGTTTGAGCTGAAAGCAGATGAAGGCCACTCATTTGCCCACCACTTATTTATTGAGCAGAGCGTCAAGCATACAAAACCGGGCGGATACTTATTTTTTATGATCCCGAATCATTTGTTTGACAGCGCCCAAAGCGATAAACTGAAGCAGTTTTTGGCGGAAAAAGTGTATATTAACGCTCTTCTTCAGCTGCCGGCTACTCTGTTTAAAGACGAAGCGCAGGCAAAGAGCATTTTAATTTTGCAGAAAAAAGGCGGAGACGCAAACCCGCCGAAACAAACGCTTTTGGCGAATCTTCCTTCCTTCGCGAACCAGCAGGCGATGCGGGAGATGATGGCAAAATTGGATCAATGGATTCAAAAAGAAAAATAATGGCCGAACAGGCAGCGCGTGACCCAGAATCCGCGCTGCCTTTTTGCTGTTTAAAATGAATGGAAATCAGGGAAATAACACAAATTAAGGAAAGAAAATAAAATTCCGTAAGTCCGTGCCGTCCATTTGGCACAAGAAGAATTTATCAGAAAATAACGACTTCATATTGTAAGCGGTACCAATATGGATGTTGACTTGAAATGCTGAGTTGACAATGTTTAAATGGAAAAGTCAGATATTTTTTGGACTGCAGTTACGGTCTGGGAAAAAAGAACGAAACAAACGAAGAAGAATTTTGATAGGAGCGTCATTTATGTCTAAAATTATTGCAATTAACGCAGGAAGCTCATCTTTAAAATTTCAGTTATTCGAAATGCCTTCAGAAAAGGTGCTAACAAAAGGTTTAGTAGAACGGATCGGTATCGCCGACAGCGTTTTCACTATCTCTGTTAACGGCGAAAAAAATACAGAAGTCACAGATATTCCGGATCACGCGGTTGCGGTGAAGATGCTGCTTCACAAGCTGACTGAATTCGGTATTATAAAGGATTTAAATGAAATTGACGGAATCGGCCACCGTGTTGTGCACGGCGGAGAAAAATTCAGCGATTCTGTTTTGCTTACAGATGAAACAATCAGTGAGATTGAAGAGATTTCAGAACTTGCGCCGCTTCACAACCCGGCAAACATCGTCGGCATTAAAGCCTTTAAAGAAGTGCTTCCGAATGTGCCTGCGGTTGCAGTGTTTGATACGGCGTTCCACCAAACGATGCCTGAGCAATCTTATCTGTACAGCCTTCCGTATGAATACTACGAGAAATACGGCATTCGCAAATACGGTTTCCACGGCACGTCTCATAAATACGTGACAGAGCGCGCAGCTGAGCTTCTCGGCCGTCCGCTTGAAGATTTGCGCCTGATTTCCTGCCACTTGGGTAACGGAGCAAGTATCGCAGCCGTTGAAGGCGGAAAATCCATTGATACGTCAATGGGCTTCACCCCGCTTGCGGGTGTGGCGATGGGAACACGTTCAGGAAACATCGACCCTGCCTTGATTCCGTATATTATGGAAAAAACAGATCAGACGGCGGATGAAGTATTAAATACATTAAATAAGAAGAGCGGACTGCTTGGCATATCCGGCTTCTCAAGCGACCTTCGCGATATTGTAGAAGCTACAAAAGAAGGCAACGAAAGAGCGGAAACGGCTCTTGAAGTGTTCGCAAGCAGAATCCATAAATACATTGGTTCTTACGCGGCGAGAATGAGCGGCGTTGACGCCATTATTTTCACGGCCGGTATCGGTGAAAACAGCGTTGAAGTCAGAGAACGCGTACTTCGCGGCTTAGAATTCATGGGTGTTTATTGGGATCCTGCGCTGAACAACGTGCGCGGCGAGGAAGCGTTTATCAGCTATCCTCACTCTCCTGTCAAAGTCATCATCATTCCGACTGATGAAGAGGTCATGATCGCACGCGACGTTGTCCGCCTTGCACAGTAATAATCGAAAGAAAGCACATCCCAAGGGGTGTGCTTTTTTATTGAATGCCGCACAATCAAACGTTACGATATGTTTATTACATAAATGATGAGGTGAAACAATGAGTGTGCATGAACATAAACAAGAAGCCCCGTCAGCGGTTCGCTGCAAGGTGATCACGGTCAGCGACACGAGAACGAAAGAAACCGATAAAAGCGGACGCGTCATGATGGATTTCATCAGGGAAGCTGGATTTGAAACGGTCGCTTATGACATTGTGAAAGATGAAAAAGATGAATTGCAGAAAGCCGTTTTATCCGGCTGTATGGATGAATATACAGATGCGGTGCTGTTAAACGGAGGGACGGGCATTGCCGAAAGGGATGTCACGATTGAAGCGGTCACGCCGCTGTTTTCAAAAGAGCTCCCGGGATTCGGCGAGCTGTTCCGCATGCTGAGCTATACAGAGGACATCGGTTCCGCCGCCATTTTGTCCAGAGCCGCGGCGGGTGTAATCCAAAATACCGCGGTCTTCTGCACACCGGGCTCCTCAGGCGCCGTCAGGCTTGCAATGAGTAAACTGATTATTCCTGAACTGCCTCATGTGCTCCGGGAAATCCGAAAAGATTTATAAACGTATAAAAAGGCTCTGCTCCGCTCAAAAAATTGGGTGGAGTTTTTTTTATAAAAGGCTTGAAAAAACAAAAGTTACTTGTTACAGTGTATACATACAAAATGCATTTTTATTAATTAAAACTAATTTTTATACAAAGGGAGCTTTTAACATGGCAGAACAAAAAAAGGTTGTATTGGCATACTCAGGAGGACTTGATACTTCTGTAGCGATAAAATGGCTGCAAGAGCAGGGGTACGATGTTGTTGCCTGCTGCTTAGACGTAGGTGAAGGAAAGGATTTGGCATTCGTTCAGCAAAAAGCGCTGGAAGTAGGCGCCGTGAACTCCTATGTGATTGATGCGAAAGAAGAATTCGCCCGGGAGTACGCGCTCATTTCTATGCAGGCTCATACAATGTATGAAGGCAAGTATCCGCTCGTATCTGCATTATCCCGTCCATTAATCGCGAAAAAACTCGTCGAAGTGGCGGAAAAAGAAAACGCGGTGGCCGTAGCGCACGGCTGCACGGGAAAAGGCAACGACCAGGTTCGTTTCGAAGTATCCATCAAATCATTAAACCCTGATCTGGAGGTCATCGCTCCGGTCCGTGAGTGGCAGTGGTCACGTGAAGAAGAAATCGAATATGCCGCAAGCCGAGGCATCCCGATTCCGATCAACCTTGACAGCCCATATTCCATCGACCAGAATCTGTGGGGCCGCGCCAATGAATGCGGTATATTAGAAGACCCGTGGGCGGCGCCTCCTGAAGGGGCATATGACCTGACAGCATCTCTTGAAAACACGCCGGACGTTCCTGAAATCATCGAAATCGCATTTGAAGCCGGTGTTCCGGTTTCAATCGACGGCGTATCCTACCCGCTTGCTGATTTAATTCTCAAGCTGAACGAGACTGCAGGAAAGCACGGAATCGGCCGGATTGACCATGTCGAAAACCGCCTGGTCGGCATTAAGTCCCGGGAAGTCTATGAGTGCCCGGGCGCAATGACTTTGATTACGGCTCACAAAGAGCTTGAGGATCTGACGTTGGTGAAAGAAGTGGCTCATTTCAAACCGGCAATTGAACAAAAACTGTCTGAAATCATTTATAACGGTTTATGGTTCTCACCGTTAAAAGACGCACTGCTTGCATTCCTGAAAGAAACCCAAAAACACGTCACCGGCGTTGTGCGCGTCAAGCTGTTTAAAGGCCATGCCATTGTAGAAGGACGTAAGTCGGAATATTCTCTCTATGATGAAAAACTTGCCACATATACAAAAGACGATGCTTTTGACCATCACGCGGCAATCGGCTTTATCGAGCTCTGGGGGCTGCCGACAAAAGTAAACAGCATTGTGAAAAAGAAGGAGCAGATTGAAGCATGAAAAAGCTTTGGGGAGGCCGTTTTCAAAAAACACCGGAAAAGTGGGTCGATGAGTTCGGCGCATCCATCACATTCGACCAAAACTTAGTCAAAGAGGATATTACAGGGTCTCTCGCTCATGCAGCAATGCTGAAAAAATGCGGCATTCTGACGGAAGAAGAAGAAAGCGCCATCCGTCAGGGCCTGCAGACCCTCCTGCAAAAAGCAGAGGAAGGAACGCTTGAATTCTCTGTTGATTATGAAGATATCCATTTGAATATTGAAAAAATGCTGATCGAAGAAATCGGACCGCTCGGCGGCAAGCTCCATACAGGGAGAAGCCGGAATGACCAGGTGGCGACCGACATGCATTTATATTTGAAAGACCATGTCTCGCATATCATCGTGCTGATTGAACAGTTTCAGAAAGCGCTGATCGAAAAAGCGGAGGCCAATGTCGAGACAATTCTGCCGGGGTACACCCATTTGCAGCGGGCCCAGCCGATTTCTTTCGCCCACCATCTGCTCGCCTATTTTTGGATGCTTGAACGGGATAAAGAGCGTTTCCGTGACGCCATGAAGCGGATAAATATATCGCCGCTCGGATGCGGGGCGCTTGCCGGAACTACGTTTCCGATAGACCGTAATTATTCGGCGGAGCTGCTCGGCTTTGATTCCATTTATGAGAACAGTCTTGACGGAGTCAGCGACAGAGATTTTATTCTCGAGTTTTTAAGCAGCAGCAGCATGCTCATGATGCACCTTTCACGTTTCTCAGAAGAAATCATCCTTTGGTGCTCGCAGGAATTCAGATTCATTGAACTGGATGATACGTACGCGACGGGAAGCAGCATGATGCCGCAAAAGAAAAATCCAGACATGGCGGAGCTGATCCGCGGGAAAACCGGTCGCGTATACGGCGATATGATGGGTCTTTTCACGATTATGAAAGGGCTCCCGCTCGCTTACAACAAAGACCTGCAGGAAGATAAAGAAGGCATGTTTGACACGGTGAAGACCGTTGAAGGAAGCCTTCAGATTTTCACGGGCATGATTGAGACAATGACCGTAAACAAAGACATCATGAAACAGGCGACAAAACAAGATTTTTCAAACGCCACCGAACTTGCCGATTATTTAGCCAAAAAAGGCATGCCGTTCAGAGAAGCGCATGAAGTGGTCGGCAAGCTTGTGTACAGCTGCATTGAAAAAGGAATTTATTTAAGTGATATGGCGTTTGCAGAATTCCTTCAAGCCAGCAGTCTCTTTGAAGAAGATATCTATACCGTGCTCGATCCGCATCACGCGGTTGAAAAAAGAATGAGCGCCGGCGGAACGGGTTTTCAGCAGGTAAAACAGGCACTTGTAAAAGCAAAAGCCTGCGCCGGCGTTTAATTTGCTAAAATTACCTTCATATTTTCCCGTCATATCAGACACCCTACATCTATAATGATGGGAGGTAGAAGGAATGCGCAAAGAACAAGACCGTTACATTTATGATGAAAAAGAAAGTGAAGAAACGGCCCGGCTCATCTCAGAGGCATATCAAAGCGGTTATATCGGCCTGGAGGAAGCCTCAGCCCCTTCAGAAAATTAAGCTGTCTGTAAAGACGGCTTTTTTTCGTGCGATTGAAGTGCAAAAAAGTGATATTGCCGCTTGTTTATAGTAAAGTAGAGGGAGAAACGACTTTATTCTATTGAAGCGGCAACGTTGCCTGGGGAGGGTATTCAATGTGCGACATGCTCTAATCACTGCCGGTACGAAGGGATTGGGCCGAAAAGTGACTGAAATGCTGCTGGAAAAAGGCTTTTCGGTCACAGTGAATTACAGACAGGACGAAGAAGCGGTCGCTTGTCTGAAGGCCGATTATCCCCGGTGCCATGACAGATTGCAATTCGTTAAGGGCGATGTAACCCGAAAAGAAGATCTCATGCGGATCGCCGATGCAGCCCTTCAGCGGTTTGGAAGGATTGACATACTGATTAACAATGCCGGGCCGTACATATTTGAGCGCAAAAAGCTTGCCGATTATTCCGATCACGAATGGTATGACATGCTTGAAGGGAATTTAAGCGCCGTTTTTCATCTGTTTAAAGCGGTTATCCCGGTAATGAGACAGCAGCGGTTCGGCCGGATTATTACATACGGCTTTCAAGGAGCTGACCATGCTCCGGGCTGGCTGCACCGTTCCGCTTTCGGAGCGGCTAAAGTCGGATTGGCTTCGCTAACCAAAACCATTGCGATTGAAGAAGCCGAATCAGGCATTACGGCCAACATGGTCTGCCCGGGTGATATTGTAGGAGATATGAAAGAAGCGTCTATAGAAGAAGCAAGACGGAAGATCGGCAAAGAAAACACGCCGATCGGCAGGTCCGGAACCGGAGAGGACATTGCGAGAATCATCGCCTTTTTATGTGAAGAAGATTCCGATCTTGTAACCGGAACGGTCATAGAAGCAACAGGCGGGCTGAATGTGATTAACAGGCATCAATCCCTGTAAGTTTTTTCGTTTGTCGAAAAGGGAACTTGATAAATATTAACTTTTTATGAGGTGAAAACGATGAAAGTGACTTATCACGGACATTCTGTCATTCATGTGGAAACGAAAACCCATAACATTATTTTCGATCCGTTTATTACCGGAAACAGCCTGACAAATCTGAAGCCGGAAGAAGTGAAAGCGGATGTCATCCTGCTTACTCACGGACACAATGACCATGTCGGAGATACAGAGCAGATCGCCAAACAAAACGATGCGCTCGTTATTGCGCCGAATGAGCTGGCCGTTTATCTCGGCTTTAAAGGTTTAAACGTCCACCCGATGCATATCGGCGGGGCGCGCCAATTTGATTTCGGCAAAGTGAAACTGACACAGGCATTCCACGGATCGGCAGTCACTGATGAAGAAAACAAAACCATCACATACACAGGGATGCCGGCAGGGATTTTATTGACGATTGACGGCAAAACGATTTTCCACGCCGGGGACACGGCGCTGTTCTCAGATATGAAACTGATCGGGGAACTGAATCACATTGACCTGGCGTTTCTGCCGATCGGTGATAACTTCACCATGGGCCCTGAAGATGCGAAACTCGCGGCTGAATGGCTGAGGGCGAAACAAGTCGTTCCCGTTCATTACAATACATTCCCTGTCATTGAACAGGACCCTGACGCTTTCGCCGAAAGTCTGCCCGGTGGCGTCGGCAAAGTCATGGCGGTCGGCGAGACCATTGAGCTTGCCTGACATAATGTCAAAGACCTTCTGAATCACGCATTCAGAAGGTCTTTTTGCGGTGCCGTCTTTTTTCGGGCGTCTCATTGCGAATGAATCCCCCGTGCCCTTATAATAAAAGCAGAAGACTGTCCTTAGAGGTGAAACGCTTGGCAACAAAGCATGAACAAATCCTATCATACATAGATTCGCTTCCTGTCGGTGAAAAAATTTCGGTCAGACGAATTGCGAAAGAAATGAAAGTCAGTGAAGGAACGGCTTACAGAGCCATTAAGGAAGCCGAAAATAAAGGGTTTGTTTCCACTATTGAACGTGTGGGAACGATCCGAATTGAGCAGAAGAAAAAAGAAAATATTGAAAAGCTGACATACGCCGAAGTCGTCAATGTGATAGACGGCCAGGTGCTCGGCGGAAAAGCCGGTCTGCATAAAACGTTGAACAAGTTTGTGATCGGCGCGATGGAGCTTGACGCGATGATGCGTTATACAGCGGCGGGGAACCTGTTAATCGTCGGGAACAGAATCAACGCTCACCGCCAGGCGCTTGAAGCGGGTGCGGCTGTTTTGGTAACCGGAGGGTTTAATACCGATGACAGCATTATCGAGCTGGCCGATATGCTTGAGCTTCCGATTCTCTCCACGAGCTATGATACCTTCACGGTAGCCGCAATGATCAACCGGGCGATTTATGATCAGCTCATAAAAAAAGAAATTGTGCTCGTGGAGGACATTTTGACGCCCGCAGATCGGACAGTGACGCTGTCTCCTAAGGATAAGCTGGAGAAATGGTACGAAAAAAACTATGAAACCGGACACGGACGCTTTCCGGTCATCGATCAGCAGATGAAAATCCACGGAATCCTCACATCGAAAGATATCGCCGGGCATGACCGATCAGTTCCGATTGAAAAAGTAATGACCAAAAACCCTGTCACGGTGATCGGGAAAACGTCTGTCGCCTCAGCGGCTCAAATGATGGTTTGGGAAGGAATCGAAGTGCTTCCGGTGACAGACGGGCACCACAGACTGATCGGGATGATCAGCCGCCAGGATGTCTTAAAAGCGCTTCAAATGGTTCAAAAGCAGCCTCAGGTCGGGGAGAAGCTTGATGATATCGTTTCAAGGGGATTTAAAGAAGAGGAAGATGATAAAACGCCGGCCGTTTATCAATATGAAGTCACGCCGCAGATGACCAATCAGCTCGGGACGATTTCTTACGGGGTGTTTACAACGATTTTAACCCAGGCCGCCAGCCGATTTTTACGTTCCCGCAAACGCGGCGAGCTGGTCATTGAAAGCATTACGATTTTCTTCTTAAAACCCGTTCAGATGGAATCGGTCATTGAAGTGAAACCGCGCATTTTAGAAGCGGGCCGGAAATTCGGGAAAATGGAAGTGGAAGTGTCAAGCCAAAGCGGCATCGTTTCAAAAGCGATGCTGATGGTGCAGCTGATGGAGAGAAGCTAAGGGACGCATCTCGGTCCCTTGACATTCATTATGCGTGGTCCCTCTCCGCTTCCTTTGCATGGATGGGTTCATAATGCTTATAGGCTTTATACCCGGCCCATGCGCTGCCTGCTCCGATTAAAATGAAAACGCCGCCGATGACAAGGGTGAGGACGGAGTGAAACAGAATCATTTGATTTACTCCGTACAAAAGCACCAGCGCGCCTAACGCCATACTTGATTTAGCCGAAAAGAATTCCTTCTCCAGCGCCCGTTTCGTCTGGATGCCTTTTACTTTGTAATACACGTAAAAGCAGGCAGAAAGCCCGATGAGAAAAACAAAAACCAGCATAAATGAAATCCTCCATTATATGAGTTTGCAAAACTGTTTATACCGTTCCTGAAAGATTTTCCTTTTCCGCGGATAAAGAGTATGATTAAATGAATAAAAACAAAAAGGAGAAAACGATGAAATCCGAACTGATCAGAACCATATCATTATATGACACCATTATCTTACATAGACATGTGAGGCCTGACCCAGACGCTTACGGATCACAGTGCGGCCTTACGGAAATCCTGCGGGAAACGTATCCCGAAAAAAATATTTTTGCCGTCGGACAGCCTGAGCCGTCCTTGTCTTTCTTATATTCCCTCGATGAGGTGGATGACGAAACCTATAAAGATGCTCTTGTCATCGTGTGCGATACCGCAAACCAAGAACGGATCGACGATCAGCGCTATCATTCCGGCGCAAAGCTCATGAAAATAGACCACCATCCAAATGAAGATCCATATGGCGATCTGTTATGGGTCGATACGAATGCAAGCTCCGTAAGCGAAATGATCTATGAGCTGTACCTGGAAGGAAAAGAGCACGGCTGGAAGCTGAATACGAAAGCGGCTAAGCTGATCTACGCGGGTATCGTCAGTGATACGGGACGCTTTTTATTCCCGAACACCACAAAAAAGACATTCAAATACGCGGGAGAGCTCATTGAGTTCCCTTTTTCACCGTCAGAGCTTTTCAATCAATTGTATGAAACAAAATTAAATGTGGTGAAGCTGAATGGCTTTATTTATCAAAATGTGTCATTGTCTGACAACGGCGTCGCTTCCGTTTTCATTAAAAAAGACATTTTGGAGACATACGGAACCACCGCTTCAGAAGCATCGCAGCTTGTCGGAACACTCGGAAATATTTCGGGTATTCGCGCTTGGGTATTCTTCATAGAAGAAGACGATCAAATCAGAGTCCGGTTCCGTTCAAAAGGTCCGGTCATCAATGGAATTGCCCGGAAATACAATGGCGGCGGACATCCGCTGGCGGCCGGCGCATCCATCTACAGCTGGGATGAAACCGGTCCGATTCTTGCTGATCTTGAAGAGGTATGTAACGAACACAAGTAGAGGGGAGACCCTCTTTCTTAGTGTTCATCTGTCACGGGGATGAACCAGCAGCCGAATTCAGTCAGGTCTTCGTAGACGCGGAGATTACAGATTTGGAGTTCTTTTTTTATGAGGGAAGCGAGTGTGTCTGTTTCTGCATATGCGGAATAGCCTTTTCTGATTCGGTCTGCATGATCTTTTGCCAAGCGGCGTTCACTAAAAACCTCCATTTTCCCTTCCTCCCTTCAGAATCATTGAAAATGTCTCATTTACAGTTTATAAAAAAGCGGAGAAAAAAGCGACAGATCTATGGAAAATTTTTAAAAATGACATAATTACGTCGCAAAAGAAATATGAATTTCGACAGACAATCTCGTATAAATCGTCAGTTCCTTTACTTCAGCTTTATATTCCTTCTCATTTATGGTGTACACCTTGTTTTCAATCGTCCGTTTTAAAAGTTCCTTTGTTTTATACACACTTTCAATATCCTTTGTGATGACTTCCGAAATATTATCTTTCACCTGTTCTTCAAATTTCATCTTATCGGGCTGGGCGATTCTGTATTTTTCTCCATTGATCAGCTTCACATCGACGCTTTGGATAAGCAGTCTTTGCTTATTATCCTCATTTAATTTATGAAGATCCTTCTGATAGATGGAGATCTGGTTTTTCAAATCCCGTGCGTGCTCCCGCTGTTTTTGAATTAACGTCACCTGTTCTTCCTGAAACGTTCCGTATGTAAACAGAAAGAACAGCCAGCTGACGATGGCTCCGCACATCATTCCCGCAAAAAAACGCTGCCATCCCGGTTTTTTATAATACTCGGGAATTCTCATGAGGAAATATTCTCCTGTGCCAGCCATGAAACAATCAGCCACCCGGTCTGTGCGCCGCCCATTGCTGAAATAATTAAAAGAAGCTGTTTGAAAATGTCGCGTGTGTTGCCTTCAAGCAGCCCCCGCTCAAAACTGTATACCGCGTCAAACGTTCCTCCGATGGCCGCGACAAGCGCCCAGATCTTCAGCCTGTTCGCCAATTTTGTAATCGCTGTAAGCGGAGGCTCGCCTGATAAATAAGCTCCGACGCCGCCGATGAGCGCTCCGCCGAGCAAAACACCGAGGGCGATAAAATAACTGCTGATAAAATTCGCCATAAAGCCGGCTTCCTGATCCATATATACACCACCTCACTTTTCTATCATATTGAGCGAAACGGACAAGTATGATGATGAGTCAAAAAAGAACATTTGTTTCTTAAGAAAACCCGTCTTATAATGTAGAAAGGCAAATTGAACGTATACGGGAAAGGAGTGGCGGCATTGTCTTTTGTTCACCTTCAAGTACGTAGCGGCTACAGCCTGTTAAACAGCGCCGCTTCTGTAAAAGAGATTGTTACACAAGCGAAGGAGCTCGGATATTCTTCATTGGCGCTCACGGACGAAAATGTGATGTACGGCGCCATTGAGTTTTATAAAGCATGCAAGTCACACGGAATAAAGCCGATTATCGGTCTGACGGCTTCAATATACACGGACGAAACTGAGCTTGAAGCACGCCCGCTTGTTCTTTTGGCGGAGACAAACACCGGATATCAGAACCTGCTGAAAATCTCAAGTGCGCTGCAATCCATAGCAAAGGGCGGCATGAAGCGAAAATGGATGAAGAGCTATCATGAAGGGCTGATCGCCATTACGCCCGGTGAAAACGGGTACATTGAAAGCCTGCTTCAAGCAGGAGAGTTTGAAGAAGCGGTTCGGGTTGCCGAAGGATTCCGGGAATTGTTCGGAGAAGGCCGTTTTTATTTAGGGTACCAGCCGTTTAAAGGACATGAGACATTATCAGAAGAAATTCTCCGCCTGTCAGCCGAGACGGAAATCGCTGTCTGCGCGGCGGGGGATGTCCGTTATATCAAGAAAGAAGATCAAGATGCGTACCGCTGTCTGTGCGCCATTAAAGCCGGGGAGAAATGGGAGGATCAGAGCGGGGACCTGCCGGACTTATACTTGAGGCCGCCTGAAGAAATGGAAAATATTTATATGAAGAATCCGGAAGCGGTCAAAGCAGCCGCACGTGTCGCTCAGCAATGCCAAGTCGATGTCAGCCTCGGACAGACACAGCTTCCGTCTTTCCCGGCGCCGGACGGCAAATCAGCTGATGACTATTTGGCGGAAGTCTGTCATGAGGGGCTTCGTCTCCGTTTCGGCACTCCTGATGAGCGTGCTGTCCGCCGTCTTGAATATGAGCTGGATGTCATCAGGCGCATGAAATTCAGTGATTACTTTCTCATCGTATGGGACTTTATGAAGTACGCGCATGAAAAGGGCATTGTGACAGGTCCGGGAAGGGGGTCTGCGGCAGGCTCGCTTGTCGCTTACTCCCTTTTCATTACAGACGTGGACCCGCTTAAACATTCTTTGTTATTCGAGAGGTTTCTTAATCCCGAGCGGATCAGCATGCCCGATATTGATATCGATTTCCCTGATACGAGAAGGGATGAGGTCATTCAGTATGTGCAAAATAAGTATGGGAGCATGCACGTCGCCCAGATTATCACCTTCGGAACATTGGCCGCAAAGGCGGCGTTAAGGGATACCGGCAGAGTGTTCGGAATCAGCCCGAAAGAAGCCGACCAGCTTGCCCGCCTGATTCCGTCTAAGCCGGGAATGACGCTTGAGGAGGCGAGACGGCAGTCCGCTCAGCTGAACAGGCGGCTGTCTGAATCCGCCGTTCTTCATAAAGTGTTTCAGATCGCAAGGAAAATCGAAGGTCTTCCGAGGCATACGTCTACACACGCGGCCGGCGTTGTTCTCAGCAAAGAGCCGCTTTCTGAAGTTGTCCCTCTGCAGGAAGGGCATGACGGCGTGTATTTAACGCAGTATGCGATGGATCACTTGGAAGATCTCGGCCTTTTGAAAATGGACTTTTTAGGTTTGCGCAACCTGACGCTTATCGAATCCATTAAGACGATGATTGAAAAAGAGACAAATACGAAAATTGATTTTTCCGAGATTTCTTATCAGGATGAAAAAACGTTCTCGCTATTATCAAATGGCGATACGACGGGGATTTTTCAGCTGGAATCATCAGGAATGAGGAATGTGCTGAAGCGTCTGAAGCCGTCAAGGCTTGAAGACATTGTCGCGGTAAACGCGCTTTACAGGCCGGGGCCGATGGAAAATATTCCGCTATTTATCGACCGGAAGCACGGGCGGGCGCGTGTGGAAGTCCCGCACGAGGATGTAAGAAATATTCTCAGTGACACGTACGGCGTCATCGTCTATCAAGAGCAGATTATGATGATCGCCTCGCGCATGGCAGGTTTTTCATTAGGTGAAGCGGATCTGCTCAGACGGGCTGTCAGCAAAAAGCAAAAGGACATTTTGGACAGAGAGCGAAGCCATTTTGTTGAAGGGTGCTTAAAAAAGGAGTATTCTGTAGTCACTGCAAACGAGGTCTACGATCTGATTGTCAAATTCGCTAACTACGGATTCAACAGAAGCCATGCTGTCGCATACAGCATGATCGGCTATCAGCTCGCCTATTTAAAAGCTCACTATCCTTTATATTTTATGTGCGGGCTTTTGACGAGCGTCATCGGCAATGAGGACAAAATATCGCAATATCTGCACGAAGCAAAGGGGAGCGGGCTCCAAGTCCTTCCGCCGTCTGTCAATAAGAGCGGTTTTCCGTTTGCACCTGAAAACGGCGCCGTCAGATACAGTTTGCGGGCCATAAAAAACGTAGGCGTCTCGGCAGTGAAAGATATTTATAAAGCAAGAACACATAAACCGTTCGAGGATCTTTTCGATTTCTGCTTTCGCGTTCCTGCCAAAAGCGTTAATCGGAAAACAATCGAAGCCCTTATATTTTCTGGCGCCATGGACGAATTCAATCAAAATCGCGCCGCCTTGCTGGCCTCCGTTGATGTGGCTTTAGAGCACGCTGAGCTTTTTCGTGCAGACGATGACCAAATGGGATTGTTTTTGGAAGAATCGTTCTCCATTAAGCCAAAATATGTAGAGGCAGAGGAATTTCCGCTCGTGGACAAGCTTCGGTTTGAAAAAGAAGCTCTCGGTGTTTATTTCTCAAGCCATCCTTTGTCAGCTTTCAGGAATCTCTTGAAAAAACGGGGGGCGCAAGCGATCGCAACAGCGCTGCAGATGCCGAAAGGACAGCTGTCAATCGGCGCTTTGCTCGCAGGCATCAAAACGATTCGGACAAAGACAGGTCAGCATATGGCGTTTCTCACATTAAGCGACGAAACGGGAGAAATGGAAGCCGTCGTGTTTCCTGACCAATATAGAAGGCTGTCTCCGCTGTTAAAAGAAGGCGCGCTTTTATTCGCGTCCGGAAAAATGGAAGAGCGGCAGGAGAAGATACAATTTATTATGTCATCCGCCTCTCTCCTTGAGCAGACGGAGGCAGACAGAGCGCCGTCTGTTTACATCAAAATCGAAGGCAGCCGGCACAATCAGGAGTTTCTGGAAAAGATGAAGCGTATTTTACTGGAGCATAAAGGGGAAACCGGCGTTTATCTTTATTACGAAAAGGACAAGCAGACCATCAGGCTGCCCGATACTTTTCATATTCAGGCCGACCATCAGGCGTTATACCGTTTAAAAGAGCTGCTGGGCCGCGAAAACGTCGTGTTAAAATAGTGGTAACAACAATAGTTTTGTTATACAATTGAAACAATTGTGCTATCTTATTTAAAGATTCTGAAATTTTTCACCTCCAGAGATTGTACCAGTCTATGCGGCAGAATATGTAACAAAGTACTTAAAAGGAGTGTTTAGAATGTCATTAAGAGAAGAAGCATTACATTTACACAAAGTAAACCAAGGAAAACTCGAATCAAAAGCAAAGGTAGAAGTCAGAAATGCAGACGATTTAAGCCTTGCCTACTCTCCGGGGGTAGCTGAGCCTTGTAAAGAAATTTATAACGATAAAAATAAAGTATATGATTATACAATGAAGGGGAACATGGTAGCAGTCGTAACAGACGGATCAGCCGTTCTCGGTCTCGGAAATATCGGACCTGAAGCATCTCTTCCTGTTATGGAAGGGAAAGCGGTGCTTTTCAAAAGCTTCGCGGGTGTGGATGCATTCCCGATCGCGCTTGACACAAACGATGTGGACAAAATCATTGACACGGTGAAGCTGCTTGAACCGACATTCGGCGGTGTCAACCTTGAGGATATTGCGGCGCCGAACTGCTTTATCATTGAAGAACGCCTGAAAAAAGAAACTAACATTCCTGTGTTCCACGATGATCAGCACGGCACAGCCATCGTAACCGTTGCCGGACTTGTAAACGCGCTGAAATTATCAGGAAAATCCATGTCATCCATTAAAGTCGTTGCAAACGGAGCGGGAGCGGCAGGCATCGCGATCATCAAGCTTCTTTACCATTTCGGCGTACGCGATATCGTAATGTGCGACTCTAAAGGAGCCATTTACGAAGGGCGTCCGGCCGGCATGAACGCGGTGAAAAACGAAGTGGCGAAGTTTACAAACCAAGACCGCAAAGACGGTTCGCTGAAGGATGTCATCCAAGATGCAGACGTCTTTATCGGCGTTTCAGTCGAAGGCGCTCTAACGAAAGAAATGGTGGAAAGCATGGCGAAAGATCCGATTATTTTCGCAATGGCCAACCCGAATCCGGAAATCATGCCTGAAGACGCGCGCGCAGCCGGCGCAAGCGTAATCGGAACAGGCCGTTCTGATTTCCCGAACCAGGTAAACAATGTACTGGCATTCCCAGGCATTTTCCGCGGAGCGCTTGACGTTCGCGCGACTCACATCAACGAAGAAATGAAAATTGCTGCGGTTGAAGCGATCGCTTCCCTCGTTTCAGAGGATGAATTAAGCGCGGATTATGTCATCCCGGCTCCATTTGACAAACGCGTGGCTCCTGCCGTTGCGAAAGCTGTTGCGAAAGCAGCGATGGAAACGGGTGTCGCCAGAATTACGGTCGACCCTGAGGAAGTGGCTGAAAAAACAAGACAGCTGACGGTCATCGGCGAATAATAACACAAAAATGAAATGGCAGCGCGTTGGGAAAAACAACGCGCTGCTGTTCAATATACGGACTGCTGGCATTTTTTTAAGGGCAGGTCTTAAAAAAAATTCAGCAGAATCCTTATTTCTTTTGAAAACGCTGACAGATAAGGCTGAGCAACGCTTTTTGCGGTCCGGAATCCTCCTGTTTCCGTCTGTTTTACAGCAAAAAATGTCGAATGGAGGATGACACCGTTTGACAAAAAAAGTACAATAGTTTCGGTAAAGTTATTATTAAGTCTATCTAATCGGAAGACATGCAGTGAAGAGAACCCTTCACAAAAGGGAGGTAATCATTTGTTAAAGGATATATTCACAAAAAAGAAAAAATATGCTTCCGTGCCGTCTGAGCAGGCAAAACATGATGTTCCGGAAGGCATTATGACAAAGTGCCCGAAATGTAAAAAAATCATGCTCACAAAAGAGTTAGATAAAAACCTGCGCGTCTGCATGAACTGCGGGCACCATTTCCCGATGAATGCAAAGCAGCGCATTGAAAGCCTCCTGGATGAAGATTCATTCGAAGAATTCAACCAGGGAATGATATCTGAAAACCCGCTCGGTTTCCCGGGATATTTAGAAAAAGTCGAAAAAGACCGCGAGAAAACATCGCTGAATGAAGCGGTTGTTACCGGAAAAGGAACCATCAGCGGATTCCCTGCCGTGATCGCGATCATGGATTCGACATTCCGTATGGGCAGCATGGGATCGGTTGTCGGCGAAAAAATCACGCTGGCAATTGAAAAAGCAAAAGAGGAAAAAGTCCCATTCATCATCTTTACCGCTTCCGGCGGCGCACGTATGCAGGAAGGGGTCTTAAGCCTTATGCAGATGGCAAAGACAAGCTCTGCGCTGAAACTGTTCAGTGAGGAGCAGGGCCTGATTATTTCGGTCATGACCCACCCGACGACAGGCGGCGTATCGGCGAGTTTCGCGTCTCTCGGTGATTATAATTTCGCTGAACCGGGCGCCTTGATCGGATTTGCCGGAAGACGTATTATTGAACAGACGATCGGGGAAAAACTGCCGGAAGATTTCCAGACGGCAGAATTTTTATTAAAGCACGGCCAGCTTGATGCGGTGATTCACCGAAACGACATGAAAGACAAACTCGCATTTCTGCTGGACATGCACCAAACAGGAGGTGAGCATGAGTGGCTGCAAGATTAGAATTTGAAAAACCGGTAATTGAACTCCAGACGAAAATCGCCGAACTGAAAAAATTCACCCAGGATTCGGAGATGGATTTAAGCGCTGAAATCGCAAGGCTTGAAGACCGGCTCAGCAAGCTCCAGGATGAGATTTATAAAAACCTGAAACCGTGGGACAGAGTGCAGATCGCACGCCTTCCCGACCGGCCGACGACGCTTGATTACATTCAATACCTGTTTACTGACTTTTTTGAGTGCCACGGAGACAGAACGTACGGAGACGATGCGGCGATTGTCGGCGGAGTTGCCAAATATCACGGCATGCCGGTCACCGTTATCGGTCATCAGCGCGGAAAAGACACGAAAGAAAACCTTGTCCGCAATTTCGGGATGCCTCATCCGGAGGGCTACCGTAAAGCGCTCCGCCTCATGAAGCAGGCGGATAAGTTTAACCGCCCGATTATCTGCTTCATCGACACGAAGGGAGCGTATCCGGGCAAAGCGGCGGAAGAACGGGGACAAAGTGAAGCCATCGCCAAGAACCTGTTCGAAATGGCCGGCCTGACAGTGCCTGTCGTTTGTATCGTCATCGGGGAAGGCGGCAGCGGAGGCGCGCTTGCATTAGGTGTCGGCAACCGCATGCTGATGCTTGAGAACTCGACGTATTCCGTTATTTCTCCTGAAGGAGCCGCGTCCATTTTGTGGAAAGATTCCAGCCTTGCCAAAAAAGCGGCTGAAACCATGAAGATTACTGCGCCCGATTTATTAGAATTAGGAATTATAGATGATATGATTAAAGAAGTGAAGGGCGGAGCTCACCATGATATCAAGCAGCAGGCGGGCTACATTGACGGCATTCTTAAAGAAACATTAAAATCTCTTCTTCAATTGAACGCCGAAGAATTGATCTCACAGCGCTACGAAAAATATAAAGCAATCGGAAAAGTTTCGGTTGAGGATCAATATATCGGGGTAAACTGAATAGACGTGAAGCCTATGGCTCACGTTTATTTTTTGTGTTTTTTGTGATATTCCTTAAATTTTATTTAAAAACAATTTATTTAATTGTATAATAGGTAAGGTTTCATGGGAGCTCAGGCGTCCCTTTTCATTGTTTTAGGGCAATGATCATGATATGTTTAACATATATATGTTGCTGAGGTGAATAGGAAAATGAAGCGTATAGGAGTATTAACGAGCGGCGGGGATTCCCCGGGGATGAACGCAGCGGTGCGCGCGGTTGTGCGGAAAGCTATCTACCACGATGTAGAAGTATACGGAATTTATAACGGTTATTCAGGATTAATCAGCGGAAAAATAGAGAAACTGGAGCTGGGTTCGGTCGGCGACATCATCCATCGCGGAGGAACAAAGCTGTACACGGCCAGATGTCCTGAATTCAAAACAGTTGAAGGCCGTGAAAAAGGAATCGAAAATTTAAAGAAACTCGGCATCGAAGGTCTTGTCGTTATCGGCGGAGACGGTTCATACATGGGTGCGAAAAAATTAACGGAACACGGGTTTCCATGTGTAGGTGTACCGGGTACGATAGATAATGACATCCCGGGAACTGATTTTACGATCGGATTTGATACGGCGTTAAACACCGTAATTGATGCGATTGATAAAATCCGTGACACCGCTACGTCGCATGAGCGTACATACGTTATTGAAGTTATGGGGCGCCATGCAGGCGACATTGCTTTATGGGCAGGGCTTGCAGGCGGAGCGGAATCAATTTTAATTCCTGAAGCGGATTACGATATGGAGGAAATTATCGGCCGTTTGAAGAGAGGGCATGACCGCGGCAAAAAACACAGTATCATCATCGTTGCAGAAGGGGTAGGCAGCGGGGTTGAATTCGGAAAACGCATCGAAGAAGAGACGAACCTTGAAACACGGGTATCCGTTTTAGGGCACATCCAGCGCGGCGGATCTCCAAGCGCTTCTGACCGGGTTCTTGCAAGCCGCCTCGGCGCTTACGCGGTTGAGCTTCTGCTTGAAGGAAAAGGCGGACGCTGCGTAGGTATACAAAACAACAAGCTTGTAGACCATGATATTATAGAAATTTTAGAGACAAAACATACTGTTGAACCAAACATGTATCAGCTTTCAAAAGAACTGTCTATTTAAGACGGTAGAAGCTGAAGATTTCAGAAGGAAGTGAACGAGTTGAAAAAAACAAAAATCGTTTGTACAATCGGTCCGGCCAGTGAAAGTGTAGAAATGCTGACAAAGTTGATGGAAGCGGGTATGAACGTTGCTCGTCTGAATTTTTCACACGGTGATTTCGAAGAGCACGGCGCAAGAATCAAAAACATCAGAGAAGCAAGCAAAAAGCTCGGCAAAAACGTGGGAATTCTTCTTGATACGAAAGGCCCGGAAATCCGCACGCACGATATGGAAAACGGCGAGCTTGAGCTTCAGGCGGGAAATGAAATTATCGTTTCTACGAAACAGGTGCTGGGAACACTTGAAAAGTTCTCTGTTTCTTATGAAGGCCTGGCAGACGACGTGTCAGCAGGATCTATCATCCTGTTGGATGACGGTTTAATCGGATTGGAAGTGCTTGAATCAAATCCGGAAAAACACGAAATCAAAACAAAAATCTTAAACAGCGGCACGCTGAAAAATAAAAAAGGCGTAAACGTTCCGGGTGTCAGCGTCAACCTTCCGGGAATTACTGAAAAAGACGCCAAAGATATCGTATTCGGTATTGAGCAAGGCGTAGATTTCATCGCTGCGTCATTTGTGCGCCGTTCTACGGATGTCCTGGAAATCCGCGAACTGCTTGAAGAGCACAACGCGTCTGACATTCAAATCATCCCTAAAATCGAGAACCAGGAAGGCGTGGACAACCTGGATGCGATCCTGGAAGTTTCTGACGGCTTAATGGTAGCGCGCGGAGACCTCGGCGTTGAGATTCCGGCTGAAGAAGTGCCGCTCGTGCAAAAAGAAATGATCAAAAAATGCAACGCGCTCGGCAAACCGGTTATCACTGCGACACAAATGCTTGACAGCATGCAGCGCAACCCTCGTCCGACACGCGCTGAAGCAAGTGACGTTGCCAACGCCATTTTCGACGGCACAGATGCTATCATGCTTTCCGGTGAAACAGCTGCGGGACAATATCCTGTTGAGGCGGTTCAAACAATGTTTAACATCGCCACACGCACGGAAGAATCTCTGAACTACAAAGAAATTCTGTCTAAACGCAGAGATCAGGTCGGCATGACGATTACCGATGCGATCGGCCAATCAGTTGCGCATACGGCGATCAACCTGAATGCAGCAGCTATCGTTACGCCTACAGAAAGCGGCCATACGGCGCGTATGATCGCGAAATACCGTCCTCAGGCTCCGATTGTAGCCGTTACGGTGAACGAGTCTGTATCACGCAAACTCGGTCTTGTATTCGGTGTATTCCCAGCAAGCGGACAAAACGCAAATTCAACAGATGAAATGCTTGAAGATGCGGTACAAAAATCACTTGACAGCGGCATCGTGAAACGCGGTGATCTGATTGTCATTACAGCCGGTTCTGTCGGTGAATCAGGCACGACGAATCTGATGAAAGTCCACACTGTCGGCAGCATTGTCGCAAAAGGGCAGGGCATCGGACGCAAATCCGCTTTCGGTCCTGTCGTAGTTGCAAAAAATGCGAAAGAAGCTGAACAAAAAATGACAGACGGCGCGGTATTGGTTGTCTCAAGCACTGACCGCGACATGATCGCTTCACTTGAAAAAGCATCCGCGCTCATCACTGAAGAAGGCGGTCTGACAAGCCATGCTGCCGTGGTCGGTTTAAGCTTGGGCATTCCGGTTATCGTAGGCCTGGAGAACGCAACTTCAGTTTTAACAGAAGGACAGGTTATCACAGTTGACGCTGCCCGCGGCGCTGTGTATGAAGGCCGCGCAAGCGTTCTTTAAACAGCTTTAAAAAAGAGAGGGGATTTGCCCTTCTCTTTTGTCTTTAGGCTGATTTTCCTATTCCCATGCGGGCGGTGACACGCTTTTTAGAAGGGCAGGAGGGCAGAAAAATGAGAGTTTTATTCTTACTGTTTATCGTGTGTCCGGCGATTGAAATCGGCTTGTTTCTGCTGGCGGGAAAATGGCTCGGCGTTTTTCCGACCGTCCTTCTCATCATTTTGACAGGTGTGTTAGGCGCCTTGGTGGCAAAAAGACAGGGAACTGATGTGTATCATCGGGTGATGCGCGATCTGCAGCACGGCAAAATGCCGGGGGAAGCGCTTCTGGACGGGATATGCGTCTTTATCGGAGGCCTGCTTTTGATGCTTCCGGGTTTTTTGTCCGATATTGCAGGGGCCTGTCTTCTGATTCCGTTCACTCGGAACCGCATGAAGCCGCTTTTGTTCAAATGGCTGAGAGGAATGTCAAAAAACAAGCGGATCATTATCAAATAAAAACGGCAGCCTTTTTACAGGGCTGCTGTTTTTATTTGGACTGAACAGTAATATAGGCCCATATTTCTTTTAAAGCGCCCGTTGTGATAAATGCCTGAATGAAAACAAGCAGTGCAGGCCCCGCAGCCAGTCCTAAAATTCCGAACAGCTTAAAGCCGGCAAACAGGGCGATTAAGGTCGCAAGCGGATCAAGACCGATCGACTTGCTTAGAATTTTCGGCTCCGTCAGCTGGCGCTGAATGAGAACCACAATATATAAAATACCGAGGCCGATCGCTTGAGGAAGCTGTCCGGCAATGGCCAAATACATAATCCAAGGAACAAATACCGATCCGGCGCCGAGATACGGGAGAAGATCCACCAGTCCGATAAAAAAGGCAATGGTTGCCGCATGCTCAATCCCTAAAAGAAAAAGTCCGATAAAGACAATGATCATCGTAAAAAGGATGAGCACGGCCTGCGCCTTAATGAAACCTGCCATCGCTTTTTTCAGCTCTCCCGATACGGCCTTGGCGTTTGCCGAAACCCGTTCCGGAAGAATGGAATAAAGCAGCGCTTTCAGCTTGTGCCAGTCCTTTGTCATAAAAAAGGTGGCCAGCATTGCGAAAACGAAGACGGCTGCTGTATTGGGAAGGAAGGCAATCCATTTCGGCACCAGTTCCAAAAGATGTGAAAGCATCAGCCCCGCATTTTTAGCGGCTGTATCACCGAGCGTCTGGATATGCGTCACGATTGATGCCTGCTGATTGGTTTCCAGCCCGTTAAATAAGACGGTCAGCTCGTGGTACAATGGCTGAATGCGGGAAGTGAACAGCTCTTCGCAATATGTCATAAAGGCGCTGATATGGGGAGGGAGCGTTTTAGCCAGATAAGCGGTTCCCGAAATGATTTCCGCAACCAGAAAGGTCGCCGCGCCAAGAAGGATCAGCAAAAAGAAGACCAGGACAATGACTGTATTGACTGACCGGGGCAGACCCGTCAGTTTGTCCAGCCAGTCAACAACCGGTATGATCGCCGATGACAGAATAAGGGCGATCAGAAACGGATAAGTTAACGGGAATGAGGCGTAACCGGCCGCTAAAGCGCCGCCGGCCGCAGCGAGTACAAACAGCGCGCGGAAAAAAACAGTTGCATAGTGCGGATTCACATCGATCCTCCTCTCGGTCGGCACGTCCTATTACATTAGTTTATTCGTCAAAAAAAAGGATATGAATACAGTTATGATAAAGGATGGTGCTTTCAGGATGTTTACACAGGCGAATTTATTTTTACTATTATTGCTGGCCATCGCATTGATAGCCAAAAATCAGTCATTGCTTTTTGCCGTCGGCTTTCTTATCGTGATAAAAGCTGTCGGTCTTGACCAGAAACTGTTTCCGGTTATTCAGTCAAAAGGAATCAACTGGGGGGTTACTGTCATTACAATCGCCGTTTTAGTGCCGATTGCTACGGGTGATATCGGTTTTAAACAGCTCGGAGAAGCGATGAAATCGTATTACGCGTGGATCGCGCTCGGTGCCGGGATCGCCGTTGCCTTAATCGCCAAAAACGGTCTCACCCTATTGGAAAACGATCCTCATATTACAACGGCGCTGGTCATCGGCACGATACTTGCCGTCGCGCTTTTCGGAGGCGTCGCCGTCGGTCCGTTAATCGGCGCCGGAATCGCCTACTTGGCCATGCAAATCGTTAAAATATTCACTTCGTAAAGTAAAAAAGCGGCTGAAAGCTGCTTTTTTTTTGCGGAAAAAGATGAAAAAACCGCGTAAAATCAAGAAAATGTGCGAGAAAGAAAAAAAAATTATAGGTAAACATTTAACAAATGTCTGATTATTGTTTATAATAAGAATAGGCTTAAACTTAAATAAGCTTATAAGAATTTGTTATGTTCCTCTATAAGCATATCGGTTATGTAACCGCAACCAGTGAAATGTAAGCATTTTCTTAAAGGGGAAAGGGATTGTTTGCATGACTCATTTTAAGTAAGCCGTATGTTTTATATACTCTTTAAAGGGGAATTTTGATTGAAAAGGAGAGGTTGAATATGACAGCAACACGCGGTCTTGAAGGGGTTGTAGCAACAACATCATCTGTAAGCTCTATTATCGACGATACCCTTACATATGTAGGGTACGATATTGACGACTTGACAGAGAATGCAAGTTTTGAAGAAATCATTTATTTGCTGTGGCATCTGCGCCTGCCGAATAAAACGGAACTTGCTGAATTGAAAAAACAGCTTGCGAAAGAAGCTGCCGTTCCACAAGAAATCATTGAGCACTTCAAATCCTATCCCCTCAATAACGTACATCCAATGGCGGCGCTTCGGACAGCGATTTCATTACTCGGTCTGACTGACAGTGAAGCCGATGTCATGAATCCGGAAGCGAACTACAGAAAAGCCATCCGCCTGCAGGCGAAGGTGCCGGGCATTGTCGCCGCTTTCTCAAGAATCCGTAAAGGGCTTGATCCCGTTGAACCGAAGGAAGAGTACGGAATCGCGGAGAATTTCCTATACACTTTAAACGGTGAAGAGCCTTCTCCGATCGAAGTGGAAGCGTTTAACAAAGCGCTCATTCTTCATGCGGATCATGAGCTGAATGCATCAACATTTACGGCGAGAGTATGCGTCGCCACCTTATCCGATATTTACTCAGGCATCACAGCCGCCATCGGCGCTTTAAAAGGGCCGCTTCACGGGGGAGCCAATGAAGCCGTCATGAAAATGCTGACAGAAATCGGCGAAGTGGAAAATGCCGAGCCTTATATCCGCAGCAAAATGGAGAAAAAGGAAAAAGTAATGGGCTTTGGGCACCGCGTGTATAAGCATGGGGACCCGCGCGCCAAACATTTAAAAGAAATGAGCAAACGCCTGACGAATCTGACGGGTGAAAGCAAATGGTACGACATGTCAATCCGTGTCGAAGAAATCGTGACGTCGGAGAAAAAACTTCCGCCTAACGTTGATTTCTATTCCGCATCTGTCTACCACAGTCTCGGCATTGATCACGATCTGTTCACGCCGATCTTTGCGGTCAGCAGAATGTCAGGATGGATCGCGCACATTCTTGAGCAATACGATAACAACCGCCTCATCCGCCCGCGCGCTGAATACACGGGTCCGGATAAGCAGACTTTTGTTCCGATTGATGAAAGAGCCTGATCAAACGGGAGGCTGGTGATTTTCATGTCGTTAGCCTCTTGTTAATCAAGCCCGGGTTGGTTTACAATTTTGATAGAATCTTGAGAAAAATCATTTTATTTTTTATACAAGAAAAATAAAATGTTTTCTAAATATGAATTACATACTGGGAGGTAATATTGTGTCACAAGGTGAAAAAATTACAGTCTCTAATGGAGTATTAAACGTACCAAATAATCCGATCATCCCGTTTATTGAAGGCGACGGCACAGGCCCTGATATTTGGAATGCCGCTTCTAAAGTTTTGGAAGCCGCTGTTGAAAAAGCATATAAAGGCGAGAAAAAAATCACGTGGAAAGAAGTTTATGCCGGTGAAAAGGCTTATAATAAAACAGGTGAATGGCTCCCTGCCCAAACGCTGGAAGACATCAGAGAGTACTTCATCGCGATCAAAGGGCCTCTGACGACACCTGTCGGCGGCGGTATCCGTTCTTTGAACGTAGCGCTGAGACAGGAGCTTGATTTGTTTACGTGTCTGCGCCCTGTCAGATATTTCACAGGAGTGCCTTCTCCGGTCAAACGCCCTGAAGATACAGATATGGTCATTTTCCGCGAAAATACAGAAGATATTTACGCCGGAATTGAGTATGCGAAAGGTTCTGAAGAAGTTGAAAAGCTGATCAGCTTCCTGCAAAATGAAATGGGCGTTAACAAAATCCGTTTCCCTGAAACATCAGGAATCGGAATCAAGCCTGTTTCTGAAGAAGGAACAAGCCGCTTAGTCAGAGCCGCCATTGAGTATGCGATCGAAAACGGCCGTAAATCTGTTACACTTGTCCACAAAGGAAACATCATGAAGTTCACTGAAGGGGCATTTAAAAACTGGGGCTACGAGCTTGCTGAAAGAGAATACGGAGATAAAGTATTCACTTGGGCTGAATATGACCGCATTGTCGAAAAAGACGGGAAAGAAGCAGCTGATAAAGCGCAGAGCGAAGCGGAAGCAGCAGGGAAAATCATCGTCAAAGACAGCATCGCTGATATTTTCCTTCAGCAGATCTTAACCCGCCCGAGCGAATTCGACGTCGTGGCGACAATGAACTTAAACGGAGACTATATCTCTGATGCGCTTGCCGCTCAGGTAGGCGGAATCGGAATCGCGCCGGGAGCGAACATCAACTATGAAACAGGGCATGCGATTTTCGAAGCGACTCACGGAACGGCTCCTAAATATGCCGGCCTTGACAAGGTCAACCCGTCATCCGTCATCCTTTCAGGAGTGCTTCTTCTTGAACACCTGAACTGGAATGAGGCTGCTGACTTGATCATTAAATCTATGGAAAAAACGATTGCTTCAAAAGTAGTAACGTACGATTTTGCTAGATTAATGGACGGTGCAACCGAAGTGAAATGTTCAGAGTTCGGTGAAGAGCTCATCAAAAACATGGACTGAACCTAAAGCAGACTTCTAATGAAGCCAAAAAAAGGAGAAGAGAATCATGGGAAAAACACGCAGTAAAGTTTCTGTTATCGGAGCAGGATTTACGGGAGCGACAACAGCCTTTCTTACAGCTCAAAAAGAGCTTGCGGATGTTGTGCTCGTTGATATTCCGCAATTAGAAAACCCGACAAAAGGAAAAGCGCTTGACATGCTCGAAGCAAGTCCGGTTCAAGGATTTGACGCGAAAATCACAGGTACGTCCAACTACGAGGACACAGCCGGTTCTGATATCGTCGTTATCACTGCCGGAATTGCCAGAAAACCAGGCATGAGCCGTGATGATCTCGTATCTACAAACGAAAAAATCATGAGAAGCGTCACACGTGAAATCGTGAAATATTCTCCTGACTGCATCATCGTTGTATTAACAAACCCTGTTGATGCGATGACATATGCGGTGTACAAAGAATCAGGCTTCCCGAAAGAGCGCGTCATCGGCCAATCCGGAGTGCTTGACACTGCGCGATTCAGAACGTTCGTCGCTGAAGAATTAAACCTGTCAGTAAAAGATGTGACCGGCTTTGTTCTTGGCGGACACGGTGACGACATGGTTCCGCTCGTCCGTTATTCCTATGCGGGCGGCATTCCGCTTGAAACGCTTATCCCGAAAGACCGTCTTGATGCGATTGTAGAACGCACAAGAAAAGGCGGCGGGGAAATCGTCAACCTTCTCGGAAACGGAAGCGCCTACTACGCGCCTGCTGCATCACTGACTGAAATGGTAGAAGCCATTTTGAAAGATCAGCGCCGCGTGCTTCCGACCATCGCTTACTTAGAAGGCGAATACGGTCATGAAGGCATTTACTTAGGCGTACCGACGATTATCGGAGGAAACGGCCTAGAGCAAATCATCGAGCTTGAACTGACAGACTATGAAAAAGCGCAGCTGAGTAAATCAGTTGAATCTGTCAAAAACGTGATGAAAGTATTGTCATAAGAAAAAAGGGAAGGCTTCCGAATCAGAAGCCTTCCTCTTTTTACAATTAATGAAAGCGTTTTCTTTTTCCCTGAACGATCCTTTCTCTGAAAATGATCAAAAAGGCGAATTGTCTGAACGGGCAGTATTGGATAAAATGAAATCATAAAGTGATATGCAACACATAAAATAGAGAAAATTGGATGTCGGGGAAAATAGACAGCGGAGGGCGCAGCATGAACAAAAAAATTTTAGTTGTAGATGATGAACAATCTATCGTTACTCTTTTACAGTATAATCTGGAAAGGTCCGGCTATGATGTCATTACCGCATCAGACGGAGAAGAGGCTCTGGAACAGGCAGAGAAAGAAAATCCGGATTTAATCGTATTGGATGTCATGCTGCCGAAAGTGGACGGAATCGACGTCTGTAAACAGCTCAGACAGCAGAAAATGATGGTTCCGATCTTGATGCTGACAGCAAAAGATGAGGAGTTTGATAAGGTGCTGGGACTTGAGCTCGGAGCGGATGATTACATGACAAAGCCATTCAGTCCGCGGGAAGTCACTGCGCGGGTAAAAGCCATTTTAAGAAGGGCTGACATTTCTTCACTGTCACAAGGCAGAGAAGAGGAAAAGGACGGGAAGATCCTCATCGGCGAGCTGAAAATTCTTCCGGAGCATTACGAAGCGTACTTCAAGTCAGAACAGCTGGAATTGACGCCTAAAGAATTTGAACTGCTTCTGTATTTAGGAAAACACAAGGGAAGAGTGCTGACGAGGGATCTTCTGCTGAGCGCGGTCTGGAACTATGATTTTGCCGGGGATACCCGGATTGTCGACGTTCATATCAGCCATTTGCGCGACAAAATCGAATCAAATACCAAAAAACCCATTTATATTAAAACAATCAGAGGTTTGGGGTATAAACTGGAGGAGCCAAAAATGAATGAATAAAGTCCGTGTGCGTCTGTTCGCTTTACTCGTTGTATGTATCATATTGGTTTTCAGTGTTCTCGGCCTTTTTCTACAGCAGCTTATTTCTTCATCTGCTAAAGAAAGAACGGCGGATCAGCTAAAAAAGGAAGCGGTATACATAGCGGGCCTTCTTGACACCGGCCGAATCGGCAATAAAAGCAATGACACGGTGATTCACGACGCCGGCCGCACCCTCGGTATAAACGTCTCCGTGCTTAATGAGAAGGGTGACACCGTATATCATTCCGGCAGTCATGCCGATGATTCAGCCGTAAAGGAGTTCATGTCTCACAATAAAAATGAGGCGGCCATACAGGCGGGAAGCAAAGTGATCCGTGGGACTGCCGTGAAAAATGACACCGGGCAAACGGCGGGATATGTAGTCGTTTCTTCGGAGATCAACGGCGGTTCAAGCATCACCGGAGAAATGTGGGGCATGCTGGCGGCAAGTCTTTGTACCGCTTTTATCATTATCGTTTTCTTTTATACAAACATGACGTCCCGTTACAAAAAATCAATCGACGCCGCGACAAAAGTGGCGACGGAGCTGTCCAAAGGGAATTATGACGCCCGCTCCTACAGCGGTTACGCAAGGCGGTCGGACCGTCTCGGGCGTGCGATGAACAGTCTGGCGGTCGATCTGATGGAAATGACGAGAACGCAGGATATGCAGCGCGACCGTCTGTTAACCGTCATTGAAAATATCGGTTCCGGTTTGATTTTAATAGACGGAAGAGGCTTTATTAATCTCGTGAACCGGTCGTACACGAAGCAGTTTCATACAAAGCCTGAACGTCTGCTTCGCCGCCTTTATCATGATGCGTTTGAGCATGAGGAAATCATTCGGCTTGTCGAAGATATATTTATGACGGAGACGAAAAAATGCCAGCTGCTCAGACTGCCCATCAACATTGAACGGCGGTACTTTGAAGTTGACGGCGTTCCGATCATGGGTCCTGATGATGAATGGAAGGGCATCGTTCTCGTCTTTCACGATATGACGGAAATTAAAAAATTGGAGCAGATAAGAAAGGACTTCGTCGCCAATGTCTCCCATGAACTGAAAACGCCGATCACCTCCATTAAAGGCTTTACGGAAACGCTGTTAGACGGGGCAATGAAAGACGATAAGGCGCTTTCAGACTTTCTTTCTATCATTCTGAAAGAAAGTGAACGGCTCCAATCGCTCGTGCAGGATTTATTGGATTTATCCAAAATGGAACAGCAAAACTTTACGATGCGTGTAGAATCCTTTGACGCCGCAAAAATTCTGCATGAAATTGAAGCGCTTTTGCAGCATAAGGCTGCGGAAAAAGGCATCAGCTTTCAGCTCGACCTCCCGGAAGAGCCGATTTTTGTGACGGGTGATGCGCACAGGCTGAAGCAGGTATTTCTGAATTTGGCGAACAATGCTTTAACCTATACCCCTGAAAAAGGGACGGTGGGAATTTCGGTAAACGTGAAAGAAACCGTTGTCGATATCAAAGTGTCCGATACGGGAATCGGCATTCAGAAGGAAGAGATTCCGCGGATATTTGAGAGATTCTACCGTGTGGATAAAGACAGAAGCCGCAACTCTGGCGGAACGGGGCTCGGCCTCGCCATCGTGAAGCACTTAATAGAAGCCCATGAAGGCCATATCGAGGTCACAAGCGAGCCGGGACAGGGGACTGTGTTTACCGTGACGCTGAAGCGGCCGCCGGAAGCGTGATCAGCTTTACAAAGGATTAACATTTTCTTCATGACCTGTTAAACCTATCTTGTTAGGATGTAACAGAACCCCTTCATCCAAGGAGCCAATTTTGACGGCGGGAACGTGTTTCCTTGTTCCCGTCCTTTTTTGCGTTTTCTCGGGGTTCGCTCATTTTCCTTTCAAATTGAACTTTGTTAAAATAAGAGAAGCTGTGAGATTAAAACCAGAGGAATCACGAGCTTTTGCTCTTAGGAGGATATTGAATGACGGAACGAAAAAAATTAGTGCTTGTCGACGGAAACAGTCTGGCGTACCGGGCGTTTTTTGCATTGCCGCTTTTAAGCAATGAAAAAGGCATTCATACAAATGCCGTATACGGCTTTGCTATGATTTTAATGAAAATGCTGGAGGATGAAAAACCGACCCACATGCTGGTGGCTTTTGACGCGGGAAAAACGACTTTCCGCCACAGCACGTTTAAAGAATATAAAGGCGGAAGACAAAAAACGCCGCCGGAGCTTTCAGAACAGATGCCGTTCATCCGCGAGCTCCTTGATGCATACAACATCAGCCGCTATGAGCTTCCTGAATACGAAGCGGATGATATTATCGGCACGCTTGCCGTATCTGCTGAAAAAGACGGCTTCGAAGTAAAGGTATTTTCCGGAGACAAAGACTTAACGCAGCTTGCCACCGGAAAAACGACCGTTGCCATTACGAGAAAAGGCATTACCGACGTGGAAGATTACACGCCGGAGCACGTCGAAGAAAAGTATGGTCTGACACCTCTGCAAATTATTGATATGAAGGGATTAATGGGGGATTCATCCGATAACATACCGGGCGTTCCCGGCGTGGGAGAAAAAACCGCGATTAAGCTCTTAAAGCAGTTCCATTCCGTTGAGAAACTGCTTGATTCAATTGATGAAGTCAGCGGAAAAAAATTAAAAGAAAAGCTCGGGGAATATAAAGAACAAGCCTTGATGAGCAAAGAGCTGGCGACGATTATGACAAATGCGCCGATTGAAGTCAAGCTCGAAGATTTAGATTATCAAGGGTTTGACCGTGAACAAGTTGTCGCCATATTTAAAGACCTCGGTTTTAACACGCTTCTTGAACGGCTCGGTGAAGAAAGCGGAGAAACTGCGGAAGAAGACTTTGAGGACATCGATGTTGAAACGGTTGAAGAAATCACCGAAGACATGCTCGTTTCGCCGTCCGCTTTAGTCGTCGAACAAATCGGTGATAACTATCATGAAGAACCGATTCTCGGCTTTTCCATCGTGAATGAAACAGGCCTTTATTATATTCCGAAAGAAACAGCCATTCAGTCCGAAGCGTTTAAATCCTGGGCTGAAGATGAGTCGAAGAAAAAGTGGGTGTTTGACAGTAAACGCTCCGTCGTCGCTCTGCGCTGGCAGGGAATTGAGCTGAAGGGAACGGAATTTGACGCGCTTCTCGCGGCCTACATTATTAACCCGGGCAATTCGTACGACGATGTCGCGAGCGTTGCGAAAGAATACGGGCTGAATATCGTTTCCAAAGACGAAGCGGTTTACGGAAAGGGCGCAAAGCACGCCGTTCCGGCTGAAAAAGAGCTTGCCGACCATCTCGCGCGAAAAGCGGCTGCCGTTAACAGCCTCCGGGATAAGCTGCTGCACGCGCTCAAAGAAAATAATCAGCTTGAACTGTATGAAGATCTCGAACTCCCGCTTGCGCTGATTCTCGGAGAAATGGAATCTATGGGCGTTAAAGTGGATGTTGAAAGACTGAAGCGAATGGGTGAAGAGCTCCGCGCGAAACTGAAAGAATATGAAGAAAAAATCCATGACATCGCCGGTGAACCGTTTAACATCAATTCACCAAAACAGCTCGGCGTCATTTTGTTTGACAAGCTCGGCCTGCCGGTAGTGAAGAAAACAAAAACAGGCTATTCCACTTCAGCCGATGTGCTGGAGAAGCTTGCCGACAAACATGATATCGTCGCTTATATTCTGCAATACAGACAAATCGGCAAACTTCAATCGACCTATATAGAAGGGCTGCTGAAAGTCACGCGCAAGGATTCTCATAAGGTGCATACACGATTCAATCAGGCATTGACTCAAACCGGGCGCCTCAGCTCAACGGATCCGAACCTGCAAAACATTCCGATCCGGCTGGAGGAAGGGCGCAAAATCCGTCAGGCTTTCGTTCCGTCAGAACCGGACTGGCTTATTTTTGCCGCCGACTACTCACAAATTGAATTGAGGGTGCTTGCGCACATTTCTAAAGATGAAAATCTGATTGAGGCGTTTACGAATGACATGGATATTCATACAAAAACCGCAATGGATGTGTTTCATGTCAGTGAAGATGAAGTGACACAAGCGATGCGCCGCCAGGCAAAGGCTGTCAATTTCGGCATCGTTTACGGCATCAGTGATTACGGTCTGTCGCAAAACCTCGGCATTACCCGGAAAGAAGCGGGCGCTTTTATTGACCGCTACCTGGAGAGCTTCCCGGGTGTCAAGGCGTATATGGAAGAATCGGTGCAGGAAGCGAAGCAAAAAGGATATGTTACGACACTCATGCAGCGCCGCCGTTATATCCCTGAGCTGACCAGCCGCAACTTCAACCTGCGGAGCTTTGCGGAACGCACGGCCATGAATACGCCGATTCAGGGCAGCGCCGCCGATATTATTAAAAAAGCCATGATTGATATGGCAGCTGAGCTGAAAGAGAAAAATCTGAAGGCAAGACTGCTGCTGCAGGTGCACGATGAATTGATTTTTGAAGCGCCTAAGGAAGAAATTAAAATATTAGAGAAGCTGGTTCCTGAAGTGATGGAACATGCTTTGGATTTAGACGTGCCGTTAAAGGCGGATTATGCTTCAGGCCCGTCTTGGTACGATGCAAAATAAACAGAAAAAAAGGAAGTGATGATTGTGCCGGAACTACCAGAAGTTGAAACGGTCCGGCGCACTCTGACCGGTCTTGTGAAAGGGAAAACGATTGAATCGGCCGACATCAGATGGCCGAATATCATCAAAAAACCCGCCGAGCCGGAGGAATTCGCGCGGCAGATTGCAGGAGAAACAATCCGATCCATCGGGAGAAGGGGAAAGTTTTTGCTTTTCCATCTGGATCATTATGTCATGGTCTCCCATCTCCGGATGGAGGGGAAATACGGTCTTCACCAGGCCGATGAGCCTGACGATAAACATGTGCACGTCGTATTTAACATGACGGACGGAACACAGCTCCGCTACCGGGACGTCCGGAAATTCGGCACGATGCATTTATTTGCGCCGGGAGAGGAACTGACTGCATTACCGCTTTCACAGCTCGGGCCTGAGCCTGACGATGAAGCATTTACCGCCGCCTATTTAAAAGAGCGGCTCGCCAAAACGAACCGCGCGGTGAAAACCGCTCTGCTCGATCAAAAAGCGGTCGTCGGCCTCGGCAACATTTATGTCGATGAAGCTTTATTCCGGGCGGGGATTCATCCTGAGACAAAAGCGAACAGTCTGTCAGACGGGCAGATAAAAAAGCTCCATACAGAAATTAAAGACACCCTTCAGGAAGCGATTGACGCGGGCGGGAGCACCGTCCGGTCTTATATCAATTCCCAAGGAGAGATCGGAATGTTTCAGCTCAGACATTACGTATACGGCAAAAAAGATGAGCCGTGCAAGACGTGCGGCACGATGATTTCTAAAATCGTGGTCGGCGGAAGAGGTACGCATTTCTGCGCCCGATGCCAAAAAAAATCATAAACTGAAGCTGTTCAAGCGGACGCCGGAAGAATGACTTTTTTCTAACACAGTTGATGACCTTTCTCCATATATATATTGTGATTCACCCAATAGGCATTTGTCACAATTGCCGATCAAGAGAAAGGGAGAAACGGATATGGAGATTGTTTCTTTGCTGCTTTTGGCTTTTGCTGTCAGCTTGGACAGTTTTTCAGTCGGGTTTACGTACGGATTGAGAAAAATGAAAATCCCGTTCAAAGCGATTGCCGTGATCGCTTGCTGTTCAGCCTCTGTGATGTTTATATCCATGCTGATCGGCCATTTTCTGACAAAGATTTTTCCCGTATCCGTCACGGAGAAACTGGGCGGGCTGATCTTAATCGGAATCGGGGCATGGGTCATCTATCAATTTTTTAAACCGGCTAAAGAGCCGGATTACTTATTGCATGAAAAAACGTTACTTAATCTTGAAGTGAAATCGCTCGGCATCGTGATTCACATTTTGAAAAAGCCGACCAGCGCTGATATTGATCAATCCGGAACCATTAACGGAGTCGAGGCGCTTTTGCTCGGTATCGCCTTATCAATCGACGCGTTTGGCGCCGGCATGGGAGCAGCCATTCTCGGCTTTTCTCCGGTTATGATGAGCGTGACCGTCGGGGTGATGAGCTCGCTGTTTGTTTCACTCGGCATAAACGCGGGGCATTTCTTTTCAAGATGGAATTGGATAGATAAAATGACATTTTTGCCGGGAGTCCTGCTGATTATCATCGGGATTTGGAAAATGTAGAAGGAGTGGGCTTTTTGAGCTTGGTCATCGGTTTAACGGGAGGCATCGCCAGCGGCAAAAGCACAGTAGCGCGCATGCTGATCGACAAAAAGATTACAGTCATTGATGCGGATGTCATCGCAAAACAGGCGGTGGAAAAAGGAAAGCCGGCTTACGGACAGATCGTTGAAGCGTTCGGAAAAGAAATCCTGCTGGAAAACGGCGGGATTGACAGAAAAAAACTCGGTGCCATCGTTTTTACGGACGAACAGAAGCGTCTGACGCTGAATCAGATCGTTCATCCGGCGGTGCGTGCGGAAATGATGAAACAGCGGGATGAGGCTGTTGCGCGAAAAGAGCAGTTCGTCGTTTTAGATATACCGCTTTTGTATGAGAGCGGGCTTGACTATCTTGTCGGCAAAGTGCTCGTCGTCACCGTACCGGCAGACATACAGCTCAAACGGCTGATGGAGCGGAATTCTCTTACAGAAGAAGAAGCGATGAGCCGGATAACGTCGCAGATGCCTTTAGCGGACAAAACAAAAAAAGCTGACGCCGTCATTGATAACAGCGGCAGTCTTGAACATACAAAGCATCAGCTGGAGGAAATATTGAGCAGCTGGGCATAAACAAACACCGTTCGGGAAGCCGAACGGTGTTTTTCTGGATTAAAAATCAAAATTGTCAGGGTCCGGACCGACACGGAGATTTTCGTTCAGATCATCAATCCGTTTCATATCTTCAGCTGACAGTTCGAAATCAAAGACATTTGCATTTTCTTCAATACGGTGTTTTTTAGTTGATTTCGGAATGGTAATGACACCGTTTTGCAAATCCCAGCGCAAAATCACTTGAGCCGCTGATTTGCCGTACTTCTGAGCGATCTCCTGTAAGACGGGATGATCAAGCAGCTGGCCTTGCATCAATGGCGACCACGCTTCAAGCTGAATGCCTTGTTCGGCGCAGAATGCCTGCAGTTCTTTCTGTGTCAGGCGCGGGTGGTATTCCACCTGGTTGATCATCGGCTTAATATCCGTTTCTTTCATAAGATGTTTCAGATGGTGAATTTGGAAATTGCTGACCCCGATCGCTTTAATGCGTCCATTGCGGTAGAGGGTTTCGAGCGCCCGCCACGCATCAATGTACTTTCCTTCGACAGGCCAATGGATCAAATATAAATCTAAATAGTCTAAACCGAGTTTCTCTAAGCTCATGTCAAACGCTTTTAACGTTTCTTCATATCCTAAATCGGCATTCCATACTTTTGACGTGACAAAAATGTCTTCACGTTTTAATCCCGCTTCTTGCAATCCTTGGCGGATGCCTTCACCGACACCCTCTTCATTACCGTAAATCGCGGCGGTATCAACACTGCGATAGCCGTGCACCAATGCCGTTTTCACCGCATTGACGAGTTCTGCGCCTTCCTCCACTTTGAACACCCCGATGCCAAACCAAGGCATTTTTACTCCGTTATGCAATGTTGCTTTTGCTTGTAAATGTGTTGTCATGTATATGTTCCTCCAATTATTTGTTTGTTGAAAAGATCAAAATGCCTGAAGAAAAACTCACCTCCTTTCAGGGATGATGTGATCCCGCTTTTCAAGCTTCCTGCTCCATCCGGTTAACACGACCGCGCTGAGCACCATGAGCGCCCCGATCCAAGCGGTATGAATGATCCCGATTGAGTCTGTAATGACTCCGCCGGCAAACGAGCCGATCGCGATTCCGGCATTAAATGCCGCGATGTTTAATGCTGATGCTGTATCAACGGCGCTTGGGGCAAAACGTTCACTGAGCATCACAATATATACCTGCAGTCCCGGCACATTCATAAACGCCAACAGCCCCATTAAAATAATGGTGATCAGCCCGGCTGTTTTAAACGGCGCGGTAAAAGTCAAGACAAACAGCACAGCTGCCTGGACAATGAACATGTAAAGCAATGCTTTCAGCGGATTTCGATTTGATAATCGGCCGCCAATCATATTTCCGATGGCGATTGCAATTCCGTAAACAAGCAGGACGGCTGCGACGGTTTCTTTCTGAAAGCCGGTTACTTCCTGAAGAAGCGGGGATAAATACGTAAACACGACAAACGTTCCGCCGTAGCCTAACGCCGTAATCATAAATAAAAGCAATAACCGTCCGTTCGTGACGAGTTTTACCTGCTCGGAAAACGCGGTCTTCGTCCCTTTACGCAAATTTGACGGAACGAGAAGCGCATTTGTAAGGAAGGCAATGATTCCTACCGTGACAATGACGGCAAACGCAATCCTCCAGCCGAATTGCTGGCCGAGATAGGTGCCGAACGGAACGCCGGTCACCGTAGCCACCGTCAGCCCCGTAAACATAATGGAAATCGCGCTTGCTCTTTTATGTTCCGGTACGATACTGGCGGCGATTGTTGCCCCGATTGACATGAAAATGCCGTGGGAAAACGCCGTAATGACCCGCGCTGTCAATAAGATTCCGATTGAAGACGCGCTCGCCGCGAGTATATTTCCGGCGATAAAAATCAACATGACCCAGAGCAGCAGCGTTTTCCGCGACATGCCGGATGTGAGAGAAGTTAAAACCGGCGCGCCGAATGTCACGCCGAGAGCATACATGGAAACGGTAAGGCCCGCCGTTGTCACGGGTATATGCAGATCCTGAGATATAAGCGGCAGCAATCCGACGCTGATAAATTCGGTTGTGCCGATCGCAAAAGCGCTGACGGCTAATGCCAGCAGCGCTGGTAAATAGCTTTGGCGATGTGAAGACATCTGTTTTCCTCCTTGGTCGATAATGTATGGTTGAAATGATGCCGGGTAAACGATATAAGTATAAGAGTACATCCCTTTTCATCCGGCAAATGTCATTATGATTGATAGAAGCGTCATTGAAAAGAACGTACTTTTAAGTGCCATAGGCACTTTTTAGTTCCTATAGATGAGGAGGAATTACCGTTGCTGAAGAAAAAATACAATATATCCGTAGAGGCGACGCTTGAAGTGATCGGCGGAAAATGGAAGTGTGTGATCCTCTGCCACCTCATGCGCGGGAAAAAGCGGACAAGTGAATTGAAGCGGCTTATGCCGGAGATTACCCAGAAGATGCTGACACAGCAATTGCGGGAACTGGAAGCAGACGGCGTCATCAACCGGATCGTGTACAATCAGGTGCCGCCGAAAGTCGAATACGAGCTGAGTGAATACGGGCACAGTCTGGAAAGAATTTTAAACGCGCTGTGCGACTGGGGCGCGATGCATATTTCTAAACGGTACGGCGAGGTGTCTTCCGTTTTAGAGGACAGCATTTTAAATGACAAATTTAAAGATCCGGAACAAATATAAGAAAAAAGCAGGCAGGATGAGACGCTGATCCTGCTTTTTTTATGGAAAAAAGATCATTTTATATGCAAAAAAACCGATTGAACAACATATTGATCGGTATAAGGGTGGATTTTTATCAAGTTGTACTGGCGGATTTCTTTTAATGTGTTATACTATATATAATTAAAAATTAATTAGAGTGGCATATTAAAAAGGGGTGACCTGAGCATGAAGGTAAAAGTAGCAATCAACGGGTTTGGAAGAATCGGAAGAATGGTGTTCAGAAAAGCAATGGAAGATGATCAAATTCAAATAACAGCCATTAATGCAAGCTATCCCCCGGAAACGCTTGCTCATTTGATAAAGTATGACACAATCCACGGCAGATACGATCAAGAAGTCGAGGCCGCCGAAGACAGTCTGATCGTCAACGGTAAACATATTATGCTGTTCAATCGGCGGGATCCGAGAGAGCTTCCGTGGAAAGAGTGCGGAATAGACATCGTCGTAGAGGCAACGGGAAAATTTAATTCAAAAGAAAAAGCCATGAGCCATATTGAAGCAGGGGCGAAGAAGGTCATTTTAACCGCTCCGGGCAAAAATGAAGACGTTACCATTGTCATGGGAGTCAATGAAGAGCAATTCAATCCGGATGAACATGTCATTATTTCAAATGCATCCTGCACGACAAACTGTCTCGCGCCGGTTGTCAAAGTGCTCGATCAGGAATTCGGAATTGAAAGCGGCCTGATGACGACTGTTCACGCTTATACGAATGACCAAAAAAATATCGACAACCCGCATAAAGATCTGAGGCGGGCGAGAGCGTGCGGAGAATCCATCATTCCGACTTCTACAGGCGCCGCAAAAGCGCTGTCGCTCGTGCTCCCTCATCTGAAAGGAAAACTTCACGGCCTTGCTTTACGGGTTCCCGTTCCCAATGTGTCATTAGTGGACCTCGTCTGCGATCTGAAAACAGATGTGTCGGCCGAGCAAGTGAATGCCGCTTTCCAAAGAGCCGCAAAGACGTCAATGTACGGAATTCTTGATTATTCGGATGAGCCGCTCGTGTCTTCGGATTATAATACGAATTCACATTCCGCGATCATTGACGGACTGACAACAATGGTGATGGAAGACCGAAAAGTAAAGGTGCTCGCCTGGTATGACAATGAATGGGGATATTCCTGCCGGGTCGTTGATCTTATCCGTCACGTGGCCGCGCGAATGAAACACCCGTCAGCTGTGTAGAATAAAGATCATGGACATTTGTTAGAAAAAACCCTTAACGGCATATTCGCAAAAAACACTTCTTGCAAAATAAACTTAAACACAGTATACTATCTTTCGTGAACTTCTTGCTCGTGACTGCTTCGGAATTACTTAAAGGGTTAGGACCTCTCCGGACTAACTTTCCCCCGTGGTAAATAGCCGGGTCAGTTCTCGGAAATTCACTTTTTTAATTCTTGTTAAGGGGGGTCCATGATTATGGAAACAATGGGGCGTCACGTCATCTCCGAGCTGTGGGGATGCGATTTTGATAAGCTCAATGACATGGATTTTATTGAAAAAACGTTTGTAAATGCTGCTTTGAAATCAGGAGCTGAGGTGCGCGAGGTCGCATTTCACAAATTTGCACCGCAAGGCGTAAGCGGAGTCGTTATTATTTCTGAGTCACATTTAACGATTCACAGTTTTCCTGAACACGGATATGCAAGCATTGATGTTTATACTTGTGGAGACCTGGATCCTAATGTGGCTGCTGATTACATTGCGGACGCATTACATGCAGATACAAGAGAAAACATTGAAATACCGAGAGGAATGGGGCCTGTACAGATTAAACAGGCACAAGCGAAAGTACTGTAATTTTCAAAACGCACACACAAGGGAGCTAAGCTGAAAAAGCCATTACGCGCTTTGAGGCTGATGCTCCTTTTCTAATGTAAAAAAACAGCATTGCTTTTTCTTTAAGCATTTTTTTTGTAAAATAGAGAAAGATAAGGCCGGTCTATCGGCTCTCCCAACACAATAGGCTCATCCTAGAAACGTTGGCGGGCATTTACCGGAAGCTTGCGAACCGCATTACAGCAACGAAACAGATGGGAGCTGATCCAATTTGAAATGTCCTTCATGCCAGCATAACGGTTCCCGCGTACTTGATTCACGGCCTGCGGACGAAGGGAAATCAATCCGCAGAAGGCGGGAATGCGAAGCCTGCCATTACCGCTTCACTACATTTGAGAAGTTTGAAGAGATGCCTCTGATCGTCGTGAAAAAAGAAGGCGTCCGGGAAGAATTCAGCCGTGAAAAAATGCTGCGCGGGTTAATTAAAGCTTGTGAAAAAAGACCCGTTCCTTTAAAAACACTGGAAGACATGTGCTTTGACATTGAAAAAGAGCTGCGAAACCAAGGCGTATCTGAAGTCAAAAGCGAACTCGTCGGAGAAATGGTGATGGACCGCCTGGCGAAAATCGATGAGGTGTCTTATGTCCGCTTTGCCTCCGTCTACCGGCAGTTTAAGGATATAAACGTGTTTATCGATGAATTGAAAGATTTAATAAAGAAAGAACGCTAAAGAGCTAAGAGATTGTGTCTGGCTCTTTTCTCATGAGCAAAATTGGCATTTGATAGATTGCGGAAACGGTGTAAAATGAGAGTAGAAACATATCGGAAGGTTTGAGAATCATGGCTGACTATTGGAATGACGTATTGCCTGTAGATCCTTATACGGTCAAAAGCCGTTCGCTTCTTCAGGATGTCGACAGACAGGTTTTGACACATCTGTACCAGCCGCTGATCGGTTCTTTTGCATTCTCCCTGTATATGACCTTATGGGGGGAGCTTGAGCAGAACCGTTTGTGGGGATCGGAATCCACGCACAGACAGCTGATGGGTATGATGCAGTCAAATTTAAAAAAGATTCATCATGAACAGGGAAAGCTTGAAGGAATCGGTCTGCTGAAAGTGTATATCCGCGAGTCCGAGCAAAAGGAGCGGATGTTTATTTATGAGCTGCTGCCCCCGCTCAGACCGAATGAATTTTTTGAAGACGGCATGCTGAACGTCTTTCTTTATAACAGAGTCGGTAAAACGAAATACCAGCAGCTGAGACAATTTTACACGCATCCTTCCGTCGGCGAAGGCGCAAGGGAAATTACGCGGCCGTTTAATCACGCCTTTGCCTCTTTCCAGCCGAGTGAGTGGAAGATGACGCCGGATATGGAAGAAGCGATGAACCTCCCCGAGGATTATGAGACGGCGTCTGTCGGACAAGCGCCTTCCTATACGGTGACGGAGGAAGTGTTTGATTTTGAGCTGTTTTTAGCGGGATTATCAGAAACGATGATACCGCGCAAATCAATCACACAGGACGTGCGGGAGAGTATTAAAAAGCTTTCGTATTTATACGGAATAGATCCTATCTCCATGCAGCACGTCGTTATGACGGCAATTAATGAACAGGATACGATAACGGCCGAAGCGCTGAGGAAAGCGGCCAGCGACTGGTACCAAATTGAAAGAAGCGGGAAGCTCCCGGAATTGATTGATAAAACACAGCCTGTCCGTCTGAGAGAAAACAAGGCGGAAAAGGAAGATTCATTGAATACAGAACTCATTGCACAGCTTGAGACCATTTCGCCGAGAAAGCTGCTCCAGGACATTGCGGACGGGACCGAGCCGTCAAAAGCCGACCTGCAGATCATAGCGGATATTATGTTCGAACAGAAACTTGAGCCCGGTGTCACCAATGTGCTGATTTATTATGTCATGCTGAAAACGGATATGAAGCTGTCCAAAAACTATATCCAAAAAATCGCCGCCCACTGGGCCAGAAAGAAAGTCAAAACGGTGCGGGAAGCTATGAAGCTCGCAATAGAAGAGCATAGGCAATATCTTGATTGGGCGGACGGCAAAACAAACGGCGCGGCACGCGGCAAAAAAACCGTCCGGGAAGAAAAACGCCCTGATTGGATGAAAGAAGAAGAAAACGGGAATAAGCCTGAACAGCCGGCTCTTTCCGCACAGGATCTTGAAGAACAGAAGAAAAAAATGATGGAAGAAATGAAAAAACTGAAAAAATACTCTGCCTATTGAGACAGAGAAGCGGGGTGATATGAAATGGAACCGATCAGCCGATCCTTAGAAGGCGTAACGAAGAGACCTGACTTTCAAAAACGCCTGGAACGAATGCAGCAGCAGGTCATGGCCGACAAAGACGTCCAGGCTTTTTTGAAGGAACAGAATGATGTAATCAATCAAAGTATGATTGACAGAGGGTTAAATAAACTGTACGAATACGTTCAGCAAAGCAAGCAGTGCGCCTTCTGTTCAAAAGACAACGAGACGAACAGTCTGCTTGAAGGCTATCATCCGAAGCTTGTGATCAACGGGCGTTCGATTGATATTGAATATTACGAATGTCCGGAAAAGAGAAAGCTCGACCGCCAGAAAAGACAAAAATCCCTGATGAAGAGCATGTATATCCAGAAAGATCTGCTCGGCGCGACCTTTCAGCAGATCGACATTACCGATCCGAGCAGACTCGGCATTTTCCAGCATGTGACTGATTTTCTGAAGAGCTATAATGAGACGGGCAAAGGCAAAGGGCTGTACCTGTACGGAAAATTCGGCATCGGAAAGACATTTATTTTAGCCGCCATTGCCAATGAGCTTGCGGAAAAAGAGTATTCCTCAATGATCGTATATGTTCCCGAATTTGTCAGAGAGCTGAAAAACTCGCTCCAGGATCAGTCGCTGGAGGAGAAACTGAATATGGTAAAAACGACGCCCGTACTGATGCTTGATGACATCGGAGCGGAATCAATGACAAGCTGGGTCAGGGATGAGGTCATCGGCACCGTGCTTCAGCACAGAATGAGCCAGCAGCTTCCTACTTTCTTCTCGTCTAATTTTTCACCTGACGAGCTGAAGCATCATTTTACCTATTCACAGCGGGGAGAAAAAGAAGAAGTCAAAGCGGCAAGATTGATGGAGCGGATTTTATATTTGGCTTCGCCTGTCCGTCTTGACGGGGAAAACCGCCGCCGTTCATAGTGCCGGCGACCAATGGGAAGGATTTGAGGGAATGAGGAATAAGAAGGCTGTCACATGGGCTGCGGCTGCGGCGGGAGCGGGCCTTTTGCTGTGGGCAAACCGCAAATATCTGAATCTGTCGCCTAAGGAGATCCGTCTTTGGGTGTTATCGTTCGGTGTTTTTGCGCCGCTTGTGTTTATCGGAATTTCCATCGTAAGGCCTTTTGTGCTGTTTCCCGTATCAATCGTTTCCGTCGCCGGAGGATTGGCGTTCGGACCGTTTTTCGGCACCGTGTATACGCTGGCAGGCTCAATGGGCGCTGCTGCCGTGTCTTTTTTTGCGGCGGGCCTGTTTGCCTTTAAAGAAAAAAGCCGTCACGGAAAAATGGAAATCATTCAAAAACAGATGAAAACCAATGGCTTCTTTTATATTTTTATCCTTCGCATTCTGCCTGTTAACTTTGATGTGATCAGCTATGCCGCGGGCCTTTCGAAAGTCAGGCCGATGACATATCTTTTGGCGACCGCGGCGGGCATCATTCCGGGAACGATTGTCCTGAATGTGCTCGGTGCGAGCTTTATGTCCGGCAATGTGCTGACCATGTTCGGAGTGATCTGTCTTTACATCGTGTTTTTATCGCTTCCCCTCATATTTAAAAAGAAGATGCGCCATTTGTTCGGCGGTGAAAGCTAACCTTTACGTCTATTTTAAAAAGATCCCCCATATACTTGTAACAGATGCCGTAAGGGGGGACAAATATGCTTGAAGTGATCTTTGAAGATGACCACGATACCGCTGCTTTTTTACATCTCATTCAGCAATCGGACGACCGGAGACATTTTATTGTCCGTGAAGGCATAAAAAAAGTCGGAATCGAAAGGTCTGAATCGGCTTTTTCCGTTCAGCGTTTTATTGAGCCGATATTTGTCAGGTTTTTTTTAGAATGTAAAGAAGACGAGCATATGCTTTCGCTCATAGAGGACGCATACTGCTTCACCGATCAGGATGAACAGCAGCAAATCCTTCAGCTTGCACACAGCATTATGGAAGGAGAGCTTGATGATCATCCGTTTGAGCCGAAGAAAGAGCCGCGCACACAGTTTATTTCAGATGCGCTCCGGACAATTTCACTTGATGCGGGTGTTTTTTCCGTGCGTTCGTTTCAGACGTTCCGGCTCGGCAAGTATTATGAGCGGCTCAGGGAATATGCGGAGGCTGCGATAGATGAATACCGGATGGAACAGGAATATCAAAACTTTATCCAGTCTCTGAGAGATTACGTGACATCCAATCCGCCGCGGATGAAGAAAGTCCGCATCGTACATGACCGGGCTTTTACGCTGTGGGAGCTGCGCTATGTGTCAGAACGGGAACAGAAAAAATACATAGACAGGCGGTTTGTGCGGGAGCACCCGATGTATATCGATTCCCATCTGCTTGCGCCGCTGATCTCCATTGCGCCTGAGACCGTGGAACTGTATACGGACAAACCGGAGCATATGATGTCAAGAACGATTCAAAACGTGTTTCAGGAGAGGGTGCGCCTCTTCCCGTTAGGCGCGTTTGTGTCGGAGAAGACGGAAGGATAGCCGCACAGACGGCCTTGCGGCAGCAGCGGGGCTGTCTGTGCGAAATCAGACGGAAAACCGAGTTGCATTTTTCTCACAGACATTTTATAATACATAACAGATTAATGATTGCTACACGTATTGATAAGGACATGAAGCATTGATACCGGCTTTATAAGAGAGGAGAGCCCAGGCTGAAAGCTTTCCAGCTATGGATCATTGTCTTTACCGCCTTTGAACTTCAGCTGTGAACGCAGGAATAAGCGCCAGTAATAGCTGACGGGAACTCCCGTTACAGAGTTTAGAGCCGCAGGTGCCGAAAAAATCGGCCGCGCGGAAAAAAGGGTGGAACCACGATTCCGTTTATTTAACCTCGTCCCTTTCATAGGGGGCGGGGTTTTTGATTTGTATAAAAAAAGGAGTGACGAAGATGTCAGATATGATCAACATCACATTTCCGGACGGAGCGGTAAAGGAATTTCCGAAAGGATCAACAACAGAAGATATCGCGGCATCCATCAGTCCGGGATTAAAGAAAAAGTCTTTAGCCGGTAAACTGAACGGACAGGAAATTGATTTAAGAACGCCGATTCAAGAGGACGGTGCCGTAGAAATCATTACAGAAGGCACAGAAGAAGGCCTGAACATCATGCGGCACAGCACGGCGCATTTATTGGCTCAGGCGATTAAGCGCATTTATAAAGATGTGAAATTCGGAGTCGGTCCCGTCATTGAAAACGGATTTTATTATGACGTTGAAATGGAGCAGGCGCTGACGCCGGATGACCTTCCGAAGATTGAAAAAGAAATGAAACGCATTGTCGGTGAAAATCTGCCGATCATCCGAAAAGAAGTGAGCCGTGATGAAGCAAAATCCATGTTTGCGGAAATCGGCGATAATCTGAAGCTTGAACTGCTGGATGCCATCCCTGAAGACGAAACGGTCTCCATTTATGAGCAGGGCGAGTTTTTTGACCTCTGCCGCGGCGTGCACGTGCCGTCTACAGGAAAAATTAAAGAATTTAAACTGCTCAGCCTTGCAGGCGCGTACTGGCGCGGAGACAGTAAAAACCAAATGCTTCAGCGCATTTACGGTACGGCCTTCTTTAAAAAGGATGACTTGAAAGAGCATTTGCGCATGCTTGAAGAAGCGAAAGAGCGCGACCACCGAAAACTGGGCAAAGAATTAAAATTGTTCGCCAACTCTCAAAAAGTCGGACAAGGCCTGCCGCTCTGGCTGCCGAAAGGCGCGACGATCCGCCGCGTGATCGAGCGCTACATTGTGGATAAAGAGCTGAGCCTCGGCTATGAGCATGTCTATACGCCTGTTCTCGGAAGCAAAGACCTGTACGAAACATCAGGACACTGGGAACATTATCAGGACGGCATGTTCCCGCCGATGGAAATGGACAATGAAACGCTTGTCCTTCGTCCGATGAACTGTCCTCACCATATGATGATTTACAAACAGGACATTCACAGCTACCGCGAGCTTCCGATCCGCATTGCCGAGCTCGGAACGATGCACCGCTATGAAATGTCAGGAGCGCTTTCAGGTCTTCAGCGCGTACGCGGCATGACGTTAAATGACGCACACATTTTCGTCCGCCCTGATCAGATTAAAGAAGAATTCATCCGCACGGTCCGTTTGATTCAAGACGTATACGAAGATTTCGGCCTGAGTGATTACACTTTCCGCCTGTCTTACCGCGATCCTGAAGATACGGAAAAATATTTTGATGATGATGACATGTGGAACAAAGCGCAATCCATGCTGAAGGCGGCAATGGATGAAATCGGCCATGATTACTATGAAGCGGAAGGCGAAGCGGCGTTTTACGGCCCTAAGCTTGACGTGCAGGTAAAAACGGCGATCGGCAAAGAAGAGACATTGTCAACCGTACAGCTTGACTTCCTTCTTCCGGAACGCTTTGATCTCACTTACGTCGGGGAAGACGGCAAACAGCACCGTCCCGTCGTTATTCACCGCGGCGTCGTTTCAACGATGGAACGCTTCGTTGCTTTCTTAATCGAAGAGCACAAAGGCGCTCTTCCGACATGGCTTGCGCCGGTGCAATTCCAAGTCATTCCGGTATCACCGTCTGTGCATCTTGACTACGCGAAAAAAGTGCAGGAGCGCCTGCAGCGTGAAGGCCTGCGTGTCGAGCTTGACAGCCGGGACGAGAAAATCGGCTATAAAATCCGTGAAGCCCAAATGCAAAAAATCCCGTACATGCTTGTGGTCGGTGACCAAGAAGCGGAAAACGGCGCGGTAAACGTCCGGAAATACGGCGAGCAGAAATCCGAAACCGTTTCACTGGACGATTTTGTGAAAAAGGCTGTAGCCGAAGCGAAAAAATAATCCGGAAACATAAAAAAACCCCATTCTGAATGAGTGGGGTTTTTTTCGGTATGTGATTATCTTTGTTTTTGTTTCTCTATAATCGCAAACAGCTCGTGAAGATCGCTGATCACGTAATCAGGCGTAATGTCCGTTTCATTTTTCTTATTCGTCCGGTTTACCCAGACAGTCGTGATGCCTGCCCGTTTCGCTCCCAATATATCAGTATTGAGGTTGTCTCCGACCATAATGGCGTCTTCTTTTTTCAGGTGCAGAAGACTGAGGCAATGTTCAAAGATGGAGGCGTCGGGTTTCCCTTTTCCGAAAGCGCCAGAGATGACAATTTCATTAAAATAAGGCGCAAGCTCAGGAACGCCGGCAAGTTTTTCTTTCTGCAGGCTGGGGTCGCCGTTTGTCAGCAGAAGCAATTCATAAACGCCTTTCAGCTTTTCAAGCACCGCAAACGTCTCATCATACACATACGGGCGCTGTCTGCGTTCCGCCGCGAAAAACTCCGCTAAATATTCGCCGTAAGCCGCATCGTCTATGCCGACACTTTTTAACCCGTTCGTCCAGGCGTTTCGTCTGTATTCCGGCGCAATCTGATTCAGCTTTTTAAATCCTTCGCTGACCGGCTCAGAAAAATTCGCCCATAATCCTTCAAACGGATTAATGCCGATCATGACCGTATAAGGATAGGTTTCGTATGACATATACAATTCCCGTGCCGCTTTACGAACCGCTTCTTCAAATGTGTGCGGGTCAAGGCCATATTTTTTTTCAGCTTGTAAACATGTTTCTCTGAATGTTGTTCTGACGCTTTTTTCATCCCATAACAGTGTATCGTCCAAATCAAAAAATACGGCTTTCATGATCTTCTCCTCTTTGTTATATTCTGAAACTCTCTGCCGCAAGGCTCCCGTTTATTCTACAATAGATACATAGACTGTGAAAGATTTGTTTTCTGATGATTTGAAAAAAACAGGCAGATTTGTGTCCGATTCTGTCTCTTGCTTTAAAACATGATAAAATAAAATTTGAAAGAACAGGTGAAAAAGTATGCTGCATTTGATCATTATGATGCTGGAAAGAGTCGGAATTATCGTCATATTGGGATTCGTTCTGGCTCATACCAGATTGTTCAGACAGGCGCTCCAGCAGCCTGAGAGCTATAAAGGAAAAGCGGTGCTGATTTCAATTTTCTCGCTGTTCAGTATCATCAGTAACTATACGGGGATAGAAATTCAGCGGAATATGATCATGAATAATGACTGGGTGTTTCAAATTAATCCGTCCGGTTCAATTGCCAATACACGGATTATGGGGGTTGAAATCGGCGGACTCTTAGGCGGTCCGTATGTGGGGATCGGAGTCGGCATATTGGCCGGCCTGCATCGTTTATCACTCGGCGGCGCGACCGCAGTCAGCTGTGCCGTCTCGTCCGTATTAGCGGGCGTTTTGTCCGGCTGGATCGGGCGGTATTTCAGAAAACGCTATGCAATGCCGACACCGCGGGTGGCCGCGCTTGTCGGGCTTGGGATGGAATCTTTGCAAATGCTGCTCATCCTTTTGATGGCCAAGCCGTTTTCTGACGCTTGGACGCTTGTGAGCATCATCGGCATCCCGATGATATTGGTAAACGGGTCAGGGACTTTTATTTTTCTTTCCATCATTCAGTCAATTATCCGAAAAGAAGAGCGGGCAAGAGCGCTTGAAACTCACAGGGTGCTGATGATTGCCGACCAGACACTTCCGTTTTTCCGCCAAGGGCTGAATGAAAGCTCATGCAAAAGCGTTGCTGCCATCATTCACAGGCAGACAGGGACGGATGCGGTATCACTTACGGATAATGAAAAGATTTTAGCGCATGTCGGGGCGGGTGCCGACCATCATATTCCGTCTAAAAGCCTGATCACCGGATTGTCAAAACGGGTCATCAAAACGGGACATATTATGAAAGCGACATCAAAGGAAGAAATTGAATGCACGCACGATCCCTGTCCGCTGCATGCGGCTATCGTATTGCCGCTGACGTCAAACGGCAAAACGATCGGCACGTTAAAAATGTATTTTAAAAGCCCGTCGGGTTTAAGCCGGGTTGAAGAAGAGCTCGCGGAAGGACTTGCCATGCTGTTTTCCACCCAGCTTGAACTCGGTGAGGCGGAACTGCAGAGCAAATTACTGAAAGATGCAGAAATAAAGGCGCTTCAAGCACAGGTCAATCCGCATTTTCTGTTTAATGCGATCAATACGATTTCTGCACTTTGCCGCACGGATGTGGAAAAAACCCGAAAGCTTCTGCTGCAGCTCAGCGTCTATTTCCGTTCCAATCTGCAGGGAGCGAGGCAGCTGCTCATCCCGCTTTCTAAAGAACTGAACCATCTGCAGGCATATTTATCACTGGAGCAGGCTCGTTTTCCCGGGAAATATAAAATCAGTCTTGAGATCGAAAACGGTTTGGAGGACATCGAAATCCCTCCTTTTGTGCTGCAGATCCTTGTGGAAAACGCGCTCCGCCATGCGTTTTCAAGAAAGCAGGACAGCTGTGCCGTCAATGTCAGCGTGGTATCCGCCGGTCCGTCGGTTTTAATGCGGGTTGGGGATAACGGGCGGGGAATTGATCCGGAATTGCTGTCTGTGCTCGGAAACCGTCCGCTGCCGTCTAAAGAAGGAACGGGAACCGCGCTTTACAATTTAAATCAGCGGCTGATCGGACTGTTCGGTCCCAAAGCCGCTCTGCGATTGGAAAGTGAGGCCGGTAAAGGTACAGACGTATCATTTGAGCTGCCTTTGAAACTGATGACAAAAGGAGAAGAACATGCTGAAGGTGTTAATCGTTGATGATGAAATGCTGGCAAGAGATGAATTGGCTTATTTGCTGAAACGGACGAATGAAGTAAGTGATATAAATGAAGCGGAAAATATTGAATCCGCTTTTGACAGCATGATGGATCAAAAACCGGATCTGCTGTTTTTAGATGTTGATTTGTCAGGAGAAAATGGATTTGACATTGCCAAACGGCTGAAAAACATGAAAAATCCGCCGGCAGTCGTTTTTGCGACGGCGTATGACCAATTTGCTTTAAAAGCCTTTGAAGTCGATGCGCTCGATTATTTAACAAAGCCTTTCGATGAAGAAAGAGTCCGCCAGACGATCAGAAAGTTTAAAAGGGTTAAACAGGACAGGGCAGAAGCCGTCTCAGAACAGCCGTCCGCAGCCGGAGCGCATAAGCTGGCGGTATCAGCCGGCGAATCTATCGTTATTTTAGATACGAAGGACATTATTTTTGCCGGCATGGAGGACGGACACGTTTCCGTCAAAACTTTCGCCGCGTCTTATTCCGTTCACGAAACCTTGGCGGTCATTGAGAAAAAACTGCCTGAGACGGGCTTCTTGCGAGTGCACCGCGCGTTCATCGTGAATACGGAGCATATTACGGAGATTCATCCGTGGTTTAATTCGACCTACAATCTTATTTTAAAAGACGGCTCTAAAATTCCCGTCAGCCGTACATACGCAAAAGACTTAAAAAAGCTGCTTCATATTTTATGAGGCGGCTTTCTGCATTTCAACAGCCGTTTTTTGCATTTCAGAATGAATATTCTACCGTTTGTCATGAAAGCGCTTTATAAATCGGTGTCTCTTTTATAATGGACCTAACAAAGAGAAAGAGGTGAAGAAAATGAGTGCGAAAAAAGTGTACGGATTTCTGACACAAGCATTTATTTTTGCCGTAATTATGCTCATATCTAATGGGATTGCAGCGATTGTCCCCATTCCTATACCCGCTTCTGTAGTAGGTTTGGTGTTATTATTTGTCCTCTTATGTCTGAAAGTGATTAAGCTTGAACAAGTAGAAACGCTGGGAACATCATTAACGTCACTGATCGGATTTTTATTTGTCCCGTCGGGCATCTCCGTGATGAATTCACTTGGCGTCATGCAGCAGTACGGCGTGCAGATCGCACTCGTCATCTTACTCGCCACCATCATTCTGTTAGGGGCGACGGGTCTTTTTTCTCAGCTGATTCTGTCTGTCAGCCAAAAACGTCAGAAGGAAACTTCGGCTGATAAACAAACGGTGCGCCGTTCCAATCAAGAAAATGAACTTGTGCAGCATTAGGAGGGAAAACAGATGAGTCCATATTTCGGTATTGTCGTTTCACTTGCAGCATTCGGCATCGGCACGTATTTATTTAAAAAAACGAAAGGCTTTTTCCTCTTCACCCCGCTGTTTGTCGCGATGGTGCTCGGCATCCTTTTTCTGAAGCTCGGCGGTTTTTCATATGAAGATTATAAAAGCGGCGGAGACATTATTAAGTTCTTCCTGGAGCCCGCGACGATCGCTTTTGCCATTCCTTTATACAAACAGCGTGACAAGCTGAAAAAATACTGGTGGCAGATCATGTCTTCAATTATTGTCGGCTCTGTCTGCTCAGTCACGATAGTATATTTGATCGCAAAAGGCATTCAGCTTGACGCGGCCGTTATGAAAAGCATGCTTCCTCAGGCGGCGACAACGGCAATTGCCCTTCCGCTGTCAAAAGGGATCGGCGGCATCACCGACATCACCGCTTTCGCCGTCATTTTCAACGCCGTGATCGTCTATGCCCTGGGCGCTCTGTTCTTAAAAATGTTTAAAGTGAAGCACCCGATCTCTAAAGGACTGGCTCTCGGCACATCAGGTCACGCACTTGGTGTTGCGGTCGGTATTGAGATGGGAGAGGTAGAAGCGGCAATGGCAAGTATCGCGGTTGTCGTCGTAGGAGTGGTGACGGTGCTGGTCATTCCGGTATTCGTTCAGCTCATCGGTGGATAAGCCCCGGGTCATAGACCCGGTTTTTTTATTGTCCGGCACATCAAAGGTTGCAAAGAACAAAATTTCACATTTTTCCTTGCGCTTACCCCGGCACCGTGTTAAAATGAAAAAGTTGATCCGGATAAGTCATTCTTGACTAATGTTCCGGTATTGTGTAGAATAGTTACTGAATTGAATATAAATCACAAGCAGAGGCACCCGCTTCTCACCTGATTGACACATTCATGTAGTTGGCAGGTTGACCGTACATTTTTATTTATGCAGATGTTCGTAGTGTGGGTGTGTTATCATGCCCGCACTTTTTGTTTGCCTGCAGAATGCAGTCAAAAAGCGTTGTGAATCAATTCGAAGAAACTATGGAGGTGGCTCATTATTAGCAAAGATCAATTGGTTAATGAGGGTATCCGTGCACGTGAAGTCCGTTTAATCGGGCAAAATGGCGATCAGCTCGGCATCAAGTCCCGTCAGGAAGCACTTGAAATCGCCGGCCGCGCAAATCTTGACCTTGTGTTAGTTGCAGCAAATGCAAAACCGCCTGTCTGCCGTATCATGGACTACGGAAAGTTCCGATTCGAGCAGCAGAAAAAGGAAAAAGAAGCACGTAAGAATCAAAAAATCATTAACTTAAAAGAAGTTCGGTTAAGTCCGACGATCGATGAGCATGACTTTAACACGAAATTGCGCAATGCGATTAAATTCCTTGAAAAAGGCGATAAAGTGAAAGCTTCTATCCGCTTTAAAGGGCGCGCAATCACTCATAAAGAAATCGGCCAGCGCGTATTGGACCGTTTCTCTGAAGCATGTGCGGAAGTTGCGACAGTCGAAACAAAACCAAAAATGGACGGCCGCAGCATGTTCTTAATGCTCGCGCCGAAAAACGAAAAGCAATAAGGAGGAAATCCCATGCCAAAAATGAAAACTCACCGCGGATCTGCTAAACGTTTTAAAAAGACAGGTTCTGGGAAGTTAAAACGTTCTCATGCATATACAAGTCACTTATTCGCCAACAAATCCCAAAAGCAAAAGCGTAAGCTTCGCAAGGGTGCTATTGTAAGCGCAGGAGACTTCAAACGCATTAAACAACAGCTTGCCAACATCAAGTAATCGGACAAGGAACAATTAGGAGGGAAATCTAATGCCAAGAGTAAAAGGCGGAACTGTTACACGTAAGCGTCGTAAAAAGGTTCTTAAATTAGCAAAAGGTTATTTCGGTTCAAAACATACATTATACAAAGTAGCAAACCAGCAGGTCATGAAATCTGGAAACTATGCATTCCGTGACCGTCGTCAGAAAAAACGTGATTTCCGTAAGCTTTGGATCACTCGTATCAACGCTGCTGCACGTATGAACGGTCTTTCTTACAGCCGTTTAATGCACGGTCTTAAGCTTTCAGGTATCGAAGTAAACCGTAAAATGCTTGCTGATCTTGCTGTAAACGATCTTACTGCTTTCAATCAGCTTGCTGATGCTGCTAAAGCTCAGTTAGACAAGTAAGTTGAAAAAGCCGCTCTCTTTCCGGGGAGCGGTTTTTTACGTAAAGGGTGACAATCAATGGCTTTCTTCATTTATGCGGTATTGATAAACGGATACGGCTTTTGGATTATGGGCGCTGATAAAAGAAGAGCAAAAGCGCGCAGGTGGAGAATCTCAGAGAAGCGGATATGGCTCACAGCCGCTATGTTCGGCTCGCTCGGCGTATGGATCGGCATGCGCGCCTTCAGGCATAAGACGAAGCACAAATCTTTTTTATACGGGGTGCCGATGCTTTTTCTCGCCGAAGCCGCCCTTGTGCTGATCTATTTGATGTATAAAAAATAAAAAGCAGGAGAGCTCAGCGCTCGCCTGCTTTTTTTGCTTTTTTGATGGGCTGGTCCCAATCAATCTTGCAATTGGGGTACCGCTCCAATACCTTTCTCTCGACTTCTTCATAATCATCTGCAGAAAAGCTGCTCAGCTTTTCCGGAGTCTCGGTCCACACGAATATCGTATGAATAAACAGCGGATGATCTTTGGAGGGGATATGCTTCTCTCCTTCAAAGAGCACTCCTTTATAAGTAAGCTGGAGATTTTTACGCGTGTTTTTCTGTTCATCAATAAAATAAAAATTTTCTTTTGACTGCGCCAGTCTGAGCTTTCTTTTCGGATTTGCGTAGAATTTGACCGCCATGTAAATAAAATAAATAAGAAGTGCAAGCAAGACAATCCTGAATACTGTAATGGCCATATGTGTGAAGGCACCTCCTCACCTTTGTCATGATCTGATGTAATACGAAAAACAAAACAAAAGGTTTCATTTTTTTAAAAAGAAATATATAAAACATTTACCCGTTTTTCAGGCGAATTAATCGTATGCTTCAGCATTGGTTCTGTATAATAAGAAGGGTAGTAAAAAAAGGAGGTTTATTGATGACAAAATTAGATGAAACGCTCACCATGCTGAAAGCGTTAACGGACGCAAAAGGGATACCGGGAAATGAGAGAGAAGTAAGACAAGTGATGAAATCATACATAGAACCATTTGCCGATGAAGTCACAACAGACCGGCTGGGAAGCCTAATCGCTAAAAAAACCGGCAAAGAAAACGGTCCGAAAATCATGATTTCAGGGCATTTAGACGAAGTCGGTTTTATGGTGACGCAAATCACTGATAAAGGTTTCCTCCGTTTTCAAACCGTCGGCGGCTGGTGGTCTCAGGTAATGCTGGCCCAGCGTGTCACCGTCGTTACAAAAAAAGGGGACATCACTGGGATCATCGGTTCGAAGCCGCCTCATATTTTACCGCCTGACGCCAGAAAAAAAGCCGCTGATATTAAAGAGATGTTCATCGATATCGGCGCATCCAGCCGTGAAGAAGCGATGGAATGGGGCGTTCTTCCGGGGGACCAGGTTGTGCCGTATTTTGAATTTACAGTGATGAACAATGAAAAACATTTATTGGCGAAAGCATGGGACAACCGCATCGGCTGTGCGATAGCCATTGATGTATTAAAAAATCTGAAAAACAGCGATCATCCGAATGAAGTATACGGTGTGGGAACGGTTCAGGAAGAAGTCGGGCTTCGCGGAGCTAAAACAGCGGCGCATACCATCCAGCCTGATATCGCATTCGGTGTGGATGTCGGAATTGCCGGAGATACACCGGGAATTTCTGAAAAAGAGGCGCAAAGCAAAATCGGTGAAGGGCCGCAAATAATTCTGTATGACGCGTCAATGGTATCTCACAAAGGCCTGCGCGATCTTGTCGTGAATACGGCGGAAGAAGCTGGTATCCCGTATCAATTCGATTCCATTGCCGGAGGAGGGACGGATTCAGGTTCCATTCATTTAACCGCGAATGGAGTGCCGGCGCTGTCCATTACAATCGCAACGCGCTACATCCACACTCATGCCGCTATTTTGCATCGGGATGATTACGAGAATACGGTAAAACTGATCACAGAAGTGATTAAAAAATTGGACCGGGAAACGGTTGACCGTATTACATATCAATAAAGATACGGAAGAATCTGCTTTTTTAAGCAGATTCTTTTTTTTTGTCTGTACAAATATGAGCCCTGCGGCTACAATAAGAAAGACACAGAAAAATCTGACAACGTATTTTGTAAGCGCTTAAAAAGGGAGGGGTTATGAAATGAAAAACAGATTCAAACGCTTGATCCGCTTTTCGTGCGCAGCCGTTACAGCCGGGCTGCTGCTGATGTCTTCATCTCCGGCATCTGCCGCGTTTTGGGGGGCATCAAATGAATTGCTTCACGATCCGACGATGGCGAAAGAAGGAAACACGTGGTACGCTTTCGGAACCGGTTTGGAAGGTGAGCGGGGGCTTCGTGTCTTAAAGGAGGGCAGCGGCGGCGTATGGACCGTTCAAAAATCAATCTTTACTTCCCCGCTGTCATGGTGGAGCAATTACGTGCCGAATTACGGGCTGAATCAATGGGCTCCCGATGTTCAATATTATAATGGAAAGTATTGGCTGTATTATGCCGTTTCTTCATTCGGCAAAAATACCTCCGCAATCGGTCTCGCTTCATCAACAAGTCTCAGCTCAGGAAACTGGAAGGATGAAGGGCTCGTCATCCGTTCGACAAGCGCAAATGATTACAATGCGATTGATCCGGAGCTGACAATTGATAAGGACGGAAACCCTTGGCTTGCTTTCGGTTCTTTCTGGAGCGGCATCAAGCTGACAAGGCTTGATAAAAACACAATGAAACCGACGGGATCACTTTACTCCATCGCTGCCAGGCCGAATAACGGCGGAGCTTTGGAAGCGCCGGCCATCACCTATCAGAACGGCTACTATTATTTAATGGTGTCATTTGATAAATGCTGTTCAGGCGTGAATAGTACGTACAAAATCGCTTATGGAAGATCCAAAAGCATCACCGGCCCATATCTTGATAAAAGCGGGAAAAGCATGTCAGAAGGCGGAGGCACAATTCTTGATTCCGGCAATGACCGCTGGAAAGGCCCGGGCGGTCAAGACATTGTGAACGGGAATATTTTAGTGCGCCATGCGTATGATGCCGAAGACAGCGGGATTCCGAAGATGCTCATCAATGATATCAACTGGAGTTCAGGCTGGCCTTCCTATTAATTGAGCAGCCGGGCATATGGTCCGGCTTTTTACTTGCAATAAAAGATTGACAGTTTGATTCCTCCTTAACTATAATGAAGTTGTTCGTACAAATAAAAGGATAGAAGTTTTATATTTTATATTCGTACGTATATTTTTAAATGCGAGCGCCTTATTTTGATGGGAAGGGGAAATGAATGTGCTTCAGAACAAGGAATATGAATTTTGGTTTATAACGGGAAGCCAGCACTTATATGGAGAGGAAACACTTCAGCTTGTCGATAAACATGCAAAAGGGATATGTGACGGTCTCAGCGGGGTGTCATCAAGATATAAGATCAGGCATAAACCGGTTGTCACGTCATCTGAAACAATCAGAGAGGTTTTGCGGGAAGCACAGTATCAAGAAAACTGCGCCGGGGTCGTGACGTGGATGCATACATTTTCTCCCGCGAAAATGTGGATTGAAGGTCTTTCCGCCTTTCAAAAGCCGATGCTTCATCTGCATACCCAATATCACCGCGATATCCCGTGGGAAACGATTGATATGGATTTTATGAACAGCAACCAATCCGCTCACGGAGACCGGGAATACGGATATATCCAGTCAAGAATGGGGCAGACGAGAAAAATCATTGCGGGCTATTGGGATGATGAGGAAGTCAAACGCGACATTTCACAATGGATGAACACTGCTGCCGCTTGGAATGAAAGCAGGCATATTAAAGTAGCCCGGTTCGGCGACAATATGCGGAATGTAGCCGTTACTGACGGAGACAAAGTCGGCGCTCACATTCAATTCGGCTGGCAGGTAGACGGATACGGAATCGGCGATCTTACCGAAGTGATGAACAGCGTCACTGATGCTGAAATGGAAGCGCTTTATGAAGAATACGACAAGTTGTATGTCATCAGCGACGAAACGAAACAGGATGAAGCAAAAGTTTCTTCTATTAAAGAACAGGCGAAAATCGAACTCGGATTAACAGCCTTTCTTGAGCGGGGCGGATATACGGCGTTTACGACTTCCTTTGAGGTGCTGCACGGAATGAAGCAGCTTCCGGGGCTTGCCGTTCAGCGTCTTATGGAAAAAGGGTACGGATTTGCGGGCGAAGGCGATTGGAAAACGGCTGCCCTGGTGCGGATGATGAAAATAATGGCGGACGGACAACAAACCTCCTTCATGGAAGATTATACGTACCATTTTGAACCGGGCCGTGCGATGATTCTCGGATCACATATGCTTGAAGTATGCCCGACAGTCGCTCTCGATCAGCCGAAAATCGAAGTACACCCTCTCTCAATCGGAGGCAAAGAAGACCCTGCCCGGCTGGTCTTTAACGGAATCGGCGGTTCAGCCATCATCGCCAGCATCATTGATATCGGAGGGCGGTTCCGTCTCGTTCTGAATGAAGCGGAAGGCAGGGAAATTGATCACGACATGCCGAATCTCCCTGTGGCGCGGTTGCTGTGGAAGCCTGAGCCATCGCTGAAAACAGCTGCGGAAGCATGGATTTTGGCGGGAGGCGCTCATCATACCTGCATGTCTTTCCGGCTTACGGCTGAACAGATGCTTGATTGGGCCGAGATGGCGGGCATTGAAAGCATCTTTATTTCCCGCAATACTGAAATACGCGAGCTGAAAAAAGAGCTGAAATGGAATGACGTATTATACCGGTTGGGAGGGATTTGATATGGCGTATACGATTGGTGTCGATTTCGGCACATTGTCAGGCCGCGCGGTGCTCGTCAATGTCCGGACAGGGGAGGAAATCGCATCCGCTGTAAAAGAATACACTCATGCCGTCATCGACCGTACGCTGCCGAAGACGGGAGAAAAACTTCCTCGGGACTGGGCGCTTCAGCATCCAGCCGATTATATCGAAGTTCTGAAAACGGCGATTCCGAGTCTGCTTCAGCAGACGGGCACTGACCCGAAAGACGTGATCGGCTTAGGAATTGATTTTACCGCCTGCACCATCTTGCCGGTAGACGGATCGGGACAGCCGCTCTGCATGCTGCCGGAATTTGAACGGGAGCCTCACAGTTATGTGAAGCTGTGGAAGCATCATGCGGCTCAAAAATATGCGGACCGTTTAAACCGTATAGCCGAGGACACAAATGAAACATTTCTCAAAAGATACGGCGGAAAAATTTCTTCTGAATGGATGATCCCGAAAATCATGCAAATCGCGGAAGAAGCGCCGCATATATACGAGGCGGCAGACCGGATTGTGGAAGCGGCAGACTGGATCGTCTATCAATTGTGCGGTTCATTGAAGCGAAGCAACTGTACGGCCGGTTACAAAGCAATCTGGAATGACGAGACGGGGTATCCGCCGGATCATTTTTTCGAAAGGCTCAATCCTTTAATGAAAACGATTACAAAGGATAAATTAAGCGGAACCATTTATTCAGTCGGGGAAAAGGCAGGCGGGCTGACCGAAAAAATGGCGGAGCTGACCGGGCTTCTGCCGGGGACGGCCGTTGCCGTAGCCAATGTCGACGCACACGTGTCAGTGCCGGCGGTCGGCATTACAAAACCGGGGAAAATGCTGATGATCATGGGAACGTCCACCTGTCACGTGCTGCTTGGCGAGGAAGAACATATCGTCCCCGGTATGTGCGGAGTCGTAAATAACGGCATCTTGCCCGGATATGCGGGATATGAAGCGGGGCAGTCCTGTGTCGGCGACCACTTTGAATGGTTTGTCAAAACGTGTGTTCCGAGGGACTATGAGAAGGAAGCGGAGGATAAACACATAGACATTCACGAGCTTTTAAGCTTAAAAGCGGCTGAGCTTATTCCGGGGGAAAGCGGCCTTCTCGCGCTTGACTGGTGGAACGGAAACCGGTCAACCTTAGTGGACGCCGATTTGACGGGTATGATGCTTGGCATGACGCTGCACACGAAGCCGGAAGAAATCTACAGGGCATTGATTGAAGCGACGGCTTTCGGAACGAGGATGATTATCGAAACGTTCCGGGATAACGGTGTTCCGGTCGAAGAGCTTTACGCAGCCGGAGGAATCGCTGAAAAAAATCCTTTTATCATGCAGATTTATGCAGATATCACAAATATGGAGATTAAATTATCCGGGTCTCCGCAGGCGCCTGCACTGGGTTCCGCGATTTTCGGAGCGCTCGCTGCGGGACGGGAAAACGGAGGTTTCTCCAATATTGCTGAAGCCTGCGCACATATGGGGAAATTAAAAGACGCCTCTTATGTCCCGAATCGCGAAAGAGCTGAGATTTATGACAGCTTATATGCGGAATATAAAGAGCTCGTTCACTACTTCGGCAAAGAAAACAATGTCATGAAACGCCTGAAAGCCATTAAAAACCGTGAGTTCGTGAAAGGGGAGAGCCGCTATGCTTGAAGCGTTAAAAGAAGAAGTGCTCGCCGCCAATCTGAAGCTTGAGGAACATAACCTTGTCACGTTTACATGGGGAAATGTCAGCGGCATCGACCGAGAGAGCGGGAGAATCGTCATTAAACCGAGCGGTGTCGATTACAGTGAGCTGACCGCAGACAAACTGGTCGTCCTGAATGAGGACGGAGACATTCTGGAAGGCTCGCTGAAGCCGTCTTCTGACACGCCGACTCATCTTTATCTGTATAAAGCTTTTCCGGCTATCGGCGGAATCGTTCATACACATTCCCGCTGGGCGACGAGCTGGGCACAGTCAGGCAGGGACATTCCCGCGCTCGGAACGACTCACGCGGATTATTTTGAAAGCGCTATACCTTGCACGAGGGAAATGTATGAAGAAGAGATTGTAAAAGATTACGAATATCATACAGGCAAAGTCATAGCTGAAACCTTTCAAAATGAACCGTATGAACAAAATCCGGGTGTCCTCGTCCACAGTCACGGTCCGTTCTGCTGGGGAAAGGACGCGTTGAATGCCCTGCATAACGCCGTAGTGCTCGAAACAGTGGCGGAAATGGCCTACCATTCGCTCATGCTGAACAAACAGCTCAGTCCGATCGACAGAGTGCTGCATGATAAGCACTTTTACAGAAAACACGGGGCGAATGCTTATTATGGCCAAACTTGACGCATCCGGGTTTCTGATTGATTTAGACGGAACCGTATTCAGGGGGCAGGAGCTGATTGACGGCGCAGCAGAAGCCATTCACACCCTTCAGTCACTGGGCAAATCCGTTGTCTTTTTAAGCAACCGCGGCAATTTATCAAGGGCAATGTGCCGGAAGAAACTTCTCGGTGCCGGCATCCGGACGGATGAACGGAGCATCGTGCTGTCCTCCAGTGTGACGGCATCATTTTTAAAGAAGCATTATCCTTTGTCAAAGGTGTGGGTGTTAGGAGAGAAAGGGCTGACTGATGAACTCGCTTTAGCTGGTGTCGCCATGGCGCAAAAACCGCAGGCGGCAGACTGGCTTGTCATCTCCCTGCATGAAACCGTCACCTATGAGGATCTGAATCTCGCTTTTAAAGCAGCTTCCTCCGGCGCGCGCATCATCGCCACGAATCGGGACAGATCCTTTCCGAATGAAGGCGGCCATGCCATGGATGTCGCGGGAATGATCGGGGCCATTGAAGCATCTGCCGGAGCAAAAACGGAGCTTGTCATCGGCAAACCGTCTTGGCTGATGGCTGAAGCAGCATGTAAAGCGCTCGGGCTTCCTCCGGGAGAATGCGCCATTATCGGAGACAGTCTCGAATCAGATATCGCAATGGGCAGGCTGTACGGAATGAAAAGCGTACTGGTTCTGACTGGATCGGCCAAACTCGGGGAGCCCCGTCTTTATGAACCTGACATCGTACTCGGTTCTATTAAAGATCTGACAGAATTAGCGAAGGAGGGAATCCTTTTATGAAACTTTCTCCGGCGGACATTCAATCCGAGTTTGACAGAGAAGGGGGCAGCCGCTCGCCTATTCAAATAGAAGATATCGTGATCGGAGCGACTGCAAAAGAAGAACTTCTCAGATTTCTGCAAAAAAAATGCTGGAAACATCCGGTGATCGTCTGTGATCGGAACACTTACGAGGCAGCGGGACGGGTGCTTGCTGACGAATTGAAGGCCGGCGGGGTTAAAGCGGCAAAGCTCATCATTCCGGAGCATGAAGCCGGGACCGCTGCGGCTGATGAGAGGACACTGGTCTATACGCTGATCAATATCGCGGAAGAGACGGATGTAATCATTGCGGCCGGTTCAGGGACGATTCACGATATTACACGGTTTGCCGCCTATCAGCGCGGTTTGCCGTTTATATCATTCCCCACCGCTCCGTCAGTCGACGGTTTTACATCGGCGGGAGCGCCGCTCATATTAAACGGAATCAAAACGACGATTCAAACGAAAGCGCCGATCGCCCTCTTTGCGGATACGAATCTTTTAAAAGACGCGCCCCGTTCAATGACAGCCGCGGGATTCGGCGACATGCTCGGAAAAATAACATCGCTGGCAGATTGGGAGATATCCCGCAGGCTTGCAGATGAGCCATACTCAGAAGCAGGGGCGAAGCTTGTGAAAGACGCGCTTTGGCAGTGCATTGATCACCGCGCTGGCATTGCCGCGGGGACAGAGACCGGCATTGAGATACTGATGGAAGCGCTGATCGTTTCGGGCCTTGTCATGCTTGCCCTTGATCACTCCCGTCCCGCCTCAGGAGGAGAGCATCACATCTCGCATTGGATTGAGATGGAAATGCTGAAGACAAAACAGCCTCCGATTCTCCACGGTGCGAAGGTGGGATGCGCCTGCGCGGTGCTGAGTGATATTTACAAAGAACTGGCTTGTCACGAAAAGCTTGCAGAACTGCCGCCGAACTTTCGCAAGGCGATTCAATCAGCATATGAGGGGCTTCCTGACGGCAAAACAATTGCCGGGTGGCTCACATCTGCGGGAGGTCCAGCCTGTTTCGATGAAATCGGTGTCAAGAAGGAACTTGTCTGCGACGCGCTTAAGCATGCGCACACACTGAGAGACCGTTATACCGGTTTGACCATCATAAATGAACATGCAGCGCTCTTTGCACATCATTTGCTTCAATAGCCGCGCGGCCTAAAGTGGAGGGGGGATGACATGAAAAAAACGACCGCTGTATGTTTGGTGGTGATGATGCTCTTATTGTTTACCGCCGGCTGTTCAAAAGAACGGGCTGCCGGCCGGCCGGGAGAAACGGAGCTGACTTTTTGGACGTTTAACGGACTGCACGAACAGTTCTATCAGGAAATGGTCAAAGAATGGAATCAAAAATACCCGGAGCGCAAAATTAAGCTGAATACCGTTGTTTATCCTTATGGACAAATGCATGATAATCTATCTGTTTCGCTGATCGCGGGTGAGGGGCTTCCCGATATAGCTGACGTGGAATTAAGCCGGTTCTCGAACTTTCTGAAAGGAAAGGATATCCCGCTTGCCGATCTGACTCCGCTGATTGAAAAAGACCGCGATAAGTTTGTGGAGGCGCGTCTTGCCCTATACAGCAAAAACGGCAAATTGTACGGCCTTGATACACATGTGGGGACGACCGTCATGTTTTACAACATGGATATCATGAAAAAAGCGGGCGTTGATCCTGCCTCCATTAAGACATGGGAGGATTACCGGCGGGCAGGGAAAAAAGTGCGCGAAATTACGGGAAAACCGATGGGAACGGTTGAAACAAATGACTCCGCCACATTCCTTTCCATGATTTCGCAGCAGGGATCAGGCTACTTCAGCAAAAACGGCAAATTGATTCTGAACAGTAAAACGAATATAGACACATTGAATTACTTAAAGGACATGGTAAATGATAAAACCCTTCTGCCGGCTCCCGGCGGCGGCCATCACAGCGAAGAATACTACGGTTTTATGAATCAGAGCGGGGCGGCGTCAGTGCTGATGCCCATTTGGTACATGGGGCGGTTTATCGATTATATGCCTGACTTAAAAGGGAAAATGGCGATTTACCCTATGCCGGCCTGGAAAGAAGGCGGTGACCGATCAGCGGGCTTGGGCGGAACAGCCACCGTCGTGCCGAAACAGGCTGAACATCTGGAGCTCGCGAAAGAATTTCTCGGATTTGCGAAAGGTTCAAAGGAAGGAAATATTAAGCTGTGGACGGTGCTCGGCTTTGATCCGCTCCGCTGGGACGTGTGGAATTCAAAAGAATTGAAGGAGAAAAACAAGTACACTGATTTCTTCCGGAACGGTACGTCCATTTTTTCCTCACTCCTTGAGATAAAAGATGAGATCAATCCGATTTATCTGCATGAAGACTTCTCTAAAGCGGCTGATCTCGTAGTCAGACAGGTGCTGTTCGATGCGCTTAAGACGCAGGAAAAAACACCTGAGGAAGCCTTGGACGAGGCGGCACAGCAATTGGAAAAATAAGAAGCCGCCCAATTTAACAGAGAAAGCGGGGGAGCTTTTATGAGACCTGTAAAGACAGAGTCAGCGCAAACCGTTTCTGCAGTCCGGAGAGAGCCGCGCCGGCGCAATGTGCTGTATTCAAAAAAAGCGGCGCCTTATCTATTTACGGCGCCTTTTATCATTTCGTTTCTCGTCTTCTTTTTGTATCCGATCATCAGTGTGTTTATCATGAGTTTTCAGCGGATACTGCCGGGAGAAGTTACATTTGTCGGGTTTTCCAATTATACCGCTCTTCTTAATCCAACCTTTTATACCGCATTATTCAATACATTGGAATATACCTTCTGGACGCTCGTCGTGCTGATTCCGGTGCCGCTTCTTTTAGCGGTGTTTCTGAATTCGAAGCTCGTCATGTTCAGAAATGTATTTAAATCGGCACTGTTTATACCGGCTTTAACATCGACAATCGTAGCGGGCATTATATTCCGGCTGATGTTCGGAGAAATGAATACATCGCTGGCAAATGAGCTGATGATCAAGCTCGGCGCATCGCCCCAAAACTGGCTCAACAACAAAGGAACCGGGATGTTTTTAATGGTGCTCCTTGCATCATGGAGATGGATGGGCATTAACATTCTTTATTTTTTGGCCGGATTGCAGAACGTGCCGAAAGAATTATATGAAGCCGCTGAAATTGACGGGGCGAGTACGTGGAAAAAGTTCCGGCATATTACTCTCCCGTTTTTGAAGCCGGTGTCCGTTTATGTGTTAACGATCAGTATTATCGGCGGGTTCAGAATGTTTGAGGAAAGCTATGTGCTTTGGCAGAATAATTCCCCGGGCAATATCGGCCTTACGCTTGTCGGTTATTTATATCAGCAGGGGCTTGCGTATAACGAAATGGGGTACGGTGCCGCAATCGGAATTGTCCTTTTGCTCATCATCTTACTGGTCAGCCTTGTCTCGCTGAAACTGTCCGGTTCGTTTAAAGGGGAGGGATAAGCGGTGCGTCACAATCACATGTCTCTTGTGTACAGAGTTGCGTTTACCTTGTTTTTTATCATGCTGAGCCTGCTGTATATCTTTCCGTTGCTCTGCCTGCTGCTCGGTTCATTAAAGCCGTCATCTGAGCTGATGCGCATCGGGCTGAATCTGCGTCTTGATCCGGATGTGATGAGCCTTGATAACTACACGTATTTGTTCCACGGGGGAAGCATTTATTTTAAGTGGTTTTTTAACAGCCTGCTGCTCGGCGTTCTCACCACGGTTCTCACGCTGTTTTTTTCCTCTATGATCGGCTACGGACTCGGTGTCTACGAGTTTAAAGGCAGAAATGTTATTTTCGTTCTTGTGCTGATCATTATGATGGTGCCTCTTGAAGTGATGATGCTTCCGTTATTTAAACTGACGGTGGGCCTTCATTTGATCGATTCTTATACGGGGGTGATTCTGCCGTTTATCGTGTCGCCTGTCGCCGTGTTCTTTTTCAGGCAATACGCGCTCGGCCTTCCGAAGGATCTGCTTGATTCAGCGAGAATGGACGGCTGCACGGAATTCGGAATTTTCTTCAGAATTATGGCGCCGCTTATGAAACCGGCATTCGGAGCAATGATCATTCTCCAATCTTTAAACAGCTGGAATAACTTTTTATGGCCGCTGATTGTGCTTCGGTCGAAAGAAATGTTTACGCTTCCAATCGGGCTTTCAGGGCTGCTGAGTCCGTACGGCAATAACTATGACATGCTGATCTCCGGTTCCGTTTTTGCGATACTGCCGGTCATCATCATATTCTTGTTTTTCCAAAAATACTTCATTTCCGGCCTGACAGTCGGCGGAGTGAAGGGATAGAGAGGGAGGAAACATAATGAAAAAAGCGGGAATTACGGTAGATAAAGAATATATCATCGGAGAAGTGGACAAACGGATTTACGGTTCATTTATAGAACATATGGGCCGGGCGGTGTATGAAGGCATTTATGAGCCCGGACACCCGAAAGCCGACCAGGACGGTTTCAGAACAGATGTACAGGAGCTGATCAAGGAATTGCAGGTGCCCTTCATCCGCTATCCGGGAGGGAATTTTCTCTCCGGCTATAATTGGGAAGACGGCGTCGGACCTGTGAAGGACCGCCCGCGAAGGCTTGATCTGGCATGGCAGACGACAGAAACGAACGAAGTCGGGACGAATGAATTTTTAACGTGGGCAAAAAAAGTGAATGCCGAAGTGAATATGGCGGTCAATCTCGGGACGAGAGGAATCGACGCCGCCAGGAACCTCGTCGAATACTGCAACCATCCTGAAGGGTCATACTGGAGCGATTTACGAAAATCGCATGGGTATGAGAAACCTTACGGCATAAAAACATGGTGCTTAGGAAATGAGATGGACGGCCCTTGGCAGATCGGGCATAAAACGGCGCACGAATACGGGCGGCTCGCCGCTGAAACGGCAAAGGTAATGAAATGGACGGACCCGACGATTGAATTGGTGGCTTGCGGAAGCTCAAACAGCGGCATGCCGACCTTTATCGAGTGGGAAGCGGAGGTGCTGGAGCATACGTACGAGCATGTGGATTACATCTCACTGCATACGTATTACGGCAACCATGAAAATGATCTTGAAAATTATTTGGCGAAGTCCATGGATTTAGACCATTTTATCAAATCTGTAACAGCCGTATGTGATTATATGAAAGCGAAAAAGCGCAGCAAAAAAACGATTCAGCTTTCATTAGATGAATGGAATGTGTGGTATCACTCAAATGAAGCGGATAAAAAAGTGGAACCGTGGATTACGGCCCGGCCGATTCTTGAAGACATCTACAATTTTGAAGATGCGCTGTTGATCGGCTCATTGCTGATTACGATGCTGCAGCATGCGGACAGACTAAAGATCGCCTGTCTCGCCCAGCTTGTCAACGTGATTGCGCCTATCATGACAGAAAAGGGCGGAGAAGCGTGGAGGCAGCCGATCTTTTACCCTTACATGCACGCCTCTGTCTATGGAAGAGGGACTTCAATGAAGCTGCTGGTGACCTCCCCGAAATACGACTCCGCGGATTTTACGGATGTACCGTATGTTGATGCCGCCGCCGTTTACCATGAAGAGGATGAAACCCTGACCATTTTTGCCGTCAACAAAAGCAAGGAACTGATGGAAACGGAGATAAAGCTCAGAGGATTTGAAAATTACCGCATCATTGAGCATATCGTGCTCGAGCATCAGGATATGAAAGCGACCAATCAAAAAAACAGAAAACAAGTCATTCCGCACGCGAACGGGACATCTTCCGCAAGCGCCGAAGGAATAACGGCTCATTTTACGCCGCTGTCCTGGAATGTCATCCGTTTATCAGGAAAATAATGTTCCGAAAAGCCGGCGACAAAGCCCGGGTTTTTTTACGCAAAAAATCATCTCCTGTTATTTGATAATTGTGATAATATTTAGAAAAAGAGAAAAGGGGCTGGGATTAAATGAATGCGATTACAATCGTCATAGCGTCTATATGTATTTTGGCGATCGCCTATCGGCTTTACGGTACTTTTATGATGGTCAAAGTATTAAAAATCAATGATCAGACACCGACTCCGGCCCATGTGCTTGAGGACGGGAAAGATTATGTGCCGACGAATAAATGGGTGTCATTCGGCCACCACTTTGCGGCAATCGCTGCCGCCGGCCCGCTTGTCGGACCGATTCTGGCGGCACAGTTCGGCTATCTGCCCGGGCTTTTATGGCTGTTAATCGGGGCGGTGATCGGAGGAGCCGTGCATGATATTGTCGTATTGTTTGCATCGATGCGTAAAAACGGAAAAACGCTTTCTGAAGTCGCCAAAGAAGAGCTTGGTCCGGTGGCGGGATTTTGCACTGGTCTTTCCATGCTGTTTATCATTACGATCACGATGGCGGGGCTGTCGATGGTTGTGCTCCATGCGCTTGAGCAAAACCCGTGGGGAACGTTTGCGGTAGGGATTACGATTCCGATCGCCATGGGGGTCGGCGTCTACTATAAAAAAACGGGCAATCTCAAACTTGCATCAACTGTCGGTTTTCTTTTGCTGATGGCCGGTGTTGTGATCGGGCCGTGGCTGCAAACAACGGCTCTCGGCGACATGCTGACATTGGATGCGAAAACACTCGCGGTGGCGCTTCCCGTCTATGCATTTTTCGCCGCGGCGCTTCCGGTTTGGCTTTTGCTTGCCCCGCGTGACTATTTAAGCAGTTTTATGAAAATCGGGGTTTTTGCCGCATTAATCGCAGGTGTCTTTTTCGTAAATCCAGCCGTTCAATTCCCGGCAGTGACAGAGTTTATTCACGGCGGCGGACCGGTGATCGCGGGTCCTGTCTGGCCGTTTATTTCAATAACGATTGCCTGCGGCGCCATTTCAGGCTTTCATGCATTTGTCGGTTCCGGCACAACCCCGAAAATGCTTGATAAATGGAGTGATATAAAGCCTGTTGCTTTCGGAGCGATGCTTGTTGAATGTCTCGTCGGAATCATGGCGCTTATTGCTGCTGCCGCTCTCGAGCCTGCCGACTATTTTGCCATTAACAGCACGCCTGAAATATTCCGCACGCTCGGGATGAATGTCATCCACCTGCCTGAATTGAGCAAAGGAATCGGGCTCAGTCTGGAAGGAAGGACGGGAGGCGCTGTTACACTTGCCGTCGGAATGACTTATATTTTTACGGAAATTCCTTTTTTTAGTCATTTGGCTTCATATTTCTTTCAATTTGTCATTATGTTTGAAGCGGTGTTTATTTTAACGGCGATTGATGCGGGAACCCGTGTCGCCCGCTATTTGATTCAGGAGTTTTTCGGAGAGGTATATAAGCCGCTGAAAAAAACAGATTGGCTGCCGGGCTCGATTTTCTCAAGCGCGCTCGCCTGCCTGCTGTGGGGCTATCTTCTGTATTCCGGCGACATCAGCTCCATTTGGGCGCTGTTCGGCGTGTCCAATCAGCTTATGGCTTCTGTCGGATTAATCATCGGTGCGACCGTCGTATTGAAAATAGCCGATAAGCGGCGCTATATGCTGACATGCCTGATTCCCCTCGCTTATTTGTACGTCACCGTCAACTATGCGGGGTATTGGATGGTGAGGTATGTGTATTTGAACCCCGAAGCGGCAGGATACAATGTGCTGAATGGTGTTTTATCCATTATCATGCTCATTCTCGGACTTGTGATTATCATTGCGGCTGTGAAGAAATGGGCAAACGTATGGCGTGATCCGAGTGCCAGACTGGAGGCTTCAATACCCGGATAAATCCGCCGCCGATCAGAACATTGCAGCATCATAAAAGCAGAGAGCCGATCGGTCTCTCTGCTTTCGGTTTAGGACAAATCCGCCGCTTCCAGAAGGTAATCCGCCAAATGTACCGCGCGGACACGGTCTGTTATGCCTTCACGCAAGATGCCGAGCTGCATTTGCAGAAGGCATCCGGGGTTGGCTGTCACGATGACGGCCGCTTCCGTTTTTCCGGCAGCTTTCATCTTGCTGTCTAATATTTTCATAGACATTTCTGATTCTGTTATATTATAAATTCCCGCCGACCCGCAGCAGCTGTCGGCCTTTTCCATTTCTCTGAACTCAGCCCCTTTAATGCTTTTCAAAAGCGTGCGCGGCTCTTCTGACGTATGCATCACATTGCGGAGATGGCAGGAGTCCTGATATGTGACGATATGAGGGGACCGCGCCCGTAGGTCCCTTTGATGGAACTTCAGTTCAACCAGTACGGATGAAAAATCTTTGAGCTTCCGGACGAATTGTTTTGCGCGCTCCGCCCATTCAGGTTCATCTTTTAGTAAATGCGGATATTCCTGAAGAAAGGCGCCGCATCCGCCGGCGTTTGTAATGATATAATCAGCGTCAAGCGCCTCAAAGGCCGCGATATTCCGCTTGGCGAGTTCTTTTCCCGTCTCTTTTTCTCCGCTGTGCCCGTGAAGCGCGCCGCAGCACGCCTGACCCTCCGGAACCGCGATTTCACATCCGGCCGCCTGTAACAGCGCAGTTGTCGCATGATTTGTCGCTAAAAACATCGTATCCATTAAGCAGCCCGAGAAAAAAGCGGCCCGTTTTTTAACGGAGCCCGCGGCAGGAAGAAAACGCGGCCGTTCCTTCATGTCTTTCCGTTTCGGGACGGGCGGAAGCACTTGTTCCATTGTGCGCAGATGCTCAGGCAAAACGCACAGCATACCGGTTTTTCTGACGGCGGCCTGCAATCCCGACCTTTGATATATCCCGAGAAGGTTTGCCGCTTTCTGCATGCGGTTTTGATGAGGGAAAAGCCCGGTAAAGGCGGCTTTCCGCAAAAGGCGTACGCCCGGCTTATGTTTTTTATTTTGATGAATGATATCCCTTGCTTCTTCAAGCAGCTGTCCGTAATTAACCCCTGCGGGACAAACGGGTTCGCATGCCCGGCATCCGAGACACAGCGAAAGTGAGCGCTCGACATCTTCATCCGGCTCGATCAGTCCGTCTGTGACGGCTTTCATCAGGGCGATCCGGCCGCGCGGCGAATGGGATTCTTGAAATCCCGATTCTATATAGGTCGGACAGGAAGGAAGACAGAAGCCGCAGCGCATACAGTTCAGCAATTCACCTTCATCCATCCGGCTTTTGAATTCTTTTTGAATTTGCTTCTGTTCTTTAGCTGTTGTCATTTCATCACCACCACGCGTTTCCTTGATGAATTGGCGAATATTTTGCCCGGATTCAGCAGGTTTTGGGGATCGAGCGCTTGTTTGATGGCTTTCATTGCGGTGATGCCTTCTGTTTTCAGCTTCATTTCTAAATACGGCGCTTTCACGATGCCGACCCCGTGTTCACCCGTTATCGTTCCGCCCAGCTCAATCGCTTTCTCAAAAATGGCGGCAAAGGCTTTTTCGACACGTTCCATTTCCTCTTTATTTCTGATTTCGGTGGTGCACGTCGGATGAAGGTTGCCGTCGCCTGCATGGCCGAAAGTACAGATGGACAAGCCGTATGTTTCTGCAATCTCGTTAATGGCTCTGACCATGCTGGCAATTTGTGACCTGGGCACGGTCGCATCTTCCAGAATTGTTGTCGGTTTCAGTCTGGCAAGAGCTGATAATGCGGATCTTCTGGCCTCTGTAAGGGCGAATGCCTCCTCCTCGGTTTCAGCCGTTTGGACCGATGCGGCGGCTCCGTTTTTACAGATGGCTTCGATTTTTTCCATATCGCGTCTGACCGTATCGCTGTCACCGTCCTGTTCGATCAGCAGGACGGCTTTTGCGTCGGTCGGAAGCCCGATCTTGACGTAATCTTCAATGACCTGCAGTGTCGGCTGATCCAGAAATTCGAGTGTCGCTGGAATGATTTTTTCAGCAATAATGGCAGAAACAGATTCCGCAGCCGCTTCAATATGTTCATAGAGTGCGAGCAGCGTTTTTTTCGTTTCCGGCTTCGGAACAAGCTTTAAAGTCGCTTCGGTCACAATGCCGAGCGTTCCCTCAGATCCGACAAAAAGCCTTGTCAGATCATAACCTGCAACATCCTTTGTCAGCTTTCCGCCTGTGCGGATGATATCGCCTGATGCCAGGACCGCTTCAAGGCCGAGCACATAATCCCGGGTGACGCCGTACTTCAGTCCGCGCAGCCCGCCGGAATTTTCATTAATATTCCCGCCGATGGTCGATATTTTCATGCTGCTCGGATCAGGCGGATAAAATAAACCTTTTCGTTCCACCGCATGGATCATATCTTGCGTAATCACACCAGGCTGTACGGTTGCCGTCAAATTTTCTTCATCAATTTCGAGAATGCGGTTCATATGTTTGAATAAAAGAACAAGACCGCCTTCAGACGGACATGTGCCGCCGCATAAGTTTGTGCCTGAACCCCTCGGCACGATCGGAATGTCATACCTGCTGCAAATCGTTAGTATACGTGATACGTCATCCGCGCAGCGGGGGGCTATTACCGCATCCGGCATGGCCTGCAGCTGAGGGGCCGCATCGTACGAATACACAAGACGCCCCGCCGCCGAATCATCATAATTCTCCTCTCCGACCGCCAGAATGAACTGTTCCTTTGCCTCTCGTGAAATCATATTCTCCCAACCTCCCTGATTAGAAAAGCGTTTTCATTTAATTGTAAAGAAAAATGATTCCGCGCACTATGGAGAAACATATGAAAAATGACGATGAGATTACGTGTTTTTTGTATGTTGGTCTAAAAAGCGAAGCGCCAAATAAAAAGCCGTAATGTCTTCAGGGCGGTCAAGCTTCATATTTGTCAATGATTCCAGTTTGGAAAGACGGTAGCGCAATGTATTAATATGAATGTGCATGTCGCTAGCGGTGCGCTTTAACGATAATTGCCGGTTGAAAAAGGCGCGCAGCGTATCCAGAAGTTCTTCACGGCCGAGCACATGCTTGAGAACACGGCGTGAAAATTCCGACCGTGTGCCGGGCGCAATTTCGGCAAGACACATATCCAGTTTTAAATCTTCTTCAAAGACGGCCTGCTTGTCAGCAATGCCTGCCGAAAGAGCTTTCTCCGCCTGTCCGTATGATTCCGTGAGGCGCTCTCCCGGAACAATCCGACCGATGCCGGCCGTGACAGGCTGCCCAAAAACAGCGCCGATTCTTTTGATCAGCTGCTGTTTGGAACTTGAATTTGTTTCATGATTAATGAGAATGCGTTCATTTCCCCAGCGGACAAACAGGTCTTCAGGGCATTCGTTCTGCCAGATTCGCCTGAGCTCTTCTGCTTTATATTGCTTATAACGGTCTTGAATGAGTATGATCCGGCGGTGTGAATGCAGATCTGCGCCGAGGAGCTTTGCTTTTTCTATAAAGCCCGGGGACCATTCTTTTAACTGCAGCCAATCAACCATAAAAGATTCAAGCATTCTCGCACGCCACTGCGCTTCTTCCATGTGGCGCGTTTCTTTAATAAACAGCTCTGTCATTTTTCTGAGCAATTCTCCGAAAGGCAGGATATCGTCAGGGTTTCCTGTCAGACCGAATACTCCGATCACCTCATGACCCGAAAAAACGGGGAGGTTCAGTCCTGCTTTTACGCCCTCGAGCCGTTTTTCATCTTCTTTCGTGATGATGACATTCCGTTTTTCGCGCGCGCAGATCAGTGCGCCTTCATGAAAACATCCGGCGCGCGCTTCGTTGGTGCCGGCGATGATCATTCCTTTTGTATCGGCAATAATCACTTCGCGGCTGTACATGTGTTTGACTTCGGCAATCAATTTCTTTGCCAGTTCCGGCTGTAACTGCATGGCGATCCCCCTCGCCGTTATTATACAAAAAAACCGGGTGTGCCATCACCCGGTTCATGCTTATTGCGCAGGCTTTAATCCGCCTTCAAGTGTTTTGAGCATTTCATTTTTTTCTGATTCTGACGCATGCTGCCAAAGAACTTCGAATAATACGCCGAGGCCCGGAAGCATTTTTTCTTCACCGCTTTGGATGGCGTCAACGATAGTGTGCTCCAGCTGGTCTTGGTTATTGCCGGTTACATTGGCAATAACGGCGTTGCGTAAATTAAGATCCATTACAACCGCTCCTTTTTCCTGATTGTGATACGCATATTCTTACCGCGCACGCGGTTTATTATGTGCTGTTCTTGAGATATAATAACAACATGCATGAAAAAAGGAGAGCACAGAAATAAAGTGAAACGAATCGACTCTGCAAAAAACCAAAAAGTGAAGGACTGGAAAAAACTTCACACAAAAAAAGAGAGACTTAAAACGAATACATTTCTGATAGAAGGAGAGCATCTGGCAGAAGAAGCGCTCAAATCAAAGGGAACGGTAAAAGAAATTCTCGTAAAAGATGAGAGCGCCATCCCAGCCGATCTGGACATGAGCATTCCTTGTTATGTGCTGAGCGAAGACGCGTTTTCAGCCGTGACGGAAACGGAAACGCCGCAGCGGATCGCCGCAGTCTGCCATATGCCGGAAGAGAAGCCTGATCCGCTGAAGCGGCTCCTTCTGATTGATGCCGTGCAGGACCCGGGGAATTTAGGAACAATGATCAGAACGGCGGATGCGGCGGGTATCGACGCCGTTGTCCTTGGTGACGGGACGGCAGATCCATACAGCGGAAAAACGCTGCGTTCTGCCCAAGGATCTCACTTTCATATTCCCATTTTGAAACGTCCGCTTGATGAGTTTATCGATGAGCTGAAATCACAAGGTGTCGCGATCTACGGCACGGCGCTTGAAAACGGTGCGGTTTATCAAAGCGTGAAGCCTGAAGAATCGTTCGCGTTAATCGTCGGGAACGAGGGAGCGGGAGTGGACGCCGGCCTTCTGCAAAAAACAGATCTCAACCTGTATGTTCCGTTGTACGGACAGGCGGAATCGCTGAATGTGGCGGTAGCGGCCGCAATCCTCGTATATCATCTTAGAGGATAGGTTGCGCAAAGCCGCGAATTTCACTATAATAGATAGCAATAATGTAAAAACCGTGACAGAGGACGTCAATTTTTGCACACACTGCCTTCCAGGGAGAAAATGCCGCTGACTGAAAGCATTTTTATCGCAGCACAGAAATTGATTTTCACCTCTCGAGTTGTCACCGGGACCGCGCCAAACGCGCGTAAAGGTGAACCGGAACGATCGTTTCCGTTATGTCAATGAAGCTTTCGGCAGATGAAGTCTGCCTTAAAAAGGGTGGTACCGCGGCCACAACTCGTCCCTTCTCTAAGGGGCGGGTTTTTTTGTTTTCTGAAAAAGGCATAGAACGGTTTGGTTTACATAAAAGGAGGATGCATGATGGAAGAGAAGCTTAAACAGCTCGAACTGGAAGCTGCAGAAAAAGTAGAAGCGGCTGGTTCATTAAAAGAAGTTAACGATATTCGGGTGCAATATCTCGGAAAAAAAGGGCCGATTACAGAAGTTCTCCGCGGCATGGGCAAACTGTCCGCCGAAGAGCGCCCGAAAATGGGAGCCCTCGCCAATGAAGTGAGAGAGCGCATTGCAGCAGCCATAACGGCGAAAAATGAACAGCTTGAACAAGAAGAGATGAATAAAAAACTCAGCAGTCAGACGATTGATGTCACATTGCCTGGCAGTCCGGTAAACATCGGCGGACGCCATCCGCTGACGGTCGTTATTGAAGAAATTGAAGATTTATTTATCGGTATGGGATATACCGTAGAAGAAGGCCCTGAAGTGGAAACGGATTATTATAACTTCGAAGCGCTGAATCTGCCGAAGGAACATCCGGCCCGCGACATGCAGGACAGCTTTTACATTACAGAAGAAATGCTGATGAGAACGCAGACGTCACCGGTGCAGACACGCACGATGGAAAAACATAAAGGAAAAGGCCCCGTCAAAATCATTTGTCCCGGTAAAGTGTATCGCCGTGACAACGATGACGCGACACATTCCCATCAGTTCATGCAGATCGAGGGTCTCGTCGTGGACCGCAAAATCAGCATGAGCGACCTGAAAGGCACGCTTGAATTGGTCGCGAAAAAAATGTTCGGCCAAGACCGTGAAATCAGGCTCCGTCCGAGCTTCTTCCCATTCACAGAGCCTTCTGTCGAAGTGGATGTGACCTGCTTTAAGTGCGGCGGACAAGGCTGCTCCGTCTGCAAAAAAACAGGCTGGATCGAAATTCTCGGCGCCGGCATGGTTCACCCGAACGTGCTGAAAATGGCCGGGTTCAATCCTGAAGAGTACCAGGGTTTTGCTTTCGGAATGGGTGTTGAACGTATCGCGATGCTGAAATACGGCATTGAAGATATCCGCCATTTCTATACCAATGATGTCAGATTCATTTCGCAGTTTAAACAGGCGTAAGAGGAGGATACACATGTTTGTTTCTTATAAATGGTTAGAAGATTACGTTGACTTGCAGGGAATCGACCCGGCCGTGCTTGCAGAAAAAATTACAAGAGCCGGTATTGAAGTTGAAGGTATCGAGTATAAAGGGGAAGGCGTAAAAGGCGTTGTCATCGGACACGTGCTTGAACGTGAACAGCACCCGAATGCCGACAAACTCAACAAATGCCTTGTCGATATCGGTGCGGAGGAACCCGTGCAGATTATCTGCGGCGCCCCGAATGTTGATAAAGGACAGAAGGTTGCCGTTGCAACGGTCGGAGCCGTGCTTCCCGGCAATTTCAAAATTAAAAAAGCCAAGCTTCGCGGCGAGGCATCTCACGGCATGATCTGTTCCCTTCAGGAGCTCGGCATTGAAAGCAAGCTCGTGGCGAAAGAATATGCGGAAGGCATTTTCGTGTTTCCGAATGATGCTGAAACGGGAGCTGACGCAATGGCGGCCCTTCAGCTTGACGATGCGATTTTAGAATTGGGCTTAACGCCGAACCGCGCCGACGCGATGAACATGCTTGGCGTAGCTTATGAAGTCGCGGCTATCCTTGGCGCAGAGGTAAAGCTTCCGGAGACTTCATATGAAACAGCGGCAGAAAAAGCGGCGGACGCTGTTTCCGTCAAGATTGAAGATACGCAGGCCAACCCGCATTACGCCGCGAAAATCATTAAAAACGTCAAAATCGGCCCGTCACCGCTTTGGATGCAGACGAAGCTGATGAATGCAGGCATCCGCCCGCATAATAACGTCGTGGACATTACAAACTTCGTCCTGCTTGAATACGGCCAGCCGCTTCACGCTTTCGATTACGACCGGTTCGGTTCAAAAGAGGTCGTTGTCAGAAAAGCGGCGGAAAACGAAACCATCGTGACGCTCGATGAACAGGAGCGCAAGCTGTCAAGCAGCCATTTGGTCATCACAAACGGAAAAAAGGCGCAAGCAGTCGCGGGAGTTATGGGCGGAGCCGAGTCTGAAGTCCGTGAAGACACCACCTCGATTTTACTGGAAGCCGCTTATTTCGACGGACAGACCGTCCGCAAAGCGTCGAGAGACCTCGGGCTGAGAAGCGAAGCGAGCGCCAGATATGAAAAAGGCATTGACCCGGCACGCGTTCTGCTTGCAGCTGAACGGGCCTGCAGCCTCATTCAGGCGTATGCAGGCGGAGAAGTGCTGTCAGGCACGGTTGAAGAAAACCATCTGAAAATCGAAGCGAACAACATTCACGTGTCAGTTGAAAAAGTGAACGCCGTGCTCGGCATGACAATCGCTAAGGAAGAAATCATCAGCATTTACAAGCGGCTCGGTTTTGCAGTCGGTGAAGCTGAAGACGTTCTCGTTGTAACGGTGCCGTCACGCCGCGGAGATATTAAAATCGAAGAAGACCTGATTGAAGAAGCGGCAAGATTATACGGGTATGACAATATTCCGTCCACGCTTCCGGAAACGGCCGGCACGACAGGCGGCTTGACCCCGTATCAGGCAAAACGCCGGAAAGTGAGACGTTTCCTTGAAGGAGCGGGTCTTTCTCAAGCGACCACTTATTCATTGACTAATGATAAAAAAGCGGCCGCTTTTGCGATCGAAAAATCATTCAACACGATGCTGGCTCTGCCGATGAGCGAAGAAAGAAGCATTCTCAGACACAGCCTCGTGCCGAATCTGCTTGAAGCTGTTTCATACAACCTGGCCAGACAGACTGATTCCGTTGCTTTATACGAAACGGGTTCTGTATTTCTGACGAAGGAAGAAAATACAAAACCTGTTGAAAAAGAACGGGTTGCCGGAGCTGTAACCGGATTATGGCGCAAAAACTTATGGCAGGGTGAGAAAAAGCCGGTTGATTTCTTCGTTGTCAAAGGTATCGTTGAAGGCCTGCTGCATCAATTGAATGTGTCAGACCGGATTGAATTTGTCCAGTCAGAACGCAAAAACATGCATCCCGGCCGGACCGCAAACATTCTTTTGAACGGCTCACTTGCCGGATTTATCGGACAGGTGCACCCGGCAATGGAAAAAGAGCTGGATATCAAAGAAACGTATGTGTTCGAGCTTGATCTGCACGCGCTTCTGACCGAAGAAACAGAACCTCTCGTGTACACGGCGATTCCGAAATACCCGTCCGTCACGCGTGACATCGCGCTTGTTGCAGATAAAACCGTTACAAGCGGACAGCTCGAAGCCGTTATCAAAGATGCCGGCGGCGCGCTGTTGAAAGAAGTCACCGTCTTCGATGTGTACGAAGGCGAGCATATGGAAGAGGGCAAAAAATCCGTCGCCTTCTCGCTTCAATATGTTAATCCTGAACAAACATTGACAGAAGAAGAAGTGACAAAAGTCCATGAAAACGTGCTGAAGGCGTTGGAAGAAACGTATCAGGCCGTATTAAGAGGCTAAAGAAAAAAGCTTGCAGATCACTCTGCAAGCTTTTTTTTATTATGACCGCTTCCGTTCGACAAGACGCTTCGCCTTTTGCGTATTGGCAAAATGAAGTTTGGTGAATGTTCTGAGCGCATCTTCTCCCTTATTGATGATCAGCTTGGCGGCAGCTTCATCGACGTGCGGCCCCGCGCCTTTGGGGATCGTCATCCCGGCTTCACGGGAAAGCTTATCCATTTCAAGTAAGAAAGAATATCGCGCGATGATAGAGGCTGCGGCGACGGAAAGGTGTATGCTTTCCGCCTTCGTGCTGAAAAACGTTTTTTCTTTTACGATATCCCGCCCGGAAAGATGCTTAAAATAAATGCCAGGCTCTGCGAATTGGTCAATCAGAATCGCTTCCGGTTTGACGCCGTTCATTTTTTTCAGCAGGTTGGAAATCGCCTGATTATGAAGGAGCGCCTTCATTTTTCCTTGACTCATGCCTTTTTCCTGCATCTGATTGTATTTTTCGTTTTTTAACACAAGCAGGCTGTAGGGAATGGTTTTAATTAACAGTTTGGCGATTTCAATAATCTGCGGATCTTTTAAATCCTTCGAATCCTTGACGCCCAGTTCTTTCATTAAAGAAAGCTTTGTTTTGTCGGCGTAGGCGCAGGCAACCGTTATCGGCCCGAAATAATCGCCTGTTCCGACCTCATCTGAGCCGATCACCGACATGGACGCAATGCCCGCCGGGGGAGCGTAGATCGGATCGGCCGCTTTTTTGACGGTTTTCTTTGCCTTCGGCGCCTCAGCCGTTCCCCAGCGGGCCGCTTCTGTGCCGGCGTTTCTTCCTTGAAAGAGAACCTTGCCCGAACGGTAGGCTGTAATGGTACAGCCCGGAGGCTTAGCCTGGAAGACGGCGCCCTGCGGAACGGCGGAAGTAAGGGAGCCGGCATAGGAATGTTTCATTTGTTCTATAGCGGAAGCGGATACTTTTATAACAGAATGGGACACGATATAATCTCCTTTTTTGGCACTTTTCACTGTATATACCAGTGTATCATAACAGCCCGAGGCTCGTCTTTCCATTCAAACGATAATCGTGGTATGATAGGAACTAGGATTCTCGCGGAATGGAGGAGAAACGTTGTCTGACGGCAAAAAAACCAAAACGACAGTTAACATTTACGGCCAGCACTTCACCATTATCGGGGAAGAAAGCAAAGCGCACATGCGTCATGTGGCCGGAATGGTTGATGATAAAATGAGAGAAATCAACGAGAAAAATCCATATCTTGATATAAATAAGCTCGCTGTTTTGACTGCGGTCAATGTCGTGCATGATTATATGAAACTGCAAGAAAAATATGAAATACTGGAGCGGCAGCTTAAAGAAAAGGAATGAACACCATATGATAGATATCATCATCTTAGTTTTGCTCTTGATGGGCACATTGCTTGGATTGAAGAGAGGATTTATCCTCCAATTTATATATTTAACGAGTTTTATCCTTTCGATTGCGTTTGCGGCGCTTTTTTACAAAAACCTTGCGCCGCATTTGAGCTTTATACCTGCGCCTGATTTTTCCGGCGGCCAGGCGGCTCTTTCTTTTATTAATGGAAACGTAGAGACGGCTTATTACAATGCGATCGCGTTTGTCATTTTGTTTATCATCGCAAAGATTCTGCTCCGGATTATCGGAGCGGCCCTTAATATCATCGCCAGCATTCCGGTCATTAAACAGATCAACAAACTGCTTGGCGGGGTGCTCGGGTTTCTGGAAGTCTATCTATTTGCGTTTATCCTGTTATACGTCGCATCCGTACTGCCTGTAAGCGCGCTTCAAGATATGCTCGCACAATCAACGCTTGCGGATATCATCACACATCATACGCCGTATCTGTCAGGGCTTCTGCAAGAACTGTGGGCCCAGTACGGGGCATAAAAAACTTCTCTTGACCGGAGAAGTTTTTTTCAAGCTCTGCGTCAGTTGTGCAGGAGGAGAAAAATTTGTATGATGAAAAGCAGGAAACGACTGGGGGTTAACAGTATGCATAAAAAAGATATTATCAGGCTGCTTGAAACGATTGCGGTCTATATGGAACTGAAAGGGGACAACCCGTTTAAAATATCAGCCTTCCGAAAAGCGGCAACGGCGCTTGAGCAGGATGACCGCAGCCTGTCGGAAATCGACGACATGATGTCTTTATCCGGCATCGGAAAAGGCACTTATAGCGTCATTCGTGAATATATGCAGGAAGGCGTGTCCGGCACGCTTCTCCAATTGCAGAAAGAAGTCCCTGAAGGCTTGGTTCCTTTGTTGAAGCTTCCGGGCCTCGGCGGCAAGAAAATCGCCAAGCTGTATCAAGAGCTGGGCGTTCATGACGCGGAATCGCTGAAAGAAGCATGCGAGCAGCAAAAAGTACAGGGCCTCGCCGGTTTCGGCAAAAAAACAGAGGAGAAAATCCTCCAGGCTCTCGGAGAAGCCGGAAAACAGCCTGAACGTTTTCCGATCGGCTATGCGCTCAGCATTGCTTCAGTGATTGAAGAACATTTGGCCGGGCTGACGGATATTCAGAAATATTCCCGTGCCGGCAGTCTCAGAAGAGCGCGGGAAACCGTAAAAGATCTGGATTACATTATCGCCACAGATCACCCGGCGGCTGTCAGAGACCAGCTTCTGTCCCTGCCGAACGTAAAAGACGTGATAGCGAGCGGGGATACAAAGGTATCAGTCATCCTGACCTTTGAATATGAGACGAGTGTGGATTTCCGGCTTGTGACAGAGGAGCAGTTTGCGACCACACTGCATCATTTTACGGGCTCCAAAGATCACAACATTAGAATGCGCCAGCTGGCAAAAGAGCGCGGTGAACGGATCAGCGAATACGGGGTTGAAACGATAGAAACGGGAGAAGTCAAAACTTTCCCGAGCGAAGAAGCCTTTTACGCCCACTTCGGTCTGCCGTTTATTCCTCCGGAGCTCAGAGAAAGCGGGCAGGAGGTCGACACGTATCGGGAAGAAACGGACCTTGTGGAGCAAAAAGAGATAAAAGGCGATCTCCATATGCACTCAGCTTGGAGTGACGGCGCTTTTTCTATCAGGGAAATGGCAGAAGCGTGTATGGCAAAAGGTTATCAGTACATGGCGATCACCGATCATTCCCAATATTTAAAGGTGGCCAATGGGTTAACGGCCGAACGGCTCAGAAAACAAGCGGAAGAAATTGACGCGTTGAACGCCGAGTTTGAAAACTTCCATATCTTTAAAGGCGTGGAAATGGACATTCTCCCCGACGGCTCACTTGATTATGATGACAGTGTCCTGTCTGAAATGGATCTTGTCATCGCGTCTATTCATTCAAGCTTCAGCCAGCCGGAACATGTCATTATGAAACGGCTTGAACAGGCGCTGACGAATAAGCACGTGGATATTATCGCCCACCCGACGGGACGGCTGATCGGAAGACGGGCCGGCTATGAAGTCGACATCGACATGCTGATTGAACTCGCCGCCAAAACAAATACGGCGCTTGAACTGAATGCAAACCCCGCGCGCCTCGATTTACGGACTGAGCATCTGATCAAAGCAAACGAAAAAGGCGTGACTTTGGTCATTAATACGGATGCCCATAATATAGAGATGCTCGATGACATGAAAACGGGCGTGACCGCTGCGCGCAAAGGCTGGACAGAAACAAAGAATGTTTTAAACGCCCGGCCGCTACATGAGGTCAAAGCATTTCTGACGCGCAATGATTAAGTAAGGAGGACCACAAAACCGTGCAGCAAAAAGTGTTATCATCACTTGAATTTCATAAAGTAAAAGAACAGATTACCGCACATGCCGCCTCATCGCTCGGCCGGGAAAAGCTTCTGCAGCTGAAGCCTTTGACTGATCTCGCCGACATCCAAAAACAGCTGGATGAAGTCGAAGAAGCATCCGCGATCATGCGCTTAAGAGGCCATGCTCCGTTCGGCGGTCTGACCGATATAAGATCGGCTTTGCGTCGGGCGGAAATCGGCAGCGTGCTGACCCCGGCGGAATTCACCGAATTGTCCGGGCTGCTGTATGCCGTTAAGCAAATGAAGCACTTTATCAGTCAAATGACAGAAGACGGCGTCAGCATTCCGCTGATCCAGGCCCATGCAGAAGAGCTGATTACATTGGGCGATTTGGAAAGGGAGATTAATTCCTGCATTGATGATCACGGCGAAGTGCTTGATCATGCATCTCCCGCTTTAAGAGGAATCCGCACGCAGCTCAGAACGCTTGAATCAAGAGTGAGAGACCGGCTTGAATCGATGCTGCGTTCATCTTCCGCTTCAAAAATGCTGTCTGACACGATCGTTACGATTCGGAATGACCGCTTTGTCATTCCGGTCAAACAGGAATACAGATCAAGCTACGGCGGGATCGTGCATGATACTTCTTCATCAGGTGCGACGCTGTTTATTGAACCGCAGGCGATCGTCGATATGAACAACTCGCTTCAGCAGGCGAAGGTGAAAGAAAAACAGGAAATCGAACGGATTCTCCGGATGCTGACGGAGCATACGGCTGAACACACACAAGAGATTGTTCAAAATGTGGAAGTGCTGCAGACGCTGGATTTCATTTTCGCAAAAGCGAGATACGCAAAAGCGATGAAGGCGACAAAACCGTTTATGAACGGAGACGGCTTTATCCGTCTGAAAAAAGCGCGCCATCCGCTGCTGCCTCAAGATCAAGTCGTGGCCAACGACATTGAACTGGGCGGAGATTATACGACGATCGTTATCACGGGTCCGAATACGGGCGGTAAAACCGTTACGTTAAAAACGCTCGGGCTGCTGACGATAATGGCGCAGGCAGGACTGCACATACCGGCTGATGAAGGATCGGAAGCCGCCGTATTTGATCATGTTTTTGCCGATATCGGTGATGAACAGTCGATCGAACAAAGCCTGAGTACGTTCTCATCTCACATGGTCAATATCGTCAGTATTTTAAAAGACGTGTCCGAAAACAGTCTTGTGCTGTTTGATGAACTCGGTGCCGGAACCGACCCGCAGGAAGGGGCGGCGCTTGCCATGAGCATTCTTGACGAAGTCCACCGGACAAACGCCAGAGTGCTTGCGACAACCCATTATCCGGAGCTGAAAGCATACGGATATAACAGACAAGGCGTCATGAATGCAAGCGTTGAATTTGATATTGAAACGCTTTCGCCGACCTACAAGCTCCTGATCGGAGTGCCGGGCCGAAGCAACGCTTTTGAAATCTCAAGACGCCTCGGCCTGCCGGAGCATATCATCGGCCAGGCGAAGTCAGAAATGACCGCCGAACACAATGAAGTCGATCTGATGATCGCGTCACTTGAACAAAGTAAAAAAAGAGCGGATGAAGAGCTTTCTGAAACCGAATCAATCAGAAAAGAAGCAGAAAAACTGCATAAAGAGCTGCAGCAGCAAATCATTGAGCTGAACGCCCAGAAAGACAAACTGATGGAAGAAGCCGAACAAAAAGCAGCGGAAAAACTGGAAGACGCCGCAAAAGAAGCAGAACAGATCATTCGCGAGCTCCGGTCTATCAAGCAAGAACACAGATCCTTTAAGGAACACGAGCTGATTGATGCCAAAAAACGTCTCGGAGACGCGATGCCGGCTTTTGAAAAATCAAAGCAGCCGGAAAGAAAAACAGAGAAAAAACGCGAGCTGAAGCCGGGTGACGAAGTAAAGGTGCTCACATTCGGACAAAAAGGGGCGCTGCTTGAAAAAACCGGCGAGAAAGAATGGAATGTCCAAATCGGCATCCTTAAAATGAAGGTGAAGGAAAAAGACCTTGAGTTTCTCAAGTCCGCTCCTGAACCGAAAAAAGAAAAAGCCATCACCGCCGTAAAAGGGAAGGATTATCACGTGTCCCTTGAACTTGACCTGCGGGGAGAGCGTTACGAAAATGCCCTCAGCCGCGTCGAAAAATATTTAGATGACGCGGTGCTTGCCGGCTATCCGAGAGTGTCCATCATTCACGGAAAAGGCACAGGCGCCCTCCGAAAAGGGGTGCAGGATCTTCTGAAAAACCACCGCAGCGTGAAAAGCTCGCGGTTCGGGGAAGCGGGAGAAGGAGGATCAGGCGTAACGATTGTCGAACTAAAATAAAAAGGGAGTAAACGTCATGAATGCTTTTTGGGAAAATGAGCTTGTTGAAATCGCGGCTTATTACAGTGTAGCCGTTCTGTGTCTTGTCATTTTTCTGACCGTGTTTGAATTGGTGACATCCTATAAAAACTGGGTGGAAATCCAAAAAGGCAATCTTGCGGTTGCAATGGCGACCGGAGGGAAAATTCTCGGGATCGCAAATGTCTTTCAGCACAGCATCGCCCAGCATAATTCGCTGCTGCAAATGATCGGCTGGGGCGTATACGGATTTATTATGCTTTTAATCAGCTATTTTATCTTTGAATTTCTGACGCCCCGGTTTAAAATTGATAAAGAAATTGAAAAAGATAACAGAGCTGTCGGCTTTATTTCATTTGTCATCTCAGTCGGCCTGTCATTTGTGGTGGCCGCCGGGATTTAAGGGGACGGGGAAAAATGGAGAAGCTTGCGAAAGTGCTGCTGTCGGCAGCGGGAATTTTTCTGTTCATCGGACTTATTTATCTGGTCATGACATCTTAATACTGAAAAAAAGGCTGCCGAACTAAATCCGGTGGCCTTTTTTTATTGAGAAAACCAGTTTATGCAGGTCGTATCAGAGCAAATGACCGCTTCCCAATTCATGGCGCGGATCACAGACGGCATGTCTTGATCTTCCATGAGAAAGAGTGTCGCGAAAGAATCATACATACTCATAAAAGCGGCGCGGCGCTTTTCATCGGCAATGATCATGTCAGCCTTCAGCAGTCCGCATACATCCAAAGGCGCCGTTTGATTGAGCGAAAATATACCTTTCTCTTCGACCGGCTCATAATAAATGCAGCGCTCAATGCCTTTTGAACGGAACACGTCTAAGAGCCCCGGAATCAAAAATGGCGAAGTGACATCATCGCTCGGCAAGTACAGATCCGCAGGATGAAGCCGATTAAGCAGCTCGGCGGATTCAGGCTGTGCATATTCATCCCGCAGCGCCATGACAGCGGTCATAAGCGCAAGCGCGGTCTCTTTTTCAGAGCGCAGTCCGCAAATGGTCATGACGGTATTCCAGGAAACGGGTCTGCCCATTGTGATGATCTCCTCATCACTCGGATAAATATGTTCAAAAGGCCGCTCGCGCTTTTGCTCTTCCCACCCATCCGGCATTCGGACAAAGGGATGTAGCAAAAAGGCGGCTGAAGTAAACGGCTTCGGCAGCTGGCGCAGAATAGGAACTCCCTCTTCAAAATGCATCGTTTCCAGCAAAGACAACACCTCCTGAACGTCAAAATTCACATGAAACGCTTTCCAATTCCAATCAGCCTTCTGCTATAATAATAGCGTATAGGAAAAACAGAAGGGAGAGGTTTTATGCAGTCTGAAAAGCCATGGCTTTCTCAATATCCCGAAGAGATTCCGCATGAGCTTGAATTTACCGATCAAACCCTGCCATCCAATCTGACAAACTCCGCAGCTCAATTCCCAAACCATACCGCCATTTATTTTCTCGGAAAAAAACTCACATTCCAAGACGTTCTCACAGATTCATTAAAGCTTGCCGCTTTTTTACGCAAAACAGGTCTGAAAAAAGGTGACAGAGCGGCCATTATGCTGCCCAATTGTCCGCAGTCGGTCATCGCTTTTTACGGTGTATTGTTTGCCGGCGGCATTGTTGTTCAAACCAATCCTCTCTACACGGAACACGAGCTTGAGTATCAGCTGAAAGACAGTGCGCCGCGTGTGATCATCACCCTCGATATGCTGTTTCCGAAGGTGATAAAAATGAAAACGTTGTCAATCGTCGAGCGCATTATTACAACCAGTATCAAAGACTTTTTGCCGTTTCCGAAAAATATGCTTTATACGCTCACCCAAAAACAACAGGTGCATATTGATTATGACGGCCACGAACAGATTCACAGCTTAGCGGACATCTTAAAAGAAGAAAAAGCCGAGGAAGCGGAGCTATCGGATATTGACCCTGCGCATGACATTGCCGTGCTTCAATACACGGGCGGAACAACCGGCTATCCGAAAGGCGTCATGCTCACGCACCGGAACATTCAGGCCAATACAGAAATGTGCGCCGCCTGGATGTACAAAATGAAAAAGGGAGCCGAAAAGGTGCTCGGCATCGTACCTTTTTTTCATGTGTACGGATTAACCGCCGTGCTCAATTTTTCCATCATGCAGGGGTGTGAAATGATCCTTCTTCCTAAATTTAATCCCTTGGACACCCTAAAAACAATCGACAGGCTGAAGCCGACGGTTTTTCCGGGGGCACCGACGATTTACATCGGCATTTTGCATCATCCTGAACTGAACAAATATGATCTCTCGTCCATCAAAAGCTGTCCGAGCGGTTCTGCTGCTCTGCCGGTCGAAGTCAAACAGAAATTTGAAAAAGTGACCGGGGGAAAGCTTGTGGAAGGCTACGGGTTATCTGAGGCATCACCGGTTACTCATTCAAACTTCATTTGGGGAAAAAATAAACCCGGCAGCATCGGCTGTCCTTGGCCCAATACCGATGCCGGAATATATTCAGAAGAAAAAGACGGGCTTGCGGAGCCGTATGAACACGGCGAGCTGATCGTAAAAGGCCCGCAGGTTATGAAAGGCTATTGGAACAAACAAGAGGAGACGGCGCGTGTCATCAGAGACGGCTGGCTGTTTACCGGTGATATGGGTTACATGGATGAGGAAGGGTTTTTCTACATCGCCGACAGGAAAAAAGACATCATCATTGCCGGCGGATACAACATTTACCCGCGAGAGGTGGAAGAGGCGCTGTATGAGCACGAAGCCGTTCAGGAAATCGTCGTAGCGGGCGTGCCGGACTCCTACAGAGGGGAAACGGTGAAAGCATTTATCGTCTTGAAAAAAGGGGCCGAGACAGATGCCGATGAGCTTGACGCATTTGCAAGAGAGCGGCTTGCGCCGTACAAAGTCCCGAAGCTTTACGAATTCAGAAAAGAGCTTCCGAAAACGGCCGTAGGAAAAATATTGAGAAGACGCTTAGTCGAAGAGACAGATGCTTCCCGTGAAAACAAAGTGCCTTAAAAGAAAAACTTGACAAAACCCGGATTCCTTTTTATCATGAAGTTATGAATGAATAGTCATTCATTTTTATTGAAGGAAGGAACGATGACATTGAACCAAAAACGGCCAAAGTATATGCAGATCATTGATGCAGCAGTAGAAGTCATAGCGGAAAACGGCTATCACCAATCACAGGTATCCAAAATCGCCAAGCAGGCCGGCGTTGCGGACGGCACCATCTATTTATATTTCAAAAACAAAGAGGATATACTCATTTCTCTTTTTAAAGAAAAGATGGGCCAGTTCATTGAACGCATGGAAGAAGAAGTGAAAGAAAAAACGACGGCAAAAGAAAAACTCGCTCTCGTCATTAAGCAGCATTTCACACTGCTCGGCAATGACCGCCACCTCGCGATTGTGACCCAGCTTGAGCTCAGACAGTCGAATATCAAGCTGCGCCTGAAAATCAATGACATTTTAAAAGGTTATTTAAACATGCTCGACACCATTTTGACCGAAGGAATTGAGTCGGGCGAATGGAAAGACAATCTCGACGTCCGCCTCGCCCGGCAGATGATATTCGGGACGATAGATGAAACAGTGACAACGTGGGTGATGAACGATCAGAAATATGATCTTCCGGATTTGTCAGACAAGGTATTGGAACTGTTGGTGTCAGGGATTCATCAAAACTAAAGGGGGTTGACGGATGAACAGCCTTTCAGTGGCGGTAGAACAATCTATCGCGGTGATCACCATTGATCATCAGCCGGCCAACGCGCTGTCCGGTGCGATTTTAGACGAATTGTCCGGTCTGTTCGACCGGTATGAAACAGATGACAGCGTCAGAAGCATCATCATTCGCGGTGAGGGGAAATTTTTCTCGGCGGGCGCCGATATAAAGGAATTTACGTCGCTTGAAAATCTTGAGCAGTCTTCTGCCATGGCGGATAAAGGCCAGCAGCTGATGGAAAAAATTGAAGGGTTTCCGAAGCCTGTTATCGCAGCGATTCACGGCGCTGCGCTTGGCGGCGGTCTGGAGCTTGCCATGGCCTGTCATATCAGAATCGCTACATTGGATGCAAAGCTCGGCCTGCCCGAGCTGAATCTCGGCATTATCCCGGGCTTTGCCGGGACGCAGCGTCTGCCCCGGTACGTCGGCACGGCGAAAGCGCTTGAAATGATCGGCACGTCAGAACCTGTGACCGGAAAAGAAGCGCTCAGCCTCGGGCTTGTCACCATAGGCGCCGAAAATGAGGAAGAGCTGCTGCAAAAGGCGAAAACACTCGCAGGCAAGTTTGCGGAAAAAAGCCCGCAGTCGATGGCTTCCCTGCTTGAGCTCCTTTATACAAACAAGGTTTATTCTTATGACGGCGGCTTAAAGCTTGAAGCAAAGCGCTTTGGGGAAGCATTTGCATCAGATGACGCAAAAGAAGGCATTCAGGCATTTCTCGAAAAAAGAAAGCCTCAATTCGGTGGGCGAAGATAAAGGGGATAAGAATATGAATCTATTTGTACTGATGAAACGGACGTTTGACACAGAAGAGAAAATCGTCATTGAAGCAGGAAAGATTCAGGAGGACGGAGCCGAATTTATCATTAATCCGTATGATGAATACGCCATTGAAGAAGCCATTCAGCTGAAAGAAGAGCACGGCGGAACCGTTACCGCCGTAACCGTCGGCGGAGAGGACGCGGAGAAAGAACTGCGAACAGCTCTTGCGATGGGCTGCGACCAGGCGGTGTTAATCAATATTGAAGATGACCTGAGCGATCCTGACCAATATTCCATTTCAACGATCTTATATCACTATTTCAAAGATCAGGAATATGATCTGATTCTCGGCGGAAATGTGGCGATCGACGGCGGCTCCGGCCAAGTGGCGCCAAGACTTGCCGAACTGTTAAACATTCCTTGCATCACAACGATTACAAAATTGACAATCAGCGGCGATGAAGCTGTTGCAGAGAAAGACAATGAAGGGGATACCGAAATCATTAAAACTTCTCTTCCTTTGGTCATCACGGCGCAGCAAGGATTAAACGAGCCGCGTTATCCGTCGCTTCCGGGCATTATGAAGGCGAAGAAAAAACCGCTGGAAGAACTTGAGCTCGATGACCTTGACATTGATGAGGACGATGCTGCTCCGAAGCTCAAAACAATCGAACGTTTTCTGCCGCCGCAAAAAGAAGCGGGCAAACTGATCGAAGGAGAAGCCGCCGAGCAGGCGAAAGAGCTTGTATCATTGCTGAGAAAAGAAGCCAAAGTCGTATAAACTGATATTAAAGAAACTGGGGGATGTCAGAATGGGAAAAAAAGTGATCGTACTCGGAGAAATTCGTGACGGCGCCTTACGGAACGTCACCTTTGAAGCTATAGCCGCAGGCAAAACCATTTCCGGCGGAGGAGATGTAATCGGCGTGCTGATGGGAAAAGGCGCGGCTGATGCAGCACCAGAACTCATTCACTACGGCGCCGACAAAGTATTTACGGCTGATACACCGGGGCTTTCTCAGTATACAGCAGACGGATATGCCGCGGTTCTCGGGGATCTGATCGAAAATGAAAAGCCTGATGCGGTCATTTTCGGCCACACTTCTATGGGAAAAGATTTGTCACCGAAGCTTGCGGCCCGATTTGAAACGGGATTGATTTCAGACAGTACGGATGTAAGCGTTACCGGGGACAACATCGTTTTTACAAGACCGATCTATTCCGGCAAAGCCTTTGAACAGGTGATTTCAACCGATCCTTTCATCTTGGCGACAATCCGTCCGAATAACATTCAGGCGTTAGAAAAAGACGCGAGCCGCACGGGTGATATTGAAGAGCTTGCGGCGCCGGCGGCAGATTTGCGGACGGTCATTGAAGAAGTAGTCAAAAAAACAGCGGACGGCGTGGATCTGTCAGAAGCGAAAATTATCGTTGCGGGCGGCCGCGGCGTCAAAAGCAAAGACGGGTTTGAACCGTTAAAAGAACTTGCCGAAGTGCTGGGAGCAGCGGTAGGCGCTTCGCGCGGCGCTTGCGACGCGGACTATTGTGACTATTCTCTTCAGATCGGCCAGACGGGAAAAGTCGTCACACCGGATTTGTATATTGCCTGCGGAATTTCCGGAGCGATTCAGCACTTGGCGGGAATGTCAAACAGTAAAGTCATCGTTGCCATTAACAAAGACCCGGAAGCGGAAATATTCAAAATAGCGGACTACGGAATTGTCGGCGATTTGTTCGAAGTGGTTCCGCTTCTGACTCAGGAATTTAAAAATGCCAATATTCATTCATAATCAAAACCCTCTGGATCTTTTGTCAGAGGGTTTTGCTTTGGGATAATTGGTTCGTACAAATTATACATTGATAAAATAATAGATTGACATGTCCGAACCAATGTAATAAGCTTTCTGTAAAGCGCTTACAAACTTATCCTTTCAGCATACATCCCAGATACAAAGATTGACTGTAGTGCTTTCATTCTTATTATGGGAAAGGAATGATCAAGTTTGTCTCACAATACGGCAGTTATTCAAACCGATATCACTAGAGCAGCCATTAACAAAAATATATACGGACATTTCGCGGAACACTTAGGAAGAGGTATATATGAGGGCATCTGGGTCGGAAAAGATTCCGATATCCCGAATACCGGCGGGATCAGGACAGATGTCGCTTCCGCTCTCAAAAAGCTTCAGATCCCCGTTCTCAGATGGCCCGGCGGCTGTTTTGCTGATGAATACCATTGGGCAAACGGCGTAGGGAAACGCAAAACAATGCTGAATACCCATTGGGGCGGGACGATTGATTCCAATGAATTCGGCACGCACGAATTTATGATGCTTTGTGAACTGCTCGGCTGCGAACCGTACATCGCCGGAAACGTCGGCAGCGGAACGGTTAAGGAAATGGCTGATTGGATTGAATACATGACATTTGAAGCAGGCACGCCGATGTCCGACTGGAGAAAGGAAAACGGGCGGGAAAAACCATGGAAGCTGAAATATTTCGGAATAGGAAATGAGAACTGGGGCTGCGGCGGAAACATGCATCCTGAGTATTATGCCGACCTTTACAGAAATTTTCAAACCTATGTCCGCAATTACAGCGGTAATGAAATCTATAAAATTGCCGGCGGCGCGAATGTCGACGATTACCGCTGGACCGAAACCTTAATGAAAAAAGCCGCAGATCTTATGGATGGGCTGAGCCTCCATTATTACACAATACCGGGCGACTTCTGGAAGGGAAAAGGATCAGCGACGGAGTTTACGGAAGATGAATGGTTCATCACGATGAAAAAAGCGGCGCATATGGATGAATTGATCACAAGGCACAGCGCCATCATGGATCAGTATGATCCGGAAAAAAGAGTCGGTCTGATCATTGATGAATGGGGCACATGGCTTGATCCTGAGCCCGGCACGAATCCGGGCTTTCTGTATCAGCAGAATACGATCCGCGACGCGCTTGTCGCCGCCACGCATTTTCACATTTTTCATCAGCACGCAGACCGCGTACAAATGGCCAATATCGCGCAAACCGTCAACGTGCTTCAGGCAATGATCCTGACAGAAGGGAAACAGATGCTGTTGACGCCGACATATCATGTGTTTGATATGTTTAAGGTTCATCATGACGCTTCTCTTTTGGCATCAGAAACAAAAGCAGCAGGGTACGAATGGAAAGACGGCCGGCTCCCGCAGGTCAGCATTTCAGCGTCCAAACAGCAAAACGGCGACATACATATCAGCATTTGCAATATCGATCATCTGCAAAAAGCCGACGTGAAGATTGAGCTGCGGGGCATGAAAAAGACAGGGAAGCCTTCGGGAACGATTCTGCATGCGGAAAAAATGAATGCCCGCAATACATTCAGCAGCCCGGAAAACGTCAAACCGAAGCCGTTTTCCGGATTTACTCAAAAGGGCGGAAACCTTGAGGCCGAGCTTCCTCCGATGGCGGTAGTTTTAATTACGCTGCCTGCTGATCCATCTTAAGTTTTGAATGCCTGCTGATCGGTTATCATACACCATATAAAGAAGATTATTTCAGAGGAGTTCGGGAGAAAATAATATAAGCATTAAATTAGCATGAACGAATGGGAGATGCTATACTAAAAATCATCATTTGACATTGGAGGAATAACAAATGGCTATCGTAAAAGCAACTGATCAATCGTTCTCAGCTGAAACAAGTGAAGGGGTCGTATTGGCGGATTTCTGGGCTCCTTGGTGCGGACCTTGTAAAATGATCGCGCCCGTTCTTGAAGAGCTTGATCAAGAAATGGGAGACAAACTGAAAATCGTCAAAATCGACGTTGATGAAAACCAAGAAACTGCCGGTAAATACGGCGTAATGAGCATCCCGACACTTCTTGTGTTAAAAGACGGAGAAGTCGTTGAAACATCTGTCGGCTTCAAACCGAAAGAAGCGCTTGAAGAGCTTGTAAACAAACATCTGTAAGCCAAAAGCGGCCGTTACGGCAGGGCGATTCCTTTTTAAAGAGGAATCGCCTTTTTTTGATCTGCCAAAAGCTGAGAATGGAGAAAAACAAATGTTCGTGATACACTGAATGGACACGAGAAATGAATATAAGGAAGGGTAACGTATGAATAAACAACTGAAAGAAAAGCTGGCCCTCCTTCCCGATCAGCCGGGCTGTTATTTAATGAAAGACCGTCAAAAAACAGTCATCTACGTGGGGAAAGCGAAGGTGCTGAAAAACAGGGTGCGATCCTATTTCACCGGTTCTCACGACGCAAAAACCCAAAGGCTTGTGACGGAGATTGAGGACTTTGAATATATCGTGACCTCCTCCAATCTTGAAGCGCTTATTTTGGAAATGAATCTGATTAAAAAATACGATCCGAAATACAATGTCATGCTGAAAGATGACAAAACCTATCCCTTTATTAAAATCACCCATGAACGCCATCCGCGGCTTATTGTCACCCGGAATGTCAAAAAAGACAAAGGGCGCTATTTCGGCCCGTACCCGAATGTGCAGGCGGCGCGGGAAACGAAAAAACTGCTGGACCGCCTATACCCGCTCAGGAAGTGCTCGAAGCTTCCGGACCGCGTCTGTCTTTATTATCATCTCGGACAATGCCTCGCTCCTTGTGTTAAAGATATTTCTGAGGAGACAAATCGCGAGCTGGTTGAAGATATCACCCGTTTTTTAAAGGGAGGGCATAACGAGGTCAAAAAAGAGCTTGAAGAGAAAATGACAGAGGCGGCGGAAAAGCTTGAATTTGAACGGGCTAAAGAATTCCGCGATCAGCTTGCTCACATCGAATCGACGATGGAGAAGCAGAAAATGACCATGAATGACCTTTTGGATCGCGATGTGTTTGCTTATGCCTACGATAAAGGCTGGATGTGCGTCCAGGTCTTTTTCATACGCCAGGGAAAGCTGATTGAACGCGATGTCAGCATGTTTCCGATGTATCAGGAAGCGGATGAAGAATTTCTGACCTACATCGGCCAGTTCTATTCTAAAAACAATCACTTTCTGCCTAAAGAAATTCTGGTGCCTGACAGCGTGGACAGGGACATGATCAGCGAGCTTTTGGAAACCGCCGTGCATCAGCCGAAAAAGGGCCCGAAAAAAGAGCTGCTTTTGCTTGCGCACAAAAATGCGAAAATCGCTCTGCGGGAAAAATTCTCATTAATCGAACGGGATGAGGAACGGTCAATCGGTGCTGCCGAACGGCTCGGTGAGGCGCTGAACATTTACACGCCGCATCGGATTGAAGCGTTTGACAACTCCAATATTCAAGGCACAAACCCTGTGTCGGCCATGATTGTCTTTATTGACGGTAAGCCCAATAAAAAGGAATACCGCAAATATAAAATTAAAACCGTAACAGGGCCTGATGATTACGGCTCTATGAGGGAAGTCGTCAGAAGAAGATATTCGAGGGTGCTCCGCGAAAATCTCCCGCTGCCGGATTTAATCATCATTGACGGCGGAAAAGGACAGATTAATGCGGCGCGCGACGTGCTCGAAAATGAGCTCGGCCTTGATGTCCCTGTAGCGGGATTGGCGAAGGATGATAAACACCGAACATCCAACCTTTTGATCGGCGATCCGCTTGAACCGATGTTTCTGGAGCGGAACAGCCAGGAATTTTACCTGCTTCAGCGCATTCAGGACGAAGTTCACCGCTTTGCGATCAGTTTTCACAGGCAGATCCGGGGAAAAAGCGCCTTTCAATCCGTTTTGGATGATATCCCGGGCATCGGCGAAAAACGCAAAAAAATGCTCTTAAAGCATTTCGGATCCGTCAAAAAGATGAAGGAAGCAAGCCTTGACGATATTAAAAAAGCCGGTGTGCCGGCTGCGGCGGCTCAGATGCTGTTTGAAAAATTGAAAAAATAGTATTGTGCTTTTCTGAAAAACCTGCTAGAATGTGAACTAATTTCATAAGATCGTGTTATAAGGTGAAGATAGAGGTGCGAACTTCAATAGTAAGCTTTTTGAGAATGATGGATTCTGCGAGAAAAGCTGAAAGGGGAGCGTCGCCGAAGTGAATCACATCCCATCGGTGTGTTTTGCTGGCCTTGCATTAAATAAATGTAAGGCTGTCAAGAATTCATTTTCTTGGAGGGCTATCTCGTTGTTCATAATCAGTCGTAATGATATGAAAAAGCAATGAGAGCTATTCCTCTCATTGCTTTTTTTATTGTGAACAAAACGCTCTTTTCTCCTCACCCGCACGAACCAAAATGTAAAGGGTGGTCTAGTATGGGTCTTATCGTACAAAAATTCGGAGGCACTTCCGTCGGCTCTGCCGAAAAAATTCAACATGCCGCAAATCGAGCCATTGCTGAAAAGCAAAAAGGCCATGACGTCGTAGTCGTCGTTTCGGCAATGGGAAAATCAACCGACGCGCTCGTTAACCTGGCGGCGGAAATCACATCTGAGCCAAGTAAACGTGAAATGGATATGCTTCTGTCTACGGGAGAGCAGGTCACGATTTCGCTTTTAGCCATGGCGCTTCAGGAAAAAGGATATGACGCCGTCTCTTATACGGGATGGCAGGCGGGTGTCCGCACAGAAGCCGTCCACGGCAATGCGAGAATTACGGATATTGATATCACGGCAATTCAGGCCCAGCTTGCTGAAGGCAGGATTACAGTCGTCGCCGGTTTTCAGGGCGTAACGGAAGACGGCGGCATTACGACGCTCGGACGGGGCGGTTCCGATACAACGGCGGTCGCTCTTGCCGCAGCATTAGGAGCGGATAAATGTGACATTTACACAGACGTTCCGGGCGTGTTTACGACAGATCCGCGGTACGTCCGGTCAGCGAGAAAACTGGCGGGGATTTCTTATGATGAAATGCTTGAGCTTGCAAATCTCGGAGCGGGTGTCCTTCACCCGCGGGCGGTTGAGTTCGCGAAAAACTATCAAGTGCCTTTGGAAGTGCGGTCAAGTACGGAACATGAAGCGGGAACGTTAATTGAGGAGGAATCATCAATGGAGCAGAATTTAATCGTCAGAGGAATTGCATTTGAAGACCAGATCACGAGGGTGTCCGTTACAGGCCTGACAAGCGGACTGACAACCCTTTCAACGATCTTCACCGCCTTGGCAAAACGAAACATCAACGTTGACATCATTATTCAGACACAGGCGGACGATGGGGAAGCGGACATTTCTTTCTCAGTGAAAACGGAAGATGCCGCTCAAACGGTCGCTGTGCTTGAAGAATATAAAAACGCGCTTGACTATGAAAAAATTGAAACTGAAAGAAAGCTGGCGAAAGTATCCATTGTCGGGTCAGGCATGGTCTCAAATCCCGGCGTCGCTGCAGACATGTTTGCCGTACTGGCGGAAAAAAATGTACAAGTAAAAATGGTCAGCACATCTGAAATAAAAGTATCAACGGTTGTCAGCGAAAATGATATGGTGAAAGCGGTCGAAGCGCTTCACGATGCGTTTGAGCTTTCTAAACAGCCGTCTGCCGTATAAACGGGCAGGCAAAAAGGCGGGACTTGGAGTCACCGCCTTTTTTCAATTATACAGGGTCCTTCATATCCCATTTTACAGTCAGGACGACTTTATCCGCTCTCTTTTTTACCTGTTCATAAGATTCTGCAATCTGATCGTTCATCAATTGAATCTGTTCGGCTATAAAACCGGCTTCAAGCTGAAAACACGGCTCTTTCTGATGTTTAAGCCTGCTGGATACGAGCGGTCCTTCCAGTTCAAATTCAAGCTCTTGCTTTTTTGATCCGGTGTTTGTCAAAGTTCCCCAGCCGGCTTTTTCAAAAAAGGCGGGGATTTCTTCCCACGATTGAAGAGGAAATTTGCGGGCGAGGCGTTTTCCCGCCCAATACATCATGGATGAATGTTCCGGGCCCAGGATATCCGGAAGCACGATTTCCCGGATTAATTCGTAGCCGTATGCGCTGACGTCGAGTTCAGTTAAAGGTTCTAAAGCTGCTTCATAATTATTCTTCATATTATGTATTCCCCTCTCTCCTTCGTTTATTATAGCTTAAACAGGGGGGAGGATTACAGGATGATCCTATAAAACACGTGAAAAAAAGTGAGAAAGATATCGCAGGAAAATAAAATTTTCCCGTCAGATAATCAATTCGGAAAATTATAATTTATGTACACGTTTTCTTGACGCTCATTTGAGGGAGGAGTAAAATGAAATTGTCAATAAATTTTAATAAAGTGCTTACAATTGAAACGAAGTGGGGGCAGAGATTTTAGCACATTTCGCACTTAAATCAAACAGGGGGTAAAGTAATGTCTGGGAACAGAGAGTTTTATTTTCGAAGATTGCATTCCTTGCTCGGTGTTATTCCGGTCGGCATCTTTTTGATCCAGCATTTAGTCGTCAACCAATTTGCCGCAAGGGGAGCAGATGCGTTTAACAAGGCGGCCGGCTTTATGGACAGTCTGCCGTTCAGGTATGCGTTAGAAATTTTTATTATTTTCTTACCTTTAATTTATCATGCGGTTTACGGTGTGTACATAGCATTTACTGCGAAAAACAACGCTGGCCACTACAGTTATTTCAGAAACTGGATGTTTGTGCTTCAGCGTGTCACTGGTATTCTCACCCTTATTTTCGTCAGCTGGCATGTGTGGCAGACGCGGATTGCCGCACAGATGGGCGCTGAAGTCAACTTTGATATGATGGCGAATATTTTGAGCTCGCCGTTCATGCTCGGTTTTTACATTGTAGGCGTTTTATCGGTCATTTTTCACTTTTCAAACGGCTTATGGTCTTTTGCGGTCACATGGGGGATCACGGTCACGCCGCGTTCTCAAAGAATTTCGACTTACGTGACGCTGATTATATTTTTAGCGCTTTCATACGTCGGTCTAAAAGCAATTTTTGCGTTTGTGTAAGAGAACTAGATTACTAGAGGGAGAGGGGCTATCATGAGTCAATCAAGCATTATTGTAGTCGGCGGGGGTCTTGCCGGCCTCATGGCGACAATTAAAGCAGCGGAATCAGGCACGGCCGTTAAATTGTTTTCCATCGTTCCGGTCAAACGCTCTCACTCGGTCTGCGCGCAGGGCGGGATAAACGGAGCTGTCAACACAAAAGGGGAAGGAGACTCTCCGTTCGAGCATTTTGATGACACGGTATACGGAGGCGACTTTTTGGCAAACCAGCCTCCTGTAAAAGCGATGTGTGAAGCAGCGCCGTCCATTATCCACTTATTGGACCGCATGGGGGTTATGTTTAACAGAACGCCGGAAGGGCTCTTGGACTTCCGCCGTTTCGGGGGTACACAGCACCACAGAACAGCATACGCGGGAGCGACGACGGGTCAGCAGCTTCTTTACGCTCTGGACGAGCAGGTGCGCAGATATGAAGTGGCGGGTCTCGTCACAAAATACGAAGGCTGGGAATTCCTCGGCGCCGTTCTTGACGATGAGCGCACGTGCCGCGGTATCGTAGCTCAAAATTTGACCAATATGCAAATCGAGTCATTCCGTTCTGACGCCGTTATTATGGCGACGGGAGGACCCGGAATCGTATTCGGCAAATCAACAAACAGCATGATCAACACGGGATCTGCCGCATCAATCGTTTATCAGCAGGGAGCTTACTACGCTAACGGCGAATTTATCCAAATTCACCCGACAGCAATTCCCGGAGACGATAAACTGCGTCTGATGAGTGAATCGGCGCGCGGTGAGGGCGGAAGAGTCTGGACGTATAAAGACGGAAAACCTTGGTACTTCCTTGAGGAAAAATATCCTGCTTACGGAAACCTCGTGCCGCGGGATATTGCGACACGTGAAATCTTTGACGTATGCGTGAATCAGAAACTCGGCATCAACGGAGAAAACATGGTGTATCTTGATCTTTCGCACAAAGATCCGAAAGAGCTTGATGTTAAGCTTGGCGGCATTATTGAAATCTATGAAAAATTCATGGGGGATGACCCGCGCAAGCTTCCGATGAAAATTTTCCCTGCTGTTCACTACTCAATGGGCGGCCTGTGGGTTGATTATGATCAGATGACAAGCATCCGCGGATTGTTCGCAGCGGGTGAATGTGATTATTCAATGCACGGAGGAAACCGTTTAGGGGCGAACTCTCTGCTTTCCGCCATCTACGGAGGAATGGTTGCCGGTCCGAATGCGGTGAAATATGTTTCAGGACTTGAAACATCAGCGGAAGACATGTCTTCTTCATTATTTGATTCCTATGTGAAAAAAGAAGAAGAAAAATGGGCCGATATCATGAAGATGGACGGCGATGAAAATGCTTACGTGCTTCACCGTGAGCTCGGAGAATGGATGACGGCTAACGTAACGGTGGTGCGCCACAACGACAAGCTTTTGAAAACGGATGACAAAATTCAAGAGCTGATGGAACGCTTTAAGAAAATCAATATCAACGATACGACTAAATGGAGCAACCAAGGGGCAATGTTCACCCGCCAGTTCTCCAACATGCTTCAGCTTGCCAGAGTCATCACGCTCGGCGCATACAACCGAAATGAAAGCCGGGGAGCGCACTATAAACCGGATTTCCCTGAAAGAAATGACGATGAGTGGCTCAAAACGACAATGGCTAAACATGCCGGTCCGTTTGAAGCTCCGGAATTTGAATATCAGGATGTCGATGTATCACTGATTGCGCCCCGTAAACGCGACTACTCGAAGAAGAAGGTGGCGAAATAATCATGAGTGAGAAAAAGATACGGTTTATCATTACACGCCAGGATACGCCCGAAAGCGCGCCATACGATGAAGAATTTGAAATCAATTACCGTCCGAATCTGAATGTGATTTCTGCCCTGATGGAAATCCGCAGAAATCCCGTTAATGCAAAAGGGGAGAAAACGACGCCGGTTGCATGGGACATGAACTGTCTTGAGGAAGTATGCGGCGCCTGCTCCATGGTCATCAACGGAAGACCGCGCCAGTCATGTACGGCGCTGGTTGATAAGCTGGAACAGCCGATCCGTCTGAAACCGATGAAAACATTCCCGGTTGTCCGTGACCTTCAGGTGGACCGTAGCAGAATGTTTGATTCACTGAAAAAAGTGAAAGCATGGGTGCCGATTGACGGGACTTACGATTTGGGACCGGGACCGAGAATGCCGGAAAAACGCCGCCAGTGGGCATATGAATTGTCTAAATGCATGACATGCGGCGTCTGCCTCGAAGCCTGCCCGAATGTCAACAGCAAATCGAAATTCATGGGGCCTGCCCCGATGTCGCAAGTGCGTCTGTTTAACGCCCATCCGACGGGCGCGATGAACAAGTCAGAACGTTTAGAAGCTTTAATGACAGACGGCGGCCTCGGAGATTGCGGGAATTCACAAAACTGTGTTCAATCCTGCCCGAAAGGCATTCCGCTCACGACTTCAATCGCTGCTTTGAACAGAGATACGAATTTACAAGCATTCCGCAATTTCTTCGGAAGCGACAGAGTATAAGAAAGAAAAAAAGAGCCTCTTCCGCACGGGAGAGGTTTTTTTATAAGGAGCTGAAGGTGATGAAACAACCGCAATATATTGACATCCCGTTTGAAGAGTGGAGACAGTCGTTTTCTTTCTTCACTGAAGTGACGGTTCGGTTTTCAGAAACGGATATGTTCGGCCATATGAATAATGTAATCCCTTTCATCTATTTTGAAGAAGCCCGGATCGCTTATTTTAAACAGCGGGGCATATCAGCGCAAAATTCGGAAACGATGACGGTCGTCGCAAGCCAGCAGTGCGACTATATGCGTCAGGTGATGCCGTATGAAAACCTGCGGATTCATGTCAAAGCAAGCTCTGTCGGAAATGCGTCCGTCACCCTTCATTACCTTGGAGAAAATGAGTCAGGCCTGCCGTGCTTTACCGGTTCCGTCGTTATGGTTCAAGTGTCAAAGACAAGCGGCAAAGCGGTCAGCTGGACGGAGCGGGAGAAAGGCATCCTGCTCTCCTGAGCAGATAACTATTTCTCTAAGTGACGTCACCTCCGAAGCGCCCTTTACATATGATATCTTGACTATATAAACCCATTCGTTTCAGATTCGCTCTCACCTTAGCAAGGAGGATTACAATACTTGAAGGAGAAAGATTTTCAATCAAAGCCGCTGCTGACCAAAAGAGAAAGAGAAGTATTCGAATTGCTCGTTCAAGACAAGACAACAAAGGAAATTGCAAGCGAGCTATTTATCAGTGAAAAAACTGTACGGAATCACATTTCAAATGCCATGCAGAAGTTAGGTGTGAAAGGGCGTTCGCAAGCTGTTGTCGAGCTTCTTAGAATGGGTGAGCTAGAGCTCTGATTCTTGCCGGTTTTCCTTCTTTACGAGAAGGAGCCGGTTATTTGTGTTGGCGCCCAGGAAAATGGGCATGCGGTGAAAATCCCGGCTTTCCCTTTTTCTCCGTCAGTCTTGCATTTTTTTAAAAAAAGAAGGAAAATAGACACGGAGCGCATAGCCCAGAAAGATCCTTGAGTGAGGGATGGACAAATGACATCAAAATCTGTAGAGCATGTTGCGGATATCGAAAAATCACTCCGCCATATCGCTGCGATCATTAAACAAAAAGGAAGAGAAATCCTTAACCAATATTCAATTACACCGCCGCAATTCGTGGGGCTTCAATGGCTTTATGAATTGGGGGATATGACAATAGGCGAATTATCAGGCAAAATGTATTTGGCTTGCAGCACGACGACGGATCTGATAGACCGCATGGAAAAAAATAAGCTTGTCGAGCGGGTTAAAGACCCAGCTGACAGACGTGTCGTCAGAATTCATCTTCTCGCTGAAGGAGAGCGTATTATCCAGGAAGTGATTTTGAAAAGGCAGGCTTATTTGCGGGACATGTTTGAGACATTTTCCGAAGAAGAAACAGCCCTCTTCGAAAAGTCATTATTGAAACTGCAGCATGAAATGAAAAGAAAATGAGGCGATTTTGTTGGAACAGCCGATAGGAGTCATTGATTCCGGGGTTGGCGGGTTAACCGTTGCCAAGGAAATCATGAGACAGCTACCGAAGGAAAATATCATCTATGTGGGAGATACAAAACGCTGCCCGTACGGCCCGCGTCCTGAAGAAGAAGTTCTTCAATACACGTGGGAAATGACCGATTACCTGCTGGAAAACCACCATATCAAAATGCTCGTGATCGCCTGTAATACGGCCACGGCCATTGCCTTGGAGGATATTCAGCGCAAAACGGATATACCGGTTGTCGGCGTCATTCAGCCGGGTGCGAGAACGGCGATCAAGGTCACGAAAAATCAGCATATCGGCGTCATCGGCACGATAAATACCATTAAAAGCCGAGCGTATGAGCAGGCGCTGCTCGGATTAAATGCAGACCTTCAAGTCGAGAACATGGCTTGCCCGCTGCTGGTGCCGTTTGTGGAAAGCGGACGGTTTCTTCAGGAATCGGCGGCGGAAGCGGTCGAAGCATCGCTTGAGCCTTTAAAAGGTACAGCAATTGACACCTTGATTTTAGGGTGCACGCATTATCCGATTTTAAAAGATCCGATTCAGGATTATATGGGAAAGCATGTGAAAATCATTTCCTCCGGAGACGAGACAGCGAGAGAAGTGAGCACCATTTTGTCTTATAAAGGTTTGTTAAACCAATCGAAACATGCACCGGAGCATCAGTTTCTAACAACGGGAGAGCGGAACGGCTTCGCAAAAATTGCCGAAGACTGGTTCGGTCATGAAATCGGCCATGTCGAGTGCATCTCCCTTCAAGAGCCGATCAGAAAATAAATCAAAAAACCCGCTGTTTACGGCGGGTTTTTTTGCGCATCCCGGTCTATTTCCCGCACAGGGCTCGTATACATCATAGTACAAACAGCCTTAGGAGGGAAAAGTATGCTGAAAAAAGGACCTGCAGTCATTGCTGCAACATGTCTTACTTCGGCTTTTGTATTATCAGGATGCGGTTTGTTTCAATCCGATAAAACAGCCGGGGAAATCGACCCGCCTCAAGACATTTCATATGTAAAAGATGAAGCGGGAATTCAGGCGAAATCAACGCAGTCAGAAAAAAACGGCACATCTAAAGCCGATCAGCCGGCCAATACAGTCATGAGAGAGCTGTATCTGATTGATAAAAACGGCTATGTCGCAGCACAGACACTGCCTCTTCCGAACAGTGAGGGAACCGCAAAGCAGGCCCTTGAGTATTTGGTTCAGGGAGGGCCTGTGTCAGAAATCCTGCCGAATGGCTTCAGAGCGGTGCTCCCTGCGGATACGACGGTAAATGTTGACATTAAAAAAGACGGTACCGCCGTCGCTGATTTTTCGAAGGAATTTAAAAACTACAAAAAAGAAGACGAACAAAAAATCCTGCAATCGATTACATGGACGCTTACCCAATTCAGCTCAATAGATAAAGTCAAAATCAGAATTAACGGGCATGAACTGAAAGAAATGCCTGTGGGCGGCACGCCGATTACGGGCGACTTAAGCAGAAAAGACGGGATTAATATTGAAACCGCCGGAGTGAATGATCTGACAGACACCCATCCGCTGACTGTGTATTATCTGGCGGAAACAGAGACCAGTGAATACTACGTGCCTGTCACAAAGCGGATTGACAATTCAGAAACAAACGACATCACCGCAGCCGTTGAGCAGCTCGCCGACGGACCGGGCAAAGCAAGCGGGCTTTTGACGGACTTTAATAACGATGTTAAGCTCCTCAGCAAGCCGAAAGTAAAAGACGGCCAGGTTACACTTGATTTTAACAGCTCTATTTACGGAAGCGCCGATGAAAAAACAAAAATGGTATCATCGGGCGTACTGGACAGCATCGTCCTCACATTAACAGAACAGCCGTCGATAAAAAGTGTTTCTATAAAAGTAAACGGAAAGTCAGAACTGGTGAATGAAAAAGGAGAATCCCTTTCAAAACCTGTTTCGAGGCCGTCCCAAGTGAATACGGGTAGTTTTTAATTTGCGATTTTTGATATACTAGTAAAAAAGAGGTTAGCGTTCCGGCTGCCTCTTTCTTTATTCACAATCCGGAACAAAAGGTTTATGTACATATAATCGGAGGTAAAATATGAGACACGACGGAAGACAGCACGATGAGCTGCGACCTATCACATTTGATTTGGATTTTATCACTCACCCGGAGGGCTCTGTTTTAATTACAGCGGGAAACACAAAGGTCATCTGTAATGCATCAGTGGAAGACCGGGTGCCGCCATTTTTACGCGGCGGAGGAAAAGGCTGGATCACAGCGGAATACAGCATGCTTCCCCGCGCCACGAATCAAAGAACGATAAGAGAATCTTCAAAAGGAAAGGTTTCCGGAAGAACGATGGAAATCCAGCGTCTGATCGGGCGCGCGCTCCGGGCCGTCGTTGATTTGGAGAAGCTCGGCGAACGGACGATCTGGATCGACTGTGACGTCATTCAAGCGGACGGCGGAACAAGAACGGCTTCCATTACCGGCGCTTTCTTGGCAATGGCCATTGCGGCCGGCAAACTCGTAAAAAGCGGCGTTATCAAAACCTCTCCTGTGACAGACTATCTCGCGGCCATTTCTGTCGGGATGGATAAAGAAGAAGGCCTTCTTTTGGATCTGAATTATGAAGAGGACTCAGCGGCTGAAGTCGATATGAATATCATCATGACGGGAAGCGGACGTTTTGTGGAGCTTCAAGGGACGGGCGAAGAAGCCACATTCTCCCGTGAAGATTTAAACGGACTGTTAAGCCTTGCCGAAAAAGGAATCCAGACGCTTATTCAAAAACAAAAAGAAGTGCTTGGAGATACATTGCCTGAACTGAAATAAAGAAAGAGAGGCCTGATCAGCGTGAAAGAAGCCATTATTGCGACACACAATCCGGGAAAAGTGAAAGAATTTAAAGAAATACTCGAACCGAAAGGCTACAGTGTCTCTTCTTTGGCGGAAATCGGATTTACGGAAGAAATTGAAGAAACCGGACATACCTTTGAAGAAAACGCCATTTTAAAAGCGGAAGCGGTGGCAAAAGCCGTAAACAAAATGGTCATTGCGGACGACTCCGGTTTATCAGTGGACAACCTGGGAGGCAGACCGGGCGTTTATTCAGCCCGTTATGCAGGCGAAGCAAAAGATGATAAAGCGAATATGGACAAGGTGCTGTCAGAATTAAAAGGCATCGAAAAAGAGCAGCGTACGGCCCGTTTCCGCTGCGCCCTTGCCGTCAGCATGCCGGGGCAGGAAACCAAAACGGTCGAAGGCCATGTTGAAGGATATATTGCAGAAGAACCCGAGGGAGATAACGGGTTCGGCTATGATCCCATTTTTATTGTAAAGGATAAAGATAAAACCATGGCCCAGCTGACAAGCGCTGAGAAAAACAAAATCAGCCACAGGGCTGAAGCGCTCAAGAAACTGTCAAAGCTGCTTGATGCGTAAGGGGGAGCGTAATGCAATGAAAGTGCTGATGATAAGTGACAGTCACGGCCTTGAAGACGAACTGGAAACGATCGCGAAGCGGCACGAAGACGAAGTGGATCTGATGATTCATTGCGGTGATTCAGAGCTTGACGCCGCACATCCTGCGCTCACACCGTATCATACGGTGAAAGGCAACTGCGACTTTGGGGGCGGATTTCAGGACGAACTCCTGCTGGATGCCGGTTCAAAGAAAATCCTGGCCGTTCACGGACATCTTCACGGCATTAAACAGTCACTTTTAACTGTTTTTTACCGGGCGGAAGAGCTTGGAGCGGATATTGTCTGCTTCGGCCACTCGCATATTGCCGGAAGTGAAGTGCTTCGGGGCAAGCTTTTGATTAACCCGGGGAGCATCCGCCTTCCGAGAGTCCGCAATGTGAAAAGCTATGCCATTCTTACTCTCACAGAAAGTGAAGGCGCCATGGCTTTTTACGACGAAACAGGTCAGGAATTGAAGGACTTGAGGAATACAATCAGCTTTTAACATGTGATGGGGAAGATTTCTTTCTTCCCCATAAAAAGTTTCTGAAAAAATATTGACTTATGATATGAACCTGTATATAATAAATCTTGTCGCTGATACATAAAGCAAAATCTTGTCCCAGTAGCTCAGCTGGATAGAGCAACGGCCTTCTAAGCCGTCGGTCGGGAGTTCGAATCTCTCCTGGGACGTACAAAAAAAGAGCTGGTGACATCAGAGTGAAAACTGATGCCGCTGGCCTTTTTTATCGGATGACCATATTGTAAATTCGCTGACATCATGGTAAAATGATCAGCAGAACGATTTGATTTTCATGTCCCAGTAGCTCAGCCGGATAGAGCAACGGCCTTCTAAGCCGTCGGTCGGGAGTTCGAATCTCTCCTGGGACGTATAATTAAAAACCTCAAGCCCTGTCAATGGGTTTGAGGTTTTTTTGTATTTTATTTTTTTTACGAAACAAAAGTTCCGTATTTTATGAAAATTGTAAAGTAATTTTAATATAAATGAAACTTAATGTAATATTTACCGTAATAAATATATGTATAAAGATACTTAAGGCGCCCTTGAGTGATAAATTATCTAATTTCTATCATACATTTTGTCAATAATCGATAGAAAGACAGCGGGAGGAATTAGCTTTTGAAGTACGCATTTGCATATAAGAATTACAATATAGAAACCATCTTTTGCGGAAAAGATGAGCTGTTTGAGGAGCTGAAACAATTTTTAATCACTCAATGCGGTTTAATTATTGTTGAGGTTTCAAGGGCTGATTACTATACGGAGCAGGAATTGAATCAATGGAATGACCGTTATACCCTGTAAGTAAGAAAAAACCGGCCGTGCGGGGCCGGTTTTTTATATCATCTGAATCCGCTTGGAGCGCTGAAGCCGGTATGGCCGCCGCTGAAACCGCCTCCGAGTGCGCCGGGATGTGTCCCGGTGCCGAGGCTTCCTCCGACGTCACTGAAGGTTTGGCCGTAGTACCCGGATGTATAAGGGTACGGGACGAATTGCTGTCCGGAGAATGCCAGCGTGCTTTGCGGGGTCTGCTGCCCGTAACCGGATGGCGGAAATCCCTGCTGAAAAGAAGGACCGGCCTGATATGGGGCTGTATGCATCGGAGCCGGAGGATAATAAGACTGCGGCGGTAAAACCGGTAAAGGCGGAAATCCAGGAGGCAGGCCCTGCATGCCTGATAACATCTTATTCATGACATCACTCATTTCTTCACGAGATAAGAATAGTGTATGCGTATGTCTGTATAAAGAGCCTGTTCAATCTGAACTGAATATCTGACAGGCGGGACGGAAAGACCGTGAAAAATCTTGGAATAAAATGTGACATATTCGTATATGAACGGAAAAATTTCATGTAATCTTAAGAGATTAACAAAAAAATTATAAAAACTTTTAACATTTACCGATCCTTTTGTATCAGTAATGAAAGCGTATACAAAGTAGATTGATTAATCTAAATTGTCTAATAATTATAAAAATGCTGTTGACACTGCCTGTAAACGAGCGTAATATGAGTTCAAACAAAAATAATTAAATGATTCACACTAAAAAGAAAAATCATAAAACACTGAAAAAACAAACAAATGAAGGTTCTTTTTTAAATAAAAGAGCCGCCATAATAAAAAGCGCAGAAGAGGATAAGTAGCTTTGCTGAAGTTTTTCACAGAGAGCCGGTAACGCTGAGAGCCGGCAAAAACAAACCAAAGTGAACTCGCCTCAGAGTGCCGGTCTGAAATGTGAAGAGTAGGACTCGGCCGAGTGAACGTCAATGTTTACTCGTTATCAAAACGGATAGTAATTATCCATGAGACGGTCTCATATGACCGTAAACAAGGGTGGTACCGCGGAAAGCAAGCCTTTTCGCCCCTTTTGGCTATCGCATAAAATGCTTGGCTGAATGTGGGTGGGAAGGCTTTTTTATTTGCGTCAGCCGGCGCTTCGTTTTATGAATTGGATTTTAGAAGGGAACATTGAAAAGGAGGAACTGAAAATGGGCACAAATGTACAGGCGGATACTCTGTCTGCCGATTGTACAAAGACAATGAACGGGGCTTTAATGCTGATTGAATCATTAAAGAAAGAAAATGTCGAAATGATCTTCGGCTATCCGGGGGGAGCCGTTCTTCCGATTTACGATAAGTTGTATCAATCAGGATTGGTTCACATCCTGCCCCGCCATGAGCAAGGTGCGATTCATGCGGCGGAAGGGTATGCGAGAGTTTCCGGGAAGCCGGGGGTTGTAATCGCTACTTCCGGACCGGGAGCGACAAACTTAGTTACCGGTCTTGCGGATGCGATGATTGATTCACTGCCGCTCGTGGTGTTTACCGGTCAGGTGGCCACTTCGGTCATCGGCAGCGACGCTTTTCAGGAAGCTGACATTTTAGGAATTACGATGCCGATTACGAAACACAGTTATCAGGTTCGCCGTCCGGAAGATCTTCCCCGTGTGATTAAAGAGGCGTTCCATATCGCCACAACAGGAAGACCGGGCCCGGTATTAATTGATATACCGAAGGATGTCGCATCATTTGAAGGGGAATTCAGGTATGATCACGAGATCAGCCTTCCGGGGTATCAGCCGGTAAAAGAGCCTAACTATCTGCAGATCCGAAAGCTCGTGGAAGCTGTCAGCAGTGCGCAAAAGCCGGTTATTTTAGCCGGAGCGGGTGTTTTGCACGGTAAAGCTTCAGAAGATTTAAAAAATTATGCTGAACAGCAGCAAATTCCCGTAGCGCACACGCTTCTCGGTCTGGGCGGTTTCCCGGCAGACCATCCGCTTTTTCTGGGGATGGCGGGGATGCACGGCACATACACAGCGAATATGGCGCTTTACCACTGTGACTTGCTGATCAGCATCGGAGCGCGGTTCGATGATCGCGTGACGGGGAACCTGAAGCATTTTGCAAAGTCCGCCAAGGTGGCGCATATCGATATTGACCCTGCCGAAATCGGAAAAATTATTGAAACGCAGATTCCGGTGGTCGGCGACAGTAAAATCGTCCTTCAGGAATTATTGAAGCAAAACGGAAAACAGGGACACTCGGAGGAATGGAAACAGCAACTTTCAGAATGGAAAGAAGAATATCCGCTTTGGTATACAGACAACAGAGAAGAGGGCTTTAAACCCCAAAAGCTGATTGAGTATATTCACCAATTCACAAACGGTGAGGCGATTGTGGCGACGGATGTCGGCCAGCATCAGATGTGGGCGGCTCAGTTTTATCCTTTCCGAAAGGCGGATAAGTGGGTGACCTCTGGAGGTCTCGGCACAATGGGCTTCGGCCTTCCGGCAGCTATCGGAGCGCAGCTGGCTGATCGTAATGCCACGGTCGTTGCAATCCTCGGAGACGGAGGTTTCCAGATGACTCTGCAGGAATTAGATGTCATCCGGCAGCTGAATCTTCCGGTTAAAGTGATTATCCTGAACAACGAATGTCTGGGCATGGTCAGACAGTGGCAGGAAATCTTCTATGAAGAACGCTATTCTGAATCCAAATTCTCGGCGCAGCCTGACTTTGTCAAATTGTCAGAAGCCTACGGCATTACAGGCGTCCGGATTTCATCGGAAGAAGAGGCGGAAGAAGAGCTGCAAAAGGCGCTTTCATCAAAAGAGCCGGTCGTTATTGACGTCCGGGTCGCCAAAAGCGAAAAAGTATTCCCGATGATTGCGCCCGGTAAAGGACTTCATGAAATGGTGGGGGTGAAACCTTGAAACGCATTATCACATTAACGGTGGTCAACCGCTCGGGAGTATTAAACCGGATCACCGGACTGTTTACAAAAAGACACTACAATATCGAAAGCATTACTGTAGGCCACACGGAAACTAGCGGTGTTTCAAGGATTACATTTGTCGTCCATGTGGAAGGCGAAAATGACGTAGAGCAGCTGACAAAGCAGCTGAACAAACAAATTGACGTCCTGAAAGTGACGGATATCACAAACCAATCGATCGTACAGCGTGAGCTTGCATTAATTAAAGTTGTTTCCGCACCGTCGGCCAGAACGGAAATGAACGGAATTATTGAACCGTTCAGGGCTTCCGTCGTTGATGTCTCAAGAGACAGCATCGTCGTTCAGGTCACCGGCGAATCCAATAAAATCGAAGCGCTTATAGAGCTTCTCAAACCTTATGGCATTAAAGAAATCGCGAGAACAGGCACAACGGCTTTTGCGAGGGGAACCCAGCAGAAGGCGTCATCCAATAAAACAATTTCAATTGTATAACACAAAAAAGGGAGAGATTAAAATGGTAAAAGTATATTATAACGGTGATATCAAAGAGAACGTATTGGCAGGTAAAAAAGTAGCGATTATCGGTTACGGTTCACAAGGTCATGCACATGCGCTGAACTTAAAAGAAAGCGGAATTGATGTTATTGTCGGCGTCAGACAAGGCAAATCATTTACACAGGCCCAAGAAGACGGTCATCAAGTATTTTCTGTAAGAGAAGCGGCTGCCCAGGCTGATATCATTATGGTTCTGCTTCCGGATGAACAGCAGCAAAAAGTATATGAAGCTGAAATCAAAGATGAATTGACAGCGGGCAAATCATTGGTATTCGCACACGGATTTAACGTCCATTTCCATCAGATCGTGCCTCCTGCTGATGTTGATGTATTCCTTGTCGCTCCAAAAGGGCCGGGACACCTTGTCAGAAGAACATATGAACAAGGCGCAGGCGTACCGGCATTGTTTGCCATCTACCAGGACGTATCAGGCGAAGCGAAAGACACGGCGCTTGCTTATGCAAAAGGAATCGGCGGAGCGCGTGCGGGGGTTCTTGAAACAACATTTAAAGAAGAAACGGAAACGGATCTGTTCGGTGAGCAGGCTGTTCTCTGCGGAGGTTTAACGGCGCTTGTCAAAGCAGGTTTTGAAACGCTGACAGAAGCCGGATACCAGCCTGAACTTGCATATTTTGAGTGTCTGCATGAACTGAAGCTGATCGTAGACTTAATGTATGAAGAAGGATTGGCAGGCATGAGATACTCAATCTCCGATACGGCTCAATGGGGAGATTTTGTATCAGGACCGCGCGTAGTCGACGCGAAGGTAAAAGAATCTATGAAACAAGTATTAACTGATATTCAAAACGGTACATTCGCAAAAGAATGGATCGTGGAAAACCAAGTGAACCGTCCTCGTTTCAATGCGATCAATGCAAGTGAAAACGAGCATCAGATTGAAAAAGTCGGCAGACAGCTTCGTGAAATGATGCCGTTTGTCAAACAAGGCAAAAAGAAGGAAGCGGTGGTCTCCGTTGCGCAAAATTAATGTCTTCGACACGACTCTTCGTGACGGTGAACAATCTCCCGGAGTCAACCTTAATGCACGGGAGAAACTGGCGATAGCCAAGCAGCTTGAGAGACTCGGGGTGGACATTATTGAAGCGGGATTTCCCGCTTCATCCCGAGGTGATTTTTTAGCCGTGCAGGAAATCGCAAGAACGATTAAAAATTGTTCGGTAACAGGGCTTGCCCGCTCTGTCAAAGGTGACATCGATGCAGCCTGGGAAGCGCTGAAAGACGGAGTCAGCCCGCGGATTCACGTCTTTATCGCCACCTCTGACATTCATCTGAAGCATAAGCTGAAAATGACGCGGGAAGAGGTTAAGGAAAAAGCGGTTGAAATGGTGAAGTATGCAAAAGAACGCTTTCCGCTCGTTCAATGGTCAGCGGAAGATGCATGCCGAACTGAACTTCCGTTTCTGTCTGAAATCGTAGAAAAAGTGATTGATGCCGGCGCGAGCGTCATCAACCTCCCGGACACTGTAGGTTACCTGACGCCTGCTGAATACGGAAATATCTTTAAATATATGAAGGAACACGTTCCGAATATCAGCCGGGCAAAACTCTCAGCCCATTGCCACGATGACCTCGGAATGGCGGTTGCCAACTCACTTTCGGCAATTGAAAACGGGGCTGATCAAATTGAATGCGCCATTAACGGAATAGGAGAAAGAGCCGGTAACGCCGCGCTTGAGGAAATCGCCGTTGCGCTTCATGTCAGAAATGACGCGTATCAGGCTGATTCATCTCTCACCCTTCATGAGTTAAAGCGGACGAGTGATCTTGTCAGCAAACTGACGGGAATGGCCGTTCCCCGCAATAAAGCGATCGTCGGAGATAATGCTTTCGCACATGAGTCAGGTATTCACCAAGACGGTTTCCTGAAAGAGAAATCAACATATGAAATCATTTCACCGGAACTTGTAGGTGTGACTGCTGAGGCGCTCGTGCTCGGAAAGCATTCCGGACGCCACGCGTTCAAAGACCGCCTGAATGCGCTTGGATTCCAGTTTGACAGTGATGAAATCAATAAATTTTTTACGATGTTTAAAGAACTGACTGAAAAGAAGAAAGAAATCACCGATGATGACCTGATTTCTCTTATTTTAGAAGAAAAAGTGACGGACAAAAAAATCGGCTATGAATTTTTGTCTCTGCAAGTGCATTACGGGACGTCTCAGGTGCCGACTGCAACAGTCTCTTTGCGAAATCAGGAAAACGAACAGCTAATTCAAGAGGCGGCAACAGGAGCGGGCAGCGTAGAAGCCGTTTATAACACGCTCGGGCGCTGCATCGATAAAAATATTGAACTGTTGGATTACCGCATCCAGTCCAACCGGAAAGGCGAAGACGCGCTGGCTCAAGTTTATGTCAGAGTCACCGTGAACGGAAAAGAATCATCAGGGCGGGGAATCGCGCATGATGTTCTGGAAGCTTCTGCAAAAGCTTATCTGAATGCAGTGAACCGGCAATTGGTGCTGGATTGCAATATAGACGGATTAAAGAGACAGACTGCGGTCGGCTCGTAATAGAAAGGAGAACGTTTGATTTGAAAAAACGCATTGCTTTGCTTCCCGGTGACGGAATCGGGCCGGAAGTGGCGGAATCAGCGGCAGATGTACTGAAAAGCGTTGCCGAACAATTCGGACATGAATTTGAATTTGAAAACGGGCTGATCGGGGGAGCAGCCATTGACGCTCATCAAAATCCCCTCCCTGAGGAGACTGTTGCTCTTTGTGAAAGATCCGACGCCATTTTGCTCGGTGCAGTCGGCGGACCGAAATGGGACCAAAATTCTCCTGAGCTCAGGCCGGAAAAAGGCTTGCTCGGCATCAGAAAAAAACTCGGCCTGTTTGCCAATCTGCGTCCCGTGACCGTATTTGAAAGCCTGTCTGAGGCATCTCCGTTGAAAAAAGAATATATCAGCGGGGTCGACTTTGTGATCGTCCGGGAACTGACGGGCGGCCTCTACTTCGGAGAGCCAAGCAGACAGTATGTCAATGAAGCGGGAGAAAAAGAAGCGGTCGATACCCTTTTTTATAAGAAAGAAGAAATCGAACGCGTTGTCAGAGAAGCCTTTAAGATGGCTGCCGGCAGGAAAGGGAAAGTGACGTCAGTTGATAAGGCGAATGTGCTTTCTTCAAGCAGGCTGTGGCGTGAAACAGCAGATGAAATCGCAAAAGAATTTCCTGATGTGACGCTTGAGCATATGCTTGTCGATAATGCCGCGATGCAGCTCATTTACGCTCCGAATCAATTTGACGTCATCGTAACTGAAAATATGTTCGGCGATATTTTAAGCGATGAAGCCTCTATGCTGACAGGCTCGCTCGGCATGCTGCCGTCAGCCAGTTTATCAAGTTCAGGTCTTCACTTGTTTGAACCCGTGCATGGATCGGCGCCTGACATTGCAGGTAAAGGGATGGCCAATCCGTTTGCGGCGATTTTATCAGCGGCGATGCTCTTGAGAACATCTTTCGGACTTGAAACAGAAGCGCAAGCCATAGAAAAAGCGGTCGCAAAGGTGCTTGCAGACGGCAGCCGCACACGTGATATCGCCCGGGGCGGCCAATATGCCGGAACGCATGATATTACTGAAAAAGTAAAAGCCGCATTAGTCGGCGCGAATACAAAATCTATAGTGTGACGCTTAAAAGAGAGCGGTCTTAGTTCATAGGTAGAGGGAGGAAACAAAGATGATGCCTCGAACAATCATCGAAAAGATTTGGGATCGGCATGTTGTAAAAAGCGGTGAAGGAAAACCCGATCTTCTCTATATTGATCTGCACTTAATTCATGAGGTGACGTCTCCTCAGGCGTTTGAAGGATTAAGGCAAAAGGGAAGAAAGGTCAGACGGCCGCAGAACACATTCGCGACGATGGACCACAATATCCCGACTGTCAACCGTTTTGACATAAAAGATGAAGTCGCAAAGCGCCAAGTAACCGCGCTTGAACGAAATTGTGAGGAGTTCGGCGTCCGTCTTGCGGATCTTCACAGCGCGGATCAGGGAATCGTTCACGTGGTCGGGCCTGAGCTTGGTCTGACACTTCCGGGGAAAACGATCGTTTGCGGAGACAGCCATACATCGACTCACGGCGCATTCGGGGCGCTTGCCTTCGGTATCGGCACAAGTGAGGTGGAACATGTTCTTTCCACACAGACATTATGGCAGCAGCGGCCGAAAACGCTTGAAATCCGCGTTGACGGAACGCTCCAAAAAGGAGTGACCGCGAAGGATGTCATCTTATCGGTTATCGGAAAATACGGGGTGAAATTCGGTACGGGATATGTCATTGAATACACCGGGGAAGTATTCAGAAACATGTCTATGGACGAACGCATGACCGTCTGCAATATGTCAATAGAAGCGGGAGCGCGCGCGGGACTGATCGCTCCTGATGAAACGACGATCGAATACTGCAGAAACCGTAAATACGCGCCAAAAGGCGAAGAGTTTGAAAAAGCGGCTGCAGAATGGAAAGCGTTAAAAACCGATCCGGGCGCCGTCTACGATCGTTCCATCGTGTTAGACGGCAGCGAGATTTCTCCAATGGTCACATGGGGCATCAACCCCGGCATGGTTCTTCCGGTAGATGCTCAAATACCGGCGCCGGAAAGCATTGATTCTGACGACGGTAAAAAAGAAGCCATCCGCGCGTACGAATACATGGGGATTGAACCGAATCAAAAAATTGAAGATATAAAAGTCGAACATGTATTTATCGGCTCCTGTACAAATTCGCGGATGACCGACCTTCGCCAGGCTGCTGATATGATTAAAGGCCGAAAAGTCGCCGACAGCGTCAGAGCGATTGTGGTGCCGGGCTCTCAAAGCGTGAAACAGCAGGCTGAGAAAGAAGGGCTGCACCGTGTGTTTCTTGAAGCGGGCTTTGAATGGAGAGAATCAGGCTGCAGCATGTGCCTCAGTATGAACAATGATGTCGTGCCTGAAGGGGAACGATGCGCCTCCACATCCAACCGCAACTTCGAAGGCAGACAGGGAAAAGGCGCGAGAACACACCTTGTCAGTCCTGCCATGGCGGCAATGGCGGCCATTCACGGGCATTTCGTCGATGTAAGAAAGTTTTATCAAGAAAAAACAGTTGTGTAAGGAGTGCGCGAAAGATGGAACCTTTAAAAACGCATACAGGAAAAGCGGCCGTCTTAAACCGGATCAACGTCGACACGGACCAGATTATTCCGAAGCAGTTTCTGAAAAGAATTGAAAGAACCGGATACGGCAGATTCGCGTTTTTTGATTGGAGATACCTTGAGAACGGTGAGCCTGATCCTGAGTTTGAATTAAACCGCCAAGTCTATGAAGGCGCGTCTATATTAATTGCCGGAGAGAATTTCGGCTGCGGATCATCCCGTGAGCACGCTCCTTGGGCGCTGGATGATTACGGATTCAAAATCATCATCGCCCCGTCATTTGCCGATATTTTTCATCAAAACTGCTTTAAAAACGGTATGCTTCCCATCCGTATGCCGTATGATCAGTGGAAAAAACTCGCCTGTCAATATGAAAATCAGTCCCTTAATATGACGGTTGACTTGGAAAACCAGCTCATTCACGACAGCGAAGGAAGAGAGATTTCGTTTGAAGTCGATCCTCACTGGAAGGAAATGCTGATTAACGGCTATGATGAAATTTCATTAACGCTTCTGCTGGAGGACGACATTCAGCAGTTTGAATCGAAAAGAAGTTCTTGGCTTCGAGCCTGAAAAAAGCCGTCCGGCATCTGTCCGGCGGCTTTTTTGGCCGTGCGCGTCATCCTTTCTTGTGTTTCCTGACGCGTGTTGATACACTTGAACAAAATAAGCGCCTGAAAGGAAATAAAGTATGACGCATGACAAGAAAAAAGCTGATATCATTCCTTTCCCCCGTCTGAAAGAACGCTTGGTTGATAAAGGGATGGCCGCCATGAAGGATAAACAGTATCAGGAGGCCCTCGAACTGTTTTCAGAAGCGGTAAGCCACGGTGATACCGAGTCCGACGTACATTTAGGCATGGCGATTTGTTTTCTGGAACTCGGGGAATTGGAAGAAGCAAAACAAGTTTGCGAGAAAATGCTGAATGAAGGGTACGGCCATTATTTTACCGTGCTGCAGGTGTATATGACCATTTTAATTCAGCTGAAACAATATGAAGAAGTCAAAAGCACAATTGAAGCTGTACTGGAGGAAAACCAGCTGCCAGCAGAAAGTGCGGAACAATTCTACCGGCTGCTCGAATTCAGCCGCAAAATGACCGATCCCGATCAGCAGGATGAGGCGTGGGAGGAGGAATATGAAGACGTTCTTGATGCGGAAAAAGTGCTGAACAGCCCCGCAGAACAAATGAATCTGATTCATTCTCTCAAAGACCGCAATATTGCGAAATACACGGGCCTTTTAAAAACGATTCTTCAAGATCCGGGCGCGCATCCGCTGATCAAAACGATGATTTTGACGCTTATGTCGGAGCACGACTACAGCAAACCGGTCCATATTACAAAATTCGGTGATTCAATGACCGCGATCCCGAGTGAAACGATTCAGCCTGATGCGGCCCCGATTTTGCATCGTGTTCTCCGGGTGCTTGATGAAACGCTCGGCAATGAAAATCCTACATTATACGCCGCCGTTGAGGAGCTGTGGAGAAGGCATCTGACCGTATTGCACCCTTTTATGCCGAAGTTTTTGAACGCAGATTTATGGGCCGCGGCGCTTCATAAGGTCGGTTACGAGATGCACGGCATTGACATTGAGCCGGAGGAACTTCATATGATGTACGAGTTTGACAGCCGTGAACTCGAAGAAGCCTGCACGATGATTAAGGATATTGAAGAAATTTCTTATTTGTAAATCACGCCATATAGTTGAAAGCGCTAGGCGTTATGTTATAATATAGTGGTTGTATTTATGTATAGCGGTTTAACTGAAATGAGAATTACGGTTGGACAGGCTGCCAGTTCATTACATAATGATTCTGATTCAAAGCGGTTTTTTCTTTGACAAAGCCGCGGATTGCTTTAGAATGGAAGACCGACACAACCTGAATAGATTTTTGGAGGGAAACACATGTCTGTAAAATGGGAAAAACAAGAAGGCAACGAAGGCGTATTAACGGTTGAAGTTGATGCGGAAACGTTTAAAACAGCTCTTGATGATGCATTTAAAAAAGTAGTAAAACAGGTTTCTATTCCTGGATTCCGCAAAGGGAAAGTTCCCCGCGGTTTATTCGAACAGCGTTTCGGCGTTGAAGCTCTTTACCAGGATGCTTTAGATATTTTACTTCCTGTAGAATACCCTAAAGCGGTTGAAGAAGCCGGCATTGAGCCTGTAGACCGCCCTGAAATCGATGTTGAAAAAATCGAAAAAGGCGAAAGCTTAATTTTCACTGCAAAAGTGACTGTAAAACCGGAAGTGAAACTCGGTGACTACAAAGGCTTAGGTATCGAAAAAGATGACGTGTCCGTTACTGACGAAGACGTACAAAACGAACTTAAAGCGCTTCAGGAGCGTCAGGCTGAGCTTGTCGTGAAAGAAGAAGGCGCTGTTGAAAACGGCGATACAGTCGTTCTTGACTTCGAAGGTTTCGTTGACGGAGAAGCATTTGAAGGCGGAAAAGCTGAGAACTACTCACTTGAAGTAGGATCAGGTTCATTCATCCCGGGCTTCGAAGAGCAGTTAACAGGTCTTGAAGCAGGCGCTGAAAAGGATGTTGAAGTAACATTCCCTGAAGAGTACCATGCTGAAGAGCTTGCCGGAAAACCAGCTGTTTTCAAAGTGAAAATTCATGAAATCAAAGCGAAAGAGCTTCCGGAGCTTAACGACGAATTCGCAAAAGACATTGACGAAGAAGTTGAAACGCTTGCTGAATTAACTGAGAAAACAAAAAAACGCCTTGAAGAAGCAAAAGAAAACGAAGCTGACGCTAAATTGCGTGAAGAGCTTGTTCTGAAAGCATCTGAAAACGCTGAAGCTGATGTTCCTCAAGCGATGATCGACACTGAGCTTGACCGCATGCTGAAAGAATTCGAACAGCGTCTGCAAATGCAAGGCATGAACCTTGAGCTTTACACTCAATTCTCAGGTCAAGATGAAAACGCGTTAAAAGAGCAAATGACAGAAGATGCTGCAAAACGCGTAAAATCAAACCTGACGCTTGAAGCGATCGCTCAAGCTGAAAATCTTGAAGTGACTGACGAAGAAGTTGAAGCTGAGCTGACTAAAATGGCTGAAGCTTACAACATGCCGGTTGAAAACATCAAGCAGGCAATCGGTTCAACTGACGCGATGAAAGAAGATTTAAAAGTTCGAAAAGCAATTGATTTTCTTGTAGAAAACCGTTAATATGGTTCATAATAATAGACATAATAAAACAGGGCGCGATTAATTCGTGCCTTGTTTTGTACAATTATGATATAACTCTTTTTCTTGGGGCAAGATAGTCATTGCCGGGCTGTTTTTTGTCATACATATAGAATGTGCAAGCGCGAAACACATTGTTACCGTCTTACTGGAAAGTATGGTAAAATGCAATACATACTCGATCGTAGCAAGAACCGTTTTCTTTTGCCCTTCAGGTAAAAGAAAAAGTGAGACAAGATTAAGGGGTGAAAGAATGTTTAAATTCAACGAGGAAAAAGGACAATTAAAATGCTCGTTCTGCGGAAAAACGCAAGATCAGGTTCGTAAGCTGGTTGCAGGACCGGGTGTATATATATGCGACGAATGCATCGAGCTCTGTACAGAAATCGTAGAAGAAGAGCTGGGCACAGAAGAAGAAGTCGAATTTAAAGACGTTCCGAAGCCGCAGGAAATCCGTGAGATTCTGAATGAATATGTCATCGGACAGGATCAGGCGAAGAAATCACTTGCGGTTGCGGTATACAACCATTACAAACGCATCAACTCCAACAGTAAAGTGGATGATGTCGAGCTTTCTAAAAGTAATATTTCATTAATCGGGCCGACTGGAAGCGGGAAAACACTTCTCGCCCAGACACTTGCGCGTATTCTGAACGTGCCGTTTGCGATCGCGGACGCTACATCTCTGACTGAAGCCGGATATGTCGGTGAGGACGTAGAAAACATTCTCCTCAAACTGATTCAGGCAGCAGACTATGATGTGGAAAAAGCGGAAAAAGGCATTATTTATATCGATGAAATCGATAAAGTAGCGCGTAAATCTGAAAACCCGTCCATCACACGTGACGTATCAGGCGAAGGCGTTCAGCAGGCGCTGCTGAAAATTCTTGAAGGAACGGTTGCAAGCGTGCCGCCTCAAGGAGGGCGCAAACATCCTCATCAGGAATTCATTCAGATCGATACGACGAACATTCTGTTCATTTGCGGGGGTGCATTTGACGGCATCGAACAAATCATTAAACGCCGTCTCGGACAAAAAGTCATCGGCTTCGGCTCTGATAATAAAGTGGCAGACTTGGAAAAAGAAGAACTGCTTTCTAAAGTTCTTCCGGAAGACTTGCTTCGTTTCGGGCTGATTCCTGAATTCATCGGCCGTCTTCCTGTCATTGCAAGCCTTGAGCAGCTTGACGAAACGGCACTGGTTGAAATTCTGACTAAACCTAAAAACGCACTCGTCAAACAATACAAGAAAATGTTAGAACTAGATGATGTCGAGCTTGATTTTGAAGACGAGGCATTATCTGAAATTGCGAAAAAAGCGATCGAGCGAAAAACAGGCGCACGCGGCCTGCGTTCTATCATTGAGGGCATCATGCTTGACGTCATGTTTGATCTGCCGTCCCGCGATGACATTGAAAAATGTGTCATTACCGGAGCGACAGTGGCAGACGGTGAAGCACCGCGTCTTGTATTAAAAGACGGCACTGTTGTCGGTCAAGATAAAACATCAGCGTAACGTTACAAAACCTCCTGACTCGGATTGATCAGGAGGTTTTTTTCTTGTCCCGACCCTTCTGAAAAATGTTTATTCCGGGCTTTGCTGGGAGATACTAGCGGACAGAGGAATGAATTGGATACATAAATCGTTTTTTCAGGAGGGACCAGCATGAGTTGGACAGGGATCGCATTATTTGTACAGCTGTTTTTCGGGATAGTCATCGGATTATATTTTTGGAATCTGCTCAAAAACCAGCGTACACAAAAAGTGACGATAGATAAAGAATCAAAAAAGGAAATGGAACAGCTTCGCAAAATGCGCGCCATCAGTTTATCAGAACCTTTATCAGAGAAGGTGCGGCCGAAAAGCTTTCAGGATATTGTCGGCCAGGAGGATGGGATTAAAGCATTAAAAGCAGCGCTTTGCGGTCCGAACCCGCAGCATGTCATAATTTACGGGCCTCCGGGAGTCGGTAAAACGGCTGCGGCGCGTCTCGTATTGGAAGAAGCGAAAAAACATAAACAGTCACCATTTCAGAAGCAGGCCGTTTTTGTTGAGCTTGATGCGACGACCGCACGATTTGATGAACGGGGTATTGCCGATCCGCTTATCGGTTCAGTGCATGATCCGATTTATCAGGGAGCGGGGGCAATGGGTCAGGCGGGCATTCCGCAGCCGAAGCAGGGGGCTGTGACCCATGCGCACGGCGGTGTATTGTTTATTGATGAAATCGGCGAGCTTCACCCGATTCAGATGAATAAAATGCTGAAGGTGCTTGAAGATCGGAAAGTATTTTTAGACAGTGCGTATTACAGTGAGGAAAATACGCAGATACCGAATCATATTCATGATATTTTTCAAAACGGGCTTCCCGCGGATTTCCGACTGATCGGAGCGACAACGAGAATGCCGAATGAAATTCCGCCGGCCATCCGGTCCCGCTGTCTTGAAGTGTTTTTCCGCGAGCTGGAAAAGGATGAACTTAAAACCGTTGCGAAAAAAGCGGCCGACAAAATTCAGAAAGAGATTTCTGATGAGGCTCTTGGTGTGCTGACCGCATATACGAGAAACGGACGCGAAGCCGTCAATATGATTCAGATTGCCGCCGGTATGGCGGTGACCGAGGACAGGAAAGAAATTACGACAGAGGATATAGAGTGGGTTGTTCATTCCAGTCAGCTTACGCCGAAAAATGAGCAGAAAATCGCTGATGAACCGCAAGTCGGTATCGTGAACGGGCTTGCCGTTTACGGGCCGAACAGCGGCGCATTGCTGGAAATCGAAGTGAATGTCACGCCTGCGCAGGACAAAGGCAGCCTGAATATTACGGGAATCGCAGAGGAAGAGAGCATTGGCAGCCAATCAAAGTCGATCCGCCGCAAAAGTATGGCGAAGGGGTCAGTGGAGAATGTTCTGACGGTTCTTCGCACAATGGGCATCAAACCTTCAGACTATGACATTCATGTCAATTTTCCGGGCGGAGGTCCGATTGACGGACCTTCTGCGGGTATCGCGATGGCTGCGGGGATTTTTTCCGCGATTCACCGCATCCCTATCGACCATACGGTGGCGATGACGGGAGAGATCAGCCTGACAGGGCTTGTCAAACCCATCGGCGGCGTTATCCCGAAAATCAAAGCCGCAAAGCAGGCCGGAGCAAAAACGGTCATTATCCCTTATGAAAATCAGCAGTCCATTCTGAAACGAATAGATGGAATCACCATTAAAGCGGTAAAAACGTTTCAGGAAGTGCTTGACGTCATATTGGTAGACCCGCCTTCAGAACAGAAACCGTTTGATATCCAAATGAATAAGGAATCCGTATAAACCCCATTTTTATAATGGGGTTTTTTTATGGAGGACATCTTTTCCTTTTTCAGAACAGAAAGAAAGGGTATACTACGAAGAGACTGTTTTATATACAGGGCAGGCGGTAAGCCGATGATTGCCCGATCCCGGAATTGTACAACGATGAAAAAGTTGTATTATAATGGTTCATACTAAAGTCACGGAGGTGTCAGTCACATGGCAGAAGATACAAAACGCAGCATCCCGCTCCTCCCTTTAAGAGGTTTATTGGTATACCCGACGATGGTTTTACATTTAGATGTAGGCCGGGACAAGTCGGTTCAGGCTCTTGAACAGGCAATGATGCATGATCATATGATTTTTTTAGCCACTCAGCAGGATATTTCGATAGACGAACCGGGTGAAGAGGACATTTTCACCGTCGGCACTTATACAAAAATTAAACAGATGCTGAAGCTTCCCAACGGTACGATCAGAGTGCTTGTAGAAGGAATTCAGCGGGCGCAGATCCTTGAATACACCGAGCTCGAAGATTATACTTCGGTCGATATACAGCTGATGCATGAGGACGATTCGAAAGACGTGGAAGATGAAGCGCTTATGCGGACGCTGCTGGACCATTTTGACCAGTACATAAAAATTTCTAAAAAAATCTCCGCAGAAACGTATGCAGCCGTGACTGATATTGAAGAGCCCGGCAGAATGGCGGATATCGTCGCTTCTCATCTCCCGCTGAAATTAAAGGACAAGCAGGATATTTTAGAAACGGCTGATATTAAAGAACGCCTGAATAAGGTCATCCGTTCTATTCATAATGAAAAAGAAGTGCTGGAAATTGAGAAAAAAATCGGACAGCGCGTCAAGCGTTCGATGGAACGCACTCAAAAGGAATACTACTTGCGTGAACAGATGAAAGCCATTCAGAAGGAGCTTGGCGACAAAGAAGGGAAAACCGGTGAAGTTCAGTCGCTCACGGAGAAGATAGAAGAAGCCGGCATGCCTGAGCGTGTCAAAGAAACGGCGCTTAAGGAATTAAGCCGTTACGAAAAAGTGCCGTCAAGCTCAGCGGAAAGCTCTGTTATCCGCAACTATATTGACTGGCTTATCGCTCTGCCGTGGTCGGACGAAACAGAAGATAAACTGGATATTAAAAAAGCCGGGGAAATCTTAGACAAAGAGCATCACGGTTTAGAGAAAGTGAAAGAACGGATTCTGGAGTATTTGGCTGTGAAACAGCTGACGAAAACGCTGAAAGGGCCGATTCTTTGTCTGGCCGGACCTCCGGGAGTCGGAAAAACATCTCTTGCAAAATCAATCAGTACGAGCATGGGGCGCCGTTTTGTGAGAATTTCACTGGGCGGTGTGCGGGATGAATCTGAAATCCGCGGGCATCGGCGTACATACGTCGGAGCGATGCCGGGCCGTATTATACAGGGGATGAAAAAAGCCGGCAAACAAAATCCGGTCTTTCTCCTTGATGAGATTGATAAAATGTCGTCTGATTTCAGAGGCGACCCGTCTTCGGCGATGCTTGAGGTGCTGGATCCGGAACAAAACAGCACATTCAGCGACCATTATATTGAAGAGACGTTCGATTTATCGAAAGTGCTTTTTATCGCGACTGCGAATAACCTTGCTTCAATACCGGGCCCTCTCAGAGACAGAATGGAGATTATCAGCCTGTCAGGCTATACTGAAAACGAAAAGCTGGAGATCGTAAAAGACCACCTGCTTCCGAAACAGATCAAAGAGCACGGGCTCACAAAGAGCAACCTGCAGATTCGGGATCAGGCGATTACCGACATCATCCGCTATTATACAAGGGAAGCCGGTGTGAGAACGCTTGAACGCCAGGTTGCCGCCATTTGCCGAAAAGCTGCAAAAGCCATCGTTTCTGAGGAAAGAAAACGCATTACCGTTACAGAGAAAAATTTGGCAGACTACCTTGGAAAACGGATATTCAGATACGGACAAGCGGAAACCGAAGATCAAATCGGGGTCGTCACGGGGCTTGCGTATACGACAGTCGGCGGAGACACGCTTTCAATCGAGGTGTCATTGTCACCGGGAAAAGGAAAGCTGATTCTGACCGGGAAGCTGGGAGATGTCATGCGGGAATCCGCCCAGGCAGCTTTCAGTTATGTCCGCTCAAAAGCGGAACAGCTCGGAATCGATCCGACATTCCATGAGAACCATGACATTCATATTCATGTCCCTGAAGGAGCGGTGCCGAAAGACGGCCCTTCTGCGGGAATTACGATGGCCACGGCGCTCGTTTCAGCGTTAACGGATCGTCCGGTAAAACGCGAAGTCGGTATGACGGGAGAAATCACGCTGCGGGGCCGCGTGCTTCCGATCGGCGGACTGAAAGAAAAGGCGCTCGGTGCCCACAGAGCGGGCCTGACCACGATTATTGCGCCTAAAGATAACGAAAAAGATATAGAGGATATTCCTGAAAGCGTCAGAGAAGGACTGAAATTTATATTCGTGTCACATCTGGATGACGTTTTGGAACATGCCTTAGTAGGAGAGAAGAAATGAAAGTTACAAAGTCAGAAATCGTGATCAGCGCGGTTAAACCGGAACAGTACCCTGATGGGGGACTTCCGGAAATCGCGCTGGCGGGAAGATCAAATGTAGGAAAGTCATCTTTTATCAATTCATTAATCAATCGGAAAAACCTGGCCAGAACGTCATCAAAACCGGGGAAAACACAGACCTTAAACTTTTACATCATCAATGATGAATTGCATTTTGTCGACGTTCCCGGGTACGGGTTTGCGAAAGTTTCAAAAAGCGAGCGGGAAGCATGGGGGAGAATGATTGAAACCTATATGACGACCCGTGAAGAGCTGAAAGCCTGCGTGCAGATTGTCGACCTCAGACACGCGCCGTCTGCTGATGACGTGAACATGTATGAATTCTTGAAATATTACGGCATTCCCGTTATCGTCATTGCGACAAAAGCGGATAAGATTCCAAAAGGAAAATGGGACAAGCACTTAAAGGTTGTCAAACAGACGCTTGATATGGACCCTGAAGATGAGCTGATTTTATTCTCCTCTGAAACAAAAAAAGGAAAAGATGAAGCATGGGGAGCCATTAAAAAAATGATCAGCAGGTAATGAAAAACCCAAAACGCAGTGCGTTTTGGGTTTTATCGTATAGTTTTGTTCCGCTTGATAAACAATAAGAAAAGGCTGATTCCGACGAAAACATACGGCCAGTATGTTTTGAAATGCTCCGTCGGAATATTCACGGATTCCATCCACGCCGTAATTTGTTTAAAGAAGTATAAAAAGAGGGAAAAACCAATCATGGCAACCGCTTCGTATACATATTCTTTTCTGGCGGCCGCAAATAAGGAGAAACCGAGTACGAAGAGCAGCATTTCGAAATCTCCCGGCCACCAAGAGAGCTCTGGTTTGGCGAAAAAGTGTAAACCTATTCCGAACAGAAGCATACCGATAAGGACGTGAGGCCCAGCCGCTTCCTTTTTGCCCTGATACAAGAACACGGCACCCAAAAGCATAAGGAGCACCGGCCATTCTCCCTGATTCGCAAAGAGGCGGACCTGTCCGCTCTGAAGCCATGCGAATAATGAAGCGGCAAGCAGAAGTCCTGGTAATAAAATTGATGTTTTTTTCATCCTGTCACCTACCCGCAGTAAAGGATTTTTAGTATGATGATTACAGAGGAAACGAAGCTTTTTATACTATAGCATAACATTTTTGAAATCTGTTCACATTTTCACGAAGAAACTATGTTATAATTATTATAAATAATAAATTCTATGTTAGAATGATTATAAATAAATTGCGATGTACGGGGGTGCATGAACGGCTATGCATATTCTTGTAGTGGGAGTAGATTATAAATCCGCCCCCATTGAAATACGTGAAAAAATAAGTTTTCAGCCGGATGAGCTTGCAGAAGCGATGCTCCGTTTAAAAGAAGAAAAAAGTGTTCTTGAAAACATTATCGTGTCAACCTGCAACCGAACTGAAATATATGCGGTGGTCGACCAGCTTCATACCGGCCGTTATTATATAAAGACATTTTTATCCGAATGGTTCTCGCTGCCGAAAGAAGAGCTGTCTCCGTTTCTGAAATTTTATGAGAGCGATGCGGCGATCGAGCATTTATTCCGTGTGGCGTGCGGTTTGGATTCCATGGTCATCGGAGAAACACAAATACTCGGCCAGGTCCGTTCGAGCTTTAAAACGGCGCAGACAGAAAAGACAATCGGCACCATTTTCAATGAGCTCTTTAAACAGGCGGTGACTGTCGGCAAACGCACGCATGCTGAAACCGATATCGGCGCCAATGCCGTTTCCGTCAGTTACGCGGCCGTTGAACTCGCGAAAAAAATCTTCGGCTCTCTGTCAAATAAGCACATTTTGATTCTCGGTGCGGGGAAAATGGGCGAGCTCGCCGCAGAAAACCTGCACGGACAGGGCATCGGCAAAGTAACGGTCATCAACAGAACGTTTTTGAAGGCAAAAGAGCTTGCTGACCGTTTCTCCGGAGAAGCTCGCAGCTTAAACCAGCTTGAACATGCACTTGCTGAAGCTGATATTTTAATCAGCTCGACAGGCGCGAGTGATTTTGTCGTGTCTAAAGATATGATGGAGAGAGCGGGCAGACAGCGGAAGGGCCGCCCGTTATTTATGGTGGACATCGCTGTGCCGAGAGACCTTGATCCTGCGCTGAACGATCTTGAAGGTGTTTTCCTGTACGATATTGATGACCTTGAAGGAATCGTTGAAGCCAACTTAAAAGAACGCCGTGAAACCGCTGAAAAAGTCGAGCTGTTCATTGAAGCGGCAATTGTTGAATTTAAGCAGTGGCTTAATACGCTCGGCGTCGTGCCGGTCATTTCGGCGCTGCGTGAAAAGGCGCTGTCCATCCAGTCCGATACGATGCAGAGCATTGAGCGCAAGCTGCCTAATCTGACGGTAAGAGAGAAAAAACTGCTCAGCAAACATACGAAAAGCATCATTAACCAGATGCTGCGCGACCCGATTCTGAAAGCGAAAGAGCTTGCGGCTGAAGCGGATTCCGAGGAAAAGCTGAAGCTGTTTATGCAGATTTTCGATATTGAGGATGAAGCCGGCCGCCAGCTGGACAAAAGCCTGGATAACCGCCAGACGGTTCATTCGTTTCAAAAGGCAGAAGCAAAAACGGGCTTACGTCCGCTTGTAAGTGAGTGAGCGCTGTATGATTGATACAGCAATGGCAAGACTTAATGAAGCGACAATTGTTATTTATGCAGTAAGCGTCCTTTTTTACTTTATAGATTTTCTTCAACACAACCGGAAGGCTGGGAAAATGGCCTTCTGGTTGCTTTCTATTGTCTGGACTCTGCAAACCGTCTATCTTTCTTATTTTATGTGGCAGACGGGGAGATTTCCGGTCTTAAATATTACAGAGGCCCTTTACTTTTATGCGTGGGTGCTTGTTACGCTCTCACTTGTTGTCACGCAGATTCTGCGGGTTGATTTTATCGTGTTTTTCACGAATGTCATCGGTTTCTCGATGATCGCGATCCACACGTTTTCACCGACTGATCAGCATTCGGCAGCTTTTTCCGGCCAGCTGGTCTCAGAGCTTTTGGTCATTCATATCACAATGGCGATTCTCTCATACGGCGCCTTTTCCCTTTCTTTTGTCTTTTCGCTTCTTTATCAATTTCAATATTCTTTATTAAAGAAGAAAAAATGGGGAAAATGGCTGTTGAGAATTGAAGATTTGTCAAAACTTGATTATATGGCTTACGTTTTGAATGTCATCGGAGTTCCGATGCTGCTGTTAAGTTTGATCTTAGGCGTAATCTGGGCGTATGTGTCTCTGGAAACGCTGTACTGGTTTGATTCAAAAGTGCTCGGCTCGTTTATTGTGCTGCTTTTATACAGCTACTATTTATATATCAGAATGATTAAGGAACTGCAGGGAAAAGTGGCGGCGTTATGGAATTCAGCATGTTTTCTCGTGCTGATGATTAATTACTTCCTGCTCGGAAGCCTATCGCAATTCCATTGGTTCAGTTAACGTCACGCGCCAAACAGATTCGGGAGGAAAGAAAATGAGAACGATTAAGGTAGGTTCCAGACGGAGCAAACTGGCTATGACCCAGACAAAATGGGTGATTAACAAACTAAAGGAATTGAATCCTTCGTATAACTTTGAAATTCAGGAGATTGTCACAAAAGGCGACCGCATCCTTGATGTCACACTGTCAAAAGTGGGCGGCAAAGGTCTGTTTGTCAAAGAGATTGAACAGGCGCTGTTACATCAGGAGATTGATATGGCGGTCCACAGCATGAAAGACATGCCTGCTGTTTTGCCTGAAGGTCTGGTCATCGGCTGCATACCGAAACGTGAGGACCCGCGTGATGCGCTGATTTCCAAGGGGCATCAAAAGCTGGACGACATAAAAGAAGGCGGCATCATCGGCACGAGCAGTTTAAGAAGAAGCGCCCAGATTCTTGCTGAGCGCCCTGATCTTACTATTAAATGGATCAGAGGCAACATAGATACGAGACTTCAAAAGCTTGAGACGGAAGATTATGATGCTATTATTTTAGCTGCTGCGGGTCTTTCAAGAATGGGCTGGAAAGATGATGTCGTATCTGAATTCCTCGAACCGGACCGCTGTCTGCCTGCGGTAGGCCAAGGCGCTCTTGCCATTGAATGCAGAGAGTCGGATGAGGAGCTTTTGAAGCTGTTTGCGCAATTCACCGATGAGTATACGAAACGCACGGTGGCAGCCGAACGGGCTTTCTTGCACGCGATGGAAGGCGGCTGCCAAGTGCCGATTGCCGGGTATGCGTCCGTCAATGACCGGGATGAGGTTGAATTGGTCGGTCTTGTTGCGTCTCCGGACGGTAAGACGATTTATAAAGAAACAGCGGCGGGACATGATCCGGAAGAAATCGGGAAACGCTGTGCGGCGATGATGTCTGAAAAAGGAGCCAAAGCATTAATCGACAGCGTAAAACAGGAGCTCGATCAGGATGGCAAATGACCTTCCTTTACAAGGAAAGACCGTGCTTGTCACCCGGAACAAAAGACAGGCCGCCCCGTTCCGAAAAAAAGTGGAGGCGCTCGGCGGAACGGCTGTTTCCGCTTCGCTGATCGCTTTTCAGGAAGCGCTCCCGGGTGAATGTGCGGACAGTCTCCGGGAAGACCTTTCTGAGCCGGGGTGGCTTGTTTTTACAAGCGTAAACGGTGTCCGGTTCTTTTTTTCCTACCTCGATGAGCACGGCCTTGCGCTTTCGGGACGGAAAAAAATCGCAGCCGTCGGTGAAAAGACTGCGCGCGCCCTTAAAGAGCGGGGAGCCGGGACGGATGCGATGCCTGATGAGTATGTGGCTGAATGTCTGGCTGATACATTAAAGCGGCACGCATCAGCTGCCGAACCCATTTCAGTGATAAAGGGCAATTTATCACGCGATGTCATAAAAGCGGAGCTTGAGCCGCTTGGCTATCAAATAAGGGAATGGGTGCTGTACAATACCATTCAGGATGAAAAAGGAATGGACGAGCTGAGACAGGCTGCATCCCGCTCTCATTTTGATTTTATTACGTTTACCAGTTCTTCGGCGGTGCATACGTTTATGCATGCGGTCGGAGACGAAAAAAAAACTTTGGAAAACAGCGGTGCGAGCTATATCAGCATCGGCCCTTTGACGGAAAAAGCGCTATTGGAATACGGGATCTCATCCCATGTGCCTGACACCTATACGATTGAAGGCATGCTGGACGTCATGTGCAGCATGTCGGGAAAGGATAGATAATGATGAATCAAACATTTAACAGACACCGCCGTTTGCGCGCGAACGCTGCGATGAGAGATTTAGTAAGAGAAACACGCCTTCACCCTTCAGATTTTATTTACCCTTTATTTGTCGTTGAAGGGCTTGAAGGAAAAAAAGAAGTTCCTTCCATGCCGGGGGTTTATCATGTGTCACTCGATTTATTAAAGGATGAAATGGCTGAGCTCATATCACTCGGCATTAAGTCGGTCATCGTTTTCGGCGTGCCGGAAGAAAAAGACGACTGCGGAACTCAGGCTTTTCACGATCACGGCATTGTGCAAAAAGGGATTGCTGAAATTAAAAAGCATTATCCTGAAATGATCGTAATCGCTGATACATGCCTCTGTGAATATACGGATCACGGCCATTGCGGCGTTGTGAAAGACGGAGTAATCCTGAATGACGAGTCGCTTGAACTGCTGGCGCAGACAGCCGTCAGCCAGGCTAAAGCCGGCGCTGATATCATCGCTCCTTCAAACATGATGGACGGTTTTGTCACAGTGATCAGAGAAGCGCTTGACAAAGAAGGATTCACAAATATTCCGATCATGTCCTATGCCGTGAAATATTCAAGTGAATTTTACGGTCCGTTCCGCGACGCGGCTGACAGCACACCGCAGTTCGGCGACCGAAAAACATATCAGATGGATCCGGCCAACCGCTTGGAAGCGCTCCGTGAGGCTGAATCAGACGCTGCAGAAGGCGCTGACTTTTTAATCGTCAAACCGTCTATGTCATACTTAGATATTATGCGTGATGTGAAAAACCGCCATCACCTGCCGCTGGTCGCTTATAATGTAAGCGGGGAGTATTCTATGGTGAAAGCTGCAGCCCAAAACGGCTGGATTAAAGAAAAAGAAATGGTGCTTGAAATTTTAACGAGCATGAAACGTGCAGGTGCCGACCTCATTATGACGTATCATGCAAAAGACGCAGCAAAATGGCTTGCTGAATAAGAATTTCATTTGACGGGAGCTGAGGCAGATGAGAAACTATGAAAAATCAAAATCCGCTTTTAAAGAAGCACAGAAACTGATGCCGGGCGGAGTGAACAGCCCGGTGCGCGCATTTAAATCAGTTGATATGGACCCGATTTTTATGCAGCGCGGCAAAGGATCGAAAATTTTTGATATTGACGGCAATGAATATATCGACTATGTGCTGAGCTGGGGTCCGCTCATTTTGGGCCACACCAACGACCGCGTCGTTGAAAGCCTGAAAAAGGTCGCGGAAAACGGAACAAGTTTCGGAGCTTCTACTGAAGTGGAAAACGAACTGGCCAAATTGGTCATTGACCGTGTGCCGTCTGTTGAAATCGTACGGATGGTCAGCTCCGGAACAGAGGCGACAATGAGCGCTCTTCGTCTGGCAAGAGGATATACCGGCCGCAATAAAATTTTGAAATTCGAAGGGTGTTATCACGGCCACGGTGATTCGCTGCTGATCAAAGCGGGATCCGGGGTGGCGACACTCGGCCTTCCTGACAGCCCGGGTGTGCCTGAAGGAATCGCGATGAATACGATTACCGTTCCGTATAACGACTTGGAAAGCGTTGCACTCGCATTCCGTGAGTACGGTGAAGATATCGCCGGGGTCATTGTTGAGCCGGTAGCCGGCAATATGGGCGTTGTTCCGCCGCAGGAAGGCTTTTTGCAAGGGCTTCGTGACATCACGGAACAAAATGGCGCGCTGTTAATTTTTGATGAAGTCATGACCGGTTTTCGCGTGGACTATAACTGTGCGCAAGGATATTTCGGCGTGACGCCTGACTTAACGTGTCTCGGCAAAGTCATCGGCGGCGGTCTTCCTGTCGGTGCGTATGGCGGCAAAGCCGAAATCATGGAACGAATCGCTCCGAGCGGTCCGATCTATCAGGCGGGAACATTGTCGGGAAATCCGCTTGCCATGACAGCGGGACTTGAGACGTTACAGCAGCTCACACCTGAATCTTACCAAGAATTTGTGAAAAAAGGCGATATGCTTGAAGAAGGCATTTCCAAAGCCGCTGAAGCACATGGCATTCCGCACACGTTTAACCGTGCGGGCTCAATGATCGGATTCTTTTTCACAAATGAGCCTGTCATTAACTATGAAACAGCTAAATCATCTGATTTAAAGCTGTTCGCCAAATATTATAAAGGGATGGCTGACGCAGGCGTATTTCTTCCGCCGTCTCAATTTGAAGGATTGTTTCTCTCCACTGCGCATACAATGGAGGATATTGAAAAAACCATTCAAGCCGCTGAGAAAGTGTTCCAGACTATCAGCCGCTGATACCGAAAAGCCGATGCAAGCAAGTCTTGTATCGGCTTTTTTCAATGCCTCCTTTATCATATTTATCCGGATTGCGGCATACACCTTTAGTGACATCTAATTGTATGGATTAGATGAAAGGAGGATATGAACTTGCCGCATAATCACCGGTTGCAATTTTCTGTTGAAGAATCAATCTGTTTCCAAAAAGGACAGGAAGTTTCTGAATTACTTTCGATTTCATTAGACCCTGATATCAGGGTGCAGGAAGTAAATGATTATGTCTCAATTAAAGGATCATTAGAACTTACTGGCGATTACAACATAGATCACAGCAGTCATTTCGAAGAGCTTGATAGAGAGCTGAGACATGTAGAGGAAGTGAGGGCAAGGGAGGATGGCACTGCAGAGCTCCTTCATTGTTTCCCGGTAGACATCACGATTCCGAAAAATAAAGTGAGCCACCTCAATGATGTTTTCGTTTTTATTGATGCCTTTGATTATCAGTTGACGGATTCAAGAATCTTAACCATTCAGGCTGATTTGGCAATTGAAGGACTGCTTGAGGAAACCGAGCCAAAAGAGCCGGAAATCCCTCTGTATGTGGCGCCTGAATTTTCCAGAGAAGAAATGATCAATCTTGCTGAACATCGTTCCGAGGAAGAAAATGAACCAGAATTAATGATACGTCAGATTCCTGAAGAGCCGCTGAGTGTATCGGAAGAAGAAGCAATACAAGAAACCGTGGAGAATGAGGAAGAGACTCCGCCTATACTCAGGCAGGAAGAGGAAGAAGAAAAAGAGGAGGATGAGGAAACCGCCCCTGTTCTGAGGCTGGAAGAGGTGCCGGAACCTGTTTCAATTACTGAGCCTCCTCCTCCCGCTGCCGTCCAAGACGAAGAAGAGCCGGAAGAAGCTGAGGAGCCTGCAATCATGTCGGCTGAAAGGAATGAGCCTGTATCTGAGGATGATGCAGCGGAAGTGCTGGAAGAGCCAAAGGATGATGTTGAACCGGTTTCCCCTGCTTTTACTCTGACCCCGCATGCAGAAAAAACAGAGGTTGAGGAACAGCCCGCCCTTGAAATAGAAGAGCAGCCAGAGGCCGAACCGCTTCTCCGTCAGAGTGATCAAGAGGAGACAGAAGACGAAGAGGAGCCTGCGGTTTTTGAAGAAGAACAGGAGCCCGCTTATCGCGAGTTCGTTCCGGAACCGCGGGAAGAGGAATTTTACAGCGCTCCTAAGTTTCTTGAGGAAGAAACCCAGGCTGATGAAGGGTTTGAAATTGAGGTAAGGAAGATGGCGCAGCCGGAGGAGGAAACCGGGGAACCTCTTGATTTGTCTTTTCAGTTTTCCAAACTGCCGCCTGAAGAACCGGCGGCATCTGAACGGCCTGAGCCGCTTAAGTCCGAAAGAGAGAATGAAGAACCGGCACCGAAAACGGATCAGAAGGAAAATGACAACTCTCATTATTTGACAAAATTATTTACAAGAGAAGAAGAAAAGTTTTCGAGAATGAAAATTTGCATTGTACAGCAGCAAGATACAATCGATCGGGTGTGCGAACGATATGACATCACATCCCAGCAGCTTATCAGAACGAATTCTTTATCGTTTGATGACGAGCTTGAAGAAGGTCAGCTTCTGTATATACCTGAATATAATAACAGCCATGCGTAAGCACAAAGAGGCCGTAAAAATGTGGTGAATGGAATGGAAGCAGTCCAATCAGTGCTTCAGGAATACGGGCTGGCGGCTGAGTATATTGAGCCTGTCAGCCCGCATGTATGGAAAGTCTACTCAAACCACGGCATTTTTGCTTTGAAACAGCTCAAGCCGGCCCGCAGCAATGATTTTACGGATCATATGATTGAGATTGAGGAGAAAGGCTACCGTTCATTTGTTCCGATCTACCGCACGCATGCAGGCGATTTTTTTGCCGGAAGCCAGACGGAGGATTCTTATTATTTAATGCCTTGGCTTCAGTACGATCAGGAAGAAGAACTGGATCAAAAGCATGTTTACCTTTTTAAAGAGGTTGCGAAGCTCCACTCCGCGACCGTGCGGGACATCCAAATCAGTACTGAAGATATCAGCGGCTTTTATGAAGTAACGAAAAGAGATTGGGAAAATGATAAGCTCGTCTATGAACAATTTGCCGACCGGGCGGAAAAAGAGTGGTACCTTTCTCCTTTTGAACTGCAGGCCGTTACGTATCTTACAGAAACGGTGTCCGCCGTCAATTTTGCTCTGGAGCGTCTGGAGGAGTGGTTCGAAGCGGCAAAGGATCTTGATAAGACGAGAGCGGTGATCAATCACGGCAGCTTATCGAGCCGCCATTTTCTATATAATGACGTGGGAGCGGGCTTTTTCACCAATTTCGAGAAAGCTGCGCTGGGCCCTCCGCAAAATGATCTGCTCGGCTTTTATTCCAGATTGTTCAGAAGCTATCCGAAAGCGTGTCCGGAGTGTCTTGACTGGTTTTATACGTATCATAAATCATTTCCGCTCCGTGAAGCGGAAATCAGCCTGTTTCTCAGCTATATGGCTTATCCGTCCGGCATGTACAAAGTGCTGAAACGGTATCAGACCGCTCAAAGGGGCTCTGAAAAAGAAGAGTGCTCGCAATTATTAAGGGCGTTTTGGCAGATGAAAAATGTTGAACCATTTCTCATGAAGGTGTATCAGATTGAGCAGGAGAAAAAAATAAAGGCGGAAAACGAGTCCTCTTCATAACGGGACTCGTTTTTTTATATCCATTCCAAATGCAGGGCGCACGCTAAAAACAGCAGGATGGCAAGCAGAAGGACATCAAAAGTCGTCGGAAAGAAAATCGTCCTGATTCCCTGAAAGATCGTAATCGGTATAATGACTTGCGCGGATACAAGGCGGACCTGTCTGGCCCACTGGGGGAGCGAATAAGAATTGAATCTTTTTTTCACGGCAATTCCTCCTCACATTCGCCTTTCTTTGTATCGTATGTGCGTAAAAGGGCGGGGTGCATGCCCATTTATGTATGACGGCAGCGGTTTTTGGAAAAGATGATTGACGAATCAAAAACACTTTTACTATAATAAAGAACATAATAAATAAGATCATGAGCTGATAGAATACACCTGCTTTGAACGGGAAGAGTACAAGAAAGACGCATGAAGAGAGAGAAGCTACTGTGCTGAAAGGCTTCTTATGCCGTCTCATTGGAAGGTCGCCCGGGAGCATAATTTCTTGAACATACAGTAGAGAAATTCGGGCCGCACCCGTTATCCGTTTAAGTGCATGAACAGATCTGTTCATGAAAAAAGGTGGTACCGCGAAAGAGCTTTTCGTCCTTTATCAGGATGAAGGCTCTTTTTTAGTTGCTCAGCCATTTCTAAACATGCTGGAGGGTTATTATGGATACAAACGAACAAACAATGCCGACAAAATATGATCCGTCTGCGATAGAAAAAGGCCGCTATGATTTTTGGCTGAAAGGAAAATATTTCGAAGCGGGCGGCGATCAAACGAAACAGCCGTATTCTGTCGTCATTCCGCCGCCGAACGTGACGGGCAGGCTTCACCTCGGTCATGCGTGGGATACGACGCTGCAAGATATCGTTACGCGTATGAAACGCATGCAGGGCTATGACGTGCTCTGGCTTCCGGGGATGGACCATGCCGGCATCGCCACTCAGGCAAAAGTCGAAGCGAAACTCCGCGAACAGGGCACGAGCCGCTATGACCTTGGACGCGAAAAATTTCTTGAAGAAACATGGAAGTGGAAGGAAGAGTATGCTGATTTCATTCGCAGCCAATGGGCCAAAATGGGACTTGGACTCGATTATTCGCGCGAACGTTTCACTCTTGATGAAGGGCTGAACAAAGCCGTGCGTGAAGTATTCGTCAAATTGTACGAAAAAGGCTTGATTTACAGAGGCGAATATATCATCAACTGGGACCCTGCCACAAAAACGGCTTTATCCGATATTGAAGTGATTTACAAAGACGTACAGGGCGCGTTTTATCATTTGCGCTATCCGTTAGCAGACGGTTCAGGCTCAATTGAAATCGCGACCACCCGTCCGGAAACGATGCTTGGCGACACGGCTGTCGCGGTTCATCCTGAAGATGAGCGCTACAAGCACTTGATCGGTAAAACGGTGATTCTGCCGATTACAAACCGCGAAATTCCGATCGTCGGCGATGATTATGTTGATATGGAATTCGGATCTGGAGCCGTTAAAATCACGCCAGCCCATGACCCGAATGATTTTGAACTCGGAAACCGACACAATTTAGAGCGGATTCTTGTCATGAATGAAGACGGAACAATGAATGAAAAAGCGCTCGAATATAACGGCATGGACCGGTTTGAATGCCGCAAAAAACTCGTCAAAGATCTCCAGGAGACAGGCGTTCTCTTTAAAATCGAAGACCATATGCATTCTGTCGGCCACAGTGAGAGAAGCGGCGCCGTTGTTGAGCCGTACCTGTCCACACAATGGTTTGTCAAAATGCAGCCGCTGGCAGATGCGGCGGTTGACCTTCAGTCAAAAGAAGAGAAAGTTCACTTTGTTCCTGACCGTTTCGAGAAAACGTATCTCCACTGGATGGAAAACATCCGTGATTGGTGTATTTCCCGTCAGCTGTGGTGGGGCCACCGCATCCCGGCTTGGTATCATAAAGAAACCAAAGAAGTGTATGTCGGCCTTGAGGCGCCTGAAGACAGCGAAAATTGGGAACAGGATTCAGACGTGCTTGATACATGGTTCAGCTCCGCGCTTTGGCCGTTTTCTACAATGGGCTGGCCTGATGAAAACGCTGAAGACTTTAAGCGGTATTACTCAACCGATGTTCTTGTGACAGGGTATGACATCATCTTCTTCTGGGTATCCCGGATGATTTTCCAAGGTCTTGAGTTTACCGGTGAGCGCCCGTTCAAAGACGTGCTGATTCACGGCTTAATCCGTGACGAGCAGGGCAGAAAAATGAGTAAATCCCTTGGGAACGGTGTTGATCCGATGGATGTCATCGACAAGTACGGAGCGGATTCCCTCCGCTATTTCCTGGCAACCGGAAGTTCACCGGGGCAGGATCTCCGTTTCAGCTATGAAAAAGTGGAATCTACATGGAATTTCGCAAATAAAATTTGGAACGCCTCCCGTTTTGCCTTAATGAACATGGACGGCATGACGTATGACGAGCTTGATCTGTCCGGTGAGAAATCAGTTGCTGATAAGTGGATTCTCACAAGACTGAATGAAACGATTGAAGATGTAACCCAGCTTGCGGACCGTTATGAATTCGGAGAAGTCGGACGCCACCTGTATAACTTTATCTGGGACGATGTGTGCGACTGGTATATTGAAATGGCGAAGCTTCCGCTGTACGGTGAAGATGAAGCGGCGAAGAAAACAACCCGCTCTGTCCTGGCGTACGTGCTTGACCAAACGATGCGCCTTCTTCACCCGTTTATGCCGTTCTTAACGGAGGAAATTTGGCAGCACCTTCCTCATGAAGGCGAGTCAATCACGATCAGCTCTTGGCCGGTTCCGGTGCCGGAACATACGGATCAAGAGGCGGCTGCTGATATGAAACTGCTTGTTGAATTAATCCGTTCTGTCCGCAATATCCGGAGCGAAGTCAACACCCCGATGAGCAAGCAGGTTGAGCTTTACATTAAAACATCTACGGAAGACATTGCCGGCCGCCTTGAGAAGAACCGTTCTTACGTTGAGCGTTTCACGAATCCGAGCACGCTGAAAATCGGGACGGATATCACTGCGGCAGACAAAGCGATGACAGCAGTCGTTACCGGAGCGGAAGTCATTCTGCCGCTTGAAGGGCTGATTAACATTGATGAGGAAATCGCCCGTCTGCAAAAAGAATTCGACAAGCTGACAAAAGAAGTCGAACGCGTTCAGAAAAAACTCGGCAACGAAGGATTCATTAAAAAAGCTCCTGAGCATGTCATTGAAGAAGAACGCGCAAAAGAGAAAGACTACACGGCGAAACGCGAAGCTGTCCGGCAGCGGATTGCAGAGCTGAAAGGCTGATAAACCAGCGGGGCGGTTTCCTAAGAAACCGCCTTGTCGTATAAAAGAGGGGATTTCATTGTTTAAGACGTACAAAGAAGCGATCAGCTGGATTCACGGCAGACTCAAGTTCGGCGTTAAGCCGGGCCTTCTCCGTATGGAAAGGCTGATGGAAAAATTGGAACACCCGGAAAAGAACATCCGCGCCATTCATGTGGCGGGCACAAACGGTAAAGGATCAACCGTCTCTTTTATCCGATCCGTGCTTCAGGAAGCCGGTTATACGGTCGGCACATTCACATCTCCTTACATCATTACGTTCAATGAGCGTATCAGCGTCAACGGCACGCCGATTTCTGATGAGGAATGGAGAGCGCTCGTTAATGAAATAAAACCGATAGTCGATGAGCTCGATAAGACCGATGCCGGAACGGTGACAGAATTTGAAATCATTACAGCGTGTGCATTTTTATATTTTGCGAAGCGGGATGATATCGATTTTGTCATTTTTGAAGCGGGGCTGGGCGGCACATTTGATTCAACCAATATAGTGAAACCGCTCTTGTCGGTCATTACAAGTATCGGGCATGATCATATGGCGATTTTAGGCAATACCATCGAGGAGATCGCCGGGCAGAAAGCCGGTATTATCAAAAAAGCCATTCCTGTCATAACGGGCGTCAATCAGCCGGAAGCACTCGGCGTTATTGAAGCGGAAGCCGAAAAGAAGCAGGCTCCGTGCCAGCCGCTATATAAAACGTGCAGACTTTTTAATGAAGCGGCGCTTCCGTACGGTGAAAGCTTTTCGCTGGAAACGGAAACGAACTGCTATGATAACATTCAAACGTCGCTGATCGGCATTCATCAGAGGCAGAATGCGGCATTGGCGATATTGGCCGCTGAATGGCTGAATCGCCTGACAGTCGCCGCCATTTCTGAAGAAGCATTGCGAAACGGTCTGAAAAAGGCTTCGTGGCCGGGCCGATTTGAACGGCTTCAAAGCCGCCCTTTAGTATTTGCAGACGGTGCGCATAACGAAGAGGGCGTTGAAACGCTGACAGAAACGATCAGGCAGCGCTTTGCTGATAAAAACATCCATGTCGTATTCAGCGCATTAAAAGACAAACCGTATCAGGAAATGATTAAAAAGCTTGAAACCGAAGCAGACTCCATTCATTTTGTATCATTTGATTTTCCGCGTGCTTCAAGCGCAAAAGACCTTTACAATGCAAGCAGTCTTGCGAACAAAAGCTTCGATGAAAACCCGGACAGTGTGACAGAATGGATTAAGCAAAAAGACGGAACGGATGATGTCATCATCATTACCGGATCCTTATATTTTATTTCAGAAATGAGAAAGCGGCTTATCTGACAGCTCTTCGGATACCCGGCAAACCATTTTACGGTTTTGCCGGGTGTTTTTATGAGGAAAATATAGTTTCAGCCATTTCAGGCATGATGTTTTTCTATGCTACAATCTGAGCCAGATTGATAGAAAAGGTGTGGTCTGAGTGCTTTTGATTCTGTTTTTGCTCGGTTTGATTTTCGGTTCTTTTTTTTATACAGCAGCGTGCCGTATCCCGCTTCGGATCTCGGTTATTTCGCCGCGCTCATCCTGTTCCTTTTGCGGCCTGCCGCTCTCCTGGGGTGAGCTGGTGCCCGTCGTTTCTTATGTCCTGCAAAAAGGGAGATGCAGAAACTGCCGTGGGAAGCTGTCGATTATGTATCCGGCGGCGGAATGCTGGACGGCATGTTTATTTACGGCTGCCGGTATTCATTTCGGTTTCTCAAGAGAACTGTTAGTCGCGCTGTTATTTCTGTCTCTATTAATGATTGTTACCGTGACAGATCTGCAATATATGCTGATTCCTGACAAGGTTCTGCTGTTTTTTCTGCCGCTTCTCATCGTCGGCCGTATTTTTTCTCCGCTGGATTCATGGTATGCGGGGTTTGCCGGAGCCGTTTGCGGATTTTTTCTGCTTATTTTTATTATGTTTGTCAGTAAAGGAGGCATCGGTGCAGGTGATGTGAAACTGTTTGGGGTCATCGGCCTTGCGCTCGGCGTGAAGCTCGTACTCATTGCATTCTTTCTTTCCGTTATAATCGGAGCCGTATACGGGATGTGCGCCGCAGCGGGCGGCAGGCTTGGTAAAAAGCAGCCTTTCCCGTTTGCGCCCGCCATCGCGGCCGGGAGCGCTGTGAGTTATTTATACGGTGAAGAACTGTTTTCGTTTTACATCAAACTCGCTTCCGGAGGAGCTTGAAAAATTTGGCGAACGTTTTTTGGACAAGACGACAAAAGTCTTGTTCTTTTTTTTTTCGCCTATGCTAAAGTGTGAACCATGATCAGTTCAAGGTACGGCCAAGACGAATGCAAGGGGGAAGAGACGTTGAAAAAAAGGAAGAGCAAAAAGAACAGCAAAGCCAAAAACAATGCCCTTAAAGTAACGATTAACGGAAAAGAAGAAACGATGTATGGACAAGAAGATGTGAATGAAGGCGGGGAGAAAACCGTCACATTTTCAAATTGGGAAGAAACAAAGAAGGCGGAGCAGGAGATCGCAGCTTCCCATGAAGATCCGAAGGAAGAAGATTTCAATTGGGATGATGAGAAGAATCAGGAGGTATTTGAAGATGACCCGAAAGTCGTCCCGCCATATCAAAAGAAAAACACAGGCCCTCATTTTCCGAAAAAGAAGCAGCCGTCTTCTCCCGTAAAAAAAGCGGTCACGACAATTGCCGTTGCGGCTGTTTTAGGCACCGGGCTCGGCCTCGTCGCCTTAAATATGTCGGGAAGTAAAGAAGCCGCTGCTCCAGCTTCCGCCGACAAAGGTTCACAAGGGCAGACGGTGAAAGCGGGAGATGTATCAAAAGACAAGCAAGAAACAAGCGCCACAGGAAATGCGGAAGAGTCAGAGGGAAACTATAAAACATATGCGGTGCAGGCCGGTAAATTTTCATCAGAAAAAGGAGCGCAAACGCTCGTTGACCAGCTGACTGAAAAAGGTTACTCGGCCGTCTCTCTGGCAAAAGAAGACGGATACACATACGTGATCGCCGGTCTTGCAGCGGAAAAAAGCTTATCACAGCAATTGGGTCAGGCGCTGATAGACCATGATTTTGAGGCATGGGGCGGAAAAGAGCTCAGCTTTGCGGTCGATTCAGGCTTGGAAGACTCTTTTAAACTAGCATCTGAGCTCTCGGCCAAAGCAATTACCGGCAAAGATATTTCAAAATCAGATGTGGCTGAAGCAGCCAAAGCGGCAGACGGCGCAGCCGCCGCTGACAAAAAGCAGAAAGAGGCCGTCCTTCAAGCGCTGAAAGAACTGGAAACGTCCGGTTCCGAATCCGGCTGGAAAGCCCAGAAAGAGCTTTTAAGCATTGTAAAATAATATTTCTTTCTCCCGTCATGCGGCGGGATTTTTTATTTTGTCATCAAAAAGTTATTTTTCTGAAATTGTGGTTGTCCACTTGATTTGGTAGGATAGACGAGTATCTTTTTTTCTTAAGCAAACCCTGAAAGGATGACAATCATGACAAAACGCTTAATACTCGCATCACAATCTCCGCGAAGAAAAGAACTCCTTAATCTTCTTCAGATTCCTTACAGCATTATTGCGAGCCGCACAGATGAAAAATTAAATCGAAACCTTTCGCCGGAAGAAAACGTCCAATGTTTGGCCGAGCAAAAAGCCGGTGCTGTATTGGCCGAAAATCCCGATGCAGTCGTTATCGGGGCTGACACGATGGTGTGCATAGACGGTGAATGCCTCGGCAAACCGCGTGACAGAGAAGAAGCGGCACACATGCTGCGGAGGCTTTCCGGCCGAAGCCATCAAGTCATTACGGCGGTCAGCATTCAGACGCATGACCGGAAAGAAACGTTCTGTGACAAGACGGAAGTGACATTTTGGCCGCTCAGTGAAGACGAAATACAGCTCTACATTGAAACAAAAGAACCGATGGATAAAGCAGGTGCATACGGCATCCAAGGAAAAGGCGCGCTTTTAGTGAAAAAAATAGACGGTGATTTCTATTCTGTCGTCGGGCTGCCTGTCGCTAAAACAATGAGAGCCCTGAAAGAATTTAATATAAAAGCTTGATGTTCAAACCGGGAAGGGGAACAAGGAGGGGTTGATCATCCGTGATCTGCCGTTAAAATTAAGAGATTTCCCCGAAAAAGAAAAACCGAGAGAGCGGCTTCTGCATTGCGGGGCCGAACATCTTTCTAACAATGAATTGCTCGCCATTCTGCTGAGGACGGGAACGAAACATGAGTCCGTCATGAATCTCTCTCACCGGCTGCTGCGGACGTTTGACGGGCTGCGCCTGTTAAAAGGCGCTTCTGCCCAGGAGCTTTCCAGCATCCCCGGAATCGGCACGGTGAAAGCCGTTCAGATCCTTGCTGCAATTGAGCTGGGGAGCCGTATTCATAAGACATCCGCCGGAGAGCATTGCGTCATCCGTTCTCCCGAAGACGGGGCGAAGTATGTGATGGAGGATATGCGCTTTTTATCCCAAGAGCATTTTGTCTGTTTATATTTAAATACCAAAAATCAAGTCATTCATAAACGCACCATTTTTATCGGAAGTCTGAATTCATCTATTGTCCACCCGCGGGAGGTGTTTAAAGAAGCTTTCAAACGATCCGCCGCGTCCTTCATTTGCGTTCACAATCATCCTTCAGGAGATCCCACACCGAGCAGGGAAGATATAGAAGTAACTAGACGGCTTTTTGAGTGCGGAAATTTAATCGGCATCGAGTTGCTGGATCATTTGGTCATTGGTGACAAAAAATTTGTGAGTTTAAAGGAAAAAGGATATTTGTAACACTTTTTTTTTCGTTGATTTAAGATATAATAGATTTTATGAGTTTTTCCCTTTAGGGTATTTTTGCTTTAAGAAAGGAAGATACATACATATGTTCGGAATTGGTACAAGAGACCTTGGTATAGATTTGGGAACTGCGAATACGCTTGTGTTTGTTAAAGGTAAAGGAATCGTAGTGAGAGAGCCGTCAGTGGTTGCTCTGCAAACGGATACGAAATCAATCGTTGCGGTCGGTAACGATGCTAAAAACATGATCGGAAGAACTCCGGGCAACGTGGTTGCGCTCCGTCCGATGAAAGACGGCGTTATCGCTGATTATGAAACAACTGCGACAATGATGAAATACTACATTAATCAGGCTGTGAAAAATAAAGGATTGTTTGCGAGAAAGCCGTACGTTATGGTGTGTGTGCCGTCAGGTATTACTGCCGTTGAAGAACGGGCGGTTATCGACGCGACAAGACAAGCTGGCGCACGTGACGCTTATCCGATTGAAGAACCGTTTGCGGCAGCAATCGGCGCGAATCTTCCGGTATGGGAGCCGACGGGCAGCATGGTCGTTGATATCGGCGGCGGAACAACTGAAGTGGCGATCATTTCTTTAGGAGGCATTGTCACGTCTCAGTCAATCCGCGTAGCCGGTGACGAAATGGACGACTCAATCATCAGCTATATCAGAAAAACATATAATCTGATGATCGGTGACCGTACTGCGGAAGCCATTAAAATGGAAATCGGCTCAGCGGAAACCGGTGAAGAAAATACGTCAATGGAAATCCGCGGCCGCGATCTCCTGACAGGTCTGCCGAAAACGATCGAAATTACGGCAACTGAAATTGCAAATGCGCTACGTGATACAGTTCTCTCAATTGTTGACGCGGTGAAGAGCACGCTTGAAAAAACACCGCCTGAGCTGGCCGCTGACATTATGGACAGAGGTATTGTGTTAACAGGGGGAGGCGCCCTGCTCCGCAATCTCGACAAGGTCATCAGCGACGAAACGAAAATGCCTGTTCTTATCGCTGAAGATCCGCTGGATTGTGTTGCGATCGGCACGGGAAAAGCACTGGAGCACATCCATCTTTTCAAAGGAAAAACAAGATAATCAGGAGTTAAATAGAAGAGGTGTATCACGATGCCGAATAAACGGTTAATGCTATTACTTCTGTGTATTATCATATTGGTGGCTATGATTGGATTCTCGCTGAAGAACGGCCGTAATACCACCTGGCCTGAAAAGCTGATCGGTGATACGACGGGAGTATTTCAAAATATTTTTCACACGCCTGCCGAATATTTTGCAGGGTTCTTCGGGGACATAAAAGACCTGAAAAACACGTACAAAGAAAACGAACGCTTAAGACAAAAGCTGGACGGACAGACGCAATATGAAGCGAAGCTCCAAGAACTCAAAGATGAAAACAAGAAGCTGCGTGATGAACTCGGGCATGTCAAGTCGATTTCCGACTATGAACCGATTTTAGCGACCGTTATCGCCAGAAATCCTGATCAATGGTACAAGCAGATCATGATCAATAAGGGAACGAAGCAGAAAGTGGCCAAGGACATGGCTGTCACAAACGAAAAGGGTGCGCTTGTCGGGAAGATCAAAAGCAGCGGACTCAACAGTTTCACATCCGCCGTTCAGCTGCTGAGCGATGTTGACCGCAATAACAGAGTGGCCACCAAAATCTCCGGCAAAAAGGGAAGCAAAGGCTACGGTTTAATTGAGGGGTATGACAAAAAGAAGCAGACTCTCAAAATGACCATCCTTGAACCGGATGACAAACGTGAAGTGAAAAAAGGCGACCTTGTGGAAACCTCCGGAACGGGCGGCGTATTTCCTCAAGGGCTGACGGTCGGTGAAGTAACAGATGTAGAATCGGATGCGTACGGCCTGACGAAAATCGCTTACGTTAAACCGGCTGCGGATCTGTATGATCTCGACCATGTCATCGTCGTGAACCGAAGCGTAGCAACAGGGGAGGAAGGATCGTGAAACGTTTCCTTCTCCCTTTGATTATGATTGTGGTCTTTTGTGCGGAAAGCATCTATACAGATCTGGTGCATTTTCCGTTCGTTTCCGACGAGCAGCAGGTCGTTCCGCACTTTCTTTTGCTCGCGCTGATTTTTATGTCCGCTTATATCAACCAAAAGCATGCGGTGATCTACGGTTTCATTTTCGGACTCCTTTATGACATCAATTATACGGGTGTTTTAGGCGTTTATATGTTTGGTTTTGCCGGTTTATGCTACCTGGCGGCCAAAGCGTTTAAGGTGTTGCAGACAAACGCCCTGATGGTCATTCTGGTCGCTGTGCTGAGCGTATGTGTGCTTGAATTTTACGTCTACGGCATTCAGACGTTAATCCGCAGCGGTACAATGACGTTTAACGATTTTGTCATTCAGCGGTTTTTGCCGACTGCTGTGCTGAATATTGCGGGAGCCATTATATTAGTCCTGCCCTTTAGGCTGTTTTATATAAGTCTGAAGAAAGAATTAAGAGATGAGTAAAAAGGATTTTATCTTTTTTTGACGAAAAGAGTATGTTGTTGAGGTGAACATTGATGAAGACCAAAAAGCAGCAATATGTAACAATAAAAGGAACAAAAAACGGCTTAACATTACATCTTGATGATGCGTGTTCTTTTGATGAGCTACTTGATGGTCTTCAAAATATGCTGTCAATTGAACAATATACTGATGGCAAAGGCCAAAAAATCAGTGTTCATATTAAACTCGGGCATCGGTATCTGTATCAGGAACAGGCAGAGCAGCTTACTGAACTGATCGCGTCAAAGAAAGATTTAGTCGTGCATTCAATTGACAGTGAAGTCATCGCCAAAGAAGAAGCGAAGCGGATGAAAGAGGAGCAGGAAATTGTTTCTGTTTCTAAAATTGTCCGTTCAGGTCAGGTGCTTCATGTCACGGGAGATTTGCTTTTAATCGGAGATGTGAATCCCGGCGGTACGATCAGAGCCGGAGGAAATATATTTGTTCTCGGTTCATTAAAAGGGATTGCCCATGCGGGTTATAACGGAAATAACCGGGCTGTGATCGCCGCATCCGAAATGATGCCGACACAATTGAGGATCAATCACGTGTTAAATCGCTCCCCAGACCACATTCAAAAAGGGAACGACATGGAATGTGCTTATTTAGATACTGACGGAAATATGGTCATTGAACGCCTTCAGCAATTGGCTCATTTAAGACCTGATCTAACAAGGCTTGAGGGAGGAATGTGAAATTGGGTGAGGCTATCGTAATAACTTCGGGAAAAGGCGGAGTAGGTAAAACAACAACATCTGCAAACCTCGGTACCGCCTTAGCCATTTTAGGGAAGCGCGTCTGTTTGGTAGACACAGATATCGGACTGCGCAACCTTGATGTCGTAATGGGTCTTGAAAACAGAATTATTTACGACTTAGTAGATGTAATTGAAGGCAGATGCAAGACGCATCAGGCGCTTGTCAAAGACAAACGTTTTGATGATCTGCTTCATTTAATGCCGGCTGCCCAGACAAGCGACAAAACGGCTGTTGTCCCTGAGCAGATCAAATCGCTTGTGCAGGAGCTTAAGCAGGAATTTGATTACGTCATTATTGATTGTCCGGCCGGAATTGAACAAGGCTATAAAAATGCCGTTTCCGGAGCTGATAAGGCGATTGTGGTGACGACGCCGGAAATATCAGCAGTGCGGGACGCTGACCGCATTATCGGACTTTTGGAGCAGGAAGATATCGAACCGCCGCGCCTCATCGTCAACCGCATCAGAAATCACCTGGTGAAAAACGGTGATACGATGGATGTGGATGAGGTTGTTCATCATCTGTCTATTGATCTCCTCGGGATCGTTGCTGACGATGATGAAGTGATCAGAGCTTCAAATATCGGCGAACCGATTGCCATGAATTCCAAAAACCGCGCCAGCATTGCTTACCGCAATATCGCCCGGCGCATTTTAGGAGAATCCGTTCCTTTGCAGGTGCTTGAAGAGCAGCAAAAAGGGATGATGGCGAAAATTAAGTCATTTTTCGGCGTGCGATCATAAATATACTAGAATACAAAGATCTGATGAAGCCCAGCTTATCAGGTCTTTTTTGTTTTTCAACAGGGCGCATATTTGCAATGGACAAGGCATAGGATGTACAAACCCAACGATTGCAAAGGATGATAGCGATGAGTCACAGAGCTGATGAAATTAGAAAAAGACTGGCCAAAAGGAGAAAACCGCGCCCAGAATCAAAACGGACTTTCGTGCATAACGCCCAGACGCAGAAGCCTCCCGCATGGCAGACGTCCAAGGAGCAGGAAAAGCACGGGCTTCTTCCGAACTATGAATATCAAACGGAACATCCGCCCGAATTCAACGGACGGCATCCATTGATCAGCGCTAATTCTATTATTTTAAAATGCCTGCTGGCCGCCTGTCTCGTGCTGGTTTCCGCTATCGCCTATAAAACTGACAAACAGCCGCTGAGTCAGATCAAACCGGCGATCGCACAGACTTTTCAAAAAGAATTTCAGTTTGCTGCCGTAAACAATTGGTTTGTATCCTCCTTCGGAAACCCGCTCGCATTTCTCACTCCGGGAACAAAAAAGAAAGACGGTCAGGTGGCGGTCAGCCAGGAGATGGCCGTTCCTGCCGCGGGGAAAATCCAGCAGAACTTTCAAAATAACGGAGAAGGCGTCGTTGTCGAAACGGCCAGTGAAGCCATTGACAGCGTAAAAGAAGGGTACATTATGGAAGTGAGCAAAGATAAAAAAACAGGGCTGACGGTTAAGGTGCAGCATGCCGACAATACCAGCAGCATTTACGGCCGGCTCAAAGATGTTAACGTATCATTGTATGACTTTATCGATAAAGGGAAAAAGATCGGTTCGATCAAGCTCAGCGATAAAGGTAAAGGCCAGTACTATTTCGCGATTCAGGATGGCGATAAATTCATAGATCCGATCCAGGTGATCACATTTGATGAATAAATGGCTCAGCCTTCTTTTCAAAATTCATGTCCATCCTTTTCTTTGGATTATCATGGGGCTTGGTTTTCTGACGGGGCACATCAAAGCGCTCTTGTGTCTTTTGCTGGTCGTATCCGTTCATGAGCTGGGGCATGCTGCTCTGGCTGTGTTTTTTTCGTGGCGCATTAAACGCGTCTTTTTGCTCCCTTTCGGCGGGACGGTTGAGGTGGAAGAGCACGGAAACCGGCCGCTGAAAGAAGAATTTGCTGTCATTCTGGCGGGCCCGCTTCAGCACGTGTGGCTTCAGGCGGCAGCCTGGCTCCTTTTCATCTCCGGCTTTGCAAGTCAGCAGACATTTGAGATGTTTACCTTTTATAATCTCTCCATTCTTTTGATCAATCTGTTGCCGATCTGGCCGCTTGACGGCGGAAAGTTCGTGTTCTTATACTTTTCTAAACAAATGGCTTTTCAAAAAGCGCATCTCCTCAGCCTGCAGACTTCGGCCGTTTCCGCGCTTTTGCTCTGCGGCTGGATTGTACTGGCCGTCCCCCTGCAGGTCAGTGCATGGGTGCTGTTCGTCTTTCTCGCGGCTTCCTTATGGGATGAATACCGAAAGCGGCATTATATTCAGCTGAGGTTTCTTTTAGAGAGATATTACGGCAAAAACCGCGATGTCGCCATGCTGCATCCTTTGACGGTCGCGGCCGATGCCAAAGTAAAGCATGTCATGGCTGAATTCAAACGGGGCTGCAAACATCCCATTATCATTGAAAAAGCCGGCGAGAAGCTCAGCCAGCTTGATGAAAATGAAGTGCTTCATGCATATTTTGCCGATAAACGGACAGATTCCTCCATGGAAGACCTGCTGCTGCCTTACTAGAAATAGATTGACATATCCTTTTGGTTCTGATATATTTTTTAATGTTATGGATGTAGCACCAATGCTACAACCGCTCGGGACAGGTGATAAGAGCTTTAAAGCCCCCTGTTGCTGGCGAGTCTTAGTCTAATAGGAGGTGCAGAGAATGTACGCAATCATTAAAACAGGCGGAAAACAAATCAAAGTTGAAGAAGGTCAAACTGTTTACATCGAAAAACTTGCTGCTGAAGCAGGTGAAACAGTGACGTTTGAAGACGTATTGTTTGTTGGCGGAGACAGCGTGAAAGTCGGCAACCCAACAGTTGCAGGCGCGACAGTTACAGCTAAAGTTGAAAAACAAGGCCGTGCGAAAAAAATCACCGTTTTCCGTTACAAGCCAAAGAAAAATGTTCATAAAAAACAAGGTCATCGTCAGCCTTATACTAAATTGACAATCGAAAAAATCAACGCGTAAGCATGATTGAGGCAACAATTCGAAGATCCCGGAATGACGGGGGCATTTTGTCCTTTGAAATGACGGGACATGCCGATTTTGCTGAACATGGACGAGATCTCGTATGCGCCGGGGTCACGGCTGTCGTTTTCGGAGCGGTCAATGCGGTTATCGCGCTGGCTCCTCTCGAACCGATTCTTGATATAGGCGAGGACGGGGGTTATTTCTACTTTGAATTCCCTGAATCCGCTGATCAGGAAGCTTTGCAAAAAGCGCAGCTGCTGATTGAAGGCATGATTGTTTCTCTTGAAACGATCGAACGGGATTACAGTGAACACTTACGGTTGACTGCAAACCAAATATAGGAGGTGAGTTACATGCTTAGATTAGATCTTCAGTTTTTCGCTTCTAAAAAAGGTGTAGGTTCTACAAAGAACGGACGTGACTCTGAATCTAAACGTTTAGGCGCTAAACGTGCAGACGGTCAATTCGTAACAGGCGGATCTATCCTTTACCGTCAACGCGGAACGAAAATCTACCCAGGTGAAAACGTGGGCCGCGGAGGAGATGACACTCTTTTTGCTAAAATCGACGGAACTGTTAAATTCGAACGTTTCGGACGTGACCGCAAAAAAGTGAGCGTATATCCTGTAGCTCAATAATGACACAAAAAACTCCGGTCGTTGACTGGAGTTTTTTTTGCAGTAAGCGGAGTAACATCAAGAATGAAAAGCAGAGGACGCGTGAGTGAACCCCGCCTTGAATGAGGACATCAGCTTCTCATACCCACTGGATATGTTCCCCAAGCAGTGATACCAAAAATGTTTCTGCCTGGCATCCGCATGCATGCGATCCGAAAAAGGAACATGATGAACCAGGAAAAACAAGTGTTTTTCTAACAAAGCCTTCTCTGTTATAATTCATAGTACACACTTATCAAGACTCCTAAAAAGAAATTAAACGATTGGGAGTGCGAAAATGAAGGATGTATCGAAGAAACAAGAAGAACCTGTAAGCGAGGCGGCTCTGATCAATGAGCTGATCCAATTAATGGGTCATTTCCGTCATGATTGGATGAATAAGCTGCAGCTGATAAAAGGAAACTTAAGTTTGCAGAAGTATGACAGGGTCGTTGAAATAATTGACGAAATGGTCATAGATGCAAAACACGAATCAAAGCTCTCAAACCTGAAAACCCCGCACTTGGCGTTTGACTTTTTGACATTTAATTGGAAGTCCCGTTATATGAGGCTCGAATACGAAGTGCTCGGAGAAATAAAAGATTTATCGGCATATGATCAAAAGCTGTCGAACCTGATGAGAAAACTGTTTCATCTGTTCGGGCTGGCGGTAAGCAATGAAAGTGAAAATCATCTGACCGTATCGCTGCAGACGGATCACCCTGACAGACAGCTTATTGTATATCTCGATTTTCATGGAACGATTGCTAATGCAGATGTGTTTGATGAATTTCGCAAATCGCGGTATGAGGACTTTGATGTCATGCAATTTGAGCTGACCGGCCATGAATGTGTGGCCGAAATTGGAATGAACTAGCGGTTTTTTACGGTTTAGAACGGAGGATATTATGTTTGTAGATCAGGTGAAAGTATATGTAAAAGGCGGCGACGGCGGTAACGGAATGGTTGCGTTCCGCCGTGAAAAATACGTGCCGAAAGGCGGTCCTGCCGGCGGTGACGGAGGCAATGGAGGCGACGTCATTTTTGAGGTGGACGAAGGACTGCGCACGCTTATGGACTTCCGGTATCAGCGGCATTTCAAAGCGATACGCGGCGAGCACGGCATGTCTAAAAATCAGCACGGCAGAAACGCGGAAGATATGGTTGTTAAAGTTCCGCCCGGTACAGTCGTGACAGATGACGACACAAAACAGGTCATTGCCGATCTGACTGAACACGGACAGCGCGCCGTCATCGCAAAAGGCGGACGCGGCGGACGCGGGAATACCCGCTTTGCGACACCGGCCAACCCGGCACCGCAGCTGTCAGAGCACGGAGAGCCCGGAAAAGAGCGCTATATCGTGCTTGAACTGAAGGTGCTTGCAGACGTAGGTCTCGTCGGCTTCCCGAGCGTCGGAAAATCTACGCTTCTGTCTGTCGTTTCATCAGCAAAGCCGAAAATCGCCGATTATCATTTTACAACGCTTGTTCCGAATCTGGGCATGGTGGAAACAGATGACGGAAGAAGCTTCGTCATGGCGGATCTGCCCGGCCTGATTGAAGGGGCGCACGAAGGGGTCGGCTTAGGCCACCAATTTCTCCGTCATATCGAACGGACGCGTGTCATCGTTCACGTCATTGACATGTCAGCGATGGAAGGCCGTGATCCGTATGAGGATTATGTGACCATTAATCAGGAGCTCAGTGAATATAACCTGCGGCTGACGGAGCGTCCGCAAATTATCGTTGCGAATAAAATGGACATGCCTGAGGCGACTGAAAATCTTAAAGCGTTTAAAGAAAAGCTTCAGGATGACCACCCAGTCTTCCCGATCAGCGCGGTGACAAGAGAAGGGCTTCGCGATCTTCTGTTTGAAGTCGCCAACCAGCTGGAAACAACGCCTGAATTCCCGCTCTATGATGAAGAAGAGCTGGCGGAAAACCGCGTGATGTACACGATGGAAGACGAAGAAATTCCATTTAACATTACCCGTGATCCGGACGGTGCATTTGTGCTTTCAGGTGACAGCCTGGAACGCCTCTTTAAAATGACTGACTTCTCCCGTGACGAATCCGTCAAGCGTTTTGCAAGACAGATGCGCGGAATGGGCGTTGATGAAGCGCTCAGAGAACGCGGTGCTAAAGATGGCGATATCATCCGGCTTCTTGAATTTGAATTTGAATTTATTGATTAAAAAGACGGAGAGCTTGCGATGCAGGCTCTCTGATGTAAGAGGGAGGGGTGCAGGTGAAAGAAGAGACATTTTATTTAGTGCGTGAAGACGTTCTGCCTGATGCGATGCGGAAAACCCTTGAAGTCAAAAAGCTGCTGGACAGAAAAAAGGCTGAATCAGTTGCAGATGCCGTGCAGAAAGTCGATTTAAGCAGAAGCGCTTTTTACAAATACCGAGATGCGGTTTTCCCTTTTTACACCATGGTTAAAGAACAAATAATCACACTTTTCTTTCATTTGGAGGATCGGTCAGGCGCATTATCACAGCTTTTGCAGGCGGTAGCTGACTCAGGAAGCAACGTGCTTTCCATTCACCAGACGATTCCGCTTCAGGGCAGGGCAAATGTCACGCTCTCAATCAGCACGTCCGCAATGGAAGAAAACATTCATACGTTAATGAATAAACTGAGAAAATTTGATTTTATAGAAAAAGTTGAGATCTTAGGGTCAGGCGCGTAAGGAGAGAAGAGAAACATGAAAGTCGGTTATTTAGGGCCAGAAGCCACATTTACACATCTAGCAGTCAGTTCCTGCTTTCAAAACAGCGTGACACAAGCACCTTATCATACAATACCGGCATGCATGGATGCGGCGGTCGCGGGAGAAGTTGATCTTGCGTTTGTTCCCTTGGAAAACGCGCTGGAGGGCTCTGTTAACTTAACGATTGACTACTTAATTCATGAGCAGCCCCTTGCGATCGTGGGGGAAATGACGCTGCCGATCCACCAGCACCTGCTCGTTCACCCTTCGAAAGAAAATGAGTGGAAACAGCTTGAGAAAATTTATTCTCATTCACATGCGATTGCGCAATGCCACAAATTTCTTCACCGGCATTTTTCGGCCGTTCCTTATGAGTATGCGAAGTCAACCGGTGCGGCTGCTAAGTATGTGAGTGAGCACCCGGAACTTCCGATCGGCGTGATTGCAAATGAAATGGCGGCCGCTACATACGGATTGAGCATCGTGAGGCGGGACATTCAGGATTATCAGGATAACCACACGAGATTTGTCATTCTTTCACCTGAAAAAGACGTATCATTTGAAGTGAGTGCGAAACTGTCTTCACGGCCGAAAACGACGATGATGGTGACGCTTCCCCAAGATGACCAATCAGGCGCGCTGCACAGGGTGCTGTCCGCTTTTTCATGGAGAAACCTTAATTTATCAAAGATCGAATCGCGCCCGACAAAAACGGGTCTCGGCAACTATTTCTTTATTATTGATATTGAACAGGCGATGGATCAGGTGCTGATTCCCGGTGCCGTTCAAGAGATGGAAGCCCTCGGCTGCCGGGTCAAGCTTCTGGGAACATATCAATCCTATTCCATATAAAAAAAGCCCTTTCAGAGGGCTTTTTTTTAATCTTTTATTAATATCCCTGCCTCATCCAGCGCTTGGCATGCTTGGTCAATCCGCTCTTTTGTCGGTGCGCTTAACGTATGGAGATGCACGCCTTCGGTCAGTTGTGAAAGGTACGCGGCATTTGTCGAGTTAATGTGGTTCATGAATTGTTTGACTTCTTTCCGTGTGCTCACTCTTATGGCGGCGGTTAAATCGCCGTATACGGGGTGTTCAATGATGACGTCCTTTATGGTGACACCTTCATCGACAATGAGTTCAAGCTCTTCTTCCGTTCGCTCCGGGCCATGCAGACAGGCAACAATCCGTTCAACATGATTTTCGCTGCCGGCGTTCATGCTGATGTATAAATAGCCTTGGCTTGTTGCGATAATCGGCTCGTTTTTTGCTTTCAAGAGTGATATGTCCTGCACGATCACCTGTCTTGAGACATTTGCTTTTTTGGCCAATTCGCCCCCTGTTAATGGTGAGCCGGCTTCTTTCAGCCAAAGAAGCAGCATGTCGCGTCTTTTCGCCCCCGTGAGCTTCGTTCCTTCTGTCAAATTGCTGATTCTCCTTTCTTTTGCTCCCATAGCGCCGTTAATGTATGTATCAGCATATCAAGCTGTTCACATGTTGTTTCATTTCCGAATGAGATCCGGAAAAACTGCCGCGCTTCCCGTTCGGTTTTCCTCAGCGCCTTCATAGCTGAAGAAGGGCCTTGACTGCCTGCGGAACATGCGCTCCCGGTTGAGATGCAAATATCGTTACGATTACATTCTAACATAACATATTGTCCTTCAAAGGAGTGAAAAAAACACCCGATGATGTGGGGCAGGCATTCACCGCCGGTTTCTTCCTCCGAAAATGAAATGGGAAGGCCCTGCAGCCGAATTTGTTCATAAAAATAATTCCTCAGCCTGTCAGCGTGCTCACGGTGTTTCTCCATGTGTTTCACCGCATACTCCGCAGCCGCGGTAAAAGCGCCGATAGCCGGCACATTCACCGTACCGGGCCTGAACCCGTTTTCATGCACGGTATGCGGATAAACCGGCTTCCAGCTGATGCCGGGCCGAATGTAAACAGCCCCGGTGCCTTTCGGGCCGTATACTTTATGGCCGGAGACGGAAAGGGCGTCGATTCCCGCCTGATCCGCATCAATCGGCAGTTTGCCGAAACTTTGAACACAATCGCAATGAAGAAAAATGTTTCTCTGATGGAGAAAAGCGGCCAGACGTTCCACAGGCTGGATGAGGCCGGTTTCTGAATTGGCGTGCTGTATGGAAACGAGCCCCGTGTCAGGACGCACATGAGCCGCAAGAATGTCCTCGGTTATAAGGCCGTTTTTGTCGGGATAAATGACAGTGACGTCAATGCCCTGATCAGCTAAAAACGCCGCGGCATTATGGATCGAATGGTGCTCCATTGCGGTCGTAATAAAATGTTTTTTGCCTGCGGGGAGACCATGCAGCAATGATTGGACGGCCAGAATGTTCGCTTCCGTGCCGCCGCTTGTAAAATAAATGCCGTCTGCCGCACCGCCGATCAATCTTCCTGCAGACTGTCTGCAATATTCCAGCACATCCGCCGCTCTTCCCCCGGCGTCATGAAGGCTGCTTGCATTTCCGTATACCTCTGTACTGAGCTGCTGAAAGACTTCAGCGGCTTCTTTGCTTAATGGCGTTCCCGCCGCGTAATCAAGATAAATCATACAGGCCGTCTCCTATCCGTTTCTGTTAAAAAAAGCTTGAGTTTATTTTATCGTTGTGTAAATATAGGTGTCAAGACAGGTGTAAATAAAACAGGAGGGTGATGTATGTCTGAAAAAACAATTATCATCATTGGTTCGGGGACGGCGGCCCTCGCCTGTGCTTCTTCATTTCCTCCGTCATACCAAGTGACCGTCATTACGAAAAGAAACGTAACGAACAGCAATTCGCATTATGCTCAAGGCGGGATTGCCGTTTCATACGCAACAGATGACTCCATTGAATCCCATGTAAACGATACACTGTATGCGGGATGCGGGCACAATGACGTGACAGCCGTGCGGCATTTGCTGCAAAGCGGACAAAGTATGATAAACAGGCTGATAGAAGATCAATTTCCATTTGATATGAAATCAGACGGAACGTTTTGTCTCGGCAGGGAAGGCGCTCATTCCAAAAGAAGGATTCTTCACGCCGGGGGAGACGCAACCGGGCGGATTTTGGTCGGGTTTCTGCTTCAGCAGCTGAGGGACGGAATCCGGATCATTGAACACGAAACGGCGGTTGATCTTTTGATTGAACACGGACGGTGCGCAGGCGTTGCCGTAAAGGATGCTTCAGGTTCAGTTTCTTACAGAAGAGCAGATTGTGTAGTGCTGGCATCAGGCGGCTGCGGCAGTCTGTATCAGTATCACACAAATGATTCCTCCATAACGGGCGACGGCATCACTCTTGCCTTTCGTGCGGGAGCCGAGATCACAGATATGGAGTTCACCCAATTTCACCCGACCCTCCTTGTGAAAAGCGGGACTGCGTACGGGCTGATTTCTGAAGCAGTGAGGGGAGAAGGCGGATATTTAACGGATCGCTCCGGCCGCAGGATCATGGCGGGCAGACACGCACTTGAAGATTTGGCGCCGCGGGATGTCGTGTCACGGGCGATTTTTGAAGAAATAATGAAAGAAAACCCCGTTTTTATGAATTGCAGCCGCATAGCTGACTTTAACAAACGCTTTCCGACCATATCAGGCATTTGTAAATCAGCGGGTGTTGATATTGAAAGCGGAATTCCCGTAGCTCCGGGAATGCATTTTTTAATGGGAGGAGTAAGAGCCGATACATGGGGAAAAACGTCTGTGCCTGATCTTTATGCCATTGGCGAGACCGCCTGTACAGGTTTGCACGGGGCAAACCGCCTTGCGAGCAACTCACTTCTGGAAGCGCTGGCAAGCGGACAAAGATGTGCTGAACATATCACGCAAACGCCATTAAATGGACGATATCAAAAAGCTTCGAAGAAATCTGACGTCATCTTACAAGTGCCGGATACAACGCTTCACATGCTCCAAGCCAAAATGACAAGCGGAGCCGGCATCATCAGGGAGAAAGAAAACATGCAGGCGCTGGCATCCTGGCTTAACAAAGTATCTGTGCATCATATAAATGTGAAGGATATCACAATAGAACAAGCCGAACTATCCTGCTTATGGCAGACTGCACAACTCGTCGTGTCCTCTGCTCTTATCCGGGAAGAAAGCAGAGGCGCTCATTATCGCGCTGATTTTCCCGGGGCAGAGAAAAAGTGGCACGGAAAACAAATCATTCATTCAACATCAGGAACAGTTATCAGAAAAAACGAAGGGATTGGGGAAATATGAACATTCTGCAGCTGAAACAAATGCTGACACGTTTTTTTCAGGAAGATATCGGAACGGGTGATGTGACGTCACAAGCGATTTTTTCTGATGAGCATTGTAAGGCGAAGATCATCGCAAAAACGGACGGCGTGTTTGCCGGGGAAGCCGTTATCCGTGAAGGATGGGGGCTTTTACACAATGACATCCGCATCCGTTCCCTGAAAAAAGACGGAGAGCGGATGAAAAAAGAAGACGTGCTCGCTGAAATAGAAGGCCCGGCGGCGGCTCTTCTAACGGGAGAACGGGTCATTCTGAATCTTATCCAAAGAATGTCAGGCATTGCGACAATGACGGATGAGGCCAAAAGGCGTCTTGATGATCCGTCCATTAAGCTTTGCGATACGAGAAAAACGACACCCGGGCTCAGAATGCTGGAAAAATACGCGGTCCGAATCGGAGGCGGCTGTAATCATCGCTTCGGCTTATATGACGGCATCATGATTAAAGATAATCATATTGCCGCCTGCGGATCGATAAAAGCGGCGATGGAGCGGGCGCGAAAAGCGGCGGGGCAGATGCTTGCGGCAGAAGTGGAAATTGAAACCGAACAACAGCTGCTGGAGGCAATAGACGCAGGCGCAGACGTTATTATGTTTGACAACTGCCCGCCAGAGACCGTCCGGCGTTTTGCAGGCATGACACCGGGCCATATCAAAACGGAAGCATCCGGCGGCATAACGCTGGACACATTGCCCGATTATAGAGGAACAGGCGTACACTATATTTCACTGGGATTTCTGACTCATTCAGTAAAAAGCGCCGATATCAGCATGGATGTCGCGACAGAACAGGGGGATTTTTCATAATGTCTATTTTTGACGTGTTAACTGCATCAGATGAAATGATGCCGAGCCATTATAAAAACATGAGCACCCGTGAAATGGAGAAGCGGGTCGCCGAAATTAAACGGTCCTTCGGAAAGCGCCTGTTCATTCCGGGACATCACTATCAAAAAGATGAAGTCATACAATTCGCCGATACGGCTGGTGACTCCCTGCAGCTTGCCCAAGTGGCCGAAAAAAATAAAGATGCGGAATACATTGTGTTTTGCGGCGTGCATTTTATGGCGGAAACGGCTGATATGCTGACCGATGATAACCAAACCGTCATTTTGCCCGACATGCGCGCCGGGTGCTCGATGGCTGATATGGCAGATATACAGCAGACGGACAAAGCATGGAAAGAGCTTCAAGAGCTGTACGGTAACACCATCATTCCGTTAACATATGTTAACTCGACGGCGGAAATTAAAGCATTCGTCGGACGGCACGGCGGGGCGACCGTCACCTCTTCGAATGCCAGGAGCGTGCTGAAATGGGCTTTTAAACAAAAAGAAAGAATTTTATTTTTGCCGGATCAGCATTTAGGCAGAAATACAGCTTATGACCTCGGCATTCCGCTGACAGAAATGGCCGTATGGGACCCGACGCAGAACCGTTTGCTTACTGATCACCCGGAAAATATTAAGGTCATCCTTTGGAAAGGACATTGCTCCGTACATGAAAAGTTTACAGCGGAAAATATCTCTCAGCTGCGGCAGCGGGATGCTGACATCCGTATTATCGTTCATCCCGAATGTTCGCGGGAAGTGGTCTCGCTCAGTGACGACAGCGGATCTACCAAATACATTATTGATACGATTGAACAGGCTGAACCGGGAAGCAAGTGGGCAATCGGCACGGAAATGAATCTTGTTCAGCGCCTCATTCACTCGCATCCGGATAAACAGATTGAATCACTGAATCCGGATATGTGTCCGTGTCTGACAATGAACAGAATTGACCTTCCGCATTTGTTGTGGTCGCTTGAGCAGCTTAAAAAAGGCGAGCCGAAAGGTGTCATTAAAGTGCCGAAAGCGGTTCGGACAGAAGCGCTTCGTGCTTTAAACAGAATGCTGAGCCATACGTAAAAATAAAAAACTCCCCTCCTTTCCAAATTTTTTATCATCATGCCCAGCTCGCCTGCATATAGTGTGAAGAAACGTATTGTAATGACAAATGTACCGTTCACGTTTTGTGCATAGGAGGGGAAAACGTTGAAAATTCATATCGTTCAAAAAGGCGATTCGCTCTGGAAAATAGCTGAAAAATACGGAGTTGATTTTGAAGAATTAAAAAAATTGAATAATCAGCTAAGCAATCCAGACTTAATTATGCCTGGAATGAAGATAAAGGTGCCTTCAGAAGCCGTTCCGGTCAGAAAAGAACCAAAAGCAAACTTCGGAACGTCTGCGCATAAGCATGAGCATCCATATGCTAAAGAAAAACCGAAATCAGTTGTGGACATCGAAGACACCATAGCGGAAGAACCAAAGCCGTCAATTCCGTATGTGCCGCCGATCCCTGAAAAACATGAAAATGTGCTGCCGGAAGCTGATATGAATCAACATTATCCGTCCAATCAGCTGTTTCAGCCGTGGTCGCCTCCTAAGCCGGAGGAACCGGTGACTCATTTTGTCGAGCCGAAAGAGAAGGAGTATGACAATAACATTCCACAACAGGAGGCAATGATCAACATGGAAAACGCGAATTACCCGAATATGCCAAAGGCGCCTGAAGTCGGAAAGATGGAAGAAGAAAACGCCGCTTATCATCTGCCGAATATGCCAAACATTCCGAATGTCCCGTTTCCGAATATGCCGGCCGTTGAACCGTTTATGCATTACCCGATGCCGTGCATGCCTTGTCCTTGTCCGGTTCCGGTGACGCCGATGCTGCCGGGTTCGGGATTATGCCACCCGTTCTTCCCGGTAGGCGGCGGTTTCGGCGGTTTTGGAGGCTTTCCGGTAATGCCGATGCCATATTCGTACGGATTCCATCCGGGATTTGGCGGTTATGGTGAATATGAAAACCAGGCTCATGAAAACGCAGAGCATTATGGCGGTTTCGGAGGTGCTTCGTACGCTCACATGCCGTATTACGGCGGATATCCGTCACATCACGCAAACGCGCCTCATCACGATGGAAAATATAAGGATGATGATTGCGGCTGTCATGATAATTCACATCATCACCATCATCACCACGGGTCTCATCATCATCACGCAAATATGCCTGTGCAGCCATTTCCGAATGTGGGGGCAAATGCCGGATATTTTATGCCTTACGGCGGAGCAAATCCCAATGTCTCGCCTAATCAGCCGAGTCCAAATCAAGTATTCGGACGGCCGGAGGAAGAAGAAGATTGATGTTTCGGAACGATGTATGTCGTTCCCTTTTTTATGTCCAAATGTGGAATGGTCATAACTGACAAGCTTAAACCCGCCGTCGGCCGCACATCCTAAACATGAGCGAAAAAACGCTCACACAGCGATGAATCCACGGGGGGTTTTTCCATTGGGCAAAAAATTGATGACGATCGCAGGCGTTTTAGCCGTGACGGCAAGCTTAACGGCATGCGGAGCAAATAATGCCATGAATGACGGACGCTACAATCAGACAACACGTCCGGTCGGGTATTATTCAAATGATAATGATAACGGCAGACGCCAGTACGGCATGGACCATCAAGGACCTGTTTCTGAAATGATGGAAAACCGAAACGGCCGCCGAAATACGACAAACGTGTCTTACCAAAATACGCCGAATAACGGGGTTCCGTTAACAACGGACGGCACATACAACGGCCGCAACGTCAATACGCCGCCGGCCGCGATGTCTTATAATGGGTACGACAATGCCGAAAACATCAGAATGGCGGCAAAAATTGCAAACCGCGTGAAGAAAGTAAAAGGCGTACAGGACAGTCAGGTTATCGTGACTGACACGAGAGTCGTCATTGCTGTCAGAACAAATCATCCATTTACAAAAAATGATGATAAACATGTCAAGCATGCAGCCAAAAAATTCGCGGACGGCCGCACAATTCAAGTGTTTACCGATAACGCGACTTTTACGAAGCTTCAAGACATGAACAAAAACAGCCGTTAGACTTAGACTGCCGGATGATTCCATCCGGCAGTATTTTTTCATCATTTCTTTACATATTTTTAAAACGCTATTTATATTGCGCTGTTATCATAAAAACAATATAAAACGTAACGGAGGGGCCGGGATGAAAAAAACAGAGCATGACAATAGCAGCGGGACAAAAACTGTGTATCTGACTGTAAGAGGATACCGCCTCAAACTGACGCCCGGACAAATGAAACTGATTTCAGCCAGCCGGGCTTAATCATCGGGGCAGCCTTCCGTTTGGAGGGCTGTTTTTTTCGGCTGAAACAGACAATAGAAAGAAAACGATTAAGCACCGGCATCTTTGGTCAAACTAGCATCAAGAGTTTGATTGAATAAAGAGGTGTTATTGGTGAAACGAATTTGCGGTGTGCGTCTTTTGATTATGCTTATCTTATCAGCAGCAGTCCTGATTTGCGGAGGAAACGCCGCATACGGGGCAGAGGTTGAGCATTACGGGCCGCTTCGGGTGCATGTCCAGCTGGAGAAGGTCTATCTGGACGGTGATGTCGGCATTGAGCATACGGATGAAACCGTTTTGGCGATGGAGGACTTTTGGGCCGCATATGCCGGCTGGACGCTCGTTGAGCAAAAAAAAGGCTTCGTCCTTTTCCGTAAGCATGTTGATGATATTTCTCCGCTCAGTAAAGTAAACGGTTATATCGGTGTCACAGACGGGGGCGTCATTTCCACTTTTCACGGCCGTCCCGGATCGCTGGCGGAACCGATCCAGTCTTTCTTTCAGATTGATTTAGAGCGGCTGGAAAGCCGATTGCAAAAGCACTTGGAACACGGTATACCGTACAGGACAAAAGCGGAGTTTGAGAGCGTGATCGATCATATTAAGACTTACAGCGGCTGACTTTGACGCAAGACATGTTACACATGTCTTTTTTTTCTGAATGAAAAGTGTCAAAGCGAACATACGTTAACTTTTCTATAAGACTTTGGCTGTTTTTGTGTTACAATGATAAGCAGTCAAAGAGGTGAATAGGTGTGATTGAATTCGTGAAGGGGACGATTGATTACGTATCGCCCCAATACATCGTGATTGAAAACGGCGGGATCGGCTATCAGGTCTTCACTCCGAATCCGTTTATTTATAAGGTAAGCAATCAAGAGACCATTTTTACGTATCATCATATAAAAGAAGACGCCTTTTCTTTGTATGGCTTTTCAACCCGGGAAGAAAAAGCGCTTTTCACAAAGCTGCTGAATGTCACCGGCATCGGTCCGAAAGGGGCGCTCGCCATTCTCGGTTCCGGTGATCCGGGAGCCGTCATCGAAGCGATCGAACAGGAAGATGAAGCCTTTTTGGTGAAATTTCCTGGTGTGGGCAAAAAAACGGCACGGCAGATTATTCTTGATTTGAAAGGCAAACTGGCCGATGTCGTGCCTGAAATGATTGACAACCTGTTCAATCATGAAGCGCGCATTGAAAAACAAGAGGCTGAAACGGCGCTTGATGAGGCGCTTGAAGCGCTCAGGGTACTCGGCTACGCCGAAAAAGAAATTAAAAAAGTGCTTCCTCACTTAAAAGAGGAAACGGCGCTTTCAACAGACCAATATGTGAAAAAAGCATTGCAAAAATTATTAAAGTAAGGTGATGTTCATGGATGAACGGCTCGTTTCAAGTGAAGCAGACAGCCATGAATCAATAATCGAGCAAAGCCTCAGGCCGCAGAACCTCGCCCAGTACATCGGGCAGCAGAAGGTAAAAGAAAATCTGCGCGTGTTTATCGATGCGGCGAAAATGAGGCAGGAAACGCTTGACCACGTTCTTTTATACGGGCCTCCGGGTCTCGGAAAAACAACGCTCGCGTCTATCGTGGCCAATGAGATGGGTGTGGAGATGCGGACGACGTCAGGCCCCGCTATCGAAAGACCGGGAGACTTGGCAGCCATTCTGACGGCGCTCGAACCCGGGGATGTGCTGTTTATAGACGAAATTCACAGACTGAACCGGTCAATCGAAGAAGTGCTGTACCCGGCGATGGAGGACTTCTGCCTTGATATCGTTATTGGAAAAGGCCCGTCCGCCCGCTCCGTCCGCCTTGACCTTCCGCCTTTTACGCTGGTAGGAGCGACGACCAGGGTCGGCTTATTGACCGCGCCGCTCAGAGACCGGTTCGGGGTGCTGTCCCGCCTTGAATACTATACGCAGGAAGAACTGACAGATATCGTGTCAAGAACGGCTGAAGTATTCGAAGTTGAAATCGAAGAAGCCCCGGCTTTGGAAATCGCCAGACGGTCAAGGGGAACGCCGCGGGTTGCAAACCGGCTTCTCAGAAGGGTGAGAGATTTTGCCCAAGTGCTAGGTGACAGCCGCATCACGGAAGAAATCGCTCACGACGCGCTCGAACGTCTTCAAGTCGACGCACTCGGCCTTGACCATATTGACCATAAGCTGCTGATGGGCATGATTGAAAAATTCAGCGGCGGTCCCGTCGGCCTTGATACGATTTCCGCGACAATCGGTGAAGAACCGCATACAATAGAGGATGTGTACGAACCGTATCTGCTTCAGATCGGATTTCTCCAAAGGACGCCGAGAGGACGGGTCGTGACCCCGGCTGTGTATGAGCATTTTCGATTGGAGGCACCCGCCTGTGACTGAATTTCCGAAGATTCTCATGGTTCTCGGTGCTGTTTTGCTTATTGTCGGCGCAGTCTGGCACTTTGTCGGAAGGCTGCCCGGAGATATTTTCGTTAAGAAGGGAAATGTCACATTTTTCTTTCCCGTTGTCACTTGTATTGTGATCAGTGTGATACTATCCATTCTGCTCAATTTTTTCGGCAGAATGAAATAACAATAGACAGAATAAAGGTGAAATGATGAAAGTCGATTTATTTGATTTTGAACTGCCTGAACGCCTCATTGCCCAAGTGCCGCTGAAAGAGCGTGACGCATCGCGGCTGATGGTGCTTGACAAACAGACGGGCGGACTGACGGACAGTTCATTTAAAGAGATTGTCAGCTTTTTTAAAGAAGGGGATTGTCTCGTTTTGAACAATACCCGTGTGCTGCCCGCCAGATTATTCGGCACAAAAGAAGATACGGGAGCGAAAGTGGAGCTCCTTTTATTAAAACAGGAAGAAAACGATACATGGGAAACGCTCGTAAAGCCGGCGAAACGCGTAAGAAAAGGTACGATTCTGACATTTGGCGACGGCCGGCTGACAGCGGTCTGTACGGAGGAGCTTGATCATGGCGGCCGAAAAATAAAATTCCGGTACGACGGGATTTTTTATGAAGTGCTTGAATCTCTCGGTGAAATGCCGCTGCCTCCTTATATTAAAGAGCAGCTTGATGATAAAGAGCGGTATCAGACCGTCTTTTCAAAAGAAATCGGTTCTGCCGCCGCCCCGACGGCCGGACTTCATTTTACGGAAGAGATCCTGGACGAGCTGAAGCAAAAGGGCGTGCGGATTGAATTTATCACCCTTCACGTGGGGCTCGGCACTTTCCGCCCAGTCAGTGCGGATGATGTGGAAGAGCATAACATGCATGCGGAATTTTATGAAATGACGGAAGAAACCGCCGCCTCTTTAAATGAGGTCAGAAAGGCGGGCGGACGCATCGTGTCGGTCGGAACGACATCAACGCGCACCCTTGAAACCATTGCCGGCGAGCATGACGGCGTATTCACCGCTTCAAGCGGCTGGACGTCCATCTTCATTTATCCGGGATATGAATTTAAAGCGATTGACGGCATGATCACTAATTTTCATCTGCCGAAATCCTCGCTTATCATGCTTGTTTCTGCGCTTGCCGGCAGAGAGCATGTGCTTTCCGCCTACCGTCATGCGGTAGAAGAGGAATATCGTTTCTTCAGCTTTGGCGACGCCATGCTGATTATCTAATTTGAATGACAGGAGGCCTCATACAAAATGGCTGAACAACCGATACGTTATGAATTTATAAAGGAATGCAAACAAACGGGAGCGCGTCTGGGCAGAGTTCATACGCCCCACGGCTCCTTTGAGACGCCTGTATTTATGCCGGTCGGCACGCTTGCTACGGTGAAGACGATGTCTCCGGACGAGCTGAAATCTATGGATGCGGGTATTATTTTAAGCAATACGTACCATTTATGGCTCCGCCCGGGACATGACATCGTAAAAGAAGCAGGCGGGCTTCATCAGTTTATGAACTGGGACCGCGCGATTTTAACGGATTCCGGCGGTTTTCAGGTCTTTTCATTAAGTAAGTTTCGTAATATAGAAGAAGAAGGCGTTCATTTCCGCAATCACTTAAACGGAGACAAGCTGTTTTTATCTCCGGAAAAAGCGATGGAAATTCAAAACGCCCTCGGTTCCGATATCATGATGGCGTTTGATGAATGCCCTCCGTACCCGGCAGAGTATGATTACATGAAGCGCTCTGTGGAACGGACCAGCCGCTGGGCCGAACGCTGCCTGAAGGCGCACGGACGCTCTGATGAGCAGGGGCTGTTCGGAATCGTACAGGGCGGAGAGTACGAAGACTTGCGGACACAAAGTGCCAAAGACTTGGTTTCGCTTGATTTTCCGGGCTATGCCATAGGCGGATTATCTGTCGGCGAGCCGAAGCACGTCATGAACAGAGTGCTTGAGTTTACAACTCCGCTTTTACCGAAGGACAAGCCGAGATATTTAATGGGTGTGGGTTCACCGGATGCCTTAATTGACGGCGCCATCCGCGGCGTTGATATGTTTGACTGCGTGCTGCCGACCCGGATTGCCCGAAACGGCACGGTGTTCACGAGTGAAGGGCGCCTGAATATGAAAAATGCCAAATATGAGCGCGATTTCCGTCCGATTGACGAAGAGTGCAGCTGCCATACATGCAAAAATTACTCCCGCGCTTACATCAGACATTTGATCCGCTGTAATGAAACGTTTGGAATTCGATTAACAACTTACCATAACCTTCATTTTCTGTTACACTTAATGGAGCAGGTCAGACAAGCTATCCGGGAGGATCGTCTTGGTGATTTCCGAGAAGAGTTCTTTGAGCGTTACGGCTATAATAAGCCAAATGCGAAAAGCTTCTAAATAAAAACCATTTTTGAAAGGAGGGAAACAGATGGGTACTTTAGGTACAATCGTTCCTATTATTTTAATGTTTGCAGTGCTTTATTTCCTGCTCATCCGTCCGCAGCAAAAGCAGCAGAAGGCTGTACGCCAGATGCAGGAAGAGCTGAAAAAAGGAGATTCAGTGGTGACAATCGGAGGATTGCACGGCACTGTTGATTCAATTGATGAGAGCAAGGTCGTCATTAAAACAGGTGATAACACCCGTTTAACTTTTGACCGCCGCGCAATCAGAGAAGCTTCCGCTGAGTAACAGCGAAGCTCATACATACTAAAAAAGAGCGGAGAATCCGCTCTTTTTTTTATTACGCTGATCTGCTTCCTTTCAAATTCACTCCGAAAATCCCGCCCAGCATACTGACTCCCAAAAAGCCGAGGTGAAACAAAAGCTGCCCGGATGTAAACGTTTTTCCGAACCCTAAATATTGAAACAGCAAGATGATTAACGAGAAACAAACGGCGGTTAACGCTCCGATCATCCAGCCTTTTTCTTTCGCTTTGCCGCCGGAAATAAAACCGCCCGCAAATAAAGATAGAAAAGAAAGCGCGGTGATCAGCCAGCTGAAAGATGACTCTTCCATTGAGGTGACCGTCAGTAACAGTGAAATCGCCAAACTCGTCAGCAGCATCACTGCAAAGATAGCTACTAAGCCGTACAAGACGCCTTTTCCCACTTGTTTTGTTTCTTCCATTTTTATCTCCTCCCCGCCCTGCGGCCTGACATATGACAAGCCGGAGCCTGTCTTTTTCTAAATGTATTCTCTGAATGTTCGGATTAGACGTAAAAGCATCATGTTCAGCTCATTTCTTACATAAAACAGAGCGGATGGCAAATGCTATGACCGTTGGAGGTGCGATATGGGAGATATTTTCATTATTACGTTTCGTACAATAGTGCTTTACATCATCATTCTTGTGATTTTCAGGCTGATGGGAAAGCGGGAAATCGGAGAGCTGAGCATTTTGGATTTTGTCGTTTCCATTATGATTGCTGAAATAGCGGTTTTGGCAATTGAAAATGTAGAGGATCAGCTTTTGCATACCATTGTGCCGATTGTCATTTTAATGATTATTCAGGTAAGCCTTGCTTTTGTCTCGCTCAAAAGCCAAAAAATACGGCAGCTGCTTGACGGCAAGCCAACCACTATCATTAAACAGGGAAAAATCGACGAACGGGCGATGAGATCACAGCGCTACAATTTTGACGACCTTCTGATGCAGCTGAGGGAAAATAACATCGAAAGAATTTCTGACGTGTCATACGCCGTTTTAGAGTCATCAGGAAAACTGTCAATCGTCAAAAAGAAAAACAATAAGGATAAGCAGCTGGAAACCCCGCTCATTGTCGATGGAGTCGTTCAAAACGAGCATTTAGACAGAATCGGGAAAGACAAACACTGGCTCGAAAAAAATTTAGCAAAAAGAGGATATCGCGATCTTTCGGAAATATCATTCTGCACGTTTACAGACGGGGCTTTTTTTATTGATATCAAAAATGAAAAAGGGGAGCCTTAAACCGGACTCACCGCATCACAAACCGGCCGATGACCGGAATCCGGATCAGCTCCTCCCTTTTAATCAGCCTGAATATCAGCAGAAGCACAATGTACAGTATCACGGTCATTGCAATCCATCCTGTGAGATTAACAGCCTCTGACCCTGAAAAATGAACGGCGTGCTTTATAATGCGGCTCACATAGCCGCAAATGAATATGACGGCAAAGCAGAGCGCGTATTCTTTTATTTTAATGCTGATCGGGAGCACTTTGCTTACAGTGGCCGCATGCAGCAGGGTGACGAGGACCATTCCCGTCACAATCGCCAATGCCGAGCCCATAATGCCGAGCGAAGGCCTGGTCGCCAGCACAAAAATAAGGCCTGTTTTAACAGCGGCGCCGATAAAACTGTTCATCATGGCGGCCCCGGCTAAATTAAGCGCCTGCAGCACCGCTTGAAGGGGCCCCTGAAAATAATAAAGCAGAAAAAACGGCGCCATCACTTTAATAAATACCGCTGCATTCGTTGATCCGTACATGACGGACATCAGCTCATCAGCGAAAGAGAATAAAATAACCACTGAAATGCCCCCGCTTAAAAGACACAGCCTCATCGCCTGTTCCAGACGGTATTCGACAACTTGCAGCTTTTTTTGCTCCATTCCTTCACTGATCGCAGGAACAAGCGCTGTTGACAGAGAATAGGTTATAAAGCTGGGCAGCGTCAAAACCGTCATGGCAAAACCGGTCAGCTCCCCGTACTGGCTGGTGGCAGCAGCGGTGGCCACTCCTGCAATCGCAAGGCTCTGCGCGACGACAATAGGTTCAAAAAACCAAGACAAGTTTCCGATGAAGCGGCTTCCGGTTGTCGGAAGCGACACGCTCATCAGCTGGCGGAAGGTTTCTTTTCCATTTGCAATCGACTTGAAAAATTGTTTTCTGATTCTGATTGTTTTTTTGGCCTTGAAACAAATGAATAAATAAATAAGAGAGGCGAGCTCCCCGATGACAGACGAAATCATGGCTCCGGCCGCGGCATATTCAATTCCGTACGGCAGAAACACCGTCGTGCAGACCGCGACAAGTGAAATCCGCACAATTTGTTCAAGCACTTGGGAAAACGCCAGCGGGTTCATATTCTGCCTGCCTTGAAAATAACCGCGCAGCACGCTGGAGATTGCGATAATCGGCACGACGGGCGTAATCGCCAAAAGCGGGTAAACCGTGCGTTGATCAGTCAGCATCGTTTCGGCCATAATCGGCGCAAAGCATAAAAACAGCGGCGTAAAGATGAGACTTAATATCCCGGTGATGGTAAGCGACATCACTAAAATATGTTTCATTTTTTCCCGGTCCCCCCGGGCGCTTGCTTCAGCGACAAGCTTGCTGATGGCAACAGGGAGGCCGAATTGGGTCAAAGTGGTGGCCAAGAAAAATGTCGGGGCAGCCATCATGTACAATCCGACCCCTTCTTCACCGATAAACCGGGCGATGACCACCCGGTTGACAAAGCCGAGCATTCTTGTAATCATCCCGGCTGTGATGAGAATAAGAGTGCCCCTTAAAAAAGTCTGTTTTGCCATTTTACAACCCCTGCCTTCTCAAACTACCTGGAATCATATACAATAAGGATATGCGCCGATGTCGTCCGAGCATGACAAGTCTTCGAGAAAAAGGGAAAAAGGAGCGAGCGCCCAGTGGAGAAACATCCCGCCGAAATGTATAAAGATCATTTGCGGCCTTTTTTGTACAGTAAACTTGAAGAGTTCAAAATCCTCGGATACGATGATGTTGAACATGAGAGTTTATGGTCATACCTCATACATAAAAAGTGGAAACAGAAAACGGAACTGCCGCTGTATAAATTGGCCGGCGATATTTTATCAGTTAAAATTGGCGATTTTATGAACTATGCAACCGTCGAAGCTTTTAAGTCGTCTAATTGGCTGGAAAGCGATGAAGGTCAGGAAGCTTTGGATGAACTGCTGAGATAATGATTTGACGGCATAGGTTTAAGGAGGAAATACATAATGAAAAAAGGACGCTTGATTGCGTTTTTCCTGATCGTATTATTGATCGGCACAGGGCTGGGGTATTTTACAAAGCCGGCTGCCAAAAATATTACGTTAGGATTGGATTTACGCGGCGGGTTTGAAGTTCTGTACGATGTGCAGCCCGTCAAAAAAGGCGATAAAATCACAAAAGACGTGCTTGTCAGCACGGTGCAGGCGCTGAACCGCCGGGCTAACGTTCTCGGCGTAAGCGAGCCGAACATTCAGATTGAAGGGAACAACCGCATCCGCGTACAGCTGGCGGGCGTCACGAATCAGAACAGGGCGCGCGAAATTCTGTCAACGGAAGCGCAGCTCTCGTTCAGGGACACGAATGATAAAGAGCTCTTAAACGGCTCTGATCTCGTTGAAAACGGCGCGAAGCAAACTTTCGATCCGACGACGAACGAACCGATTGTCAGCGTGAAGCTGAAGGATGCGGACAAGTTCGGAGAAGTGACGAAAAAAGTCAAGAAAATGGCGCCTAATAATCAGCTCGTCATCTGGCTTGATTATCAAAAAGGCGATTCATTTAAAAAAGAAGTCGGCAAAAAACATCCGAAATATGTATCCGCTCCGAATGTGAGCCAGGAATTAAATACGAAGGATGTCACAATTGAAGGCCAGTTCACCGTTCAAAAAGCAAAGGACTTGGCCAATATTTTAAACGCGGGCGCGCTGCCTGTGAAACTGACCGAAAAATACTCTACTTCAGTAGGGGCGCAATTCGGACAGCAGGCTTTACATGATACGGTAGAGGCCGGCATCATCGGGATTGCACTTGTTTTCTTATTTATGCTGCTTTATTACAGACTGCCGGGTCTCATTGCGGTTATCACGCTTTCTGTATATGTGTATATTACGCTTCAAGTGTTTGACTGGATGCAGGCGGTGCTGACACTTCCGGGTATCGCGGCCCTCATTTTGGGTGTAGGGATGGCGGTTGACGCCAATATCATCACCTATGAACGGATAAAAGAAGAGCTGAAACTCGGAAAATCCGTCCGCTCGGCTTTCCGTTCAGGGAACAGACGGTCATTTGCGACGATTTTCGATGCGAATATCACAACGATCATCGCAGCGGTCGTGCTCTTTATTTTCGGGACAAGCTCTGTAAAAGGGTTTGCGACGATGCTGATTTTGTCAATTCTGACAAGCTTTATTACAGCTGTCTTCCTTTCAAGATTCCTGCTCTCCCTTCTTGTGGAAAGCAGATGGCTTGACCGGAAAAAAGGCTGGTTCGGCGTCAAGAAAAAACATATTATGGACATCCAGAAAACAGATGAAAATACTGAACCGCATACGGCGTTCCAAAAATGGGATTTCACGAGCAAACGAAAATACTTCTTTATTTTCTCAAGTGCTGTGACTATTGCGGGAATTATCATCTTACTGATCTTTAAACTCAACCTGGGAATCGATTTTGCAAGCGGCGCGCGGATTGACGTGCAGAGCAATCATGCCTTGACGGCGCAGCAGGTTGAAAAAGACTTTGACTCTCTCGGCATGGACCCGGAAAACGTAGTGCTCTCAGGTAAAGAGAACCATGTCGCCGCGGCCCGGTTTGTCGGAGAGCCATCTAAAGAAAAGATCGCTGAAATCAAAACGTACTTTAAGGACAAATACGGAGCTGAACCGAATGTCAGCACGGTATCGCCGACAGTCGGAAAAGAGCTGGCCCGTAATGCCTTATATGCCGTGGCAATTGCATCAATCGGCATCATTATTTACGTGTCAATACGTTTTGAGTACAGAATGGCTGTCGCCGCAATTGTATCCCTGCTGTATGACGCTTTCTTTATCGTCGCGTTTTTCAGCATTACAAGGCTGGAGGTCGACGTCACCTTTATCGCCGCTGTGCTCACCATTATCGGTTACTCGATAAATGATACGATCGTTACATTTGACCGGATACGCGAGCAGATGAAAAAGCGCAAGCCGAAGTCATTTGCCGATCTGGAACACATCGTGAATCTGAGCTTGCAGCAAACCTTTACACGCTCGATTAATACGGTCTTAACCGTAGTGATTGTTGTCGTCGTGCTGCTCATTTTAGGGTCATCGTCAATTACAAACTTCTCCGTCGCCTTATTGATAGGTTTATTGACGGGTGTTTATTCTTCTCTTTACATCGCCGCACAGATGTGGCTTGTATGGAAAGGAAAAGAATTTAAATCGAAAAAATCAATCGAAGAGTAATGGGAAACAGGCTGTCTTGCAGAAGACAGCCTGTTTTTTCAAGCTGCATTGAACTTAAAACCTGCATTTGCTATAATGACATACGCTTACATAATCAATCATCACTGTAAAAACATGTAGGAGGGTTCTTATGAACGTTCGTGAGTCGGAGCTTCCGGGCATCGGCCAGAAAGTCGAAGTCATTACGAAAAATCGCGATAAAATCAGTATTATTCTTCATGATGACGGCAGAAGAGAGCTCTATTACTTCGATGAGGATGATCATGACGAGTGCTTGGCATCCGTTGAATTTAACGATGAAGAGGCGAGGCAGATCTCCGCTATTTTAGGGGGGATGACGTATAAACCGAAAGCGCTGGAATCTGTGGAAGTTGCGCTTGACGACCTCGTCATTGAGTGGTTTAAAGCCGAATCTCATGCGCCGGCTGTCAGCCGCACAATCGGAGATTTGGATATCAAGGAACAATACGGCGTTCAGGTAATTGCGATCGTGAAGAAAAACCGGCAAAAACAGCTGACTCCCGCCTTTGATACCGTGATTGAAGAAGGGGACACCCTCGTCTTATCTGGGGAAAGAAGCGGATTGAAAAAGCTGGTTCGTGAGCAGTTAACGGCCCGGATGTCCTGAGCCCGGGGTTTACCCGCAGGAAAATGAGGGAAAAGATAAGAATTAATAATTGGGGGCTGACGCATGAATAAACAATGGACTATTATATTCGCTTTATTATTTACTCTGATTGTCGCCATTTTTGCTGTCATTAACGTGCGGGCGGTTGAGGTTGATTATCTGTTCGGAACCGCTGAATGGCCGCTGATTTTAGTCATTTTAGGCTCTGTGTTAATGGGGGCGCTGATCGTGTTTTCAGCCGGTATATTTCAAGTGATGAAGCTGAAGCGTGAAATTAAAATGCTGCGGAAAGAAAACAGATCCGCTGCTGAATTGCCGGCTGATCCGGACGTCAGAAAACCAGCCGCTCCGCCGGAAGAAATGCTGGAAGAGAAAAAAGGATCAGAATAACATTTGAAACCCCTCAGTCCGCTCTAGTATAATAGGGTGGTTGAGGGGTGAATTTATGTTAGCGTCAAAAATGCGCTGGGAAATCCAGCAGCCGGATAAGGAAAAGGTCAAATCACTCACAGAACAATTGGACATAACACCTCTTGTGGCATCGCTGCTTGTAAAAAGAGGTTTTGATACTGCCGAAAGTGCAAGGCTGTTTTTACATACAAAGGATGCAGACTTTTATGACCCGTATGAATTAAAGGGAATGCGGGAAGCAGTTGATCGGATAAAGCTGGCGGTTTCCCGCGGGGAACCGATTATGATTTACGGAGATTACGATGCAGACGGCGTTACAAGCACGTCAGTGATGCAGACGGCGCTCAGACAGCTGTCAGCGAACGTTGACTTTTATATTCCCGACCGTTTCACAGAAGGCTACGGCCCGAATGAACAAGCTTTCCGCTCCATAAAAGAGCGGGGATTTTCGCTCATCATTACAGTGGATACGGGTATCGCCGCCGTTCATGAAGCCGAAGTCGCAAAAGAGCTCGGTTTAGACGTCATTATTACCGACCACCATGAGCCGGGACCCGAGCTTCCTGACGTATTTGCGATTATCCACCCGAAGCAGCCGGGCTGCAGCTATCCGTTTAAAGAATTGGCCGGCGTCGGTGTGGCGTTTAAGCTTGCCCACGCGCTTACGGGTTCTTTGCCGGAAGCTATGCTGGACTTGGCGGCGATCGGTACGGTTGCTGATCTGGTGCCGCTGCATGATGAAAACAGATTAATAGCGTCGCTTGGAATCGAAAGGCTTCGGACGACAAATCGGCCGGGTCTCAAAGCTCTGATTAAGCTTTCCGGCGGAGATATCGGACAAGCCGATGAGGAAACGATCGGGTTTCAGGTCGCACCGAGGCTGAATGCCGTCGGAAGAATAGAACAGGCTGATCCCGCGGTGCACCTGTTGATGACCGATGACCAGTTTGAAGCGGAGGAGCTGGCTTCGGATATTGACCGGCTGAATAAAGAGCGGCAGAAAATGGTGAAAACCATGACCGAAGAGGCTGTTGAAATGGTTCAGCAGCAAGGCGGAAACCCTTCTGCCATTGTCGTGGCAAAAGCCGGCTGGAATCCGGGAGTTGTCGGTATTGTCGCATCGAAGCTGGCTGAACGCTTTTACCGGCCCGCTGTTGTGCTGGGGATGGATGAGGAGCAGGGAATCGCCAAAGGGTCGGCGCGAAGCATCAGAGGCTTTAACCTTTTTACGAGCCTGTCACAGTGCAGAGACATTCTTCCTCATTTCGGCGGACATCCGATGGCCGCAGGAATGACTTTGAAGGCTGAAGATGTGGCGGATTTAAGGGATCGGCTGAATCAAATGGCTGAAGAAACCCTTACCGAAGAGGATTTTATCCCCGTTCAGGAGGTTGATCTTGTCTGCGGCGTCGAAGACATCACCGTTGAAAGCATTACAGAATTGAATATGCTGTCGCCGTTCGGCATGCTAAACCCTAAACCTCATGTGATGGTGGAAAACGCCGTGCTTGATGAGGTGCGCCTGATCGGAGCAAATAAAAATCACGTGAAAATGACGGTGAAAAATGATTCCGCCGCTCTCGACTGCGTCGGCTTTAACAAAGGAGAGCTTGAAGCCGGGATTGTTCCCGGATCAACGATTTCCATTGTCGGCGAGATGTCTATTAATGAATGGAACAACAGAAAGAAACCCCAGCTGATGATTAAAGATGCTGCGGTGCCGGAATGGCAGCTTTTTGATATCAGGGGCAAGCGGATGTGGGAAGATACGGTCACTGCGCTGCCTAAGGAAAAACGGGTGCTCATCAGCTTTAACGAAAAAACCGCCCGAAAGCTCCGTGCCGAGCTTTCGGGTGAGCTGGCTGAGATCACGTCGGAATCCGAAGCAGAAGCTCTTCCGCTTGACGGAAAGTATGCCGTTTTTCTGGATGTGCCGCCATCAGCGGACCGCCTCCAGCGTTTGCTTGACGGGAAGAAGCCGGAACGGATTTATTTTGTTTTTATTAATCATGAAGAACATTTCCTGTCCTCATTTCCATCGCGGAATGACTTCAAGTGGTTTTACGCATTTCTCTTGAAAAGGGGCACTTTTAACTTAGGCAAGCATGGTTCAGAGCTTGCGAGACACAGAGGATGGTCAATTGACACAATCAATTTCATGACAAAGGTGTTTTTTGATCTCGGTTTTGTTAAAATAGAAGATGGTGTGCTGTCTGTCGTGAGCGGCGCGAAAAAACGCGACCTCGCAGATTCGCAAACCTATCAGGTAAAACAGCAGCTGATGGAATTAGACCAGAAGCTCAATTATTCCGCAGCCCATGAGCTGAAGGAATGGCTGAATAAGCTGATGAACCAAGGTTCAGAGGCTTATGAAAGTACGAGGAGGACATAGAACAGATGGATCTTAAAAAATACGTAACAATTGTGCCCGATTACCCGAAAGAAGGCGTGCAATTTAAAGATATTACGACATTGATGGACAAGGGCGACGTATACCGTTACGCGACTGACCAAATTGTTGAATATGCAAAAGAAAAAGAAATTGATTTAGTTGTCGGGCCCGAAGCGCGCGGCTTCATTATCGGCTGTCCGGTCGCATATGCGCTCGGAGTCGGCTTTGCGCCGGTTCGGAAAGAAGGAAAACTTCCGCGTGAGGTCATTAAAGTCGATTACGGTTTGGAGTACGGCAAAGACGTACTGACCATTCATAAAGATGCGATCCTGCCGGGACAGCGCGTTCTGATTACTGATGACTTATTGGCAACAGGCGGAACGATCGAAGCAACGATTAAGCTTGTGGAAGAGCTTGGCGGCGTCGTAGCCGGTATTGCGTTTTTAATTGAGCTTTCTTACCTTGACGGCAGAGCAAAGCTTGACGATTACGATATTTTAACACTAATGAAATATTAAACCGCATATGGAAAAAAGCACTCGTGTCAGGGTGCTTTTTTCCTATTATTTCATCATCCTGACAGATTCTTTAGGTGTTTTGAACTTCTGCCCTTTACATCTCTCGTTTTTTTCTTGATAATAAACTAATACAGTTTACATTTAAAAAAGGTGATTCCATGGCGAACGAACAAGTATTGACTGCCGAGCAAGTAATAGATAAAGCGCGCACTTATCTGCCGGAGGAGCAGATTGCGTTTGTTGAGAAAGCTTATCTGTATGCGCAAGACGCGCATCGCGAACAGTATCGCAAATCAGGTGAGCCGTACATCATTCATCCGATTCAGGTGGCGGGAATCCTCGTCGATCTGGAAATGGACCCTTCCACGATTGCGGGCGGATTTCTGCATGACGTGGTCGAGGACACGGATGTCACCCTCGATGACCTGAAGGAAGCATTTTCTGAAGAAGTGGCGATGCTTGTCGACGGTGTAACGAAGCTCGGTAAAATTAAGTATAAATCTCAAGAGGAGCAGCAGGCGGAAAACCATCGAAAAATGTTTGTCGCTATGGCTCAGGATATCAGAGTCATATTGATCAAGCTGGCGGATCGCCTTCATAATATGCGGACGTTAAAGCATCTTCCGCAGGAAAAGCAGCGGAGAATTTCAAATGAGACGCTGGAAATTTTCGCTCCGCTGGCCCATCGGCTCGGGATTTCTAAAATCAAATGGGAGCTTGAAGACACCGCTCTCCGTTATTTGAATCCTCAGCAATATTACAGAATCGTTAACCTCATGAAGAAAAAGCGCGCGGAACGCGAACTTTATGTCGATGAGGTTGTCAATGAAGTGAAAAAACGCGTCGAAGAAGTGAATATCAAAGCGGACTTTTCAGGCCGTCCGAAGCACATCTACAGCATTTACCGCAAGATGGCGCTGCAAAATAAACAGTTTAATGAAATATATGATCTGCTCGCCGTCCGTATTCTTGTCGGAAGCATTAAAGACTGCTACGCCGTACTCGGCATTATTCATACGTGCTGGAAGCCGATGCCGGGCAGATTCAAAGATTATATTGCGATGCCTAAGCCGAATATGTATCAGTCCCTGCATACGACAGTAATCGGGCCTAAAGGCGATCCGCTGGAAGTGCAGATCAGAACGTTTGAGATGCATGAGATCGCTGAATACGGGGTGGCTGCACACTGGGCATATAAAGAAGGCAAGGCTGCAAACGAAGAAGCGACATTTGAGAAAAAACTGTCCTGGTTCCGCGAAATTCTGGAATTCCAAAACGAATCTACCGATGCGGAAGAATTTATGGAATCGCTGAAAATCGATTTATTTTCTGACATGGTATACGTATTTACGCCAAAAGGCGATGTCATTGAACTGCCGTCAGGCTCTGTACCGATTGATTTTTCCTACAGGATTCACTCCGAGATCGGCAACAAAACCATCGGAGCGAAAGTGAACGGGAAAATGGTGACGCTTGACCATAAGCTCCGGACGGGCGACATTGTCGAAATCCTGACGTCCAAGCATTCATACGGTCCGAGTCAAGACTGGATCAAACTCGCACAGACGTCACAGGCGAAACACAAAATCCGCCAATTCTTCAAGAAACAGCGCCGTGAAGAAAATGTCGAAAAAGGCCGTGAGCTGGTCGAAAAAGAAATTAAAAATCTTGATTTTGAAGTGAAGGAAGTTTTAACGCTCGAAAACCTTCAAAAGGTTGCCGACAAGTTCAATTTCTCAAATGAAGAGGATATGTACGCGGCGGTCGGGTATAACGGGATTACCGCTTTGCAGGTGGCAAACAGGCTCACCGAAAAAGAACGGAAGCTGCGTGATCAGGAAGAGCAGGAAAAAATCGTTCAGGAAGTCACTTCCGAGCCGAAACAGTATCCGCAAGGGAGAAAACGGGAAGCGGGTGTGCGCGTGAAAGGCATCGACAACCTTCTCGTCCGTTTGTCGAAATGCTGCAACCCGGTGCCAGGCGATCATATTGTCGGTTTTATTACAAAAGGGCGCGGTGTATCCGTTCACCGTGATGACTGTCCGAACGTAAAAACGAATGAAGCGCAGGAACGATTGATCCCTGTTGAATGGGAGCATGAATCACAAGTTCAAAGACGCAAAGAATATAACGTTGAGATTGAGATTCTGGGGTATGACCGTCTCGGGCTGTTAAATGAAGTGCTTCAGGCCGTAAACGAAACGAAAACCAACATCTCGTCTGTCTCGGGCAAATCCGACCGCAATAAAGTCGCTACGATTCATATGGCGATTTTTATTCAAAACATCAATCATCTGCACAAAGTGGTCGAGCGGATTAAGCAGATCAGAGACATATATTCAGTCCGCCGGGTAATGAACTAAAAGGAGCTTGCTATGAAATTAGTTGTTCAGCGTGTAACAGATGCAAGTGTGACAGTTGACGGCGCTGTCGCCGGCCGGATCGGACCCGGCATTATGGCGCTTGTCGGCGTCACTCATGAAGATACAGAGGAAGATGCCGCCTACTTGGCCGATAAAATCGTGAATCTCCGGATTTTTGATGACGAGAGCGGCAAGATGAATTTATCGCTTTTGGATACGGGCGGAGAGATTTTATCAGTTTCCCAGTTTACGCTTTACGGCGAAACGAAGAAAGGGAGACGCCCGAATTTTATGAATGCGGCGAAACCGGATCAGGCTCTGCTCCTTTATGAAAAGTGGAACGAACTTCTTCGGGAAAAAGGAGTCAAAGTGGAAACCGGAATATTCGGGGCCATGATGGATGTTCAGCTGACAAATTCCGGGCCCATTACATTGATTATGGATTCTAAACAATAAAAAAAGCTGCCGTTTGGCAGCTTTTTTTTTATGATTGAAAATAATGTTCCAATCCGCTTTCAATTCCGTCTGTCACTTTTTCCTGGTAAGAGCCGCTATGTATGATTGTTTCTTCTTGCGGTTGACTGAGATAGCCGAGCTCATACAGCATGGCAGGCCGTTTATTTTCTCTCAGGACGTAATAATCTCCAAACAGTACGCCGCGATCGGGGATAGGCGAACGCTTCACTACTTCAGAATGGACGTCTGAGGCAAGCTGCCGGTCCTTAGACGGACTGTAATAATAAGCGGTGCTTCCTCTTGTTGACGTATCGGCATAGCTGTCATAGTGGATGCTGATAAAGGCATCCGCATTCCTGTAATGGGAGGTTGAAACCCTGGCCTGCAGGCTGATAAATGTATCATCCTGCCTTGTGATATACACGTTTGCACCGGCCGCTCTCAATTTCCCGGCCAGCAGCTTAGCGGTTTTAATCGTTACGTTTTTTTCAAACTTTCCGGAGTAGCCGATCGTTCCGCTGTCTTTACCTCCGTGTCCGGGATCAACGACGATCGTTTTATTTTTAAGTGAGCCGCTGCCGCCTGACGTGTTGGGAGAAGGTGCTTCTCCTGTTTCTTCACCGCTTTTAGACGTTTGCACGACCCAGTTTGCCACATATGCTGTTTGTCCGTTTTCTAGCCGGACTTCATACCATTTGCCGCTTGAGCCGACAATCGGATAGGCTGCGCCTTTATCCGCTCTTTTTACGATAGAAGCGGAAGTCGAGGCTGAGCTCCTTAAGTTGGTGCCGCCGTAAACGATATACGCTTTTTTCGAGGTGTCTGAGCTGTCTCCCGAACCGGCCGCGCTGTCCGATGAGTCAGAATCCTTTATGATGTAGTGGCTTGCTGCCCAGCCTCTTTGCCCGTTTGCTTCAATTTTCAGCCAGCCGTGATCTTCGCTTAAGATGGAAACCTTTGTTCCGCGTGATAATTTAGTCATAATGGCTGAATCATGTGACGCTGCACTTCTGACATTCAATGAAGAAACGCCGACGGTCCCGTTCTTTGAACCGCTTTGGGACGAATTTGCTTTCGTATCCGATCCGCCGCTGTCCGCGGTGACGTATTCGGAAGAAACCCATCCGGTTGTGCCTTGATAAGAAATGTTCACCCATCCGCTGTTCTTGTCCAGCATGGATGCATGTGCGCCTTGCGGAAACTTGCCGATGACTTCATATGATGTCCCCGGGCCTTTTCTGATGCGGAGGTCAGGGTCAGTGGAAGTGACCGTTCCGCTTTTTGCGGATGCATTGTCTGCTCCTCCGGCTGTTTTTGATATCAGCCAGGAAACGACCCATCCGGTTTTACCGGGGCTCAGCTGAAGCTGCACCCAGTCTCCCTCTTCCTTGAGGATGGGGTATCTTTCCCCTTTTTTTACTTCAGCCTTAATTTCGTAGCTCAGGCCGGGACCGCCTCTGACATTGATCTTGTCTGTCGCGATGACCGCTTCTCCCTCTGCGGCGACTGCGGTGTGGAATGACGGAAGAAGCGCTGTGATGATGACGCCGCATAAAATAAGAACAAGAGTTCTCTTACTCATGGCTGTCCTCCTTTCTGAACTAACTAAAATACATTCTTGTATAATATCGCATTTTCCTTGCTGAATGTTAAATAAAAATAAAATAGTTTGTTTATACTAGTCATAAATACAGCGAAAAGGTGTGCAAATCATGAAATTTCAACCAAAAATGGGACGCGCGCTGCACGATGCGGAAGGAAATCTTCACTTCAGTGATCAGAGCGATAGAGAGAAGGACGGTTTTCTTGAAGAGACGGCAACGGAGTTCGGTCTCTTATCGAAAGAAGCGGTCGCAAGGAAAAACAGACGGAATAAAACTTGACAGGGGCGTGCAATCCCATTATTATAATAGAAATTGATGTACATAAGTCATGATAACGATTTTGAACCGATAATGGAGAAGAGTAGGTCAGAATGCATGGAGAAGAGAGGAACCGTCCCAGGCTGAAAGCGGATCCGCACTGCATCTTTCTCGAAACAACACTCCGGAGGTTCCCTGCTGAACGCTTTGCCGGAAAAGGGCATCAGTCATTAGGCAGCGGACGTGAACCTGCGTTAACGGTCAGAGCGGGGATGCTTCGGCATTCCAACTAGGGTGGCACCACGGGTATAACTCTCGTCCCTACTATACATGTATAGTAGGGGCGGGAGTTTTTTTATTTCATGTTTTAATGAAGAAAGACATTAAGGAGGCCTGTAACATGGCATATCACATTCCAAGAGGCACACAGGACATACTGCCGGGTGAATCAGACAGATGGCAGTTCGTCGAACAAATTATGAGAGAGACGTGCCGCACTTATCAATATAAAGAAATCCGCACGCCGATCTTCGAACATACGGAATTATTCGCAAGAGGCGTCGGTGAGTCTACAGATATCGTACAGAAAGAAATGTACACTTTTGAAGACCGTAAAGGGAGAAGCCTGACGCTTCGGCCGGAAGGAACGGCCGCTGCAGTCCGCGCGTTCAATGAAAATAAATTATTTGCAAATCCGGTGCAGCCGACGAAGCTGTATTATGTCGGACCGATGTTCCGTTACGAACGTCCGCAGACGGGACGCTTCCGTCAATTCTATCAATTCGGAATTGAAGCGATCGGCTCCAAAGATCCGGCCGTGGATGCAGAAGTCATCGCGCTTGCAATGAGTATTTACCGTAAAGCCGGTTTGAAAAATGTCAAGCTTGTTCTGAACAGCCTGGGCGACCAGGACAGCCGCAAAGCCTACCGGGAAGCGCTCGTCAAACATTTTGAACCGCGTATCGGAGAATTTTGCTCAGACTGCCAGTCGCGGCTGCACACAAACCCGCTCAGAATTCTTGATTGCAAAAAAGACAGAGAGCATGAGCTGATGAAAACGGCTCCGTCAATTCTTGATTACTTAAATGAAGAATCAGCCGCATATTTCCAAAAGGTGCAGCAGTACATCACGGCGCTCGGCATTCCGTTTGAAATTGATCCGAACCTTGTGAGAGGGCTTGATTACTACAACCATACCGCTTTTGAAATCATGAGCAATGCGGAAGGCTTCGGAGCGATTACAACCCTTGCCGGAGGCGGCCGCTATGACGGGCTTGTCGAACAGATCGGCGGACCGGAAGCGCCGGGTATCGGATTTGCGATGAGCATCGAACGTCTGCTGGCAGCCATTGACGCTGAGAAAACAGAGCTTCCTGTCAATCAGGGGATTGACTGCTACATCGTGACGCTCGGAGAAAAAGCGAAGGATTATTCCGTTTCTCTCGTGTACAAACTGAGAGAAGCTGGCATCTCAAGTGAAATCGATTATGAAAACAAAAAAATGAAGGGCCAATTCAAAACGGCTGACCGTCTCGGCGCACGCTTTATTGCGATTTTAGGGGAAGATGAACTCGCCCAAAATAAAATCAATGTAAAAGATGCGGAAACAGGAGAGCAGCGTGAAGTGGTGTTAGACGAGCTGATACAAGTGTTAAAGGCAGATCAAAAGCAGTGAAGGAGAGGAACGCTATGTTTGGAAGAACCTATTATTGTGGCGAAATAACTGAAAAAGCGATTGGCGAAACCGTCAAACTGAAAGGATGGGTGCAGAAACGGCGCGATCTCGGCGGCTTGATTTTTATTGATTTGCGCGACCGTTCGGGTATTGTGCAAGTCGTGTTCAATCCTGACGTCTCGAAAGAAGCCCTTGCCGCGGCAGAAGCAATCAGAAATGAATATGTGCTTGATATTGAAGGCACGGTTTCTGCCCGTGAAGAAGGCACGGTGAATCCCAACCTGAAAACCGGTAAAATTGAAATCAAAGCTGAAGCAGTGACGGTGCTCAGCACGGCGAAAACGCCGCCGTTTCCGATCAGTGACCAAGCGGCTGACGTTTCTGAAGACGTCCGGTTAAAACACCGCTATTTGGATTTGCGCCGCCCGGCGATGTTTCAAACATTGCAAATGCGCCATCAAGTCACAAAATCCATCCGCCATTTCTTGGATGAAAACGGATTTCTTGATATTGAAACACCGATTTTAACGAAAAGCTCTCCGGAAGGCGCCCGTGATTACTTAGTGCCGAGCCGGGTGCATGAAGGGGAATTTTACGCTCTTCCGCAATCGCCGCAGATTTTTAAACAGCTTCTGATGGTGTCGGGCTTTGAACGGTATTATCAAGTGGCCCGCTGTTTCCGCGATGAAGACCTGCGTGCCGACCGCCAGCCGGAATTTACGCAGATCGATATCGAAATGTCCTTTATGAGTCAAGAAGACATCATGGCTCTGGCCGAAAAGATGATGGCGAAAGTCATGCTCGAAACAAAAGGCGTCGAAGTATCGCTGCCGCTTCCGCGAATGACATATGAAGAAGCGATGAACAGCTACGGCTCCGACAAGCCTGACACACGCTTCGGCATGCTGCTGACGGACGTATCAGACATTGTGAAAGATACTGAGTTTAAAGTGTTCTCATCAGCCGTTGCCAACGGCGGTGTTGTAAAAGCGATCAATGTCAAAGGCGCTGCCGGCGACTACTCCAGAAAAGATATTGATGCGCTCGGCGTTTTTGCCGGAAATTACGGCGCGAAAGGTCTCGCTTGGGTCAAAGTTGAAGCTGACGGCGTAAAAGGTCCGATCGCGAAATTCTTTGATAATGAGAAGCAGGCAAAACTGGCAGAAGCGCTTGATGCTTCTGAAGGCGACCTGCTCCTGTTCGGCGCTGATAAGTTTGAGGTTGTGGCCCAATCCCTCGGCGCGCTTCGCTTAAAGCTCGGTAAAGAACGCGGCCTGATTGACGAAAGCCTCTTCAACTTCCTGTGGGTTGTGGACTGGCCGTTACTGGAGCATGACGAGGAAGAAGGCCGTTTCTATGCGGCTCACCATCCGTTTACAATGCCTGTCCGTGAAGATCTTGACCTGATTGAAACGGCGCCTGAGGATATGAAAGCGCAGGCTTACGACCTTGTCTTAAACGGCTATGAACTCGGCGGAGGCTCAATCCGTATTTTTGAGAAAGACGTTCAGGAAAAAATGTTCGGGCTTCTCGGCTTTACAAAAGAAGAAGCGGAGGAGGAGTTTGGATACCTTCTCGAAGCTTTTGAATACGGCGCTCCTCCGCACGGCGGAATTGCGCTCGGCTTAGACCGTTTGGTTATGCTTCTTGCGGGCCGCACAAACTTAAGAGATACGATCGCTTTCCCGAAAACGGCAAGCGCAAGCTGTCTTCTTACGGAAGCGCCCGGCGAAGTGAGCGACGCCCAGCTTGAAGAACTTCACCTTTCTGTCAAAAGAAAAGTGAAACAGTAAAGATCAGCAGTTTGTTTCTTGAAAATCAAAAACTGCTGTGATATGATTTTGACAAGTTAAATAAAGTCCTGATGTGTTAGTTGTACACCTAGTTTTGACCGAACATTTTTTTGATTTGGGAGCCCGTATTTTTAAATGGCGTACATGCCTCTTTTCATTCGGTAAAGGGGACTTACAAAGTTTAAAAAAGGGCACCCACCTGCTGAGAGCGGGTTCAAAACGAAGGAAAGCTGCAACGGCACAATTGGGACTTTATTTTTTGTGCGTTAAAACCAGCGGCTTTTTGACAAGCCGAGTTTATAAAACCAGAATGTGGAGTGAGGTTCTTGTTACATCAGTTTTCCAGAAATGAGCTAGCGATTGGAAAAGAAGGGCTGGACACGTTAAAAAACAGCACGGTGGCCGTTCTCGGCGTCGGCGGAGTCGGTTCATTCGCAGCCGAAGCATTGGCGAGGTCCGGAGTGGGACGGATCGTGCTTGTCGATAAAGATGATGTTGACATTACAAACGTAAACCGCCAGCTGCATGCTCTCTTGTCAACGGTGGGGCAGCCGAAAACGGACTTGATGAAAGCGCGGATCGCAGATATAAATCCGGATTGTGACGTCGTCGCCTTGAAAATGTTTTATACGGAAGAGACGTATGAGCAGTTCTTTGAGTATCCGCTCGATTACGTCATTGACGCGTCGGATACGATACATTATAAAATTCATCTGATGAAAGAATGTCTGAAACGGAATGTGCCGCTGATTTCAAGCATGGGAGCGGCGAATAAAACAGACCCGACACGCTTTCAGATTGCTGATATTTCAAAAACCCATACTGATCCGATTGCCAAAGTCGTCCGTACTAGGCTTCGCAAAGAGGGCATTAAAAAAGGCGTTCAGGTCATTTTTTCTGATGAAAGCCCGATCGTCATCCGTGAAGATGTCAGAAAAGAAGTCGGGAATGACGAAGCGAAAATCCGCAAAGCGCAAATGCCGCCGTCTTCCAACGCCTGGGTTCCGTCAGTGGCCGGTCTGATTATGGGCGGACATGTCATTATGGAGCTCTTAAAGGATATTGACATTAAACGGGTCAAAGATAAATAAAAAGAAAAACAGCCTTCTTCAGGAAAGGCTGTTTTTTATTTGAATAAAGCCGCCGTTCACACGAATGGCCGGCCGGTATAAAAAAAAGACAAGAACACATTGGGTGTCCTTGTCCGATTATTTTTTCTGTTTCAGCAGTTTTTCATACACTTGCTTTATGGCGGCTTCAAATTTCCCCGTTTGTTTCGGTTTATAGTATTGTTTGTTTTTTAACGGTTCAGGCAAATATTGCTGTTCGACCCATCCGTTTTCGAAATCGTGAGGATATTGATAGCCGATTCCGCGTCCGAGCTCTTGGGCTCCTTTATAGTGGGCGTCTTTTAAATGTTTCGGCACATCGCCGATTTTACCCGATCTGATATCTTTGAGCGCTTCATCAACGGCTGAGATGGCGGAGTTTGATTTTGGCGAAAGGCATAATTCGATTACCGCATTCGCCAGCGGAATTCTCGCTTCGGGAAAGCCGATCCGCTCTGCGGTCTGAATCGCGCTCAGCACCCGGGGGCCTGCCTGCGGGCTTGCAAGGCCGATATCTTCATAGGCGATTACGAGAAGTCTTCTTGAAATGCTTTCAAGATCGCCGGCTTCGATCAGTCGGGCTAAATAATGAAGTGCGGCGTTTGCGTCTGAGCCGCGGATTGATTTTTGGAATGCGGATAAGACGTCATAATGCGCATCTCCGTCTTTATCATGGGTATAGCTTTTTTTCTGCAGACATTCTTCCGCTGTTTCCCGCGTAATGCGGATCGTGCCGTCACTTGATTCCTTTGTGGAAAGCACGGCAAGCTCCAGTGCGTTCAAAGCGGAACGGACGTCTCCTCCACACCCTTGCGCGAAATGATCCATCGCTTCGTCGTCCACCGAAACGCTGTAGGAACCGAGTCCCCGGTGTTCATCTGTGAGCGCTCTTCTCAATGCCTGCTTGATCAGATCCGGTGTTAACGGTTCGAGTTCGAATATCTGGGTACGGCTTCTGATGGCCGGGTTAATGGCATGATAAGGATTGGCGGTCGTCGCGCCGATTAAAATAATCATGCCGTTTTCTAAATAGGGCAGGAGAAAATCCTGCTTCCCCTTATCAAGCCTGTGCACTTCATCAAGTATTAAGATGACCTGACCTGACATTTTCGCTTCCTGTACGACAATTTCCATGTCTTTTTTATTATGAATGACGGCATTCAATTTTCTGAATGCGATGCTTGTCGATCCTGCGATCGCTGTGGCGATGGACGTTTTTCCGATGCCTGGCGGTCCGTACAGGATCATGGATGATAGGTGCTTTGCGCGCACCATTCTGCCGATGATTTTATCTTCTTTGACCAAATGTTCCTGGCCGATAATGTCTTCGATATTGGCAGGCCGCATCCGATACGCCAATGGTTTCATGAACATCTCTCCTTACATATACAGGGTAACGGAAAACGGCCGATTAGAAAAGCGAATTGCGGCGGGCCCCGTGTTTCAATGAAAATTAGGATAAGTTATGTTATAATAACAGTTGGTCTATAAGATACTAAACTGATTATTCATATCCATTTACTTGTATAAATTAACAATTAGAATTGACTGGGGTGTTCATATTGAAAATATCGACAAAGGGAAGATACGGGCTCACCATTATGATTGAATTGGCGAAAAAGCACGGAGAAGGTCCGACGTCGCTCAAAAGCATCGCCCAAACAAACAGCCTCTCTGAGCATTACTTGGAACAGCTTGTATCACCGCTCAGAAACGCGGGACTCGTAAAAAGCATCAGAGGCGCTTACGGCGGTTATGTGCTCGGCGGCCAGCCTGAAGAGATAACGGCCGGAGATATTATCAGAGTGCTGGAAGGGCCGATCAGCCCGGTAGAAGTGCTTGAGGATGAAGAGCCTGCCAAGCGGGAGTTATGGATCCGCATCCGCGACGCCGTAAAAGACGTGCTGGACAGTACGACGTTAGAAGACCTTGCGAGCTACACGGACGGCGAGCAGGAAGCTTATATGTTCTATATTTAAACCAGAGGTGTAAAGACAATGGAACGGATTTATTTAGATCACGCCGCGACTTCCCCGATGGATGAGCGTGTGCTCGAAAAAATGAAGCCTCATTTCTTCGGCAGCTTCGGCAATCCGTCAAGCATTCATTCATTCGGAAGAGAGTCCCGGAAATGGGTCGACGAAGCGAGAGCGGACATCGCGCGTGAAATCAGTGCGAAAGAACAGGAAATCATTTTCACAAGCGGCGGCACGGAGGCTGATAATTTAGCGATTCTCGGCACGGCTGCCGCCCGGAAGAATGAAGGGAAACACATTATCACGACCGCTATTGAGCATCATGCCGTATTACACGCCTGCGAAAAGCTGGAAGAAGACGGTTTTGAGGTGACATACCTCATCCCGGGCCCTTCAGGACGGATCAGTGCAAATCAGGTGAAAGAAGCGCTCCGTGATGATACAATCCTTGTTACCGTCATGTATGGCAATAACGAAGTCGGAACCATTCAGCCGATTGACGAAATCGGAGAGCTGTTAAGCGGGCATCAGGCCTATTTTCACACAGATGCCGTCCAGGCATTCGGTTATATACCGATCGATGTGAAAAAAAGCAGAATTGACATGCTGTCTGTTTCCGGTCACAAGCTTAACGGGCCAAAAGGGACAGGCTTTTTATATGTAAATCAAGAGGTGAAGCTGTCACCGATTCTTCTCGGGGGCGAGCAGGAACGAAAGCGGCGCGCGGGTACGGAAAATGTACCGGGCATTGCCGGCTTAAAGGAAGCGGTCGTTCTTTCAAACCGTGAGCGGGAAGAGAAAACAGCGATGTTTAAGGAGTTTAAAAACATCATCATGAGCACGCTGGAAAAAGCCGGCGTCACAGCGGAGGTGAACGGAGATGCCGAGAACTGCCTGCCGCATATTTTAAACCTTTACTTTCCCGGTGTGCCGGTGGAATCGCTGCTGGTCAATCTTGATATGGAAGGCATTGCCGTCTCAAGCGGATCTGCGTGTACGGCGGGGTCCGTTCTTCCGTCTCATGTTCTTACGGCCATGTTCGGAAGTGAGAGCGGCAGGCTGACCTCGTCAATCCGCCTCAGCTTCGGCCTCGGCAATACGGCGGAACAAATCGAAACAGCCGCCGAAAAGCTTGCCGCCGTCGTCAAACGGCTTGCTTAAAACGGCGGACTTACGTTTTTAATGGAGTGAATGCAAATGGAAAAACGGCCGGAGGATACAAGAGTCGTAGTCGGCATGTCCGGCGGCGTGGACTCTTCCGTGGCGGCCCTTCTGCTGAAGGAGCAGGGCTACGATGTAATCGGAATCTTTATGAAAAACTGGGATGATACGGACGAAAACGGATTTTGCACGGCGACGGAAGATTATGAAGACGTCATCCGGGTCTGCAACCAGATCGGAATCCCGTATTATGCCGTCAATTTTGAAAAGCAATACTGGGAAAAGGTATTTCAATATTTCCTTGATGAATATAAAGCCGGAAGAACTCCAAATCCGGATGTCATGTGCAATAAAGAAATTAAGTTTAAGGCTTTCTTGGATCATGCTTTATCACTCGGCGCGGATTACCTCGCGACAGGCCATTACGCCCGCGTGGACCGAAGCGGAGATACAGTGCGCATGCTTCGCGGCCTGGATGAAAACAAGGATCAGACTTATTTTCTGAATCAGCTCAATCAGGAACAGCTCAGTAAAGTCATGTTCCCGATCGGTGATCTGCAAAAAAGCCGCGTGCGGGAAATTGCCAAAGAAGCAGAACTTGCGACAGCGGCGAAAAAAGACAGCACGGGAATCTGCTTTATCGGCGAACGCAACTTCAAAACGTTTCTCAGCCAATATCTCCCTGCTCAGCCGGGCGATATGATGACAATGGACGGGGAAGTAAAAGGCCGTCATGACGGACTGATGTATTATACGATCGGACAGCGCCACGGTCTTGGAATCGGCGGAAGCGGCGAGCCGTGGTTCGCCGTCGGTAAAGATCTTGAAAAAAACATTCTGTATGTTGATCAGGGATTCCATAACCCGCTTCTGTATTCTGATAAAATTACGGCGACAAATATCAGCTGGACGCGTCCGGGTTTGATGGACGGCGGCGAAATGACATGCACGGCGAAATTCCGCTACCGTCAGGAAGATCACAAAGTTACGGTGAAAATGACGGGTGCTGACGAAGCGGAAATCATTTTTGACGGGCAGGTCCGTGCTGTAACGCCGGGACAAGCCGTCGTTTTTTATGACGGAGAAGAGTGCCTCGGCGGCGGAACGATTGATGACGTTTATAAAGACGGAACAAAATTGTGGTACGTATAACACATGTAAAAAACCTCAACTCGCATGTTGAGGTTTTTTAGCGAAAGGAAGTTAAAAATGGATTATAATAAAATCGGAATCGACGCCATGCAGGAGGGCGATTTTGAAAAAGCGGCAGAGGCTTTTACGAAAGCGATTGAGGAAAACGGCCAAGATCCGGTGCCGTATATCAACTTTGCGAACCTGCTTTCTTCTGTAAACGAACTCGAACGCGCGCTTGCTTTTTACAACAGAGCGCTTGAATTGGACAATTCAGCGGCAGCCGCTTATTACGGAGCGGGAAACGTATATGTGATGAAGGAATCGTTTTCTGAAGCGAAGGATATGTTTGAAAAAGCGCTTCGCTCCGGTATGGAAAACGGAGACTTGTTTTATATGCTGGGAACCGTTCTCGTTAAATTAGAGCAGCCGAAGCTTGCGCTGCCGTATTTGCAGCGGGCCGTTGAATTGAACGAAAACGATACGGAAGCGCGGTTCCAGTTCGGAATGTGTCTCGCAAACGAAGACATGCTGGATGAAGCATTGGCGCAGTTTGAGACGGTGATCGAGCAGGACCCAAGCCACGCGGACGCATTTTATAATGCCGGAGTCGCTTACGCCTACAAAGAAAATCGTGAAAAGGCGCTTGAGATGCTTGAAGGCGCAATCGGCATACAGCCTGATCATATGCTTGCGCTTCATGCAAAACAGCTTATCACCCAGTCATAACGGAAGGAGGGAAGGCTCGTGGATCAGCTGAAAATCGAGGAACAACCGTATGTAAAAGGCGTTATTCATACGGTCATTTACCACAATGACACCAACCTGTATACAGTGCTGAAGGTCAAGGTTGCAGAAACGTCTGAGGCGATCGAAGACAAGGTCGTATCCGTAACGGGCTACTTCCCTCTGCTGCAAGAAGATGAGACTTACACATTTTACGGAAAAACCGCCACACATCCCAAGTTCGGCCTGCAATTCCAGGCTGAACACTTTAAAAAAGAAATTCCGACCACCAAAGAAGGGATCATTCACTATTTATCAAGTGATCTGTTTGAAGGAATCGGAAAAAAAACGGCGGAAGAAATCGTCAAAAAGCTTGGAGACGGCGCGCTGAATAAAATTCTGGCTGATGCGTCGGTGCTTTACGATGTGCCGAAAATGTCCAAAAAGAAAGCGGATAAGCTTGCCGGAGAGCTGCAGCGGCATCAGGGGCTGGAGCAGATTATGATTTCTCTTAACCAATACGGTTTCGGACCTCAGCTTTCCATGAAAATTTATCAAGCTTACGAAACGGAAACCCTTGAGAAAATTCAGGAGAATCCTTATCAGCTTGTAAAGGACGTGGAAGGCATCGGCTTTGTAAAAGCCGACGAGCTGGGCGGAAAAATGGGTCTGTCAGGGAACCATCCCGAGCGGATCAAAGCGGCGATCTTATATACGATTGAATCGACCTGCCTTTCAGAAGGTCATACTTACATAGACACAAAGCAGCTGATTATCAATACGCAAACGCTACTGAATCAGTCAGCTGACGGAGGCCGCGTCACGGAAATGGATGCGGCTGACGGCATCATCGCCCTCGGAGAGAGTAAGGACATCGTCATAGAAGGAGACCGCTGCTATTTTCCGTCTTTGTTTTACGCGGAACAAAATGTCGCAAAACGCGTGCTCGACATTGCGGCTCAGACGGAGTATGCCGATCAATTTCCTGAATCGGAATTTCTGCTTGCGCTCGGCGAACTGGAAGAACGGATGAAAGTTCAATACGCTCCGAGCCAAAAGGATGCCATTCAAAAAGCGCTGTCGTCGCCGATGCTTTTACTGACCGGAGGACCGGGTACGGGAAAAACGACCGTTATCAAAGGAATCGTGGAATTATACAGTGAACTCCACGGCGTATCGCTTGATCCCGGTGATTATAAAAAAGACGAGGCGTTTCCGGTGCTGCTTGCCGCGCCGACCGGAAGAGCCGCAAAACGGATGAGCGAATCTACGGGTCTGCCTGCTGTTACGATTCACAGGCTGCTCGGCTGGAATGGCGCTGAAGGCTTTACCTACAATGAAGATCAGCCGATTGAAGGGAAACTGATCATTATAGACGAAGCGAGTATGCTCGATATTTGGCTCGCCAGCCATTTGTTTAAGGCGCTCCCTAAGCACATTCAGCTCATCGTCGTCGGTGATGAAGATCAGCTTCCTTCCGTGGGGCCGGGGCAGGTGCTGAGAGACCTTTTGGCTTCTGAGGTGCTGCCGACAGTGCGCCTGACAGATATTTACCGTCAGGCGGAAGGGTCATCCATCGTCGAACTTGCTCATGATATGAAAAAAGGATTGCTTCCAAAAGGACTGACCGCGCCGACAAAAGACCGCTCATTTATCCGCTGTAATTCTGCACAGATTAAAGAAGTCGTCGATCAAGTCGTTTCAAACGCGTTAAAGAAGGGATATACCTCCAGAGATATTCAAGTGCTTGCGCCGATGTACAGGGGAAAAGCGGGAATTAACGAGCTGAATATACTTCTTCAAGACATCATGAATCCGCCGAAAGAAAAAAGGCGGGAGCTGAAATTCGGAGATGTCGTCTACAGGACGGGCGATAAAATATTGCAGCTTGTCAACCAGCCGGAAAACAATGTGTTTAACGGTGATATCGGCGAAATCGTGTCCATTTTTTATGCCAAAGAAAATACGGAAAAAGAAGACATGGTCGTCGTCTCGTTTGACGGTAATGAAATCACCTTTACGAAAAAGGATTTCAGCCAGTTTACCCATGCTTACTGCTGTTCCATCCACAAGTCTCAGGGAAGTGAATTTCCGATTGTCGTCCTGCCTGTTGTCAAAGGCTACTATCGAATGCTTAGGAGAAATCTCCTTTATACCGCCATTACAAGGGCCAAGAAATTTCTGATCCTTTGCGGAGAAGAAGAAGCGCTTGAATGGGGCGTCAAAAACAATGATGCCACCGTCAGACAGACGTCGCTTAAAAACAGGCTCACAGAGCAGACTGAAGAGATGGATGCAGAACTGGCCGCTCTGCAAAAAGAACTGCCGTTCAGTGTATATGATGCCAACATCGGAATGGAAGGCATTACGCCGTTTGACTTTATGGAAGAAAAAGCGTAAATAAAACCCGGCACATACGCCGGGTTTTATTGTGGAAGTCATTTCAAAGTATGGCGCCCGGCTTCTCGGCAAAACCTATACGTGTTCAACAAAAGGTGGTTGATCACACTTTGAGAACATGCCATGCAGCTGAAGGACGAACAGTTTATGACGAACACAACCGGCGCAGCCTCGGGATGATTTCGGATGTGTGTTTCTCTCTTGACGGCCGGTTTCTCGGTTTTGTGCTGGAGCAGAAACGCCTGTTTCACAACCGCCATCTTTTTTTAGCAGCCAGTGATATAAAAGAGATGGATCAAGAAGCCGTAGCTGCCGCCGAAGCTCATTTGCAGCCTTTGCCGAAGAGCTGTTTCACCTTTGAACAGATTAAGATGCAGCCGGTGAAATCGCCTGATGGTGAAATGTTCGGTTTGCTGGAAGATGTATACTTTTGTTTGGACAAGGGCATAATCGTAGCATATGAACTCACGGACGGTTTCTTTTCAGATCTGGCAGGCAGACGCCAAGTGCGCCGGGCCGCCGATACGCTTATTGAAGCGGGGAAAGACGGTATCGTCCTGAACGGATAAGAGGTGTAGTCTGTGCTTGTATGTCCGAACTGCAAAAGTAAAGATATCGGCAAAATCGGCGTAAACCAATACTATTGCTGGGGCTGCTTTATTGAGCTGACGGTGGCCAAAGGCAAAATTGCGACACATCAAGTAGAGGAAGACGGCACGTTAAGCAGTCTTGATGATTTGTTTTCTGAAGACGAACGCAGTATCAATTTTTAATGTTGAAAGGAGATACGCGCGATGGGCAGAACAATGACCTCTCTATTGGCTTTAGGAGCAGGAGCCGTTATGTATCGTATGGCTTCTCAGTCCGATATGCTGAATAAAAAAGGTATGAAACGGATGAGAAGACGAGTCATGAAAATGTTTTAAGTGAAAAAGGATACTTCTTCGGAAGTATCCTTTTTACGTTTGTCTCGCTTCCAGCCGTCTGGCTGCAAGAGACAGGCTGTAATTGACCGCGAAATACATCAGGGCCGCCAGCAGAAAGATCGGAAAAAAATACCCTCCGTCAGCGCTTTGTCCGTTTAAAATCTGCGCGTTATGAATCAGTTCGGGCAGAGCGATTACGACCGCAAGTGACGTATCCTTTAATAAAGAAATGAACTGGCTCACAATCGGAGGGACCATACGCCTGAGCGCCTGCGGCATCACGACGAGAAAAAGAGTCTGCGTATATGTCAGCCCTGAAGACCGCGCCGCTTCAATCTGTCCTTTTTCAACGGATTGCAAACCGCTTCTGATGATTTCTGACAGCATGGCCGATTCAAAAATCGTAAGCGCCGTGATGGCGGCCGCGGTAATTTCCAGTTTGATGCCGATTTCCGGGAGGGCAAAAAACGTAAAGAAAATGATTAATAACAGCGGCAGATTACGGATGGTTTCGACAATTGCGGCTATAACGCCTGAGACGGCGGGGATTTTCGCATAGCGCAAAGTGCCGGCGGCAAGCCCGAAAATAAAACTGAGAATAATGGAAATGAGCGCAACATAAAGTGTGATCAAAAAGCCGTTCCATAAAAACAGCAGATGATCCGATGTATAGGCGCCGCTAAAATCCATGTTTTTCACTCTCCTTTTTTAATAACTTTTCCCGAGGCGTCTTTCCAAATAGTGAACTCCGATGCTGAGCGGTATTGTTAACATCAAATAAAAAAGCGCGACAAAGATATAGACATCAAACACGACGAGAGTGCTTGAGGAAACGAGATCCGCCTGATACATCAAATCCAGTCCCGCCACCACTCCGAGTATTGATGAGTTTTTGACAAGGTTGAGAAATTGGTTTCCGAGCGGGGGAATCACGATTTTAACGGCCTGAGGGAGAATCACGTATCTCATCGCCTGACTGTAGGTGAAGCCTGACGATCTGGCCGCTTCCATTTGGCCCTTGGAGACAGTCTGAATTCCGGCTCTGATGGCTTCTGCGATAAAAGCGGACGTATATATCGTCAGCGCAATCGTCCCCGCCTGAAAGCCGTCCAGTCTCAGTCCGGCGTTCGGAAGTCCGAAATAAAATACGAAGGTGATGAGGAGAAGCGGAATGTTCCGGATAAATTCCACATACGCAGTCCCGATCCATTGGATGGGTTTGAAAGCCGTGATTCTCATGACTGCGATCAGAACGCCCAGCGCGAAGCTGCCTGCCAGCGCGATGAAGCTCGCAAGCAATGTGTGCAGGAAACCGTCCATGTACATATCGAAGTTTTCCATTAAAATTGAAAAGTTCATGCCATGTCACTCCTTATAAAACGGGGATGAGCATGCCTGCTCACCCCGCGGTCCGTTCTATTTTGCCGGTTCTTCTTTGATCCATTTTTTATAGATTTTTCCATACCTGCCGTCAGCTTTCATTTTTTTCAAAGAAGCGTTGATTTCCTTGACGAGTCCGGATTGGCCTTTTTTGACGGCGATTCCGTAAGGCTCATCGGTGAATGTGCCGCCTGTCAGCTGATATTGTTTATTTTCATCCGCCATGCCGTATAAAATCGCATTATCAGTTGTGAGCGCATCTCCCTGTCCCGCCTTGAGCGCGGTAAACGCTTCGGCGTAATTTTCAAATTCCAGAACGGAGGCGTCAGGCGCTTTTTCTCTGATGTTTTGTGAGGAAGTGGAGCCTTTTACCGCCAACACTTTTGAACCTTTTTTGAGGTCTTCGGTGCTTTTGATGCTGCTTCCTTTTTTGACGAGCAGGGATTGCCCGGCTTCAAAATAAACGTCTGAGAAATCAACTTCTTTTTTCCGCTCATCCGTTATCGTCATTGTGGCCGTGATGGCATCGATATCTCCGTTTTGCAGCATCGGAATTCTCGTTTTCGACGTCACTTCCTTAAACTCCGCTTTTTTCTCATCCCCCAGAATATCTTTTGCGATCTGTTTGGCAATATCAATATCAAAGCCTTCAATATCGCCGGAGCTCGGATTTTTCAGTCCGAATAATCTTGTATCGGTTTTGACGCCGAAGATAATCTTGTCTCTGTCTTTAATTGAGGCTAACGTGTCTTTTCCCGTACCCTTTGAATCGCCGGCCGTTTCTTTCCCTCCGCAGGCGGCCAGCATAAAGACGGCCAGCAGAGATATCAAACCGACAGATAACCATTTTGTTACGCGTGACATAATCGTTCCCCCGTTTCTTTTCAGTGATTTAAAATACGGCTTAAGAATAAACGCGCCCTCTCTTCACGAGGGCTTGCGTAAAACTCAGCCGGTGCAGCTTCTTCCAAGATAGATCCCCCGTCGATAAATACGATGCGGTCTGCCACTTCTTTGGCGAATCCCATTTCATGGGTGACGACTACCATGGTCATGCCTTCTTTTGCGAGTGTTTTCATGACATCCAGCACTTCCCCGATCATTTCCGGATCAAGCGCGGATGTCGGTTCATCAAACAGCATCACCTCAGGCTTCATCGCAAGCCCTCTGGCAATGGCCACACGCTGCTGCTGGCCGCCTGAAAGCTGTGAAGGATAGGCGTCCGCTTTGTCCGGTATACCGACTTTTTTCAAATAATATAAGGCCGTTTCTTTTGCTTCTTCTTTTGATTGTTTGAGCACTTTGATCGGTGCGAGCATGATGTTTTGCAGCACGGTTTTGTGCGGATACAGATGAAAATGCTGAAACACCATACCGATGTTGCGGCGGACTTTATTCATATCCGTTTTCTTGTCATGGATGTCGGCGCCATTTACCGTCAAGGCGCCTTCATCAACCGTTTCCAGCTGATTGATGCAGCGGAGAAGCGTGCTTTTTCCCGATCCTGAAGGTCCGATGATAACGACGACTTCCCCTTTTTTAATGTGCAGATTAATGTTCTTCAGCACGTGAAAATGTCCGTAATGCTTATTTACATCCTGAAATGAGATCATGGCAATCCTCCTAAGAAAAACATGTCATATAGACTAATAAGTTTTCGAATTAACTTCATGCTATGATAATTATTCAGATTTTTATGATTTATATTCAAACTTTTTTGTAATTTCAGATAATTATTTCCGTCAAGAGATCTGCGTCATAAGGCGGACTTTATGAAACGGGAATAATTCCGGCTTTCTGTCAAAAGATAAAGCAAGAGGTGAAACGTCATGCTTCAAAAACCGCTGCAGCTCTTAATGTGGACGGCTGTATGTCTGCTCGTTTTGTTAACAGTGTATGTCTTTTGTATGCTCGATATGTTATGGGCACCCATATGGCTTGTTATAAAATCTCTCTTTATTCCTATATTCATCGCAGTATTTATTGCTTATCTTTTACTTCCGATTACTGAATGGCTTCATGGGAAAGGGATGCCTAGAACTTTAAGCCTGCTTCTGATTTATTTCCTGTTTTTCGGCGGAATCGGCTGGGGGGTTTATAAAGGAGTTCCTGTTTTAATTGAACAGCTGCAGGATCTGTCTGAGAGCATTCCCGGGCTTGCTGAAAACTACAACAGCATGCTGAGGCATCTGCACAATCATACGGATCATTGGCCTGACGGCATGCACCACCGGATGGACAAAATGATTCAGCAGACAGAAACGTTCCTTGCCGGAACGATTGAGAGCACGATCAGAAGCATCCGTTTCGTGTTTGATTATATCCTGATTGCGGCGACGATTCCTTTTCTCGTTTTCTATATGGTGAAGGATATAGACGCCATGAAAAAGACGGTCTGGTATTTGACGCCGAAGTCCTGGAGAAAAAGGGGGAGTGAATTTCTGCGGGATGTGGACGATTCCCTCGGAGATTACATCCGCGGACAGCTTCTCGTTTGTTTTTTGCTCGGGTTAATAGCAGGCTGTTCTTTTTGGATGTTCGGCCTTCCTTATCCGCTGATCTTGGGCCTTGTCATCGGCATTACGAATGTCATACCGTATTTCGGTCCGTTTATCGGCGCTGTTCCGGCGCTGCTCCTTGCGCTGGCGCTTTCTGCAAAGGCTGTGATCATCGTGATTATCACGATTTTTATTCTTCAATTTATAGAAGGGAATATTTTGAGTCCGCTCATTGTCGGGCGAAGCCTCAGAATGCATCCCGTCGTGATTATGCTTGCACTTCTTGCCGGAGGAGAGCTTGCGGGGATTCCCGGCATGATTCTCGCCGTTCCGGCAGCAGCCGTTTTAAAAGTGACGGCCATTCACTTTTTGCGGATCAGGACGGAACATTGACATTCGGGTTCTGCTTGTCTATAATTTCGAGTAGAATACATACGAATCTCGAGTGACGGATATGAGTACGCCGAAGCCCTGTTTAAGAGAGAAGCTCCGATACGCTGAAAGGAGCTTCAGCAGAAGATTGGCCGAAGCTAATCCTGAGTGCAGTTAAAGGCTGCCGCAGTCCTGCGTTACGGGATGAAAGGTGACGGGTCTTTTTCGGCCTGTAATCAGGGTGGTACCGCGAGACAGCTCTCGTCCCTGTGTGAACGCATGGTTTGCATAGGGAGAGAGCTTTTTTGCTGTCGCAAAAGAGAATTTCGGGTAGTGATAAGGAGGAATATAGATGAAACACTTAACATCTGCTGAAGTGCGTCAAATGTTTTTAGATTTCTTTAAAGAAAAAGGCCATGCTGTTGAACCGAGCGCTTCATTGGTTCCGCATGAAGATCCGTCTTTATTGTGGATCAACAGCGGCGTTGCGACGCTGAAAAAATACTTTGACGGGCGCGTTGTGCCGGAGAATCCGAGAATTGTAAACGCGCAAAAATCAATCCGCACAAATGACATTGAAAATGTGGGGAAAACGGCGCGCCACCATACGTTCTTTGAGATGCTCGGAAACTTTTCCATCGGTGATTATTTTAAAGAAGAAGCGATCACGTGGGCATGGGAGTTTTTAACGAGCGAAAAGTGGATCGGCTTTGATCCGGAGCTCCTGTCCGTAACGGTTCACCCGGAGGATGAAGAAGCCTATACGTTATGGGCGGAAAAAATCGGCGTCCCGGAAGAAAGAATCATCCGTCTGGAAGGGAACTTCTGGGATATCGGCGAAGGCCCGAGCGGACCGAATACGGAAATTTTCTATGACCGCGGCGAGAAATACGGCAATGACCCGTCAGATTCTGAATTGTATCCGGGCGGCGAAAATGACCGTTATCTTGAAGTGTGGAACCTGGTATTCTCAGAGTTTAACCACAATCCGGACGGCACGTACACACCGCTTCCGAAGAAAAACATTGATACGGGCATGGGGCTTGAACGGATGGTCTCCGTTATCCAGAATGTTCCGACAAACTTTGACACTGATTTGTTTATGCCGATTATTGAAGCGGCAGAGCGCATTTCCGGAGATGCTTACGGAAAGGATGCGGTGAAGGATACGGCCTTTAAAGTGATTGCCGATCATATCAGAACGGTCGCATTTGCGGTAAGCGACGGAGCGCTGCCGTCAAACGAAGGGCGCGGGTATGTACTGAGACGCCTCTTGCGCCGGGCTGTGCGATACGCGAAAACAATCGGTATCAGCCGTCCGTTTATGTACGAGTTAGTACCGACCGTTGCAGGAATTATGGACGCTTTTTATCCGGAGGTAAAAGAAAAGCAAGAGTTTATCGCCAAAGTCATCAAAACGGAGGAAGAGCGCTTCCATGAAACATTGAACGAAGGTTTGGCGATTTTATCTGACGTGATAAAGAAAGAGAAAGAAAACGGCAGCGGCATCATCTCCGGAAAAGACGTATTCAAACTGTACGATACGTACGGATTCCCAGTTGAATTGACGGAGGAATACGCGGAAGATGAACAAATGAAGGTTGACCATAAAGGCTTTGAAGCCGAAATGGAGAAACAGCGTGAACGGGCGAGAAATGCGCGCCAAGATGTAGGAAGCATGCAGGTGCAGGGCGGCGCATTACGCGACATTACCGCAGAAAGCACGTTTGTCGGCTACAGTGCCACAAAAGCTGAAGCCAAGGTGATCGAGCTTCTTCATGACGGACAATTAATCAGCGAGGCTCATGAAGGGGATACCGTTCAGATTCTTCTTGATGAGACGCCTTTCTATGCTGAAAGCGGCGGACAGATCGGTGACAGAGGGGTGCTGAGAAGCGCGCAGGCTGTCGTAACCATTAAAGATGTGAAAAAAGCTCCGAACGGCCAGCATGTACACGAGGGCACAGTGGATAGCGGCACGATTCAAAAAGGGGCAAGCGTGACGGCTGAAGTAGAGGATCAAATGAGAAGCGGCGTGGTGAAAAACCACACGGCAACCCACCTTTTGCACCAGGCGCTGAAAGACGTTCTCGGCACACATGTCAACCAAGCGGGTTCACTTGTTACCGAAAATCGTCTTCGTTTTGACTTCTCTCACTTCGGCCAAGTGACTAAAGAGGAACTTGAGCGCATTGAAGGAATCGTCAACGAAAAGATCTGGGCGAGCATTCCGGTGGCGATTGACTTAAAACCGATCAATGAAGCAAAAGAAATGGGCGCAATGGCTCTGTTCGGCGAGAAATACGGCGATATCGTCCGTGTCGTACAAGTCGGCGATTACAGCCTTGAGCTTTGCGGCGGATGCCATGTCACGAATACGGCTGAAATCGGCCTGTTTAAAATCGTATCCGAATCAGGGATCGGCGCAGGTACGCGAAGAATCGAAGCCGTAACAGGAAAAGGCGCGTATCAGGAAATGAACAGCCAGCTCAGCCTTTTGCAGCATGCTGCGGATGAGCTGAAAACAAACGTAAAAGACGTGCCGAAGCGGATCCAGTCTCTTCAAGCGGAGCTGAAAGAAGCGCAACGAGAAAATGAATCATTGCTAAGCAAACTCGGCAATGTGGAAGCCGGAGCCATTCTGTCTAAAGTAAAAGACATCGGCGGTGTAAAAGTGCTGGCTGAAAAAGTGAACGCGAAAGACATGAACCACCTTCGCACAATGGTGGATGACCTGAAGGCGAAGCTCGGTTCTGCGGTTATCATTCTCGGTGCCGTGCAAAATGACAAAGTCAACCTGTCAGCAGGCGTAACAAAAGACCTGATCGAAAAAGGCCTTCACGCCGGCAAAATGGTCAAACAAGCGGCTGAAGTCTGCGGAGGCGGAGGCGGAGGCCGTCCGGACATGGCGCAGGCCGGCGGAAAGCAGCCTGAGAAATTGGAAGAGGCGCTCACTTCTGCGGAAGATTGGATAAAATCCGTTTTATAATCCTTTCAACTAGTGTAGAATGATGATAAGATGAGGACCTCAGGCTGAACTTTGCCTGCGAATTTGGGAAAGAGGTGCAAAACGGTGAGCTCGTTTGATAAAACGATGAAATTTAATTTCTCCGATGATTCTGCTGAAACAAACGTCGAAGAAGTGCTGATTACGGTGTATGATGCGCTTCAGGAAAAAGGATACAATCCTATCAACCAGATTGTCGGATACTTGCTGTCAGGAGATCCTGCATACATTCCTAGGCATCGCGACGCCCGGAACTTAATTCGCAAATTGGAACGTGACGAATTAATTGAGGAATTGGTAAAATCCTATCTAGAACAGCATAAAGAGGCGTAAATACATTCATGAGAATATTGGGACTTGATCTGGGAACGAAGACACTCGGCGTAGCTTTAAGCGATGAAATGGGCTGGACCGCTCAGGGCATTGAGACGATAAAAATAAACGAGGCTGAAGGAGATTACGGTCTGGACCGTTTATCCGAGCTGATGAAAGACTATAATGTAGAGAAGATCGTACTCGGTTTTCCGAAAAACATGAACGGGACGATCGGTCCGAGAGGCGAAGCCAGCCAAACATTTGCGAAACTGCTTGAAACAGCGTACAATGTCCCTGTTGTGCTGTGGGACGAGCGTCTGACGACGATGGCGGCTGAAAAAATGCTGATCGCGGCTGACGTCAGCAGGCAAAAACGAAAAAAAGTCATTGATAAAATGGCGGCTGTCATGATACTTCAAGGGTTTCTGGACAGTCTAAACTAAGAGGTGAAAGAAATGGAACACGGCGAAAAACACATTACGATTGTCGATGATCAAGGCAACGAACAGCTTTGCGAAGTGCTGTTCACATTTGAAAACGACACATTCAACAAATCTTACGTACTTTATTATCCGATTGATGCTCAGGACGATGATGAAATCGAAATTCACGCTTCAAGCTTCGAGCCGAATGAAAACGGTGAAGACGGCGAACTGATGCCGATTGAAACTGATGAAGAGTGGGAAATGATCGAAGAAACGCTGAACACGTTTTTAGCGGAAGAAGACGAAGAATAAAATGAACAAAAAAGCCGGAGCGCATATGCCGCTTCGGCTTTTTTTGTAATAAATTGCCGAATGCGCATGAATCATGTAGTATAAGAGCTGTTGGGAGGAAAATACTTGTATGACTATCAATCAGACTAAAAATTCATTTCTGCGTAAAAACAAAAAAACGACGATAATACTGTCCTCCGTGATCGCTCTTTTTATCATCATTTGCGGTGCTTTTTTCTATGGAAAATCACTGCTGTCTCCGGTTGACGAAGGCAGCAAAACGACAGTCAACATTAATATTCCAAGCGGTTCTTCGGTTTCGGCAATCGCTGAGATTCTTGAGGATCAGCATGTCATCAAAAGCAAAAAAGCATTTCAGCTGTATGTGAAGTATAAAGGCGCTTCCGGATTTCAGGCCGGATTTTACCATCTGAATAAAGGAATGGACGCGGATGCGATTATTAAAAAACTGACCGCGGGATCTGCGGGATATGCCTTTCAGATCACCGTTCCTGAAGGAAAACAGCTTACACAGATTGCTGATGCGATCGCAAACGAAACATCATATTCAAAAGAAGAGATCATGGCGAAACTGGACGACAAAACATTTATTAACAAACTGAAAAACAAGTTTCCTGATACGATAACGGACGCTCTTTCAAACAAGAAGCTTAAGCATCCGCTTGAAGGCTATCTGTATCCGGCTACATATCCGTTTAATGATCCGGATGCATCGCTTGACAAGATTTTGACGGCAATGGTTCAGGAAACAAACACCCGTATTGAAACCTATAAATCAGAACTGGAAAAAAAGAAACTTTCCGTCCATAACGCTCTGACGATGGCATCGCTTATCGAAGAGGAAGCCACCGCCAAAGCCGACCGTCACAAAATCGCAAGCGTTTTTTACAATAGGCTTGCAGAAAAAATGCCGCTGCAGACTGACCCGACGGTTTTATATGCGGCCGGCAAGCATAAAAGCCGTGTCTACTACAAAGACCTGAAAATTGATTCTCCGTATAATACGTATAAGAATAAGGGGCTGCCGCCGGGACCGATTGCAAATGCCGGGGATTCATCATGGGAAGCGGCTCTCAATCCTGACAAAACGGATTATCTCTATTTCCTGGCAAAATCAAACGGCGAGGTCGTTTTCACGAAAACATTAAAAGATCATAATAAAGCGAAGGAAAAGTATATTTCCAAAAAAGACAGTGAATAAAAGGGGGGCAAAAGCTCTCCTTTTATTCCATTCTGAAAGGTTTTATGATAAAATATATCGGGTTGTTTACTTATGAATAAAGAAGTGTCTTAAGAGAGTGTCCCCGCGGATTCGTCAGGGGCACTCCTTTTTAGAACGGAGGCTGTTTGCCGTGAATGATCGGTATGAACAAATAAACGAGTATATAAACGCGATGCTGAAGCCTCGGCCTGATAAAGTGAAAAAGCTTGAAGCCTATGCAAAAGAGCACCATGTTCCGATTATGGAAGAAGCGGGCATTGAAGTGCTGCTTCAAATGCTGTCGATTCAACAGGCGAAAAACATATTGGAAATCGGCACGGCAATCGGGTATTCCGCCATACGGATGGCGCTTGAGCTTCCGGATGCGAATATTTACACGATTGAACGGGACGACAAACGCTATGAAGAAGCTGTGAACAATATAAAAGACTTTGAAATGGAAAATCGGATTCACGTACTGTACGGGGATGCGCTGACACTTTCTGAGTCAGTTCGTGTCACGGCTCCTTATGATGCCATTTTTATCGATGCGGCCAAAGGCCAGTACACGAACTTTTTTGAGCTCTATGAACCGATGCTTGCGCCGGATGGCGTCATTTTCACGGACAACGTCCTGTTTAAAGGACTGGTGGCACAAGATCACTCGGAAATTGAGCCGAAAAGAAAACGGAAGCTTGTTGAAAAAATTGATCAATATAACCAATGGCTGATGAACCGCTCTGACTATCAAACGGTTATACTGCCGGTCGGAGACGGCATCGCCATCAGTAAAAAGAAGAGGTGAATGATCATGAAAAAACCTGAACTTTTGGTGACTCCGACTTCCGTACAGGATATTCTTCCGCTCATTCAAGCGGGCGCAACGGCGCTGTTAGTCGGAGAACAAAGATACGGCCTGAGACTGGCCGGAGAATTTTCAAGAGAAGATATAAAAGAAGCCGTAAAGACAGCTCACCAAGAAGGTGCGAAAGTGTACGCTGCTGTCAATGCTATTTTTCACAATGAAAAAGTGGACGAGCTGAACGGCTATCTTGCCTTTTTGCAGGAAGCCGGCGTTGATGCGGCTGTTTTCGGCGACCCGGCCGTTTTAATGGCGGCGCGGGAAGCGGCTCCCGGGCTCAAACTCCACTGGAGCACGGAAACAACGGGAACCAACTACTATTCCTGCAATTACTGGGGACGCAAAGGCGCACGGCGTGCAGTGCTGGCTAAGGAATTAAATATGGACAGCATCATTGACATAAAAGAAAACGCCGAAGTGGAAATTGAAATTCAAATCCACGGTATGACCTGCATGTTCCAATCCAAGCGTTCGTTAGTGGGCCATTACTTCGAATACCAAGGAAAAGTCATGGACATCGAACAGAAGAAAAAAGAAGCGGGCATGTTTCTGCATGACAAGGAACGGGGCAATAAATACCCGATTTTTGAAGACGAAAACGGCACGCACATCATGAGCCCGAACGATGTGTGCATGATTGATGAGTTAGAGGATCTGATGGAAGCCGGCATTGATTCTTTCAAAATCGACGGAGTCTTGAAGTCTCCTGAATACTTAATTGAAGTAACCCGCATGTACAGAGAAGCAATCGATCTGTGCTTCGGCAGCCGGGAGACATATGAAGAGAAAAAAGAGAGCTGGATAGAACGGATTGAAAGCATTCAGCCTGTGAACAGAAGCATCGACACAGGATTCTTCTTTAAAGAAACGGTCTATTAAAAAGGAGGATGCAACGGATGACAGCCGTAAATCAAACCATTTCCAAAGTCGTAAACGGAAAACGCGTCATTACGAAAAAACCTGAACTCCTTGCTCCGGCAGGAAACCTTGAAAAATTAAAAATTGCCGTTCATTACGGAGCGGACGCGGTTTTTATCGGAGGACAGGAATACGGACTCCGCTCAAATGCGGATAACTTCTCTATAGAAGAAATCGCAGAGGGCGTAGAATTTGCCAAAAAATACGGGGCGAAAATATATGTGACAACAAACATTTTTGCCCATAATGAAAACATGGACGGTCTGGAAGAATACTTAAAAGCGTTGGGAGACGCGAAAGTTGCCGGAATTATCGTCGCTGATCCGCTGATTATTGAAACATGCCGGAGAGTGGCCCCGGATGTGGAAATTCATCTCAGCACCCAGCAGTCCCTTTCAAACTGGAAAGCGGTGCAGTTCTGGAAAGAAGAAGGGCTTGACCGCGTGGTGCTTGCCCGCGAAACGAGCGGACTGGAAATTAAAGAAATGAAGGAAAAGGTGGATATTGAAATCGAAACCTTTATCCATGGAGCCATGTGTATCGCTTATTCTGGCCGATGCGTGCTGAGCAATCACATGACGGCCCGTGATTCCAACCGCGGCGGCTGCTGTCAGTCCTGCCGCTGGGATTATGACCTGTATCAGACAGACGGTGCGAACGCGGTCGCGCTCTACGGCGAAGACGACGCTCCATTTGCGATGAGCCCGAAAGATTTAAAATTGATTGAATCCATTCCGCAAATGATCGAGATGGGCATCGACAGCCTGAAAATTGAAGGCCGGATGAAATCGATTCATTACGTGGCGACGGTTGTCAGCGTGTATCGCAAAGTCATCGACGCATACTGCGCTGATCCTGAAAACTTTGTCATTCAAAAAGAATGGCTTGATGAGCTGGACAAATGTGCAAACCGGGATACTGCGCCTGCTTTCTTTGAAGGCACGCCCGGTTTTGAAGAGCAGATGTTCGGCGAACACGGAAAGAAAACAACATTTGATTTTGCCGGTCTCGTGCTCGCATATAACGAGGAAACTCAAATGGTGACGCTCCAGCAGCGCAATTTCTTTAAACAAGGTGACGAAGTGGAATTTTTCGGTCCCGAAATCGATAATTTCACATTCACCATCGGCACTATTTGGGACGAAGACGGAAACGAGCTTGATGCTGCCCGCCATCCCCTGCAAATCGTTACATTTAAGGTAGACAAAAAGATTTATCCGAGCAACATGATGAGAAAGGGGAAGTAATCACCAATGGGTAAGAGTCCTGTAGTTATAGGCATCGCAGGAGGTTCCGGATCAGGAAAAACAAGCGTCACACGTTCCATCTACGAACAGTTTAAAGGACACTCGATTTTAATGATCCAGCAAGACCTTTATTATAAAGACCAAAGCCATCTTCCGTTTGAAGAAAGGCTGAACACAAACTACGATCATCCGCTCGCATTTGATAATGACTATTTAATCGAGCATATTCAAGAGCTTTTGAATTATCGGCCGATAGAAAAGCCGATTTATGATTATAAACTGCATACGCGTTCTGAGGAAACCATTCCGGTCGAGCCGAAGGATGTCATTATTCTTGAAGGCATTCTCGTTCTTGAAGATAAAAGGCTTCGCGACCTCATGGATATGAAACTTTATGTCGACACGGACGCGGATCTCCGTATCATCAGACGGATTATGAGAGATATTAACGAAAGAGGCCGTTCTATTGATTCTGTCATCGAGCAGTATGTCTCCGTCGTGAGGCCGATGCATAATCAGTTTGTTGAGCCGACGAAACGCTACGCGGACATCATTATTCCGGAAGGCGGCCAAAATCACGTCGCTATCGATCTGATGGTCACGAAGATTCAAACGATCCTTGAACAAAATGCAATTTTGTAATACCATAGCATAGACATAAATAACTCAGACCATATTATGTATAGGCTGGAAGGGAATGAGACAGTTCCCTTCTTTCCCTGTTTATAAACCGAAACATTTGCAGAAAACACACATTCAGTTTAAGATAAACAGTACCTATATGGGAGAGAAGAACGAGGACTGCCCTGTGTTCTCATTCTTGATTTTTTCGTTTATGCTCTCATACATAATCACACGTTATTGTTGAGGGACAACCACCAAGGAGTGAAGGAACATGGCACAAGAAAAAGTTTTTCCGATGACTCAAGAAGGAAAACAAAAACTTGAACAAGAATTAGAGCAATTGAAAACGGTTAAACGTAAAGAAGTAGTAGAACGCATTAAAATCGCACGAAGCTTCGGGGATCTGTCAGAGAACTCTGAGTATGATTCTGCAAAAGAAGAACAGGCATTTGTGGAAGGGCGTATCACGACGCTTGAAAACATGATCCGCAATGCGAAAATCATCGAGGACGACGGCGGTTCAAATGTTGTCGGTTTGGGAAAAACCGTATCATTCATCGAATTGCCTGACGGTGAAGAAGAATCTTACACGATTGTCGGAAGCGCTGAAGCTGATCCGTTTGAAGGGAAAATTTCAAACGACTCGCCAATCGCCAAAAGCCTGCTCGGCAGAAAAGTGGACGAAGAAGTCACAGTTCAGACGCCGGGCGGAGAAATGCTCGTGAAAATTGTGAAAATTTCATAAGATCCGTTTAACAATGAAACACCTCGTCCAAAATGTGGATGAGGTGTTTTTTATGATCGTATCAAAAAGGCTGAAAGCGGCCGTTATTTGTTTTCTGCTCGTATTTTTCTTTCTGCTTGCCAGACTTGCTGAAATTCAGCTGTTTTTTACAGAATCTTTTTCAAAATCTAATATTAATCTGATTCAGGAAAGCGTCAAGCAGCGGACTGAAGAAGTCCTTATTTCAGACGGACGCGGCTCTTTTCTTGATCGGAACGGCGAAGAGCTGACCGGAAAAAAGCAGCCGGCCGTCGTTCTGTTTCCCTTTCTCGTGACTCAGGATTGGCCGGTTGACCGGGTATCCGCCATTCTCGGAATGAAACAGGAGGAGCTCAGGCAGCTGCTCACGGAGGCGAAAAAACCGGTGATCCTAAACAGCAAAAAAATCAAACATCTGACGAAACAATCCGTATCAAATATCAATTCTTTGAAATATCCCGGCATTTACGGCGTATATATGAAAGACAGCAAAGAAACAAACATAGCCGCCCATCTGCTGGGCGCGACAAACCAGGACCCGGAGCTTTTGAAAAAGAAATACCCCGGCCGCAAGGAACTGCCGATCACGGCAAAAATCGGGACAAGCGGGATGGAGCGGACGTTTGATGAGTTTTTACTAGCGGATCAGGACACAAAACTTTTGTATCATGTCGACGGAAGGGGAAACCCTTTATTCGGAATGGACGTCAAATATACGGCTGAAGCAAACGCGTTTTATCCGCTGCAAGTCAAAACCTCCATCGACCGCAATATTCAAAAAGCAATGGAAGATGTATTGAAAGACCGCGGGTTAAAAAAGGGGGGAGCCGTCCTTTTAGACATTGAAAAAAGCAGTGTGCTCGGTATGGTATCAAAGCCTGACGCCGACATGTCAAAGCAGCAGACTCTGCAAAATTACATGCTGACGCCGATATATCCGGGATCAGTGTTTAAAACGGTGATCGCCGCAGCCGCAATTGAACAAAATGAAGTGAAGCCGAGCACTTCCTTTAACTGCAGTCTCAACCTGTACGGAGAGCCGGGTGACGACAAAGGCACGCTCAGTTTTGGAGAGAGCTTTGCCCAAAGCTGCAATTATACGTTTACAAGTCTTGCGGAAAAATTGGTCAAAAAAGATGACTCCGTTATTGAAAACATGGCGGAGAAGCTCGGTCTCACACAGCGGGCGGGCTGGGAAGGCAAGCTGTACCGGGAAGACGGATTCAGGCAATTGTATAATGAAAAAAGCGGCGTCATTTGGGGAGATGCCAAAGACAAAACCGTAAAAAGAGCAGTCGCACAGACGGCGATCGGGCAGAAAAACGTGAAAGTCACGCCTCTTGAAGTCGCCAATATGATGGCAACGATCGCACGCGGCGGTGAAAAAAAACAAGTCAAAATCGCAGACAAAATCGAATACAAAAATGGAACGACGATGGCGTCATTCAAAGATCAGCCGCTGAAGGGGAAAAGCATCGATAAATATACGGCGCAGCAGCTTCAAAAAATTCTCAGAGAAGTCGTTACTTCACCGAAAGGAACCGGCAGGAGATTTCAGGATCTGCCGTATGCGGTGGCGGGCAAATCCGGAACGGCCCAGACGGGAATGTTCACACAAGAAAAACAGACGCTTTACCACAAATGGTTTGCGGGATACTTTCCCGCGGACAAGCCGAAATACGCTCTCGTGGTGCTGCACATGGACACGCCGGGGGATAAGGCTCTGACAAATACAGTGTTTTATGATATTGTTAAAAAGGTACATGAAAATGAAACAAACTAGACATAGAACAACCGCTCAGCCCATGTTAAAATATATGCTGAGCAAGAGGGATAAAGGAGTGCAGAATGATTGAGCAATAAACAATCTCGTTTTGAAAACCGTGATAAGCGCAGAAAAGCAAATATGGTGCTTAACATTTTAATTGCTATCGTATCTATTCTTATTGTCGTCGTTGCAGTCAGCCTCTTCATCAACAGCCCGTCCAGCGACGTGAGCGAAAAAGCGGACACGAGCCAAAAGCAGGAAACACCTGCATCAGGCAAGACGAAGCAGACATCAGATGAAGACATAAAAGACAGCAAAAAAGATACGGCGTCAGACGATGACAAAAAAGATAAACAGGATAAGAACACATCTGATTCATCTTCAGACTCTGACAGCAAAAAAGATGATGATTCATCTAAAAGTGATGACAGCAGCAAAAAAGACTCTGATTCAAGCGATCCTTTTAAAGGAGCAGAAATAACAGAGGGCGGCTCATCCAGCAATGTCGATAAAACAATTGTTAACTCAAAATGGAAAGCGGTCGGCACAAAGCAGACGGGAGAACATACGGCGACGTATGATTCAAGCTCTGAAGACTGGTCTGAAATGCTCGACGCCATCTCTTACGCAACCGGCGTGTCAAAAGATCACATGACAGTGCTGTGGCTCGGAAACAATGGAAGCCCGCAAGATGCGAAGGGTAAAATTTTAGACAAAACGAACGGCAAAAAGTATCAGGTTACCATCACTTGGCAAGACAAAAAAGGCTGGAAGCCGACAAAAGTAGAAACATTAAAATAACCGCAAAAAAGCAGCTGAAGAGTCAGCTGCTTTTTTCTGTCATACGTCAGCGGAAAAATGCACCGACGCGCTGTAAAGGATTCTGCCGTCAACGGCCGTCACCTGATGAGATACAGAACGGACGCGAAGCATAATCGCCTGGTTGTTTTCAACCTGAACGTTTATTTTCTTTTCAAGCTCCTGCAAAGATGCCGCTTCGAAAAATTCTACTTTATCTTTTATTAAATCCAATTGAAAGTTCATCAGTACAGATCCTCCTGATTTTTCTTCTGAGTCAATGAAAGTATAAGCCTTTCTGCCGTAATTGCGCAATAATCCCAGAGTATTTTAGTACCCTTTCGTTCTTTTTTGTGATAGGATAGGAACTGTTCCACGATTAATCCATACTATACTCATAGGAATTATAAATTATGGAGAGTGAAAAATATGGGCCGTGAATTTATTCCTTTATTCGAAGATTGGGCAGCGACTTATGACGCCACGGTGCACGGGGCTGACAAACAATATGCCGATGTTTTTAAAGGATATGACAATATTCTGGACAGCATCGTCGCACTTTCAGGTTCAAACGTTTTAGAGTTCGGACCGGGCACTGGGAATTTGACGGCGAAATTAGCCGCCGCGAAAAAAAAGGTGTTTGGTGTAGAACCGTCTCCGTCAATGAGAAAACTGGCAGCTGACAAGCTTTCTGACAGAGCCGTGTTCAGTGACGGGGATTTTCTGGAGTTTCCCGCTCCGCCTTTTCAAATAGATACCATCGTCAGCTCGTACGCCTTTCATCATTTAACCGATGAAGAAAAGCAAACGGCTGTAAAGCAGTATGGCACAATTCTTCAGAAGCATGATAAAATAGTGTTTGCCGATACCGTCTTTAAAGATCAAGAAGCATACGATGAAGCTATAAAAAAAGCAAGCCGAAACGGCTATCATCAATTAGCGGACGATTTAAAGACGGAACATTATCCGACACTCGGGACAATGAAAAACATCTTTTCAACTGAGGGGTTTGCCGCGCGATTTACGCAGCAAAATGACTTTGTCTGGATAATGGAGGCGATTAAACGGTAAATCGAAGGGATTGTGTATAAATGAAACTGGCAGTCATCGGAGCAATGGAAGAGGAAGTTACGATTTTAAGAAGCAAACTGAAAGACGCAAAACAAGAGATGATCGCGCACTGTGAGTTTACGACGGGCAGCTATGAAGGCGTCGAAGTTATATTGCTCAAATCAGGCATCGGAAAAGTCAACGCGGCGATCAGCACGACGCTTCTGCTTGACCGTTTCAAACCTGATTATGTGATTAACACAGGCTCAGCGGGCGGATTTCATCATACATTGAATGTAGGCGACGTCGTCATCTCAACAGATGTCAGCCACCATGACGTGGATGTGACGGCGTTTGACTATGAATACGGACAGGTGCCCGGTCTTCCGGCAGCATACAAAGCTGATGAAAAGCTGATCAGCATTACTGAGGAAGCGGTTTCTGAGCTGAACGGCATTCAAGTCGCCAAAGGCACTATTGCAACGGGAGATTCTTTTATGAATGATCCGAAGCGGGTTGAAGACGTGCGCGCCAAGTTTGCGGATTTGTACGCGGTTGAGATGGAGGCGGCGGCTGTCGCACAGGTGTGCCACCAGTTCAAAACGCCTTTTGTTGTCATCAGAGCTTTATCTGACATTGCCGGAAAAGAATCTGACGTTTCATTTGATAAATTTTTAGAACAGGCTGCCGTTCATTCAACTGAGCTTGTCCTGAATGTCATCAAACGAATTCACTAAGCGGGGGATTCTCGTTCTCCCCCGCTTTCAGGGGGAGGACGTATGTTGAACGTGATAACAGACATTACAGAGCTGATCGGAAATACACCGCTGCTTCGCCTCAAGCATTTTGATATACCGGAGGGAACGGCGGTTTATGCTAAGCTTGAGATGATGAATCCGGGCGGAAGCATTAAAGACAGGCTGGGCGAGATGCTCATTGAGGATGCGCTTCGCACGGGAAAAGTAAAAGCGGGCGGCGTTATCATTGAAGCGACTGCCGGAAACACCGGAATCGGACTCGCTCTGTGCGCCAGAAAGCATCAGCTTCGCGCCGTTTTTTGCGTCCCGGAGCATTTCAGCAGGGAAAAGCAGCAGATTATGAAAGCACTCGGAGCTGACATCGTGCACACGCCGAGAGAAGAAGGCATGCAGGGAGCCATCCGAAAAGCGCTTGAGCTGGAGAGAGAAATCAGTAATTCTTATGCTGTTTTGCAATTTAAAAACCGAGTAAATCCATTGACTTACTATAAAACGCTCGGACCTGAAATATGGAACGCACTCGGCGGCAATATCCACGCTTTTGTCGCCGGAGCGGGTTCTGGCGGCACCTTTGCCGGCACGGCAGCTTATTTAAAAGAAAAAAATCCTGCCGTCAAAACGGTTATCGTTGAACCGGAAGGCTCCATCCTGAACGGCGGAGAACCGCATGCCCATAAAACAGAAGGCATCGGCATGGAGTTTATCCCGGATTATATGGACGAGAGCCATTTTGACGCCATTTATACAGTAGAGGACGATAAGGCATTTTCGTTCGTCAGAGAAGCGGCCGAAAAAGAAGGGCTCTTAATCGGCAGCTCATCAGGGGCGGCTCTGTATGCGGCGCTTGAGGAAGCGAAAAAAGCGCCCGCCGGGTCAAATATCGTCACTATTTTCCCTGATGGCAGCGATCGTTATATAAGCAAGAATATTTTCCAAGGAGGTCAGTAAGATGAAGAAAAAAACGCTGATGGTGCACGGAGGAATTACGGGAGATGAAAAAACCGGAGCGGTTTCCGTACCGATTTATCAAGTAAGCACATACCAGCAGCCGAAAGCGGGCGAGCACACGGGCTATGAATACTCAAGAACGGCCAATCCGACGCGGACGGCTCTTGAAAGTTTAATTACAGAGCTTGAAGGCGGCGCGGCGGGATATGCGTTCGGCTCAGGAATGGCTGCGATTACGGCCGTCATGATGCTGTTTGACAGCGGGGATCATGTTATTTTGACGGACGATGTATACGGCGGCACTTACCGGGTGATGACAGGTGTGCTGAACCGTTTCGGCATTGAAGCGGATTTTGTGGATACGAGCAGTAAAGAAAAAGTCCAAAAAGCCATCCGTCCGAATACGAAAGCCATTTATATCGAAACACCGACAAATCCGCTTTTGAAAGTGACTGATCTCAAATTGATGTCTGACATCGCAAAAGAAGCGGGCGTATTGCTCATTGTCGACAATACGTTTTATACGCCGTATTTCCAGCAGCCGCTCAGCTTCGGCGCTGACATCGTGCTGCACAGTGCGACAAAATATCTTGGCGGCCACAGTGATGTCGTCGGCGGCTTAGTCGTAACGGCTGATAAAGAGCTCGGCGAAAAGCTTCATTATGTGCAAAACTCAACGGGCGGCGTTTTAGGACCGCAGGATTCATGGCTGTTGATGAGAGGGATTAAAACGCTTGGACTCAGAATGGACGCCATCAATCACAGCGCCGGAAAGATCGCCGAGCTGCTTGAAGCGCATGATGCCGTTCAGACGCTCTACTATCCGGGATCACCGAAACACCCGGGCCATGAGCTGACAAAAGCGCAAAGCTCCGGTTTCGGCGGAATGATTTCCTTTGATATCGGCAGCAGCGAACGTGTCGACGCATTTTTAGAAAAATTGAACCTGTTTACGATCGCGGAAAGCTTAGGAGCGGTTGAAAGCCTAATCTCCGTGCCGTCCAGAATGACACACGCTTCGATTCCGCGCGACCGCCGGCTTGCACTCGGCATTACGGACGGGCTCGTACGGATCTCAGTCGGTATTGAGGACACTGAGGATTTAACGGCGGATGTGAAACAGGCGCTTGATTCACTTTTATAAAGATTGGATAGATTTACATTCTCTGTCGGCTGTCAGCTTATATTATAATGTTGTTAGACTATAAAACTGGCAGGTGACCTTATATGGAGAAGAAAAGACTGAAATCATTAATAGAAGATTTTAAGCATTACGCATTTATTCTGCTTGCAGTCAGCACCTTCATTTATATCGGCGCGGTTCTTCCCGGACAAGGGCTGACTGCAGGCCAGAAAATGCTGATGTTTGTAACCGATTGTGTATTTTTAGCGGGCGCTTATTTCTGCGTTGACCGTTCACTTATTTATAAAAAGAGGCTGGACGAGGCCGATGAATAAAAAAAGCCATTGTCTTTTGACAATGGCTTTTTTCGTTTCTTATTCAGTTGGAGTTTTTCGTAATTCTTTTCCCATTCCTTTTAAAAACTGCAGCCCGAAGCCGAGCGCGCGGTTAATATCAGGGTCACCGGCGGCTTTCATCAGTTCAAACATACTGACTTTCCGGTCTTCTTTTAAAAAGCTTTGCGCCTGATCCGTTCCGGCCATGACGCTCTCTAAAAGTCTGCCCATAAATTCGGGATCGGCTTTTGACAGCGCGCCTCCCGCGGCCATCATCGTATTCAGAAGATTTGTGACAGGTTCCCGGGAAATCTGTCCGAGTGCGATTTTGGCAATTTCCTCTTTCGCCTGGAGCATATAGCCGGCGGCATCAAAAATCCCCAAGCCATTCAGCTCTGCCATAATAGACATCGTTTTCGCGACGGCTTCTTCATTTTCTGCAAGAAGCGTCTTCAGCTCTTCCAGCTTTTCGGCTTTCAGCTGTTCCTCTGTTTTTGTTTCTTTATGAATTTCAGTAATTGGGCTTGCCATAATGCTTCCTCCTTTCCTTAATCAGTTAAGTGCACATAGCCCGGACGGTTCCATTTTCGCTGCGCTTCCACACCGTTTTGCGGGTGGCGTTTTTTGTTCCGCGGATTCGTTTTCGGAAGCGGCGGAGTATCACAGGAACCGAGCACTTCCATGCGGACTTTTGTCTGCTTATAGGCAGGCGTATGTGTCCGTGAATCATACGCGGGCCCGGTCAGGAAATTAATCGCCGAATCTTTATCTGTAGAGTTCATCGGCAGATAAAGTTCGTTTGCACGGACTCGGTCTGTTACAAGCGCGTTTAATTTAACCGCTCCAAAAGGAGAGACAAGACGGATCATTGTTCCGTCGCAAATTCCTCGTTCAGCTGCGAGCTCCGGCGATACTTCAACAAATACGTCAGGCACTTTAGACTGTATGCCTTTCGATTTGTTTGTCATATTTCCTTCGTGGAAATGTTCAAGCATCCGCCCGTTGTTAATGTGCAGGTCATATTCTTCAGGGAATACGGCAGGCTCCACCCAGTCGCTCAGCGCAAAACGGGCCTTTTTGTCAGGGAAGTTAAAGCCGTCTTCATAAAGAAGCGGAGTGCTTTCTCCCGTAAAGCTTCCCCATAGGAAGCTGTTCCAGCCGCTAAGAACGTCGTAGCTTGCTTTTCCGAAAAGCGGAGAAAGGCTCGCCATTTCTGAGAAAATATCGCTTGGGTGCGTGTAATTCCAATCAGCGCCTAAACGATTGGCTACTTCCTGAATAATCCACCAGTCGGGTTTTGCATCGCCAAGTGTCGGAAGCGCCTGATACAATCTTTGCACACGCCGCTCTGTGTTTGTAAATGTTCCGTCTTTTTCAAGAGATGGAACCGCAGGCAGGATGACATCCGCGTATTGCGCCGTTCTTGAAAGGAAAATATCCTGCACAACAAAGAAATCAAGGCTGGATAAAATGTCATGAACATGGTTGGCGTTTGAATCGACGAGCGCCATGTCTTCACCGACAAGATACATGGCTTTCATGCTTCCTTCTTCAATCGCATGGAGCATTTCAATATTATCAAGGCCCGGCTTGCCGTCAATTTCGACACCGTAAGCTTTTTCGAATTTAGCCCGTGCCGCATCATCGGTAATATGCTGATATCCCGGAAGCCAGCCCGGCAAAGTTCCCATATCGCAAGCGCCTTGAACGTTGTTATGTCCCCGCAGCGGATAAGCTCCGGCACCCGGGCGGCGGTAGTTCCCTGTGGCAAGCAGCAGGTTGGAAATCGCCGCTGATGTATCAGACCCGCCTGTATTTTGGGTAACGCCCATACCCCAAAGAACACAAGTGCCGTCTGCATCACGGATCATTTCGGCAATGCGGATGATCGTATCTTGAGAAAGTCCGGTGATTCGCTCCGCGTATTCTAATGTATATTTTTTCAGCGTTTCTTTATAATCATCAAAGTAATTCACGTTTTCATCAATAAACGCTTGGTCATGCCAGCCTTGGTCAATCATATATTTCGTCACTGCCATGAGCCAGACCTGGTCAGTCCCTTGTTTCGGGCTGATAAAGAGGTCGGACCGTTCAGCCATTTCATTTCTGCGCAGATCGGCAACAATTAATTTTTGTCCGTGCAGCTTATGCGCGCGTTTCACGCGTGTGGCGAGAACCGGGTGTCCTTCCGCCGGATTGGCGCCGACGATGAGCACGAGGCCCGCTTTTGCGATATCTTTAATTGTGCCGGCGTCACCGCCCATACCGACGGTGCGGAATAAGCCGTCCGTTGCCGGTGACTGGCAGTAGCGTGAACAGTTATCCACGTTGTTGGTTTCAAATACTTGGCGCGCTAATTTTTGGATGACATAGTTGTCTTCATTCGTAATTTTAGAAGAAGAAATAAAACCGACAGAACCGTTACCATGCTCAGCCTTGATCGAGCCGAGTCTTGAAGCGACAAGGTCAAGAGCCTCTTCCCATGACGATTCAACGAATGCGCCGTTTTTCCGGATGAGCGGTTTTGTAATCCGTTCTTCCGAATTCACGAAGTCCCAGCCGAATTTCCCTTTCACACAAGTGGAAATCGCGTTAACCGGAGCATCGGAAACAGGCTGAATTTTAAGGATGTCACGTCCTTTTGTCCATACTTCAAAAGAGCAGCCGACGCCGCAGAACGTGCAGACGGTTTTTGTTTTTCTCGTCCGTTTATCGCGCATTGCCGCTTCTACTTCTGACACGGCGAAGATGCTTGTGTAGTCGGGTTCAACATTTTTCACTAAATCAATCATCGGTTCCATGACATCTTCTTTGATTCCTGTCATAAAACCGGCTTGGCCGAGCATTGATTTTTCCATCAGTGCGTTACAAGGGCAGACAGTGACACACTGGCCGCAGCTGACGCAGGAAGATTCATTAATGGCGACGCCTTCGTCCCAAATGACCCGCGGGCGGTCGCGCTCCCAATCAATTGAAAGAGTTTCATTCACCTGAAGGTTTTGGCACACTTCAACACATTGGCCGCAGGCGATGCATTGGTTCGGATCATAGCGGTAAAACGGATGAGACATATCAACCGCGCACTTTGAATCGTCTTTCGGCGTATACGGATATTTCTGATGCTCAATCCCCATCATTTCCGCTGTATTATGCAGTGTGCAGTTTCCGTTGTTGTTATCGCATACCGTACAGTAAAGCAGGTGATTCTCGAGCAGGCGGTCCATGGCCTCCGTCTGAGCTTCTTTTACCCTACCTGATGTAAGCGAGATGGACATTCCATTTTCTGCAGCCGTAAAACAAGAGCGCTGCAATTTCCCGTTTACTTCAACAATACAGGTGTCACATGTTTGAATCGGATCTACTTCAGGTACATGGCATATTTGCGGAATCTCAATTCCGTTTTGATTTAAAATATCTAAAATCTTAGTCCCCTCTGGTGCTTCATACTCTGTGCCGTCAATTTTGACACGGATAGACTGAACGTCTGTCACTTCCAATTCCCCTCCATCTTTTAAACTCGAAAAAAGCCATGCACATAGATACCGGCCTCCTGTCCGGAGATCGGTAAAAATACGCATGGCGGAATAGTTCACTAGCAAGTCTTACTAACAGACCAATCCTATCTGTATAAAACGATAGACTCATAACACGTTTCCTATTACGAATCCATCTTCACTGCTTTTATTATAAGGTGATATTTATTATAATACAATACGAAAGGAAAACTTTAACCAGGTGAAATGTCACAAAGGGGAACCGGGAATGTCTTTCATAGGCTAAAATCGGAGGGGGACAATATGTCTAAAAAGATTCATGAATTTAACGATATTATCCGGAAATTGCGCAAAGAATTATTTGGAAAAGGGCCGGAACGAATTCACACCGTCTTTGTAGATAACATGGCGGTATCTACGCTTTACGGCAATTTAAGCGCAAGTGAGCAGTTTATCGCACGCACGCCTGAAGGAAGGGAAATGGTTCACGCCGCGCGGACCAGCTTAATTCAGGAGCTGTATTCAAAACAAACGCCTGACGGAATGGAAGAGCTTATCGGAGCAAAGCTCGTGCACCTGTTTTCAGATATTAAAATAGAGGAAAATATTGCTGTATCCGTGTTTGTATTTGACCGCTCCATTGAGGAGCATAAAGAAGAAATCAAGAACTGATAATATTTAATTGACACGAAATTGTCACATTTGATATGATATGAACTGCCAGCAGTGGCTAAAGGACGATTTTTTATGGAATGTGTGCATGATCTGTACATGTTCTATAACGCATATTTTTATTCTGCTTGATATTGTTGTATGGGTATGCATACAAGTTAGGCAGCATTCAATCCCCGTTTTCAGACGGGTTATTTGAATGCTGCCTTTTTTGTTGGGCGCCTTTTGAAACTGCCGGATGAATTGATAAATGGAGGGGTTATTATGGCGTTTCGTAAACCGGACGAAATAGCGGAGCTTGCGGTCGAAGCAGGGGTAAAAAAAGTGCATTCACCGCTTTCAGCATTGGTTGTACTAGGATTTTTGGGAGGAGCGTTTATCGCGCTCGGTTATTTGCTTGATATTCGTGTCATCGGAGATCTTCCGAAAGAATGGGGCAGTTTGTCGAGTTTAATCGGCGCGGCCGTGTTTCCTGTCGGACTGGTGCTCGTCGTTCTTGCCGGGGCGGAGCTGATTACGGGAAATATGATGTCAGTATCCATGGCGCTGTTTTCCAGAAGAATATCAGCCGGTTCATTAGTGAAAAACTGGGTCATCGTGACGCTGATGAATCTTGTCGGCGCGCTGTTTGTCGCTTACTTTTTCGGACATATAGTCGGATTAACCGAAACAGGCCCGTATTTGGAAAAAACGATTGCAGTCGCACAAGGCAAATTGGATATGCCGTTTGGAAAAGTCATTGTTTCGGCGATTGGCTGCAACTGGCTTGTCTGTTTAGCCGTTTGGCTTTCTTTCGGCGCAGAAGACGGAGCCGGTAAAATCGCGGGTATATGGTTTCCGATAATGGCGTTTGTCGCAATTGGTTTTCAGCACGTTGTCGCGAATATGTTTATCATTCCGGCCGCAATTTTTGCAGGCTCTTTTTCATGGGGGGATCTGATTCTTAATCTCATTCCGGCCTTTATCGGGAATGTGATCGGCGGCGCAGTGTTTGTCGGCCTTATTTATTTTATTGCATATTCAAAAAAGGATCAGAATAAACAAGGAATGAAAAGAGTGTCCTGAGGTAAGAAAGATGCCGGAAAACATGGACAATTATAGCGGAATTCAAGCACATTTTCCGTCCAAATCTTGAAAAAAATGTTTACAAATTGGAAGTCGGTGGATATACTTACAAAGTAAGAAAAAAGCAAAGGGAGGTTGAGTCACATGACAATGTTAAACGGTAAGCAAAATCCAAAATTGAATCGATTCAGCCTGTGGAAGAGTTCGTGTCCTTCCTTAACCTCTGCCTGTCAAGCACGTTAATTTCGGAGTATCAGGACATTCGCAGCTCCCCGCAGGGAAAGAAGCATCGGCTTCTTTTGTCTGCGGATTTAGTCTGCCCGCAGCGCATCTGAAGTTTGCTGCGGGTTATTTTCGCTTGTGCGGATATTGAAAGGGGGTGAGCGATAATGACCATCAATCTTTTCTTTTTAACACTGACCATTTCAAAGCGTTTTAAAAGTGCGGAAGAGTACGAACGAGAACAACAGGTCGAAGAGTTTTACAATGAAGCGAAAGAACGTCAGCTGAAACATTTTTATATGAACTGAATGAACACGAAGAGCCAAAATGGAGGAGAAGGAGGAGATCATCATGTTCAGAATTGAACTGCTGAATCATTACACTATGGAGAAGGACCAGGTTTAGCGAAAATTTTTCTGTCACGGCGCAGACGGCCTGCATACCATGGTAAAGAAAAACTGGTAAGCGGGTGATAGCATGCAGGGCGGTCAGAACAGAATTCCATCCATTGGACACGGGTATGCGTCAATGCCCCATTCATTTAAACACGGCTACGGCAACCCGTACCGCCGTCAGAGAATGGCGGCCCTTTCCCGGCAGACAAGATATATCGCACCGTATTATTGGTACTAGAGCAGACGGAAAACATACGTTTTCCGTCTTTTTTTTATGAAATCTAAAATAAATTTCAAATAAATCGAAACGTTGATGAAGAGAACTGCGTCTAGTTAGCACCTCGTACTAATAGGAGGTAATATTATTTCTGAATAATAAATCACAGGAATAGAAAAGCGGGTGTTATACAATGTTGCAACATACATCTTCAGCATTAAAACGAATGCGCGCGAAATACTTTGCTAAATCAGAACCGGCACAACCGGTCATTCGACAAATCATGATGGATATACAGGAATACGACCGCATTCTGGAAATCGGAACAGGAAACGGCTCAATGTTTAAACAAATCATCGGACAGCTTGAAAAGGGCAGTCTTAAAAGTATAGAAAGATCTAAACGTAAAATACGGAAAACACAGCGCGCAAACCGTTCGGCCATTAAGGCCGGGCTCGGAAACATTCAGCAGGGGCGGCCTGAAAGCATTCCGTTCCACGACCGCAGCTTTCATAAAGTCTTCTCTTTACATACTGCTGAAACAGTCAGCGATTACCGGATTGCATGTAAAGAAGTGTACCGCGTTCTTCAGATTGACGGGTGTTTTTACATCGTTTTGAAGCCTTCGCGGATGAGTGAAAATGATGTGATTCAGGTGCTGCGTGATCAGCATTTCAGAGACATTTCAGTTGTCAGCAGAGATTCATTCCATTTTATTACTGCCATTAAATAGAATATTTCTCGGGAAATAAAAAGAGCTGCTTAAGTCACTGCAGCTCTTTTTGTTAAATTGGGCATTTTTCCTTATTTTCGGTTATTTCACACATATTTTATATTAAAAAAAGTTTTTTTCTTATACAATGGTTATCAGATGTCCGTACATTTTAAAATTTGAACAAACGGAATGAATATTCATTCCGCTTTTGAAAGGGGATTGGATGACAGCTTCAAACAAGGTTGAACTCATTATGAAAGCGTCGCTTACTTTGTTTACCGAAAGAGGATTTGACGCGACGACAATTCCGATGATTGCCGCTCAGGCGGATGTCGGAACCGGCACCATTTACCGTTACTTTGACAGTAAAGAATCACTTGTAAATGTGCTGTATCAGGAAAGCGCCCAGCGTTTTATGAAAAAGGTCAAAACCGATTTTTCAAAAATATCTGTAAGAGAAGGGTTTCATCATCTTTTTTATTGTCTGATTGATTTTACAGAGGAAAGCGAGTATGCATTGTTTTTTCTTGAAACGAATAAGGACGCCTACTTTCTGAATGAAACGAGCCGTAAGCTTCTTGATGAATTAACACAGATGCTTGACGTCTTTTTTCAGCGCGGCAAGTCTGAAGGCGTGCTCCGCAGCCTGCCGTCCAATGTGCTGATGGCGATTTTGCTCGGGGCATATCTTAAACTCTATCAGCTTGTCCGGGCGGGAAGCGTCGAGATAACGAAACCGTTTCTGAAAGAATTGGAGCAATGCTCTTGGGATGCCATCAGAACTCATTAATTATTCGCCGAAGGAAGGAAGATCTATATGAAACAGCTAAGCGCAATACCGCAGCCGAAAACATACGGCCCTCTGAAAAATCTCCCTCACTTGGAAAAAGAAAAGCTTTCACAATCGCTTTGGAAAATAGCGGAGGAATACGGCCCGATCTTTCGTTTTGAATTCCCGAGCTCTGTCGGGGTCTTCGTATCAGGCCGCGAGCTCGCAGCAGAAGTCTGTGATGAGAAGCGATTTGACAAAAACCTCGGCAAAGCTTTGCTGAAAGTCCGTGAATTTGGCGGTGACGGATTATTTACGAGCTGGACAAACGAAAAGAATTGGCAGAAAGCGCATCGGATTTTATTGCCGAGCTTCAGTCAGAAAGCAATGAAAGGCTATCATTCAATGATGCTTGATATTGCCATGCAGCTCGTGCAGAAGTGGAGCAGATTAAATCCGAATGAAGAAATTGACGTCGCTGAAGATATGACGCGCCTGACGCTGGATACCATCGGCCTGTGCGGATTTCATTACCGCTTTAACAGCTTTTACCGCGACACACAGCATCCTTTTATCACAAGCATGCTTCGTGCGCTGCAGGAGGCCATGCGCCAATCTCAACGGCACAGCCTGCAGGACAAGCTGATGATCAAAACGAGACATCAGTTCCAGCAGGATATTGAAGAGATGAATGCGCTTGTAGACCGGATCATTGCTGAGCGGAGGGAAAATCCGGATGAGAATCTGTCTGATCTTTTGGCATTGATGCTTGAAGCCAAAGACCCTGTAACGGGTGAAAGGCTGGATGATGAAAATATCCGCTATCAAATTATTACCTTTTTGATCGCTGGGCATGAAACGACAAGCGGGCTGCTTTCTTTTGCGATATACTGCCTGCTGAAAAATAAAGATAAATTGGAAAAAGCCGTTCAGGAAGCCGAACGGGTGCTGACGGGAGAAACCCCTGAATATAAGCAGATTCAGCAGCTGACCTATATCCGCATGGTGTTAAACGAAACATTGCGGCTTTATCCGACTGCCCCGGCATTTTCTCTGTACGCGAAGGAAGATACGGTTCTCGGCGGGAAATATCCGATTGAGAAAGGACAGCCCGTGACGATTCTGACTCCGCAGCTGCACCGTGATAAAAGCGCGTGGGGAGAAGATGCCGAGTTATTCCGCCCTGAAAGGTTCAGTGATCCCGCGGCCATTCCGGCTGATGCGTATAAGCCGTTCGGAAACGGACAGCGCGCCTGCATCGGGATGCAGTTTGCCCTTCAGGAAGCGACGATGGTGCTCGGTCTTGTCCTTAAGCATTTTGAACTGATTGATCATTCTGATTATGAGCTTACGATTAAAGAAGCTTTAACCATTAAGCCCGGCGATTTTAAAATCCGGGTGAAAAACAAGGACGTGTCCAATCGGCAGACCGCACAGAACCATAAAGCTGAAGGAAGCGATCACAAAGAAGAAACGAAAGAAATACCGTCCCACGGAACCCCGCTTCTCATCCTTTACGGATCAAATTTAGGAACTGCGGAAGGAATTGCGGAAGAGCTGGCTGACATCGGAAGAAGCAAAGGCTTTTCAACTGAAACCGGGCCGCTCGATGATTATGCCGGGAAATTGCCTGTAAAAGGCGCTGTCGTGATTGTAACGGCTTCTTACAACGGGGCGCCGCCTGATAACGCGGCGGGTTTTGTCAAGTGGATGGAAACTCTTGAAGATCAGGAATTAAAGGGTGTTTCTTACGCCGTCTTCGGCTGCGGAGACCGCAATTGGGCCGCCACCTACCAGAAGATTCCCCGTCTTATAGACAAAGTGCTTGAAGAAAAAGGAGCAACACGGCTTACCTCTATCGGAGAGGGTGACAATGCCGATGATTTTGAGTACAGTCAGGAAGCTTGGGAAGATTCATTTTGGCAGGACATCATCAAGGCTTTTCATATAGAAGCCGCTCCCGAACAGCAAAACAAATCACAGCTATCAATAGAATATGTAAGTGAAGCAGCTGAGACGCCGATTGCCAAAACGTACAAAGCGTTTGAGGCGGAAGTCATCACAAACAAAGAGCTTCATACCGAAAGCAGCACGCGATCAGTCCGGCACATTGAGCTGCGTCTCCCGGAAACAGAAACTTATCAGGAAGGAGACCATCTCGGGGTGCTTCCGCAAAACAGCGGGGAACTGATCAGCCGCGTCATTCACCGGTTCGCTCTCGATCCGAATCAGCACTTTAAAATCAGCGGACGGCATTTACCTCATCTGCCGATGGACCGGCCGGTTAATGCACTGGAGCTTTTGGCGTCATATGTAGAACTGCAGGAACCGGCCACGAGAGCCCAGCTTCGAGAACTTGCCGCACATACCGTGTGCCCGCCGCACCAAAAAGAATTGGAGCATCTTTATTCTGATGAAACGGCATATAAAGAAAACGTGCTGAAAAAACGAATGACCATGCTGGATCTGCTGGAAGATTATCCGGCATGTGAATTGCCGTTCGAGCGCTTTTTAGAACTTTTGCCGTCCTTAAAGGCGCGCTATTATTCAATCTCAAGCTCACCGAAGGCAAACAGCGGGGAACTCAGTATCACAGTCGGCGTTGTAACGGCTCCGGCTTGGAGCGGCCGGGGAGAATATCGCGGTGTTGCTTCGAACTACTTAGCCGGATTACAGAATGGCGATCATGCCGTCTGTTTCATCCGCTCACCGCAATCCGGTTTTGCACTGCCTGAAAATACGAAAACGCCTCTCATTATGGTCGGAGCGGGCACTGGAATCGCGCCGTTCAGGGGATTTATCCAGGCGCGGGCTGCCGAAAAAATGTCCGGTAACAGCCTGGGGGAAGCTCATTTATACTTTGGCTGCAGACATCCTGAAGAAGATGATCTCTACAAAGATGAATTCGATCAGGCGGAGAAAACAGGCCTTGTCACCGTGCATCGGGCGTATTCAAGGTTAGATCAGGACTGTAAAGTATACGTACAGGATGTCCTGCTTCGTGAGGCCGCACAGATTATTGCGCTTCTTGACCAAGGCGGCCATCTCTATATATGCGGTGACGGAAGCAAAATGGCTCCGGCCGTGGAAAATGTCCTGCTGCAGGCGTATGAAAAGGTGCATAACACTGATTCGAAAGTTTCCTTGAGTTGGCTTGAACAGCTGCAGGCGGAAGGAAGATATGCGAAAGATGTGTGGGCAGGTGTGTAACAGAAGCGTGAGGTCACAACTGATGACCGTCATATAATGGAAGAAAGCCGGCACGATATTTGAAATCTACTGAATCAAAAGGAATAGTTATAGGGAGTATCGTGCCGGCCTTATTTTTATTATCGGACAAAAGACACAAACATTTAATGTTTTTATTAATTTATATGCAGGCGGCTATGTTTTCTTTTTTTTAATTCCGCCAAAAATAAAACCGGATAAGACAACAGCAATAAAACCGAAATAAAAGAAATGATGCCGATCCAATGAAAATGCGTCCAAAAGAAACCGCCGCAAGAACCAGCCACGCTTGAACCGATATAATATGCAAGCAGATATAATGAAGAGGCTTGTGCGCGATGGTTACCGGCTGCGCGGCCGACCCAGGCGCTTGCAATCGAATGTGCGCCGAAGAACCCGAAGGTAAAGACGGCAATCCCCGCGATTTTAAGTGCAAGCTGAGGCAGAAGTGTCACCGCTGCGCCGGCCAGCATAACAAAAATCGCAATCTTTATCATTTTTGCGCTTCCGTAAAGGTCCGCTTTTTTCCCCATATAGACTGAGCTGAACGTTCCCGCGAGGTAGACAATAAAAATAAAACCGATCACAGTCTGCGACAAATGATAAGGAGCGGCCATTAAATGAAAACCGATATAATTATATAATGTGACAAAACTCCCCATTAATATAAACCCCAGAGAAATTAACAAAAGCAGCCGTTTACGGTGTATGACAGCTCCGTATTCCTTACATGCCGCTTTTAAGCCCGCATGCCGCTGAGATGAATGACGCGGAGCCGGAAGCAAGCGCCAAAACAAATAGCTTAATACAATAGAAAGAATACCGATGATGGCAAGCGCCGGCCGCCAGCCGAATAAATCGGTCAGAAGCCCCGTTAACAGCCTGCCGCTCATTCCTCCGATGCTTGTGCCGCTGATATACAGGCCCATCATTTTCCCGAGGCCCTTCGGATCAAACTCCTCGCCTACATACGTCATGGCGACAGCCGGAACGCCCGCCAGAAAAATACCGAGCAGACCCCTCATCGCCAAAAGCGCCGGAAAAGCCGGACTGAATGCTGTTAACAGACCTAAAACAGAAGTGGCTGTTAATGAAAGCACCATTAATTTTTTTCTGCCGAAATCGTCAGATAACGAAGCGGCGGCCAATAATGAAAATGCCAAAACGGCTGTTGAGATGGATAAAGTTAAGCTCGCAGCCGCAGCGGAAATATGAAACTCTTCCGAAAACAAAGGCAAAAGCGGCTGTGTCGTGTAAAGGGTGGCGAATGTCACGAAGCCGCTGATAAACAGAGCCAGGCTGGCCTTTCTGTAAGCCTTTGTATGAGGCTGTATAAACGTCATGAATGTCCCTCTTTTCTCACTGTTGGTTATATATGTATCGTACGCTTTTCATTTCAATGTGTCTAATTTATAATAACTATGGAATTAATGCGTGTAGGTTATGAAAGAAGGGGAGAAGGAGAAATGGAGCTTCATCAAATTGACAACTTCATTGCGGCGGCAAAACATCAGCATTTCACAAATGCGGCCAAAGAAAGGATGATTTCTCAGCCGGCATTAAGCCGATCGATTATCAGGCTCGAAGAAGAATTAGGCGCGCCGTTATTTTACAGAGAGACGAAAGCAGTCCGGCTGACAAGGCACGGAGAGCAGTTCTTACTAAAAGCAAAACAAGCGAGACGCGCTTTAAATGAAGGCGTTGAACAAGTGAAAAAGAATATGAGCCTGGAGCACGGCGAAATATCCGTATCATTTCTTCATACGCTCGGTTTGCGCTTAATGCCTCAGCTGATTGCCGAATTTAAAAAGCAATATCCAAACGTGACTTTCAGGCTCTACCAAGGCGCAAATGAAACGCTTCGCAAAATGGTGGAAACGGGAGATGCGGATATCTGTCTCAGCTCACCGCCGCTTCCCAGCGAGCTTTTACAATGGACGGTGCTGGAGAAAGAGCCTCTTTATGCGGTGCTTCCTGAAACTCACCCGCTTGCAGGGAAAAAAAGCATTCAAATGAAAGAAATGCAGGACGAGGATTTTGTCGGATTTAAACCGGGATACGGGCTGAGGTATATGTTTGATCTGATGTGCCGGGATTTGAATATACACCCGCATCTCGCATTTGAAGGGGAGGAAGTATCGACCATATTAGGGCTGACCGCCGCCGGCCTTGGAGCTGCAGTGCTGCCGAAAACCGCGGAGCATCAATATTTTCCGGTCGTTTTTCTTCCGGTGGCAGATTACCAATGCGAACGCACCATTGCGTTAGCCCAGTTAAAAAACCATGATCTCTCTCCGGCTGCGGAGCGTTTTAAACAGTTTGCACTTGAGTATTACAAAACACGAAATGCGCCGTCAGTCTCGTAAAATCGAAGTCACAATATGCTTTAAATCCCATTGCCCTTCGAAAAAAATGTAATGGGATACTTGCAGGGAAACAGCTGCTGATGAAGTTCTTCAGCCGGCATCCCTGCCTTTGTTTTTGTGCTTACATATAAATCAACTGTACACATTCCATTTCACCGACAGAAACTGTATCGGCCCGTTAGCCAAATGAATGTCATTGATCTTCCCAAAAGCATTCTTTTTTTAAAACAGCAAAGAGAATCCCTTCTTTTTGAGCGAATGATCATTCACTACCTTTGTAACATCTTTCTTCTGAAAATCCAGCATTGCAAATACGTGTCAGTAGAAGAGGTGACGAAACTGGTGTTACTATTGATATAAAGCAGAAAGAAATACGGATAACGGAGGAACACCATGGCGAAAAAAACGGTTAAAACAAATGCTGTCCGTATCATTGAACAGCAAAACATTCCCTATGAGCTTTTAGGTTACAAAACAGAAGGGGGACAGCCCGCAGACGGCCTTTCCGTTTCGGAGAAAATCGGATATTCTGCCGAAAATGTTTATAAAACCTTAGTGGCCTCGGCAGGAACAGAACGTTATTACGTTTTTGTTGTTCCCGTTTCAAAAGAACTGGATCTGAAAAAGGCTGCAAAGGCAGTGGGTGAGAAGAAAGTGGAAATGATTGCCGTGAAGGACCTTTTAGGCGTGACCGGCTATATGCGAGGCGGCTGCTCCCCGATCGGCATGAAAAAATGGTTTCCGACTTTTATTGATAAATCCTCCGAAACACTGGAGTTTATGATTGTCAGTGCGGGGAAAATCGGAATGCAGCTGAAATTAGCGCCTCAACATTTAGCCGAAGCAAGCCGGGCAGCATTTGCAGATATTGTATAAATGCCCGATAAATCCAGTGAAATACACGTTTCAAGGGAGAATGATAATGAAAAAAAGATACGAAAACTTGAATGGCGTGAAGAATGAAAATGGATTCAGGGACATGTTGAGATGGATGAAAGAACGAAGAGAGAAAATAAAAGATTTAAGCGAGCACATTCCGAAAGCGGCCAATAGGGATGTTCACGAGGTTGCCGTCAATCGCACGGAAACGGCCATTACATGGATCGGCCATTCCTCATTTCTGATCCAAACACAGGGGCTTAACATCATGACCGACCCTGTATGGGCGCGGCGGAAGGGTTTTCAAAAACGGCTGACAGAGCCGGGATATGAGTTGAGCGAACTGCCTGATATTGATGCCGTGCTCATTTCACACGGGCATTATGACCATCTTGATTTTCCGAGTATAAAAAAACTGCGAGGAAACCCGGATTTTTACGTGCCAGCGGGACTGAAAAAGCTGTTGTTAAAAAAAGGCTGCAAAAAGGTCTATGAAATGAATTGGTGGGATCGTTTTGAGGTGCGGGGAGTGAACATATCATTTGTTCCGGCCCAGCACTGGACACGGAGAACGCTCTGGGATACCGATACCTCTCATTGGGGAGGGTGGGTCATTGAAAGCGAAAACGGCGAATCCATCTATTTTGCAGGAGATACAGGCTATTTCGATGGTTTCAAAGAAATCGGAGAAAGGTTTCATATTAAGGCGGCTCTGATGCCGATCGGAGCGTACGAACCGGAATGGTTTATGAAAGTGTCACATATCAATCCGGAAGACGCCGTGAAAGCGTTTTTGGAGCTGAAGGCTGACAGCTTCATTCCCATGCATTACGGAGCATTCCGGCTTGCTGATGATACAGGACCGGAAGCATTAAGCAGACTGCACAGGGAATGGACCCGTCTTGCGTTACATCCGCAAAAGCTGAAAGCATTAGCGCTCGGAGAAACATTTTGGCTGTAACAGCAGATTTTCACTGCCGACACCAATCGTTTAAAAACGATTGGTGTTTTGTCGTCCAATGACTGTATAAAACATGATTTTTCCGGAAGCTGCGGTAAAAAACAAAACTTTTTACTCTTTTGTTCCGCTATATAATGTAAACGGTTTCGTATGCGCAGTATATTTATACTATCACAATTGTTCAAGCGGAAACGGACAGGAAGGATAGAAAAACAGATGAAAGACATGAATTCAAGACAGAAAGAGATTTTGTATCTGTTGTTATCTGAACCTGATGACTGCTTAGTTGTGCAAGATTTCGCAGACAGGGTCCGATGTTCTGAAAAGACGATCAGGAATGATTTGAAAACGATTGAGGATTTCCTGAATGAACATTCTCACGCTCAGCTGATCCGAAAACCCGGATTAGGCGTCTATTTACATATATCAGAACAGGAAAGGTCATGGTTAAGCCGGCAAATGTATAATGAGCATTTCACTTGCAGGCATAAGACCGATGAAGAAAGAATACTTCACATTGCTTATGATTTATTAATGAATTCAAAGCCTGTTTCTGCAAAAGAATTAGCCGCGCAGCACTTTGTGAACAGAGCATCCATTAAAAAGGATGTAAATGCGGTTGAAAAGTGGCTGAAGCGATTTGGCCTCACGCTGGTTTCTAAACAGCGCCTCGGATTAAAGATTGAAGGGGACGAAAAAAATAAAAGAAAAGCATTGGCGCGAATTTCGGATTTGACTGATAATACGGAGTTTACAAGCCAATTTATAAAAAGTAAGTTCTTAAGCCATGAAGCGGATTTTGTGAGAAAAGAAATTAAATTATTACAAAAAACCCATTCTATCTATTTCACGGATGAAACATTTGAAAGTTTGCTGCTGCATACATTGCTGACAATCCGCCGGATCAAAATGAAGCAGCCGATCGCGATTTCTGCAAGACAGCTGGACGCAGTAAAAAAGAAGAAAGAATATGAATGGACACGGGCTTGTTTAAAACGGCTTGAGCCGGTATTTGCCATCCGGTTTCCTGAGGAAGAAGCCGTCTATTTAACTTTACATATTATAGGCGGGAAAGTCCGCTATCCATTGCAGCAAGAAAAGAAGCTTGATCTTGAAGATTCCGAGCTTCCCAAAGTCGTCAGGCATTTAATCAATCGTGTTTCAGAGCTGAAAATGCTGGATTTCCATAAAGACCAAGAATTGATCAACGGATTGAACATCCATCTCGATCCGGTGCTGAAGCGGCTGAGCTATGATCTCTCTGTTTCAAACCCCATGCTTAACGACATCAAAAAAATGTACCCTTATTTGTTTCATCTTATCATCGACGTCTTGGAAGACATCAATCAAACATTTGATCTTTATATTCCTGAAGAAGAGGCGGCATATTTGACGCTGCATTTTCAGGCAGCGATCGAGCGTCTGCGCCGAAGCAGTGACAGCCATAAAAGGGCGATCATCGTCTGCCATATGGGCATTGGTATGTCACAATTGCTGCGGACTAAAATTGAACGGAAATTTCATGACATTACCGTAATAGACTGCATCGCAAAAGCGGAGCTGGCAGAGTATATCAAAAAGCATAAAGAGATAGATTTCGTCATTTCTACGATAGAACTTGGAAATGTAACGAACCCTCATATTGTCGTTTCACCGCTTTTGGAGCCTGCTGATGAAAAAAAGCTCAGCGCATTTATTGGACAGCTTGATACATCGCACCGCCGGGAGCAAAAAACGTTCAAAATGCTGAATGATACGACTCCGTTTCTCGTTTTTTTACAGCAAGAGACAGAGCACCGCTATCAGGTCATTGAACAGCTGGCACGTGCTTTGTATGAGAAAGGCTATGTAGAAAAAGAGTATGGCATTCATGCAGTAATGAGAGAAAAAATGTCGGCGACAAATATCGGGGCGGGTATTGCCATTCCTCACGCTAACTCCAAATATATCAAACAATCAGCCATTGCAATCGCCACTTTAAAAGAGCCGATTGAATGGGGGACGGAAAAAGTGTCGCTCGTTTTTATGCTTGCCGTCAAACATGAGGATCAAAACATGGTAAAGCAATTATTCAGTGAGCTTTCCTATCTCAGCGAGCAGCCGGCATTGATTCAAAAACTGACGGAAGAAAAAAATGTGATGACGTTTTTATCTTATTTAAACTATTAAAAGCAGGGAATGGCTCCCTGCTTTTTTTCTGTTTATAGGGAAAAATGCCGTTATTTCCGGAACTTATGGTAAAAAAACGCGCTAATTAAGGTATGAATTCAGTATAAAGTTGAGACAAGATCTTGATATTCAAACGGCAGAGGAGGATTTATATGAAACTGTTAGCGATTACATCATGTCCGAACGGCATTGCCCATACGTATATGGCTGCCGAAAATTTGCAAAAAGCAGCCGGCAGATTAGGCGTTCAGATCAAAGTGGAAACCCAGGGCGGAATCGGGGTGGAAAATAAGCTGACTGAAGAGGACATCCGGGAAGCAGACGCAATCATTATCGCTGCGGATCGTTCGGTGAATAAAGACCGGTTCACAGGAAAAAAGCTGCTCGCTGTCGGAGTTCAGGACGGCATCCGCAAACCGGAAGAATTAATTCAAAAAGCACTGAGCGGTGAAGTGCCCGTCTATCAATCAGCTTCAAAAGCTGAATCTGGAAGTCAGCAGGGAAAAAAACAAAACCCGATTTACCGCCATTTAATGAACGGCGTTTCTTTTATGGTCCCCTTTATTGTAGTCGGCGGTTTATTGATAGCGGTTGCATTAACGCTTGGAGGAGAAAAAACACCAAAGGGCTTAGTCATTCCGGATGAGTCTTTTTGGAAAACGATTGAACAGATCGGCAGTGCTTCTTTTTCATTCATGATCCCGATTTTAGCCGGATATATCGCGTTCAGCATCGCCGATAAGCCAGGGCTGGTCCCCGGAATGATCGGCGGATATATTGCGGCATCCGGAAGCTTTTACGACAGCGCAAGCGGCGCAGGATTTCTCGGAGGAATCATTGCCGGGTTTTTGGCGGGGTATGCGGCGCTTGGAATCAAAAAATGTAAAGTCCCAAAAGCTATCCAGCCGATTATGCCGATCATTATTATTCCGGTGTTTGCTTCACTGATTGTCGGTTTGGCGTTTGTATTTTTGATCGGTGCCCCCGTAGCTCAAATTTTCGCATCTTTAACGGTTTGGCTGGCGGGAATGAAAGGTTCGAGCTCAATTCTCCTGGCATTGATTTTGGGAGCGATGATCTCCTTTGATATGGGCGGTCCCGTAAACAAGGTGGCGTTTCTTTTCGGATCGGCAATGATCGGAGAAGGAAATTATGAAATTATGGGGCCGATTGCCGTTGCCATCTGTATACCGCCGATAGGGCTTGGAATTGCGACGTTTTTAGGAAAAAGAAAATTCGCCGCATCAGAAAGAGAAATGGGAAAGGCTTCATTTACAATGGGCCTTTTCGGTATCACGGAAGGAGCTATTCCATTTGCAGCCCAAGACCCCCTTCGTGTAATCCCGAGTATTATGGCGGGTTCTATGACCGGCTCGGTGATCGCGATGATCGGCCATGTGGGAGACAGAGTGGCACACGGCGGCCCTATAGTTGCCGTGCTTGGGGCAGTTGATCATGTATTAATGTTTTTTATCGCTGTAACAGCAGGTTCTCTTGTCACCGCTCTGTTGGTTAATGTACTGAAAAAAGATATGGCGAAATCCCCCGTGCCCGGGGAAGCTCCGCCGGCTGCCGAACCAAATACAGCTGCAGCGGCAAAAGAAACCGAGGAACAATCTCAGGCCAGTCAAAAAGGCGGGATGACTGACATCAGCAAATTAACTGACATTATCAGCACAGACCTGATTGAACCGCATTTAACCGGAGAAACCAGGGATGACATTATCGATGAAATGATTCAGAAATTGTCCCGTAAAGGCATGCTGCTTTCTGACAGCGGATTTAAACAAGCAATTTTGAGCCGTGAACAGCAGGGAACCACAGCGATAGGTATGAATATCGCAATTCCGCACGGAAAGTCTGAAGCCGTCAGAACACCGAGTGTCGCATTCGGGATAAAGCGTTCAGGTGTTGACTGGAACAGCCTGGATGGATCCGATGCAAAACTGATTTTTATGATTGCCGTACCGAAAGAAAGCGGCGGAAATCAGCATTTGAAAATATTGCAGATGTTATCCCGAAAACTGATGGATGACAACTATCGGAAAAGGCTGCTCTCCGTACAGACAAAAGAAGAGGCGTTTGAGCTTCTGGATGAAATCGAATAAAGCGGGGGATGATCATGTCAATTGAACCGATATTTTTCAAACCGGTTTTCAAAGAAAGAATGTGGGGAGGCACCGCCTTGCGTGCTTTTCACTATAATATTCCGTCAGAGCGGACAGGGGAGTGCTGGGCATTCGCCGCTCATCAAAATGGGCAGAGCACAGTGCAAAACGGAAGGTATAAAGGATGTACGCTCGGTGAATTATGGGAGCATCACAGAGATTTATTCGGATACCTTGAAGGGGACCGTTTTCCTCTTCTTACAAAAATTTTAGATGCAGCCCAAGACCTGTCGGTTCAGGTGCATCCGAATGATGACTTTGCCAAAATGCACGAGAACGGAGAACTTGGAAAAACCGAATGCTGGTATATCATTGATTGTGAAAAAGATGCGGAGATTATTTTCGGCCACAATGCAACAACAAAAGAAGAGCTGGTATCCATGATTGAGCGCGGAGAATGGGACAGGCTCCTGAACAGAGTTAAGGTAAAGCCGGGAGACTTCTTCTTTGTTCCAAGCGGCACAGTTCACGCGATCGGGAAGGGCACACTCATTTTAGAAACGCAGCAAAATTCAGATACGACTTACAGATTATATGATTACGGAAGAAAGGATGCAGACGGCAGGCCGCGCGAGCTCCATTTGGAAAAAAGTGCAGAAGTCATAGACGTTCCATCATTCCGTGAACGGCCGACTGTTCAATATAAACAAACGGATGATCTGCTCGCAGCTATATTAATAGAATGTCCTTATTTTTCAGTCGAAAAGTGGGATGTAAAAGGTGAAGCAAATCTATTCCAGAATCATCCCTTCCTTCTTGTCAGTGTAATCGAAGGCGCAGGAATGATGGTTACCGGCGAGCAAGAACATCACTTTAAAAAAGGTGATCATATTCTCCTGCCTTCCGGTTTGGGAGAATATAAACTTACGGGACATTCAGAATGTATCGTGTCTCATCTGTAATTTTCAAAACCCTTCTCTGCCATCAGAGAGGGGTTTCTTAACGGTATTTACGGAAGTGTCGGCAGCTAAATATGTTTCATGATGATTAACCACGAAAGATTCCCATAGCGCATCGGTGCTCAAGATTTAATCTCTCAATTTGTATATTTCCGAGCCATAGATTCAAGTATGTACATAACGGGGATTTGGGTGGTGATTTTCGCATTTTCAACCCATTCTTCCGTCACGTAATATGACAGATTCACATCGGACATTTTGGCAATGGTTGAATGTTTATGATTTGTAATACTGATGACCCGGCTGCCTTCTTGCTTCAGCTGATTCAGGTGAGTCACCGTAGAATGGCCTTCACCTGAAACCGACAGAGCGATTGTTATGCTGTTATGGCGGAAATGGGAATGGACCGGAAAGTAAGGATCTTTAATATACATTGAAAGTTTCCCTAAGCATGAAAAATATCTGGCTCCGTATTCGGCAAGAATTCCTGAACTGCCCACTCCGATAAAAATGACGTTTTCTGCATCGGCCACAAGGGCGGCTGCTTCCTTCAGCTTTTCTTCCATGTCACCGCTTACTGTTCTTTCAAAAAACTCGGTAACGGAATGATGGGAGCTCTTTAAAGTTGTTTTTTTATCAGCTTCAGCATACATTTTGAGCTTGACCTTAAACTCCGAAAATCCTTCGCAGTTTATTTTTTTGCAGAAACGTAATATAGAAGCCGTAGATACGTGGGTTTCATCTGCCAATTCACGGATTCGCATATAGACGGCTTTCTCGCTGTTTTGGCAGATGTAATTGTATAAAGAAGTTTCAAGCTCGTTAAATGAAGCAATCATTTCGTGTGTGAACATGCAGGGGGATTCTCCTTTTTATGAGAATAGTGACCGTACATCTAATCGTAACATATTACATAGTGTTATATTCATGTGACAAATCACTTTTTGTGTCATTCAAAACAAGGCGTCGTCAAACGTTTACGTCACGGATCAACTGCGGATATAATTCGTTCATACGCATTATTTGAATGGGAGCGGCTGAAAAAAGGAGGACGATATGAGTATTAAACTGATAGCGGTTGATATGGACGGAACGTTTCTGAATGATGAAATGGCATATAACAAAGAGCGTTTTATGAACCAGTATCGTGAATTAAAAGCACGGGGAATTCATTTTGCCGTAGCGAGCGGAAACCAATATGCGCAGCTTATATCCTTCTTTCCGGAAATCGGGAATGAAATTGCTTTCGTTGCCGAAAATGGCGCTCTCGTCGTGAATGCCGGAAAAGAATTATTCGCGGGTAAAATGTCTGAAGACACAATAAAAGCAGTAATCCGTGCTTTAGAGCAGTATGAAGTGAAAAACGTCATTGTCTGCGGGAAAAAAAGCGCGTATATTCATGAAAATGCCAGTGAAGATGAATATCTGCATGCCAGTAAGTATTATTATGTGTTAAAAAGGGTGCCGCATTTTGAAAACATCAATGATGACATCTTTAAATTTTCCGTCAGCTTTCCCGCCGAACATTGTTCCGCACTGCTGAGCCATTTGAAAAGCACCATCGGATCTTTTGTGACGCCTGTATCAAGCGGACACGGTGACATAGATCTGATCATACCCGGGCTTCATAAAGCAAGCGGGATTCAGCTTCTTCAGGAACAATGGGGAATCAATAATGAAGAATGCGCGGCCTTTGGAGACAGCGGTAATGACCTGGAGATGGTGTCCGCTGTGAAATACGGAGTCGCAATGGATAACGCTCAAGAAAGCATTAAACAGGCTGCCGCGCATATCACGCAATCAAATAACGAAGAAGGGGTCTTAAACGCGATTGATTCCATTCTAAAATATGAAAAACCTTTTGTCTGAAAGAGACAGGGTTCAACTGCGGAGGTGCTGAACGATGATTAAATTAGTCATTACGGATTTAGACGGCACGTTTTTAAATAATCAAGGCAGCTTTGACAGAACGTTATTTGAAAAGACAAAAAAAGTAATGGAGGAACAGCGTGTCGCCTTCGCCATCTGTACCGGAAAGCAGTGTGAAAGGGTTGAAGCGTTGTTCGGAGAAGATGCGAAAGATTTTTGGATTTTAGGAGACAGTGCCACACGTATGAAAAAGAACGGCAAATTTGTATATGAATCTTTGATCAGCAATAAAGCGGGACTGTCAATTATAGAGGCTTTAGAAAAAATCAGCTGCGGGCACAGCATTATTGCATGCACAAAAAAAGGCGCGATGGTAAAAGAAAACTTGTCTGAAAGTGAAATGAGATATGTAAATGCCTCTTATGCACATGTAACGAAAATAGCTGATTTTACTGAGATAAAAGACGACTTTATCAAAATTACGGTTCATGACCCTCACGGCAACTGCCCGGAAACGAGAGAAAAGCTGCATGAATTTTTTCACCAGTTTTATATCGTAGCATCAGAAGATACCTGGATCGACATTTCAAATATCGGAATACATAAAGGAACAACAGTACAAGAACTGCAGCGATTATTAGGAGTTTCGCCTGATGAGACAATGGCATTCGGAGACGGCCGCAATGACAGAGAGTTGATGGAAGCGGCATCCTACAGCTTTGCGGTCAAGAACGCCATTGACGAAATAAAAGATGCGGCGCACTTTGTCATCAAATCAAATGAGGAAAGCAGCGTCATGCACACGATTATGAGAATATTAGCGCTGCAGAAACAATGAGAAAGCAGGGGTATGAACAAGCATTTTTGTATACGCTGGAGCAGAGTTAATTATTCTTTATCTTCAAACTTATTCATATTCTGGATCTCGTTCGTCCTGTAACAGGAATTTATCGTTTTTTCTTTATGAAGATTCACTCCTCAATTATATCCTTTTAAAATCTGTCACATCACCATCAGGAGCTCCATCAGCGGAAACTTTCTAAGCATTTGAAACTGAGGCAAAGCCTTTTTTCTTAAATCATGTTGGTATAAAGTTCTGTTCTTTTTAACTAAACGAAACACTATAATTGAACTGTAGATACATAGAAAAACAAAAAAGGAAGGAGGATTTTTGTGTTTCAAACCTTAGACCATTTTTTGAAATCTTGGGAGTTCGAAGCCGGTGCGACACAGAAACTGCTGAATCAGCTGACTGATGAATCACTTAAACAAGAAATCACTTCACAACATTGGACTTTAGGCCGTATTGCTTGGCATACTGTTGCTGCTATTCACATCATTACCTCAAACACCAACTTAACGTTTCATGCCCCAGCTGAAGATTATCCTGTTCCCGCTTCTGCTCAGTTTATAGCTGACAGCTATCATCAAGCCAGTAATGCATTTGTACAGGCGTTAAAAACGCAATGGACTGACAATACCCTGCAAGAATGTATCAACTTTATTGGTCAGCAATTGCCAAATGGTTCACTTTTGATGTTTTTAATTCAACATCAAAGTCACCACCGAGGACAAATGACTGTCCTTATGAGACAAGCAGGTTTAACTGTTCCGGGTATTTATGGTCCGGCAAAAGAGGAATGGATAACATTTGGTTTGGACGCTCCGAAATAGGCTTTTGTTGTAAGGGCTCGAATGAATAGATGATACCAATCGATGTTGGTATCTTTTTTGTTTTAGTCTTAAAGTTGTTAAACCGGTGTCCATGACATGCAGACGAATTAATCAGTACAGTTCAAAAGATGTAAAGTGAGGTCAGTAAATGCAGGAAGGTGATTATTATGATAACTAAAATGACTCGATTCAATATGTTTCAGGGAGAATTATCCCTTCATTTGAAAACAATGTTTGGACATATACAGAGGAGATATTTGCTGAACCTTATGTTTCAGCTTGTCATTTTTATGCCAAAAATAACTTTGTCATAGGAGCGGTCGATGCAATGCTTTATTCCAATTTTTCAACAGCAAATGAAATTGCGGTTTTTTGGTACTGTACATTTTAAATATAACAGTATTTGATGTTTGGTCATCTTGTTCATACAGCGGGTGTGTGTCGCAATGTTTCATAATATCGGATTGAGGATTTTTCTTTTTTTCGCACTCGAGCCTTATTGTTCTATACCTTAGTCTGTATATAATAAGATATATCAATCAATGCAGGGGGAGTTATGTATGAAGTGTAAAAAAAAGAACAGGGTGCAATTAAAAGAGGGAAGCGTATCAATGGCCCTATAAACTGCGTCTGCCCTCATTAATGGAGGGGAAATTGTGAATACGCCTTATTCACAGTCAACTTTACGGCACAATCAAGTGTTCATTTGGCTTTGTGTTCTGTCATTTTTCAGCGTATTAAATGAAATGGTTTTGAACGTCTCATTACCTGATATCGCCAACGATTTTCATAAACTGCCGGCGAGTGCAAACTGGGTAAACACAGCCTTTATGTTAACCTTTTCCATCGGAACTGCTCTGTATGGAAAGTTATCAGATCAGCTGGGGATCAAAAAGCTGCTCCTATTTGGGATTATGGTAAATGGCTTCGGATCGATCATTGGATTTGTCGGACACTCTTTCTTTCCTGTCCTCATTCTGGCACGGTTTATTCAAGGGGCTGGTGCTGCCGCATTCCCGGCTCTTGTGATGGTTGCAGTAGTGCGCTATATTCCGAAAGAAAACAGGGGGAAAGCATTTGGTCTGATCGGGTCTTTGGTGGCAATGGGGGAAGGTGTCGGACCAGCTATTGGCGGAATGATCGCTCATTATATTCATTGGTCATATTTGCTGCTTATTCCAACAGCAACAATGATTACTGTTCCATTCCTGATGAAACTGCTGGAAAAGGAAGAAAGAATCAGCGGGCGCTTTGATATGACGGGGATTATATTAATGTCTGCAGGTGTCGTGTTTTTTATGCTGTTTACGACATCATATAGACTATCTTTTCTGATCATCAGTATTCTAGCTTTCCTGATATTTGTAAAACATATTAGGAAAACTCAAGAACCTTTTGTTGACCCTGCACTGGGGAAAAATGTCTTGTTTATGATTGGCGTCCTTTGCGGCGGACTGATATTCGGCACTGCAGCAGGATTTGTGTCTATGGTTCCTTATATGATGAAAGATGTTCACCATTTAAGTACTGCGGCAATTGGAAGCGGGATTATGTTTCCCGGAACGATGAGCGTCATCATCTTCGGTTACATTGGAGGATGGCTTGTTGATCGGAAAGGTTCTTTGTATGTGCTGACCATTGGAATTGTATTGATGTCTTCCAGTTTTTTAATCGCTGCCTTTTTTATAGATGCCACACCCTGGCTCATGACCGTTATAATCGTTTTTGTTTTTGGGGGGCTCTCCTTCACAAAAACGGTTATATCTACAATTGTGTCTGGCAGTTTGAAACAAAAGGAAGCCGGCGTCGGAATGAGTCTGCTAAATTTTACGAGCTTTTTATCAGAGGGAACGGGCATTGCGATGACAGGCGGTTTATTATCAATCCGCTTGCTGGATCAAATGCTGCTGCCTGTTAACGCTGATCATTCCGCTTATTTGTACAGTAATATGCTGATTCTTTTTGCAGGAATCATCGTTATGAGCTGGCTGGTAACCATGAATGTCTATAAACGTTCACGGAGAAATGACTAAAAAGGGAAAAGGATCAAACTTGATAAAAGTTTAGATCCTTTTTTTGAGGAGCTTCCTTATTCAGAAACCTTTTGTCGATCAACGAAAGGAGAGTTAAGGTGAATTACATTTATAAGAAAAAGGAAAAGAAAAATGGAAATTGTATCATTTCAATCAGAGATAAAAGGGAGAATGCGCTTATTGAGTTTGAACAAAAAAATAATCAAATTGAGATCGTGATCAATTATCGTAACGAGAAAACAACCAAGTTTTCACTGCCGATCGAGACTTTTGAGAAAGTGTATGAGGATATAAAATAGGTCGGAGAGAAAGTTAATCATTCTGTGTGATGGTTAATAAATGATAAATAATATGGAGCCATTAAAGGACGGAGCTTGGCGACTCTGATGGATATTGCGCCGGCGGACATTGCCTGCACCGATTATTAAGGGATTAGCGGAATGAAAAGAAGCGGGAATTTCAGACCTGCTTCTATGACATTATTTTCCCTTCGATTTCTTCCGCATCTCCTTTTCCGCCCGGTAAAACTCAGTTTTCAGGTCATATACCTCGAGATGAAAAAAACTTACAGACGGTAATCTAAAATTTGATTCGTTAAATATTATAGGGAAATCACGATTTAATAAGGACTGTTTTCGTAAGCAGTATGGGTTTTAACACGCATCTGGATTCCCTATCAAAGCAAAGGTTTTTGGGGATTTATGTTAAAATAATAGTAAGAACCTTGTGCAGCGGACAGGGAGTTTCGTTGCTTCATAAGGAGAGGGAACTATGAAAAAAAATATTCACATACTGGGAGCCTCTGGAGTCGGAACTTCAACATTGGGTGTTGCATTATCAAAGCATTTGCCTCATACGCATCTTGATACTGATGATTACTATTGGACAGATAAATTCACTAAAAAAAGAGAAATTCCTAAAAGAAGAAAGCTGCTTGAAAAAGACTTGACAATCAATGAGAAATGGATTCTTTCTGGCGCAGTGTGCGGCTGGGGCGATGATCTAAAAAGTTATTTTGACCTTGTCATCTTCTTATGGGTTCCGCAAGATATACGGCTTGAGAGATTAAGGCATAGGGAATTTCAGCGTTATGGAAACGAAGTGTTAGCCGGCGGCAGTAAATATGAACAATCAAAAACATTTTTAGAGTGGGCTTCTTTATATGATAATGCTGGAATGGAAGTTAGAAGTAGAGCTTTACACGAACATTGGATGGCAGATTTATCTTGTCCATTGTTAAAAATTGAAGGAGATTACTCAGTCAATGAAAGAGTTGATCGTGTCTTGGATTATCTGAATTCTAATTAAACTAACGGATGGAGATAACTGAACCAGAAAATAAATCCAAATGTCAGTTTGTCTGTTGTGAAGTGATTTATTTTCGGCAGTATCCCACAACAGACAAGTGATTTGTTCTTCGGTGAGTTCTCCGTATTAAAAAGCCCTCTCATAACGAGAAGGGCTTTCCGCCTTTTAATATTTTCTCCTCAGAAAGAAGGGGAAGGCTTTATCCGTTTATCCCTCGTATAGTTTATTAATCAGCTCTGTAAACATGGGGGGTTACAATAATTGGTTAAAGCGAGCGTTGCTAGGAGTATATAAATATATTTTTGGAATTTTTTGAATCCAAACAAATATCTTTAAAAAAAGTTACCGGAAACATCTTCATCAATGCGCGTTTTTCAATCCGGGAGACATAGCTCCTTGAAATGCCGAGCTCCTTCGCGATCCCGCGTTGCGTTTTTTCTTTTTTTAAATCAAGCCCGAAGCGGCCGACGATCACTTCTTTTTCGCGGTCTTTTTCATAGGAAAAACGTCCAATTGGAGGGGTTTAATATCAATCAATTGAAAGTTGTTTACGCAGAGGTATATAAAAAATTTTAGTTTATGTCGAGAACGATGTTCACCTTCACTGCTTGTTCAATAGCGGAAGAAGGAGAAAAATCAGTTGACTTACTTGAATACTATTAATACGAAGGATTGAAAAAGAAGAACACACAGCAGATGATTCACTTGCTCTTGTTGGGGGCAAGTGTTGACAACCCTATTACTGGTTTAATTAAAGAAGGAGTATAAAACCTGTATCAATGATGTTACTGGATATCTGCGACACAGGTTTTATATTTATTATGCAATAGTCACTCTATTTCTGCTTTCAATTTTTCGAACCACTCTAAATTAACCAAGTGATGTGAACGGGAATTTTCATTCATACGGCGAAAATAATTGATTGTGCCGGGAATTTCTTGAGTGATGGACAGGTATTCATCAAGGAGCTCGATTCTAGCTTTAGTCTGGTCGATTTGTGATTGAATCAGATCCAGTAATTTATTTTTGTCGAATTCATCGGCAAAGAGTAACGCCCCATAAAATTGCAGGTTCACATATTCCGATTTGGTGCCGTATTTGATCATTAATTTTTCGAATTCTGCCCTTCCCGCTTCTGTGACTTTAAAGTTACGGATTTCACGCCCGCTGGTTGAGGGTTTCTGCTGAATCTGTTCAATCAAACACTTTTCTTCAAGTTGCTGCAGATTGTAATAAAATGAACCTTTCGTGAAGTTAACAATGTATTTGTAATGACGTTTTTCCATTAAGGCCAGAAGTTCATAGCCGTGAGCTCCGGGGTTTTGGATTAACAAGCCAAGGATAAGTAAGGGAATTATGATTTCATCACCTTCGCCATCCGCGCCTCAAATTCCGCGTACGTGATTTTACCCGAAGCCAAATCCATACTATGAAGGTAAATCTGTTCTGTTTTAGAATAGTCACCATTCACTTTCAGTGATTGCTCCTCTCCCGAAATGGGTTTCAGGATATGGCGCTTTTTCGAAAAAGCCTCGAAATAGCGGTAACCGAATTTGCGTTGTGAAGCTGCGTCTAAATGAATGCCATCAGGATTCGCAGTCAAACCTGTTGCAGTAACAAAATAACAATTCTGTTGTTCATTAGCAAAATGCAGCAATTGTTCATTAACCTGTCGAAATTCAGTCGCGTGCTGTCCAAAACCAGTCTTCCCAAGAAAGTCACCAAGCCCTCCAATAATCAACGGTACCTCATCAAGTTTCAACTCGTTTCTTAGCGTCTCGATGATAAGAGTTAATTTCTCGTAATAAGTTTCATGTAGCGAACGATAACTGTCACTCTCACCCTGGTGCCAAAGGATTCCACAAATTTGACTGGACCTGAGGGCGAAGCGGGCTTCGGACAAAGCATGCTGAAAAAGGATGCCTTCCGGATGCCAGTCATTCAATGAACTGCCGCCTTCCGCACAAGGGATCAAGCCAATTTCTTCATCGGGATGAGCTTTCGACCATGCATCTGCAAAAGATGCCGCCAGGCCAACGCCGGAAACCGGACGGTCGTAATTAATCGGCTCTGTCATCATCTGCCACTGTCCATTGCGCAGCATTTTTATTTTTTCATTATAGATAGGATCTACTTCATTCAAAAATCCACGGCCCGCCATATTCGACTGCCCCAACATTAAAAAAGACTTTATCATCTAATTTTTCACTTCTTTGCATCAATATTTTAGTCTAATTAGACTATAGTCAATTCAGCTTGTCTTGTAAAGTTTAAATAAGATTTTATTAGTATGTATGAAAATCAAACTAACATTGAAAATTTTTAATAACGATCTTCCACAATCGGGTGGGATTATTGAACAAGAACTAATGGAGTGATACATATTAGACATGACTAATATGTCACTCCTTATTTTTATGGTTTTTTTGAGATGAATAATGAAAAAAAACAACAAAAACCCTGTCTTGTAAGGGTTCCTATGAGGTTCAAAATCATTTTTCATAGGAAGTACGTTCAATGATGGAAGATTGAGTGTGGAAGAGTTTCTTAATAACACCGCCACCATGACTGACATAATAAAAAACAGAAAAAGCCGGAATGTCAGATCCGGCTTTTCGCTCACTTTCCCTTCGCCTTTTTCCGCTTCTCTTTCTCCGCCCGGTAAAACTCATGAAACATCTTCATCAATGCGCGTTTTTCAATCCGGGAGACATAGCTCCTTGAAATGCCGAGCTCCTTTGCGATCTCGCGCTGCGTTTTTTCTTTTTTTAAATCAAGTCCGAAGCGGCCGACGATGACTTCTTTTTCGCGGTCGTCTAAAATGTCGATATATTTTTTGACCTTTTCAAGCTCCATGTTGAGCTGAATGGTGTCAATCACATCCTCACTTTCCGACTTGAGGACATCGATCCGGCTTATTTCATTCCCTTCTTTATCCTGGCCGATCGGATCGTGAAGGGAGACGTCTTTTTTCGTTTTTTTCAAGGCGCGCAGATGCATTAAAATTTCATTCTCAATACATCGTGCGGCATAGGTGGCAAGCTTCGTGCCTTTTCCTGCTGAATAGCTTTCAATTCCTTTAATCAGCCCGATTGTACCGATGGAGATCAGATCTTCTGCGTCTTCTCCCGTGTTTTCGAATTTTTTTACAATATGGGCGACCAAACGGAGATTATGTTCGATCAGCATATTGCGGGCGTGTTCATCTCCTTCAGCCATAAGGTCTAAGTATTTTTTCTCCTCATTATTTGAGAGCGGTTGTGGAAAGGCATTATTTTTCACGTATGATACTAAAAACACGAGTTCTTTCACAATAAACCCGAGCGCTGCAAAAACACCTGTCACCATCCTCACCTCCACAAAGTTATGTAGGCAAAAGCCTATATGTAACTGTATGTGGCAGTCAGGCTGTCTGTGTCTGTACAGGGAAATTAATCAAAGGCAGGTTTTATTTCTGAAGGCCTCTTGATTTTTTTTGATTGAGCCTGTATATTGTTAAAAAAAGTAAGAGCGAAAAGAATATACGCAAAAAGCGCTGAAGAGAAGAGTAGGCAGATATCATTCATGACAGAGAGCTCCGGGAGCTGGGAAGGAGTATGAATGGATGTGTTGAAACAAACCTCTTAGCTTCGCATCGGAATCATGCAAAACGAGGATGATGCGGCAGATACTCCTGTTACAGAGTAAGCTTTGTACCCGGCAAGGCCGGCACCAAACCGAATTGAGGTGGCATAGCGGGCTGTTTCCCGTCCTCAAGACTTCATTGTCTTGAGGGCGTTTTTTTATTTTTGAGGGGGGATATGATGAAAAACCGGAAGTCTTGGCGGTACCCGGTGCTTTTGTTAACCGGAATCGGGATAGCAAACATTGGAGAATGGATTTATTTTTTGTCTCTTAATCTCATTGTCTTAAAAGAAACGGGATCTGCTTTTGCCGTTTCCATTCTCTATTTAATCAGGCCCGCGGCTGTTTTGATGACAAATGGCTGGGCGGGCAGCATCATCGACCGGTGGAACAAACGGAATATGATGATGTCGCTTGATTTCATCCGGGCTGCATTCATTGCCGTTCTGCCGCTGATGTTTACTGCACGGTCTCTGTTTTCCGTTTATTGTATCGTGTTTTTGATTCAAATGGCCAATGCGATGTTTCGTCCATGTTCCATGGCGTACGTGACGATGCTTATCCCGGCCGAAAGGAGAAAACAATTCAATTCACTCAGGGCGTTGCTGGAATCAGGGGCTTTTCTCCTCGGACCGGCTGCGACTGGGCTGCTTTTTATCATCGGCACGCCGATTTTTGCGATTTGGGTGAATACGGCAGCTTTAATGCTTTCCGGTATTATCACAATGATGCTGCCAAACCTTGAAAATGAACCTCATGTACATTCTCCCAGACAGAAGCTTTCTTTTGCAGTGTACAAAGAAGACTGGAAGCTCGTATATCGCTTCAGCCGAACGGCGCGAAACGTCATGATCATTTATTTTTTATTCAGTCTGGTCATGACCGTTATGTTGTCTGCGCTTGATTCGCTTGAAGTCGCTTTTGCAAAAGAGGTTCTTCAGCTGACTGATGCTGATTACGGTTTTCTTGTCAGTGTGTCTGGGGCGGGCGTTATTGCAGGGGCGCTTGTCAATGTGTTGTTTAATAAAAAAATACCGGCTTCTTTATTGATGGGAATGGGCTCTTTATTCACAGCTGCCGGATATATGATTTATGCGCTTTCTGATGGTTTTTGGACGGCTGCTTTCGGATTTTTCTTTCTGGCTTTTTTCCTGGCATTCGCCAATACGGGATTTCTGACGTTTTATCAAAAGAATGTTCCGGTGGACATCATGGGGAGGGTGGGGAGCTTTTATTCATTAGTTGAAGCCGGCTTCATTATATTGATAACGGCCGTGTTCGGAGCGGCGGCAGTCAGTTCTTCCATCCGCCATATCGTCATCACAGGCGCTGCCGTTATGCTGATGTTGGCAGCTGTTTTATGCTCATTCTTAATTGCGGCCTCAAAAAGGAGGACACCCGATGTATTTCAAGCGGATCAATCAATTTAAACAAACATAAAGAGACGGCCGTTTCATTTCGGGAAGATTCGTTTCTCGTCAGCTTTGGCACGGCGGCTCAATTTAATAAGGATGAATATCTCAGATGGCTGTCATCCCAAATCAAATGCTTTCCCGACGGTTTTATGCTGCTTTTTCATAACGGGCAGCCGATCGGACAGCTTGAAGCCTCCGTCAAATCGTACGGTAATCAAAAAATCGGTTATGTGCACCTTTACTATATTACTGAGCAGCAGAGGGGAAGGGGGTGCGGAACGAAGCTCCATCAATACGCGAATCAGTTTTTCAGAACGAACGGTGTTTCGGAATATCATTTCAGAGTTTCTCCGGACAATAAAACGGCCCTCTCATTTTACAAAAAGAAAAACCTGGAAGCGGTCGGTTCGAAATTGAACGGAAAGGTTCTCAGAATGAGAGGAGCCGTACCGCCGGAATAGGGGGCGGTACTCGCTTCATTTTTTCGTTGTTTTTAAAAGACCGGGAAACTTTTTATAAATGACTGCCATTAACACGAGCATATACATTCCGTAAATCCCGAAAGACAGCAGTTTGTTGCTTGTAAATGAAGCGCCTGCGACCGTCACGATCACAATGTTCGGAATTTTGCCGAGCGCTGACGCGGAAAAAAAGATCAGCCATCGTATGTTACTCAGCCCGCAGACGGTATTCATGGCAAGCGACGGAATAATCGGAATCAGCCGCCCGAAAAGCACCGCCGTAAACGCGTGCTGATGAAATGAATCTTCATATTGGGCTGCGGCCGGGTAAGCACGCAGCTTTTTTCTGGCCCAGTCTCTGAATCCGTAACGGACGAGAAAAAACAATGCCATTGTTCCGAGCATCGCGCCGGACAGTGTAATCCACACCCCGTTTACAATCCCAAAAACCGCTCCATTTAAGGCCGCGATAATGGCGAATGGAACAATCGGAAAAAATACGTCTGCTGCAACCAGCAGGATACTCATAAGGACGGCGTACATTCCGCCTCCCCGAATCATGCCGAGCCAGACGTCTTTTTGCATAAAGCCGATCATCACGACAGCAATGATGACGGCAAGACTGAATCCTTTTTTTATCATTTGCACGTTCACCTCTTTTCAAATAGTATACAGCACAAATCTATCTCCTTCTATTAAAACAGGCTGTCCGATAAGCGTGTTTCTGCATTATTTAATAGGGGAGGGGATAAAATGGTATCCATAAAAAAAGACCTGATACCGAAATCAAACGGCAATCGGCCGGGATATGCCATGAATCCGGACTATATTACCATTCATAATACGTCCAACACGGACAAGGGCGCAGACGCGAAGATGCATGCAAATTATGTGAAACAGCCGGATACTGCCGTCAGCTGGCACTTTACGGTGGATGATTCTGAGATTTATCAGCATTTGCCGCTTAATGAGAACGGCTGGCATGCCGGTGACGGAACAAATGGGACAGGAAATCGGAAGTCAATCGGAATTGAAATTTGTGAAAACGCTGACGGTGATTTTGATAAGGCAGTGAAAAATGCGCAATGGCTCATTAAAAAGCTCATGAAAGATTATCATATACCTCTTGACCGCGTCGTTCCCCATAAAAAATGGTCAGGAAAGAATTGCCCCGACAGGCTGCTGAACAGCTGGGAATCCTTTAAAAAAGGCATAACCGGCACTGACGACTCTGCAAATAAGGCGCCTAAAATCTACCCGCTGCCTTCAGGAATCATTAAACTGACGACCCCTTATACAAAGGGCGAAAAGGTGACTCAAGTGCAAAGAGCCCTTGCCGCCGCTTATTTTTATCCTGATAAACATGCGAAAAATCATGGAATCGACGGAATATACGGACCGAAAACGGCCAATGCCGTAAAACGTTTTCAAACAATGAATGGTTTGCAGGCTGACGGGATTTACGGTCCGAAAACAAAAGACAAGCTGGAAGCGGTGCTGTCATAAATCAGTATCACCTGCTTCTTACAGCAGAAGCGGGTGATGTACATAACTTAATGTGCAGAATGATTTTTAAAAAAGGGGACACGTTAACAGTAGTGTTTACTGGAGGTGTAAACGTTGAGATGCTTTCATCTGATCATCATGATATGCGTCCTCGCGAGTCTCACTGCCGTGTCCGCCGATGCGAAATCATTAAAAAGAAGTGACATGGAGAAGACGGGAAACGTGTACTGGGATATAAGGTCTGAAAAAAAGAAACTATCTTTAACCTTCGATGACGGTCCCCATCCTGTCTATACGGAGGCTGTGTTAGACGTGTTGAAACAGCACAATGTTAAAGCAACCTTTTTTTGTATCGGGAACCGTATAGACAAATACCCTATTACGGCAAAGCGCATCATTGAAGAAGGGCATGAAATCGGCAACCATACGATGAACCATGTTTATTTTCACCGGCTGAAACGCAAAGAAATTTTAAAAGAGCTTCACAGCTCCGCGCAGCATATCAGATCGCTTCAGCCGGAAGGGGACAAGTTATTCCGCCCGCCGGGAGGATCGCTGAATCATACGGCTTTCAAAGGCATTTTAAAAGAGGGCTACTTTATCATCATGTGGTCATGGAACCAAGATCCGATGGACTGGAAAAGGCCCGGAAAAGGAAAAATCGTCAGGCATGTTGTCTCACATGCCAGGGATGGAGATATCATTCTTCTGCATGACGGAGGAGGAAACCGGCGCCAGACGGTTGAGGCTTTGAAAGAAATCATTCCCCAGCTGAAAAAACAGGGCTACACATTTGTTAAGGTTTCGGATTTGATCGGACAGGAATCCGGCCCTTTTCATATTCATTAAAGAGAGCGCCGCGTTGAAAGCCGCAAAAGAGATGTGTACCATAGGATGTAAGGTTTGGGGGGAGAGAAAATGAAGTTTGCTGTTCTTTTTATTACGATAACCTGTCTGTTATCGGGATGCGCCGCAGGCAAAGAGAAAAGTGTTGTCGCGTTCGGCGACAGCAATACGCGCGGTTCCAATTGGGATTATCGTGATTATCCAAAGGCGCAGCAGTGGGTAAACATTTTAAAAACAACGGAACGCGGCCGTCTTACGGTTGTGAATGCGGGAATAGGCGGCCAGACGACTGAAGATGCGCGCCTGCGCTTTCAAAGCGACGTGATTGACCGTAAGCCCCAATATTTATTTATCATGTTCGGAACAAATGATGCGGGCATTTTGACGGGAGATCAGCCGCGAGTATCAAAGAAAAGGTTTAAAGAAAACCTGACTTATTTTATAAACGAAAGCCGAAAACACGGCATAAAGCCGATCTTAATGACGTGCATCCCGGTTATAGAAGGAAACGGAACGCATCATCTCTATTACTATTCAAGATATAAGGCCTCAGCCTTTAAAGAAAAAGGCGGAGCGAGGAAATGGCATAATTCCTATAACGGCATTACAAGACAGGTTGCAAAAGAGTTAAAAGTGCCTCTGGTGGATAACTGGAAACACTTTATACGCGCGGACGGCGGCAAAGCTACAGACCGGGCGCTGATCCAATCCGGACTGATTGATCCTTCCGGAAATCACATGACGCCAAAAGGGGCCAGAATCTTAATTGAAGGCATAAAAAATGGGCGGGTTTTGGAACGCTGACGCTGTCAGCTGCCTAAGCCGTTTTGCTCCTGCATCATAGGCTGTAGAAAAACATCTTTTTGGAGGCGATATGCTATGAACGGCGGTTTCCCTCCGCAATATCCTGTATGCCCGCCTCCTCGGGTGAATGCGGGGTACTGGTACGCATTTTTTGTCGTCCTGCTCGTCGTTTTTCTCGTTCTGGGCGGTCTGTATTGGTTCAAATAATAACAGCCGTCCTCTTAAACACCTCTATTTTAGGGGTGTTTTTTGTTGAAAGTGGTAGTAAAGCGCATAACCGAAGTGATATAATATCAGTCATCTGAGTAAAAAAAGGAAATTCGCCCGGAAAATTTTTTCTGTTTAAGAAGAAACGGAAATAATGTGTCCGAGCGATCTTCTTTTGATTTCGTTTTCAATTAACTCGATAAATTCACGGCTCAAATTCATTTCATTGGCTTTGAAATAAGATTCTATTAGTAATTCATCAGAAAGCTTTCTCATGCCGGGGACCCAATTAATGGGAGTGGCACCTCCTTAATAATTGTAATCAATCATCAGACGCAAGCATATGATGAAGGTTGCGTTTCAATCATGGTGAGGTTATCTTTAATCTACCATGAAATACAAATAAGAACAATCGTTCTGTTATCCACACTCACAAGTGGATAACTTGTTAGTATCTTGTTTATAATTTGGATAAATCCGGATGTAATAAGAGTGGATAATGTGTGTAATTTTATCCACAACTGGTGAAGAAACCTAATTTTTGTCGAAATTTTTTTGCTCAGTCCGACTTTATTTTTAAATCTGACAGATTTCGACATATAGATGATAGAAAGAAAAGGGAAGGGTGCGGGTTTTGTTAAAAAAGTTTTTTTTACCTGACGAATTTGTGAAAAATATATTTCATATCACACCGGAAAAGCTCAAGGAGCGCAATGTGAAAGGTATTATCACTGACCTTGACAACACGCTTGTGGAGTGGGACAGACCGAGTGCGACACCTCGATTAATCGAGTGGTTCGAAGAAATGAAGGAGCACGGCATTAAAGTTACGATCGTCTCCAATAATAATGAACGAAGAGTGAAATTATTCTCGGAGCCGCTTGGCATACCGTTTATTTATAAGGCAAGAAAACCGATGGGGCGCGCCTTTAAAAGAGCCGTCAGCAGCATGGATCTGAAAAAAGAAGACTGTGTGGTCATTGGCGACCAGCTGCTTACTGACGTTCTTGGCGGAAACAGACATGGGTATCATACGATCCTCGTCGTGCCTGTCGCTTCCTCTGACGGGGTCATGACGCGCTTTAACCGCCGGATTGAACGGAGAATATTGAGTTCTTTGAAACGTAAAGGCCATATTCAGTGGGAGGATTAGAAATGGAAAAGGTTGTTTGCATCGGCTGCGGAGTAACGATCCAGACCGAAGATAAACAAGGTCTCGGGTATGCGCCAAAGGCATCCCTCACAAAAGAGAATGTCATCTGCCAGCGTTGCTTCAGACTGAAAAACTACAATGAAATTCAAGATGTTTCATTAACGGATGATGACTTTTTAAATATCTTGCACACAATCGGCGATACTGACTCTCTTATTGTCAAAGTCGTTGATATTTTTGATTTTAACGGAAGCTGGATAAACGGACTGAACCGCTTTGTCGGCGGTAATCCGATCATTCTTGTCGGCAATAAGGCCGATATCCTTCCGAAATCCGTAAAACGGGAACGCCTCGTTCAATGGATGAAACGCGAAGCGAAAGAATACGGCTTAAAACCTCTTGATGTCTTTTTAATCAGCGCTTCCCGCGGACAAGGAATGAAAGAAGTCATTGACGCCATTGAACATTACCGCGAAGGCCGCGATGTGTATGTGGTGGGCTGTACGAATGTCGGGAAATCAACGTTTATCAACCGGATTATTAAAGAGGTCTCAGGGGAAGAGAATATTATTACTACCTCTCAATTTCCGGGGACGACGCTTGATGCAATTGAAATCCCGCTTGATGACGGATCTGCGCTTTATGACACACCGGGAATCATTAACCATCACCAGATGGCGCATTACGTGGACAAGCGTGACTTAAAGGTGCTGACACCGAAAAAAGAACTGAAGCCGCGCACTTTTCAGCTGAATGAGAAACAAACGCTTTACTTCGGCGGGCTCGCACGTTTTGATTATGTTTCAGGCGATAAATCGGCGTTTGTCTGCTATATGCCGAATGAATTGATGATTCACAGAACAAAGCTTGAAAATGCTGACGCCTTATACGAAAAGCATGCGGGTGAACTGCTCACCCCGCCCGGAAAAGATCATTTGGATGAATTTCCGGAGCTTACGGCCCACACGTTTACGATTAAAGAAGGAAAGACGGATATCGTTTTTTCCGGTCTCGGCTGGGTCACGGTGCAGAACGCAGATAAAAAAATAACGGCATACGCTCCGAAAGGCGTACACGTATTTGTCCGCCGATCATTAATATAGAGAGAAGGGGAGAGGGAGCATGAAACAATTGTACGGAGTAATCGGAAATCCGATCGGGCATTCAATGTCACCCGATATTCATAACGCGGCTTTAAAAGATAAGAACATCAACGGGCAGTATTTTGCGTTTCAGGTAGAACCTCACAACCTCAAGGACGCCGTTAACGGAATCAAGGCGCTTGGCATCTGCGGAATTAACGTCACAGTCCCGCATAAAGTCGCGATCATGGAGCATTTGGATGAAATAGATGAAAGCGCGAAAGTACTCGGAGCCGTAAATACCGTCAAAAGAGAGGGAGACAGGCTCATCGGGTATAATACTGACGGAGATGGATTTTATAAATCATTGGTCAAAGTATTGGACAAACCCATATCAGAGCTCTCCATCTTAATGATAGGAGCAGGAGGGGCGGCAAGAGCGATTTTTACGACGATTGTCCGCAAAGAGCCGAAACAATTTGACGTTTGCAACCGCACGCCGGAAAAAGCAGAAAGCCTGATTGCGGCCGCTCCCTCTTTTCAGCAGAAACGCGCCCTCACATTAGAAGAAGCTGAAAATCAGCTTGAGCAATATGACGTCATTATTCATACAACATCTGTCGGCATGTATCCGAACACGGATGCCGTGCCGCTCTCATTGGAACGGGCCAAAACGGGCGCCATTGTTTGTGATATCGTATACAACCCGATTCAAACGGCGTTTTTAAAAGAAGCTGAAAAAAGAGGCTTAACAACCCTTGACGGCATCGGCATGTTTGTAGAACAGGCCGCTTTGGCTTTCAAGCTGTGGACGGAACAAGAGCCTGACAGCGGCTTGATGAGAACAATTGTTGAAGGAAAACTAGGAGGAACACAATGTTAACAGGAAAACAAAAACGGTTTTTGCGTTCAAAAGCGCATCATTTAACGCCTATTTTTCAAGTAGGAAAAGGCGGAGTCAACGAAAACATGGTGAAACAGATTGCAGAGGCATTGGAAGCAAGAGAGCTGATCAAAGTCAGTGTGCTTCAAAACTGCGAAGACGATAAAAATGATGTCGCGGCAGCCCTTGTGAAAGGCAGCCGTGCACATTTGGTGCAGACAATCGGAAATACGATCGTATTGTATAAGGAATCAAAGGAAAATAAACAAATCGAGCTTCCGTAAGGTGGTTGACATGAGGAAAATCGGAATATTCGGGGGCACATTTGACCCTCCGCACAACGGTCATCTTCTGATGGCTAATGAAGTCCTTCATCAGGCGGAGCTCGATGAGGTTTGGTTTATGCCGAATCAAATCCCCCCGCATAAGCAGAATGAAGACTTTACCGACAGCCGGCGCCGGGTGGAGATGCTGAGGCTTGCCATCAGCTCTAATCCCGGCTTTAAGCTTGAGCTGGCGGAAATGGAGCGGGAAGGTCCTTCTTATACCTATGATACCGTCCGTTTACTGAAGGAGCGGCACCCGAACGACAAGCTTTTCTTTATTATCGGGGCGGATATGATTGAATATCTGCCGAAATGGTACAAACTGGACGAACTGCTCAAGCTCATTCAATTTATCGGAGTGCGGCGTCCGGGGTATCATATTGAGACCCCGTACCCGCTGCTTTTTGCTGACGTTCCGGAGTTTGGCGTTTCGTCAACGATGCTGAGAGAACGTCTGAAAGCAAAAAAACCGACGCAATACTTAATGCCGGATGAAGTGAGGCAGTATATAGAGGAGAATGATTTATATGAATCGTGAGGAAGCACTTGCCTGCGTCAAAGAACAGCTGACCGAGCATCGCTATATCCACACAATCGGCGTGACAGATACGGCGGTTATTCTCGCAGGCCGGTTCGGGGCAGATCCGAAAAAAGCGGAAATGGCTGCTATTTTTCATGATTATGCGAAATTCCGGCCGAAAGAAGAAATGAAGCAGATCATCGTGCGGGAAAAAATGCCGGCTGAGCTCTTGGATTACAATGCCGAGCTGTGGCATGCTCCTGTGGGGGCGTATCTGGCTGAGAAAGAAGCGGGGATCACTGACCCCGAGATCTTAGATGCGATCCGTTATCACACGTCAGGGCGTCCCGGAATGACCCTTTTAGACAAAGTCATTTACGTGGCGGATTACATTGAACCCGGCCGCCATTTTCCGGGAGTGGAAGAGGTGCGCCATCTGGCGGAAACAGATCTGAACGAAGCGCTCATACAAGCGATGAAAAATACAATGATATTTCTGATGAAAAAAAACCAGCCGGTCTTCCCGGAGACGTTTGCAACCTATAACTGGCTGGTGTCTCAAAAATGACAGGAGGAATATGGAAATGAATCAAGCTTCCGTATTAAAAATCGCGGCAAAAGCATGCGATGATAAACGTACAGAGGATATTTTAGCGCTGGACATGGAAGGAATCTCTCTTGTAGCGGATTACTTTTTAATCTGCCACGGGAATTCTGATAAACAGGTTCAGGCAATTGCGCGTGAAATTAAAGATCAGGCAGAAGAAAACGGCATTGATGTCAAAAAGATGGAAGGGTTTGATGAAGCCCGCTGGATTTTAGTTGATCTCGGCGACGTCATTGTTCACGTTTTCCATAAAGATGAAAGAGGCTATTACAATCTTGAAAAGCTATGGGGCGACGCGCCGCTCGCAGAGCTTGAACTCGGCTTGAACTCATGATTTACCAAGGCTTCGCCGGCGTATATGACGAGTTAATGTCGCATGCGCCGTATGATGAATGGGCAGACTGGATCGAAGCGGCTCTTCCGGAAAAGGGACGGGTGCTTGATCTTGCCTGCGGAACCGGAGAAATTTCCGTCAGGCTTGCCGAAAAGGGCTGCGAAGTCACGGGAATCGATTTAAGTGAAGACATGCTGAGCTGTGCCCAGCAGAAAAAAACGGGAAAGCCGATTCTATTTCTCCAGCAGGATATGAGAGAGCTTTCCGGTTTTGAAGAACAGTTTGATGCCGTTGTCATCTGCTGTGATTCCTTAAATTACTTAAAAACGAAAAATGATGTCTTCAGCACCTTCAAAAGTGTTTTTCGTGTTTTGAAAGAGGGCGGCTTGCTGCTGTTTGACGTCCATTCCCCATATAAAATGACGGAGCTTTTTCCGGACAGCACCCATGCGGATCAAGATGAACAGATCAGCTATATCTGGCAAAGCTTTGCCGGTGATGAAGAGCTATCTGTCATCCATGATATGTCCTTTTTCGTATGGAACGGACAGTCATATGACCGTTATGACGAGACGCATGAGCAAAAAACATTTTACATTGAAGAATATGAACAAATGCTTGCGGAGAGCGGATTTGAACTGAAGAAAGTGACGGCTGATTTTACAGACCGTCCTCCTTCAAGAGAGTCTGAACGTCTTTTCTTTACGGCAGGCAAACCAAAAACCATCGTTTAAACGGAACGATGGTTTTTAAAATGCATTTTTAGCGATTGGCACGATAAAGCACTTTATGGCATACTCATTTACACGTGAAATTGCTTTTGCACTAAAGATATATCTTCATCGTATTTGTCATGTGTACGCTGAAAGACACGGTTGAACATATCCTGCACACCGTTTTCGAGAGCCTTCAGTCCTTCTCCGGTAACGCCGCCTTTTACGCATACTTTTTCCTGCAAGGCGGGAAGGGTGTAATGCCCTGTTTCCAAAAGCTTTCCGAGACCGACAAGCATTTCCGTCGACATAATCACGGCTTCTTCTTTTGTAATGTCCGTTTCTTCCACTGCCGCGTCAATAAAGCGCTGTACGAGATAACTCATAAAAGCGGGTCCGCAGCTGACAATGTCTGACGCCGCCCTCGTAATGCCGCTGCTGATTTCTACAGGTTTTGAAATATGAGTGATCAGTGTTTGAATATCCGCTTTTGCAGACTCACTGCAGCTTTTGCCGAATGTAACAAGCGAGACACCGGCAAAGGCGCGGTTCGTAATGCTCGGAATGACGCGTGCCGTCTGACACGGAACCGCATGTTCAATCTGTTCCGTTTGAACGGGGCTGGTAATGGAGATTAAAATGTGATCTTTTCGTAAATGCGGTGTGAGTTTCTTCAGCAAAGGATATATATCCAGCGGTTTTACACAAATGAATATCATATCATTTTCCTGAACGAGCTTTTCCTGATCCTCGGTGACATGGATGCCGCTGAAACGTTCTTTTAGTTTCAATGCTTTTTCGATTGTTCTGTTTGTGATGGTGATTTGTGAGGGATCGGCAGCGTTTGATTCAATAAGCGATTCAATCAGGATCGTTCCCATGTTTCCGGTGCCGATAAAGCCTATTTTCAATGAAATTCCCCTCCTTTTTCCCTTAATCCTCTAAACCTTATGCGGGGAGGCAATGCAATATGACGAAAGTGATGATGACGGAGCGGCAGAGGCAGTACCTGAAAATTCTTGGCGTTTGTCTTGCGGCAGGGGCGGTTTTGATCTGCATTTTGCTGTTTCGTTCCGAAAAAGAAGAGCCTGTCAAACAGCAGTCCGTGCTCGGCCAAACAGCCTCAGCGCCCGTCACGGACAAAAAAGACACCGCAGACGATAAGATTATGATTGATATTAAAGGAGCGGTCCGACATCCCGGCGTTTATGAAATGAAGGCGGGAGACAGAGTGACGCAAGCCATTAAGAAAGCCGGCGGCCTGAAGGAAAAGGCGGATGAACTGAATGTTAATTTAGCAGAGCAGCTGCAGGACGGGACGATCGTTTATATCCCGAGTGAAGGCGAAGAGGCGAATCCCCCGAAAACCGCAGCAGGTGAAAAGGAGAATGCTTCTGTCAATATCAATACGGCATCTCTTGACGAACTTCAGGCGATTCCCGGTGTGGGGCAGAAAAAAGCGGAAGCGATTATCGCCTACCGAGAAGAAAATGGGCGGTTTCAGACTGCTGAAGATTTGATGAATGTATCAGGTTTTGGAGAAAAGTCATTTGAGCGGATAAAAACTTCCATTACGGTAAAGTGAATTGACGGTTTTGCTCAAAACTATGTAAACTTAGAACAGCAACAAGACTTTTGGAGGGAACACTTGTGGAACGAATCTCATGGAATCAATATTTTATGGCGCAAAGCCATTTGCTGGCGCTGAGAAGCACATGTCCGAGACTGTCAGTCGGGGCAACCGTTGTCAGAGACAAGCGGATGATTGCCGGCGGATACAACGGCTCAATTGCGGGCGGCGTCCATTGCGCTGATGAAGGATGCCTTTTAATAGATAATCATTGCCAGCGGACCATACATGCAGAGATGAATGCGATTTTGCAATGCTCTAAGTTCGGTGTGCCGACGGAGGGCGCCGAGATTTATGTGACGCATTATCCTTGTATTCAATGCTGTAAATCGATTATTCAGGCAGGCATCAAAACTGTCTATTATGCCGAAGATTACAAAACACAGCCTTACGCAAAAGAGCTGTTCAACCAAGCCGGAGTCAAGGTGGAGCAGGTTGAACTTGATGAAATGATCATCGATTTGAAAAACCGTGAAAAATTGTCTTTTGTAGCCGGGCTGATTCAGCAATTATCTGATGCGGGGGTTAAGGAAGACGAACTGAAAAAAATTCATGAACAGGCCAATGAGCTGTTTACCAGCTACGTATAAATGAAATATAAATACCTTCTTCTGCCTCTGGCGGCGGTTTCTGCAACCGCGGGAACTGCCGCCGCTAATTCCTTCTGGGTCCTATTCTTTTTCCTTCTGTATCTTCTCTTTATTATCGTAAAAACAAAGCAGCACACACCGGTTATCGTCTGCCTCGTTTCTTTTTGTCTTTATTTCTTTCTGTATACGGTTTGTGACGCTGCGAATGTATCCCGGTATCAGGCCGGCAGCTATACTGAACAGGCTCTCATCATAAACATTCCGAAGGTTGACGGAGCGAAAATGTCAGCCGTTATCCGTACCCATGACAAAGAAAAATGGGCCGCTTCGTACAAAATCCGGTCCCTTGAAGAAAAAAGACTCATTGAACAGCTGGAACCGGGGATGCGCTGTACGTTTACAGGCTCACTGGAACAGCCCCGACATGCGACGGTTCCCGGGGGTTTTGATTATAAGGAATTTCTTTATTCCCAGCATATTCACTGGATATTTTCCGTTACTTCCATTAAGCAGTGCGAAAAATCCGAACAGCCGCTGTTTAAGCTTCTGAACATCAGAAAGAATTTGATTTCGATCATTCGGAATCATGTACCTGAATCTTCCGCCGGAATTGTTGAGGCGCTGACCTTAGGTGAAAGATTTTCTATAGAGGACGATATACTGAGCGCTTATCAAAATTTGGGAGTCGTTCATTTAATGGCGATTTCCGGAATGCATGTCGGTCTTATTACGGCGGGGTTATTTTATGCCCTTATCAGAATTGGACTGACAAGAGAAAAGGCGGGGATGTTGTTGCTGCTTTTTTTGCCGGTGTATACGTTGTTAAGCGGGGCTGCCCCATCTGTGCTACGCGCATCCCTCATGCTGGGATTTTATATCGCCGGAACTCTTTTGAAACGCAGCATTCATTCCTCAGCTGCATTGTCCATGTCTTATCTGCTGCTTCTGCTGTTTGATCCTTACCTCCTTTGGCAGGCGGGCTTCCAGCTTTCCTTTGCGGTAAGCGCCGCTTTAATTCTGTCATCCTCCATTTTAAAGAAAGCAGGGAAAAACAGACTCGCCGGGCTTGCGATGGCTTCATTTATTGCGGAGCTCAGTTCGCTGCCGTTTCTTCTCTATCATTTTCAGCAGATTTCGCTCGTCAGTTTTCCGATGAATATGGTGATGGTGCCATTTTATACGTTATTTGTCATTCCGTTTTCTGTCATCGGTTTTCTTCTTCTCTTACTTTCCAGGCAGGCGGGGGAATTTTTGTTTTACCTGTTTGATCTTGTGATGAAGCCTGTGCATGATTTCATTACATATGCGGCATCCGTTGATTTATTTACAATGATTGCGTCAAAGCCTGACTTTCTGTCGCTTCTTATGCTTGCGGTTTCCGTTTTTACGCTTTTTGCAGCTTTGGAAAAGGGAGGTTTTTTAAAGCTCAGGAAATCGGCTCTTTTTTTCTTTGCGGTTTTGGCATATATAATGTTCCGTCCTTATTTCAGTCCTTGGGGAGAAGCGGATATGCTTGATATCGGGCAGGGAGACTCACTGTTTATAAGTGCCCCGCACCGTAAAGGTACCGTAATGGTTGATACAGGAGGAGTGATTGCTTATTCCGAAGAATCGTGGAAAGAAAAACACCACCCGTATTCTATCGGTGAGAAAGTTTTAGTTCCGTTTTTGAACGGAAAAGGGGTGAAAAAGCTGGATGCGCTGATTTTAACCCATGCGGATCAGGATCATATCGGGGAAGCCGGAGTATTAATCAAAAAACATAGAGTGAAGCGGTTAATTTGTCCCCGTGGGATTCGTGAAGGAACCGAAGGATGGGGAAATATTGAATATGGCGAAAGAAAACAACATTCCCGTTGCTGAAGCAAAACGGGGCGATACCATAACAGCCGGTGATCTTCAGTTTCAGGTGCTGTCTCCGGAGTCGCCTGGCGGAAGGAGTAAAAATGATTCGTCACTGGTGCTTTGGACGGTTTTAGGCAGAGTGAGCTGGCTTTTGACGGGAGATTTAGAATCGGACGGCGAAACAGAGGTGCTGAAAACGTATCCGAATCTGAAGGCTGATATATTGAAGGCCGGTCATCACGGCAGCAAAAGCTCTACGAGTGACGCCTTTTTGAAACAGCTTCAGCCGGAGACAGCACTGATTTCAGCAGGAAAAGATAATCGTTATCATCATCCGCATGAAGAAGTGCTGGATCGTTTGAAAGCTTACTCTGTCAATGTGCTTCGCACCGATGTCAGCGGAACTATTCGATACAGATTTAAAAAAGGCGCCGGAACGTTTTCTGTCTTCCCTCCATATGATATAGAAGAAACCAGGGCGCAGGAAGTAAAAAAGACTGCCGATTGACAGCAGCCCGGAATGCGGCTAAGAGCCGATAAGATGGATGGCTGTTGCCATCACGAACAAAAAGGCGAAAAATCCGAAGGACACGACAAAACCGACAGCTGAGTCAACAGCATCATTTCGTTTGCTTTGAACGTTTTTTTCAAAATCATTCAATTTCATCCCTCCTGACTTCCTTAAGTATACTGGAATTGTTTTGAAAAATCTAGAAGTGATGGTAACGTTTTCTGTTCTTGTGATTATCGCCTTTTTACAAGCAGCCCCGGGAGCTTGTGAATCAGGCGTTTAATATAAATGAGGAAGCTGTCCTTTTTAAAGCTTCCTCTTTACTATTTGCCGAACTCAATTTAGGATAGAAGGGGATCAAGAAAGAGAGGAAGTCATACGATCATGGTATTTGATGTTTGGAAAGCCCTGAAAAAAGGGGATGTCCGCTCCGTTTATTGTTTATACGGAAAAGAAACTTATCTGCTCCAAGAGACTGTCAGCCGGATCAGACAAGCAGTCGTTGATGAGGGGACGAAAGATTTTAACCTGTCTGTTTTTGATCTTGAAGAGGATCCGCTTGACCAGGCCATAACCGATGCGGAAACGTTTCCGTTTATGGGGGAGAAGCGGCTGGTCATCGTAAAAAATCCGTCTTTTTTAACAGGGGAAAAAAAGAAAGAAAAAATAGAGCACAATACAGGCGCTCTGGAGACTTATCTGACAGAGCCTGCGCCTTATACGGTCTTTGTGATCGTGGCTCCGTATGAGAAGCTGGACGAGCGGAAAAAGCTGACGAAGGCGCTGAAGCAAAAAGCCCTTATGATTGAAGCTAAGGAGCTGAATGCAAAGGAGACGACTGATTTTACGATTAATCTGGCGAAATCCGAAAATAAAACGATCGATACAGAGGCTGCCGAGCATTTGGTTCTGCTCGTAAACGGCCACCTGTCTTCCATATATCAGGAAATACAAAAACTCACCGCCTATACCGGTGACAGACAAGAAATCACGCTTGAAGATGTCCGGGAGCTTGTCGCAAGAAGTTTGGAGCAGAATATTTTTGAGCTGATCAACAAAATCGTGAACCGAAAACGGACGGAAAGCCTTCAAATATTTTATGATCTTTTAAAACAAAACGAAGAGCCGATCAAAATTATGGCGCTGATCGCCAATCAATTCCGTCTGATTATGCAGACAAAGTATTTTGCCGGACAAGGATACGGCCAAAAGCAAATCGCATCAAACTTAAAGGTTCACCCCTTCCGGGTAAAGCTGGCGATGGATCAGGCGAGGCTTTTTTCTGAAGAAGAGCTTCGGCGTATTATAGAGAAACTCGCAGTGATGGATTATGAAATGAAAACGGGGAAAAAGGACAAGCAGCTCCTGCTTGAGCTCTTTCTCCTTGAGCTTCTCCGGACTGAATGAAAAAAACGATCCCCGTAAAAGGGATCGTTTTTGTATTATGCAGAAAGTCCGTTCACTTGTTTCGCAAGTCTTGATTTGTATCGAGCTGCGGCATTTTTGTGTACAAGACCTGTTTTCACTGCTTTATCAATACGTTTCGCTGCTTCAGAAAGAGCAGTTTTCGCTTTATCGGCTTCGTTGTTAGCAACAGAAGCTTCTACTTGTTTGATTGCAGTACGCATAGCAGATTTGATTGTCGCGTTATGAGCGCGGCGTTCGTTGTTTGTTTTTGTACGTTTAATCGCTGATTTAATGTTTGGCATGTGTTTCACCTCCTAAGATACAACCTGTAGCACAGTGTCTTAAGGTTAAATCTTCTTCACAATAGAACAAATTGTATTCTATCAAACAGAACTTTAGATTGCAATATAAATGTAAAGTATTTTTCGTTGATGGGTAAATTCGCATGATTCGTTTTGCAAATGGCAACACTATGTACCACGATGATTGAAGGAGGTCTACCTTGTGAAAAACAACGAACTGGATGTCAATCAATTTCTGATACGGACGGATTTAGCGGTAGAAACAAAACAGGCGGTAAAAGACGGACAAACTGATCAGAAAAAAGAAATAAACGGGTTTATTGAAAAAGAACGCGACAAAGGCGGCATTAAAGTCAGAACCGTAGATATTACAAAAGAAGGCGCAGAGCTATCGGGCAAAAAGCAGGGGCGCTATGTCACGATCGAAGCGCAAGGGGTCCGGGAGCACGACTCTGAAATGCAGGAAAAAGTAACGGAAGTGTTTGCCGAGGAATTTTCCGCCTATCTGTCGGCTTTAAAGATTCCAAAGGATGCAAGCTGTTTGATCGTCGGTCTCGGCAACTGGAATGTGACGCCGGATGCGCTCGGCCCTCTCGTAACCGAAAACCTTCTTGTGACGAGGCATTTGTTCAGGCTTCAGCCGGAAAATGTGCAGGAAGGGTACAGGCCAGTCAGCGCGCTTGCCCCCGGTGTGATGGGCTTAACGGGAATTGAAACGAGCGATATTATTCAAGGTGTGATCAAAGAATCAAAGCCGGATTTCGTGATTGCTGTAGACGCTCTTGCGGCAAGAGCCGTTGAAAGAGTGAACACGACCATTCAATTTTCTGATACAGGCATTCATCCGGGATCAGGCGTCGGCAATAAGAGAAAAGAATTAAGCAAGGAAACGCTCGGCATCCCCGTCATCGCAATCGGTGTACCGACTGTCGTTGATGCGGTAACGATCGCAAGCGATACAGTGGACTACATATTAAAGCATTTCGGCAGAGAGATGAAAGATGACAGTCCGTCAAGGTCTCTGGTGCCCGCCGGAATGAACTTCGGCAAAAAGAAGGTGCTTACAGATGAGGATCTTCCCGGGGAAAAGGAACGCCAATCCTTTCTCGGCATTGTCGGCACGCTTGACGAAAACGAAAAGCGCCAGCTGATTCATGAAGTGCTTTCTCCGCTCGGCCATAATCTGATGGTTACGCCGAAGGAGATTGACACCTTTATTGATGATATGGCGAACGTGCTTGCAAACGGGTTAAACACCGCCCTTCATGAAAAGGTCTCACAAGATAATAAAGGTTCGTATAATCACTAAATTGGTTCTACCTCCTCTAGCTTGTTCATAGAGTAATTACTAGACAAGCGCTGGAGGGATTCAAATCATGAGAAAAAAACGCAGAAACCGTCAAATTGTCGTTGCAGTAAACGGTGGAAACGCGCTCAAGGGCATGTTTTTGTTTATGACAAGCCTTATCGTTATTTTCGTATTATCCGGTGTGCTTACATCGCTTCGTCCTGAATTGAGGCTTTCTTCCGATTCTCTTCACGGAATTGCCGGAGAACTTCCGGGTGACGCGTTTGCACACCTCCTTGGCATGGAGAATCATTATTTCGCGTCAGAACTTCCCGAAAAAGATTCATTTCAGCTATCCCGGCTTTCCTTAAAACTGGCGACAAGCATTAATCTGGAAGACCCGCGGAGCTTCTTGGGACGTGAGCTTCCGGGATTTGCCCAATACGATACGGAAATCCTTTTGGCGGGGCAGGGGACGGATTATACGAATATGCCGGCTGAATCTCCGCCGCCGTCAAAGGTGATGGAAAAAGAAAAAGAAGTGAACCTGGCAGAAATCGAAAACAAAACGAAAAAAGAAGAAACGGCGCCGCCCGAACATTCGACCGGCAGCAAGAAAGTCGTCTTTATTTATCACACTCACAATACCGAATCCTATCTCCCTCTGTTAAAAGGGGAAACAAATCCTGATAATGCCCGCCATTCAAAGGCCAATGTCACGCTTGTCGGAGATATGTTCGGAAAAGCGCTTGAAGCCCAAGGCGTAGGAGCGACCGTAGATAAAACCGACATACAGGCCCGCTTGAACAAAGACGGTTTAAATTATGCGCGAAGCTATGACGAATCAAGACCTGTCGTAAAAAGCGCGCTCGCGAAAAATAAAAACCTGCAATATACCATAGATATTCACCGGGATTCCCGCCGCAAGAAAAATACGACAGCCGATATTAAAGGAAAAAGCTATGCCAGAGTCGCCATCGTCGTCGGAAAAAAAAGCGCCAATTTTGAAGAAAACTATAAACTCGCAAGTGAACTTCATAAGCTGATGGAGAAAAAATACCCCGGCTTAAGCGTCGGTGTTTTATCAAAAGGCTCTCCGGGAGATAATGGAGTATACAACCAGGATTTAAACGACAGATCGCTTCTGCTGGAATTCGGGGGCGTGGATAACAACCTAGAAGAACTGAGACGCGCATCAGACGCTATGGCCGATGTATTCAGCGAACTGTACTGGGACGCCGAAAAAGTCAGCTCGCAATCAGGAGAGAAGAAAAAACAATAGAAATCAGGTGATTCGAATGATCCGTTTTACCGGCAAATGCCTGCTGATCGCCATTGTCATGTTTGTCGGCGTTTTGTTCGGCATGCAGCAGGCAAACAGCGGAATGCTTGATATGAAAGGATACAAAGACCCCTCATTAAAAGGAGCGTTCACGCTTGGCGGCGGAGAGGGGCAGGAGAAAGAAGCTTCCATTTTGGGCCAAACCGTTACGGCGAAAGATTTGGAAGAAAAACAAAAACAGCTGGAACAGGCGGAAACCTTCAACCTGTTTTCAAAAGCCGGAGAAACCCTTTCAAATACCGTGACGGACTCGGCGCAGGCGATGTATAAGTGGGTTTTGAAACTGAACCGATAGCATTGATGAAGAGAAAAGCGGATGATTCCTTAAAGGAAGCTTTTCTCTTTCTTGTTTTAATTGAATGTTTACAATCCTATTGATATAATCTAAGCTAGTGTATTTTGCGTTTAATAGTAGGAGTGATAGATTGTGACAGATAAAGAAAAGCGTTTAGAGAGGCAGTCAAGAATCCGGAATTTCTCCATCATCGCCCATATAGACCACGGCAAATCGACCTTGGCGGATCGGATTTTAGAAAAAACATCGGCGATCACCCAGCGGGAAATGAAGGAACAATTGCTTGATTCAATGGACCTTGAACGCGAACGGGGAATTACCATCAAATTAAATTCCGTTCAGCTGAAATACAAAGCAAAAGACGGAGAAGAATATATATTCCATCTCATCGACACGCCCGGACACGTCGACTTTACATATGAAGTATCGCGAAGCCTGGCTGCCTGCGAAGGCGCGATTCTCGTTGTTGATGCGGCTCAGGGAATTGAAGCGCAGACATTGGCGAACGTCTATCTGGCGCTTGATAATGACCTTGAGATTCTTCCTGTCATTAATAAAATCGATCTTCCGAGCGCAGAGCCAGAACGTGTGCGTCAAGAGGTTGAGGACGTTATCGGCCTTGACGCTTCAGAAGCCGTCCTCGCTTCAGCGAAAGCGGGCATCGGCATCGAAGACATTTTAGAGCAGATCGTAGAAAAAGTGCCGGCTCCCGCGGGAGATCCGGAAGCTCCGCTGAAAGCGCTCATCTTTGACTCGCTTTATGACGCGTACCGAGGAGTCGTCGCGTATATCAGAGTCGTGGAAGGAACGGTAAAACCGGGCCAGAAAATTAAAATGATGGCGACCGGAAAAGAGTTTGAAGTCATCGAAGTAGGCGTCTTCACGCCGAAAGCGCAGCCGGCTGACGAATTGACAGTCGGTGATGTAGGCTATTTGACAGCCGCCATTAAAAACGTCGGCGACACCCGTGTCGGTGATACGATCACAAGCGCGGTTAAGCCTGCGGCAGAAGCGCTTCCGGGCTACCGCAAACTCAATCCGATGGTGTACTGCGGACTTTATCCGATCGACACAGCTAAATATAATGATTTGCGCGAGGCTCTTGAAAAACTCGAATTGAACGACTCATCCCTTCAATACGAGGCGGAGACGTCACAAGCACTCGGTTTCGGCTTCCGCTGCGGCTTTTTAGGAATGCTTCACATGGAAATCATTCAAGAGCGGATTGAACGGGAATTTAAAATTGATCTCATTACGACCGCGCCGAGCGTTATTTATGACGTTTATATGACGGACGGCGAAAAGATCATCGTCGATAACCCGTCAAACATGCCTGACCCGCAAAAAATAGAGCGGGTGGAAGAGCCTTATGTCAAAGCGACTATGATGGTGCCGAACGATTATGTCGGAGCGGTTATGGAGCTTTGTCAGGGAAAACGGGGCAACTTTATCGACATGCAGTACTTAGACGCCAACCGGGTCAGCATTGTATATGAGATGCCTCTTGCGGAAATTGTTTATGAATTTTTTGATCAGCTGAAATCCAGCACGAAAGGGTACGCTTCTTTCGATTACGAGCTGATCGGCTACAAGCCGTCCAAACTTGTCAAGATGGACATTATGCTGAATGCAGAAAAAATAGATGCGCTGTCATTTATCGTGCACCGTGATTATGCATACGAGCGCGGAAAAGTCATCGTCGAAAAATTAAAAGAACTGATCCCTCGCCAGCAATTCGAAGTGCCGGTGCAGGCAGCGATCGGACAGAAAATCGTGGCGCGTTCAACCATTAAGGCCATGCGGAAAAACGTTCTTGCAAAATGTTACGGAGGAGACATCTCGCGGAAACGGAAGCTTCTTGAAAAACAAAAAGAAGGAAAACGCCGGATGAAGCAGGTCGGCTCAGTCGAAGTGCCGCAGGAAGCGTTTATGGCCGTCCTTAAAATGGACGACAGCCCGAAAAAATAACGGAAGCCGCCGCAGTCCCGCACTGCGGCTTCTTTCTGTAAAGAAGAAGGTGTTTCAAATGAAATCAGCTTATATTCATATTCCGTTTTGTGAGCACATCTGCCACTATTGCGATTTCAATAAATATTTTATTCAGAGCCAGCCTGTCGACGAGTACTTAAACTCACTCGAAAAGGAAATGATAAATACTATAGAACGGACGGGCCGACCTGATCTCCGCACGATTTTTATCGGGGGAGGAACGCCGACATCGCTCTCACCCGTCCAGCTGGATAAACTGATGGATTCCGTTCACCGCGTGCTGAAGCCTTCAGACGGACTCATAGAATTTGCTGTGGAAGCAAATCCGGATGATTTATCCTCGGAAAAATTAAGAATCTTGAAAAACGCCGGTGTCAATCGGCTGAGCTTCGGTGTTCAAACCTTTGAAGACGCGCTTTTGCAAAAAATCGGCAGAGTGCATAAACAAAAGGACGTATTCACTTCCTTTGAACGGGCGAGAGCCCTCGGCTTCGACAACATCAGTCTCGATTTAATGTTCGGCCTGCCGAATCAGACGCTTGATGACCTTGACAATTCCGTCAAAACGGCTTTGTCGCTTGATGCGGAGCACTATTCTGTTTACTCGCTGATCGTAGAGCCGAAAACGGTATTTTATAATTTAATGCAAAAAGGCCGACTGCATCTTCCGGCGCAGGAAAAAGAAGCTGAGATGTATGAAACGGTCATGAGACAGATGAGTGAAGCAAGCATCCGCCAATATGAAATCAGCAACTTTGCAAAGCCTGGATACGAGTCGCAGCATAATCTGACGTATTGGAGCAATGAAGAGTATTTCGGTTTCGGCGCAGGGGCTCACGGATATATCAGTGGCACCCGCACCGTCAACGCCGGTCCTGTGAAACATTACATGCAGCTCATCGAAGAAAAAGGGCTGCCTTACCGGGACACGCACGAGGTGACACGGGAGGAACAGATTGAGGAAGAAATGTTCCTCGGCCTCAGAAAAATGTCAGGCGTGCAAAAGAAAGCTTTTCTCGATAAATTCGGACGCTCAGTCGATGAACTGTTTCCGGATGTTCTCAAAAATTTAGCTGATAAGGGCTTGATTTGTGACACGGAAAAATCGGTTGCGCTGACGCATGAGGGCAAATTATTAGGAAATGAGGTTTTTGGCGCTTTTTTGGGTGAGTTATAATTGACATTTTTCTTTTGGTTTGTTACTTTTGATATAGAATTAGCACTCGCTGACCTAGAGTGCTAACAGGGGTGATGATGATGTTAACAAATCGTCAGCTGCTGATCCTGCAAGTGATTATTAATGATTTTATACAATCAGCGCAGCCTGTAGGATCAAGAACTCTTTCAAAAAAAGACGAGATTACATTCAGCTCTGCAACGATCAGAAACGAGATGGCTGACTTGGAGGATTTGGGCTTTATTGAAAAAACCCATTCATCCTCAGGACGGATTCCGTCGGAAAAAGGGTACAGGTATTATGTCGACCATTTGCTGTCGCCCGTCAAGCTGACAAAAACCGATCTGGATTTAATTCACTCGATATTTAAAGAAAAAATCTTCGAGCTTGAAAAAACAGTCCAAAAATCAGCGCAGATACTGTCCGAACTGACAAACTACACATCGATTGTCCTCGGGCCGACGCTGAGCGAGAATTATCTTAAACAGATTCAAATCGTTCCGATCCAGCCGGATAAGGCGGTCGCCATCCTCGTCACGAATACGGGGCATGTCGAGAACCGCACCATCAATTTCCCGGCTAAAGTGGATTTGTCCGATATTGAAAAACTGGTCAATATATTGAACGATCGATTAGCGGGCGTGCCGATGGACGAACTGAATGAGCGTATTTTTAAAGAGGTTGTCACATATTTAAGGCAGCATATTGCCAACTATGACAGCATTCTCGAATCGCTCCGATCCACATTCCATCCGGCGACCCATGTTGAGAAATTGTTTTTCGGCGGAAAAATCAATATGCTGAATCAGCCGGAGTTCCACGATATTGAACGGGTCCGCTCGCTCTTATCCTTAATTGAAAAAGAGCAGGATGTTCTGAAGCTGTTTCAGTCATCAAAAGCCGGGATTTCAATCAAAATCGGGAAAGAAAATGACTACGAAGAAATGGAAAACTGCAGCTTAATCACGGCCACCTATACTGTTGATACGAAGCAGATCGGATCAATCGCCATCATCGGGCCGACACGCATGAATTATTCAAGAGTCGTCAGCCTGCTGCAGCACGTGACTTCGGACTTGTCAAAAGCATTCACAAGTTTGTATGATGAATAAGGGAATTTTGGCAATCATTTTCAGTCATCTTTTTACAGCATTTGAGGGAGGTGAACACAATGTCAGAAGAAAAACAAACCGCAGAACAGGTTGAAGCAGCTGAACAAGAAGAAATGACAGAACAAGCCGCTTCAGAAGAACAGCATGAAGAAACCGCTGGTCAGGAAGAAGATCTTCAGCACCAAATTGATGAATTGCAGGGTTTGCTTGATGAAAAAGAAAACAAGCTTTTGCGTGTTCAAGCAGACTTTGAAAACTATAAACGACGCAGCCGCCTTGAAATGGAAGCTGCTCAGAAATACCGTTCTCAAAACGTCGTAACGGAAATCCTTCCGGCTCTCGACAACTTTGAGCGGGCTTTACAAGTAGAAGCTGAAAGCGAGCAGACAAAAAGCTTGCTGCAAGGTATGGAAATGGTCCGCCGCCAGCTGATGGACGCTCTTAAAAAAGAAGGCGTTGAAGCCATCGAAGCTGTCGGTCAGGAATTTGATCCGAACCTTCACCAAGCCGTAATGCAGGTCGAAGATGAAAACTTCGGCAGCAATATTGTTATCGAAGAACTGCAAAAAGGCTACAAACTGAAGGATCGCGTTATCCGTCCTTCAATGGTAAAAGTGAATCAATAACTACATAGCAGGAGGTAATTCAAAGTGAGTAAAGTAATCGGAATTGACTTGGGTACGACAAACTCATGTGTGGCAGTGCTTGAAGGCGGCGAGCCTACAGTTATCGCCAACGCTGAAGGAAACCGTACTACTCCGTCAGTCGTTGCATTTAAAAACGGCGAGCGCCAAGTAGGGGAAGTGGCAAAACGCCAATCCATCACAAACCCTAACACAATCATGTCTGTCAAACGCCATATGGGTACTGACTATAAAGTAGAAATCGAAGGAAAAGACTACACGCCTCAAGAAGTGTCAGCTATTATCCTTCAGCATCTGAAAGCATACGCTGAAAGCTACCTGGGCGAAACAGTTTCAAAAGCTGTTATCACGGTTCCGGCATACTTCAACGATGCAGAGCGTCAAGCGACAAAAGATGCCGGTAAAATCGCCGGTCTTGAAGTAGAGCGTATTATCAACGAACCGACTGCAGCAGCGCTTGCATACGGACTTGATAAAACGGACGAAGACCAAACCATTCTTGTATACGACCTTGGCGGCGGTACGTTTGACGTATCTGTTCTTGAACTTGGCGACGGCGTGTTTGAAGTCCGTTCAACTGCCGGTGACAACCGTCTTGGCGGGGACGACTTTGACCAAGTCATCATCGATCATCTCGTAGCAGAATTCAAAAAAGAAAACGGCATTGATCTTTCAAAAGACAAAATGGCGCTTCAGCGTTTGAAAGATGCAGCTGAGAAAGCGAAAAAAGACCTTTCCGGCGTATCATCTACGCAAATTTCTTTACCATTTATCACAGCGGGAGAAGCAGGTCCTCTTCACCTTGAGCTGACATTGACCCGCGCTAAATTTGAAGAGCTTTCCGCTCATCTTGTTGAACGCACAATGGCTCCTGTCCGTCAGGCTCTTCAAGATGCGGATCTTTCTGCAAGCGAAATCGACAAAGTTATCCTTGTTGGCGGATCTACACGTATTCCTGCCGTACAGGAAGCGATCAAAAAAGAAACAGGTAAAGAAGCGCATAAAGGCGTAAACCCTGATGAAGTTGTAGCGCTTGGTGCTGCGATCCAAGGGGGCGTCATCACAGGAGACGTAAAAGACGTTGTACTTCTTGACGTTACACCGCTTTCTCTTGGTATTGAAACAATGGGCGGCGTGTTCACGAAACTGATCGACCGCAATACGACAATTCCGACGAGCAAGTCTCAAGTATTCTCAACTGCAGCTGACAACCAAACGGCTGTTGACATTCACGTGCTTCAAGGTGAGCGCCCGATGTCTGCCGACAACAAAACGCTCGGCCGCTTCCAGCTTACAGATATCCCGCCTGCACCGCGCGGCGTACCGCAAATCGAAGTTTCTTTCGATATTGATAAAAACGGTATCGTAAACGTAAGAGCGAAAGACTTAGGCACAGGAAAAGAACAAAACATTACAATCAAATCTTCTTCAGGTCTTTCAGATGACGAAATCGAACGCATGGTAAAAGAAGCGGAAGAAAACGCTGACGCTGATGCGAAGAGAAAAGAAGAAATCGAAGTCCGCAACGAAGCTGACCAGCTTGTGTTCCAAACGGAAAAAACATTAAAAGACCTGGAAGGCAAAGTGGACGAAGAGCAAGTGAAAAAAGCAAACGACGCGAAAGACGCGCTGAAAGCAGCTATCGAGAAAAACGAAATTGAAGAGATCAAAGCGAAAAAAGATGAGCTTCAAACAATCGTTCAAGAGCTTTCCATGAAGCTTTATGAAGAAGCGGCAAAAGCGCAGCAGGCTGAAGGCGGAGCAAACGCTGAAGGCAAAAAAGCGGACGATAACGTTGTCGATGCGGAATACGAAGAAGTAAAAGACGACGAAGCGAAAAAATAAGTTCTTTCCGCAGAAAGCGGAAGAACACACAGCATATTCTGATTCAACAGACAGAAAGTCAAAGTCAGGCATCTCTTGGCTTTGACTTTTTTTCTTGCCCGGGATAAAAGGAATTGAAAAAACATAATTCAAAATGATACAATCTAATTTATGTGAGAAATTCGGGAGAGTGAAGCGAGATGAGTAAGCGTGATTACTATGAAGTGCTTGGAGTAAGTAAGAGCGCTTCAAAGGATGAAATCAAAAAAGCCTATCGGAAGCTTTCAAAAAAATATCATCCTGATATCAATAAAGAATCCGGAGCAGATGAAAAATTCAAAGAGGTAAAAGAAGCATACGAAGCGCTCTCAGACGACCAAAAACGCGCTCAATATGATCAATTCGGCCATACTGACCCTAATCAGGGCTTCGGAGGCGGATTCGGCGGCGGGGGAGACTTCGGCGGTTTCGGTTTCGATGACATCTTCTCAAGCATTTTCGGCGGCGGCACGAGACGCCGTGATCCGAATGCACCGCGGCAAGGCGCTGATCTGCAGTATACAATGACACTGTCATTTGAAGATGCGGCTTTCGGAAAAGAGACGATCATTGAAATTCCGCGCGAAGAGAATTGCGAAACATGTAAAGGCTCTGGCGCAAAGCCGGGAACAAAGCCGGAAACGTGCTCGCATTGCGGAGGTTCAGGCCAGCTGAATGTCGAACAGAACACGCCGTTTGGCAAAGTGGTTAACCGAAGAGTCTGCCACCACTGTGAAGGAACAGGAAAAATCATCAAAAACAAGTGTGCGGACTGCGGCGGCACGGGCAAAGTGAAAAAACGGAAAAAAATCAACGTTACGATCCCTGCCGGTGTGGATGACGGACAGCAGCTGCGCGTTCCGGGTCAAGGTGAACCGGGTGTAAACGGAGGTCCTCCGGGAGATCTGTTTGTCGTATTCCATGTGCGCGCCCACGAGTTCTTTGAGCGTGACGGAGATGATATTTACTGTGAAATGCCGTTAACGTTTGCCCAAGCGGCACTCGGAGACGAAGTGGAAGTGCCGACACTTCACGGAAAAGTGAAATTGAAAATTCCTGCCGGCACACAAACCGGCACAAAATTCAGATTAAGAGGCAAAGGCGTGCAGAATGTCCGGGGCTACGGACAAGGCGACCAGCACATTGTCGTCCGCGTCGTCACACCGACAAATCTGACAGATAAACAAAAAGACATCATCCGCGAGTTTGCTGAAGTGAGCGGTAACCTGCCGGATGAACAAGAAATGAGTTTCTTTGACAAAGTAAAACGCGCATTTAAAGGCGAGTAATGATTGGATAGGAGTTGGTAGTTTTGAAATGGTCCGAAATCAGCATTCACACAACACATGAAGCGGTCGAACCCATCTCAAATATTTTGCATGAAGCTGGTGCGAGCGGGGTTGTCATCGAAGATCCGCTTGATTTAATGAAAGAGCGTGAGAATGTTTACGGGGAAATCTACCAGCTCGACCCCAATGATTACCCCGATGAGGGTGTCATAGTCAAAGCGTATCTCCCGATCAACAGTTTCCTGGGCGAAACGGTCGACGGCATTAAAGAGACGATTAATAATCTGCTGCTGTACGATATTGATTTGGGCAGAAACAAAATCACCATTTCTGAAGTTAATGAAGAAGAATGGGCGACAGCTTGGAAAAAGTATTACCATCCTGTGAAAATTTCTGAAAAGTTCACGATCGTTCCCACCTGGGAAACATATACACCGGTGCATACGGATGAACTGATTATCGAAATGGACCCGGGCATGGCATTCGGTACGGGAACGCATCCGACAACCGTTCTGTGTATTCAGGCGCTTGAGCGTATCGTTCAAAAAGGAGACCGTGTCATTGATGTCGGCACTGGTTCAGGAATTTTGAGCATTGCAGCCGCCATGCTTGAGGCTGAATCGGTTCATGCGTATGATCTTGACCCGGTCGCTGTTGAAAGCGCGCGTCTGAATGTGAAATTGAACAAAGTAAGCGATACGGCTGAAGTGAAACAGAACAATTTGCTAGACGGCATCACAGGCGAACACGATGTCATTGTCGCGAATATTTTGGCGGAAGTGATTCTCCGCTTTACATCGCAGGCGTACGACCTGCTCAAAGACGGAGGCCATTTTATTACTTCTGGCATTATCGGCCAGAAAAAACAGGAAGTAAAAGAAGCGTTGGAAAAAGCCGGCTTTACCATCATAGAAATTCTGTCTATGGAAGATTGGGTCAGCATCATCGCGAAAAAATAACAGTTAGTAGGTGTCACAGCGTATGCAACGATATTTTATCGAGCTCACGAAGCAGGAGATGGACGAAAGCCCCGATTTTCACATCACGGGGGAAGACGTCCACCATATTGCCAACGTCATGAGAATGAGTGCGGGAGGCCGGATTATCTGCTGTTCGAAAGACGGCCATGAAGCGTTATGCCTGCTCAAAGAGGTTTCTAAAGATCATATATCATGCAGCGTCGCTGAATGGACGGGGGAAAACCGTGAACTGCCGTTAAAGATCAGGATCGCCAGCGGCCTTCCGAAAGGCGATAAGCTTGAGTGGATTATCCAAAAAGGGACCGAGCTCGGGGCAAGTATGTTCATCCCTTTTCAAGGCGCCCGATCCGTCGTTAAGCTTGACGACAAAAAGGCAAAGAAAAAGCGGGAGAGATGGGCGAAAATCGCGAAGGAAGCGGCGGAGCAATCGTACCGCAATGAAATTCCCGAAGTGAAAACCGTTCATACATTCCGGCAGCTGCTTGAGATGGCGGAGAATGTCGATAAATGTGTCGTTGCATACGAGGAGTCATCAAAGCAGGGAGAAACGGGCGCTTTCGCCGCGGAACTCAAAAGCCTTCCGCAAGGTTCGTCTCTTTTAATCGTATTCGGCCCTGAAGGCGGTCTGACTGAGTCTGAAGTTCAGCAGCTTTCAGAAAAAGGCGCCGTCTTATGCGGCCTCGGACCGAGAATTTTACGGACTGAAACTGCGCCGCTTTACGCGTTAAGCGCAGTTTCCTATCATACAGAGTTATTAAGAGGTGATCAGTAATGGCAACTGTTGCTTTTCATACCCTTGGCTGCAAGGTCAATCATTATGAAACAGAAGCAATCTGGCAGCTGTTTAAAGATGCGGGTTATGAACGAAAAGAATTCGAACAGACAGCAGATGTATATGTCATTAATACATGTACGGTAACAAACACGGGAGATAAAAAAAGCCGTCAAGTCATCAGACGGGCGATCCGCCAAAATCCTGACGGCGTAATCTGCGTAACAGGGTGCTATGCGCAAACATCCCCGGCAGAAATTATGGCCATCCCGGGTGTTGACATCGTCGTCGGCACGCAGGATCGTGAAAAAATGCTCGGCTACATTGAGCAGTACAGGGAAGAGCGCCAGCCGATCAACGGTGTCGGCAACATTATGAAAGCACGCGTGTTTGAAGAGCTGGATGTTCCCGCTTTTACTGACCGGACAAGAGCGTCATTGAAAATCCAAGAGGGCTGCAACAACTTCTGTACGTTCTGCATTATCCCTTGGGCGCGCGGCCTGCTTCGTTCCCGCGATCCCGAAGAAGTCATTAAACAGGCGCAGCAGCTGGTGGATGCCGGTTATAAAGAAATCGTTCTGACGGGGATTCATACGGGCGGCTACGGCGAAGATATGAAAGATTATAATTTCGCCAAGCTTCTTCGTGAGTTGGATACACGTGTAGAGGGACTGAAACGGATCAGAATTTCATCTATTGAAGCAAGCCAAATCACTGATGAAGTGATTGAAGTGCTGGATGCGTCTGATAAAATCGTCCGCCACCTTCACATCCCGATTCAATCAGGATCAAACACCGTGCTGAAACGGATGAGACGAAAATATACGATGGAATTTTTCGCTGACCGTTTAAATAAGCTGAAAGAAGCACTGCCGGGTCTTGCCGTTACTTCTGATGTTATCGTCGGTTTCCCGGGTGAAACAGAAGAAGAATTTATGGAAACATACCGGTTCATTAAAGAACATAAGTTTTCTGAGCTTCATGTATTCCCTTACAGCAAACGCACCGGAACACCTGCGGCCAGAATGGAAGACCAGGTTGACGAGAATGTGAAAAATGAACGGGTGCACAAGCTGATTGCCTTGTCTGACCAGCTTGCCAAAGAATATGCCTCTGATTACGAAGGAGAGGTTCTGGAAATCATTCCGGAGGAGACGTTTAAAGAGTCTGATGAAGACGGCATGTTCGTCGGCTATACGGACAATTACATGAAAGTCGTCTTCAAAGGCTCGGAAGATTTAATCGGTAAACTTGTCAAAGTCAAAATTCAAAAAGCTGGCTATCCGTACAATGAAGGACAATTCGTCCGCGTCGTTGAGGAAGAAATGACTCAGAACATGCGCATGTCTTCATAACAGATAAAAAAAACCGATGCTTTCGCGCATCGGTTTTTTTACGGTTTCGCAGGGATCAGCCTGTCAATCAGCCGGTAAAACAAATGAGTGAACGGCAGAAACAATAAGGCGGTGACAACATTGAACAAAAGGCTGAAATGCGCGATCATTTGCGCGGGATCGTCAGACAGCCGCTCCGTAAAATCCGCTGTTACGGACAGGAAGGGAAACACGAGGAGTACGCCGAGAATATTAAAGACAACGTGAGCGCCGGCGGTCTGTCTGGCGGCATAGCCGCCTGAAACAGCAGCCATGACGGCCGTGACGCATGTCCCGATATTAGATCCCAAAACGACGCTGACCGCCTGATCAATGCCGATCATCCCTTCGTTCATAAAGCTCATTAAAATGCCGATGCAGACGGAGCTTGAATGAATGATTGCAGTCAATATCATGCCGATAAAAAGAGCGGACCAGCTTGAATCATTTACATGGCGCAATACCTCCGCTCCCGCCTTCATTTCTGTCAGCGGAACGGCAAGACGGCTGAAGCATGTGATGCAAAAAAAGATGATGCCGAGACCGAGGAAGCTTATGCCGATCTGCCTGAACGGGTATTTACGGATGAGAATCAACACAAGGCCGCCGATAAAAAGAACCCAAATGAGCACATCCATTTTTATGGCCAAAAATTCCGTCGTAAATGTGGAGCCGACATTCGTGCCGAGAATCATCGGAATCGTCCGTTTAAAAGGTAAAGCGCCTGCACTGACAAAGCCGATAACAATGACCATAAAGGCTGAGCTGCTCTGAAGAAAACCCGTGAATACGATGCTAATGAGAAAAGCTTTCAACGGGTGGTCGGTAAACAAGAGCAGGCTCTTCTCAATTTTTGAATACGTTAATGCGATCAGTCCCTGTCTGAGCAGGCTCATTCCGAGTAAAAAAATCAGGATAAGTGCAGTGAAAAGAATCAGTATCAGCAAACGAAACACCCCTTTCCGTCATTATATAGACAAGCCGCCTGTTTCATGCCGGAAAAGTGAACTCACTTAGTTGACCTGACTGATGGCTTATATTATAATGTCAAAGTACATGTTTATATGTGTATCTTTTTAAAGGTAGTCGATTGGTGTATTCGGAGGGAGGGAAAGAGAATGTCAAAAACGGTCGTTAGAAAAAACGAATCGCTTGAAGATGCTCTTCGTCGCTTCAAACGCAGTGTATCAAAGACAGGTACTTTGCAAGAAGCAAGAAAGCGCGAATTTTATGAAAAACCTAGCGTAAAGCGCAAGAAAAAGTCAGAAGCTGCTAGAAAACGCAAATTCTAAAAGAGGGTGGATTTATGAGTCTTCTTGAGCGACTTAACCAAGATATGAAGCTGTATATGAAAAGCCGTGAGAAAGACAAACTGACTGTCGTTCGAATGGTGAAAGCTTCACTTCAAAACGAAGCAATTAAGCTTAAGAAAGACAGTTTGACCGAGGATGAGGAACTTACTGTCCTATCTCGTGAACTTAAGCAACGTAAAGACTCCCTCCATGAATTTTCAAACGCTAATCGTTTAGATTTAGTAGATAAAGTTCAAAAAGAGCTGGACATTTTAGAAGTTTATTTACCGAAGCAGCTTTCTGAAGAAGAGCTGCAGACAATCGTAAATGAAACCATCGCTGAAGTCGGTGCGAGCTCCAAAGCGGACATGGGCAAAGTGATGAGTGCTATTATGCCTAAAGTAAAAGGTAAAGCTGACGGCAGTGTGATTAACAGACTTGTCAGCAGTCAATTATCCTAATTGACAAGAAAAAGACATCTTTCCTGGAGAGATGTCTTTTTTTATACATAAAAAATGAAACTAAAGTACATTTGTTACGTATATAAAGAAGAATGAAGCAGGAAGGAGGGTATATTTGCCTTGTTCCGAAAAAAAACCGGAATTGCTGTTGCTCTATTGGGCTTATTTGTATTATCTTTATTAGGGGTTCAGTTGAACGCAAAAGCTGATCATCCATCGGTGTATGTCATCCCGGTTGAGAAAAATGTCGAACAGGGGCTCGCCTCGTTTTTATCGCGTTCTTTCAAAGATGCGAAGGAATCCGGTGCGTCACACATTATCCTTGACATCAATACACCGGGAGGCGCCGTTCAATCAGCCTTGGATATTGCAGATATCATCGGCGGCTCGGATGTTCCTGTTACCGCTTACGTGAATAAACGGGCGCTTTCTGCCGGGGCTTATATAGCGCTTCAGGCAGATGAAATTTATATGGCGCCGGGCGGAAAAATGGGTGCCGCAGCCATCATCGACGGAAAAGGAAACGCGGCAGACAAAAAGGCCCAATCGCTGTGGCATGCAGAAATGGAGGACGCAGCGGCTAAAAACAACCGAAACCCGAAATATGCCCTGGCCATGGCAGACCCCGCCGTCAATGCAAAAGAAGCGGGCGCCCCTAAGGGAAAGCTGCTGACACTGACAGCTGAAAAAGCCAAGGAAGTCGGATATTCGGAGGGTACGGTTTCAAACCTTGATGCTTTATATACAAAGCTCGGTTTTGATAAATCGGATGTTCATCATGCAAAAGAGGGTTTTGTCGGCAAATTAAGCAGATGGCTGACGAATCCGTTTGTTGTCCCCGTCTTATTAACGCTTGCTTTGCTTGGTTTGACCATTGAATTGTTTTCGCCGGGCCTCGGAATACCGGGTGCCGTCGGACTGACAGCCTTGCTGCTGTTTTTCGCAGGCCATATCGCAGCCGGATTTGCCGGCTATGACAGTATATTCTTATTCTGCGCGGGCTTGGTGTTTATCCTTTTAGAGATTTTTCTGCCCGGGGGTATAATCGGCCTTATCGGGATTGCGGGCGTCATCGCAAGCCTCTTTCTCGCTGCGGGCAGCTTTACTGTAATGGCGGTTTCTCTCTTGATCGCCTTTGCTGTGTCTATTACAGCCTTTATCATATTAACAAGGGTGTTGGGGAAACGAATGAAATTCTTTAAGAAATTGATATTAACTGATTCAACAAGCACAGAGAGCGGTTATGTCTCAAATCAGAACCGGACGGAGCTATTGGGGAAAGTCGGCGTTACCGCTACAGCCCTCAGACCGTCAGGCACCGTCATTATTGATGATGAACGCTTGGATGTTGTTTCGGAAGGGTCATTCACTGAAAAAGACAGACAGGTGAAAGTAGTGAAAGTGGAAGGCTCACGCATTGTCGTGAGAGAAATATAGATGATAACCTTGAGGAGGAATTAGATGGAACTGTCAAGTTTGGCGATTTTAGCATTAGTTGCAGCTGCCATTATTGTGTTAGCCATATTCTTCACCTTTGTACCGGTGATGCTATGGATTTCGGCGCTTGCAGCAGGAGTCAGAATCAGTATTTTCACTTTGGTCGGGATGAGGCTGCGCCGCGTTATACCAAGCCGCGTTGTCAATCCGTTAATCAAAGCGCATAAAGCCGGCCTTGCTGCGACAACAAATCAGCTCGAAAGCCACTATCTGGCCGGAGGTAATGTCGACAGGGTGGTCAATGCCCTGATTGCGGCACAGCGCGCCAATATTGAGCTGTCATTCGAGCGATGCGCAGCCATTGACCTGGCCGGGCGTGACGTATTGGAAGCCGTACAGATGAGCGTAAATCCGAAGGTTATTGAAACACCGTTTATCGCGGGTGTCGCCATGGACGGAATTGAAGTAAAAGCAAAAGCCAGAATCACGGTAAGAGCCAATATCGACCGTCTTGTCGGGGGAGCGGGAGAAGAGACGGTTGTCGCCCGTGTCGGAGAAGGGATTGTCTCGACAATCGGTTCCTCGAATAATCATAAAAAAGTGCTTGAAAACCCTGATATGATTTCACAGACCGTTCTTGGCAAAGGGCTGGATTCAGGCACCGCATTTGAAATTCTCTCGATTGACATCGCCGACGTTGATATCGGCAAAAACATCGGAGCGATTCTTCAGACAGATCAGGCGGAAGCAGACAAAAACATTGCGCAGGCCAAAGCGGAAGAGCGCCGCGCCATGGCCGTCGCCCAAGAGCAGGAAATGCGCGCACGCGTAGAAGAAATGCGTGCGAAAGTCGTGGAAGCCGAAGCGGAAGTTCCGCTTGCGATGGCTGAAGCATTGCGTGAAGGCAACATCGGTGTCATGGATTATATGAACATAAAAAATATCGACGCTGACACGGACATGAGGGATTCTATCGGCAAGCTGACGAATGACCAGCAAGATGAAGACCAACAATAACCTCTCTATTAAGGAGGGAGCCGCTATATGCACGAGATTCTGACAAATCCGCTCGTCATTGCCGCCGTCATCGGCATTATATCGGCAATATTCGGCAAGAAAAACAAAGATGAAAAACGTCCGCCGGGCACACGTCCCGAGAATCAGGCAAAAAAGCAGGAGCACAAACAGCCGCATAAAGAGCACAAGCCGGAAGCGGAAGAAATGCCTGCCGTTCCAGAAGAGAACCCTTTTGAGAAAAAAAGAAGGGAAGCTGAAAAGCGTCTTGCGGAGACAGAGCAGATGTTCAATGGGCTTGAACATCAGCTGACATCTGCACGCCAACGAAATACGACTCTGAAGAAACCAGCCCTCAAAATAAAGAAAGAAACTGCGGTGCAAGGCATCATATTCAGTGAGATTTTAGGCCCGCCCCGTGCGAAAAAACCTCACCGGACCATGCGGAGCATCCGTAAAAAATAAAGTGTTAGAACCCCTTTTCTAATCATACATATGAGATGAAAGGGGGTTCTTTTTTTATGGGGCAAAGAAAGAATCGTGTAAAGGCGTGGCTGACAAGAGCATTGGAAATTCCCCCGGACGTTATGATGGATCTGCCTCGTATTACGATGGTCGGCAGACTTCATATCTACATAGAGAATCACAGAGGCCTCTTGCTGTTCAGCGAAGAAGAAGTCAGGCTGATGCTCAAGCAGGGGCAATGTATCATATCAGGAAAAAACTTGGTCATTAAGGCAATCCTTCCTGAGGAAATTCTTTTGGAAGGCACGATAGATCACGTACGATATGTCGATTCATAAAGCCGGGGGGAAATAATGTGAAAAACAAATGGCTGTCATTTTTTTCGGGTAAAGTCCAAATGGAAGTCAAAGGAAAAGGAATTGAACGGCTGCTTAATGAATGTACAAGAAACGGAATCGCCATCTTTGCGGTGAAAAAAAAGCAAGACTGTGTAATGCTTATGATTCAGCTTCAGGATGTACATGCTTTCAGAAGAGTCATCAGAAACCATGAATGCAAAGCAAGCTTTACAAAAAGAAAGGGCCTGCCCTTTCTGCTTCTCAAATCTAAATTAAACATAGGCTTTACCGCGGGATTTGTGATTTTTTTCATTATATTGTTCCTTTTGTCCAACATGATTTGGGAAATCGATATTAAAGGGGCCAAGCCCGAAACTGAGCATCAGATGGTGAAGCACCTTGAAGAAATCGGTGTGAAAAAAGGCCGTTTGCAATTTTTAATGATGACGCCGGAGAAAATTCAAAAATCATTAACAAACGGCATCGAAAATATTACGTGGGTCGGTGTGGAGTTGAACGGGACAGCCCTTCATATGAAAGTGGTCGAAAAAAATGAACCGACAAAAGAAAAATACTTGAGCCCCCGCCATATCGTTGCCAAAAAGAAAGCGGTCATCAAAAGAATGTTCGTGCAAAAGGGTCAGCCGATGGCTTTTGTGAACGATCATGTTGACAAAGGCCAGCTCCTTGTCTCAGGTCTGATCGGTAATGAAGAGCAGCAGAAGAAAGTCGCCTCCAAAGCGGAAATTTACGGAGAAACATGGTACAAGTCTGAAGTAACCGTGCCTCTTGAAACATCATTTACGCTATATACGGGTAAAGTAAGGACGAAGCACAAGCTGTCTTTCGGATCGTGGGGCGTACCTTTTTGGGGCTTCGGGTTTAAAGAAGAGCCGCTAAAACATCCGAAAACCGAGGAAGAAAAGCACCCGTTTCAATTTCTGGGGTTAAAGCTCCCTGTTTCTTACGTCCAAGAACATATAAGAGAAAGCGAAACATCCGTGCGGACTTATAAAAAAGACGAAGCGGTTCAGGCCGGCATCAAAATGGGCAGGCAAGACGTAGAAAAGCGATTAAGCGGCAGCGGAGAGGTGGAAAGTGAAAAAGTTTTGCACCAATCCGTTGAGAATGGTAAAGTAAAGTTGATTATTCTCTACCAAGTTATAGAAGATATCGTTCAAACCACACCTATTGTTCAGGGAGACTAAAGAATGGCAGAACATTTACTTGCGATGAATCACAAACTGAAAAGCCCGGACGAAGCACTTTCTTTGTTCGGCAGCCAAGACGCCTTTTTACATTTGATGGAGAAGGATCTGGGCGTAAGCATCATCACACGCGGTGAAACCATTTACGTTTCCGGCAATGATGAGTCTTTTGAGATTGCTGACAGATTATTGGGCTCGCTCCTTACTTTAATTCGCAAGGGGATCGAGATTTCGGAACGTGATGTGCTGTATGCCGTGAAAATGGCAAAGAAAGATGAACTGGACTATTTTGAAAGCATGTATGAAGAAGAAATAACGAAAACGGCAAAAGGCAAACCGATCCGTGTCAAAACCCTCGGCCAGAGAGAATATGTCGCGGCGATGAAGAAAAACGACATGGTGTTCGGCATCGGGCCGGCGGGAACCGGCAAAACATATTTGGCGGTCGTAAAAGCGGTGCATGCTTTAAAAAACGGCCACATTAAAAAAATCATTTTAACAAGACCCGCTGTGGAAGCCGGCGAGAGCCTCGGTTTTCTGCCCGGAGATTTAAAGGAAAAAGTAGATCCTTACCTGCGCCCGCTGTATGACGCGCTCCATGATGTGCTCGGAAGCGACCATACGGAACGTCTTATGGAAAGAGGGGTTATCGAAATCGCCCCGCTCGCCTATATGAGAGGGCGGACGCTTGACGACGCGTATGTGATTCTTGATGAGGCCCAGAATACCACCCCCGCTCAAATGAAAATGTTTTTGACGAGATTGGGTTTTGGCTCTAAAATGATCATTACGGGCGACGTAAGCCAAATTGACCTGCCGAAAGGCGTCACATCGGGACTTGCAGTAGCGAGGGATATGCTGAAGGACATAAACGGCATTTCCGTGATTGAACTTGACCAGACAGATGTGGTCAGACATCCGCTTGTTGCAAAAATTATTGAAGCTTATGATAAGCAAAAGTAATGCAAAATGACCCGATCTCCCGTTATCGGGTCATTTTTATATGATGTGTTCCTGATGTTTCAGGGAGGAGGTTCTTGTTTTGAAAAAGAAGGGAAAGGGTAAAGGCGCCCGGGAACGGTTCCGCAGTTTCAGACATGCCCGCTCAGCCCATGTGCTGCTGTATCTGCTGCTTTCAGCGATCATGTTTGGTTTGCTCTTTATTCATGTAAAACCTGAATCACTTAATTTGGATTTGTTTTCAGTCAGTGATAAGACGATTTACGCGCCCGCCACCGTGGAAGACCAGCAGGCGACGGAAGCGAAAAAACAGGCGGCCGAAGATGCGGTGGAAGATCAGTACACTCTGAAAAAAGGCTATACCGACAACCGGCTTGACCTGATCACTTCCATTTTTGACAGCATCGGTGAAGTGAAACAAGATGCGGATAAAGACAAAAAGTCACCTTCGGAAAAATCGCTGGTAAAAGCGGTGAAAAGCAAGCTGACACAGGATGTCAATGAATCCATCTCGGAAGATGCTATTACATCGCTTCTCCATGCGAACAATGAAGATTTCTCATTTGTAAGAGATTCCGTCATTACTGCGGTAAATACGGTGATGAGCAGTGAGATACCGTCCGAAAAATTAGCGGAAGCGAAGGAAAAAGTCGCAAAAGAGCTGAAAAGCGCTTCCGTGCCGTCAAAGTATTTGTCAGCGGCAACTGAAATCGGAAAATATGCGGTCATCCCGAATTACGTATTTGATCCGAAAGCGACTGATGCAAAGCGCCAGGAAGCGTCAGACAGTGTCCAGCCGGTTCAAATCAAACAAGGACAGGTTCTTGTTGAAGAGAATGACCTGATCGATCGGGAAGTATACAGAAAGCTCGAATTAACGGGACTTTTGAACAATTCCAACCTGTTAAAACCGATCAGCGGTCTCCTTCTGATGATCGGTCTGTTCATTGCTACGCTTGTCTACTATTTTGAGAAACAGCAGCAGGAACTTAAGCTGAAAAATAAATCACTTTTGTTATTTTCCATTATTACAACGCTGATTCTTGTCATAATGGAAGTCGTCAGCCTGTTTCAAAAAATCGAATACACGAATATCGGTTATTTAGTTCCGATCGCCGCCGGCGCCATATTATTCAGGCTGCTGCTTAATGAAAGGCTCGCTATTTTAGGAAGCATCATTTTGGCGATTTGCGGCAGTATGATGTTTAATCAAGGCGTGACGGGAACGTTTAATTATGTGATCGGTATTTACTATTTAATAAGCAGCATTTCAGGCATTCTGTTTTTGGGAAAACATAACGCGAGATCAAAGATATTGCAGGCGGGACTGTTTGTATCATTTATTAATATGATTATCGTGCTGTCGCTTTTGCTAATACAAAATACGGCGCTGTCACCTGTTGAAATCGGAACGCTGATGCTGATGGGGGTCGTCTCGGGGCTTGCTTCATCCGTTTTGATTATCGGCCTGATGCCGTTTTTTGAGACGGGATTCGGGATTCTTTCAACGATGAGGCTGATTGAACTGTCTAATCCGAACCATCCCCTGCTTCGCAAGATTTTAACGGAAACACCAGGTACATATCATCACAGCGTCATGGTGGCAAATCTGTCGGAGGCGGCCTGTGAAGCTGTAGGGGCGAACGGTCTTTTAGCACGGGTCGGAGCGTATTATCACGATCTCGGCAAAACGAAACGCCCGCAATATTTTATTGAAAATCAGATGAATATGGATAATCCGCATGATAAGCTGTCTCCTCAGCTCAGCAAAAATATCATCATCGCACATACGACAGACGGTGCGAATATGCTCAGAAGCTACAAGTTTCCGAAAGAGCTTGTGGATATCGCGGAGCAGCATCACGGAACGTCCCTTTTAAAATTCTTTTATTATAAAGCGAAAGAAAAAGGCGACCAGATTACAGAGAAAGAGTTCCGCTACCCGGGACCGAAGCCGCAATCAAAAGAAGCGGCTATTATCTCAGTGGCCGACAGTGTCGAAGCCGCCGTCCGTTCCATGCATAATCCCAATCCCGAACGTATTGAAAAACTGGTGCGGGGGATTATATCCGACAAGCTTCAGGACGGGCAGTTCTCAGAATGTGATCTCACATTCCGAGAGCTGGATACGATCGCAAAAACACTATGTGCGACTTTAAAAGGAATTTTCCACTCCCGGATTGAATATCCGGAGGCTACGAAGAAGGTGAAATAAATGGGTTTACTCATAGATATTGTTGATGAAACAAACAGCGTTTCAGCCGATGCGCTCCAGGAAGTGGAGAAGCTGCTCCAATTTGCGGCGGAAAAAGAAGGCGTTCAGGATCAGGCTGAAGTATCGGTTACGATTGTGACAAATGATGAAATCAGAGAAATCAACAGAGACTACCGGGGAAAAGACACTCCGACTGACGTAATTTCGTTTGCGCTTGAGGAAGAAGGCGAAGACGAGGTTGAAATCGTGGGCGCCGACATGCCGCCAGTTTTAGGAGATATTATCATCAGCGCAGACAGAACGAAAGAGCAGGCCGAAGAGTACGGCCATTCGTTTATGAGAGAGCTCGGTTTTCTGGCTGTCCACGGCTTTTTGCATTTGCTTGGCTATGATCACATGACAAAAGAAGAAGAGGAAGAAATGTTTTCAAAGCAAAAGGATTTGCTGGATGAGTATGGACTCACGAGATCATAAAAACGAGTGGAGCAGGTTCCTGAAAAGCTTTGTCCATGCATGGAGGGGAATCTGGAAAACGGCGCGGTCAGAGCGTAATTTTCAATTTCATATCATCGCGGCCTGCGCCGTTATTCTTTGCGGTTTTCTCACCGGGCTCAGCACGGCCGAATGGGCCGTTGTTTTGATGCTGATCGGCGGGATGCTTGCTCTGGAGCTTGTAAATACCGCGATAGAGCATGTTGTTGATTTAGTTACCGATCAGTATCATCCGCTCGCAAAAGCGGCAAAAGACGCGGCCGCCGGAGCCGTTTGCGTCTTTGCCGTGATTTCGTGTATCATTGGTTTACTCATCTTCTTGCCGAAAATATGTTAGCAGAAGATTCTTACAATTATTTTACATTGCCAAAAATGGGCGTGAAAAACCAATCATAATTATGTAAAATAAAAGTGACAGCGGTATCATACAGGATAAAGGTAAGAGAGGAATAAGTACACATGAACAGACAAGAATTGATTGCAGAAGCATTAAAAGCGCGGGACACAGCGTATGTGCCGTATTCAAACTTCAGAGTGGGAGCCGCTCTTCTTACCAAAGACGGAAAAGTGTACAGAGGCTGCAACATTGAAAATGCGGCATACAGCATGTGCAACTGTGCCGAACGCACGGCGATATTCAAAGCTGTTTCCGAGGGGGATACGGAATTTGTGATGCTCGCCGTGGCTGCGGACACTCCGGGACCGGTTTCGCCGTGCGGAGCCTGCAGACAAGTGATTTCCGAGCTGTGTTCAAAGGATATGCTTGTTGTTCTGACCAACTTACAAGGACAAATAAAAGAAATGACTGCGGAAGAATTATTGCCGGGCGCATTTTCATCGGAGGATTTACATGACGAACGAAAGCTTTAAATCAGGATTTGTATCTATCATCGGAAGACCGAACGTAGGAAAGTCTACCTTTTTAAACAGGGTCATCGGTCAAAAGATCGCCATCATGAGCGACAAACCCCAGACGACAAGAAATAAAGTCCAAGGGGTGCTGACAACAGGCACATCGCAGACCATTTTTATTGATACACCGGGTATTCACAAGCCGAAGCACAAGCTTGGCGATTTTATGATGAAAGTGGCGCAGAACACGCTGAAAGAAGTTGACTTGGTGTTATTTATGATCAACGCCGAAGAAGGGTACGGAAAGGGCGACGAGTTTATCATTGAAAAGCTCGGACAGACGTCCACGCCCGTTTTTCTGATCGTAAACAAAATTGATAAGATCCACCCTGATCAGCTCCTTCTTTTAATTGATGAGTACCGTACGCGCTATCCGTTTAAGGAAATCGTGCCGATCTCAGCTTTGGAAGGAAACAACGTCGAGACCCTGCTCGCACAGATTGAAGCGTATTTACCGGAAGGGCCTCAGTTCTATCCGAGTGATCAGGTGACTGACCATCCAGAGCGGTTTATTATTTCTGAACTGATCAGAGAAAAGGTGCTCCATCTTACAAGGGAAGAAGTGCCGCACAGCATCGCTGTCGCTATCGAGTCCATTAAAGGACAGGAAAACGGCTCCATCCATGTCGCCGCCACCATTGTGGTCGAGCGGGATTCTCAAAAAGGAATCGTCATCGGGAAAAAAGGAGCTCTTCTGAAAGAAGTCGGCAAAAGAGCGCGGGCTGATATTGAAGCGCTGCTGGGCTCACGCGTTTACCTGGAACTATGGGTAAAAGTGCAGAAGGACTGGCGGAATAAAATGTCTCAGCTGCGTGATTTCGGTTTCAAAGAGGATGAATATTAAATGATTTCAGCCCATACGTGAGGTGTGGGATTACCTCACAGAAACAGGGATTCGTTAGCAAAATTTGTTTAACATGAAAAGGAGGACATCAGGTCAAGATAAGGGTAAGAATTTGGATTGGCAAGCTAGTTTAATGATGAAAGGTGGGTTTTTTGTGTTGAATTTTACCTGGAACGTATTTTCTCAAACAGGAAGTGTTGATACGTACCTTCTTTTTAAAGAACTGGAAAAAGAGAACCTGGAAAGACCCGAAGAACCGGAAGATGAGCTAGCCCGAATTGATTTTCCAATTTTGTAAACCTCTTGGCCCCTCCCATTGTTGGAAGGTGCGGAAATGCTGACAAAATGTGAAGGAATCGTGCTCCGTACGAATGACTACGGAGAGACGAATAAAATCGTGACATTGCTGACGAGGGAACACGGCAAAATCGGCGTTATGGCAAGAGGCGCCAGGAAGTCAGCCAGCCGGCTGTCAGCAGTCAGCCAGCCGTTTTTGTACGGGTCATTTTTAATGCAAAGAACATCCGGACTCGGCACGCTCCAGCAGGGTGAAATGATTCTCAGCATGAGAACGATCAGAGAAGACTTGTTTTTGACGGCATATGCCGCTTTTATCGCTGAACTTACTGACAAAGGAACGGAAGAGAAGAAACCGAACCCCTATTTATTCGAATTGATTCTCGAATCCTTTAAGAGGCTGAATGAAGGGACTGACCCGGACGTGATCACCTTCATCGTTCAGATGAAAATGCTCGGCGTCATGGGACTGTATCCGGAGCTGAATCATTGTGTCCACTGCAAAAGCCGGGACGGGACGTTTCATTTTTCGGTAAGAGATAATGGTTTTATCTGCCACCGCTGCTTTGGAAAGGATCCGTACAAAGTTCCGATTTCGCCGCAAACGGCAAGGCTGCTAAGGCTTTTTTATTACTTTGATATCGGAAGGCTCGGCAGCGTCTCATTAAAACAGGAAACCAAAAACGAACTTAAACGGGTTATCGATCTGTATTATGAGGAATATTCAGGGCTTTATTTAAATTCTAAACGGTTTTTAGACCAGATGGAAAGCATGAAGCACCTTTTGGATGAAAACAAAAGTTGACATTCTGCCCATCTTTTTATATGATCATTTATTATAAAATATGTTGCAGTGACAGAAAGAAGTACTTGCGTCCAACTCATATAAGCGACCTTAGGACAGTGTAAGCTAAGGATGAGCGCGCAACGAAAGGCATTCTTGAGCAACCCTTTAAAAAGAGGCTGAGTGATTCACATCCTCAGCAACTAGGGTGGAACCGCGGGAGAACTCTCGTCCCTATGTTTGCGGCTGGCAAGCATAGAGACGGGAGTTTTTTGATTGCCGCCGCACTTGTAAAAGAATGGAGAAAGTGGAGGTGCTTGAAATGAACATTCAAGATATGATTTTAACCTTGCAGAAGCACTGGTCGAGTGAAGGCTGTGTGCTCATGCAGGCGTATGATGTGGAGAAAGGCGCAGGCACAATGAGCCCGTATACATTTTTACGGAGCATCGGGCCGGAGCCGTGGAAAGTAGCTTACGTTGAGCCGTCCAGACGGCCTGCGGATGGGCGATACGGAGAAAACCCGAACAGGCTTTATCAGCATCACCAATTCCAAGTCATTATCAAGCCGTCGCCTGATAACATCCAAGAGCTTTACCTAGATTCATTGCGCGCGCTCGGCATTAACCCACTCGAGCATGATATTCGTTTCGTAGAAGACAACTGGGAAAACCCGTCTTTAGGCTGTGCGGGACTCGGCTGGGAAGTATGGCTTGACGGGATGGAAATCACCCAGTTTACGTACTTCCAGCAGGTGGGCGGAATTGAATGTAAACCGGTGTCTGTTGAGATCACGTACGGCATTGAACGTCTTGCGTCTTATATTCAGGATAAAGAAAACGTCTTTGATCTTGAATGGACGTCAGGATTTACAGTGAAGGATTTGTTTATGATGGCTGAATATGAACATTCCGTTTATACTTTTGAAACATCAGATGTGGATATGCTATTCCATTTGTTCAGCACGTATGAAAAAGAAGCGATCAGACAAATGGATAACGGGCTTGTGCATCCGGCCTATGATTATGTGCTGAAATGCTCTCACACATTTAATCTGCTCGATGCAAAAGGCGCGATCTCGGTGACAGAGCGGACGGGTTATATCGGCCGTGTCCGCAACTTAGCGAGAAAAGTAGCAAAAACGTATTATGAAGAACGGGAAAAATTAGGGTTCCCAATGCTTAAAGAGGAGGGCTCTTCCCATGAGTAAACAAGACTTGCTTTTAGAGATCGGACTCGAGGAAATGCCGGCGCGTTTTTTACATGACAGCATGGTGCAGCTCGGTGAAAAGCTGACTGGCTGGCTGGCTGAAAAAAATATCGCTCACGGCGAAGTGAAACTTTTTAATACACCGAGACGTCTGGCAGTATATATAAAAGACGTAGCAGAAAAACAGGCTGATATTCAGGAAGAAGCAAAAGGCCCGGCGAAAAAAATCGCTCTGGATGCTGACGGGAACTGGACCAAAGCCGCTATCGGGTTTTCCAAAGGCCAAGGTGCCGGAGTGGATGACCTGTATATAAAAGACGTAAACGGCACGGAATATGTCTTCGTCCAAAAATTCCAGGCTGGACAAGAGACGAAGACACTTTTACCGCAGCTGGAAAACCTGATTACCGGAATGCATTTCCCTAAAAACATGCGCTGGGGCACACAAGACCTGCGCTATATCCGCCCGATCAAATGGATTGCAGCTCTCTTCGGAAAAGACGTTATTCCGTTTGAGATCACAAATGTAGGGACGGGACGGAACACACAGGGACACCGCTTTCTCGGTGAAGAAGTATCTATTGACGCACCGTCATCATACGAAGAGCTGCTGAAAGAACAGCACGTCATTGCTGATCCGAAAGTACGCAAACAAATGATCCAAAGCCAGCTGGACGCGCTTGCGGCCGATAAGAAATGGAATATTCCGATTGATGAGGATCTGCTTAACGAAGTCAATCAACTTGTGGAATATCCGACAGCGCTTTACGGCTCTTTTGAATCCGAGTTTCTTTCTTTGCCTGAAGAAGTGCTTGTGACAACAATGAAAGAGCATCAGCGCTACTTCCCGGTAAAAGATGAAAACGGGAATCTGCTGCCTCATTTTATTACGGTAAGAAACGGGAACAGCCATGCAATTGAAAATGTTGCCCGCGGAAACGAGAAGGTGCTGAGAGCGAGACTTTCAGATGCTGCGTTCTTCTACAAAGAAGACCAAAAGCTGAACATCGATGCAAACGTGAAGAAACTGGAAAATATCGTTTTCCATGAAGAGCTTGGCTCCCTTGGAGATAAAGTGAGAAGAGCGGCCGCCATTGCGGGCAAACTTGCCGTCCGCCTGAAGGCTGATGAACAGACGCAAAAACTTGTCAAGCGCGCCGCCGAGATTTCTAAATTTGACCTGGTTACACACATGATTTATGAGTTCCCTGAGCTTCAAGGCGTCATGGGAGAAAAATATGCGCGCATGCTCGGCGAAGATGAAGCCGTCGCTGCCGCGGTAAATGAGCACTATATGCCGAGAGCGGCCGGGGGAGACGTGCCTTCAACCTTTACCGGCGCGGTTGTGGCGTTAGCTGATAAACTGGACACGATTGCCTCCTTCTTCAGCATCGACGTGATTCCGACAGGTTCTCAGGATCCGTACGGTTTGCGCCGTCAGGCAAGCGGCATCGTTTCCATTCTGATCGACCGCAACTGGGGCATTTCTTTTAAAGAGCTGCTGTCATTGACAGAAACGGAAAAAGAAAATGAGCTCCTCGATTTCTTTACACAGCGTCTGAAATACGTCTTGAATGCTGAAGACATCCGTCATGACGTTATTGAAGCCGTTCTGGACAGCACTGACCTTGAGCCGTATGCAGCTGTTCATAAGGCAAGAGTGCTTGAGAAACACCTCGGCACACCGGGCTTTAAAGAAACCGCTGAGGCACTGGGACGGGTCATCTCCATCAGCAAAAAAGGCGAGAGCCGCGATATCAAGCCGGATCTGTTTGAAAATGAACAGGAGAAAAAGCTGTTTGACGCTTATCAAAAGACAAAAGACAGCGTCGCGGAAAGCTTTGCCTCCAAAAACTATGAACAGGCGCTTACCGCGCTCAGCGGATTAAAGGAGCCGATCGAAGATTACTTTAATCATACGATGGTAAATGCGGACAATGAAGCATTAAAAACCAACCGTTTAGCGCAAATGACCGCTCTTGCAGATGTGATCAAGTCTTTTGCTAATATGAATCATCTTATTGTAAAATAAAGAAAAAGACGGTTGCTGTGTGATCGGCAATCGTCTTTTCCCCTTTTACATAACATCACAGAATGAAAAACATAGATAAATAAACCCTTCCATAAAGGTGGTGAGTACGATCGAATTAAATAAACGGCAAGAACAAATTTTACAAATTGTAAAGGAAAACGGCCCGATTACCGGAGAGCATATTGCAGAACAGCTCAATTTAACGAGAGCCACACTGCGGCCGGACTTGGCCATACTCACCATGTCAGGCTTCTTAGAGGCCCGTCCGCGGGTCGGTTATTTTTATACGGGGAAAACGGGAAATCAGCTGCTTGCCGATAAACTGAAAAAGCTGCAAGTGAAAGATTTTCAATCCATTCCTGTCGTCATCAATGAAAATGTCTCGGTATACGATGCCATCTGCACCATGTTTTTAGAAGATGTCGGCACGTTATTTGTCGTAGATCGTGATGCTGTCTTAGTCGGTGTGCTGTCACGCAAAGATTTGCTGCGGGCGAGCATCGGCCAGCAGGAACTTGCCTCAATACCGGTTCATATTATTATGACAAGAATGCCGAATATCGCCGTCTGCCGGCGTGACGATTATGTGATGGACATCGCCAAGTTTTTAATTGAAAAACAGATCGATGCCCTGCCCGTTATTAAAGATACGGATAAAGGCTTTGAGGTCATCGGCCGGTTTACGAAAACGAATATGACCAAGATACTTGTCAGTTTATCAGAAAATGAAATCATATAAGCTTGAAAACTAACGGGGGGATAACATGGACAATCGCATCATTTACGTAGTATCAGACTCAGTCGGAGAAACCGCCGAACTCGTTGTAAAAGCCTCGCTCAGCCAGTTTAACGGCTCAGCCGATGATACGCATATCAGAAGAATACCTTACGTGGAAGATATCGGCACCATCAATGAAGTCGTGTCTCTCGCCAAAGCGGACGGCGGCATTATTTGTTTTACGCTCGTTGTTCCTGAAATCCGCAAATACTTAGTTGAACAAGCGGAAAAAGCGAATGTGCTGTATTACGATATTATCGGTCCGCTCATCGATAAAATGGAAACGGCCTACGGTCTGACGGCGAAATATGAACCGGGCCGCGTCCGCCAGCTTGATGAAGATTATTTCAAAAAGGTCGAGGCGATCGAGTTTGCCGTCAAATATGACGATGGCAGGGACCCAAGAGGCATTTTAAAAGCCGATATCATCCTGCTCGGAGTATCCAGAACGTCTAAAACCCCATTATCTCAATATCTTGCCCATAAGCGTCTGAAAGTGGCCAACGTGCCGATCGTTCCTGAAGTCGATCCGCCGGAAGAACTGTTCAGCGTTGATCCGAAAAAATGCATCGGTTTAAAAATCAGTCCTGATAAACTGAACCATATTCGAAAAGAACGGTTAAAATCTCTCGGCTTAAACGACAAAGCCATTTACGCCAACATCAACAGAATTAAAGAAGAGCTGGAGTATTTCGAGAAAATCGTGGCCCGGATCGGCTGCCAAGTCGTTGATGTTTCGAATAAAGCGGTCGAGGAAACAGCGAACATCATTCATCATCTAAAAACAAAGGGCCGATAACTCAGGACGCTTTATCCTGGGTTTTTGGGTATGCAAATAGGGAATAAACAAAAAGGATGGCATCTTCGCGAAGTTTGTATTATAATAAAAAATTGTGATAAAATGTTTATTTTTAGGTTTAAGCTTAGTGTGATACGAATAAACTATTACGAGTAAGATGTCAAGAATAACTCCCGGAAATTTTTCGACAAAGACAAAAATAGATCCGCAGTCATGGAGCATATGCGATTTCGCTTGTTTTTATGCAGGAGATTGATGGAGGGATGGAGAATTAGTCTTCTAAATGAAAAAGAAAAGACGATTTTTGTCGATGCAGACGCATGCCCCGTAAAAGAGGAAATATTGCTCATTGCATCGCAATTCAGCGTTCGGGTTATTTTCGTCGCATCATTTGAACACTACCAGCTTTCCAGAAGCAAAAACGAGAACTGGATATACGTTGATCCTCATAAAGAAGCGGCAGATTTATATATCGCAAACCATGTGAGATCGGGAGACATCGTAGTCACGCAGGATATCGGTTTGGCATCCCTTTTGCTGAACAGAAATATTGCCGTCTTATCGGAAAGGGGCCGTTCTTATACCGAAGACACGATTGACTTCGCTCTGATGAGCCGTCATATGTCGGGCAAAATGAGAAGAAGCGGCATCCATTCCAAAGGACCTAAAAAATTAAATAAAGAAGATCGGAATCGATTTGTTACCCTGCTTAAAAAAATCCTGTCGAATGATGAAGGGATTTCAAATCAAAACATCGAATAATGTACGACGGAGTGTTATAAGATGGGAAACCGCATACCAGATGAAGTAGTTAATCAGGTGCAGCAGTCAGCAGACATTGTTGAAGTCATAGGTGATTATGTCCAATTGAAAAAGCAAGGCCGCAACTACTTTGGGCTCTGCCCGTTTCACGGTGAAAACACGCCCTCGTTTTCCGTCTCCAGCGATAAGCAGATCTTTCATTGCTTCGGGTGCGGAGCGGGCGGGAACGTTTTCTCTTTTTTACGGCAGATGGAAGGCTATTCATTTACGGAAGCTGTTTCTCACCTTGCGGATAAATATCAGATTGATTTCCCTGATGATATAACGATTCACTCTGCATCCAGGCCGGAATCTTCCGGAGAGCACAAGATGGCGGAAGCTCACGAGCTCCTGAAGAAATTTTACCATCATTTGCTAATGAATACAAAGGAAGGCCAGGAAGCGTTAGATTACCTTTTATCAAGGGGTTTTACGAAAGAGCTCATAGATGAGTTTGAAATCGGCTACGCGCTGGATTCTTGGGATTTCATGACGAAGTTCTTGAAAAAGCGCGGTTTTGAGGAAGAACAGATGGAAAAAGCGGGTCTGTTGATCAGAAGGGAAGACGGCAGCGGGTATTTTGACCGTTTCAGAAACAGAATTATGTTTCCCATTCATGATCATCACGGAGCCGTGGCGGCTTTTTCAGGGAGGGCGCTCGGAAGCCAGCAGCCGAAATATATGAACAGTCCGGAAACGCCGCTGTTTCATAAATCTAAGCTGCTGTATAACTTCCATAAGGCGCGCCTGCCGATCAGGAAAGAGGAGAGAGCCGTTCTGTTTGAAGGCTTCGCGGATGTCATATCCGCCGTCAGCTCAGGCGTAAAAGAAAGCATCGCCACCATGGGGACGTCGCTCACCGAAGAGCATGTGAAAATCCTCAGAAGAAATGTTCAGGAGGTCATTCTCTGCTACGATTCGGATAAAGCCGGGTATGAGGCTACGCTGAAAGCGGCCGGCCTGCTGCAGAAAGCTGATTGTAAGGTAAGAGTATGCATGATGCCTGACGGGCTTGACCCTGATGATTATATCAGAACCCGGGGCGGAGAAAAATTCAAGACCGATATCATTGATGCAAGCGTTACGGTCATGGCCTTTAAAATGCAATATTTCCGCAAAGGGAAAAACTTATCTGATGAAGGAGACCGGCTTGCTTACATGAAAGAAGTGCTGAAAGAAATCAGCGCACTTTCCGGGTCGCTTGAGCAGGAAATGTATGTGAAGCAGCTCGCCTCCGAATTTTCTCTTTCGGTAGAATCTCTGACCGAACAGCTTTCCATCTATGCCAGACAAAACGCCCCCGGCGACAAAAACGCCGAACCGCAGACAAGACGGGCCCGGGTGACGACAAAAGCGAAACGGCGCCGTCTCCGTCCCGCCTATGAGAATGCGGAAAGGCTTCTTCTCGCTCATATGCTGAGAGACAGAAACGTCATCAAGAAAGTGATTGAACGTGTCGGCTTTGAATTTAACATTGACGGACATCGTGCGCTGGCAGCATATCTGTACGCTGTTTATGAAGAGGGCGCTGAAATGACGCCGCAGCATCTTATGGCGAGAATGCAGGATGAGGAAATCAGCCAGCTGCTTTCAGATATAGGGATGCTCCAAGTGAACGAGGAGCTCTCAGAGGCCGAGTTATCCGATTACGTAAAAAAAGTGTTGGATCACCGAAAATGGTCAATGATAAAGGAAAAAGAAGCAGAAAGAGCGGATGCAGAGCGGCAGAAAGACTTTGTGAAAGCTGCGTCTCTGGCTCAAGAAATTGTCGCATTGAACCGATCATTAAAATAACATCAAAAAAGAGGCTCGCGTTCTCATTGGCAATGATTCCTTGCGGAGGAGCAAATAGATCGCTTAACCTCATCATGAATTGTCATTTATTATCTGCTGCCCTGCATGCTGAAAAAGAAAGAAAGCTCCCGGGACGGATAAGAAACATACCGCTTTTAGAATTCGTTGCAAGCTTTGGAAGGAGGGATCCATAATGGCTGATAAACAAACCCACGAGACAGAAACAGAACTTACACTGGATCAGGTAAAAGACCAGCTGACTGAAACTGGAAAAAAACGTGGCGTTTTAACATATGAAGAAATTGCTGAACGCATGTCCAGCTTTGAAATTGAATCAGACCAAATGGATGAGTATTATGAATTTTTAGGAGAACAAGGTGTTGAATTAATTAGTGAAAATGAAGAAACAGAAGATCCTAATATTCAACAGCTTGCCAAAGCCGAAGAAGAATTTGACCTTAATGACCTCAGCGTACCGCCTGGCGTAAAGATCAATGATCCAGTCCGCATGTACCTCAAGGAAATCGGACGGGTAAATCTTCTTTCTGCTAAAGAAGAAATCACCTACGCTCAAAAAATTGAAGAGGGTGACGAGGAATCTAAACGCAGATTGGCTGAAGCAAACCTTCGTTTAGTTGTCAGCATTGCTAAACGGTATGTCGGCCGCGGCATGCTTTTCTTAGACTTAATCCAAGAAGGAAACATGGGTCTCATGAAAGCCGTCGAAAAGTTTGACTACCGTAAAGGATATAAATTCAGTACGTATGCAACTTGGTGGATCAGACAGGCGATTACACGCGCCATCGCTGACCAGGCGAGAACGATTCGTATCCCTGTTCACATGGTGGAAACCATCAACAAATTAATCCGTGTGCAGCGTCAGCTTCTTCAGGATCTGGGCAGAGAGCCGACACCGGAAGAGATTGCTGAAGACATGGATCTTACGCCTGAAAAAGTCCGTGAAATATTAAAAATTGCCCAAGAGCCTGTTTCTTTAGAAACGCCGATCGGTGAGGAAGACGATTCACATCTCGGTGATTTCATCGAAGACCAGGAAGCGACGTCTCCGTCGGATCATGCGGCATATGAGCTTTTGAAAGAACAGCTGGAAGACGTGCTGGATACGTTGACGGATCGTGAAGAAAACGTGCTGCGTCTCCGTTTCGGTCTGGATGACGGACGCACAAGAACGCTGGAAGAAGTCGGCAAAGTGTTTGGAGTAACGAGAGAGCGTATTCGCCAAATTGAAGCAAAAGCGCTTCGCAAATTGAGACATCCGAGCAGAAGCAAACGTCTGAAGGATTTTCTCGAATAGAATGGAACGGGTCTGTTGATCCGTTCTTTTTTATGTATAAGATATATGGATAATATACCTTTATTTTACTGGATAAGCATTTGTTTTGCAAATGAGTTCGGAAAAATGCGGCATGTCCTTTTAAGGGGGATAATGAGATAAGTTTATTTATATTCCTTATTGTAAGCGTATACAATTCATTATACAATAGAATAAAGATAATTTTGGATAAACAAAACAGTTATTTTTGTTTTATGTATAAATTGTGAAATCAGTGAAATGGCTTAATGAGACCATTTACATTTTGTAAAAATAAGTTAGAATTAGAAGTGTTTACATAGGGGGAGAATGAAAAAAGGGGGATGGAGATATGAAGTGGAATCCGCTGATTCCTTTTTTGCTCATTGCAGTTCTGGGAATAGGGCTGACTTTCTTTCTGTCAGTGAAAGGAAATGGAGATGCGCATCAGATCGCAAGCGGCGGTGAAAGCAAAAATGCCGAAAAGGAAACTGCAAACGCTTCACCTGAAGAAATTTATAAAGCGAACTGCATCACCTGTCACGGGGAAAACTATGAAGGTGTCTCAGGGCCGAACTTAAAAGGCGTCGGCAAAAGAAAAGATGTCGCTGCGATTAAAACAAGAATTGAAAAGGGCGGCAACGGGATGCCTGCAGGCCTTGTTCCGGCCGAAAAGCTGGATGACATGGCAAAATGGGTTTCTAAGATTAAATAAAATTTTACCGGTCCCTATATAAAAGACATATGAAAAACTCTATCCGCCGCTTGGATTCCGGGCGGTTTTTTTATATGATAGTAAAGGAAAAAGAACCTGAGAAAAGTTGTGATATTGTGAATGAAATGAAGTTATCTAAAAGATTGCAGTCTGTAGCGGAATATATCCCTCCGGGTGCCCTGGTTGCTGATATCGGGTCAGACCATGCGTATCTTCCTTGCTATGCAGTTTTGAATCATTTAGCGAGCCGCGCAATTGCCGGTGAAATTACAGACGGGCCGTTTCTATCCGCCAAACAGCAGGTGGAAAAACTGGACTTAAGCACTCTTATCTCCGTAAGGAAAGGTGACGGGCTGAGCGTCCTTGAAAAGGGAGAAGCGGGCGCCATTACAATTGCGGGCATGGGCGGAGCGCTGATCGCTCATATTTTGGAGTCCGGAAAAACAAAACTGACGGGGCGTGAACGGCTGATTCTGCAGCCGAATATTCATGCCGTTCATATAAGAGAGTGGCTTTATCAGGAAGGCTATGAACTGATTGATGAAGTGATCCTTGAAGAAGACGGAAAGTGTTATGAAATACTCGTCGCGGAAACCGGCGACCGTGATGCACCTTATCGGGACATCTCGATGGCTGCCGGAATGCTTGCCGGTCCGTTTTTGTTAAAAGAGAAGAATGAAGTGTTTCTTCGGAAATGGAGCCAGGAACTTAAGCATACTGAACAAATTTATGAACAGATCAGCCGCAGCGCAAAGCATGAAAACCAAGAAAAATTAGCTGAGCTGAAAGAGCGGATCTCTCTGCTGAAGGAGGTAATCGGACATGCCTAAACATGTAAACGGACAGGAAATCATCCAGCTGTTTGAACAATTTTCACCGAAGGCTTTTGCGGTGGAAGGAGACAAAATCGGTCTGCAGATCGGCACATTGAATAAGCCGGTGAAAAACGTCATGGTGACGCTGGATGTTCTGGAACAAACGGTGGATGAAGCTATTGAGAAAAAGGTTGACTTAATTATCGCTCACCATCCGCCGATTTTTCGGCCGCTTAAACAGATCACCACTGATCAGCCCGGCGGAAGACTGATTGAGAAATGTATAAAGCATGATATTGCCGTATATGCGGCTCATACGAATCTTGATGTGGCGGACGGCGGAGTTAACGATCTGCTTGCGGAAGCTCTCGGCCTGACAGATACGGAAGTGCTCGTCCCGACATATTCGGACCCGCTGAAAAAGCTTGCCGTGTTTGTCCCGAAAGACTATGAAGAAGCTGTCAGAACCGCACTTGGCAATGCAGGAGCTGGACATATCGGCAATTACAGCCATTGCGCGTTTTCTTCTGAGGGAATCGGCAGCTTTAAGCCTCTGGACGGAGCGGACCCGTTTATCGGACAGACGGGAGAATTGGAACTCGTTCATGAAGTGAGACTTGAGACCATTTTTCCGGCAAGTATGGAGAAAGCCGTCGTAAAAGCGCTGAAAAAAAGCCATCCGTATGAAGAGGTGGCGTATGATATTTATCCGGTGGAGCAGTCTCCGCTTGAAAAAGGGCTTGGCCGCATCGGAAAACTTCAGCAGGACATGACGCTTGAAGAGTTTGCCCTGTTTGTAAAAGAGAAGTTTGACGTTAACGGAGTCCGGATGGTCGGAGAGCGAAACAGCAAGGTGAAAAAAGTCGCGGTGCTTGGCGGAGACGGAAATAAATACATTTATCAGGCAAAGCGGAAGGGTGCAGATGTTTATGTGACGGGCGACCTTTATTTTCATGTAGCGCATGACGCGATGATGATGGGGTTAAACGTCGTGGATCCCGGGCATTACGCTGAAAAGATCATGAGAAAAGGCACAGCAGAGAAGCTTACGGCAATGGCTGGAGAGAAAAACTATGACGTGCGTATTTTCGCTTCCGAAACAGATACAAATCCATTTGCCTTCTTATAAAAAAAACTGAGGCCGCGGCCTCAGTTTTTTATTTTTACTTTCGGAAGGATTTTTTTGAGCGGCACATTGTGCTCAAGCTGCCATGTAGACTCATCGTTATGGTCGAACTGCTCTAAAAAGCGGATTACTTCCTTTGTAATCGGTGTCGGTGTTGACGCGCCTGCGGTAACGGCGACGGTATTGACGTCTTTCAGCCATTCGAGCTTCAGTTCACTGATGTCACCGATGCGATAGGCTTTTGTTCCGGCGATTTCTTCTGACACTTGAGCCAGTCTGTTGGAGTTATTGCTTTTCGGATCGCCGACAACAATGGTTAAGTCCGCTTTTTTTGCCTGCTCTGATACAGCTTCTTGACGAACCTGTGTGGCCAGACAGATTTCCTGATGATATTCCACGTGCGGGTACTTTTCTTTGACTGATTCCATAATATCATGGACGTCCCACTGGGACATTGTCGTTTGGTTTGTAACGATTAATTTTTCAGCCTGAATATCGAGGTTTCTCACGTCTTCCTCTGTTTCAACGAGATGCACGATTTCAGGGGCGACGCCGACGGCTCCTTCAGGCTCGGGGTGGCCTTTTTTGCCGATATAAATGACGTGATAGCCTTCCGCTTTTACTTTTCGGATTAAGTCATGTGTTTTTGTGACGTCCGGGCATGTGGCGTCAATCGTAACAAGCCCTTTTTCCTCAGCGGCTTTTCTTACTTCCGGAGATACTCCGTGAGCCGTGAAAATAACGGTTCCTTTTTCAATCTGCTTTAAAATCTCCAGACGGTTTGTGCCGTCAAGCGTGTAAATGCCGTCTTCTTCAAACGCATCTGTGACATGCTTATTGTGAACGATCATTCCGAGTATATATATAGGTCTTGGCAGTGTTTTATCGAGTGACGCGTTTTTGGCTATGACCATGGCATCAACAACGCCGTAACAATAGCCGCGCGGCGAGATTTTGATAACGTCCAATGTAGATGTCCTCCTATCAAAAGTGAGTGTAGAGGCAATATAAAAAGCCGTAGTTAAACGGCTTAAATCTTGCATTCTTCTGATCTCATTATAGCTAATCTTTCGTGAGATATCAAAGAATGTTAAATATATAATTTCGGTTTTGATCTGCCCGATGTTCTTTTTGGACGCGGCCGTTCTTCTGATTTTGCTTCAGCGTCATCTTTTTCTTTTGAAGCGGATGCTTTTTCAGACGTTTTCTTTGACGTTTTAGACGAGGCGTCTGATTTGTTTTCATCTTCTGTTTCGTCTGTTTTTTCAGCTTCATCCTTTTTGTCTTGTTCGTCTGTTTCTTTTGTCTCGTCAGATTTATTCTCATCTTTATCTTCTGTCTCATCATCGTTGCTGCTTAACTGACTGTAAAGCTTCATCATGGCGGGCAGATTCCGTACTAAAGGGCCGTACTGCTGGATCATCGGCGTAACCTGCTGCGCCACGCCCAGCACCTTCTGGACGTTGCCGAGCATGCTCGACAGGGATGCCGGACTTGCCAGACTCTGAATCCCCTGCAATCCCTGCAGTCCGGCGCCTGCTCCTCCGCTGGCCGCTGTCGGAGCGGACGCGGCAGCGCTTCCTCCTGAACCGGGTAAAAAACGGGAAAGCATTCCTTTTAAGCCCCCTCCGCCTGTGCCTGCGTTTCTCAGGCCTGCTCCTGCAATCTGCTGCTGAGGGAATAACTGCCGGCCCTGCTGCATCAGCTGCCGGCCCGGCAATGACGGTCTGCCTCCCATCATCATACGCGGATTCATCAACGGCCGGCCCTGCTGCGCCATATTTCTCATCGGCTGCTGTGGAAACATACTTGTACCTCCTTTCTGTCTCTCTGCTATTACAATATGCATCGGAGGGGGCATTTGCTTTTCTATCTCGAAAACAGGATTCCCCCAAGACATGGTGTTTTTAAGTGAAATCGGTTATAATGTGATGATGGACACAGAATGTGCCGCTTTAAGGAGCTGGGAAAAATGAAAGAAACTAAATTTGATGGATACAACTTAAAACCGTTTATTATAGATGCAGTTCACCGCCTTGGTTTTTATGAACCGACAGATATTCAAAAGAGGCTGATACCTGCTGTATTGAAAAACGAAAGCGTCATCGGGCAGTCCCAAACGGGAACGGGAAAAACCCACGCCTATTTATTGCCTATCCTGAATCGGATTGATCCGGGTTCTGATACGGTACAGGCTGTTATCACAGCGCCGACGAGAGAGCTTGCCAATCAGATTTATCAGGAAGCGCTTAAAATCACACAGGGTGCAGAAGACGAGCAGATCCGGACAAAATGCTTTATCGGCGGAACGGACAAGCAAAAATCGATTGATAAGCTGAAAACACAGCCTCATCTCGTCGTCGGAACTCCGGGCCGGATTGCGGATCTGATTAAGGCGCAGGCATTGAACGTCTATAAAGCGCAGTCTCTCGTCATTGACGAAGCTGATCTGATGCTTGATTTGGGGTTTTTGGAAGACGTTGATTACATCGGGTCGCGTATGCCGGAAGAACTTCAGATGCTTGTTTTCTCAGCTACGATTCCGGAAAAGCTGAAGCCGTTTTTGAAAAAGTATATGGAAAATCCGAAATACGCGCATGTTGAGCCGAAAAGAATCACAGCCGAAAAGATTGAACATGTTTTGGTTCCTTCTAAACAGCGTGATAAAGACAAGCTGCTTTTTGATATGATGTCTAATCTGAATCCGTATTTGGGCATTGTGTTTGCAAATACGAAAAACACTGCTGACCATATTGCGAAATACCTGACTGAAAAAGGCATGAGAATCGGCCTTCTGCACGGGGGATTAACGCCGCGTGAGCGTAAAAAGGTAATGAAGCAGATTAATGATCTGGAGTTCACTTATGTCATTGCGACAGACCTTGCGGCAAGAGGAATTGACATTAAAGGCGTAAGCCATGTCATCAACTACGAGCTTCCGGACGATCTGGATTTTTATGTTCACCGCGTAGGAAGAACAGCGCGCGCCGGCTCATCAGGCCAAGCACTGACCATTTATGAGCTTTCTGACGAAGATGCGCTCGTAAGACTCGAGAAGATGGGCATTGAGTTTGCTTATGCGGAGCTTGTAAACGGAGAATGGAAAAAAGGCGATGACCGCCACCGCCGCAAGAAACGTAAAAAGACGGAAAATGAGGCAGACCAAATTGCGAAGCGCCTTGTGAAAAAGCCGAAAAAAGTAAAACCGGGCTATAAAAAGAAAATGAGCTATGAAATGGAAAAAATCAGAAGAAAACAGAGAAGAAACCAATCTAACAAAGGGAAGTAGGGGGAATCGGGTTGCTGAAAATAGGTTCACACGTCTCAATGAGCGGAAAACATATGCTCCTTGCCGCAAGCAAGGAAGCCGTTTCGTACGGGGCGAACACATTTATGATATATACGGGCGCTCCCCAAAATACGCGCCGCAAAAAAATTGAAGACTTGAATATTGAAGCGGGCCGCGCCCATATGAAGGAAAACGGCATCGACGAGATTGTCGTGCATGCGCCATATATCATTAACATCGGAAATACGACTAATCCGGCAACGTTTGAGCTGGGCGTTGATTTTCTCCGTTCTGAAATTGAAAGAACGGCAGCGATCGGCGCGAAACAGATCGTGCTTCATCCAGGGGCGCATGTCGGTGCCGGGGCTGAAACGGGCATCAAAAAAATCATTGAAGGATTAAACGAAGTGATTGATCCGGATCAAAGCGTGCAGATCGCGCTGGAGACAATGGCGGGAAAAGGGTCAGAATGCGGAAGAAGCTTTGAAGAGCTTGCCGAGATCATTGCGGGCGTTACACATAATGAACATCTTTCCGTCTGCTTTGACACTTGCCATACGCATGATGCAGGATATGATGTTGCCAATGATTTTGACGGTGTTCTCAATGAGTTTGATAAAATCGTCGGCATCGACCGGATAAAAGTCCTTCATGTGAACGACAGTAAAAATATCAGGGGAGCCCGGAAAGACCGTCATGAAAATATCGGGTTCGGTGAGATCGGTTTTAACGCGCTGCAGTACATTGTTCATCATGAGCAGCTGGCCGAAATTCCGAAAATCCTTGAAACACCGTATGTGGGCGAAGACAAGAAAAATAAGAAGCCGCCATACCGTTTTGAAATCGAAATGCTGAAAGAAAAGCAATTTGATAAGGAGCTTCTTGAAAAAATATTAGCTCAATAAGAAGAAGGAGGGGAATTCACCCCTCCTTTTTTACCCTGAGAATTGATTGAAAAGTTCGTCAACTTTCCGTGCCGTTTCTTTTGAGGTTATCGTTTCCACTTTTTTCAGCAGGCGCAGCCGCTCCTGTTCATCAAAGATATTGATATTTTTACCGTGCATCAGAGCCGCTACCTCAGCCGCTTGACTTCTCGTAATGCTGATTCCGTATTGCTTGGAATATTTCAGCAGATCGTCCGGAGTGACTTGATTGAGCCGCTGCAAAATAATTCTTTGTATTAAAATCATCGATACTTTCACCTCTTTAAATATAATGTATTGAGCAAATCATTAAAATGTTACAGCTTTTAATGGTAAAATGAAGTTGCTTACTGTTTAAAATAGTTATTAAAGGAAAGGAGATTTTATGACCCCAAATAAACAGCATAAAAGAGAGTCATTTTTACACTTTATCTTCAGGGTCATCTTGATTCTGGTCGGAGCGGGCTCAGCCGCCGCAAGTATTGAATTGTTTTTGGTCCCAAATAATGTGATCGACGGAGGAATTATCGGTGTTTCATTAATTTTAGACCACCTCTTTATGTCCAATCCCATCCTCAATTTCGCCTTATTCGTTGTGTTACTCAACATTCCATTTATGATTTTCGGATATAAATATATCGGAAAAACATTTCTCATCTCTACGGTTATCGGGATCGTCGGTTTAGCGCTGATTGAATCCTCATTGCATCATGTGGAGGCCATTACGACCCAGCCTATTTTGGCGACGGTATTCGGGGGGCTTTTGCTCGGTTTCGGGGTAGGCCTTGTCATCCGAAACGGAGGCTCGATGGACGGTACTGAAATCCTCGGTATCCTTCTCACAAAAAAGCTGCCCTTTTCAGTCGGAGAATTCGTTATGCTCATTAATGTGTTTATTTTTATTTGGGCCGGTTTTGTATACGGGCCGGAGCAGGCGATGTATTCTTTCATGACTTATTATATTGCCATGAAGACGATTGACGCCGTCATCCAGGGTCTTGATGAAACGAAAGCGGTCATTATTGTTGCAGACCAGTACGCGGAAATTTCAGACGCGATTTTGCACCGGCTTGGACGGGGGACCACCAAGCTTCAGGGAAAAGGCGGATATACGGATGAATCCAAAGAAGTCATTTACGCGGTCGTGACAAGGCTTGAAGTGACAAAATTGAAATCCATAGTGTTTGAAATTGATAAAAACGCATTTATTACAATCATGAATACACATGAAACGAGGGGCGGTAAGTTCAAAACCGCGATTCACTAGGCTTTCGTTTACTTTTTATCATTTTATAGGTATAATTTTATACAGCATAGGAAAATGGCCTGCTGTTCAGACAGCTGCCATTTTCTTTTTGGAGCGATACCGTGATGTAAAGGGGAGGTCCTCATGAACGTACAAGAAGCGTTGAACCTGCTGAAAGAAAAAGGGTATAAATATACGAGTAAGCGAGAAGACATGCTGCAGCTTTTTGCTGATTCTGATAAATATCTGACCGCCAAAAACGTGCTTGCCGCATTAAATGACGACTACCCGGGTCTGAGCTTTGATACCATATACAGAAATCTTTCTTTATATGAAGAACTCGGCATTTTGGAAACAACGGAGCTTTCCGGGGAAAAACTGTTCCGTTTTACATGCTCTTATACCCACCACCATCACCATTTTATCTGTTTAACCTGCGGGAAAACGAAGGAAATTGAGTCCTGTCCGATGGATAAGCTTCACGATAATTTGGAAGGGTATGACATCAGCGGTCATAAATTTGAAATTTACGGCACCTGTCCGGCGTGCCGATAAAAAACCTCCTGCATAAGCAGGAGGTTTTTTTCAGCTTTTGACATGCTGAAGGCTGTGTTTGTTTTTATTGATCCAGGCGACGGCTTCAAGCCAATTCCGCACCCTGATAATATTGGAATCGATGGGGAGCTGATTGTAAGGGGAATCAAAAAGGATTACCGGAATGCCCGCTTCTTTTGCGATCATTGTCGCGTTGCCGTGGTGATCTTCAAAAAACAGATCGATGCCGTGTTTTTTGACAGCTTCCACTTTGTGATGGCCTCCGACAAGCTCAATGTGATCATAATGAATGTCCCGGTTTGCAAACCAGTCCAGCGTTACATCTTCTAAGTGGCCGCGTCTTGCCGTTATGTAAATGAGACGATGTTCTTCTTTCAGCCCGTCCAGCGCTTGCTTGGCAAATTCCGCGAGCTTTGCTTCTTTATATATGACTGCTTCATGAACATTCATCCATTCCCAAAATTCCTCGGTTGTAATGTTCAAAAGCTTAGTCAGATCATAATCAGTCATATCATCCAAAGTAATGGAAAGATGAAATGAGCGGTTTAAATAAGGGACAAATGTATCCTGTGCCGTAACCGTGCCGTCAATATCTATACCTAACCGTAACATGTCCACACTCCTATATTTTCATCCCTTCAAGTGTAACATAAACAATTAACAATACCAGCAAAGTTTAGCAAACATGATTCCGTAAAAAACGCGGAAACTAAAAAAGCTCCTTTCATAAAAGAAAAAGGGGGAATTGAAGGTGGCATACGATTACGAAAATCGAAAAGGCAACGACTACTATGTGGATCATGGATCGGAAGGAACGGATATCACGCGTGATGTTTATTCAGAAGAAACAGCGGCTGAAATTGCAGAGCCATATCGCGCTTCTGACCGGACAGCAGACCGCGATGATAACCGGGACGGAGTAAGTGAAGGCCGGGGGATAGGGTATGCAGCATTGGCTATTTCTATCATTTCCCTGTTTGTGCTCCCTGTTTTATTAGGGGCATGCGGCATTATCGTCGGCTATATCGCCAGAAGAAGAGGAGCAGGCGCTTTAGGCGGATGGGCGATGGGAATCGGTATTGTTTCCCTTGTGCTGGGCATTTTCATTACACCGTTTTTCTAAAACACACAAAAAGCTTGGCGGAATATCCGTCAAGCTTTTTGTGTGTCTTGTTCTGCTTTGGCTTTTTCCGCCTCAAGCTTTGCGTAGTGTTCTTCTGCCAGCTTGTCGATTTCTTTTTTCAGCTCTTCGACCATTGTTTCTTCAGGGACTTTGCGGACGATTTGGCCTTTGCGGAAAAGCAGTCCTTCGCCGCGCGCTCCGGCAATACCGATATCGGCTTCTCTCGCTTCGCCTGGTCCGTTAACGGCGCATCCGAGAACGGCTACTTTAATCGGCGCTTTTACTTTTGAAATGTATTCTTCCACCTCGTTTGCGATGCTGATGAGATCAATTTCGATCCGTCCGCATGTCGGGCATGAAATAAGCGTAGCCGCGTTTGAAGCGAGACCGAACGATTTCAGGAGCTCTCTGGCTACTTTTACTTCTTCAACCGGGTCAGCGCTCAAAGAGATCCGGAGCGTGTTTCCGATTCCTTTGCTTAAAATCGCTCCGAGTCCGGCCGCGCTTTTTACCGTTCCGGCAAACAGCGTGCCTGATTCTGTAATTCCGAGGTGGAGCGGATAATCAAATGCTTTTGACGCTTTTTCGTATGCTTCTATGGCGAGATTGACATCAGACGCTTTCATGCTGACAATGATGTCGTGGAAGTCAAGATCTTCCAGGATTTTAATGTGATGAAGCGCGCTCTCAACCATTCCGTCAGCAGTCGGATAGCCGTACTTTTCCAAAATGCGTTTTTCCAATGATCCTGCATTTACGCCGATCCGGATCGGAATTCCTTTTTCTTTCGCCGCTTTTACGACGGCTTCCACTTTTTCGCGTCGGCCGATGTTTCCCGGGTTGATTCTGATTTTGTCGGCGCCGCCCTCAATTGCTTTTAATGCAAGCTTGTAATCAAAATGAATATCGACAACGAGAGGGATCGAAATCCTTTTTTTGATGTCGGCAATCGCGTCAGCTGCACGTTCGTCAGGGCATGCAACCCGGACAATTTGGCAGCCGGCTTCGGCTAATCGGTTGATTTCCGCTACTGTTGCTTCTACGTCGTGTGTTTTGGTCGTCGTCATACTCTGAATGACGACTTCGTTATTTCCGCCTATTGTTAAAGGTCCCACTTTGACGGGACGCGTTTTTGTACGATGTGTGATTTCACTCACTTGTCAATCGCTCCTTAATTGTAGTTACCGCTTTTGAGGCAGAGCCTTTTACATGTCAGGCAACTTCTATTTACATGTTATATTGTAACAGTGTATTTGCCGAACTGACAAGAAATTAACGTTTAATTACGATAGACGGGGAATTTATAAGCGGTGCCTGCCTGAATGGCGTTTGCTTTTACATTCGGATTCAGCGTTTCAAAATCTTGCGCAATATCTTCCGGCGCTTTATGTGCGCCGACTATCGACATCACCGTATCACCTTTTTTGACCGTAACCGTTCTGTATGATGCTTCCTGTTTTGCAGGCTGAGCCGCCGCCGCTGCGTATGCAGGAAGGTCTTGAGCAGGGATTGTCCCGATTTTCAGATCGTAAAAGATAATAAATATCACAAATAAACTGCCGAATAAAAAAGTAAGCCGCTTCATTCCAACCGCCTCCCGCATACATTTTTACTTCATTGTATGCTTGTCCCATTTTGTTCATGACAAAAAAGAAGACTGCCTCAGGCAGTCTTACACAGCTGTTTTTCTTGGCGGTATCTCTTTTAAGACGAGGAAAAGGATGATAAAGTTTACAAACCAATTCACTAAAAATTCACTCGGCACCGTAATGACAAGCGCGCGCATAATCGTAAAGAATATGGTGGAGAGCGTTATGGAATAAGCCGAAAGCTTCCAGAGCTGCTGATAATTCAATGTCTTTCTTTGCGCATTTTTTATGATCAGGCCGATGACGGCGAGAAATGAGACTTCAATGAATTTGCCGGCTGCCGTCATGATGAAAAGCAAAACGGAAAGGACGGTGACGATCATCGTTTTATTTTGGTTTAAAGCTGATATGATTTCTTTTTTTGTGATATCAGCAGGCATTAATGAATAATTCATTTCTGTCGCCTGTCCGTCTACAGCAAGCACCATTTTATTTTTTAAAATGCCGATCGCGTTTTGTTTCGCCGCTATTTGTTTCGCGCCGTAAGCATCAGTGGGATCAAACACGATGACAAACCCGTTCGCTTCCGTTTCCTTGGAGGCGGAGGCTTTCGTCTGCAATTCGCCGTTTGAAATTTTGAAATCAGGGAAATCTTTTTCTAACACGGTTTTGAAACCGTTCATTGAGTTTACGGTGCCGGAGCTGAGGTAATAAGCGCTCGGCAGCGTAAAAAGGACAGACAGCAAAAATACATAAAGGATCGCTTTTCCTATCCCTTGAAACCGTGTTTTCGCAATATCTGCCGGAGAGTATGTACTTTTCCATAAAGCCGTAAATATGTTCAACATCTTCACTTCCTAGCCTAAACTGGTATATGTTGCTTATTGTATCGTTCACAGGGGATGAACACAAGCGAGAGTATTTAAAGCGGTGATAAGGAATCATACATAATAAGAAAAAAGCGGAATGCGGTGATCGCTCCGCAAAACAAAGGAGGGTGTTTTTGTTATGAGTGTTTTGTATTGGGTGATTATCATCGCGGTCTTCGCCGTTGCTTTTATCGGTCTGGTGTATCCGGTGATTCCAAGCGTTATTTTTATAGTGGCTGGTTTTCTCCTTTACGGATTTTTGTTTTCCTTCAGCCCGTATTCCTACCTGTTCTGGCTCATTGAGGCGGTATTTGCGGCCGTTTTATTCGCAGCTGACTACGTGTCAAATTTACTTGGCATTAAAAGGTACGGCGGGAGCAGGGCGGCGATCTGGGGAAGCACGATCGGGTTATTGATCGGGCCTTTTGTTATTCCCGTGGCAGGCATTATTTTAGGCCCGTTTATCGGTGCTGTCTGCGCTGAGGTGTTTGTTCATCAAAAGGATATTAAATCCGCTGCAAAAGTGGGGCTGGGCTCTTTAATCGGCTTTTTAACAAGCGTCGTCGCCAAAGGAGTCATTCAGCTCTTTATGATCGGATACTTCTTGTGGACGGTGCTTTAGAAGGTTTAATTTCGGCTGTGAACGGATAAAGTGTAGTATGTCTGCTGGAATCGCCGGATTGTGAGCTTTTTCATTGATTACCATGCTTTCTTTTGTTACATTGAGATTAGAAAAGTTCGCGCATAGCGGCATTTCAGTACATATATTTAAAGGAGGAAAAAAATTATGGCTTACAAACTTCCAGAATTGCCTTACGCTTATGATGCTTTAGAACCGCATATCGATAAGGAAACGATGACGATTCACCATACGAAGCACCATAACACATACGTTACAAACCTGAACAAAGCGATCGAAGGATCAGCGCTTGCAGAGAAATCCGTAGATGAGCTTGTTGCTGATTTAAACGCAGTGCCGGAGGATATCCGCACGGCTGTCCGCAACAATGGCGGCGGACATGCGAACCACTCTTTATTCTGGACTCTTTTATCTCCGAACGGCGGAGGCGAACCGACTGGTGAGCTTGCTGAAGAGATCAAAAGCACATTCGGAAGCTTCGATCAATTTAAAGAAAAATTCGCTGCAGCAGCTGCCGGCCGTTTCGGTTCTGGCTGGGCTTGGCTTGTTGTAAACAACGGCAAACTTGAAATTACAAGCACGCCAAACCAAGATTCACCGCTTTCAGAAGGCAAAACGCCTATCCTCGGTCTTGACGTTTGGGAGCACGCTTACTACCTGAACTACCAAAACCGCCGTCCTGATTACATTTCAGCTTTCTGGAATGTTGTGAATTGGGATGAAGTTGCCCGTCTTTACAGCGAAGCAAAATAATTGATTTAAATCATCACAAGGTCTCCTGCGGGAGGCCTTGTTTTTTTATTGACTTTGATTCCTTTTACATATCTCAGTTTGAGTGAGACAGACTAATGTGTAGTAAAGGGGAGTCAATGATGAGCAAAATAAAAAAAATTATCGGCGACATCGAAGTAAATAAAGGGCTGCTGCTGTTATTGACGATTGGCGGCCTTTACTCTTTGGGCATCGCGCTGTCAAATACATTTGTCAACGTGTATTTGTGGAAGCAGTCGGGAAAATTTATTGATTTGGCCATATACAATTTATCGGTCGTGACGATGCAGCCGTTTACCTTTCTGCTGGCGGGGCGGCTGGCTAAAAAAATTGACAGGGTGTTTATTCTCAGGTTCGGGGTTATCTTTTTGGCTGCTTTTTATTTAAGTGTGCTGCTTGCCGGGCAAAATGCGGCTTCCCGTCTCGTTTTGATAGGGGCCGTGCTTGGAGTGGGGTACGGCTTTTACTGGCTGGCTTTTAATGTGCTGACTTTCGAAATAACGGAACCTGAAACGAGAGATTTTTTCAACGGATTTTTAGGCATCTTGTCTTCATCGGCGGGAATGATCGGTCCGATTGTGGCCGGGTATGTCATTTCAAGACTTGAAAACAATACGGGTTATACAGTCATTTTCAGCCTGTCGCTCGGCTTATTTGCTCTCGCCGTGGTCATGAGCTTTTTTCTGAAACGGAGGGAGTCGAAAGGCCGTTTTATGCTGAAAAAAGTTTTTGATGAGCGCCACACGAATCTGAATTGGCGCCGGATTACCAACGCGCACTTTTTTCAAGGCTTGAGAGAAGGGATTTTTGTTTTTTTAATCAGCGTATTTGTGTTCATTGCGACAAACAGTGAACTGGCGCTCGGGACGTTCGGCCTCGTTAATTCTGCGGTTTCTTTTTTTGCCTATTATTTTGCATCAAGGCTCATCAAAAAAAGAGCGCGTAAAAAGGCGATTCTTATCGGCGGATTGATTGTGTACGGCGCCCTGTTTCTCATAATTTTTCATATGAGCTTCACGACGCTTCTTATGTACGGAGTGTTTATTGCCATCGGCTATCCCGTTCTGCTTGTGCCGTATGTCTCGCTTACATATGATGTGATAGGCCGGGCGCGGCTTGCCAGAAAGGCCAGAATTGAATACATTGTGCTCAGGGAATTGTTTTTAAATGCAGGCCGGATCGTTTCCATCCTGTGCTTCCTTTTGATCGTTACATTGCTGAAGGAAAAAGTGGGAATACCGACGGCGCTCGTGCTGCTCGGAGCCGGCCATCCGCTGATTTATTACTTTATAAAAGACATTAAACTGGATGCGGAAACTTCTGATGAAACAGTGGAAGAAGACCGACAAAAACGGGCGGCTGAACCGAATTTTATAAAAGGAGAAAGATAAAAGGGTTATCTGTAGAAAAATATCGAAAAAACCTTTAGAATGAAAAATGGCACCTGAAAAGAGGGTGTCATTTCTTTCTGTAAATAAGAAAAGGTGATGTCATGAGGAGAAATAAAAAGAAAATAGCAGTAAACAAAGAAAAGAAAAAATCACTGCCGATCCGGCTTAATTTTTTGTTTTTGGCCGCGTTTCTTATTTTTACGTGGATTATCGTCGAGCTTGGCATCAAGCAGATCGTTCAGGGTGATGACTATAAAAACGCCGCCAACAAGCAAGAGGAGTCTGATGTCAGCACGGCGGTTCCGAGAGGGAAAATATACGACCGGAACCTTAATCCCATCGTAACGAATAAAGCATTAAATGCGATTACATATACACGTTCAGCCTCAACCACCCAGGCGCAGCGTTTAAAAATCGCAAAAAAATTGTCTGGTATGATTAAGGTAAGCACCAAAAAGGTGACTGAACGGGACAAAAAAGACTATTGGATGTTAACGAGGCCTGATGAGGCAAAAAAACTGATTACGGCAAAAGAAAAGCAAAAAGCTGAGGACAAAAAGCTGTCTGACGATGATTTATACCAGCTTCAGCTGAAACGGATCACGGACAAACAGCTGAACGAACTCACTTCAAAAGATATGCAGGTCCTTGCGATCAAAAGGCAGATGGATTCAGGCTACTCACTGACTCCTCAATACATCAAAAATGAAGGTGTGTCGGCTAAAGAAATGGCCGTCGTCAGCGAACATTTAGATGAACTGCCGGGGGTTGACGTGACGTCTGACTGGGAACGGTCTTATCCAAATAAAGGATTATTAAAATCAGTTCTCGGCAGTGTCTCGAGTTCCAATGAAGGGCTCCCTTCAAACCTTCTTGAACATTATTTGTCGCTAGGCTATAGCAGGAATGACAGGGTTGGAAAAAGTTATTTAGAGTATCAATATGAAAATCTGCTCCAGGGACAAAAAGAAAAAGTGAGAAACGTAACTGACTCCTCTGGAAACGTGACAGATACTGAAACGGTTACAAAAGGTAAAGCCGGTGACGATTTAGTGCTCACCATAGATACCGAATTGCAAAAAGACGTTGAAAAAATTATTGAGAAAAATTTAAGAGCGGCAAAGGCAAGACCAAGTACACAGCTGCTTGACAGGGCATTTGTCGTAATGATGGACCCGCGCAACGGAGAAGTGCTTACAATGGCGGGCAAACAAATTAAACAAGTAAACGGTAAATATAAAATTGATGATTATGCACTAGGAACAATGACGTCTTCTTATAACATGGGTTCAGCTGTAAAAGGAGCAACGCTGTTAACTGGTTATCAGACAGGTGCTATAAAAATCGGGAATATCTTTACGGACGAAGTTTTGAATATTAAAGATTCCCCTCCTAAAAAGTCGGTAAGTGTGATGGGACCGATAAATGATTTAACAGCTCTTGAGCGTTCCTCTAACGTATATATGTTTAAAACTGCGATTGCGATTGGTAAGGGTAAATATATATCGGGGCATTCATTGCCGCTTGATTACAGCGCATTCGATAAATTTCGTTATTACTTCAGTGAATTCGGTTTAGGTGTAAAAACGGGCATTGATCTTCCGAATGAAGCGACAGGATATGTGGGAACTAAAAGACAGTCAGGGTTCCTGCTTGACTTTGCGATCGGACAATTTGACACATATACACCGCTTCAAATGGCTCAGTATGTATCGACCATTGCCAATGGAGGCTTTCGTATGAAACCTCAAATCGTAAAAGAAGTACGAAAGCCTGATTCTAAAAAAGGTATCGGAGCCGTTGTTGAATCGGTTAACCCGGAAGTAATGAACCGCCTCGATATGACGGAAAGTGAAATTAAACGTGTTCAGCAAGGTTTTAAGCTTGTTATGCAAGGCGCTCAAGGTACTGCAAGAGCAAATTTTGCTAATAAAAGTTATAACCCTGCTGGTAAAACGGGAACCGCACAGGCCTTCTATGATGGTCCTATAAAATCAAGAACCGGCGCGTCTACTTACAACACAACACTTGTAGCTTATGCGCCTGCAGATCATCCTGAAGTTGCCATTTCGGTCGTAGTTCCATGGGCTTACGAAAATTACAATGACAGATATTCTATCACCAATGACATTGGGGAAGCGGTACTAGACAAATACTTCGAGCTGAAAAAGAAGCAAGAAGAAAATAATACGAAGCAGAAAAACGAAGATAAAATCCAGAAAGACGCTGAAAACGGCAATACAAATAACTGATAGAAAAAACGCTCACAACTTGTGGGCGTTTTTTTTATACAAAAAAACATCCGGATTTACAAAACCTTAACATTTGATTTATACGCATTTTACACGAACCCTTTACTCTATACGTGTAGGACAAATTACACATTAAACGCAGGGGGAATTCAGGAAATGAAAAAAAACAAATGGATGCTTACGCTTCTGATGGCTGCTGTTATGATCGTTGCTGCAGCATGCGGAAATGCAAAGGAAAGCGGCAAGACGGACGGCCAATCTGCAAGTGAGGATAAAAAAGCATCAGGTTCTTTAACCATTTCTGGTTCATCAGCCATGCAGCCGTTAGTACTGGCAGCGGCGGAAAAGTTTATGGAAAAACATCCGGATGCTGATGTGCAGGTACAAGCGGGAGGTTCAGGAACAGGTCTTTCGCAAGTGTCTGAAGGCGCAGTGCAAATCGGCAACTCAGATGTCTTTGCCGAAGAAAAAGAAGGCATTGATGCGAAAGCCCTAAAAGATCACCGTGTAGCGGTAGTAGCGATGGCAGCTGCGGTTAACCCGGGTGCGGGTGTGAAGGATATAACCAAAAAACAGCTGGCAGACGTCTTTACAGGCAAAATCAAAAACTGGAAAGAGCTTGGCGGGAAAGATCAAAAGATTACTCTCGTGAACCGTCCTGATTCATCAGGAACACGCGCTACATTCGTCAAATACGCTCTTGACGGAGCAGAGCCGGCTGAGGGCATCACGGAGGATTCCTCCAATACAGTCAAAAAAATCATTGCGGAAACACCGGGAGCAATCGGTTATCTGGCATTCTCTTATATAAACGATGATAAAGTAACGCCTTTATCGATCGGCGGCATCAAACCGGAAGAGAAAAATGTCGTCACAGGCGAATATCCGATTTGGGCTTACGAGCACTCTTATACGAAAGGTGACGCGTCAGGCCTGGCAAAAACATTTCTTGACTATTTGAACAGTGATGATGTTCAGAAAAGTATCGTAAAAGATCAGGGCTACATTCCGATCTCTGATATGAAAGTCACACGTGACGCAAACGGCAAGCAAAGCTGAGGGGAGGGCGGGCTCCCCGCCTCTTCTTCTTTATAGGAGTGTAAACAAATGATAAATCACAGAGAAAAAGAGTCTGTAAGCGAACGCTTAATAAGCTCAAAACAAAACAGGCAATTGGATGAAGTCCGCGGAAGAGTGATTGTGTCTGTCTGTGCGGCGATTATCATTGCGGCATCAGCGGCGATCACAATCTTTCTCGGCATTAAGGGGCTGCAATCTTTTTTTGTAAATGGTGTAAGCCCGATTGAGTTCTTAACAAGTCTGAATTGGAATCCAACCCAGGCAAAGCCTGAGTTCGGCGCGCTGCCTTTTATTTTCGGATCATTTGCGGTCACGGTTCTTTCCGCTTTGATCGCAGCACCCCTCGGTATCGCGGGTGCTGTGTTTATGACGGAAATTGCGCCGACTTGGGGGAAAAAGGTACTGCAGCCGGTAATTGAGCTGCTTGTCGGCATTCCGTCCGTCGTTTATGGATTCATAGGTCTTACAGTATTGGTTCCGTTTATTGGCTCTTTTAAATCAAGCGGAACGGGTCACAGCCTTCTGGCGGGAACGATCGTGCTATCGGTTATGATTCTGCCGACCATTACGTCGATTTCCGCTGATGCGCTTGCGTCACTTCCGAAACACCTTCGCGACGGTTCATATGCGCTTGGTGCGACGAGATGGCAGACAATCAGGAAGGTGCTCATCCCGGCGGCGTTTCCGACATTGCTGACCGCTGTCGTGCTCGGGATGGCAAGAGCGTTCGGAGAAGCTCTCGCCGTACAGATGGTTATCGGAAATACAAAGCTTCTGCCGGAAAGCTTGCTTGATACGGCGGGAACATTAACGACGATTATCACCTTAAACATGGGCCATACCACATACGGCAGTATTGAAAATAATACGTTATGGTCGATGGGGCTTGTTCTTCTCATTATGTCGTTTCTGTTTATATTGCTCATACGCTACTTGTCATCTAGGAGGAAAGTGTAATGAACCGGAAAATAACGGATAAATTGGCCACCGGTGTATTCGGTTTATGCGCCGCTGTGATCGCGGCGATTTTGGCAGGATTGTTTTTGTATATTCTGATTCACGGCGTCTCTGAAATCACCTTGCATTTTCTTACGTCAAAATCGAGCGCCATCGCGTCCGGCGGCGGGATACGGGATCAGCTTTTTAACTCCTTTTACATTCTGTTTATCACCATGCTGATCACGATACCGCTTGGTGTGGGGGGCGGCGTCTTTATGGCTGAATATGCGCCGCAAAATAAAGTCACAGATTTTATCAGAACGTGTATTGAAGTTCTGTCGTCGCTTCCGTCGATTGTTATCGGGATGTTCGGCATGCTGATGTTTGTGAACCTGACCGGATGGGGCTACACGATTATCGGGGGCGCGCTCGCATTAACGGTCTTTAATCTTCCCGTAATGGTCCGGGTGACAGAAGGCGCGCTCACCGCAGTTCCTAAGGAGCTGAAAGAAGCTTCTCTCGCTTTAGGCGTATCGAGATGGTATACCGTCAAAACCGTGCTGATTCCGAGTGCGATTCCTTCGATTTTAACCGGCGCCATTTTGGCATCAGGAAGAGTATTCGGAGAAGCGGCGGCATTGTTATTTACAGCGGGGCTGACAACGCCGCGGCTGAACTTTACGGATTTGAACCCGTTTTCGGAAGCCTCTCCTTTAAACATTTTCAGGCCGGCTGAAACGCTGGCGGTTCATATATGGAGTGTCAATACGCAGGGAATCATTCCCGATGCAGAAGCGATTGCAAACGGCGGCTCGGCAGTGCTGGTGATCTCGGTGCTCTTGTTTAACCTTTGTGCAAGATGGCTCGGATCTGCCATTTATAAAAAGCTTACGGCAAATTAATCGAAAAGAGGCGAAAACATGATAGATCACATCGTCAGGGAACAATCCGAACAGACAAAGCGATCGCCGGAGTCTTCGATTTTGGAAGTGAATGATTTATCAATTTATTACGGTGACAAACAAGCGGTTAAACATGTAAACATGGATATTGAAAAACATGCGGTGACGGCTCTGATCGGTCCGTCCGGCTGCGGAAAATCAACATTTCTGAGACAGATTAACAGAATGAATGATGCCATCCCTTCTGCGAGAAGCGAGGGGGACATCCTTTATGAAGGACTGAATATTCTGGGAGATGAGATTAATGTCGTGTCTCTCAGAAGGGAGATCGGTATGGTGTTTCAAAAACCGAATCCGTTCCCGAAATCCATTTACAATAACATCACACATGCGCTCAAGTATGCGGGTGAACGCAGAAAAGCCGTTTTGGACGAAGCGGTAGAAGAAAGTTTAACGAAGGCGGCGCTTTGGGATGAAGTCAAAGACCGGCTTCATTCATCGGCTCTTTCGTTATCAGGCGGCCAGCAGCAGCGTCTATGCATCGCCCGTACGCTTGCGATGAAACCCGCCGTGCTTCTTTTAGATGAGCCGGCCTCAGCTCTGGACCCCATTTCAAACGCCAGAATCGAGACGCTGCTGACAGAACTGAAGAAAGATTATTCTATTATTATCGTTACGCATAACATGCAGCAGGCCCTGAGGGTGTCTGACCGCACGGCATTCTTTTTAAACGGAGAAGTAGTGGAATACGGGCAGACAGAACAGATTTTTACGAGTCCCAAGGAGCAAAAGACAGATGACTACATTAACGGAAAGTTCGGATAGGGGGAAGGACCGTGAGCGTTGTGAAAGAAGCGGTGCACACACAGAATTTATTTGATATTCACGGCATGAACGTATGGTACGGGGCTCATCAAGCTTTAAAAGACATCACGATCGGATTTGAGGAGCGGAAAGTAACTGCCATCATCGGTCCGTCCGGCTGCGGTAAATCCACTTTTATTAAAACATTAAACTTAATGCTGCAAATGGCTCCGAATGTCAAAGTGACAGGTGACATGATCTATAACGGACGCAATCTGCTGAAGGAGAAGACGGATGCGGCAGAATTAAGAAAACAGATCGGTATGGTGTTTCAAAAAGGCAATCCGTTTCCGCAGTCCATATTTGAAAATGTCGTCTACGGCCCGAGAATACATGGCGAAAAAAATAAAAAGAAACTGCTTGAAATCGCTGAGGAATCTTTAAAGGCCGCGGCGCTCTGGGATGAAGTGAAGGATCGTCTTCACCAGCAGGCGCTTTCACTGTCGGGCGGCCAGCAGCAGCGGCTGTGCATCGCAAGGGCGCTCGCCACAAAACCGGACGTCCTTCTGATGGATGAACCGACGTCTGCCCTCGACCCCGTGTCCACCCGGAAAATAGAAGAGCTTATTTTGACTTTGAAAGAAAAGTACACGATTGTCATTGTGACGCACAATATGCAGCAGGCTGCAAGGGTCTCTGACCAAACCGCGTTTTTCTATATGGGCGAACTGGTAGAGTGGGGTGATACGGGAAAAATCTTTTCACAGCCGGATCACCAAAAAACGCATGACTATATCAGCGGAAAATTCGGATAAAAAAACGGGCCCGGCCATAGACCGGGTCCGTTTTATATTGCTCATTAAAAAAGCCTGCCGGCCGTATCCATCTGAATGGACGATGCCTGCAAGCTTTTTTAGCGGGTTAATGTTTTGACGATTTTCTTAAAGCTCATATCTGAGTCGACTTTGAAATGGCCGGCACGGATTTCTTTGTGGTAGCCAGCGTCAATTACGTAATCATTAAAGTCCTTCGCTGAAGGAATAATCCCTTCTTTTTCAAGAATGGATGACACATCAGCAGTGCTCATTCCGTCTTTAATCGTCAGTTTATATGTTACCTTTTTCTTTTTGGCGTCTGAGTTTTGATCGTTGCTCAGCGATTTTTCTTTAGAGTCAAGCAGTTTTTGATAGTCATCCCGTTTGACGGAGACTTTTTGCTGGGAGTCGAGGTAGCTGTTTACTTCTTTTTCTGTTAATGCTGTTTTTTCAGTTTTAACGGCAGCTGCCTGGTCATGGTCAGTCAAATAAAAGACAGCGGCGAGGACGGCCGTCGCTAAAATCATGCCTGCTGCAAAAGCCTGAATGCCCCGTTTTGTCATACGAGCACCTTCTCATTATCTTTAATAATGGTATTGACGTCCTCGACAGACACGTGCTCTGCTTTTGCGATGGCTTCGGCAGACATCCCGTTGTTATATTTTGAAATGATTTGTTTGGCGATTTTTTGGTTAATGCCGCTGCTTTTGGCTTTGCGGATCACGAGGTTGGTTTCCAGCAATTCTTCTTCAAGCACCGTCATTTTCTTTTTTAACTTGTAAATTTCCTGCATGGCGGAAAGCTGAAGCGTTTCAAGCTCCTGTTCCACGTCTTTCATCGGATCTCTTTGAGAATATGAGAATGCAATAAGCGCTATACTGACGATAAACAACGCAATAATAGCAATTTCCACGTTTCATCACCTTCTATTATTAATTTGCCCTTCTTTTTTATACCATAAAACGCCGCCATTCTAAAGGAAATAGAGAAAAAAACGGAATTTTGTCGGGAAATCTTGTTTATTCGGGGAGCAAACGGATATTTCTCTATAGATTTCGCATGAGAATGTCCTTTTTTGTCCTGTTTCGTCATATTTTGTATCTGTCTTGCGCAAGCTCATTCAGGCGATCAGAAGCATAAACTGATGTTTTCTGCACTTAAACAACATTTCATGTAAATCAGCTCTAGCATTCCGTCCATTATAGTGGTATTATATATAAGTCTGAATAAGTAAATGATATTTAGTTTGGAGGGAAAATAATGCGCGTTAATATTACTTTGGCTTGCACTGAATGTGGTGAGCGTAACTATATTTCTAAAAAGAACAAACGCAACAATCCGGACCGCGTTGAATTTAAAAAATATTGCCCACGTGATAAAAAATCTACGTTACACCGTGAAACAAAATAAGCTGTTTAAAACGGCGGAAAAAAGCTGGAGCTTTCAATAAAGTTCTGGCTTTTTTGTCTTTCAGGGAGGTTTGAGGAACGTGAAAGCACAAATCAGAACCGATATAAAAGCAAAGCTTTCTGCTATAACAGAAAGTGAATGGGAGGCAAAATGCCGCAGCATGCGTGAAACGCTGTTTTCTTTAAAGGAATGGAAACAAGCCCGCATGATCGCCGTTACCGTCTCGAAACGCTTGGAAATCCCGACACGGCCGATTATTGAACAAGCTTGGAAAGAGGGAAAACAAGTCTGTATCCCGAAATGCTTCCCGAAAACGGGCGCAATGGAGTTCCGTACATTTTCTGGGGATGATCAACTGGAAACCGTATATGCTGGCCTTAGTGAACCGATCGAAAGCCTGACGGAAAAAGTGGCCCAAAAAGACATTGATCTTGTACTTGTGCCAGGTGTAGCTTTTGACCGGGAAGGCTTCAGAATCGGATACGGCGGAGGATATTATGACAGGTTCCTGACCGGCTATGCCGGCCGTACCGTGTCGCTTCTCTTTGACTGCCAGCTGACGGACCGCATTCCCCGCATGCCCCACGATATTCCGGTCGATACGATCGTGACTGAATCTGAAATCATCGCTTAATCGCATAAAAAACGTCTTGCACCGGAATAATTTTCGCTGTTTGACAAACGATAGGGGCAGGAGGGATAAGATGAAAAAATTGTTGATCTACTCACTATGCGCCGTATCTGTTTTAGCCGTTTACCAAAACCGCTACCGTCTGATGAACAGCGTGCTCAGCCAGCCGGGGATCAGACGGTCGTTTATTCATTTCTTTTTAAAAATACCGTTTATCAGAAATAAGTTCATTCAGCAGGCATTTTAAACAAATCCCGTTTCTTCAGCGGGATTTTTTGCATGAAAAAACCTGCCGGGAAAAAGACGGCAGGTGTCTTCGGATTGTCAGTTTTTTTTCAGGAAACCAAGCAGGATTGAGATCATCGGAGAAATGTACAGGAAAAAGGTAAACGGCAGGTAGTCGATGACGGGAACCCCTAATGCGCTTGCCATAAAAGCGCCGCTTACTCCCCATGGAATCAGCGGATTGATCAATGTTCCGCCGTCCTCCAGCGACCGCGCAAGGTGAATCCGCTTAATGCTGAGCCTGTCATATAAAGGTTTATAGGACTGACCAGGAATTAAAATTGACAAGTACTGCTCGCCTGTCGCGAGATTTACGCCTATGCTTGAGAAGACGGTCGCCAAGACAAGACGTCCTTTCGTATGCACACCTTTTATCAATCCTTGAAGCAGCGCTGCGATCAGTCCTGTTTTTTCCATCAGGCCGCCGAGCGCAAAGGCAATCATGATCAGAGAGACGGAACCCATCATGGATTGGAGCCCGCCTCTGTTGATAATGCTGGCTACAGCCTCATCGCCGGTTTTAAATGCCGTGCCGCTTTGCAGGGCAGAAATAAATCCTTGAACGCTGCTGCCAGGAATGAAAAAAGCCGTCAGAATCCCTGCGGAAATAATCCCGGCGGTAAGCACCGGAATAACGGAAACCCGTCTGACCGCCAGAATGATTACCAACAGAGGTGAAAGAAGCGACCAAGGCGTAACGTGTACGGCCTGTTTAATTCCGGAAATGACCGCCTCAATATTTTGCGTTGAAGCGGCATTTATTGAAACGGATGAACCGAGAATATAAAAGAGAACGATTGTAATCAGCAGTGCCGGAACGGTCGTGCCCATCATATGGCGGATATGTTTAAAAATCGGAATTTCGCCGATTCCGGCGGCAAAATTCGTCGTGTCGGACATCGGTGACATTTTATCACCGAAACAAGCCCCGCAAATGACTGCTCCCGCCGTCCATTCGAGCGGAACACCCGCCGCGCTTGCTACCCCTAACAGCGCGACGCCGATTGTACTGACAGTTGTCAGACTTGAGCCGACAAGCGTGCTGATGATCATGCAGGAAAATAATGCGGTCAAAAGAAGCTGGCTCGGCTGTATAATCGATAAAGCGTAAACGGTGACGGCGGGAATGGCACCGCTGTACATCCAGGCGCCGATCAGCACACCGATCAAAGCCAGCACGATAATCGGCTGTACTCCGTTTTTCAAACCGTTGACAATTCCTTTTTCAAGACTGTCCCACGAGAAACCGAGCCACAAACCTGCCAGAGCCAGAATAATGACGCAAAAAAACAGTGGCATATGCGGTTCCGTATGAAAGAAAAACAGGCAGGAAATAATGACTGCTAACATCAAGACAAATAAACTGATGGCTGAGATGAACGTCAGCCTTTTTTCTTGTTTCAAAACAACACCCCATCAAACTTTAATCCTTTTTTCTTGTTTCAAAACAACACCCCATCAAACTTTAATCCTTTTGTGCTTTTGGGCACGAAAGTATTGTAACAGAAAAACGCATAAATGAGAGTTTTTTTACAATTATGAATATACATTTTATCAAAATGCCGCTAGGATATTTTCTCCAATCGTTTTTTGCTTGACTCCCGCTTCAGAGATGAAATACGCTTATACTCATAAGAAGAGTAGAAATGGTGAAGAAGATGAATTCATTTTATGACGTGCAGCAGCTGTTTAAGTCATTCGGCCATATCGTTTATTTCGGTGACAGACAAGCCGAAATTGACTTTATGAAAGATGAATTAAAGGAGATGTACTTGTCAAACGTGATTGAAAGAGAATTATGGCTGAAAGCCGCCGGAGTTCTTCAACAGGAATCAGAGCGGATTAAAGGAAGGTCCAACAGCAGGATTTAATAAGAAAAGGAGATCATTATGGAAGAGACATGGTTTGCGGGGATTGATCTTGGCGGAACAACCATCAAGCTGGCCTTTATCAACATGTACGGTGAAATTCAGCACAAATGGGAGGTTCCGACCGATAAATCAGGAAACACAATTACGGTCACGATCGCTAAAGCACTTGACCAGAAACTCGAAGAATTGAATAAGCCGAAACGGATCGTAAAATGGATCGGCATGGGAGCGCCCGGACCCGTGGAAATGGCGACGGGGATGGTTTATGAGACGACAAATCTGGGGTGGAAAAACTATCCCTTGAAAGACCATCTCGAGGCGGAAACGGGTATTCCGGCCGTCATTGAAAACGATGCCAATATCGCGGCGCTCGGAGAAATGTGGAAAGGTGCAGGCGACGGAGCTAAAGATGTCATTTTAGTGACGCTTGGAACCGGAGTCGGCGGGGGCATCATCGTCAACGGAGAAATCGTTCACGGTAAAAACGGGGCAGGCGGAGAAATCGGTCATATTTGCAGTATCCCGGAAGGCGGGGCTCCGTGCAACTGCGGAAAATCCGGCTGTATTGAAACGATTGCGTCAGCAACCGGCATCGTCCGCATCGCGAAAGAAAAGCTTGCAGCGGTTTCCGACTCTTCGCTCCTGCAAGTGCGCGATCTCACGGCACGTGACGTGTTCGAAGCGGCAAAACAGCAGGATAAGACAGCGCTGGAAGTCGTCGATTATGTCGCAAAACATTTAGGCCTTGTGCTCGGAAACCTGGCAAGCGCCATGAACCCGACTAAAATCGTGCTCGGCGGAGGCGTCTCGAAAGCAGGAGAAATACTGCGGTCAAAAGTGGAAGAGACCTTCAAAATCACCGCGTTCCCGCGTTCTGCGGAAGCGGCCGATATTTCGATTGCGGCACTTGGAAATGACGCCGGAGTCATCGGCGGGGCGTGGATTGCCAAAAATGAATGGCTTAAATATCAAAACTGCTAGAGAAAGTCTGCCTGCCCATATAGCGGGCGGCTTTCTTTTTTTACCTCCCATGTCATATAGTTTTTTAAAAAGGGGGATGAACATGGCGGGAATTCGTGTCACACCTGAAATGAAACAGCATATGAAAGCTGTCGCAAAGGTGCTTTCAATTGATGAAAAACTGTTGAAAGACGCCAATAAAACGGCGAAAAGCGAGGAATTATTTTGTCCCGGCTTTGTCGTGAGCGGGCAGTCAGAGGGTCCGATCGGGACGCTGAGCGGGCTTTCGCAATACATCCGGCGCTGTAAAAGCGTTCTTTCCAGTGATCAATGGGTGAAGGAAGAAAAAGTGTACGGCGCTCAATCGGTTTTTGAAGAAATTGAGAAAATAACGGATGTCTTTCCATTTGTCATGTGCCGTAAAATCGGCAGTTCCGTGTTGGGAAAACCGCTTTATGAGCTGACAATAGGTGAGGATACAGCCGAAAGAAAAGTGCATGTAAACGCCTCTTTTCATGCCAATGAATGGATCACCACCTCGGTTGCGCTAAAATGGTGTAAAGAATATTGCGCGGCGTTATGCAAAAATAAGACGGTTTTTGGGTATTCCGCGCTTGATATATTCAGCCGGACATCACTGTCATTCGTTCCGCTCGTAAATCCCGACGGTGTTGATCTCGTCCTTTACGGATGTGAAGATTTATCAGAAAAAAGTGAATTTCTCAATGAATTAAATGAGTACCGCCCGGATTTCCGCGAATGGAAGGCGAATATAAACGGCGTTGATTTAAATAAACATTTCCCGTCCAATTGGGACATTGAACAGAGGCGCAAACCGAAAGCCCCTTCGTACCGGGATTTTCCGGGCATGGCGCCGCTCACTGAACCGGAAGCGCAGGCGATGCACCGGCTGATAACCGAACAGCCGCCTGACAGGGTGATCGCTCTTCATACGCAGGGACAAGAGATTTATTGGGGATATGAAGGATATGAACCGGAACAATCCGCTCAGGTCATCCGGGAGTTTGAAGAGATAAGCGGAAACCGCTATCAAGGTGTAAAAACCATTGACAGCCATGCCGGTTTTAGGGATTGGTTTATACAGCAATACGGAAAAGAGGGCTATACCGTTGAACTTGGAAAGGGAAAAAACCCTTTGCCTTTTCATCAGTTTGCTGATATTTATCAAGCGACGGAAGGCATTTTGTGGAGGTCGCTCGTTTTTTGAGACATCTGTGAAATTTCTCATTTGTTTACATAAACAAATATGGGACAATAGAAAAGAATGGGGGGAAGGCTGGTGAGATACTTGTTTTGTGTTCTGCTGTCCGCATTCGTTCTGTGTTTAGCGGCCTGTGAACCATCTCATCAGCAGCATGACACAGGCGTTTCGGCAAAATCAGCAGAACAGAAAATCGTTCCGCTCAGTAAAAATGAAGCGGAGAAAGCGGAAGGATGGCTGGATAACAGAACCATTCTGTATACAGCGCATCATCAGCTGATGAAATATGATCTTTTCAGCGGAAAATCCGAACGGCTCTATGAAACAAGGGGCCATATTGTCAATGTAAAGATCAGCCCGAAAAAACAGCTGATTCTCGTTCAGGTGACAAACAGCGGGCAGACGGAGCTTGAGCTTATGAACAAGGAGGGGAAAAGACTTTATCACAAAGCCTTTAACTCTTATGAGCTGGAGACGGCTTGGAATCCGTATGACCCGTATCAAATGATGATTACCGTTTTTACTGAAACATGGGACTTCACAACCTATACGGCCGATATGAAAAACGGCATTTTAAACATGAGTCCGGTTCAGACACCTTTTGTCCATTGGACGTCTTCTGATGAATTTCAATATATCAAGCAAGGGAAAACGGAAGAAGAGGGTCCTTTATATTCTTATGACTTGCAGACGAAAAAAGAAAAAAGAGTGCTTCATCACGTCATCTGGGCCGATTCCCGCCCGGGTATGACGATTGCCGTCAGACAAACTGATCAATCGGACGGCGACGGCGAGTTTTTTTTCCAAAAACCGGCATCCGTGACACACCGCTTTCCTCTTCAAAAAAAGTATGAGAGCTTTGCGCCGATGGAATATGATTACGATCAGACGCACAAGCGGTTTTACATATTTAAGCCGGAGGGCCGTTTATACAGGCTGATCAGCTTTGACTTAGGGGACGAACGGGAGCGGACGGTGCTCACGAATACGGAAATGGAGCCGATTCAGATCTCACCGGACGGGGAATACGCTTTATACGGCTTTACGTATGACCGTCTGATTTCACTGAAAACAGGTATGACAGAACCAATCATAACAAATGAAAAAGGAGTTTGAATCAAATGGCAATTGCAGATGTGACAATTATCCCGATCGGAACAAAAACACCGAGCGTCAGCGAGTATGTAGCGGACGTGCAAAAGATTTTGGAGGGCTACAAAGCTGCCGGCAAAATCAAATTTCAGCTCACACCGATGAACACTTTGATTGAAGGTGAGCTGAGCGACTTGTTTGCAGTCATTCAGGACATTCACGAAGCCCCGTTCCATAAAGGGCTGCACAGAGTGGCGACCAATATCCGCATTGATGACAGACGTGATAAAGAAACGACGCTTGAGAGCAAAATCAAAAGTGTCAGCAAACATTTGCAGCAATAAAAAATAAGCCTGTATCCTAATGGATACAGGCTTTTAATGTGCAGTCGGATAGCCGCTGGTTATAACGGTCATTACGGTAAACCAGCCAAACACGCCGAGCGTGGCGGCGGCTAACAAAAATCCCAGGATATTTCTCTGTCTGACAGCCCGCAGGACTCCTAATACAGCTAATAATGCGACAAGGCCGAAGATTACAACAAGTAACATCATGCTCCCCCTTTGTCATTGGAACCTGAAAATCTTTCCATTTCATTTTAACCGTTTTCATTTTATTTGTCGATAGCGTTTTCCCGGCCGCATTCATTGAATCTTCCGCAGAAAACCTTCATAATAAGGGCATATACATAAAGAGGTGATGAAAGTGAAATGGAGACGAATGCCGGCCGGTCCGATTCAGGCAAACGCGTATTTTCTCGTCAGTGAGGATCAGTCCTGTCTTATTTTTGATCCGGGCGGGGAAGCGGACAAAATCAACAATTACATAAAAGAAAACAATCTGAAGCCGCTTGCCGTCTTGCTGACGCACGCCCATTTTGACCATATCGGCGCGCTTGATGAGGTAAGAGACAGATGGGATGTTCCCGTGTATCTTCACAAAAATGAAGAAAAGTGGCTGGAGGACTCTTCCTTAAACGGATCAGGCATATTGCGGGGCATCGCCGTCACGGCACGGCCCGCTGATCGGCTGATTGAAGGCGACGGCGTTTTGGACATCGGACCGTTCCATTTGGAGACGCTGTTTACGCCGGGTCATTCACCTGGAAGCGTTTCTTATTATGTAAAGGACGCCGATCTTGTGATTTCAGGCGATGTGCTTTTTCAGGGGGGCATCGGCCGCACGGATTTACATGGAGGAAGTCAGGACGTATTGCTTGATTCCATCCATCAAAAATTGCTCACACTGCCCGGGCATACACTTGTGTTAAGCGGGCACGGCCCGGAAACGGACATCCAGACAGAGCAGGAAAGAAACCCGTTTATCAATGGTTTTTCACTGTAAATGAAAAAAGACAGACCGTAATCGGTCTGTCTTTTTTAGTCAGTGGGTTCCGCCGCCCGGTGTCATAATAAAAATAGAGTAATATGTAAATCCGGCGAAAAATACGGTTAAGTAAGCTCCGAAAATATAAATATACATCCGCTCAGTCAGATTCAAATAAGAAAGAAATACGAAAAAGATCGTCTGTCCAAAAAACAAAAGAGATGCGTCCTTCATGCCGCCTAAAAAAAACATTACTGCAAAAATCCCCGTCCAAAATCCTAACACCCGGAACATGCGATTCATTCCTTATCCCCTCCCGAGAGTCTATCTGAAGTTAATTATAATGGATCGGCAGTCGAAATGTAAACATTTTCATGATTATATTTATTGTGGAATTTATGTCTTTCCCCGTGTTTTATATCTTATGCCGCTCTGAACAAAAGATCCGAAAATTTTTTTGAAATACGTTTAGTGAAAAAAAGTTCAGGGTACTTATGTTTACAAAGAGACGGATTATCCGAGGGAGGAATTTTTAAAAATGAAAGAACTTATTTTTTATTCATACCCGAGCTGCACATCATGCCGAAAGACGAAACATTGGTTAAAAGCCCACAACATTGATTTTCATGAGCGCCATTTATTCAGGGAGACACCGACAATTGATGAATTGAAGCAAATCTTATCCTTAACGACCGAAGGAATTGATGAAATATTAGCGACGAGAAGCCAAACATTTAAAAACCTCAACCTGAATCTTGAAGAAATGACTGTAAATGAAGTGCTGAAGCTTCTGACTGAAAAACCGAAGCTGCTGCGGCGTCCGATCCTGATCGATCACAAAAAACTCGTTATCGGATATAATCCCGGAGAATTAATGAAACTGACGAAGAAAAAAACGGTACATCAATCCGTATCATAAGAGAAAAACGAAGATCCGCTGATCAAACATTATCAGCTAATCTTCGTTTTTTGCGGTTACAGGACTGGGCTAGCTGGATTCGAACCAACGATCACGGAGTCAAAGTCCATTGCCTTACCGCTTGGCTATAGCCCATCGGATGTAATTACAGTATGTGCGTCCGGCGGCAATTTATACATACAAAGTAATTTTGATTTGAATGGAGGAAACCCGTGAAACATTTAAATGAAGTGTTATCTGAAGCATTAATTGAAGAATCAGGTGAAATCACACGCCAATGGCTGCTCATACCCGAATCGGGGCGGCCTTCAGATGATCAGAGAGCAGAAACGCAGCACCGCCTGTTAATTGAAATCGTTGCCAGGATTATATCGGAAAAAGACGGTGGGGACGAGGAACTGACAAAGTGGGCGCTGCAGTTCGCAAGAGACCGGGCCGTGCATGAAGTCCCGGTCTATGAAAGCGTCGCGCGCTTTAAAGAATTCCGGAGATTGGTCTGGAATCGCATACAGACATGCAGTGAAACGATGTCCGAGAAGCCCGGGACGCCTGCGGTATTTCAATGGGGAGAGAAGCTGAACAAAGCAATTGACCATATGATTGAAGTCTTTACAGAGGAATATTATAAAGTGACGATTAGGCAATTAAACGCCCAAAAAGAAATGATTAATGAATTAAGCGCGCCGATTATGCCGATTGCCGGTATTGGGATTATGCCGCTTGTCGGCGAAATTGACACATACAGGGCAAAGATCATTTTGGAATCGGTGCTTGACCAATGTTCTTCGCTCCGGCTTTCCTATTTATTTTTAGATATCTCAGGTGTGCCGATTGTAGACACAATGGTCGCTTATCAAATTTTTAAAGTGATTGACAGCACAAAACTTCTTGGCATAGAAACGACAATCTCAGGCATCCGGCCGGAAATCGCGCAAACCGTCGTGAAGCTCGGCATCGACTTTTCTCAAGTGAAAACAGAACAGAGCCTGACGAAGGCGCTGGCGAAAAACGGATTTGTCGTAAAAGAATCATTAAGATGATAAAAAGCTGAATGGCAGAGAGGGATTTCTCCCTCAGCTATTCAGCTTTTTCAGCTTCAATCGTCCTGATATGATGGCTGTCGATTTCTTTTACCGTGAATGTGTATCCTTCAAAATCAATCACGCTCCCTGGCTTTGCATCAATATGCTGAGTCAGAAACCAGCCCCCGAGTGTATCGACTTGATCAGCCGTAATCTCTGTTCCGAGTACATCATTGACGTCACTGATCAGCAATTTGGCGTTTAGGAGATAGCGGCTGTCCCCAAGCTTTTGAACGGAGGGTGTCTCATCCGTGTCAAATTCGTCCCGGATCTCGCCGACGATCTCTTCGATGATGTCTTCCGCCGTTACCAATCCTGCGGTTCCGCCGTACTCATCAATGAGAATGGCCATATGAGCATGTTCCCGCTGCATTTTAACGAACAATTGATAAATCGGGATCGTCTCAATCACATGGATCGCCGGCTGAATGTAAGGACTGAGCTCGTGTTTTGTAAACGGAGCTCCTTCTGATAGGAATCTGAATAAAACTTCTTTTATATTGATAATGCCGACAACATGATCTTTGTCTCCCTTTACTACGGGATACCGGGTATATTTATTTGTTTTGATAATATCCCGGAGCATATTTCCCGATCCGCTGTCCAGCGGCAGGCTCACCATTTCATTCCGGGGCACCATGATTTCTTTTGCAGTGCGCTTATCAAATGTGAAAATGTTATTTACGTAATGAAGCTCGCTTTTTTTGATCATGCCGCTTCGATAGCTTTCGGCCAGGAGCACCCGCAATTCCTCTTCCGTATAGGCCATTTCATGTTCGGAAGCCGGCTTCAAGCCGAACAGGGCTGTAATCAGGCGTGCGGAATGATTAAGCAGCCAGATGAACGGAAACATTAACTTATAAAACAAAATCATCGGTCTGGCAAACAAAAGTGTAATCCGCTCAGCTTTTTGGATAGCAAAACTTTTCGGTGCGAGTTCACCGATGACGACATTCACATATGTAACCAGCAGAAATGCAATGATGAGTGACAGGACATGGGCAACCGCTTCATGAAGTCCGGTTTTTAAAAATAACGGCTGAAGCATTGCTTTGACTGTCGGTTCACCCAGCCAGCCGAGTCCCAAGGCGGTTACGGTGATACCCAATTGGCACGCCGATAAATATTCATCAAGGTGTGTAATGACATGCTTGGCAGCTTTTGCCCCTTTCATCTCTTCCTGAATGAGCTGATTGATGCGGGAGCGCCTTGCTTTAACGATTGAAAACTCTATAGCGACAAAACATGCCGTTAATAAAATAAATAGTACGATGGCAGACAGTTTGATGATATACAATGGAACGCCTTCCGAGAAGGAAGGCTTGCACCTCCCTTTTTTCGGAATAATACCACTCTGGAAAGCTGGTCAAACATCAAACCTGGTTTAGCCCGCTGCAATTACGGTAATTAAAAGAAGAAAGCGATACTGGAGGCTGACAAGAGATGAAGGTACATTCGGGAGCGGACTGGGTTTGGTACCAGCTCGGTCCGCATGAAAAAACAGAAGCGAAAAAAATGATCCGCCACAATCACTGGCCGCAATGTGAAAAGTGGTTTGAACATGAAAACCATATAAACTTTCTGCGCTCAGATACAAATGATCAGAATAATGAAGCGGTTTTCGGTTCTTTAATCTATCATCAAGGATTAGATGATGAAAAAAATCATACCGTATTTCACTTTTATATTACGAGAGACTTCTTTTTTACGATTAATTTTGATTTTTCGCTGCTGCGCGGCATAAAAGAAAAGCACGCCACACAGCAGATCCAAACATGCGAGAATGCGATAGAAGGCTTTTTTGTTCTGCTCGGCGAGCTGATGAATTCCTATCTTATCGGATTAGATGAATTTGAAGTCAAGCAGCGGACGCTGAAATGGCAGATTCATGATGACAACAGTAAAGGAATCTTGGAAAATGTGCATAAACTGCGCCATGAACTGTTCATTTGGAAAGGGCTGACGCTGGGAGCTAAAAAAGTGGAAATGGCTTTAAAAGAAGCTTTTCTCCCGAAAAATGACAAGCAGAAAGATTACCTCAGGGCTCATCAAAAGATGGAAAGAGGCATTACATATATCAATGAATTTGATCAGGAACTGAGCAATCTGCTGCACGCAGAGGAAGTCATTACCTCCCAAAGAGGAAATGAAATTGTGAAAGCATTGACGATCTTTACAACTCTCTTTACACCGATGACGGCGCTCGGAGCTCTCTGGGGGATGAACTTTGATAACATGCCGGAGCTTCATTGGAAATATGCGTATATCGGTTCCATTGTGCTTATAATCGTATCAACCCTGCTGATTTATATTTATCTGCGGCAGAAGGGCTGGACAGGGGATATTCTGAAGGAGAATCAAAAGAAATATCTGCGGAAAGAAAAGAAACGCTAAGCAGAGCAGGCGCACGCCTGCTTTTTTTATGGCCGAAAATTGCTGAATGGAGCCGGGTTTCCTTCAGTAAATCAATATTTAAGCGGCTTATTTTTGCTTTTTTTACGATTTACACTGTGCAAAAAGCATTATTTCTCCTTTGATCACTTTTGTGTATTTGATTTACAATACGTGTCGGAAGGAGGGAAGTCTTATGGAGAATATTGAAACATACAGCAGGAACATCATCAACGAGGCCTATATGGCAAGGGCTTCAGATATACACATTGTGCCGAGGGAAAGGGATGCTTTCATTCATTTTCGCATCGGTCATGCTCTTGTGAAAAAAAGAGTCTTAAAAAAAGAGGAATGCGTAAGGCTTATTTCTCATTTTAAATTTTTATCAGCCATGGATATAGGAGAAAGACGAAAGCCGCAAAACGGATCACTGTCTCTGCCGCTTCCAACGGAAACCGTTCATTTGAGGATGTCAACCTTGCCGACAATGAATGATGAAAGTCTTGTCATCAGGCTATTGCCTAAAAGGCAGATTCCCCCTCTGGATAAACTGTCCTTATTTCCGGGGGCAGGCGCCGCATTATTATCCTTTCTGAAGCATTCGCACGGCCTGCTTCTTTTTACCGGCCCGACCGGATCTGGAAAAACAACCACCCTTTACTCGCTTGTCAACTATGCAAAACGGCATTTCAACCGGCGGATTGTCACGCTGGAAGATCCCGTAGAAACGAGAGATGAAGATGTTTTGCAAGTTCAGGTGAATGAAAAAGCCGGAGTCACATATTCCACCGGTTTAAAAGCGATTTTAAGACATGACCCCGATATGATCATCTTAGGGGAAATCAGAGATGCCGAGACGGCTGAAATCGCAGTCCGCGCGGCCATGACAGGACACCTCGTACTGTCAAGCCTGCATACAAGAGATGCTAAGGGCGCCATATACAGGCTGCTGGAGTTCGGGGTGAACATGACGGAAATTGAACAAACCGTTATTGCCATCGCCGCTCAGCGTCTGGTTGATTTAACGTGTCCGTTTTGCAAAACGGACAACTGTTCCGTGTACTGCAGTCTATACAGGCAGACACGCCGTGCTGGGATTTATGAACTGCTTTACGGAAAAAATCTCACCCAGTGCTTTCAAGAAGCAAAAGGGGAGCACGCCAATTTTCAATATCAGACGCTTCGCAGGCTGATCAGAAAAGGCATCGCGCTCGGTTATGTCACGACTGATAATTATGATCGGTGGGTGTATCATGAAGCGGATTAAAAGAACCTGGCCGTTGAAGGACCAAGCGGCTTTTTTGAAAAGGCTCGGTGAAATGACGGAAAAAGGATACAGCCTGATTGAAGGGCTCAGACTGCTGAAACTCCAGCTGCATAAACGTCAGCTTGCAGAGCTGACGGACGGAATTCGCCGGCTGAGAGAAGGCGATTCGTTTTACCAAGTGCTTGAGGCACTGTCTTTTCATAAAGAAGCCGTCTCGATCTGCTATTTCGCGGAGAAACACGGAGAATTGCCGGGGGCGATGAAACAAAGCGGCGAATTGTTACAGAGAAAGCTCATGCAGACGAATCAAATCAAAAAAATGCTCCGGTATCCGATGTTTTTAATATGTTCCGTCTGCGTCATGTTTTATATCCTGCAAAGTTTGATTATTCCGCAGTTTTCAGGGATTTATCAATCAATGAATATGAATACTTCCGGTGCGACTGCTTTCATCTTTGCGTTTTTTCAGCATTTTCATGAAGCCTGCGCACTGGGGATGTCAGCCGTTCTCAGCTTGTTTTTGTACGTTTGGTTCTTATGTAAGAAAAAATCCCCGCAAGACAAGATGCTTATCGTTGTGAAAATCCCCCTGATAGGAAAAGCGGCCGTTCTTTTTAACAGCTACTTTTTCTCTTTACAGCTCAGCAGTCTTCTGAAATCCGGTCTTTCTATCTATGACAGCTTAACTGCTTTTAAAGAACAATCTTTTCTGCCTTTTTACCGTGAAGAAGCAGAGATGCTCATTACACGTTTGAAGGCCGGTGAAACTATAGAATCTGCTCTTTCCGGCCATCCGTGTTATGAAAAAGATCTTGCGGCTGCAGTCAGTCACGGACAGGCAAACGGCCGGCTTCATCGCGAACTTTATACGTACAGCCAGTTTATGATGGAGCGTCTTGAACAAAATGCGGAGAAGTATACCGGTATTCTCCAGCCTGTCATTTACGGTGTTGTGGCCGGTATGATTTTACTTGTGTATATGTCAATGCTGATGCCGATGTACCAGATGATGAACCAAATGTAAGGGAGTGCTTCGTCTGAAAAATCAAGATGGATTTACTTTAATTGAAATGCTGATCGTTTTATTTATCGTTTCCATTCTGCTTTTAATCACGATTCCTAACGTAACAAAACATAATCAAAGCATTCAGCATAAAGGCTGTGAAGGACTTCAGAATATGGTGAAAGCCCAAGTGACGGCGTACGAAATCGACCATGAAGGAAAAATGCCGGATATGACCGACTTACAATCAGAGGGATATATCAAAAAGAATACAGCCTGCCCGAATGGAAAACAGATTTTAATAAAGGGCGGGGAAGTTACAGTTGAACAATAACCGGCTGACAGAAAACGGATTCACTCTTCTTGAAAGCCTGGTTGTGTTAAGTCTGGCGTCTGTATTGCTGACTGTTTTGTTCACGGCGGTTCCGCCGGTTTATACCCATCTGGCCGTGCGGCAAAAAACAGAACAGCTCCAAAAAGACATTCAGCTTGCTCAGGAAACGGCTATCGCAGAACATAAAAGAACAAAAATCACATTTCTCCCAAAAGAGCATAAATACAAGCTGCAGTCAGCCGGAAGGATTGTTGAGCGTTCCTTTGATTCGCTTCACATTACACTTGTGACTTTACCGGAGAGCCTTGAATTTAACGAAAAAGGCCATCCGAATTCCGGCGGAAAGATTCAATTGAAAAGCGCGGGATTCACTTATGAAATAACAATTTACTTAGGGAGCGGAAATGTCCATGCAGAACGGAAATAAGGGGTTCTCTACTATTGAAACACTATCAGCAATGGCTATTTGGCTGTTCCTTATGATTTCTATCGTTCCGGTCTGGACGGGCATGCTGACAGACAATCTGAAAATAGAAGAACACCAGGAAGTGTACCAGCTTCTTCATAAACATATCAGCGCATATATGATGTCCGGAAAAAAGCAGCCATCTCCCGATGTGACGTGGAAGGAGGATGGTGATTATTACAAAGTCTGTGCAGCTGTCCGCGGCGAAAAAGAAATGTGCCTCAGCATTCTCAAAACAGACTGGCTTTACGCTTCTTAATGTTTTGGTCTCCTTGGCCGTCTGTCTCTTCTTATCAGGCACTCTGAGCCCGATTTTACATTTGTTTTTATCAGGCCGGACCGATAACGGAGGAATAGACAGCCGGGAGCATCATATTGCCGTTCAGCAGATCATGAATGAATGTAAACAGGCTGAGACTGTGGAGCCTGCAGATGGCGGACGGGCGTTAACCTGCAGGAAAACAGGAGGCGAAGAAGTGCGTTTTGAAATCTATCACACGATGATAAGGAAAAGAGTGAACGGAAAAGGCCATGTGCCGATCCTGCATAACGCTGCTTCATTAACGGCTGATGTGAAAAACGGCCTGATTTTAGTGGGAATCACAAGCGTTACAGGTAAAAAGAAGCAGACGGCCATTCCGGTTTACAGCTCTTTAAAAGGTGATTAAAATGTACAAATCTGACGGGTTTATATATCCGGCGGTTCTGTTTGTTTCTGCCGCAGTTTTACTTGTCATCAGCTATACTTCATCTGATTTCATCACCCGAAAAACATTTGCAAAAGAGGCCGGGGAGTACTGGATCGGTGAGAACCTGCTTCAAAACGGCGCACTGCTGTCAAGCCGTCATATGATACAGGGACAAAAGACTCAGTCGGGCACACAGCGTTTTCCGTACGGAACCGTCTCCTTTTACATCAACGGGAACGATCGCCGGGAAACGGTTCAAGTTACAATAAAGGCGGTAACAGCATCAGGGACGAGACGGGAGGCTCACCTTTTATTCAATCATAAGAAGAAACAGCTGATTCAATGGACAGAAGTATAAAAAAGAGGCGGCGGGACAACACTTCATAATAAAGACAGTATGAGGTGAGAGCCATGAAAACAAACGATTATGTAAAATATATGACTGAGCAATTCGTTAAATATTTCGATACGCCGAAACAGGAACGAAAAGAGCGAAAAGAAGTGCGGAAAGAAAAGAAAATGCCGGCTTCTCAACACTGGTTCGGAATATTGCCGTATGGTTTTAAGCTGTGGATGCAGCGGAAAAAATAAAGTGCAACACCCGAAAGGTCCTCCTGATATAGGAGGGCCTTTATTGGTATTCCTCAATAACCGCAATTTTATTTACCTTTTGGCTGTAGGGATTAAAAGAAATCGTAACAAACACACCAAATTCTTTAGCGCCATCCCGCAATGTCAAGTGATATTGTTTGACTGCTTCATCCGTTCTTTTCCGATCCCACACCTTTTGAATAAATAACGTTTGAGCGAGCGGATATCTTTTTTTAGCTTCTTTTTCTGCGATTTTTTCCCATTTTGATTTATGGTGAACAGCATAATAAGGCACCGTTTCCGCCTGAGCTGTCCCTGAAACTCCGAAACCAAGAATTGAAAGGCAAATCAGACTTTGTTTGATCATCATTCTTCGTCCTTTCGCTGTATATAGTTTCCATTTTGTGTTGGTCACTCCGTTATTTTCTCACATTTTATTAGAAAAAATTCCAAAAAGGTGTGTAATTTGGAGCAAAACGTTGTTTTTAAAGGATATATTCTTAAAAACGAACAATTTGATCGTTTTTGACATTTTCCAATACGATAATCCTTGATTATACTTTGTTCATGCGGTTCTTTAAAGAGAACGAATATCATATTTATAAACAGTTTTACAGGGGGTAAGGCATGTTCCGATTGTTGCGACCGGAAAAAAAGGGCAAGGTGAGATCGAGAATGATGCTGTTTTTACGGCTGTCGTTCATTTTCTGCCTGCCCGTGACGATATGTACTCAGTTTACGGGAGACACAAGTTCCTCCTTTAATGATGTGAAAAGCTTCAGTCTCCCGGTTCAAACGTGCGGAGATTTTCGATATACAGATGACAATTGCCGTTATGACGAACGCTGGGATCAAAGTGATTTACATATCACAAATCAAACTGATACGTCAGGCACCGTGTGTGCGCCGCTTCAACTTTATGCGGAGCTGGAGAACAGGGGGAAAGAGCGGACTGTTTCTGACTGGAAATGGGAGCTCCATAAAATTGCCTCTCAGCAACAGCCTTTACAAAACGGCAATGTCGTGGATAAAGGGCTTATTACTGATAAAAAAAGCAAAACGATTTATAAAATGGAGTCAAAGCGGGCCTTGCAGCCGGGAATTTATGCATTCAAGGTTTACAAGCCTGAAGGATATCCTGCGAACGAAGAAAAATTTGAGTGGTCAAAACCGATGAAGCTTGTTAAGTGCCAAGAACAGGCGACGGCTTCCGATCAGAAGAAAACAGAGAAAAAACCGGCTGAGCCGGCAAAAGAAAGCGGGGAAGAACATGAAAAAAACACTGAAACTGATCAGTAATATTTTGTATGCCGTAATCTTCAGCTTGATTATTGTGCTGACATTGACGGTAATCTCGACCCGGGCTTCCGGCGGTGAGCCGGCCATCTTCGGCTATACGCTGAAATCCGTGCTGTCGGGTTCAATGGACCCGGAATTTAAGACGGGTTCACTCATAGCGGTAAAGAAAATTTCTGATGTGAATGACTTAAAAAAAGGCGATGTCATCACTTTTACACAAGATGACGGGTCAGTCGTAACACACAGAATAATCGGGATCACAAAAAAGGGCGGCCGCCTGTTGTTTGAGACAAAAGGAGACCATAATGCCGCTCCGGATGCCGCACCCGTTCAAGCTGAAAAAGTGGCGGCCCAGTATACGGGATATCAGCTCCCGTATGCGGGATATGTAATACATTTGGCCAGCCAGCCGATCGGAACGGCGATTCTGTTAATCGTTCCCGGCGTCATGCTTTTAATTTACTCAATAACAGTCATTGCAAGCGCTCTCCGCGATATCGAGCGGAAGACGAAAGCGCTGGAGGAACATGAGAGAAACGGGACCATGTCCACATGAATACGGTTGCAACCTGGCGACAGGATTTGATAACAAAAAATGAAAAAGTAAGGGGAGTACAAACATGGGTATGAAAAAGAAATTAAGCTTGGGCGTTGCCTCAGCCGCACTCGGTTTAGCATTAGTAGGAGGAGGCACATGGGCCGCATTTAATGATGTGAAGTCCACGGACGCCACATTTGCGTCAGGAACACTTGATTTATCGGCTAAAGAACAATCAGCCAATGTCAATTTGTCAAACTTAAAACCAGGCGACAAATTGACAAAAGATTTTGAATTCAGAAACAACGGTTCACTTGCCATTAAAGAAGTGCTGATGGCTTTGAACTTTACTGACTTCAAAGGAGCAAAGAAAGGAAACGAATCTGCGGAGGATTTCCTCAGCCAGTTTGAAATTACGGTTCTGACAGTCGGTAAAGAAGGGGGCAACGGCTACCCTAAAAATATCATTTTGAAGGCGGCCAGCCTGAAAGACTTATACTTAATGTCTGCAAAGCAGGATAAAGCAGCGGCTGAAGCGATCAGCAAGCATATTGATCCGAAGTTCTTGAGTGAGAGCGGAAAAGTCAATGTAGCAACCATTAACGGCAAAACAGCGCCTGAGTACGACGGAGTTCCGAAAACGCCTGTTGATTATGATCAAGTGCGGATGGAAATCCGATTTAAAAATGATACCGCAAAAGACGCAAACGGTCTGAGTGTCCAAAACAAATTCCAGGGCAATGCGATTTCTCTTCAATTCTCATTTGAAGCAACGCAATGGAACGGATTGACCATTACGAAAGACCATACGGATAAAGACGGTTACGTGAAGGAAAATGAAAAGGCTCATAGTGAGGATAAAAACTGATCCGAATGCCGGACAGATAAAAGAGGAGTTGTGCACATATGGCGGCACTACTCCTCTTTTTGCGCTTTTCTCCATTTTTGATATTCTAAAAATTCACGAAATTGTTTTTTTGATACCCCGGATGTCATCGCATCGCGAACTAATTTCTCCCATTCACTATCTAATTGACCATCGTATTCGGTTTCATGTTTTTCATCAAGTAATGTATGAACCGAGACGTCCAGAACAGCGGAGACTTTTTCTAGAAATTGAATGGAGGGGTTCGTCTGTAAATTTCGTTCTATTGAGCTTAAATAAGACTTCGCTACCCCAGCTTTTTCAGCTAGTTCTGATAGTGAGTAGCCTTTTTCTTTTCGGTATTGTTTAATACGCTGGCCAATCAATGTCATCACCTTCCTTGTGATATTATAGCACATTCAGAAAGGATTTACGGTATGACTTCTGGCGGCCTGGATATGTTGAGAAGACTTTTTATGCGAATGCAGGTATTTGCGTATCTCTTCTAGGCTGATATTTGCTTTTTGGGCTTCTAATATCAGTTCAACCCATTCCTTATCTAATTGCGAAAACTCTGTTTTTGCATTTTTCATGCATTTTCTCCTCCTAAAATACTTGTTTATGTATTTCAGCCAATCCGGCCATGACCTTATCTTTATTTCATGTCTGGAAGTGATTCATCGCATGCGAAACGCCAGAAATTTTTTCTATATACCTTTATTATAATATAGAATTTCTAAAAAAAACGGGAAAGCTGTCGAATGGATAACTCTTATCCAGAAAAATTACTTTGCAGGAAAAATAAACCGCCGTTCTCAATCTGAATGTGAATTTTCGGCTGATATAAGGCTTTCAGCGCTTGTTTTTCCAATTGGTATTCCTCAGGTTTTTCCTCTGTCTGCTCATAAAACTGATCGAGAAGCCTGAGGTCCTTCTTCCATCTGGCGATCGCGTTGTCAGCCCAGTCTGACGGCTCTTTGGCGGCAGCGTTTTTCAAATAATGCTCCATCCTCTTAATCCCGCTTTCCGGCTTAATCATCGGCGATATGGTAAAGCAATAGTCTGATATTTGTGATGTCAGCGGAAGCGATGCAAGCTTCTGCTGAAATCCTTCTATAATTGTTCCAGATACAAGATGCAGGCCTAAAGACAAAAGTCTGTCTTTTTTCATGTCGGATTGGTATGAAATCACTACATTTAATCCAAGCCAGGGCTGAAGCGGCACTCTGGCTCCGGCTGATACAATTTTCTCATATATTCTTGTAAATCTCCCATTTTGTTTAACTGCTTGAAAGATTTGAAAGAGCCGCGGGGCTCCGAAGTAAATAAATTCTCCGTCCATATCATCCGGAGCCGTTTCTTTATCAGTGATGAAAGTGATCTTCATCGGGTTCGGTTCTCCGCCCGTTTTTTCACGCCAATGCCAATGAAACGGCCGGTTCATAATTTGTTTGTCCATCTCGACCGTCAATTGAACCGTCATAAAACCCGGCCCGTGATCAGTAATCGGGCAGTGGTTCGCTTCAAAAAAGCGCAGTAAAAATTCGTGAACCTCCTGCTGTCTCATGTCGCGCTTCCTCCTTTAGATTAAGAGCCTTTTTTTCTGGCCGGCTTTTCCGTACCGTACGATAGAAAAGAGGTAAGATTGTCCATTTTGATTCGCATTTCTTCCTCTGTCAGCGAGTGGCATAAAATATCATGTAAGTGGTCTTCAAAATTGTTCACTTTGATTTTTGTTAATATGTCATCTAATTCTCCGACGACATTTTCGAATAAATGAATTTTGTCATACAGAAGTTTTAAGATATGCTCTTCTACCGTATGTTTTGTCGCCATGTTGTAAATGTGGACATCTCTTTCCTGACCGAGTCTGTGTATCCTTCCGATTCTTTGTTCAAGCCGCATCGGGTTCCACGGGAGATCATAGTTGATAATATGATTACAGAATTGCAGGTTGATCCCTTCGCCGCCGGCTTCCGTAGCGATCAGCACTTGCACTTTCCCCCGGAAGAGATCCTTCATCCAGTCTTTTTTCCCACGCTTAAATCCGCCTCTGAACGGAACAGAGCTTATGCCGTTCTGCTGAAGAAACCATTGCAGGTAAATCTGTGTCGCCCGGTACTCAGTAAAAATAATGACCTTGTCATTAATCTTTTGGATCAAGTCAACCACTTGGATCGCTTTTGAGTTTTGCGTGACTTGATTGATGCGGTCCATTAAATTCGCAATCGTCTGTTCATCGAATGCGGGCGCTTTTTGCTCCTTTTGATCAAGCATTTTTTTAAGCGTCATATACACGGCTTCCCGGCTTGAACAGCACTCTCTTTGCAGCGTCATAATGGAAAATGCGCTTGTCGGCTTTTCCGTGCCGTTTTTCAGTGCGGCAATGTCATCGTAAAGCGCCTGTTCCGTCGGTGAAAAGGTGATCGGCACTGTTTCGACGTGGCGCTTCGTCCATGTAAGCCCCGTGTCGCTCCGTGTGTTTCGGATCATCACCTTATTGACGAGCTCTTTCAAATGCTCATGAGCGTCAATTCCGTCCTTTTGATTGAAGGTTTCTTGAAATCCGCTTTCATTTCCCAAGTGGCCGGGCTTTAACAGTGACACTAAATTAAAAATTTCTTCGATCCGGTTTTGGATCGGGGTTGCCGTCAGAAGCAGGCAGTACTTCTTCACAAGACTTCTCGCAAATTCATAATTTTTCGTTTTGCTGTTTTTGAGCTTGTGCGCCTCGTCAATAATGACGAGATCATACGGAATAGAAAGCACAATTTCCTTGTGAGGCGAGCGTTTGGCCGTATCAATCGAAGAAACGACGATATCGCACTGTTCCCACACATAGCTTTTCTTCTGTTCAACAGCCGGTATTAAAAACTTCTCCTGAAGCTCTTTCACCCATTGGGAAACGAGTGATGCCGGCACAAGAATCAGGATTTTTTTTGCCAGCCCGCGAATCATGTATTCTTTTAAAATCAGGCCCGCTTCCACCGTTTTTCCGAGCCCCACTTCATCAGCCAAAATCGCCTTGCCGTTCATTTTTTCAACGACTTTCTGGGCAACTTCAAGCTGATGGGGAAGCGGAGTGAAATCGGGCAGGTATAAAGGAGCCCTCAACCCTTCAAATTCAGGAATGGCAAGAGTCTGCTGGACTTCAGCCGACAGTTTGTACAACTCCCAATTTGACCAGGGACCGTCCGTTTTCAGCCGCTCAGAAAACTCTCCCGGCCAGTTTGCATCAAATATGATCTCTGCTGTCATATGTAACAAAACCGCCTTTCTTTTAAAAAACTGATTTATCATAATTTTTGTTGCCGGACGTAAGTGAGGGTGGTAGGATATAAGTAATGATTTCACCCAAGATATTGCTTTAGTATGTCCATAACAATTGGTAAATATGAGCGAATGACAGCAAGGGGAGAGACTCGGAAGAAAGATGTGCATCCGGGCGCCGAAGGAGCAAACTGCGGAGTGAATCTCTCAGGCAAAAGAACTCTTGCTCGACGCAACTCTGGAGAGTGTCTGCGAGCAGAAAAGGCAGACCACCAAAGGGGACGTCTTTATGATGTTTTCATAAAGTAAACTTTCAGGTGCCGGGACAGAGAAACCTTCATTTTCATGAGGTGTTTCTCTGTCCTTTTTTATATGTCTTTACAATGCGCCAATGACTGAAGGGGGAAGATGATGCTGAAACGAACACCGCTTTATGACGTATATAAAGAATACGGCGGAAAAACGATTGATTTTGGAGGATGGGAGCTGCCTGTTCAATTTTCTTCTATTAAAGAGGAGCATGAAGCCGTCCGCACAAAAGCGGGCCTGTTTGATGTGTCCCATATGGGAGAAGTCGAAGTATCCGGGCAAGACGCCCTGTCTTTTCTGCAAAAAATGATGACAAATGACGTTGCCGACTTAAAGCCGAAAAGCGCGCTTTATACCGCCATGTGTTATCCCGACGGAGGCACGGTCGATGACTTGCTGATCTATCAGAAAAGCGAAACCTGCTATCTGCTCGTAATCAATGCGTCTAATATTGAAAAAGACCTCGCTTGGCTGAAGGAACATGCAAAAGGGGATGTCACATTAACGAATCAGTCTGACGAGATTTCACTGCTTGCCGTTCAGGGACCGAATGCTCAGACGGTTCTTTCGAAGCTGACTGAATGTGATTTGGCTTCCTTAAAGCCGTTTACGTTTATTGATGAGGCGGACGTTGCCGGACGCCAAGTCCTGCTTTCAAGAACGGGATATACCGGTGAAGACGGGTTTGAGCTTTATTGCCGCAACGGAGACGCGGTTCATCTTTTTAAAGAGATTCTTGCAGCGGGAGAGAATGAAGGGCTCGTTCCGTGCGGTCTCGGCGCCCGTGATACGCTGAGATTTGAAGCGAAGCTCGCTTTATACGGTCAGGAATTGACGAAAGACATTACGCCGATCGAAGCCGGAATCGGATTTGCCGTAAAGCACAAGAAAGATTCCGATTTTTTTGGGAAGTCTGTATTGAGTGAACAGAAAGAAAAAGGAGCTCCGCGTAAGCTGGTCGGGCTTGAGATGATTGAAAAAGGGATTCCGAGACACGGATACGCCGTAAAAAAAGACGGTGTTGCAATCGGTGAAGTCACGACAGGCACACAATCTCCGACTTTAAAGAAAAATATCGGCCTTGCCTTAATCAAAACGGAATTCAGTGAAATCGGAACGGAAGTAGAAGTGGAAATCCGCAAAAAAACGGTAAAAGCGAAGATTGTCCGCACACCGTTTTATAAACGTCCAAAACAGAGCTGAAAAAGGAGAGTCATATGAAGCATCGATATTTGCCCGCGACAGAACAGGATAAAAAAGAAATGCTGAAAGCCATCGGCGCAGAAACAATTGATGAACTGTTTGCCGATATCCCGGAAGATGTGAGGTTTCAAAAAGACTACCAAATTAAAAAAGCAAAATCAGAAACAGAGCTGACGAGAGAGCTGACAAAGCTTGCAGCGAAAAATAAGGACGCTGTTACATATGCATCTTTTCTGGGCGCAGGTGTGTACGATCACTATCAGCCGGTTATCGTCGACCATGTGATTTCCCGGTCAGAGTTTTACACGGCATATACGCCTTACCAGCCTGAAATTTCACAAGGAGAGCTGCAGGCGATTTTTGAATTTCAAACGATGATCTGTGAGTTAACGGGGATGGATATCGCAAACTCCTCCATGTACGATGGGGGGACGGCGTTGGCGGAAGCGGCGATGCTTGCGTCGGGCCATACGAAAAAGAAAAAAATCGTCATTTCCGCGGCCGTTCATCCGGAATCACGGGATGTCCTGAAAACATACGCAAAAGGCCAATATATCGAGGTAGTAGAGGTGCCCGCGAAAAACGGCGTCACAGACCTTGAAGCATTAGAGGATGCCGTTTGCGATGAAACGGCCGCCGTGATCGTCCAGTATCCGAACTTCTTCGGACAAATTGAGCCGTTAAAGGACATTGAGCCGCTCGCACATAAAGGAAACAGCCAGCTGATTGTTTCTTCAAACCCGCTCGCTCTCGGTATTTTGACACCGCCCGGGGCATACGGAGCTGACATCGTCGTCGGGGACGCGCAGCCATTCGGCATACCTGCGGCGTTCGGCGGCCCGCACTGCGGCTATTTTGCAGTAACGAAAAAACTGATGAGGAAGGTGCCGGGCCGTCTTGTCGGCCAAACGGAGGATGAAAACGGCCGAAGAGGCTTTGTTCTCACCCTTCAGGCGCGCGAACAGCATATCAGAAGAGACAAAGCCACCTCCAACATTTGCTCAAACCAGGCGCTGAACGCTTTAGCGGCTTCAGTTGCGATGACGGCGCTCGGAAAAAACGGCGTCAAAGACATAGCCCGCCAAAATATACTGAAAGCTGATTACGCGAGACGCCAAGCGGAAAAAGCCGGCTTGCACATAGCGTTTGACGGCCCGATGTTTAATGAGTTTGCAGTCAGGCTGAATGAGCCAGTCAAGGAAGCAAACCGGAGGCTCTTACAACAAGGCATAATCGGCGGATATGATTTAGGCCTAGCGTATCCGGAACTGAAGCAGCATATGCTCATTGCCGTCACAGAGCTGAGAACAAAAGAAGAGATCGATTCGCTTATTGCGGGATTGGGGGATCAACATGAATAATCAAGATCAGACGCTTATTTTTGAAATGTCCCGCGAAGGGCGTGTCGGTTACAGCCTTCCGGAGCTTGATGTACCGGAAACGGAGCTTGAAAGCCTTCTTCCGGGTGATTATATCCGCAATGAAGACGCAAAGCTTCCGGAAGTATCAGAGCTTGATATTATGCGGCATTATACCGCACTTTCTAAGAGAAACCACGGGGTTGATTCAGGTTTTTATCCGCTCGGCTCCTGTACGATGAAATACAATCCGAAATTAAATGAAAAAATTGCCCGGTTCCCAGGCTTTTCAGCCATTCACCCGCTTCAGGACGAGGACACGGTTCAGGGAGCGCTTGAGCTTTTATACGATTTAAGCGGACACTTGGAGGAAATTACGGGTATGGACGAGGTGACGCTGCAGCCTGCGGCGGGCGCTCACGGCGAATGGACCGGCCTGATGATGATCCGCGCTTATCATGAAGCACGGGGAGACTTCGGACGGACGAAGGTGATTGTTCCCGATTCTGCCCACGGGACGAATCCGGCATCCGCCACGGTCGCCGGCTTTGAAACGATTACCGTCAAGTCAAATGAACACGGGCTGGTTGACATTGAAGATTTGAAAAGAGCGGTAAATGAAGAAACAGCGGCGCTGATGCTGACGAATCCGAACACCCTCGGCTTATTTGAGGAAAATATTACAGAAATGGCTGATATCGTCCATCAGGCCGGCGGAAAGCTTTATTATGACGGAGCGAATTTAAACGCCGTTTTAAGTAAAGCAAGACCGGGAGATATGGGATTTGACGTCGTTCATCTTAATCTGCATAAAACATTTACCGGGCCGCACGGCGGAGGAGGACCAGGCTCGGGCCCGGTCGGAGTAAAGAAAGAATTCATTCCGTACCTGCCGAAACCCGTCCTCACGAAAAAAGAGGGCCGTTTGACTTTTGACTATGACCGTCCGCAATCGATCGGGCGCGTAAAGCCTTATTACGGAAACTTCGGCATTAATGTCAGAGCCTACACGTATATCCGCTCCATGGGGCCTGACGGCTTTAAAGCTGTGACCGAAAACGCGGTTTTAAATGCAAATTATATGATGAGAAGACTCGCGCCTTATTATGATCTGCCGTATGCCCGTCATTGCAAGCATGAATTTGTGTTATCGGGAAGAAGACAGAAAAAGCTCGGCGTAAGAACGCTTGATATTGCCAAACGGCTTTTAGATTTCGGCTATCACCCGCCGACTGTGTATTTCCCTCTCAATGTGGAAGAAAGCATCATGATCGAACCGACGGAAACGGAATCGAAGGAAACGCTTGATGCCTTTATAGATGCCATGATTCAAATTGCGCGGGAAGCGGAGGAATCACCTGAGACCGTTCAGGAGGCGCCGCATACCACGGTTGTCAAAAGAATGGATGAAACCAAGGCCGCAAGAAAGCCGGTTTTAAAATACGAACATACATCTGCCGGCAGCCGCTGACGGGTATAAAAAAAGAGCTTCCGTATAAAACGGAGAGCTCTTTTTTATTATTGGTTCTTTGCTTTAATTTTTCCGCCCCATTTTTTAAATCCGCCTTTCAGGTTGTAAATATCCTTGCAGCCGTGTTTGCGGAGCGTCTGTGCCGCGCGTCCGCTGCGGACATTGTTTTGGCAGTACAGATAAACGGGTTTATCAGGACGGATTTCGCTTTTGCGCTGCTTCAGCTGTGACAGCGGAATGTTACGCGCGCCGAGAATATGGCCGCCTTCAAATTCATTCGGCTCACGGACGTCAATCAGCTGCGCTTTTCTGTAGCCCGCGCGGAATTCCTCTTCCGTAAGTGTTTTCATTAAACGCTGCTGGTAAAAATACGACACGATCATATAAACGATAAACGCCGCAACAATAATTAAAGCAATCATATTAGACAATGCGATTCTACTCCTTTAGCTTATAAAATCAAAAACCCTGCTTGTGAAAACAAGGCTTACCGGACGTTTTGGGACAAATACTATTATAGTAAAGCATGAAGCGATTGTCATCCTTAATGAAACGAAATATTTTTCATTTTCACGTCAGTTTGTTAAACTGATTTTATTAAAACGATAAAGAAGGGTTCAGTGTATGGAAAAAGAAACATGGCGGTTTATTGACTCAGGGAATGAAAGCCCGGCATTTAACATGGCGCTGGATGAAGCGCTTTTATATTGGCACAGCCAAAAAAAAATTCCTCCGGTGATCCGTTTTTACGGCTGGAATCCGGCAACGCTGTCTGTCGGGTATTTTCAAAATATTAAGAAGGAAATTAACTTTGACGCAGTACATAAACACGGCCTCGGGTTTGTCAGAAGACCGACAGGCGGACGGGGTGTTCTACATGATAAAGAATTGACATACAGCGTAATCGTTTCAGAGGATCATCCGGAAATGCCGGCCACGGTGACAGAGGCATACCGGGTGATTTCAGAAGGCATTCTGCAGGGGTTCAGAAACCTTGGGCTTGATGCTTACTTTGCGATTCCGCGTACGGAAAAGGAAAAAGAAAGCCTGAAAAATCCGCGCTCGTCCGTCTGCTTTGATGCGCCTTCGTGGTATGAGCTGGTCGTCGAAGGGCGGAAAGTGGCGGGAAGCGCGCAGACACGCCAAAAAGGCGTTATTCTTCAGCACGGCTCCATCCTGCTTGACATTGATGAGGACAAGCTGTTTGATCTGTTTTTATATCCGAGCGACAGAGTCCGTGAGCGCATGCAGCGGAATTTCAAAAACAAAGCGGTAGCCATCAACGCCTTAGCGCAAAAACCGGTAACGATGGATGAAGCCAGAATCGCTTTTAAAGCCGGTTTTGAGGAAGGCCTGAACATTCATCTTGAGCCTTACACACTCACGCCGGAAGAGCTTGCGTTTGTCAATGAGCTGGCCGAGACGAAATACGCGTCTGACGAATGGAATTATAAGCGCTGATTAAGGCTTGACAGACCGGAAGCATCCTTGTTTTTTCATGACCGTTAGTGTAAACTTGTAATGGTTTATAAAGTTAAGGTGCTTTTTGGGAGGGGTACGATGACAACACCAAGTATGGAAGATTATATTGAACAGATTTATATGCTGATAGAAGAAAAAGGATATGCACGGGTTTCTGATATCGCGGAAGCTTTGGCAGTCCATCCCTCCTCTGTAACGAAAATGGTTCAAAAACTAGATAAAGACGAGTACTTGATTTATGAAAAATATCGCGGGCTCGTATTGACGTCAAAAGGCAAAAAGATCGGCAAACGCCTCGTATACAGACACGAATTGCTTGAGCAGTTTTTAAGAATCATTGGTGTTGATGAAGAGAAGATTTACAATGATGTAGAAGGAATCGAACATCATCTGAGCTGGAACAGCATTGACCGCATCGGCGATCTCGTTCAGTATTTTGAAGATGACGACAGCCGGAAAAAAGAATTGAAATCCGTACAGAAAAAAACCGAAAATCCCGGTGAATAAAGGGCAGCCCGAAATAGGGCGCCCTTTTTTTAATGTCTTCATTCTTTGGTCTATTTCACCAAGCCGTTTCTTAAAATAATAATACACCTTGGATGGAAGGGAGAGGGCGCGTATGCAGATTGACGGCGTATTTTCGGGCGGGGGGATAAAAGGGGTGGCGCTTGCCGGCGCGTATGAAGCGCTTGAAGAAAAGGGCTATTGTTTTGAAAGACTCGCCGGAACAAGCGCCGGCGCGATTATTGCCGCATTTATCGCTGCGGGCTACACGAGCAGAGAGGTTCATTCCATCATAGATGAGGTGGACGGAAGACAATTGCTTGATCAGAGATATTCCTTCCTCCCGCTGAATATCCTGCAGTGGGTGTCGATATATTGGCGCCTTGGATTATACAAAGGCGATACGCTGGAAAAATGGATTGCGGATAAATTAAAAGCGAAGGGCATCATCGCGTTCGGCGATATGAAAAAAGGATCGCTCCGTCTGATCGCTTCAGATCTGACGAACGGAACGATGATCGTGCTTCCTGACGACCTTCCCCGCTACGGATTAAATCCGGAGATGTTCCCAGTTGCCAGAGCTGTCAGAATGAGCTGCAGCATCCCTTATTTTTTTGAGCCGATTAAACTGAAGACTGATAAAGGCACCTCAACGGTCGTTGACGGCGGCGTGCTAAGCAATTTCCCGATTTGGCTGTTTTCCAAAGAGCGCAGGCGGCCGGTCATCGGAATTTCGCTTTCGCCTAACGAAAAAGAGCGCCCGAAAAACTCAATCCGCAACGCTTTTGAGCTGTTCGGCGCTTTGTTTGAAACGATGAAAGACGCTCATGATGCCAGGCATATCGCGACGAAGTACGAACAGAATATTATTTTTATTCCGGTGGAAAATGTGATGGCGACGGAGTTTCATCTCACACCGCAAAAAAAACTAGCTCTCATTGAGCTAGGAAAAAGCAGAACAGAGCAATTTTTGAAGCAATGGAGCTATTAAAAAAGCGCTCTGTTTTTCTTTTTATTCTTTTTACCTTCTATGACGGTAAGCTGGGTCTGGCTTTTTTTCTTAAGAATCATCGGCTTCGGTCTGCTGCTGCTCGGCACGCTCCGCAAATGGCTGACCCGCCCTCTGTGAGCGGCGCGATGCTTCGCTTTTTGCTCCTTCATTCGGAGCCGCGATTGTTTGGCCGCTTTTTTGAAAGCGGTTCCGTCACGGCCGGCGCGGCGGTTCAGAACCGATCTCACGATAAAATAAATGATGACGCCTGCGATAATGACGGTAATCGCTCTTGAGATCATCTGCCCGGGGTTTGTTACCGCCGCATAAATGAAACCAAATGCACCAAGCGCTATTAATACAGCAAAAAAAGGTTGTACACGATGATTCATAACTGCCCACCTCCGAAAATAATAACAGGTAACGGTTCAGATTACGTTGTCAGACGGCTTTTCGCTCTGTTCTGAAATGTCTTCCAGTCTGAGAAGCTCGTTAAAGCTTTCTATGGCAACCTCGACCTGGTCATCTTCCGGTTCCTTTGTCGTTAAAAGCTGCAGCCACAGGCCGGGATAACCGAGCACCTTCAAAACAGGGATATTCCGCACCTTGTTCGTCAGCTGGAGCACTTCAAAGGAGATGCCGAGGACGACGGGTATAAGCGCAATCCTGTCTAAAATCCGCACCCAAAGCGGATCTGTCGGAACGAGTAAATAGACGAACATGCCGACAATGATCGTAAATAAGATAAAGCTTGAACCGCAACGGTAATGAAGCCGTGACTGTTTCTGAACATTTTTTATTGTAATTGGCAAATTCTGTTCATAACAGTTTATGACCTTATGTTCGGCTCCATGATATTGAAACACTCTTTTAATTAACGGCGTCATTGATAAAAAATAAATGTAGCCGAGAAGCAGGATAAGCTTAAACACGCTTTCTATTCCGATCTGCGCGGCGTCTGAGGAAAAAACGGGCCTTACAAGCTCCGCTAAAAAGACCGGGACGAGCGTAAAAACGAATTTGCTGAACAAAAACGATAGAACGCCGATCACCGCCAGGCTGAAAAACATTGATAAGCCCGAACCCTTCTTATCTTCCTGTTCCAGCTTGGCGTCATCCTGAGGATCAAGCCCGTAACGTTCGCTGGAAAAGTTTAAATGTTTTGTGCCGTTGGCGCTTGCCTCAATAATTGCGATGATTCCCCGCAAAAAAGGAATCTTCTTTAAAGCCGAAAGCTTGGAATTCGGCACTCTCGGAAGCTTAAAAAAATCAATGCTTCCGTCATTCCTGCGGATGGCGGTAACATAATTTTTTCTGCCGCCGAACATTACCCCTTCAACGACAGCCTGACCGCCGTATGCGGGCGGCGTTTTTTGTGTGGACATTGTTTATCAACCTGCCTGTTTTCTTAGGATTTACTAACCATTTCCTTTCACTCTATTGTACAGGAAACAGCGGTAAACCTCTAGTTAGACAGCCGGAAAATCAATGCTTTTTCTACAAGCAGTATACCCTGTTTTCTAAGATTTTACTCATTGATTGAAAATATGGCGGAACTTTTTATGACTTTTCAATTTTGGGGCATTCTATGACTGGAGGTGCCATGATGACCAGCGAAAAACATTCAGAACAGGAAGAAAAAAACAAGCAGGATGAAGATCAGCAGCCTGTATCATTTACCGGCAGAATTTGCGGTATCGGATTTGCCGGGGGTGTATTTTGGAGTTTGATCGGCTATCTCGGGTATCTCTTTCATTTTTCAGAGATCAGCCCCAACATGATTCTTCAGCCGTTTATGATCGGAGAATGGAAAAAACAATGGCTCGGCACGATGGTCAGCATCGTTGTCATCGGGTTAATTTCGATTGCCGGAGCTTTTATTTATTTCGTCTGCCTGAAGCGTTTTAAAACCATGTGGCCGGGGATGGTGTACGGCGTCATTTTATGGTGCGCGGTTTTTTTCTTATTCAATCCGATTTTCCAAGATGTGAAGTCTGTCACTGAATTGAAATCAGATACAATCGTGACGACGCTTTGCCTTTATATTCTGTATGGTTTGTTTGTCGGCTACTCGATTTCCTTCGCCTACAATGAACTTACGTCAGACAAGCTTGCCAGGGCGCTCGGCAACAAGTGAATAAGTGTATAATCCCTGTCCGGTATGGTAAAATGTTCACGAGAAGTGAACATTTTTTATGCTGAAAACCGGGCGGGGATGCTCCCGGTGTCAGGCGGCAGTCAAGAATCGGCGAGGAGGAGAAAGGGAATGAAACTTGAGAAATTGCGAAATCTTTTCGGTCAGCTCGATATAGACGGAATCTTGGTGACAAGCTCCGCCAATCTGCAGTATATGACGGGATTTACGGGTTCGTCAGGCTTGGCGGTCATATCGAAAGAACGTGCGGCATTTATTACGGATTTCCGTTACACCGAGCAGGCGAAGGCGCAAGTGAAGGGCTTTGAAATTATCGAGCACGGCGGAAGCTTAATCCAAACGGCTGCGGACACGATTCTTGAGTACGGCATTAAAAAACTCGGCTTCGAACAAAACAGCCTGACGTACGGAACATATGCATCCTACCAAGCGGTGCTGCAAGAAGCGGAGATGGTTCCCGTCGCGGATTCCGTTGAAAAGTTGCGCTTGATTAAGTCAAGTGAAGAGATTAAGATATTAGAGGAAGCTGCGAAGATTGCGGATGATGCGTTTGAACATATTCTGACGTTTATCAAACCTGGCATCTCAGAGATTTCAGTCGCAAACGAGCTTGAATTTTATATGAGACGTCAAGGAGCAGATGGCTCTTCCTTTGATATGATCGTCGCCTCAGGAGTCAGATCCAGCCTTCCGCACGGAGTGGCAAGCGGCAAATTGATTGAAAAGGGAGACTTGGTCACGCTCGATTTCGGCGCTTATTATAAAGGCTATTGTTCTGATATCACACGCACCGTCGCGGTCGGAGAGCCAAGTGATAAACTGAAAGAAATTTATCAGGTCGTATACGATGCCCAGGCGCTCGGTGTTTCGCATATTAAACCCGGCATGACGGGAAAAGAAGCGGATGCCCTGACGAGGGATCACATCACCGCAAAAGGCTACGGACAGTATTTCGGCCATTCAACAGGACACGGGTTCGGAATGGAAGTCCATGAATCCCCGGGACTGTCTTTCAGGTCATCGGCCGTTCTTGAGCCGGGCATGGCGGTAACGGTTGAGCCGGGCATATACATACCGGAAGTTGGGGGCGTCAGAATCGAAGATGATATCATCATCACTGAGGACGGCAACCGGACAATTACGCATTCCCCTAAAGAATTAATTATTTTGTGATTGGAATATAGGAGGACATCAAACATGATTTCAGTTAACGATTTTCGTACAGGACTAACGATTGAAGTAGACGGCGGCATTTGGCGCGTCGTTGACTTCCAGCACGTAAAGCCGGGAAAAGGAGCGGCATTTGTCCGTTCTAAATTGCGTAATCTGCGTACGGGCGCTATTCAGGAGAAAACATTCCGTGCGGGTGAAAAAGTGGCGAAAGCGCAAATCGAAACAAAAACGATGCAGTATCTTTATGCCAACGGAGATCAGCACGTGTTCATGGATACAAGCTCGTATGAACAGCTTGAATTGAATGCAAACCAAATCGAAGAAGAATTAAAATATCTTCTGGAAAATATGTCTGTACACATCATGATGTATCAATCTGAAACGCTCGGTATTGAACTGCCGAACACAGTTGAACTGAAAGTTGTTGAAACAGAGCCGGGAATTAAAGGCGATACGGCGTCAGGCGGCACAAAACCTGCCAAAACGGAAACAGGTCTTGTCGTAAACGTACCGTTCTTCGTGAACGAAGGCGATACGCTTGTTGTAAATACATCAGACGGCTCTTACGTGTCAAGAGCGTAGTCAAAGGAATTCGGAGTCTGCTCCTTTTACGGGGCAGGCTTTTTTTGCGTTTTAAAACAGAATCTTTCTTCTATATGAAAATAGTGAGACTACTTCCGTCAGCTAGAGCATATAGTGTAACAAAATGCTTGAAGTTGGGGGATTGCAATGAAATTCTTGTTTGGTTCAATCAATTCTACTGTTTTAACGATGGCCGGTTTACGAGTTTTGTCCTCTCTCATTGAATTATCGGCCGCCATTATTATGATTATCACAAACGACATCAGAAAAGCGGTTGTGGTTAATAGTATTTTGGCGATCGTCGGTCCGCTGATTTTTATCATTACGATGACGATCGGCATTTATCAGATTGCCGGACAGCTCTCATATGCTAAATTGATTTTGATTTTTGCGGGGGTGGTGCTGATTTTAGCGGGTGTGCATAAATAGAGGCCCGGGTGTCATAAAGTCTGTCCCGGATCATACATTTTAAAGAAGCCAATCGGTAAAAAAGGAGGAGACTCTATTGAATGAAATTACAGAGGTTCTCCCTGAATTATTGAGACATGCCATCTCCGCCGTACCAGAAGAAACATGGCGGGATACAGAAGAAATCAGGATACGGGTCGACAGGCCGGTTGAACTGATCCGGAAAGGACAACCTTTGTTTTTGTCATATATCTGTACGGCCGGCGACGCACAGCTGATCCTCAGCCGGCTCAGCAATTACAGTATGTACACGCTGGAAGAAGAGCTGAAAAAAGGATATATCACAATCAGAGGAGGCCATCGGGTGGGGCTGGCCGGAAGAGTCATCGTCGAAAACGGAGCCGTCAAAGGGCTCCGGGATATTACGTCTTTTAATATTCGAATCGCCCGGGAGAAGCTTGGAATCGCAGAACCGCTTATTCCTTTCTTATGGAAAGAAAACTGGCTGAACACACTCATCATCGGCCCTCCGCAAACAGGAAAAACGACCTTGCTTCGTGATTTGGCCCGGCTTTCCAGCACCGGATCGAAACGCATTCCGGCGAAAAAGACCGGTATCATTGATGAGCGGTCGGAAATTGCCGGCTGCCTGCGGGGCATTCCCCAGCACAGTTTCGGCCGCAGAGTTGATGTCCTTGATGCCTGTCCGAAGGCAGAAGGGCTGATGATGATGATCCGCTCTATGAGTCCTGATGTCATGATCGTGGATGAGATCGGGAGAATAGAAGACTCTGAAGCGCTGATGGAAGCGCTCCATGCGGGTGTATCGGTTATCGTATCTGCGCACGGATGGAATATGAAAGATTTGGTGAAAAGACCGTCGCTGAAAATGCTTTGGGAGGAAAAAGTGTTTGACCGGTATGTTGAACTGTCAAGGCGCCGCGGTCCCGGCACGATCAGCAGGATGTACGGAAAGGACGGGGAGCAGCTGCCGCATGCTGAAAGCGTGATGACATGCTGAAGCTTTTGGGGGCCGTGTTCATTCTGACGGCGACGACATGGACGGGATTTGAGATCGCCAAAATCTATATTGAAAGGCCGAGGCAGATCCGTCAGCTGCGTGCGGCGCTGCAATCGCTTGAAGCGGAAATTATGTACGGACATACGCCGCTGCACACCGCCTCGGGACACATCGCCAGACAGCTTTCCAAACCTGTGTCACTATTGTTTCAAGCTTTCAGCCAAAGGCTTGAACAGGGAAGCGATTCCGCCAAAACGGCCTGGGAACAGAGCCTGAAGCATAACTGGCCTTCCATGGCGATGAAAAAAAGCGAATATGATGTGCTGAAGCAATTCGGAGAGACGCTCGGGCTTCATGACCGGGTTTCTCAGCAGAAACATATCAAGCTTGCGCTTACACATTTGGAAGCGGCGGAAGCGGATGCCGGACGGGCGCAGGCGAAAAATGAAAAAATGGTGAAAAGTTTAGGATTTTTAGCCGGACTGTTACTCATTCTTCTATTGATGTAAACATGAGGGGAGCAAACATAAAATGGGAGTCGACGTAAATGTCATTTTTCAAATCGCCGGAGTCGGTATCGTGGTTGCGTTTCTGCATACCATACTGGACCAAATGGGGAAAAAAGAATATGCCCAATGGGTGACGCTGCTTGGCTTTATCTATATTTTATTTATGGTGGCGACGATTGTCGATGACCTGTTTAAAAAGATTAAAGCTGTGTTTCTATTCCAAGGATAGGGGGGCTTACAGATTGAGATTGTTCAAATTGTAGGTTTAGGCCTGATCGCCACATTTCTCTCCCTGATCGTAAAAGAACAGAAACCGACTTTCGCGTTTATGATTGTCGTCTTCAGCGGCTGCGTGATCTTTCTTTATCTCGTTGACCAGATTTATGACATTATCAGAATGATAGAAAAAATAGCCGTCAATGCAAACGTCAATATGGTCTATGTGGAAACCATTTTAAAAATTATCGGCATTGCCTACATCGCTGAATTCGGAGCGCAGCTTACAAAAGATGCGGGCCAGGGAGCGATTGCTTCGAAAATAGAGCTGGCCGGGAAGATTTTGATTCTGGTGATGGCTGTGCCGATACTGACTGTTATTATTGAAACGATTCTCGGACTTATTCCTTCTTGATCATAAATGGAAAGGGGGCACAAAAAATGAAGCGCTTTCGGTGGGCGGGGGCTTTTTTGTTTATCCTCTTATTTTTTCAGACTGAATGTGTACAAGCTGCCGGAACGGACGGTGCGGCGCGGGAAACCGCAATTCATCAAGAATCGGCTGATGAAGTGGCGAAAAAGCAGGCCGAAGCGCTGAAAACAGAAGGTATCGGAAAGTTTTGGGACGATATTATGACAGAATACGGCGGTCTTCTTCCTGAAAGCCAAAAGGGAAGCATCATCGACTTTATTAACGGAGAAAAAACGTTCTCGCCGGAGGCGTGGCTGAAGGCCTTATTTTCCTACCTGTTTCATGAAGTGCTCGCAAACGGAAAACTTCTGGGAACTTTGATCCTTCTCACCATTTTTTGTGTCATTCTGCAGCTTCTGCAAAATGCATTTCAGCAGAGCACCGTCAGCAAAGTGGCGTATGCGATCGTTTATATGGTGCTGATTATTCTCGCTTTAAACAGCTTTCATGTTGCCGTCAATTATGCCAGTGAAGCGATTCAGACGATGACCAGCTTCATTCTCGCGCTGATCCCGCTTCTGCTCGCGCTTTTGGCTTCTTCCGGGGGAGCCGTCTCCGCTGCTTTTTTTCACCCCGTTATATTATTCCTGATGAATACGAGTGGCCTTCTCATTCAAAACATCGTCATGCCGCTGATCTTTCTGTCAGCGATTTTAAGCATCGTCAGCACGATGACGGATCAATACAAAGTCACGCAGCTTGCCAATCTGCTCAGAAATATCGCGATCGGCGCGCTTGCCGTATTCCTCACCGTATTTCTCGGCGTCATCTCCGTACAGGGAGCTTCGGCTGCCGTGACGGACGGGATTACGCTCAGGACTGCAAAATTTATAACGGGCAATTTTATTCCCGTGCTCGGCCGGATGTTTACGGATGCGACCGATACGGTAATCAGCGCCTCACTCCTATTAAAAAACACTGTGGGAATCCTCGGTGTCGGAATTTTAATCTGCATCTCCGCGTTTCCGGCAATTAAAGTGCTCTCTCTCGCTTTTATTTATAAGCTCGCGGCCGCCATTTTGCAGCCGCTCGGAGGCGGGCCCGTCATTACGTGTCTCGGCGTCATCAGCAGAAGCGTGCTGTATATTTTCGCGGCGCTCGCCATCGTCTCACTCATGTTTTTCCTTAGCATTACAGTCATTATTACAGCAGGCAACCTCACCATGATGATGAAATAAAGGAGGCCCATTAGATATGAGCTTTTTAACAGAATGGCTGACAAGCATTATTTTGTTTATCTTATTTGCCATCGTCATCGACATGCTGCTGCCCAGCTCCAGTATGCAAAAATACGCAAAGATGGTTGTCAGCCTGCTGTTAATCATTGTCATGCTCAACCCGATATTCAAACTTTTCAAAACAGACCCGGAAATCATCTTCGATTATTTGACAAAACAAGAGCAATTTCAATCCGCTGACATAAAAAATCAAATCAAATCAGAAAAAAAAGAAATACAAGCATCAAACCGCGCATATGTTTTAGAAGAAATGGCTGTCCAACTAAAAAAGAAAGCGGAGGAGATGTTCAGTCATGACGAATACAAAATAGATGACATCCGCCTTACAGCGGAAGAACAGGTTCGTTCAGAAGAAGATGTAAAAACGATCAGCGTGTATATGGCCCCATCTTCTGAAAAAACCGTGCAAACCGTCGCACCGATCGACATCCGCACAGACCGCAAATACGAACCGGAAGGCGCAGCCGACAAAAAGGAGGCTGCACACATCAAAGAAAAACTTGCGGATATATGGGAAATCGGCAGTGAGAAAATTACGGTTTATATGGAAGGCGGGGAGAAAAACGGCCATGAATAAAAACGGACTATGGAACATACTCAAAAAACAGCTGATGATCGGACAGGCGAAAGACGGAGAAAAACCAAAACTGACAAAATATCATTACTTTCTGTTCGTGTTTGTGCTCGGGGTATCTTTTATGCTGGTCAGCCAGATGTTCTCTTCACCTGAGAAAACCGGGAAGGACCAAACGGCGCAGACTGTCATGTCCGGCCAAACGGAAGACAAGAGCGGGCAAAAAAGCGCACCCGTTTTTAAGGCGTCAAAAGACAGCAGCGCCAAAAACACGATCGATGATTACGAGAGAGATTATGAAAACCAGCTGAAAGAAATCCTTGAAACGATTATCGGCGTGGAGGATGTATCGATTGTCGTAAACGTAGACGCGACATCGTTAAAAGTGTTTGAAAAAAATAAAACGAAAAAAGACACCACTACTGAAGAAACCGATAAAGAAGGCGGCAAAAGAAGCGTAACCGATCAAACCTCTGAAGAACAAATTGTCATGATCCGAAACGGGGACCAGGAAACCCCGGTCGTCGTTCAGACGAAAAAGCCTGATATCCGCGGTGTACTCGTTGTCGCTCAGGGAGTGGACAACGTTCAAATAAAAAAAACCATCATTGATGCCGTCACAAGGGTGCTTGATGTTCCGAGCTACCGTGTAGCGGTTGCCCCTAAAAAAATCAAGGAGGATTCATAAATTATGCTGAAAAAACAAACGGTTTGGCTTTTAACAATGCTCAGTCTCGTCGTGGTATTAAGTGTTTATTATATTACGTCGCCGGAAAGCAAAAATGCCGTGCAGATGAAAAGCGAAAAAAATAGCGGAGAAATCGCCACAGAAAAAACGCCGGCTCCTGCTCCTGAAACGAAAGAAAAGACCGAAGGCGGCACAGAAAAAGAAGACGGAACAAAAGGCACGAAAGACACTAAAGATTCTAAAGGCGCAAAAGAGGATAAAGAAACATCAGCAGAAGCGTCCGACAAAGACGGATCGGTCGCCACAGAAACAGCTGACGAAAATTTATTTACCACATACCGCATGGAACTTGAAGACGCGAGAAGCAAAGAACGGGAACAGTTAAACAGCATTGTTTCAAGCGATGATGCGACAGCAAAGGAAAAAAGCGAAGCCTACGATAAAATGACGGCGCTCAGTAATGCTGAAGGGACAGAAAAACAGCTGGAAACACTCATTAAAACACAAGGCTACAAAGATGCGCTCGTGGATGCTGAAGGAGACAAAATCAACATTACGGTCATGTCTGACAAACATTCAAACGCAAAAGCTTCCGCCATCATTGACCTGGTGCAAAAAGAAATTAAGAATATGAAAGACGTCGCCGTGACGTTTGAACCGACAAAATAATAGGCCTGAAAAGCCCGCACCCGCTGCGGGCTTTTCTGATGTCATTTTAGATCAGTGTTGAATTTACACAACCGCTCCTGTAAGATAAACATAGTATGTACTTTTAGTAGCAACCCATAAATTTCTATTTTTCATACATAGGAGTGGAACTGATGTTAAAAATCAACGAAATTCATGAACTGATAAAAAGAATCGATGAATCATCCATTGATGAATTTGTTTACGAAATTGAAGGCGTAAGCCTGAAGCTGAAAAAAAATGAAGCGCCGGCCGTGAATGTAACGGGACAAGCTCAAGCTGTTCCTGCTGCTTTCGCACCTGCTCCGCAGGCTGCAAAACCGGAAGCGGGTGAAGCCGCTCCTGTTCAGGAAGCGCCGAAACAAGACGAAAACCTTCACAAAATTACGTCTCCGATGGTCGGAACGTTTTATGCTTCTTCATCGCCTGAAGCCGGCCCTTACGTAAATCAAGGATCAAAAGTGAGCGAAAATACAGTGGTTTGTATCGTGGAAGCAATGAAACTCTTTAACGAGATTGAAGCGGAAGTAAAAGGAGAAATCGTTGAAGTGTTAGTTGAAAACGGCCAGCTGGTCGAATACGGACAACCTCTATTTCTTGTAAAAGCTGAGTAAGGAGACCTGCTATTATGATTAAAAAGCTATTGATCGCCAACCGAGGAGAAATTGCCGTCAGAATCATCCGGGCCTGCAAGGAGCTTGGCATTGAAACTGTAGCCGTTTATTCTGAGGCAGATAAAGACGCCCTGCATGTCCAAATGGCCGATGAGGCTTTTTGTATCGGGCCGAAAACATCAAAAGAAAGCTATTTAAACGTAACGAATATCGTCAGCGTCGCAAAGCTGACCGGCACGGATGCGATTCATCCGGGATACGGATTTTTAGCTGAAAACGCCGACTTTGCCGAGCTGTGCGAGGAAGTAAACGTGACGTTTGTCGGCCCTACGGCAGACGCCATTTCAAAAATGGGGACAAAAGATATCGCCCGTGAGACGATGCAACTGGCGGGCGTGCCGATTGTGCCCGGTTCAAAAGGAATTATAAAAAATACGGAAGAAGCGGTTTCACTTGCACGTGAAATTGGGTATCCTGTCATTATAAAAGCCACTGCGGGCGGAGGCGGAAAAGGCATCCGGGTCGCGCGCACAGAAGAAGAAATGATTAAAGGCATTGAAATCACCCAGCAGGAAGCCGCTACGGCATTCGGAAATCCGGGTGTGTACATCGAGAAGTACATAGAAGATTTCCGCCATGTTGAAATTCAGGTGCTTGCGGATAATTACGGAAACACGATCCATCTTGGAGAGCGTGACTGTTCTATCCAAAGACGTCTGCAAAAACTTCTTGAAGAGTCGCCGTCACCTGCGCTTGATTCTGAAATCAGGGAGCAGATGGGCGAAGCAGCGGTAAAAGCAGCGAAGGCCGTCGGTTACACGGGAGCGGGCACTGTAGAGTTCATTTATGACTACAGAGAGCAGCGCTACTACTTCATGGAGATGAACACGCGTATTCAAGTGGAGCACCCTGTCACTGAAATGGTGACGGGAACCGATCTGATCAAAGAACAGATCAAAGTGGCATCCGGACAGGAGCTCTCGCTCAGACAGGAAGACGTAGAATTTAACGGCTGGGCGATTGAATGCCGTATCAACGCTGAAAATCCTGCGAAAAACTTCATGCCTTCACCTGGTAAAATTAACATGTACCTGCCGCCGGGCGGACTCGGCGTGCGTGTGGATTCAGCCGCATATCCGGGCTATTCGATCCCGCCGTACTATGACAGTATGATTGCCAAAGTCATCACATACGGAACAACACGTGATGAGGCGGTCGCACGGATGAAACGCGCGCTGAGCGAATTCGTGATCGAAGGTATTGAAACAACGATTCCGTTCCATCTGAAACTGCTTGAACACGAAACATTTGTCAGCGGAGAGTTTAATACAAAGTTTTTAGAAACATATGATGTAATGGGCTCATAATTTTTGCGGGAGGTGAATTGAATGGAAGACAACAGTGTGCTTAAAATGGATCATGATGAGTCTCATTTAGGCAAGGTTGAAATTGCTCCTGAGGTCATTGAAGTCATTGCCGGCATCGCCGCTTCCGAGGTTGAAGGAATTGCTGAAATGCGCGGCAATTTCGCCACGGGCGTCGTAGAACGTTTCGGCAAAATCAATCACGGCAAAGGCGTAAAGGTCGATTTAGCCGATGACGGGATTACTATCGACGTCTATTGCGTCGTTCAATTCGGGGTTTCGATCCCGAAAGTGGCAGCAAGCGTTCAGGAGAATATCCGCCAAACTTTATTAAACATGACGTCTCTGACCATTAATGAAATCAATATTCATATCGTCGGCATTCAATTTGACACGAAGGCCCAAGAAGTCGAAATCGACGAAGAAATGTAATGAGCGTATAAAAACCAAGGGGATGGGCAGCCCTTTGGTTTTTTATACGTTTCCCTTCATTTCAGGCATGAAGAAAGCCGGCTTACAAACGGCAGCCGAGTTTCTTCATGCTGTGAAATCCGAATGAAATCAAAAGGGTTTGTAAAAATATTCGGCATTAGGGTGAAAAAACCTAAATTTCGACATGCGATTGGGAAAAAAATATGTTATGATCTCTTTAAGCTTAACGACAAGCGGATAAAGCGGATCTGAAGGAGAAAGAAAATGAAAAGAAGAACAGCTAGAGAAAAAGCTTTGCAGGCACTTTTTCAGATTGATGTCAGCGATATTGCACCGAACGAGGCCATTGAGCACGCGCTTGATGGTGAGAAAACAGATGCCTTCTTTGAACAGCTGGTGTACGGAGTGATCGAACATCAGGTACAGCTTGATGAAATGATTTCCGGCCATCTTGTCAATTGGAAGCTTGACCGGATTGCAAACGTAGACCGCGCGATCCTGCGTCTGGCGGTGTATGAAATGGTTTATACTGACGACATTCCTGCTAACGTGTCATTAAACGAAGCAATCGAGCTGGCAAAACGGTTCGGCGACGATAAAGCTGCAAAATTCGTAAACGGGGTTCTTTCTAACATTAAAACTGATATCGAATCGTAGGAGGAAAGAAAATGACTGCAACAATCATCGACGGAAAAGAAACGGCTAAAGAAAAACGCGAACAATTGGCAAAAGAAGTAGAAGAGCTGAAAGCACAAGGCGTAGTGCCGGGCTTGGCGGTCATTTTAATCGGCGACGATCCCGCTTCTGTTTCCTATGTGACAGGCAAGAAAAAAGCCGCAGAAACAATGGGAATGAAGTTTAAGCTTGACCGTTTTGACTCAAGCTTAACCGAGGCGGAGCTTTTAAAAGTGATTGATCAGTACAATCAAAATCCGGAATTCCACGGCATTCTCGTCCAGCTGCCGCTGCCGGATCATATTTCTGAAAAAGCCGTAATCGAGCGGATCTCCCCTGATAAGGATGTTGACGGTTTCCACCCTCTCAACGTCGGGAAAATGCTGCTTGGCGAAGATACATTTCTTCCATGCACGCCGCACGGAATTGTCGAGTTATTGAAAAAGACGAACGTAGATCTTTCCGGCAAAGAAGTTGTTGTAGTCGGACGAAGCAATATTGTCGGTAAACCGGTCGGCCAGCTGCTGCTGAACGAAAATGCGACCGTCACATATTGCCATTCCCGTACAAAAAATATGTCTGAGCATACGAAAAAAGCAGATATTCTTGTGGTTGCGGTCGGTAAAGCGAACTTTATCAAAGCCGATCAAATTAAAGAGGGCGCCATTGTCATCGATGTCGGCGTCAACCGTCTTGAAAGCGGAAAACTCTGCGGAGACGTTCAGTTTGATGAAGCGAAAGAAAAAGCATCTTTCATTACGCCGGTGCCGGGCGGAGTAGGTCCGATGACCATCACAATGCTTGCGCATAATACTGTTAAATCTGCCAGACGTACGTTATCATAGATAACCGGAGACAGTCACAAAAAGTGTGACAATGAGCACGATACCCGCTTCTTAAGGCTCCTTTCAGCCAGAGCGGGTTTTCTTAGTTTAGGGCAAAAAGCCTTTATGAAAGGAGTGCAGGATGTGAGTGAAGCGGCATATGTCACGGTTTCCGCACTGACCAAATATATTAAACGAAAATTTGATGTGGACCCTCATCTTGAAGACATTTGGATTAAGGGTGAGCTGTCCAACGTTAAAATCCATACGAGAGGCCACATCTATTTTACATTAAAAGACGAACATGCCCGCATGCAGGCCGTCATGTTTCAAAGACAAAGTTCAAGGCTTGCGTTTAAGCCCGAGGACGGAATGAAGGTCATCGTAAGAGGCGGCATTTCCGTCTATGAACCGAGCGGAAGCTATCAGCTATACGCAAAAGAAATGCAGCCGGACGGTGTGGGTGCGCTTTATTTAGCATATGAAGAATTAAAGAAAAAACTTGCCGGCGAAGGGTTGTTTGATGACCGGCATAAGCAGGCCATCCCCGCTTTTCCAGCCACGATCGGGGTTGTCACGTCACCGACGGGAGCGGCCGTCAGAGATGTCATTACCACACTCAAAAGAAGATACCCCTTGGTGAAAGTCATTGTCCTTCCCGCGCTCGTTCAGGGCGAGAATGCCAGCAGATCGATTGTAAAGCGCATTGAAGAAGCCAATGCACAAAAGATGTGCGACGTCCTGATCGTCGGAAGGGGAGGGGGCTCGATAGAAGAATTGTGGGCATTTAACGAAGAAATCGTAGCCCGGGCGATCTTTGCTTCCGCCATTCCGGTTATTTCGGCCGTCGGACACGAAACAGATTTTACAATCAGTGATTTTGTCGCAGATATCCGGGCTGCAACACCGACGGGAGCGGCAGAAATCGCCGTTCCCCACACGACGGACTTAATGGAACGGACAAAAACGGCGGAAGTCCGTCTGACAAGAGCGATGCAGCAGCATATCAGCAAGAAAAAAGAACGGGTGCAAGCGCTCCAGTCATCCTACGCATTCCGTTTTCCGAAACGATTGTATACTCAAAAAGAACAGCAGTTTGATCTTTTGTATCAGCAGTTCCAATCACAGCTTACAGGGCTTACGGACCGGAAGCAAAGGCAGCTGGAGCGGAATACGTACAGATTAACGGCCCTTCACCCAGAAAACCAGCTGAAACAGGCAAAAAAACGGTACGAAGAGCGCTCAAATCAGCTGGAGCGGAGCATGAATGTCCAGCTGAAGCAGCTTCATTCGCAGTTTCAGACGGTTCTTGGTAAACTGAATGCATTAAGTCCCCTTCAAGTTATGGAGAGAGGATACAGTCTGGCCTATAAAGACAAAGAGCTGATCAAAAGCGTTGATCAAGTAGAACAAAATGACACGCTTGAAGTAAAGATGACAGACGGCGTTCTGACGTGTGAAGTATTGCAAAAGAGAGGCGAACGATAATGAAAGAAACCAAAAAAAGTGAAGAGCTGACATTTGAAGAGGCGATGAAAGGCCTTGAAGGCATTGTGGCAAAGCTTGAAGAAGGCGACGTGCCGCTGGAGCAGGCGATTAACTATTTTCAGGAAGGGATGGCCCTTTCAAAAATGTGCCATGAAAAGCTTCAGCATGTCGAAAAACAAATGGACTTTATTCTAAAAGATAACGGAGAACTTGCACCTTTCAGCGTTCAGGAGGAAGACGAAGGTGACAAATAAACTGGACGCATTTTTAGCATCACGCAAACAAATGATTGAACAGCAGCTTTCTTTGTATACAGAACGGCTGGACATGCCCGAATCCCTCAAAAAATCCATGCTGTATTCTTTGGAAGCGGGCGGGAAAAGGCTGCGCCCTCTCGTTGTTTTGGCCGTTTTGAATGCTTACGGAAAAGATGAAAAAGACGGGATTCCGGTCGGATGCGCTGTCGAAATGATTCATACGTATTCCTTAATCCATGATGATCTTCCTTGCATGGACGATGATGATTTGCGCCGGGGGAAGCCGACAAATCATAAAGTCTTCGGAGAAGCGGCAGCCGTACTTGCCGGCGACGGGCTTCTGACAGAAAGCTTTAAATTGATCACATCTCACGTGTCTGAGGAGGTTTCAGCTGAGAAACGGCTCCGTCTCGTCGATGAACTGATCAGCGCGGCAGGAACGGAAGGGATGGTCGGAGGACAGGCTGCCGACATGGAAGCGGAGCAAAAGCAGGTAACGCTGAAAGAGCTGGAATCCATTCATGAGCGGAAAACGGCCAAGCTCCTCGGTTTTTCCGTGACGGCGGGCGCCATTTTGGCAGATGCGCCGGAGGATGAAATCGAGAAGCTGCGCTTGTTCAGCAGCCATATCGGCATCGGGTTTCAAATCAGAGACGACATCCTTGATATCGAAGGTCATGAGGAGAAGATCGGCAAACCGGTCGGTTCAGACACGACGAATGAAAAGTCAACGTATCCGTCGCTTTTAACGCTCGAAGGCGCGAAAGAGAAGCTTGCGCATCATATCAGCGAGGCGAAACAGATCGTAAGCGGCCTTTCTCTTGAGAAAGAATTGCTGCATGATCTCTGCGACTTAATTGCGGCGAGAGATCATTAAAACGATCCCGATTTGAAGGGGCTGCCGCTCCTATGGTAAAATGTAAGCAGTTTCGATGAAAATACAAGGAGAGTCTTTTTCTTTTTTCAAAAAGACACTGTTTAATTTGCAGAAATTCATGCTGAAAGTGAGTTGATCCGCTTTGGATCTTTTATCAATACAGGACCCGTCATTTCTTAAAAAGATGTCAATTGAACAGCTGGAAGAGCTGAGTGAGGAGATCCGCAATTTTCTCATTACATCGCTGTCTGCCTCAGGGGGCCATATCGGGCCGAACCTCGGGGTTGTCGAGCTGACAATTGCGCTTCACAAAGAATTTGACAGTCCGAAGGATAAATTTTTATGGGATGTCGGACATCAGTCCTATGTTCACAAACTGTTAACCGGACGCGGCAAGGAGTTTGAAACCTTGCGCCAATATAAAGGGCTTTGCGGTTTCCCGAAACGCAGCGAAAGCGAACACGACGTATGGGAAACAGGCCACAGCTCAACATCGCTCTCAGGGGCGATGGGAATGGCTGCCGCCCGTGATATTAAAGGGACGAAAGAATATATCATCCCGATTATCGGAGACGGGGCTTTAACCGGAGGAATGGCGCTTGAAGCGCTGAACCATATCGGCGATGAGAAAAAAGACATGATCGTCATCCTGAATGATAATGAGATGAGCATTGCGCCGAATGTCGGGGCGATTCATTCTATGCTGGGCAGGCTTCGCACGGCCGGCAAATACCAATGGGTAAAAGACGAGCTTGAATATTTATTTAAGCGCATCCCGGCCGTCGGCGGAAAATTGGCCGCCACAGCGGAACGGATAAAAGACAGCTTAAAATATATGCTTGTGTCAGGCATGTTTTTTGAAGAGCTGGGCTTTACGTATTTAGGCCCGGTTGACGGTCATTCCTATCACGAACTGATTGAAAACCTGCAATACGCCAAAAAAACGAAAGGTCCTGTCCTTTTACATGTCATCACGAAAAAGGGCAAAGGCTATAAACCGGCTGAAACCGACACGATCGGCACATGGCACGGGACGGGTCCGTACAAAATCAATACGGGCGATTTCGTCAAACCGAAAGCCGCGGCGCCTTCATGGAGCGGGCTTGTCAGCGGCACCGTGCAGGAGCTGGCGCGTGAGGATGACAGAATTGTCGCGATTACACCGGCCATGCCTGTCGGCTCTAAGCTGGAAGGGTTTGCGAAAGAATTTCCTGAGCGCATGTTTGACGTCGGAATCGCAGAACAGCATGCGGCGACAATGGCCGCGGGAATGGCGCTTCAGGGCATGAAGCCGTTTCTTGCGATTTATTCGACCTTTTTGCAGCGGGCCTACGATCAGGTCGTCCATGACATCTGCCGTCAAAACGCGAATGTATTTATCGGCATTGACCGGGCCGGTTTGGTCGGTGCTGACGGGGAGACGCATCAAGGCGTCTTTGATATTGCCTTTTTGCGTCATATACCAAACCTCGTTTTGATGATGCCGAAAGATGAAAATGAAGGCCGCCATATGGTCAATACAGCCCTTAGCTATGAAGAAGGTCCGATTGCGATGCGCTTCCCGCGCGAAAACGGACTCGGCGTAAAGATGGATAAAGAGCTGAAAAGCATTCCGATCGGAACATGGGAAGTGCTCCGTCCCGGAAAAGACGCGGTTATTTTAACATTCGGAACAACGATTGAGATGGCGCTTGAAGCAGCTGAAGAACTGCAAAAAGAAGGCCTGTCCGTGCGTGTCGTCAATGCGCGGTTCATAAAACCGATTGATAAACAAATGATGAAGGCGATTCTTAATGAAGGTCTTCCGATTTTAACGATTGAAGAAGCCGTGCTTGAAGGCGGATTCGGAAGCACGATTCTTGAATTCGCTCATGACCTCGGCATGTATCATACGCCGATTGACAGAATGGGCATCCCTGACCGGTTTATTGAGCACGGAAGCGTAACCGCCCTGCTTGAAGAAATCGGTCTCACGAAGGCTGAGGTTATGAACCGGATTAAACTGCTGATGCCGCCGAAGACACATAAAGGAATTGGATCATGACAGCAAAAAAAGAACGATTAGATGTACTTCTTGTAGAAAAAGGACTTGCGGAGACGCGGGAAAAAGCGAAACGCGCCATTATGGCGGGGATCGTGTACTCAAATGAAAACCGATTGGACAAGCCGGGTGAAAAAATCGCCCGGGATCTTCCGTTAACGGTAAAAGGAAACCCTCTTAAATACGTCAGCAGGGGCGGATTAAAGCTTGAAAAAGCTCTTGAGGTGTTCCCTGTCTCAGTAACAGGCAAAACGATGATTGACATCGGCTCGTCGACAGGAGGATTTACAGATTGCGCCCTCCAAAACGGCGCCGAGCGGTCATACGCAGTAGATGTCGGCTATAATCAGCTTGCTTGGAAGCTGAGGCAGGACGAGAGGGTCGTCGTAATGGAACGGACGAATTTCCGCTATTCCGAGCCTTCTGATTTCACAGAGGGTTTGCCGGAATTTGCGACGATCGATGTGTCTTTCATCTCACTCCGCCTCATTCTGCCGGTTTTAAAAACGCTGCTTGTACCGGGAAGCGATTGTATCGCTCTGGTGAAGCCGCAATTTGAAGCCGGACGGGAATCAGTCGGAAAAAAAGGCATTGTCAGAGATCCCGGCGTTCATGCTGACGTTCTCCGCCGTATGAATCAATTTGCCGCCTCTGAAGGATATGCAGTGAAAGGACTGTCCTTCTCACCGATTACAGGGGGAGACGGCAATATTGAGTTTCTGCTTCATCTGAACTGGGAGGGAGAAGACGGAAACGGCACTGAACTGCCGGAAGAAGACATTCTCCGTACCGTCCGCGAAGCACATGAGACATTAAAAGCCAAAAAGACAGATGTACCGGAATAATAGGGGGCTATTATTCCTTTTTTCTGCCATCATGTACTTTTTATCAAGAAGCGGTTAACATAATGACAAGAACAGCTTGAAAACAGAGGTGCTTACATGACAAAAGGCCAAAGGCATATAAAAATCAGAGAGCTTATTACAAGCCAGGAGATTGAAACGCAGGATGACTTAGTTGACATGCTGAGAGAAGAAGGGTATAAGGTAACCCAGGCGACTGTTTCCAGAGACATTAAAGAGCTGCATCTCGTAAAGGTGCCTACGAATAACGGCTCCTACAAATACAGCCTGCCGGCGGATCAGCGGTTCAACCCGCTGTCAAAACTGAAGCGTTCATTAATGGATGCGTTCGTAAAAATTGACTCAGCAAGCCATATGATCGTATTAAAGACGATGCCGGGGAATGCTCAGGCAATCGGTGCTTTGATGGATAATCTCGAATGGGAGGAAATCATGGGCACGATTTGCGGAGATGACACAATTTTGATCATCTGCAGGACGCCTGAAGATACGGAAGGCGTTCAAAGCCGTCTTTTGGAGCTGCTGTAGCGTAATTATCAGATAAAAGGTGGAATGCTGTTTGTTAGCTGAACTATCAATAAAAAACTTTGCCATTATAGAGGAACTGACGATCTCGTTTGAACGGGGGCTCACCGTCCTGACGGGAGAAACAGGAGCCGGCAAGTCAATTATTATAGACGCCGTTTCCCTGTTAGTCGGCGGCCGCGGGTCGTCTGAATTTGTCCGTTACGGTGAAACAAAGGCCGAGCTTGAAGGACTGTTTCTTTTAGACAGCGGCCATCCCGTTTTTGAGGTGTGCCGTGAGCAGGGAATAGACGCATCTGACGACATGATTGTCATGAGAAGGGACATCAATGCCGGAGGAAAAAGCGTCTGCCGTGTCAACGGAAAATTAGTAACGATCGCGGCTTTAAGGGAGATCGGCAGACTTTTATTAGATATTCACGGACAGCATGATAACCAGCTGTTAATGGAGGACGACAAGCATTTAGAGCTTTTAGATAAATTTGCGGGCGCTGAGGCCGAATCAGCGCTTCAGGCTTACCGTGAAGGCTATGACCGTTATATGAAGCTGCTCAAAAAAGTGAAGAAGCTGTCAGAGAGCGAGCAGGAAATGGCGCATCGGTTAGATCTGATCCAATTTCAGCTTGAAGAAATCGAATCGGCTAAGCTTGAATTGAATGAAGACGAGCTTCTTCAGGAAGAACGGAAGCAAATATCCAACTTTGAGAAAATTTATGAATCATTGCAAAACGCCTATAATGCGCTCCGCAGTGAGCAGGGGGGTCTCGACTGGGTCGGAATGGCTTCTGCCCAGCTTGAAGACATTTCGGATATCAATGAACCGCTGCAAAAGCTGTCCGAAACTGTGTCAAGTTCCTATTATCTGCTGGAAGATGCAACCTTTCAGATGCGCAATTTGTTAGATGATCTGGAATATGATCCGGAACGGCTGAATTTTATTGAAACCCGTTTAAACGAGATTAAACAGCTGAAGCGCAAATACGGAGCGACGGTAGAAGATATTCTGGAATACGGCTCAAAGATAGAAGAGGAAATTGATCAAATCGAGAACCGTGACAGCCACCTTGAAACGCTGAAGAAGGAACTGGAGTCCGTGGGCAAAGATGTGGCCGTAGAAGCCGCCAACTTATCAAAAATCAGAAAAGCATGGGCCAAAAAACTGGCTGAAGCGATTCATCAGGAATTAAAAAGTCTGTATATGGGCAAATCTACGTTTGATACGGAATTTCTTGTGAAAACCGATCCGTCAGCCGATGAAGCGCCAGTTGTCAACGGCCAGCCCGTGCAGCTTACCCAAAAGGGCATTGACCTTGTGAAATTTTTAATTTCAACAAATACCGGTGAGCCTCTCAAGCCGCTGTCAAAGGTTGCGTCCGGCGGCGAACTTTCAAGGGTGATGCTGGCGATAAAGAGTATTTTTTCTTCTCAGCAGGATGTCACTTCCATCATCTTTGACGAAGTGGACACCGGTGTAAGCGGGCGGGTTGCGCAGGCCATCGCGGAAAAAATCCATAAAGTATCTACCGGTTCACAGGTGCTCTGCATTACACATCTCCCGCAGGTTGCCGCCATGGCGGACACGCACCTTTTGATCGCGAAAGAATTAAAAGACGGCCGGACGACGACGCATGTCACGCCGCTTTCCCAGCAGGACAAGGTAGCGGAAATCGGCCGCATGATTGCGGGCGTCGAAGTGACAGATCTGACAAAACGGCATGCAAAAGAGCTTTTAAAACAGGCCGGACAGGTAAAAACGACAGGATAAGCTGCTGATACAGGCAGCTTATTTTTTTGTTCCATTTCTCTAACAGTGTATCCAATGTTTTTCTTCGTATGCCGGTTATAAATCAAGCGCAGGAAGGCAAAAGTATAGATGTAGCAGAAAAAGAAAGTGGTGTGGGATAGGAGCGAGGAGAGTGAAGGAATGAATGCACGATAACATGAGGAAAGCAATAGGTGTAATTCTCCTTGTTTCTTTACTAAGTGTAGGCTTTTTTAAGCCGTTTAAAGAATATTTACTGATACCGTCGCAAATGAGCGTCTTTGAAAAACAGACACAAGCCGTTCCGGTCAATGCATCAATAAGCGCTGAAAAGGGCGAATTATCAGAAGCCTTTACGCTGAAAGAAGAGCATGGTCATGCAAACATAACAGGGCAAAAACAAGGCCGGTCAGAAGTAGTATATGATCTTGCCGGATTTCCCATTAAAAAAACGAAAGTGCGTGTGCTTCCTGAATTAAAGGTCATTCCGGGCGGACAGTCCATCGGTGTAAAACTGCATTCAGTCGGTGTTTTGGTCGTCGGCTTTCATCAGGTGATGACAAAGGATGGAAAAAAGTCTCCGGGAGAACAAGCGGGAATTGAATCTGGCGACATCATTATTAAAATGAACGGACATAAAATTGAAAAAATGAGCGATATCGCCCCGTTTATTCAAAAAGCGGGCACAACCGGAGAATCATTGGATTTATTGGTGAAACGCGATAAGCAAAAAATCAAGACAAAGCTGATTCCGACAAAGGATGAAGCTGAAGGAAAATATCGAATCGGCCTTTATATCCGCGATTCGGCAGCCGGCATCGGCACGATGACATTTTTTGAACCGAAAACAAAAAAATACGGCGCATTGGGCCACGTCATTTCTGATATGGATACGAAAAAACCGATTGTTGTAGAAGACGGAGAAATCGTCCATTCAACTGTAACCTCCATTGAAAAAGGAAAAGGCGGCAATCCCGGCGAAAAACTGGCAAGGTTTTCGTCAGAACGGAAAACGATCGGCGATATTAACCGCAACAGTCCGTTCGGCATCTTTGGGAAACTGCATCAGCCGATTCAAAACAATATTTCCGACAAAGCGCTTCCGATTGCTTTGTCAAATGAAGTAAAAAAAGGACCGGCGCAAATGCTGACGGTTATTGAAAACGATAAAGTAGAGAAATTTGATATTGAAATCGTCAGCACCACGCCGCAAAAATTCCCGGCGACAAAGGGTATGGTATTAAAGGTAACCGATCCGAAACTGCTGAAAAAAACCGGCGGAATCGTTCAGGGAATGAGCGGAAGCCCGATCATCCAGAACGGGAAAGTCGTCGGAGCTGTTACCCACGTGTTTGTCAATGATCCGACAAGCGGCTACGGGGTTCATATCGAATGGATGCTTTCTGAAGCGGGCGTTGATGTTTACGGAAAAGATAAAGCAAGCTGACTGCCGGATGATCCGGCAGTTTTTTTATTTGATTCGTTCTTCACTTCTTTCCTGGATTCATGTAAAATAAGACATGAAGATTTTTCGACAAATTCACGTTTCCTGATTTGTCAAACTTAATTTTTAGTCGAAAAACCTAGAAAATGCTAGAAAAACAAAGATATACCACTATTATTGGTAAAAATGGATTTTTTAAAAGGGGAAGTAGTGGTTTTGTCGAATGTAACATGTAGCAGTCAAATGGGTTGCGTCCTGTTAATACATTGGGGGAGGAAGAAACGTGGAGAAAATTAAAGTTTGTGTTGCTGATGATAATCGAGAGCTTGTAAGCCTGTTGAGTGAATATATAGAGGGACAGGATGATATGGAAGTGCTCGGCGTTGCTTATAACGGACAGGAATGCCTTTCTTTGTTTAAAGATAAAAATCCCGATGTGCTCGTTTTAGACATTATTATGCCGCATCTGGACGGTCTTGCGGTTTTGGAGCGCCTCCGGGAATCAGAACTTGCGAAGCAGCCGAACGTCATCATGCTGACGGCATTCGGTCAGGAAGACGTTACGAAAAAAGCCGTCGATTTAGGTGCGTCCTACTTCATCCTGAAGCCGTTTGATATGGAAAACCTTGTCGGCCATATCCGCCAGGTAAGCGGCAATGTCAGCAGCGTCACACACCGTGCGCCGTCCGCGCAAAGCAGCATTATCCGCAGTCAGCCTGAGCCGAAGCGGAAAAATCTCGATGCCAGCATTACAAGCATTATCCATGAGATCGGTGTGCCTGCCCATATCAAAGGCTATCTTTATTTGCGTGAAGCCATTTCCATGGTGTATAACGATATTGAACTTCTCGGCAGCATCACAAAAGTCCTTTATCCCGACATCGCCAAAAAATTCAACACGACCGCAAGCCGTGTAGAACGGGCCATCCGCCATGCCATTGAAGTTGCATGGAGCAGGGGAAATATTGACTCCATTTCTTCGCTGTTCGGGTATACTGTGAGCATGACAAAAGCAAAACCAACCAATTCAGAATTCATCGCGATGGTTGCTGACAAGCTGAGATTGGAGCATAAAGCTTCATAACGCAAGCTGAATGGCAGGATGTCTTTTTTCGTCTTCTTTTCCGTGAATCAATGCGGAAGAGAAGGCGTTTTGTGCTTTTGCCGGTGAAAAAAGTGAATCACTCGCACCGGCATCTGAATTTTTATACATAAGCAAAATCCCTCTGGTCCGAGGAATCTTGATGCTGCATAAAAGCGGGGTTTATGAGACCTACACGTATAATACGGGAGCTGATACTTTGATGATCTCGCCGTCTCTGATATAAAAGCGGGGGACGCGACGGCTTAACGTAGATACGACTTCATAATTAATCGTACCTAGCATTTCGGCAATCTCATCAACTGAAATCTCGGCTCCTTTTTGTTTACCGTAGATGACGACTTCTTCTCCTTGTTTGCCCTCACTCTCACCCAAACTGACCATAATCATATCCATCGTCACTCTCCCCGCCACCGGCACCCGTCTGCCGCGATAAAGAATAAACCCGCGGTTGGAAAGGGCGCGCGAGTAACCGTCAGCATAGCCGATCGGAATTGTTGCGATGATTTCACCCGGTTCGGCGATATATGTAGCACCATAACTGACGGTCCGGGGCTCTGTCACCATGGCTTTCACATAAGCGATACGCGCCTTTAAACTGAGTGCGGGCGTGAGTTTTACAAGATCCAGCTCCTTGATATAGGCGGACGGGTATAATCCATATAAACCGATGCCTAAACGGATCATATCGGCGCTGAATTCCGGGAAAGCGATAGCGGCTGCTGTGTTGCACATATGCACGGTAGGGAGCGTAATGCCTTGATCTTTTAAAAAACGGAGAAAGCTGATAAATTTTTCGTGCTGCAGCATCGTCAATTCAGTATCAGGTTCATCCGCTGTTGAAAAATGGGTAAAGATCCCGTCCCATGACAGGTATGTACTCGACTTGAGCGCTTTTACAACTGCTAACAGGTCTTTTTCTGTGCGTACACCAAGCCGGCCCATCCCGGTATCCACATTAATATGAATGGACAGCCGTTTCGAAACCGCTTCTTCTTCCAATATCTGATTCGCTTTTTTGATCCAGCTGACTTGAAACGCTGACAATGTTATATTCCAGACGGCAGACTTTTTCACACAGCTGAGAGCGGTAAAGCCGAGTACAAGGATCGGTGCCGTAATCCCCGCTCTTCGTAACACAATCCCCTCTTCAACGCTGGCGACTGCGAGCTCGCTCGCTCCGCTTTCCAGTGCCTGCCGCGCTACTTCGACAGACCCGTGGCCATACGCGTTTGCTTTTACGACGGCCATAATCTTAGACTTATTCGGAATATGGCGGCGGATCGCCCGTATATTCTTTTTTATCGCATCAAGGTCAACTTCAATCCAAACTTCCCGGCAAAGTTTTTTCATCGCGATTCCTTCTTTCCGTAATGAGATTCAGTACTGTCGTGTTTTCATGCTTTCAATCTGCATTCTATTCACTCTTAACTGAAATCATTCAAAACATGAGAAGGTGACCGCTGATTGTTTTCAGTGATTCTGTCGGCCTGCTTATATTGACGCTTTACGTGTCTATAAGGGCTGCGTGGCAGCCCTTAAATTGACTTCACAATATTCTGATCTGAAAATTGATGCTCAAACATTTTGGCCTGGCTCACAGCATTGCTTTGAATGACAATACCGATATTTCCTCCTCCGGCACCGAAAACGGTTTTTGATGCAGTCACCGGACTGATGGATATAGCGCCGCCAACATTGACAACTCCGTTTCCTGATACGTTGTTTATCGTAATCGGGCAACCGCTCATTCTATTTTTTCTCCTTTCTCTCTAAGTCTACTAACTATATGTACGCTGTGATCTGAAATAAGATTAAACAAAACGGTAAAAAAATCCGGCTGCTGTGAGCCGGAATAGGAGGGAAATACAGATATCATAGTGTTTTCATTACATTTTGATCAGAGAATTGAGAACTTGAAGATTGAGCCGTGCTGGATTGATTCATTTGCAGAACCATACCGATATTTCCTCCTCCTGAGCCGTAGACTGTTTTTGATACGGTTAAAGGACTTATCGAAAACGCGCCGCCGACATTGACAACCCCGTTTCCGGAAAGACTGTTAATCGTAATAGGAAATCCAGCCATCATATACGGTCTCCTTTCTATTAATCTATTTACTATATGTACGCAGTGTGTCAGAAATAGGAGTAAACAAAGCGGTAAAAATTTATGAACCAAAAAAACTGCCGGACATCCGGCAGTTTTTTGTGGTTATTTTTCAAACGGCACCCAGCCGCCTGTATTCTGGATCATTTCCCATAACGGTTCAGGGAGTCGGTATTTCTCAATTTCAGATGCTTTTATTGCTTTTTCGATTTCCTGCTCGCGGCCTTCTTTGATCAGCACCGACCATTCGGGGTTGATCAGAATGACACGTCCCAGAGCCACCAGCGGAATCCCGCTTTCTAATACGGCTAGCGCTTCATCCGCGGTATAGATAGAACCGACCGCCATCAGCGGCACTTTATGGCCAACGCGTTCGTTTAATAAATCCATCCGTGTACGTGAAGTATCTGCGCCGCGGCGGGCTTTGGAATTGACGTCCATCAGTGAAATATGCAGGTAATCCAAGTTTTGTTCCGCAAGCGCGTCGGCGAGCAGGAAGGTTTCTTTCATTGTAATCCCAGGTGTTTCCGGCTCTTCCGGTGACAGGCGGTAGCCGAGAACAAATGGATTTTCAGCGTGTGCAGCAATCGCCTGTTTGACAGCGTCAACGACTGCAAGCGGGAACGCAAGGCGTTTTTCATCGCTTCCGCCCCAGCGGTCTGTGCGCTGATTGGTTTTCGGAGAATAAAATTGTTGAATCAGGTACCCGTTTGCCCCGTGAATTTCAACACCGTCAAAGCCGGCTTCAATCGCTCTGCGTGTCGCTTCGCCGAATGCTTTTACGATGTGCTCAACTTCTTGTTCAGTAAGAGCCCGGGAAGTTTGTCTGCCGTCTTCTTCTGAGCCGCTCGGGCTGACGACGTCTTTGTTTGGCACGAGTTCAGGAGGGCATTCCAATCCGCCATGGTGAATCTGCACAACGGCTTTCGCTCCTTGAGACTGGATCGCCTGAGCGAGTTTTTTCAAGCCGGGAATGTGAGAATCATCATAGATACCGGGCTGGCCGGGAAACGCTTTGCCATCAGGTGTTACGTTTGCACATGCCGTAATGACCATGCCCATTTCTTTTGAACGGGGAGTAATGTAGCTTAATTCACGGTCTGAAATTGTTCCGTCATCGTTTGATGAATAGTGTGTCATCGGTGCGACAGAAATACGGTTTGGTATGGTAACGCCGCTTTCAAACGTAAAAGGTTCAAACAGCGGTTTATAAATTTGTTTCATCATTTCGCCTTCTTCCTTAGGAGTTTAACTCGTCCGTATTCTAGCTTATGTTTTAATTGTGTGCAATTATTTTGCCTGTGCTTTATCCTGAGATTATGATCGGCTGAACCATTTAAATGAATGGAACGGTTTTCTCCGTTCTTTTTCGGGATCTTTATATCCGCCTGAAATTTGATGGCCGATCGAGCTGAATATGACAGCGGCGGCGAAGAGGAGAATGATTTTTTTCATATGCATAACTTCTTTCTAATCATTTACAAGATTATTTATAAGCATACGCTTGTGCGAAAAAACCGTCAATTTGTTTTTTATTCTTTTTTCCACTTTCCTGCGGCGAATATCGTTCCGATCTGAATCACAACACTTAACAGAGCGCACACTGCCACAACTGTGTTGCTGTCCATAGAAGACACCCTCCTTTTTGTTAGGTTAATGTATCATATGACAGCTGTCTCTGTTTTGACAAAACCGTAATGCGGTGTTTCATATTTTTCAACAAAAAAGGGCGCTTTTTTAAGCGCCTTTACTTTTTTTTCAGCCGATGCAAAGCGATTTGAACGGCGATCGCGTCGTCCAGATAGCCGATCGGAAACATGTAATCCGGAATGACGTCCGTCGCCAAAATATAATACAGCAGCGCGCTCCCGAGAATCGCGCGGTCTTCAGCCGGTGTTGATTCATCCATATATTGATGATGCATGTTTTTCAAGTGATCAATAAAAGGGCCGACGCTTTCTTCGTTATCCATTTTCTTTTGAAACTCATCACAAATCAGGCGATGGCCCTGCTGGGTTTTGGCATATTGTTCATATCTGGTCAGCTCGCGTTCAATTTGCTCCCGGGAAAAAGGCTGATCAAACATCTCCGCCATATTCAGCATATCCTGAATCGCGTGCATCGGATCTTGCGGCGCAGCTTCTTTATCATGGCCGATGTCTATGCCTGACGCCTCAAGCAATTCCTCCAGCGGGGTGCGGAGGTGTTTTGAAAATTCCTGAAGATGCTTTAAATTGGCCTTCTGCTTGCCGTTTATAATCCGGGAGATGGTGGCCGTATCAATGTTGGTTAAGGCGCCGAGTTTTCTCATGGAGAGCGAGTGCTTATCAAGCAGTGATTTTAAAAGGGGGCCCAATGTATTATTTTCATTTTCTGCCAAGGGTGTCACCTCGTTTCCGCCGGAATGATGATAATCAGTCAATAATTTTTTGCAGAAAAGGTACCTTTTCTGTACTGCTGAATAGGATAGTGTAGATTCAACAGCGCAACATGTTGAAAAGACATCAAAGAATGGGGAGAAAATAACATGGCTTGGTTATTGATTTTAGGTTTGGCAGTGTCCTCGAGCATTGATAATTTAGGAGTGGGGATGTCATACGGCATCAGAAAGATCAAAATATCGCACGCGTCAAATATGATGATCGCTTTTATCTGTTTTTTATTCAGTTATATCGGGATTTATTTCGGCAAATGGATTTCAGCCGTTCTGCCTGGTTTTTTTCCCGTCTTGCTGGCGGCTTTTATCTTATCTGTCATCGGCATCCGCATCATCCTGCTGGCTGTGCCGAGAAAAAAAGAAAATTCAGCGCGTGCTGATGTGTCATCAAGAAAAAAAGGCCGTTTTGCCGGTCTGTTACAAAACCCGGAGACAGCAGATGCTGACGGTTCGGGAGAAATCGGTATATTGGAATCCATGGTCCTCGGAGTGGCCGTATCCGCAAATGCGCTGACTAACGGATTAAGCGCAGGTCTGATCGGGCTTTCTCCCGCCGCAATTTCCATCACTGCGGCGTTCGGAAGTTTTCTGACCATATGGCTCGGCTGCTTGCTTGGAAAAAAAGCTTCGTCATTGCGCATCGGATCTTTCCATGTCGGACAGTTCAGCACGGTGCTGAGCGGAGTGATTATTCTCATCATTGCCGTCAATACGCTGCTCTTTTAAGTTGTCCCGTTCATTTTATGAAAAACTCAAAATAAATATGAACAATTCTATTCGGGAGAGCGCATGATGAGGCTCTCTTTTTTTGATGACCTGATATTTTATCAAAATGAATAGAAAGTCGTCCGTTTCCGTTAAATTCTGCATATCCGCTCTTCAGACAGAACCTTTTTCATAGACGGATCAGCTCGTTTTCTTTCTAAGTTCAGGTAATCAGCGGGTCAGAAATCCTTCATTCCAAATATGGAAAAGCACTGGAGGAACGAAGGCGCCCTTTACAAATCGCCCATTCTGTTCAAAGATAAAGCCGAATGAGAAAACGTGAGGTGATCTGTGTGAAGTCTGTCATATCTGTCATACTTCTGATCTTCACCGCATGGCTGTTATCAGGCTGCGAGTATACCGCAGAGGCGGATTCGGCGCCGTCATTTACACAGGAAGGAACATTCATAAAAGCGTCCGGAAACGATACGATCGCGGTGAAAATTGACGGAGAGCGGCAAGAGGTGAAGGTGCCTTTTTCTAAGCGGTTTGAATGTCAGTCTCTGCCTGAACATACGGCGGTGCAAATCACCTATAAAAAAGAGAGCAACGGACAATTACGGCTTGAAAAACTGAAAAGAGAAACAGATATGTAAAGAACGGGGAGGAAAACACGTGGGTTTACTGACAAAAAGCGCTGCAGCATTCGGTGCCGCTCTGCTTCTTCTTGCACCGTCCGCTTATGCAGCTGAATCTGTGCAAGGAAAAACCATTTATATCGATGCCGGGCATGGCGGAGAAGACAGCGGGGCCGGCGGAAATGGACTGCTGGAGAAAAATATCAATTTAGCGGTGTCAAACAAGGTGATCGCCAAATTGGAGGCAGAAGGCGCAAAACCTGTTGCTTCAAGAACGGATGATACTTTTTTAAGTTTGGACGAGCGGGTGGCGAAAGCAAGCGCCAGCCAATCCGATTTATTCGTCAGCCTCCATACGAATTCAGCCGTATCAACGGCATCGGGCACAGAGACGTATTTTAATTCAACATATGAAGGAGCAGACAGTGAGAGGCTTGCTTCTGACATTCAACAGCAGCTTGTCTCGTCTTTAGAGATGAGGGACAGAGGTGTAAAAGAAGCCCCTTTTTATGTCATTACATATTCAAAAATGCCGAGTGTGCTGGCTGAATTAGGCTTTATCACAAATTCTCAAGATGCGGACAAGCTGAAAAACGAGAGTGGACAAGAGCATGCCGCAGACGCTGTTGTAAACGGAATCGAAACCTATTACAGCGGGCAATAATTATAAAATATATGTAAATAGCGCCCTCCTTATGTGCATAACGATTATAATAGAGAAAACCGATGACAAACACCTGAGGTGACACATATGACGACTATTTTTGCCCACCGGGGGGCGTCGGGCGACTATCCCGAAAATACGATGCTCGCGTTCACGAAAGCGATTGAGGCCGGAGCTGACGGAATCGAACTTGACGTACAAATGACAAAAGACGGCCGAATCGTGGTTATTCACGACGAAACCCTTGACCGTACGACGTCTTTGAAAGGATTTGTGAAAGATACGGCGTATGAGAAAATCAGAACCGCAGATGCCGCCGGCAAATGGAAAGATTCGTTTAAAGGAGTCAGAATTCCGCTTTTGTCAGACGTGCTGCGTTTTGCGGAGCGTGCTGATTTTCTGATCAATATTGAGCTGAAAAACAGCGTGTTCCGTTACGAGGGAATGGAAGAAGAAGTGATCAAAAAAGTCAGGTATTACGGACTGGAACAGCGCGTTATTTTTTCTTCATTTAATCATGAGAGCCTCGCGCTTTGCCACGCCCTGGCACCTGAGATAGAACGGGCGGTGCTGACGATGGATGTGCTTTACCGGCCTGAACGGTATCTTGCTTCAATTCCAGCTTCTGGTTATCATCCGAAGCTCGGCACGCCGGCGGTCAGCGCTGAAGTGATCAAACATCTTGCAAAACACCAAGCGGCGCTCCGTCCGTTCACCGTCAATCGGCCGGAAGATATGAAGCAGCTGATAAAAGCGGGAGCAGACGCATTTTTTACCGATTATCCAAAGCTGGCTCTTTCAATAAAAGAAGAATGCTGCAACTAGAGGACTGTTCAGACAGTCCTCTTTTTTTATGGGCAGAAACAGCACGGGGCGATCATAACTTGGTCAGCCGGTTCATATATTGGAACAGGGCGTTTTGTGTAAGCGTTATCTTTTATCTTATTGAAAGTGAGGCAAAAGTGTGGGAAAAACGGTTATCGTCAGTGCGGCTAGAACGCCGTTCGGAAAATTCGGCGGGGCATTAAAAGAGGTAAAAGCAGCCGAGCTTGGCGGCATTGCCATAAAAGAAGCAATCAAGCGCGCCGGCATCAGTGAAAGTGAAGCAGAAGGTGCGGTGATGGGAATGGTCGTCCAGGCGGGCGCGGGGCAGATTCCGGCGCGGCAGGCTGCGAGGCATGCCGGGCTTCCATGGTCCGTTCCGGCTGAAACCATTAATAAGGTCTGTGCATCGGGGCTCAGAGCCGTTACCATCTGTGATCAAATCATCCGGGCGAAAGATGCGGACGTGCTGATTGCAGGCGGTATGGAAAGCATGAGCAACATTCCGTACGCCATTCCGGCCGGCCGCTGGGGTGTGAGGATGGGAGACGGGGTTTTTCAGGATTTAATGGTTCATGACGGGCTGACCTGTGCGTTTGATCAGGTGCATATGGCTGTCCACGGAAGCTCTGCGGCCAAAAAGTACGGCATTTCCCGAGATGAACAGGATCATTACGCTCTTTTAAGCCAGAAACGCGCGGCTGAGGCAGCTGAGACGGGTAAATTGCATGAAGAAATCGTCCCCGTCACCTGGACCGGCAAAAAGGGCAAACAGCATACTGTTGCAGCAGATGAGGGGCTGCGTCCGGATACAAGCCTTGACCAGCTCGCAAAGCTCAAACCTATTTTTACAGCCGACGGAACGGTCACCGCCGGAAACGCTCCCGGTGTAAATGACGGCGCCGGAGCATTTGTGCTGATGTCGGAGGAAAAAGCCGCGAAGCAGCATGTCAGACCGCTCGCTGCGATACTTGGTTTTGCGTCTGTCGGACTGGAAGCGTCCGAGCTTGCAAGCGCGCCGGGAGAAGCCATCAGCCGGCTCTTGAAAAAAACCGGTTTGTCCGTTGACGACATCGATTTGTTTGAAGTGAATGAAGCATTTGCGTCCGTCGTCCTCGTGAGCGAAAAAATAGCCGGGTTCAGCCGGGAGAAAGTGAATGTTAACGGGGGGGCAATTGCGTTCGGCCATCCGATCGGCGCAAGCGGAGCCAGAATCATCATGAGTTTGATATACGAATTAAAGCGGCGCGGCGGAGGTTTAGGCATAGCGGCAATATGCAGCGGAGCGGCTCAAGGAGACGCCGTCCTGCTGGAGGTGTACTGATATAACGAAGGGAGCGTCAGATGAAGATGAAAACAATCATGGTCGCAGGTGCCGGACAGATGGGAGCCGGCATCGCACAGACAGCTGCCGAAGCTGGGTTTACCGTCATGTTATACGACTGGGAGCCGGAAATGGTGACAAAAGGCCTTCGCCGCATCAAAACAAATCTGGAGAAAGATCAGGCGAAAGGACGAAAGACACAGCATGAAACAGATGCCGTTTTCAGCAGCATTTCCCCGGCAGAATTAACGGACGCGGGAAATGCTGATTTTGTAATAGAAGCGATTGCCGAAAACAAAAAAGCAAAGGCCGAATTGCTCGGCACACTCGATAAACTGTGTCCCCCTCATACCGTATTGGCAAGCAATACGTCTTCTCTTCCCATTACGGAGCTTGCCGCTGTCACCAAAAGGCCTGAAAAAGTAATCGGCATGCATTTTATGAATCCGGTTCCCGTCATGGAGCTTGTCGAAGTCATCAGGGGGCTTGCCACGTCGGAAGAAACATCGGAAACAGTAAAGAAGCTTGCCGTTCAGATGAAAAAAATACCTGTTGAAGTCAATGACTTTCCAGGCTTTATATCTAATCGCATATTAATGCCGATGATTAACGAGGCCGTTTATTGCCTTTACGAAGGTGCGGCCTCAAAGGAAGCGATTGACGATGTGATGAAGCTCGGCATGCGTCATCCGATGGGGCCTTTAACATTAGCCGATTTCATCGGATTGGATACGTGCCTTTCCATTATGGAGGTTCTCTATTCGGGACTCGGAGATTCGAAATATCGTCCATGCCCTCTGCTCAGAAAATATGTCAGCGCCGGCTGGCTCGGCAAAAAAAGCGGGCGCGGTTTTTATGAGTACAACAGATGACATAAAAATCATGAGGGGGAGGCGGCAGCCGTGCATTTTACAGAAGAGCACATCATGATGAGAAAAATGGTGCGTGATTTTGCGCGCAAGGAAGTCGCGCCGATGGTTGAGATCATGGAAACAACCGATGAATTTCCGGACCGGCTGATTAAAAAAATGGGGGAAGCGGGGTTAATGGGGATTCCCGTCCCGGAAGCTTATGGCGGAGCGGGCGCTGATATAACATCTTATATTTTAGCGATTCATGAAATATCAAAAGTAAGCGCGGCTGTCGGCGTTATTTTATCCGTCCACACATCGGTAGGGACAAACCCGATTTTGCATTTCGGGACAGAAGCCCAAAAACAAATGTACATTCCAAAGCTGGCAGCGGGCGAATATGTAGGGGCGTTTGCACTTACTGAGCCTCAATCCGGATCTGATGCGGGAGGCCTGAAAACAACGGCCGTGAGAAAAGGCGGTTCCTATATTCTGAACGGTTCAAAAATCTTTATTACAAACGGCGGAGCGGCAGATCTGTATCTGACATTTGCCTTAACCGACCCGGCTAAAGGGAGGAAGGGGATATCCGCTTTTATCGTTGAAAAAAACACACCCGGCTTTTCTATCGGAAAAAAAGAAAAAAAGCTCGGACTGTTAGGTTCCAGCACTGTCGAATTGCAATTTGACCAAGCGGAAATTCCAATTGAGAACAGGCTCGGCGAAGAGGGCGAGGGTTTTTCAATCGCCATGAAAAACCTTGATGTCGGGCGGATCGGCATAGCGGCTCAGGCGCTCGGGATTATCGAAGCGGCGCTCGGCTGCTCTGTCGAGTACTCCAAAACCCGCAGCCAGTTCGGCAGGCCCATCGCCTCGAATCAGGCTGTTTCTTTTAAACTTTCTGACATGGCGACGAATGCGGAAGCTGCCAAGTTATTGGTCTATCATGCTGCTGATCTGTATCAGCGCGGGCTTCCGTGCGGAAAAGAAGCATCAATGGCAAAGCAGTTCGCGTCTGATGCGGCGATGAAAGCGGCGGTTGAGGCTGTGCAGATTCACGGCGGCTACGGCTATATGAAAGAGTATCCTGCGGAGCGTTTATTTCGGGATGCGAAGGTCACGCAAATCTATGAAGGCACCAATGAGATTCAAAGGCTGATTATTTCTAAGTATCTTCTTCAATAAAATGTGCGAAAAGGAGCGAAATCATGGAATCTTATTCTCCCGGTTTAGATGGCGTTATTGCGGTGGAAACGGGAATTTCTTTTCTGGATACACAGCAGGGCAGTATTTTGATCAAAGGCCACGATCTGATTGAGCTTTCTAAAACGGCCGGCTATATGGACATTGTCCACCTCTTATTGGAAGACAGACTTCCTGATGCGAAAGAGAAGGCGGCGCTTGAAGAGGACGTCCGGCGCGGCGGATACCTTCCTGAGGAAATCTTGCACATCTGCCGTCTGCTGCCAGAACATACTCACCCGATGGACGGACTGAGGACGGGTTTGTCCGCGCTTGGAGGCTTTGACAAGGACATTGATGACCGCACCTCATCTGTGAATCAGCACCGTGTCCGCGGGCTGATAGGCAAAATGCCGAATCTTACCGTCAACAGCTATCGTGTCATAAACGGGCTGGAGCCTTTAGCGCCTGTCGGGACCTTATCGTACAGCGCAAACTTTTTATATATGATTACCGGAAAAACCCCGTCATCCTTGGAAGAAGAAATATTCGACCGGTCGCTTCTTTTATACAGTGAGCATGAATTGCCGAACTCAACGTTTACGGCCCGCGTCATTGCTTCGACACAATCGGATATATACGGCGCTCTGACCGGAGCCGTCGCCTCATTGAAGGGAAACCTTCACGGTGGAGCGAACGAAGCGGTTATGTACATGCTTGAAGAAGCGAAAGATACAGACGGGTTTATACAATTGTTAACTCAAAAACTCGCAAACAAAGAAAAAATCATGGGCTTCGGTCACCGCGTCTACATGAAAAAAATGGACCCGAGGGCGCTCATGATGAAAGAAGCATTGAAAAAGCTGTCTGATCTTTCGGGTGATTTCCGTCTTTATAACATGTGTGAAGCCGGTGAAACCGTCATGCGGGAGAAAAAAGGCCTTTACCCGAATTTAGATTACTACGCAGCGCCGGTCTATTACATGCTCGGCATTCCGATTCCGCTGTACACGCCTATATTCTTCAGCGCACGGACGGTCGGCCTATGCGCGCACGTCATTGAACAGCACAGCCGAAACCGGCTTTTCCGCCCGCGTGTCCGCTATACCGGAGCGCGTCTGTAAACAGATGAGAAAGGAAGATGAAAATATGACAGAAACCCGCCGAATGGACGCCGTGATCGAAGAGATTTCTGATTATGTGCTCCATCAAGAGATTGACAGTTCAGAAGCTTTCACTACGGCAGGACATGTGCTTCTTGATACGATAGGCTGCGGAATTCTGGCGCTCAGCTATCCCGAATGTACAAAGCTGCTCGGCCCGATTGTTCCGGGAACCTCCGTGCCGAACGGAAGCAGAGTCCCCGGCACGCCTTTTGTTTTAGACCCCGTCACGGCCGCTTTTAATATCGGATGTATCAACAGATGGCTCGATTATAATGATACGTGGCTTGCGGCGGAATGGGGTCATCCGTCTGACAATCTCGGAGGCATTTTGGCCTGTGCGGACTATATTTCCAGAGTAAGGGTGTCTGAAGGGAAAGAACCGTTTACCGTGCGCGATGTGCTTCGCGCAATGATCAAAGCGCACGAAATCCAAGGTATTCTCGCTTTGGAAAACAGTTTAAACAGAGTCGGACTGGACCATGTGCTGTTTGTGAAAGTGGCGACTGCGGCTGTTTGCACGCAAATGCTGGGCGGTTCAAAAGAGGAAATCAGCAACGCCGTATCACACGCCTGGATTGACAATTCAAGCCTCAGAACGTACCGGCATGCGCCGAACACCGGATCGCGCAAATCATGGGCGGCCGGTGATGCGACGAGCAGAGGCGTGTATTTGGCCCTCATGGCGCTGAAAGGTGAAATGGGATACCCGACGGCGCTGACCGCACCGGGATGGGGATTTCAAGATGTATTATTTAATCAGCAGGAAATGAAGCTTGCCCGCCCGCTTGGTTCCTATGTTATGGAGAATGTTTTGTTTAAAGTATCCTATCCGGCTGAATTCCACGCCCAAACAGCTGCGGAATGCGCGGTCCAACTCCATCCTGAGGTGAAAGACCGCATCGGGGAAATCGACAGAATCACGATTTTGACGCATGAGTCAGCCATCCGGATTATTGATAAAAAAGGCCCGCTTCACAATCCGGCTGACCGGGATCATTGCCTGCAGTACATTACGGCAATCGGGCTGCTTTTCGGAGATATTACGGCAGACCATTATGAAGAGGAAACGGCCTCTGACCCGAGAATTGATACATTGCGGAGCAAAATGGAGGTGACGGAACATAAAGCGTACTCAAAAGATTACTTAGACCCGCATAAGCGATCCATCTCAAATGCCGTGCAGGTGCATTTTACAGACGGCACAGCTACGGAACGGATTGAATGTGAATACCCGCTCGGGCACCGATTCCGCAGAAAAGAAGCCGTTCCGAATATTCTTGCCAAGTTTTCAGCAAACGTCAGCACTCATTTTTCACTGAAGCAGCAGCATAAAATAGAAGAAGCCTGCAAACATAGCGGACGGATGCAGCAGCTCAGCGTTATTGAATTTATGGACTTATTTCTCGTATAAAGTAGGAGGGTGACAAACATGACGTGGATCGTCAGCAGGCAGTCGTCTCAAGAGGAGCTTGCAGAGCGGTTCCGTACGCAGATGACAGCGCCGGAGCTATTGCAGATCCCCGGCGCTCACGATGCGATGGCTGCTCTTATCGCCAAGAAAACGGGGTTTTCGGCTCTTTATTTGTCAGGCGCGGCTTACACGGCGAGCAGAGGGCTTCCCGATTTAGGCATCATCACGTCGGCGGAAATGGCTGAACGTGTTAAAGACCTGGTCCGTGCATCTGACCTGCCTGTCCTTGTGGATATTGATACGGGTTTCGGAGGAGTGCTGAATGCCGCCCGGACGGCGAAAGAAATGTATGAAGCGCGCGCAGCCGCCGTCCAAATGGAGGACCAGCGCCTGCCGAAAAAATGCGGGCATCTGAATGGGAAGCAGCTCGTGCCGATCGAAGAAATGGCGCAGAAAATCCAAGCGGTCAAGCAGGCAGCGCCGACTCTTCTCGTTGTTGCGAGGACAGACGCCAGACAGCAGGAAGGGCTGGAGGGCGCATTAAAACGAGCGGCCGCTTATATAAAAGCGGGTGCTGACGCCATTTTCCCGGAAGCGCTCCAATCAGAAAGTGAATTCAGAGCGTTTTCCAAACAAATCAGTGTGCCGATTCTCGCAAATATGACTGAATTCGGAAAAACGCCGTATTACAGCGCTGAAGAATTCTCCGGCATGGGCTGTCAGATGGTCATTTACCCTGTCACGTCTCTCAGGACGGCGGCCAAGGCTTTTGAGCGTATTTTCCGCCTTATAAAAGAAGAAGGCTCGCAAAAAGAGGGGCTTTCGGATATGCAGACGAGAAAAGAATTATATGAAACGATCGCTTACCATGACTATGAGGAACTTGATCAATCCATTGCAAAAACGATACTGCCGGATGACTGAAAAAAGCCCTTTTTTGCAAGGGCTTTTTTTTACAGCTTTTTTTTCCTGAACCGCGGGCTGACTTGATTGCGTTTCCGATCTCGGTACAGAATAAATCCGGCCAGAATATAAAGACCGAACAAAAAAAACGCCAGTCCGGCCGCTCCCTGAAGAAAAAGGGACGGAAACGGGGCAAACGTATGCCCGAATAATGCATCTCTCATCAGCTTAATGCCGAGCGCCGCAACAGCGCCGGGGAGGACCAGGATCAAAAGCGCAACAAGCCGGCTCATATTCAGAAAACCCCTTTTCGATATGATTTCCTTTATTGTCCAATCGAAAAAATATTTTGTCAAGAGATGAAAACATGGTAACATAGGGGTTGTGCAAATTATTGCAACGGAAAATACAGGTGTGCAAATTTTTTCATACAAAGGGGTATCGGGATGCAGAAGGTGCTGATTATAGGTGCTGGTAAAGGAGGCACGGCGCTCTTACAGATTTTGATGAAAACAAAATTGATCCGGATTATTGCGGTGGTTGACCAAGATCCGGAGGCGCAAGGGCTGCAAGAAGCCCGGAGATATGGAATTGCAACCTCATCAGATTGGAAACCTTACATAACCGAAGATATAGATATTATCATCCATACAACAGGTGACAAAGCGGTCATGGATGAACTGCTCCATGAGAAAAAAGAACAAACCATCGTCATGCCGGGGAAATTGGCGTACATGGTGTTTCAGCTGATGGAGGAAAAGCAGCAGCTTATTCAAATGCTGAAGTCACAGACGTATAAGCATGACCGGATTTTTAATTCAACCCACGATGGCATGATTTTTATAGACGTCAACGAAACGATCATTTTATTTAATCAGATGGCTGAAAAAATGGTCGGCCAAAAACGGGAGCATGTCATCGGCCGCCAAATTAAAGATGTCGTGCCGAACACAAAACTGCCGCGGATTCTGGAGACGAGAGAGCCGGAATATAACCAGAAGCAGCTTCTCGGAAAGCACCTGCAGATTGTCACGACAAGACTGCCGATCATTGATGAAGGCGGAAAGCTTCTCGGTGCGTTATGCGTGTTTAAAGACATCACGGACGCAGTTGAGCTGGCAGAAGAGGTAACGAACTTAAAACAAATCCGCACCATGCTTGAAGCGATTATTCAATCGTCAGACGAAGCCATTTCCGTCGTTGATGAAAACGGCATCGGAATGTTAATCAACAAAGCGTATACAAAAATGACCGGGCTGTCAGAAAGCGAAGTCATCGGAAAACCCGCCTCCACCGATATCTCAGAAGGAGAAAGCATGCACCTGAAAGTATTGGGGACAAGGCGGCCTGTACGGGGCGTAAGAATGAAAGTCGGCCCCAATAAAAAGGATGTCATCGTGAATGTTGCGCCGGTTATTGTGGACGGCATTTTAAAAGGCAGCGTCGGAGTCATTCACGATGTGTCAGAAATTAAAACACTGACTGCTGAATTGAACCGGGCGCGGCAGATCATCCGCACGCTTGAAGCGAAATACACGTTTGACGACATTATCGGCACGAGTGAACAAATGCTGGTCGCCCTTGAACAGGCGAAGCTCGGGGCGAAAACGCCGGCGACGATTCTGCTGCGGGGAGAATCCGGCACCGGAAAAGAACTTTTCGCCCACGCCATCCATAACGAAAGCGACAGAAAATACAATAAGTTCATTCGGGTTAATTGTGCGGCCCTGTCTGAATCCCTGCTGGAATCCGAGCTTTTCGGCTATGAGGAAGGCGCGTTTACGGGCGCGAGGCGCGGGGGCAAAAAAGGGCTTTTTGAAGAAGCGAATAACGGCAGCATTTTCTTAGATGAAATCGGAGAGCTGACCCAAAGCACCCAGGCGAAGCTGCTCAGGGTTCTGCAGGAAAAAGAAATTACCAGAGTCGGCGGTGCTAAAGCGATTTCTGTCAATGTCAGAATTATCGCAGCGACAAACGTCAATATCGAAAAGGCCATGGCGGAAGGAACGTTCCGGGAAGACCTGTATTACCGGATTAACCGCTATCCGATCTCAATCCCGCCGCTTCGGCAGCGCAAAGAGGATATTGAAGCGCTGAGCATTCGGCTCATCGAAAAAATCAATCAGGATTACGGCCGCAACGTAAAGGGGCTCGCGCCGAACGCGCTGCGTGCTTTATCAGCCTACAGCTGGCCGGGAAACGTCCGAGAGCTCGAAAATGTTCTCGGCCGGGCGATGATATTTTTAGAGCCGCACATGGAGCGGATAGAACAGCAGCATCTGCCTGTTTTTGAAACAGAGCTGAGTGAAAAAAGCGGCGCCCGAAGTGATTTTCCGGATGTGGAAGGAGAAAAACTCTCTCAGGCCGTTGAAAAATTTGAAGCGCACGTCATTCAAAAAACGCTTGAAAAGCATAAATTCAACCGAACCAAAACGGCAAAAGCGCTTGGCGTCAGCATTCGGAATCTGTACTACAAAATGGACAAGTACGGCCTTGCAAATGACGGCATGCAATAAATTGCAGAGAAAGCGCAAACAGCTGCATGTTTTCTTGAAAAAAGGCCGGAATAACCCTCCCGAACATTTGGCACGGAACTTGCATTGATAAAAGCGGATTCGAACAAGGAAGGTGGTACAAAATGAAGCTGAGAGACTTAGTTGAAAAAGCCGCGGCAAAAAACGCAAAAACCATTGCAGTGGCCCACGCAGCAGATAAAGAAGTAATCCAGGCTGTCAAAATGGCGGCAGAGCACTTGTCGGCACGATTTTTACTGACGGGTGACAGCGAAAAGCTGAAAGAGCTTCTGGCAAATGAGCCGAAGTTCAATGCTGACATTATCCACGCCGATTCACCCGAAGAATCTGCGGCAAAAGCAGTGCGCGCAGTACGCGAACAAGAGGCGGATATTTTAATGAAAGGGAATCTGCCGAGCTCAACTCTTCTGAAGTCGGTTTTAAACCGCCAGGAAGGGCTGCGTTCTAAAAGTGTGTTATCACATGTAGCCGTTTTTGAGGTGCCGGACTATGACCGGCTGATGTATGTGACTGATTCAGCGCTGAACATCGCCCCGTCTCTTGAAGAGCTCCGGCATATTCTGCAAAATGCGGTTCATGTCGCGCATTCAGTAGGGAACCCTATGCCGAAAGCCGCAGTCCTTGCGGCTATTGAAACGGTTAATCCGAAAATGGAGGCGACGCTGAACGCGGCTGCGATCGTCCAAATGTGCAATAGAGGCCAGATTACAGGCTGTATCGCGGACGGACCGCTTGCTTTGGATAATGCCGTATCTCAAGCTGCAGCACTGCAAAAAGGGATTTCCGGAAGCGTAGCGGGCCAGGCGGATATTCTCTTGGTTCCTTCAATAGAGGCTGGAAATATGCTTTATAAGTCAATGATTTATTTTGCGAAAGCAAATGTTGCTGCCGTCATCGCGGGTGCGAAGGCGCCGATTGCATTAACGAGCAGAGCGGATACCGCAGAAAATAAACTGTATTCAATTGCGCTTGCGATTTGCGCATCACAAGAACAGTAGGAGGAACGTACCTATGGAAATTTTTAAATATATGGAAACTTATGATTACGAACAATTGGTATTCTGCCAAGATGAACAGTCAGGCTTAAAAGCGATCATCGCGATTCATGATACAACGCTCGGCCCTGCACTCGGCGGAACGAGAATGTGGACATATGACAGTGAAGAAGCGGCAATTGAAGATGCATTAAGACTTGCAAAAGGCATGACTTATAAAAATGCGGCTGCCGGTTTAAACTTAGGCGGCGGGAAAACCGTTATTATCGGGGACCCGCGCAAAGATAAGAATGAAGAAATGTTCCGCGCATTCGGCCGGTACATTCAAGGCTTAAACGGAAGATACATTACGGCGGAAGACGTCGGCACAACCGTTGAAGATATGGATATTATTCATGATGAAACAGACTATGTAACAGGGATTTCTCCGGCATTCGGTTCATCAGGAAACCCATCTCCGGTTACGGCATACGGTGTCTACAAAGGGATGAAAGCTGCTGCTAAAGCGGCGTTTGGCACTGATTCGCTGGAAGGAAAAACAATTGCCGTGCAAGGTGTGGGAAATGTGGCTTACAATCTTTGCCGCCATCTTCACGAAGAAGGTGCTTCTTTAATCGTGACGGATATCAATAAAGAATCTGTTAAACGTGCCGTTGAAGACTTCGGGGCCCGTGCCGTTGATCCGGACGACATTTACTCACAGGCGTGCGATATTTATGCTCCGTGTGCCCTCGGTGCCGTCATTAACGATGACACGATTAAACAGCTGAAGGCGAAAGTTATTGCGGGGGCGGCCAATAACCAGCTGAAAGAAACACGTCATGGTGATACCATTCATGAAATGGGAATCGTGTACGCGCCGGATTATGTCATCAATGCCGGCGGTGTCATCAATGTAGCTGATGAGCTTTACGGCTATAATGCTGAGCGGGCTTTGAAAAAGGTTGAAGGCATCTATGCAAATATTGAACGGGTGCTCGATATTTCTGCGCGTGACGGCATTCCGACTTACTTAGCGGCTGACCGTCTGGCTGAAGAGCGAATTGAGCGCATGCGCCGTTCAAGAAGCCAGTTTCTGCAAAACGGCCAAAGTGTATTAAGCAGACGATAGGAATTTGATCTGGAGGTATGAAAATGTTCGAACAGGAAAAACGCATTCTCATTCTGAATCCAGGCTCAACATCAACGAAAATCGGTGTCTTTCACAATGAACGCTGTATCTTTGAAAAGACGCTGCGGCACCCCGAAGAAGAGCTGAAAACATTTAACAGCATTATCGACCAATACGAATTTCGAAAAATAAGCATACTTGAGTCTCTGCACGAACAGGGCATCAACATTTCAAAGTTTGATGCCGTTTGTGCCAGAGGCGGCCTGCTCAGACCGATTGAGGGCGGCACATATGAAGTGAATGACGCCATGATCACTGATTTGAAAAACGGGTACAATGGCCAGCATGCTTCGAATCTGGGCGGGATTATTGCCAGGGAAATAGCTGACGGACTTAATATCCCGGCGTATATCGTCGATCCTGTCGTGGTGGATGAGATGACACCCCTTGCTAAAGTATCTGGAATGCCTGAAATCAAGCGGAAAAGCATTTTCCACGCTTTAAACCAAAAAGCCGTTGCCCGTACGGCGGCGGCGTCTCTCGGCAAGCGGTATGAACAGATGAAGATGATCGTCACTCATATGGGCGGCGGCATCACAGTCGGCGTTCATGACTGCGGACGGGTGACTGATGTCAACAATGGGCTTCACGGAGAAGGGCCATTCAGTCCGGAACGTGCGGGAACCGTTCCGGCGGGTGATCTGGTGGAGATGTGTTTTTCCGGCAAGTATTCAAAAGCCGATATGATGAAAAAACTTGTCGGCACGGGCGGACTCTCCGGCTACCTGGGAACAACGGACGCGGTGAAAGTGGAAAAACGCATTCAGGACGGAGATGAAAATGCGCGGCTCATTTATGACGCCATGGCTTATCAGATAGCGAAAGAAATCGGGGCGGCTAGCGCCGTTTTAAAAGGAAAAGTAGACATTATCGTCCTGACAGGCGGATTGGCGTACGGGAAAGATTTCGTTTCCGCCATCAGATCGTACATAGATTGGATTTCGGATGTACTGGTGTATCCGGGAGAAAATGAACTGCAATCACTTGCGCAAGGCGCGCTTCGGGTTTTAGCCGGTGAGGAGCAGGCGAAACAATATCAGATCGGCGAAGGAGTGAAAACAAATGGCGACTGAGTATGATGTGGTCATTCTGGGCGGCGGCACGGGCGGTTATGTTGCCGCCATCAGAGCGGCCCAGCTTGGCTTAAAAACGGCCGTTGTAGAAAAAGAACAACTCGGGGGAACATGCCTTCATAAAGGATGTATTCCGAGTAAAGCGCTGTTAAGAAGCGCAGAAGTGTATCGGACCGCAAAGGAAGCGGCAGCATTCGGCATTGAAACGGAAGGTGTCTCTCTCCGTTTTGACAGCGTGCAAAAACGAAAGCAGGGAATCGTTGACCGGCTGGCCGGAGGTGTCGCCCATCTGATGAAAAAGGGGAAGATTGATGTATTCAACGGGTACGGACGTATGCTCGGCCCTTCCATCTTCTCACCTCTTCCGGGTACCATTTCCGTCGAATACGCAAATGGTGAAGAAAATGACATGCTGATACCGAAACAATTAATTATCGCAACCGGTTCAAGGCCGAAAATGCTTCCAGGTTTAGAAGCAGACGGTACTTATATTCTGACGTCAGATGAAGCGCTGCAGCTTGAACGTCTGCCTCAATCCATGATAATCGTCGGCGGCGGTGTCATCGGTATTGAATGGGCATCCATGCTGAATGATTTCGGCGTCAATATCACTGTAATTGAATACGCGGACCGCATTTTGCCGACTGAAGACCGTGATATTTCAAGCGAAATGGAAAAACTGTTAACGAAAAAAGGAATTAAGATCGTAACGGGTGCGAAAGTGCTTCCGGATACATTGGAAAAAGCGGACGGCGTTTCAATTGAAGCTGAAAAGAATGGAGAAAGCGAAACGTATCACGCGGAACAAATGCTTGTTTCCATCGGCCGCCAGCCGAATATTGAAGGAATCGGGCTCGAAAATACGGACATTGCTTTGGAAAACGGTTCTATCCTCGTAAACGAATCCGGACAGACGAAGGAATCGCATATTTATGCGATCGGTGATGTCGTCGGCGGGCTGCAGCTTGCACATGTGGCCTCCCGTGAAGGTATCATTGCGGTTGAGCATATGGCGGGTCTTAATCCGGCTCCGCTTGATGCCGCCCTTGTGCCGAAATGCATTTATTCAAATCCGGAAGCGGCGAGTGTCGGTATGACAGAAGAAGAAGCCGCCGGAAAAGGCCATGAACTTAAGATCGGGAAGTTTCCGTTCATGGCGATCGGAAAGGCTCTTGTATACGGAGAAAGCGACGGCTTTGTCAAAATCGTCGCCGACCGGAATACAGATGATATTCTCGGTGTTCATATGATCGGTCCGCACGTCACCGATATGATTTCTGAAGCGGGGCTTGCCAAGGTGCTCGATGCGACGCCGTGGGAAATCGGTCAGTCCATACACCCGCATCCGTCGCTTTCAGAGGCGATTGGAGAAGCTGCGTTAGCCGCAGACGGAAACGCGATTCATTTTTAAAAGGAAAGAAGGAGGGGTTTGAATGACTACAAACCGCCATCAAGCATTAGGGCTTTCTGACGCGGAAGCCGTTGAAATGTACAGAACCATGCTGTTAGCCAGAAAAATCGACGAAAGAATGTGGCTGTTAAACCGCTCGGGCAAAATTCCGTTCGTTATTTCATGTCAAGGGCAGGAAGCGGCTCAAGTAGGCGCGGCTTATGCTTTAAACCGTGATACCGACTATGTGCTTCCGTACTACAGAGATATGGGGGTAGTGCTTGCATTCGGTATGACTGCAAAGGATTTGATGATGTCCGGTTTTGCGAAAGCGGCTGACCCGAATTCAGGCGGGAGGCAGATGCCGGGCCACTTCGGGCAAAAGAAAAACAGAATCGTAACGGGCTCATCCCCTGTGACGACGCAGGTGCCTCACGCGGTCGGAATCGCGCTTGCGGGACGCATGGATAAAAAGGATATCGTCTCTTTCGTTACCTTTGGAGAAGGATCTTCCAACCAGGGAGATTTTCACGAAGGGGCAAACTTTGCCGCCGTGCATAAACTGCCGGTCATTTTCATGTGTGAAAACAATAAGTATGCCATCTCTGTCCCGTATGACAGACAGGTGGCCTGCGAGAATATTTCCGACCGGGCGGTAGGCTACGGCATGCCGGGAGTCACTGTTGACGGAAACGACCTGCTGGAAGTTTATCAGGCTGTGAAAGAAGCGCGCGAACGGGCGTCTAAAGGCGAAGGCCCTACATTAATAGAAACGGTTTCCTACCGTTTGACGCCGCATTCCAGTGATGACGACGACAGCAGCTACAGAGAACGTAAAGAAGTAGAAGAAGCAAAGAAACAAGATCCGCTTCTCATATACAAAGCATACCTGCAAGAAGCCGGGCTTCTCGGCGAAGAAGAAGAAAAGGCCATGCTGGATGACATCATGGCCATCGTAAACGAAGCGACAGACGAAGCGGAGAAAGCGCCATACGCATCTCCTGAATCAACGCTTGATCACGTTTATGCGAAGTAGGGAGGAATACTTATGTCTGTAATGTCTTATATTGACAGTATTAATGCAGCAATGAAAGAAGAAATGGAAAGAGATCCGCGCGTTTTTGTTCTCGGGGAAGACGTCGGGAGAAAAGGCGGCGTGTTTAAAGCCACGGCAGGTCTTTATGAGCAGTTCGGAGAAGAGCGGGTTATGGATACGCCGCTTGCGGAATCAGCGATTGCCGGTGTCGGTATCGGCGCCGCGATGTACGGCATGCGTCCGATCGCGGAGATGCAATTTGCCGATTTCATTCTTCCTGCGGTCAATCAAATCATTTCAGAAGCGGCAAAAATCCGCTACCGTTCAAACAATGATTGGAGCTGTCCGATGGTCATCAGAGCGCCATACGGAGGCGGCGTGCATGGCGCATTGTATCACTCCCAATCTGTTGAGGCCATTTTTGCCAACCAGCCGGGACTTAAAATTGTCATGCCTTCAACTCCTTATGACGCAAAAGGGCTGTTAAAAGCTGCAGTTCGTGATGATGACCCCGTGCTGTTTTTCGAGCATAAGCGGGCATACCGCCTGATTAAAGGCGAAGTCCCTGCCGATGATTATGTCCTTCCGATCGGTAAGGCCGATGTAAAACGCGAAGGCAGCGACATTACTGTCATTACGTACGGATTATGCGTTCATTTCGCTCTGCAGGCTGCCGAGCGTCTTGAAAAAGACGGAATTTCCGCGCACGTATTAGACTTGCGTACGGTCTATCCGTTAGATAAAGAAGCCATCATTGAAGCCGCGTCTAAAACGGGAAAAGTTTTGCTGATCACAGAAGATACGAAAGAAGGCAGCATTATGAGCGAAGTCGCCGCCATTATTTCTGAGAACTGCTTATTTGATTTAGACGCGCCGATCAAGCGGCTTGCAGGTCCTGATGTTCCGGCGATGCCTTATGCGCCGACGATGGAAAAATACTTCATGATGAATCCTGACAAAGCAGAAGCCGCAATGAGAGAATTAGCGGAGTTTTAAAGACGTAAGGAGGTTTTTGACATGGCGATTGAACAAATGGCGATGCCGCAGCTCGGAGAGAGTGTAACAGAAGGGACGATCAGCAAATGGCTGGTATCCCCCGGTGATCATGTGAATAAATACGACCCCATCGCCGAGGTCATGACAGATAAAGTGAATGCGGAGGTGCCGTCTTCTTTTACGGGCACGATTACAGAACTTGTAGGAGAAGAAGGGCAGACTCTTGCGGTCGGCGAGATAATCTGCAAAATTGAAACAGAAAAAACGGAAACCCAAGAAGCGCCGAAGCGGGAAGAAGAGCAAAGCACACCTGCAAATAACCCTTCACACGGAGCGGGCAAAGACCGGTCAAATAAAGCGCGTTATTCGCCGGCCGTGCTCAGATTAGCGGGAGAACACGGCATTCAGCTTGAACAAGTTGAAGGAACGGGTGCAGGCGGAAGAATTACACGGAAAGACATTCAAAAGATCATTGATTCGGGCATGCAGCAGAAGACGGAAACGCCGAAAGCGGCTGCCGTTCAAGCCCCGCAAGAGCCGAAACAGCAGCAAAAACAAGCACCGGCGCCAGCTCTGTCAGCCGGTGATATTGAAATTCCGGTTACAGGCGTCAGAAAAGCCATCGCAGCCAATATGCATAAAAGCAAAACAGAAATTCCGCATGCCTGGACGATGATGGAAGTCGACGTCACAAACATGACGGCATACAGAAACAGCATAAAAGACTCGTTTAAACAGAAAGAAGGCTTCAATTTAACATTTTTTGCTTTCTTTGTGAAAGCGGCGGCGCAGGCTCTCAAAGAATTCCCGCAGATGAACAGCATGTGGGCGGGAGACAAAATCGTCCAAAAGAAAGACATTAATATCTCCATTGCCGTTGCCACAGAAGATTCGCTTTTTGTTCCGGTTATTAAGCATGCTGATGAAAAAACGATTAAAGGCATAGCCAGAGAAATAACAGACCTTGCGAAAAAAGTGAGAGACGGAAAACTTACCGCCGATGATATGCAGGGCGGCACATTTACCGTCAATAACACGGGATCTTTCGGCTCGGTTCAGTCTATGGGCATTATCAACCATCCGCAGGCGGCGATTCTTCAGGTAGAATCAATTGTCAAACGTCCGGTTGTCATGAATAACGGGATGATTGCCGTGCGTGACATGGTTAATCTTTGCCTGTCTTTGGATCACAGAGTGCTCGACGGGCTTGTGTGCGGCCGTTTCCTCGGACGCGTCAAAGAGATCTTAGAAAACATTGACGAAAATACTTCAGTCTATTAAAAAAAACTCCTTTTGCCCGGGTGGCAAAGGGAGTTTTTTCAGTTTCATTCTGAATCTTCGGGAACAAGCATAGTGAGATGATGTTTTTTCACTTCGATCGTGCAAGGTGTCTTTCCGTATACCTCGCCATCCGTATCGGCGTCCATCTCGCGTCCGGTTTCGATTTCAATTCTGGAGGCTTGAATATAGGACAGCTCCCCTTTGAAATCATCAAATGTACCCTGTTCCATTGTCATCAGCTCCCGCAATGCTCCAAGGCTTGTGTTGCGGCAGATTAACACATCGGCTAAGCCGTCCTGAAGGTTTGCATCAGGCAGGGGAACTCTGTTTGTCCCGATGTAATGCCCGTTCATGACAAGCACCATAACGGCTTCATCTTCTTTCACCTCGCCGTCGATCGTCAATTTGACGGGAAAAGGGTTCGCGCTTGTCATCGTCCGCAAGGCGCTCGTGAAGTAGCTGATTTTTCCGAGCCATGCTTTTTCTGTTTCATTGATATGGCTGGAGGCTTCAGTGATCAGCCCGATGCCCCAGAAGTTCAGAAAATAGCCGTCATCCGATTTACAGACGTCAATCATCCGTTTATGCCCAGCCGCGAGCGCTTCAGCGGCCTTTTGAAGGTTTTGCGGAATGCCGAGCGCCCGTGAGAAATCATTGCACGTTCCTCCCGGCAAAATGCCGACAGCGGGTCTGTGATCAAGCTTGCTGATGCTGTTGATGCATTGATGCACCGTACCGTCTCCCCCTAAAATATATAAATGGTCAACCGAGCTGTCGAGATTTTCACAAAACCGACGGGCATCATCCTGATGTTTGGTCGGTTTAATCAAAAGCTCATCAGCTGACTGGGCCAAAATGGGGACGACCGTGCCGAGCGTTTTATCAATCTGTTTCTGACCGGCGTTACCGTTATAAATTAATACTGCTTTCCGTTGGCTCATACGACTGCTCCTTTATTTCAGACAATCTCCTTAACAAGTTTCCCGTTTTTAAAAGGTCATAAACTTAAATAGAGGAACATAAAAGGGACAAAAAACATTCGGATATGAGCGGTGTCATTTGCCGATAGGGCAGGTTCCTTGCTATCATAAGAATAGATGATCAAAAAGGAGAGGTCCCAGTTGAATATGGATTTTAATTTATTTATGAATGATGTCGTGCGTCAAGCCCGCCAGGAAATCACGGCCGCCGGGTATACGGAGCTGAAAACCGCTGAGGAAGTGGACGAAGCGCTTTCGAAAAAAGGAACGACACTTGTCATGGTCAACTCTGTGTGCGGATGCGCAGGCGGAATTGCAAGACCTGCGGCGTACCATTCCGTGCATTACGATAAACGCCCCGATCAGCTTGTGACAGTATTTGCCGGACAGGACAAAGAAGCGACAGCCAAAGCGAGAGAATACTTTGAAGGCTATCCGCCGTCCTCTCCGTCATTTGCGATTTTAAAAGACGGGAAAATCATGAAAATGGTGGAACGCCATGAAATTGAAGGACATGAGCCTATGGCCGTCGTCACAAAACTGCAGGAAGCATTTGAAGAATATTGTGAAGAAGTATAAGTGAAAGGAAAACCCCGGAGCCGAGCGCTTGCGGGGTTTTTTTATATTGGGTTTGTATAAATATAAATTATTTATGCACCGGCGTTCAGTTGTCACTCATTCGGGAATCAACGACTATAATAAACGCAGATAAGGAAATATATTTTTCGAAAATAGTATTGCATAACTATTAAAAAGTGTTTAAAATACAGATTAACGAATAAATATTCAATTTTAAGAGATAAGCAGATATGGAGGAAAATAATCATGAAGAAATGGCTGTTGGTATTGGTTGCCGCATGTATCACCTTTGCGCTGTCCGCCTGCGGATCAGGCAATTCAGGCTCAGAGGGCGGAAAGAACAAATTGATTATGGGTACATCGGCTGATTATAAACCATTTGAATATAAAGACGGCGATCAGATCGTCGGGTTTGACGTTGATTTGGCAAAAGCTCTGGGCAAAAAGACCGGCTATGACGTTGAGGTGCAGGATATGGACTTCAACAGCCTGATCACAGCCCTGAAGTCTAAGCAGGTTGATATGATTTTATCAGGAATGACACCTACGCCGGAACGGAAAAAGCAAGTGGATTTCTCCGGTATTTATTATACTGCTAACAATATGATCGTTACGAAAAAGGGAAGCAGCATTAAATCCCTGGATGATCTGAAAGGCAAAACCGTCGGTGTTCAGCTCGGCTCCATTCAAGAAGAAAAAGGCAAGAAACTTGCTTCGAAATACGGTTTCCAGCTTGAAGACCGCAACCGCATTTCAGACTTAACGGAAGAGATTAAATCCGGGCGTTTTGATGCCGCGATTATCGAAGACATCGTAGCACAAGGCTATTTCAGTTCAAATAATGATCTGCAGGGCTTTGCATCAGCAGATGCGAAATCAGACGAATCGGGTTCCGCGATTGCGTTCCGCAAAGACAGTGATCTGACAGCGAAGTTTAACAAAGCGCTGAAAGAAATGGAGAAAAACGGAGAAATCGAAAAACTGAAGAAGAAATGGTTCACCAACGAGAAATAAAAGAAAGCTCAACTTTTCGTTGAGCTTTTTATCTTGAATACAGGTAAAGGAGATCAAACGTATGAATTTGGATTTCTCAGCGACAATACCCCAAATTCCTTTTATATTGGAAGGCCTTGCCGTCACATTGAAAATTGTGCTCGTTTCAGCGGTCATCGGCCTTGTATTAGGCATCGTGCTCAGTTTGTTTAAAATCAGCACGATCAGTCCGCTGAAATGGATTGCGGATTTTTATACTTCGATATTCCGCGGCACGCCGCTCGTGCTGCAGCTGATGATTATTTATTTCGGGATGCCGCAGCTTCTCGGCTTTCAGATCGACCAATTTTGGGCGGCGGTCACCGCATTATCACTTAATTCAGCAGCTTACGTCTCTGAAATTATCAGAGCGGGAATCAACGCGATTGACAAAGGACAAAAAGAAGCGGCCGTCGCTCTCGGTGTGCCGTACGGAAAAATGATGAAAGATCTGCTTCTGCCGCAGGCATTTAAAAACATTTCTCCGGCCATTATTAACGAATTAATCACCTTGACGAAAGAATCGGCGATCGTCACCGTAATCGGTCTCGGCGATATTATGAGACGGGCCTACCAGTCCGGTGCCGCAACATACAACTATTTAGAACCTCTCATTGTGGCCGGTTTCATCTATTACGTGCTCGTTTTGATCTTAGCATTCATCGGAAAAGGCGTAGAAAGGAAGCTGAAAGCCAATGATTAAGGTCGACAACCTGTCAAAATCATTCGGAAAACATGAAGTACTGAAAAACATTTCAACACAGATCGCAGAAGGGGAAGTCGTCGCTGTCATCGGACCTTCCGGCTCCGGCAAATCAACGTTTCTGCGCTGCTTAAATCTGCTGGAAACCCCGAGCGGCGGAACGATTGCCATTAAAGAAAAAGAAATCACCGCTGCTAAAACGAATAAACTGAAAGTGCGGGAAAATATCGGGATGGTATTTCAGCATTTTCATCTGTTTCCGCATAAAACGGTGCTTGAAAATATCATATATGCGCCGGTCAGCGTGAAGAAAGAGTCCAAAAAGGCGGCGGAGGAAAAGGCGTGCGCTCTCCTTGAAAAAGTCGGACTGCTTGAAAAACGGAACGACTATCCGAACCGTTTGTCAGGCGGGCAGAAGCAGCGTGTCGCCATCGCGCGTGCCCTTGCCATGAATCCTGACATCATGCTGTTTGACGAGCCGACCTCAGCTCTTGACCCGGAAATGGTCAAAGAAGTTCTTGAGGTTATGAAGGAGCTCGCTCAAACGGGCATGACGATGGTCATCGTCACGCACGAAATGGGATTTGCCAAAGAAGTCGCAGACCGCGTATTATTTATGGATGAAGGCACGATAGTGGAAGACGGGCAGCCGGAAGAATTTTTTCTTTCTCCGAAGTCAAAAAGAGCACAGGACTTTTTAGAAAAAATATTATAAAATATAACTGTAAGAAAAGAAGAAGCGTGCTCTTCTTCTTTTTTTTGAGAAAGAAACAAACAGAATGGAGCAAGCAATGTTTAAAATCGGTTACCGCACACTAAAGACCGCACTTGGAACGGCGCTGGCCATTTATTTAGCTCAGCTGTTGCATCTGCAAAACTTCGCATCCGCAGGAATCATCACCATATTGTGCATCCAAATTACGCAAAAGCGGTCGCTTCAGGCCTCGTGGGCCCGATTTGCCGCCTGTTTATTGGCAATCGTCTTTTCATATGTCTTTTTCGGACTGATCGGCTATTATCCGTTTGTGATCGGAATATTGCTTGTGCTGTTTATTCCAACTACAGTCGTCTTGAAAATAAACGAAGGGATCGTCACAAGCTCAGTTATCATTCTTCATCTATATATGTCCGGCGGCATTACGATGGCGTTTATCTGGAATGAGTTCCAGCTGATCACCGTAGGTATCGGTGTCGCGCTGTTAATGAATCTGTATATGCCGAGCCTCGATAGGAAACTTGCGGCGTACCGGAAAAAAATTGAGGACAATTTTGCCGTCATCTTCGCTGAAATCGAACGGTATTTGTTAACTGGTGAGCAAGATTGGACGGGAAAGGAAATACCGGAGACGCATCAGATGATTCAAGAGGCGAAAAACCTTGCCTACCGGGACGTGCAGAATCATATTTTGCGCCATGAAAATCTCTATTATCACTATTTTAAGATGAGACAGAAACAATTTGAAATCATCGAACGGCTGCTGCCGAAGATTACTTCTATTTCAATAACGGTGGAGCAGGGAAAAATGATTGCCCATTTCATCCATGATTTAAGGGAAGCCATTCACCCCGGCAATACCGCTCATAAATTTTTAAAAAGACTTGCAGATATGAGAACAGAATTTGAAGAGATGCCGCTCCCGGCAACACGCGAGGAGTTTGAAGCGCGGGCGGCTTTGTTTCACCTGCTCGGTGAGATGGAGCAATATCTCGTGATTAAAAGTTATTTCAAAGGCATCAAGCTGTAAAAAACACATGGATCATCGCATGAGTCCTCCTTTCATTGGTCATTCTAATGAAAAAAGGAGGGGAGCCCATGCGATTTTTTTTATTGTCAGCCGCCCTGCTGCTGTCCCCGCTTTGGCCGCTTGGCGCGAATCCTTTGCCGGGTGACCCTTATATAATCGTCAATAAAGCCACAAATGCGCTAGCCGTTGTGAAGGATAATCGAATAGAAGGCATTTATCAGGTGGCGACGGGAAAGACAGATGATCTGACGCCTGAAGGAGAATTTACGGTAACGGTTAAAGCCGTAAATCCATATTATCGGAAGAAAAATGTAGAGGGAGGTGCGCCGGAAAATCCGCTCGGCGTCCGCTGGATCGGTTTTGACGCGAGAGGAACCGACGGCAGGATATACGGCATTCACGGGACAAACAGAGAAGAGCTGATCGGAGGGTTTGTATCAAACGGCTGCATCCGTATGAAAAACCGGGATGTCATCCATATTTTTCGGATCATCCCTGAGGGAACAAAAGTGTTGATTACAAAAGAAAACCGCTCATTTGAGAACATTGCAAAAGAGCGGAAAGCCCTCATAAAAAAGCAGGAGATCCCTGTGCAATGAGGCGCCTGCTTTTTTATCGCAAATACATCATAATGCTTGAAAAGACGGTTGACAGTATAAATACGCCTAGAATGACGATGACGGCGCTTTTCATGAATTTTTGAGACATCGTTTCACTCCTTAAGATTACTGTTTATCATTTTAACGTGTTTTGCTTGTATGAACAAGCCATATCCTATGGCGGAAAGCAGGTGGCCGCGCTATGAAAAAACTTGATCATGTCGGTATTGCCGTCAGCTCTATTGATGCAGCAAGGGGATTTTACGAACGGATGCTGGGGCTTACTTATATGGGAGAAGAGCTGGTAAACGGACAAAATGTGAAAGCTGCTTTTTTAGAAGCGGGAGGCACAAAGCTTGAACTGATTGAGCCGCTGTCGGACGCGTCTCCCGTCAGCTCTTTTTTACAGAAAAGAGGTGAAGGGCTTCATCATCTGGCGTTCCGGTGCGACGACATTAAGGAAACGATCAAGGAGCTTGAATCATGCCGCATGACATTGATCCATCATGAACCGCAGAACGGAGCGGGCGGGAAGAAAATCGCATTTCTCTCTCCAAAAGAGGCGAACGGGGTCCTGATTGAGCTTTGTGAAACAATTGAAAAAGGAGAAACTCAAGATGAGCATGAGTGAGCATATCAGACACTTAAACGAAAAACGTTCCTTTTTAACAAACGGCGGCGGAGCGGAAAGAAATGAAAAACAGCATAAAAAAGGCAAGCTGACGGCAAGAGAAAGAATTGCCTATTTATTGGACAAAGACAGTTTTTCAGAGCTTCAGCCGTTTGCAAAAAGCCGCATGCCCGGGTGTCAAAATGCGCCGGGAGACGGCGTCATTACCGGATACGGCACAATTGACGGACGGCCCGTGTATTTGTTTGCTCATGACTTTACCGTACTCGGCGGGACGCTCGGCGAGACACATGCGGAGAAAATCGCAGCGGTGATGGATCTGGCCGCGAAAAATAAAACCCCGATCATCGGGCTGAACGACTCAGGTGGTGCGAGAATTCAAGAGGGTGTGGTATCATTAAATGGATACGGTCATATCTTTAGGCGCAACGTCCTTTACTCGGGAGTGATTCCGCAAATTTCCGTCATCCTTGGGCCGTGTGCCGGCGGTGCTGTTTATTCACCCGCTCTGACGGATTTTGTAATTATGGCGGAAAATACGTCGCACATGTTTATTACAGGCCCGAAAGTCATTGAACAGGTTACGGGTGAACAGATTGACGCGGAAAGTTTAGGCGGTGCGGGAATACATAATGTGATCAGCGGAAATGCCCACTATTCCGCACGAACGGAAAAAGAGGCTCTTTCCGCAGTGAAAACGCTGCTTTCTTATCTTCCGCACGGCAGACAGACGGCATCACCCGTTAAAAAGGAAGACGCCAGGCCGTTATTAAATACCCTCGTTCCCGCGGACAGTTCGAAACCTTACGATATGTTACAGGTGATAAAAGAACTGGCGGATGACGGAACGTTTTTTGACATTCAGCCGTATTTTGCCAAAAACATTGCTGTCGGTTTTCTGAAGATCGGACGGCGCACAGTCGGTGTTATCGCAAACCAGCCGAAACATTTGGCGGGGAGCCTTACGATAGATGCCGCTGACAAAGCGTCGAGATTCATCCGTTTTTGCGACGCGTTTCATATTCCGCTGTTAACGATCGCTGATGTACCGGGATTTCTGCCGGGCCTTCAGCAGGAGCACGCGGGAATCATCCGTCACGGAGCAAAATTGCTGTATGCTTTTGCCGAAGCGGCCGTGCCGAAAGTGACGCTCATCATCAGAAAAGCTTACGGAGGCGCTTATGTCGCCATGAATTCGAAAGGCCTCGGGGCAGATCTTGTATTCGCCTGGCCGAATGCGGAAATTGCCGTGATGGGAGCTGAAGGCGCGTCGTCGATTTTATACCGCAGAGACATACAGGCTTCTGATGATCCGGAAAAAACGAAGCGCGAAAAAAAAGCCATATACGAAAAGGAAAATGCCGGTCCGTATAAAGCGGCGGCCTGCGGAATGGTGGATGATATCATCCGGCCGGAAGACTCGAGGAAAAAATTGATTCAGGCATTTGACATGCTTGCGCATAAGGAAGAGGAAAGACCGAAAAAAAAGCACGGTAATATACCGCTTTAAACGGAGGGAACTGTAAATGGTAAACGAAAAACGCCTGCTGGAAGAATTTCTGGAACTCGTCCAAATTGATTCAGAAACAAAGCATGAAGCGGAAATCAGCAAAGTGCTCAAACAAAAATTCACTGATTTAGGATTGAGCGTAAAAGAAGACGATACAAAAGAAGTGACGGGTCACGGAGCCGGCAATTTAATCTGTACTTTAAAGGGCACAAAAGATGCGGATACGATTTATTTCACATCGCACATGGACACGGTTGTCCCGGGCAAAGGCGTTAAGCCGGTTGTGGAAGACGGTTATGTAAAAACCGACGGCACGACGATTCTCGGCGCTGATGATAAGACGGGCCTTGCCGCAATGTTTGAAGCCATCAGAGTACTCAAAGAACAAAACATCGAGCACGGAACAATTGAATTCATCATCACAGCCGGAGAAGAATCAGGATTAGTCGGGGCAAAAGCAATGGATCGTTCAGATATTACCGCGAAATACGGTTTTGCGCTTGATTCAGACGGGAAAGTCGGCAACATCATTGTAGCCGCGCCGACACAAGCGAAAGTGAGGGCAACCATTTTCGGGAAAACGGCTCATGCAGGAGTAGAACCGGAAAAAGGCATCTCCGCTATTACAATCGCGTCAAAAGCGATCTCAAAAATGCCGCTCGGCCGTATTGATGAAGAAACAACGGCTAATATCGGGCGTTTTGAAGGCGGCACACAAACCAATATCGTCTGCGACCAAGTCGATATTCTGGCTGAAGCGCGTTCATTAGTCCCTGAAAAAATGGAAGCGCAAGTGCAGAAAATGAAAGAAGCTTTCGAATCTGCTGCAGCTGAGATGGGTGGACGCGCAGAAGTTGACATCGCGGTCATGTATCCGGGTTTCAAATATCAGGACGGCGATCAGGTTGTGGAAGTCGCGAAAAAAGCGGCGGCAAAAATCGGCCGGCCGAGCGAGCTTCAGACAAGCGGCGGCGGAAGTGACGCGAACGTCATTGCCGGCCACGGCATTCCGACAGTCAACCTGTCAGTAGGCTATGAACAAATCCACACGAAAAATGAAAAAATGCCGATTGAAGAGCTCGTGAAAACGGCGGAAATGGTCGTTGCCATTATCGAAACAGCGGCAAACTGAAAACGAAGCACCCAATGAATTGGGTGCTTTTTTTTTTCGCGTCTGCAAACGCATGAAAAAAACCTGCCGGAACTTATCCGGCAGGTTCAGTATTATGACTTTACGGGCTCCGCTTGAGCCGCAGCTTGTTTCTTTTTATGATGCGTCTGCTGTAAAAGTACGTTTTGCACTGTCAAAAACAGTCCGCTTGTAAACCAGTAAAGCGGAAGCGCAGCCGGAACGTTAAGTGAAAAAACAGTCATCATGACAGGGAAAATAAAGACCATGATTTTTGCTGACTGCATCGCGGCCGGGTTTTGAGCGGCCGGTGAATATTTCTCGTTTAGTTTTTGGGAAACATAAGCCTGTAAGAAATACATGGCCCCCGCGCACAGGGATACAAGCATATCAGAGTGCCCTAGGCTGAACCACAGGAATGAGTGTGAAGCGATTTCCGGCGTTGAGCGGATGGCGTAATAAAAACCGATCAGAATCGGGAATTGTACCAGCATCGGAAGACATCCCATTGCCATCGGATTCAGATTATGCTCACGGTAAAGCTTCATCATTTCCATTTGCAGTTCTTTTTGTTTTTCCGCATCTTTCGTTTTTTTCATTTTAGCCTGAATGCTGTCGACCTGCGGTTTGATCACAGCCATTTTTTCCTGGAACACCCGCTGTTTCTTAAATTGGTTCACAAACAAAGGCAATACAACGATCCGGACGATAATCGTCACCAGAATAATCGACAGTCCGTACTCACCGTGGAACAGGCCCGCCACACCTTTTAATAGGGCCGAAAACGGTTCGATCAGGTAATCGTGGAAAAACCCGATATTTCCGAGTCCTCCCGTCTGAGTCTGAGATGTCGCCGCAAACGCCGAGCGGCCTGTGAACAGCACGATAAAAAACAATCCGAAAGCAATCCATTTTTGATATGTTTTAGACAATTCATGTCTCCTCCTTTTTATTATCACTTGCCGTTATAAAAGGAGGAAGCTGACATCTTCATCATCATTCGCCGGTGAATTCATGCGGATGACTTTACGTATCCAAGTTGTAATGCGATGATATATAATAATAAGAAAGTCTGTTCGGTTCAGCTGAACGACTGCTTGATGTTCATCTATACGTTTCGTTCTCCAATGCTCGCCTGCGCGGCACTCACGCAAAAGAAATGCGATGCCGATCGCGGTCAGAGCGGGAAGAATAATTGTGAAAAAATCGACTAAAAATAAAAAGTCATTCATTGACTCAAGAATCATTTCATCACATCCATTCAGCTTTTATTTTACTACATATATATGAGGTTTGTCTATGAAAGGAAAGGAGGCGCCGGGAGTGGCCGGAAAAGGAAGAATTATATTTCATATCGATATGAACAGTTTCTATGCCTCCGTAGAAATGGCGTATGATCCGTCTTTAAAGGGAAAACCTCTCGCCGTTGCCGGAAACGTGAAGGAACGGAAAGGAATCATCGTCACCTGCAGCTACGAAGCGAGAGCGCGGGGCGTAAAGACCACCATGCCGGTGTGGCGGGCAAAACGCCTCTGTCCGGAACTCATCGTCGTGCCTCCGAATTTTGACCGCTACCGGAGTTCGTCAAAAGAAATGTTCAGCATCCTGAGGGAGTATACGGATTTAGTCGAGCCCGTTTCTATTGATGAAGGATACATGGATATTACAGACACACCGCACAGACACAGGGCGTATGAGACCGCCATAGACATTCAGGCAAGACTGCAAAAGGAGCTTTTGCTTCCGTCAAGCATCGGCATCGCTCCGAATAAATTTCTCGCCAAAATGGCGTCCGACATGAAAAAACCGCTCGGCATCACCATTTTAAGAAAAAGAGAGCTGCCGGACGTATTGTGGCCTCTTCCGATTGAAGAAATGCACGGTATAGGAACGAAAACTGCGGAAAAAATAAAAACGCTCGGCATCAAAACGATCGGTGATCTGGCAAAAGGAGATGAGCATGCGCTGAAGACGCTGCTCGGTATAAACGGCCCGAGACTGAAGGATAAAGCGAACGGCATCCACCATGCAGAAGTCGATCCCGAGCGGATTTATGAATTTAAAAGCGTCGGCAACTCATCCACCCTGTCGCATGATTCGGCTGACTGGGACGAATTAACCGGCGTGTTTGACCGTCTCGCGCTTTCTGTAAGCGAACGGCTCCAGCGTAAGGAGGTCATGGCCTGCCGGCTGTTCATCATGATCCGTTATGCGGATTGGAAAACGGTCACAAGAAGCATGACCCTCAGCAATCCGGTTGATCAGAAAAAAGACATCATGGAAGCGGCAATGGAGCTGTTTGACAAACATTGGAACCAAAATCCAGTAAGGCTTCTCGGCATCACCGGAACGGAACTGGTTGAAAAACAGCAGGCGTATAAACAGCTTGATCTGTTTTCGTTCAAGGAGGATGCAAAGGACGAGCCGATTTTTCAGATGATGAATCAGCTGAATGAAAAGTACGGCCGAAACCTGATCAGAAAAGGCGCCGTTATGAAAAAAGAAGAAAGCAAAACAAAGGGAACGAGCTTTAACAGAGACTTTTTTCAGGATGAAAAGAAAAGCTGAATAACTTGAAAAAAGGGGTTATCTATGATAATTTCTTTAGTATAAATATCATTTTATTTTAATTTAAATTTTAAAATGGTTAAACGTTTGAAGAAGGGACGTTAGAATATGTCAAAACAACAAATCGGAGTTATCGGTCTTGCGGTAATGGGTAAAAATCTGGCTCTTAACATCGAAAGCCGGGGATTTTCTGTGTCTGTGTACAACAGATCAAGCAGCAAAACGGAAGAGTTTTTAGAAGAGGCAAAAGGCAAAAATGTTGTCGGTACATACAGCATTGAGGAGTTTGTCCAGTCTCTTGAAACGCCCCGCAAAATTCTATTAATGGTTAAAGCGGGAACTGCAACGGATGCGACGATTCAATCTCTTCTTCCTCATCTGGAAAAAGACGATATTTTGATTGACGGCGGAAATACATACTATAAAGATACACAGCGCCGGAACAAAGAGCTTGCCGAAAGCGGCATTCACTTTATCGGAACGGGTGTATCAGGCGGTGAAGAGGGAGCGCTGAAAGGGCCTTCTATTATGCCGGGCGGCCAAAAGGAAGCGCATGAACTTGTGAAACCGATTTTAGAAGCCATTTCTGCTAAAGTGGACGGAGAAGCTTGTACGACATACATCGGCCCGGACGGAGCGGGACACTATGTGAAAATGGTGCACAACGGTATCGAATACGGTGACATGCAGCTGATCTCTGAGTCTTACTTCATTCTGAAACAGGTGCTCGGACTGTCTGCCGAAGAGCTTCACGAAGTATTCGCTGAGTGGAACAAAGGGGAACTTGACAGCTATCTGATCGAAATCACGGCTGACATTTTCACCAAAAAAGATGAAGAAACAGGCAAACCGCTTGTTGATGTCATCCTTGATAAAGCAGGCCAAAAAGGAACGGGTAAATGGACAAGCCAAAGCGCTCTTGACCTAGGCGTACCGCTTCCGATTATCACTGAATCTGTGTTTGCGCGTTTCATTTCCGCAATGAAAGATGAGCGTGTGAAAGCGAGCGGCCTTCTGTCAGGACCTGACGTTAAGCCGGTTACTGAAAATAAAGAAGAGCTGATTGAAGCGGTCAGAAAAGCGCTCTTCATGAGTAAAATCTGTTCTTACGCACAAGGCTTCGCCCAAATGAAAGCCGCGTCAGAAGAATATAACTGGGATCTGAAATACGGTGAGATCGCTATGATCTTCCGCGGCGGCTGTATCATCCGCGCGGCGTTCCTGCAAAAGATCAAAGATGCGTATGACCGTGAGCCGGAGCTTGACAACTTGCTTCTTGACAGCTATTTCAAAAATATCGCAGAAAGCTACCAAGGCGCTCTTCGCCAAGTCATTTCACTTGCGGTAGCCCAAGGCGTGCCGGTACCTTCGTTCTCAAGCGCACTTGCGTATTACGACAGCTACCGTACGGCAGTGCTTCCTGCAAACTTAATTCAAGCGCAGCGTGACTACTTCGGCGCGCATACGTATGAACGCACGGATAAAGAAGGCATTTTCCATACTGAATGGATGAAGTAATGAAAAAGCCCCCGCAATTATTGCGGGGGCTTTTCTGATATGTAAAAACCGCGGGCCGTAATGAACGGCGCCGCGGTTTTTTGATTATTATATATTCCACCAGTGAAGGCCGTCTTTTTCCAAGAGGTCATCCGAAGCCTTCGGTCCCATTGATCCGGCTTCATAATTCGGAGAAAGGGTTTTGTCGGCAGCCCATGTTTCGGAAATCGCATCGACGAAATTCCAGGAAAGCGCTACTTCATCCCAATGGGCGAAGTTCGTCGCATCGCCGAGCAGACAGTCGTGAATTAATTTTTCATAGGCTTCCGGTGTGTTCATTTCATCACTGCAGTTGCTGCAGTAATCCAGCTTAATCGGCTGAGCGTGTGCGGCTCCGCCTAATTTTTTAGCGTTCAGATATAAAGTGATGCCTTCATCCGGCTGAATGTGGATGACAAGCAGGTTCGGATTTACATTCGTTTCATTGCCGTAATAAAGGTTCATCGGAATGTCTTTAAATTGAACGACAATTTTCGTTGATTTTTCTTTCATCCGTTTTCCTGTGCGGATATAAAACGGAACGCCGGCCCAGCGGAAGTTATCGATTAACAGCTTACCGGACACGAATGTTTCCGTATTGGAATCCGGCGCTACGTTATGCTCATCCGTATAACTCGCTACAGGGGTGCCGTCGATCGTTCCGGCTTGGTATTGTCCGCGGACGAAGTAATCATTCACTTCGTTTTGAGCGACAGGGCGTAGCGCTCTCAGCACCTTCACTTTTTCGCTGCGGATTTCTTCCGTGTTCAGTTTAATCGGCGGTTCCATCGCCAAAAGAGCGACCATTTGTAAAATATGATTCTGAACCATATCGCGGAGTGCGCCTGATTTCTCATAATATCTCGCACGGTCCTCAACGCCGAGATCTTCACTTGACGTAATCTGGATGTTTGAGATGTAGCGGTTATTCCACAGCGGCTCAAACAGTGCATTCGCAAACCGGATGACTTCGATGTTTTGAACCATTTGCTTGCCTAAGTAATGGTCGATCCGATAAATTTGATCTTCTGTGAACGCTTCGCGTATTTCTTTGTTAAGCTCTTTCGCACTCGGCAGGTCGTGGCCGAACGGTTTTTCAATTACGAGACGGGACCAGCCTTTTGTCGCCGTGACACCTTCGTTTTTAAGCGATTTTGCGATAGTGCCGAAAAATTCAGGGGCCATCGCCAAGTAAAACATTCTGTTGTTCGGGATTTCATATGTATGCTCAAGCCGGTCAAGCAGGACATTCAGCTCCTGATAGGAACCCGGATTCGTTACATCAAACGGATGGTAATAAAAATGAGACGTGAAATCGTCTGTGTCTTTTTGCCCAGCCGAAGAAACAGACGTTTTAACGGTTTCCCGGAGGTCCTCGTTTGACCAAGGTCTTCTTCCAACACCTACAACTGCAAACTCTTCACCAATTTGACCATTTTTATATAAACGATGAATGGATGGGTAAAGTTTTCGTTTTGCCAAATCCCCTGTGGCACCAAATATTACAATTACTGCTTTTGGTTTGTCGTTTGTTTTCACTTAGAGTACCTCACTTTATCTGAAGCATGGTTTAAAACCCCGCATATTTCCTTCATTTTAAATCTAAAATTCATTGAAAGCAAACATTTCAGCCTGTTTTTTGCGGTTTGCGGAAAAAAATTAATCATGCCGGGGGCGCCCCTGGCGAATTCACATTTTCAGCCTGATCCTGTATCCTTAGTAGTACAAAGATCTAGGAGGAAGCATTGTGGAATTAATATTTTTAGGGACGGGGGCCGGCATGCCGGCAAAGACGAGAAACGTAACGTCCGTCGCGCTGAAGCTTCTTGAAGAAAGGCGCTCCGTATGGCTGTTTGATTGCGGGGAAGCCACTCAGCATCAGATTTTACATACAACAATTAAACCGAGGAAAATTGAAAAGATATTCATCACACATCTTCACGGCGACCATGTTTACGGCCTTCCGGGTTTATTGGGAAGCCGGTCGTTTCAAGGCGGTGAAGAAGAGCTGGCGATTTACGGGCCAAAAGGCATAAAAGCATTTATCGAAACAAGCCTGAAAGTGACGGCGACACATTTGACTTATCCTCTTGCCATACATGAAATTGAAGAGGGAACGGTTTTTGAGGATGACCAATTCATCGTCACCGCAGCATCCGTCATTCACGGTGTAGAAGCGTTCGGCTATCGGATTCAGGAAAAGGATATTCCCGGTGCATTGCAGGCCGGCAGACTGAAAGAAATGAATATTCCGCCCGGACCTGTCTACCAGAAAATCAAAAAAGGCGAAACAGTCACGCTTGACGATGGAAGAATAATTAATGGTGAGGATTTTTTGGAGCCGCCGAAAAAGGGAAGAATCGTCGCTTTTTCCGGGGATACCCGTGTATCAGAGCGGGTAACGGAACTGGCGCGCAATGCCGATGTACTTGTTCATGAAGCGACGTTTGCCAAGGAAGATGCAAAGCTCGCGCATAATTATTATCACGCGACGACAGAACAGGCCGCGCAAACAGCAAAAAAAGCAGGCGCCAAACAGCTGATCTTAACTCATATCAGCGCCAGGTATCAAGGCGAAGCGCCGATAGAGCGGCTGGAACATGAGGCGAAAGCGGTATTTGAAAACAGTAAGGTCGCCTTTGACTTTATGGAGGTTGCCGTGGAGCGCTCTTAAAAAATGTGCGCTTGACATTTTTGTTTGATGATCTATAATAAAACGTAATTGTTACGATTTGATCGTGAGGTGAAAATGATGCGTGTGAATGTGACATTGGCTTGCACAGAGACAGGGGACAGAAATTATATTACGACGAAGAACAAACGGACGAATCCGGACCGGTTAGAACTGAAAAAGTATTCACCCCGGTTGAAAAAGTATACTTTGCACCGTGAGACAAAGTAGATCACGAATAAAAAAGCCATTGTGCCGCGGCACAATGGCTTTTGTTTTATCAGTTTACCGCCTGATAGGCAGGCGCATTCATTTGCTGGCGCGCCGCACACCAAACATCATAAATGGCCAGGTGGACGATGTGCGGTTCATCGTGATGAATGGCGTGAGAACTGTTTTTGGCCTGAATCCATCCGCTTTGATGCGAGATATCAAGCATATTTCTGTGCAGGTTTACCCATTGTTCATGCGCGTGCTTTAAGCGCTCATCCCGCTCTCCCGATGATAAAATCAACAGCGGCATATCGCTGAAATGAAGCTGCTGGTGCTTAATCTGCCGAAGACTCGTCAAAAATTCCGCATGTGATCCTTCTAGTATGAACTGTTTCAGATAGGCGGCTTTCATTTCCTCGGGAAGAAGCGGAAGCACTTTTGTCTCCTGATCCTCAGAAACCGGGTCAAGCAATACCATCCCGAGAATATCCCGGCGGTTTCGGCTCGCCCAGAGTCTGCTGATAATCGTGCCGTATGAATGCGAGACGACAAGGTAAGGAGGCTTGACGCCGGCTTTAAGCAGTAGAGCGTTTAATTCCTGTACCATGTGATCCGCCGTTCTCTTGTTTTTGCTTTGTCCGCTTTTGCCGATTCCGGCCCTGTCATATGTGAAAACCCCAAATTCTTCATCTATGTCAGCGAGTAATGATGTCCATGTTTCAGAAGAAGTGCCGTAGCCGGCTTCAAAGACGATCGTCACTTCGCCGGCACCTTTACGGTGTTTAGTATAAAACGGACATCCGTCAATCAAGTATGTCCTTTCCATCCATGCTGCTTTCATTGGAGTCATCCCCTCTAATTGGTTCTATAGGGAAGACGGAGAAGCTTCGGCAATCGTTTCTCAAAAAATAAAAAAAGAGACAGCCGGATCGAAAAATCTCCGGCTGTCTCTTCTGTCACCATGCTCTGTCGTATTGAACCGGCGACGGTATTTCCGTATTCAGCTGCTTCGCTGCACTCCTTGCAAAGTGCGGATCGCGCAGAAGTTCTCTCGCGACAAAAATAAGGTCAGCGCGGTTGTTCTGCAGAATTTCTTCCGCCATTGTTCCCGTCGTTATCAAACCGACGGCGCCTGTTGCGATTTCGGCCTGCTCGCGGATTTTCTCTGCGAAGCTCACTTGGTAGCCGGGGAAGACGTTAATATCAGCTTGAACGAGTGCGCCTGAGCTGCAATCAATCAGGTCGACTCCCTGTTCCTTCATCCACTTCGCAAAACCGATGTGATCGGCAATGTCCAGCCCCTTGTCTGTATAATCAGATGCAGAAACACGGACAAATAACGGGCCGTCCCATACTTCCTTGACGGCGTCAATCGTCTCGCCTAAGAAGCGGTAGCGATTTTCATGTGATCCTCCGTATTCGTCTGTGCGGTGATTGGACAGCGGTGACAAAAATTCGTGCATTAAGTAGCCGTGTGCCGCATGAAGCTCGATAATGTCAAAGCCGGCTTCTTTCGCGCGTGCCGCCGCCTGTTTGAATTCCTGAATGGTTTCTTTAATTTGTTCTGTCGTCATTTCAGCCGGTGTTTTGGACTGCTCGTCGAACGGAATGGCTGAAGGAGCGTAAATGTCTCCGTCAAGCTCAGCTTTACGTCCCGCGTGCGCGAGCTGAATGCCGATTTTTGAACCTTGCGCTTTCACTTGTTCCGTCAGTTTGGCAAAACCTTCGATATGATCGTCGCTCCAAATGCCCAAATCCTGATCGGAAATGCGTCCCTGCGGATTCACAGCTGTCGCTTCAACGATTATCAGGCCGACCTGTCCGATTGCGCGCGATATGTAGTGCGCCATATGAAAAGGCTGCAGTTTTCCGTCCTTCTCATGTGAGGAATACATACACATCGGTGCCATAACAATACGGTTTTTGATCGTTACATCTTTAACGGTCCATGGTGTAAATAATTTTCTGGCCATTTATTTCGCCTCCCGGAATGTTTTAGAAATTGATTATAACAACTTATGATCATTCAGTCATATAAACTGCTCACAACTGAGCGTAATGTTCTTATTGTTCTGACCGGGCATTTTTTTATACAGGGGGGCTGTATCTTCATAACAGGCATTTACAGGCGATCATATAGCAGATATAGATAAGAAACGCACCGATGACGGAGTGGCTTCCTTTGAACCAGTTTGTCAGGATAAAAATACTGCTGATGAAAATCACCGCGCCGAACGCACCGAATATTCCGTTTTTTTGAGCTGCTCTGAAATCGTCGGCGCTCATATTTTTCAGCTGCAATTGTATATTCAGCAACGTCATGATCGGCAGCAATGTGATAACGCCTGATAAAAATAAGTATTTCGATTTGCTTAAAAACGCAGCAGCCACCATAACGGTGCCGCCGATCAAAAATTGAATGAGAAAACTCATGCTGGAACGCTCACCTTCTGTTTGTTATCAAGTATAATTATGGAGACATTGCCATTTTATTTTTGATTGATGTATAAGTAAACTAAATATAACTAATGCGCTGGATAATAAGAAATGATATCTGGGAGATGAAGCCGGTTGGATTTAAAGAAACATTTAGCCTTTATTAAAACGGTTGAAAGCGGCAGCCTGACCCAAGCCGCTGCCATATTGAATTACACACAGCCGAACATCAGCCAAATGATCAGTAAATTAGAAGAAGAGTACGGTTTTCCGCTTCTGATCAGACAGCGGCATGGAGTGAGGCCCACCGCAAATGGCTTGAAAGTGTTACATATTATGAAGGAAATTCAAAAAAACTATGAAAAATTGTCTGAAACCGTTGATAATATTAATGGATTAGAAAGAGGAGAAATCCGGCTCGGCACTGTTACGAGTGTGGCGGTAAAATGGCTGCCGAAAATTTTGAGAGAATTTAATGTGCTGTATCCTTCCATTAAGGTGCATTTGTTTGAAGGGAATTCAACTGAACTGGAAGAATGGCTGAAAGACGATCAGGTTGATGCGGCGATCGGGACATCCCACAGCGGGAAGAGGCATTTTTACCCGTTGGCCGAGGACCCGATTGTAGTAGTGATGAGTCCGCAGCATGAATTGGCGCAATGTGAAACGGTTCCTTTACATGTCATGGAGTCCGTCAAATGTATCGTGCCTTATCCGGAGACACATTTTGATGTGCTGAAAGTGCTGAAGGAAGAAAAAATCACGCCGCGGATCGCCTATCAAATCAGAGGGGATGAAGCGATTATTGCAATGGTGCGGAACAATCTGGGGATCAGCCTCTTGCCGCAGCTTTTGGTGAATGATTGTGATGTGCTCATCAAACGGCTCGACCGGTATGTCTGCAGGCAGATCGGCATTTTGACAGCTCGTGCAAAGGAGACGCAGACACCTTCTGTTCAGAAACTGATTCAATGCATAAAAGAATGGGTTGCGATCCATCAGGCTTCTGTCTGAAGAAGCCTGATATGCCGTTTAAGCAGGATGAGGATAATGGACCGGCACAAAATAAGTGACCCGAGGAATTAAGATAACTGCGGCGTCGCCCCGGTAAACTGATGGGCATCACCGGGGGCCGGCTCACGCCTTCGTCCTGAAGCTCAACCGTCAATGCACCGCTTTTGATTAATGTGTTCTTCCCCTACATGTGATTTTGCCTCATGGGTGCAGCCCGGCTTCAAACTTTTTTTCAGGAAAGTCTTATTTTTCGCTTTTGCTCGCTCGTCCTCTTTCATAAGTGCAAGAAAAGAAACCTGTAAGCCGTTAGCGGTCTTCCGAAATTGTAAATGGACGAAAAAAAGCATGGGGAGCCCCATGCTTTATGATTGATCCGTCTTTTGCAGAACGGAGCCTGCGAATTGTTCTTTAATTTCTGCGCTCCGGGCTGCGGTTTCTGTAATGCAGTGTATGATGGCTTCTTCAAAGCGGCGCTCGTTTAAAGCGCGAAGGCCTGCTTCCGTTGTGCCGCCCGGGCTTGTGATTTCCTTGCGCAGGCGCTCAGGTCGTTTGCTGCTTTTTCTGAGCATTTCCGTCGCTCCAGCCATGGTTTGTAAAATCAGCTCTTTTGCCGTCTCTTCCGGCAGGCCGACTTGAAGGGCGGCCTTTTCCATCGCTTCGACATATCGGTACACATAGGCGGGGCCGCTTCCGGCAATGGCTGTGACGGCATCAAGGTGTTTTTCCTCAAAAAGCGTCGCTTCTCCGATTGTTTCCAGCAGTTCTTTTGCCATCCGGATTTCAGCCTCACTCGCCTCAGGGCTTGCAGAAAAACCGGTCGCCGATTGTTGAATGGCCGCGGATGTATTCGGCATCGCCCGGATGATGGTAAGCTTTCTGCCGAAATAATGCTGAATGGTGTGAATCGTCAGCCCTGCGATGACAGAAATCACAAGCTGATCTTTAACGTATTCGCGAATGTTCTCAATGCTTTCTGCCGCATCTTTCGGTTTAAAGGCGAGAACGATAATGTCGGTATTGCTGAAAAACTCTTCTTTATCCCGGCATGGTTTCACGCCGTACGTGTCTTGAAGTTCTTCAAGCCGGCTGTCATTTGACCGGTTTGTCATGTATATATGTCCGGGGGCTGTCAGTCCGCTCTGCAGCAGTCCGTTCACCATTGCTTCCGCCATTGATCCGGCCCCGATAAAACCGATTTTCTTCATATAAATCCTCCTTCTTTCCAAAACACAAAAAACCTTCCCGTCAAAAAGGACGAAAAGGTTTCGCGGTACCACCTTACATTAGCACGAATCAGCCGTGCTCAGCTCAAATCCCGTAACGAGGGATACGTTTAGGTTTTCCTAACCGCTCTGAGGGCAGGTTCTGTAAACAAGAGGGCCGCAATGTCTTTCAGCCGGGGACATTGCTCTCTGCTGCCGTTGTTTATATACTAGTTCCTCGTCATCGCGTTCCGTTTTTTCTAGTTTGTTGTTCATTATGCTATGCAGCAGAGCGGGATGTCAATCTTTTTTTCTGATATGCGGCAATAATGACACAGGGATGAGAAAAGGCTAAAATATGAGTATTCAGGAATGAAAAGAACGAAGGAGCGTAAATATGGCAGCGAGAAAGATCATTCCGATACGTGTGCCGACTCCGTTTGCAGTCGGCGACGTTATCGTTTATTTAGTAAAAGATGACGCATTAACCCTTATTGATTGCGGCCCGAATACAAAGGAAGCGGCTGAATCACTCTCAATGCAGCTTAAAGAACACGGGGTCTCCGCAGCGGATATAGAACAAGTGGTGCTCACTCATCATCACGCGGATCACTCAGGTTTGCTGCACATTTTTTCTGATGACACGGAAGTTGTCGGGCATCCGCTGAATGACAGGTACATGACTCAGGATCAGTCGTATATCGCCCGGCAGGAGGATTTTTTTCTGTCCCTTATGACCGAAATGGGCGTTCCTCTGACACCTGAAGACATACATAAAACAGTTAAGCTGTCATACTTATTTTCAGCAAACCGTCCGCTAACGAAAACAGTGGGAGAAGGCGGGGAAATTGACGGGCTTGATGGCTGGACGGTGCTTGAGATTCCGGGTCATGCCGCTTCTCATATTGCGCTTTACCATGAAAAAAACGGTGAAATGTTCAGCGGTGATCTGCTTTTGTCCAACAGCTCCACCAATCCGATTCTGGAGGCTCCGGAAAAGGGGAGTGTGCGCTCATCCCCGATGCTCGACTATTTGAAATCAATGAAACGGCTGTATGACATCAACCCGGCTTTTTTATATCCGGGGCACGGCGATCTGCTGACAGACGTAAGGCCAGCTGCTGACAGGCGGCTTGAAAAACAGAGAAACCGGGCGGACTATGTGCTGCACCTGTTGTCAGAGGAAACGCTGACGGCTTTCCAAGTATGCCGGCGGCTGTTTCCGGCTGTGTATGAAAACGAATTGTTTTTAACAATGTCAGAAACGATCGGCCATCTTGACGTGCTGGCCGCTGAAGGGAAGGCCGTATCTTTTCAGTCGGGAAACACTTTGATGTTTAAAGCTGTAAAGGAGTGAATGAAATGGGCAGATTAACGGATAAACGGATTTGGATCACAGGAGCATCAGGCGGACTTGGAGAACGGCTTGCATATTCCTGCGTGGCAGAAGGGGCCCATGTTTTTTTATCCGCCAGGCGGGAAGACCGCTTGCAGGAAGTGAAAAATACGATTACTGCGCGGGGCGGACGGTGTGATGTCATTCCGTTTGACGTCCGGCATGCAGAAGAAGCTGAAAACGTAAGGCGTTTAATCGGTCATGTTGACGTATTAATTAACAACGCGGGGTTCGGTATTTTTGAAACTGCGGCGGATTCATCTTTAGATGATATGAAGTCAATGTTTGAAGTCAATGTATTCGGATTAATCGCCTGTACGAAAGCCTGTCTGCCGGTGATGCTTCATGCCAAAAGCGGCCATATTATCAATATCGCTTCACAGGCCGGCAAACTGGCGACGCCGAAATCAAGCCTTTATTCCGCTACGAAACATGCCGTTTTAGGGTATTCCAATGCCCTGCGGCTCGAGCTGGCCGGTACGGGTGTAGCTGTGACAACGGTTAATCCCGGACCGATCAAAACAGACTTCTTTACAATTGCAGATAAAGAGGGCAGTTATGTTAAAAGCGTCGGCAGATGGATGCTTGATGCCGACCGTGTGGCAGAGCGCATTACGTCCGTGATTTTGACGGATAAACGGGAAATTAATCTTCCGGGATGGATGAGCCTCGGGACGAAGCTGTATCAGCTTTTCCCTTCGTTTACAGAAAAACTGGCCGGCCGGGTATTAAAGAAAAAGTAACAAGGGGGAGAAGGCAAATGTCTGATCGGGATATACGCACGGCATTGATGGAAGAGCCTTTCGTCAGGCAAATGGCGGAGGCGCGTGAAGTCTTTTGGATCAACCCGCACAAAAACGATGATCACATAAAACATGCCGCTGAATGGAATGAGGAGATTGCTGAAGCGGAAGAAAGGCTGCGCCGGTTTGCGCCTTATATCGCATCAGCTTTCCCGGAGACGAAAGAGGCGGGAGGTCTCATTGAATCTCCGCTTGTCTTGATCAATGAAATGAAGAAACGTCTGGAACACAGCGCCGGCCGGGCTTTCCCTGGGCGTCTGCTTTTGAAATGCGACGATGAACTGCCGATTTCCGGTTCCATTAAAGCCCGCGGCGGGATTTACGAAGTGCTGAAGCATGCAGAAGACCTCGCGCAAAAAGCGGGAATGCTCTCAAAAGATGATGATTACAGCATATTGACTGAGAAGCGGTTTACTGATTTTTTCTCGAAATATTCTATAGCCGTCGGCTCTACAGGCAATTTAGGCCTTAGTATCGGCATAATCGGCGCGAAGCTCGGCTTTTGTGTGACCGTGCATATGTCCGGTGACGCAAAGCAGTGGAAAAAGGAGCTGCTCCGGGAAAAAGGGGTCCGCGTCATCGAATACGAAGCAGACTACAGTCTGGCTGTTAAAGAGGGGCGTATTCAGGCGCAGCAGGACCCTTATTGTTATTTTATTGATGATGAGCATTCACGGGATCTGTTTTTGGGCTATGCTGTTGCGGGGGGACGTGTGAAAAAGCAGCTCGATCAAATGAACATAAAGCCTGATGCTGATGAGCCGCTTTTCGTCTATCTGCCGTGCGGGGTCGGAGGAGGCCCGGGCGGCGTCGCGCTTGCGCTAAAGCTGGTCTATGGCGAACATGTCCATATTTTTTTCGGGGAGCCGACGCACTCACCGTGTATGCTGTTAGGGCTGTTTTCCGGTTTGCATGACGGAATCAGCGTGCAGGATATCGGTCTTGATAATCAAACGGCCGCCGACGGACTTGCGGTGGGAAGGCCGTCCGGACTGGCCGGCCCTCTTATGGAACCTATACTCAGCGGCTGTTATACCGCTGATGACAGCACGCTTTTTTCGCTGCTTTATCAATTAAGAGCGTCCGAGAATAAGAGCCTTGAGCCTTCTGCCCTCGCCGGTATGGCCGGAGCTGTCAAGTTCGTTCAGACCGAAGCGGGAAACCGTTATATAAAAGAGCGGGGGCTTGAGATGGAAAATGCCGTGCATCTTGTGTGGAGCACCGGCGGGAGCATGGTTCCGGACGAGGAAATGGAAGAGTACAGCCGCATCGGTTCCTCGTTTGCGAAAAAAATGGGCAGACAGTGAAGCGGTTTTCCGTTACAATCTTTGTAAGCGTTTGTTTTTTAACCGGAAAGCCATACAGAGAGATTGGTGTGAATTGTGAAAAGTAAAGAATTGAACTTACATACATTGTACACGCAGCACAGCCGCGAGTCGTGGTCCGGATTCGGCGGCCATCTTTCCATTGCCGTTTCAGAGGAAGAAGCCAAGGCCGTAGAGGGGCTGAACGACTACCTATCGGTTGAAGAAGTAGAAACGATTTACATTCCGCTTGTGCGCCTGCTCCACCTTCATGTCACGTCTGCCGCAAGACGGAATCAGCATGTCAACGTGTTTCTGAAGCATCCGCATTCAGCGAAAATCCCGTTTATTATCGGGATCGCGGGCAGCGTCGCCGTCGGCAAAAGCACGACGGCGAGAATTTTGCAAAAGCTTCTTTCCCGTCTGCCGGACAGGCCGAAGGTGAGTCTGGTGACAACCGACGGTTTCTTGTATCCGACGGCGGAATTAAAAAGGAAGAACCTTCTGTCCAGAAAGGGATTCCCGGAAAGTTATGACGTAAAAGCGCTGCTTGAGTTTCTGAATGATATAAAATCAGGGAAAGAGAGAGTGGAGGCGCCCCTATATTCCCATCTTACTTATGACAGGGAAGAGGGCGCCGTCGAAGTTGTCGAAGGTGCGGATATCGTCATTATCGAAGGAATCAATGTCCTGCAGTCGCCGACTTTAGAGGACGACAGGGAAGATCCGCGGATTTTTGTATCGGATTTCTTTGATTTTTCGATTTATGTGGATGCGGAAGAAAGCCGGATTTTCACGTGGTATTTGGAGCGCTTCCGCCTTTTAAGAGAAACCGCTTTTCAGGACCCGGCTTCTTATTTTCATAAATTTAAGGATTTGTCTGATGCAGAAGCGGATGCCATGGCCGCCTCCATTTGGGAGAGCGTCAACCGTCCGAATCTGTATGAAAATATTCTGCCGACAAAATTCAGATCAGATTTGATTTTGAGAAAAGGTGACGGCCATAAAGTTGAAGAGGTGCTGGTAAGACGGGTGTGACACAAATCCCGCGACCCCCTTATTTGCGGTTTTTTTCTTCGCGCAGCGCATCGAGTTTCTTTTCGATCCTGTCCAATTGCTGGCGGCGCTGCTTCATGCTTCTGAATACGTATATCACGGCAAACAGGAAAATCGCGGCTGCAATAAATGAAACGAATTGAAAAATGACATCACCGATGTTCATCTTTTGACCTCCGTGTGGGGCGGGATTCTTCAGCCCGCCTTTTTTTTATTTTAACCGATGTGAAGGCATGAGGGGTGAATCGTTTCTCTCTAGCCTTGTTTTTTTCTGAGAATGAACAGTTTCTGCATATGGCTTATGATCACCTTTGCAACCGCATAGCCGGGAATGGCCAGCAGCATCCCGGCAATACCCGAGAATTTACCGGCGGCAAGCAGAAGAAAAATGATGGTCAGCGGGTGAATGTCAAGCTTCCGGCCCATAATTTGCGGGGAAATCAGCTGGCTTTCAAGCTGCTGGACAATGACGACGACTATAACCACCAGCACCGCTCGCGTCGGTGAATCGAACAATCCGACAATGACTCCCGGAAATGTGCCGATCCAAGGCCCGATAAACGGAATCAGGTTTGTCACCATGGCGAACGCACCCAGGACGAGCGGATAATCGAGCCCGATTATGAAATAGCCGGTCGTAACGAGAACACCGACACAAAAACTGACGAGCAGCTGTCCTTGTATGTATGAACTGAGAGCCTCATCCATGTCCTGAAGGATTTGTTTTCCTTCTTTCTGATGTTTTTCCGGAAGAAGCCGCAGCAGCCGCCGGGGCGCTTTATTTCCTTCCTTTAACATGTAATACAGCGCAAACGGAATGATGGCGGCGGTGATGGCGGCATTGGCAGCCGCACCGGCCAGGCTGCTGAGAGAATCAGCGATTGAACCTGAATAATTTGCGGCTTTGTCCGCTGCTTTTTTAAAGGAATCCTCATGCTGAATCCGGGAAAACCATTTGCTGTCCTGAAGGTGTCTGATCCAATTTTCAGCTTTTGCGGAAAGCTCAGGGATATGATCTGTGAAGGCTGCAAACTGTTTTTGAACGGCAGGGCCCGCCGTATAAAGGAAGAGGACAAAAAGGCCGGCTGTTCCCGCATAAATCGCTAAAATCGCGATGCCTTCGGGCAGCTTTACTTTCTCATGCAGCACTCTGACGATCGGGCGGCACAAATAGTAAAGGACCCCCGATAATACAATGGGCGGAAACAAGGTTTTAGCCGTAATCACAACAGGCTGGAACAAAAAGTCTATTAATGTTCCGAGATAAATAATGAGGAATAACAAAAGAACGGCATATCCGATCTTGAAATAAGGCCCGACTGGCATCTCCTGCACCACGCAATCTTTAAGGGTTTACTCTCGACCGTTTCCCTTATCGCCCGGTGCATAAACGTCAGTGTCAGGAGAACTGGCCCTGGTTGGTGACGTAATCGTAGATAATATCTTCTACATGGGCATGGAGATCCTCATCGGGTTCTTCGTTCCTTCTTTCTTCTAAAGCTTTTTTTAAACGCTGTTTTTCATAGGGGCTCAGCGGATCTGTCGACACATTCCGTCCATACTGGCGGAGGGCCTGTCCCAGCATTTTTTCTATAAATTGATCCATCATATATTCTCCTATTCTTATCATTCATCTATTCTACTAAATATCATATGATCCTCCCACTCTTCTATCATATTTTCTGTCAGGACGGGATGGGCTTTTTATTCCAATTCAGCTGAGAGAATAAGATGAAACGGCAGCGATAATGCATCTTCATCGTTTATGATTTTTAAACGCTTTTCGTCGTGCATCACTTGTTTTACCCATCCCCAAAACCGGCGGGGGCCGTGTGCTGAAGCGTAGGTGACCGAAATGGCCCTGTCTTCTTCAATCGACGCCGTAATGGTGCGGTTCATGTCGTTCATTTGCTCTTCGCTCAGTTCCGGAGGCCGGAATTCCCGTTCTTTTCGTTTTTTTGCAAGCAGCTGCTCCCGATGTTCGGGCAGCATCATCCGGCTTGACTCCCACATGACATTATACCCGGGGGTTAATTTGTTCGGATTCATGTATATCACCTCAATTATTTGTAGTGCCCGCCGATTTTTTCGGCCCGGTGAAAGGCTTGGCCGGCCTCTGTCAGCGAAGCGGCATGGAGCAGCGACGCGGGGCCGTACCGCTCATGAATATCATCCAATACTTTGCCGAGGCTGATCTTTTTTTCCAGGGAATCAAACAGGCTCAGCTGAACATAATCACAGGGCTCCAGCTGGGAAAGGGCGACGCCGGCGCTGCGGACGGGCTCACCGTTCCAATGCTCTTTGAAGAGCTTGACCGCCGCTTTAAAAATATCCATTCCGAAATTGGTCGGAGAGACGAGCTTTCTCTGTCTGTGAAAACCTGAAGGAAAATCAAAATCTGCGCCTCTGATGCTGACCGAAACCGTATGGCCGATGTACTGTTTGAAACGGGCGCGGCGGGCCACTTCTTCGCTTAACTCCAGCAAAACGACTTTGATATCCTCAAAGCGGCAGTAGTCCCTGGGGAGCGTCATGTTATGGCCGATCGCTTTTTGCCGGCTGTGCGTGTTTACGGTGACTGGAGAGGGATCGATGCCGCGGGCCGTCCGCTGAAGCAATTCGCCGTTAATGCCCCACCGTTTTTTCAGCAGTTCGGCAGGATGCCCGGCAAGCCCGCCGATTGTGCTGATGCCCATCCGTCTTAAATGATGCTCCATCCGTTTTCCGATGCCGAATAGTTTTCCGACCGGCAGAGGCCACAGATCCTGCCTGATATTTGACATATCCAGCCTGTGGATGCCGGATGCGTTTTTTTTGGCAAAATGGTCGCAAGCCATTTTCGCGAGCGCTTTATTCGGCCCGATGCCGACACGGGCATAAATACCGAATTCACGCATAATCGCTTGTTGAATGCTTTCGGCGATTGTAAAAGGATCACCGAACAGCCGCCTGCTTCCGGTCACGTCGAGAAACTGCTCATCGATGGAGTAGGGTTCTACAAGGTCGGTATACCGCTCAAACAGTTCGGTAATCATGACGGATACATCAATATACCGCTGCATCCGCGGACGGACGATAACGGCGTCGGGGCATTTGGCCTGCGCTTCCCACAGCCGTTCGGCGTTTTTTACGCCGTATCGTTTGGCGAGCGGACAAGCCGCAAGCACGACCCCGCTGCGTCTTTCGGGATCTCCCGAAACGATGACGGGCCGGTTTTTAAGATGAGGCGCTTCCGCTTTTTCTACAGACGCATAAAACGATTGCATATCAACAAGAAGAATATCAGCCATAAAAAAAACCTCCGGGAACGTTTGTTCTGTTTTTCATTGTACCCGAACAATGACCGCGTTTATACTGGTAAATCATTCCCCGATTGGGAGACGGCTGATTCGTTCGCATAAAAAGAAATCATTTACAATTGCAAATAACCCACATATAATTTTTTATATTCCAATGAGAAGAGCTGACATTCATTTTGCCGGACGAAAAGGAGAGTCAATCGAAAATGGATATTCGAACAATCACCTCTGAAGACTATGAAATGGTTACGTCTGTTTTGAATGAATGGTGGGGCGGCAGGCAAATGAAAGAAAAACTGCCGCGCTTGTTTTTTGAACATTTTCAGGACACAAGCTTTATTACATACGGGCCGGAGGGAATGACCGGTTTTTTAATTGGGTTTCAGTCACAGTCAGACCCTGAGACGGCCTACATTCATTTTTCCGGTGTGCACCCGGATTTCAGAAAAATGCAAATTGGAAAACAGCTCTACGACCGATTTATGGAGACGGTGAAAAAAAGGGGCTGCACAAAAGTCAATTGCGTGACGGCGCCTGTTAATAAAGTGTCAATTGCTTATCATACAAAGTTAGGCTTTGAACCTGAAAAAGGAACCAAAACCGTAAACGGAATCCCTGTTTTTGCGAATTATGACGGCCCGGGCCAAGACCGGATTCTGTTTGTGAAATACATATAGAGGAGGCCGAATATGGGTTTTTTAGCTGACACGCCCAAACCGCCTTATTATGCGGTCATTTTTTCATCAATAAAGGGAGAATCTGAGCATACTGACAGCGGGGCTTTTAGGCGAAGAAAGCGTTCATGGATGCGATGAAACCGCGGAAAGACCATACCGGCCACCGGACGGCAAAACAAAAAGGAAAAAGTGCGTACGCGATCCGCATAACGAAAACGGAGTCATAGCGGTTTGCACCAAAAGGAGTGGAAGATTGATTACATTTTTACAGCATACACAAGAACAGACGGCGCGGGAAATTGCAGCGGTTCAGCGCTGCTCTTATCAAAAAGAAGCCGAGTTGATCGGCTTTTTCGGCATTCCCGCTCTGCATGAGACACCGCGTGACATACAGCGGTCACGGGAGACGTTTGCCGGTTTCAAGGCAAAAGATCAGCTCATAGGCGTCATTTCGTATGAAAAAAAGGGATATGAACTTGTCATATGCCGGCTGACGGTGCACCCGTCCGGCTTTCGGAAAGGAATCGGACGGGCGCTTCTTCAATTTGTGATAGACGAGAACCGGGACGCTCAAAAAATAGAGGTGGCTACCGCTAAACAAAACGTTCCGGCAGTCTCTCTCTATTTAAAAACCGGGTTCACGGAAGCCGGACAGATTGAGACGCCGGAAGGGCTGACCCTCTCGTTTTTTCATTTTTATCCGAAGAGGAAAGCGGAAGTCATTCCGTACAAGCCGGAATGGAAAGAGATGTTTGAGAGAGAGAGAAGGCGGTTTTGATCCGAATCTTCGGACCCGCACTCCATTCTGTCAGCCATATCGGAAGCACCTCCATCCCGGGGATGGCCGCAAAACCGGTCATTGATATACTGGCGGAGGTCAAAGATATTTTGGATGCTGACCGATACCGTCCGCAGCTGGAAGCACTCGGCTATGAGGCAAAAGGGGAGAACGGGATAAAGGGAAGGCGTTTTTTTCAAAAAGGCGGCAACAAGCGCACACACCACGTCCACATATACGAAACAGGACATGCGGACGTAAAGCGTCATCTGCTGTTCCGGGATTACCTCACCGCAAGACCTGAAAAAGCGGCTCAATACATGGAGCTGAAACAGCAGCTCGCCGAGACATACCCGTACGATATGGGAAAGTATATTGAAGGGAAAAATGACTGGATCAAGGCGGCTGAACAAGAGGCGAAGGACTGGGAGAGCGGTCTGCTGTAAAAAAGCAGAAACAATGCATACAGCGGCGCGGTATGCTACAATTGGCGAAAATGAAAAACGGAGGATCATCTATGCAAATACATGTGACGGATGCGGCGAAACATACATTCCAGCAGGCGATGGACGCCAACCCGCAGAAAAAAGCGCAGCTCCGCTATGACGCAGAAGGCTGCGGATGCGCTGTCAGCGGCGTGCCGACCATCTGGCTGACGGACGAATTAACGGGGCAATGCGAACGCATTGAAACCAACGGACTTCCGCTTTACATCCAGACCTCTCAAAAAGTGTTTTTTGACGAGGAAATGACAATCGATTACAATGAAAAGGCGAAAACGCTCGTCTTAAAAAGCCCGGCAGAGATGCTGAGCCCGAGAATGAGCATATTAGTAAAGCAGGGAGAAACGGAAAGTGAATCAAAAGCTGAAAGCCATTAAACAGACGGCACAGCATAAGACGTGGGTATCCTTCCTGAACAACAACCACCCGTACAGTCTGCTGCACTGGTCCATTGGAGGCGCTGAATCCGTTCAGAAGGATGTCTGGTTGCTTCAGGATGAGATGACCTTCAAAGCGCAGGAATTTACGACAATCGACCTCGCCATTGACTGGATCGGAGAAAATATGGACGGGATTACCGACGTTTTATGACGGGAAAGCGAAAGAACGAGCATACGTTCTTTCGCTTTTTTACGTTTGCGTCATGGTATCTAAAAAGGTTTGAACGGCTTTACGGTAGCTTTCCGGATTTTTGGTGTACGACATGGCATGCCCGCCCGATTCGGCAAGATACAGCATCTTCGGGCCGCGTTTTCTGCGGTGCAGCAATTCGGAAGAAGAAGGAGGTATATAATCATCCTCCTTACTGTGAATAAACAGCACGGGCTGCCGGATGCGGCTGATCACCGACAAAGGCGATACATCACGGATACGGTATCCCTCTCTCATCCGCAAAAAGAAATCAGCCAAAGGCAGAATCGGCCACGGAGGCAGCCGGAATTCCCGCTTCAGTCTGTAGGCGAGCTGATCGTGAAAGCTTGCGAAAGGGCAGTCCGCAATATAAAAATCAGCGCCGTCGCCGTTCTGATGCCCGCCCGCATATAATAAGGCCGTCACCGCCCCCATCGATTCGCCGTGGATGCCGATTTGACCGCCGTCTCCGGTTTTGTTTCTCACCCAATTCACGGCTTCTTCCAAATCATCTTTTTCAAAATAGCCGTAGCTCGTCGTTCTGCCGCCGCTTTTACCGTGCCGGCGGTGGTCATACATAAGCACATTCCAGCCTAAATCTAAAAACAAATCCATGTATTTCAATGAGTTGAACGAATTCATGGTAACGCCGTGACAAATAATCATGGTGTTTGCCGTATCATACGGGGCAATGTAAAAGCCTTTGATCTCATACCCGTGGCGTGACAAGATGACGGCCTCTTCTTTTTCCATGGTCTGAAAGGAATCAAATAGATCATGTCCGTCCGCCGTTTCTCTTTTCATGATATCTTCATCCGTTTTTTTCTTAATAAACATAATCAGATTCGTAAGAGCAAATCCGGCAGCTAAAAAGACTGCACAAGCCGAACCGAACACCGCCAGCCATTTTTTCACGCAGGAACCCTCCTTTAAATGACAGAAATATAGAAAATCCTTTCCCGGGTTTTCAGGCAGCTGAACAAAAGAAGGACAGTTGCCGGCCTCCGGCGCTCCGTGGTACACTTGCTTCAGCATATTCAGATACGGGGGCGTAATGATGAAAAAGCAGCTGCCTAAAGAAAAACACAGCTTAAAAGACGATCTGGAGGAAGATCTGAAGGCCAAGCTTTTGCAAATGAAAAGTGAGCTGAAGGAAGAAGACGAGAAAAAACAGGCACAGAAAAAGGCCGAACAAATCAGAAAGCGAAAAGAAATAGAAAAAAATAAAAGCTTTGAAGAGCTGCTGAATGAAAGCAGTCTCGATTGGCACAAATATAAATAAAACCGGCATCTGAAAAGGTGCCGGTTTTATTGTTTAAGAACGATGGGCTTCGTATACGTCCCGTTTTGTATGACATTGCAGGGCTTTGATTTCCTGGCTGCTTAAACGCCGGGCCTCTGCTGCCGAGCAGTTTTCTCTCAGCTGCTCAAGTGAGCTGGCTCCCGTTATGACAGAAGCGACGGCCGGCTGTGAAAGCAAGTATTGAAGAGAAAGCTCCGTCATGCTCAGATCAGGGGCGGCAGCGTTAATCGCTTTCTTGGTTTCTGCCAGTTCTTCAAAAGAATATGTTAAATAGCCGTTCTCTTTTATGCTTGCGGCCGCTTGATCAAGCGGTTTTTTCGTAAGAAGCCCTTTAGCGACCGGTCCTCTGGCGACTATGCTGATTCCGTTCTCCTCTAAAAGAGGCAGCCACTCCTCGGGACGCCGGTCCAGCAGGCTGTACTGCATCATAATGCTGGTGATATTTGATTTTTTCACATATTCTTTAATGACATTCGGACGAATCGAGGAAATGCCGTAATACCGGATGACACCTTCCTGTTTTAAGTCCTCGAATGCTTCGATCGTTTCGTCGATGTTATCCTCCATCGTGCCGCCATGCAGCTGATAAAGGTCGATATAGTCCGTTTTCAGCCGGCGCAGGCTGTTTTTGACCGCTTCTTTTATGTATCCTTTGGAAGCGTCCCAATGCCAGCCGTCTTTCTCATCATTCCAGCGGTTCCCGGCTTTCGTGGCTAAAATGATATCGTGCCTGCGGTTTTTGACGGCCTCTCCGACAATTTCCTCATTTCTGCCGAAATCATAAAGATCGGCAGTGTCTAAATAATTGATTCCAAGCTCAATCGCTTCATCCAAAATAGACAGCGCTTTAGCTTTATCCGTGCCCAGCGACATGCAGCCGAGCCCAATTTCGCTTATTTCTAAATCAGAACGTCCTAGCGTGCGTTTTCTCATTGTTTCGCTCCTTTTTATGGTCTTTTATTGACCGTAATATAAAGGCGCGAAGTTTTCAACTGTTAAGGCCCGGTGATCCAATCTCCGACATAGCGGAATGTCCGCCCGTACTCTTTCAGTTTAGCCCGCACTTCCCAAGCCTTTCCGACCAATACGATGCTGTTATCCTTCCGGTATACCTTCAATCGAAAAGCACCTCCCTCGTATGCATGTATGATAAAATATATGAGGCATAATAGAGAGACAGAACGGGAGATGAAATGATGGAACATTTAGAAGAAAAAACACTAGCGAAAAAAAAGCTGTATGACGGGAAAGTCATAGACCTTTACTTAGAAGATGTAGAGCTTCCGAACGGAAAAACAAGCAAGCGGGAAATCGTCAAGCATCCGGGGGCGGTGGCCGTGCTTGCGGTGACCGAAGAAGGAAAAATCATTTTGGTGAACCAGTTCAGAAAGCCGCTGGAACGGACTATCGTTGAAATCCCGGCCGGCAAGCTTGAAAAGGGGGAAGAGCCCGAGCATACCGCTTTAAGAGAGCTGGAGGAAGAAACGGGATATACGGCGGAAACCTTGACGAAAATTACCGCTTTTTATACATCACCCGGATTTGCTGATGAAATCGTGCACCTCTTTCTTGCTGAAGGGCTTTCGCCGCTAGAAGAAAAGCGCGAGCTGGATGAGGACGAATTTGTCGAAGTGATGCAGGTCACGCTTGATGAGGCCGTGAAACTGACCGAAGAGCGCCGGGTGTATGACGCTAAAACGGCGTACGCGATTCAGTATCTCCAGCTGAAAGAAGCGCTGAAGGAAAAATGATGAAAACCATTTATGCGGATCTGCATATTCATATCGGGCGCACCCATACGGGAAAACCGGTCAAAATCACTGGAGCCAAAACATTGACGCTGCACCGGATATTAGAAGAAGCAAGCGAGGGGAAGGGAATTGAACTTTTAGGCATCATCGACTGCCATTCCCCGGAAGTCATTGAAGAAATCGAGCGCGGAATTGAAGAAGGCAGATACCGTGAACTGAAAGAAGGCGGCATCCGGTATCGGAATACCACGCTTCTGTTGGGAAGTGAGCTTGAAATCTATGATCATACATGCCTCGGGCCGATTCACGTTCTCGTCTTTATGCCGGCTCTTGCCGAAATGAAGATGTTTTCCGAGTGGCTCGCAAAAAGGCTTACAAACATCCATCTCAGTTCACAGCGCATTTATGAAACAGGTTTGAATCTCCAAAAGAAAACAAAGGAATTGGGCGGGCTGTTTATTCCCGCCCATATGTTCACCCCGCATAAAAGCCTGTACGGAAAAGGGGTCAGATCTTCTTTAAGAGAAGTATTCGACCCGGCGCTCATTGATGCGGCGGAACTCGGATTAAGCTGCGACACCGATATGGCTTCGCGGTTAACAGAACTTGACCCGTATACATTTTTAACAAATTCTGATGCGCATTCCTTAGGGAAAATCGGCAGAGAATATAATGAAATGCTTCTTAAGGAAGCGAATTTCACGGAATTTTCGCTGGCTTTAAAAGGGAAGGACGGAAGAAAAATCACGGCGAATTACGGACTGAATCCGAAGCTAGGGAAGTATTACCGGACGGCTTGCGACCGCTGCGGCAGCCCGGTTGAAAAAGGAGCTTCCGCATGTCCGGAGTGCGGGGGAAAAACAATGACAAAAGGGGTCAGTGAACGGCTCGAGGAACTGAGCGGATCGGAAAAAAGCCGCGTGCCGCGGCCTCCGTATATTCATCAAATCCCGCTGCAGTTCATTCCCGGAGTCGGGCCGAAAACATTAGAAAAACTGAAGCGGGCTTTCGGGACGGAGATGGCGATTCTTCATCGGGCAAAAGAAGAGGACTTGGCGCGTGTCGTACAGCCTAAAATAGCGGCCGTCATTCATAAAGCGCGCACCGGACAGCTCGCCCTTGAGGCCGGGGGCGGGGGAACGTACGGCCGGATAAAGCCGTAAAGCAATTTTTCAGCGGAGCTCCTCCTGTACCTTCTTTTTCGTTCGGACAAACGCAATTAATTCGATGATTTCATCCTGATTAAGCGGCTGCCCGTCAACGGTCAGTGTGCCGCGGCCTTGTGCGGCTTTTGTTAATTCGATGGTCTGGGTAAACGGCTCCGCCTTTTTTTCAGTGCGCCCCAGTAAATCGTCGCACGTCGTGTCAAACAGATCGGCAAGCGTTCCCAGCGCCTCGAATGACGGACGCCGGTAGCCTGATTCATACCCGGCGTACGTGCTCTTGGCGATGCCGAGCCGGTCAGCCGTATATTGAAGAGACCAATTTTTCTTTTTTCTCAGTTCAGTTAAACGATCTAAATTCATATTAAAAACCGCTCCTTTTCACTTGAGCAAATTATATCATATCGATATGTAAAAGTGTACGCGAATTGAATAATAATCACTTGATTAATTTCATTTGTCTGTCTATAATTTGATTAAAAGTATGCGAAAAGCGAATGCTTAACACATCTTGAGAAATGATGAAGAGGTGCAGGGTATGAAAAAATTATTGCTGTTAACAACCGGAGGAACAATCGCCTCAGTCGAAGGAGAAAACGGGCTTGCACCCGGAGTGAAAGCAGATGAATTGTTAACCTACGTATCAAAACTTGATAACGATTACACGATGGAAACCCATTCGTTAATGAACATCGACAGCACAAATATGCAGCCTGAATATTGGGTCCAAATAGCTGATGCTGTCAAAGAAAAATATGACGCTTACGACGGGTTCGTCATTACACACGGTACAGACACAATGGCTTATACATCAGCGGCATTGTCTTATATGCTTCAGCATGCTGATAAACCGATCGTCATTACGGGTTCGCAAATCCCGATTACATTTCAAAAAACCGATGCCAAAAAAAATATCACGGACGCGATCCGCTTCGCATGTGAAGGTGTGGGCGGCGTATATGTCGTATTTGACGGCAGAGTCATTCAAGGCACCCGCGCCATTAAATTAAGAACGAAAAGCTATGATGCATTTGAGAGCATTAACTATCCGTATATCGCGTTTATTACCGAAAACGGAATTGAATACAATAAACACGTGCACTTGCCGGAAGACGATGCCTTTACGGTGAATACTTCACTTTGCACGGACGTGTGTCTCCTCAAGCTCCATCCGGGACTTAAACCGGAAATGTTTGACGCGTTAAAAGGCATGTACAAAGGAATCGTCATTGAAAGCTACGGCAGCGGCGGCGTACCGTTTGAAGGTAGAGACATTCTCGCCAAAGTCAATGAAATGATTGAAAGCGGCATTGTCGTTGTCATTACGACCCAATGCCTTGAAGAAGGAGAGGACATGAGCGTCTATGAAGTCGGACGAAGAGTCAATCAAGATCTCATTATCCGCTCCAGAAATATGAACACAGAAGCCATCGTGCCGAAATTAATGTGGGCACTCGGCCAGTCTCACAATTTGGCTGAAGTTAAAAGTATTATGGAGACACCGATCGCAGACGACGTAGTACTGTAAAAATATGACCAAGACAAAGAGAAAGTAGGGTTTTAGCATGACAAACGCGCAAAAAGAATATCGTCAGGAAAAAGATTTCCTTGGAGAAAAACAAATTGAAGCTGATGTGTATTACGGGATCCAAACGCTGCGCGCAAAAGAAAACTTTCCGATTACCGGCTACCGCATCCATGAAGAAATGATTAATGCGCTCGCCATCGTCAAAAAAGCGGCGGCGCTAGCCAATATGGATGTAAAACGGCTGTATGAAGGAATCGGAAACGCGATTGTCCAGGCCGCAGACGAAATTCTTGAAGGAAAATGGCATGACCAATTCATCGTCGATCCGATCCAAGGCGGAGCCGGAACGTCCATGAACATGAATGCCAACGAAGTAATCGGCAACAGAGCGCTTGAAATCATGGGCCATAAAAAAGGTGAATACATTCACCTCAGCCCGAACACACACGTCAATATGTCACAATCGACGAACGACGTGTTCCCGACAGCGATTCATATTTCTACCTTAAAACTTCTTGATAAGCTTCTTGATACGATGGCGCATATGCTGAGTGTCTTTAAAGATAAAGCGAAACAATTTGATTCCGTCATTAAAATGGGACGCACACACCTTCAGGACGCTGTGCCGATCCGTCTCGGACAGGAATTTGAAGCATACAGCCGCGTGCTTGAGCGTGATATAAAACGAATTAAACAATCCCGCCAGCATCTCTATGAAGTAAACATGGGAGCAACGGCCGTAGGTACGGGACTTAACGCTGATCCGCGCTACATAGAACAGGTTGTGAAGCACCTTGCTGACATCAGCGGACTGCCGCTTGTCGGCGCAGGCCATTTGGTTGATGCCACACAAAACACCGATGCGTATACGGAAGTTTCAGCTGCGTTGAAAGTATGCATGATGAACATGTCTAAAATCGCCAACGATCTGCGCTTAATGGCTTCAGGCCCGCGCGCGGGACTTGCGGAAATTTCCCTGCCCGCCCGTCAGCCGGGATCATCCATTATGCCGGGGAAAGTCAACCCTGTAATGGCAGAGCTTATCAACCAAATCGCCTTCCAGGTTATCGGGAATGACAATACGATCTGCCTCGCTTCAGAAGCGGGCCAGCTGGAGCTTAACGTAATGGAGCCGGTACTCGTATTTAACCTGCTGCAATCCATCAGCATTATGAACAACGGTTTCCGCTCATTTACCGATCATTGTCTGGCGGGAATTGAAGCCAACGAAAAACGCCTGAAGCAATACGTGGAAAAAAGCGTCGGCGTCATTACAGCGGTCAATCCGCACCTTGGGTATGAGGCGGCTGCGCGAATTGCCCGTGAAGCAATCATGACGGGGCAATCTGTAAGGGATCTCTGCCTTCAAAATGATGTATTGACAGAAGAAGAATTGGATATCATTTTGAATCCATATGAAATGACAAAACCGGGGATCGCTGGAAAAGATCTTTTGGAAAAATAAATTTTTAAGCAACAACAGCCGCCTTTTCACGTTTTTTGGTGAATAGGCGGTTGCCATACAAAGGGATGAGGCAGTATAGTATAATTTGTTATATTATTTGATGAAAGCGTTTTAGCTTTTTTCTTCTAGGGGGATTTTCTTGTGAAAGAGGTCAGATTGCCAAATTTATTGGAAATTATCATCTTATTATTCGGGTTTTTAGCGCTTGTTTTATCATTTACGGTGTTTTTAGACCTGCCGATCCAGCTTGCTCTGTTTATATCCTGGTTTATTGCTATTATTCTCGGAGTCAGGCTGGGCTATTCATATAAAGACTTGCAGTCCTCTATTGTCACCGGGATATCGAACGGTCTTGAAGCGGTTTTGATTCTTGTTTCGGTCGGTGCGCTTATCGGAACATGGATTGCCGGCGGGGTTGTGCCGACTTTAATTTATTATGGTTTAGAGTTTATTAATCCTCATGTTTTCCTGCTTGCTACACTGGTTATTTGTTCCATTATGTCTGTTGCGACCGGAACGTCTTGGGGAACGGTGGGAACGGCGGGAATCGCAATGATGGCCATCGGAGAGGGAATGGGCATACCGCTTCCGATCGTAGCGGGAGCCGTTTTGTCCGGCGCTTACTTCGGGGACAAGCTTTCACCGCTGTCTGACAGTACGGTGCTTGCCTCCACGCTTTCTAAGGTGGATGTGCTGTCACACGTCAGAGCGATGATGTATCTGTCAATTCCGTCCTATATTATTACGGCCATTCTTTTTACCGTAACGGGATTTATATACGGCGGAAAAAATATTGATCTTGATAAAGTTGAATTCTTAAAATCTTCATTGCAGAAAACGTTTGATATTCATATATGGATGCTCATTCCGGCTGTTATCGTCGTTGTCCTTCTGATTTTGAAAAAGCCGTCTATGCCCGTCATCGTCATCGGAGCTTTGCTTGGCGCAATCTGGGCCTCTGTGTTTCAAGGAATGAATTTTGCCAGTGCCATCGCGACTGCTTATAATGGTTTTTCCATTAAAACGGACGTCGAATTTCTGAATGGCCTGTTAAACCGCGGGGGTATCACCGGTATGCTGGATACGTTGGTCGTTATCCTGTTCGGTCTCGGTTTTGGAGGAATTCTTGAAAAGCTCGGCGTATTAAAAGTGATTGTCTCAACTTTTGAGAAAAAACTGACCACACCGGGAAATGTAACGCTTTCGACGTTGATCGTCGCTCTTTTAGGAAACATTTTCGGCTGTGCGATGTATGTGTCATTGATTCTGACGCCAAAAATCATGGAGAACAGTTATGATAAACTGAAACTTGACAGAAGAATTTTATCCCGGAACGCAGAGGTGGGCGGTACGCTTACTTCAGGGATGGTGCCGTGGTCTGACAACGGAATTTATATGGCCGGCATTCTCGGAGTATCCACATTTTCTTATCTGCCGTTCATGTGGCTCAGTTTCGTGTCTATCGGACTGGCAATATTGTACGGATACACTGGAAAATTCATTTGGTATACGAAAGAAAAATCCATGCAATCTCAAAAATTGGGTTAGGAGGTTCATTTCATGATTACAAAGCATATGATTCGGACTTTAATGATTGAAACGCCGACTGTTCCCGGAAATCTCGGAAAAGTGGCAACCGCCATCGGAGTGATGGGCGGAGATATCGGGGAAGTTGAAACCGTAAAAGTCGGCCCGAACTACACGATGCGCAACATTACGGTGCAGGCCGAAAATGAGGAGCAGCTGCAGGAAATCATTCAAGCCATTGAAGCTCTCGGTGAAGGCATCCGGCTTCACACAGTCTCAGATGAAGTGCTCTCTGCCCATGAAGGCGGGAAAATTCAGATGAAGAGCAAAATGCCGATCCGAACATTGGCTGAGCTTGGCCGTGTTTATACACCGGGCGTCGCTGATGTGTGCAGACTGATCGAAAAGGAGCCTGAAAAAGCGTCCATCTATACGACAATCAGCAATTCTGTCGCCATTGTCACCGACGGTACTGCGATTCTCGGTCTCGGCAATATCGGCTCTGTCGCCGGAATGCCCGTAATGGAAGGGAAAGCAGCGCTTTTTGACCAGCTGGCAGGCATCAGCGGAATTCCGATTTTGCTCGATACTTCCGATCCGGAAGAAATCATTCGCACGGTAAAACATATTTCTCCGGGGTTCAGCGGAATTCTGCTTGAAGATATCGGTTCGCCTCACTGCTTTGACATTGAGGACCGCCTGAAGGAAGAATTGGACATTCCGGTTATGCACGATGACCAGCACGGCACGGCAGTCGTCACTCTCGCTGCCGCCATTTCCGCTTGTAAAAGCGCCGGCCTTGATTTAAAAGAAGCGAAGGTCGGACAGATCGGTCTCGGCGCGGCAGGCGTCGCCATCTGCCGCATGTTTATGGCATACGGGGTCAAAGCGGTCTGCGGAACGGACAAGTCGGAAGACGCAATGAACCGCCTCGCTCAATACGGAGGTCAGCCGCTCGGAAGCATCAAGGATTTAATGGACACGTGTGACATCGTGATCAGCACTACCGGAGTTCCGGGTCTAATTAAAAAAGAAGATGTCAGAAAGGGACAAGTTATTCTGGCCTTATCTAACCCGAAACCGGAAATTGAACCGGAAGAGGCATTACAAGCCGGAGCCGCCTATGCAGCCGACGGCCGTTCAGTCAATAATGTTCTCGGCTTCCCGGGTATTTTCCGCGGCGCGCTGAACGCTAAAAGCAAGAAAATTGACCATGAAATGCTTGTGGCGGCCGCAGAAGCCATCGCCTCTTGCACGAAACACGGTGATCTCGTGCCTCAGCCTTTGGACGCGGACGTGCATCGGGCCGTATCAGCAGCCGTAGAACGGGCCGCGGCGGGAAAATAAATAATGCTTGCAGCACCGGATATGTGTCCGGTGCTGTTTTTTTATATGAATAGGAAGCGGAATTCTTTGGCAGGCTAACAGAAAGCAAAAGACGGAGTAAAGAGGTGTCAATGTGGATTATTTTCCGCTGATCCATACAAATATTTGGGATGCTGTGATCGGCGTGCCGATCGTCTTATGCGTCACACAGCTGATCAAAGTGTTCTGCCGGGTTCCTGGCATATTCGTTCCTACGATTGCCCTTGTTGTCGGAAATGTTGTGTCTATCGTTTTCGGTCACCACGAACACGTGTATGCGGGGATTTTTATGGGATTCTTTTACGGATACGCCGCGATCGGGAGCTTTTCATCTGCCAAAACGTCTCTGCGCGCTTACCGGACGAAACATAAGCCGTATTCATGAACGCACTTGGATTTTTTTGTTATGATAGAGAAAAGGAAAAGGAGCGATCGGCACATGGCGAAGAGCAAAGCGAAAAAAATGCGGGAGCATCTCAGAAGAAACGGAATGCGTGACGCAGTCTTGTCAAGGGGGGAGGCGCCGTCCTTCAGCACGCATGAAAGAGTGACAAAAACGAAAAAAGACAGGCTGGAAAGAATAAAACATAAAAAAAGGAACCCCTGTGATCACCGGAGTGATGACGGGGGTTCTTTTTTTATGCCGGAATCTCGCGCCTTTCTATGATTCTCTGTCATGTTTTCTCTTTTCTTTCATACAATCTACTAAATCAAGTCAATAGATTAGCGGGAGGAAAGCGGTATGAGAAAACAATCGTACAAAGAACTGTTTTTTCGCCATGTAAAGGATCATCTGTCACTTTATATATTTGTGTTCGTTTTGTTTTTAATGGGCGTCATTTTCGGCGCAATCATTGTCAACAGCATGACCATCACGCAGAAAGAAGATTTGTATTACTATTTAAGCAAGTTTTTCGGACAGCTGTCTGACGGAAAACATGCGGGCTCTTCAGAAATGTTTTGGCAGGCCGTCTTTCATGATGTAAAATATTTGGGTCTGATGTGGATCCTCGGCATTTCCGTTATCGGTCTTCCGGTTATTTTCATTATGGTGTTTTTGAAAGGAATCGTCGTCGGCTTCACGGTCGGATTTTTAGTGAATCAAATGGGGATGAACGGATTTTTCCTGTCATTCATTTCGGTGCTGCCGCAAAACATCGTTCTCATTCCGGCATACCTTATCATGGGGACATGCTCCATCGCTTTTTCGCTGAAACTGATCCGGCAGCTGTTTGTCAAACGCAGCCTTCATGACGCGCCGATCCAATGGTTCGGACGCTACGCCTTCGTGCTGATTCTTATCGTGTTCTTCTCAGTCATCGCTTCGCTGCTGGAAGCCTACGTGTCTCCGGTGTTTATGGAAAAGCTGTCATCGCGCATATTTTAGAATGATTATCACAAAATAATACTTTTATTTATCAGTTTATAATAATTATAGTTGGAACTCTCCGCGTATTTTGTTATAATGAGTCATGGAATGCGGCGTAGGAGGGAAAGACATGGAAAACCGTATTGATCGAATTAAAAAGCAGCTGCACTCGTCAAGCTACAAGCTTACGCCACAGCGTGAAGCAACGGTAAGAGTGCTGCTTGAAAACGAAGAAGACCATTTAAGCGCAGAAGATGTATACCTCCTCGTAAAAGAGAAATCTCCTGAAATTGGTCTCGCTACAGTATACCGTACATTAGAATTATTAACAGAATTAAAAGTCGTTGATAAAATTAACTTCGGGGACGGCGTATCCCGCTACGACCTTCGCAAAGAAGGCGCAGCCCATTTTCATCATCACTTGGTGTGTATGGAGTGCGGAGCCGTCGATGAAATTGAAGAAGATCTGCTTGAAGACGTTGAAGAAGTGATTGAACGTGATTGGAAATTTAAAATTAAAGATCATAGATTGACTTTTCACGGAATCTGCCACCGCTGCCGCGAGGATGAAACAGAATAAAAGCCTATGAACCTTTTCTGTCAGGAAAGGGTTTTTTGCTGTTTTTATGTATAAAAGCCTTTGAAATTGGCATAAGGTGTACTAACAGCCGCCAAAGAAAGGATCGATCGAAAGATGGGCAGATTCATAAAAACAGCCGCGGATACGATCAAAGTGTTTATTCTGTTCACAGGTTTTACCGCACTGTTCTATTATGCTATGATATGGGTGAATTCAGAGTATGAAAACTATCATCGGTACGATAAACCGGAAGGCTCCGCCGTCAAAGTGGCCAAAACGGAACATGAGGAGAAAGACGGCTGGTTCGGCCGATTGATCTTTTTTTACCAAAACGGGGAGTAGATCAAGAGTGAAGGATCAAATTAAGGATTTCATCCATTATGTGAGGGTTGAAAGAGGGCTGTCCCAAAATACGATGATGTCCTATGAGCGTGATCTGAAAAGTTATTCTCTCTTCTTAACTGAAACCCTTCAGATCACTTCATGGAATGATGTGACCCGTCTTCATATTATTCAATATTTAAAGCATTTAAAGGACTCCGGAAAATCCGGTAAGACGTCTGCCAGACATTTGGCGTCGATCCGGTCTTTTCATCAGTTTCTGTTAAGGGAAAAAGCCGCGGATAAAGATCCTTCGGTACATATTGAAACACAAAAAACAGAGCGGGCGCTTCCAAAAGTGCTGGCGCTGCAAGAAGTAGAGCGGTTATTGGACACGCCTAAGCTTGACAGTCCGTTCGGTCTCAGGGATAAAGCCATGCTTGAACTGCTGTATGCAACGGGTATCAGGGTCAGCGAGATGATCGAGCTGAAATTATCTGATGTCCATTTGACGATGGGATTTGTCCGCTGCTTCGGAAAAGGGCGGAAAGAGCGGATTGTGCCCATCGGTGAAGCCGCCTCCCATGCGATCGAAGCGTACATTGAAAAAGCCAGAGGGAAATTATTAAAGAAAAACGTGACCGAAGCACTTTTTCTGAATCATCACGGCCGCCAGATCAGCCGGCAGGGATTCTGGAAAAACCTGAAAAAAATCGCACTTGAGGCGGGCATTAAAAAAGAACTGACACCGCACACGCTCCGGCACTCTTTTGCAACGCACCTGCTTGAAAACGGGGCGGACCTGCGCGCCGTACAGGAGATGCTCGGACATGCCGATATTTCCACGACGCAAATTTACACGCATGTGTCGAAAACAAGGCTGAAGGACGTGTACAAGCAGTATCATCCGCGCGCTTAGGAGCCGCTGCCAGAGGGGCTGCGGCTTTTTTCTGTCGGATTGGCGGAATACAGAGAAGGTTCTTATTATTTGAATGGGCATTGTCAATAAGAATGTAAACGGTTTATACTTGAGTTGTCTGACCTCTGTAAGCTACAATGGACAGATGGAAGAAAAGGAGGCTTTTATGATGTCTGAATACAAATATAAACGTGTATTTTTGATCGTAATGGATTCTGTCGGAATCGGTGAAGCGCCGGACGCGGCCGATTTTAATGATATAGGCGCAAATACGCTCGGACATATCGCAGAGCACATGAACGGTTTACATATGCCCCATATGGCTCAGCTCGGTCTCGGACTGATCGGAGACATTAAGGGAGTGGAAAAAACGGAGCACCCTCTTGCGTACTACGGTAAAATGCAGGAGGCGTCAAACGGGAAAGATACGATGACAGGCCACTGGGAGATTATGGGCCTTTATATTGAAAAACCGTTTAAAGTGTTCCCGGAAGGATTTCCGGATGAGCTTCTTCAGGAGCTTGAGCAGCGTTCGGGACGGAAAATCATCGGAAATAAGCCGGCTTCAGGAACGGCGATTCTGGACGAGCTCGGTAAAGAACATATGGAAACGGGTGCGCTGATCGTTTATACATCAGCAGATTCCGTTTTGCAGATTGCGGCTCACGAAGATGTCGTTCCGCTTGACGAGCTGTACAGCATCTGTGAGACGGCCAGAGAACTGACGCTTGATCCGAAATACATGGTCGGCCGGATTATCGCAAGACCGTTCGTCGGAGAACCGGGCAGCTTCACGCGTACGCCGAACCGCCATGATTATGCCCTCAAACCGTTCGGCCGCACGGTAATGAACGGAATGAAGGACAGCGGATTTGACGTCATTTCCATCGGCAAAATTTCTGATATTTATGATGGAGAAGGCATTACCTCGTCACGCCGCACAGTATCTAATATGGACGGCATGGACAAAGTCATTGAAACGATCGGCGAAGATTTTACGGGTCTGAGCTTTGCCAACCTCGTTGATTTTGATGCGCTGTACGGACACCGCCGTGATCCGGAAGGGTACGGAAAAGCGCTTGAGGAATTCGACGCGAGGCTTCCGGAAGTGTTTGAAAAAATGAAAGAAGACGACCTGCTCATCATTACGGCGGATCACGGCAACGACCCTGTCCATCACGGGACAGACCACACGCGGGAGTATGTGCCGCTTCTTGTCTACAGCAAAAAGCATAAGCACACTGAACAACTGCCGCTTGCGGATACATTTGCCGATATCGGCGCAACCATTGCGGATAATTTCAAAACAGAAAAGCCGGAATACGGAAAAAGCTTTTTATCAAGATTACAGTAGGGGGACTTTTTTTGAAACAAAAGATCGAACGTGCTGCTGCATTTATTAAAGAACACGTGAAAGAAACACCGAAGATCGGTCTGATTTTAGGGTCAGGGCTCGGAGTATTGGCAGATGAAATTGAAGGAGCTGTTAAGCTTACATATGAAACGATTCCTGATTTTCCGGTCTCAACGGTAGAAGGCCATGCCGGCCAGCTTGTGATGGGTACGCTTGAAGGTGTACAGGTTATCGCGATGCAGGGCCGCTTTCATTACTATGAAGGCTACTCAATGGATCAGGTAACGTTTCCCGTCCGCGTGATGAAGGCGCTCGGCGTTGAATCTCTCATCGTGACGAACGCAGCCGGCGGTATCAACACTGAATTCCGCGCCGGTGATTTGATGATTATTACCGACCATATCAACTTTACGGGCACCAACCCGTTAATCGGACCGAACGAAGCTGAATTCGGAGTCAGATTCCCGGACATGTCAGAAGCCTATGACAAAGAGCTGTCAAACTTGGCTGAAAAAACGGCGGATGAGCTTGGCATTCCGGTTCAAAAAGGTGTGTATACAGCTGTTACGGGACCATCTTACGAAACGCCGGCAGAAGTTCGGTTTTTAAGAACGATGGGATCTGACGCTGTCGGCATGTCGACTGTGCCGGAAGTTATCGTCGCAAACCATGCCGGTATGCGAGTTCTCGGCATCTCATGCATTTCCAACGCTGCGGCCGGTATTCTTGACCAGCCGTTATCCCATGATGAAGTGATGGAAATGACGGAAAAAGTAAAAGGCGGCTTTTTGAAGCTTGTAAAAGCCGTAGTCGCACGATCTCAAAAATAAATAAACATCAGGCAGCTGTTTCTTCGGGAGCAGCTGTTTTTTTGTGCCCTCAAAACGAAACATTTTCCAGATGAGGCGTATAAAACCACCGGGCTTGGAAAAAATAAAAAGGATTATGAAATGGAGGGCTTTGGAGATGAAACGTCTTATATCCACTTTGTTGATTGGCATTTTATTAACCGCATCGGCACCGTCCGCTTTTGCAAAGCCGGACGGAAAACATACATCGGAGCTCGCTCATGAAGCCAAAAGCGCCGTGCTGATTGAACGCGATACGGGAAGCATTCTTTACAATAAGAACAGCCGGGAGCGCCTGGCGCCGGCAAGCATGACAAAAATCATGACCATGCTTTTAATCATGGAAGCGCTTGACAAAGGAAACATTAAGATGAGCGATAAAGTCAGGACGAGTGAACATGCCGCGTCCATGGGCGGCTCGCAGATTTTCCTTGAACCCGGAGAGGAAATGACGGTAAAAGAAATGCTCAAAGGAATTGCGATCGCTTCCGGAAATGACGCATCTGTCGCGATGGCAGAATATATCGCCGGTTCGGAAGAGGATTTCGTCAGCCGGATGAACAAAAAAGCAAAAGAATTGGGATTGAAAGATACCTCCTTCAAAAACCCGACAGGCCTGCCTGAAAAAGGCCATTACAGCTCTGCTTACGACATGGCAAAAATGGCGAAGGAATTATTGAAGTATGACAAAATCACTCAATTTACGGGAACGTATGAGGATTATTTAAGAGAAAATACAGACAAAAAGTTCTGGCTCGTCAATACAAACCGGCTGATCAAATTTTATCCGGGTGTAGACGGTGTGAAAACCGGCTTTACAGGCGAAGCGAAGTATTGTTTAACTGCCACCGCTAAAAAAGGCAATATGAGGGTCATCGCAGTCGTTTTCGGAGCCAGCACTCCGAAAGAAAGAAATGCCCAAGTGACAAAAATGCTTGATTATGCCTTCAGCCAGTTCAAAACACATCCATTGTATAAACGGAATCAAATCGTCGGATCGGTCAAAGTCAAAAAAGGTAAGCAGAAACTGATCAAGCTGACCACGTCTGAACCGATTTCCCTTTTAGCCAAAAAGGGGGAGAATATGGACAAAGTTAAAAAAGAAGTGAAAATCAACAGCAATGTAACGGCTCCGGTTAAAAAAGGAGAGGTGCTTGGCAGCCTCGTTCTGAAAAAAGACGGAAAAGTGCTCGTTGAAAGCCCCGTCACGGCAAAAGACGACATGGAAAAAGCGGGTTTTCTCACTTTTCTGAAGCGGACGATGGGAGATTGGACAAAATTTAAATAATCGTGGCGAATGGGCACTAGTTTTGTCATAGTGAAGGAATTGCTTTCCCGAAAATCGAAACACTCATTATCCGATCATATCAAGGAGGAATGAGCATGAGCCTTGGAATTGACTTTCATGTCAAAGAATCCGTGCTTTGTATTCGATTAACAGGTGAACTTGACCACCATACGGCAGAATCATTAAAACAAAAGGTGACTGAATCGCTGGAGGCTGACGGCATCCGTCACATCGTGCTGAACCTTGAAGATCTTTCCTTCATGGACAGCTCGGGCCTCGGCGTGATTTTAGGACGTTATAAACAAATTAAACAGCTCGGCGGAGAAATGGTCGTGTGCGCGATTTCGCCTGCGGTGAGACGTCTGTTTGACATGTCGGGCCTGTTTAAAATTATCAGGTTCGAACAATCAGAACAAAAAGCGCTTTTAACGCTGGGGGTGGCATCATGAAAAACGAGATGCATCTTGAATTTTCAGCCCTCAGTCAGAATGAATCGTTTGCGCGTGTAACGGTTGCTTCTTTTATCGCACAGCTGGACCCGACGATGGACGAGCTGACGGAAATCAAAACCGTCGTATCAGAAGCGGTAACAAACGCGATCATCCACGGCTATGAAGAAAACTGCGACGGAAAGGTGTACATCTCCGTCACGCTGGAGGATCACGTCGTCTATCTGACCATACGGGATGAAGGCCTCGGGATCACGGATCTGGAGGAGGCGCGCCAGCCGCTCTTTACGACAAAACCCGAGCTTGAGCGCTCCGGAATGGGCTTTACCATTATGGAAAACTTCATGGATGATGTCACGATTGATTCCTCGCCGGAGATGGGGACGACGATACGCTTAACAAAACACCTATCAAAAAGCAAAGCGCTTTGTAATTAAGGAGATTTGTTATGGATGTGGAGGTTAAGAAAAACAGCAAAAACGCGCAGCTCAAGGACCATGAAGTCAAAGAATTAATCAAAAAGAGCCAAGAGGGCGACCAGCAGGCAAGAGACCTCCTCATAGAAAAAAACATGCGTCTTGTGTGGTCTGTCGTGCAAAGGTTTTTAAACAGAGGCTATGAGCCGGACGATCTGTTTCAGATCGGCTGTATCGGATTGTTAAAATCCGTTGATAAATTCGATTTGTCCTATGATGTCCGTTTTTCAACTTATGCCGTGCCGATGATTATCGGAGAAATCCAGCGCTTCATCCGTGATGACGGAACCGTCAAAGTGTCAAGATCTTTAAAAGAACTGGGCAATAAAATCCGCCGGGCGAAAGATGAGCTGTCAAAAACATACGGAAGAGTGCCGACCGTTCAGGAAATCGCGGATCATTTAGAAATTGATGCGGAGGATGTGGTGCTTGCGCAGGAAGCGGTGCGGGCGCCTTCATCCATTCATGAGACGGTATATGAAAATGACGGAGACCCGATCACCCTGCTCGATCAGATCGCCGATCATTCAGAAGAGAAGTGGTTTGACAAAATCGCCCTCAAGGAAGCGATCAGTGATTTGGAAGAACGGGAAAAACTCATTGTCTATCTGAGGTATTACAAAGACCAGACCCAGTCGGAAGTAGCCGAACGGCTCGGGATTTCACAAGTCCAGGTATCGAGGCTGGAGAAAAAAATATTAAAGCAGATTAAAGTGCAGATGGATCATACGGAAAGCTGACCTTTTACGGGCCGGCTTTTTTTATTTGTGCACAAGTGGTAATTTATGGTCTTTTGCCGCTGATGAATGAGAACAAAAGTGAACCACATACTACATATATAACCACCCGAAAGATGGTGATGCAAGATGGAAAGACGAATATTCCTCAGACTTCGCCACCGCGTGAAGGCTCATACCGGAGATATCATCACAGTCGGCGACGCCGCGCAGATCGCGGGACAGCAAAAGCTGAAAAAAAAACTGTCGGCACTGCCGCTGTATCAGATCACGAAAAAAGACAAAAATATCGTAGTGCTGGACATTATAAAAGTGCTGAAGGCCATTCATACCGCTTTTCCCGCTCTTGATGTACAGACCGTCGGCGGCGCTGAAACGATAGTGGAAATTCATTACCAGAAAAAGCAGCTGTCAGCCGTTTTGTTTGTCGGTGTCTGGCTGCTGCTTTTTATCGGTTCATGTCTCGCCATTATGAATTTTCATGAAGATGTGAGTATGAGAGAAGTTCATATCGCCTTATATGAAATCATAACGGGCAGACGGAATGAATATCCGTATCTGCTTCAGATTCCGTACAGCATCGGCCTCGGTCTCGGTATGATCGTCTTTTTCAATCACATCTTCAAAAAACGCCTGAATGAAGAGCCAAGCCCGCTGGAGGTCGAGATGTTTAATTATCAGCTTGATCTCGATCATTATGTCGCAATGCACGAAAATGAAGAAACGATGAAAGATCTGCATGATCGTTAGCATTCTTTTCGTTATATTTGTCGGGCTTGGCGGCGGGCTGACCGTGGGAGCGGGCTTTGTGGCTTTTTTAACCGTTATGGGAATCGTCCCCCGCCTTATGCAGCTGACAAAAACAATGCGCTTTGTACAGGCCTACGAAGGGGCTGTTATTTCAGGGGCTGTGTTTGGCGGCTGGGAAACCTTAAATATCAATCATTTTTTTTTATCTGAATGGCTAGCCGTTCCGGTCGGGCTTTTGGCCGGCATGTTTATCGGCATGCTGGCCGCCGCGCTTACAGAAGTGCTGAATGTGCTTCCCATTCTTGCCAAACGGATCGGCTTCGGCAGCAAAATCATCATTTTGCTGATGGCCATTGTGTTCGGCAAAATAGCCGGCTCTTTATTTCATTGGCTGTATTTTATCCATCATTCATAAGGAGGAACAGACGTGACAAACTTAAAAGAAAATTACAAAACAAAAGTGAAAGACTATCAGCCGAAACCGCCATATGTCTGGAATTGTGTCAAAGCTTTTCTGATCGGCGGTTTGATCTGTCTGATCGGGCAGGCTCTTCAAGATTTTTACATCCACTTTTTTAATTTTAACGAAAAAACAGCGGGCAACCCGACGTCCGCCACTCTTATTTTAATTTCAGCCCTGCTGACCGGATTCGGCATTTATGACAGACTCGGTCAATTTGCCGGAGCGGGTTCAGCCGTGCCGGTGACGGGATTTGCAAACAGTATGACAAGCGCGGCTCTGGAACACAGAAGTGAAGGGCTTGTGCTCGGAGTGGCGACAAACATGTTTAAATTGGCGGGAAACGTCATTGTATTCGGCGTCGTGGCGGCCTATATCGTAGGCCTGATACGGTTTGCTTGTGAAAAACTGTTTTCATAGGAGGAGAAAAAATGAAATTGACCGGAAAGCAAACCTGGGTGTTTGAAAACCCGTTATTTATAAATGCGGCGGGGACGGCAGCCGGACCGAAAGAAAAAGACGGCCCGCTCGGCTCGCTGTTTGATAAGACATACGATGAAATGCATTGCAATCAGAAAAACTGGGAAATGGCGGAACGTCAATTAATGGAAGATGCCATCAACTCCGCTTTGCAAAAACAAAACCTGAAAAAAAGCGATATTGATTTGTTGCTCGCAGGTGATCTTTTAAATCAAAATGTGACGGCCAATTACGTCGCAAGACATCTGAAAATTCCGTTCCTCTGTCTGTTCGGCGCCTGCTCGACGTCAATGGAAACGGTTGCCGTCGCATCCGCACTCATTGACGGCGGTTTTGCGAACAGGGCGATTGCGGCCACGAGCAGCCATAATGCGACGGCAGAACGGCAATTCCGTAATCCGACGGAGTATGGCGGGCAAAAACCGGATACCGCCACTTCAACGGTTACGGGGGGAGGGGCGGTCATCATCAGCCAAAACCCTTCTGATATCAAGATTACAAGCGCGACAGTGGGAAAAGTAAGCGACCTCGGGATTACAGACCCGTTTGATATGGGCTCTGCCATGGCGCCCGCTGCTGCAGATACAATCAAACAGCACCTGAAGGACTTGAACCGTACGGCGGATGATTACGATCTGATTTTAACGGGAGACCTTTCAGGCGTCGGCTCGCCGATTTTAAAAGATTTGCTTAAAGAAGAAGGCTATCCCGCCGGAACGAAACACGATGACTGCGGTCTTCTCATCTATACGCCGGATCAGCAGGTATTTGCGGGCGGAAGCGGCTGCGCCTGCTCCGCGCTTGTTACGTACACACATATTTTTAATCAATTAAAAGCGGGGTCTCTCAACAGGGTTCTCGTTGTCGCGACAGGAGCGCTTTTAAGTCCGACAATGATTCAGCAGAAGGAAACCATTCCGACCATCGCCCACGGTGTGGTATTTGAGCGAGCGGGAGGTGCATCATAAATGGAATATCTGTTGGCTTTTGTTTGCGGAGGAATCATTTGTATTATCGGTCAGCTGCTGCTGGACATTTTTAAACTGACACCCGCCCATGTGATGACAACTTTTGTGGTCATCGGCACCTTATTAGACGGGTTCGGCATTTATGACAAATTTATCGAGTTCGCAGGCGCGGGCGCGACGGTTCCCATCGTCAGCTTCGGACACAGCTTATTGCACGGCGCCATGCATCAAGCTCACGAGCATGGATTTATCGGGATCGGCATGGGGATTTTTGAACTTACCTCCGCCGGCATATCTTCAGCGATTTTATTCGCATTTCTTGTGGCTGTTATTTTTAAACCGAAAGGATAATGTCTGATGACGAAACGGAAAGTCATCCTTGTGACAGACGGGGACGTATACGCCGCCAAAACGATTGAATATGCCGCGGAAAAAACAGGCGGACGGTGTATTTCCCAATCAAAGGGCAATCCTTCAACCAGAAGCGGTCCGGAACTTGTTCAGCTGATTAAAACCGCGCCGAATGACCCGGTGTTTGTCATGTTTGACGATTCGGGCCTGCAAGGTGAAGGACCGGGCGAAACGGCGCTGAAATATGTCGCCTCACATCAAGACATTGAAGTGCTGGGAGTGATTGCGGTCGCTTCTAAAACCCATCAGGCTGAATGGACGAAAGTAGATGTCTCCATTGACCGTGATGGAGAAGTGACGGAGTTTGGCGTCGACAAAATCGGAATGAGAGAAATGGACGAGCACAGAATGAACGGAGACACGGTGTATTGTCTTGACAAACTGGACGTTCCCCTCATTGTAGGCATCGGCGACATAGGAAAGATGGGAAGAAAAGATGATATATCCAAAGGCTCGCCGATTACGATGAAGGCTGTCGAATTCATTTTAGAAAGGAGCGAATATCATGCCGGAAAAACCGGAAAACATGATAAAAGTATACCGGGATCCTAGAAAAAATGAACAATTTTTTAAAGACCGTGTCGGTATGGGGACGAGCTATGATGTCGGCGTCCGCAAAGTTCAAGTTTTAGGCCGGGAAGTCCAGATTTACTTTGTCAACGGGTTAACCGATACTTTGTTTATCATTCATTTAATAGAGCAGCTCGTCGATGTCAATAATTATGACGAGAACGCGGATGAAGCGATTGATGTCGTTGAAAACAGGCTCGTCAATCAGCAGGTCCAAAAAGTGAAAACACTCGACGAAGCAACGGATCAAGTGCTTTCCGGACTTGTCGCCGTTATCGTTGAAGACGCCGGCTTCGCTTTCGTCGTCGACGTCAGGAATTATCCCGGACGCACGCCCGAAGAACCGGATACAGAAAAGGTCGTGCGCGGGGCAAGAGACGGTTTTATAGAAAGTATCGTCATTAATACAGCGTTGATCAGAAGAAGAATCAGAGACGAAAGGCTCCGCGTCAAAATTACGAAAGTCGGTGAGCGCTCTAAGACCGATCTGGCCATTGTGTATATAGAGGACATCGCGGACCCTGATCTTGTCAGCATCGTCGAAAACGAAGTGAATGCGATTGACATTGACGGGCTGACGATGGCTGATAAAACGGTGGAAGAATTTATCGTCAAGCAGGGCTACAACCCGTTTCCTATGGTCAGATACACAGAACGCCCGGATGTGGCCGCCAATCATATTTTGGAAGGTCACGTCATTATCGTCGTCGATACGTCACCGAGCGTTATCATAACGCCCACAACGATTTTTCACCACGTTCAGCATGCGGAAGAATACAGGCAGGCTCCTTCTGTCGGGACATTTTTAAGATGGATCAGGTTTTTTGGTATTATTGCTTCAACTGTCCTGCTTCCGATTTGGTTCCTGTTTGTTCTCGAACCGTCTCTTCTGCCAGAAAGATTGGATTTTATCGGCTTAAATAAAAATACGCATATCCCGATCATTCTGCAAATCTTTTTGGCCGATCTGGGCATTGAGTTTCTCAGGATGGCCGCGATCCATACGCCGACCGCTTTATCGACCGCCATGGGGCTGATTGCGGCGGTGCTGATCGGACAAATCGCCATAGCGGTGGGGCTGTTTTCAGCCGAAGTGATTTTGTACGTATCGATCGCCGCCATCGGATCATTCACAACGCCGAGCTATGAACTCAGCCTCGCCAATAAAATGATGCGTCTCATCTTAATGATTCTCGTGGCCATTTTCAAAGTGAAAGGCTTTGTTATCGGCTTTACATTGCTGCTGATCGTAATGGCGAGTATCCGCTCATTTCATACGCCGTATTTATGGCCGTTTTTACCATTTAACGGCAAGGCGCTGTGGCAGGTGCTCGTCCGGACGACAGTGCCGGGAGCAAAAGTCAGACCGAGCATTGTTCACCCGAAAGACCGTCAAAGACAGCCAAGCGGTTCATAATCGCATTGAAACCGACAGAAGATTATGATATTGTATGTCTTAACTTATACGGGACCTGTATAAGGACAGCTCAACAAAAGCTGTCCTTTTCACCCATATGCGGATCAGAAAGAGGGAATGAGCATTGTTCTTACATGGCACAAGCAGACAAAACAAACTAGGTCATCTGGAAATCGGAGGTGTGGATGCGCTGTATTTAGCGGAGCATTACGGCACGCCTCTTTATGTTTATGACGTGGCTTTAATACGTGAGCGCGCTAAAAGCTTTAAACAGGCATTCATTGACGCGGATTTAAAAGCGCAGGTCGCATACGCGAGCAAGGCATTTTCTTCCGTTGCAATGATACAGCTCGCTGAGCAGGAGGGGCTTTCATTGGACGTTGTGTCCGGCGGAGAGCTGTTTACGGCGGTTTCGGCCGGTTTTCCGGCTGACCGGATACATTTTCACGGCAATAACAAAAGCAGGGAAGAATTGCAAATGGCGCTCGATCATCAAATCGGCTGCATCGTCGTTGATAATTTTCATGAAATATCCTTACTTGCGGAACTGTGCCGCAAATCAGGGCGCGCCATGGATGTGCTTCTGCGGATCACCCCGGGGGTAGAGGCGCACACGCATGATTATATTACGACGGGGCAGGAAGATTCCAAATTCGGTTTTGATCTGCATAACGGGCAAATAGAAAAGGCGATTGAGCAAGTATTACAGTCAGACCATATCCGTCTTCTCGGCGTTCACTGCCATATCGGATCGCAAATTTTTGATACGGCGGGCTTTGTCCTGGCCGCGGAAAAAATCTTTGCAAAACTGAATGAATGGAGAGAATCATTCGGCTTTGTCTCTGAAGTGCTGAATTTAGGAGGAGGCTTCGGCATCCGCTACACAGAAGAGGATGAACCTCTTCATCCCGCCGTCTACGTGGAAAAAATTATTGAAGCGGTAAAAGAAAACGCAGAACTGTACGCTTTTGACATTCCGGAAATTTGGATTGAACCGGGACGTTCGCTCGTCGGAGACGCCGGAACGACGCTTTATACCATCGGTTCGCAAAAAGAAGTGCCCGGCACCCGTAAATATGCAGCCGTTGACGGAGGCATGAGCGACAATATCCGTCCTGCGCTTTATCAGGCGAAATATGAAGCCGTATCGGCAAACAGAATCTCAGAACACCATGACACAACGGTATCCATCGCGGGTAAGTGCTGTGAAAGCGGAGATATGCTCATCTGGGATATAGACCTTCCGGAAGTGAAAGAAGGCGATCTGCTCGCCGTTTTCTGCACGGGGGCATACGGATACAGCATGGCTAACAACTATAACCGCATTCCGCGTCCCGCGGTTGTATTTGTGGAAGACGGCGAAGCGCATCTTGTCATTAAAAGAGAAACCTATGAAGACATTGTCAAGCTGGATCTGCCGTTTAAGACGGGAGTCAAACAATAAACAAAAAAAGAGACCGGGACGATACAGTCCCGGTCTCTTTTTTGTTTTAGCTGTTAGAACTTGATCCGCTGTCTCCTGTAAATACAGACACGATCGCATTCCAAATCGACGCGAAGAAATCAATGACTTTTTGAATAAAGCTTTTGCCTTCGTCGGATTGAATGAACTTTGTGATTTTGTCTTTAGCCTTATCAAGCTGATTGCCGACTTGGCCCCAATCAATCTTGGCATTTTTCATTTTATTAAACAATGAAACAAGCTGGTCTTTTTGAGCGTCAGTCAGTGTAATGTTAAGGTTTGATGCCGCATCATCGACTTTTTTCTCGATTCCTTCTTTTGTATCGGGCACACCGTTTTTCGCGAAATCGTCTTTAATGTTTGCGATAAGCGCGGAGGCGTTTTTATCTCCGATTTTATCTCCGAGTTTTGATGTTGTGACAAGCTCTTGGTTGGCGACTTGTTTTACATCTTCTGAAATCGCTTTGTCTGATGAAACTTCATATGCCTTAATGACCCCTGTTAATGCAGCGGTTCCTGATACTTCAAACGGCGCCGTTACGTATACTTTCGCATCTTTCACGCCTGCTGTCATCAGGGCGTTTAAGTACATTTCATCCGTAATGGAATCGATGTTATGGGTTTGGACGTCAAGCCCGGACCCTTTCTTTTCCACCGTGATGGATGATGAAGAAATGGCTCTTGTGCCGATTTGGGCATTCGATATATATTTTCCCAGATATTCATGTTCTTCTTTATTAGTGACCGTCACTTTTGTCGCGTTGTCAGGAACATTTAATTCGTCAAGCACTTTTTGACGGTCTGCGTTTGACAGATCTGCTCCCAGTGTGACGATGACATCTCCGACTGCGGCATCGGCCAGGCTGATCTTCGGTATTGTGCACAATACAACGGCCGCCGCCAGCAATCCAATCCACATTTTTTTCAAAGCGGTTAACCTCCTTCTTTTCACAAATGCCGTTTTGAAGCGGTTTGTGAGGCCCTGCGTGAAGCAGTTCCGTTACATAGACGGCTGTGAAGCTGTTCTGGTTTCATTTTCTTTCTTTGGAAGCTGGGAGATTCGTTTTCCGGCTGAAGGTATGGTATAATAAGCCGCGAAAAGAAGAGCAGACGCATCTTCCTTCAAAAGAATATCAAAAAGAAAGCCGGCTTACAATTGAAAATTCATGTGGAAGAAGGCTTTGACAAAAAACATATGGAAGTAGGAATGAGAATGAAAACTGGTTACATCGAAATGGAAAACGGCAGCAGAATCGAATTTGAACTTTACCCGAATGAAGCGCCTAATACAGTCGCTAACTTTGAAAACCTGGCGAATACGGGCTTTTATGACGGCGTTATTTTCCACCGCGTGATTCCGGGCTTTGTCAGCCAAGGCGGAGATCCGACTGGGACAGGCATGGGCGGAAGCGGAAAAACGATCAAATGTGAAACAGAAGGCAACCCGCATAAGCACGAAGCCGGTTCTTTATCAATGGCGCATGCCGGTAAAGACACGGGTTCAAGCCAATTCTTCATCGTACATGAGCCGCAGCCGCATTTAAACGGCGTTCACACTGTATTCGGAAAAGTGACAAGCGGTTTAGAGCACGCGAAAAACATGTCTAACGGAGACAAAATGAAAGAAGTCCGTGTAGAAGGTTAATGACGGAAAACCCGCCTTTTCAGGCGGGTTTTTTTATGTATATGAAAATTCTCATGTGTAAATCATGAAAAAATACATATATGAACTATAGCGGTCACTCTGGTATAGTGTAAAAGACCGATTACAACAATGAAAAGAGGTAAAAACGTTGGTTCAATTGGCAACCGTTTTATTTGTCATTATTATTATTGCACTTATTTTTTGGTTCAGAATGAAAAAGGGAAACAGGCCGATTAAAGGCGGCGGCTTCGGCATCATTCTCCCGCTTGTGATTATCGCCGTCATTTTTTCGTTCAGCATCAGCCAGCTCATGCATATTCCGGGAAAGCCGTTTCATCTTCCCGCTGTTTGGGAGCTCGCCATCGCCGGACTGTTAGGCGCGGTATTTGGCGTCATTATGCTGTCGCAAACCGCATATGAAATCCGGGAAGACGGCTTTGTCTACTCCAAACGGAATAAAAACTTTAAATATGTCATTATCGCGATTATTGCGATCCGTATCGTGCTCAGTCAATATTTCAAAAACATTGACGCGGCGGAATTTGCCGTTTTAACAATGGAGCTTGCTTTTGTGTATTTGTGCATTTGGCGGATCGGAAGCTTCGTGAAATACCGTAAAATCAGCAGATCCGGCTTGTGAAATGAAAAAAATGGATGAGGTGCGGGGCTTATTTGCCCTCTGTGCAGGGATTCATGGTAAAATAAAAACAACCATGGCTAATGGGAGGAAATCACTTGAAATCAGAAAAAGAAAAAACTTCTAAAAAAAGCGCCGTACTTGATTGGGCGAAAGCCATTATCATCGCTGTCGTTCTGGCAGTGCTCATCCGCAACTTTTTATTTGCTCCTTATGTCGTTGACGGGGAATCAATGGAACCGACTCTGCATGACCGTGAGAGAATCTTTGTCAATATGACGGTCAAATACATAAGCGACTTCAAACGCGGCCAGATCGTCGTTTTGAACGGAGAAAACGAGCACTATGTCAAACGGATTATCGGACTTCCCGGCGACACGGTGCAAATGAAAAACGATCAGCTGTACATCAACGGCAAAAAAGTGTCCGAACCGTATTTAGCGGCAAACAAGAAAAAAGCGAAGCAGGACGGCTATGACACGCTGACGGATGACTTCGGCCCGGTGAAAGTGCCGGACGACAAATATTTCGTCATGGGTGATAACCGCAGAAACTCTATGGACAGCCGCAACGGCCTCGGTCTTTTTACGAAAAAACAAATAGCGGGAACATCAAAATTCGTCTTCTTCCCGTTTAATGAAATTCGCAAGACGAAATAAACCGTACGAGCAGTTTTCTTTAGAGAAAACTGCTTTTTTTATATAAATTTATCTTTCCACCCACAAAAACAGAACATAAATTCGTATATCTATTTAATAGATAGAAAGTTTTACAGATACATGAAACATCTTCCCTTTATGAATCGTTATATGAATAACTCACGCAGGGAAGAACGGTTTTCTATTCATGAAAAAAAGGAATATGACATAGTAATGAATAGATTGATACGGGCTGGAGGTAGAAAAATGGAAAGAATTAAAACAAAAGCAGCCATTTTACTTGTACTGCTGCTGTTATTGGCGGGCGGTTTTATGGTCATAAACGATATTGAACTGAAAGACGTGCCTACTGCGATCGGACAAACCCTGTCTCAGGAAAAAGAAGAATATACAGTGAAAACATATAAAATTACGAAAATAGAAGGAAATGAATACCACGGTACGGCAGCAAACGGCACAAAAATCATTTTTAACGGCGACAAGCTGAAACAGGATCTCTCCGATGTGAAAAAAGGAGATAAGATTAAAGCGTATTTCAGCAAATCGAACCGGATTGACGGCTTATTGAAGGTCGTTAAAGTAAACGAATAAATGAAGGCGCCTTTTTGGAAAAAAGGCGCTTTTTATTTTTTCTGAATAATTAGGTGCAAATTCATTGCGCCTCCCGTAAAGGATGTTATAATAGCGGATAAGGACAAAAAAATATTGATTGTATCCTTCGGGGCTGGGTGAAAATCCCGACCGGCGGTAATAAGGCGCTCCTGCGCTTTACAGCCCGTGACCCGTATGCATCTGTATACGGTGGATTCAGTGAAAAGCTGAAGCCGACAGTGAAAGTCTGGATGGGAGAAGGATGAGAGAAGCTATGCAAAAAATAATCATACTGTATAGTCTTATTTCCTATGGATTAAAACTGGTAAAGCCCCGAACTGTGTAAACATTCGGGGCTTTTTTGACGCCAAATTGCGTGGAAGAAGGGAGGGATAACGATGGAAGAATATTATATGAATACGGCAATAGAGCTTGCCAGACGCGGTGAAGGACAGACACAGCCGAATCCTCTTGTCGGCGCCGTCGTCGTCAAAAACGGACAGATCGTCGGAATGGGCGCCCACTTGCAATACGGAGAGGCCCATGCTGAGGTGCACGCGATCAATATGGCAGGCAGCCATGCAAAAGGCGCTGATTTGTATGTGACGCTTGAGCCTTGCAGCCATTACGGAAAAACACCGCCATGTGCCGAACTGATCATGAAATCAGGGATAAAAAGGGTGTTTATCGCTGTGGAAGATCCCAATCCGCTTGTAGCCGGAAAAGGCATCACAATGCTGGAAGCAGCGGGCATCGAAGTGAAAACGGGGCTTCTCAGGCAACAGGCAGAAGAGCTGAATAAAATGTTTCTTCACTTCATGCGGACCGGACTTCCGTATGTCACCTTGAAAGCGGCCGCAAGCCTTGACGGGAAAACAGCGACTGAAACCGGTGACAGCAAATGGATTACATCAGAGGCGGCAAGGCTTGATGCCCAGCAATACAGGAAATCGCATCAAAGCATTCTTGTCGGAGCAGGCACAGTCAAAGCCGATAATCCGAGCCTGACATGCAGGCTCCCCGATGCGGTGAAGCAGCCGGTCAGAGTCATTCTCGATACAAAGCTGACCGTTCCTGAAACGGCAAATGTGCTCACTGACGGGGCTGCGCCGACATGGATATTTACAGCCGCAGGTTCTGACGTCCGAAAGAAAGACCGGCTGACCGCACTCGGAATAAAAGTCTTTACGCTTGAAACAGACCGCATTCACATCCCTGAGGTGCTCAGCATTCTCGCTGAAAACGGCATAATGTCCGTTTATGTGGAAGGAGGAGCATCTGTACACGGAAGTTTTGTCAAGGCGGGCTGTTTCGACGAGCTTCATTTCTATTTCGCCCCTACATTAATCGGAGGAACGCTTGCTCCCAGCTTGATCTCCGGTGAAGGTTTTCAATCAATGAAAGATGTCCCCCATTTACAATTCACACAAATTACCCAAATCGGGCCGGATATAAAACTGACGGCCATACCTAAAGATGGAAAGGATGGTGACGATGTTTACAGGAATCGTTGAAGAAACAGGCACGATCCAAGCAATCAAAAAGACAGGCCTTTCCATGGCATTAACAATTGCCGCTTCAAAAGTGACAAGTGATGTGAGGCTTGGCGACAGCATCGCGGTAAACGGCATCTGCCTGACCGTGACCGGATTTTCTGACAATCAATTTACGGTAGATGTCATGCCGGAGACAGTTAAAGCCACTTCGCTGAACGGCTTGTCAAAAGGCAGTAAAGTGAATCTGGAAAGAGCAATGTCCGCCAACGGACGGTTCGGCGGCCACTTTGTATCAGGGCACGTAGACGGGACGGCGGAAATTACACGGATCGAGAAAAAAAGCAACGCGGTCTATTACGACTTAAAGCTGTCTCCCGAATTGACGAAAACGCTCGTATTGAAAGGTTCGATTACGGTAGACGGCGTGAGCCTGACGATTTTCGGCTTATCAGACGAAAGTGTGACGGTATCTGTCATTCCGCATACCATCTCAGAAACGATTTTCCGGACGAAAGCAGTCGGCTCGATCGTCAATATTGAGTGCGACATGATCGGCAAATACTTATACCGCTTTTTGCACAAAACAGAACAAACGAAAAGCAATCAAACTATCACAGAAGCCTTTTTAAGCGAGAACGGCTTTTAGAAAGGGAGATCAATATGTTTCATCCGATAGAAGAGGCATTAGAAGCGCTGAAAAAAGGTGAAGTCATCATCGTTGTCGATGATGAAGACAGAGAAAACGAAGGAGATTTCGTAGCGCTCGCTGAGCATGCTACGCCTGAAGTGGTGAATTTTATGGCGACCCACGGGAGAGGCCTGATCTGCACGCCGCTTTCTGAAGACATCGCCGGCCGGCTGGATCTTCATCCAATGGTCGATCATAATACAGACTCACATGAGACCGCGTTTACAGTCAGCATTGACCACAAGCTGACAAAAACGGGAATCAGCGCTCAGGAACGTTCCTTTACGATTCAGGCGCTTTTGGACGAAGAATCTGTGCCTGACGATTTTCAGCGTCCGGGTCATATTTTTCCCTTAATCGCAAAAAAAGGAGGCGTCCTGAAGCGGGCGGGCCACACGGAAGCAGCCGTTGACCTTGCAAAAGCATGCGGTTCTCAAGGAGCGGGCGTCATTTGTGAAATTATGAATGAAGACGGCACAATGGCCAGAGTGCCAGAGTTAGCCGAGATCGCCAAACGCCACCAGCTGAAAATGATTACGATAAAAGACTTAATAGAATACCGCTACAACATTACAACACTTGTGAACAGAGAAGTTGACATTACGCTGCCGACTGACTTCGGCACGTTCCGGGTTTACGGATATACAAACGAGGTGGACGGAAAAGAACATCTCGCCTTTGTCATGGGCGATGTCCCGTTTAACAGCGGACCCGTTCTTGTCAGAGTGCACTCAGAATGCCTGACCGGCGATGTGTTTGCATCCCACCGCTGTGATTGCGGGCCTCAGCTTCATGCCGCGCTTGCGCAAATTGCCGAAGAAGGCCGCGGCGTTCTATTGTATTTGCGTCAGGAAGGCAGAGGAATCGGTCTCATCAATAAGCTGAAAGCGTATCGATTGCAGGAACAAGGGTACGACACGGTTGAAGCGAACGAAGCGCTCGGCTTTCTGCCTGACTTGCGCAACTATGGCATCGGCGCCCAGATTCTCCGCGATTTAGGGGTTCAGCATATGAAACTTTTAACCAATAACCCCCGGAAAATCGCCGGCCTTGAAGGGTACGGACTAAGCATTTCAGATCGGGTGCCGCTTCAAATGGAAGCGAGTGAGCACAACAAGCAGTATTTACAAACCAAAATGAAAAAACTCGGACACTTGCTTCATTTCTAAAAACAAATCTCACAAAAAAGGATGGATAACATATGAATATCATACAAGGAAACCTAGTAGGAACAGGACTTAAAATCGGAATCGTCGTCGGCAGATTTAATGAATTTATTACGAGCAAGCTGTTAAGCGGAGCAGAAGACACATTGATTCGCCACGGTGTAGAATCAAATGACATTGATGTCGCTTGGGTGCCGGGAGCGTTTGAAATCCCGTTTGCCGCAAAAAAAATGGCGGAAACGAAAAAATACGATGCCGTCATTACACTTGGCACGGTGATCAGAGGAGCGACAACGCATTATGACTATGTCTGCAACGAAGCGGCAAAAGGCATCGCTCAGGCGGGAACGGCGACGGGCGTCCCGGTTATCTTCGGCATCGTGACGACTGAAACCATTGAGCAGGCTATCGAACGCGCCGGAACAAAAGCCGGAAATAAGGGAGCGGACTGCGCAGTATCCGCCATTGAAATGGCAAATTTAAACCGCTCATTTGAATAATTTGTTGAAAAGCGTTTAAAACCGCGGCGAAAATGATATAATGTGAGAAAACGGATCGCCTTTATGTATCCGTTTGATAGGACATGAATGGACATTTTGGATATAGAGGGGTTTTTATGTTAATTCGTTATAAAAAATCGTTTGAAAAGATTGCGATGGGTCTTCTGTCATTTATGCCGAATGAAAAAGATCTTAAGCAGCTTCAGCAGACAATGAAGGACTATGAAACGGATACTGGCCGCCAGCTCTTTCTTTGGAAAGAGGATGAAGATATCGTCGGAGCGATCGGAGTCGAAAAAAAAGACTCGGAGGTTGAAATCCGTCATATCAGCGTGAATCCTTCTCACCGCCATCAAGGAATCGGAAAGCAAATGATGGACGCCTTAAAACGTCTGTTCAAAACGGAGGCACTCGTTCCGAATGAATTAACGCAAAGCTTTTTTGAACGCTGTCAACATCAAAAAGATCAGGATATTTCATATAATAACTGACAAATGCTCCCGGAATCATCACGGTTTCGGGAGCTGTTTTTATATAGAAAAAGCAGGGCTGACCGTCAGCCTCTGCTTTTTTTTCTTTTCTCAATTTCCCGTTCGCGTTCCATGATGACATCCGTCCTGTCCCGCAGGCGGTGTTTATGAATAAGAAAGGTATCGGATACACCGTCTTGCCCCCATATATAGCCCTTGCGGCGGCATTCGGCAAGACATGCTTCTTTCAAAGTTTCATCTGTAATCGGCAGCATAACACTTTTGTACGGCAGGCCCGCTTCTATGTTGTCTGACAGCGATTCTATCAGCTCAATCAGCTTCGGATGACTGAGACCGAGAGAGCTGACAGCCTGTTTTTCAGACCGCAGAATACGTAAGCTGTTGGCAATCAGCCGTTTAGCCCCGGCTTCATTCCCCCTTCGCTGGTGATACAGAGCGACGGCAAGCTGAATCAGGCCGACCCAATGAATGCTCCGCTCCCCAGGCGGGCTTTCTTTCCAATATTCCTCTAACAGTTCATGACACTCAAAATAATCTCTTGATGCGTGAAATTCGGCCAAAAAGCCGATATAAGCTTTTGGATACAAGCCGCTTCCTCCTTTTATGCTAAACCCAGTGTACCACAGCGCTATGAAAAGGAAAAAAGAGCGGCTTGGTGTCTGAAGCCTGATGAACTAGCAGATGTAAGATGCCCCTACGACAACGAGCAATATAAACAGAACGACAATTAATGCAAATCCTCCGCCGAAACAAGCTCCGCCCATGTGAAATCAGCCTCCCTTTGTTTCATGTTTACACGGCTATCATATGTGCATCCGCCTTTAAAGGTATAGGCGTATATCTTCTTTTTCAGTATTTTCTAAATAACGGAGCACGATTAGAAAAGTATTGGACGCGAGCATTTCGGTGGATTATACTAATGGGTAGCCAGTTTTTCCGGCAATGAGAGTGATATTGAAAATGGTGAGATAATGGTAGAATATCAAGTGAAAATTGATACGTTTGAAGGCCCATTGGACCTGCTGCTTCATCTGATTAACCGTCTTGAAATCGACATATACGACATACCCGTGGCAACCATTACTGAACAATATTTATTATATGTACATACAATGCAAGTGCTTGAACTTGATGTCGCCAGTGAATATCTGGTCATGGCGGCGACTCTTCTCAGCATTAAAAGCCGAATGCTGCTTCCGAAACAAGAGGAAGAGCTGTTTGAAGACGAAATGCTTGAAGAAGAAGACCCTCGGGACGAGCTGATTGAAAAGCTGATTGAGTATAGAAAATATAAAACCGCTGCGAAAGATTTAAAAGAGCGGGAAGAAGAAAGACAAAAGTCATTTACGAAGCCGCCGAGTGATTTAAGTGAATATGCAAAAGAAATCAAACAGACGGAGCAGAAGCTTTCGGTGACCGTTTATGACATGATCGGCGCGTTTCAAAAAGTGCTTCAGCGTAAAAAAATCACGCGGCCGAAAGAAACGACCATTACAAGACAGGAAATACCGATTGAAGACAGAATGAACGAAATCGTAAAAAGTTTAAAAACGGCGGGAAGAAGAATAAACTTCACGGAGCTTTTTCCTTCTCGGCAAAAAGACCATCTCGTCGTGACGTTTTTAGCAGTTCTGGAGCTGATGAAAAATCAGCAGATTATCCTTGAACAGGAAGAAAACTTTTCAGATATATACATTACGGGGAGTGAATCCATTCATGGCGCTTGATATCGTGAATTGGAAAGCGATTGTGGAAGCCCTGCTGTATGCGGCGGGTGATGAGGGGCTTACCAAAAAGCAATTGGTGACGGTGCTTGAAATAGAAGAAGCGGAGCTGGCCGGAATTATGGAAGAAGTGGCCGCACAGTACAAGGAAGACGGCAGGGGTATCGAGCTGACCGAATATGCGGATACGTATATGCTTGGAACGAAAAAAGAATTCGTGCCTTATTTAAAAAAATTAATCGAAGTGCCGTCAAAGGGGCTGTCACAGGCTTCTTTAGAAGTGCTGGCGATTGTTTCGTACAAGCAGCCGATCACACGGGCAGAAATTGAAGATATCCGGGGCGTGAAGTCTGAACGGATTCTGCACAGCCTCGTGTCAAAAGCGCTGCTGTGTGAGGTTGGCCGCGCCGACGGTCCCGGCCGTGCGATTTTATACGGCACGACACCTGTATTTCTTGAACAATTCGGCTTAAAAACACTGGACGAGCTCCCGCCGCTTCCTGAAAATGCGGAAGAAGACGTTCTCCAGGAGGAAGCCGACTTGTTCTTTGAAAACTTCAACCAAACTTTTGAGGATATTAAATAATAACGGTTTTTCATCATACGATAGTAGGGAAAGGCCATTGATGAATGACGCACATTGACGAAGTACAAGAGAGGAAGGAAACGGACGAAAATGGGAAATTCGATTGTGAGGGCCCATACTGAAGAAACTGGTAAATTTTTAGCCGAGGTTGTCACGATGGTCAGCAGCTATTTAAATCATACAACATTACCGGAGATGCAGGCTTCGGGAAAGGCGGATGAGGCATACTGCCGCGATGTGCTCAGTGTGCTGAGACGGATGACCGTCTTTTGCGAAGGCGCCCAGGAAGCCTGCCGCCGGCTCTTAATGCAGGAGCCGTTTCATGAGTCGAGAGCGGAGAAAACCCTGTATAAAGTGTATCATCAGTGCGTGGAAGAGTTTTTCATGCCGAAAAAGGATACATGGTATGAAAACAGCCGCGCCGCATATACAGGCCAAAGCGCGATTGAATTTTACCAGCGAGTGCCGGACTCGCTGCGGAGCCTTCTGCTTTCGCTCAGCAGTGAGTTTCTGCGCATGCGGGAAGAATTGGCGCAATATGAAGCATCAGGCTCAAATATGGTATCAGCCAGATAAAAACTCTCCCTTTTGGGAGAGTTTTTTTATGTAAAGTGATGTAATTGGTATTCATAAGTCATGGACATGCGCATAAACTTGTACAAACCCACAACAAGGACGTGAGCATTCATGCGCTTTCTCAAAAAAGCTGCCGTATTTCTTTTGACTTTTGTTATCCTTTTTTCCATTACAGACGGAAATACGGCACATGCCCAAATACATGTCAGCGCAAAAAGCGCGATTTTAATTGACGGAACATCAGGCAGGGTATTATTCGCTAAGGACGAACATCATAAGCGGCGGATCGCAAGCATTACTAAAATCATGACGGCGGTGCTGGCAATTGAATCAGGGAAGATGGAAAAGACCGTGACTGTTTCCCCGAATGCCGTAAAAACGGAAGGTTCAGCAATTTATCTTCAGCCGGGACAGAAAGTTAAGCTGAAAGATCTCGTATACGGGCTTATGCTGAGATCAGGAAATGATGCCGCTGCGGCAATAGCCGAATATGTCGGCGGAAGCCTTGACGGTTTTGTATTTATGATGAACCAAAAAGCCGAGCAAATCGGGATGGAAAATACAAAATTTCAAAACCCGCACGGACTGGATGACCACGAAAATTTATATTCAACGGCGTATGACATGGCGCTTTTGACCAAATACGCGATGAAGATCAAGGAATACCGGACCGTTTCAGGCACAAAAGTGTATAAAGCGGAAACGATGGACCGGGTGTGGAAAAATAAAAACAAGCTTTTGACAGGGCTCTATCCTTACAGCACTGGCGGAAAAACGGGTTACACAAAAATCGCGAAACGGACCCTCGTTTCGACGGCTTCAAAAGACGGAACGGATCTCATCGCAGTCACTATTAATGATCCGGATGACTGGGATGACCATATGAATATGTTTAATTATGTCTTTGAGAACTATAAAACCTATGTCGTCGCCAAAAAAGGCGGCATCCCGAAGCTGAAAAAGACGTTTTACGGAAAACACGCTTTTATTACCCGTGATGTTAAATATTTGTTAAAAGAGGATGAAATCGATGATGTGAAAATCAGCACAACCTTAATAAAACCGAAAAAAGCCTGGAAAAAGGATGCCTCTCTCATTCCTGATGTTGTCGGCCGGATGACCGTTATGCATGACGGGAAAGTGATCGCCAAGATCCCCGTCTATTATGAAAATGAGCGCCATAAAAAGCCGAAAAAGCATTTCATTGAAACATTTACGAGCCTTTTTATGAGCACGGCGGGCGGTTCAGTATGGTCAATTTAATCTGGGTCTGTCTGACTGTAATCGGACTTGTTTTTGCGATGTTTAACGGTACCTTGCAGGATGTGAATGAAGCTGTTTTTAAAGGAGCGAAAGAAGCTGTTACGATCTCGTTCGGATTAATGAGCGTCCTCGTGTTCTGGCTCGGCCTGATGAAAATAGCCGAGCAGTCCGGCCTTTTGGATATATTCAGCAGAATGTGCCGCCCGTTTATTTCTAAGCTGTTTCCCGATATTCCCCCTGATCATCCGGCTATGGGATACATCTTATCAAATCTCATGGCGAATTTTTTCGGGTTGGGAAATGCTGCGACACCCCTCGGCATTAAAGCTATGGAGCAGATGAAAAAGCTGAACGGCAACAAGTCTGAGGCCAGCCGTTCCATGATTACCTTTTTGGCGGTAAATACTTCGAGCATTACATTGATACCGACAACCGTCATTGCCGTCCGCATGGCTTATTCGGCGAAATCACCGACCGATATCGTCGGACCGACCATCTTAGCGACTTTAATTTCGGGAATCGGCGCAATTTTCATTGACCGCTACTTCTGGTACCGCCGCAAAAGAAAAGGGAGGTAAGCGAATGGAAATGGTGAATTGGCTGTCTTTAGCCATGATCCCGATTATTATCGCCGGTATATTGATATACGGCACGATCAAAAAAGTGCCGACGTATGAATCATTCGTTGAAGGCGGAAAAGAAGGAATTGAGATTGCGTTTTCCATCATTCCGTTTTTGGTCGGGATGCTTGTGGCGATCACCGTATTCCGGGCTTCAGGCGCGCTGGATTTTGTCATGGGACTTTGCAAGCCTTTCTTTACGGCGCTCGGCATTCCGGCAGAGGTCGTGCCGCTTGCTCTGATCCGTCCGATTTCAGGTACGGCGGCGCTCGGGATGACGACAGATTTGATCGCCGTGTACGGGCCTGATTCATTTATCGGCAGACTGGCTTCTGTCATGCAGGGATCGACTGATACGACGCTGTACGTCCTGACGGTATACTTCGGGGCGGTCGGCATTAAAAAAATGGGGGATGCTCTAAAGGTCGGTCTTCTTGCTGATTTGATCGGAGTGGTTGCATCAATCATCATAGTTACGTTATTATTTGGAAGCGCCTGAATCAGGCGCTTTTTATATATCAGAATAACTCTCCTTGAAAAAGCTTGTTTGTTCAAGTGGAAAAAAGTAAGATTATACTTGAGGTGAACGACATGGAAAGACTGCAAAAAGTTATTGCTCATGCCGGCGTGGCATCACGCAGAAAGGCAGAAGAGCTGATAAAAGAAGGAAAAGTAAAGGTGAATGGAAAAGTAATAACAGAGCTCGGCGTAAAAGTGACCGGTTCTGATCAGATTGAAGTAAACGGATTAAAGGTGGAACGGGAAGAACCCGTGTACTTTCTGCTTTATAAACCGAGAGGAGTGATCTCAGCAGCTGACGACGACAAAGGGCGGAAAGTGGTGACCGACTTCTTTAAAGAAGTGCCGCAGCGCATTTATCCGATCGGCAGGCTTGATTATGATACGAGCGGTCTTTTATTGCTGACAAATGACGGCGAGTTTGCCAACAAACTTATGCATCCGAAATACGAAATTGATAAGACATACGTCGCCAAAGTGAAAGGGATTCCTTCCAAGGAACTTCTGAGAAAGCTTGAGCGCGGCATTCAGCTTGAAGAAGGCAAGACGGCTCCGGCCAGAGCGAAAATGCTTTCCCTGGACAAAAGAAAGCAGACGAGCATCATTCAGCTGACGATTCATGAAGGCCGAAACAGACAGGTCCGCCGCATGTTCGAGGCGATCGGTCATGACGTGCTGAAACTCAAACGTGAAGAATACGCATTTTTAGATTTAAGAGGCCTTCACACAGGAGACGCAAGAGAATTGACGCCGCATGAGGTGAAAAGGCTGCGGGCTTTAGCCGACCACGGTAAAAACGCTTTCTAATTTTCACATAACCTTCAAAAATTACAAAACGTGAAGATGATATAATTGAATGGATTTGCAGGCAGGGGAGGGGAGCAGTGTACAATGAACAAAAAACGGCGGCGTTTATTCATTCGGACCGGCATCCTTCTCATCTTACTCTGCGCGCTCGGATATACCATCTATAACGCTGTTTACACAAACGGCGAGCGTATATCTGAGGGGTCCAAAGCCCCGAATTTCGCGCTGAAAGATACAGAGGGCAGAAACATAGAACTGAGTCAGTTAAAAGGAAAAGGTGTTTTTCTGAATTTCTGGGGAACGTGGTGCGAGCCTTGCAAGCAGGAATTCCCCTATATGGAAAACCAATATAAGTATTTTAAAGACCTCGGTGTAGAGGTGGTTGCGGTAAATGTCGGCGAATCAAAAATTGCAGTACATAATTTTATGAAAACATACGGCGTCAATTTCCCGGTTGCGCTTGATACTGACCGGCAAGTGCTGGACGCGTACGGCGTATCGCCTATACCGACGACTTTTTTGATCAATCCCGACGGAAAAGTCGTGAAAGTGGTGACCGGCACGATGACAGAACGCATGGTTCATGACTATATGAATTTAATTAAGCTGGAGGCGTCTTCATGAAAAAGGTCAAATGTGAATGCGGGCACGTGAATCCAGCCGGAACAGTTTTGTGCGAGTCGTGCGGGAAGCCTCTTGATGATCAAAAGTCGCCGCTTGCCGATATGCGGTACGACGGCAGCGCAAGACGTTCGCAAACATATAACAAAACAATCGTAGATAAAGTATGGAATTTCTTTTCTTCCGTTAAAGTCGGAATATGGCTGATCGTCATTACTCTGGCGGCTTCAGCATTCGGCACGGTTTTTCCGCAGGAAGCTTATCTGCCGCCGGGCGCCCAGCCGGATACATATTATGAACAGCAGTACGGTATAATCGGCAAAATCTATTATCTGCTGGGATTTCATCACCTGTACGGTTCATGGTGGTATATGCTCCTGATCGCATCCATCGGCATATCACTTGTCATCTGCAGCCTGGATCGGGTGATTCCTCTGTACAGAGCGCTGAAAAATCAAGGAGTTCAGCGGAATCCGGTCTTTTTGAAGAGGCAGCGTCTATACAGCCGGACGGAAACCGGTCTGAGCGCGGAGGCGGCTGATGGCATCAGAACACGTTTGAAAAAAAAGCATTATAGAGTGCGAGAACAAGAGGGAAGCATTCTGGCGGAAAAAGGGCGCTTTTCAAGGTGGGGGCCCTACGTCAATCATATCGGCCTGATCATTTTTCTGATCGGAGCCATGCTGAGGTTTGTCCCGGGGATGTATGTCGATGAAACCCTCTGGGTCCGTGAAGGCGAAACCGCCCAGATTCCCGGCACTGACGGCAAATATTACTTGAAAAACAATCGGTTCACCATGCAGACATATAACAAAAACACTGAGAAAAAAGTATTCGCCGACGCCATTGACAGAGCCGGAAACGGCAAAGTCGCCAAATCCTTCAATACGGATGCAATTTTGTACAAGAGGGAAGGCGACATTGTATTCGGTGAAAAGCCGAAGCTTAAAAGAGTCAAAGAAAACAATATCCGCGTCAATGAACCGCTGCGGTTCGACTCCTATTCCGTGTATCAGGTGGACTATAAAGAAAACCAGCTCGATCAGATGGTGTTTCAGCTGATCGACCAAAAAACAAAACAGTCATTCGGCAGACTGAAGATCAATCTTCTTGATCCAGACACGGACTATGATCTTGGTAACGGTTACAAAGTGCAGATCGCCAGTTATCTTCCTGATTTTTATTTTAACAAGGACGGAGAACCGAGCACGAAAACGAAGGTTCCGAACAATCCGGCTTTTGTCTTTAAAGTTACGGCTCCTGACAAGCCGAAAGGGGAGAAAAGCTTTGTTGCGATTCAGCAGACTGTTGAAGGTTCCGCGAATAACAAGTACAAATTAAAATTCGACCACGTGGAAACGAAAAACATTACAGGACTCACCGTCAGAAAAGATTTAACCTTATGGGTGCTTGCCGTCGGCGGCGCGATTTTTATGATCGGCGTCATTCAAGGAATGTACTGGCAGCACAGAAGAATCTGGATCAAAACCGGTGAAAATGAAGTGCTTGTGGCGGGTCATACGAACAAAAACTGGTTCGGTTTGAAAAAGGATATTGAATATGTTCTTAACGGGACCGGGATTAAAGAGCCGGCCGATCAAAAAGAACTGGTCAAAAATCAGGCCTAATGAAAAAGGAGTGGTGTCATGGCGGAGCTGAGCGCAAATTTTCTTTATGCTGCCTTTTTGATTTATTTAATTGCCGTCCCGGTTTTCGGCGGCGCCATCCGGGGAACAAAAGGTGCAAAGGACGGTAAGGGCCGCTGGTCGGCAATCGGAATCACGTTAACCATTCTCGGATTTATTTGCCATCTCGGCTACTTCATTGCGAGGTGGTCGGCAAGCGGACACGCGCCTGTCAGCAATATGTTTGAATTTACCACGTCATTCGGCATGATGCTTGTTCTCGCTTTTATTATTATTTACTTTATTTACAGACTGCCGTCTTTAGGCATGTTCACATTGTCTATCGCGCTGTTGCTTATTGCATACGCAAGCATGTTTCCGACCGACATTACGCCGCTTATTCCGTCACTGCAAAGCAATTGGCTGTACATTCACGTCACGACGGCGGCGCTCGGGCAGGCGATTCTTGCGATCAGCTTTGTAGCCGGAGTCATTTTCCTGTTAAAGCATGTCGATCAGTCCAGACCGGGCAAAAAAACGTTCTGGCTCGAAGTCATCATGTTTATCCTCGTGACGACCGTGGCATTTATCGCCGTCACGTCGGCATTCCGGCTGGCGGACTACAAAGCCGAATTTAATTGGGTGGATAAAAAAGATGCCAAAAGCGTCATGGTATATGATATGCCTGCGCTTGTCGGTCCGCATGAAGGAGAACTGCTTACAGAAGGCGCAATGAAGCCGTTTGTTGAGCTCCCGGCCATTTTTTCAGGCAGAAAGGTTAATACGGTGATCTGGTCGTTTGGCGCAGGTCTCGTCTTATACGGCGCGCTCAGGCTGATATTCAGAAAGAGAATCAGCGCTCTTTTAAGCCCGCTCGTCAAAAATGTGAATCTCGACTTGGTAGATGAAGTCGGCTACCGCGCCGTTTCCATCGGATTTCCGGTATTTACACTCGGCGCGCTTGTGTTTGCGATGATTTGGGCGCAGCTTGCATGGACGCGTTTTTGGGGCTGGGACCCTAAGGAAGTATGGGCGCTGATCACCTTTTTATTTTACGCAGCATACTTGCACTTGCGGCTGTCAAGAGGCTGGCATGGCGAAAAATCGGCATGGCTCGCCGTCATCGGCTTTGCCATTATTATGTTTAACTTAATTTTTGTAAATCTCGTGCTTGCCGGACTTCATTCGTACGCATAGATGCCGAAAGCCGATACAGTTCTCAAGCCGCCGCACAGTTTGTTAAAATGAAAGTAACAGAAGGAAAGCAGGGGGAAAACGATGGATCAAACAAATGAAACTAAAATATTAGTAGTAGATGATGAAGCCAGAATTCGCCGCCTTTTAAGAATGTACCTTGAACGGGAAAACTATGTGATTGAAGAAGCGGAAAACGGCGATGAGGCCATTAAAATGGGGCTGGCCTCAGATTATGATCTGGTGCTCTTGGATTTAATGATGCCGGGAACAGACGGAATAGAAGTATGCCGGCAGCTCAGAGAAAAAAAAGCGACGCCGATTATCATGCTGACGGCAAAAGGGGAAGAAGCCAACCGCGTTCAGGGGTTTGAAGCGGGTACGGACGATTATATCGTGAAGCCTTTCAGCCCGAGAGAAGTGGTGCTTCGGGTAAAGGCGCTTTTAAGAAGAGCTTCTCAAACATCCTATCTGACAGCAAATACGCCGACAAAAAATGTGCTCGTTTTTTCACATCTTTCCATCGATCACGATGCTCACAGAGTGACTGCGGACGGCACGGAAGTGAGCCTGACGCCGAAGGAATACGAACTGCTGTATTTTCTGGCGAAAACACCGGACAAAGTGTATGACAGAGAAAAGCTTTTAAAAGAAGTATGGCAGTATGAATTTTTCGGAGACCTTAGAACGGTGGATACCCATGTAAAACGGCTCCGTGAAAAATTAAACAAAGTATCTCCGGGAGCGGCGAAAAAAATCGTCACCGTCTGGGGAGTGGGTTACAAATTTGAGGTAGGCGCTGAATGAAGTTTTGGAAAAGCGTAGTAGGAAAGCTTTGGTTTACCATTCTTTCACTCGTATTAATTGTTTTATTTATTTTAACGGTGCTGCTTCTCGAATTCATAGAGAATTACCACGTAGAAGAAGCGGAAAAAGATTTAACGCAGCTTGCCGATAAAATAGCGGTCATTATAGAAAATCATGAAGACCAGCCGCTTGCCAGATCCATCACGTGGGAGCTGGCGGACAACTTAACGAGCATCGCGATCATTCAGGATGATCAGCACGTCTGGTATTCGCCGAATGACGATAATCATTTATCATCTATTACATTGGAGCAGATCAAACGCGACCGGGATTTGCACAAGGCGCTGACAGACCGCAAAAAAGTAAGCAAACGCGCGGCGCCCAATGATGCCGGTTCCGATAACGAACGGCTGATCGTCGGCGTGCCGTATGAAAAAGACGGCAAAAAAGGCATGGTCTTTTTATCTCAGTCGCTGCTTGCCGTCAAAGATACGACGAAACATACGACACGGTATATCTTTCTTGCGGCGGGAATTGCCATCGTTTTGACAACGTTTTTCGCGTTCTTTTTATCCAGCAGGGTGACGTACCCGCTTCGGAAAATGCGGGAAGGCGCCCAGGACTTGGCGAAAGGGAAGTTTGATACAAAAATTCCGATTCTGACTCAAGATGAAATCGGGGAACTGGCCATTGCCTTTAATCAGATGGGCCGGCAGCTCAATTTCCATATCAACGCGCTGAATCAGGAAAAAGAACAGCTGTCGAATATTTTAAGCAGTATGGCAGACGGGGTCATCACCATTAATATCGACGGCACCATTTTGGTGACGAACCCGCCGGCCGAACGTTTTCTGCAGGCTTGGTATTACGAGCAGAATATGAACATTAAAGAAGGAGACAACCTTCCTCCTGAAGCAAAAGAGCTTTTTCAAAATGCCGTGAGCACAGAAAAAGAGCAAATGATTGAAATGACGCTTCAAGGAAGGTCATGGGTTTTATTGATGTCGCCTCTTTATGCGGAATCACACGTCCGCGGCGCCGTGGCCGTGCTCCGTGACATGACCGAAGAGCGCAGGCTTGATAAATTGCGTGAAGATTTCATTGCCAATGTCAGTCATGAACTCAGAACTCCGATTTCTATGCTGCAAGGATACAGTGAGGCAATAGTGGACGACATTGCAAGTACCGAAGAGGAGAAAAAAGAAATCGCGCAGATCATTTATGATGAATCCCTTCGCATGGGCCGGCTTGTCAATGACTTGCTGGACTTGGCCAGAATGGAATCCGGACATACGGGTCTGCACTATGAAACGGTGAACCTGCATGAATTTCTGGAGAAGATTTCCCGCAAATTTTCCGGGGTAGCGAAGGAAAAAGGGGTTTCGCTCACAGAAGACATTGCGGTGTCTCAGCCGGAGTGTGTCTTTGACGAAGACAAAATGGAACAGGTGTTTACCAATCTTATAGACAACGCGCTGCGTCATACAGAGTCAGGCGGAAGCGTTCATATCGCGGCTCAGACCGTAAAAGACGGACTGAAAATCGATATTAAAGATTCCGGCTCGGGAATACCTGAAGAGGACCTGCCTTTTATTTTTGAACGTTTTTATAAAGCGGACAAGGCGAGAACAAGGGGCAGGGCGGGAACCGGACTCGGGCTCGCTATCGTAAAAAATATCGTGGAAGCGCACGGCGGCTCAATTGCGGTGCACAGCAGCATCGACAAAGGGACGGCGTTTACATTTTATATTCCGACAAAAGTGCAGGATGGCGTCTGAAATTGACGAACAATCTTGTTCCATACGAAACACCCGCAGAACATGCGGGTGTTTTTTTGTTAATTTCCCCTTTAAAAATTTAAGAATATGTTAATATAAATTCCCTTCCAAATTCCAGTTTCTCGTAATATAGTTGTAATGTAACTTTTCAACGCATTTATACGACAAAAAAGTGAACGGAGGGGCTTCCCATGGAAGAAACCTTTCAGATATTATATGATGCATATCATCAAGATTTATACCAATTTTTATTTTATATGGTAAAAGATAAAACACAGGCTGAGGATTTGGCGCAGGAAGTGTATATCCGCGTCTTGAATTCCTATCATACATTCGAAGGTAGAAGCAGTGAAAAAACATGGCTGTTGTCCATCGCGCGCCATGTGGCGATTGACTGGTTCCGCAAGCAGCAGACGATCAGACAGCGTATTATGGGTACGTTTGATTGGGATACACAAGATGTCAGAGATCAGCATTTGCTTCCGGACGAACTCGCCGTACAGCATGAAAATGTCCGGGAAATTTATACCGCGCTTGATCACTGCACCATTGATCAAAGAGCTGTTATTATCTTGAGATTTATTCAGGGATATTCCATTCAGGAAACAGCTGCCGCTCTCGGCTTCTCGGAAAGCAAAGTCAAAACGACCCAACACAGAGGGCTCAAAATACTTCGGAAACAGATGGAGCTTTTGAGGGAGGAGCTAATGGATGATGAAGTCATATTGGAACGAAGAAAGAGTAGAGGAGTTGTTAAGACAACTTCCGGCGGTTAGAGATCATCGTTCACCAGAGGCCATTTACCGGAATATTGAAACGGGTAAACAGTATAGAAAAAAACCGGCCCGAAGCAGGATCGGCCCCGCAACAGCCGCCATCTGCGCATTGTGCATCGCTCTGATTATATCTCCTCACCTGCTGACAAGAAACGAATCTTCCGGTGATCTTACAGCTGACAGCAGTCAGGCTGAAAAAGCCAGTCAGTCAGCTTCAGTCAAGCCGGAACAGAAGACGTTTGTCGTCTCAAACCAAAACAAAAACAAATACATTACGTTGGCGTTTGCCGATTCAGAAACATCCGCCGTTATTCCGATCAGTTTTGAAAAAAGGAAGCCCGACGAATCGGTTTCAGAGGCTTTATCCGAGGCAGAAAACCTGGAAGTGCCCGAATCTTTCCTGTCTGTACCCCGGCTTTTGGACGGTGTTCAAGTAAGTGCGGATAAGAAGGATCTGCTTGTACAAGTAAACGGACGGCTATCAATTGAATCAGTGGCCGAAGCTGATTTATTGAAAAAGGTGCTGAAAGAGACTTTGACCTGGAGTCCTTACGAGCGGATTAAAATGACAAAGATTCAAAATGGAGCAGGACAGGATCTTTATAAAGCATACGGTATTGCCGCTGAGATGTCCGTACATAAGCAGGCAAAACGGGCGTATTTTTCTTACCGTGACAATCTGGGACAAGAGTATCTCATTCCGTCGGAACAAACCTATTCTTCAGTAGAGCAAGCCATTGACGGAATGAAAACAGATAAAGACTCACAGACCGCAGGCGTCATTGAAGCAGATGCGATTGCATCAGTATCCGAAAATAAAAACGGCCGGCAGCTGCAAATCCAATTGTCCGAAAAACATACGGTGGAAGATTCGCTAGAAGGGATTTTAATGATCGAAGGACTTTTGTTAACCGCGAAGGAATTCGGTTTTTCTGAGGTGCTGTTCACACATGCGCGTGCAAAGAAAGTCGGTAATTATGATGTGACAAAACCAATCGCTGTGCCTGCCGCGCCTAATCCGCTTCCCATCCATTAAACGTTAAAAACCCAAAACATTTATATGTTTTGGGTTTTTGTCTGTTACGGAAGGTCAATCAATTTAACTGAGACAATATCCTGAATTGAAGCCAGCTCATTGACGACTTTATCATCCAGGTGTTTATCAAAAGAAAGCATCATAATGGCTTCTCCGCCTTTTTCTTTACGGCCTACCTGCATGGTGGCGATATTGATATCGTTATCGCCGAGGATGCGTCCGACGCGTCCGATTACGCCAGTCGTATCCTGATGCTGGATATATACGAGGTGGCCGGCAGGATGTAAGTCAATATTAAAGCCGTTCAGTTCAACGATTCTTTCACCGAAGTGAGGGATATACGTAGCCGTTAACGTAAAGGTGCTCCGGTCTCCGGTCACTTTTACGCTGATGCAGTTATCATATCCTGATTCATTGGAGGAAATCTTTTCGCTGAAGCTGATTCCGCGTTCTTTTGCGACACCGCCGGCATTCACTTCATTGACCGTTGAGTCTACACGCGGTTTTAAGAAGCCGGACAGCAGGCTTTTTGTAATAAACGATGTTTCAAATTTGGCGATGGTGCCTTCATATTGAATCGCAACATCTTTGACGGGTTCCTTCATACATTGTGACACGAGACTTCCGATTTTATCGGCAATTTGGTGATAAGGCTGAATTTTTTTGAATTCATCCTTCGTCATCGCTGGCAGGTTGATCGCTGACATGACAGGCAGGCCTTTTGCAAATTGAAGCACTTCTTCAGAAACCTGCGCCGCAACATTCAGCTGTGCTTCTTTCGTTGAAGCGCCTAAGTGAGGTGTGGCAATCACTAACGGATGGTCGGGAAGTTTAGATTCAACAGGCGGCTCCACTTCAAACACGTCAAGCGCAGCGCCTGCGACATGCCCGCTTTCCAGTGCTTCCAAAAGCGCCGCTTCATCAATGATTCCGCCTCTTGCGCAGTTAATAAGGCGGACGCCTTTTTTCGTTTTGGCGATGGTCTCTCTATTAAGCAGTCCTTTTGTTTCCTTTGTTAAAGGCGTGTGAACGGTAATGATATCCGCACTTTCAAGCACTTCTTCGAAGGTCCGGCTGTTTACCCCGATTTTGCCGGCTCTTTCTTCGGTTAAGAACGGATCGAACACATGAACCGTCATACCGAACGCTCTGGCGCGCTGGGCGATCTCGCTTCCGATCCGGCCGAGACCGATAATTCCCAGAGTCTTTCCGTAGAGTTCCGCCCCGACAAAAGCCGTCCGGTTCCATTCTCTAGATTTTACTGAGATATTGGCTTGCGGGATGTGTCTCATTAATGAAGAAATCATCGCGAATGTATGCTCTGCCGTTGAAATCGTGTTTCCGTTTGGCGCATTTATCACGATAACTCCATGTTTTGTGGCCTCATCGATGTCGATGTTATCCACCCCGACACCGGCTCTGCCGACGATTTTTAAAGAGGTCATTTTTTCAAACAATTCTTCGGTTACTTTCGTGGCACTGCGGACTAACAGGGCATCAAAGGTATGTAATTCATCTTCTGCATCCGCGACGTTTTTTTGAACAATTTCTATAAAGTCTGATTCCATCAGCGGCTTTAAGCCGTCATTGCTCATCTTATCTGAGACCAAAACTCGAAACATTGTTAGATTTCCTCCTAGTTTAGCTGACTAAATATCTGATAATTTATCATATTCTCAATAGAGTGTCAATGCGTATTGACGCAGTAAAGGAGAAAAGGAAACCGCTCATTCAGTTAAAAAATGAGTTTCGCCAATATTTTATATAAAATTGAGCAGTTCGCTATACAATTGCAATGTGATCATATATAATGTGAATAAATTCATAAGATCAATCTTCGGGGCAGGGTGAAATTCCCTACCGGCGGTGATGAGTATCATACTCTAAGCCCGCGAGCTGCTTCGGCGGCAGGATCCGGTGAGATTCCGGAGCCGACAGTATAGTCTGGATGGGAGAAGATGGAGGTTCAGCAGACGTTTTGATGCTCATATCAAACGTTTCTTTGCTAAGCCTTAGTAAACTCCCGCTTTTTTATAAAAGCGGTTTTTTTATTGAGGTGTAAAGAACCTTTCCTCTTTTCGAGAGATTTGATCGAAAAGGAGAGAGCATTGTGAAAGTAAAAAAATTAGTTGTTATCAGTATGCTTAGCAGCATTGCCTTTGTGCTTATGCTGTTAAATTTCCCGTTTCCGGGTCTGCCGGATTACTTGAAAATTGATTTCAGTGACGTTCCTGCAATTATCGCCATTTTGGTTTACGGGCCTGCGGCGGGGATTGCGGTTGAAGCGATTAAAAATATTCTGCAGTATATCATTCAAGGAAGCATGGCCGGCGTGCCTGTCGGGCAGGCGGCCAATTTTATCGCGGGGACGCTGTTTATCCTGCCGACGGCGTTTATGTTTAAAAAACTCAAGTCTGCAAAAGGGCTTGCGGTGAGCCTGCTGGCCGGAACCGCGGCGATGACTGTTCTGATGAGTATTTTGAACTATATTCTCATCCTGCCCGCGTATACTTGGTTTTTGCATTCACCGGCACTGTCAAACAGCCAGTTAAAAACAGCGGTTGTTGCGGGAATTCTGCCGTTTAACATTGTGAAAGGCATTATCATCACCATCGTATTTACGTTCATCTTTACGAAGCTTAAACCTTGGATTGAGCAAAAACGCAGCGTTCAAACACAATAATGACTGAAAGCGTCCGCCTCGTAAAACACAGGCCGGGCGCTTTTTTTTGTTTGTTGGATCGGCAAAAAAATAAGACTCCGGCCGATAACAGCCGGAGTCTTATTCACGTATAAAGCTCCTCTCACGGGGAGGGCTTTTCTATTCGTATTTCAGCGGGTCGCCTTCAAACGGTTCATCCGCAACTTTGATTGAATCAGTAGGGCATCCTTCAAATGCGTCAATCATATCTTCTTCCAGCACTTCCGGAACTTCGACGACACCTTTATTTTCGTCAAGCGTAACGAATGCAATGCCTTCATCATCATAATCATAAATGTCTGGTGCCGCAGCTCCGCAAGCGCCGCATGCAATACACGTATCTTTATCTACGATTGTGTACTTTGCCATGAAAAAAACCTCCCAGATTGTTCGTGTTGGAACAAATGGTTTACCTTATATATTTTTAAATATAACACCTATTCCTCTTACTTATTGTAATGATGTTGGTGTCAAATTTCAACAGAAAAATGATTGAGAATGCTTATCACATAAGGGATTCTCTATAGCAGTTCCCCCTAAAAGATGACTTTAAACGTCAAATTTATATGAAAATCTGTTAAAATAAAAAGAACAAAAAAACGAAACTTGTTGAGAGAAGAAATGTAGGTGTGTTGAGATTGGCGATAAACTACTTTGATACCGTGGTTCTCGACTGTCTGGACAAAATAGACGGCGAACGGACTCCGAGTGCCGTGTTTCATTTATTAAAAGGAAAAAAGTCGTCTCAAACCATTCAGGATGCGGGCTTATTTCAGATCGCTAAATATTTCGGCATGGCTTCACAGTGCGAACGCGGCGATATTGCTGCTTCGATGCATAAACTCACCGGAGACTCATACATTACAGCCGGAAAAGAAGAGGGAACGTGGAAAGTGACTGCACGCGGCGTTCAAACGCTTGAACGGGCGTTTGCAGAGCGGCCTTGGCCGAAGCACTGCCACGGCGCGAATTATCAAACGCCGGCTGTCATCCTCTGGAAGCGGCTGTCCCTGCTCATTCAAGTCCTGTCAAACAAAGAGCATCAATGCAGTCAATATATCCCGGTTACAAACGATGTACAGACGCTGAGATGGGTCAAACGGTTTATGCGGAAAACCAGAGATGTCAAAGAACTCTCCGTCCAAATGCATGACACGCTGTTTCAGCTTCTGCAAGGCGTAAGTGAACGGCAGGCGCTTATTTTCGTCTATTCTCTAACCTCATTCGACAGAATCGGCAGCACGAATAAGCAGCTCGCTCTTCAGCTGAACGAAGATGAATGGTATGTGTCCGTTCAGTTTTGGGGAGCGGTACATTATGTTATTCAATCGCTTCCGCAATGTGCACATCCAGCTCTGCGCGAACTGTTGTCCGACCTGCAGTCGGAAAGCGCGCTCACGCAGTCTGCCAGAAAAACCTATGAGCTCTTGGAAAAAGGGTTTCCGATTGAACGGATCGCCGCAATCAGAAATTTAAAAACTGCCACAATCGAAGATCATATCGTAGAAATATCGCTGCATCAGCCTGCATTTTTTATAGAACAGTACATTTCTGAAGAGGAACAGCGTATGATAACGGCATTTGCAAAACAGCATCAAACGAATAAAATTAAACGGATTCGCGAAGGAATGCAGATGCGCTTCAGCTATTTTCAGATCAGGCTGGCGCTGGCAAAGACGGTGAAACAGCATGACTGAGCTGCACAAAGCTTTATACCGGAATTTTGGTTTGCATTCGTTTAAAAAAGGGCAGGAAGAAATCATCACCAGCGTGCTTCAAAAGAAGGATACGATTGCCATGCTTCCGACAGGCGGGGGGAAATCATTATGCTATCAGCTTCCGGGTTACATAATGGACGGGCTGGTACTGATTATTTCACCTCTTCTTTCATTAATGGAAGATCAGGTGCAGCAGCTGAAAGCGAAAGGAGAAAAGCGGGTTGCGGCATTAAACAGCATGCTGAATTCTGACGAGCGGCATTTTGTCCTCAGCAACATCAGCCGTTACAAATTTCTTTATATGTCTCCTGAAGCCCTCTCGTCACCTTATGTGCTGAATCGTTTGAAAAACGTCCCGGTCAGTTTATTTGTCATTGATGAGGCTCATTGCATATCAGAGTGGGGACATGATTTCAGGCCTGATTATTCAAAGCTCGGACCTTTCAGGCAAGCACTCGGCAAGCCGCCTGTATTGGCGCTGACCGCGACAGCGACGAAAGAAACGCTCAGGGATGTGACGGATGTGCTCGGACTTGAGCATGCGGTGCGCCATCTATATTCGGTCAACCGGCCGAATATTCTCTTGGCGATTGAACATGTGGCTGATAATGCCGAAAAAATCAGCAGGGTCACAGAGCTTGCCGAAAAGCTCGAGGGCCCGGGCATCGTATATTGTCCGACCAGAAAATGGGCGGAAGAGCTTGCGGCCGAGCTGAACGAAAAAACGGGAAAGCGGACGGATTATTATCACGGGGGAATGGATACAGGCGACAGGATATTAATTCAGCAGCAATTTATCCATAACCAGCTTGATTGCATTTGCTGCACCAATGCGTTCGGCATGGGTGTGGATAAGTCTGATATCCGCTTTGTTATTCATTTTTATCCTCCCCAAACGGCCGAGGCCTTTATGCAGGAAATCGGAAGAGCGGGCCGCGACGGCAGCCCAAGTGTCAGTATTTTGCTGAGAGCGCCGGGCGATACCGAGCTTCAGCAGCAGATTATTCAGACAGAAAGTTTGTCCGATTACGACCTGGAAGGCATTCTGGCCGTCATACGGGACGCCGGTACAAGCGATGAGCGAAAGCTTCGGGATGTTCTGATAAGCAAGGGCGTTCAGGAAACACAGGCGCGAACGGCCATCCACCTGTACCTGCAAGGAAAAACCAATAAAGAGCAGCTGCAAGAAGAACTGACATGCCGCGTGGAAAAGAAGCTGCATAAAATGAACCGCTTTTCGGCGTTATTGGAGCGGAAAGAATGTATAAGAGAAGCGCTATTAGCTTACTTTGATGAATCGTATGAGCCTGAAGGTCCAACCGGGCAATGCTGCAGCAGCTGCGGAATGGATCTGACCCCATACGAGCAAAAAGGAGAACGGAAAAACATGGAGCGGTTTGAAGATTGGAAGCTGGAATTAGACCGGATTTTCGGTTTAGAGTCTGCGGGTGAGTTCAGCTGAAACGGCAAAGCGAATTGATCCATCAGCTCTCAGACAGGGAGATTGTTATACAGCTTTATGCCACCCAATTGCTCATATTGGCGGCTTCTGCTGTCATCGGCTTTTTCTGTTTTACCGATGTTCACGATTTTTTAAAGCTGTGGCATATACGTGACGATAATATCATATGGTACGGTGTAACTCTTGCTGTCCTTGTCATTTTTGCCGATCTGGCGGTGATGAAATGGTGTCCTTCGCATTTATATGATGACGGCGGTATTAATGTATTGCTTTTTAAGAAAAGGCCGGTATTGCACATTTTGTTTTTGACGCTTCTCATTGCGTTCAGCGAAGAGATTTTATTCAGAGGCGTTCTGCAGACACATATCGGCTTATGGGCGGCCAGCTTTATTTTTACCGTGCTTCATTTCAGATACTTGGCGAAATGGCTTCTGTTTATTATGGTTGCGGGCATCAGTCTTTTGCTGGGGCTTATCTATGAATGGACCGGTAATTTATTCGTTCCGGTTACAGCACATTTTATTATTGATGCGGTATTTGCCTGTCAGGTCCGTTTTCAATATGTTAGGAGGGGTTTGCATGACGGAAATGTCAAGAGTTGAAAGAAAAAAAGCTCAGCAGCTGCGTGCCGAGCAGCAGATTGCCGCGGCCGCGGATGAACAAATTGAATATCTTGAAGACAGCCTCCCGACAAGACAATCTGTAAAAGAGGAGCGTAAAAAAAAGGAAGAACAGGTGAAGGAAAAAACCAAAACAAAAACGCCGCTGTTCACTTTTCTGACCGTCCTGTTTATTGTTGTGACAATCGGTGTCTTTTTCGGTCTTCTGTATATGACAAACAGCAGCAGATTTGACCCGAAGGATTATGAAGATGTCTTTATAGACCACAGTGAAAGCGCGCCTGCCGTGATTCCGAAAGCGGACGTGCAGAAAGAAACATCTGAAACCGCTCTTTTAAAAAAGCCGGAAAAAAAGTCTGAGGACAAAGAAAAGAAAGAAGCGGCTCCATCTGAAAAAACGAAAGAAAAACCGAGTGAAAAAACACCGAAAAAAACGGAAACAGCTTCAGAAAAACAGGTAAAGCCGACAGAAACCGAATACGCGGAGACAAAACAGCAGTCTCCGCCGGCTGTCCGTGAAAAGCGAGTTCCGGCTGCCGGCAGTGATCAAGCGGAGACCGTCCAGCAAAAAGTGCGGACCGTCCAGCATACTGTCCAGCCGAAAGAAACGCTTTACCGCATTTCAATGAAATATTATAAAAGCCGTGCAGGCGAAGAAAAAATCCGCAGTTACAATGGGTTAAACGGAAACGATGTGTATACAGGCCAGGTTCTGAACATCCCGCTTTCCGAATAAATACATATTTTCACCGCGGCTTTCATATAGTGTACCAATGAAAACGGACAAGGTGTGAAGCGAATGGATTCTTTATGGAAGCAATTAGACCGATTTGCTGACGGACCGACGAAACAAATGCTTCAGGCGCTGGTTAAACGGAAATTAAAATACGAAAATTATGCCAAGCAATGCCGAAGATGGCAGTGGGCGTCCCTCGTTTGCTTTTCCCTGATGTGCGTACTGCTGATTTTTAAAAGCTTCAATGCCCCTCAAGCTTCTCCGCAGCTGATTCTGCAGGAAATATTAGGCCATACGGTTTATTTGTGCTGGATTATGGCTTCCGCTTTTGCGTACTGCACTTCTTATTATTTTAAAAAAAAGGAAGAAAAAGCCGAGGGTGAATTTCATAAGCTGAGATGTGAAATTATCCAAAAAAGCACGGATTTATGGCCCCAGCCGGAAAAATGGGGGGCGAGAGAATCTGTTTTTCACCTGATGAAACATCGGTATGATATCAATCTTTATTTTGAAAGCAAATAAAAAGAGGCGTTTTCCGGAAAGGATAGAAACGTCTTTTTTTGTTTGTCCGTCTAATGTAAGACAATGACAGAATGGAGAGTGCGTTTATGAAGCTTACAGCGGGAATTCTTGGCTCATTGGCGGGAGCGGCTGCGGTTATGGCGGCTGTCATGTACAAAACGGCAAACGGCAGCCACCTGAAAACACATACATTTATGCTTGATAAAATGAAAGGGATGAAGCCGCTCACCATCTTTTTTATATCTGACGTGCACCGCCGTTTAATTGATGAAAAGCTTCTCCGGGAAGCATCAGTTTATAAGCCGGATGCCGTTTTGCTCGGCGGTGATTTGGCGGAGGGCGGAGTTCCATACGCCAGAATCGAGGAAAACATCAAACGTCTGACTGCTCTTGCGCCTGTTATTTATGTGTGGGGAAATAATGATTACGAGGTCAGCCAGCAAAAATTGCTTTCTCTTCTTCAGGCATATAAAGTGATCCCGCTGAGAAATGAATCGGTTCAGTTTGCTTATAAAGGGGAAACGGTTACGATCTGCGGGGTGGATGATATCAGAATGATGATGGATGATTACGAATCTGCAATCAGACATACGGACGAAAACAAAGTAAACCTTCTGCTATGCCATAACCCGGGCATCCATGAGCAGATGAATGAGTCTGACGGAATTGACGCTGTGTTCAGCGGCCATACGCACGGCGGCCAAATCCGTTTCGGCCGGTTCGGTCCGTATGAATTGGGCGGGACGGGAACGGTAAAGAAAGCGCATTACCTGATCAGCAACGGCTACGGGACGACAAAAGTTCCGCTGAGGCTCGGAGCGAAACCTGAGACGCATATCATCACCCTGTGCGGACCGGATGAGCCGTTTTCCTGAAACAAATCCGGCCGAGTCGATAAAAAACGGCATTCTGCTTGTCTTCCCGCTGTACACGGTGTAAACTGATAACAAATTAAGAACCTATGACTCATTTATTCATATACTGTGTTATATGATTTGTGTGCAAGAAGAGGCAGGAGGGAACATTATGCGGCTTGAGCGTCTGAACTATAATAAGATTAAAATCTTTTTAACCCTCGACGATCTGACTGATCGGGGACTGACAAAAGAAGACCTCTGGAAGGACTCGTTTAAAGTCCACCAGTTATTTAAAGATATGATGAATGAAGCAAATACAGAGCTCGGCTTTGAAGCGAATGGTCCGATCGCGGTGGAAGTATATTCTCTTCAGGCACAAGGCATGGTTGTGATTGTCACGAAAAATCATGACGCGGACGCAGAAGACGACGAATATGACGACGATTATATCGAGATGCAGGTCAAACTTGACGAAAGCCCGGATATTATTTATCAGTTCCATTCGTTTGAAGATATCATTCAGCTTGCCGGGAGCCTTCATCGCATCGGGATTACCGGCGGAACCGTCTACCACTATGAGGACCAGTACTATGTAAGTCTTGAAGACCTCGGCTCCCGTTCTGCAGAAGGCGTTGTCGCGGTGCTGGCCGAATACGGGCACCCTGCGACGATTACGATTTACAGGCTCCATGAGTACGGAAAACTCATCATGGACGGCAATGCTGTGGAGACCATCGAGAGACATTTTTCATAAAAAAAGAGACGAAACGGCAGCTGTTTTCAGCGGCCGTCTTTTTTTAAGCGAAATAATGGAAAAATCATTGTCTTTCTTCTATGCACGGAGATATTGAAGGTGTATACTAGTCACTGAAAGGGAGCATGAGAGAAACAGAAGATTTTAGGAGGTTAACTCAAATGGAAGCCGATCGATTCACCGGTCATAATGAAGAAGACAAACATGATGTATTAAAATCAACCCAAACCGTAATACATAAAGCTCTGGAAAAATTGGGGTATCCAGAAGAAGTGTATGAACTGCTGAAAGAGCCGCTCAGATTATTAACGGTTAAAATTCCGGTTCGGATGGATGACGGGTCTGTGAAAATATTTACAGGCTATCGTGCACAGCACAATGATTCCGTAGGTCCGACAAAAGGCGGTATTCGTTTTCACCCGAATGTAACTGAAAAAGAGGTGAAAGCACTTTCTATCTGGATGAGTTTAAAATGCGGAATTATTGATCTTCCTTATGGCGGTGGTAAAGGCGGAATTGTTTGTGATCCGAGAAATATGTCATTCAGAGAGCTTGAAAGACTGAGCAGAGGATACGTCAGAGCAATCAGTCAGATTGTCGGACCGACTAAAGATGTCCCGGCACCAGACGTATTTACAAACTCGCAGATTATGGCTTGGATGATGGATGAATATTCAAGAATTGATGAATTTAACTCACCTGGCTTTATTACGGGAAAACCGCTTGTACTGGGCGGATCCCACGGCAGGGAATCAGCTACAGCAAAAGGCGTCACCATCTGCATAAAAGAAGCGGCCAAGAAAAAAGGTCTTGATATTCAGAACGCGCGCGTCGTCGTACAAGGTTTCGGAAACGCGGGCAGCTATCTGGCTAAGTTTATGCATGACGCCGGCGCGAAAGTTGTCGGAATTTCTGACGCGTACGGAGGTCTTTACGATCCGGACGGTCTTGATATTGATTATCTGCTTGACCGCAGAGACAGCTTCGGAACAGTGACGAAGCTTTTCAATGACACCATTACGAATCAGGAGCTGCTTGAGCTTGACTGTGATATACTTGTCCCGGCAGCGATAGAAAACCAAATTACAGATGAAAACGCTGACCGCATTAAAGCGAAAATCGTGGTAGAGGCGGCAAACGGACCGACGACACTGGAAGGAACGAAAATCCTGACAGATAAAGGAACGCTGCTTGTTCCCGATGTTTTGGCGAGCGCCGGCGGTGTAACGGTTTCTTATTTCGAATGGGTTCAAAATAACCAGGGCTTCTACTGGAGTGAAGAAGAAGTCGAAGAAAAACTGGAAAATATGATGGTAAAATCGTTTAATAATATTTATGAAATGTCCCAAAACCGCCGGATTGACATGAGGCTTGCGGCTTACATGGTCGGCGTGCGGAAAATGGCGGAGGCTTCGCGCTTCAGAGGCTGGATATAAACCAATCGTTTGCATAAACAAAAAAAATCTCCTATGATGATATAGGAGATTTTTTATATGAGTGGAAACTTATGATGGAAATGCCAATCGCAGGAGTTGAAGGACATGACAGAAGAAAAAGCAATTATAATAGGCGGAGGTCCTTGCGGATTATCGGCGGCTATACATCTGAAGCAAATCGGCGTGAACGCCCTTGTGATCGAAAAAGGAAATGTCGTAAACAGCATTTATAACTATCCGACACACCAAACGTTTTTCAGTTCAAGTGAAAAATTAGAAATCGGCGATGTCGCCTTTATTACGGAAAACAGAAAACCGGTCAGAATTCAGGCTCTCTCGTACTACAGAGAGGTTGTCAGAAGAAAAGAGCTGCGCGTAAACGCCTTTGAAACGGTGGAGCGCGTGACAAAACAGGAAGACGGCCGTTTTCTTGTAGAAACGTCAAAAGACCGCTATCTCACTCCGTTTTGTATTATTGCGACAGGATATTATGATCATCCGAATTATATGAACATACCGGGTGAAGAGCTTCCTAAGGTATTTCATTACTTTAAAGAAGGCCATCCTTATTTTGATAAAGATGTTGCCGTAATCGGCGGGAAAAATTCAAGCGTGGACGCGGCTTTGGAACTGGTGAAGTCCGGCGCGCGCGTCACGGTGCTTTACAGAGGGAATGAATACTCCCCGAGCATCAAGCCGTGGATTCTGCCCGAGTTTGAGGCCCTCGTCAGAAACGGCACGATCCGGATGGAATTCGGCGCTTGTCTTGAAGAAGTGACGGAAGATGAGATCATTTTCCGCTCAGGCCGGAATGAGACGGTCAGGCTGAAAAACGATTTTGTATTTGCCATGACGGGATATCATCCGGATCACGGTTTTCTCGAAAAAATCGGTGTCCAGATTGATGCAGAATCAGGCAGACCGTTTTTCCGGGAAGAAACGATGGAAACAAATGTTGACGGTGTTTTTATTGCCGGAGTCATTGCGGCAGGAAATAACGCCAATGAAATTTTTATCGAAAACGGCCGTTTTCACGGCGGCTTGATCGCAAAAGAAATTTCAAAACGGCTGGGTGCAGAGAGCATATGATCATTCATATGCTCTTTTTTTAGAAATTGAAAGATGTAAAAATATGAACAACATGGTACGATAGATATAGGAATATAAAGGAAAGAGGTTGCCTGATGTTTGCAATCATCTCTGCAGGAATCGCTCCCGGCATTGCGCTGTTAAGCTATTTTTATTTAAAAGATCAGTATGACAATGAACCCGTACATATGGTGCTGAGGTCTTTTTTTCTCGGAGTTGTACTCGTGTTTCCGACCATGTTTATCCAATATGTTCTTGAAAAAGAGCATGTAGGGGGAGGAAGCTTTTTCGTTTCTTTTTTGTCTTCAGGTTTTTTGGAAGAATCGGTGAAATGGTTTGTTCTGATGATCAGTGTGTACCCGCATGCTCATTTTGATGAGCATTATGACGGAATCGTTTACGGGGCCAGTGTGTCGTTAGGCTTTGCCACGCTTGAAAATATTCTCTATTTATTCGGCCACGGTGTTGAGCATGCTTTCATCAGGGCTCTTCTGCCGGTCTCCTGCCACGCGCTGATCGGGGTGATTATGGGCTTTTATCTCGGAAAAGCCCGCTTTTCACAGAAAAAAGCCCGCGTTAAGTGGCTTGTGATTTCGCTGATCGTGCCTTCATGTCTGCACGGTTCTTACGATTTTATTCTGACCGCCCTCAATCATTGGGTATATTATATGCTGCCGTTTATGCTGTTTTTATGGTGGTTCGGGCTGCGGAAGGCAAAAAAAGCACGTTCCGTCAATATGATTCAAGTGTGAAGAAACTGCGCATCGCGTGCAGTTTCTTTTTTTATGCCTTAGGGGGGATAAGAGGAAACGGTGTATAAAAATAACCGCGTGACAGACAATACGGGTACAGTTTAAATTTTGCTGAGGAGGCTTGAAAAGATGAAGTGCAAAGGAGCGTTTATGGCATGTCTCATTCTATTTTCTTTCGCTGCCGCTTTTTTCGAACATGAAACGGCCCATGCGTTTTCAAATCAAGTGATTCAAAGAGGCGCGACTGGTGATGATGTTATAGAATTGCAGGCACGTCTTCAATATAACGGATTTTATAACGGGAAAATCGACGGTGTTTACGGGTGGACCACATACTGGGCCGTACGAAATTTTCAGGAGAAATTCGGCATGAAGGCGGTTGACGGTCTCGTCGGTGCGAAAACCAAACAGGTGCTGATTTCAAAATCAAAATATTACCGCGAATATGTAATGGAGCAGATTCAAAAAGGGAATACGTTCACCCATTACGGCAACGTCCCTTTAAAAAATCAAACGAAACCGTCAGCAGGCGCACAGAAGCCGGCGGCGGGAACGAATAAGCCTGCTCAAAAACCGCAAAACAATACAGGCGGTCAGTCAGAACAAAAGCAAAACACGACAGCGGCCAATATGCCGGGCGGTTTCTCAAACAACGATATCAATCTTCTGGCGCAGGCTGTGTACGGGGAAGCCCGCGGTGAGCCGTTTGAAGGACAGGTTGCCATCGCCGCGGTTATTTTAAACCGTATTAAAAGCCCGTTATTTCCGAATACGGTGGCCGGCGTCATTTTCGAACCGCTCGCTTTTACCGCCGTTGCCGACGGGCAAATATATATGCAGCCGAATGAAAGAGCAAAAGAAGCGGTTCTTGATGCGATTAACGGCTGGGACCCTTCTGAAAACGCGCTTTATTATTTTAACCCTGATACGGCGACAAGCAAATGGATTTGGGGACGGCCGCAGATTAAAAGAATCGGAAAACACATTTTCTGTGAGTAAAAGTACGAAAAATGAGGTGTTAACATGATTAGAGGAATTATTATCGCTGTTCTCGCTGTCGTGATCGTCGCAACCGGATACTGGGGTTATAAAGAGCATCAGGAAAAGGATGCGGTCCTTCTGCACGCGGAAAATAATTATCAGAGGGCTTTTCATGAACTGACTTACCATGTTGATCAGCTTCACGACAAAATCGGGACGACGCTTGCCATGAACAGTAAAAAATCTCTGTCACCGGCGCTCATTGATGTATGGAGAATAACATCTGAAGCTCATAACAATGTGAGCCAGCTGCCGCTGACACTTATGCCTTTTAATAAGACGGAGGAGTTTTTATCCAATATAGGAGATTTCAGCTATAAAACATCCGTCCGGGATTTAGATCAAAAACCGCTTGATAAAAAAGAATATACGACATTGAACAGCCTGTATAAACAGGCGGAGAACATTCAAAACCAGCTCCGCAGCGTTCAGCATCTCGTCATGAGCAAAAATTTACGGTGGATGGATGTTGAAATGGCGCTCGCTTCTGACAAAAAACAAAGCGATAACACGATCGTCAACAGCTTTAAAACAGTCGAAAAAAACGTAGGCGCTTTTTCTGAAGACAACACCAGCCCCACGTTTACGGCAACAAATACAGAACGAAAAGGTTTTACGCATTTGAAAGGCAAACAAATTACAGAAAAAGAAGCGGTAAAAATCGCGGAACGGTTTGCGCCTGATCATAATTATTCCATTAAAGTGGTCAAGAGCGGCCGGAAGACGAATCGGGACGTATACAGCATCCGCATGAATGATGCCGATCACAAATCGTTGATCTATATGGATATTACCCAAAAAGGCGGACATCCGGTATATTTAATTCAAAAGCGGGCCGTGAAGAAACAAAAGATCAGCCTTAATGAAGCATCTAACCGGGCCGTCGCGTTTTTAAAGAAAAACGGTTATGAAACAAAAGGCCTCGAAATTGATGAAAGCGCGCAATACAATAACATCGGCGTCTTCTCTTTTATTCCCGTTGAGAAAAACGTCCGCATATATCCGGAAGCCATCCGAATGAAAGTGGCGCTGGATGACGGTGAAGTCGTCGGTTTTTCCGCGCGTGATTACCTGGCCGCGCATCACACGAGAACGATTCCGACTCCGGCTTTATCGGCTGATGAAGCGAAAGCGAAGCTGAATAAAAATGTTGAAGTGCGGGAGACGCGGCAGGCACTGATCACGAATGAACTCGGTCAGGAAGTGCTTTGCTACGAAATACTCGGGACGATCGGGAAAGACACGTATCAAATGTTCATAAATGCAGACGATGGAAAAGAGGAAAAAATAGAAAAATTAAAAAGTGCAGAACCTATATATAAAGACCTATAAAAATAAAGGAGGAAAGGACTAAAAGTCTTTTCCTTTTTTTCATTACATGCTTTAATAAAAGCATAAAGAATGAAAGAGTGAAGGCCCATGATAGCTGTCGGAGATTATATTTGGATTGAATACATAGAGAACAATGAGCCAAAAAAAGCGAGGAGCAAGGCTGTCAGCGTTGAAAACGGCGAACTGCATATCTCATATCCCGTCGATCTGGATTCGGGACGGACGGTCTTTTTGCACAAAGGGCTGGAAATAACAGCGGAATTTATGGGGAATGGCCAAGTGCCGTATCATTTTAAAAGCATAATCAAAGGAAAGAAAAAAGATCCTATCCCGATGATCGGATTGGATATCCCCCCTAAAAAGGAAATGAAGCGGATTCAAAGACGCCGGTACGTCCGTGCAGACGCTGTATTGAATGTATCCGTCAAAATAAAAGCGAAAAAAACCGCCTTTCAAACGGTTTCCTCTAATATCAGCGCCGGCGGAATCGCAGTTGTGATGCCTGAGCATATTTCCGTGGAACCGGGTGAAAAGCTGTATGTCTCATTCTCTCTTCCGGGTAAGGAAAATACAGACGATATATCAGCTGAAGCGGTTACCCAGCGGTTTTTTTATGATGAAAAGGCGGATAAACAAAAAATGACGCTTGAATTTACAGAAATCGATGCCGGATCGCAGCAGCAATTACTCCAATACTGTATGCGCGCGCAGCTGCAGCAGAGAAGAAACAGTCAGCCGGAATAAACAGCAGCGTACTTTTCCATACTAATCCTAATGGAGGTGCGCGTGTATGAAAACGTTTGAACGTCTGCTGGTCAAATTGGTCTGCATTCAGCTCGTGATTTTGGGCGCGGTACAATTTTTGCTTCATTATCAGCCTATTGAACCTTATATTTCGAAAGCCGTGAAATATGAGGGAGTTGATAAAATGGATAAAAAAGAATGGATTGAAACGGTAAAGCGGTAAGTCAGCTCAATTTTTTTCGCCCTTTTTCGGGCAGTTCATGATACAATCCATAGAGGAGTAAAGAGCAAGGAGAGAGATTATGGACAAGAAATTATCAATTGCGATCGACGGTCCGGCGGCTGCCGGAAAAAGCACCGTTGCTAAAATAGTAGCTGAGAAGAAATCATATGTGTACATTGATACAGGAGCGATGTATCGTGCCATTACATATACGGCGCTCAGGCAAAATGCCGAATTAACGGATGAAGCCGCGCTCACAGAGCTGTTAAAGCATACGAAGATTGAGCTTGTATCCGCTCCGGAAGGACAAATCGTTCTGGTAAACGGAGAAGATGTGACAGAAGAAATCAGAAAAGACGAAGTCAGCAACCAAGTATCCATCGCCGCCAAGCATAAAGGCGTCAGAGAAGAAATGGTGAAAAGACAGCAGCAGCTCGGAGAAAAAGGCGGCGTCGTCATGGACGGCCGTGATATTGGTACTCACGTGCTGCCTGATGCGGAAGTGAAAATTTTCCTGCTGGCGTCCGTAGAGGAAAGAGCGAAGCGCCGGTTTGAGGAGAATAAGAAAAAAGGCTATGACGTGAATTACGAAACGCTCATTGAAGAAATTGCAAGACGCGACAAACTCGATTCAGAAAGGGAATTTTCCCCGCTGCGCAAAGCGGAGGACGCGATTGAAATCGATACGACGTCACTCAGCATTGCCGAAGTCGCAGGAAAAATTCTGGAGATCGTTGAACAGAAATCACGTTAACTTGGCCGGAGCGCATTTTAAATTTTTTTCATAAGAACAAGATGTTATTGCTTGACAAACCAGTCCTTTTATTAGAAGTTAATACTAATAAAACTTTTTATTGATCATTCAAAATATTTTTGGATGATTCTTTAATACATATTCGGCTGAAAAGCGGACATTCACATGTTCAGCTTTCAAACCGTTTTAATTAAGCTGTGTAGGTTTGGACCAAGGAGGTTATTCAAATGACAGAGGAAATGAATCAAATTGATGTTCAAGTGCCAGAGGTTGGAGATGTAGTAAAAGGGATTGTGACAAAGGTAGAGGACAAGCATGTAGATGTCGAAATTATCAATGTCAAACAGTCCGGAATCATTCCAATCAGTGAATTATCAAGTCTTCATGTAGAGAAAGCATCGGATGTCGTAAATGTTGACGACGAGCTTGACCTGAAAGTAACAAAAGTGGAAGACGATGCTTTGATTTTATCTAAACGTGCCGTTGATGCTGACCGCGCTTGGGAAGACCTTGAAAAAAAATTCGAAACAAAAGAAGTGTTTGAAGCTGAAGTGAAAGATGTGGTGAAAGGCGGTCTCGTCGTTGATATCGGCGTTCGCGGCTTCATTCCCGCATCACTTGTCGAAGCTCATTTCGTCGAGGATTTCACTGACTATAAAGGGAAAACCCTCTCTCTTATCGTCGTTGAACTTGACCGTGATAAAAACCGGGTGATTCTGTCACACCGTGCTGTAGTGGAAAAAGAACAGACTGCCAAAAAACATGATTTTCTCCAAACGCTTGAGGTTGGAAGCGTTCTTGAAGGAAAAGTACAGCGCCTGACTGATTTCGGCGCATTTGTCGACATCGGCGGAATTGACGGACTCGTTCATATTTCGCAGCTGTCTCATTCACACGTCGAAAAACCGTCAGACGTGGTGGAAGAAGGTCAGGACGTAAAAGTGAAAGTATTGTCCGTAGACCGTGATAACGAGCGTATTTCTTTATCTATTAAAGAAACGCTGCCGGGACCTTGGAGCCAGATCGGCGAAAAGGTAAAGCAGGGAGATGTGCTTGAAGGAAAAGTGCAGCGCCTTGTAAGCTTCGGCGCCTTCGTTGAAATTCTTCCGGGCGTGGAAGGTCTTGTGCACATTTCACAAATCTCCAATAAACATATCGGAACGCCGCATGAAGTGCTGGAAGAAGGACAGACTGTTAAAGTGAAAGTCCTTGACGTGAACGAAAGCGAAGAACGCATCTCCTTAAGCATGCGTGAGCTTGAGGAAGCGCCGAAAGCCGATCAGGAGGACTTCCGTCAATACCAGGCGAAAGAAGAGCCGAGCACCGGCTTCCAGCTTGGCGATTTAATCGGGGACAAGCTCAATAAATTAAAATAAATTGGTGATAAAACGTGACACGAGCAGAACGAAAAAGAGAACATATAAATCATGCGCTGTCTACCGGCCAAAACCGGGAAACGGGGCTTGATGATATTACGTTTGTTCATGTCAGCCTGCCAGACCTTGCATTGGAAAAAGTGGATATCTCAACGGAAATCGGCGGACTCACAAGCAGTTCGCCGATTTTTATCAATGCGATGACAGGCGGCGGCGGACAGCTTACATACGAAATTAACAGGTCACTGGCAAGAGCCGCGCGCAAAGCCGGCATGCCGCTTGCTGTCGGTTCGCAAATGTCAGCCTTAAAAGATCCCTCTGAACGGTATTCTTACGAGATCGTCAGAAAAGAGAATCCGAACGGGTTAATATTTGCGAATTTAGGGAGCGAGGCGGACGCCGAGCAGGCGAAAAGGGCGGTTGATATGATTGAGGCGGACGCCCTGCAGATTCATTTAAATGTGATTCAGGAGATCGTCATGCCTGAAGGCGACAGAAGTTTTACGGGCGCTCTCCGCCGTATTGAGCAGATTGTAGATGAAGCGGGAGTGCCCGTTTTCGTTAAAGAAGTCGGCTTCGGCATGAGCAGGGAATCGGCACGGCAGTTATTTGATGCTGGGGCGGCGGCTGTTGATGCCGGCGGGTACGGCGGGACAAATTTTTCTAAAATTGAAAATATGCGCAGAGAGAAGGCGCTTCAATTTTTTAATACGTGGGGAATTTCCACTGCAGCCAGCTTAGCGGAAATCCATTCGCTTTCTGTTGATCAATCAATTATCGCATCCGGAGGGCTGCAAAGTGCGCTTGATGTCGCTAAAACGATTGCCCTCGGCGCTTCTTCTGCGGGAATGGCGGGCATTTTCCTGAAAGCTCTCACCTCAAAAGGAGAAGAGGGTCTGTTTGACGAGATGACGGCGCTGTTGGAAGAGCTGAAAATGATTATGACCGTTCTCGGCTGTCAATCGGTTGCCCAATTGCAAAAGGCGCCTTTGGTCATAAAAGGTGACACACATCACTGGCTTTCTGAACGGGGAATTGACACATCCCGTTTCAGCAGACGTTAAAAGGCATGCGTACCCGCATGCCTTTTTTTCTGTTTGCGATTTTCTTTTTCGGAATTCCCCGTTTTGCTCGAGGCTTGTCGCACCTTTATGGTGAATCGATTCATCGCGATCCGATTCCACCCGGCGGGAGGCTTTCAGTTTTTTCTCCTGTCTGTCTTTACCCATCTTCATCTGCTCCTTTCAGCTTTATTGGTTTAAAAAGTACGTTACCGCTCCATACTGGTCAGAGGAGGAGCGATTATGGAACCGTTTTATTATTACTGGTCGATGTGGTTTTTATGGATACTTGCGACTTTTATTTTTGCCAAAACGAAAAGCCGTTTTTACGTATCAGTCTTTATTTTGACTAATATGATGGCAAGCATACATCAGATGACGGCTTATTTTACGCTGAACGCGGCATATGTCATGTTTTTTGCTGCGGCATTTGTTTACGCGGGGAGTCTCGGCATGCATAAACGGCTTCGTTATATTGTGATTCATCTGACGGCTTCGGCAGCGTACGGCTTTATTTTTCTTTTTGCATTATATGACCCTGTTTGGTTTATCATAAAACCTGAGTGGGCGGCGGTCATACTGCTTACCGTGATTACGGTCTCTGTTGAGGGGCGATTTCCTGAAAGGCTTTGTCTTTTTGTTCTCGGCATGTGCCAAGGAGAGCTATTGTATTCGGCGGTCATTCACAAAATTGCGGGTGCGGCAGCCGTCGGCGGCTATCAATGGCTTTCAGGCTGCTCGGCGGGAGTGATCCTGCTTGTCGGGCTGACTACATATGAACAGCTCGCCGCACGCATCAGCCAAAAAAGCAAAAAGCAGGGCAAAGGGGCGACAAAAATGTCTTGAAAACGGACGGAGACTGTTACATGAATGCGAAACATTTTGAAGAATACATTGTGATCTCAGTGAAAACTGATATAATAAATGAGTTAAGCCCTTCTGTTTGAAGGGTTCTTTTCATAGCGAAGATGATTTTTAATAACCGGTTGAACAATTTTTGTGAAAATGTAAGCGGCTGGATTGAAAGGAAGGGTACTATGGGTAAACCTGTCGTAGCCATTGTCGGAAGACCGAATGTGGGAAAATCCACAATCTTTAACCGGATTGCGGGTGAAAGAATTTCAATAGTAGAAGATACCCCCGGAGTGACGCGGGACCGGATATACAGTTCGGCGGAATGGCTGAATTATGATTTTAACCTGATTGACACGGGCGGAATTGATATCGGAGACGAACCGTTTCTGACACAGATCCGCCAGCAGGCTGAAATTGCCATGGACGAGGCTGATGTGATCATCTTTATGGTGAACGGCCGTGAAGGTGTGACGTCTGCGGATGAAGAAGTGGCAAAAATACTGTACCGGACGAAAAAACCGGTCGTATTAGCCGTTAATAAATTAGATAATACCGAAATGAGAGCGAACATCTATGATTTTTATGCGCTCGGCTTTGGAGAGCCGTACCCTATTTCGGGTACTCACGGTTTGGGATTAGGAGATTTGCTCGATGCATGTGCCGAGCATTTTAAAAACATTCCGGAAACAAAGTATAATGATGATGTCGTTCAATTCTGTCTGATCGGCCGCCCGAATGTCGGGAAATCCTCCCTTGTCAATGCGATGCTCGGAGAAGAGCGGGTTATCGTGAGCAACGTGGCGGGTACGACAAGAGACGCTGTGGATACGGCATTCACCTATAACCAGCAGGAATTCGTGATCGTCGACACGGCGGGAATGAGAAAAAAGGGAAAAGTATATGAAACAACAGAAAAATACAGCGTGCTTCGGGCGTTAAAAGCCATTGACCGCTCAGACGTCGTCGGCGTTGTGCTGAATGCAGAAGAAGGCATCCTCGAACAGGACAAGCGGATCGCCGGATACGCCCATGAAGCCGGAAAAGCCGTCGTCATTATCGTAAACAAATGGGATGCCGTTGATAAAGACGAAAGCACGATGAAAGAATTTGAACAGAATATACGCGAGCATTTCCAATTTCTCGATTATGCGCCGGTGCTGTTTATGTCGGCACTGACGACAAAGCGGATTCATACACTCATGCCTGCGATTATTAAAGCGAGTGAAAACCACTCTCTCCGCGTACAGACAAATGTCTTAAATGACGTCATCATGGATGCGGTCGCCATGAATCCGACTCCGACGCACAACGGCTCACGCCTGAAGATTTATTATGCGACTCAAGTCGCTGTTAAGCCACCGAGCTTCGTTGTTTTTGTCAATGATCCGGAACTGATGCATTTTTCTTATGAACGCTTTTTAGAAAACCGAATCCGGGATGCTTTCGGATTTGAAGGTACGCCAATTAAAATATTTGCAAGAGCAAGAAAATAAAAAGGTGTGATACAGAGATGAAAAAAGTGGCAATGCTTGGAGCGGGAAGCTGGGGCACTGCACTTTCTTTAGTGCTGGCTGATAACGGACATCAAGTCATGATGTGGGGACATCGTGCCGAATTGATCGATCAAATCAACGAACTGCATGAAAACAAAGATTATCTGCCCGGGGTGGAGCTATCAAGTTCTATCATCGGAACAGCTGATGTAAGCGAGGCTTTAAATGGAGCTGACTTCATCATTGTGGCGGTTCCGACAAAAGCCATTCGGGAAGTGCTGAAAAAGGCTCTGCCTTACATCCCGAAGAAATCAATTTTTGTTCATGTCAGCAAAGGGATTGAGCCGGATTCGCTTCTCCGCATTTCAGAATTAATGGAGGAGGAGCTGCCTGAGGAGTACAGAAAAGACATCGTCGTGCTTTCAGGACCGAGCCACGCTGAGGAAGTCGGATTAAGACACCCGACGACCGTTACATCATCTTCAAAAAATATCGAGGCTGCAGAAGCGGTTCAGGATTTATTTATGAACCAGCATTTCCGCGTGTATACCAATCCGGATATGATCGGTGTTGAGATAGGGGGAGCGCTAAAGAACATCATCGCTCTGGCAGCGGGAATTACAGACGGATTGGGATACGGAGATAATGCAAAAGCGGCCTTAATCACCCGCGGTCTTGCTGAAATCGCCAGACTCGGAACAAAGATGGGCGGAAATCCTCTTACTTTTTCCGGCCTGACAGGCGTAGGCGATTTAATTGTGACGTGTACAAGCGTTCATTCACGGAACTGGCGCGCCGGCAACCTGCTTGGAAAAGGGTATAAGCTTGAAGAAGTCCTTGACCAGATGGGAATGGTTGTTGAAGGTGTGCGGACGACGAAAGCGGCATATCAGCTGTCTCAAAAATATCAAGTGAAAATGCCGATTACAGAGGCGCTTCACCAAGTGTTATTTAACGGGCAGAAGGTAGAAACGGCCGTAGAATCCTTAATGGCCAGAGTGAAAACCCATGAGATGGAAGACTTGGTCAACACATTCGAAAACCGGGTAAAGTGACAATAACATGCCGTCAGCATATTCTGAAGTGACGAAAGTCCAAAACGCGGAACTCTCCGGCTGAAATCGCTCAAAACATTTGCTGATTTAGGCAGAAGAGGATGCAGACGTACGCATCTACGCATACTATAGCATCGAAGTCCAAGAGAGTGTATCTCAGGCGTATAGGTGAATATAGTCAACTTGACTGAAGCAAAGTCCCCCTCTTTGCTTCAGTTTTTTTGTTTTTTTCAATAGATGGAAAACCTGTTGATCTTTTCAACATTTGTATATTAAAATGAAATATAACGCTTACAATGATTGGACGGGGGGCACGGACGTGAGTGTGGCATTGATGAAAATGTGGTTTGCGCTTGGTGCTATGGGATTAATGTTTGTGGCGGTGGCCTCTATTTATGTCAGCAGGTACAAAGTTAAAAACAGGCTGATAAAAGCAGCAGTTTCTTCACTCGCTTATGCCTGTATGGTCATCTCGGGATTGATCGTGTTAATGGTCGTTTTCAGCGGACCTGTCAATGAATAAAGCAAAAAAAGGGGGCGCGGAATGCATAAGTTAAAAATGGCCGTCATAACGGCAATTGCGGTGCTTCTGCTGTCCGGCTGTCTGTATCCTGAAGCGGAAAAAACTGAAAATAAAGTATCTTACAAGCATCAGCTTCAGCAGGTTCAAGCGGCGGTGGATGAATTTAAAAAGGCGAACGGCGGACTTCTGCCGATTCAGACAAAAGATATGAAAACACCGATCTATCAAAAATATCCGATAGATTTTAAGCGGCTCGCGCCCAGATATATAGAGGAGCCGCCGTCCTCTGCTTTTGAAAGCGGAGGAATGTACCAATACGTGCTTGTCGATGTGGAAAATAAGCCGACTGTGAAGCTGATCGATCTCCAAATGGCGGAGGCAATCCGCGACATAAAGCTGCGTGTCAAAATGTATCAGGAAAAGCATACATATCCACCCTATGAGGACGCCGTTTCAAAAGGGCTGTTCACTTTAAATAAAAAAAAGCTCGGCATGAAAGACTCTCCTTCTGTCGAAAGTCCGGTTTCAGGCGCGTCTCTGCCGCTTTTAATCGGAGCTGATGGAGAAATCTATGCCGACTATCGCGTCGATCTCGCCCGCTGTCTGAAAGAAAACAAAAAGAAAATCAAACCGGGCGCGGAAATTCAGGATATTTTATGGGAAGAGACTCCTTTCGTCCCGGCCTTTTCAGTCAAATACACCGTAAATGAAAAACAGGAACCCGTTTTTTTAGAAAGTAAAACGAAACAGGAATGAACCTTTCTCCCGCGCATACAAATAGGGAGAAAGGTTTTTTTGATTCCGATAGAAAAGATTGCCTGAAAATTTTCTAAAGATGTCATATTGAAATGGGACAACGTCATACACATATAGTGTCCTGTATTTGATTGAAGAATGGTGAATGAAAAATGATAAGGATAGGAAGTCCGGGAGGGGATCACTTGGAAAAGGTCGATATTTTCAAGGATATCGCTGAACGAACAGGAGGCGATATATACTTAGGAGTCGTCGGCGCTGTCCGTACAGGGAAATCTACATTCATTAAAAAATTTATGGAGCTCGTGGTGCTCCCGAATATCAGCAATGAAGCCGACCGAGCGCGGGCGCAGGATGAGCTTCCGCAAAGCGCAGCAGGAAAAACGATTATGACCACAGAACCAAAATTTGTGCCGAATCAAGCCATGTCCGTACATGTGGCGGAAGGACTTGATGTCAATATCCGCCTTGTGGATTGTGTGGGATACACTGTTCCCGGGGCGAAGGGATATGAAGATGAAAACGGTCCGAGAATGATCAATACACCATGGTACGAAGAACCGATTCCCTTTCATGAAGCAGCGGAAATCGGTACGAGAAAAGTCATCCAGGAACATTCCACAATCGGGGTCGTCATTACGACAGACGGTTCAATCGGCGATATTGCGCGGGGCGATTACGTAGAAGCGGAAGAAAGAGTCATTGACGAGCTGAAGGAAGTCGGCAAACCGTTTATTATGGTCATCAACTCGGTGAAGCCGTATCACCCGGAAACAGAAGCGCTCAGGGCTGAATTAAGCGCGAAATATGATATTCCTGTCCTCGCCATGAGTGTTGAAAGCATGCGGGAAACAGATGTGTTAAGCGTCCTCAGAGAAGCGCTTTACGAGTTCCCTGTGCTGGAAGTGAATGTCAACCTTCCGAGCTGGGTCATGGTGCTGAAAGAAAATCACTGGCTCAGAGAGAGTTACCAGGAATCAGTGAAAGAAACCGTAAAAGATATCAAACGCCTGCGTGACGTCGACCGGGTTGTCGGCCACTTCAGTGAATTTGAGTTTATTGAAAGCGCAGGCTTGGCCGGAATTGAACTTGGCCAGGGTGTCGCGGAAATTGATTTATACGCGCCGGATCATTTATATGACCAGATTTTAAAAGAAGTGGTCGGCGTCGAGATCCGCGGAAAAGACCATCTGCTTGAATTAATGCAGGACTTCGCCCACGCGAAAAAGGAATATGATCAGGTATCAGACGCGCTGAAAATGGTGAAACAGACCGGCTATGGCATCGCCGCTCCGGCCTTAACGGATATGAGCCTTGATGAACCGGAAATCATCAGACAGGGATCAAGGTTCGGGGTAAGGCTGAAAGCGGTCGCCCCGTCCATTCACATGATCAAAGTGGATGTGGAAAGTGAATTCGCTCCGATCATCGGGACGGAAAAACAAAGTGAAGAGCTTGTCCGCTACTTAATGCAGGACTTTGAGGATGATCCGCTTTCTATCTGGAACTCTGATATTTTCGGAAGATCATTGAGCTCGATTGTGAGAGAAGGAATCTCGGCAAAACTGTCGCTCATGCCTGAAAATGCGAGATATAAACTGAAAGAAACGCTGGAGAGAATTATAAACGAAGGCTCAGGCGGCCTGATCGCAATTATTTTGTAAGCTGAAGGACCTCTTCCTGATACGGGGGGTCTTTTTTTATGTCTATTTAGATACTGGAAATCAATCAAGGATTAGGAGGAAAAAAGCAAAAAAAGGAATATTTGTTCGGGAAAACACGTGAAAACCTTGACGAGCAAGGGATTGGGGCTTTAAAATGCTTGATATGGCTTTTTATATGTGTTACTCTACTTACAGAAAATCTTCACTTTGTTGGACAAACATTCCTCGAAGTGTCTGTTTTCTTATGAAAAGCCGTTTACTTGTCTGTTCTTCCCTGGATTGATTTTTTATCATACAGGTTTAGAATCAGACTGAACTGTGAAGAAATGATAATAAACTGCTGAATTGATACCCTTTTGGGAGGAGGTGAAAGGCATGAACAAGACAGAACTAATCAATGCGGTTGCAGAAGCAAGCGAATTGTCTAAAAAAGACGCTACAAAAGCAGTTGATTCTGTTTTTGATACGATTTTAGATGCACTTAAAAATGGTGATAAAATCCAACTGATCGGTTTCGGTAACTTTGAGGTGCGCGAGCGTTCTGCACGTAAAGGACGTAACCCGCAAACAGGTGAAGAAATCGAAATCCCTGCAAGCAAAGTACCTGCTTTCAAACCAGGTAAAGCTCTTAAAGACGCTGTTGCAGGAAAATAATTGTGAATATAGATCGTGTATGCATCTGATACATACACTTTGTTTCTTCACAGAAAAGCCCCTTGATAAAGGGGCTTTTCATATTTAAGCAGCCTCGGTCTCCGGGCAGGACTTTCGTTTTGCTTTTGGCGCGGCAAATGTGCTAGAATCGAAATTAAATGTATTCAATGGTGGAGGACACAGACAATGAAAGAAGTTAATAAAGAACAGATTGAACAGGCAGTTCGCCAGATTTTAGAGGCGATTGGAGAAGACCCGGACCGGGAAGGGCTTTTAGATACGCCGAAACGCGTAGCAAAAATGTACGCTGAAGTATTCTCGGGATTAAACGAAGACCCGAAAGAGCATTTTAAAACCGTTTTCGGCGAGGATCATGAGGAGCTTGTTCTTGTAAAAGATATCGCGTTTCATTCTATGTGTGAACATCATCTTGTTCCTTTTTACGGAAAAGCGCATATTGCCTACATTCCGCGCGGCGGTAAAGTGACGGGCCTGAGTAAACTGGCGCGTGCGGTGGAAGCCGTCTCAAAACGCCCGCAGCTGCAGGAGCGCATTACGTCAACGATTGCAGAAAGCATCGTAGAAACCTTAGATCCCCACGGCGTCATGGTTGTCGTCGAAGCTGAGCATATGTGCATGACGATGAGAGGCGTTAGAAAGCCGGGGGCAAAAACAGTAACTTCCGCCGTAAGAGGTATTTTTAAAGATGACGCAGCGGCGCGTTCTGAAGTGTTAGAACATATTAAACGTGCGGATTAATAATGATAGAGGGTGCAGATATGAATTCAAAGCATTCAAGTGATTTTGTCGTCATTAAAGCGGTCGAGGACGGTGTGAACGTCATCGGTTTAACGAGAGGAACGGATACGAAATTCCACCATTCCGAAAAACTGGACAAGGGTGAAGTGATTATCGCTCAGTTTACAGAGCATACATCCGCCATCAAAGTGAGAGGCAACGCCCTCATCCAGACCGCTTACGGAGAAATGAACAGCGAAAAAAAATAAGCCGGCTGTTTCCCGCTTTTGCTGATTGCCCGCAAACGGCGGGAGAATACAGCCAATTTCTTTTTTTTATGCTATAATGATACCTGCGTATAATAATGACGAATAAATCTCATACATATTAGAATAAATGTGAATTTGGGGACAAGGGTGATATTTTTGCAAGACATCTACGGAACTTTAGCGAATTTAAATACGAAATTAAAACAAAAGCTGTCTCATCCTTATTTAGCGAAACATATTTCTGCGCCGAAAATCGATGAGGATAAGCTGCTTCTTTTTCACGCTTTGTTTGAAGAAGCTGACATTAAGAACAACGACAGAGAAAATTACATAGTAACTGCGATGCTTGTCCAAAGCGCCCTTGATACCCACGATGAAGTGACAACAGCCAGAGCGTTAAAGCGAGACGAAAATAAAAACCGGCAGCTCACCGTGCTTGCCGGCGACTATTTCAGCGGACTGTACTATTCGCTTTTATCTGAAATGAAGGATATCTATATGATTCGGACGCTCGCTACGGCAATTAAAGAAATCAATGAACATAAAATCCGTCTGTACGATCGGTCTGTCAATGACTTGAATCAATTGATTGAAAGCATGGCGATTGTGGAAGCGGCCCTGTTTCACAGAGTGTCAGACCACTTCAATCTTCCGCGCTGGAAAGAGCTGGCGAGTGATTTTTTTGTATATAAGCGGCTGATGAACGGCAATGCTATATTTCTCGATGTCATCGGCAATATTGTAAAGTCAGGAAAATCAAAGGCTGACATACTGGAAGAAAGCTTCCGGAAGGCGAAGCAAAGCATTGAAACGCTGCTGCCGCTCAATTCACCAATCCAAAATCTAATGCTGAACCGGCTTCAAGCGATCAGCCAAGACAAAACATATCATCAGAAAGTGGAAGAAGGGTAATCAACATGCAGGAGTCAAAAGAACAGCGCGTACACGGCGTATTTGAAAAAATCTACAAAAATTATGACCAAATGAACTCTGTCATCAGTTTTCAGCAGCATAAAAAATGGCGCGACAAAACGATGCAGATCATGAATGTGAAAGAAGGCGCAAAAGCGCTTGACGTCTGCTGCGGAACGGCTGACTGGACGATTGCCCTCGCAGAAGCGGCCGGTAAAAGCGGCGAAATCAAAGGACTGGATTTCAGCAAAAATATGCTGAGCATCGGCGAGAAAAAAGTAAAAGAGGGCGGTTACAGCCAAATTGAGCTTTTACACGGGAATGCGATGGAACTTCCTTTCGATGATAATTCTTTTGATTTTGTCACCATCGGCTTCGGACTGCGGAACGTTCCCGACTACCTGACCGTGCTGAAAGAAATGCGGCGGGTCGTCAAACCGGGCGGGCAGGTCGTATGCCTGGAAACATCCCAGCCGGAAATGTTCGGTTTCAGACAGGCATATTTCCTCTATTTTAAATACATCATGCCTTTCTTCGGAAAAATGTTTGCAAAGAGCTATAAAGAATATTCCTGGCTGCAAGAATCAGCAAGAGAATTTCCCGGTATGAAAGAGCTTGCGCGTCTGTTTGAAGAAGCGGGCCTGACGAATGTCAAATACCATTCGTTTACCGGCGGAGTGGCCGCTACGCATATCGGTTGGAAATGATGAATATACAGATGTTTGGGTGAATGATATGAAATTTAAAATGGCCTATTCTTTTTTAAATGACGATATTGATGTGATCGAAAGGGAGCTTGAGCAGACGGTGCGGTCTGACTATCCCTTGCTGAGCGAAGCGGGGCTCCATCTGCTTCAGGCGGGAGGCAAGCGCATCCGCCCTGTTTTCGTATTGCTTTCCGGCATGTTCGGTGACTATGACATTAATAAAATAAAATATGTAGCGGTGACGCTGGAAATGATTCATATGGCATCCCTCGTGCATGACGACGTCATCGATGACGCCGAGCTGCGGAGAGGAAAGCCGACCATTAAAGCCAAATGGGACAACCGCATTGCCATGTATACCGGTGATTATATGCTTGCGGGCTCGCTTGAGATGATGACGAGACTCGATGAGCCGAAAGCCCACCGGATCCTGTCCAAAACCATCGTAGAAGTTTGCCTCGGAGAAATTGAACAGATCAGAGATAAATACAATATGGAACAAAACCTCAGAACCTATTTGCGCCGCATCAAACGGAAAACGGCTCTTCTCATCGCCGTCAGCTGCCAGCTCGGCGCCATCGCTTCGGGAGCTGATGAGAAGATTCATAAAGCATTATATTGGTTCGGCTATTACGTTGGCATGTCCTATCAAATTATTGATGACATTCTTGATTTCACTTCCACTGAAGAGGAACTGGGAAAACCTGTCGGAGGAGATCTGCTGCAAGGAAATGTCACTCTGCCCGTTTTGTACGCGTTGCGTCAGCCTGAATTGAGAAATCAGCTGAAATTAATTAACAGTGAAACAACACAGGAGCAGCTTGCCCCCATTATTAAAAATATAAAACGCACAGACGCGATTGAAAAATCAATGGCCGTCAGTGACAGGTACTTAAAAAAAGCGTTTGAAAAGCTGAATACACTGCCGAGAGGCCGTGCGCGCTCATCATTGGCCGCAATCGCGAAATATATCGGCAAACGAAAATTTTAACCCCCTTTTACGAACAAGATGTGAACATTCTCCGCCCTGGATTGATTAATTGTCAGAAAGATGTTACGATTTCGGTGTGCAACTTGAAAGCCTATACATAATGATGGGGTGGAGAATCTTATGGAAAAAACTTTTATCATGGTAAAACCGGACGGCGTACAGCGCCAGCTGATCGGAGAGATTTTATCAAGATTTGAACGTAAGGGCTTACAATTGGCAGGAGCCAAGCTAATGCAAGTTTCAGAACAGATGGCTGAAAACCATTATGCTGAACATAAAGGGAAACCGTTTTTCGGCGAGCTTGTGGAATTCATTACATCAGGACCCGTATTTGCAATGGTATGGGAAGGGGAAAATGTAGTAGAGATCACAAGACAGCTGATCGGAAAAACAAACCCGAAAGACGCACTGCCGGGCACGATTCGCGGTGATTACGGCATGTTTGTCGGCAAAAATATCATTCACGGTTCAGACTCCTTAGAAAGCGCTGAGCGGGAAATTCAGATTTTCTTTAAACAGGAAGAGCTTGTACCGTATCAAAAATTAATGGCCGACTGGGTGTACTAAGCCGTCAGCCTTTCTTTTTCTCGTATTATGAAAGGGTTTACATCGTTTAAGAAAGACAGAGGCCTTGCTGTCCTGTCTTTTCATTTCTCACAAATCAGCCTGCGGGCTGATTTTTTTATTGAAATCGTACAATTTAGAAAGAAAACAGGCTATACTAGGACAAAAGACAGCGAGATTGGGAGAGAAGCAATGGAGCCTTACGAAATTTTTATCACGAAGTGGAAAAAAATAACCGGCGTTGATTTATCTTTATACAAAGAAGCACAGATGAAAAGGCGGCTGACGTCCCTTTATGAAAAAAAGGGATTCAGGGATTTTCAGGAATTTGCGGCCGCTTTGGAAAAAGACAAGCTATTATTAAATGAAACATTGGACAGAATGACGATCAATGTTTCTGAATTTTACCGAAATTATAAACGGTGGGAAGTTCTTGAAACTTCCATTCTTCCGTTATTAAACCATAACAAACCGTTAAAAATATGGAGCGCGGCCTGTTCAACGGGGGAAGAACCCTATACCTTGGCGATGATTCTCAACCAGCAGGCGGGACTGGCCGGATTTGATATATTGGCGACAGATATTGATGAAAAGGCGCTCAGCAAAGCCAAGCGGGGCATCTATCAGGAGCGCTCGCTGCAAGAGGTGCCGGCTTCCGTAAAAAGCCGCTTTTTCACCAAGCAGGACGACAACAGCTATCAAGTAAAGCAAGAGATACAGAAAAACATCCGCTTTAAGCGGCACAACCTGCTTGCTGACAGCTATGAACAGGATTTTGACCTGATCGTCTGCCGCAACGTTTTTATTTATTTTACTGAAAAAGCGAAAGAAGAGCTGTATGTGAAAATGGCGGGCAGCCTGAAAAAGAACGGAATTCTGTTTGTCGGAAGCACAGAACAGATTTTCAGCCCGGAAAAATTCGGCCTTGAAAGCACCGATACATTTTTTTATCAAAAAAGATAGAAGACATTTTATGAAAACTTGTGTTATAGTTTTACTTAAAAGCGTTAATGCGATGAAGGGAGAAGAAAGAAATGAGATACTTAACAGCCGGAGAATCACACGGTCCGCAGCTGACGACGATTATAGAAGGTGTGCCAGCGGGGCTTTATATAACTGAGGAAGACATTAATTTTGAGCTTGCCAGACGTCAAAAAGGGCACGGCCGCGGACGCCGCATGCAGATTGAAACGGACAGGGCAAAGATCACGAGCGGCGTGCGGCATGCACGGACACTCGGTTCACCCATCGCGCTCGTTGTGGAAAATAAAGACTGGACCCACTGGACAAAAATCATGGGCGCAGCACCGATTACAGAAGAAGAAGAAAGTGAAATGAAACGCCAGATTTCAAGACCGAGACCTGGGCACGCAGATTTAAACGGGGCCATTAAGTATAATCACCGCGATATGAGAAATGTGTTAGAACGATCTTCCGCGCGTGAGACAACGGTTCGCGTGGCTGCCGGAGCCGTCGCTAAAAAGATTTTAGCGGAGCTCGGCATTAAAGTCGCCGGACATGTTCTGCAAATCGGCGGGGTAAAAGCCGAGAAAACCGATTACACATCTATTGAAGATCTCAAGCGGGTAACTGAGGAATCACCGGTCAGATGCTACGACGAAGAAGCAGGCCGTCAAATGATGGCAGCCATTGATGAAGCGAAGGCAAACGGCGACTCAATCGGCGGAATCGTTGAAGTGATTGTCGAAGGCATGCCCGTCGGTGTCGGAAGCTATGTCCATTATGACCGTAAACTTGACAGCAAGCTCGCCGCTGCCGTTCTGTCGATTAACGCGTTTAAAGGCGTAGAGTTTGGCATCGGTTTTGAAGCGGCCGGCAAAAACGGCAGTGATGTCCATGATGAAATCGTGTGGGATGAAGAGAAAGGCTATACACGCGCGACAAACAGGCTCGGAGGATTAGAAGGCGGTATGACGACAGGAATGCCGATCGTCGTACGCGGTGTTATGAAGCCGATCCCGACTTTATACAAGCCGCTTAAAAGCGTCGACATTGAAACGAAAGAACCGTTTTCAGCGAGTATTGAACGTTCAGACAGCTGCGCCGTTCCTGCAGCAAGCGTAGTGGCAGAAGCAGCAGTGGCCTGGGAAATCGCAAATGCCGTCGTAGAACAATTCGGCCTCGACCAGATCGACCGCATTAAAGAAAATGTAGAAAATATGAGAAAATTATCGAGGGAATTCTGATGAAGGAGCTTGAGGTTCGGACAGCTTCCTCCGCATATCCCGTGTATATCGGTGAAGGCATTAGGAAACAGGCCGCTGCACTTTTGGCTTCGCTGAACAGGCCGCTGACAAAAATTCTGCTCGTTATCGACGCTGAAGTCGACCGGCTTTACGGTGATGAAATGTTCACGCTTTTAAACGAAACATGGGACGTGAAAAAAGTGATCGTTCCAAGCGGAGAAGAAGCGAAGTCATTGGAAGAGTATGAACGGATTCAAACGGAAGCGATCGCTTTCCATATGGACCGTTCCTCATGTATGATCGCGTTCGGAGGCGGCGTGACGGGTGATTTGGCCGGCTTTTGCGCAGCGACTTTTATGCGCGGAATTGATTTCATCCAAATGCCGACGACGCTGCTGGCCCATGACAGCGCGGTCGGCGGCAAGGTGGCTGTCAATCACAAACTCGGAAAGAACTTAATCGGCGCGTTTTATCAGCCAAAAGCGGTGATTTATGATACAGAGCTTCTGAAAACCCTGCCGGAACAAGAGCTGAGATCGGGCATGGCTGAAGTGATCAAACATGCGTTTATTGCAGATCACGCTTTTTTAGAAAAGCTGCTCACGTTTGATACGTTACACGGACTGACAAGCGCTGAGCTGAATGAAATGATTTATAAAGGAATTTCAATAAAATCGGCCGTCGTGCGTGAGGACGAAAAGGAAGAGGGGATAAGAGCTTTCCTGAATTTCGGCCATACGCTCGGCCACGCCGTTGAGGCGGAATACGGCTACGGCCGGATTACACATGGAGATGCAGTCGCCCTCGGCATGCAGTTTGCTCTTTACGTAAGTGAACAGGTTGCGGGATGCAAGATGAACAGAAAAGAACTCACGCAATGGCTGAGAGGACTCGGCTACCCGGGAAGCATCAGACAGGATATTGAAACGCTGGTTCTCTCCGCCAGAATGATGAATGATAAAAAAACGCGCGGAGGCATGACTCAGTTCATCGTATTGAAGGAATTAGGCGAAGCACAGGACTGTATGCTTTCAAAAGATGAGCTTGAAAACTTGCTGAACAAATGGCGAATGGAGGAAACAGCATGATGATACGCGGCATTCGCGGAGCAACAACGGTGGAGCAAGACACCGAACAAGAAATTTTAGAAAAAACACAGCAGCTGCTTGAAAAAATCATTGAACAAAATGGATGCAAACCGGAAGACGTTGTGCAGATCCTGTTATCCGCCACGCCTGATATCCATTCCGTATTTCCGGCAAAAGCGGTCCGCAGCCTTTCCGGATGGCAGTACGTCCCGGTGACGTGCATGCAGGAAATGGATGTCGCCGGCGCTCTGAAAAAGTGTGTCCGCGTCCTGATGACGGTTCAGACGGATACGCCTCAGGATGAAATCAAACATGTTTATCTAGAAAAAGCCGTTGTGTTAAGACCGGATTTATCATTGACAAAAAATACTGACATGTAATACGATAAACAAAGCTTAGAAATACACAAGAGTGTGTATAAAGCTGATAAGCAAGATATTGAACAGTTGAGTTTAGAATAGGGTAGCAGAGAATGAGTTTAGCTGAGCTGAGATAAACACGTTTTTATTCTGCCCAAAAGAAGCCTTTCTTTTGGGTTTATTTCTTATACGCAACACTCCTCTCACTCTTCATCTCATTCTCCTTACCGCAAGGAGGAGAATCATGAATTTACAATCGGATGTTTCTTTATTTTTAAAGGACAGTCTGACACACCGCACCATTCCAATCGCAGAGACTTTTACAGTCGACACGATCACACCCATTCAGATGGTTGAAAAACTGGACAGAAACATTACGTATCTGCTGGAAAGCAAGGATGAGTCGTCAAGCTGGTCAAGATATTCTTTTATCGGCCTCGATCCTTTTATCACGATTAAAGAGAGTCATAACACATTCGCTGCTGCTGATCCGAAAGGGCATACGCTGTTTGAAGCCGGAGAATTAAGAGCGGTGCTTGACTGGATGAATGAAAGCTTCCGCATTAAAACGCCCGAGCTTGATATTCCATTTTCGGGAGGGGCAGTCGGCTACCTGAGCTATGATATGATTCCTCTGATCGAGCCTTCTGTGCGAAGGCATGCGAAAGAAACAGATCTAGAAAAATGCATGCTGTTTGTCTGCCGGAAAATCATTGCGTACGACCATGAAACGAAACAAGTGCATTTTATTCAATATGCAACGCTTAACGGCCGGGAGACGGAAGAAGAAAAACGGGCCGTTTTTAAAGAAAATTGTGCGGAACTTCGGGAGCTTATCGGTATTTTAACAGAACCGAAGGATATAAAAGAGCCGTTTTTTTCAAAGGCAACGTTTGACACGCCGAGCTTTGCCAATGTGACATCTAATTATACGAAAGAAGGGTTTATGGCCGGCGTCAATAAACTGAAAGAATTTATAAAAGCGGGAGACATTTTTCAAGGGGTGCTGTCGCAAAAGTTTGATATTCCGGTATCCAGAAATTCATTTGAGCTGTACAGGGTGCTTCGCATCGTCAACCCTTCACCTTATATGTACTATATCAAACTGCCGGACAGAGACATTGTCGGCAGTTCGCCAGAGCGGCTGATCCGTGTGCATGACAGGCATCTGGAAATTCATCCGATTGCCGGAACGAGAAGAAGGGGCGCCGGAAAAAAAGAAGACGAACGCCTGAAAAAAGAGCTGATGAATGACGAAAAAGAAAAAGCTGAACATTACATGCTCGTCGATCTGGCGCGCAATGACATCGGCAGAGTCGCGGAGTATGGTTCCGTAACCGTTCCTGAATTCACAAAGGTCGTTTCTTTTTCACATGTGATGCACATCATCTCCGTTGTAACCGGCCGTTTAAAACAGGGCGTCCATCCCGTTGACGCGCTGATGTCGGCATTCCCGGCAGGAACACTCACGGGCGCTCCGAAAATCCGCGCGATGCAGCTTTTAAATGAATTAGAACCGACTTCAAGAGAGACCTACGGCGGATGTATCGCTTATATCGGATTTGACGGTTCGATTGATTCGTGTATTACCATCCGGACCATGAGTGTCAAAAACGGTACGGCGTCGGTTCAGGCGGGGGCGGGAATAGTCGCTGATTCCGTCCCGGAAGCTGAATATGAAGAGAGCTGCAGCAAAGCGGGGGCGCTTTTAAAAACGATTCAAATTGCAGAAGACATCTTTTCTGACGGGGAGGAGAAGACTGATGAACAAATTTCTGCAATTGTGCGTTAATGGCCGCACGCTGAAAACCGGAGAAGCCGAAAAGCTGATGGAGATGATGATGAACGGAGATATGTCGCAGTGTGAAATCGGCGGTATTTTATCAATATTAGCCCATCGGGGTGAAACGGCGGAGGAGCTTGCCGGATTTGTGAAAGTGATGCGGGCGCGTGCACAAGCTGCAGATGGCCTCGAGGATGTCGTTGATACGTGCGGGACAGGCGGAGACGGGATTTCTACGTTTAACATATCAACGGCAGCGGCAATTACAGCCTCTGCCGCCGGAGCTAAAGTTGCCAAGCACGGAAATCGTTCCGTTTCGTCTAAAAGCGGCAGCGCGGATGTGCTGGAGAAACTGGGGGTTTCCATTCAAGCCACTCCGGACAGCGTCAAACGCAGCATTGAAACGAAGCAAATGGGGTTTTTGTTTGCGCCGCTGTTTCATTCGTCAATGAAGCATGTCGCTGCCGCGAGAAAAGAGCTTGGCTTCCGAACCGTATTTAACCTGCTCGGCCCGCTCAGCAACCCGCTGCAGGCGAAGCGGCAGGTGATCGGCGTCTATTCATCTGAAAAAGCGCGCCTGATGGCAAGCGCACTGGAACAATTTGATGTCAGGCACGTCATGCTTGTATCGGCGCGTGACGGATTAGATGAACTGTCCATCACAGCACCGACCGATGTCATTGAGCTGAAAAACGGGGAACGTCTGGAATATTCCGTGTCACCCGAACAATTCGGTTTTGCAGAAGGTTCACTGAAGGATATTCAGGTGAGTTCAGCGGAAGAAAGCGCGCTCCTCATTCAGAATATTTTTGCAAATGAAGCCCCGTCATCCGCTCTGCATATTACCGCTTTAAATGCGGGCGCGGCCATTTATACGGCAGGTCTTGCAAAAGATCTGGGAGAAGGAACAAAAACAGCTTTAGAAACCATTCAAAACGGAGATGCCAAAAAGCAGCTCGAACGTCTGAAACAGAAAGAGGAAGAAATATATGCTTGATCAAATCATTCAGCAGAAAAAAGAAGAAATCAAATCCATCGTGCTGCCGGAAAACCGTCAAATTGAACGGAGATCCTTTAGAGAAGCGATCCTGAACCCGAACCGTTTTATCGGACTGATTGCCGAAGTAAAAAAAGCTTCGCCGTCTAAAGGACTGATTAAAGAGCATTTTGTTCCCGAAAAGATTGCGGCGGATTATGAAGCTGCCAAAGCGGATGCCATCTCTGTTCTGACGGATACCCGTTTTTTTCAGGGAAGAAATCAATTTTTGACAGATGTGAAACAAACCGTTTCTCTTCCCGTGCTGAGAAAGGATTTTATTATTGATTCCCTGCAGGTGGAGGAATCGTACCGGATCGGCGCCGATGCGATTTTGCTGATCGGGGAAGCGTTGGAACCCTCAAAGCTTCATGAGCTTTATCTGGAGGCCCGTGAGAAGGATATGGACGTTCTCGTGGAAGTCCATGATGAAACCGTCCTTGAACGGATTTTACAGGTGTTTCAGCCGGAAATTCTCGGCATAAACAACCGGGATTTAAAAACGTTCCGTACTTCTGTTTCACAAACGGAAAAAATGGCGGATCTTGTGCCGGACGGCTGTCTGCTGGTCAGCGAAAGCGGCATCGGTTCTTTGGCTGACCTGAAATTCGTCAATAAGCACGGGGCGCGGGCTGTATTGATCGGAGAATCTTTAATGAGAGAGGATTCGCAGCAAAAGGCGATCTGCGGGCTGTTCGGGGAGTGAGGGCATGAAAAAGCCTGAAATAAAGTACTGCGGCATCTGCTCAAAGCGTGATTATGAGCTTGCGGCAGCCTCAGAAGCGGATTATTTGGGATTCATTTTTGCCGCAAGCAAACGGAAGGTCACGCCGTATGAAGTACGGAAATGGAAACAGGAAATCCGGACAGATAAGAAACATGTCGGAGTATTTGTAAATGAAACGATAGAAAACATTGCGCAAATCGCTTCTGAATTGTCCCTTGACGTCATCCAGCTGCACGGTGATGAATCGCCTGAGGATGCCCTCCGTCTCCGTCCGCTTGTGCGCTCGGAGATATGGAAAGCGCTCCGTCACGGGGAAGGGACGCTCCGTCAGATGGATCAATTTGCACCCGCCGTCGACGGCTATGTCATTGATTCTTCAGTGAAAGGAATGAGAGGCGGCACGGGAATCGCGTTTTCATGGACCCGTGTCCCCTTGTACCGGAAGCGGGCTCAAAATGCAAACAAGCGCTGTTTTATCGCGGGCGGCGTTAATCCTGAAACGATTACTGATTTACTCAAGTCGGGCCCGTGCGGTATAGATCTTGCCAGCGGGATTGAAAAAAACGGACAAAAGGATCAAACACTGATCCGGCTTTTAGAAGAAAGGATGAACCATTATGTATCCATATCCAAATGAAATCGGAAGATACGGCGAATTCGGAGGCAAATTTGTCCCTGAAACATTGATGCGGCCTCTCGAAGAAATCGAAACGGCTTTCAAAGAATTAAAGAATGATCCCGTATTTCATGCAGAATATAAAAAACTATTGTTTGATTACTCCGGAAGACCGACTGCATTGACGTTTGCAGACAGGGTGTCGGATGATTTGGGCGGGGCGAAAATCTATTTGAAAAGGGAAGATTTAAACCATACCGGTTCTCATAAAATCAACAACGCGTTAGGACAGATTCTGCTTGCCAAAAAGATGGGCAAAACGAAAATCATCGCCGAAACCGGTGCGGGGCAGCACGGCGTTGCAGCCGCGACAGCCGCCGCAAAATTCGGTTTTGAGTGTACGGTTTTTATGGGTGAAGAGGACGTTGCGCGCCAGTCGCTGAACGTATTCCGAATGAAACTGCTCGGCGCGGAGGTCGTGCCGGTCTCTAGCGGCAACGGCACACTGAAAGATGCGACGAATGAAGCGATCAGATATTGGGTTCAGCATTGTGAAGACCATTTTTACCTGATCGGTTCTGTCGTAGGTCCGCACCCGTATCCGTACATTGTGCGCGAGTTTCAGAAAATCATCGGCGAGGAAGCGAAAGAACAGCTCCTCAGGGTCGAAGGGACGCTCCCGGACAAGGTTGTTGCATGTGTCGGCGGCGGAAGCAATGCGATGGGCATATTTCAGGCCTTTTTAGACGAAGATACTGAGCTGATCGGCGTCGAGGCGGCCGGAAAAGGAATTGATACGCCTCTGCATGCGGCGACGATAGCAAAAGGGACGCTCGGGGTGATTCACGGCTCAATGACCTATTTAATACAAGATGCATACGGACAGATTATCGAACCGTATTCCATTTCAGCAGGCCTCGATTACCCGGGGATCGGGCCTGAGCATGCCTATCTGCATAAAAGCGGCCGTGTAACATATGAAAGTGTGACAGACGAAGAAGCGATTGCCGCGTTGCGTCTGCTTTCTGAAACAGAAGGCATTCTTCCGGCTATTGAATCTGCACACGCCTTGGCAAAAGCATTTGAAATGGCGAAAGACATGGATAAAGACAAAATCATTCTCGTCAGTCTGTCGGGAAGAGGAGATAAAGATGTTCATACGCTGATGAATGTTTTGGAAAACGGGGTGAAGACACATGTTTAATCTGCATGACTCTGAAAAATTATTTATCCCTTTTATTACGGCGGGCGATCCGCTTCCTGAAATTTCTGTTGAACTGGCAAAATCTTTGCAGAATGCAGGCGCTTCAGCTCTTGAAATCGGCGTCCCCTACACAGATCCGCTCGCGGATGGCCCCGTCATACAGCGGGCTTCAAAACGGGCTCTGGAAAACGGAATGAATATCGTAAAAGCCATTGAACTTGGCGGCAAAATGAAAAAAAACGGCGTTCATATTCCAATTATCCTCTTTACGTATTATAATCCTGTGTTACAATTAGAAAAAGAATGCTTTTTCGCTTTACTGCGGGAAAACGACATAGACGGTCTGCTTGTACCGGATCTTCCGTTAGAGGAAAGCGCCCTTTTGCAAAAGACATGCAAAAAGGAGAACATCGCTTATATCTCGCTGGTCGCGCCGACAAGTGAAAACCGTTTGAAAATAATTACTGAACAGGCCGGCGGCTTTGTGTATTGTGTATCTTCTTTAGGAGTGACGGGCGTACGCAGCGAATTCGATCCGTCTGTATACTCTTTCATCCGTAAAGTGAAAGAATTCAGCTCGGTTCCGGTTGCGGTCGGTTTTGGCATTTCAAGCCGCAAACAGGTTGACGAGATGAATGAAATATCAGATGGTGTCGTTGTCGGAAGCGCGCTTGTCAGAAAGGTTGAAGAGCTTAAAACAAAGCTTGTGAATTCCGGCACAAGAGCCGATGCGCTTCTTGAATTTGAGGAATACGCAAAGACGTTCGGACAACTGTACAGTGTAAAATGAGGTGACTGGATTTGCAGATTAAAGAACAGCTGCGGCAGCTGAAACCGTATCAGCCGGGCAAACCAATAGAAGAAGTGAAAATGGAGTACGGGCTTGAGAAAGTAGTAAAGCTCGCATCTAACGAAAATCCGTTCGGCTGTTCACAGGCCGCTAAAGATGCGCTGCATCAGGAGATTGAGCAGCTTGCGCTGTATCCCGACGGTTACAGTGCCGCTTTGAGAACGCGGCTCAGTGAACATCTGCAGGTCAGTGAATCTTCGATCATTTTCGGAAACGGCTCTGATGAGCTTGTGCAGATTATCTGCCGTTCTTTATTAAATGATCAGGCAAACACGATTACCGCTGCTCCGACTTTCCCGCAATACAGACACAATGCGGTGATTGAAGGCGCTGAAGTGCGCGAGGTGCCGCTCCGCAGTGACGGCGCTCATGATTTGGACCGGATGCTTGAAGCCATTGACAGCAAGACGAAAGTCATATGGGTATGTAATCCGAATAATCCGACGGGGACGTATACTTCTGAACAAGAGTTAATTGCCTTTTTAGACAGAGTTCCCGAGCATATTCTCGTTGTACTTGATGAAGCGTACTACGAGTATGTCACAGCGGAAGATTACCCTGAAAGTATTCCGCTTTTAAAGCAATATCCGAATATCATGATCCTCCGCACATTTTCTAAAGCATACGGACTTGCCGCGCTTCGCGTCGGTTACGGTATTGCGAATGAAGCGCTGATCCGCCAGATTGAACCGGCGAGAGAGCCGTTCAATACGAGCAGAATCGGCCAGGCTTCGGCACTGGCTGCGCTTGACGACCAGTCGTTTATTAAGGAATGTGTCAAAAAAAATACAGCGGGTCTTAAGCAGTATTATGATTTTGCCGAAACCCATGGTTTAACTTGTTATCCTTCACAAACAAACTTTGTGCTCATTGAATTTAACCGCCCTGCGGATGAACTGTTCCAAGCCCTGCTGGAAAAAGGGTATATCGTCCGCTCAGGACAGGCGCTCGGATTTCCTGCTGCACTGAGGATTACGGTTGGTACGAAAGAGCAGAATGAGGAAATTCTGACAATTTTAGCTGAAATATTATAAGAGGTGATCAAGCGTCACCTCTTTACTCTATTAAACTAGATGAAAAAGGAAATGAGTGAAATGAAGGACACAATATTGCTTGCGGGAATCGGGCTGATCGGCGGGTCGATTGCATTGGCCATTAAAAAAGAGCATCCGCATAAACGGATTATCGGTGTAGATATTTCGGAAGAACAGCTTACTGCCGCGCTGAAGCTCGGGATTATTGACGAACGGGCCGGCTCATTTACGGAAGGGGCGCAGCAGGCGTCAGTTGTCATTATCGCCACGCCTGTCGCGCAAACGCTGAAAATGCTTGATATGCTTGCCGCATCGGGCATTACCCATGAACTCTTGATTACAGATGTGGGGAGCACAAAGCAGAAAGTCGTCAGCTATGCTGACAAAGTGCTACCGGCTCACTATCAATTTGTCGGCGGCCATCCGATGGCGGGGTCTCATAAATCCGGGGCTGCTGCCGCGAAAGAATTTTTATTCGAAAACGCGTTTTACATTTTAACACCGGGAAAATCAACTTCTAAAGAGTCAGTATCGCATTTGAAGGAACTTCTGAAAGCGGCAAACGCCCACTTTGTGGAGATGACTCCCGAGGAGCATGACGGCGTAACGAGCGTCATCAGCCATTTCCCTCATATCGTTGCCGCAAGCCTCGTACATCAGGCTCACCAATCTGAAGAAGATTATCCGTTTTTGCAGCGTTTTGCAGCCGGCGGTTTTCGGGACATCACAAGGATAGCCTCAAGCAGTCCGGCGATGTGGAGGGACATACTCCTTCATAACAAAGATAAACTGCTTGACCGCTTCAAAGAATGGAAACGGGAGATTGACACGATTGAATCTTATGTAGAAAATGAAGATGCGGACAACCTGTTCGGTTACTTTAAAAAAGCGAAGGATTATCGCGACGGCCTGCCGCTCCGTCAAAAAGGGGCGATCCCGTCCTTTTATGACCTTTATGTCGATGTTCCCGATCATCCGGGGGTCATTTCGGAAATTACGGCGATTTTGGCTGATGAAAAAATCAGTATCACCAACATCCGCATTATCGAAACAAGAGAAGATATTAACGGAATTCTGAGAATCAGTTTCCAGACTGATGATGACCGCAAGCGGGCGGAAACCTGCATTCAATCCCGCGCCAAATATGAAACATTTTACGCTGACTGAGGTGGAGAACATTGAAAAGAGAAAAAGTGACGTCTTTAAACGGTGAAATTCATATTCCGGGAGATAAATCCATCTCCCACCGTTCTGTTATGTTCGGAGCGCTTGCAGAAGGAACCACTACGGTAAAAAACTTTTTGCCCGGAGCCGATTGCCTGAGCACCATTGCCTGCTTCAGAAAAATGGGTGTCTCCATTGAACAGAACGGAAGTGATGTAACGATACACGGGAACGGCATTGACGCACTTTGTGAGCCTGACAGCCTTCTTGATGTCGGAAATTCCGGCACGACCATCCGCCTGATGCTAGGCATTTTAGCCGGACGCCCATTTCACAGTACGGTAGCGGGCGACGAAAGTATTGCAAAGCGCCCGATGAAGAGGGTAACGGAGCCTTTAAAACAGATGGGAGCCGTGATTGACGGAAGAGCGGACGGAGAATTTACGCCATTATCCGTAAGAGGCGGACAATTAAAAGGCATTGATTACGTTTCCCCCGTCGCAAGCGCGCAGATCAAATCTGCCGTGCTGCTTGCCGGATTGCAGGCAGAAGGAACGACGACAGTGACAGAGCCCCATAAATCAAGAGACCATACAGAACGGATGCTGAATGCTTTTGGCGCTGAGCTTGCGGAAACAGAGACGAGCGCTTCTGTAACGGGCGGTCAGAAGCTTCGGGCAGCTGATATTTTCGTGCCCGGCGATATTTCTTCAGCGGCCTTTTTCCTTGCGGCAGGCGCTGTCGTTCCCGGAAGCCGGATTGTGCTGAAAAATGTCGGCCTGAACCCGACACGCACGGGAATTATTGATGTCTTAAAGCAAATGGGGGCTTCACTTGAAGTGATTCTGTCAAAAGCGGACAGCGCGGAGCCTTACGGTGATCTGGTTATCGAAACTTCAGCTTTGAAAGCGGCAGAAATCGGCGGAGAAATCATTCCCCGTTTAATTGACGAGATTCCGATTATCGCTCTTTTGGCCACGCAGGCTGAAGGCACAACTGTCATTAAAGACGCGGCAGAGCTGAAAGTGAAGGAAACGAATCGGATCGATACCGTCGTATCAGAGCTCCGGAAAATCGGCGCAGACATTGAAGCGACTGAAGACGGCATGAAAATACACGGCAAAAAAACGCTTGCTGGCGGCGCGGGTGTATCAAGCCACGGCGACCACCGCATCGGCATGATGCTCGGTATCGCTTCATGTCTGACGGAAGAGCCGATTGAGATCCATGATACAGATGCGATCCGCGTTTCATATCCGACATTTTTTGAGCATTTAGATCAATTATCCAAAAAAGCCTGAAGATGATTCTTCGGGTTTTTCTTCATGTGTCATAAAGTCTTGGGCTTTGACATAGCTTGTCTTAAACGAAAAGGAAGGGGGGATGCGTTTTCGTTACAGAAACAGCCGGAATCAATCGCGCTGTTTGCGTATAAAGATGCCGTCCCCTTTTTTGTCGTTTTCCTCTTAACAATTTTTTGATAAACTATAATGCCGGGTGAAGCATCTTATTTGCGGGCAGCTCCTGTCTGAATTATGATAAGAATAACCCGAATAAAAACCCTTTTCATTGGTTGATGAGGTATAGGAAAAGAAAGGACCGGTCTGATTTGAATACATTGATTCAAGAAGCCATAAAATTAGTTGAAGCAGGTGAAACCGAAAAGGGACTCAAAGCGCTTTCAAAAGCTGAAACACAGCTTCATGACGAAGACAAAGCCATTGCAGCCCAGCTCTACTATGAATGGGGAAACGCAGAAAAAGCGTTAACGCTGATCAGTGATCTGCATGACCTTTATCCTGAGGAGTCTGAGCTGACGAATTTTTACGCCGAATTGTTAATAGATATTGATGAAGAAGAAAAAGCTCTCGAGGTGCTGGAGACGATTTCTCCGGAAGACCCGTCTTACGCGGAAAGCCTTCTTTTAATGGCTGATCTGTATCAGATGCAGGGCTTATTCGAAGTAAGTGAGCAAAAGCTGTTACAGGCGAAAGCGATGTTAAAAGATGAGCCTGTTATTGATTTCGCTCTGGGGGAATTATACTTCACACAGGGAGCATACGCGAAAGCCGTTCCGTATTACGAAGAGACGGCAAAAGAGCGGAACGAAATCGGCGGCGTAAATGTTCATCAGAGGCTGGCTGAGTCATTGAGCGCGGCGGGGGAATTTGAAGAAGCGCTTTCATGGTATGAAAAAGCGGCTGCAGAACATACAGAACCGAATACGATTTTCGGATACGGGTTCACAGCCTATCAGGCGGGAATGCTCAAAACCGCCATCAAGCAGCTGTCTGATTTAAAAGGGCTTGATCCTTCTTATTCATCGCTTTATATGCCGCTTGCAAAAAGCTTCGAAGCAGAAGGCATGTATGAGGATGCATTAAAAACCGCTAAAGAAGGTATTACTTACGATGAATACAATAAAGAGCTTTTTCTCTATGCGGGGAAAATGGCGTTAAAGCTCGGGAACGAAGACGAAGGCAAAAAGCTTCTTCAGGAAGCGCTGGCGCTCGATCCGGGTTATGTGGAAGCGCTCCATACGCTTTTAGCCGTCTATCATAAAGAAGAAAGCTTTGAAGAGATTATTGATCTGATTCAGGAAGTCCGCGGTTACGGAGAGGAAGATCCGAAATACAATTGGTATTTGGCAAGTGCCTATACGGGTCTCGAGCAGTATGCGGAAGCGAAAAAAAGCTTCGAAGCTGCGTATCTCCATTATCAGGAGGATCGGGACTTCTTGTATGAATACGCTCACTTCTTATTGGAAGAAGGCCTTCAGAAAGAAGCGCTGCCGCTTTTAAAACAAGTGCTTTCAATGGATGGAACAAACGAAGAGCTTGAAGAAACAATCTTACGGATAGAGGATGAATTTTTGAGATAAGCAGGATTTTGGACCATGCTTGCTGAATGTATAAGTGATGTCAGATTATACGATCGATAGAGGAGGGAATTACATGCAGACCCCTGTTTCTGTCAATGAAAAAAAGGATTTTATCCGTTGGTTTTTAAATCATTATCAGCTTAAACGCCGGGAGTGCGTCTGGATTTTAAATTATTTAATGAGTCATGATACATTAATGGAAAAAGTCCATTTTGTAGAACAAGCCGAATTTTGCCCGAGAGGCATCATCATGTCTACTCATTGCGTTGATGAGGTGCCGTTTAGGTTTTACAAAGAAAATGTCATGACCACGGACGCGGAAAAATCTTTTCACGACATCCGGCTGAATAAACAGCAGGATTTATTTATCCAGCTGAATTTCCGTTCGGCTTACAGCTCGCCTGAATATGCTGCTGTTCTTGAATCAAATCCGCATCTGCCGAAAGACCTGTTTGAAAATAAACAGGATCAGGGGATGGCTGAAAAAATATTAGAACACGCCATTTCCACTTTCCAGCGGGAAAAGCTGCTTAGAGATATCGACGAGGCGCTGGACCGCCACGACAAAGAAACATTTGAAAAGCTTTCCCGCCAGTTGAATCAGCTCACATAAATGACAGCCTTGCAGAATATGCAAGGCTTGTTGCGTAAAGAGGAGGAACCAGACATGAGATGGAGGGCCGCTGATGCCGAGGTCTATTTACAATCTGTAGATTACATTGATACCGCTATCATTCCGTTAATTTCCATATCATCTTCAGGAGGCTTAAAAGAAGCCGTTGAGCAGGGGGAAAGCACCCAATTGCTTTCTGAAGAGCTTGAGCGCCAATTGAAGGGACGGGTATATTTATTCCCCTCTTATACATATGTTGATATAGATCAATTACAGATCGCCCTGCTTCAAAAACTCAAAGAAGAGGTGATGATCAATTTCCGGCACGCCTTGTTTCTGACGGCAGACGAAAAATGGAAGGACTCTGAAATAGGCTCTGATGTCATCTGCATACCTGCCGTTCCGTTTGAACATATGAAAGACTCTTTAAAGAGAAAAATAGCGGATGACAAGTGCGGAGAAATTTTGAACGTTTTGTTACAGAAGTGGAACAATTCTTAAAAACTCCGCACATCCCGCAAAACAGCCGTTTTGCCTCTGTTGACCTTGCTGAAAGATTCATATATTATGAGGGTGTCAAATCTCAGAATTATTTTCTATTTTAGTTAATTTTTGGTCAATCTTTAGGGGGGGAAGAGATGGGCGGAAAACAAGATATATCAAGAAGGCAATTTTTAAACTATGCGCTCACCGGCGTGGGGGGATTTATGGCCGCCAGTGCGCTTATGCCTATGGTCCGTTTTGCGCTGGACCCGGTATTAAAACCGACGGGAAATCAAAAAATGGTGCAGGTTGTCAGCGTGGATGAGCTGACGAAGGAGCCGAAGCGTTTTGACTTTAAAATTCATCAAGTCGACGCCTGGCACAAATCGGAAGAATCCAGATCAGCCTGGGTCTACAAGCATGGGGATGAAATTATAGCGCTTTCGCCTATCTGCAAACATTTAGGCTGCACCGTAAACTGGAACAATGATCCTAAAAATCCGAACAAATTCTTTTGTCCCTGCCATTACGGGCTGTATGAAAAAGACGGCACGAACGTTCCGGGCACGCCGCCGCTCGCGCCTCTTGACCGTTATGAGCATAAAGTAAAGGACGGCTTTTTGTATCTTGGAAAAGCAAAGCCTAGGGGGGAAGGGTGACATGCTGAACAAAATATATGACTGGGTGGATGAACGTCTCGATATTACGCCGATGTGGCGGGATATCGCTGACCATGAAGTGCCGGAACATGTGAATCCAGCTCACCATTTCTCAGCTTTTGTCTATTGTTTCGGCGGATTGACGTTTTTTGTAACCGTTATCCAAGTGCTGTCCGGGATGTTCTTAACCATGTATTATGTGCCGGATATTAAAAACGCGTGGGAATCTGTGTATTATTTGCAGAATGAAGTCGCTTTCGGACAGATTGTAAGAGGAATGCATCATTGGGGCGCAAGTTTAGTTATCGTAATGATGTTTTTACATACACTGCGGGTTTTCTTTCAGGGAGCCTATAAAAAGCCTCGGGAATTGAACTGGATCGTCGGTGTTCTAATCTTCTTTGTGATGCTCGGTCTCGGTTTTACAGGGTACCTGCTTCCGTGGGATATGAAGGCGCTGTTTGCGACAAAGGTAGGCCTTCAGATTGCGGAAGCGACGCCATTGATCGGAGCGCAGGTGAAAACCCTTCTTGCCGGCCACCACGATATTGTCGGGGCCCAAACACTGACGAGATTCTTTGCGATTCACGTGTTTTTTCTCCCTGCCGCTTTGTTTGCGCTCATGGGCGCCCACTTTGTCATGATCCGCAAGCAGGGAATTTCAGGACCGCTTTAATACAGATCTGATATAAAAGGGAGGGGATGACATGCATCGGGGGAAAGGAATGAAGTTTGTAGGAGATTCAAGGATACCGGCTGAAAAAAAACCGAATATACCGAAAGACTATTCAGAGTATCCGGGAAAGACGGAGGCGTTTTGGCCGAACTTCCTGCTGAAAGAATGGATGGTCGGAGCCGTTTTCCTCGTCGGATTTCTCGTTTTAACGATTGTGCACGAGCCGCCTTTGGAACGGGTTGCGGACCCGACGGATACGGGGTATATTCCGCTGCCGGATTGGTATTTTCTATTTTTATACCAGCTTTTAAAATATGAATATGCCGCAGGGAGCTACACCGTAATCGGCGCGATGATAATACCGGGGCTTGCTTTCGGGTCGCTGCTTTTGGCTCCGTTTCTCGACCGGGGTTCTGAAAGAAGGCCGTGGAAGCGTCCGGTTGCGGTCGGCATGATGCTTTTGGCGCTTTGCGCTACGATCTTTTTAACGTGGCAGTCAGTCGCGACGCATGACTGGGCGAAGGCGGAGGAGCAAGGGAAAATTAAAAAAGAAGCCGCTATTGATACAGAATCAGACGGTTATAAAGTATTTAAAGAACAAGGCTGTATATCCTGTCACGGGGATAATCTTCAAGGCGGAGGCGCCGGTCCGTCTCTGATAGATAACGGGCTGAGCCCGGAAGAAATAAAAAAGATCGCCGTCAAAGGAAAAGGGCAGATGCCTGCCGGTGTTTTTAAAGGGAATGACAAACAGCTTGATCAGCTGGCGAAGTTCATTTCTGAAACAACATCGAAATAACGTATTGTGAAGCAGACAATAGCAGGATATACTTTTATGAAAAGAGCTGACCAGATGTCAGCTTTTTTTGTATGATACATATCTTTTAAGGACTGAGAGTTGATGGTATGAGGTGGATTTCTTATCTTTTAGGGCGGCGCGGCATGCTTCTGCTTGCTCTTGCAGTTAATTTTATCGGTACGGTATACGGCTATTATTGGTATTTGCCGCAGCTTGCGGACACGCCGCTGCGTTTTCTGGTGTTTGTGCCTGACAGCCCGACGGCGACGTTTTTCTTCCTGTTTGTGCTTTTGGCATTTCTCATCGGAAGAAACGCGCCGCTGTTTGAAGCGCTTGCGCTTGTAACCCTTGTGAAATACGGGCTGTGGGCGGTCGGAATGAATATCTTTGTGCTGATCAAAATGGGCCAGATGCCTTGGGAAGGGTACATGCTGATTGCTTCACATTTCGCCATGGCCGTTCAAGGCGTTTTATACAGCCCGTATTTTCGGTTCCGGTTATGGCATCTCATCCTTGCCGCTGTTTGGACGCTTCATAATGACGTCATTGATTATCTTTTCGGCATGATGCCCCGCTACTCAATGCTTAGTGCCTATATGCAAGAGATCGGCTATGCCACATTCTGGCTGAGCATTTGTTCTCTCGGTCTTGCATACTTTTTGGTGATTTCCAAAAGGCGGATAAAGCTTGACTTACACTGATAGAATCTTGGTCTAACCTTGTCCCGCTCCTCATATTCTGTAAAAGAGAAGGAGTGGGAGGGACCTCTATGAAACGAAAGCTGACGATCTGTCTTTTGCTTGCTCTTATGTGTTTCATCACAACTGCCAAAGCTGAAGGTGAGGGGGGTCTCAAGGAACTGAACGACCTTTCGGATACCGTTTTCCAAATGACGCGGCATTCGCAGTATGATGAGGCCCTGCAAGTGCTTGGCTACTTTAAGAAAAAAATGACACACGTAAACTCACTGACCGGCGCCGAAGTCAGGCAGGTGACTCTGGGCTACAATGATTTAGTGCGGGTCTTGAAACAGGCAGATGCCTCAAATACCGAAAAAATACGGGCAGCCGCCCAGTTCAGGCTGGTAATGGATGCGATGGAAGATCACTCCGATCCGCTGTGGGGTTCGCTTGAACGACCGATTATGGCTACATTCAGCGCCTTAAAAGAAGATGTCAGCGGGAACGGAAGTGAGAATTTCAATGAAAAGTGGAATGAATTTATATCATTATATGATTTAATTTATCCCAGCCTGACAATGGATGTGTCGGCCGGCCAGCTTGATACGGTGGCGAAACATATCGAGGTGATTGAGCAGGAAGGGTTTCAGCAGATGACAAAAGGAACAAAGCTTGAACGGCTGACGCTTCTCCAGAAGGATTTAAAAAAGGTATTTGACAAGGTAGAACGGGATGACGCTGATCCTTCGCTGCTCTGGGTCATTCTGACAACAGGCGGTATCATTATTACTGCGCTGACATATGTCGGCTACCGAAAATACAGAGCGGAAAAAAAGAAAGAGAAAAAGCGTGAATATCCTAAGTCTAAATAAACACAAATTGCTGTAAAGGAGCTAAAGAAGGTGAAAAAACTCATCCAGCAATTGGCTTCAAAACACCTCCCGCAGCCGATCAGAGGCAGAAAAGGGGCGACTGATGAAGGACCGCGAAACCTCGCTCGTGACTTCCAGAATCCTGACATGCTCGTTCCGCCCTCAACGGATGCAGGAACGGTTCAAAACTTAAAATTCTCTTTTTCTGATACGCATATGAGGCTTGAAGACGGCGGATGGTCAAGAGAGGTGACGGTCAGAGAACTGCCGGTGTCCAAAAACATCGCGGCGGTGAACATGAGACTGAAACCGGGAGCGGTGCGGGAGCTTCATTGGCATAAAGAAGCCGAATGGGGATATGTGATAAGCGGAGAAGTCCGTTTAACCGCGGTCGACCAAAATGGGCGGAATTTTATTGATAACGTCAGTGAGGGCGATCTGTGGTACTTTCCTTCGGGCATTCCTCACTCCATTCAAGGAATGGAGCAGGGCAGTGAGTTTTTGCTTGTCTTTGATGACGGCTCTTTTTCAGAGAACAGCACCTTTTCAGTAACGGACTGGTTTGCTCATACTCCGCGCAGCGTGCTGCAGGCGAATTTCGGTGTTTCGGGATATGATTTGGCTTACATCCCTGCAAAAGAGCGTTACATGTTCCAGCTGGAACCGCCTCCCCCTATTGAACAGGCAGCAGTTTCTTCCCCGGAAGGCACCGTTTTGGAACCGTTCAGCTACAAGCTTTCACTGCAGGAACCTCTTGTTACCAGCGGAGGAAAAGTAAAGATCGTCGATTCAAAAACGTTTAAGGTGTCAAAAACGATTGCCGCCGCTCTTGTGGAAGTCGAGCCCGGAGGCATGAGGGAATTGCATTGGCATCCGAATACGGACGAGTGGCAGTATTATCTTTCAGGAGAAGCAAAAATGACGGTGTTTGCGGCGGAGGGAAGAGCGCGGACATTTAACTATCAAGCGGGTGACGTAGGATATGTTCCTTTTGCGATGGGTCATTATGTCCAGAATACCGGTGACACCGTGCTTCGCTTTCTGGAAATTTTCAAAAGCGACCGTTTCGAGGACATCTCCTTAAACCAATGGCTGGCGCTGACGCCGCAGCGCTTTGTCGAGCAGACGCTCAATGTCAGCCCGGCATTCGCCCGCCGGTTGAGAAAGAAAAAATCACCGGTTGTCAAATGGAAACACGAGGAGTAGGCGGCAAGAGCCGCCTTTTTATTATCGTCTGATCGGATTTTTATTTTCATCAAGCGTAAATCCTTCGCCGAGCACATCATGGACATCGCTTACAGCAACAAAAGCATGCGGGTCAACAGAAGTAATGACGCTTTTCAAAAGCACAATTTCGTTTTTCGGAACGACGCAGTAAAGAACGTCTCTGTCTTCCTTTGTATATGATCCTTGTCCTTTTAAAACGGTGACGCCGCGCTCCATCTCTTCAATGATCTTTTGCTGGATCAAATCGTTCTTCGAAGAAATAATCGTTGCGCCTTTTGCCGCATAACCGCCTTCCTGTATAAAATCAATCAATCTCGCAGCGACAAAAACGGCTACAAGCGTGTACATCGCTTCCTTGTAAGAAAGATACGTAAACAAAGAAAGCAGAATGACGCAGGCATCAAAGGCAAACATCGTCCGGCCCATCGGGATGCCGAAAAATTTATTGATCAGCCTGGCGATGATATCGACTCCGCCCGTCGTGCCTCCGTATTTAAAAATAATGCCGAGACCCGCGCCGATAAATACACCCGCGAACAAGGCCGCCAGAGCTAAATCATGCGACAGCGGCATATGAATTTCGTAACGCTGAAAAATACTCAGAAAAACGGAAAGAGAGACGGTGCCGATCAGGGTATAGACAAACATCGTCCGGCCGAGCATGCGCCAGCCGATGAAAAAGATAGGAATGTTTAATACCAGGTTGGAAATAGAAGGGCTGATGTGGAATAACGCATATAAGAGCAGCGTAATGCCGGTAAATCCGCCTTCCGCCAAATTGTTCTGCATATTAAAGTGAACCAGTCCGAATGAAAAAACAGCGGCGCCGATTAAAATAAAGCAAATATTTTTGATTCTGATTTCTCCAAGCATTGCATCAAACCCCTTTTCCTTCCATTAGATTGCGTAAATATTATAGTGGATACAAAAGAAAACAGCAAACTGCCGTTTTTAACATTTGTCAAATGTACTTGAATTAGCTAACATGGAAGAGATGACAGGAGGTATTCGCACAGTGAGTGACAAAACGATGAAAGACTTACAAGCTGAGGTCGATGAATATATCGGCCAATTCAAAGAAGGCTATTTCAGCCCGCTTGCCATGATGGCCCGTCTCACCGAAGAACTGGGCGAACTCGCAAGAGAAGTCAACCATTACTATGGGGAAAAGCCGAAGAAAACGACGGAAAATGAGAAAAGCATGGAAGAGGAAATGGGCGACGTGCTGTTCGTCCTGATCTGCCTCGCCAACTCCCTTGATATTTCATTGGAGGAAGCTCATAACCGCGTGATGCATAAATTTAATACACGGGATAAAGACCGCTGGACGAGAAAAGAAGAAGGAAAGTAGGAGAAACCATGTCAAATGAAACCATTAAAGTCGTCATTGCCGGACCGAGAGGCAGAATGGGCCAGGAGGCCGTAAAACTTGCTGTCCGCACGCCTCATTTTGAGCTTGTCGGCGCCATTGACCATACATACGATCAGCAAACATTGCGGGAAGTGATGTCAGCTGATTCAGACGCTCTTATCTATACGGATATCCGCGCATGTTTCCAGGAAACAAAACCGGATGTGCTGATCGATTTGACAACGCCTGAAATCGGCAAAAAACATACGAAAGCCGCTCTTGAACACGGCGTTCGCCCTGTTGTGGGAACGACTGGATTTTCTGAAGCGGATTTACAGGAACTTCACGCTCTCACCGAAGAAAAAGGGATCGGCGCTATCATCGCCCCGAATTTTGCGTTAGGCGCGGTGCTGATGATGAAATTCTCACAAATGGCCGCCAACTATTTTGAAGATGTAGAGATCATTGAGCTCCATCATGATCAAAAACTGGATGCACCGAGCGGAACGGCGCTGAAAACTGCGGAAATGATCTCAAATGTCCGTTCAGAAAAGCAGCAGGGTCATCCAGATGAAAAAGAAATTCTGCCAGGCGCCCGCGGTGCCGAATTAAACGGAATCCGCCTTCACAGTGTGCGTCTCCCGGGCCTTATCGCCCATCAGGAAGTCATGTTCGGCATGGACGGCCAGACGCTGAAGCTGCGCCACGACTCCTATAACCGGGCTTCCTTTATGTCAGGAGTGAAGCTGTCAGTAGAGCAAGTGATGAAAATCGACCAGCTTGTATACGGACTCGAAAATATTATCGACTGAATCGGCAAGGGGGAGAACATCAAATGAAAATCGCTTTAATTGCTCACGATAAAAAAAAGCAGGATATGGTTCAGTTTACGACCGCATATAAAGATATATTGAGCCATCATGAGTTATACGCGACGGGTACGACAGGCTTGAAAATCCAGGAAGCGACCGGATTGTCCATTGAACGTTTTCAATCCGGCCCGCTCGGCGGAGATCAGCAAATCGGCGCATTAATTGCGGCAAATGCCTTGGATCTCGTCATTTTTCTGCGCGACCCGTTAACTGCGCAGCCTCATGAACCGGATGTCTCGGCGCTGATCCGGCTGTGTGACGTATACGCGATCCCGCTCGCCACAAATATGGGAACAGCGGAAATCCTCGTCCGTACGCTGGACGGCGGGGCGTTTGATTTCCGCAATCTTGTGCGCGGAGGAGAGCCGAATGCCTGAACACGTTGATATTCTTGCGTTCGGCGCTCATAGCGATGATGTCGAGATCGGTATGGGCGGCACGATCGCAAAATTTACGGCACAAGGAAAAACCGCGGTGATATGCGACCTGACCGAGGCTGAATTATCATCTAACGGGACGGTAAGTATAAGAAAAGAAGAAGCGGCGGAGGCGGCCCGAATTCTCGGCGTAAAAGAGAGAATCCAGCTTACGCTTCCCGACCGCGGGCTTTTGAAAAGTGAAGATGCCATTTGCAGGATTGTCAGTGTCATCAGAGCCTGCCGGCCGAAAGCCGTTTTCATGCCTTATCCGAAAGACCGCCACCCAGACCACGGCAATGCTGCGGCATTGGTCGAAGAGGCGGTGTTCTCAGCGGGAATTCATAAATACAAAGACCATCAGCAACTTCCGGCTCACAAAGCTCAGAAAGTATACTATTATATGATCAATGGATTTCACCGTCCGGACTTTGTAATCGACATAACGGAAACCATCGATCTGAAAAAGGAAAGCCTGAATGCCTATCAAAGCCAGTTTATTTCTACGGCGCAGTCAGTGAACACACCGCTGACAAACGGTTATATCGAAATGGTGGAAGCGCGGGAAAGACTGTATGGCAAAGAAGCCGGGACGGGGTACGCCGAAGGTTTCTTTTCAAAACAGCTTCCCGTTTTGAATGATGATGTTTTTGGGGGCGGACAATGAGACCATTAAAAATAGGGATTACATGCTACCCGAGTGTCGGAGGCTCGGGTATTATTGCGACGGAACTCGGCAAGCTGCTTGCGGAAAAAGGGCACCAGGTTCATTTCATTACATCAAGCATCCCGTTCAGATTAAATACATATCATCCGAATATTCATTTTCATGAAGTGGAGGTCAACCAATACGCGGTATTTAAATATCCGCCGTATGACCTTTCGCTGGCGAGCAAAATCGCCGAGGTTGCCGCAAGGGAAAACCTTGATATCATCCACGCGCACTACGCGCTGCCGCATGCGGTATGCGCTTATCTCGCCAAACAGATGCTCAAGCGCGACATCGGGATCGTTACGACGCTTCACGGTACGGACATCACCGTTTTAGGATATGATCCGTCACTAAAAGATTTAATCCGTTTTGCCATCGAATCGTCCGATAGAGTGACGGCGGTATCAACCGCGCTTGCCGGTGAAACATATGACTTAATTAAGCCGAATAAAAAAATTGAGACCATTTACAACTTTATTGATGAACGTGTTTATCTTAAGAAAAATACAGAGAGTATAAAAGAGAAACACGGTATTTTGCCGGATGAGAAAGTCGTCATTCATGTTTCAAACTTCAGGAAGGTAAAACGCGTGAAGGATGTCATCCGTGTTTTCCGTAATATTGCAGCTAAAACAAAGGCAAAGCTTCTGCTTGTCGGCGATGGACCGGAAAAGTGCGTCGCTTGGCAGCTTGTCGAGAAATACGGTCTGCAGGATCAAGTGCTGCTCCTAGGAAATCAGGACAGGGTGGAAGAGCTGTATTCCATCAGCGACCTTAAGCTTCTTCTGTCTGAAAAAGAAAGTTTCGGACTCGTTCTCCTTGAGGCGATGGCCTGCGGCGTGCCGTGCATCGGAACTAATATCGGCGGGATACCGGAAGTGATTAAAGATCAAGTAAGCGGTTTTCTGGTGGAAGTCGGCGATATTCAGGCGGCTTCTGAAAAAGCGCTTGCGATTTTAGAAGACAAACAGCTCAGCAAACGTTTGACTGACCATGCGCTCAAAATGGTGGAGACCGCCTTTTCTTCGCAAAGAATCGTCAGTCAATATGAACGGATTTATGACGAATTGGCAGGACCGGAGTGATTTTATGGAACAGGAATTTGTCAAAGCCCTCCCCATTCTTCACCATCTGATGAAGGCTGGCCATCAGGCGTACTTTGTCGGGGGAGCCGTCAGAGACAGCTATATGAAACGAAAAATAGGTGATGTGGACATCGCGACCAGCGCTTCGCCGAATGAGGTGGAGCGCCTCTTTGAGCGGACCGTCGATGTAGGAAAGGAACACGGCACCGTAATTGTCTTATGGAAAGATGAAACCTATGAAGTTACCACCTTCCGTGCCGAATCAGAATATAAGGATTATCGGCGCCCTGAAGCTGTACGGTTCATTACTTCTTTATCAGAAGACTTAAAGCGGAGAGACTTAACGATTAATGCGATGGCGATGTCTGCCGAAGGAGAGCTGCTTGATTATTTCGGAGGCGCTCACGATATCGGGAAAAAGCTGATCCGTACGGTGGGAAACCCTGAAGACCGTTTTCGGGAAGACGCTCTGCGGATGATGAGAGCCGTCCGTTTTATGAGCCAGCTCGGCTTTGTGTTAGAGGAAAAAACAAAAAAGGCCGTCATAAAAGACAGGGAGCTTTTGGCGCACGTATCAGTAGAACGAAAGACCGTCGAGTTTGAAAAGCTTCTCCTTGGCACATCCTCAAATGAAGCGATTCAAACGATGGTGCAGACGGGTCTGATACAGGAGCTGCCCGGTCTTTCCGGTTATGAGCAGCAAATGCTCGAAGCAAGTGAATTTTCGTTTTCTTCCTTGGATGCGCGCGAAGAACGCTGGGCAGCGCTGTTATTATTTCTCGGTCTTAGTCCGAAAAACGCCGAGCCGTTTTTAAAACAATGGAAACTGCCGGGAAAAGTCATAAAAGGAGCGGTGCGGATCATAAGCGTGTATCCGGCGCAGCTGGAAGCAGAAGCGATGTACCGGGCGGGAGAGGCGCTGTTTTCAGCTGTTAAAATCGGAATGCTGAAAAAGCATAAGACGATTGATGAACAAAAGCTGAAAGAGGTTCAGAGCCTCTATGAGCAGCTGCCGATCAAAAGTCTCCGTGACCTCGACATTTCAGGCGCTGATCTGATGGAGTTCAGAAACCGCCGCGCGGGTAAATGGGTGGCCGAAGAACTGAGCCGGATTGAAGAAGCGGTATTAGCAGGAAAGCTCCCCAACCGAAAACATGACATAAAGGAGTGGCTCGCATCATGGGATCAACATTAAGAACCCAATTAATTGATTTATTTTCTGAGGCGGGCGACGGCTTTATCTCCGGGCAGAAAATAAGTGACGCGCTCGGCTGTTCGAGAACTGCCGTTTGGAAACATATAGAAGAGCTCCGCAAAGAGGGCTATGAGGTTGAGGCGGTCAGGCGGAAAGGGTACAGGCTCATCAAAAAGCCGGGAAAACTCAGTGAATCCGAAATCCGTTTCGGGCTGAAAACAGAGGTTTTGGGCAAACAGCTGTATTACCGGGACGTCCTGCCGTCCACCCAAAAAACGGCCCATGAACTTGCCAATGACGGTGCGCCGGAAGGGACGCTCGTAGTCGCCGATAAACAAACGGCAGGCAGAGGAAGAATGTCCAGAGTGTGGCATTCACAGGAAGGAAACGGGATATGGATGAGCCTCATTCTGAGACCGGACGTTCCGTTGCAAAAAACGCCGCAGCTTACCCTGTTATCTGCCGTTGCGGTCGTACAGGCTATTGAGGCCTTTACCGGTGTACAGCCCGCCATTAAATGGCCGAATGACTTAATGATTCACGGTAAAAAGGCCGTCGGGATTTTAACTGAGCTTCAAGCGGAAGAAGACCGTGTCCGTTCGGTTATTCTCGGGATCGGTATCAATGTGAACCAGCAGGAAACCGATTTTCCCGGCGAGCTTCAGGAAATTGCGACAAGTCTCAGCCTGGAGGCCGGCGGAAAAATTGACAGAGCGGGTCTGATACAAGAGATTCTGCTGACTTTTGAAAAACGCTATCAGGATTATTTAAAGCACGGCTTTACACCGATCAAGCTGTTATGGGAAAGTTACGCAGTCGGACTGGGGAACGAGCTCAGAGCGAGAACGCTGCAAGGGACGTTTTACGGAAAATCGCTCGGCATTGATGATGAAGGAGTTCTTCTCTTGGAAACGAAAGACGGCATAAAGAAAATATATTCTGCTGATATTGAGCTCAATTAATCTTAGTTGGTACAAGTCTCGCGAATTTGGTATACTTCCTATGGGCAGTATCATAATGAACTGCACCTGATCAGCAGAACAGAGACTACGAAAAGTCTGCCTTGATCCAAAAAAGGACTGGGACAGAGGGATGACATTCGCCGAACGTTAAACAAGTGGGAATCCTTCTTATTTTACAGAAGGCTTTTTTGCTTGCAAAGAATTGGCGGCTCATCTCCTCACCGTTTAGAGGAGGAGAATCAGAATGAAAACAAAACTGGATTTTATGAAAATGAAGGAAAACGAAGAGCCGATCGTGATGCTGACCGCTTACGATTATCCGCAGGCCAAGCTCGCGGAACAGGCTGGAGTCGACATGATTTTGGTCGGGGATTCGCTCGGAATGGTCGTGCTCGGGCTCGATTCAACCGTCGGTGTAACGGTCAGTGACATGATTCATCATACAAAAGCGGTCAAACGCGGTGCGAAAAATACGTTTATCGTAACTGATATGCCGTTTATGTCTTACCACCTTTCAAAAGAGGATACATTGAAAAACGCCGCGGCCATTATTCAGGAAAGCGGCGCTGACGCGTTAAAGCTTGAAGGCGGAGACGGCGTTTTTGAATCCATCCGCGCGCTGACTCTCGGCGGCATTCCTGTTGTCAGCCATTTAGGGCTTACACCGCAGTCTGTCGGAGTATTAGGCGGATATAAGGTACAGGGAAAAGATGAGCAAAGCGCGAAAAAGCTCATTGAAGACAGCATCAAATGCGAACAGGCTGGAGCGATGATGCTGGTCCTTGAATGTGTGCCTGCTGAACTGACAGCTAAAATAAAAGAAGAAGTATCCATTCCCGTTATCGGAATCGGAGCCGGTTCAAAAGCGGACGGCCAAGTCCTTGTTTATCATGACGTCGTCGGCCACGGCGTGGACAGAACACCGAAGTTCGTGAAGCAATACGCCAAAATCGACGGGACGATTGAGTCCGCGCTCAGCGGTTACGTCCGTGACGTGAAAGAACGGGTTTTCCCGGAAGAAAAGCACTCCTTTCAGCTGAATCAAACTGTGCTGCAAGGCTTGTACGGAGGAAAGTAAGCGATGAAACAAGTGACAGAAATTCAACAGCTGAAAGAACTGATTGCACAATACCGCTCAGAAGGCCGGACGATCGGATTCGTACCGACGATGGGTTTTCTTCATGAAGGGCATCTGACGCTGGTTGAAAAAGCGACCAAAGAAAACGATATTGTCGTGATGAGCATCTTTGTCAATCCGACTCAATTCGGACCGGGCGAGGATTTTGAAGCATATCCGCGTGATTTAAACCGCGATGCCCGGCTTGCGGAACAGGCGGGGGCAGATGTATTGTTTACGCCGTCTGCCAGTGACATGTATAAGGGTGAGCAAAATGTTGCCGTGCATGTAAAAAGAAGAACTGACGTGTTATGCGGCGCCTCCCGCATCGGCCATTTTGACGGAGTGGCTACTGTTTTGACGAAGTTTTTCAATCTCGTTAAACCGACCCGCGCCTACTTCGGCCTGAAAGATGCCCAGCAGGCAGCAGTTGTGGACGGATTGATTGAGGATTTCTTTATGGATATCGAATTGGTTGCGGTGGACACGGTCAGAGAAGAAGACGGGCTTGCTAAAAGCTCTCGCAACGTCTATCTGACTGAGCAGGAACGAAAAGAAGCGCCGATGATCTATAAAGCGCTGCAACAAGGCGCCGAGCTGATCAGAGACGGTGAAAGAAACCCGGAAAACGTCATAAAAGCCGTCACCGGCATCATCGAAAACACAAGCGGCGTCATTGATTATGCCGAATTGTACGCTTATCCGGAGCTGACTCCGCTTGAAACGTTAAACGGGAAGATCATTCTGGCCTGCGCCGTTCAATTTTCTAAAGCAAGACTGATTGATAATATCATTATTGATATTGATGAATGGGAGAGATCATAATATGTACCGTACTATGATGGCCGGAAAACTGCACCGCGCTACCGTGACGGAAGCCAATTTAAACTATGTCGGCAGCATTACGATTGACGAAGATCTTTTGGATGCCGTCGGAATGCTCGTTAATGAAAAAGTTCAAATTGTAAATAATAACAACGGAGCGAGACTTGAAACGTATATTATTCCCGGTAAACGGGGGAGCGGCGTCATCTGTTTAAACGGAGCCGCCGCCCGTCTCGTCCAAGAGGGAGATAAAGTTATTATTATTTCTTATCAAATGATGTCTGATCAGGAAGCAAAAACCCATCAGCCGAAGGTGGCGGTGCTTGATGATCAGAATAAAATCGAGCAGATGCTGGGCCAGGAGCCGGCGCACACGATTTTGTAAAAGAGCCCCCTTCATGGGGGTTTTCTTTTAAGATTTAGGGGCAAAAGCTGTTTTTCCGCTCCATTTCTGAACAAAACGTGTTACACTTTTCTCGTATGCAAGAATTGAGGTGTCCATTTTAATGAACAAGCAACGGTTCGTTGTCATAGATGTCGAAACAACAGGAAATTCGCCGAAAAAGGGCGATAAAATCATTCAAATCGCAGCGGTTGTCATTGAAAATGGACAAATAACTGAGCGGTTTTCAAAATATATCAATCCGAATCAGGACATCCCGCCGTTTATTGAACAGCTGACCGGAATTTCAACCGGTATGGTTGAAAATGAACTGCCGTTTGAAGCGGTCGCAGAAGAGATTTTTCATCTGCTTGACGGCGCGTATTTTGTTGCGCACAATATTCATTTTGACCTCGGATTTGTCCGGCATGAACTGAGCGAAGCGGGTTATGAGCTGACGGATTGCGAAGTGCTTGATACGGTTGAGCTCTCGCGTATTGTTTTCCCGGGATTTGAAGGGTATAAGCTCGGTGAATTGTGCGCGGAGCTGAATATTGTTCATGACCGGCCTCACCGCGCAGACAGTGATGCGGAGGTTACGGGACTGATCTTTTTAGACATTTTACATAAACTGAAACATCTGCCTTTGCCGACGTTAAAGCAGCTTAGAAGGCTTTCACAGCATTTTATCAGCGATTTGACGCTGCTTTTGGATTCTTTTATTCATGAAAACAGGCCGGCGGCAGAAGAGAGCTGCATTCCATATGCCTCTTTTTCAATTAAAGAGCCCGAACAAATCCCGGCATCCCGGCCGGTGAGCGCTGCCATTGACCTTGAAAAATGGAACGAAGAAAAAGAACGGCTCTTATCTGACATCATCCCCCGCTATGAAAGGCGGGAAGGGCAGCTTTCGATGATGGATGAAGTCCTTGGTGCCTTCCGCAATCGGGAGCATGCGCTTATTGAAGCGGCGCCCGGCATCGGAAAAACGATCGGTTATCTCGTTCCGGCTGTTTTATTTGCCAAAGCGGAACAAACTCCCGTCATTATCAGCACGTACTCTACTCTTTTGCAGCAGCAGATCATGTCTAAAGATCTTCCGCTTTTGGAGTGTATGTTTCCTTGGCCGGTTCAGGCCGCTATTTTAAAAGGAAAATCGCATTATCTGTGCTTGCGCAAGTTTGAACATATTCTGCATGAGGAAGATGACAACTATGATGCGGTTCTGACGAAGGCGCAGCTTCTCATCTGGCTGACGGAGACTGAAACGGGCGACTCAGCTGAGCTGAATCTTCCTTCGGGCGGGAGATTGCTGTGGGAGCGCATGTCTTATGATGAGGATTCTTTTTTGAAAAAAGGGAAGGAATCGGCCGCCGGATTTTATGAACGGGCTAAAGAAAAAGCGCAGGCCGCAGATCTGATTATCACAAACCATGCTTTGCTGTTTTCAGATCAAAGCAGTGAAACAAAAAAACTGCCTGCAAGCGGAACGGTCATCATTGATGAAGCGCATCATTTCGAACGCGCCGCCAGCGAGCATTTAGGACGCAGAGCTTCATACATCGGGTTGCACACAAAGCTCAGCCGAATCGGAACGTTGAAGGAACACGGGCTGTTAAAGCGGATGACAAAACTGTTTTATACGTATGATTTGCCGGCGGAAAGTTTTTTTGACGCCGATGAGTGGATGAAGCATATTCAATCTGAAAGCGACGCATTTTTCAGTTCAGTGCATTCTTTTGTCAAACGAAGAAAACCTAAAGACGATCTGAACCGTCTCGTCTATAGTCTGAATCATAAAAGCCAGGATAAAGGGCTTTTCATGATAACGGACGGAGCGGAGCGGCTTTGTGCGATGCTTGATCAGCTGCTCGACTTGTTTTCCGTACAGGAGAAAATGTTACATCAAAAGCTTGATGAGATGAAAAGCGGAGCGGCTTTTTTAGCGGCCGAATATGTAAAGTGTATCAGAGGGCTGAGAGAATACCGTGATACGTTCAGCCGGCTGCTGTTTGAAAATGATGAGAAAGAGGCCGTTTGGGTTGAAATTGATGCGAAAGGCGCAAAAAACGCCGTCAGCATCTATGCACAGCCCCTGGAGCCCGGTGAAATGCTGGCGGACCAGTTTTTCGCCCGCAAAAAAAGCGTTGTGCTCACATCAGCGACCTTAATGGTGGAGCAGTCTTTTCAATTTATGATTGAAAGGCTGGGACTTTCGGACTTTTATCCGCGCACCAAAAGCATCCCGTCTCCTTTTTCTTATGATGATCAGATGAACGTCATCATTCCGAAAGAAATGAAATCCGTCAAATATGACGGAGAGCGGGAAGTCATTGAGCATATTGCTAAGTATGCAGAAATCATGTCAAAGGGAAAACAGCCGAAGATCCTTATCCTGTTTACATCTCATGATATGCTGAAAAAAGTGTATCAGGAATTGAAACTCAGTATGGAGATCTCAGGCATTCAGCTTCTTGGCCAAGGCATCTCGGGCGGGAGTCCCGGTAAATTAATGAAAACCTTTAAAACGGCCAGCCGGGCGATTTTGCTCGGGACGAATCATTTCTGGGAAGGCGTTGATTTTCCGGGAGATGAATTGTCAACCGTCATGATCGCAAGGCTTCCTTTCCGGGCGCCTGATAACCCGCTTCATGCCGCAAAATGCGAATACGCTAAGAAGCAGGGGAAAAACCCGTTTCAGACCATTTCTCTGCCTGAGGCCGTATTAACGTTCAGACAGGGAATCGGGCGCCTGCTCCGTACGGCGGGAGACAAAGGAACGATCGTTCTGTTAGATCAGCGTGTCAAGACGGCTGGGTACGGACGGCTGTTTCTTGAAGCGCTCCCGACGTCATCCCTTTTGGAACTGACGGATGACGAACTCGCAGATTACGTCAGCCAAACGGAATAAAAGCCGCATAAACGCGGCTTTCGTGGTGTGGGATGAGGAATTGTTTATATAGTAAAAGCGGGTTCATGCCGCCTTGTGATTTTATTATGCCGCGCGTGTATCCCGTTATGACTAACAAAATTTGTTCGACCGATGGAGGGTATAAAAATGGAAAGCAAAATTGAGATTCTTTCTACGATTAATGTGGAGCATTCGGATGATTTATATAAAATCGTCGATACATTAAACCGGACTTTGAAAAGGGACAATCTGATGTTCGGACTTGCGCTTGACGAAGAAAATCAAAATGAAGCGGTCTTCACCATTTATCGCACATAGGTGAAAAAAGATGAGAAAAAAAGCATTAATATTTACAGCCGTATTTGGTATTATTTTTTTAGCAGTTCTTTTATTTTCGGCCAGCATTTTTAAATCTGCAATGGCTCAAAAAGAAGAAGGCCACGAAACAGCTGCCGCTGCCGCTAAAGAAAAAACGAATCTGACAGATGCTGAGAAAGTGGAAACCTTTGTCGGTAAACAGAAGTATTACGTTGTTTCCGGAACGGATAAACAAGGAAAAGACATGTATGTATGGGTTCCGGCCGACAAAAAAGCAAAAATTCTCTCGAAAAAAGCCAGTGACGGCATTTCAAGCGGCAAGGCTGCCAAGATCGTTCAGGACGCAGGGCTTGTTTCCAAGCTGAATGACGTCCACCTGGCGAGAGAAAATGATGTCCTGCTGTGGGAAGTGACCTACATCAACAAAAACGGGCAATATAGTTTTAGCTATGTGGACTTTACAAGCGGCAAGATTCTCAAAAACATCACACCGTGAGACGTATTAGGGGGAGTTCAAGTTGAAATTGGCAAAAAGAGTATCCGCATTAACACCGTCTGCAACACTTGCAATTACCGCAAAAGCGAAACAGCTGAAAGCAGAAGGCCATGATGTCATCGGCCTGGGAGCAGGAGAACCGGATTTTAATACGCCTCAGCACATTATAGATGCCGCGGTGCGTTCCATGAATGAAGGACATACGAAATATACGCCTTCTGGCGGTCTGCCGGCGCTGAAAGACAGTATCGCTGAAAAATTCAAAAATGATCAGGGAATTGAATATCAACCGTCTGAAATCATTGTCTGCACCGGAGCGAAACACGCCCTGTATACGTTATTTCAGGTCATTCTCGATGAAGGGGATGAAGTGATTATACCGACTCCTTACTGGGTAAGCTATCCAGAGCAGGTGAAATTGGCGGGAGGGCGTCCCGTCTATATCGAAGGATTGGAGTCCAATCAGTTTAAAATTTCACCGGAGCAGCTGAAGCAGGCGGTCACGGAGAAAACCAAAGCAATCATTATCAACTCACCGAGCAACCCGACAGGTGTCATGTATACGAAAGAAGAGCTTGCAGAACTCGGAAAAGTGTGCCTGGAGCATGACATTCTGATCGTTTCTGACGAGATTTATGAGAAGCTTACATACGGAGGAAAAAAACACGTCTCAATCGCACAGCTTTCAGATAAATTGAAAGAGCAGACGATCATCATTAACGGCGTGTCGAAATCCCACAGCATGACGGGCTGGAGAATCGGTTATGCGGCCGGTTCCGAGCCGATTATCAAAGCGATGACGAGCCTTGCGAGCCACAGCACATCAAATCCGACGTCCATCGCTCAATACGGCGCCATTGCGGCATACAACGGGCCGGCTGAGCCGCTGGAAGAGATGAGGCAGGCATTTGAGCACAGACTGAATACGATTTACGCTCAGCTCAGTGAAATTCCCGGATTTACCTGTGTCAAGCCTGAAGGGGCGTTTTACTTGTTCCCTAACGCCAAAGCGGCAGCAGAAAACTGCGGATTTAAAGATGTCGATGAATACGTGAAGGCGCTTCTGGAAGAAGAAAAGGTCGCCATCGTGCCGGGCTCGGGCTTCGGTTCACCAGACAACGTCCGCTTATCTTACGCAACGTCACTTGATCTTTTAGAAGAAGCGGTCGAGAGAATCCGCCGCTTTACGGAAAAACACAGCTGATTCTGAAAAAGCGGCTTTTGAAGCCGCTTTTCATCTGCATTGACCCCGTAAGAGTAGAACGGGTATAATAAAGTGATGAAAAAAGAGATTCAGGCAGATTCCTGAATGTCTTTCTTGTTCTGGAGGGAAAGATTTTGAAAACAACAATCAACCAAGTGTATAAACACACAGGCGAGGAAGTAACGATTGGAGCTTGGGTCGCGAATAAACGCTCAAGCGGTAAAATCGCATTTTTACAGCTGAGAGACGGTACGGGCTTCATTCAGGGAGTTGTCGTCAAAGCTGAAGTTGAAGAAAACATCTTCCAAATCGCAAAATCAGTGACGCAGGAGACGTCACTTTACGTAAAAGGGATTGTAAAAGAAGACGAGCGTTCACCGCTTGGCTATGAGCTTGCGGTTACGTCCATTGAAGTCATTCACGAAGCGACTGATTATCCGATTACACCTAAAGAGCACGGCACGGAATTCTTAATGGACCACAGACATTTATGGCTCCGTTCGAAACGCCAGCATGCGATTATGAAAATCCGCAACGAAATCATCCGTGCGACTTACGAATTTTTCAACAAAGAAGGCTTCGTGAAAGTTGATCCGCCGATTTTGACGGGAAGCGCTCCTGAAGGCACGACTGAGCTGTTCGCGACGAAATATTTTGATGAAGACGCCTTCTTGTCTCAAAGCGGCCAGCTGTATATGGAAGCTGCAGCAATGGCGCTTGGAAAAGTATTCTCATTCGGACCGACATTCAGAGCGGAAAAATCAAAAACGAAACGCCACCTCATCGAATTCTGGATGATTGAGCCTGAAATGGCATTTGTCGAATTTGAAGAAAACCTTGAAGTTCAGGAGAATTATGTTGCTTATATCGTACAAAGCGTCCTGAAAAATTGTAAGATCGAGCTGAACACATTAGGTAGAGACACGTCCAAGCTTGAACAAATCAAAGCGCCGTTCCCGCGCATTACGTATGATAAAGCGATCGAATTCCTGAAAGAAAAAGGATTCGACGATATTGAATGGGGAGATGACTTCGGTGCGCCGCATGAAACAGCGATCGCGGAAAGCTATGACAAACCGGTGTTTATCACTCATTATCCGACGTCATTAAAACCGTTTTATATGCAGCCTGCTAAAGATCGTGACGATGTCGTGTTATGTGCGGACTTGATCGCTCCGGAAGGCTACGGGGAAATCATCGGCGGTTCAGAACGCGTTCATGATATGGATTTATTGGAAGAAAGATTAAAAGAGCACGGTCTGGATTCAGATGCGTACAAATGGTATGCTGAACTCAGACAATACGGTTCTGTTCCGCACTCCGGCTTCGGCCTCGGACTTGAGCGGACAGTGGCTTGGATTAGCGGAGCGCCTCACGTGCGTGAAACGATTCCGTTCCCAAGACTTCTGAACCGTCTGTATCCGTAATAGTTATAAAAAACGAAGTCTCCTGTAAGGGAGACTTTTTCTAAGTAAAGGGGAAAGCTCCCGGAGATAACCTTTTACAGTAAGAGGTGTAAGCATGAAAAAACAGCAATTTATAGATATGCAGGAACTCGGCATTTCAAGCATCCCTAACCTGCTGCTGACACATTATCGGCAGCTCGGGCTGAATGAAACCGAATTGATCCTGCTTTTGAAGATTAAAATGCATTTGGAAAAGGGCTCTTATTTTCCGACGCCGTTTGAACTTCAATCAGGCATGTCCATTTCTGCTGAAGAATGTACAAGCTGTCTGAGAATGTTCATTCAAAAAGGCTTTCTGTTCATTGAAGAATGTGAAGATCATAACGGCATAAAGTTCGAAAAATATTCTCTGCAGCCGCTATGGGCGAAGCTGTATGATTACATTCAGCATTCACAAAACGAAACGCAGGAAAGAACGTCAGAAAGAGAGCAAAAAAGCCTGTACACCATCTTTGAAGAAGAATTCGGAAGACCGCTGTCTCCGCTTGAATGTGAGACGCTGGCCATATGGCAGGACCAGGATCAGCATGATGCGATTTTGATTAAACATGCGTTAAAAGAAGCTGTTTTATCAGGAAAGCTCAGTTTTCGCTATATTGACCGGATTTTATTTGAATGGAAAAAGAACGGCTTCAAAACGGTTGAGCAGGCGAAGGCGCACAGCCAAAAATTCCGGCGCGTTCAAACGAAACAAAATGAACCGCAAAAAGAGTATACGAGGCAGGTGCCTTTTTACAATTGGCTGGAACAGTAACATGAGAAGGAGAGAAACGTGTTAAATTTAAAGCAGATTGAATATTGTCTTGATAAAATCAGCGATATGTTTCCGCACGCAGAATGTGAACTTGTCCATTCAAATCCTTTCGAACTGGTTGTGGCAGTCGCTTTATCTGCGCAATGTACGGATGCTCTCGTCAACAGAGTGACAAAAACGCTATTTCAAAAATATAAACGGCCCGAAGATTATTTGGCCGTACCGCTGGAAGAACTCCAGCAGGATATTAAATCAATCGGACTGTACCGAAATAAAGCCAAGAATATTCAAAAGCTGAGCAAAATGATTATCGAAGAGTACGGCGGAGAAGTGCCGAAAGACCGAGATGAGCTTGTGAAGCTGCCGGGTGTCGGACGGAAAACGGCAAATGTGGTCGTGTCCGTTGCTTTCGGTGTACCTGCAATTGCAGTAGACACTCATGTGGAACGGGTCTCGAAACGGCTTGGCATCTGCCGCTGGAAGGACTCTGTATTAGAAGTAGAGAAAACATTAATGAAAAAAGTGCCGAAAGAGGATTGGTCTGTCACACATCACAGACTAATATTTTTCGGGCGCTATCATTGTAAAGCGCAATCCCCCCGCTGTGCGGAATGTCCTTTGCTTTCGCTATGCAGGGAAGGGCAGAAGCGTGACAAAAAAGGACTGGTGAAACGGTGACGGCGATTGACATTCTGGCAGGCTATGAAACATACCTGCGCAGTCTTACAGATCTGGAAAACCTCGAGATCAAAACGGTGCTGCGCCGCCATCCGCTGTATATGGATTTCAGCGGCCAGCCGAAAGTGCAGCCATGGAGGGAAAGGAGTGAATATGTTCCGTTTCTTTTTCAGATTTGGAACGAGACGAAAGAAGCGCTGCTCCCCGTTTTTCAAACAAGGAAATCGAGATGTGATCAAAACGACATGCTGAAAGGGATCGTCTGTCTGATTGCCGCTTTTCATTGGACGGCAGGGGAGCGGGTCACATCACTCGATTGGTCTGTCCTTGAAACAAAGCATTTTCCCGCGGAACCGATTAATTGGGCGGAGAGAATGGCGTTTATTTTAACAAAACCGACTCAATTTCACTCGTTTATTCAGCTGGATGAATTAATGACGGAGATGAAAAAGCAATATCATAAATATGAAGTCATGAACAAATTATAAAAAACCTCCTTTTCTCTTAAGGAGGTTTTTTTGCATGAAAAAATCCTTCACCTGTTTGAGGTGAAGGATTTCGCACGCTAATTAGCGGTATTTGACTGGATGGTTGACGAATTTGACTGGCCGTTGACAGTTGAAGATGAGTCTTGGTTTTTATCCTTCTGGCCGCTGTCAGGATTTTTTGAACCATCTGAACCGGTATCGGAACTATTGTCAGAGCTGTTATCTTGCTGTCCGTTGTTATCCGTCCCGTTACCAGGCTGATTCGGATTGTTATTATCCGTTTGATCCTGATTGGATTGATCCGGATTTTTATTCGGGTCATCAGTAGGTGTTTGATCCGATCCGTCTGACGTATCCGTCTGATTGTCGTCCGTTTTTGAATCATCGGTTTGGGTCTTGTCTTTATCCTTATCATCAGGTTTCTGTTCATCGTCAGTCGCTTTATCTTTATCTGCATTGTCTTCTTCATCTTTCGGAACTTTGAAAGATGCTGATGCCGTATCGCTCTTTCCGTCATCATTTTCCGCTGTCACCTGGAAGCTGTATGTGGACCCAGGGGTGACATCTGAGACGACGGCTTCTTTTGCCGAACTGTTTTGAATGTCGCTGTAGCTTCCGCCATCAACAGATTGTTTGACATTGAATGTTGCATCACCATCATAATCCCAGCTTAAGTTTAATGATTTTTTGTCTTTGTCGTACTTCACTTGCAAGCCTGTCGGTTTATTGGCTTTTTCTTTCTTGTACGTTTTAGAAACGGCAGTAGGCTCCGTTCCTTTCACGAAGTACTCCGTCACTTTTTTATCATCCGGCGTATTCGGTCCGGCTAAAGCGGCGGGGTTCGAGCCTTTCTCAACTGTTTCTTTCACGACGCTGTCAGGCTGCTTGAAGCTTCCTTTACCGTCATCAACATAGGAGATCAGCTTTTGGAAAATCCGTTTTGCAACTTGCTGGTCTGCATAAGATAATGATTTTTTACCTGCTTTGTTACCAGACTCAACACCGGTCCAAACCGCCGCTGTATATTGAGGGGTGTAGCCGACAAACCATGAATCCGGTACTCCGCCTGGAGCAATGTTATATTTTTGAATATCCTCTTTAGTAAAGTTTGTCGTACCCGTTTTACCGGCGACTTCCACGTTCGGTACTTGAGCCAGTTTACCCGTTCCTGACTGCACCACTGTTTTTAGCATATCGGTAATCATGAATGCCGTGTAATCGCTCATAGCACTCTTCGGTTTCGGTGTTAAATCAAGCTTAGTTCCGTCATTAAATTCAATCGATGTGACCGCGTGCGGTTCATTGTACGTTCCGTTATTTCCAAAAGCGCTGTAGGCACCAGCCATAGTCAGCGGGGAAACGCCCGGGTTATCAGCTCCAAAACCGCCGATCGAATAAGATTCTGTTACACTGTCTTTGTTTAATCCTAGTCCTAAGTCGTTTGCGAAGTCGACGGCATTATCTTTACCTGCTGCTTGGAATGCCTTCAGAGCAGGAATATTACGTGAGTCTGAGAGAGCCTCTCGCATTGTTATCATTTGTCTGTATTTATTGTCATAGTCATGAATCGGAGTGCCGTCAGAGTACGTATAGGCTGAGTCATCAATCTGCTCATACGTCGACCATTTTTTATTTTCAATGACCGGACCGTAATCAAGAATCGGTTTTATCGTTGAACCTGGCTGGCGTTGAGTGTCTGTCGCGTAGTTAAATCCCCCGGCAGTTCTGTTTCGTCCTGCTCCGATGGCGCGGATTTCTCCGTTTGTCGTATCAAGGAGGGTGACGCCGCCCTGCATGCCTTGGGTAAAGCCGACTGTGTCGCCGTTCATCAATTGATCAAGATAATCTTGTGCTTTCGTATCAAGAGTCGTGTAAATTTTTAATCCGTCAGTTGAAATATCGACGTCTTTCTTTTCTTTTGTCTCAATTTCTTTCATAACTTCTTCGACAAAAGCGCTGTATTTATTTGTGTCCTTTTTATCGTATTCCTTTTGGCTGACGACGCCTTCATCTTTCATGGACACTTTCTTTGCTTTTTGGTATTCAGAATTTGAGATAAATCCTTGTTTTTCCATTAAGCTGAGAACGATGTTCCGGCGTTTTTCAGAAGCCTTCGGATTTTTAACCGGGTTGTATCCGGTCGGACTTTGCGGCATTCCGGCAAGGGTTGCTGCCTGTTCAACCGTAAGCTTGCTCAAATCTTTCACGCCGAAAAAGTCTTCAGCGGCTTTACCGACGCCGTAGGCGCGCGGTGAGAAATAAATTTTGTTTAAATACATTTCTAAAATTTCATCTTTAGAATAATGGCGCTCCAGCTGCAGTGAAAGCCATACTTCCTGAGCTTTCCGTTTAATCGTTTTCTGGTGGGTCAGAAGCGAGTTTTTCACAACCTGCTGGGTGATTGTGCTTCCGCCTTCTGAACCGAAACCATCCGTAAAGTTGGCGACCAAGGCGCCTCCGATCCGGATCGGGTCTATTCCGTGGTGCTTATAAAAACGGGCGTCCTCTGTTGCGATAAAAGCTTCCTTCACAACATCGGGTATATCCTTAATCGGGACGTAGGTTCGTTTTTCGCCGCCCACTTCCGCGATTTCTTTGCCGTTTTTATCGTAAATTGTTGAAGAGTAAGGCGTTTTCAGCTTGGCTTCGTCCAAAGACGGCGCACCGGAAACTAAAACGGCAAATGCCGCAGCTCCGCCGACTATGCCGAGGACAAACAGAATAACCAAGGACAGTACAATCTTTTTGAATAAACCGCCTTTACGCTGTTTCTTGCCTTTTTTCGGTGAAGAAGGCTTGGGGCTTTTCGTCTGCCTTGCCTTTCGGCGTTCTTCACGGCTCTTAAATTGATCTGACATAACATCTCAACCTTTCGTTAATCAACCTTTCGCTCAGTCTACTGTTCCTGCGAAAAATAAAGCTGTTCAATAATACTAATATAATCAATTCTCGGTGAGTATCCAAGGGAAATCGGAAAGGAAGCATCTTCTAATTCGTCTTTGCGAATTGACTTTCTGCCGTTGTTCTCCTTTCTTTCCCAAAAGACAAACAGCTTGTCAGCTTCGAGGAAATAAACCTTTTCGAAAGCGGATATAATAACAAAACAAATGCCGTCTTGCCTGACTACCTGCTTCATATGCTCAATCTGATGATCATGAAAATTCTGCAGGGGAAATGCCGTTTTGTTTTTTGTTTCTTTTGCCTCAAAATCAATGTAGCGCCCTTTATAAATTCCGTTGTAATCGGTTGTCGAAGACTGCTTAAAATAAGCTTCCTTAATAACTGCGGCGCTTCTTTTCGGATAATGGACGTTTACAATCTGGACGGGTGTCGGCTTTTTGTGAATGACAGCAATTTGGTTAGCCAGATAATATTGATTCGTTTCATTCAGGTCGTCTTCGAGGGTCATGCCGCGATTACTGTATGAATGGGACCGTTTCTGGCTGTTTTGGGATGAAACCGTTTTGTTCGGCTGAAAAGTTTTTCCATTCGGATACCGAATCACTTTTTCCATCCTCCTTATCAAACTAATAGTGACGGAAGTGAATGAACGTGCATAAACGACAGACCGTAACCGCCATTCTTCGCCAGATTGAAAAAGAGACGAAAAGAAAAAATGCCGATAACGTTTCCCGGACGAATGCCTATAAAGCATATTATGACCGCCACCCTGAGATCAAGTGGTCGCTTTTGGCATCCTTTGTGTCCCGCAATGCGGGCTGGTCGATGACTGATTTAAGAGGCATTCTCTACCAGGAGGGCCTTGACAGCAGGCAGAAAAACTGGTTTTTCCTTTCGTATGAAAGGGCGAATTGGCTTATTTTTTCTGATGCCTATCCTCAGCTTCTGGTCTACCAGTGGTCAAAACAAATCGGCGAACCTCTTTTCCGCCATCTCCCTTATTTCCGCGTCTCGGCTTTTATGCAGGAAGAATGGCTCCGTTTTTGGCGTGACGGAGATACGGAACGGCTCATGTATGCTCTTATTATAAATGAACAAAACACTATCCAAGCACCTATTATACAAAATCCTTCGTTTAAAAAGAATGTTTTTGGCACGATTCCTTTTTATTTAAGTGATTGGTTTCACTTTAATACGGTGATATTTCCCTCATTTGACGGATGTTTATACGGAATTTCCGTCAAACGGTTCTCAAAAACGGAAGAAAGAATTACGCTCGGAAAACAGCTTGCCCGTCTTTTGTTCAGCCCTGATCTTCACGCTTCTTTTTACCGATTTCTTGATACCGTTCCTCATACCGGCTCTCGCTTTGATATGGAGAAAATGATCGGCATCAAAAAAAGAACATCACCGATGCTGAGGACAACCTATCCCATTGTTGCCCACTCATTAGACGGCAAAAAAACGGATTGGTTTCAAAAAAGGTTATGGAAAGGGGCTTTTTTACAGGAGAAAATGCCGGAACAGCTTGAACTGACCGACTGGTATTTACAGAAAAGACGTGAGCTCCATGCGCTTTTCGCGGTAAAAGAGTGGCTGACGAAATGAAAAAGCCCGAAACCGTTCGCTGCGGTTTCGGGCTCTGGTGTCTTACGTGGAAGGGCGGTTTGGGCCGCCTAATTTTTTATCAAGCGTATCAGTTGTTTTTGCTTCATTTTTTTGCTGTTTACCTGCATTTTTCGGTCTCGTTTTCATACGGCACCTCCTCAACTGTATCGTTTGCATTAACGTGCCGGTTCATACAAAGTTTGCGGCACTTTTTTGTCGAAAAGTCCGCCTTTTAGGATAATCTCTGTTTGTTTGCCGAACTCCTTCTAGTTTTGTCATGTGCGGAGGAGAGCGGTATAAAAACGAGAATTATATTCGGAGAGACGCAAGTGATAAAAGGGAGGAACATGAATGTCTGTTTACACGAGTAAGGCCGATATTCTCCGTCTGCTTTCTGATATCGAAGTCCGGATTTCTGCCGCTGAAAAGACACTTACCAAGGCAGTTAAGTCCTGTCAGGCGGAAGCTGAAGAAATCAGGCAGGAACGGCTTGCCCGCCTTGAGGAAGAGGCCCGCGAGCTTCATGTTTGTATTGATGATCTGTTTTTGCCTGACCGGCGTAAAGATTTGCCGAGAGCCTGCCGGATTAGCTGATTTTGTGCGAAATCTTTGGTACGATATGTACTGAGGTGAGTCCGTTTGCAGACACAGTCGTTATTGGAACTGACAGAACAAATGATAGAGGCGGCTCTTGAAGCCGAAAGTAGGTATCAGGAAGGAAAAGAAACCGGCCGTTCATATGATTTTTTTGACATCATTAAACCTGACGTTGAAAAAAAAGACCGGCTTTGCGCGTTTTGGACTGAAGCAGCGCTTGCGTTTATTCAGGAAAACCGTCCGAAATACGTTCATCATGCACAAATTCAGGCCGTTACAGAAAATTTCGGAGAGCTGATGCTCCAATCATATGTTCATCATATTCATAAAAAAAGATACAAGGATTTAACTGAATCTGTTTTATATACGCTTCGTATACTAAGGGATGAAATTGAAAAAGAAGGCAGCTGAAAATAGCTGCCTTCTTTTATATAAAGGGGGCGGGTATGTTATTCATACGCCGGGTTTTCTGCTCCACTTGCTTCGAGAACCTTCATACTGTTTCGAAATTCGGTTGCCGTGAGATGGCCTTGAATATAGAGAAACTTTGCAAAGTCCATCAGTTTATCTGCACAATCTGTTTCATATTTTTTCACTTCTGCAAAACGTTTTCTTAAGTATGATACGTTCATAATGGTGCATCCCCTCTCATGTATGTTGAGATTATGTTAACATAACGATTCGACTTTTTTCTGTTTTTAAAAAATTAAGACTTTCGACAGCATTTGACAAAGATGAGGCTCTCCGAAAGCACATAACCAAGGCGGAATTCATACATATATAGAAGAAAACTTAGTGAGAGGTATAGGGGGAATGTCACATGCAATGGAGAGCGCAGCCATATCAAAATATGTACCAGCAGCAGCCAATGGGCTATTTCTATCCGCAGCAGATTCAGCCGTTGCAGCAGCCGTTGCAGCAGCCGTTGCAGCAGCCGTTGCAGCAGCCATTGCAGCAGCCATTGCAGCAGCCGTTGCAGCAGCCATTGCAGCAGCCGTTGCAGCAGCAGTATCATCAGCAAGGGCAGTTTCCGCCGCAATTTTATCCAAATCAGGAATATGGTCAAATGCAGCAGACGTATAATCTCGCTCCTCCTCAGGCAGGCATGCCCGGGGGACCGCCGGGATTTGTGAATCCTTACCCCGTTCCCAGACCGAATCAGCAGCAGCCTTCCCAATTCTCAGGCATACTCTCTCAGTTTAAAAAGACGAACGGACAGTTTGACTTTAATAAAATGATGGATACGACAGGGCAGATGGTAAGCGCCGTAAACCAGGTCGGATCGCTTGTGAAAGGATTTACCAGTATCTTTAAATAAAAAGCATGAATGATAGATATCATTCATGCTTATTTTTTAGGGAAAAAGAGGGTAAGCGTCTGCTCATTCCAGGATGTTTCCATATCTTCTTCACGCACTTCATAAGGGAGGACAACGGTTCTTGTCATGCTTGAAGACATATGGGATGAATGCGCCTGCTTATGATCATGCCGAATAGTCACGTGAAGGTAGCGTTCTTTCGTTTCCACCAGCATATCCCCGTCACGGAATGTCTGAGGGATGCTGATGTCAACTGAGAGGCCCGCAGGCTCTTCCCTGACGTCAATCGTCACTTGTGCTTCAGTGAAAGCCGAATTGACAAGATGCTGAAAGCCCTGCATCAATTCTGAGAAGGTGCCTGATTGAAAAAATTGATCCATCGCATGGCTGATGATGTCTTCATTTCTTTCTAAATAACGTTTATCGTTTTCATTTTGATCCATATGACCACCGCCTTTTTACAACAGACTATGCGATGTTATCCCGTATGGTTAAGAATTGAAGGAAAAAAGAAAGTATGGTTAAATAGTGGAGAATAAACTGGTAACGGATTCAGATTTAGGAAGGGAGCACAACACATTGCTGAAAAAATTATTCGGATTGGGAGACAGCCGGAAAAAGCCGGCCGAGGAAGTGATTTTTTCTCCGGCTGACGGAGCGGTGATGGATTTGGCTTCAGTGCCGGATCCCGTATTTTCACAAAAAATGATGGGGGACGGGATCGCCGTCGAACCTGCAAACGGAGACATTGTTTCACCGGTTGAGGGGGAAGTGATTCAGCTGTTTCATACAAAACACGCTGTCGGCATCCGCACCCTTTCCGGAGCGGAACTTTTGATACATGTCGGTTTAGATACCGTAAACATGAACGGCGAAGGTTTTGAAGCCCATGTAAAAGAGGGAGACAAAGTCAAGACAGGCGACCTGCTTTTAACCTGCAATCTGGATTTAATAAAAGAAAAAGCAAGCAGCACCGTCATCCCTATGGTAATTATGAACGGTGATGCCGCAGAGCCTTTGCAATTTGCAGGCGCAAATGAGGCGAAAAAAGGACAAACAGAGCTTTTTACAATAAAAATGAAGTAGGCAGGGGGCTATTCCCCTGCTTTTTTTCTTGTGCAGTATTTTCATCTAGCCAGGCAAACAAATATTCGGTAAACTGTACCTCATAAAGAGGTGTGGACGATGAAGAAAAAATCACTGAGCGAACTGATTCAGGAATTAAAAGATCATGAAAATATTGTGCATTGGCATGAAGAGGAGCCGCGGGAGGCGAAAACCATGCCAATGCCGGATAAGGTAAACCCGAAAATCCGGGCGGCTCTCAAAAAGAGGGGGATCGAGCGGCTGTTTACACATCAATACTCCGCTTTTCAAACGGTTCAAACCGGAGAAAGCATTGTGGCCGTCACACCGACGGCCTCCGGTAAAACTTTGTGCTATAATCTTCCGGTTCTCCAGTCTATCGCGGAAGATTCCTCAAGCCGCGCGCTTTATTTATTTCCGACAAAGGCGCTCGCGCAGGATCAAAAAAGCGAGCTGAACGAAATCATAGATGAGACGGGCATGGACATCAAAAGCTTCACTTATGACGGCGATACCTCTCCGGCCATCAGGCAGAAGGTCAGAAAAGCCGGACACATTGTCATTACAAATCCCGATATGCTTCATTCAGCGATTCTCCCCCACCATACAAAATGGGTGAGTCTGTTTGAAAACCTGAAATATATCGTCATTGACGAATTACATACGTACCGCGGCGTATTCGGCAGCCATGTGGCGAACGTCATCCGCCGTTTAATGAGAATCTGCGCTTTTTACGGAAGCACGCCGTTATTTATCTGCACATCCGCCACAATCGCCAATCCGAGAGAATTGGCGGAGCAGCTGACGGGAAATTCTGTGAAACTGATTGACGACAACGGTGCCCCGAGCGGAAGAAAGCACTTTGCTTTTTACAACCCTCCGATTGTGAATAAACCGCTGCATATTCGAAAAAGCGCCACTGTGGAAGTGAACGAACTTGCCAAAACGTTTTTGAAAAATAAGATTCAGACGATTGTTTTTGCAAGAAGCCGTGTCCGGGTTGAAATTATTTTAAGCCACATTCAGGAAATCGTAAAAAAAGAAATCGGCGCGAAGTCTGTCAGAGGCTATCGCGGCGGATATCTTCCGAAAGAAAGAAGAGAAATAGAGCGGGGGTTAAGAGACGGCAGCATTCTCGGTGTTGTCAGCACAAATGCACTGGAGCTCGGCGTTGATATCGGCCAGCTTCAGGTCTGTGTGATGACGGGATACCCGGGCAGTGTCGCGAGCGCATGGCAGCAGGCGGGCCGGGCCGGACGGCGGCAGGGAGAGGCGCTGATTGTAATGGTGGCGAATTCTGATCCGATTGACCAATATATTGTGCGCCATCCTGATTATTTCTTTAAACGCTCTCCAGAATCTGCACGGATAAACCCTGATAATCTCATTATACTGGTCGATCATCTGAAATGCGCTGCGTATGAGCTGCCTTTCAGAGCCGATGAAACATTCGGAGAAAATGATGCAAGAGACATTCTCGAGTATTTAGAGGAAGAAGGCGTCCTTCACGAAAACCGTGAACGCTATCACTGGGCGAGCGAATCATTTCCCGCTTCAAACATCAGTCTCCGTTCGGCCTCACAGGAAAACGTGGTCATCGTTGATCGGTCAGAAACGGCTGATGTAAAAATTATCGGAGAAATGGACAGATTCAGCGCGATGACGCTTCTTCATGATGAAGCGATTTATCTTCATGAAGGAGTGCAGTACCAGGTTGAAAAGCTTGATTGGGAGCACAAAAAAGCATACGTGCGAAAAGTCGATGTCGAATATTATACGGATGCCAATTTAGCGGTGCAGCTGAAAGTGCTGGAAATTGACAGATCAGAAAGCAGAAGGAAAACGGCCATACATTTCGGTGACGTGACAGTAAACGCTCTTCCGACGATATTTAAAAAAATTAAAATGACGACATTTGAAAATATAGGATCAGGACCGATTCATCTTCCTGAAGAAGAGCTGCATACCAGTGCAGCGTGGCTTGAATTAAAAGAGACGGATTCGGAGATCGGTGAAAAAACGCTTGAACAGCTCCTTTTAGGCATTGCTCACGTCCTGCAGCATATCGTGCCTGTATACGTCATGTGCGACCGAAATGATGTACATGTCGTGCCGCAGATCAAAGCCGCTCATACGGGATTGCCGACAATCTTTCTGTATGATCATTATCCGGGCGGAATCGGACTTGCTGATGAAGTATACAAACGATTTGATGAAATCAATGAAGGGGCTGAGCGTCTGATCAGACAATGTCCATGTCAAGACGGATGTCCTTCCTGCATCGGCTCTGAAATAGAGGGAATTGATGCAAAGAAAGCGATTCTCCGGCTCTTAAATTACGTGTAAAAGAAAAGGGGGACGAGAGATGTCCTTGAAAAATAAATTAAAGCGGATGAAAAACCACCTGAATCTCCCGGAAACTGAGAAAAAGCCGGCAGCTTCTTCGCTTCCGGTGCCTGATATTCAAGTCCCGTTTAGAGAAGATTGGGAGGCATTGGGAGTGAAGCCTTTCTTCTTTGAGGATGAATACTGCCTTATCCGTGAAACCGTCTATCCGCTTTCGCACCGCCACGGACGGTATAGCTTCAATGAACTTGATGACGTCATGGCGTTATGGAATAAAGGCGGTTTGACGCATACTTTATCAGCCGAAGGATACGAAAAAAACCAGCTGTTTTTCTTTGATACGGAAACGACCGGACTTGGCGGCGGGGCCGGCAATATGATCTTTTTGCTCGGTCATGCGAGAGTATATGAAGACCGTGTTATAGTAAAACAGCATCTGCTTCCCAAGCCGGGAAACGAGGCGGCTCTTTACCAAAGCTTTTTGAGTGAGGTTGATATTACGTCCCTTGTGACGTATAACGGCAAAGCCTTTGATTGGCCGCAGGTAAAAACAAGGCACACATTGCTTCGGGACAGGCTTCCGAAACTTCCTGAATTCGGCCACTTTGATCTTCTGCACGGGGCGAGACGGCTTTGGAAACATAAATTAGAGCGTGTATCGCTTTCGGCTGTTGAAAATGAAGAGCTGGCCTTTAAAAGGGATGAAGATACACCCGGGTATTTGGCTCCAATGCTGTATTTCCAATTTTTAAAGGCGGAGGACCCGGCTCTCCTGGAAGGAGTGCTCTCCCATAATGAACAAGATGTGCTCTCCCTTATCGCTCTTTACATTCATATGTCAAAAAAGATTTTTGCCTCCTCTGATCAGACGTCAGAACGTCAGGAAGCGTACGCCATGGCGAAGTGGTTTATCGCTCATAAAGAAACCGATCGCGCTGTTTCGCAGCTGGAAGCGCTGCAAGGCAAAGACTTTGAAGATTCGGATCGGGCCCTTTTTGACTTAGCGATGCTTTATAAAAAACAAAACCGAAGGCAAGAAGCAGTGCCCCTTTGGGAGAAACTGACGGACTCCGCTCTTCACATATGCAGACATCAATCAGCGGTAGAGCTGGCAATCTATTTTGAGCATCACGCAAAAGATTTCAAAAAAGCTCTGCAGGCCGCGCAAAAGGCTGCAAAAGACGATGAAATATCGGAAAAAGAAGCCGAGAAACTCCAAGTGAGAATTGCCCGGCTGAGGAGGAAATATTCCTCTTGAAATATTGCCCGGGAAAGCGCAAAAGCCGAGCTGTTTCGCCAAAAATATTTTTTTCTGAATCCGCATCGATTTTGTTGTAGAATGGTGCCGCATCCTGTAAAATAGCGTTAGTTATTTATAGGGGAGAGTTGGTATGTATAAAGGTGTTTTTTACTTGTTCTTTGTCGTGGTTTTTTTGATTGCGTTTGTATTTACGAATTTTAAAGACAGCTTGCTGATGCATTTCTAAATTGGGTGATTGAATTAGAACATGCACCCGCTTTTCTTCATAACTTAACAGTGTAATAAAAGTTAATGGAGAGGGGATTTAGCATGTTTCATCATCATCATCATCATTGTTGCCCAAACGTAATGCCGCCGATTGTCCATCCGACTAATTGCTGTGAACACCTTTGTTTTACTAACACAGTTGTGCCGCATATTCATCCGCAACATACAACTAACGTAAATCACCACAACTTTGAGCACGTTCATTACTATCCGCATACTTTTTCAAATGTTGATCCGACGACACACCAGCATTTTCAGTGCGGAAGCCCTTGCTGCGATTATTAGTATTGAACGCTTAAGCAAAGTCGGTAAGGATATCAATCAAAATGGGGCCCGATGGGGAGCCCCATTTTTTAAGCAGGTGATCAATTGAAAGTATTAGCCGTAACGGGGTACAAGCCGTTTGAACTCGGTATCTTTAAACATGATGACCGGGCGCTTATTTATATAAAAAAGGCGATAGAAACCAGACTCAGAAGCTTTCTTGACGAAGGCTTGGAATGGATTCTCATATCCGGACAGCTGGGGACGGAGCTTTGGGCGGCAGAAACGGCGTACGATCTCAGAGAAGAGTATCCGGAATTAAAGGTTGCCGTTATCACGCCGTTCTACGGCCAGGAGGAAAAGTGGAAGGAACCGAATAAAGAAATGTATGAATCGGTGCTTGCACAGGCAGATTATGAGGAGAGCCTGACGCATCGGCCGTACGAAAGCCCGCTTCAATTCCGGCAGAAAAACGCGTTCTTTATTGAAAAGTCAGACGCGCTTTTGCTTTTATATGATCCGGAGATGGAAGGGTCGCCGAAATATATGCTGCAGCAGGCGGAAAAACGCCGCGAAAAAGACGGTTATCCGATTTATTCGATTACGATGGACGATCTCCGGGCTGCCGTTGAAGAAGAAGACTTCTTTACATAACATGCCAGAGAACATTTGACAACGGGACGTGTTTCTGAATAAAATATAACATGATGATTCACGATACGAGGTGAAAAAGATGCTTGCTGATAAAGTAAAGCTTTCTGCGAAAGACATTTTGGAAAAAGAATTTAAAACAGGTGTTAGAGGTTACAGACAAGAAGACGTTGACAAATTTTTAGATATGATTATTAAGGATTATGAAACTTTCCATCAAGAAATTGAAGAACTGCAGCAGGAAAATCTGCAGCTGAAAAAACAGCTTGAAGAAGCAAGCAAAAAACAGCCGGTGCAGTCCAATACGACCAACTTTGATATTCTGAAAAGGCTGTCCAACCTTGAGAAACATGTATTCGGCAGCAAGCTTTATGACGAATAAGACAGATGCACTTGTCAAATGAGACAAGTTGCTTTATAATGAACAAGTGTTCTTAACGTTCGGGTAATCGCTGCAGATCTTTGAATCTGTAGAGGAAAGTCCATGCTCGCACGGTGCTGAGATGCCCGTAGTGTTCGTGCCTAGCGAAGAAATAAGCTAGGGCAGCCTTGATAGGCTGACGGCAGGAAAAAAGCCTACGTCTTCGGATATGGCTGAGTATCCTTGAAAGTGCCACAGTGACGAAGTCTCATCAGAAATGATGAGAGTGGAACGCGGTAAACCCCTCGAGCGAGAAACCCAAATTTTGGTAGGGGAACCTTCTTGAAGGAACTGAACGGATAGAAGGACAGAATACTTTCTGTAGATAGATGATTGCCGCCTGAGTACGAGGTGATGAGCCGATTGCAGTACGACGGAACAAAACATGGCTTACAGAACGTTAAACATTTATTGATATGACAAATTAGAGCTCTCCTTTAAAGGGGAGCTTTTATCTTGAATGAAACGAAAGCTGAAAAGAGACAGGGTGATACGATGAAGAAGTACACACTAATAGCGACGGCGCCGATGGGAATTGAAGCGATTGTCGCCAAAGAAGTGCGTGATTTAGGATATGAATGCAAAGTAGACAACGGAAAAGTCATTTTTGAAGGAGACGCGCTTGCGATCTGCCGCGCTAACCTATGGCTGCGGACGGCTGACCGCATTAAAGTACAGGTCGCCGAGTTTCAGGCAAAAACGTTTGATGAGCTGTTTGAAAAAACAAAAGCGATTGACTGGCGCGCATATATTCCGGAAAACGCAAAGTTCCCGGTAATCGGAAAGTCCGTGAAATCAGTACTTGCCAGTGTGCCTGACTGCCAGCGCATCGTCAAAAAGGCGATAGCGGAAAATCTGAAGCTGCAATCAGGAAAACAAAATGAATGGATTGAAGAAACGGGTCCCGAGTACAAAGTGGAGATTTCGCTTTTGAAAGATAAAGCCGTCATCACGCTGGATTCATCAGGAACAGGTCTTCACAAACGGGGATACAGGGTTGATCAGGGCGGAGCTCCGATTAAAGAAACGCTCGCTGCGGCGTTAGTTCTGTTAACCAACTGGACGCCTGACCGTCCGTTCGTTGATCCGTTCTGCGGTTCCGGCACGATAGCGATTGAAGCCGCCTTAATCGGGCAAAACATTGCTCCCGGATTTAATCGTGATTTCGTCTCAGAAGACTGGGAATGGATCGGAAAAGAACTGTGGGACAAGGCGCGTCTTGAAGTGGAAGAAAAGGCGAACTATGATCAGCCGCTGCAGATTTTTGCAAGTGACGTGGATCACCGGATGGTAAACATCGCCAAAGAAAATGCAGAAGAAGCGGGGCTCGGGGATCTGATTGAATGCAAGCAAATGCGGGTGCAGGATTTCACGACGAAACTCGAATTCGGCGTAATCGTCGGAAACCCTCCGTACGGCGAACGGCTCGGCGAAAAAAAGGAAGTCGAGCGGATGTATAAAGAAATGGGCCGGGCATTCGAATCTCTTGATACATGGTCTGTTTACATGCTGACGTCAAATGAACAATTTGAAGAAGCCTACGGAAGAAAAGCGACAAAAAAACGCAAGCTCTTTAACGGTTTTATTAAAGCGGATTATTATCAGTATTGGGCAAAAAAGAAAAAAACAATTTCAAAAATATAGTCCCTTTTATAGCAGAATTTTTGTGACAACATGATTTTAAAAATAGGTTATGAATAAGTCTTTCAAGTTATAGCCGAAAAACAGGAACTAGTGTTCTTGTTTTTCGGCTATTTATTATACTTTTAAATATAAATATCTGTGAGGTATTGTTGGATAATAAAGTAAATACATAAATTGGCTGTAAATTTCCTCAAAATAAAGAAAAAACCTTAATGGATTTGCTTTTTTATAAGTATCTTTAGTTTACTAATTTCTTAAAATTTACCTACTAGTCTTGATATATATATAATATCGTTTTATAATATTTTATGTAAAAATATGAAGGAGTTGGAATTAATGAAAAAAGTATCGAAAATCTTGATGGGTGCTTCTGCATTACTGATAGCAGGGTCTACTTTTATTTGCAGTCCTAAAGCAGAAGCAGCCATGAGTTCATGGCAAACAGTTCATGGAATTAAAGGTTGTGAAGCTAGGGTTTGGACTGACGCAACAACGTATACAAGAAATGCTACTTCTATTGATGTATATGCTCAGACAAATGGAAAATGTGGGACATTGAACTATCGAATGGGTGTTACCACCTTAGATGGAGAATACAATATTGGTGATTTTTCCTATAAAGGTTCATTCTCGAATAAAACACCTGTTAAGAAGTTTTATTTTAGTAAACTACTAAAACCTGGATTTAAAGAGAGATGGCAGGTTAATGTTGAGTTATACAAAGGTGGGAAAATGAAAGATGCAGTTCAATCTAAAACTATTTATGTGGAGAAAAGAAAATAGTCAGAAAAAATTTCATTAGAAATAATTTTAAAAGGCTGTCGAATATCGACAGCCTTTTAACATCTTTACGTTTTATTCTGCCATTACCAGCGGTGCGCTTTTGCGTTGCTCCGTAAAATAATGTTGGTCTGGGACATTTCGGTGTGGCCGTTCACTTGCGATTTAGAGCGTTTCGGCCGCGTCCAATTGTGATGAAACAATTCAGAATGCTGATCTAATCGATCTTTATAACTCATGTAACCATCACTCCCGGATAGAATAAATTTGTGAAGATGGATATTCGATCGAATATCTGTTGTAGTTTGTGCAGGTCAGGTGCGGATCATTCAGGAAGGCATGTATAGAAAGTGAGGCATCGGCATAGAATGATGATTATTTCTATTTGAGAGGTGATCTTATTTTATGCTGAACAGTGAGTACTTCAGTAAAATACAAAAGGCGTTAGAAGCAACTGCGTCCCAGCTGCAGGAAGCCGGAGCGGAGCTAGATCCTTCCGCCGTGACACACGCACAGGAAAATCTTGAAAATGCGGTAAAACACACACATTCAACAGACCATCCGTTTTTATGTTCACATGTCATTAATCGGAAATAACAATTACAAAAACTTGGCGCGGCCAAGTTTTTTTGTTGTATTGAAAAGGGTTAAATGATATTATAGATGGTCTGAATGCCGAATAGTTAGGGGTTGGAGTTGGGTGACAACATCACGTTTGCCTTTTGCTTTAACAAAAGAAAAGAATTTTTACGAAGAATTGAACAATTGGATTGGTGACGTGTTTTACGATATCCTTCCCGAAAAAGGCTTTGACCTTCGGGATGAGCAGGTATTTATGGCGTTTCAGCTTGAACGGGCATTTAAAGAGAAAAAGGTCATGTTCGCTGAGGCAGGAGTCGGTACGGGGAAAACGCTGGTGTATCTGCTGTTTGCCATCAGCTATGCCAGATATACGGGGAAACCGGCCATTATTGCATGCGCCGATGAAACGTTAATTGAACAGCTTGTCAAAAAAGAAGGCGATATTTCCAAGCTGACAGAACATTTGGATTTACAGATTGATACAAGGCTGTCAAAATCCCATGAGCAGTACCTGTGTCTGAAAAAGCTTGAGAAAACGATGCAGCGTTCTGATGATGAAAAGTGGCTGGATCTTTATGAGTCGCTGCCTTCATTCGTGCATGAATCACAAGCGATGCAGCGCTTTTATCCGTACGGCGACCGCAAGCAGTACGCTGATTTGACGAATGAAGAGTGGTCAAGCGTAAGCTATGATTCCTTCCAGGATTGTTTAACATGTGATATGAGACATAGATGCGGTTTAACACTTTCAAGAGATCATTACAGAAAATCAACGGATCTGATTGTTTGTTCCCATGATTTCTACATGGAACATGTATGGACAGAAGAATCACGCAAAAGGGAAGGGCAGCTGCCGCTTTTGCCGGATCACAGCGCCGTCGTGTTTGACGAAGGGCATCTGCTGGAATTCGCCGCGCAAAAAGCGTTAACCTATCGTGTGAAGCAATCGACGCTTGAGCTGTTTTTAGAGCGCCTGCTTCAAAATGACATCAGGGAGGAATTTGCCGAATTGATTGAAGATTCCCTTGCCGCAAATGATGAGTTTTTCTATGTGCTGTCAGAGGAATCGAAGGAAATCGCCGGCTCCCACCGATTGGATATCCAAAACGACCAGCGCGTTAAGCGTGCAGCTGACGAACTGTGCCGTCTGCTTGATAAAATCGGCGAGGCGCTCGTATTTGAATCCGAAATGTATACGATTGATAAGTACGAGCTGTCAGTCGTAGAAGAATACGTCGAACAAATGGCATATTCACTTTCGCTGTATCAAAAGGATGCCATCAGCTGGCTTGAAAAGCAGGATACAGACTCAACATTTGTCGTGATGCCGAGAACTGTAGCCGAAGTGCTGGGAGAAAAGGTCTTTTCTAAAAAGATCCCTTATATTTTCTCATCAGCCACTCTTTCTGAGGGCGGTTCATTTGATTATATTGCAGACAGTCTTGGAATCCGCGATCCTTTATCATTTACCGTTGAATCTCCGTACGACTACGAGGAGCAAATGTCTGTTACGCTTCACGGTGATATGACGTCTGAGCAGAAAACAGCGAGAACCATTGAAACGATTAAGGAGAATGAAGGCCGCACCCTCGTTCTTTTCCCTTCTTTTGAAGATATGAAGGAATTTAAAGAACAGGCTGCCGCATGGGAACTGCCGTATCCGATATACTACGAAGGTGACGAAGAGATCAGCAGCCTGGTCGAAAAATTTCAGCGGGATGAAGAATCAGTGCTTTGTTCCGTCCACTTATGGGAGGGTCTTGACATTCCGGGTGACTCACTCCGAAATGTGACCATTTGGGCGTTGCCTTATCCGCCGCATGACCCTGTATTTACCGCAAAGCGGAACGGAGCGAAAAAAGACCCGTTTGAGGAAGTTGATCTGCCGTACATGCTGCTGAGAGTCCGGCAGGGAATCGGCCGCCTTATCCGCTCTAATCAAGACAGAGGAACCATATCCATTTACGCGGGCGGAGAAAGCGAACGGGTTCTGGCCGAAGTCAAAAAGGTCTTGCCTGTTACACCGAAAATCGTATAAAAACACATGCTGCGGGATTTTCATCCTGCGGCTTTTTTTAAATCCGGGAAGTTGACTTTATCACGGCGTTCCATTAGCCTGTAATTGATAGTGAAAAGGGAGGGAACGGTTATGGATTTACATACATATGAAAAAGAATTTTTTGATCTGCTGAAAAGGGTATCCCACTATGAAGAAGCCATTGCGCTTATGCATTGGGACTCAAGAACGGGAGCCCCGAAAAAAGGCTCTGATGACCGTGCGGAAAGCATCGGTCAGCTGTCGGCTGACGTTTTTCAAATCCAGACATCCGACCGGATGAAAGAGCTGATTGACATCCTTCTCGCGCATGCCGAAGAGCTGCCTGAAGATACAGTGAAAGCGGCGGAACTTGCAAAAAAAGATTATGATCATAATAAAAAAATTCCTGAAGATGAATATAGAGAATACGTCATTTTGACATCGAAAGCTGAAACGGCTTGGGAGGAGGCAAGGGCGGCTTCTGATTTTTCTATGTTTGCTCCTTACCTTGAGAAGCTGATTGATTTTAATAAGCGGTTTATTTCTTATTGGGGTTATGAAGACCACCCGTATAACGCATTGCTCGATATTTTCGAACCGGGTGTTACGGTAAAGGTGCTGGATCAGCTGTTTTCTGAATTGAAGGAAGCGATTATTCCGCTTGTCAAAAAAGTGACGGCATCCGGCAATAAACCGGACACCTCCTTTATAACAAAAACATTTCCGAAAGAAAAACAAAAAGATCTATCATTGTATTTCTTAAAAGAGCTCGGATATGAGTTTGACGGCGGCCGCCTGGACGAGACGGTGCATCCGTTTATGACGACAATCAACCGCGGCGATGTGCGGGTCACGACCAGATATGACGAGAACGATTTCCGCACCGCGATTTTCGGAACGATACATGAATGCGGGCATGCGATCTACGAGCAGAATATTGACGAAGCGCTTAGCGGAACGAACTTATCTGACGGTGCATCCATGGGCATTCATGAATCCCAATCGTTATTTTATGAAAACTTTATCGCCAGAAATCAACATTTTTGGACCGCATATTATGAAAAAATGATTGAGGCTTCGCCTGATCAATTTCAAGATGTAAAAAGAGAGGATTTTGTACGCGCCGTCAACGAGGCGAAACCGTCCTTTATCCGAATTGAAGCCGATGAGCTGACATATCCGCTTCATATTATTATCCGTTATGAAATTGAAAAAGCGATTTTCAGCAATGAAGTGACAGTTGAAGAACTGCCTGCATTGTGGAATCAAAAATATCATGATTATTTAGGCATTACGCCGCCATCTGACGCGAAAGGCATTTTGCAGGACGTTCATTGGGCAGGCGGAGATTTCGGTTATTTCCCTTCCTATGCGCTCGGATATATGTATGCGGCTCAGCTGAAGAATACCATGCTTGACGATCTGCCTGAATTTGATCAATTAATAGAACGGGGCGATTTTGAGCCGATCAAGCAATGGCTGACAGAAAAGGTTCATCAGCACGGAAGACGTAAAATGCCGCTAGACATCATTAAAGATGCAACGGGAGAAGAGCTGAACGTCCAATATCTTATTGAGTATCTCGTCGGCAAATATTCAAATTTATATTTATAAACGAAACGCCCGGTATACGCCGGGTGTTTTTCTAAAAATTCCAAAAAGACGAATAATAGAAACTGATTCTTTGTAAAAGTTCGGAAATATTCAAATTTCTCTATGCAAAAGGACTGTATCTTGTTATAATTTGATTAATATCATACGAACACTCATATAATCGCGTGGATATGGCACGCAAGTTTCTACCGGTCACCGTAAATGACCGACTATGAGTGAGCAATGGGACGGCTTTCATTCGCCGTTACGTGTAGATTATTCGGCATTGCTTGCTCTTTTTTGAGAGCGGGCAATGCTTTTTTTATTTTATATAAGCGGGGGTAATCATTGTGGAAGCATTAAAACGAAAAATAGAAGAAGACGGAATCGTTCTTTCTGACCAAGTGCTGAAAGTTGATTCTTTTTTAAATCATCAAATTGATCCGGTTCTCATGCAGCAGATTGGTCAAGAATTTGCGCGCCGTTTCGAAAAAGACGGTATCACAAAAATCGTCACGATTGAATCTTCGGGCATTGCCCCTGCGGTGATGGCCGGTCTTGAGCTCGGTGTTCCCGTCATCTTTGCGAGAAAAAGGAAGTCTCTCACGTTAACGGATGATCTGCTGACGGCGTCCGTCTATTCTTTTACGAAAAAAACAGAAAGTCAGATTGCCGTCTCCGGCAGTCACTTATCTAAAGAAGACCGCGTGTTAATCATTGACGACTTTTTAGCGAACGGACAGGCGGCAGAAGGGCTTTTGTCCATCGTGAAACAAGCTGGTGCAGCAGTTAGCGGAATCGGCATCGTTATCGAAAAATCATTTCAGCCGGGAAGAGATGAGCTCGTGAAAAAAGGATGCCGGGTCGAATCACTGGCGAGAATTCAATCGCTTGAGGACGGAAAAGTGACATTTGTACAGGAGGTCCGTTCATGAAAAACGGCTATGCCAAAACACTTTCCCTCGGTATTCAGCATGTGCTTGCCATGTATGCCGGCGCTGTTGTCGTTCCCTTAATTGTAGGAGCGGCACTGGGGCTGAACGCAAAACAGCTGACTTATCTCGTTTCAATTGACATTTTTATGTGCGGGGCGGCTACGCTGCTTCAAGTGTGGAGAAACAAATTTTTCGGCATCGGCTTGCCCGTTGTGCTCGGCTGTACGTTCACAGCGGTGGCGCCGATTATTTCCATCGGTAAGGAATACGGGATTTCAGCTATTTACGGAAGCATTTTGGCATCAGGTCTGCTAGTCATTCTGCTGTCTTTTTTCTTCGGCAAGCTCGTCGCCTTTTTTCCGCCTGTCGTAACCGGATCTGTTGTAAGAATTATTGATTGAGTACGACATAAACCTAGTTATAGTAGACCTTGATATTCAAATTCTTCGTACCATCTCCCAAATCCTCGACCGTATACGTTACATGACTAATGAGCATCTTTAGTATTAAGTTTATTTCAGAGTTAGACATCCCGTCAGTAGACTCAATCATCTCCTGCACTTTATGATGACTCCATTTTTCTTTTTTTGTCTCAGCGCTAAGAGCATTTTGAAACTCAGTAGATGCAATTAATTCTGCTAATTCATTTTCAGCTTTTTGAAGTGTCTCTTGTGAAATTTTCAGCTTTTCTTTGTACTCTGTTTTACTGATGTCCCCATCTAAGTACATTTCCTTTATGCGTTCTATTCTTCCCTTTGCCTTTTTAACAGCTTTTTCTCTTAAACCAATAAGCTGAGCTGTATAAGAGTCATCATTAACATCTTGCTCAGTAGGGGAGAAGAGAGATTCATTGTATTTTTTTATTTCCTTCATAATTGACTGGAACAGTACTTCTTCATGAATTCCTTTTGTTTCTTCGCATTCTTTTGTTCTTTCAGCAGATTTTCGTAAACACTTTCTAACGTGTTTTCTTCTGCCTTTGGGTTGTTCTATAGCTTGTGCTTTATGACAATAAGGACATCTAACAATACCAGAAAGCCTGTGGGTATTCATATTTAAACGTCTTCCAGCCACTTTATATGTTCTAAGTTTTTCTATTCTATTCAGGATTAGGGCATGTTCTTCATCGGTTTTCATGGTTTCATGATGACCTTTTGCAATTAATACTTCATCTAGATTTTTATTTTGAACAATACTGTTGTTGCTTTTGCTTTTCTTGTATTTACCAAACCATACATAACCCCTATGAAAATCGTTGGACAGAATTTCTGAAACAACTTCTCCGTACCAAATGGAACGGCCGGATGGGGAAGGGACTTTCAGTTCGTTTAACATCTCAGCAATTACTGTGCAAGAATATTCCTCTTCTAAGAACCATTTAATCATCATTCTATATATTTTTTTCTTTTCCTCAACAACTACTGCAGCTTTGAGATTCTTGTCCCACTTATAACCGTATGGAACAGACCCTGAATGCAGTCTGCCTTCTCTTGTGGCATTTTTCTTTCCGTTAATCGTTCTCCGTTTTATTGCTCTATATTCACTTCGAGCAATAATTGATTCAAACTCAGAAAGCATTTCGTCGCCTTCGATTGATAAATCATAGGTTTTTTTTGGTGTAATAAACAATGTCCCACTTTGCTTAAATGCTTCAAGTATACGTCCGGAATCAATTTGTGATCCTCTAGAGAGTCTGTCCATTGCTACAGCACAGACTGCATCAAACTCACCATTTTCGATTCTTGGCAACAATAATGAAAACATTGGTCGTTCATCAATAGTCTCACCTGAGACAACTTCCTCAAACCACTGAACATTTTTAAAGTTCTCTCTTTTTATGAGATATTCTAGCTCATTTCTATGTTTGGCGAGTGTATCTTCTGAATCTCTGTCTTCTCTGGATTTTCTTGAATAAACTGCTATTCTTGAATTTTCGTGTAACGCCAAGTATTTCATCCTTTCTTCTTATTGTAAGTGTAGTTAGATTATATCATGTGCATTGGAATTTCTTTATAAAATCCTCATTTTAACGAAATATTTTAGATCAACTTGCTTATTAATCTAATTTAAAGTATCCTAATTGATGTATCATAGGGGGTTTAATCAGCCACTATAGACCACAGAGTCCCTCACACGCTCTGTGGTTTTTTGTTTAGATTGGAATATACCCAAATGAAAAAAGAAGCCTCAGAGGGCTTCAAATTGATTAATTCTTCTCACATGCAAAGTTGTCATTATCCCGATCCATCTTAGATGTATAAGCAGGGTGAGTGCTTGGTACTCCATGCGGATATTTCTTTCTCAGCTCTGTGCAGTTTGCAAAGTGTTCTGTTCCTCCAGTAGAAGGGGAGGCTTGTGTAGAGTTAGAAGAGCTACTTGATGCTGAACTACTTGAATGGGAACTGCTTGAGTTCGATTTATGTGTCTCAGATTGATGTGTTGTAACTGACTTTTGAGCCGGCTTAGATACACTTACTGATTTCTTCGGTTTAGTTACGCAGCCATTAAATCCTTTATCAGTTGCATAGTCATTCTTACTCCAAATCTTCAAGTCTTTATCTTTCGCAGCTTGCTCATCTTTCTTATACGTGTCTAAATACTTCGTGTTTGGCTCATATACATAAGCTACTCGTGCTAATCCTTCTTTAAGCAGTGTTTCTTGTACTGATTTGCCATCTGCGTAAACGTAAGCCAGCATTCTGCCATACTTGTCTGTACGATCTCCTTTATCAAACTCCAGTTGAAGTTTTCCCTTGTTAACCAGCTGTTTGTTTCTTGCTGAAGCATCCTCACCATATGGTTGCACACAAGAGTATGGTTTCTTAGTTTCAGGCGTGTCAACAAGCAAATAACGAACAGTTTTGACCTCGCCTTTATAGTTAACTTTAATCGTGTCCCCATCAACCGTTCTGTTTAATGTTACATCGACCAGCTTTTTCTTATTGTCAGATGCCTTTTTATCCGACGAACTCTTCTTTGAAGCATCTTCGGCTTTTTCATTCTTGCCATCACTTTTGTTGTTTGATTGATTCTCTTTCTTTTGTGTTGTCTCTTTTTCACTCTTTTCTTCTTGCTGCGTTGTTTTAGCTTTATCTGAATCTGATTTATCTGTAGAAGCAGAGTCAGATCCACACGCAGCCAAAGAAAAACTTAGAGATAATGCACCAATGCCTAATAACCATTTCTTCAATGTAATTCCCCCAAATTGTTTGTTCTGTCTTTATATCGGACAAACCTTCCTAATTATAATTATAGAACCAAAGATTGTAAATTTAATTTTAGATAAACATCTGATTTTGAAAATCGAAGAACCTAAAACTATGGTAAAATTTAGATAAGATTAAGTGGGAAGGAGACAGGTATGCAAGTATTTGAAGCATCCTCGTTAATCTCAGCAGCGGAAAAGCGGGCAAAAGAATACGATCAGATTAGAGAACAATTTATCAATCTCAGAAAAGCATTTCAAGGAATGGCTGATTTAGATGACAGCGAGTTTTCAGGTAAAGGTGCTGATAACATTAAAGCATTCTTCCAAGATCACGCTGGTGTTACAGACAGCTGGCTTGATCTGATCGATATGAAGATTGCTTTTCTTAACAGTATTTCAGGAAAAGTAGCTGATGCCGGATTAGCCGATTCGTTTGTGGAAGAGTCATTTTTAGAGCATGAGTTGATTCATGCGAAGAATAAGTCAAAAGCCATCATGCAAGAGCAACGGAATGAAATGAGGGATATTCTTAATGAGATAAGTGATATTGTTCATCTTGATGTTTTCTCTACAGAGGATGTCGATCAAAAGCTGGATTCAGCAGATAAGAAACGGGACAATACCATACACAAGCTCGGAAAGCTCGATCATGATCTAACGAAGGAATATGCAGAAACCGAAGCGAACGAGCATTTCATCCAAGCCGACTTTCAACAGCTTCAAAATGCCACGGGTAAAGGGAAAAACGCAACACCACTTCACTATAACGCCAAGGCGTACAGAGAAAGTGACATACATAAGAAAAAAGGCGAGATTGCAAGACATTCGGATGCTTATTTGACGATTAAAAAGGAAGAAGCGAAAGAGCGGGAAATCAAGGATCTGAAGAAAAAGCTCGCTGACGGTGTGACCGATCCGGATGAATATTTAGAAATCGCGAAGAAGATCGGCTATGAAAACCTTGAACCTTCCCAACAACAATATGTGATGCAACTTGAACAAGCAAAACAGATGGAAGAAGCCGGAGAAGTGACTTGGGATATTTTAAAAGGAGCCGGCGTTGGTTTATATGATGTCGGGAAAGACACGGTAACAGGTTTATGGCAGCTGATCAGCAAGCCTGATGAAGTTGTTGAAGGTATCATAGGGGCAGTTGCTCATCCGATTAACACGTATAATTCCATTTCAACAGCTATTGAGGAATCGTATCAAAAAGATATGGTAAATGGAGATGCTTACTCCAGATCAAGATGGGTGACATATGCGATAGGTACGGTAGTTACCTCTGTAGTAGGCACAAAGGGAGCCGGTTCTCTTACAAAAGCTGACGTAGCAGGAAAAGTCACCTCTAAAGTCAGTAAAGCAGGCCAAAAGCTGAAAGATGTCTCAATTGCTGATTTATTGCCTTATAATCCACGTTACGATGTTGTTCCGGCTGGAGGAGTTCCTTATAATGTAGTTAACGGTGAGAATTTAAAGGATCGTCTGCTTCAGTTAATAAAGTCTGCCAATCCTAGAACAAGGTTGCCTAGAAATCATGGGAGATGGGAAGGGACTCCTGGTAACGGTAAATGGCACTCAGATAGACCTGACGTTAATGCAGTTACTAAAGGAGAACCCGTCACTTTTATAGATGGCAGACCGATTTTTACACCATGGAGCAAAGGGACGATTAAGTTTAAATCAGGAGAACTGAAAGGTACTAAAAAGGATTTTCCAGCAGTTTATAAACGTATTCAAAAAATGAAAGGCTTTAAAACCCAAAAAGAAGCTGAAAAATGGCTGAAAGAAGTAGTTAGATTAACACCGCATCATTTAGACAATAACACCATCCAATTAATCCCTATGGATTTACATGGTAATATACCTCACGTAGGTTCGGCATCTGATTTAAGAGGAGGATTTTAATGAGCATACAGGCAATCAAGAAAAAAATGAGTGAATTTTATTTAGATATAAGAATTGATAAGAACATAAACTCTCATCAAGTCCTTAAAAAATTTGAGGACGAAAATTCTTTCGACATAACAGATGATTATAAAGAGTTTCTCAATTTATATGGGGAATGCTGGATAGAGGAAGATAATGTGTTTTTCCCTGTTTTAGAGGACAATCCACTAGCAGATAACGGTAATCTCCGGTTAGGATATTTCTACGGTCTTAATAACAATGATGCTAATATTATCAAATTAAAAGAGAATCTTTCAGAACAAATGCCGGACTGGATTATACCGATTGCTGATGGTGACGGAGGAGATCAAATTTGTCTTGGTGTGAAAGGAGAAGCAGCAGGAAAAGTTTATTTTTGGGATCATGAATTGACAAATGGAGTAAAAGACACATTTTTGGTCGCAAACTCTTTCTCTGACTTCATTCAAAGTCTGTTTATAGAAGAGGCAACAGATGGGGACGATGAAGACGATGGTATTTTATCTATTGAGCTAGATGATGATTTATTAAACAGTTAAGCAAAAGTATTGCAATTGTATGAGATGATGCAAAAGTAAGCATTCGTAATCAAAATAAAATAATGGTTTTTTCCATAAACAAAGTATTGCAAATTATTTCAATGGTTTCACTTAATGTGTTATAATCAGAACTGTAAGATATTTGATCGGTTACAGTGTATTTCTTTCATAAGAAATGCATAAAATAAAAAGACCAGGGTGTTGGTAGCACCCCGGCTCTGTACGAAAAGCTGCCCATCAAAGGGCTTGCTCGATGTTGAATCTGCGTAGACCTAACCCTTTAAGGTTCCTAAGCTCAAGGGAAGGTCTATTTTTTCTTTTGGCTTGACGTTACAATCATCATTATATTGAAGATCAACAAGACGGTATTTAATATCAATCCGCCAAAATTGATCATTATCATTAATGATTCGTAAACAGTCATTTTCCCACCCCCTTTCTATAGGGGATGAGCAAGACTCCCTTGAGTGAGCATGCTTCAATGTACAGGAATCATTATACACTAATTCCAAATATATGTCTGTGATTATAGCAATTATATTGCCAAGGTGAATCAGTCACTTGAGCATCAAAGTTTAATGATTAGGACAATATCATGTAATCTTTATTGTGTAAGTGCATCTGGGATATTATAATTTTAAATTGTTGAAATTAACTAAGGGAGAATCTGACGTTGGAATTTACTTTAGCTAAACAGGTTTTAAAGTTTTCATTAACAAGTGGCAAAAGGGCAGAAATAAATGTGCCACCAGTGCTCAATAAACAAGACATTAAGATATTAAAAAGTCAATTAATTGTTATGGAGATGCAAACAAAAATATCTAATGAAGATATGAAAAGAAAAAGGATTAGAAAAACGAAAATAAGCAGGCTATAAAAATAGCCCGTCATTTGCGTGATCCGAAAGAAAAGCAATACTTTGTGCCGGAGTTTTTAAGTGTGAAAATAAATTACTATGTCCCCCCTTACAAGCATACATTGTGATATGTAAGGGGGGGATTTTTCTTGCCTAGATACCGGAGCGCTCTTCGCAAGAGAGGGCCTTTGCCTTTTCGGTATGTGCTTCTTCTGTCGTTTGCTTTTTTCACCATATCGACGGTCATTAGCCTTTGGATGATCAACTCCTCAATCAAACCGGTGCTGATGAACATAGGAGAAATGGAAACCAAACGGGTGGCGACAGAGGTCATTACGGAATCCATTGAAGAATACATGTCTCACAGTGACAATGTGAAAGATATGGTCGATATGAAAACGGATGAAAACGGAAAAGTCACAACGATGGATTTTAATACACAAATGGTCAACAGTATGAAGGCGAAAGTGACAAAGCAGCTCCAGGCTCATCTGAAGGAAGTGGAGTCGAACAATAAGCAGCATGAAACAGAAAAAGGCGCGAAAACGGCCGATGCAATTATGATTGATATTCCTTTAGGGCAGGTCACGGGAAACAGCATTCTCGGAAATCTGGGGCCGAAAATCCCCGTGCGCTTTAACCTGATCGGTGATGCGTTAACTGATGTGAAAACAAAAATAAAGCCGTACGGCATTAACAATGCCCTGATCGATATCAGTATTTTTGTGGAAATTAAAGTGAAGGTCATTATTCCGTTTGCCAGTAAGACATCAGTCGTCACAAATAATATTCCGGTCTCCATTAAAGCGATTCAAGGAGAGGTGCCGCAGTTTTATAACGGAAGCGGCGGATCAGGTGTGACGCCTTCCGTCCAGTTGCCGAATGAAAAAAAGGAGAAAGACAAATAAAGACACACAGCCGCATTTTCTTCTGGCGGCTGTTTTTACTTTTTCCTGTGGATTTCTTGAAACTGAACTCAAAGTATCGACTAGAGAAGCTCATAAAGCTTAGTGGATACTTGCTGAATAATCATTTCCAACAATTACATCGAACGATTGTTCCTGTTTATATTGAATAAAGAACGTTTGTTCTGTTAATATTAGATCAATAAAGGAGTGATTCAAAATGCTTAGAGATCGAGGAGCGATCAAATGGACTTCCATGATGCTTCCAGAACATTTAACGCAATTAAAACAGGACTTGTTAGATGTTTCGAAAATGGAGAAGCCATCTTTAGATGAACAGCAAATTGAGGAGATTGACATCTTGGTTTCTGAAGCAATGGCATTCAATAAAGAACTGAAGTTTAAACTCTTTAAAGAAGGAATTGCCGAGGATTTAATCGGTACAGTTCAATATCTCAATTACGAACAACACAAATTACATGTAAAAGATCATCACGATCAAACCGTATACATCACCATGAATGACATCATAGGAGTTGCTTACAATGATTGATTACTCACAGTTTCCACGTAAAAATATACTTTGTGTAGATATGAAATCCTTTTATGCTTCAGTATCGGCTGTAACAATGGGATTGAATCCAATGACATGTTATCTCGCTGTAGTCGGAAACACGGATAGACAGGGAAGTGTTGTCTTAGCAGCGTCTCCTGCACTTAAAAAAGATTATGGAATCAAGACTGGCTCCCGGTTATTTGAGATTCCAGATGATCCAAAAATTCATATAGTAAACCCGCAAATGAAACTTTTCATCAGAGTTTCAACTGAAATCACTAAATTGTTTTACAGGTTCGTTCCTGAAACATGTGTGCACACGTACTCAATTGATGAATCTTTTTTAGATGCAGGAAAAGAAAATCCTGAAGTCATGGCAGAAGCAATTCAGAGCAGTATGAAGAGAGAGTTTGGCTTAGTTTGTACTGTTGGTATTGGTGACAATATGCTACTGAGTAAGTTAGCTCTTGATTTAGAGAGCAAGAAAACAAAGACTGGGATTGCACGGTGGAGATATGAAGATGTTCCTAAAAAGCTTTGGTGTGTTCATCCGTTATCTGAAATGTGGGGAATAGGAGGGAGGATGGAGAGGAATTTAAACCGGATGGGGATATTAACTGTTGGCCAATTAGCTAAATATCCACTAGAGCTGCTTGAAAAACGCTTCGGCATCATGGGCAATCAGCTTGTGCGCCCATAAGGGCATATGTTTGAATTTGTCGATAGCAAGACAACAGATTAAGTTGCAACGATCTGTCATCATCCAACTTATCCGGGAAGGAAACTGAACGGGGAGTGTAGCATGTTGGAAAAGTCATAAGTTGGCTAGATACCAAGTCACGACTGAATGGCAAGATGAGATATGTGGATAAGGATGAAAGCTACACTGCTTGAATGACAGTCCGAGTCGTCAAAACTACCGTCTATAACGGAAGGTATCCATTAACGTTATACAGTCATAGGGAGGAAGAATTATAGTTGAGCTTTCTCTAAGCAACTCAATGACTGGACAATCCCGATAAGGGTTAAAGGGCGAACGTCACATCCGACACCGCATAAAGCTATGTCAACATATGTCTAAATGGGGATTACCTAAATCGGAATGCCTGATATAGGCTATGGATATCGATCCTGAATATCCGACAAGGTAACGGAGTCTCCGTAGTAGTCTGGGGTAGGGAAAGCCTGCTACATGGCGAAGGGAGACAGCTTGTCTAGTTTAATACAACATTGGAAGGAGCGCGAGGCTCTGTGAGAAGTCCAGACGTAGTGTTGAACAATTTAGTTTCCAAGTCTAAAGAAGAAAATTATGTTTTTGACCGTCTTTATAGGAATCTCTATAATCCTGAGTTTTACCTAAAGGCTTATGCCAAAATATATGCTAAGCCAGGTAACATGACGAAGGGATCGGACGGAAAAACTATTGACGGTTTTAGTCATAAACGCATTGATTCGTTAATTGATTCACTCAAAAATGAAACTTACCAGCCTAAACCATCTCGAAGAGTTTATATTACAAAATCCAATGGAAAGAAGCGTCCACTTGGAATTCCATCTTTCGACGATAAGCTCGTACAAGAAGTTGTACGAATGATCTTAGAAGCGATATATGAAGGAACGTTCCAAGACAGTTCTCATGGCTTTCGTCCGAATCGTAGTTGTCATACTGCACTTAAACAAGTAAAACACAGCTTTACAGGGGTGCGGTGGTTTATTGAAGGGGACATAGAATCTTTCTTTGATCACATCGACCATCATACGCTAATTAGTATTCTGGCGAAAAGGATTAGAGACTCAAAATTCATTAGGCTTATATGGAAATTCCTTAGAGCTGGCTTTATAAACGACTGGAAATTCCACTCCACTTATAGTGGGACACCGCAAGGGGGAATTATCAGCCCACTATTGTCTAACATTTATTTGAATGAATTAGACAAGTACCTGAGGGACTATGCTAGTGGTTTCAATAAAGCCAAAAAAAGAGCAACAAACAAGGAATACAAGCGCCGTGAGTATCTAGTTTACAAACACAGAAAAAAACTTAAAGCGTGCTGGGACGAACTACCTTTAGAGAGAAAAAGAGAAGAGCTGAGAACGTACAAGTCGCTGAAACAGAAACTTTTAGCTGTTGATTTTGCTGATCCTATGGACACGAATTATAAACGAATACAATATGTTAGGTACGCCGATGATTTCATAGTTGGAATTATCGGAAGCAAAAAGGACTGTTTGAAGATAAAGGAAGACCTTACGGTTTTTCTAAATAAAAATCTTAAATTAAATCTGTCCCAAGAAAAGACACTAATCACAAACAGTTCAAAAAAAGCGAGATTCCTAGGATATGACATTCAAATCAAGAGAAGTTCACATACCAAAACAGACAAGAATGGGAACCTTAGGAAAACACAAAATCTTAGATGTAAACTCTATATGCCGGCTGAAAAGTGGATTAATAAACTAAAGGAATATAAAGCTCTCAAAATCACCGCCGATGGAAAATGGAAGGCTGCTCATAGGACATACCTTATAAACCACGATGACCTTGAAATCATCAACATGTATAACTCGGAAATCCGAGGAATGTACAACTATTACAAGCTCGCTCATAACGTTCACACACTGAATGATTTCTATTATTTTATGAAATACAGCTTTCTTAGAACCCTTGGGGCTAAGTATAAGGCGTCCGTTGCAAGCATATATAGTCGATTCAGGCTGAATGGGAAGTTGGGGATTGCTTATAAAACTAAGGCGGGAACGAAAATAAGGTATTTCTATAGAGAAGGTTTTAAACGAGTGGATAATGAAGCAGACATAAGGTGCGATACGCTTCCGAATTTCGTAAGGTATGTTGGGAGAACGAGTCTAATCGACAGATTGAGCGCTAAAAAATGCGAATACTGCGGAAAAGCAGATGTAGCGATTGAAATGCATCATGTTAGAAAACTTAAAGACTTAAAAGGTAAGACCTTATGGGAACAACACATGATTGCAAGACAAAGGAAAACTCTTGCTTTATGTGTAGACTGTCATAGGGACTTACACAATGGGAAACTAAACTGACAAGTGGAAAGCCGTATACGCTGAGAGGCGTACGTACGGTTTGGGGGAGAGCATTTGGAAACCTAGCATAGTAATATGCCAAGGCGTCGGGTTCTTATCCTACTATTATCATGCCCATGGAATCGACCTTTCTGAAATTGGAGCTCCTTTGATGCAGGGGCAAATAAGCTACGGGAAAAGTCAGATATTACTTAGAGACTATACGAAGAAAGAGGACATAAAGGCGGTTCTCTTGGAGATTTGTGAAGAGGTTGCACGAAGAGCACGGACACATAATAAAGTAGGGCGTACGATCAGCTTAGGAATTGGTTATAGTAAAGATGAGTTCGGGGGTGGCTTTCACAGAGCTAAAACAATTGATTTACCTACAAATATCACAATGGATATTTATCGAAATTGCTTGATGTTATTTGATAAGTTCTATATAGGCAAAACGGTACGAAGTGTTTCAGTTACCTTATCCAATATTGAAGATGATGTAAATCAACAATTAAGTCTGTTTGAAAAAGATAATGAGAAGAGAAGAAAGCTTGGATTTGTTATGGACGGGATAAGAAATAAATACGGATCAAAAGCGATCTTACGAGCTGTTTCTTATACACCTGGAGGAACAGCATTGCATAGAGCAGGATTGACGGGTGGACATAAATCATGAGAACAGAGAGCAACTCCCTCTGTTCTCCTTACAAAGTCATTAGTTTTTTACGTTTCGGCTCTTTCAGCAACCTTGAACGTATCATTTTGTTGTTGGAGATAGGAAGCACCCACTGTTCCGGCAACGCCGAATAATAGAACTGCACAGATAAATAGTTTAGTTTTCATATTGCTTCTCCCCTTTTGATTTGTCTTCTTGCTTCATTTGCTAAACGATAAAATTCAACTGCACCCCAAGCATCCTGTTTTCCAGTGAGAAAATCTGCTACAGAGACACCATAGCTTTCCATGTCAGGGTATATACTTCTTTCTTTGAAGAACTCGAATGTTTTCCTAACTAAGTCTAAATCATAGTCCAAGAAAAGTCCTTTAACCATTTTTAACTTTTCAAGTACCATTTCATTGTTATGCCGTTCAGCCAACTGTTTGGCCTGTTCATAAAATTTTTTTGTGTTTTCAATGTCATTTTGCCTTCCCTTTAAGAAGGAGATAACAAATAATGTTTTAGCAGCGTAATCATGATTTACCGGCTCAATGATTTGAAGTGACTTATTAAAGTGAAAAAATGCTTTATCAAGTTCTTCCATTTGATTATAACATAATCCAATATTAAACAGTGCTGAACGCATCAAATGCCCACGATTCTTTTCACTTTTGTTTAGCTCTACTGCTTCCTGATACGCTTTGTATGCTTGCTTTAAAGCTTCATCAAACTTCATACTGTCCAATAAATTACCAAATATGACGAATTGACAGCGTACCTTTTGTACCCCGTATGTAGGGTTACCGTCAATAACAGGTTGCTTTTTAAATATATCGTAAGCCCTCATGGCATAATTCATTGAAAAATAAGTCTGTTTCATGTGGTAATACACTTCTGACAATTTAAAATAAAATTCAGCTTTTTCAACTTCAATATCTTCGCTCTCAATTGAATCCAAATATCTCTCAGCTTGTCTATAGTGATTAAGGGAGAATGCCAACTCCTTTTGTCTAAAATAGAACATGCCCATGAAAAAATAATAGTAATATTCGAGCATTCCTGTTAAGTTTTCATGGCCTTCATATGCTTTTAACTCACCATAATTTTTCTCAATGTCTTTTATAGCGTTAGGATACATATATGCCAACATTAGCTTATGTCTAAACTCAAGTAGGGAGTAGTATAGTAAAACATCTTGGTTTTCTTCCATAATTTTTATTTCCTGCATAACTTCTTTACGCATTTCTTCTGCTCTACCGACCCAATTCTTTTTAATAGCCACATACCAATGATTCATCTTTGTTGCTACTAAATCATAAGGAATGACCTTTTCGTTCTCCAAGTCCTAAACCCCTTTCAAATCCATTTTATTATATAGTTGCATTGGAGGAAAGAAATGTAAAGGGAATTTGAGTGAAAATTAAAAACAAATCAATAATTCGATTATGAACGAAACGAAAAAAATACCCTCCTCGTTAGAGAAGGGTATATGATCAGTTTGCTGTTGCTTTTAGAGAAGCAAGCCACTCATCTAATGTTCCAGTGAAGCCTTGTTGAACGGCTAATTCATATGCTGATTTTCCATCTTTACCGGCAGCACCAGTAGCTCCTTTAGCACCGGTTGCACCAGTATCACCTTTGTCTCCCTTAGCGCCAGTAGCTCCAGTGTTGCCTTTTTCACCTTTTAGTGAAGCTAACCATTCCTCTACAGTTCCTGAAAAACCATTGTCCACTGCGATTTCATAAGCAGACTTCCCAGTGACAATTGAGACATTAACCATTGGATTGAAAAAACTCATTTATGCGCCCCCAAAAAGTTATATGTAATTCCTGACTCAGAAATTTTGAAGCTTGTGATAGGTGAATCGTGAGCGTCCATTTGAAAGCCTTGTCCAGCCCTTAAATAGATAGGATCTCCACCATTGATTGATACGTGGCATTCCTGATCATTCGAAAAGCTGAACTTATAGAAAGAATATTTAATCGTCCAGGTTGCAGGTGGGGAGGGGATTACTTCATGGTTAGATTCTGACTTCTCAAGCATTGGACTTCCGATATATCCAGATCCTATTTGCATGATCAAAAATCATTCCTTTCTTCTTGAAAATGAAAAAAAGGGGAGACAAACTCCCCAAGTTATTTTGGTTCTGTGTATTCCATTGCTTGATCGCTGTCTGAGATACCTGTAGTGGTTGGATCCACTACAACCCCCATTGCAGTTAAAAATGTAAGCAAAGCATTAAATTTCTCAGTGAGATCATCACTAAATACAGAAATGTCGTAACCAATTGCAGATGCAATGGATTGTGCAAACAAAAGAGTTGCAGAAAAGATTGCAACAAGGAATGTTTTCTTTTTAAGTCTTACTTTCCAGTTAATTTTAGTCATTAAATCGTCTCCTGTTCTTTTTATTTAAGTCCAAAATGTATGAGTAACCAAGCCGCGATAATAGACGCAATTACACTTGGTAGCACCTTAAACACAAGGTCTTTAGTAAACTGAGAAGGATCAATTTTGCGAGTAGAATCAGAGCGTTCCAATATTTCAACTCGATTGTCCAGTTTTTCATATGATTTACTTAGATTTTTTAAACTGTTGCTCATTTCGTTCAGAGTGCTGAACTGTTCTCTCGATTGTGCTTGAGAATCCTTATTAATTTCGACTTGCTGCTCAACAAGCGTAGCAATACGACCAATAACATTTGTTCTTTCTTCAAGAGAGTCGATTTTGTTATCAGTGTGCTTAGCTTTTTCTTCAAGTGCACTTAATCTTGAAATGGTGCTTTGCTCAAAGTTATCCATTTGTCACCAACCTTTGATAAAATAGAAAGGTGACATTACATCACCTCCTATAATAAGAGGATAATCATTGATATACCTCATCAACAATCATCCTCAAAGATATTTAAATATATTTAGATTTTTGACCCAAATTGTCCTGAGATGTAGCCGCGTTTACCTTTGTAGATAACTTCCCAGTAACCCTTAGCATTGTTTAACCCTTTCACTGAGCCAGAAATGCTGACGGTATCACCTAGCTCCACAGTGCCGAGATTCTTTGCTTTGTTTTTATCGGGTCTGTCCATAACGATTGCAGCGCTTTTTACACCGACAATTTTAATTTTGCCTGCAGATTTGACCCCACTACTATTAGGCTTAGGAGTGGATTTAGACTTTGGGGAAGACGTACCCACAATCTTAGCTCCTGTTGAAGCAGCGGCATAAATATTCACTTTACCAAACTGATCAGTCTTAATTGTGTAAACGTCTGCTTGAGGGTTATCTAAAATGTCGTAGGTTAATCCACCAAATTTTTTTGGATTCAATTGAGTAGAAAGAGCGTTTGCTTTAACTGGGGCTTTGCCAAGAGGATAGATTCTCCAAGAAGAAGCTGAAGCGGGAAGAACTACCTGTTTCTTTGTCACTCCGGGTGATTTAGATGGAGTTGTCTTGGGTTTTGAGCCACCTTTCCCAAGCTCAGCATCACTCTTAATATAACTTACATTGACGTACCCACTATATGTAGCACCTTTGGAGTTTGTATATTTGATATAACCCCAACCATTTTGAGTTGATCCTTTTTGGTATTGAACAGTAGAGCCTTTAGGAAGGGTAAGTACTATAGAGGAGTTTGAATTGCGTTGTGTTCTCACATTAAGACTGTCTGCGATAACTGTGTTCTTAATATATGACTCTCTCGTTTTAACATCAGGAGCTTCAAGGTCTTTATTGTTAGCAGGAGTAGGGGTAGGAATTGTGACAGATTTACCAGTTAGAATTTTAGAAGCGTCTTGCACAAATCGAACCCATTCTGATGGATTGTTAGTGTAATATCTATGACAATCTTTCCACCCAACAACCTGATGGTGAGTCCAAAGATTTTCGTGAGTCAGATCATATTTTTTCAATAGGGAGCAAGCTAGCTCTAATGTTGTTTTATAAGTTGCGTCTGTAGGCTTACCTGTCATATCGTTATGGCACATTTCAATCCCGATAGTGCAGTTATTTGGATACGAGCTAAGATTTCGCAGTGCACTTTGAGTATACACATTTGAGCCTACATGATAAGCCATTTCATTGTTTGGAATACATTGAATAACTGTGTTCTCTTTTACAATGTAGTGTGCTGATCCGTATCCGTTCGTTCCACTTTTTCGGCTTTCAAAGAAATTTCGGTTTCCTTCAGCGCTAGAACCAGGATTTGCAACCCAGTGAATTACAACAGCTTTAACTTTATTCAAACCAGTGCGAGGTCTTGAATAACTATTCGGAGTCAAAAGGTTCTGAGTGATATTCATAAAAATTATTCCTCCAATAATCTTAGTTTTAAGAACACAAAATGAGAGAAGGGGGAATCCCAATCTCTCTTTATCTCACGTATGCTCTTGTTATCTCTGTTTTTGAATGCTGTAAATTGAATAAAATTTATATTTTAACTAGAACATAACCACCTCCTTTAATTTTGAGGGATTACTTAATTAAGCAGATGGCAATGCCATAGCCAAGCTTGTCTGAATATGGGGTTACAATCTCCATAGCCTTCCAAGAGTAAAACCTGTCTTCTGTTTTTGTGCCGATGCCATAATTACCTTCAATCCGATCTCCAACAGAAACGGTGTTGTCCACTTTCACATAAACCTGTCCAAGCAATCCAACTATATTCCATTCAGGGCGTTCTTCACGAGGGACGTAATCTATTTTTTCAATCCACTCAGGGTTTACTTTAGGCAGTTTCTTAACATCACCGGTTTCTGGGTTGACCACATCTTCATATATGTATCCACCGAACTCATTCTTTAAATATCTACCTTGCCAGTGAATATCAGCTCCGCCTAAAATAGTTCCTGCAGTTTCGGAGATTACTCCGTGTACATCTTCACCTTTTCTCGCCGGGCGAATTTTAGCTCCTTCAAGAGTGACAATTGTCCCTGTCGGAATCGCTTTTCCGTCAAGGCTTTCAAAATACTCAGCGTAATCACTAAAGGTGGCTCCGCCATTCATCTTTCCTGCAGATGTTATATCCCCATTTATGGAGTTTAGCATCCATTTAATATTCGCTCTGGATGGAGTAGCGCCAAATCCGCCAACCACCATATAGCGATCATTTTCACCAAGTTTTACCCCGCCAGAAGCGTGGATTTCACGTGATACATTTTGCCCCTCGATATGAGAATCATTGGAGTTGTAAACACCGCTACGAGATCCATCTACAGAGCTTCCCCCTGATGATCCGAAAACGTTGGTTCTTGTTCCTTTTGCAACGCATCCTCCAGTAGTGGCTCCAACTAAAGTAGCATCTCCAAGTGCTTGAGGTTCACCCGATGAAGCTAATACTGCACTAGTATTTGTTTTAGCATAGCCAGAAGTCGTAGCCCCGCGTAAACCGCCTTTGAAATTATTCGGGATAAAAGTGTAGGTTTTTCCGGCAATTTTACTGGGAGTAGCGTATTGTTCGCACATCGCAGCGCTAATATTGGCTTGTGAGTTAGTGCAATAAACACCTATCGAACCTGCTTTGTTTGTTCCGGTTAGGTTCACGTTATTGATATTAACTGAGTCTACTCTGCTCCCAACCGCAATCCCCACTAATGCAGATTGATGAATGGTGACATTTGAAATGTTTACATTGTCAGACTTTTGAGCTCCGCCGATAACATAAATATCGTTACTCGCTGTTGTAAATCCCGAAACTGAAATGTTATTTAGGTTGATGTTTCTACTCTTATATTGAGTAGTGATAATAGGAGTGTTCTTGTAATCATAGGCTGGGTCGCCAATTGCATTGAAGTTTGATACGTTGACATTTCTATATGCGGAAATAACAAGAGCACGGGGATTTAACCCTGTATAAAGGTCATTATAAATAGGGTACTTGGCAGTACAGTTAACAACATTAATATCGAATGCACTTGTGGAGATCTTTTCGGTGGCAAGATGGAAGCCAACGTGTCTGAAGTCAAATGAGCGAATATCGTTTTCAGAGTAGCAGTTTATTAAATTTACGTTTCTTGCTGCTGGGGCTCTGCTGTGCGCTTTAACTTCAAATCCTCTACAGTTTTTTCGGCTGTAACAGTTCACCAGCCATACGTTTTTAGAGCCATCATCAATTTCAAAACCATTTGAATTTGAAGAGCCTTTATCGTGGGCAGACCCATTAGCGTCATAAGCATAACAGTTAGTGAAGAAGATGTAATCAGAATAGTGAGTTGTGAAGCCATCATCACCATAATTAGTTGCAGTACAATTTTCAATCCACACATATTTGCTACCATTTGGCTGATAATGATCTGCTCCATCAGAGGAAGAGTTCCAAACAGGGGAACTTACATCAAAACCGTGCACACCTGGATTTCGAGCATTGACGTTTCTAACCCGAACAAATTTAGAGTTAACAATACCCACACAGTTTGCATTTGTTCCATTTGTAATAGTGTTGTCCTTTTTGTCTAAATTCCAATCGAGGTCTAAGTCTTCAATTAAGATGTACTCGTTTCCGTTTGTGTAGTCGCTATTGGTTAACACACAAGATGTGCCGGCAGCAGTTGGGTGAAGCTTGATAATAGATCCTGATCCAACACCGTAAAGTCTGACATAAGAGGGGATATGTAATCCTTGAACCATGTAAATCCCTGCCGGAACAAAAACCTCTCGTTTCCCACTTGCAAAGGCAGCTTTGAAAGCTTCAGTGTCATCAGTAACACCATCACCCTTAGCTCCAAAATCCTGAACATTGACACTTCGTCTGATAAATTCATTTAAGACTTTATCAACAATTGTTGCACCGGATGCAGGGATTTTTGAAATATCTCCAATAGTGTTTGTTATATCTGTTAAGCCAGAATCGACTGTGCTTATTACGTTTTTTATATCCTTAGAAGCTTTATCAAAAGCCTCTTGAATATCGTCTGCAGTATATCTGATATTATTTGATTTTAACCCTATAGCATCAATGGGTATCCATTGCTCTGTTTCTTCGTCCATATAACCCATTGTGTTTACGGGAATTAAATTGTCGCTCAATATATACTCCTCCTTATCCTTTTCTAATCCAAACCATACTTCCGTCAGGGGGTTCTACAGAAGGTTTTATCCTCATCTTTTTGGGAGCATTGTTCGTTCTCAACCATACTGACCTGATGTTGTAAGGCTCTACATAACTAGAAACAATGTTGAAACCATCATACTTATCTGAGATGCTAATATTTATCCAGTCGAAACCATCCCATCTATATTCAATGCCTGTTTCTTTTACAGTGACAGTCCAACCAATTTGAGGGGAAGGATAAGTGTTTAATAAATCCTGATAGGTGTACACAAACGGCAAGTAAATCTTCCTAGTATTTTCAACTACATATTCATAATCTGATGTTGCTTGTCTGCACCAATTTGTTATTTCAATACATCGCTTGGTGACACGTTCACATTCAGCAATACGTTCATTGATACGAATAATGGCATCTTCAGCATCATCAATTAAGCCTTGAAGTGTTTCAATGACCATATTTCCTTGCCGTTTAATCCAAATTCTTGAGGCAGGGAAGAAGGATGCGCCTTCTCCGTGATATGTAAAAGTAAGTGATTTACCTTCGTTTGAACCATTGAAAAAGACAACTCCCATAAGGTAATCAACCTTAAAGTAGTTGTCTTCTAATTCACCATCTTCAATTTCTCGCCATTCTTTACTGTCACCACTAACCTCGACTCTGTACTCACGGTTAGGCACTTCTGTAAGTAAGACTCGACTATTGTAAACAGTTAAAGTTTCACTATAGCTTAAATAAGGGTCATCGATTGAACCCTTCCTTTTTTGAGAAAGGGTAGGGTCGTTATAGAGCTGAGGAAAATCCAAACTAAATTCACCGTCCTTTCTTATTGTGTAATTGATTTGAGCAATTCTTCCAAGTGCGCGACTCTCTCTTCTAAACTCTGCAGTCTTTTCTCTTTAAGCCTTTTTCCATGTACTCCTAACAATTCCCATGATCACTATATATACAATCGCAATACCAACAGTTACACCCTCAATTTTTATAAAAAAACTATTCAAAATTATTAATAAAAACGCTAGTACTGACGCAAACCAGTGTATAAATTCATATTTTTTGTCACTCATTGCTGATCCCCTCACTCTTTCTGTTAAACACTTTATATACCAAAATCCATCATGACACAATTTCTGCTATGGGATCAAGTGGTAAAATGGTTTATAATTTACAAAGTATTTTTAAGTGAAGAAGGGGTATTATCGTATGAAAACGGTCAAGTCTTTGCATAAAGTAGAATTTTATTTATAGACAGTTGAAATAAAAAAAGACGCATCCAATAAGGATATGCCTGTTTAGTTTACATTCCTATATGCTTCCCAGATGTACTTTGTATTTAATTTATTCCCTCTTTGATTGCTGTCTGAGCCTGTTATAAATCCAAGCTCGTTTATACTTCCGTATGTAGAGTTTCCTCCAACCAGGTATATTCCCATTTCATTTACCTGATACGTATAACCTCCTGTCTCATCAATTAATAATATGGAATCATTAGAAGACACTGGCCACACTTTCACATGTGTTGGAATGAAAGGTAGCAATATCTGTTTACTAATTGTTCCATCGCCTACATACGTTCCTTTAGCAGTCTGAGGAATATCAGAGGATAACGCATATTCCGAGTGTAGTTTACCACCAAGAAACTCAGCGTTGCCATCTATGGAACCTATAATGATTCCTTGGTCATTACGTACAGGTATTGTATTAGGCGTGGATAGCGTTGAAGTCGTGTAACCATTTAATGAATCAGCCGATCCCGCAGAAGACACAATCCACTCTTCGCCATTAAAAAGCTCTTGTTTATTAGTCTTTGGATCGATCCAAATCGTTCCCGATTCTGGCGCAATGGGCTTTGTCTCTGTAGATATTGTATAAAGTCCGTTAACTTTTCCATCGAGACTTCCTTTCACTTCAACGGAATTAGAGGGGAGGTAAGGATTTTCGTTTGGATGAAGAGATTTTACAATGTCAGATCCAATAAACTGAGTTATCTCTATGTCTGCATCAACTCGTCGATAGGCTTGAATGCCAATGGTGTAGTACATATTGGAGGGGAGTCCTGTAAATGTAGCGGCTCGTTTGTCATACTTTACATTCTTCAGGTCTTCACTTGCCATTTTTGAGCCGAAAACATATTCTTCATTTTTATTGCTTCCATGGAGATATATTTCAAAACCATCAATATTGTATTGATCTTCGTCTGATTCAACATAGTCCCATTGGAAAGTTACATCAACAGAACCATCATCATTGGTCGTATGAGAAATAGCAGTTCCGTCCTTTGCTATAATAGGGGAGGCTGGTTTAACAGCAATCCTGTCATTGCGTAGGTTGAAGTTTTCAGTAACCTTATCGTACTTGATTTTCCTTTTGTTTGTCTCAGTGCTGATTTTATTTGTTCGATAAACTGTTTTGAGCATGTTCTCAAAATCCGATGAAGCGCGTTTACCATTTGAAACTGTAACGCTCAAGTTAGACTGTTCAAAATCAATCGAAATAGCTGTTATTGTTGCTTTTACATCGGTATAGAAGCTTTTCTGTTGCACCCTTACGATGTCGCCAAGAGAAAACCTGTCCCAGTTATGTTTTTCACTAATGCAATTGAAAAAGTTCACTAAACCTAATGCCAGATTAACAGCTGGTGCATTTCGGTTTTCAAGTTCTTCGTTTGCAGCGTCATATAATTCATTCTCATCAAAGATACTGTCATTAGACCATTCGGCTGTAATAATGTATTTTGAAAGTTCTTTTTGGAGTTCAGTGCTGAAGTTCTTTTCAAAAGACAGTTTATCTTTAAGGGCGGTAATCTGTGTTGAAATTTGTGTAATAGAAGCTTGTATTGCTTTAATTTCTTCTTTTTTTGATTCAACTTCTTTTGATTTAGCATCTCTTTGCTTTATTAGAACAGTAGTATCATCGCCGGCTTTACTTGCAACAGTAATCCTGTCCAATATCTTTTGGAAATCAAGCTGCAATGTATATAGGTCATTATTCGATGATGTTTCTTTTTCCTCAGCTTTCTTTTTCTCATCTAAAAGTTTGTAGAAAGAACTGCCTTCATTATTAACCAGGTCGTTGTAATCTAAAATTGCATGACAAAGTGCATCAGACATGTAGTTGCTTCTTTCGATTACATTTCGTTTCTGGTCACGCTGAAAAGGGTAGAGGAAGTACGAAAAATCGTCTATGTATGATTGCCCGGTTGGATTTACGGAGTTGATGCTTAATCCATCTTTGCCTGTAGCATAAATCCTTGTAACGACATCATCCATATCCTCAATGTCATCTAGAGAAATCATATATTGAGCAGGGGTTATTTTGAGTCCCTTATATTTAGACACAGCAGATTCTTTGTAAAAATCAACAGTACAGTCAATTGTATTAAAAACAGGAATCGCTTCGAATTTCTCGCAAATCGAATACATAAAATCAAGCTTGTTTGAAGAAGAAATATCAAACTGTCTGTATTTTAAATTGAAGAGGGGATCAATGAAACCGATAGACCATTCAGTATTTTTTAGGCAGTCGGTAACGGCCTCTTTAAGATTTTTCGAAGTTTCTTCATACTTAATGACACCTTGCTTAGAAAGTACATATTGAAGTGATTTGCATTCAACCTGGATAGTGTCCATATCATTGCTGTATGATTTAGTTTTCTTGACTACTGTAAACCAGATTGTAAGTCCATAAAATTCTGATTTTATTAAGTACCAGGGCCTCAATAGATCAACAACATGATTCCGTTTATTTACACCATCGTAAGTGGCAGTTAAAGGGATTGAGAATGTTAATTCGTGTACATTGCTGCCGTGATTGAGCGTTACCATAGGATTGATTACTTCATCAATATTTGCGATCTTTGTTTTATTTGGTTTAGCTAGGGAAAGACGAATATCTTTAATTTCCGTGTCTTTACGAATTGTAATCAAATGTCTAACCCCTCCTACAAATACTTGTATCTAAATGAAAATCTTAATTTACAATTGCCTGTAACCTTTAATCTGTTCCTTCCAAAGCCCAATCTCAAGTACTGGTCATTAAAATCGTCATAGCGCTCATTGCCATAAAGATTAGACTCAATAATTTCTTTTTCGCCGTTTATTTTTAAGAGCTCTTTATCTTTCAAGTTGCTGAATAAAAACGGTTCGCTGAAATCACTGAGATTTTCGATTTTTATGTCACCATCACCAATTTTCAATATTTCTAAAGAGGGGAAGATGTTTACATCGCCTTTATTTTGCAACTCAACAATTTCAGTACCAGAGGATATATCAAATGCATGAGTGATTGCATTTCGACTGTAAGCGTAAGGGGAGTTGCATTTCATAGTTAACCGGACGTAGCCATTACGAGCGGCATTATGAACTAAATCAGCTGTATCTACTGGCATTGCATAATAAACGATATCAAGGTTTTGGCTAAACGCAAAAGGCTTGTAATCATCTACACTTAACCAACGTTTAATTGCTCGTACATTCTTTTCATCAAAGTGATCACCGAGATAAAAATTCAATGGGAATTGCTTAGGTTCCTGTTTAACACCTTCAGTGTAGGGTTCAGGTCGACCCTTTACATAAGTTTCATTGACTGTTCTTGAGCCTAAGAACGGTTCCTCAACTAAGCCTGAATCAGTATTAACATTTGTGACGCCATAGTCACTTGATTTTTCGTTATTAAATAAAAAATAGAGGCTTTCTCTAATCAATTTTTATCACCTCAAAAATAAGAAGAGCCAGCATATACACTGGCTCATGAGTTATTGAAATTTATGCCCTTGTTTTTAAGACCATTTGCAAATTTATTGAATACAAAATCAGCTGTTTTCTGAGGATTTTCTGATTCATTAATGTTAAATGTAGCTTTAAAATTATTGTTGTTTACAGTGCCGTTTACTGACTTAGTAGCATCTGGTGGGGAAGAGAGGCTTTGAATACTCGGTATCAAACTATTAGAAAGACTGGATTGATTAATATTCGGAATTATTGATGGAATAGAAGTAATCCCTTTGTTAATCAAGGCAGCTAATTTTCCACTTTGCCCCCATTTAGGTGTCTCTTCACTTGGAGTATTGTTCTCACGTACAGCTTTTACTGTATCTAAGATGTTTGCAGTATCAGTTTTATTAAGGATAAGTTCTTTATCATGAAGGAAAGCGAGTTTACCTGCGCCTAGTCCTGTGCCTGTATATCCACCCGATGCAAAAGAGGATACCTTTTTCCCAGTTTTATTACCTTTGGTCACAGTATTCAGGGCATTGGAGGCTTCTTTAAGCTTATCGATAAGGTTATTGGAGATGCTTTTCCCTATGGACTCCATATTGCTGTTAATGAACTTAGAGAATTCATTCAGTTGCTTAGCAATATCAGTAATCTTCCCATCCATTAGCTTTTTTTCAAGTTCCTTAAACCCACGCTCATCATTAACGAGATCATCGTATTTCTTGTTAATTGAATCTTCATCTTTTTGAAGCTGATCTTGTAACGATTCTTTTCGTTTACTGTTTTCACGATCTTTAAGAAACTCATCTAATGCTTCTTGCTGTTCTTGAAGTTGCTTTTCTAAGTCTTTAACCTGTGATTTTGCTTCATCTGAGTCATCGAGAGACAGTTTATTTAGCTTATCTTTGGTTTCCTGAATAGCCTGATTCTTTTCTTTGAGTTCTTTTTGGTATTTAGCTTCATCATCAGTTTTATCAATCTCATCAATCAAGTCTTGTGTAGCTTTTTGGTGTGCTTTTAATTCGATATCACGCATCTTTTCGTACATCTCTTTGTAGATAGAGACAACTTCATCAGCAAGAGATTTGTACACATCTTTGATTGATTTCTTTGTGTTGTAAAGCTCCAGGTTGTAATCCTTCTGCTTATCTTTCCAGTTCTCGATCTCTTCAGTAATTTGTTTCTGAATATCCGGGAACCCTTTAGCAGCTTTCTTTTGTGCTTCCAACTGTTTGATATACTTCTTCGCTTCATTCTGTTGCTGCTGAATAAGCTTAATCTGTTGGCTATAAAATTTAACCTTGTCTTTATCTTCCTCGGTCATGGATATTTTGTTGCTAACATCTTTAAGCTTGGATTCAGTTTTCTTGGTTGATTTCTCAATACCGTTAAGCGTTTGATCAACCTCAGACTGAATGAGCTGTCCTCGGAGTTCTCTTACTTCTTCTTGGAAATTGATGAGATCAATCTTAGCTTGTTTTAATTCCTCAGCAAGCTGCGCTCTTTGAGCGGCATTCAGAGTTTTGTTTGTTTTGATTTCTTTTTCAATAAAAGAAACCTTCTGACTCTGAATCTGTTGCTGTTCAGTTAAAGCTTTTTTCTGATCATTGGTATACTTGCGGAATTCTTTACTGTCGCTCAGATAATGACTAGCGAGGGCTTTGTCTTTAGCGATTCTTACATCAAAATCACCAATACGCTTGTCATATTCATCAAGCTTCGACTGAACGATTTCATATCTGAGTTCCTGTATCTGATCGTTTACTGAATTAATATCACCTTGGAGGGAGAGAAGATCGGATTTAGCTTGGGCTATTGCTTGCTGTCGTTCTGCTTCGGCTTGAGACGCATCTGAAATAGATGTACCGACACCTTTTAAATACTTCTCAGGGTCAATTGTCTTTCCGTTTTCCTCAATTTGAAGATGAAGGTGATTTCCTGTTGAATTACCCGTACTGCCAACTTTACCAATGGTCTGTCCAGCTTTAACAGTTTGACCGGCTTTAACAGAAGGGGTATCAAGCATATGCATATACTTAGCAACTTTTCCATCATCCTGCTGAATGACAACCCAGTTACCGGCAGTTTTACTATAACCAGCAATTTGAACTTTTCCACTCTGAACCGATTTAATTGCGGTTCCAGCTTTTGCTGCGAAGTCGATACCTTTATGTGGAGTTGATCGGTAAGCGCCATCTTGCGCATTATATTTAGAACTTATTCTAAACGCACTGTTCTTCGTGTAGTAGCTTGCAATGGAGGAATTAGCAGAAGTCATAGACTTAGTGTAATTAGACATGATCTTCTGAACATAATTCTGCGTTTCTTTGAAAGGAGGGATGCCGCCGTATTTAATTACATTGCCAGGCCCTGCGTTATAAGCAGCAAGTGCTTTCTCAACATTGCCACCAAATTTGCTTAGTTGTTGGGCTAAATATTTCGTGCCACCCATAATGCTCTGATAAGGATCATAAACATTGTTTACACCTAAACTCTTAGCTGTGGATGGCATCAGCTGCATCAAACCAGCAGCTCCGGCTCCAGAACGAGCTCTTGCATTGAATCCTGATTCTTGTTGGATTACAGCTGCAATTAGAGCTGGATCAACACCGTATTTGCTTGCGGCAGAATTAATGTAGCTGGAGTATTTACCGGAGTAAGACCCGCCACCGGAAGAATAAGAACCACCGGAAGATGATCCAGAAAGGGAAGAGGTAACAATACCGTATTGTGTAATGTTCCCTGACTTAATTTGATCCTTGAGGAGTTTGGCTTGCTCCTGCATAAGCTTTTTCTTTTGTTGAAGAGCTTTAATTTCTTTTTGCAGGGCATTTCGATAACTTTGAGAATACTTTGGATAGTCATTTACTTGCTTATTGTACTTTTCAACTTCGGCATTAACTTTCTCCAGAGCTTCCTTGTATTTATCAGCCACGTACATAGATGTTTTCATTTCCTCAGAGGCTTTATCACTTGAAGAAGAAAGGTCATCAAGAGATGTTCCTGTTTCAGATAGGGAAGTTGAAGCCAAATCGGCTAGTTTATCAAGCTCTTTAAGCTGATCAGTGATATCAGTGACCTGGTTTAAATCATCCTGTGTTTTGGGTAGGAACTGCAGTGCACCACTGTTCCCTTTTTTTAGTTCGTCGTATATCTTTTTCTTGTTGTCTTCAAGCTCAGACTTCATTTTATAAGCGTCTTGAACAGTCTTGATAGCCTTGACTTCAGACTTATACATATTAATCTTTTTATTTAATGCATTAGCCTGATTAATTAGATCTTGTCTTACAGATTGTTGCATATCATTGTAAGCTTTGAGTTTTGTGTCCCGAAGCTTAACAACTGCATTTCTGTTGATTTTTACAACACCATTTTCAACTGAAATTGCATCAGCAAGATCATGTTCTTTCTGAATAAGCTTCATGGCTTCTGTTGCAGATATGCTTTTACCTTCAGACATTTTTTCAAGGAGGTTGTTTAAAGGGGAGATGCTGTCAGACATAGTGTCATAAGCTTCATTTTGAATAGCAGATATAGCAGCATCATTTTGCTTCGATTCAACTAATTCATCGATGATTCCTTTAATTGCTTCAAAATCACCTTTAGCTTCTTTGAGCTTGTCAGATAAATTCCCGACTTGCTCACCTAATGCATCTACACCTTCACCATTTTCATCCCATGTTACTTTTGCAGTTTGTGCAGAATCGTTTGTAGAGTCAATGGCAGTTTTAAGGTCATCATAAGATAAAGCCAAACCATTAGCTTTATCTTTGCCACTCATATATTGATTAACAAGCTGTTCTAAGCTTTTAGAGGCGGAATCAAAATTATTTTTATTTCCCGATTGCAGAGCTTTTTGGATATTATCCATGTATTTCGAAACATTTATTGAAAATGACTCAAGTTCATCTGCATTCATTTTGCTGAAGTCGATTTTATCGAATGCGTTAGATATTTCCCTTGAAAGATTCGGATTTATCTTTATTGAGTTAAAGGCATCAATTGTCTGTTGCACTTGCTCTCTAATTTTAGCCTGTGAGCTGGATAGCTCTTGTTCAGTACGTAGTGCATCTTTTTCAGCTTTAATACCTTGATTTTTTTTGTCATTTTCAGAAGAGAAAATATCCCAGCTCTTGCCGTTTTTATAATAATCAGCAACCTGCTTATACTGTTTAATCTTATCATTGAGTTTATCAATGTCTTTTAAGCTTTCCTTAAAGTTACTATTGGCACCTGTTTGAATGTCTTTTTTGTTTAAATTACTAAGGTCTTCAGTGTACTTTATAGCATCCTTGAGTGCTTGGTTTTTCTTTAAGATTGCTTGCCCTTGAGAATCATAACCAGCGATCAAATTCGGGAATGTTTGTGCTAATTGTTGTGTTACTTGCAGATATTCTTGCTCTTGGTCAGCCGATAAAGCTCCGCCATCTTTAGCCTTTTGTAATTCTTTGTATTGACTAATCAGTTTGTCTGTTTCATCTTTATTCGTTGTAATTGCTTCAATGCTAGTAGTTTTAGCTTGTTCAAAGTCTTCTCTAGCTTGTTTTAAATCAGAATAAGAGGAAATGAGTTTCTCAATAACGACGCCCAGTCCAACCATGGCTGCCATAGGAAGAAAACTTCCTGCTAAGAAAGCTCCAGTGGTCATCGCCACTCTTTTAAGTCCAACTAGGGATGCATTAAATGCAGTTACAGCTCTATTCCAAACAACTGTTTTGGCAGAGGCGGCAGTTACTCCAACAGTTACAGCATTAAAGTTGAGTACTAAATTTTTAAGGGCTGCGCCCATTGCCATTCCTGAGGTAAGTGCACTTGTACGTAAAGAAGTGTTAAAAAGCATAACTGCAGCTGTAGCAGCTCCTATAACTTGAGGAAGGAGACCGACTGTTTTAGTGATTTGAGCACTTATTTGCATTAAACCTTTAAGTGCATCTGCAAAAACAACAATACTATCTGATATGAAAGCTTCACTTGAGGCAACTGACATCTCTGTAAATGCATTTGACAACCTATTTAATCTTGCCTGTAAACTGTCAGCGTATTTCTGCTGTTCACTCCAAGCGCTTCCTGCGGAATTAGCCGCAGTAGTCGCTGCGTTTTGTGATATGGAAAAGTTGTTCATTAAGGCATTAAATCTAGAAAGCTGATAAATGCCCGCTACACCTATCGAGGTGTTTTGTTTTTGAGCATCGCTGAGGTTATTCCATTTGTCTGCTAACTCATTAATTAATTCAGTAGCAGATTTCGCCTCACCACTAGCTGTTTTCACAGAAATGCCAATCTGTTCTAAGGCTTTAATTGAGCTATCATTATTCCCGATACGTGCGAAAATGGTTTTAAGTGAGTTCAATTCTGTTACTTTCACCTTAAAGGCTACTGACCACTATATGTGGCGGTATGATACTTCAATCATACTCTCTATGTTTCCATAGAAGTTCAGACTGTCGCTTCGCAATTTAGCGTCTCTTCGCTCAGTCGTTCAGGCTGCAATAACGCTTGCCCCTTGTCGTCCTCGTCTTAACGTTAGGAGTTCCAAGTCAATCAGAAGAGATTTAAAGTCAGCAATCACTTTACCGACTATATTTCCACTTTCACGGGTGGTACTTGCAATTGCTGTAGTGTAACCAATTAGATCGTTTAATTCAACGCCAAAAGTAGAGGCGGTGCTTCCTGCTTTTCGAATAGAATTCGCCAGGTCAAGAGTGGTTACAGCATAGTTGTTATCGACTTCATTAAGCTTATCTGCGATTGAAATAGAATCATTCGCAGCAATATTGAAGTTTAACATTGCGGCAGTTAAGGTGTTAACAGTATCATCAGGAGTTAAATCAGAGACGTTTTGTAGAACCTGAGCGGTTTTAGTAAGCGTAGACAGTTCACTTTCATCGAAACCCATACGCCCGAAATCGCCAGTCATTTGGAGTATGTCAGTGATCTTGTTTGAAAGGGTGTCGCCTAGGTTTATTGATTCCTCGAGTAGCTCATTGTACTTATAATCAGGCTCATTCATTACACGTCTGATGTTTGTCATTAGAGTATCAATTTCAACAGCCTGGGAGACCATTTCCTTAAGCCCAGATATAGCACCGTAGAATAAAGAACCGGAGATCAAATATGTCGACATACTTTTGAAAGCTTGCGTTAGCTCCGCACCAAAAGACGAGGCTTGACTAGACGCTGTTTGAGCATTTGAAGCTAATTCCCTGAATTGCATGTTCAAGCTTTGCATTTGAGATCTGACATTGTTTCCGCCGGCACTTACGTTAAGACTATTAACCGCATTCAGATATTCTTGAATAGCTTGTCTATTTCCAGCACCCATCGTATCGCCATAACGCGTATTAAGGTTTTGTACGTTTACTTGTGCTTGGCGTTGATAAAGCTCAATAGTTTTTCTGAGCTCATTATTTTTCGCCACAGCAGCAGACTTATCATCGAGCATTTTGATTCTGTTTTGTAATGCTTCAATTTGTTGTGCTGTTTGAGCAGTATTTAATTTCCGTCCAAGGGAAGAGAGGGTGGTGTCAGTTACAATTCCTTGCTGTCTAAGTTTTTCTAAATCCAGTTTTAATTGTTCAATTGCTTTTCGTTGCTGATCATAATTCGTTGTTACTTTAGATGTAGTAGCGTTTGTTTTTGGATCAGTTGTATAGGTAATATCGTCAAAGCCATTGCGGTTCTTTTGAGTAACCCTTGTCGTTTGTCCTTGAGCATTCTTTTGTTCTGTTTTCTTCTGTACCTGACCAAGTTTTTCAGTCGCTTGAGCAAGCCTGTTAACTTCTTGCGTTTGTTCACGTAGTGATTGATTACGATTGTCGATGAATTTCTTTTCACGCTGAATGATTTCGCCATTTTTCTTATACTGCTGCGTAAGCTTTTCAACAGTACCATCAGCATTTCTGGTAATCGTTGTGGTTTCTTTAACTGTTTGATTGAAGGATTTGAGATGTTTTTGATAAGTTTCAATTGCAGAGGAGAAATCGTTGAGAGTCTTTAAAGCAGAGGCATCAATATTGGTCTTTAAATTAAGGGAATTTAGCTTTTTCTCTAAAGATTTAATTTGCTGATTTAACTGTTCGACAGTTTTTGAAGAAGTATCAGCTTTGGGTGTGAGTACGATCTTTAAATCTTGACTCAAATATAGGTCACATCCTTTCGAATAGGGCATATAAAAAAGCCACTCATTATTGAGCGACTTTGTTTGCTTTCCGTATTGCAATCTCCATAATCCCTTGCCATACTTCAGCATTTGATAAAGCATCTTTAACTTTTGGATCATCCTGTTTAAACCCTTTAACATTCTCTAGGCCAAATTCATCTTTACTCGGCAGGAAATCAAATCTGTAAATAGGGGAGGAGAAATCATCGAGTTTTAATTTCAAATCAATTTTTTTGAAGTATTTTGTTTCTGTCTTATTGGAAGATAACCCACCAATTAAAGCTCCAATGCTTCCTGCTGCTAATCCACCAACAACAGCGCCGGTTATTTGACTTCCTTTGGATACTTTTGTAACTGTACAATCATCAATTGAAACCTCGGCTTCAATGATTTTTTCAAAGGGAATAATTTTTTCTTCCAGTGTTCCATATTGATTGAATTTGTGGATCATAAACTTATCATCCGGTTCAACCAATGTAAGCTTTGCATTTTTATCGGGATTAATAATTGACTTGTAATTAGAAGGAAAGTTCCCGATGCTCTCAATCTCGCCAGCTCTTTTTTTGTCCATTTCTTTTTGTTTATCCGAAGCGCTAACCCCAATGATAATGAAAGCGCCAACCACTAAAATTAGAATGATAGCCCAGATCATCAAACCACCACCAGTATTATTTTCCTACATTATATCATGGTTTCCATTAGGGTAGTATGAATGCAGATTGTTTATTTATCACTTTTTATTCTAATGAGGAGGTCTTTAAAATACACAGCAGTCGTATGAGTATTTTTATCAAGTGCAGTGTATCTATATACGGCTATTACACAAAGAATTACCAAAAAGGACATTACTGAGCTATTATCACCGAACACTGTTTTAAATAAAAGAGTTATACTTGTTACAACGATTGCGGATAATGATATCGTTTTTGAAACATCGCACGCTGTTTCAATTCTTGACATCCTTGCTATAGCTGCAGATAATTCCTCATGATTCAAAGATTTTAAAACCTGAAGCTTTATATTTAATGAATTGATATCTTGTCCAGTGGACGGAAATTCTGTTCTTATAAATTTTATTAACTCTGTTGCATCCAGTTCAGCCAATTTCCGTCGAACATTTGTTTTGTTAAACATTATCAACACCTCATCTTACTATCGGCATACAAGATAAAGTGTTAAGCGTATCTAACTGAAAAACAATCATTTATTTATCGCTTCCATAAACCTTGTTTTAATAAAATCTCTTTTTGCTTCTAAATACTCGCTTTCACCACCGCATTGCATTTCAACCAATAATTCAATTGAAAACCAATCTTCAAGAACCTCTTCAAAAATTTTTATAATTTCGTTCTTTTCCATGTTTTTCCCTCCTTGTTTTGCTATAGTTAGTTATTATTGGTCAATTAAGGGGGGGTAAACCATGAGCGATTCACTTTATTTAATAGAAGAAGCAACTGATATTTTTGAAAAAATTGTTACATTACATGAACAGGCACTGATCGAAGACCTAGATCGTTCATTGAGTTTTAAAGTTAAGAATTTTTTAGAAACCTTAAATTCATCATTAGATTATGCAGCATATGATTTATTTGAAATTTTTTGTTTGGAAAAGGCAAAATTAAGACACAGTAACATAAATCATATTAAACGGAAAATCTATTTTCCATGCTATCCTCAGGAAAAAACTTTTGATAAAGAGGTGAACAAGTGCTTTGTTGGATTAGAGTCTGATCATAAGGAGATCTTTCACTTGCTTAAAAAAAGTCAACCTTTTTATTATGGGGATTTTTGGTTAAAAGAGTTTAAGAATATTACAAATGAAAGTAAGCATATAAAGTTGACAAGGAATAAAAAATTAAAGTCGGGTGTTATTAACTATGCTACAATTCCAGGAATTAATATGTCTAATTTGCAGTTTAAGGGATCTGAGCATCCGTTTTCGGTTAATGGTGTCCCTGTCAAAGATTTAAATAACAATCCGTATTTATCTGAATATAATGGGAAAGTAAATGCATACTTTTCGTTTGAGAAAACTAGAAAGCCTGTATTAGATACTTTACAATTTTATTTAAAAATGATCAAAGGTATTGTCACTCAAATTAACTCTTACTGTGAAAGCAATTCGTGAATTCTATACATAAGCAAAATCCCTCTGATTTGAGGAATCTTGATTCTGCATAAAAGAGGGATTTCATAAAGAGTGCTACCTAAAGTAAATCAATTGATATGTCACCCAACAAGCTTTTCTTAATCTTCCCGTATTCAAGTTTACCGGTGCTTGCGTTGTAAACAAGAACTTTACCGTCACTGATCTTGGATTCATCAATCTGTTTATATCCGAATTGGTTCTTATCAGCTTTAGTATCAAGCTGCCTAGTTAATTCAGCAACAGCTTCGTTCAATTTATTAATTTGCTGTTGCATATTCTCAATTGAACTTTGGTGAGGATTGAAGAGGCTCATAATGTTTACGAGAAGATTTGATTCTTTTCTTCTTTAAAATCACGAAGGTCGTAATGCTTAATTGTTGTAGACACATCGTTATGCTGTGCAACATATTTACTCACGAGCTCAATCTTAATTTTCTTGACTTCAAGAAGGTAAGTAATACAGGAGGCCTTAAATAGGTGAGGGTTAATGCGGCGACCGAGGATATCAGAAAGAACATCAGAACAAAAATAGTCAGCCCAACCCTCTGACATTTGTCTTGGTTGGCCACCGTACTGTGTAGTAAATAAATATTCATGGTCATATCCCCGTTGTTCATGCCAAAGCTTCAAATATTCCAGAGCTTCTGTGTTAATCATGTAGTCGAGGGGTTTTCCTTCGCCTTTTCCTTTTCCAAGAACTTTGTGAGCCATGACATAAGATTGACCTTCAGGTATCTCATAATTCAGGATTTCGGTTTTAAACTGAATAATTTCAGCTCTTCTGGCACCTACATTAAAGGCAGTAGCTAACCAAGCCATCCCCAAATAGTTTTTATCTTCTTCAAGCACTTTCATCATTGTTCTGTATTCATCGTAAGTGACCTTTACTTTTTCATACGTGGTTGTTTTAGGGATGGCAGGGAGACCTCTTGTGAAGTTCCTGAATGATTTGTAATTATCGTCATCTTCAGCAACAACATTTTCAATGTAGTTATTTAAAGAAGATACTCCAGCCTTTTTTAAAGCTATTCCACTTGAAGACATCCCTCTATTTTTCAGGAAGCTTTGATATCTGATGAAATCCCTTTTGGATATTTTGTAAAGCTTCTTCCCATTCAAGGAATTATGTACCCACCAGAAGAACTGACGAAGAGAGGAGTTGTATTGCTTCCTGGTTTTATCTCGGAATGAGTGGGCGTCAAGAAACTCTTGAGTTAAGCTTCTATGCTCGTCATCAACCTGACCCCACATTTCATCCGTGACTTCGGGCAACTTTTCGGCTCTAGAGCGCATCATGTTTTGTTTTATTTCTCTGGCCATTAATACACCACCGTTATTCTGTTTTAATACCACTTGCATTTAAATCTTTCTTCATAGCAGCAGCTAATCGTCCATCTTTTAACGATTCAGCGGTATTCTTCATAAATGGGCGAGGTTTTCCATAACCATAACCGTATTTATCTGGATACGTGTACCCTTGACCAGTCTCAACAACCGTGGCAACATCCTTACTGTTGTCTTCACGGGTATTGTCTAATGAAATTCCGTTAGATTCGTTTTGAATGACAAAGGAGTCCTTCAAAAGAGTTGTACGTTCATATTCAAGGGGATCGTAGGCGTCATATACATCAGATTGTACATGCTCTTGACCCGTTTTAATCATCGTATTTTTTGTGCTGGATTGTTTTTGAACGGCTTGCTTTGCGGCAAATTCAATTAGTGCTGCTATTTCTTTTATGTTCTTGGCCATTATTCAGCCTCTTGTTCATTTTCAACCTCTTCGACCTTATTAAGGATGAGATCATTTATTTCTTCAGGAGATATGTTTGAAAGCTTGTCTAAATTCTCTTGCATCATCTTTGTTGCTTCTCCAAATTTCTTCATGCTTTCTTCAGGGAAGCTACTAATAATCAATGGGAAAAATTCAGAGTCCACAAGCTTAACAAACCACTTAACTTTGTTTTTGATATCACTTGGAATACCCAAGTCTGTAAATTCTTTAATTAGTGAAAAGAATCCCCATTGAACAGGATTTATGCTTTTAAAGTCAATGTTTTTTTCTTGAGCATTTTGTGGATCCGTAATTAATTCAGTAAGCATTTTGGTTAAGCGGGTAGGGGAGAAGTACGGGTAAATAAAAACATGAACGTCATCAGTTAGTTGAACTCGTTCTTTCTTGTCATATTTACTTACACTTTCTTCGATTAACCCAAGATTTAATTTTTTCGATGCCATTTCAATTCCTCCTCATATATCCTCTGCACACATTAAAAAAGACACCTCAAAAGGGGAGAGGTGTCTAAATAAAACTTGTATTTTATTCTGTCTCTGCTTCTTCGTAGTCTTCGCCAGTGATTTCTTTGTACTCTTCTAAAGTGACTAAACCATTCTTTACTCCTAATTGGAGCTCTTCTTTTGTCACATCGTTGAATTCCTGGTAAGCTTCTTTGACTTGATCGACGGTTGCCCATTTTCGACTAAGGGCATTAACCCAATAATTGTATGTAGTTATTTTTATGAACCTCCCTTTAGATCAGCAATATCTTTTAACATTGTGTTTATTGTTTCGTTGACTTGCAGCAAGCTTAGGCGGAGTTGGGATAGGGTCTGTCCTATTATTTCAAAATCGTTAGGTTCAGGGATACTTGGTTTAACGCTATCCTTGTATTCTTCAGTTGCTGATTCAATCCATTTATTTTTCTTGGGATCATATTTGGGCAAGATTATTGTGGGGTCTGGGACAGCAGTTGTACTGTTTGGAGGAAGATCATCGCCTTCAATGAAGTCTTCTCCAGCGTACATAAAGTTCTCATCATAATAAAGAACATGCATAATATTTTCACCTACTACCATAAAGGAATTCCTATATTAAATGAAACTCTGGAAACACTGTTAATGTCATTAGCGTACAATCCATCAAAACGTAAATCTCCATCTGTTGTGAAGGCAAATCTCGCTGTTCCATATGATCCAATTGTGGGTACTACAAAATCCACCAGCTGTGTTGGCTTGGTTGAGAATTTAGCAACTGCAGTTCCAATGGCCGGCAATGTTCCGAAAGATCCTCTTAGCCATAACACGTTGTTTACACTTGAGAATTTGAAAGGGTAAGTGGAGTATTGTGTAGCTCCATTAATAAGTGTAACTGGGTTCCAAGAACCTGATGTACCACTCCATCTGGCTTTGTCATCTAAAGTAACGTGAATATCAGTTTTTGCTTCGTGGGCATCGGTGTAGGATTTCGCTGAGTTGAGTGCGGTAGTAGCTCTTACTTGTGCCCCGTCAGTTGTTTCGTGTGTTTGCCATGAAGTCCAAGTTGAATCGCTTTTTCTAAAACGGAAATAAGTATGCGTTCCGTAATACGCCTCTAATGCAAATTGTGCAATTGTAGTTCCATAGTTCATGACAACTAAATAGACATTGGATAAGTTGGCAGGGGAGTGAAGCCCTTGGTTGGCGATTAAATAAAACCCAGTATTAATCAAATCGTTGTACTCTGTTTTTTCGGAACTGTCTTTGTAGATTACTTTTCCATCATCGGCAGTGAGTTTGAAGAGTTGAGCAGCATTCCATTTATCCCGATCAGATTTGTTGATATGGACATTAGTGTCATTTAGATGATTATCAAAATCATTTTTAGTAGCTTGTTTTACATTGTCTACATTCCCAAGCCCAACCTGTTCAGCAGTAACCTTGTGTGGGTTTGATTGATCGTTAGTATGTTCAGCTAAAAAAGACTTTGACCTTTCATCAGAGCTGTTCCAATAACTGCGCTCATCCTTTGTGATATGTCGATCGAGGTCTGCATCGTGAGCGTCAAAATCAGTTTTTGCTGCTTGCTGAATGTTATCAACCTTAGACAAGCCAACTTGGCTTTTAGTAACTGCATGAGGATTTTTCTTATCGTCAAGATGGTCATCAAAAGCCACCTTTGTGGCTTGCTCTTCATTAAGTACATTTGACAATCCGACTTGCTCTTTTGTCACTTTGTGCGGGTTTTCTGTATTCTGAATATGCGACTTTAATTCCGAATTTTGCTTTTCCATGAACTCATCGACTTTGTCAGATAAACGTTTTTCATGATCAGACATATGAGATTCAGTTCTGAAAAATTGATCTTTAAGGTTATTGATTTGTATATTGTTTTGTTTGAGCTGACCTACAAATTTACTGCTGCTCATTAACTCACCGCAATTCCTTTAACCGTAACATCTCCATTTACGGAAATGACCTCAACCATGAATTTGAAAAGCCCCGCAATATCGAAATCCCAGTTTTCATTTGTATTCAATGTGCCTGTACCTAATTGAAAATCAGTTTTGTTTGTTCCAGCAATTTCTGTCTTTTCACCATTTTCATCTACGGCAAAGAATTTTATTTCTCTTGAAGTTGAGGAACCAGAGATCTTAACAGTAATATCCCGATAATGTGATACTACAAATTCTTCACCTTCAGACGGGGCAGTTGTTGCTTCGTGGAATGTAAAGGTTGCTTTATCTGGAATGGTTTTTAAAATATTTTCATCGGTTTCTGTCAACAACTCCACCTCCTAAGTCTGTTTAAAAACTGACTTTTATTTAAAAAGGAGAGGGGAAGAATCCCCTCAAATTATTTAGCTTCAAACACTCTTACATCTCTGTCAGTACCGTCATTAATCACATAGACATAAAGTGTTTTACCAGTAGCGACAGGAACTGAAAAAGGTTTGTCACCAGCTGTCAATGGGATACCTGTATCAGCAGTCACAGTAGAGTTTCCAATGTAAATCGTGCCTTCTGCAGGAGGATAAATAGTAAGTGCTGTTCTGTCAGTGATGCCTGCAGTAACTTTTTGAGCTGTTGAAGTAACAGTGAATTTATCCGTTTTAAAAGAGGAGAAACCAGGATCTCTTTCATTCAAGGTCACGGAAGGGGATTGTACTTGGATGCCTTTGATAGCATCTAAACCAGCTTGAGGGAAGTCAACTTGTAGAGGCTTTTCTTGTGATTTGAGATGAATGTCAGTTACTAAACCACCGTTTCCATCATCTCTAGCTGAAGATTTTACACCATCGAAATCATTAAGTTTTGCTGCCATTAAAAATCACTCCTGTAAAATTAATTGCCAACGTCTACGGATTTAGTTTGAGTTTCTGTATCAGGGTCAGGATCTGGAGCGGCTACATTATCATCTCTACTCGCTTCAATAACAACAGCCATTTCGTCTGTGTCAGTGTCGGCCAGCGCTTCAAATTTAATTTCTGGAGCTAATGCATTACCGTTTTCGAGAGACATTTCAAACTCGCCTGAAGGGGATACGTTAGGGAATTGAATGTAGATATCGCTATAGACCTCTTCGGTATCAGGGTTATACGCAATTGTACGGTACTCAACTTCATATCGCTCAGAGAATTTACTTGCTTTAATAGCGAGCCGTCTGCCGATTTTGTTAATCTGATATACGGCTGTTAATTTCTCTTTCGTACCAGCAAATCCAGTAGGAATTAAATATGTGCCATCTGTAGATACAGGCGTCTTATAAGTTAATCCTTTTTTGTTGAAGAAGGTTACATCACTTACCGGTTTACCTTTAAGAGTAACCGCATTTTTACCATCAACAATTAGACCATGTTCACGGTCAAAAACCTGAACTTTTGCTTCTTCCTCAATTGTTTCACCTTGTGTCATTGCCAACCATTCAAGGTCGAAAAATGCATTCTTGACAGTAAGGTTGATTTCTTTTTCAGACTTCAAGATATAGAGTGGTTTATTCCCGATACCACCACGAAGCTTGTCTTCGGAGATGGCTTGGGAGAATGAAGCTGTTTGTGCTTCTGCTGTGAATACAAGCTGACCATCAGATTTTTTTCTGAAATAAACATCAGCTGTATCTTGAATAACTGTTTTCATCTATAGATTTCCTCCTTAAAATAAAAAAGGAACAGCTATTAGCTGCCCTTAGAAAAACCTTTGGTCTCTTTCATAAACTTATCTCGGCTTATGTAATGTTTCTCTTCCTCAAATAAGTCAATGTGTTTATCCCAGTTCACAATGTTTTTACCTGCTTCTGGTGAAACTGTAGCAAAGAGGGTAGAAGTGTCATATTGCTTGAATTGAGCAATCCGGTGATAAGTCATATAAAGTTGAAACAGTGTCATATCATTAATGTCTTTATAAAGATAGCCTGTATAAGTTGACACTGTGCTAATGATATCTGCCATATCAACTGAATCAACATCTTGACTCTTGACTCTTTTGCTTCGCTCATTAGCTTTTTGAATCTCAGGATTGGAGCTTATTTTTTCTTCCTTCAAACAACACATTTTTAATACAAGGTCTCTAATGGAATCGAAGTTGTCTGGAGTAAGCTTATCCAGTATTTCTTCTCCATTGAACATTTTAGAAAACACTGTGCTATAGGCTTCTTGAAAATTAGGAAGGGTACCCGAAATTTCATAAAGAGTCATTTTTTTTAATTCAGCAATAAGCTCATCAAGTTCCCCAAAACGATTAACATCTTCTTTGCTATAAACATAAATGATCTCTTTTTTGGACATTTTGATTAGCCTTAAATAATTGGCTAACTGACCGTACTCTTTAACTTTGATGAATCTGCATTCACCAAGTTCTGTGGAGATAGGTTCTCCAGTAATGAAAAACTCCATATCAATCATTTCATAGCTCCGAAAGTGAATATTAATTTGTATCCCAAATACCCTTCAGGTGCGTTTGATATGAGCAGTCTTGTGTATTTAACATTTTTACCGATACCAGCAAAATTTTGATTGAAGAGCATGTCACAAATACGATCCGTAATTTTCAGGTTCCTGAATTCAGTCTCTTCATAGGTGTTAATGTGTGTATAAACATCAATCATCAAATCTTGATCTAGTAGCATCACACTTTGGGTTGAGGGTTTAGGGATTCCATTACCAAGATAGACACAAAGCCTGCAAATTGGTTGATCGGTTAAATCATCAGTTTTGGGAGCACGTTTGATTATGGAGCTTAATATCGATGGGGAATCATCAACTGGATCATAATAATTTTCCAATGTCTGAACGTCAGGGAGAGAAGAGGAGAGAGGGTCATCTTTATAATATAAAAGACGATTCAATTCTGTATCATTCATAATAGTTCTGAATACAGTTGTCATATGTTCGACCATCATACTCATTCGCTATCACCTCCAACTTTCTTCTTGGCTATAAGTTTAATTGTCCCGATGTCTCCATAGACCTTGGAGTAGTCTATATCATTGACTTGGTAGGTTTCACCAAAGAAAGTAAGAGTAAGGCCAATTTTTAATTTTTCATGTACAAAATAAGGGATTGTAATATTTGCTTGTCCATCTGGAAGATTTACCGCCAATTCAGTTCCATTTATCGAAGTAGACCTTTCAAAAATACAGGGAACTTCAGTCTTTTCACCTGGAATCTTTTTGTAAATTGGCTTACCCGTTATTTCGTTAACCTTACCTGATTCAACAGACTTGTCATCTGAGGTTAGAGTGAATACAGCACCGCATATTTTGATCTCGGCCTTCTTATATATTTTGTTACTATGAGGAAGCGAAGTGATGAGCCATGTTTCGCCGTTATATTTAACCACACCACCACAATAAATGTCAGATATTTCACCTAATATATATTTAGAAGTTCCATCACCACTAGAATACTTTGAAGTAATCATTACTGTTTTTTCAATTCCATCAATCGTAACTTTCTCAGATTCAAAACCTTTTAGACCTTGCTTGAAAATGAGCTTTCCATCATGCAAAAGCTTCTCATTAATGTTAACCTTGTGATAATTACTGTAATCCTTCAATTGAATCACCGTCTGTCAATAAGCAATCATTAAGCCTGTTTAACTCACCACTTACTGTTAAAATAGTGTCTCTGATTTCTATAAGGTCAGGGTCACTCAGTAGCTTTTTGTTAAGGTATTTCTCCAATTTGAAAAGTACCGAATTGTTTTTCTTGCTGAGCGTATTGCAATACACGTCTAATTCTTCAATCTTAATTTGTCCATTGTTTAATACCGATTTAACTTGAATCATACTCATAGATAATCCACCGCAGCATTTAATATCAAACGCTCAATTTCGTTTTTCTGTTCAACTACACTTTGTTTAAGTGAATTGATCTGTGTGCCAAAGTTCTTAATACCCACATCATTCGTGAAGGGTTGCCATGTATTCTCAAACAAGGTCTTTTTATTTAACAAAAAGATGTATCTCAAGAAGTGTGCAAGAATAAGAATATCATCCTCAGATAATTCTCTGCTTACAGTTTCTGTTGAATCATCAGCTTTTAAATTGTCTCTCAATCTGTTATTGAAATGAAGGATTGCATTTCGAATTGATTTATAAATGTCCTCTTCTTCTTGAGGAACATCAAAATCAGATGTTTCACAGTTGTTTAAAAAGGTTTCCCATATTTGATCATAAGATGTCATAAAAACCCCTCCTCTTAGTCAAAGAGAAGGGAAGGATCAGCGACTCCCATCCAATCAGCCAATACTTTTAATTTGCCCGCAGCAATGTCATCGCTAAATTCTGAAGCAACATCAATAATAAATTGTTTCTCAGAATCGACCGTGATTTTATCGAGCTTATTTTTAAGTTGAGCAATATTGCCCGATTTAATCATCTTTTCTATTTCTTCTTTAGTGTGAATATTGTTTTCATAAGCCTCTGATTCAACAATAGAGTCTTTAATCTCTTTTGTTGTTTCATTGTCATCTACAATAACTAATTCACCTTTATCAAAACAAACGCTATTCATTGTGAGCCACTCAACAACTTCTTTTGGGACTTCTTTAATATCAACCTTACCATTTTTGCTTCCAGCCCAGGTATATTGTTTATGTCCACCATCACCAGTAAATCCAACAAAATAAGATGTGCTTCTGTGTCGAGCTAACTTAATTTTCTCAGTCAAAATCATATCCTCCTAAAAAATCCTCATATTTGATTTAAATTGATACTGCAGCTTGTTCTTCAATAATTCCGATCGCTTCTCCAAACAGAAGATTAACAGAAGCATCTTGAACAATTTTCATTTTGATTCTTTCATCTTCAATATCTTGCTCTGTCAATTGACGCAATCCGCCATACTCAACAACAGAAAATGGTTTCTGAGAAACGCCGCCGGCAAACATATATCCTTTATTGACAGGGAGTTCAACTTTGCTATTTGTATCGTCAGTAAATGGGTTAGTGAGGTTGACAGCAGTTGTTCTACCGATTGTAGCAGGGTTTAATGCAGTAAGGAGCTCTCCTTTAATTTCTTCTGTTAAGAAGTTCTTATACGTTGAGTCTGTTCCTTGTTGGATTGCGAAGTAGTCAATGAGAAGGGTGTCAGCTACGAAGATAGGCTTCCCGCCATAACGTTGAAGCACAGAGGCTACTTTGTTGTATTGTTGAAGAGTAAGGTTTGAGCCTGTTTGAACATTTTTTGCAGGGATTTTACCTGCTGTAATTGCACTTGCAGTTAATTGATGAATTTTATCGAGGTATAGACGGACTTTAGCATCTGCAATATCATTCACCAATTTATTAAAGTAAGTAATTGAATCTGTTACGAGGTCTAGAGGCTCATAGTAAAAACCTGTTGACATAGTTTTTGGAACGGCTGGAACAGTTTCTTGACCTTCAACACGAACTAAATCAACGCCAGAACCTGTAGCAGACCAAATGACTTTTGCTTTATTCTTTTTCGGAATTTTAATTTGTTTAATATTACCTCGTTTTTCTTGTTGGACATTAGCCAAAAGGGAAAGCAACTGGGTTACTTTTGGTTTTGCGATTTCATCAGCTTGTTCAACGACAAGGTTATTAAATTGATGGAGCATGGAAGGATCAGGTGTCGTTCCACCATCGCCAAACACTTTCTTAATATAAGTTTGAATATCAGCTTGATCAGTACCATCCATTTTGTTGTTTAATACACGGCTAAACAAGCCTTTGATTTTCACAGTATCTAATTTCATTTGAATACTCCTTTTATTGAAATTTATTTGTTATGGATTAGGCTTCGATTACTTCGAGGCGAACAAGTTTTTGCCCCATTGTGTAAACAAGGTCATCTTCGTTATTTACAACCAGGAACTTAGCAGAAGAATCAGCATAATCTTCATGGGGTGATGCGGGATCACTAAGAATATACTTTTGCGTAGCAATATCAAAGTGCGCCAATTGACCTTGTTTAACCTCGGTTACGCCCGCATTTAATGAAAATGCAGAAACATCAAAACGGGTATAAGCTGGCTCAAGGATAACAATTCGAGCATGTTCTCCTACACCGTTATAAAAGTCTCGCATTGATTCACCAAGATACCGTGCTTCAGGGGAAGCAATTAAATATGCTTTTTTTGTTTTATCTGATAGCTTCGCAGCTGTTCTATTTCCCTCAGCGTCAAAACCTAGTTCAACAAGCATGAAGTTGTCGATATCTGATCCAGTCACTTTTGCACCGTGAGCAACTGTTTTGATTTTTAAAGAATTCAAGTTTCCAGTAGTATGATTGCCTACTTCAGTAAGAGCTTTTTGCAATCTTGTAGCCATGTTTTATTCCTCCAAGTTTAAAATTTATTGTGAAAAGCGGGATTCAAAAGAGTCATCATTAGGGATTAGATTTTCCCGTTTACTTGAAAATTCTCTAATGGTTGTATTTGTTTCAGCAGGAGTACTAACTAAATCAACTAACATAGTGTTTAGTTGCAATACAGCTTTTTCACCTTCCTCATCTTGTTTAATAGAAGCATGAATAAGGTTTTGCACTTCTTCTGAACTGAATTTATCCTCGGCCTTTAGAGCTTCAAATTTAGCTTTATAAAATTCATTTTTCTCATTCAATTTTTGCTCAAATAATGCTTTCTCGTGTTTTTCTTTAAAAGGTTTCAATTGCTCCACTTCAGAGTTCAGCTTGATAAGCTTTTCACTAGCAGAGTTGAATTGCTGTTCAACCTCTGCTTTATCCTTATTGATTTGATTTACTTGTTTCGTCAAATCCTTAATCTGTTCTTCTTTCTGGTTAAGTTGCAATTGAACAGATTCAGGAACAACTTCCTCCCAGTTCCGCGTCATGAACACTTCGGTTTTACTTTCAAAATCAATTGAAACAACATCGCCTGTTCTGGTGTAATTAAACTTATAGTATTTGTCATAACTATTTTCATCTGCCCAGCTATAAACGTTTGCGATGAAATATGAATCGTAAACTTCTGCTATATATGAATCTGACTCTTTGTCAAGAGTAGGGTCTAGTTGACCATAAAGCAATGTTCTAATGTCTGAATGAGATAATTCAAACACTTTCTTAAATTTATCCACGGTTTCACCTTCCTTTTGATTTTCTTTACTTGCTGCTTGGAACACTAATTTTTCGAATCGCTGTAGTTCATTAAAGCTTAGAAGTTTAGAAGATTCGTAAGCAGGGAGGACAACATCATGTTCGCCTCGCTTTTCGGAATTTAAAATTGCATGTCCAGCCAAATAAACAGGGGATTGAATAAACTCAATACCATCCTGTACTGTATAGTTTGAATATAAGATTTCGCAGCTTGTGTTGATGTTGATCCCTCTGCTATACCATTCTTGTAGTAACTCACAGGCATCATTAAAACGAGACCTCCACAATACAGCATCTGCTGCAAGAACTTCTTTTTTCCCATCTGGTGTATCAATTTCCATTATGTATCCTTCAGAAGTGAAAACTCCAATTGGAGTTGTGTCCATCTTTACTTCAAGTTCGCCATGCTTATCTGTTCCTAAATAGGCTTCATGAGAACCAAGTGCATCTGTTGAAGTATTTATATCTTCAACTTCATGATATTTGGCAACGATGGGCTTATTGATAATAGTAGGGGAGGCTTCCAAGGCTACTTCTTTGGGGATTATTGTGTTGTTATGCGATACTTCAAAATCAAATATGATGAAGGTACAAGGTAACTTTGTTGGATCATCTGATTGTTTAATTTCATTAAGCTGCAACTGGCATGATCGTTTCTTTTGCTTCTTTGTCAAATGAAATTCACCCCCTTTCAAAAGAGAACACTATTCAGGCGTATTATTTCCATCTGATGTTCTTGATTTTATTGTATTTTCATTTGTAGGAGTTTCGGTTGAAGATTGTCCAGCTTCTCCATTGTTTGAAGAGCCATCACCCATTGTGTAGGATGTTTGGTATGGTTTAATTTTATCTTGGAGTTTAAGCTCTTCAGTTTCATAGAGAGTTTGTTCGAGATAGCTCTCCCAGGATACTCCAGCTAAGTTGTCAATTACATGCTTAATAGACCAGCCTTTATCGTTTAACTTAATTAGGATATCCATTTTCTCTTTTAGAGTGAGCGGCTTGTCTTTGTCATAATTCATATAATAGTTGTCTTTTTGACTGCCCGGTAAAACAAGGTTGAATAGCTTTTGATAAACCTCTTGTTCAATATCCTCCATTAAAACGCCAATCCGCTTATAAAATGTATCTAAATTTAATGATGATGTTGCGTAGTTACCTCCATCACCGTTCAGGAGGGATCCGGACAAGCCGTAAGCAGATTGAATGTCGCTATTAATATGATTGAATTTTGCTCCATCTAATCCATCTGCTTTAACATCTGGAAAGTTGATGTCAGCAAAGTCAGGGATTGATACTACGGTCACTCCATCTTTTTGGTTTTTTTCTAAAGCCGACTTAACTCCGCCATGAATTTTTTGTTTAACTGCTTTAGGCAACTTCATGTTTGTATATTCTCCGTTACCTTTGTCTGTACCAATTGTTAATACTGCAACAGCGTTAATAATCTTATTTGCAATAGACCTCTCGACATCTTTAAGTTTCTTTTTGTGAAGCACATCATATAGACCTGGGGTAACCCAAGATGTTCCCAAGCCTTGATTTCTCTTTAGTGTTCCTGTGCGTAGTGGGAAAGTTCTCTCTTGCGGCAATTCCTTGTATCGATATTTCTCTCGATCTTTCATGAAGTTTTCATAATCGCTTTGTTTAATAAAAGGGGAGAGGCTTTTTAACAATTCATTCCTGCGATCATCTTTATACTTAGTGAACATCTCCATGTCAACTACACATACCCAGTCTCCATTTCTCCTAAAAGAGGGAAACACATACTTAATCTCATCAAAGATAAACGGATAGGGACTCTTATCGTCTCCAAGCCATATACCAACAAGAGTGCCGGCTGTAGCAACCTGTTTTAACAAATCTCTAGTAAGTCTTTTATGTTTGACTTTATGTAAGGATTTATTTAAAAGGGAAATATGCTTATCTGAAGACTTAGATTTATAAAAGGAGTCAATTTTATAGTTGAGGGTAGGGAGGGCTTCAATCAATTCAAACAGTTGGTGAATCTCTGCAGTAGAAATGTAAAAGTACTCTGCAAGATCTTCGATTTCTTCTTGAAATTGATCGGGGTTAGAAAAATAGTTTTTTAATTGTTCGGCCTCAACTTCCGTAACAATGCCACTGGAAAACATATTCGAGATAAAGCCGGAAGCAAATGTAGCAGTATAAGTTGAATAGTCATTCAGCATTTGCTTATACTCTTCTGATTCAATGTCAACTTTATTTAAGGAAACCATGTTTCACCTCATTTCTTTTAAAAATAGACCAACTCATCTTCAACGTCATATTCAGTTTGTTTGTTTAACTGTCTTTCTAATACTGTGGCAATATAATTGCCATAAGCCACTGAGCTATATCTGTCTTTTCGTTTACTTTTTGGCTCTTTAAGCTTAACTTGTCCATTATCGCTATATTCAGCTTCTAAGTTGATCATTTCATTTATTAGAAGTGTAATCTGAGCATAGCTTGAAAGGAATTTCCCTTTAACCTCAGGGGATAAGCCTTCATAGCCTTTAAATCTTTTCAGGTATTCTTTTCCTTCATTTTCATTGATAGGGATTTTGATTTTCCCTCGTTTGAATCCATCTTTGAGCAATACCGCAATTTCACTGTTCAATTGTGCATTACCTTTAATGCTATAAATTACTTTTTCAGCATTTTGATAAGTACAACGCTCAGCCATTCTTTCATCGTTAATGCATGAAAACGGCTCATATTCTTTAGCGCGTTCTTTATCATATAGAGGCTGACATAATGCATCATACACGCCAAGTCCGATACTTTGGGTATCTAATACAATATAGTCGCAATCATAGTCTTCGTATATTTGTCGAATTCTTGTTGCTTGAGTCCCTGTATGACCCCCTACAATGCTTTCCATGTATACGATATGACGATCATATCCATTGGAGTTTGGAATCAGTCTGAATACTGTGTAAACACTGGCATCGTTATCCTTACCGGCCATTCCGGCGATGTCATTACTTACCAGTCTAATCTCTCCTGGTTTCTTGGATTCATATTTGAAGTTGGAATCCTTGATTAAGCTATAATAGTCTGGAGGGAAGAGGGGAGAAGCAAGTTTCCGGTTCTTTTCAATGTCTTCAAATTTAAAATAAGCTTTTTCAGATTCACCAAACCAGAGAGCTTCCATTTCCATTGACCAACCAATAGGATCGAAGTCTTCTTCAGCCATTTCATCTCGAACCTGATCTTTATCCAAAAGACCTTCCTTTATTGCGATTTGATAAGGGAGGCCACAAACAAAGTATTTAGAACCTTTCATCATTGCATTGTAGTATGTAATGAACCTGTTAAATGACCAATGAACTTTATACCAGCAGGATGAGAGGTAAATTTCTTTGTTTCGCTCTTTGAGATGGGCGTATTCTTCTTTTTCAAGATATTTAGGAGAACGGGGAGCTGTTAGGAATTTTCGGAGTACTTTACTGATGATTTCAAAATCAACCATTCTGAATTCATCTACAATTAGGAGGTTTGCACGTTTGGAACGTGCACCATCATTTGAGGCGACGATTTTAATCCAGCTGCCGTTATGAAACTCAACTTTAGCGTCATTTGTTGAGGTTTTTAAATCTTCTATTTCTCGCCTTAAATTAGGCGATTCTTTACGTAAGTCATCAATTTTCTCTATGACTTCACGAGCTTGTCCTTTTGTGCCCGATGCAATAACTATTTTAGTACCTGGGAAAAGAATAGCTTGCACACAGCAGTACACAGAGGTTAACCAAGTCTTACCCTGACCACGACTGGCCAGGTACATAAAATAATGGTTATGTACCATCATGTGAATTAAAATACATTGAAACAATTTAAGCGTAATGCCCAAGTATTCTTTCACAAAACGATGTGGATTTGCTCTATAGAAAGAAGTCCATGCGCCAATACCATCCATTAATCGCTCAGATTTTGATTTCTTTTTAAAGTTGTTTCCTTTTTTAAAGATATTAATTCCTCGACTATGCTTGTTGCGATCTGTTGTAAAATTTTTATGTGAGGTCATTTTCTCGATCCTCTTCTTCTGCTACGGGCTCTTCAACAGTATGCTTATTCATTTCTTCCCAATATTCAGAGGAATATTGATTTTTCAAACCAAGCATTCGAGACAGATGACCAAGGAAAAACACCTTAATATATTTACCAATTTTATCAGGATCTTTCCATCTAGGCTCTGGTTCAGGTATTGGTCTCTCATTCTCATATTTTTTTATCAAAGTACCAAATGACTCTTGTTCAACTCCACTTGCTCCAGTTTCTTGAACCGGTTTTAAATTACTTGAGCCAAGTAAATCTTGAAGAGTTTTTTGTTGCTGATCGACTTTTTCACCATTCTCCCGCCGTTTGCGGATATCTAGCCGCGTCAAACATATTTCATTTATAAGAAGTTCCATTCCTTTAGAGTCACATTCATACCTATTCGTGAAATCAATATATTCATTTTGAAGCCAAATGTAATCTTCAACATCAAGACCACGACCCCAGAATTGCATTAATTCATTTATGTCTTCCTTAGATATATCTTCTGTACTTTTAGCGAGTAATAACTGTGTTGTGTATTCTTGTTCTTCTTCAAAGTCAAATTCACTGTCAGCCCAAGTTTTTGACTTGTAATCTTTCATTCCGATATTCTTCATATATGTACCTAACACATTGCCATCTGATTTTTTCTTGGAAACTGATTCGTTAACAGCAGAAACCCACAAGTCGTAAACAAATGGGCGATCAATCATCCTCAAGATGTTTTGTACATTCTTCAAGTTATCTTTGTCTTTTTGGAATTCGTTTTGGAGACAACTCTTACATACTGATAGTTTGCCGGTTGCAGCATTAAAAGCGGATTCAGAAATATAATATTGATTGGCATTTTGTTCTTTGCCGCAGCATGAGCATTTTATTTTTTCAGCAGACATATTTCACCTCCATAAAGTTAGTTGATGTAAACACGTTTTATAAAACGCCCAGTAATAGAGAGGGAGTCGAGATTTCTCAAATCATCACTGGACGTTCTAAAAAAGTATTTTATTTATAAGTTAAGGCACCATTTTCGGACAAAACAACCTTGGTTCCTTTTAAGGTATCAGCAAGAGCATCAAGCAAACCTTTTCCAATACCGTTTGCATCAATTATTAATTTACTCGGTCGTTTGTCTATAATTATGGCTTTTATTTGACTAGCCTGATGTTTAAACGTTCCATATTCCACTTTCTTTGAAATGTCCTCAATACGGGAATTGTATAAATCAATAATTAAAAAGGTTGTTTCTTCTCTTCCAGGATTAATTACAGCAATTCTTTCAGGACTATAGCCCGAGCTCAATGTGTAGCTATTTCCGTTTAAGGGTTTAGTAGAGAATTTGACATCTTGGTTCAATTGTTCACTTTTAGTGTTTTTCTCAAATCCCATGCTTTTATGTAGACTTGTTAGGGCGTCTTTTAATTCCCTGTTACATAGATAACCACTATCATTAATTTCTTTTAGTAGCTTTACATATTCCCAAAGAATTTTAGTTTCTTCTTTCAATCTTCCTCATCCTCATCTTTATAAAATTAAAGTTTTAAACAAAGTTTATAGGAGCCTACATGAGGCTCCCTTAGTTGAAAAAATAATGTCCTAACACTTCGGTTAGGCTAAGTTGTAGAAATTAACCAGCAATAATTAAGGAAAGCTCCGTCTTAAATTCATCTGAGAAATTAACCCAATGACCACTTAATTCGTTAATAAAACTTTTTGTCTTCATTTAATTTTTACTCCTTCTTATTAATTCAATATGTAATCGTACTGAATAGTCCGACCCTTGCCAGACTCATAAATTGATAAGTTTGCTCCAGCTTTGGCACCTGTCATTAAGCTGTCACTGTATTCATCGGAACCCATTACAGAAGGGAGTTGTATAACTTGGATATTATGAGTGGATGCTTCACCTACAGTGAGCATGTTTCCGTGGTGGAAGTGGGAGATGTACATGTAATCGTAGAATTTTCGTTTCATCTGTGAGATGTCACGAATGGCATTCTTTTTGTTTTTAATCTGGTGTCCGTGACATGCCACAATTTCAAATTCAAGTAATTTAAAATCCACAATTCCTTCGTCGTATAAAGGAACTTCAATTCGCTCATTGTCTTTGAGTACGTCATGGATATAAGTAGCTATAATACGCTCTACATCTTCTTTAGGCATTTCCGAGCGATTTGTATTATGTAATCTTAGTTCAGTATGATTTGCAGAAGGGATATGTATGTACTTAATTTTGACGTACTTAGAAATTTCTAGTAGCCATTCAGCTTTGTACCTAGAGTATTTTATCACTTGGTCAATAAACCCGTACTGAAGGGCAGTTAATTGCGATACGCGCAATGCCATACCTTCAACACTATCAGCACCATTTAACACGACCAGCTCATCTAAATTTTCTTTTTGAATGTACTCAACAGTTTCAGAAAGAATCTGATTCATACGCTGCAAATAAATCTGTTCGTTGTATTCATTGTTGTTGCTTTTAAATTGCTTCCCGAAGTGTTCATCTCCAAACCCTAGAACAGCAGCTCTTTTTCTTTTGCTCTTATTTAATGGATAGAAGGAAGGGGGAGGGAGAGTACCTACTTTCTCAATTGCTTCAGTTACATTTTCATATAGAAGCTCTGTTCGACCTTTGACACGTGTATTTTTATGTATTTCATGCTTTACAGCTTGAAGCTTTTTTCTCTCTTCCATGATTTCAACCTTTTTCAGTTCCAATTCAAGGAGAGAATTATTTGATTCAGCTGACTTTTCTTTTTGGTATTCAACTCCTTCAATGAAGTTGTTGAACCATTTTCTATAAGCTGATTCACCTTTAGATTCGCCGGTTTCCTTGTTGATTAACTCTTTGATTTCTTCCCAGTTTAGATTATAAATGTCTTTATTAGAGCAGATTCTTATTTTCCATTCTTTAAGGTTTTCATCTGAGTGACGCTTAGTTTGAACAGGATCGATCATTCAGTCAGTCACCGCCTTACTCAACGTCTTTAACAGGAAGTTCATTTTCTTCTTTTACAGTAATTGAAACGTTCTTTCCATTAAACTCTGAAAGAATTTCTTTGAAGTCATATGTGTATTCAGCTTCTTTAGTTTGTTCAGTAACTTCCATTACGTCCATATCGAAAAAGCCTTTAACATTAATTTGATGTACTTTTTTGCTTGCCATTTAAATTCCTCCAATAATTTTCTATTTACGTACAATAAGCTCCTTCGGAAGCCCGATGATCCGAAGCATCGGTAACGTCCGAGAAGGGGATATAAAGGAGATGAAAGATAAGTCGGATAGGCGTTGGGGAAACGCCCGAAGGAGATTATCGATAACTGAGTATGTTTAGATGTAAACAGATTCCAGTAAATAAGGATCACTTGTAAAAAAAATACTAGATATATAGTGGTTTATGTAGTAATATGTCTATGTAACAAAAATACACAAGGAACAGTACATGCTTCAACCTTTTTGGGGAGGGGAAGGTACGAGGTCTGTCTGTCCAGGCGCTCAACAGTTTGTGATCTTGGACAGGCGGACTTCTACTGGACTCGCGATCCGGTATACCGCCGGTAAGGAGGTGCCACTGCATGTTGTTTTCTGTCCTTGTTGATGCAAGACCCGCGTGTCCGGAATGCGGAACGTACAGTAAAGACGGCAATTCTGTTAATGCTGATACGTGTTCATTTTGCAAAGAAATGAACGCATAAAAAGATGCGCTGTGCTGGTGGCGATAGCGAAGAGGTCACACCCGTTCCCATGCCGAACACGGAAGTTAAGCTCTTCAGCGCCGATGGTAGTCGGGGGTTTCCCCCTGTGAGAGTAGGACGCCGCCAGCCAAATTCCTTCGTGGTTGACATTTAGACAACAAAATTGTATAGTGAAATTAACAAGGATAGAAAACAGCATGCTGTAACAAAAAAGGTTTTTCTGGAGTCGCGACCAGGAAAACCTTTTTTGCGCTTTTCAATAAACTTATGAGTTGAAATAATTATTATAGTAAACTGACTTTGGATGGAATCCCAAAGCTTGACGTATCGAGGTATCTTTTATGTCACCCACGCGGGATTAAACAGCTACTCTCGTTTAATGAATTCTAAAACAAATTACGAGAAGGAAAGACCCATTATAAGCCTTCTCAATGGCATTTTCAGTCTCTCTTGTCAGGTTACACGCCTTATTGAGAAACAAAGCGTCTCAAACGCTCGCCATTTATTTTGCACAGTTTTCTCTGACCCGTGTAAGGAGGTATGTGCATGGGAAAGGTAAGTCTCCATTCAGAACATTGAAGGAGAAGTAGCGAATAAATAGTGAATATGTTCCTAAGTGAAAATGAAAAGGCAAGACCGAAAATAATCCTTTTCTGTGAAATGAGAGCGGTGATCAAGCGCCCAAAACCATATCACTTATTTTACGAGGGTATGTAATTACAAAGCCTCGCTAACCCGGAAAAATTTTGTTGACCGCATAATAAGCATCAAAGCTTACAAGGGCATTATTTAAAGGGAAGGGAGACGCATCTACCCTTCCCTAAGTGCAAGCCGAAGCAGTGCACCGCAATTATTATTCAGGCTACATGTCACCCATAGTAAGACTGTGATGGGATTCACCCTACATAAACAGCTTGAGTAGCAAAGGTCTTACCGACATGTTTAGCCCGATAATAGCCATTTACCTATCTCCTTAAGATACAGACATCCGAGTTAACCTCGCACCCTCATAAATGACCATTATCCGACTAACCACAATGACCAGTTGTAGTTTTGAAGTCGAACTTAATGCTTTTGTTCGTTTGAAAGTGAGAATAGACATGTTTAGAAAAAGCTTCTTCCACGCAAGGGCAATACCCCGTTAATATCCACTTATCCGAAACCCTGGCATTCCAAGTCCTCAAACAAATGAGTATTAGCGGAGAACTGATATCCCACATATCAGTAAACAGCTTATTATCGACGACACCCCCATGCCATCAATAAAAGAACTCTAATTAATAAACCAGGAGATGAACACATGTAAAAAGAGGGGAGGGCGACAATTTCCTCCATAACATCTAACTCTGCCACTTTTAGGAGCATAAGCTCTATGTGACATGACAAAGCGTGCAGGAAGCCTTTCCTGTCGTCCTCATTAATTTTATTAAGCTTTTACTGCGTCTTTTAGTGCTTTAGCAGGCTTAAATTTCACTACTTTTGAAGCAGGGATTTCGATTTCCTCACCAGTTTGAATATTTCTCCCTTTACGAGCTGCACGTTCACGAACTTCAAATGTTCCAACTCCAGGAATCTTGATTGATTCACCTTTTGCCAATGTTTCTGAAAGCACTTTAAACACTCCCTCTACATTAGGCGTGGCTTCTTTCTTAGTAACTCCTAATTCGTTTGCAACTGCTCCAACAAATTCTGTTTTGTTCATGTTTTAATTCCTCCTAGTGATTTTGTTTATTTTTGTGTTAAAGTATAATTACGGTAACGTTTGTGCTTTTTTTGAAAAATGGGAGACGTACTCACCCTTATATGTGGAAATTAGCTTTCTTTCTCCCTTATGGCGATTATCTCAAAAGGGGCTTTCAGACCAGTCGTATCAAGGGTTCAAGGCACTTTTTTTGTTATACTTTTTTCGGTAAAATCGCTGTACCCCTTGTGGGAGTAAGGCTCATGGTACTTTTATTACCGTTACACATTTTGATTTCTAAATCGAATGACACGTTCCTTTGTTTTTTGTTTATTCCTCTTAACTGTACATTTCCCACAGAAAAGTTTCTTGCTTGTTTTAGCCCTAAATAGCGTTTTACAATCACTGCAAACTCTTAGTGTTTTCAGGTTGTGTGTTAGATTATTTAATATACAAGCACCGAAACATTCCCACAGTGTCGATTTGAACTTACTCTTCTTTTTATACAGATACTTAATCAGAACATCAGCAACATATTGTTCGTCTTCATGTATCTTCAGCAATCTGTCTTTGATAACCTTATAAACATAAAGTTTTTGTCCAGGCTTAATGTCTTCATCATTCATGAGCCATTTCTTGTTTTGGTCTAATCGTTTGTACTCACTAATAATTGCCTCGTCCAACTTAATCTCTTTGTTCTTGAGCAGGAAGCGATAATCGAACTTCCCTGCAACAGCTGCAAAATTAATTCGGTCAGAGGGGATAATGGAGTCTAACTTGTTTACTGTGCTTTCATTAATTAACTCAACGCTATGTTCTTCTTTATCCTTTGCATTGATGAAGAAGTGGGGTACTTTATTTTTTATGTAGTCTTTGATTTTTTCATCGACATGATCAGGTCGGGTAGGCATGAATAAGGTTTTTGCGAACTTTGATACCCTCGGTTTCCCGATATTTTATTAGGGAATAGACCATATCATCATCTGTGCTAGACAGATAGTCAGCGCTTCATAATAAGGAATTTCACCTTATTATTACTCCATAAAGGATGGTCGTTGCACCTTCATTTACAAGTGCTTCCCAGCATGATGTAAACGCTTGGCACAGGGTTATCGTATCGATAAGGACTTAGAATTCCCCTGTTAGCACACTCATTGACGATCATTTCCTATCGCTACTTTTCGCTGAATGCACACCCTAGATTTCTAGGTTCACTGACTTTTCATCCGCATATCGCTATGCGACGCGACTAAAAATTTAATCGATAGTAAAGTTATTTTCCATACATAACCATTTGATCACGTCCAGGTTTATGTTGTCACTGTTCCATATCTTAGTGATGTTGTTGCTGTACTCCCCGATATTGATCCCATAAGCAAGAGTTAGTGCTTCATAGATGTTCTTGCTATTAATCTCTTGTTTCTGGGCTACAGACATTTCATAATACAACGGAACGATGTTTTCCATATTACGCTTGGCAATATTGACGATTAACTCATCAGGAATAATTAAGGCCTTATCCCCGTCATTGTCGAACTGCAGCAGTTTAGATATTGGATCATGAATGCTGGTGTAAACACCTGGGGTAATGAACCACTTTTCATATTTCTCATCTTTTTTGTTCCACCTAACACCATGCTCTCTATATAAGTGAGGGGAGCGGAGGATATCAATATACCCTTCATCATATAAAGAACAATGGACTTCACTTCCTGAAAGCAGTCCTTTTGGATTCTGGATGTTCAGAAATAATTTTTCGCAGAAAGCATATAGATCAGGGCATAAGTATGTATAACGAGCTCCATCCACAAGCAATTTTCCTGATTTGGCATCTTTGATCATGCTTTTCTTTTTATTTTTAATAATTTCTTTCGTGTGATCATCGTTAAGAAGTTCTGGATATAGAAGTAAAGCGTCCTGAAGAGCTGTCCGATGTTTCTTTTTCTCCGTAGCTCCAAGAACTCTTAACATGGTCTCTTTATCAGTGCCCAATGTGGTTATTTCTTTTACAGTCTTTGAGCTCATTTGAATTAATTCTTCATCAGAGATATCTGTAAGTGTCTGGAGCATTTGATAAGTGAGCTTGCCTTCAACAGAAGGATCTTCTTCGTTGAGTTTTGCCCCTAAGCATCCATATTTTTTATAATTGAATTGATATTCTTCCCACGATGAATAATACTTCCACATTTTAAACTGACTTTTAGTGAAGATAATTTGAACATCATCTTTCACTATGTCCCATTCCTTGCCGTATATATCAGTTACTTTAAAAGCTTTGTTTTCCTCAGCAAATTTACGAAAATCAAAAGGGACTAATAAACCCTTTACCCACGGGAGCCTTACCATGAAGCTTTTATGACTTAGAGTGGGGAGTATCATTCCGCAGCCATCTGTATGCTCAATGGGAATGTTCATTGTTTTTCGAGTGATCTCGTATTCTCGATCAATGTAGTCAACGAGACTCGACACATCGGTTTCTAAGTCGTTGACTACAATAGCTTTATCAATATCAATCTCCCAAGGGCTACTGGCGCTGTTAGATAAGGCCATGTAGCTATTCCATTTGTTAATGCTGCTACCACCAAGGGAGTTGATCTTTTCAATACTTAAGCCGCATGTCAAAGCATCCTGATACTTATCGTAGGTGCTTTTTTTAATGAAACATGACTTCTTTGTACGAATTTGACCGGCGCTGCTTGTGAAATAAACGTATTTTTCATTGTTATGTAAAAATCCTTGATCAATAATGTCCTTCAATACTTCAAAATGATAAGTCTGGACAACCATGATTTCCTCTGAAAGGGTATTTTCTTTAATCCCTAATGTTCGGGTCAACACTGAATCAAATAAAGAAATCACTTTATTGTCCCTTAAGCTGTCAGTTCGAAGTGTTCTTATGTCATTATGTTCTTCGAATGCAGAATAGAGACATTCTTTAAGGTATGTAATTCTTTGTGAAATGTATTTCTTATGTTTATTATGTACATTGTCTAATGTCTTAAGATAATCTCTGTATCTATAAGACTTTAAAATCTTATTATGTAATAAATTTTCTTTGTCATTATAAAATGCTGATGTATCCACACTGTAAATGTGAACTTGCTTAGACAATCCGTCTTTTTTTCTTTTCAATCAATCCCCTCCGTTTATTTTATTTTTACTCTGAAAGTGCTTAATATTCGCTATTAAGATATTGATTTACTAAACTTCGATATGTAAAGCTTTGCTTATTAATCTTTCCGTACCATTTGTAATCCTGATAAAGGTATTCTTCTTCGGGTGTTGCTGTCCCATCGACTACTTTTCCCTCAATAAACCCCATTAAATGACTAAATAAATACTGCTTTTTCATCTTACACCTCCATACTATTTTATTTTTACTCTTAAAATGATTAAAATAAAGACCACTTCACGTGGTTGTGTCTTTATTATATATTTTATTTTTACTCTTGTAAACATAAAAATCCAAAGTTAATTGGATTTAATTTCGATTAATTCAAAAAGATCGTCAACTTTACAATTTAGAATATGTGCCATTAATAAAAGATTGTATGTACTAGGGAGGACGGTTGCAAATCCCTCGCTGTCATTTTTACACCATCTAGATATACTTGCTCTTTCAGCTTTTATTTGCTCTGCTAACCAGCCTTTTTCGATACCTTTGCTGCTTAGAAATGAATCCAACTTACTTTTAACCCTATATTCCATTTAAATCATCCTTTTGCTGTTTGAATAAATTTTATAAAATCACTGGTTTACATACAAGCAGAGTGTAATTATTTGCATTAAGATACAAAAATATTTGCATTTAAATACAAATAAACAATATAATAATCGTATATCAACCAAGATACTTCAAAATCATCAGATATTAAGGAGGGGTTACATGGATACTTATTTTGATTCAGTCATTGATAATTTAACTCGAAATGATTTGTATATTCTAGGCTTATTGAGCGATGAAGGGGCAGATTTAAAGTTTAAATCAATTAGAAAGAAAACCATTCAAGAAAAAACTCAGTTGACTGATGCTACCTTTAGAAAGAGCATCGATCGTCTAGAGGCCTTGCAGTTTATTAATATAGTTAAAAACACTAAAGAGCATACAGTTTTTATTACTCAATTTGGACAAGAAGCTTTGAGATATCAGTTAGAAGGGGAGAGGGTTTAATGTTTGGATTTATTGGAGTAGGTCAGGCCGGTGGAAGTATAGCAGATGAAGCAATGAAGAGGGGATTTCATTCTGTCGCAATAAATTATTCACTTTCAGACCTTAATTCATTGGTCAATATTCAAGATAAGCTTCATTTGGTTGGGACAGAAGGAGTGGGTAAAGACAGAAGCGTAGCAGCGAAACATATGAAAAATAACTGGGAGTCCTCTATTGAGTTCATAAAGAACACAATGGAAAAGCCTTCAGTACAAGTTATTTTCGTAGTTTTCTCTGCTGCTGGTGGAACCGGTTCAGGGGTAGCCCCTATATTATTAGAATTGTTAAACGAATGTCTTACACATAAAACAATAGTTGCTGTACCAATCCTTCCTGACAACAATGAGGTATTGGTCAACCAGATGAATTCACTGGAGCTACTTGAAGACTTATCTATGCCAGAGACATGTGTTTTACCTTTGGATAATCAAATGGTTTTGAGTAAACATGAAGGGAAGATTTCTGAGAGCAGACTATATAAGGAAACAAACAAAATGTTCCTGAATTTAATTGAAGTCTTACTCAATTACACGGACAGAGGATCAAAGATCAGCACCTTAGACAGGAAGGATTTAAATCAGCTGTTTGATACACCAGGAATCATGATTATTGCCCAAACAAACCTCAATGAATTTACAAATGAGGGCAAGTATTTTGATAAGCTGCAGGAAGATATACAGAAGTCGTGGAACAATTCGATATTTACTCCTGTTGAGTTTACAAATGTGATGAGAGCTGGAGTTATCCTAGATGTTCATGAGTTCTTAACGGAGCATATATCGTATAATGAGCTGTTTAATGTCTTTGAGAACAAGATGCCCCTAGACTTATTTAAAGGACATTATGATAAAGGTAATAGGGCGATAACGATTCTTAGCGGGTTAACCTGGATCAATGAACGGATGAAGCAGTTAGATGATCTAATTGAAAATGGAAACACTGAAGTTAAAGAAACAACTGTTTATAAAGCGAAGAATCGCCGTAGAGAGGATTTATTTAAACCGAAAAAACTGGAGAACAAGGAATCGAAAAAGACCTCGTATATGGAGGCACTGAAGAGACTAAAGCGCTAATTTTAAAGGGAAGCTGCCTATTAAGGTGGCTTTTTTATTTTGATTTTTAATGACCCTACTTGGTGATCGTGAGTTGAAAAAGTGCTTATCGTAAATGAAGATCGGAAAGGGTTATCTAGTTGATATAGCAATGTTTTAGAGCTGTCAAAGGGGTAATAGGTGTTTTGTGATCGTAAAACGTAGGCAGGAGAGAGGAAAAGTGGTCGATATGTTGAAAGTCTGATGAAAAAGGGGAGAAAGAGGGGTGGAAAAACATTGATATTATAGGCTTTTACGATAGCGATTACGATGTGAAAATAGGCTGAAAAATGGGAAAGTGAAAAAATAAGTTGGGTGTGGAAATGGAAGTGCTAGGGGTACATTTGTTCCTGTTTTTTGGCCTTTAGATGTTAATATACCCCCTATATATTGGTATTGAATTCCCTATATAAGATACGTTATGTAGGGTTTTTATGATTTGGCTGATAAATTTGCACAACTAACACAATTTCAAATGAAAAACAATATTTATTTTTGAAAAAATAATTAAGTGGTCAATATAAAAGTGAATACCCATTCATTAAAAATAATCGTGTGTATAACGAAAGGGAATGAATCGAAGTGTTATCTATACAATTTTTTATCTTAATCCGAATACCTATTTTATATTCACTCTAATAATATTCCTTCTCATCCCCTCATTACATCCACCCTTAATCTTACCTAATCATCTCTATCCGTTTCCATTCACCACACATCATCAGAAGCATTCTAATGCACCTAGAATCAATTTTAAATGAATCATAGTACATTGGGTATCCAATCCACATACACGCCTCATAAAGCTTATAAACACCCATAAATAATAGTGCCAAAATAATTTAAAAAAATCCATTTTAAGAGTAAAAATAAAATGACTTCGAAGGAAAAATGTGTTATAATAGAGTTATAGGAAAGGAGGTGTACATAGTGCTTGAGAAAGTGGGTATAACAATTGCTTTCCTTATTCCTATCACGGTTTTAATCATCAACTGTTTAACGATAGCTGAGAAGATTCAAAACCTGATGAAGAATAAAGAAAGCAAAAAGAAAAAGCGTACACGCAAGCGTCTCCGACCAGAGAGACAACGCAAACGTATACGCAGATAACACGCTAAAGGGGATTAATTCCCCTTTAGTTACTACCCATATTATAACATGGACAAGCACATTGTAAATATGAAACGATTCTCATTATGGTTTACGAACATAACATTTATTGTTTTATTCTTATTGTTCCTCTTCATCAAAGATTACTTCAGCAGCGGAATACAGTCGCTTATTATGGCTATCTTCATAGTAACGTGTATCATTATCATTTTGTTATGGATCGCTTACTTTGTTATACGCCAAAAGAAGGTAAACAAATCTAACTGACATCATGCTATACTAAGCTTATTAGAGGTGAGCGGAATGGAAAATCAGATCCTTGAAGCGATACAGCAACTTTCCAAGGATATTAACACAATTAAGCAGGACGTTAAGGATATTAAAGAAACGGTTAAACGAATCGAAGAAAATGAACCTGAAGAGGTTGTATCCATGCTTAAGATTATTAACAAGAATATTGAAAGTGACCACCGATACAATGATAAGAAATTCTCTGGACTTGAAAGACGTATTCATGATCTTGAAGAAAGAATCAACAATTGAATTTCATACATGAGAAGGAGCGGTAAAACATTTATCCGTTCCTTTATTTTTAATATTAAAGGGGGAAGTCTGTTTATATTATGAATAAAATTAAAATAGTCGATTCGGTTATGGGGAGCGGTAAAACATCTGCAGCGATTAACAAAATGAATTCTGCTGGCAAAGAAGAAACCTTTATATTCATCACACCTTATTTAAATGAAGTTGAGCGCATAAAGAAAAGCATAAAGTCCAAACAATTTTTCGAACCTAAAGTAAAGAAGAAAGGTGATAAAACACAATATAAGTTTGAATCCTTTCACGAACTCTTATCACAGAATAAAAACATTGTGGCAACTCATAACCTTTTTAAAAACGCAAACGACGAGACAAAGGAACTTATACTTGCAGGCAATTACACACTAATATTAGATGAAGTCATGGAAGTAGTGGAACAATTACAGGTAAAGAAACATGATCTAACAACACTGTTTGATTCCAATTTGATTTATGTTGAAAACGGTTTTGTCAAATGGAATGAAGAGAAAAAAGATTATGAAACACGATACGATGATATTCGAGATATGGCGTTAAATAACAACCTAATGTATTTTAAAGATAATATATTGATTTGGAACTTTCCTGCCGACGTATTCCAGTTATTCAAGGAGGTTTACATACTTACATATATGTTTGATGCTCAAATACAAAAATATTATTACGATGTGAACAATATTGAGTATCAGAAGTATATTTCAGCTTACATAGATGGACAGTATAGGTTCATTGACCATGATACTGATTTTGAAAGGAACTTTAAAAAAGAGTTAAGAAATAAAATAAAAATATATGAAGGCAACCTAAATACAATAGGACAACTGGAGTTTTCACTGTCTTCTAATTGGTATAAAAATAAATCACCTTACACAATCAAAAAGGTGAAGAACAATGTATTCAATTACTTTAATAATATTGTTAAGTCGTCAAGTGATGAAGCTATGTGGACGACTTATTCAGACCATAAGAACAGAATAAAGGGCAATGGGTATACAAAGGGGTTTGTCTCATGTAATGCACGTGCTACAAACGAGTTTAAGCATAAGAAACACTTAGCATATACAATAAACAGATATACGAATACTGTTCTGTATAATTATTTTAAAGAAAAGTACAGTATTACAATAGACCAGGACGCATTTGCATTGTCTGAGTTAGTGCAATGGGTATGGAGGTCTGCTATTAGGGATGGAGAAGAAATAACTTTGTACATACCTTCTTTGAGAATGAGGAAGCTGCTCACAAACTGGCTCGATACTTGATAAAGAGGACAAACCTCTTAAACTTAAAAAATAAGCCAGTCATATCAAGGGTTTTAGAGCCTAAGTCTTAAGGAGAACCAGAAAAATAATTAAATAAAAAAATAATAAATTCGTCCGTAAAGTGCCTTTACGGCCGTCTCGTTTCAGCAAGCTGAACCTCGATAATATGTTCTTCTTTTTTTAGAATAAAAATAAAATAACTATTGTTAATTTTAAATACTCATGCTATACTCTAATCAAGTTAAAGCAACAGTGAAGTGAATATACTTTAAGAATAAAAATAAAATATAATGTTTTAAGGGCGCATTAAACTTAAAAAATTTAAAGAGGAGAATACATAACATGAAGAATACCAATCTATATTTAATCAAAGAAAGTGAAAGAGAGCAGTACATGGATCGAATTGATGCCTTGGACAAAGTGAAAAAGTTAAAGATGCTAGGTGACAAAAAACATACTTCAATAAAATTCTTGTCAGAGTATTTCGGAATGAAAGTACCTACATTAACTACATACATCCACAGAAATAATGAGGTTTTGGTTGAAGACGGACTGAAGAAACTAGAAGGATTAGAGCTTGAAGGATTTAAGCATAAATATAATATGCCTGGGAAATTCATTAAGCTATATATCGTTCCTAAAAGAGCAGCTTTAAGATTGGCAATGATCCTTAAAAATTCAGATACAGCCATTAAGGTAAGAAAAGAAGTTGTTGTGCCTCCTTCAAATACAAATGTGATTAAGGAAATGATGAAGTCGAACAATATACAAATTCTACATGAGATGAGTAAATTGTTAACGCCGATTTTTAATATGCAGCAATCTGTGCAAAACATGACAGAAACCTCAACAAAAGAAATCTTTGATCTTAAAAACGAAATTTTGTCTTTGAAACATGAAAAGACTGGAACAAACAAACTATTAGCTGATAAAGATGACAAGATCAATAAACTTAGTAACAAAGTAAAAAGCCAGAAGAAAAGAATAGACAAGCTTCAAGAGCTTATTGCAAGCGAGTTGATTGATCTTGATGAAGATGGTTCCAAATCAACAAAAGTGAAAAAAGAGGATAACCCTTTGAAGAATATAAAGCTAAAAATGGATCGAAATGGTAACTTGGAAAGGATGTAAAGACATGACAAATGAATTATCAAAAGAGTTCAAATATGATTTAGTTGATCAATCAACTGCTGATTTCCTTAAACAAAAAGAATTTAACATGCGTGAGATTGTTGGCAAGGCCTATACAGAGCTGGGGAGAGAGCTAAAGGAAGCACAAGAAAAGTTAGCTGGAAACAATCAGTATAATGGACTGTTTGAAAGATGGTGCAATTCAATAGGATTGAAAAAGGACTTGGTTTATAGATTAATCAACAGATTTAAGCTCATCGCAAATTGCGAAGACCAAAAAATAATCGAAGACCTGCCAGTATCTCTAACATATGAAATAGCTAAACCTTCATCAGAATCAACCGAACCAAAGAAACAAGCTAAGGAAGCAGTCCTAAATGGTGAAGTCAAAACACTAAAGGAATACAAAGAGCTTGAAGCTAAGCTGAGGAAAGCTGAAGAGGATAATTGTTTGTTGGAAACTAAATTAAAACGAGAAAAGGAGAAGAAGACAGTTGTTGAAAAAGTCATTGATAACACTGACTACAAACAAATAGACGCATTAAAAAAAGAATTAGAGTATCAAAATAAAAAATATGAAAATATATCTAAACAAAAATTGATCTTAGAGCAACAACTTGAAAGGAGTGATGTGAAAGTAAAAGAATACGAGGAGCTAACAAATAAATTAAAGGCTGTAACAAGAGAACAGGATGATTTAGGTAGGCAGGTTGAGGCCACTTCTGAGCTTTCTGAAATGGTTTGGGAGATTGAAAAAGTATTAAAAGGTAGTTTAGCGCCTGTAAAGTATGCAAAGGCCATTAGGGATATGAGTGACAATCAAATTATAATGAACAATCTTGATTCTGTAATCGGGCATGTGGAATCCTGGTGCAAAGAAATGAGAAAAATTACGAATAAAAATAATATTATTGAGGTGGTTTAATATGGCGATTAATGAATTGGAATTGAACAAGATGTCAAATGGAGAAATTGATATGCTCATGGACAAGGTATTAAGTTTAAAAGTTAATAGATTAAGTGAAGATTTTATAAAAATGGCTGATAAACAAAAAGAGCTGGAACTTCAAGTTGAGCAGTTGTCTTTAAAAGAAAGTGAAAATGCAGAAGAAATTTCAAAGATGGAAGGCAAGTTTAAAGAATACGATGAAACATTCTTTACCTTCCAACATGATAAATCAGGAAAATTTCTAGAGTTTAAAAATGCTGCTAAAAGCAGAGTGTTTGATTATGTAAAACCAATTGGCAGTCCAGAACACCTTTTATTTTATAGAGGGTTGTTGATGCAATGCTATGGAAAAGTATCTGAAGCTCTAAATGTACCTAATACTTCGAGCATTAACATTAATGACTTTGAAGCTGCTTTGAAAATTGTTAAAAGATGGACACCGAGCAGAAAATATATTGACAAGAAAATTAACGAATACATAGCTATGCATGAAAATAATTCACTTCAACAAGAGAAAGTCAATGCTTTATTTACATATTTAGAAAAAACAGAAGAAGGAACAAAAGGGGGAATTATTTAGAATGACTCTAAAGTTTAACAAACAACAATTAGAAGCGATTAATTTTTATAAAGGGGCTTGTGCAGTCATTGCAGGGGCAGGGAGCGGTAAAAGCACCGTTCTCCTTAACCGTGTTAAAACATTGGTGAGGGATTACGGTGAAGATCAAGAGGATATTTTAGCCATCAGTTTTACGCGTAATACTGCAAATGAGCTTAAGAAGAAATTACATAAGCAGAAATTAACTAGTGTGAATGTAGGTACATTTCATTCAGTATGCCGCAACATTCTTCTCAAAGAGGGAATTGAAATTAACGAGAAAAATACGATTAAAGAATGGCAGCGAGAAAACTGTTTTAAATCACTTGAAGAGAAACCTGACATTAAAGACATTACGGGTTTCATCAGCTACCAAAAGAACTTTTTAAGGGGCTACACAGACGAGTTTTTAATTAAAGAGAGTAAATATACCGAGGAGCAATTACGTCTCTTCTATAAGGAGTATGAGGCTTTTAAATCCAAAAACGGACTGTACGATTATGATGATTATTTATTGGAGTGTTACAAGGTGCTAAAAAACAATAAACATAAGTATACGTATGAATTTATTCTTGTAGACGAGCATCAAGATTCTAACTTAGTACAAAATCTCATTTTAAAAGAACTTTGCGCCTCTGGTAACATATTCTGCTTATTCGATTATAGACAAGCTATTTACACATTTAGAGGCGGCAATACTGAGTATTGTATGGAGTTTGAAAAGGATTGGGAAAACGCCACTGTGATTAACCTGGATACAAATTATAGATCAAATAAAAACATAGTTGATAACGCAAACAGCTTTATCAAGGAATACTATGGTGACTATGAACATTACGCAGACTCCGTCCCTAATATTCATAACAATGGCGAAATTCAAACACTAACGTATCAGGACAGAGAAGTAGAAGGTCTGAATACAGCTGATAAAATTGAAACATTGCTTAAAGCCGGTGAAAAACCATCAGAAATTTGTGTCCTTTATAGATTAAACTCTCATTCTAGCTATGTTGAGAATGAATTAAAAAGGCGTGAAATTGAATATGATATTACTAATAATGGGAGCTTTTTCAAGAGAAAAGAGGTAAAAGGGATTGTAGCTTATTTAAGATTAATTCGTGATCCACATGATGATGCAGCCTTTCGAGATATTTTCACACTAAGGAATGATCCATTTCGTTATTTTAGCAATAAGAATTTAAAAGATGTTGAGTCATTTGCCGGACAAACAAATATGTCCTTATATGAGGCCATGTTAAATATGAGATTTGATCGTCCGACTCAAAACGATAACGTCTTGAAATTCCAAAGTATGATTAATAAACTCCAAATGCAAGTGCTTAAAGGGATTGCCGTGGAAGAATTGATCGACAATGTAGTTAAAACTTTCAGAATGAATGATTACATAGAAGAGAAATACCTCGATGAAGATGAGATAACTGACAGAAAAGAATCTCTCAATACCATGAAGAAATTTGTTAAGAATAATAACTTAGAGCAGTTCATTAATTTTGTATACGGCAACAAGCCAAGTAAAAAGAAAAATGAAAATGCGGTGCGATTAATGACTATTCACGCAAGCAAGGGTCTAGAATTTAAACATGTGTTCTTAATTGGGGTTGAAGATGGTAAGTTTCCTCATAGAAAAAGCGATCTTTTAGACGAAGCAAGATTATTTTATGTCGGCGTAACAAGACCTAAGGAGAGCCTGTATCTTAGTCAAATTGGTCACTGTAATATGTTTTTTGATGAGTATAGGCAACATGATCTTGTTTGTTAAGAATCTAAATAAAATGCATATTTTATATGAATTGAAAAAATCCTAATGGTTATTCTTCTTTTTTAGGATACAACAGACCTCTAAAAGCTTTTTATCATAAGGGTTCTTGTTGCTGTTTTATTAAGAAGATAATGGACGTAAGGGGGGTGATTTGAATGTGAAATGTAAACTTTTTGATAAAGATCTAAATATACATAAATCAAATTAATTGGAGGGATTTTATTGGAAAAAAATTTAACTGTAATTGAACGGGATGGACAACTTTTAATGGATAGTCGTGAAGTGGCTGATATGGTAGGGAAAGAACATAAAGAATTTCTTAGAACAATTCATAATCATATCCAAATTTTAGAAAGCGCAGAATTGCGCTCTCAGGATTTTTACATTAAAGATCACTATAAAACAGAGGGCAACAATAAATCCTACAAGTATTATCTTCTAACACGTAAAGGTTGCGACATGGTGGCTAATAAAATGAATGGCACAAAAGGCGTTTTGTTTACGGCACATTATGTCACTCGGTTTGAAGAAATGGAAACACAGCTTAAAAAACAATTAGTTCCTTCCTATATGATTGATAACTCAATCCAACGGGCAGAGAGATGGATTCAAGAACAAAAGGAACGTGAGAGAATTGAATCTGAAAAACTCCTTTTGGAACAGCAGGTAACTGAGTATCAACCAAAAGTGGAGAAGTATCATCAGTTCTTGGACGCTGACGGGCTAATGGACATTGGTTCACTTGCTAAGGAATTAAATATCAAAGGATTTGGACGTAATAAGTTATTCACTTTTCTTAAGGATCAGAAAATCCTGATGGCAAATAACCTTCCATACCAGAAATATATGGGTCGTGGTTTATTTGAAGTTAAAAGTGTGCCAACATCTAAGATTGGATATGTTTCAAAAACGTATCTAACTGCTAAAGGTGCAGACTACATAACCGATTTAATTAGTAAGCGTAAGCCAGCTTAACAGATGTATAACTAAATGTTATTATTCTAAACTAAAATACTTTCGCTCACTTTTTTTAAAGGGAGCGGATATGCTATAAAGATGAGTGAAAAGTTGGCTACGACTAAAACGAAAAATATATTGAGCTTTAGTCTAAATGTGTGATAATTAGATATAATATAAAATCTTGAAAAGGTGGATATTATGTCTAAAGAAATTGATATTTTTATCAGAGTGCTACAAAAAGCACCTGCAAAAACTGGGGTAGCTATCGCGATATTTAGATACAAAGGAATTATGAAAGAAACATATTTCACCTGTTTAGAGCGAACGCAAAACAGATCAATAATTCTTGCTGCTAAAACTGCAATCGAAAGTTTATCAACCAGCTGTATAGTGAATTTACACACACAAAATAATTTTGGTTTTTCATACATGGCAGAAAGAAGGCATAAAAAATGGGTTAATCGTGATGTAGGTGATCAATTATTGTCTACTGTTGAAAAAGAATGCCACACGCTTAACCTAATTGATTGTTCAGCAACTATTGAAGGGAAGAAGTATCAACAGGCATTGTCTAAAAGGCTAAGAAATATACAGAGAAATTCAGTAGAAAGGGGAGATTAATTAATGTCTATGAACATAAAGCAGCTAATAAATTCATTACAAACCATGTTAGAGAGAAGTCAAATAACAGAGGAAACACAGGTTCTACTCAATACATATGACGACTGCATGTACGAAGTAGCATGTGTTGAGCCTCTGGGAGAGTTTGTACAAATAGAAGCTAAGATTAAATAAAACATGGGGAATGAATATGGTAAACAAAGTATTGCGCCAAATAAATGCAGCAACAATCTTCTTTGTCTTGATTTTAGCATTTGATTTAGCTGTTTTCTTGATGTCTCATGATGGTTATTACTTAAGCTTTGTGCTGGAAACAAATTGTATTTTTCCTGTACTACTTACTTTAGTCGGTTTTTTTGTGTTAGCTCGGTGGTATAAAATACGGCGATTATTTGTAATTTGCATAACAATTCCAGTGGTACTTATAGTTGCATTGTTGGTGGCAACTGGTGATTCATACGGTACCATTTCTTCGCCAACTAAAAATGTAATAGTAACAATAGAGCATAGAAACGCCACCTTAGGGGAAACGAATCACTTTTACGATTTTTATGTGCATGTTCCTAGTTTATACCCTGGTTTAATGAGAAAAGTGAATAAGGACACCGTATATATTATGACACGAAATACTGAGGGTGAAGACGACCTTGATGTGTTAGGGGTAGGTAATGCCGAATGGAAAGATAACAAAATCATTTTCCATTCAGCATATGAAAAAGCGATTGAGATTGGTTTATAATTTTAGTCCATATTGACGCAATTTCAATGAAAATTTTAAAATTTAAATTTGATAATTCGTTCTTTGAATGAAATACAGCGTTTAAGGGGAGATAGATTTGATTGCAGTAAGATACCTAGCTGTCCTTATTTTGTCGGTCATATGTGCCACACTGGTATATGTGATCATCCTGAATCAAGCTGAATATGTCCCTTATCTTATAATTAGTGGGATCATGTTGACATGTTATTTAATTTTTGAATTGCCATTGCAGCTTATCTTAAACCGAAAACCTAGAAGGTTCAATATTAATTATCTCTTTATATACACAGTGTCTTCATTTGTTGTATGGCTAATCATGGTCGTTCTCTTTGAACCTTATAATCCCATAGGGTCTATATTAGCGAGTTATGAGATATATTTATTCAGCGTATTTTTTGCCCTGATCTTTTGGATTTGGGACTCTATACTTGTACAAAAAGTTGCGGTTAAGTAACTGAGCACTCTAAATAAAAACACCATTTCATGCTAAATGGGATACGGGCTGCCTACATGAACAGCCCTTGGCCATTAGCTCGCAATCCTTGTTTTGACTGGTTTGTTTTTCTTGATATTACGCAATTTAAGAGCGGGTTTTTCCACTATTCTGTACGAAAGAAATGCGATTGCAGCAGTGACAGCAATTAGAACTATGATCAACGGGTAATCAGACAGTGTTTTATTAATTCCGGTGTATAGGAAGACGTTGATAATCACCATGTGCCATATGAAAATCCCCATACTGATATCATCTAACCGGTTCAGCTGCCAAAATATCTTCGGCCCATTGTAACCGAACCAGACAATTGCATAACTCAAAGGCACGAACCATGAAAAGCTCCATAATGTGCTGTTTATTGAGCTCAGATGTAAAGGGTCAATTTTACAGAATAAAAATAAAGTAACAGACGATAAAAATAAAACAAGGTGCTGCGGTGACTTACTCCATGCCTTAGCCCAGAAGATACCTAAAGTGAAATAAAACATCTGCGGCAGGAAAGAATGTAAGTACAGGTTGCCGAAAACACTGCCAGGGGCGAACTTTAAAATTATGAAAGAGACTAACACACTGAAAGCGGCAGCAGCAAAAGAGCAAAGAATCATTTTTTGGAATCCGAAACGTTTATAAAACCAATAAATTGCGGGTAAAACAAGGTAAAAGCTAATCTGAACAGGAATTGTCCAAAGTGAATCGTTAAGGCGACCTGTGCCAATGTGATGGAATATGTCAGGGAAGTATTGAGGGTATAACACAAAATTGCTAAGAAGCCATGTCCAGTACTCTTTAGTAGTGAATACTGTTAATGAAAGAGCTCCTAGAACAATTAACAGGATGGTGGAGGCAATAGCATAGGTGTAAATTGCGGGCGCGATCCTGATAATACGGCTCCAATAAAAATCGGTTACATTATTTCCTTTAAGCCTGGATCTTTCATAAGAAGTGAAAAGAAAAAATGCGCTTAGAAAAAAGAAGATTGATATGCCGGTGTGAAACAATGCTTTACTCTCTGGGGTATAACCAAAGACAGAAATGTTTAAGTCTCTTGTAGCATGGCCAACCAGCACACACAGAGCAGCAAACAGCCTGATAACAAAGAAACAATTAAAATGCTTTACGTTCATTTTTAAGAACCTCTTTCCTATACCATATGGCGAATAAGCAGTAAGGCTACCTATAAGCAGTGATGATTATATCATAAAAATGGAAGAATTGTTCTTTAAAATGAACAAAAATATTTATTTTTTGTTCTCAATAAGGTATATTTGTATGGTGTAGGGAGGTATAGATACTTATAAATACATGTAGATATTCATAGATACATGTATATCTAGCTATATCATGAAGAATACAGATGAATCACGAAGCTTCTGCCTGTTCTTTCGCCTTTATTTCAAATATAGTATAATTTGGAAAAGGGGGAGAGTAAATGAAAAAGCTAATCTTTTTGGCTGTAATTTGCATTGGTTTCATCTCGTGTTTCACGACACCAAGTGCTGAGGCGAAGCTTACATTAGACTACAAAAATGTGGATTTTCACATGAGTGAGGATTCAGAGAGTTTTTCAATGGCAGATTATTTTGATCGGAATTTTGATCGCACTTGGCTCTTCTACAAATTCACAATTAACAATGCTGAAGGGTGTACTCTAAATATGAAAATCAGTAGGATAACTCTTTCTGGCTGGGTATTCCCACGTAGTGAAAAGCAGTTTGTAGGGAACTATGCCGACTATACTGCTGCAGATCGAGTAGAGGGAGATGCAAATCGTAATCATGTGTTAGAGATTACAAAGAATCCAGGCTGCGGAGACGTGTGGATTAAAGGTATTTATGGATTTGAACATGAAGATTCATTTGATTGGTAAGCTTAATACATAGTCAAGGTATATCCTTGACCTTTTTTATGGATATAATGATAATTTAAAGTGATCATACATAATGAATGCGAGGTAGTTAAATTGATTAAATCAAATTTAAAGCCGATATTAGACGAAAGGAATATCAGTATTCGAAAGCTGTCCAATGATATTGACCATGGTTTCAACACAGTTAGAAAGCTGTATCATGACGAAATGGAGCGGTATCCAAGGGATCTGCTTGATAAAGTTTGTACATATTTAGATATTGAGTTGCATGAGCTGTTGATTTACAAAAAAGATTAAAAAGATATTGATCACTTAAAGTGATCATGGTATACTAAAGTTACAAAAAAAGTAAGGGAATGAAAATTTTCAAGGTTAAGTTAAAGCGCACATTACAACAAAAGGAGAGAGAATATATGAAGGATTATTCAGTAAAATTTTACGATCAGGACTATATGCTATTAGCCGATATAATTAAAGCCGAAAGTTTGGAAGACCTAAAAGTGAGCGCGGATAGTAAAGCGAAAACCTTGATGGATGAGAATGGAGTTAATGAGATCACTTGGACTGCAAGTGAGGTTGTACTTGAAGGGAAGGTTATGGAGTAGGAATACAAACTTAATTAGAGGAGGAAAGGCCATGATAAAGCAAGAAGAAATCATCTTAATGGAAGCACTTCTAAGAGATGTGAGGGGTAACTGGTCAGATGAAATCATCTCCAGATTGACAGAGGTAAATCGGATTGCAAAGAGTTACAATTTTGAAGCAATAGAGGAAGAAACTCGTGCAATTATAGATTCAGAAAAGGCAGGAAACAATAGGAATTTTGATGGGAGATGTTTTATATCAGACTACAAATCAGGCGGTTATGAAGGCTTGAGCGAATTTTATGGAGGAGACGGCGATTTTAAATTGAAAGGCAGATCAAAAGAATTTTTGCAAAAAGTGGATGAGCTGATGACAAATGACTGGCTTATCTTTCCGGATTTTGACGAATATATTAAATGCAATGTTTAAATAAAATCGTACTTTCATAGGGAATAGGAGAGGTTACAATGCAAAATACAGTAAAAGTAACTTTCAATGTAAACGGTGTAGAAATCAAAACAGATGCGGGTGTACCACAAATGCCTAATGGTATTAATGCAGATAATATGATTGTTTTACATGCCAAAAGAAATTTGGAAAAGAATCTTGGGATTGATATATATGAGGTCATGAACGCAGAGTACTATGATGACATTGAACATCTCGTAACTATTGACAAATCAGGCTATACTCAGGGTGCTTAAATAGAGATAATGATTCATTTAACAACAAAGGGAGAGATGAAAATGAGAGAGGAAATTCAAGTGTTACTTGAGGAAATTGAAGAATTAGAAATGGCTTTAAGTGAGTCTGATAACAATACTGTTTCTGTGGTTCTTCAAGAGGCAATCGATAAAAGACGTAATGAAATTGGCGAACTAAAGCCAAATGGGTACGTCATGGCAGACGTAGTCCTTAAAGATGGTACCGAGTTAAAACGGTGCTTAGTTTTTACTGTAACAGATCGAATGGGATCGCAAGCTGTAACTGAATTAGATGAAGCAAGAGAAATCTTCGAAAAAGATAAAGAGGTTTATTTACAACAGGAACATGAGGATGGAAACTTTGCAGGGGATATAGGAGTACACGAAATATCAACATACAACCTTGAATATGAAAATGGTGTTACTGAATAAAATCATTCTTTTAACGACTACGGAGGGGCAAAATGAACAATAAAGAGCTTATTCAAAAAAATATTGTGGAAAGTATTTTCTTTGCTTTTGATAAATCTGGGATAAGAATAGGCGACGCGTGTGTTTATACATCTTATCTAACAAAAGATTTATTGAAAGAGAAATACAATAAAAATGCAAAATTAAAAGCAGGATCAGTTATATTTCCATCATTACCAGTTCAATACAAGTGGAATCCTCCGTTCGAATTTCATATGTGGGTATTACTGCATGGCGAGATAATAGACATCGCAGCTTCTAGGATAACTGAAAGAGAAGAATTTAAAAAATCTAAAAAACTTTCAAACTTCAAAAATATTACAATCCCAGTTGTCTGGGAAACGTATCCCCATGATGGAAGAACCTACACTGCCGTAAAGAACGGGGTTGAATTAATAGAGTCTCCAGTTGATGAAACGGAATATAAAGAGCTATACCGATATGCAAGCGAGTTTATTGATCAACGACATAGTTAATGGAAAAAATTAAGACAGGGAACTTGCTTTAATACTAAAAAGCTGCATCTATTTTTTAATATTATTGGTCTTGGATTGCTGTAACCAATAGTGAAAAGGGAAATAAAGGCGCAAAGCGACTTATTGAAAAGATTGAATCTGATCCAGACAAGATTGCAAAATATAGAACTGAAGATGGAATTGAAGTATATGTAAGCTACATGATTCCAGTGAAATAAAAGATTGCAAAGTGGTAACTCATATGGTACCATTCTATCTAGAAAGGATTGATGGATTTATGGTATCAAATAAAGACGATATTATTGAAATGAATATTGAAGACATTATGGAAGTTCCTGAAGAATATTATTCTATCTCTGTACCTAAACTTAAGATCATTAATGCAATTAAAGATGGACTAGATAAAAATAAGCTTTCAGTCAGGAAATTAGCTGAAAAGGTTAATTTAAAACATCCACAAATTATTAGAGTTACTAACGGTAAGAACTACAATGTGGACACTTTACTCAAAATTCTAGACGGCTTAGATCTTGAAATTGAAATCAAGCCTAAAAATAAATGAAGAAGAGTGTTTAGATACTCTTCTTCATCCCACATCTACGACACTCGCGTAAAAACACGCCACTTTTCACTGAACTCTTAAACAGAGTGTAATCACAGTTGTCACAGCGACCATACTTAACATCAGGGTACTCCTTATAATCGTAAATGACAGAAACATCATACCCATTTGTCTCAAAATTTTTCTCTTCCATACAAATTCACCTACATAGGATATTTAACTCTACTATAATACCAGACGATGTATATAAGGAGGAGGGTTTTATGATTGGATTTTCGTATTTCTTAATACTCTGGCTTGGTGTTGGCTTCCTGACGGGATTTAAAGCCTTATTCGTTGATCAAGTTTACGATGAGGATTTTAAACAGGAGCTTATTAATTCCTTTTCACCAGGAATGGAGCAAAACATGATTGAATTGTTCTTTAAGAATAAAATAAATATCATGGTGTTTTATATACTAATTGGATTTCTGCCATTAGGGATAAAAATTGTTGGGCTGCTGAAGAGGGGATAATCATGCCGGTAATCGATAACTTTTTTGTCATTCAATTTGAAAATAATGATTACTTCAGGTCATTTAAGTTGGATGGTAGTGGTTATAAGTCATCTAAGGGGCTTCATGGCGCTTCTAAGTTTACTACAATGTCAGAAGCTTTAGTGATCTCAAACGAGCTACATACAGAGTTTAAAGTCACTTCTGCTATAAGACAGATTGAAGTTATTACTCGGTAAGGGGTGTTCAGGTGTACTGGATTGAATGGATTGAGGATGGAGAGAAGAAAAGCATTGTTGCGGACGGCTGGGTTGAATGGGCCGCAATCCTTGAAGAACTTTATCAGCAGCGATTTGAGTATGTTGAATGGAAGCGGCTTTAAATGTAGAGTAAGGCCATGAAATAATCATGTTAAAGAGAAATAAATTGAAAGAGAGAAACAATTAAAGTTGTATTTACGACTTAAGTGAGTGATTAAAAGGAACAAACAAGCTCCCTTCTGAGTATTAACCCTTATTAAAATCATTAATTGCAAAAGGAGTTTAGTTATGAAAAACATAGTAAATAAAGATATTTTTGATGTTTTTTCTGTACAAGGGTATTGGTGGATTGATAAAGATAAAGAAAATCAAGTTCCAGGTACGTTAATATATAAACCAGAAGAAATCACATTAGAGATAATGGGTACATTAGTTAATGACTTTATTGATATTGGTGACACTCCAAAAGTTATCAATGGAATATCAGTAGATGGCGAATTGTATAAACTTGATGTTCTTGCAATAGGAAAATCAAACTTTAGATCACCTGGAATACCCACTTCAGTTTATGAAATTAGGAGCTTTTTAGTAGGAGATTACACAGAGGCATTTCCAGAAAAATTTGACTCTGCTGAGTTTTCAACTGGGAATTTAACAGAATGGATGGGTTTGAGCGCCTTCACTCAAATATTTGACTCTAATGGTGAAAAACATGAAATACATTATGAGAGAATAAACATAAACAAGGTTACAGTCAAAGATTTTGTAGTACAAGAAACTAGTGGGGTAAAGATTAAGAATCAAAAATCTGGACAGTGTGTATCTATGGAGCATGTTAGTGGATTTAATATAATCCCATCAGAAAGGAAAGATTTGAAATGGTTTCATGAGAATGTAAATCATCAGGTTAGACTTATAAACATTCTAATGAACAACATTAACTACGATATAAATATCACATTAAACGTGACAGAAGATAAAAAACAATTGAAATATAAATACTTTCAACATCACAGAGAAGCCCTTAAACAGAAGAATACAAATTTCTTGTTTGATTATAATAAGGTAAGACACAATTATGAAACTTTGTTAAATAACTGGTTTCAAGAAAGAGAAAAGCTGAGTACAATAGTTAGTTTATTTATGAACAGTAAAGATCAGAAAGAGTTCGTGGAAACCAAATTCATTAAAAATATTCAGTGTTTAGAGATATTTCACAGAAGATATTGCTCCAGCTTAGAATTTAACCAAGAACTAACATTTGAAACTGAAAAAGTAAGAGAGTTTATTAATTCTAATGTTTCAGTTGACCATAAGCAATTTTTCTTAAATAAGTTAAAGCATATTAATGAAGTTAATCTTATGAAGCGACTAAAGGAGTTATTTAATCAACAATCAACAGATACAAAAAACTTCCTTTCGGGTAATAATAAAAAAAGGGACAGTTTTATTTTTGGACTTGTTGAGACTAGAAACTATCTTACTCACTATGATCTAACAAACAAAACTAAGGTTTTCCATCGAGCAGTTGAGAAATATTACGCCTCCTTAAGAATGAATGGACTATTAACATTTTTAATCCTGAAAAAGATAGGATTGGATGAAGAAATCATTTTAAATAGTATGAAAGAAAACAGGAATTTAAACCGAAAATTTTCACAAGCAAAAATTATTCTGGACAAATAAAAGTCGGGGGCGATCCCCCTTTTTTTTAAATAAAATACGAATTTCAAACAGATAAGTATTCCTTAAAAAATAATTAGAATAAAAATAAAATAAATACTTGTAATTCTGACAACTCTAATGTATATTATAAACAAGAGAACATTAGTTGGGAAGGGGTGGAGTAACCAATGAATCTTAAGCAGATGATTAAGAATGAATGTGAAAAAGACAACCAGCTCGCAGCGAAACTCTCAAAAATAGCAGGGTACGAAAAGGTTAATGGTTTTTACAAATTCATCAACACCCCAGAGAAAGAAATGGACAACTTAGGCGGTTTAATTAATATTGTTAAAAGCTTGTTTCCTGATAATGAAGAGCAGCTTCTAAGTGATTACTTCTTATCACTGGATCCCAATAAAAAAAGCGCAAGACAGTCTGTTGAATACTCAGATATTAATCAATGGGATACGTTAACAGACAAGATTATTTTAAATTTAAGCAACTCAAAAAACACCACAAGTCAAGAATGGGGCAACATCTACAGCATACATAGAAAGCTTTATAAAAACGAAATCTCAATACCAGAAGCAATAAGAGAGTGCGGAAGATGCAAAGCCCCAGAAATGTCATTTTTCTCAGATGCAATGCTGATGTATAAATACTTGAATATTGGTGAGTTTGGATTGATGAAAAGCACCTTAACACTTTTAGATTTTAGCAGCTTGCCAGAAGGATTTATAAAAGATTCGTACAAAAGTAGAGTGTCAATGTTACAAGCGAATATAAGCTTAAATGAAAACAATTTAATCGAAGCGAGGAAACATTCAAATATTGCAATAATGCAGTCCAATGTGAACCGAATATGTTTTTTTGCGCATCTGACTATAGGAAATACCCTAATTTTCGAAAACTATGAAGAAGCTATGCTGGCGTATATTGAGGCAAAGAAGTATGTTCTTAATGATACCCATAAAGAAATGCTAAACGGCGCTCTTTGCTTCCTAGCTAACGTATGGAACAAGGAAAATCCATGGGTTAACTATGAATCAGATGATATCAAATATCAGCAGCTTAGGGCTTTTTATTACATAAAAAATAATAATCTCGACAAGGCTAACGAATTATTGGAAAGCTTATCAAATAGGGATCAAGATGAAAATGAATTAGGATTTTATTTTTATTATAAAGGTTTGATATCAAAACAAAAATCTGATTTTTATAAATCAATAACATATTTCAAAAAATCAGATGATAAATATTTTATCCAATTGACTATAATAGAACTCGAAAAATTAGGCTGTGATCCGGAGCTACTAAATTTAATTTAGAATTTAGCACTTGAAAGGAGGTGAATTTAATGAAGAAAATTATTTTCGGTACAGCCATTTTAGCAGCATTAGCAATTTCATTCATTGCAGGTCAACATTCAGTTAATACGGCATCAGCTTCTGATGAGATCTCTGTAGCAAGTGCAATTCGGGGAGCTTAATAATACAACAGGATACTACATAATCAATGGTTAGACGTTTGATCCAGTGGATCAGGCGTCTTTTCTAATTTTAAGAGAATGTTCCAGAAATTCATAATATAAAAAACAAGAACATGGAGGAATTAAAATGAAAAAGCATTTCGGACAATCACTTTCTTATGAGGATATGGCCAAAGGTTACGAAGAAATGGCAGCTATTAATCTTGTAATTTCCCAGGAAGACAATCATCTTGAAAATGAAGCAGAAATGATTAGATCAAAATATAAAGCAAAGGTATCCTAATGAGGATTAAAGACAAACTAGCAGACATTTTAACACATACAAAGGGCATGTGTTATTTGTCGTGAGTAAAAATAAAATAATTATTGCATATTATTGTGGGAACATATATAATGAAGTTACAAGATGAACGTTGTTGGGAGATGAAACAATGGAAACAACAAGTGCCACTCAAAAGGAAGAGTTGAAGATTACATCATTAAGACAATATCAATACATAAAACAACTAAAGAACTTCACACGAGTCAATCTCCACCTAGAGGATCCAGATGTGTTTACACCTAATAATGTAACTACAATGAGAAAAAATCATAAAGAATATAACCTCATTAAAGAACAAAAGAATTCAATAAAATGTATTTAAGGAGTAAAAATAAAATGAATAATAAATATTATACAGAAGAAAACAAGGCTAAAGTTTGGAAAAAGCATATGATCGTTTTAAAGTTTTTAGAGCAGCCTGAGATAGCAGTAGCTTATAATGAGTTCCTACGAAGAGAAGCGACAAGTGATGAATGGGTTGGATTCGAAGAGGAGCTTTATGAGGAATTAACGGGGATGCCAATTATAAACGTCTGTAAGGACGAAAGGGTAAATGTCCTAAACTAAATTTTATTATAGAATAAAAATAAATTAGGTGTGATAAAATGAATACAGACATCTTAATTAACGCTCTTAAAGAATACGACATGCTAAAGCAAATGGAAATCTGTAACGCCAATATAATGCTACTGAGTAATATTCAAGGTGAAAATGAATGGATTGTTGCATGGCAAGAATTTGATCAATACTTAATGAAAAAAATGATATGAGGTGTCATTATGGGAGCTCAAAAGAAAGCGTCAACACTAAGGGATTATTCAATATACAATAACATAAATAGGTGGTTTGATGAATTAGATTTAAGAAACAGGGATCGAGAAACTGGAGAAATTGAAAAGTCTAATACTAGAGCCACGTATGAAAGGCATATAAGAGAGTTTTTCAACCATTATGCTGCCAAGGATATTGAATATTTAACTGAGAGTGACCTGGCGATCAAGAAAAGCGACCTGTATGATTATCGAACCCATTTGGCTAAAAATAAAAGCAACTCCAATTCAACAATTAACAATAAGATTGCAGCACTGAAAAGTATGATTAAGTACCTTGAATCTGAACATGAGTGTGATGCATCTGTATTTAATTTTAGGCCTCTTCCAACAGAAAAGAACCCAGCAGGTTCTTTTGAAGGAATATCTGAAGCTGATGAATTTGCTGAGGTAGCGTATGCTACTGAGCGTCAGAACAGATTAATGAAAAAGATGTTTATTTTGTTTAGTGCACGCACTGGAGGGCGTAAATCAGAGGTGCTTAGAGTTGGGTGGGATGATATTACTTATTCAGAAAAGCACCAATGTTATCTCGTCAACTTTAAAAAAACTAAGCAAAAAAAGGCTAGGCCAGTTGGAATTTCCACAGCTTTTTATGAAGAGTTGTTGCTGTTAAAGCAAGAGTATGGGGAACATGAACTGTTATTTCATAAGTTAACAGTTGATTCAATACAGGATATGTGGAATCGCGTATGTAGAGTTATGGGTATTCCCAAAGAAAGAAAGATAACTCCGCATAGTTTACGCAATACTGCAACAAACTTTTCTTACAGCGTTAATGGTGATATTAAAAAAGTGGCAGCTTTCTCTGGTCACAGCAATATCAATGTTTTGAATGATCATTATTTAAACAATGAAAGGGATTATTCTCAAGATCCAGGGGTTTTGGTTGATCAAAAAGAAGATATGTCCTTTTTAGATGAAGTTACCTTAGAGCAATATAAAGAATTCTTTTTAAAATCAGACATGTATATACAGAATAAACTTAAAATGTTTTTGAACAAGTGATACAAATAATCATATAAAAGCTTTACTTGCTTATGAAAATAATGATAAATTTAATATGATTATGTGAGGTGATAATGTGTCTGAAGTTTTGTTGACAACGGATAAACTTTATAAGTTAAAAACTGAAATAGAGGAAAATCTTAATGATATTAAAAATGATCCCAATATGGTGAAGGAATTAAAAGCCACAATGGCGGACAAATACAAGGCACTCCCTGGTTATATCCAAGAAATTTTAAATAATAATGATAACAACGTACAGCGTTTAAACGAAAAAGAAGTGTACATTGTTTCAAAAGAGATGTATTCAATTCTTGGGACGCAAGCCTTAGATCCGTCAAATTATTTTCCAACCAGATTGGCAAAAGAGCTTGAAGGTGGGAGGGTATTCGCCGGTGAAGAAGTAGTTAAGCTCCCATACAAGTTTAAAAATGTGATTAAAATTAAAGAGGATAACTATGTCACTTCCATTACTGCCAAAGAACTGAGTGAGTTATATAATAGCTCCATCCTGCAGTACAATTACAACACTCAGCGTGAAGGAAAGTACATTAAGGGTAGCCTTATTCCTGTACCTAAAACAAACCCTAAATCAGTTGATGAGATCAAAGAATTGTTTATTAAAGGCGATTTAATTGTATCAATGTTAACTTTTAACGCTCGTCTTGGAACATCTGATGGTGATGAAGAAGTTGAATATGATCCAAGCGACCAATCCCTCACTGTAACACGAGGAACCTTATTAGATGCTCTTGATGGATATCATCGAATTTCAGGTATTGTTAAGGCCATTGCTGAAGTCCCTGAATTAGATCAACCATTCATTTTAAATGTGCTCAATTACGATGAAGAAAAGGCTAAGGTTCACTTTGCTCAAATGAATACCATAAACCCAGTTGAAAAATCCAGAATTGAAGAATTGGGACAAAAACGGTATTCTTCAACCGTTGTCGAGCAGCTGAAATTTAAAAGTGAACTTAAAAATAAAATAAGCCCACAAAGTGAAATTGGTATCGATAGCAATTTTCTTGTGACATATTATACTTTATCGGAAGCTATAGACGATGCATTTGAGTTGAAATCTCGAAAAGATGCGTTGAAAATTGCGAAATACTTGGTAGACTTTTTCGATAACCTTTTTTATGCCTTCCCAGATGAATTTCTTGAAGATGATTTATCGTCCATTAGAAAGCAATCATACATTAACCATAACGTAATGTTTTACGGTTATGTTTATTTGGCCAAGAAGATGAAGGAAAACAATGTAGAACTAAACAAGCTTGAAAATATCCTTAATACGATTGACTTTAGTAAAAGCGGAAGAGTGTTTGAAGAATTAGGAAGACAAAATAATGAAAATCAACTAAAGAATGTTATGAAGAAGAAACTTAAGCGAATATTTTATGATGAAATTGCTGTTGTTTAAAGCCTAAAGGAGAATTTAATATGAGTGAAATGTATAATGCTGAATTGAAGGAAAAGTTTTTAGAGAAATACGAAAGTGAAGCAACAAGAAACCACTATTGGCTAAGGCTAAGGGATTTCTCAGCTACAGAAAAAATACTTCAAAAAGACATATTTAATTTTTCTTTGGAAGAGCTGCGTACGTTATTTTTAGATTTAGATAGTAAATCTATAGATTCACTAAGAGGAGCAAGAGCTGTAATTGGACAATACACAACATGGGCAATGGAAAATGGCTTGGCAAACAGTAACATCAACAAAGTGTATCAGATACAGGATGGTGACTTAAAGCAGTTTATAGATAAAAACAAAAAAACACTATTCACCAATAAAGAAGTAGAAGAATATGTTGATTTTATGGTTAATGATCAGGATAAAGCGATGATACAGGCTATTTATGAAGGTATAGATGGTTATCAGCATTCAGAGTTACTGAATTTAACAGGTGACGATTTACTTGATGATAACAAGGTAAAGCTGGTAGATGATAAACATGGTGTAAGAATAATTACTGTAAGCGATAAATGTTATGAGTTGCTTAAGCGCGCTAATGATCAAACAACATATCATCTTAGCAATGGTTCGCCAGAGAGTGGACTTAAAAACAAATTTGCTACATTAGTTAAAAGCGAAAACATTTTTAGGCTAAAATATAAGAGTTCTAATCAGAGTATGAAAGCTGATAAATTTTTAGTTCACCGATCTTTTAGTCAGTTTCAAAAATTTTTAGAAGAACCCTTCTTTTCACCCAAGAATCTCATCAACTCAGGAAAGCTCAACATGGCGTATGAGATATACAAAGAGAAGGGTGAATTAAAAGTACCTGATTATAAAAAAATAACTCGACAATACGGGTTTCTGAATGAAGACGCGGAGTTTAATTCACAATCACTGAGGAAAGTAGTGAATATGGATAACTTAGAAAAATATTGTATCAAGTCTGAAGTAATTGAGAATAATTCTTAATCCCTGTTGCAGGGATTATCTTTACATAACTTTTAGAGTAAAAATAAAACACGTGCGGATAAACTCGTGATATTTTTTCGAAAAATATCAGGATTTTGTTCACATTTTTCAGAATTCGACAAAGTTAGACAGAGACAAATTTGTACATATGCAGTAAAATAGTTCTATACCCTAAAAAGGGTACAAGGAGGTTCGCTAGGCCAAACTCCCTAGCGATAAAGTCAATGTTTGATTTTCCATTCATAGAGATCTTCAATTGAACAGTTAAGGGCAATAGCAATGATTTTCGCTGTTTTTATATTCATAGAAGGTCTAAAGCCGTTTGCATAGTCACTTAATCTTTGCGTACTAATGCCTGTTCGCTTTGAAAGTTCTCCTAATGACATTCCTTTACTTTCGAGGAGAATGGAAATCAAACATTGTCCGATTTCAACCTCAAGCATCGGACAACCTCCTGTTATAGTATTGCTTATCATACTATATCAATTCTTTCCAAGTTTTTAAATGAAAGAAAAAAGATTTGCCACTAACTAGGTAAAAGGTTATAATTAAGTTAACAAAAAGGGAACGTAAGTTCGGTTAATTGCTACCAGAGAGAGGGAAACGTATGTCAGAAAAGGATTATTTCATTCAAGGGGAGCTGTGCATTCCTTTTTTCGGCAGAATAAAAGCCAAGAATGAAGAGGAAGCACTTTTGTTCGCATATCAATCAATTAAAAAGAAATTAAGAAATAAAACAGGGAAAATGGGGTTTCTTCAAAAAGATCAAGAAAAATATGAGGCACTATTTGATGTAGACATCATGTGTACAGAGGATGCTGAAATAACAACCTCTTATGCCGAAGAAATAGACGATTCGTTTGAAAATGATGGCTATAAATCTTCTCAACTGTTATCAATAAAATAAACTCACATACACATCTTGCCAGTCATCATGAGACATAAAAAATTGGTGACTTTTTAGTCAGACTGGAGCATACAATGGATTTTAATCTTGAAATTGACTTGAAAGACATTATGAGATCAGTTTCCATGAGTGTTGGTTCTAAGAACATACAAAGTGGAGAGTACTACATAGACATTATCTTTAAAAACAATGGGGATTGTTTGAGGATTAGAATGGATCATGCTTCAGTTTTAGAATTTAGAGATAAAATAAATGAAACTCTTTGGAAACTGGACGGCATGAAGACGTTTATGAAGACAGCAGCTTTACAGTATGAGTAAAGCTGATCTTTTTAAAATTATTTAGAGTAAAAATAAAATAAGTATTTACAACATATGGTTGAGGTTATATAATCAAATTAGAATCAGGAAAGGAGATAGCTTTAATTATTGATTAATGAACCAATTAACGATCAAATAAGAACTATGGTTTTAAGGAAATATACAAAGCTCTTAGTATCATGTGAAAGGTCTTTACGCAGCATAGAGAATAATGAAATCAGAATGGCAATTGGAGATCTAGATTTCGTTAAAGACAATTTAGAGGAAATACAATACATACTTGGAGATGTTGTAAATCAGCACGGTTATTTTAAGAATAAAAATAAAATGTAAGTTTTATTGAGATTGAAATAAGGAGGAAGAGCATGGATAAATTAAAGGAAATTATATGTGACTTGTCATTGTGGCATTTAGCTTCTGAAGAAGAGTTGAAGCCATTTGATTTAAACGCAGGGCCTTGTTACATCATCGAGCAAAGTTATGTCAAAGACATAATGATCGGTTTTATGAAAAAGCAGCAGGCTACTATTGAGGAACACAAGCGCCAGCAGGAAGTCACGGTCATTCAGTTTCGGCAGGCTCAGGAAGAGATTCAGCGACTTAAATACGAGAATGACAATTTCAGAAGGTTGCTTGCTACATTCACCGATAAAGAGGACGATCCTTTCGGAGTGGTAAGTAAGGTCTTAAACGGTCAGTTTCCTGCTACATGGGAAGGTGATGGGGAATGAATGCAAAAAAAAGTAACGATTCCCGCCCGCGATTCCAAAGGTTTCATGATCGGGTTTAAAGAAATGAACGCACTTTGGGAATGTCCTACTTGTGGCGAGGAAATGGGGAATCCACAGCTGATGCAACACGCTGAGGACGGATTCTTCGGACAAGTTCATATTTGGGAGAACCCCTGCGGACATGTAGCTCACTATAAAAATCTACAGATTGTAGGTGATTCAGAATGAGTAAGTTCATCGTTTTGAAAATGGATGACGTCAAAGATCATTTAACTTTTGAGGAACAACTTTTTCTTGGGATATTCATTGACAGGATCAATTTGTGTAGAGAAACCGAAGGGAAAGCACTTAATGATTATGTCGTTATCAACCGGGATGAACCCTATATCGATGAGGTAACGGACATCATGAGAAGGCATGGACATTGGGAGGGCGCGGAATGAGTAAGAGGTCTAACCTGTTATTAAGGAATAATGTGAAATCAAATCAAAGAGAAAAATTCATTGCAAATGGTATACCATATGATGAACTTGATACACAAATGATTAATTTAATTGATATCTTAAATTTCAAGTTTGGTTTGAAAACACGTCATTGTTGTTTTGGGCATAAGCCATACGAAGAAATTCAAGTGATGTTTGAAGAGGAAGTGAATCTAAAAGAAGATCAAATTCTAGAATTAGCAGAATTAGCGGGGAGAGAATGGAAAGGCCTTCAGTTAAGCTTTAGCAAATGGGCAAGGTTTTCCCCATTGATGTTTAATTGGTCATTGGTGCTATCGAAAAGATTCAGAAATCCAGAAGATCCAAATAAATACCGTTATCTAAGATCAGTTGAAGAATTCTTTGAGAGCTATGCTGCAAAGAAGTGATTAAAAGATGCATTTTAATGTGATTAAAAGGAGTGAGAATAATAATGGAATCAAAACATGGAATGAGTCAATATCGCTTAAATAGAGCAAAAAGTTATGCCCAGTCATTTCTAGAAACAGTGTCAAAGATTGAATTTATGTATCAGCTGTCTCTTCAAAAGTTGGTTGATCCAGACATTGCAGAAAGCTATATTGCTAGGAATATTAAAGAAATCGATAGGGAATGGGAGGACTTTAAAAGTTATATTGAGCAGCGGGAGGACATGAGGGAATTAGATTAAGTAAAGGAGTGAAAAGATGGAAGTTTTACAACCAAATCAATATTTTGACATGATTAAATCAAAGAAAAATAAGGTTACAGACAAAGAACTTCAAAGATATTACGACAATTGCTGGTTACTCAATAAGTATAAGCAAACTAATCAAATTAAAGCTGCAAAGAAACTGATATTCCACTTAGAATCAATTGAAAAAGAACGCGAGATTGTAAAGCTTGGCATTGATACGTTTGTTTATCGATATGACATTGAAGAATACATAGATAACATTGCAAAAGATACTGTCAAAATTATTGAGCTTGAAAATTACGAACGTGAAATCCCTGATGATGTAATCATTAAATACAACAAAGTGAAAGACAAATTGGATCGGTTTTATGTGGTGTTTACAGATTATACGGGGAAGGTTGAAAGGCAGATCAAAAAAGAACGGAGAGATAAGGATCCAATTTTATTCGGCACTTTTCAAGATGAGTCGAGTGGTACTTTAATTGAACGTTTTTATTTCATAGGCGACTGCGAAGATGAGTAATGTGATCTCACTTTAGATAAGATGATTTCCAAAGTGCAGGAAGTAAAAGAATCAAATATTGCAATGACCATCAATACACCCCAAGATATTGAGCAATTGAAGAAGCAGTTAAACAACATGGACAAGACAGGAAATGGGTTTAGGATGAATAATCCCGGATTTGTAATGGTTAATGAAAAAGAAAATTGGTTTAAAAAGCTGTTCAAAAGGCCGAAGTGATGAAAAGAACAGTTGACCTTACTGCAAATAGAGAGTTCATGAAGATTGGAAATAGCCGAAGCGAGTCGTTAGTGCAAAGGCACTTAAAGAAGCGAATATACCCATGGAGTGTAGAAGCAGAAGTAAGACAGAACGACCTTTATAGTAACGGCCTATTGTTAACTGGCAACGGCTCTGAAAGAAAAAAACAGAAGGAATCAGCAGCATTTGAGAATACGTGTCACTGTTGTGGTAAGTGGGACTCCTTCCATATGACAATAACAAAATCAACCCTGTGTAAAAGTTGCGAAGAAATGCTTGATCACAGTGTTGTGGGCAACGTCCCTTGGAGAAAGCAGTTTGGATAAAAGTAAAATTTCATTGGAATAGAAAGGAAGAGATTTTTGACACATTACAAGTACATTTGCAGAACTGGTTGCGGCCATACCACTATTATTGATAAATATTATAAGAGACAGAGAGCGTTTTGTGGAATATGCGGGACTCGTTCAACAATGGAGTACATGTGTGAGGTTGAACTTAAAGAGGGTTCCTTGGATTTAGAATTAAGCATTAAAAAGATTAAGCACTGTTCAAAGCAACTTGAACGATTGGCAAGCTTTAATGCAGCATCCGGTGAAGAAATTTTAAAGGATAGGTTGTTTGAAATTGATCAGATTTCAACAGATATAAATGAGTTGTGTAAAGCCATTTTGTAAAATAAGCAATGAATCGGAGGATTAAAAATGAACTTGCTAAAAGAAGTAACCGTATTTGACCTGGATAAAATCAAACCAGGAACTGGAGTTAAAGTGATTTGGTATAAGGGGTCAGAGATGGAGTATACACATCATGGTAAAGTCATCATCAATAATGGGGAAAACTTCTTTTATAAGTATGTGGATAAAGAAGGCTATGTAGGCTACTGTCATGTAAATGCACTTGATGTGAAGAATTTTCCAGACAGTCTAATTGTTGAGATTAAATAATAACAAAAAAGGAGAGTTTTCAGTGAACGTAAAGTTACAAGGTTACTTTAAAGAATTAGACACAAATCTAAAGGAGTTAGGGATGTCTGATTCATCAGTTGAATATGCACCGCACATTAGGGATAAATTCGATAAGGTCATTTATAGCTTAAATGAAATAAAAAACTATTTAGGCGGGGAAGACATGGCCCACACATCAGATAAATATTTTCAATAAAAAGACTGTTTTAACGGAAATGAGAGGTGAACAGTTAATGAAATTGAGGATAATGAAATGTTCAGATACAAGCTACTGGTACAGAGATAAGATAGGCATGTATTATGATGTATTAAATAAAGGTGGGATCGCCCACAGCGTACAACATGATTCAAACACAGCTTTTTCAAAAGCCGCAGTTCTTAAAGAAGATGCTATTGTTTTTGAGGATGAAAAGCTTGATAAAGTTCAGCTATTGTTCAGAAAGCTAGATGATCAGCTTAAAAAGATTTGTTTATAGGAGGGCATGCAATGTTAAAAGAAGTTAAGACATTGGTTTTTGATCCAGACATCGTAAAACGTTCAACACCTGTCAGAGTTAGACAGCGGTTTCCAAATGGGAATTGGTCAGAACCAGAACTAGGCTTTGTTCACAATAATAAAGGAGAATCTTTTAGTTTTTCCACTTATGATGGACGTTCAAAAACCAATAAAGCTGTTAAGGCAAAAGACGTATTTAAAGGAATTGTTGAAGTCGAAATTGGCAGTTGGGAATAGGGGGAAAGCATGTGAAGTTTAAAATTAAGGGCTGCGATGAGGTTCATGTTGAAATCAATGGGGAAAGAGTTGGTGTAAATTATCTTGAAGAAGGTAGTGTAACTCTAGAACAATATAAGAATACTAGGGCGAATTCCGAGGGGTTCGAAGCACTTTATCCCAAACTAAATAATGAGGCGCTTATATACGCAGCTAAGTACCATCTGAAGAATATCTTTTTAAAGAGAAAGCCGGTTACATATGAAGAGTCATTAGTAGCGTGTATGGCTCCCGAACTAATTAAACGATTGGAATCTAAATAAAAGGATTATTTTACAGAGATTGAAATAAAGGATTAATTAATAAACACCAAGTTCAGAACATATGACAAGATGAGGAGTGAGTAATTATTATGGAGAATTTATGTTGTGAAACGTGCGGATTAGATACTCATGAAAATACTGCACCTATCTTTGAAAAGCCTTTAAGGTTTGCTTTGCGATCAGACATTAAAAAGTTAAAACAAAACACCGGCGATCATCGAAAACAAGAAAATATTTGTCTTGACTGTTTCACTGCTGAATTGCAACAAGTTAGCAAGGATTGTAAAACACGGTGCACAATTAAATCAAAGGAGTCTATGGAATAAGTGAAATCCCAAGAGGGTATGCAAGGTAAAAGTGAATCCTATTAGAGAGGGGTACGAATATGGGATGCGGATTTATTATTGACACTGACAGTTATTCAGGGAACTTTGAGCGAGAAATGTGTGCTTACATTACGGGACATATAGGAGATTGTCTAGTTGGATTTGAAGAAGCTGAAGATTACTTAAGTAAGTATGAAAAAATTAAAGGCGTAGTTCAAAAAGAAAATATTACTGGAATTTATAGACCTGTTGAAATAATCGAAACTCCAGATATTTGGAATAATGGTATGGGATTTCACTTCAGAAAAGGTGAAGAGGATATTGCACTTAAAGAATATAGACAATCTATAAAGAGGTATTACGAACCTGAAATCAAAAGATTAAACGGAGCAGAAGCACAAATGGAAAGATATAAAAGAGAAATAAATGAATCTCTTAAACTTACTGAACCAAAAAAACACAAAGCATTTCAGTCTGTTCTTATTCATTTCGAATGCTTACCTTGTGAAGAAACAATAAATTTTATGAAACAAAGGGCGTTTGAATTTGCAATGAACAAAGGTATAAAAATTGAAGGTTTTAGAACTAAGGTTGAGGCCTTTAAAACCATTTAAACCGAACAATGGGTATGTTAGAAGCCCAGCCGGTGTCCGTAGGTTTAACGGAAATCACAAAGAATAAATTCATTGAAAAATTAGCTGAAAGGGTGTCGATGGCATAGGATATCTCAAGTACATAGTTGATACAGCCTGGTTTAACTTAGTTTGGTTTAGATGGCATCTTGGAGCGGACATAAGCATATTTGATGGCTGCGGATGGAGTACATATAAATACTTAAAGGGTAAAAATAAAATAAGTGGAGGTTGTAAGGATGATGAAGAGGAATCTGCTTAGCAACCACGTTGATGAGATTATTGGTGAATATTACGCTGGAAAAGGATATTCAGTCCATAGCATTGAACGCCAGGAAAATGGACAACTGATTGTTATTACGGAACGAGTAGCAGAAGAGAAGGAACCGGCAAAAGTTGATATCGCATTTGATTTTGTACATAGAAGACCACATAAGAAGAAATATTTAGCTTAAAAAAGGCAAAGAGGGATTAACACTCTTTACCGTTAGGTGATTTCTTTAACCGATTCGCAATGTACTTCATTACGTTTACTGCAATCGACACTAATGCAATAATCAATGCTATTTCAAATAAGAGGATGTATCCAAAATTCACATTAAGCTTTTCAAAGTAATCGCTGGTAATAGAGAGGATTTTATAAATCCCTAGCATAAAAACAATAAAGGAAACACCTAAAATTACAAGTGACTTTATAGAATAATCTTTAGCATGTTCAAAATTATAGATAATTATTGATACAAATAACAAACCCGTAGCAATCTTTTGGGTTAGCGAATCATCGGCCGAAAATGATTGCACTACTATGCTGATGATTAATCCAGTAATACCGATTGTTTTATTCAAGGAATCACCCACTCGTATGTAAGTTAGGTATGAGTTTACCAATTCAAGGGGATTTTCTCAAGGCAATACACATTAAAGTTAAATTAAAATCGTGATTTTAAAGGAAGAGGTGGGAAGTGAAATATAAAAAACCAGTTGAAGTTGATGCTATCCAATATGACGGATCACAAGATTCTTATGATGAATTACGGGAATTCTGCGGTGATGTAGTTGGTATCTGGCATGATTTACTTACAACAATGCGTCATATACAAACTTTAGAAGGCAGTATGATCGTTTCGCCTAATGATTTTGTTATTAAAGGAGTCCAAGGTGAGTTTTATCCTTGTAAACCTGACATATTTCATCAGACTTATGAGAAGGTCTAAATAAAAGATAGTTTTTAAAATGAAATGGGGGAGTTAGGGACAATGAAAAAATTTGAAGAAATCATTAAGCAAAAATCAGTACTTCTGAACGATTGGGAAGGAAAAGAAAAGGTTGACGTTTTGTCAGACTTTGAAGAAAAAGAAACTGATGTAAACATTCTGTTTGCCTCTTATGATGGTGACATTTGTGAAGGGCACGCATGGGTTCTATTTGAAGAGAGAGGGAAATTGTTCGAGGTTAATGGTTCCCACTGTTCATGCCACGGTTTAGAAGATCAGTGGGAACCTGAAGAGGTTACTCTCAATGTTTTAGAACACAGATTGTTGAATGGAACATTTGGAGAACCGGATTTTAAGGAAGAGCTATGTGACTTTTTGGGTGTTGAATTTAAATTAAACCACTAGAAGATCGCTATCTAAAGCAGTAACCATATAGATAACGATCATAGAGAGAATATCAATCTCTATAACGCCTTCTTTCCTTAAAGTTATCAGGATACTCATTCTGCTTTGATTTGGACTTGAATACAAACCAAATTACAGCAGCTAGCATGTAATCCATGACTTTATCAAAAGTCCAATTTGTGAAAAGATCCATTAGAAATTTCATTACCTTTCACCTCCGAGACAAAAATGTCCTTTCTCTTTTAGATGGCATGGGTAAGACAACGCCTCTATTAATAAAAGAGTGAAAAGCAATAGAAAAATCAAAAAAGAATTCAAAAAAATTGAGATGGAATAAATGACAGAAACACAATCAAATGGCGGTGATAGCCATAGGTGATATGGAGGAAAGTCAATGGCGCAAATATATGCGTGCTTTCTAAACGGCAAACTATATGGTTGTGGTGACATGGAGTATATGAACGATCTATTTAGAGATTATGTTGTTACCTGTGAGATGTATGGAAGAGACGATTGCACATTCCAAATAACTACGATAAAGAAAGCTCGCAGATTATTGATTAACGAAACTATTGGCGAAAACAGTGAAGCATTAAAACGATTGGAGAGTGAATAAATGCGGTTTTGGATTATATATGGATTGTATGTTTTCTTTTTCGCATATTCGATCACACAGCTTATAACGTTTGAGTCTAACTATACCGGCTTGGCAGTATTTTTGCTTCCCCTTATATTGTCGTCGTTTATAACAGCATTAGTCGTTTCCCTCGGGTTATTCGGAAGTAGTTCTCATAGCGGATATGGAGATGGAGGAGAATGAATGAGAATATTCTAAATGATTTTGTGGGCTAAAATATTTGGTGATTATTATGGGATCAAAATAAAATAGTTATTTTAAAGGATGTGATTTATTTATGGGGAGAATCAATGAAGATGTTTTTCCTTGTGAGATTTGTGGAGAAACCATTGTTTATGAGCCATCTCTTGAATTTAGAGTAAAATGCGATTACTGCAATGCAGAATATTTAATTGAACGAACTGTAAAGATAACATTGTTATCAAAAGTGAAAATTCACAAGGAAAGGGGTATGAAAAATGAAAGAATTATTTAATTGGCAGAGAATAATGTTTTCTCCTAGGGTGTTATTAAATCACTCGAAATATAAGAATAGTCATACGAAAGTCATTGAGGATGGTTGGCGCTTTGATTGTCATATAGGGAAATATTATAAGTGGATTGAGATGGAATAGAACTAACTTAAAGTGTTAATGTAATAGATTTTGAATTTTGTTAAGAAAGAGACATTAAGGAATTATGTAACGGAGAGGTTAGACTCTCCAGGATTCAAAGGAAGGTATACGGAGTTTGCCATGCTTAGTCTTAAATCTGTGTTTAACCTTACATAAGATCGGTTCTACAAATACATATTCATCAGATTCAGACTTTACTTGTTTCATAGAGTGGAACTTACTTCGTTCCGCATTCGGCATGAATTCCATAAATCCAGCTGTTGTACCATCAGGATAAGACAGAAGAAACTTTATATCCTCTTTGGTGTAGCCAGTGATAAGCACATCTGTGTAATCATAATTAATCACTTTCAGCCAGCTATGGGAACGTTTATTGATTTCATAAGGGGAGTTAGCTTTCTTTAGTACGATTCCCTCTAAATTCTTTTCTTTGGCCAGATTGAAGTAAGCTAATCCGTTTCCTTGCAGGCCTTCGATCACAAAGACATTATCGTGGTCAAGGTTTAGGTCTGAAAGCATGCTCTTACGTTCAGTGAGCGGCTTATTAGCGATTGAATGTCCATCAATATAAACTACATCGAATACACAGTAAACCACCTTATGAGCTGATTTCTTAGACATAAAGCGTTCCATGACTGCTTCGAAATCAGGGGCACCGCCTGGGGTAGCTACAATGATTTCACCGTCTAAAACAGTTCCATTGGGTATATCAAGATCCAACAGTTCTGGGAACTTGCTTGTTACTTCATTGTTGTGACGAGTATAAAGCTTTATCTGATCATTAAACTTGGAGAGGATCAGTCTAATTCCATCAAACTTCAGCTCGGTAATATAATCATCGTCATCAAATGGTTCTTTGATTGAATGCAATAACATTGGCGATACAAACAAAATATCACCTCCTACTTAGAACATAATAGCTAAGCGAAGGTGATATATAAAGCAAAATGACTGTGGTACTTAATGGGATTCAATCAGTTCCGGTGAGTTGTTTTTAGGCGAGTTAACTAAGGATGAAACTTGATAAGCTTCCATGTCATTAGCATCATACGGAAGCAGTAAGCTTTGAAGATAATCAGGATCGGTGTTTTTGGGGTTTAGCCATTCCTTTTCGTTCTTGTCAGTGAGAATGACCGGCATCCGATCATGGATGTCCTCCATCAACTCATTGGGTTTTGTAGTAATGATTGTGCAGGTATATAGCGGATTGCCTTCTGGCGTATTCCACTTTTCATATAAGCCGGCAAATGCAAAGAGGTTGGATGATTTAAGTTTAATCCTCATAGGAACCTTAGTCTTTGGGTCAAGACGCTTCCATTCATAAAAACTGTCAGCTGGGATGATACAACGTTTGCTTACGAGTGGCTTTCGAAAGCTGGGTTTCTCGGCCAATGTCTCAGCTCGAGCATTGATCATTTTATAGCCGATCTTTTCATCTTTGGCCCAAGGAGGGATAAGACCCCATCTAAGCTTACCCATACGGTTGTTTGATCCATCATTAATGATTGTCAGGATGTTTTGTGAAGGAGCAACGTTATAGCTTGGATGGTATTCGTTTTCAGACAAAAATTGATCTATATTGAACTGTTCGATAATGTCGTCAAACTCAGAGAATAAAGTGAACCTGCCGCACATGTTCATCATCCTTTAGGGTTTTTGAATATTGTACAGGCTTGATACACGAAAATCAAAAAGGAGGAATGTGATGCAGCGGCAAACAGTTGAGGTAAAAGAAGTTGAAGTGTTGATTAGAGGTATATGGACAAAGGAGAAGTTCACGGATATCCAAAAGGGGCAAACCTTTAAAATTGAGGAGAATGGAAAAGCAAAGAAATACATAGCAAGAACAGATCCTTATTGGGATGAGATGTACGAAGCCTACATAATTGATTTATTTGATAAAAATAAAATAAGTGGATGTGAGAATAATGGCGATCAATTTAAAGATTAGAAAGAACAAAGCAGATAAGCCAAAGGTGAAAGATTTAGAGGACGGGTACTTCATTAAAATAGATGATGCTGATGTATACATTGTTAGAACACTAGACAGAGAGTATGCCGCTAAAGATAAACATGAAGTTATACTTATCAATCTGAGTTCCTTTCAAATATCGCCATACAAGGATATGAAGGCATTAAAAAGCAGGTTGTCTGACAGAGGTAGCACAGTTGAAGTTATCAGACCTAAACAAGCAAACGTTAATATCGGTTTTGAGTGGAGACAATAACAGGAGGTGGAGAGAATGAGAGATATTAAATTTCAGGCGTTGGTAGTTAAACATGCATTAAGCAATTTGGGTTCTAATATGCATTGGGCAGGTATAGACAGTTACGAAGAAATTATTGATGTTCATGACATTTCTTTTGATAACGGAAAAATAGATTACGTTACAGATAAAGACGGTGATGAATATTCGTTTGCTGATAAAAGTTTGAAAGCGGTTCGACAATACACCGGATTGAAGGACAATAACGGCAAGGAGATTTATGAAGGGGATATAATTCGGATTACTTTCGACACCACATGGGCTGAAGAACCTTATTACGTTGGAGAAGTTAAATTCTTGGATAGCGAAAACTATCCAGCATTTGATTTAAGGCCTTGGATTGATTGTGAGATGAATGCTTTGAGTTGGTTAAAAAGCGAATCAGACCCGACTGTCATCAGTTATGAAGTAATCGGTAATATTTACGAAGATACTGAGCTTTTCGAATCTAAATAAAACAGAGATTTTATAAGGATAAAAATAAAATTAAAAAGGGGAAATTTGATGAAGCTAATTGGTATTAAAACAAGTAACTGTTTTTTGGTGTCTGACAATATTGAAGGAAATAAATATTTTCATAGTCAATTAGATGAATTGTTTTTCGATGGGAAACGAGCAACCCAAACGTATAAATCAGACTGGTTTAAGCTTGATAAGGAGCCAAGTGTTATTGAAAAACAAATGCCGGCTAAAAAAATCAATTATAGGTATGAATTAAAAGAGGGATTCCAGGAAACTGATTTGACGCCACAAGTAATTAAAACTTCTTACATAGGTGAAGACAGTGAATACTATGAAGTGAAGGGTCTATATGATTTAAAATTTGAAGAAGTCCCGCAAGAGAATCAAAAAATTGAGTTTGAAATGAATGTAATTGAAGAAATTGACGGAGAACTTAAGTTGCAAAGCCATAATTTTAACTTGAATTATAACTTACTGGATAGGATTCAAACTCATCCAATGCTTCTTGAAACAAAGCCGTGTTACTTGTCCCGAGAAGAAAGTTATAAGATTATCAGAAACCATATTAAAGCCAATATTAACCCTAAATTGGCAAGAATCACGAGTGATTATGATTTCTGTTTAACTGTGGTCAAAGTTTTGGAGCTTTACAAACCTCACGAGTATGTAGTTGATCTTAATGCAATGTACAAACGAAGAAAGCCTAAACTTGAGAAAAGATTTCAAACAAAGCGGGAAGTTGAAATTTACAATGTTGCACCTAAAGCCTATCAGAGCTACCCAATTGTAGAGCCTTTTAGTGGTAAGGACGTTGAGGATTTGAAGAGTAATATTAAGAAATTTTTAGATGATCTGATGGCTAAAATCAACGAGCCTTTAGTCGAATGTGAATGCTGCAAAGGAAGAGGGGTTATTTTGAATGAAAATTAAATTGGACAAAGATTACATGGTAAATGAATTGGGGCTACCTGAATCCTCAATTTTAGAAGAAATCACTGATACGTCTAGGTGGAGTATTCATTATCGTATTGTGTTTGCATATCAAGACAAGTTTTATGAGACAACTTACAGGGAAGGCGCTACAGAGTTACAAGAGGAGAGACCGTGGGAATACGATGACCAGGTTGAGTGTTTTGAAGTTGAGCTTAAGGAAGTTAAGGTTAGAAAATGGGTAAGAAAAGAAACTGAATAAAAACGATATTTTATAGAGGAATGGAGTGAAGCAATATAGATAGAACAAATCGTACTTTGATAGAGCTTGAATTGATGATTGAAGACGGAACAGTTCCCAAAAGATTGATTAATCAAGTAAAACAGTTTATTCATAGTGTAAAAGCACAAGAAATAAACATTGTCGACCTAAGACATTCCTCAGCGAGAAAACAACATGGAGATGAGTTCATAACTTTATTGGAAAAAGCTAATCATCAGCAATATTTTAAATACTATGGTGTAGTATGCAATAAATTTAAATCAAAATTTTGAGATTGCGTGCGTCAAAAGTGATTTTTAACTTAAAAGGAGGTGATTGAGATGTAATTTATTTCAGCTATCTGAAGTTTATAAAAATAAAAGGAGTGTTTATTTAATTGAAGATTAAAAACAGAATAGTGGAATTGCTAAAAAAGACTAAAGGAGCAGAGAAGAGAGACTTTGGACGGTACACTCTAATCTGCCCACCTCACCGCGAAGTGAAGCTATTAAAGTATAACATAGTTAAGAAGACTTTTCCATTCTTGGTGACAGCTCTGGTCTCATTCCTGAATCCAGTGAGTATTTTAGCAGCGGACAAGTATCGGAACTTTGAAGAGCTTAAAGCGAATGAATCACCGTTCAATTTTAGCGTATTTTCAAAAGAGCAAGACTCTGATGTATTAATTCTTGCTCCCCATGGAGGTGGTATAGAAGGGGGAACAAGCGAGCTTGCAAAGGAATTAAGCGAAACATACTCTACATATCTTTTTGAAGCTTTAAAGACACCAGGAGCATTTGATTTACATTTAACCAGTACAAATTTCGATGAACCTCAAGCACTTGAAATGTTGAAGGAGCATGAGTTCACACTGTCACTTCACGGCTACGCAAGCAATGATCAACATGTTTTAGTTGGCGGCACAGATCGGAACAAAGCTGAAGCGATAACAATCACATTAAATAATGCCGGCTACTCTGCAGAGCTTCTTGATGAGGGGACAAGGTTATCTGGCAGCAGTCCGAACAATGTTGCGAATAAAAATAAAACAGGAAAGAGCATTCAACTTGAGTTAAGCACTGGACTGCGAAAATCAATGTTTAACACCTTTTCTCTAAAAGGACGGTCAGGCACAAGAAATGAGGTCTTTTATAATTTCATTGACACTCTGTCAGGGTTTCTCAATGAAAATGTAGAAGGGAAGGGTTTGACAACATGAATATGCAGCAGCCCTTATACTATTTTGTTGATGCTCTGGATTGGGGAATTGATGATAAAGGGTCAAATGCTATTGAAACGACAGAAGGGATAAACCGAGCTTTAAAGTACGCAAGCTCAAAATCATTCTATAAAGTACATATACCAAAAGGTACCTATCTAATTGATGCTGTGAATACATCAAGGCGGTTGCCTGAATTCGGCGGAGGTATTAATATTCCTTCGAATATTGAGTTAATACTTCATCCAGAGGCTGTTTTTAAAGTGTTGCCTAATGATTCTCAAGGCTACTCCTGTTTTTATATTGGCCAAGCGAGCAATGTAACGATTCGTGGCGGTCAAATTATAGGGGATCGATACGAGCATGATTATTCAAAAGTAACTTCAATTAAAAGGACACATGAATGGGGATACGGAATTCATATTCATGGCTGCAGTAATGTATTAATTGAAAATGTGCAAGTCTCTGACTGTATTGGAGATAACATTTGGATAGCTGCCGATGGGATGATGAACACTTCAGGAGCGTATACGCCTTCAAAGAATGTTACCGTTCGAAAGTGTACTCTTTTAAGAGGGAGAAGAAATAATCTGGCTACCAATGGTTGTGAAGGTCTTCTTGTAGACGACTGTGATATAGAGGAAGCTGGGGGAGATACCATTGGGCCACAATTAGGAATTGATTTAGAGGGTTTTGGAGAAAACGGAATTAAGTATGATCACCCATACAAATTAACTGTACGAAACTGCAGGTTTAAAAATAATGGGCGTGGATCCGTTACAGCCCACACAAGCGGTGAAGTAAATCTTGAGGGAAACTACAGTGACAATGTTATTTCTTACGGATTCAGCACTGATGTCAGCATTAAAAACAACAAGATAATCAATGATGCAGAGGTTAAGAAATACGGAATTGACTCGGTTGGTGTATCAAGTACGGAATCCGGAAACAGAGTTCAAATTGAGGGCAATACGGTAAGAGGGTTTGAAGTAGGAATTTGCGCAAGAGGAAAAGGCGTGTCGTATCAAATAATACTCTAGAAGGGATAAAGGCATGTCCAATTGCAACACATCAGGCAGAAGATGTATTAATCACAGACAACAGAATAGAGAACAGTGACTGCATTCAAGTCCAGGTTAGAAACTCAAATGATGTAAGGGTTGTGAACAACAAAGGGAAAGGAACAATCTCAGCATACGCTGTAAAGATAATGGACTCTAGCCGAGTCAGTCTCGTTAATAATGAGTTTGCTAATGTATATGGTGGAATTTATTGCGAAAGGTCTCAGTCAGTTCGTTTAAAGGGAAATGACTTGTTGTTAAGTGGAAGTGGGTACGGCATCTTTTGGGATAAAGACTCTTCTGTCTCACTACATCGAAATGAAATTCATGAGCCTAGGAATGTTGCAATTAAAGGCACTCCTGATAAATATAGTTGCCAAATTAGTGAAAATCAGATTTATTTCTGTAAATCATTGATAGCCATCCAACTGACTGGCGGTTCAGAACATATATTAAAGGATAATGAGATCATGTTCAATCGTTCAGCAGACCAAGGATATGGCGTTTATTTAGAGAATACAAACAAGGTACGTCTCGTAAGAAACGATGTGCGCGGAATTGGTGGCAAGTTATTATCCCACCCATATTGCACAGATAAAGCAAAGAATACAACCTTAATTTATAACACATATGACAGTGGAACGCTGAAGACTGCAGAAGGAGATATTGTGGTCTAAATAAAACTGTAGTTTTAACAAGTTTAGGAGATGGATATATGGCCAATATTTTAACCAAAGAACAAGATGAAGCAATCCGGTATTTCAAGAACAAGCTGAACATATCTGAAAAACTGTACATATCCCTGATTAATTTTAATCTGCTTAGAGATAAACACGAAGACTTTGGTAATAGACTATATGAGCTTTATAAGACAGACCCTTATCTGTATATCAGAGCGCTTAAAGAAGGTTATGTGGTTGATCAGCCAATTGAATTTAATGAAGCAATTGTGCGGTTCTATGATGGTGAAGAACTTGCTGTGATCCATAAGACTACTGGGAAGAGATACAATGTGAATGTTAAAATGAAAAAGCTTCCTGATGGGTTTACGCTGCAAACAATGAACATGTGGTCTTGGAGTGAGGTTATTTGATTATTCAAACTCCTTTGTAAATGGTATAATTGAATTAATAAAGGAGTGGTATTATGTCCATCAATTCTATTGGAGGCTGAGTCATGGGAGTTAGAGTGGGAGGCTAATAAGATAAACATTTTGAGTTGCTATTTAAGCGGCTCTTCTTTTATGAGGTATTCTAAAAAATATCGTCGATAAAGGAGAAGCAAATGAACTTCTTAACAGCAAAAAACGAGCACGGTGAAACGGTTTACTTTCAAACTCTTAATAGAAGACCTCGATTGGGTGATTTTGTGAAGCCAATCGATACACGACGTATAGACAATGATGGTAACAGAATTAAAGAAAGTGGCAATGGTGCAAACAAATATGATGATCTAGATATGAACTCCTTTTATGAAGTATACAAGATTTTTAATGTTAAACACGTAATTATTAAAGATAAACTCGGACATAAAGTTCAATTAGATTCACGTCAATATCAATTAGCAAAGAAAATTACTAAAGAAGAATATATGAATTTTAATGAAAAACTTCATATATTAAAACATATGGATAACCACCTTAAAAGGGTTAACAACTTTCCCAGCTAAAGTTAAGCACTCTGTCGAGCTGTTATCTGCAGCTCAACTCTTTTTAAAACTTTTTAGAATAAAAATAAAATAGTTGTTGACCGTTTCGTTTTGATGATGTAAGATTAAGTTATCCCAAAGAGAGAAAGGAGGAAAGAGATGAAAAAGGAATTAAAGATACTGAAAGTATCTGCAGAAGCCTTACATACCTACAAAAATGATGTCAAAAGGAATTACGACATTGACGAAGACCAAGCAAGAAGAAAATTAACCAGGAATGTAATGTTGGTAAAGGAATTTAAGCCAAGAGGAATTAAAAGAGGTCTTTTTTCTAAAACATATTCATATGGAAACTTAAAGATCACAATTCGGCATGGAACAGTAATAAGGATTGAAAATGTAAAAGGTGATCCTGAACCTTGGGACTTTCCAAAAAAGAGATACATAGAATTAAATAAGCTACTTGGTATCAAGGATTGTAAGTTTAATAGCAAGTCTCATTATAAGTATTTTAAGAATAAAAATAAAATATAATATTAACGGAGGCGTTATGTTGAGCAAACTTTATAATAAATTTGAATTTATCGGTAACCTTTTTATTTCAAACAATAAAGAAAAATTCCATGAAATTAAGGAATATGACAGTGGATGGGTTAATGAAAGATTAAGTTTCGCAATTCAAGAGTCAAAAACAAACAGTGTTTCTGTTGAAATGAAAGGCGGGTACTCAAAGAGCAAACCGAATAAAGTATCCGCATTTAGTAAGGGAACGGAAAATGAAAAAGGAACAAGACTTGAGATTCCATGGGAAGATCGATTGAAAGAAGAAACTGTGGACATGGTTGCTGATTTTTCTAAGATACTAATTAACTTAAACGATGAGTCAACAAAATCCAAGTTGAATGATTTGAAATATAAAATTAGAGGATTAGAAATGAAGAACCCCCTAACCGAAGAAGAAAATAAAACCCTATCTACCCTCAAGGAAGAATATAAACAATTGAACGTAAACGGTGCAGAATTCATTCATGAATACGATGCAATTCAATACTTGTCCCAAAACCTTGAAAAGCATAAGGATAACAAGTTTAAAATTACAGGTAATATTGAATACAATTCGTGGAATGGACGTGATTATAGGAAGTTTAGAATTAAAACTATTGAAATCGTTAGTAGTGATACACCATCTCAACTAAGAGCAACTATGGATGTGTTTTTCACAAGTGAATCTTTAGATGAATCTTCATTTGAAGAAGAAAAAAAGTACTTTGTAGATGCATACGTGCTTAGCTATGATAATCAGGCAAAAAAAGATCGATTTTTTCCTCAGCAATTAGTCATTAATGCACAAAAATTGGACTTTGAAAATGAATTACATATGAAACAGTTATATCTATTGAAAAACTTCTTTAAAGTTGAAAATGATGAAGTGTATCACCTTCAATGGGTTGTGAATATCTTTAGAGGTGCAGAAGAGGTTGAGTTTACTGAAGATGAACTCACAGTGAGTCAAAAGGAAATGATTGCTTTAGGTTTAAACACACTGGATGACTTTAAACCTAAGGGAGGGTTATTGGGTGAAAACCGGGAAGAAAATAGACTTTTAAAACCCATTTTAAAAAAACGAAATGATTTTAATGATTTTACAGAAGGTGCTGTAAAATCTACATATGACGTTGAAGATCTTACATATATTCCACAACAGATTCAAAATTCTACACCACCCGTAGAAAAAGAAGAACCTAAAGTGACTGAAGAAGAAAAAGATAATGCATTTGATGATTTATTTGCTTGATTTGAAAAGACCTAACTGACATTTATTTAAAAACAATAAGGAGATGTTTATCCATATGGCAAGAAAATTTGGTAAAAAGAATAAAATTAAAGTTAATCCTCTCGATTATAACACTGGAATTATTGGTGAATCGGGGATCGGTAAAACAACTCTAGCTAAAGAAGTTTGCGAAAAATTAGTCGGAGAAGACGGGTATATAATCTTGAATATTGGTAAAGAGGATGGTATTGATGCCATCCCCAATGCCTCCTATGAAGATGTTCCTGATTGGACAACCTTTAATGAAATCACTAAAGATATTATTAAAAACAGAACAACAGATTATGCTGATTTAAAGGTTTTAGTATACGACACATTTGATGAGCTGATTAAAATTACAGAACCAGAAGTTATTAGACTACATAATAAAGCAAATCCTGAAAAAAGAGTGAATACCATTAAAGCAGCGTTTGGTGGTTTCCAGGCAGGAGAGGACAAAGTTATCGAGTTAATTCTTGAAAAGATGTGGGAACTTAAAAAGGTCGGTATTAGCATGTTTATTTTAGGTCATACGAAAAAGAGAACAATGACAGACGTAGTTACTGGTTTGGAGTATGACATGCTGACAACCAATATGACACATAAATATTTCAATGCGATTAAAACTAAGCTACACGTCTTAGGAGTAGCATCTATTAATCGGTCGATTGAAAAGAAAACAGTTAAACAAAAAATTGGGCCTGATAAAACAGTGGGAACAGTTGTTGACGAATCAAGAATCATCACTTTTAGAGATGACAACTTTAATATTGATTCAAAGTCGAGGTTCTCAGATATCACACCGTCTATTCCATTAGATCCGAATGAATTTATTAAAGCAATTGAACAAGCTATCCATGAGGCTTTTGATAAACAAAAAAATAACACAAATAACATTGAAGAAGAAAGAAAAGAACAAGAGCAAATTAAAGAAATTCAAATTCACAACGAAGTTAACAACTCCTCTTTCATTGATAAAGAAGAGAATGAGAGGTTGGCAGAAGAGATTAAGGTACTATTCCCTAATGCAACTGACAAAGCTAAGGGTGAAATGAAGAAAATTATGGATCAATTTAATATGAAAGATTTTAAAGGAGTAGACATTGTACCAACTACAGCATTCGAAAAGATAGTCGAAGCATTATCTAACTGAAGGAAAAGAGGGGGAGAGTCTCCCCCTTATCAATAGGAGAGGGTATTCTTGGCCAGAAGATGTGTATGTCAAATATGTAAAGCTAATGGAACTGTTGATACTTTTTTTAGGGTTTCTGACGATAAGGGGAAAAATAAATACTACTGTACTAAGGATGAATATGAAACCTATATCAATGATAAGGTGAAACGAAAAAACCTCTTAAATTACATAGCGAAAGATGTCTTGAATTATAGAGAGGGTCAAGTCATTCCTCCAATTTTTCTAAAAAAGATAGCTGAACTAAACAGATTTTATGATTATGAAGTGATACAAATTTGCTTTGAGAAGAACCAACAAACAATTCAATATTGGTTAACTAGTAAAGAGTTTTACAACGAGTATGGAATGATTAGCTATATTTTTAAGATTGTTGAAAGTAACATCAATGATGTTTATAAGGAATGGCTGCATGAACAAAATCAGAGAATGATTGAAAAAAATCATAATCTTGATATTGCAATTGTAAATCAAACTAATATCGTTGATTCCACATCTTTAAAACAAAACAATTCACCAAAAAATATAACAGAGTTTCTGGATGGGGAGGACGAGTATTGAACAACTTAGATTCTTATCCAAAGGAATTAGTTGAAAACAGGGGACAAATTGAAGGAAGCTTTATATTTTGTTTATGGAAAAACCCTGATTTGTATGAGGATTATAAAGACCACGTGAGAGCGGATAGAGATTTTCTAACAGAAGACGGGAAATTTTATTACTCTCTAGGTTTAGAACTGAGCAACATGAATTATAAGAGCTTTGATGATGCGAGTGTTTTCAGCTACATAGAAGGTAAAGAAACATTAAAAAATGGTTTTATTCGGCGAGGTGGAATGAAAACCATTGATGAACTTAAGCACGTACTAAACGATGAAAACGTTGAGACATACTATGATGAACTAATTAAATTTAACATGATACTAAAGCTTCATGATAAGGGATTCAATGTTTCGAACGAGCTTGATAAATTCAAGAAGATGACGAGTCAACAATTGTACAGTTACTTTGAATTTCAATTAGATAATGTTTTTCTAGGTCGCGGTTCAGGAGTAAAAATTGAGGATCTTGATTTGAATGAAGAGTTTGTCGAATCAATTGAAAACGGGGAAGAAATGGGATTAAGCTATTCAGCTGCATGTCCATTATTGAATTATCACACGCTAGGACTTCATAAATCTAATGTTCAAATTTTTGCTGGATTTAGTGGGACAGGGAAAACAAGTTTTTGTGTTTCTTCTTATATCATGTCAATTTTAGATCAGGGTGAAAAGGTAACAATTATCGCCAATGAAATGAATAAAAGGGCTTGGCAACATATTTTTATGGCAACAATTTTAAGTCATAAACTTGGTTATTATGGTTTGCCAAGAAAGAAACAAAAAATGGGCAACCTGAAGAATGAGCAAAAGGAAATGTTACAAAAGGCAATTGAATATTATGAGAAGCATTACAAGGGGCGTATCAAATTTGCCAAGATATATGATTACAGCATTAATGATGTAAAGAGAATAATGAGAAGAATGGCAAAACAAGGCTTCGGTTATATGCTTTACGATACATTTAAAGCTGAAGACGCGGCTTCAACCAATGTAACAGGTGAGCTAATTGAAGCCTCAAAACAGTTATTGCAAGTTGCGGAAAAAGAGGATATTTGCATCATCATTACAATGCAATTGGCCATTTATATGGAGAATACGAGATATCTAACAGCGTCTTGTTTATCAAATGCCAAAGCAGTTAAGGAGATTGTTTCAGAGTTAGTTCTAACAAGACCTTTATGGGAGGATGAATTCCCAGGAAGAAAATTCGATGTTAAACCCTATAGATTCAAAAAAGACTCGTCGGGAAAATTTACAAACAGTAAAGAAGAAATTCAGCTAGACCCAAATAAGAAGTATAGATTATTCTTTTTGAATAAGACACGGAATGACGAAGGCGATACAGTGTTGCTATATCAATTTGACGGTGCATGGAATAAATGGATTGAGCTCGGTTATTGTACTCCTAAACATCAGAGAACTACAGAGCGGACATGATTACCAAGGGACGGTGAAATCATGGACGTATATGATCTTAAGAATCACATTATTGAAAAGCCAGAATACATAGTACTTATTTTAGAAAAGACGGGGTTTTACAACGTTGATGAACGCGGAAATGAGTACAGATGTGCAAGAAAAAAAGGAAGAAATCCGACATCAGTAAAAGTAAATAAAACCACTTTAGGTGCAACCTGTTTTTCAACCAACTTAAAAGGTGACTTGATAACACTTGTTCAAAATAAATTGGGTTTATCTTTTCCCAAAACAATCAAAAGGATATCTGAAATAGTTGATTATAAAAGTGAAGAAGAATATAAACCACCTGAGTTACCATTCGGAGGTTTTTATAAGAAGATAAGAAAGCTAAGTAATCCAATGGATTTGGATCTAGAAACGTATTCCGAAGACATTTTAGATCAATTTGTATCTGTTCCAAATAAGTTGTTTTATGAGGATGGAATATTACCTTTAACTCAATCTTTGTTCCAGGTTGGTTACGATAGTGTTTCCGGAAGAATAACGGTTCCATGGAAATCTCTTAGTGGTGAATTGTGTGGTGTAATGGGGCGTCTTAATAAGAAGGAAGTTAATGATGAGGAAACAAAATGGCTACCTATTATTTCATTTCCTAAGTCCAAAACGCTATACGGGTTTGTTGAAAATTACAGTTCAATTAGAGAAAAGAGCATTGTTATGATCGGGGAATCCGAAAAACATTCAATGGCCTTAGCAAGTAAGGGATTGAATGTTGGAGTTTCTTTAGGAGGTAGCTTTTTAAGTGAAATTCAAGCAAATCACATAAAATCAATGTTTCCGAAAAAGTCTTTAGTCATGATGGATGAAGGATTAGGTGAAGAACATAGCGTAGAAATTGCCAACAGCCTAAAGTTTGAAAATTTCTTTGAAAATGAAGTTGGGTACATATTTGATCGTGAAAACAAGTATCTGCCTAAGGGATCAAAAATGGCACCAGCAGACCTTGATAAAAGCACTCTACACCGTCTAATTAGAGACTGTACAGTTTGGATATGAAAAGGAGATGATTGATTGAAAGAAAAATTAAATGAATTGAGACAACAAGGGAAAAACATTTATTCCTTTTCAAAGCTTGGAACCTTTAATAACTGTGAATATGAATACTACAATACATACGTTTTGAAAAAGAAAGGCATAGATAATATTTACACCCTTATGGGTTCTGAATTACATAACGGAATTGAACAGATTTATAAAAATGAATTAGACATTGGAGAATTTAAAAAGGGATTTGAAAATAGATTAATTGAATTAGAGCTGAATGGAGTCAACTTTCCGAGTGACTCAATCAGGGACAGCTGGAAAGCAGACATTGGTCATTTCCTAAACAATTTTAATAAAATTGACAGCAAAATGGTTTTAGAGAAGCTGTTTGTATTTGAAATATCAGATGGGATTTATCTTCAAGGATATGTAGATGCAATCCTTCCCAGTAAAAAAGGAAAACCATATGTTAGTATTTATGACTGGAAGACATCAAGTAAGTTTGCCGGCAAGAAATTAAATGAAGCAGGAAGACAGCTATTGATGTACAAGCTTGCATTGGAGCAAACAACTGACTTAAAAGTGGATAAAATCCTATGGTTCATGGTGAAATACGTTTATGTATGTACTCAAGGAAAAACCAAAGTGAAAAAGAAAATGTGTAACAGAGGTAAGTGGGTAAAGGAGATACGAAAGCAGCTAGAAAAAGAGATGCACAGCCTGGAATATGATGATTTCGAAATTGACTTGTTGTTAGATAACGCAGTAAAAGAAAATAGCATAGACTGCTTACCTGAAGAGATAAAAAATAAGTATTGGCTTGAAGATTGTATGGTTGAATATGAAGTTACTGAAGAGAAAATTAATGAACTGAAAGATTATATTACTGATACTGTTAAAAAGATTGAAAATAAAGACCGTGAAGATGAAACCCAATGGGAACCAGTGAAAATAGATAAATACAATTCCTTTTATTGCAGTGTCTTATGTGGTCACCGAAAAACATGCAAGTTTTATAAGGATTTTTTAAATAAATCATCAAATAAATTTAAGAAAAAGGATAAGATCGATTTGTTTGATAACCTATTTTCTTAGGGGGTAATGATGAGGAAGATATTCTATGACTTTGAAGTTTTTAAACATAACTGGATGGTTGTGCTGATCGATTATGATACTAAAAAGGGTAAGGTTATTGTAGATGATGTTGATGAACTGAAACGATTCTATAAGCTGTTTAAAGATGATATTTGGATTGGTTACAACTCTAGAATGTACGACCAATACATTTTAAAGGGAATCCTGTTAGGAATGAACCCTTATTATATAAGTTCAAGAATTATTAATGATAATGTAAAGGGATTTAATGTTGTTAGAGAAGGTTATAAGATCCCACTGAATAACTTTGACATAACAACTGGTTTCCACAGCTTAAAGCAGCTAGAAGGCTTTATGGGTTCAAGGATTAAGGAGTCATCAGTACCATTTGATATCGCAAGAGTATTAACAGAAAAAGAAATTAAGGAAGTTGTTGAGTACTGTATTCACGATGTGAAACAAACAATTGAAGTGTTTGATAATAAAAAGGAGGAATTCGAAAGCCAATTGGCTCTAATTGAAGCCTTTGATTTGGAAATGTCCATGTTTACAAAGACAAAAGCCCAATTATCTGCATTTATCTTGGGGGCTGAAAAGGAAGGAAACAGGGGAGATGAGTTTGAGCTTAGATTTCCTAATACATTAAAAATTGAAAAATACAAACACATTGTTGATTGGTATAGAAATCCTGAAAATCTAGATTATAAAAAAAAATTAAAGGTTGATGTTGCAGGTGTACCTCATATTTTTGCCTGGGGAGGTTTACATGGGGCATTACCAAAGTATAAAGATGAAGGGATAATTTTATGTTGTGATGTTGCATCTCTATACCCTTCAATCATGATTGAATATGATTACATTAGTCGTAACGTGAAAAACCCTTTGAAATATACTGAAATCAGAGATACACGGTTAGAACTTAAACGCAAAAAAGATCCTAAGCAGGCTCCCTACAAGATCGTCCTAAACTCAACGTATGGAGCAATGAAAGATCAGTATAATCCACTTTACGACCCGTTAATGGCCAATAACGTATGTTTAGCCGGGCAGCTGTTGTTATTAGATTTAATCGAGAAAATTGAACCGTATTGTAAACTGATTCAGTCAAATACTGATGGGTTGTTTATGAAAGTTGAAAAGGAATCTGATATTGATTTAATTAAGGAAGTGGCAAAGGAGTGGGAAACCAGAACACGATTAGATTTAGAGTGGGATGTTTATGAGAAGATTTATCAGAAGGATGTAAACAACTATATAATCATTGATAAAGACCATAAGTATAAATCTAAAGGTGCCTATGTTAAAAAACTAAACAACCTGGATTATGACTTACCAATTGTAAATAAAGCCATGATTGAGTATTTTACAAAAGACATTCCAGTTGAAAAAACCATCAATGAATGTGATCAGTTAAGAGAATTTCAAAAGATATCCAAGGTTTCAAACAAATATATGTACGCTCTCTATGGAGAAGAGAGGCTACCTGAAAAAGTTTTAAGAGTTTTTGCTTCTAATGATGAAGATGCTAAAGGTGTTTTCAAGGTTAAAACAGAAGAACGAATTGAAAAAATCGGAAATACTCCACCGCGCTGCTTTATAAATAATGATAACGTTATTGATTTAAAAGTTCCTGCTTATCTTGATAAGGAATATTACATAGAGATAGCCAAAAAACGAATAAATGATTATTTAGGAATATCGAATAGAAAGAAAACAAAGAAGGAGAAGTGATATGCATCGCCATTAAGAGTAAAAATAAAATTAAAACACACATTTTCAAGTCTGTTTATGGTATGATGATTTTAATTCCCTTAACCACTTTTTCTTACATAAGTTATGAGCAGCATTTACATAAAACAGAGGGAAATGAAGACTTAATGAAAGAATCATTTTATAAGAAGCCTAGACAGATTAGGATACCATCAAGTGAGAATATTGTCTCACGGCTATTTAAAAAAGCTCAAACGAACAAAGAACAACAATTAAAAAGGCATACAGAGAAGATTATCTCAGCAAAACTCATTAAACCTAAGCAAAGTAAGAAAAGGCACAGGAAGGGAGGTGAGACGGTAAAGCATAAACTTTTTAAGAATAAAAATAAAATTAGTATTGAAGAAAAAGAAAACAAGCCACCGGCCGCAAAGAAAACCATCCAGGTTAAGCTGAGTGCTTATATTGCCCACTGCCAAGAAGGATGCACAGGAACAACTAGAACAGGTGTTAATGTCACTCAATCAATCTATTACAAAGGGTATCGTGTAATTGCAACTGATCCAAGTGTTATTCCATTGAATTCAATAGTTGAAGTAAGAATTGGTGGGAGAACATTTAAAGCAATAGCAATTGATACTGGTGGCGCAATTGTTGGAAATAAAGTGGACTTGCTCGTAGCAACCGAGCGTGACGCAGTTAATTTTGGTAAACAAAGTGGGACAATCTCGATTATTAGTTAGGAGGCGGTTAATTGCCGAAGTTTTGGTCTTATCCAGAAGGGTTAAAAGTCATCATAAATGAGAATGCAAAGAGTGCTTGTCCTCATCATGTTGGACGGGAAGGGAAGATTGTTGAGTTGATGCACTCTGCCATATATGATTACGCGGTCAGTGATGAAACAGGTGATATTACATTCTTCAAGGAGCATGAAATAAATCCAGCTAAAGGAGGTTAATTGTTTGTTTAAAAAGGGAGAGAAGGTGATTGCAGGTTTCACGGGTGAGATTGGTGTTGTTGCGCAAGTTGATAAAGGACATGAGCAATTAGAAGTTGAGTTTCCAGACGGCTCATATAGAGTGATAGGCTTCAGCAATGTAAGAAGGGTGGAAGATAAATGACGATGATTATTTTAGAAGGCACTGACTGCTGCTACAAATCAACAATAGCAGATAAGCTAAGCAAAGAACTCGGATATCCGGTAATAAAGGGATCCAGCTTTGAATTGGCCAAGAGCGGAAATGAGAAGCTGTTTGAACACTTCAACAAGCTGGCCGATGAGGACAATGTAATTATTGATCGATACATATATTCAAATCTGGTTTATGCGAAGAAGTTCAAGGATTACTCAATTTTAACGGAAGAGCAGCAAAGAACAATCGAGAAGAAGATTAGAGATAAAGCCAAAGTGATCTACTTACATGCTGATCCAAAAGTTATTAAGCAACGTTTACTTGAACGGGGTGACGAATACATAAATGATCGAGACATTGAACCGGTCTTAGAGTTATATAGAGAAGTAATGAGCGATGCAGGATTACATACATATTCATGGGATACTGAGCAGTGGTCTAGTAAAGAAATTGCTGAAGACATAATCTTTTTAGTGGATGGGGTGATTTATGAAGAAAGTAATTGCAATTGATATGGATCAAGTTTTAGCTGATTTACTAAGTGATTGGGTAGCCTACATTAACGTCTACGACGATCCTTTTCTAAAAGAGGAAGATATACTGTGCTGGGATATCAGCAAATATTCAAATACCCAAAACAATGTTTATAGACATTTGGATTACGAATTGTTCAGGAATCTGGATGTTATAGAAGGGAGTCAGAGGGCAGTTGAGGAGCTGACGAAAAAATATGAAGTATATGTTGTTACTACAGCAACAAACCATCCAGAATCCCTTAAAGCTAAGTTAGAATGGCTCACAGAGCATTTTCCATTTATTCCACATAGCAATGTTGTGCTTTGTGGCAATAAAAACATAATTAAAGCAGACATCATGATTGATGACGGAATACATAATTTAGAAACATTTGAAGGAATGAAGATACTATTTGATGCTCCCCATAACAGGAATGACAATAGATTTATTCGTGTTATGAATTGGGAAGAGATTGAACGGAAATTACTTTAAAATAGATTAGATTTAGAGTGAAAATAAAGTTAAAAGGAGTGAATTAACACTCCTTAGTAAACTAACGTGCTTCTACTGTAATTTTATAAATCACATAATTGTCGTTAATGTCATACGCGTAAACCAATGCAGTGCCCAAAGTTGAACGAGAGGATACGACACCACTGGAACTAATGCTTATAAGGTTGCTTCCAGATACGATTTCCCAACGGGTGTAGCCTTTTAATAGAGATACGTTAGAATTCCTCAGCATGTGAAAATCAACTGTACCAAGCGGATCACCTAGCTGCTTAACTTGATCAACTGATTTGACAGGGGTTAAAGCAGAAGCCTGTGATGTGAATGCAGGGAGTGCTAGTGCTGTAAGCGATAGAGCAGAAACAATCAATCCTTTGTAAAACTTTTTCATAAGAATTACCTCCTAGGTTTTGATTGTGATTACAACTCCAGTCTAGCATGTTAAATATTTGAAATGTGTGAAGTGTTTGTGAATCTGATTAAAATATCTCTTTTATAGAGAAAGGAAGAGGCTTTTGAAAATAAACGAATTAAAATTTAATGAAATTTATAAGATAGATTGCTTAGATGGATTAAAGGAACTAAAAAATGAAAGTATCGATTTAATTGTAACCAGCCCACCATATGCAGATAGAAGAGAGGGAGAATATAAGTCTATTAAAACTAGTGAGTATGTGAATTGGTTTATTCCTATTGCTAAAGAACTTTATAGAGTATTGAAGCCTTCCGGAAGTTTCTTTATAAACATTAAATCACATTGTTCAAAGGGTGAGCGTGAATTATATGTTTATGAATTAGTAATCGCGCTGAAGAAAGAACTAGGCTGGAGGTTTGTTGATGAATTTACCTGGACAAAAAATGGAGTCCCTGGTCGTTTTAAAGGTCGCTTTAAAAATGGGTTCGAACCAATTTTCCACTTTGCAAAATCAAGCGAAATTGTTTTTAATCCATATGCAGTTGGCGTTCCGATGAAAGAAGAAAGCTTAAAAAGAGCTAATCGAAAAGCGACGGGTCTTACTAAAAACGGAAGCGGATTTGCTGGCATGAGAAGAAATGAAACCATGGTTAACAGGAGTTTGGCGTTACCATCAAACCACTTACATATTCCACAAAAATCAAACCAATACACATTACAATCTAAACATCCAGCAGTATTTCCAGTGGAACTTCCTGAGTTTTTTATAAAAGCATTCACTAATGAAGGGCAAGTTGTGTTAGACCCGTTTATGGGGAGCGGGACAACTGCAATTGCAAGTGAGATGCTTGGGAGGAAATGGATTGGATTTGAAACTGAAGCAAAATATATTGAGATTGCAAACGAAAGACTTAGAGGGTACGCAAATTCTAAATAAAAGATCAATTTTATTTAGAATAAAAATAAAATATATGGAGGTTGTTTATTGAGTAAACTACGTGTAATGAGTCTTTTTAGTGGAATCGGTGCATTTGAAGCTGCGCTAAGAAACATTGGGGTCGAATATGAACTGGTTGGCTTTAGCGAAATTGATAAGTATGCCATTAAGTCATATTGTGCAATTCACAACGTTGATGAGCAGCTAAACTACGGTGATGTAAGTAAGATAGATAAAACGTTTTTGCCTGAATTTGATCTTTTAGTTGGAGGATCTCCTTGTCAAAGCTTTAGTGTAGCCGGGCATCGGAAAGGATTTGAAGATACAAGGGGGACGTTGTTTTTTCAATACATTGAAACTCTTAAGGAAAAGCAACCAAAGTTCTTTGTTTTTGAGAATGTTAAAGGGTTAATTAATCATGATAAAGGCAGCACCTTGAATGTGATGGCAGAAGCTTTTAGTGAGGTTGGTTACAGAATTGACCTAGAGCTGCTTAATTCAAAATTTTTCAATGTTCCTCAGAATCGTGAGCGTATATACATAATTGGAGTTCGAGAAGATCTAATTGAAAATGACGAATGGGTTTTGGAAAAGGGAAGGAACGATGTTTTAAGTAAGGGAAAAAAGAGATTAAAAGAATTAAATATAAAAAGTTTCAATTTTAAATGGTCTGCACAAGATATTGTTGGACAGAGATTGCGAGAAATTCTTGAGGAATATGTAGATGAGAAGTATTACTTAAGCGAAGAAAAAACATCTAAACTGATTGAACAAATTGAAAAACCAAAAGAAAAAGATGTGGTGTTTGTTGGTGGCATTAACGTAGGAAAGAGGTGGCTGAATAACGGAAAAACATATTCCAGAAACTTTAAACAAGGCAATAGAGTCTATGATTCAAATGGCATTGCAACAACTTTGACATCCCAATCGGTAGGTGGTCTTGGAGGGCAGATTTCGCTATACAAAGTGGAAGACCCGATCATGATTGGTCACATTGATCTAAAAGGACATGATGCAATTAAAAGAGTGTACTCGCCTGATGGGGTGTCACCAACATTAACAACTATGGGAGGAGGTCATAGAGAACCTAAAATTGCTGTTGAGTATGTTGGTAATATTAATCCTTCAGGAAAAGGAATGAATGGCCAGGTTTACAATTCAAATGGGCTAAGTCCAACTATAACAACAAATAAGGGTGAAGGGGTGAAAATTTCTGTGCCAAACCCTGAAATAAGACCCGTCTTAACTCCAGAAAGGGAAGAAAAAAGACAAAATGGCAGACGCTTTAAAGAAGACGATGAACCGGCCTTCACTGTTAATACAATTGATCGTCATGGTGTAGCAATTGGTGAATACCCAAAATACAGAATTAGAAAGCTCACTCCATTAGAATGTTGGAGGCTGCAAGCATTTGATGAAGAAGATTTTGAGAAAGCTTTATCAGTGGGAATTAGTAATTCGCAGTTGTACAAGCAAGCCGGCAATTCAATTACTGTAACTGTACTTGAGTCAATATTCAAGGAATTAATACATACATACGTTAATAAAGAATCTGAATAAAATTTGTCTTTTAAAGAGTAAAAATAAAATACAAGAGGTGAATCGATCCTGTGGTTAACTATCCAGAAAGTTTAAAAGAGGAAGCCGAAAAAATTAAAGATGAAGTAAGAAGCGGCAAATTAGACGAGGGGAAAATAAAAGCCATTGCTAAGTCTGCGGTTGAGTTTTTAAGATCTCAAGAAAAGAGTCATGCTCATTGTGCAGAAGTTGCCGGTGCAATTGCTGCAAACCTAGAAGAGTTTTTTAAGACTTACCTAAAAGAGGATTAATACAACAGGATAAAAAGAAAGGATAAAGGGATGTTTATTGAAAAGGTACTATGTTAGATGTAGGAATCACAAAGGCGAAAACGCGTCTTTGGTAATTGAAGCAACGTCTACAGAAGAGGCTAAACGGAAGGCATTAGACATACATAAGGTAAAGACTGTTTATAACGTGAGCACTGGGGAAGGTAAGGAGACAAATTACCTTCAGAGAAAACATTCGCCGTACATAAAGAATGACAACGGGAAAGCTATAATCATATTCTCGTAGAGGAGGTTTCGGGTAATTAGGGATATTGCCAGGGATATCATTAATAATGACGTTGATGAGATTGAGGAGATACTGGATAAGCTTTGGGTTTACTTAGAGAACAATTTAAGGCCAGAGGATGACCGTATATGGAAAAGGTGTGATTCGGATATTTTGGCTGCAACAGTAAAGCTAAGAAATTTAAAAGAAACTTTTTGAGAATAAAAATAAAATAGTTGTTGATTGTTCGAGAGAATGCGAGTATATTAGAAATATAGGAAGCGAGGTGATGCATTGGAGTGTGTTAAATGCAAGGATCACATAGGCGAGATCGTTTATTACATAAGAATATCCGACAACAAAGAATACAGGGAATTCCAGGTACATAAAGAATGCGGAGAAGCAATCAAGAAAGAATGCATTGAGAATTGTAAAGACATGAAATTAGAAAAGACGTTGGAATACTTGCAACTACTTTAAGAGTAAAAATAAAATATTACTTTTATCTAGAATGGAGAGATGTTAAATGAAACAAGAACAATGGGTAGTAGTGGTTAGACGTGATGGGGAGACAAATAAAGGCAGAGTGTACAACAACTTTGTCACAGGAGAAGATTTGATTTTTGATTCTCTGGAAGTGGCAGAAAAGTTGGCATTGAGGGTTGAAAAAGAAGGAAGAGGAATCTGGACATTAGTGGAACCGTATAGCAAGCATGTATTAACTGAAAAAGCTTTTGATGATAGCTTTGTGGCTACAATGAAAGCTAATCGCGAATCAACTCATGAGTAGATAAGGAGATAATCTGCGATGAATGTAATTTCATATTTGATACTGGGTCTGATCTTATTCGGATCAATATTCTTAGGCAATGGAATGGCATGTTTGGTTGAGAATAAGAACTTTAAAGAAGGCAAACCATTTTATCTTACGGTTTTCTTAATCGGAGGATGTTCACTCCTTCTCGGAGTTATTCTTACAGTGATATGAACAAGAGCAAGGAAAATGTTCAGAAGGAATATTCACAATTTCCCGGGCAAGCGCAGTATACGACAAATCAAAACAAATAATGAGGAGAGAATAATCATGAACAATGAAAAATGGGTAGTTGAGGTCTATGCAGGTAAAGAATTCGTTGGAAAGATGACTGGCTTAGATGGAAAGGTAGCAGTATTTAATAAAGGAGAGCAAGCAATGACTGCAGCCCAAGAACTGAAAGCAGGAGGCTCATTAGGAGTATGGTGCAAGCTTGCAAAACTGGATGAGTGTGAAAATATTGCAGCTAGTCATTAACATTCTTGAAATCACGGGTCTTTTGTTGATTGGAATAGTTTCACTAGATACATATGGAATTAAAAGGAGAATAAAAGCTCAAATAGCTCTAGGATTATTAGTTTTAGCTGGTTTGTTATTCTTGGCAGGTTTGGTTTTACTGATTATCAACAATGTCTAGATAAAATTCAATTTTTATGGTGAAAGGAGCAACTGAAATGCAGGATAAATTAACGTCAGCAATTCACTTTATTGAGGTCAATCGGGATGAAATGGGTGACAAGAAATCACTAAACATGCTTTTAAAAGCCTTAAAGAAAATCATCAATGAGGGAGAAAAATGAGGTTTCACATACTTGAAGAGAAACAAATGAGGGATATTGGTTTTACAGATCACGTGAAATCAAAGTGGTACTTCATAAAATCAATCCAGCCTAACATCACATTTAATTTAACAATACATAAAAACAGTCTCAAAGGTGAAATAGATATTTTAAATGAAAGATGTTTGCAACCATATGATTATCAGTACTACATGAATGCTTATACAAGAGAAAAACTTGAATTTCCACATATCATACATGATAAAGTCCAAGAAATTATGTCCTACTTAATTGAAGAGGGAATTATCTCAGATTACACATTAGGCAGTTACATTTAAGGAGGTGAATAAGTGGGACGCCATAAAGCAACATTTGAAGGTAAGGTAATTAAGAAAAGTTGGACATTAGACCTGTGTGATGCCCTTGTCCCAATTGAGAAGCAATGTAGATACCAGCCATTTTTTGAAGGGATCATTGACTTAGACCCAATTGAAATCGAAGGGAAAGTGTATATCCCAGGGTTTAACGAATACGTAGTCGTAACAGACAGGCAGCGCAATACAAAAAATGAATGGACATATCAGACTGACAAGGTAATTAAAACAATTGAAGATAAAGAAAGCCTTGAAAAAGCGATTCAAACACAAGATAAAATAGAGGAATTTAATCAGCAACTTAAACAAGAATATGAACGCTTTAAAGAGCAAGAAGAAAAACGTAAAACTTCCTGGTGGAAGAGGCTAATTAAAAAAGACTAAAGGAGAGATATTTATTGAATAAGGATACAAAAGATATTCGGAACGGTTTCTTTATCGGATCAGGTTCTCTGATTGTAGTTGGATTGCTCATTTTTGTTGAAGCATTGACTATGTCACTAGTTGTTTATTACGGATTAAATCATGTGTTAAATCCATTGCTTATTGATACATACAATATTCAAAATGTTCATGTTACTTTATCTCATTCATTTGTTATCGGTGTTTTACTTAATATATTTGTCAAAGGTGTAAAACAGTCAGATCAAGAAAGAAACGAGAATATCTTCAAGAAAGCAGGTAAGTCTTTACTGTATTCAGCTTTTGCATTGATTGTTCTGTATGTTAGTACATTGTTTATTTAACGAAGGAGGAATCTGAATATGATTAAATCGCAGCAAGTTAAAGTTTTTAGAGAGACGTTGCATTGTGATGAATGCGAGGAAGCTCCAGAGCTCGTGTTTGCAAATATGATGCTCACATCAAACCCACCGAAGTATCCGTTTCAATGTCCATTGTGCATGAAAAAAGTTTATATGCAAACAACTTATCCAAGGGTTAAATACGAATCAGTTGATTGAGATTTAATTAAAAGTTTTATTTTATAGAAATAAGGGGGAAGAGAATGCCAATAAATTTAAAGATTAGAAAGAACGAAGCAGATAAGCCGAAGGTGAAAGAGATAGAGGACGGGTACTTCATTAAAATAAATGATGCTCATGTATACATTGTTAGAACACTAGACAGAGAGTATGCCGCTAAAGATAAACATGAAGTTATACTTATCAATCTGAGTTCCTTTCAAATATCGCCATACAAGGATATGAAGGCATTAAAAAGCAGGTTGTCTGACAGAGGTAGCACAGTTGAAGTTATCAGACCTAAACAAGCAAACGTTAATATCGGTTTTGAGTGGAGAGAAGCTAAATGAAAGAGCTTTTGGAAACTGCATAAAAGGATGATTTTAAGGAGATGATTAGACATTAGTATAAGTCAAAGGAAGTCTCAACGTATTCGAGAAGCTCTGATAAATTCAAACACAACTGCTGAGGAAATTGGAATGGATAAGGCATTATCAGAAGTTCTCAATCTACTCAAGAGAAGAATTTTGGAGCTGGAATCTTTGTATTATCCAGAGTGGGAATATGAAAATGCAAAAGTGAAGCTTGAAGAGCTTAGAGAAATGGTGAATAGAATTAATGTACTTCGAGGAACCGGGAAGGATGAACAAAGTGAATTTGAAAATGCAGGAAGCGGTTTTACATCTCAGCAAATATGACAGCAGTTCAAAAAGTGCTCAAGATGCACAGAAGTTGTTGAATGCTTTGAAGGATACATACGAAGTAGTTGGTTGCTGGTTTAGACATTATAAAGGCGGTCTGTATAAGGTTATTGGAGAGGTCATTCACACTGAAACAGAAGAAAAGCTGGTTACATATGAAGACCAAGACGGATTACTTTGGGCAAGACCTAAAGAAATGTTCTTTGGAAATGTGGCTGTTGAAGGTAAAGAGATTAAGAGGTTCACAAAAATAAATTAAAAGGATGATGACAATGAATAAAAAACACGGACTTTATTGCATGGGAACACTTGTTGGCACTTATGATGATGCTATTGAGGCTCATAAAGATGCTGTGTACGCTCAAGAAGAAAGCGGAGTACCGCATGAGGTAAGAGAGATTGATGAAGTAGCTGATTTAAACGAATTTAAATTTAAGCTATCAGAAGAAGCTATTGCTGTAGTCAGCAATACTGTATACACAGCAAGAATGAATCATAATACTGAACAATTCGAAATAACTGACACTACAACCGACAGTACTCTTACTTATACAAAATCAGAAATAGACAAGTACATCAAAAACAATGTTTTGGTTTTAGTTTAAATAAAATCACAGCTTTATTCAAAATGAAATTAAAAAATAAGGAGATGTAAAATGGGGGCAGCTAGACGTATTGATCCAACTCAACAATATGTAAAAAAGAAGAACATTATTAGCTTTACAATAGCCGATGAGAACACTCATATTCATTTAGCTGATGGGCAATCTTTTCCTGTATTAAAAGGAGAGATTATTGCAACTGACCAACAGGGAAATCAATTTGTTGAATTAGAAAAGAATCTAGATGATTACGTTCCAGTTAAGAAGAGTTCCTTATATGAAAGTATGGCACAGGGCTACATGGAAATGGGCGACATTAATCGTGAGATATCAGAAGTATTTAATCATGTTGAAAATGAAGCTGAATGTGCAACTACAAGATTAATTACAGGAGCCTATAACGATTAGTGATCATTACATATGAGAGTAAAACTGGCAATGTAAGAAGGTTTGTAAAAGCGTTGCAACAAGAGTTAGACATTGAGGCAATTGAAATAACTGATGATACGATCATCACTCAAGAGTTCATACATATTACATATACGATAGGCTTTGGGGAAGTACCTGAAAGGACTTTGAGTTTTATCAATAAGAATAAAAATAAAATAAAAGGAGTTGCGGTGAGTGGTAACAAGGTTTGGGGTGATAACTATGGTTTAGCTGGGGACAAGCTTTCAGCAATGTTCCACGTACCATTGTTATTAAAGTTTGAACTAAGCGGAACAAAACAAGATTTGCAGAAGATTAATCGGGAGGTACAACTTATTGACAAACACAATACCAAAGTGGATCAAACTCAATAATGAGATCATGATTCAGAAAGACGGTAAGTTTCAATTTGAGAAGGATAAGGAGGCCGTGCACAGTTACTTTGTTGATTACATTAATCAAAATACAGTCTTTTTCCATGATTTAAAAGAGAAACTGGATTATCTGATTAAAAATGATTATTACGAAGAAGAATTCTTAAGTGAATACACATTTGAGCAGATTAAATCGATTTTTAAAATTGCTTACAGTTACAAATTCAGGTTCCCTTCTTTCATGAGTGCATTTAAGTTCTACAATGACTATGCATTGAAGACAAACGATAAAACAAAGATCCTGGAGAGATATGAGGATCGCGTCTCAATTGTAGCTTTGTATTGTGCAGATGGTGATTACGATAAGGCTATTGAGGAAGTACACGCAATGATGAAACAAGAGTATCAACCGGCAACACCTACTTTTCTTAATGCGGGACGTAAGCGAAGAGGCGAAATGGTGAGCTGTTTCTTGCTTGAAGTGGGAGACAGTTTAAACGACATTTCAAGAACGATCGATATTTCCATGCAGCTGTCTAAATTGGGCGGCGGTGTTGCATTGAACCTAAACAAACTAAGAGCCAAGGGTGAAGCAATTAAAGACGTAGAGAATGCAACTAAAGGCGTCGTAGGTGTTATGAAACTATTGGATAATGCGTTCCGCTACGCTGACCAAATGGGTTGATTTGGCCCCTTTCGTCAGAAATGGCGATCGAAAACCTCTTTAATTCATGGGAACTCCTCAGATGGTTTGGGTCAATCACAAGCCAAAATAAAGGGGGACAATCATGAGCGAAGCAAGACGACCGCATAACAAGTTAGATATTGATGAGAATTTTATTCGCGAAAATTATAGTTCAATGACTGCAAAAGAAATAGGAGAAAAATTGGGCGTTTCCAGAGAAGCAATTAATCACCGTGCAATAAAGATGGGGCTAAGGAAAACACAAATTCCCTTTGTTTTAATGAAGGGAGAGATAGTTACTCCAATTCCTGATTTCCCTGGGTACGGGATTACAAATCATAGCAGAGTGATTAATTTGAAAAAGAACACTGTTTTAAAGACTAAGATTGATGGTGAAGGATATGTAAAAGTGACCTTATATAAGGAAGGTAAGCAGGTTGGTAAACGAGTACATAGGTTAGTTGCACTCAATTTTATACCTAATCCTGAAAATTTGCCTTATGTAAATCATATCGACGGTAACAAAGCGAATCCAAAGCTCTCAAATTTAGAGTGGGTTACACCAAAAGGAAATGCTCAGCATGCTTTAAAACATGAACTGCTTTTGATTGGAGAAAAAAGCCCAAAGGCTAAAATTACTGAAATTCAAGCACTGTCAATTTTAAATGATTTTAAAAGTGGTAAGTCCATTAAAGAACTCTCTGAAATACATACATATGCGAGTAAAACAATCATTAAAAAAATCTGTTTGCGGCAAAAGTGGAAACACTTAGATCAAACGTCTTGAACGTGCAACGACTAGCCGAAAGGCGTAGGCTGCAAGCTATTGGCAGTCGAAACAGGAGGCACCCTTAGAGGGTGAAGATATAGTCTAACCTTCATGGTAACATGAAGCAGCCGTATGGCGAGGCGTGCTTAGCGAACACGTCTGAATGGTCTGCAAAGGCAAGGGTCTGGAGCAGCTTATCTAAATGTATTCCATCCAGATATTATTGATTTTCTCGATTAATTGGTAGTCGCCTGTTATAGCAATATGGCAGTGAAAACTTTGTGAACGCAAGCAAAAGCGGTGTCCTGATTCAGGGCTAACGGGGGAACCTCAGCACATAATGGTGGTGGCAATCCCGTGCCAAGCCGAGCACGAAAGGAGGTGAAACATTGAAGGCTGTATATAAAATAAGAAATATTAAAAACGACAAGTTCTACATAGGAAGTAGCGCAAATTTCAGGAAAAGGAAGACAGCGCATTTAGGATTACTAAAAGCTGGTTCACATCACAATAAGCCATTACAAGAAGACTTTAATACATATGGAGAGAATAATTTTCGATTTGAAGTTTTGTATCACTCTGATTGCATAAATCGTTTTGATCTATATAAAAAAGAACAAGAATTCCTATCCAATTCTGAAAAAGAACAGTTATACAATCTTTATGACAATGCATTTGGAATGTCTTACAAGGGAGAAAAAAATCCTATGTTTGGGAAGACTCATTCAGAGAAAGTTAGACGTAACTCATCCAAAATTAATTCAGGGAAAAAAAATTATTGGTACGACAAGCCTGAACATATGGAGAAAATGCGGAGCAAAATAAAGAAGCGTTTTGATGGAAGGAAGCACACTGAGGAAACTAAGCAAAAAATGTCTTTATCTCGTAAGGGAAGAAAGAAGACAAAAGAAACTTGTCTTAAGCTTAGTCTTAACAACGGAAATAGGGTCGGGATTATTGTAGACGGAGTTTACTATCATTCTATGTCAGAAGCAGGTAGGCGACTAAATATTAGTAGAAACACAATAAATAGTCGTGTAAACAACCCCAAATTCAAAAATTATTACAGGTGCTCGGAAGGTGTAGAGACTAATTGTAAGCCGGAGATTAGCGCCGGTTGAAGCGCAAAGCATCTTACTAAGATGAAGATATAGTCCAGCCCCCTTAGAAATAGGGGGATAGTTGACCAAAAAAATCTCAGCAGATGAAGATGTTCGAGTTAAAACACTGTCTATTGGTGTAGTGCTTCCTGATAAATTTATTGAATTGGCAAGAGAAGATAAGGATTTTTACATGCTCTATCCTCATTCAGTTTACAAAGAATATGGGCAGTATCTTGATGAGATGGATATCAACAAAATGTATGATGAGCTTGTTGAAAACCCTAAAGTTAGGAAAACAAAGGGCAATGCTCGAAAGTTGTTGGAGCAATTGGCCATTCTAAGAAGCGAATCTGGCTATCCTTATATCATGTTTGCTGACAATGTAAATAAAGTGCATCCAAATGAACATATTTCAAAAGTGAAGTTTTCTAATTTGTGTTAACTGTAGCACCTTCGGTCAGCAATGATCGTAGCAAACCCGTCTAAACGGTGAAACTCTATTCAATAGACAATACCGTGCTAAACCGCACCTTGCGGAAATGCCGAACGACTATCGAAACCACGTATACGCGTAAGGGAGTAGAGTACATCGCAAGCATATGGCGATGGAAACGGCGGGCGGCCTTATAGGTCGATGATATAGTCTATTCTTACGAGTGATCGTAAGCAGTTCATAAGAGAACGGACGAGAGTGTTGCGCCTTTCGTTGAATATTAAAGTCAGAGGTGCTCCAAGCGTCACAAGTGTCAGTTTATACAGATTACGATCAGGTAGATGAAATTGGCTTAGATATCTCTTGTAATCTTGGCTCAATGAACATTGTAAATGTAATGAGTAATCAATCAATTGCTTCAACAGTCAGAATAGCAATTGACTCACTGACAACTGTCACAAGGAAAACAAACATTGTAAATGCTCCAGCAGTTGCGAGAGCAAATACACTAATGCGATCAATTGGTCTTGGGCAGATGAATCTACATGGTTTTTTAGCTCAAAATAAAATTGCTTATGAAAGTGAAGAAGCTAAGGACTTTGCAAATACATACTTTATGATGGTTAACTTCTACTCCCTGCAACGTTCAATGGAAATTGCAAAAGAAACAGGGGAGACGTACTACAAGTTTCACGGATCAACTTACAAATCAGGCGAGTATTTTGATAAGTACGTGACAATTGATTATAGCCCTAAATATGAAAAGGTTAAAAGCCTGTTTGGAGATCAACATATTCCTAACATTGAAGATTGGATGAAGCTTAAAGAGGATGTTATGAAATATGGGTTGTATCATTCGTATAGGCAAGCTGTTGCACCTACAGGAAGCATCTCATATGTTCAATCATCTACGGCCGGTGTAATGCCTATTATGGAGAGAATTGAGGAACGTACATACGGAAACAGTAAGACATATTATCCAATGCCAGGTTTATCGGCTCAGAATTGGTTCTTTTATAAGGAAGCATACGACATGGATATGTTTAAGGTAGTTGATCTTATTGCAACAATTCAGCAGCACGTCGACCAAGGAATTTCTTTTACGTTGTTCTTAAAGGATACGATGACGACAAGAGACCTAAATAGAATAGATCTCTACGCTCATCATAAAGGAATTAAAACACTGTATTATGCAAGAACAAAGGATACGACTCAAGAAGGGTGTCTTAGTTGCGTTGTTTAAAGAATGAGTCTCGCTCTTCATCTGAAGGAGCTACTTTATAGGTGAATGTTCCATTATCATCGTTTATCTCAAATTCTGGCCAAGGTAACTTAGCGTATTCGTTTGCAATAGTGTTAGGATCTCCTTTTTTTATATATTCAAGACCAACGCGAGAACCGTTTCTAGGTTTTGGCTTAACAAGATACGACTTGGCAGACTCAAAGCAATGAATCATAAAAATAATAGATTTTTTCTCTTGGATGTTCATAGAGTCAATTTTAATTGGATAAATAACAGTATTACCGCAAGGAGTTTCAGAAGGTAGAGCTCCAGAAATAAACAATACAAAAACCTCTTTTCATTTTATTTATGATAATTATAGCAAATAACAGGGGAGGAAAATCTCATTAATAAAAAAATTCAGTATACAGCAGCAAACTGGTCAAAGCATGAAGATGATTTCACCCAAATGTTTTACAACCAAAACGTAAAGCAGTTTTGGCTTCCGGAAGAGATCGCATTAAACGGCGATCTTCTCACTTGGAAGTATCTTGGAACAAAGGAACAAGATACTTATATGAAAGTTTTAGCTGGGCTTACCTTATTAGACACAGAGCAGGGGAACACGGGCATGCCGATTGTGGCCGAGCACGTTGAGGGACATCAAAGAAAAGCAGTATTAAACTTTATGGCCATGATGGAAAACGCTGTCCATGCGAAGTCTTACAGCAACATCTTTCTAACTTTGGCTCCAACCGAGCAGATCAATGAAGTCTTTGAATGGGTGAAGCAGAATAAATACTTGCAGAAAAAAGCCCACACCGTCGTCGGACTGTACCGCGCCATAAAAAAAGATGATGAGATTTCGCTGTTTAAAGCGATGGTTGCTTCCGTCTATCTGGAAAGCTTCCTTTTCTACAGCGGTTTCTATTATCCGTTATATTTCTACGGACAAGGGAAGCTAATGAATAGCGGAGAAATAGTCAACCTTATTATCCGTGACGAGGCACTGCACGGCGTATACACTGGATTACTGGCTCAGGAAATCTATAGCAAACAAACTGAAATCAAGAAAAAAGAGCTGTATAAATGGACTATTGATTTGCTGCTCGACTTATATGAAAACGAGCTTGATTATACAACAGATTTATATGATCCAGTTGGGCTAACTCATGATGTAAAAAAGTTTATTCGCTATAACGCAAATAAAGCCTTAAATAATCTGGGATTCGACCACTATTTCCATGAAGAAGAAATTAATCCAGTAGTGTTGAACGGATTGAGTACAAAAACCAAGTCTATGGACTTCTTTAGTCAAAAAGGGAATTCTTACAGGAAGGCTACTGCTGAAGCCTTAAAAAATGAGGATTTTTATTTTGAGGATTGAAAAAGATCTGATCGGGAGCGTGTTCTCGAATAATCATGGTCAGAAATATAAGGTTCTACGGACAAATGGACAAAAGAAAAATGGAACAAAATTATTTAGAATACGATTCATAAAGACCGGATACGAACGGGACGTAGAAAAGATTGAAATTAAACGTGGAAAAATAAAAGACCGATATGAGCGCTCAGTGTTCGGAGTAGGGTATCTTGGTGATGTAAAGATGGTAGATGTGAAGAATGTATACTCCGTTTGGAAGGGGATGCTAGAACGGTGTTACGATGTCAGTTGCCCACAGTATTCTAACTATGGCGGTTCAGGGATTAGAGTTTGTGAGAGATGGCATTGTTTTAAGAATTTTCTAGAAGATGTTTCAAAGATAGAGGGATATGATGAGGATCTTTTCAATAAGCGAAAACTCTTTCTTGATAAAGACATGAAACAACAAAGAATACCGAAAAGTCAAAAGATTTATTCCCTAGAAACTTGTTGCTTTGTCACCAGGGAAATCAATAATGCATATCGAGATTTAACGAATGCTTGTTTGCACTTTATGGCCAAATCCCCTGATGGTGAAATTATACGAGTAGAGGGCCTTCGACCTTTTTCTAAAAAGTTCGGCTTGCACCGTGCAATAATACAGAAATGCTTACGAGGGGAGCGCTCGAACTACAATGGCTGGACTTTTAAACTAATTAAGAAATCTAATTGGAAAAATAAAAGTGCTTAAGTACTTTGAGGAGGTATCAGTATAATGAGAGTAATTAAATTAGAGCAGCCTAATTGCAATCCATGTAAAATGGTGTCCAATTACTTAGAACAAGCAAATATTCAATTTGAGACAGTTGACGTTACACAGGAACCAGAAGTGGCAGCTAGATTTGGTGTTATGGGAGTACCGGTAACCATTTTGCTGAATGATCAAGGAGAAGAAGTAAACCGAAGTATTGGTTTTAAGCCCAATGAACTTGATTTGTTATTAAAGGAATTACGATAAAAGGGTAATTTTAAACAAACTTAAATTTAAAGGAGCTAATAAATGTATTTCATTGAAACTCAAGAAGGATTAATTGGAAAAGAAGTTTCTTATGTTTGGGCAAATCAGTTTTGTGAACAAACAACAATTATTACTAAGGATGGAGGCGTGTTTATGGCTTGTCAACAAGATGACTGGGATGATGGCTATGAGACAAGGATTTTATACCCGCATGAAGCAAAGAAGATCTTACACCCTCTGAAAAGAGAATTACATGAAAAAGGTGTGATCGATGAAACAGAGTGGGAAGAGTATGAAAATTAGTTAAAAAAGAAGCAAGAGGCGGAAAGAGAAAAGTATCTCAAAGAGAAAGAAGAAAATGATCGTAAACTATATGAAGAGTTGATGGCAAAGTTCGAACAATAATGAGCTGTTTGTTTAACTGAAGAAGGTAATACAGGTACGTGCATACATTAAAAACTAAAGGAGTTAATACATAATGCAAATTAAAATCAAATATCTAGACGAAACTCAAACGAGAATTAGCAAAATTGAGAAAGGGGATTGGATTGATCTTCGAGCAGCTGAAGATGTAGCCATCAAAAAGGACGAATTTAAACTTATTCCGTTAGGAGTGGCAATGGAGCTGCCAGAAGGATATGAGGCCCATGTCGTCCCTCGTTCAAGCACATTTAAAAACTTCGGCATTATTGAAACAAACTCAATGGGTATTATTGATGAGTCCTACAAGGGAGACAATGATTTCTGGTTCTTTCCGGCTTATGCATTACGGGATACAGAAATTAAAAAAGGGGATCGTATCTGTCAGTTCAGAATTATGAAGAAGATGCCTGAAGTTGAATTGATAGAGGTAGATCATCTAGGTAACGATGATCGCGGTGGGCACGGATCGACTGGAACTAAGTAATACAAGTCAAGTCCTGACTGAGGTCTAATGATGTATGTCTATCCAGTGGAGGGTCGCAGTCAGGACTCTTTATAAATTACCCTGTTATTAAGATTAAGATTTTGCTTCTTGTTTGGCATTATCGCAATACAATTGGTAAAGCTCTGAATCCTCCCAGCCATTAAAGTCTTTTTGCTCGGGAATATATGCGGAAATATTAACTTGCTGACCTTTATTGGTATAGTTTGATGCAAATTCATCCATCTCCGTATAAATAATGACCTTCTTAAATGGAGAAGTAGGTGAGATTGCATTTTTAATTACTTCTAAAATTCTACTAACACCAGTTTTATTTGGTTGAAGTGTTTCTTTTAGCAACGAAACAACTTCTTCAATGCAATTGATGGCAGATGTGCTTTTATGTTTTAAGTTGTCATAAACATGAAGAATTTCCTTGTCCATTTCATATGTGTAGGTAAACTCGCTCTTGCTATGGAAACCTACATTTTTAATGGAACCTTGAATAATAGGATGTTGAGTAATGCTCATTAAATATTACCACCTTTTCGTATATTGAGAATTTTAAGACAAGTATATTATACCAGTAATCAGGAAAAAGGGCTAAATAAAAGAAGACTTTTATCTAAAACAATAAGGAGGAAAAACATGAATAAACGGACAGAATACTTAAATCCAAATGAACAGATTGCCTTCTTTTTTAAAAGAAGCGGTTATTTAGATGATTATCATGGAGACTTAAAAAATCTTAAGCTTGGACATGTGTCTTATGATGAAAGTGTTAACGAAGAATTTGATTATAAACTGACTGCAAATAGCACACATGATGGGACTCTGTTATTTGAAATTCAAACCATTGAAGAAGCTCTAATTAAATTGATAAATCGAAAAACATACTGTCCAAACACTTTTCCGGTTGATAAAAAAATCGAAGAACTTAGAGACATTAGCTATGTAGTTGGTGACATTGAGCTGGTGAATGATTTTTATAGAGCTAAGCAGAAAACTGCAGTCTCAATCCCAGTTGTGTGCAACTATGTGTTTTAGATAAAATTCCATTGATTATATGAGACAGAATCAAATTAAAGCAAAAAGGGGCAAAGGAAAAATGAACAAACTCGATCAGAAACAAAAAACAGACCTGGGAAGACAGCTAACAGATAAGCTCGCTGAAGTTTTAGAAATTGTTGAAAGGTTTAGCAATCATGGATAAACACATAGAGAAAATAAAAGCCCATCTAAAAGAAATAGAAAATCTTAAACAAGGCCTCCAATTATTCAGCGAGGATGAAGAAGAACATATAAGCTTACTAGCTAAGATTCAACATCAGTTTGATTTAATTTCAGATGAATCAATGGAAGGGTTTAAAGAATTAACTTTACATATAAGAAATACAGGTCAGAAAAGAATACAACGAGGAATTGACCAGCTACCTCAGACAATCAAAGAAAGTGTTAGTGAAGACATCAAAGACATGAAGAGAGCTGGAGAGTTGTTTGATTAGTTTTAGTTATTTATAGAATAAAAATAAAATAAGGGGATGTATTAGAATTACATACTTTACGTTATTACTTGCAGCATACTTATTTGCACTAAATATTAATGAAATTAGATTAATTACACGAGGAGATCAGAACGTATACGCTAAAGTTACGCATATGCTTTCTAACTCACCGTATAAAGAACTGAAGAAAAATAAGAACTTAGTATATGCCATTACATTGTTCAAGGGGATTTCGTTCATTATCCCCTTGGCTACTATTGGACTGATCACGCACGGTAACTTGCTAATGTTAGCTTGGACAGCCTTTGCTTTAATCTATACCGGTTTAACAATGTTTAAAATTCTTGATGTTTTGGAAGGTGACTCAAACAATAAACAAAACAAGTTTGTGTACATGCTATTTGTTTGCGGTAATATTATCTTCGTGATTAACTTTATTATTGGTCGTTTCATTTAAGCGTCTAATTCATGAAACGGTTCGAGCCATTTAAGTCCAGGTCTAGAGGGATGTCTTGGCGAATTCTTAACTGTGAGAAGCCTGTTGTAATGGGTTTTGATAACAAATGCCTCGTCTTTATTTATTCCTTTTAGGAGCTGTTTAACATTTTGGCATTGTTTATTAAAACTTCGTTTATCGAATCGTTTTGGACAATCACCCCAAGCAAAGATTACCTTTTTAGATTCTTTGGCTAAATTGGCTATAATTTGATGATTAGTCTTAACGGTAGCTTCATACAGGCTCCTGTTCTCTTTTTGAAGCTTATGAATTATTGAGGATAATTCCGCTGAATTTGTTTCGTAAAAAGGATAGAGATTGACAATATGAATGGATCCAACTTCATTTAATGAGTGGCTAAAATTACACAACTTAGTTATAGTGAGGTCGGATACTTCTTTGTCAGCAATACTTGGATTTAACATAATAAACACATATGAAGAATCTAAATTATTGTTAAGCTTTATTGATAAACAATATCTTGCTTCAATTGAGTCTGTTAATCTTTCAGTTTTACAGTCCAGTACTTCTTTAACCACTGCTGGCTTGTATTTGTAAATAGACAAAAAGATCACCTCTTTCCATTATGTAGGCAAGAATATTTTACCAAACGATGGAATTGAAAGGAAGGAAATTATGAGTCAATTTGATATGCAGTACAACACAATCATAAATGACATTATTAATAATGGGGCATCAGACGAAGAATTCGATGTCAGAACCAAGTGGGATACAGATGGAACACCAGCACATACACTAAGTGTAATCAGTAAACAAATGCGGTTTGATAATTCCGAAATACCAATTTTAACGACTAAAAAAGTCGCCTGGAAAACGGCAATCAAGGAACTGCTTTGGATATGGCAATGTAAATCAAATGATGTTAATGAGTTAAACAAGATGGGCGTACATATTTGGGATCAATGGAAACAAGAAGACGGTACGATCGGCAAAGCATATGGATATCAGCTTGGTAAGAAGAACAGAATGCTAAACGGTGAGAAAGTTGACCAGGTTGACTATCTTATTCATCAGTTGAAAAATAATCCATCATCACGCAGACATATTACAACGCTTTGGAATCCTGATGAATTAGACTCTATGGCATTGACGCCCTGTGTTTATGGCACTCAATGGCTTGTAAAAGGCGGGAAGTTGCATTTAGAAGTTTTCTGTCGCAGTAATGATCTCGCGCTCGGGAATCCGTTTAATGTATTCCAGTACAATGTATTGCAGCGTATGATTGCTCAAGTTACTGGATATGAGCTAGGTGAGTATATCTTCAATATTGGAGACTGTCACGTGTACACTCGTCATATAGACAATTTAAAAATTCAAATGGACAGAGAGCAATATGAAGCACCTGAACTATGGATCAATCCAAACGTAAAAGACTTTTATGATTTCACAATTGATGATTTCAAATTGATTAATTATAAACATGGAGACAAGCTTTACTTTGAGGTAGCAGTATAATGCTATCTCTTATTGCTTGCTGCGACAAATCAATGGCCATCGGGTATGAGAATAATTTGCTGTACAATATTCCTGAAGACATGAAACGTTTTAAAGAACTCACTACAGGAAAGCTGTGTATACAGGGAAGGCTTACATACGAATCAATCGTAAACATTACAGGAAAACCACTTCAGAACCGAAGGAATATCATACTGACTAAAAATAAGGATTTCAAGCCTGATCACTCTTCATTCGTTTATCATTCGGTTGACGATGTGTTGAAGCTTATACGTGGTCAACTGGATACAAATGAAGAAGTAATGGTAATTGGAGGAGGCGCTATATACGAGGCATTCTTACCACATGCTGATAAGGTTTATTTGACGATTGTTGATTCAGTTGCTGAGAAGGCAGATTCATATTTTCCCAGGTTAAATGACGATTGGAGAGTAATTGAAAAGGATCACAAAAAAGTAGACAACAATACCACATTTAATTATTCATTTGTGACTTACTCAAAATAATTTAAGGATAAAAATAAAATAGTTATAGACTTTTGAGAAGTTGAATGATAAGATAAAGACAAGTTAAAAGCTTGTCTTTTTTTTACATACTTTAAGAATAAAAATAAAATAATATATAGGAGTGACGATATGAAAACTGCAAAAGATTATCTTGTTTCCATTTCCAAACCTCTTGTTGCAATTGAGGAGACTAAACAACGACTTCAAAATGAAATTGATAACCTTTATAAAGAGCTGGGGAAAGTTGATAAAGAGCTGGGGAAAGTTGATAAAGAGCTCAATGAATTTTATCACAAGTTAGAAGAGGCAAAATTTAATGCTTCAGAGGGATATCATCTTTCGTTAAAAGGTCAAAAGATATTGAGAAAGCGAAGAAGCTTAAAACAAGAGCTCCAATTATTGAACACACTTTTCGGAAGCTTAAACAATAATGGATGGACTCTTGAATCACTGAAAATTGCAGAGTATAGAATTAGCAAAAAGAAAAACAAGCATTTAAAGTATGAATCGGTTTAAAGACATAATCCACATTCATACTGTGAATACATATTGAATCCTTATAAGGAGGTGATTGATTGCAACAAAAAGAGCGAGAATTGTTGTCAAAGAAAAAACAGCTTGAAATTGATGTTTTAGAAAAGGAAGCATCTTTACTCCGGCTAGAAGTGGAACAAGAAGATTCCAATCTCCACAAAATTGGGGAGATCGGAGTACTTAAAGATTTTCTTTTATACATAAAGAAATACAGAGTAATGTTTACTGTGCAACAAGCAGAAGAATTTAGAAATATGGATGACCGAATGAAAGAAATCATCAAAGTCCATCATGGACAAGTATTGGTTGATGAAGAAGCTTTAGAGAGATTTATTGAGGAAATTGAGAATCAAATTAATTTAATTGAAAGTGGAGGAGATGAGAAGAGCGGCGAGGATGATGCGTGGTTCTAGTGCGCCCGGCGGCTGGACGCCAAGAATTAGCGTCCAAGAAGAGCGAAAATAGGCTTTCTGAATGCGAAAACAAATGCCGCTGTAAGAGCGATAACTACTTTATCTTCGGTTGATATTTTCATGAATCGAACCTCCTTTCGGTAACTCAGGTATATTGTACCACATAAATACGAATGTGTGTTCGATTTTTTATAAAAATTTCGGGAGGGATTGCGTAATGGTATGTCGTTTATGTGAGGAACGCGGAAAAACGTGGGAAGGCTCCGATCCGATATGTGCATTTGAAAATGGCGTGTTTTCGCCGGATAACTGGGCGTGCGCAACGATGGGTAAACTGCGCAGATTATCGGAGGAACTCGGACATTCTGACCGTGATGATGATTCTTGCGGATCAATAGGATACGTACCTTTAAGTGATAATTATGCGTCGGATACTTACAACGATTACGGAGGCTATATCGTAATGATGTGGTACAAAGAGCGTGGAAAGGTCGGTAACGCACTATTTATGACCGACGAAAACACGGTACCATTGACGATTGAGCACGCAGAAATCGCGATTAAGACGGCTGAGAGGTGGTTGCGTAATGGTTGAAACGAAAGAGTATGTGAGGATTAAGAAGGCGTCCTATAGATCGTTATGGTATGCAGATAAGATAGGTCGAATTTTCCCATCGTTAGGAACGTGGGAGAACGCGTATAAGGTCGATAGTCCGGATAGGGCGTTGTATATTCGAAAAGAGGATGCTGAGCTTATCATCACTGAAAATCGTCGCCCCAAAACCGACGAGCGAGTGTTAATCACAGAAGGACTATCGTCATCAGGCGACTATAAGACTGGCGATATCTGCACGGTACGAAGAGTAGTAGACATCTACGGTACGATTACCGTGAAAGAACACTCTAATTTTGTAATAGCAAGGGAATACGAAGTTATCGTCAATAGCGAAGTTAAAAACGAGGAGGAGATAGGAATGGAAAACGTAAATCAAACGGTAATCAATAATGCGAATACGGTATTTGAAAAGAAGGACGATAAATATTTCGGTTATAAATCTCGTTTTGGAGATATCGTTATTGGCGGATCATATTGGGACATTCTATGGAGAATTACGATATTTTTACCGAAGCATTGTCTGTAACGTAGAGTTCGTTATTAATAAAAAGAAAAGTACTGTTGTCGCTCTCCTTAAATCGGTAGGAAGGGGCACAGTGAAGTCGAAAGGAATCGCCAAAGCCGCACCATCCGACTGTTTCAACGTTCACATTGGTAAAGCAATCGCGCTAAGACGTGCGCTAGGCTTGGCGGTGCCTGACGAATACTTGAACGCTCCGCAGCCGACTGAGGTTCGTGTGGGCGATTTTATATCGGATGATAGCGGGGTTCACAAAGCACTAGTTATTGAAGACGACAGTTGGCCGCCTTTTTCCGGCGGTGCAGCAATATACTTGAAAGATGCGCGTAAATACGGCTATAAAATCATCGACGACTCACGCGAAGAGGCGGGCGGTGAGTGACGTATCATAGCCGCCTGAAGACGACGGTGTTTAAAAAGTATAGCGGATATGATTGGACTTACGACGGAATGTTTGAAAAAACAAGAGTGAAAGGCAGTGATAAAAGAAAACGATCACTTTTAAATTAATATAAAATCTGTATTTTAAAGAGAAGGATAGTGAGCTATGGAGAAAATCAATGGCAGGTATAGGATTAAAACACCTTGTCCAAAGGGAATTTCAGGATGTGCTGTTTGTCATTATTTATGGATAGACGAAGATGCGTACGACCAGATTTTCGATTGTTATTATGATTATTATGGCAAAAAACCAGACCCAGCATCTATTGTTCAAATACATAAACACCTGCCGAAAGATATTCATTTGTTAGCAGAAGAGTGGGGATGGCATGACACAGAGGTCAGAGAAAAAATTTATAAATGGTTGAGAGAAGAGATGATCTGGGTGTTCGGGTTTGGGAAAGGAGTATAAAAATAGAGGGGATTAACCCCTCATACATTAATGAAATTGGCCATTCATACTTTGTTGAGCTAAACGTACTAAACGTTTTGTGATCTCTCCACCTACTGATCCGTTTGCTCTACTTGTTGTCTCAGGCCCTAAGTTCACACCGAACTCAGAAGCAATTTCATACTTCATTTGTTCAAGAGCACCAGCAGCTTGAGGCACAAGTAATTCATTGCTGTTGTTTGATCTGTTTTGTTTAGCCATATGATCATCTCCTAAAGTAGTATGTAAACAAGTTTGTACAATTGTATTGTGTGGAGATGTTTTGAAAATATACACATTAAATTTGAAGTGAGGTGATTTAAATGTCAATTGGTCATGGAGCATGAGTTAACACGTACTTAAACAAAGAAGGGGGATAAAATGAAAATTGATTATGTTTCAGATCTGCATATTAATCACTGGATCCCTTGGAACAATAACCAAATCAAGTGGGAAAAGCGAACAAGGGAGATTGTTAGAAGGTTAATATCGAATGGAAATGGTGAGGTATTAATCATTGCCGGTGACTTTACTGAGTGGAATCAACAGACACTGTGGGTACTTGATGAAGTAGCAAAGCAGTATGAAAAGGTTTACTTCACATATGGTAATCATGATCTTTATTTACTCAGTAAAAATCAGCAACGAAAATATTCCGATTCACTGGGAAGGGTGAATGATTTAATTCAGAAGGCTACAGACATCAATAATGTCACTCCATTAATAAAGTCTACGGATACATACAAAGGGAAAGTCTTTGCAGGAGATGTTATGTGGTATCTTCCAAAAGGAAATGAAGGATGGGATTTCTTCAAAGGTGTCTCTAATGATTCAAACTATATCAGCCTTAATGGATACAGCAAAGAAGATGGGGTACGAGCAATGTGGAAAGAATCAATGGACTGGTATGACACTCTTGAAAACTCTGATATTGATGTATTTGTATCTCATGTCCCACCTGTTCACAATCCTTATTCTCCGTTTGAGCCTAACAGCTGCTATATGGTCGATTTGCCATTTATTAATGCTGAACATTGGGTTTGTGGACACGATCATTTACAAGCTGAGTTTTATAAAGAAGGAACGAGCTTTCACATGAACTGCATTGGATATCCATATGACTATGATATGTATCCTAGAGTAAATGAGATACCAGGTAAGCAAGTTGATACGTATAAAACGTTTGAACTGAAGACATTTGAAATCAAATGAAATGAAATTCTAATTTTATACTGAAGGAGAATAATATAATATGACAAAAGAAAATAGAAACTTAATTATACTTGAATCAGAAAGAGAACAGGCTAAACTGCGATTAGAAAATCAAATTTCAAGTATTCGTAACATGTTAGATAATTTAGAATCAAAGTTAAAAAACAATCAGCAATTATATATCTCGGATGGATTACAGGGAAATGGCACTAATATTGACAAACACATCGCACAATTAGCAACCTATGATAGAGCGATTGAACTTTTTAATAGGCAATTTTCGGAGAATGAATAAAATGTTGATTCTATATAGAAAGGATGATTAAGTGCATTTGGATAAATGGTGGGGAGTTACCCTTAGCGGAGATGAGAAAGCTGTCAAGGCTTTAAGTGAACTTATGGATATCAACAAAGCACTGTTCGAGAATCTCTACAAAGTGCAAGCCGACACAATTGAAGAACATGTAAAAAAATTATATGAACAGGTTCCAGAGTATGAAAAGAAATTCTTGAAGTTTGTCAATGAGCAGTTACCTAATTTGAAGAGGTATTTACAATACGAGCTACCCTATAATCCTCACCTGATATGCAGCATCCAATATGATATTTACATATCAGGTGCCGAAATTGATTGCGAATACCCACATGATGCTAGGGATTGCATTATTACTTTCTTTCAACGGATACCAGAAATAATCGGTTCATACAAGGAGGAATTAGATGAAGAATACAGAGTTTAAGGTAACAAGTTTATTAGAGGAGTATAAACGAAGAGATGAGGAACGTAGGGAATTCATCATTCATGAAGGCTACACAGCTATCGAAGAGATCATTAAAGAAGTGAACCAAAGAGGATCACTAAATGAAGCAGATATTTATTATGGAACACCTAAACCACAGTTAAGTTTCTCGGACATTGAATTAGGCTACATGCTTACTTCAATGATGGAATATGCGACAAATCATGTAGGAAATCCAGTTGATGAGGAATGTGAACTTGAAAATAAACTGGCTTACTTTGAGTATAAGGACGAGATAATTCAGATTTTTGAAGTGTATGGCCAAGGTACTGACAGCTGGTTTTCTAAACCTAGTGAAGATACCATTGAAAGATTGAATAACACAGCTTACGGAGTGTATTTGATCCAGTTCGAGGATTTCATTAATTACACTAAAAATAAAGATATTGAGAGTGAAAAGCTGTCCCCAAGCAGCACGATCTTAAATGACATTACTAGTGGTTACACAGTCGAAAGAGGTTCTAAGTAGATGATTGTAACAGCTTGGGTTTTGTTAATTGCATTTGGTCTAGTTGTGTTAGGTGATTGGGATTCAGAAGGCAATATGAAGTTGATGGTATGGGTTGGAATAGCTAAGTTTATTTCAATGATTATTGTAGCAGTTGCTGCTGGAGTAATTTGGGGAGGATTGTTTCAATGAAAAAAGTTTTTAAATGTCGTACTTTTCCTAAAGAAGATAAAGTTATTTTCGAGAAAGGAAGAGACCATGTTTTAATGACTATTGAAGACAAGAAGTACAGTAAGAAAGTGTCGATTTGTTTGAATACCGATGACATAAATAAAATTAAAGAATTTTTAGGGGGTTAGTTTTATTAAACTTAAAGCAGTCAAGAAACCTAAGCTATCTAAAAATAAGTTTTCCAATTTAACTGAAAATGATTGGAAAGAAGCCAATGAACAAACGAAAAAGGATCGTGGGATTTCTGGACTTACTTATCGTGACATTTTCAAGAACAGAGAATTCTAAATAAAATCGGTCTTCTATTTAGAGTAAAAATAAAATTAGATGATTAGAGGTGGAGGATAATAGCTGAAGAACATAAAACAATTCAAATACTGTTCAACAAAATGGAAAGACAAATGGGTACGGTGAAAGAAGCTCTCGAGAACAAAGAATACGAAAGAGCCCACCGTAACCTAATCAACCTTTCGGATAATAAGGAAGAATTGATGCAGGAAATCAGATGGGCTCGAAAAGGAATTAAGATTTAACTTTTCTTCTTGCTTCATGGTTCCATTCGTACAGCTCTTCAATTGAGCAACCAATGGCATCAGCAAAAGTCATGCCTGTAGCTAAATTCATATTTGCTTTGGCTCCACTTATATAATCGTGGATACGTTGTCTCGGATATCCTGTGCGTTTGAAAAGGTCATCAACTGTGAGGTCATATTCAAACATTAATTCATTTAAACGAGGGCGTAGGGGTGTCCATTGCTTCATTTCGTACACTTCTTTCAATATTAATTAACATAAAACAGTGTAACAAAGGTTTATTTTAATATCAATTTTGGTTTCAATATTTTAGGAGAGTGATTGATTGGGAGGTACAAACCAAGGCAAGGTTTTTGAAGCAAATATAGAAAAATCAGCTGCAGATCAAAAGCTGTTCTTCTATAGAATTAAAGATGTTAACCCAATGTTTTTGAAAAGGGGAGCAGCTGTATCAAAAAACAAATACGATTGCTTCCTGCACTTTAAAGGATGCTTATTTCCTTTTGAACTTAAATCAACAAAGAACAAGTCTGTATCCTTCAGTGAAAAGATCATCAAGCCACAACAGATTAAACACTTAAAAGAGGCAGCGCAATATCCAAACATAATTCCTGGTTTTCTATTTCAGTTTAGAGAGCCGGAAAACAAAGTTTATTTCGTACATATTAATGATTTCCTTACATATAAGAACATAGCTGAAAAACAATTGAAACATACATATAGGAATAAAGTAAACAAATCCAGTATCCCGATCTCCATATGTGAAGAGATCGGCACAGAAGTCCGTTCGATGAAGAAAAAAGTTAACTATACATATTACTTGAACAAGCTTTGCGATGATTTGATTAAAAAAGAACAGCAGAGTGTGAGCGCTGTATGAGTGAATTCGTTAAATCATCGTCAAAGCAATCGTTTGAAATAGAAAAATATCGTATAACGATTGAAAGCATGAATCAACCATCGGCTGATGCAATTAAGAAAGTGAATCTAAAAGTGAATGAAGTAATGTCTAATTTATTAGCAAAAGAAAAGAGCCATTAAGCCGGCTCTTTTTGTTGTACTTAAACAATAATGCTTGTAACGATTATCGGAATGACCTTGATGCCGGTTGCGATGAATCACATTGCCGGCGGGGAAGGGAGCAAGGATTTCGGTGATCCGGCTAACCTTGCTCTCGGATTTACGGTGCTTGTCATCATTGTGCTGCTTTACCGGTTTACAAAAGGGTTCTTGAAATCCATTTCGATTTTAATCGGTATTGTCATCGGGACGGCTATCGCTTATTTTATGGGAAAAGTGCAATTTGACAATGTGGCGAACGCTGACGCCATTCAGATGATTAAACCGTTTTACTTCGGGACGCCTACATTTCATGCGGCACCGATTATTACGATGTCCATCGTTGCCATTGTCAGTCTTGTTGAATCAACCGGCGTCTATTTCGCTCTCGGTGATCTGACAAACCGGCGCCTGTCTGAACGCGATTTAGCAAAAGGCTACCGCGCGGAGGGGCTGGCGGTATTCATTAGCGGCATTTTCAACGCGTTTCCGTACACGGCCTATTCCCAAAACGTGGGGCTCGTACAGCTGACGGGAATTAAGAAAAACGCGGTCATCGGAGTCACGGGCGTACTCTTAATGCTATTCGGCCTTTTTCCGAAAATCGCAGCCTTCACGACAATCATCCCATCTTCGGTGCTGGGCGGCGCGATGGTAGCTATGTTTGGCATGGTCATTTCTTACGGCATTAAAATGCTTAGCCACATTGACTTTAAAAAGCAGGAAAACCTTCTGATCGTCGCGTGTTCGGTCGGATTGGGACTCGGTGTAACCGTCGTTCCCGATATGTTTAAGCATCTGCCGTCTTACCTAAATCTACTGACCACAAACGGAATCGTCGCCGGCAGCTTTACCGCCGTGCTCTTGAATATTGTTTATAATATGATTCCTAAAACGAAAAAAACCCTTGATGTGACAAGGGTTCAAGAGGGTTAGTCACCCGTTTTTCTTAAAAAAATAACATTTTAATAATATTTCTTTATGAAATCCCGAGATCGAGGATGCTTCCGAAAGTTTGCTGAACTTTTTGTGAGGCATCCTCTTTCATTTTATTTGTAACGTGTCCTAAAGGACAAATGTTCAAGATACTCCAATATTATTTAGTCGTTAATCCAACCTTCAAATATTCCAGTCCATGTACCATCACTTTCCTGTCTAGCTTCTTTCAAGTATAGTGTCACTCCCATGAAAACTGTTTTGTTAGGAATGCTCCATCTAGATGGATATCCAGTAAGAGGAACTCTTTTTAAATATGCTTGTGGTGTTATTACTTTTTGTTCCTTTTCAACACTGACTGTGTTAGATGTTGCTGAAGCAGCGGTTGCAAATGCAGGTGCAGCTGAAACAAGCAGAGCAAGAGACAAGGCGGAACCAGTTAAGACTTTTTTCATTTTCATTTTAAACACTCCTTTTCTTTTTTTGATACAACTGTATTATTACATATTATGTTAAAAGTGTCCATGATCATTTTTGTTAACTTTTTGTGAACATACTAATAATTTACTTAAATCGTGGTTCATGAAAGGGTGATAGAATAAGCACCATCATATAACTATCAAAAAAGATAGCTATAAAACCTGAAAAGAAATAAAAGGTTTAAAAGAATTCATTGTTGAAAAAGGACAATTAAAACTTTAAAAGAGTGAGGGAATTTTGGCTGAAGTGAAATGCACCTCTTCTAAAGGTGCAAACAATCGAGAAATTGAATGTTTCGTTCCACGATGACTATAGAGTTTTTTTGAAACTGCATCATAACGAGGCTAGAATATTTGCTGTGCTGATTTATGGCAGAAATGCACGCGGGGGCTTCATATACTTAATCTAGAAGAAATTGAAAAATGTTTTTTAAAAGACGGAGTATATTACAATTGCACATCTTTTGATGGCTGCTATTTGTTAATTGTCAAAACAAAAATTTCTGCTGATCGGAACTATCTATGGATTCTTAACTAAATTGAATATGAACGAATGCTCCTTAATTTTGAAATTTTTATAGATCGGAATATTTTATCTCAGGGCTCAAATGTTTTGGGAGTGGAATATCTATCCCGCTGAGAATTATTACAGAACTCACCAGTATGATGATTAATTTTTCAGCTATTGCTTCTGACCATCTTTAGGCATGAGCAGTACAAACCTTTTCTTTTTCTTCGGATAGGTACTGAGACGCTTCTCTAAAACCTAGTACAAACAGCAGGCTGCCGCTCAAGTGACTTCACCTTCAAAACTGTTGTATGATAAGTGCGGAAGAAGCTAAGAATACTGCTGTATTTCGGGAAATGAGGGTTTCCATGACATTTACGGAACGGGCGTTAGCCATTATCAAACAGATACCTGAAGGAAAAGTGATGACGTATGGGCAAATTGCCGGCCTTGCGGGAAGTCCGCGGGGAGCGAGGCAGGTTGTGAGGATACTTCACTCCATGAGTAAAAAGCATCGTCTTCCTTGGCACCGGGTCATCAATGCAAAGGGTGAAATCGGGTTAAAAGATGAAGAGCTGTTTTCAGTACAGAAGCTGTCTCTTGAGGCTGAGGGGGTAGAGGTCACGCCAGAAGGACGGATCAATCTCAATTTATACGCATATGATCCGGAAATGTAAAAAACCTGCCGTATATATCGGCAGGTTTTTCAGTTGTATGCCCCGAGCCGGTCAGAAAGGTTTTGCCGGATGTAAGGCCATTCCTCATGAAGGATGGAGTAGTAGGCGGTATCTCTGAGGCCGCCGTCGACATCCGGAATGTGCGCGCGGCGGATTCCTTCAAATTGGGCTCCGATCCGTAAAATCGCAGTCCGTGAGCGCTGGTTGCGAACATCGGTTTTCAGCGTCACTCTGACAGCTTGCCACACGTCAAACGCATGGGTCAGCATCAAAAGTTTACACTCCGTATTGACACCTGTCCGCTGCATGGAAGAGGCATACCACGTGCTGCCGATCTCACACACTTCCGGAGCTGCATCGGGCGGCCGCGTAAACACTCCCACATCCATAAACCTCGTGCTTCCGACGATTCGATCCGTTTTAAGGCTCCGTACTGCAAAAGGCAATGCAAGCCCTTTTCCATAATCGGAAAGCGCATGCTCAATATAACGCTTTGTTTCTTGGATTCCGTCAGGTACATGGCTGTAAGCGTAAGTTGTTCTATTTTCTGAAGCCGCTTCGCAGAGTGCCTGAGAGTGATCAAGCTTCATCGGCTCTAACTGAACGAGTGACCCTTTAAGTATGACGGGTGTCAGCATTCCTATCACAACCTTTTTTATGAATGGATCAAGTATAATCGAACGGTTTGTCATTCAAAAGGGCCAATTTGCAATGAAAATGGCAGGTCAGCGAAATCCTTCATTCAAACCTCGTGCATACATTCAGGAAAAAAGCGGAAACCTTTATGTGAAGAGGTGATGGGTATGGCATATGTGTTATCGGTCGGAACGAGTATTCCGGAGCATCACGTCTCGCAAGAAAAGGCGGCGGAATTTGCGAGAGGGATGTTTGCCAATTCATTTAAGGATATTGACCGGCTGTTAAAAGCCTTTCAAAACGGCGAAATTGAATCAAGACAGTTTGTACGGCCGATTGAATGGTATAAAACGGAACGGGGTTTTTCAGAAAAGAACCGGCTGTATACGGAAGAAACCGTTAAGCACAGCGTGGATGCGGCGGTTGATTGTTTAACAAACCCGGAATGTTTAACAAATCCCTTTCCATATGAAAAAGTAGATGCGATCTTTTTTATTTCCAGCACCGGGCTTTCGACACCCAGCATTGAAGCGAAGGTGATGAATCAGCTTCCTTTTTCTGCGAAAACAAAACGGATCCCGATCTGGGGCTTAGGATGCGCGGGCGGAGCGGCCGGGCTGTCCAGGGCGTATGAATACTGCCGTGCCTACCCTGAAGCATACGTGCTTGTTATCGCGGCTGAGCTTTGCAGCTTAACGTTTCAGCCGGAGGACAAGTCAAAAAGCAATTTAATCGGAACCTCCCTGTTTGCGGACGGAATTGCCGCCGTACTAATCGGAGGGGAGAAGGCGAGCCGGAAAGACGTCAAACAGCCGCTCGTTCCGAGGATATTCGCCACTCAATCGGTGATGATGCCGGATGCGGAAGATGTGATGGGCTGGGAATTCACCGACAGCGGATTTCAAGTCATTTTTTCCAGAGACATTCCCACTCTTGTTTCACATTGGCTGAAGGATAATGTTGATGAATTTTTATATGAACATGGAGTCCTGTCTCACGACATTAAAACCTTTCTTGCCCATCCCGGCGGGAAAAAGGTCATTGACGCCTATTTAACGAGCCTTTCAATGGACGCCGGGCAGCTGGCGGCATCTCAGAAGGTGCTGCAAAAACACGGGAACATGTCTTCAGCAACTATTTTTCATGTCATAAAAGAACAGTTGTTGCACGGACGGCAGAAAGAAAACGAAAAAGGGCTGATCGGCGCTCTCGGGCCGGGATTTTCGTCTGAGCTTTTGCTGTTCAGCTGGGAAAGGGGGGCATCTTAATGTTTTGGCTGTTTATCATACTCCTTGCTGCCCAGCGGATTGCGGAGATGATCGTGGCCCGGCGCAATGAGCGGAAAGTGAAAAAACAAGGCGCCGTCGAATACGGAGAAGGGCATTACCCCTTTCTCGTTCTGATGCACGTGCTCTTTTTTGTCTCTCTTATTGCCGAGGTGGCGGCGTTTCATAAAGCGCATTCTCCAAGGTGGGCCGCCATTATATGTATCATTTTATTTGTGCAGGGGATCAGGTATTGGGCGCTTTTATCGCTGGGGCGATATTGGAATACGAAAATCCTTGTCGTGCCGGATGCGGAGCTTGTCAAAAAGGGGCCGTACAGGTGGATGAAGCACCCGAACTATGCGGTTGTCATCTTAGAATTTATCTTGCTACCGCTGTTATACGGGGCGTATTGGACACTGTTTCTCTTTTCAATCCTTAATGCCTGCATGCTTACTGTGAGGATTCGCGCCGAAGAGAAGGCTTTAGAAGAAAACACCGCAAAATAGCGATTGAAAATCATTCTCACTCATGATAAGATGTAAATATGAAAATGATTCTCATTCAAGGTGGTGCCAAAAATGACAATGTTATTTTTATTTGCAGCCGTTTGTACATACAGCTTTTTAATTGGTTTTGTATTGAAAAAAGTTTCGAATAAATCGATGTCCTCTTAAGCATCTGCGGTTTTTCCTGCCGCGGGTGTTTTTTTCTTTAACAGCTGCCGATATCGGCGGCTTTTTTGCCGTTTCCTGAAGAAAAGTGAACCATTCTTGTGTAAAATGGGAGAGAGGTTTTTTTCAGAGCTTTCTAAAAACGAAAACGTCATTTGATGCGACAGACACAAAGGGGTAAAGACACATGACAGAAGCAGAACGCCATAACAGGGAGATTTTCAGCAGAACGGGTGCCTTATACGCACAATTTTTGGATCATCAGGATGAAAAACGGGCCGATCAGCTCGCGGCCATTATGAAAAAAGCGGCTGATGAAGAGGTTTATATCGCATTTACCGGGCATTATTCGGCGGGAAAGTCCTCTCTATTAAACACATTGCTCGGTGAAGACATACTGCCGACAAGCCCGATTCCCACAAGCGCCAACCTTGTTGTCATCCGGCACGGTGCAGATAAAGTCGTGCTTCATACGACTGACGGGGCTTATGCAGAAATCAAAGGAAGTTACGATAAAGAACAAGTGCAGCAATTCTGTAAAGACGGTGAGCAAATTGAGACGGTGGAAGTCTATGCAGGCTTTGAGGAGTCAGAGCCTCATGCGGCCTACATTGACACACCGGGGATTGATTCGACGGACGAGGCGCATTTTTTATCAGCCGCTTCGATTCTTCACCAGGCAGACGCTTTATTTTACGTCGTCCATTATAATCATGTTCATTCAGAAGAAAATATGCTGTTTCTCAGCTCCATTAAAGACCGTACTCCGAATCTGTTTCTGATCGTCAACCAAATTGACAGGCATGATGAAAACGAGACGAAGTTTGAAGAGTACCGGAGACAGGTGGAAGATATGCTCGAAGGCGCGGGAATACCGAAGGAATCGCTTTTCTTTACGTCTGTCACAGAGCCTGATCATCCTTTAAACGGCATTGAAAAGCTGAAAAAACATCTGCAGCAGCTGAAACAGCAGGCAAAAGCAAATTTATGGTCCTTAACGGAACGAAAGGTCGCCCGCTTAGTCAAAGAGCATACAGACATGCTCGTAAAAGATGATAATAGCGGCGGCCAAGAGCTGTTTGACAAACAAGAAGCACTCGTCCGTTCTGTCGAAGCTGAGCTTGAAAATACCATTCAACAGGCTGAAACAGCAGAGAAAGACATCAGAAACGACGTACAGAACATATTGCAAAACGCTAATCTGACACCATTTGAGATGAGGGAGCTTGCATCTGCTTATATCGAATCGCAGCAGCCCTCATTCAAAACCGGACTTTTCTTTTCAAAAGCGAAAACGGCAGCGGAAAAAGAGAGAAGGCAGGCTGAATTCTTTGCCGATATCAAAAAAAGAACGGAAGGGGAAGCGGATTGGCATATTATCGACACATTTACGAAAGCGGCCAAGCGGTATGAAGCGGAATCTGACGAACTGATCAAGAAAATACAGGCGTACCGCACACCGCTTTCTGGCGATATCACCGCTCAGGCCCTTAAGCAGGGAGCGGCATTTTCATCTGAATACGTATTAACCTATACGAAAGACCTCGCGGAAATGATCAGACGGGAAGCCAAAAGACAGACGGCGGAACTTATTGAGGAGCTGACCGCTTATATTCAGGCAAAAAACGGACCGCTCATAGAGAGCCTGAAAAAACGACTTGAGAAAGAGAGGAAGATAAGGGATGAGCTCGCGCTATCGGCAACAGAAGAACGCAATGCCGAAGAAAAAGCCGCCCGCGTCCGCGCTTTGTGGGAAGGAGAATCGGCCTATGATACGGAAAGCAGCGACTGGTATTTGCGAAAAAAACGCCTTGCGAATGCGCCTGTCCAAAAAGAGAAACCAAAAGAGACTCTACATCATGAAGTAATCCAGCCTGAGAAAAATTCGATAAAGGAACTTCCCATAAAAGAGCAGGTCGATCGGTTCTATGAACTTGCCGGGATTCTTGACTCATCAAGCCTGTTAGGAAAACAGGCAGAAGCCTTTCGAAGCAGGGTTAAGCGGCTTGAAAACCGCCAATTTACTTTGGCGTTATTCGGCGGCTTCAGTTCCGGTAAATCGTCTTTTGCCAATGCGCTTGTCGGTGAATACGTGCTTCCTTCATCACCGACGCCGACAACGGCCACCATCAACAAAATAACCAAACCGCAAGGCGGCAAACCGCATAAATCTGCGGAGATCGTTTTTAAAACGGAAGAGGAGCTTGACGCTGAAATGCTTCAGCTGACAGAGCTGAAGGATGCTGACGTAAAGGGGCGTTCACTGAACGAGAGATGGAATTATGCCATTAAAAAGGGAAAAGTGCCGGAAGATCTTACGCCGGTGATTCAGACGATGCTTCAGGCGTTTCATACGTATGAAGAGCAGATCCGTCAAAGGCTGACATTGACGGTGCCGGTTGAAGATTTAAAACCGTACGCAGCTGAAGAAAAAACGGCCTGCTGTGTGAAAGAAGTCACCGTATATTATGACTGCCCTCTCACGCAAAAAGGCATCACCATCGTTGATACGCCGGGAGCAAGCAGTATCAACAAGCGCCACACGGAGCTTGCCTTTCAATATATAAAAGATGCTGACGCTTTCTTTTATATGACGTACTATCAGCATTCTTTTTCAAAAGGAGACAGGTCTTTTCTGAAGAAACTCGGCCTCGTCAAAGAATCATTCGGCATGGATAAAATGTTTTTTGTCATTAACGCCGCCGATCTGGCGAAAACGGAAAGCGAGCTGGAAACCGTCAAAGACTACGTTCGCTCTGAACTTTCTAAAGAAGGAATTAACCGGCCGACATTATTTCATGTGTCAAGTAAAGAAGAGCTTGCGGGGCAAAAAGAAGCTTTCTATAACAAGTTCTCTGATGTAAGAACCGGACTTGCGCACTTTATTGAAGAAGATGTAATGAGGGCCAGCTGCGCCCAGCTGCAAACAGAAGCTGACAAATTGTGCGATATGGTGGAACAGCTTCACGAATCTCTTCACCAGTCGGCAGAAGAAAAAGAAAAAAAGAAACAGCGTCTGGAGTCTTCTTATGAAAAAGCTCTTGCCGCTATTTCAAAGCGCCGTACGTCTGAGGTCATCATTCGAAAAGTGATGAAAGATACGGAAGAACAGCTTTATCACATTAAACACCGCCTGTCGTTTTATGCGAATGATATGCTGAAAACCGCTTTCCATCCGGGCCTTCAAAACGGTGATTGGAAACAGAATATATCAGCGGCGCTCAAGGAAGCGCTCAAGGAATTCCGTTTTGAATACATTCAAGAGCTGAAGACACTCGATATCCGGATGACCGGCTTTATTGAACGCCATATGACTGCGGAATGGATGGAAAACTGCCGGAAGCAGCTTATGGAAGACGGGGATTTCTCCATTTATGTCAGCGCTGAAAACGAATTTGCCGTTCAGCTGAAAGAGGTCGCTCCGGTAATTGACGCCTCGGCATTCACTCATCACGTAAAAGAAGTTAAATCGCCGAAGCAATTTTTTGAACAGAACGGAAAAGCGGCATTTGTGGAAGGACTCAGGCTCAGCCTGCAAAAAGTGACAGAAAAATGGCTTGAGCAGGAGAAAGAAAGCCTTTCAGCACGCTATACTGAGCAGGTGCGCCGTCTGCAAGAAGATATGGCGGATAAAAGCCTGTCGCAGATCCGCGAGCAGCGGGACACTTATTTACAGGGGCTTGCGGAGAACACCAATGCTGGGGAAATTGAGTACCTTTATGAGGCCGAAAAAGCATGGAAAAAGAAAGATGAAATGCTGAAAATTTAAAAATCAGGTTGGCGGGTATATAACAGTCGTGGTAGACTAAAATGAAAAAAGCGAGATGAAACCTTTTATGTCAGAAGTCCATAAAGCAATTTCAGCACACTCCGCAAAACAGCATCATCACGTCAAGTCATTTGTAGAGCTTGAATATCAGCGTGAACAAGCCATTGAAGCAGCCGTTCTCAAATGCAGACAAAATGAACCGTTCACGACGGACGCCATTAATGAAATTACCGCAAAAATGAACCAGCTGGCCAAAAAAGGCATTGTGCCGGCAAGACGTTTTGTGACTGAAGAGATGGTAAAAGAATTCGTCAGCAGACAGTAATGGATGAACATGCCGCGTGTGGCATCAGCGCATACTGCGCATACTATCCGTATCTTCTCTAAGGGGGGATACGACAATGGGCAGAACAAAACTGGGAAACAGAAATGCTCAGCAGAATAACAATGCCAAAAAGAAAAACGGCTTCGGACAAAAATTTGATTCCTATGCCGGCCGTGAAGCTGAAAAGCTGATGGCAAGCAATAAAAGACACGGTGATTGACGAAGCGGCAGCATCTTCCAAAAGGGAGGATGCTGTTTTTTTACGGCCTTCTTTGGTAAAATAGGAACATTGAATAAAGAAGGAGTTTCGATATATGAATAACAAATTACTGCTCGTTGACGGCATGGCGCTTTTATTCCGATCATTTTTCGCGACGGCCGTTCATCGCAATTTTATGATAAATGAAAACGGAATTCCGACAAACGGCGTCAATGGCTTTTTAAAGCATCTCATTACGGCGGTTGAAACGTTTCAGCCCACACATGTCGTCTGCTGCTGGGATATGGGAAGCAAAACGTACCGTAATGATTTGTTTCAGGATTATAAGGCCAATCGAAGCGAACCGCCGCTTGAGCTGATTCCGCAATTTGATTTAGCAAAGGAAGCGGCAGCTGAACTCGGTATTTTAAATATCGGCATAAAAGGCTATGAAGCGGATGACTGTATCGGCACGCTCTCTGCCTTATTTTCCGGTGAAGCGGAAATTACAATCGTAACGGGTGATAAAGACCTGCTTCAATTGCTGAATAAACAAGTTCAAGTAGCGCTGCTGCAAAAGGGCATCGGCAACTATAAAGTATATACAGAGGAAATTTTCAGAGAAGAAACAGGGGTTCCGCCAAAAGCACTGATTGACATAAAGGCGCTGATGGGAGACACAAGCGACAACTACCCCGGCGTTAAAGGCATCGGAGAAAAAACGGCGTACAAGCTGATCCGTGAGTATGAAAACATTGACCGTTTATTAGAAAGTCTTTCTTTACTACCGAAGGGCCAGCAAACAAAAATTCAGCAAAGCTTAAAAGAATTGGAGCTGTCAAGGCAGCTTGCTGAAATACATTGCGAAGTGCCGTTAGTCTGTACGTTTGAAGAAGCGCTTTTTTCATTGAAGATGGAAGAGGCAGCTCTCATGCTCAGACGCCACCAGATAAAAGGAATTGAAAGAATGCTCGAAAAGCTGAACGCCAGAGAGATCAGCTGATCCCTCTAGCGTTTTGTATTGCTTTTTTTTGCGTTGTTTTCAAGGGCTGATTTCGGGTCTTTGTGCGCATTTCCCTCCATATTTCCCTGAGGATTCACGCCTCCGGTCAGCCGGCCTTTATTTTCTTTTCTCATAGCTGTTCACCTCATTTGTAGGATGAACAGTAAGACACAATTTCATTCCGGTTATTTATTCAGCCGAATCGCTTTTTTTGCAAGCTGATCGGCTGTTTGATTTTGTCTGCCCGGAATCCACTTAATAAAAAACAATGGAAATCCGGCCTTTAATCGGATGATTTCGTCAACAAACGGCTGGAAAGTCTTGTTTTTCACCGCTTCCAGATCTGCGGCCCGCTCCACGATATCCGAATCCGTCCGGAATGACACCGACTCATATCCGCGGGCGGCACACAGCTTCATTCCTTCAATTAAGGCGAGAAATTCAGCTTCCTGGTTTGAATGGTCGCCGATCGGAATTGAGAAAGATTCTGTTTTCCCGTCATGCTTAATGAAAATACCGATACCGGACGGGCCCGGGTTTCCGGCGCTCGCACCGTCTACATAAATTTCAGCGGGCATCATCCGTCACTCTCCGTTCGGTGTCATTCGTTTTGCCGCATATGCATAAGGGACAGAAATGAGTGATACCGCAAATTTAATCAGATAAGTTGAAATAAAAATGCTGAACCACACTCCCGCGGAATAAACGCCGATAAAGGCGACGGCAGTGAAGATAAATGTATCCAGCAGCTGGCTGAGCGCCGTGCTTCCGCTGTTTCTGAGCCAGAGAAGCCTGTCTGAAGGAAAGATTCGCCGAATGGCGGAATATACATAAACATCTATCGTTTGGCTGAAAATAAAAGCCAAGAGGCTCCCGAGCGCAACACGAGGCAGAAAACCGAAAATCGTCTCAAGGGCAGGCTGCGCGATATCTGAAGCAGCCGGTTTATATAAAAGAGCTCCCTGCATGGCGCATGTCAAAGCCAGCAAAGTGGAAAAGCCGAGCCAGACGGCCTTGCGCGCTTCCCGGGGACCGTATTTTTCATTCAGCACATCCGTTGCGAAGAAAACGGTGCCGTACATGATATTTCCCAATGTCGCCGTAAGCCCGAACAGCTCAACTGTTTTGACAACCTGCAAGTTGGCGCACACCGTGGCGAAACCGATCCATACAAATAGGCCCGTTTTGCCAAATCCTTTATAAAACAAAAGAACAATGATAAAATGAATGATCGCAAATAAAATCCATAATACATCATTAAACAAAACCTGCTGACTTCCTTTCAATTTGAGAATGGTTTGATTATAGCATACGCCCGTCAACTAATGAATGGTAAGGTGATTTCAATGAATCTTAAGCCGTATATCGAAATAGAAGCAAAAGGAACAGGCCCTGTCTCGTTTTTTTCAGAAGATTGGCTGACCGTTCCGAAAGCGCGCATGCTTGCAAGAGAAGTCAGCCGCTTTCCTTATATAAAAGACATTTATTTTGAGGATGAAAAAGGCGCAAGCTGGACGCTTAAAGAGCTGGAAAAGCTTACTGAAGAGCTTGCGCAAGAACCTGACGACATTACGGTGTATTTCGACGGCGGCTTTGACAAAAAAAGCGGCCTCGCCGGACTCGGAATTGTCGTGTATTACTCTCTCGGAGGCAAGCGCCACCGCGTGCGGAAAAACAAAAGCCTAACGCTTCAAACGAACAATGAGGCGGAATATGCCGCTTTGTACGAAGCGCTTAAGGAAGTGCAGGATCTTGGCGCAAGCAGAAATTCAATCACGATAAAAGGGGATTCCCTCGTCGTTTTGCATCAGCTTGACGGCAGCTGGCCGTGCTATGACGAAACGCAAAATGAATGGCTCGATAAAATTGAAGCGCTTCTCAAATCCTTAAAGCTGACACCGGCATATGAAGCCGTAAACCGAAAGGAAAATCAAGAAGCGGATGACCTTGCCAAAAAAATTCTTTCAGGCCGGCAGATTGAAAGCCGCATAACATTAGATGGTAACGGAGATGACTGATATTGGATAAAAAAAGCATTTATAAAGAATTGACAGAGCTTCAGGATGAATATTGCAAAGACTGCTTCGTGAAAAAGCATTTCCGTAAGGAGTTCGGAAAAGCGTACGCACATTCTTTCTGCATCAATCAATGCACAGTGGGGGAGAAGCTGAAAGCCTACGGCAAGGTGCTGACAAATCAATAAAAAATAAAACCGCAGCTTCTGCGGTTTTATTTTTTGAATTCATCGAGCTGATGCTGGCAATCGTCCAGAAGCATTCGCTGCTGCTGCAGGAAATCTTGGTCGAGAGCTTGCAGCTCACTCGATTGTGACATCGTTCTCGCATCCTGAATCGCCTGGTAAGCAGATTCAAGCAGTGTGGAATTTTGTCCCCGAGTAGCCGCTCCTGTTGTTTTCTGGGCCGTTTCCACCGCTAATTCAAGCTGGCGTTTATCCGTCAGTCCGTTCGGAAAAAATTCAGAATCCATTAAAAAACACCTCCGTGAATAGTTTGGAGATTTTTTTTAGAAATATGTACGAAAAATAGAAAAAAATACAGAAAATAAGCCGATATAACTATTGAACCTGATTAATTAGGTCTTATTTACTATTATTCAGGGTATCTTGGGAGAGAAGGGAAAAACCAGCCGTGAATGATAATGATTTAAAAAAAATCCTTCAGCAGACATTTAAAGAAATATACGGTGATTTGGGAAGTTTAGCGGAAATGGCGAAAAAAGGAATGCCGTCAATGGAGAAACAAATTGAAGAAATCGAGCAGCGGTGCAAGCAGAATCTTGTAGCGATCGAGATTCAGACGGCAATCAAATAGGAGAGGCATACGCCTCTCCTCTATTTGTCATCTGATCAACATGTATTGAGTTTAGAGTTTTACAACATTAGAAGCTTGAGGTCCACGATTACCTTCGACAATTTCAAAAGAAACTTCTTGTCCTTCTTCTAATGATTTGTATCCTTCTCCTTCGATAGCAGTGAAGTGAACAAATACATCGTCTCCGCCTTCAACTTCGATGAAGCCGAATCCTTTTTCGTTATTGAACCATTTTACTTTACCGTTTTGCATATTGCTTAATTCCTCCTAGTACTGTAGCACCTTCGTGCTAAAAAAAATTTTGTCATCATCCAACCGTACGTATGTAAACGTTGTTAAATGATGGTTCAACTATACACCATATGGGAGCGGGCGTCAAGCGGCCGCTCCCTATTTTTTATCTTTATTTTTCCAGCAGCAAACCTTATACGGAAAAAACAAAAAGCACACGAGCGTTCGTGTGCTTTTCTTTATGATAATGCCATATCTGCCTTCCCGGCCATCAGTTCAGATTCTTTTATAATGTCCTGCAAAATGACTTCAGAAGAGTTGGGGAGATGAAGGCTTTTAATATTGTTCTTCATCCGGTTCAGCTTTTCCTCATCGGCAAGAAGGGAGGTGACAGACTCTAAAATTTCTTCGTGGCGGTTGACCACGACAGCCGCACCGCGGTCTTCAAAGAAAATGGCGTTTTCCTTTTCCTGTCCGGGCACCGGTTTGTACAGAATGACCGGTACGCCGATCGCTGTCGCTTCCGTCAGTGTGATACCGCCTGGTTTTGTAATCATGCAGTCCGTAATCCGGAACAGCTCGTCAATTCTTTCTACATAGCCGAGCACTTTCAGCCGGTCGGTATTGTCACCTTCCAGGCTGCTGAGTGAATCTTTCAGCGAGCTGTTTTTGCCGCATACCACCACAACCTGCACCTGATCGTCATGAACGAGGTTTTCGCACAGTTCTTTTACGTTTTTCAGCACACCATGCGCTCCCGCCATAATAAGAAGAACTTTTTTGTCGGGAGAGAGATTGTATTTTTTATAAATCGGCTCTTTTGGCATTGTTTCCTCGAATTGAGGCCTGATGGGAATGCCTGTGATCTTTACGTTGTTCGGATGAGTGCCGATTTCAATCAGTTTTTCCTTCACGTAATCGGTGGCGACATAATATTTATCAACATTTTCATGAACCCAGATTTTGTGAAGGCAGAAATCGGTCATAACGTTGAACGTCGGGATCACTTTTCCGGTTCTCCGTCTGTATTCCGGTACGACAATCATCGGAAATGTATTGATAATAATGTCCGGCTTATGCTCTTCGACGAGCTGGCCTAAACGTTTATTTCCCATTTTAAAATAAATATTGAATTTGCGTTTATTATAGATTTTGTCAACTCCGTAATAAAACAAACGATAAAACTGTTTCCCGATTGAGAAGCTTTTTAAATAAAGGTATTGAGTAACCTCTGAAACAATCGGATTTGACTCTTGATACAAATTGGAAACCGTCACATTCAAGCCGAGACGGAGACATTGTTCGTAGAGCGTTTTGGCCACTTGAACATGTCCGTTTCCGTAATTTGCAGTCAAAATTAATACTTTTTTATTGGTATTCAAGTAAATTCACCTCAATGTAATCAACAACAAGCAAGCTTCATGCATCGTAAGGAGTTATTGTCTATAGATAAACATAACACAAGTACATCATTTTATAATAAGCGCGGCAACATATTTAAACTAAATTTAATTGATATGTTCCAGTATTTTAAAGTTTTGTTATACCCATACTGAATCAAGAGTATTTTATCATATTTTTGTCACCGTATCACTCAAAACAAAAATTAATCCCATTCATACGGGGTTTCCTGATATACATAATAATTCAGCCAATTCATAAACAATAACGTCGCATGAGCTTTCCAGCGGTTTACAGGTTCTTTCCCGCCGGGTGCAAAATAGTGCTTAGGAGCTTCTACGTTTGAAAGATTTCTTTCTATATCCCTCTCATACTCCTGAAGAAGCGTATCGGTATCATATTCCGGGTGTCCCGTTAAGAAAATCTGCTTTTCGTCTTTTGATACGATTAAACAGACCCCGGCTTCCTCAGAAACGCTCAGCACATCCAGATCCGAAGCCGCTTGCAGCTGCTCCGTATTAATATCTGTATGCCGTGAGTGGGGCACATAGTATAGCTCGTCAAATCCTCTTACTAATCTCTCATGTTTTTTAAGAACGGTATGCTCAAACACTCCGAATATTTTTTTCGGCATCTCCACTTTCTCAATTCCGTAATGGTAGTACAAACCGGCTTGAGCGCCCCAGCAGATATGGAGCGTTGAAGTGACGTTCGTTTTGCTCCATTCCATAATTTCCTTCAATTCTTCCCAGTAAGAAACATCTTCAAACGGCAGGTGCTCAATCGGAGCCCCGGTAATAATCATTCCGTCAAACCGTTTGTGGCGGATGCTGGAAAATTCCGTATAAAATTCATCCAAATGCTGCCTTGCTGTATTTTTTGGAGTGTGTGTGCTCGGAATTAAGAATGTAAAGTGAACTTGTAAAGGCGAGTTCCCCAGCAGCCTGAGCAGCTGGGTTTCCGTTTGGATTTTTTTCGGCATCAGATTTAAAATGACGATCTTCTGCGGCCGGATATCCTGATGAAAAGCCCGGCTTTCATCCATTACAAAGATGTGTTCACTTTCAAGCACCTGCTTAGCCGGCAGATGATTTGGTATATTGATAGGCAACATGCCACCTCCGTTATTCCCCGTTAATTTTCTTCATTATAGAAATTTTTAAGCCATTTTTCAATCCATCCCGGCGTAATAAACCGCAATTAGCGCATAATGACAGGATAAAAGGGGCAAATGGGCATAAAATCGGAGCGGCTCTTTATTATGACGGGTAAAGAGACGTTTGGTTCCGCGAAAAAAGCGTTTACCGTTAAATGGAAGGAAAAAGCGCTTTCCGTTTGTTTTGCAGTGTAAAACAGGTAAAATAAATGAAGAATGAAAGAAGGAGGGCCGCAGATGACAATTTACGATATAAACGTACGGACCATAACAGGCGAAGACGTAACGTTATCGGCATACAGGGGCAAAGTGATGATCATTGTGAATACAGCGAGCAAATGCGGATTCACGTCCCAGCTTAAGCAGCTTCAGGAGCTCTATGATACATATCAGCAGGAAGGTCTTGAAATATTAGGATTTCCCTGCAACCAATTTATGAACCAAGAACCCGGAGACGAGGCGGAGATTCAGGAGTTCTGTGTGAAAAATTACGGAGTCACATTCCCGATGTTTGCGAAAGTTGATGTCAATGGAGCAGGTGCTCATCCTCTTTTCACATATCTGACAGAGCAAGCGAAGGGGATGCTCGGCACAAAGGCGATTAAATGGAATTTCACTAAGTTTATTGTGGACCGAAACGGTGATGTCAAAGGGCGTTTTTCTTCAAACGTCAATCCGAAAGAGCTTGAAGATACGGTGCAGAGGCTTTTGGCCCGATAAGAGGTGATACGGTGAACGAAAAAGAGCAGCTGGAAAACGTCAGGGATTGGGTCAGAGAAAAGCTTATCAATGAACGTACGGGACATGATTGGCTTCATATTTCCCGGGTCGTAAACCTTTCTGTTTATATTGCAAAGGAAGAAGGCGCAGACTTATTTGTCACTGAGGCGGCCGCGCTGGTTCATGATCTCATTGATGCCAAGCTCGATGAAAGCGAAAGGCTGACGGCAGGCGAAGTAACAGAACGGCTGGCTGCTTTCAACATCGCGGAGGGCCCCATTCAGGAGATCGCGGATATTATCACGAGGATGTCATTCAGACACAGGAAACTGCTGAAAAAGCGGCCGCTTTCATTGGAGGGGAAAGTTGTTCAGGATGCAGACATGCTTGATGCGATCGGCGCTGCGGGCATCGGCAGGGCGTTTATGTTTGCCGGCGCGAAGGGTCATCCGATGTACGGAACTCCAACAAGTGTGCTGGCTCATATAGAGGATAAATTAATCACGCTTAAAGACTTAATGAATACAAAAACGGGGGCCGATTTGGCAGAGGAGCGGCATCAATTTCTATTGCAGTTTGTTGCCCGGATTCAAAAAGAGGCCGTGGACAAAAGCTAAGCGGCGCAATAGAACGCTTGTGCCGACTATGTTAGAATAAGTGTCAGATTGTGCATAGGAGGACCCAATATGAAGATTAAATCAATAGAACCGACGCCGAGTCCCAATACGATGAAAGTGATTTTGACTGAAGAGCTTCCGGCAGGCAAAAGCAATAATTACAAGCTGGACCAGACAGAAGGTGCTCCGGCCGTCGTACGTGATATTTTAAACATTGAGGGAGTAAAAGGTGTTTATCATGTTGCCGATTTCCTGGCTGTGGAGAGAAACGCCCGTTTTGACTGGAAAGAAATTCTGCCGCAAGTCCGATCTGCCTTCGGAATGGAACAAACAGAGCAGTCTGAAAGCCGTTCTGAACAGGAATCATTCGGTGAAGTGAAGGTTTTCGTACAAATGTTCAGCGGAATTCCGATGCAGGTCAAATTGACAGACGGCGAACGTGAAGAACGGTTCGGTCTTCCGGAACGTTTTCAACAAGCCATATTAAAGCTGCGTTCCGAAGCATCAAATGTTGTATTTGAGCGCGCCTGGAAAGAACAAGGCGTCCGCTTCGGAGATTTTACCGAAATCGGGCACGATGTCACAGAAGAGCTTCAGGCTGCTTACAGTGATGAGCGGCTCAAACGCTTGACAGAAGCAGCTGCACAGCAAAAGGGTGAAGCCAAACCGGCAGTGCAGCGGAAGGCTTATAAAGTGACACTTGATATGCTTGATGATGAAGACTGGAAGCAGCGATATGCCCATCTTGAGCAAATGGATCCGGATGAAGACGATTTACCTGTGTTGGAAAAGGCGCTTCATGATCCGAAAACCTCGATTAGAAGACAAGCCGTCGTTTATTTAGGAATGATTGAAAAGCCGTCTGTGCTTCCGCTTTTATACAAAGCGCTTGAAGACAAAACGGTGACGGTCAGAAGAACGGCTGGTGACTGCCTGTCGGATATCGGCGATGCGAGCGCCATCCCGGCAATGATGAAATCGCTCAGTGACTCAAGCAAACTCGTGCGCTGGCGTGCGGCCATGTTTTTATATGAAGTCGGTGATGAAAGCGCGCTTGAAGCATTAAAAGCGGCGGAAGACGATCCGGAATTCGAAGTCAGCCTGCAAGTCAAAATGGCGATTGAACGGATTGAGCACGGAGAAGAGGCGAAAGGTTCAGTCTGGAAACAGATGACTGAAAGCAGAAAAAAAGAACAGTTATAACAAAAAAGGTGCGCCGTGCACCTTTTTTGTTTGAATTCACTTTTTATAAAAATTATTTAGAATATTGTTGAAAAATGATTCAAAACTCTATATAGTAAGTACAATATTAATTGTTGGAGGGTTTTTATCGATATTCTGAAAGAAATAAAAGCGAAACAGGGCGGAGCCGCTGTAAACAGCGGTATGCAAAATGCGCCCTGAAATAAACTGAAAATTTTAAAAATAATACACAGAGTCTAAAAACAGTAGGAGGATCACCATGGCAGAATTACGCAGCAACATGATCACACAGGGAATTGACAGAGCGCCGCACCGCAGCCTTCTTCGCGCTGCCGGCGTAAAAGAAGAAGACTTCGGCAAGCCGTTTATCGCGGTCTGCAATTCATACATCGATATCGTTCCCGGGCATGTTCACCTGCAGGAATTTGGAAAAATCGTAAAAGAAGCAATCAGGGAAGCGGGAGGAGTGCCTTTTGAATTTAACACGATCGGAGTAGATGACGGAATCGCAATGGGGCATATCGGCATGAGATATTCGCTGCCGAGCCGTGAAATCATTGCCGATTCAGTTGAAACGGTCGTCTCGGCTCACTGGTTTGACGGAATGGTCTGCATTCCGAACTGCGACAAAATTACGCCGGGGATGCTTATGGCGGCTATGCGGATTAATATTCCAACCATTTTTGTCAGCGGGGGGCCGATGGCAGCCGGCCGCACAAGCGACGGCCGCAAGATCTCGCTTTCTTCAGTATTTGAAGGTGTAGGCGCATACCAAGCCGGGAAAATCGGCGAAAGTGAACTGCAGGAGCTGGAACAGTTCGGCTGTCCGACGTGCGGATCTTGTTCGGGCATGTTTACGGCAAACTCGATGAACTGTCTGTCTGAAGCGCTCGGTCTGGCGCTTCCGGGCAACGGAACAATTCTTGCGGCTTCTCCGGAAAGAAGAGAGTTTGTGAGAAAGTCAGCGGCCCAATTGATGGAGACTATCAAAAAAGACATTAAGCCGCGCGATATCGTCACCGAAAAAGCGATCGATAACGCCTTTGCGCTAGACATGGCCCTCGGCGGTTCAACCAACACAGTGCTTCATACGCTTGCGCTTGCCAACGAAGCGGGCGTTGAATACTCTTTAGAACGCATTAACGAAGTGGCTGAACGCGTACCGCATTTATCGAAATTGGCACCGGCCTCGGACGTATTCATAGAGGATCTGCATGAAGCAGGCGGAGTCTCGGCGGCTCTTAATGAATTATCGAAAAAAGAGGGCGCGCTCCATCTTGACGCGCTGACCGTAACAGGCCGGACACTCGGAGAAACAATAGCAAGTCATGAAGTGAAGGATTATGATGTGATTCATCCGCTCGACAATCCGTTTACTGAAAAAGGCGGTTTGGCCGTGCTGTTTGGGAATTTGGCTCCGGACGGCGCCATTATCAAAACAGGCGGCGTGCAGGACGGGATTACAAGACACGAAGGCCCTGCTGTCGTCTTTGATTCACAGGATGCCGCGCTTGAAGGCATTATAAACCGCAGAGTAAAAGAAGGAGATGTTGTCATTATCCGTTATGAAGGGCCAAAGGGCGGCCCGGGCATGCCGGAGATGCTCGCACCGACTTCTCAGATTGTCGGAATGGGGCTTGGCCCGAAAGTAGCGCTTATTACAGACGGCCGTTTTTCAGGAGCGTCCCGCGGCCTTTCGATCGGGCACGTATCGCCTGAAGCGGCTGAAGGCGGCCCGCTCGCATTCGTTGAAAACGGCGACCATGTCATCGTTGACATAGAAAAACGGATTTTGGACGTGCAAGTGCCAGAAGAAGAATGGGAAAAACGCAAGGCGGAATGGAAAGGTTTTGAACCGAAAGTCAAAACAGGATATCTTGCCCGGTATTCCAAACTCGTGACAAGCGCCAATACGGGCGGAATCATGAAAATTTAAATCAGCGGCCTGAACAATTGAATTCCGGCTCCCTCTATAGTATCCTTGACTTCATATAAGGATTTTAGAGGGGGCTGTTTTTATGTCAATGGCTTATGAAGAATATATGCGCCAGCTGGTCGTGCCGATGCGCCGCGAGCTGACGGGCGCGGGTTTTCAGGAATTAACGACCGCAGAAGAAGTGGAAAGCTTTATGGAACAAGCAGAGGGCACGACATTGGTCGTTGTCAACTCCGTGTGCGGCTGTGCCGCCGGTCTTGCCCGTCCGGCTGCGACTCAAGCTGTTTTGCAGCATGAAAAAGCGCCTGATCATACGGTTACCGTATTTGCCGGTCAAGATAAAGACGCAACTGCAAAAATGCGTGAATATTTTACGGGGCAGGAACCTTCCTCACCTTCAATGGCGCTGTTAAAAGGGAAAGATGTCGTTCACTTTATTCCCCGCCACGAAATCGAAGGACATGACATGGAGGAAATTATGAAAAATCTGACGGATGCCTTCGATGCACACTGCTAAATGCCCGAATTCCGGGCATTTTCTTTTTGGAGAAAATGATGATTACAACCAGTTACAGACCAAGCGAATATACGATACACACAGCGCAGTCACTCAGTGACAAGCTGGGTGACACTTACTGCAGCCGCAATAAACAGCCCATTGAAAAAATGCTGGAACGTTCAGCAAACGATCTTTTGGTCATCGGAAAGGAACGGTTCGAACTTTACACGAAGCAAGGGGAGAAGTTCTTTTTTCATCCGAATACAGCGATGTTCCGTGCAAAGCGTTTTTTGAGAGGGGAAGCCGAGCCGATGATAAAAGCAGCCGGATTACGCGAGGGCGACACTTTTTTAGATTGCACGCTCGGTCTGGCATCTGATGCGATTTTGGCAAGCATGGCAGTTGGAAAAAGCGGACAAGTAATCGGCCTGGAGAAAAACAAGCTTGTTTCATTGCTTGTTGAAACAGGGCTCCAAACGTGGGAAACCGGTATTGAACCGCTGCAAACCGCTATGAAACGCATTCAAGTCAAGCATGCCGACTGCTCCGATTATTTGCGGAATCTTCCTGATTCATCGGTGGATGTCATCTATTTTGACCCGATGTTTCACGAACCAGTTGAAACGTCTGACGGCATTGCGTCGCTCCGTGCGCTGGCAGAAGAGGGATTTAACGAAGAGTGCATCACGCATGCCGTTCGGGCGGCGAAAAAATGCGTAGTGCTTAAAGACCATTGGAAAAGCCCGCGGTTTGAACGATACGGCTTCAAGGTGCTGAAAAGAAAGACGGCGCTTTTCCATTTCGGTGTCATTCATATAAGCTCATGATGTCATGGGCTTATATGTTGTTAATCAGTGATTTCCATGACGACAAAATAAAGCAGCGTGAGAAGTGATACAGTCGCAAATAAGGCGTTAATCATCTCATCCCCTCCTTTTTCTCTTTCTTATTGTAAGCGGTTTATCCGCTCGGTCACAGTTACTAATTTCCCATATTGTATGATCATGCGCTGCCGGACATGACGCCGCTCTTTGATCTATGCTAAAATAGAGGGAAAGAGGACAATAAAACAGAGGGGAACAATATCATGAAATTGTGGATGAAAAAGACCCTTGTGGTTCTGTTTACCATTGTAACGTTCGGCCTCGTGTCTCCTCCGGCTGCTTTGATGACAGACAAGCCTTCAGGACAGTCGAGCAGTCTTGAGCAGAATGATTACACCGCTTTTTATGATGAACACGCCCTGCAGGGGGATGAGAAGGCAAGGCGGGAGCCTGAATTACTGTTTCAATCGTATCAGGAGCAGCTTCTCGGTGCCGCTGAAAATCAATCATTTTTAAAATTCGGCAGCAAAATTTCTCCGGTCATTGAAGATGATTACAGAAATGAAATTCTGCCGAAAATCGAAGATGTGATTACAGGGCATTTAGCCAAGTTTCAGGATGATGAAGCGTATCAGGATGTGGTCATTTCCAGCAAACCGTCGGCCGGAAAAACTGAAAAAATTTTTCACGTGTATAACAGGCTGACGGGTGAAGATCTTTTAAGGTTCCACGTCCGCCGGGATCATCCTCCGCAAGACGGCTACTGGTTTAATTTTCATTACCATACCGCTGAAGACGGATTTCAATCACATCATGAGCTCGGCAGCATTTACTGGGACCGCAATACGCCGCCTGACTGGATGAGCGTATAATACCGTGAAGAAATAAAAAAATCATTTCTGAGAAATTTTGCAGAAATGATTTTTTATTGTGTTACACTACTAAAAGACTACTTTAAAAGGATGAAAAAGATGAAACAATATAAAGATTTGTGCCGTCATGTGTTAGAAAACGGAGAAAAAAAAGGAGACCGTACGGGAACGGGTACGATCAGCACGTTCGGCTACCAAATGCGGTTTAACCTTCAGGAAGGTTTCCCGATGCTTACGACGAAAAAACTCCATTTTAAATCAATCGCCCATGAGCTGCTTTGGTTTTTAAAAGGTGACACGAATGTCCGCTACCTTCAGGAAAACGGAGTCCGCATCTGGAACGAATGGGCGGATGAAAACGGAGAACTCGGACCGGTTTACGGCTCTCAATGGCGTTCATGGCGCGGAGCGGACGGCGAGACGATTGATCAAATCTCCCGGCTGATTCACGACATCAAGACAAATCCGAATTCCAGACGTTTAATCGTCAGCGCGTGGAATGTCGGCGAAATTGATCGTATGGCGCTTCCTCCTTGCCACTGTCTGTTTCAGTTCTATGTCGCGGACGGAAAGCTGTCGTGCCAGCTTTATCAGCGCTCAGCGGATGTATTTCTCGGCGTGCCGTTTAATATTGCGTCTTATGCGCTTTTAACAATGATGATCGCGCATGTGACGGGGCTTGAACCGGGTGAGTTCGTTCATACGTTCGGAGACGTCCACATTTACCAAAACCATGTGGAGCAGGTGAATTTGCAGCTGACAAGGGATGTCCGTCCGCTGCCGAAACTGCGGTTTGCGCGAAACGTGGATTCTATTTTTGATTTTGCGTTCGAAGACTTTATCATTGAGGATTATGACCCGCATCCGCATATAAAAGGAGCTGTCAGCGTATGATATCGTTTATTTTTGCGATGGATGAAAACCGGCTGATCGGAAAAGATAACGATCTGCCTTGGCACCTTCCGGATGATCTCGCATATTTCAAAAAAGTGACGACGGGACACACCATTGTGATGGGGCGGAAAACATTTGAATCAATCGGGCGTCCGCTTCCGAACCGGCGTAACATCGTAGTAACCTCGCGGGATGCATCCTTATTCCCGGGCTGTACTGTCGCCGGCTCGGCTGAGGAAGTGCTCAAGCTGATCCCGGCTGATGAAGAATGCTTTGTAATCGGCGGAGCTCAGCTGTACAGTGCGCTCTTCCCTTATGCGGACAGGCTCTACATGACAATCATTCACCATGTCTTTGAAGGAGACCGTTTTTTTCCGGAGTTTAATGAAGATGAATGGGAATTGACATCCCGCCATCAGGGAGTAAAAGATGAAAAAAACCCTTACGATTATGAGTACCTTGTATACGAGAAAAAGAATTGAGATAAAGCAGGGGGACAAGAATTGATTCGTTACGGCTGCCTTGTAATGTACGTTGTATTTATGTTCATGAAAAATATTCAGGAATATTTCAATCAAAAAGAGCTTGACCCGCGGCTTTCTTTTCAAAAACAGATGAGGCTGGTGTACGAGCGGCCGAAAGCGTTTATGAGAGGATGCATTGACATGTCGGGATCGGTCATCAGCATTCATCATGAGCAGCCGATACCGGACGGCCCTGTATTGTATGTGCACCCGGGATTAGGCCCGGCTGATCTTGTGCTGCTTGCGGGACATCTTGAAGAGCCGGCTGGTTTTATCGCCGGCGAGAAAGCTTTCCGGATGCCGTTTCTCGGAAATTGGCTGAAACTGATGGGCGTCATTTGTGACGGAGACAGCCGGGATGCCGTGCTTCAGGAGGCGGAAGTCCGCCTGCAAAAAGGGCAAAGCCTGATTCTTTCTGAAGACGGAAAAATCAATCCGGAGGAGCTGGCCCTGCGTTTCGATCTTCCGATTGTTCCGGTCAACACAACGGGAACAGACCGGCTGCTTCGGGGCAGGTTGCTGAAACGTCTGAAACCGGCAGACATTGAACTGCATGTAAAGCCCGCTTATTATCCGGCTGTTCAAAAACGGCTCCGTGCATAAAAAAAGCACAGTCTCTCGTAAAGAGACTGTGCTTTTTTATTTCAGATAAAAGGAACTTTGACACAATAAAATAAAATACAGAAAAACATCGAGGCGCTGCCGCCTAAAACAAAGCTGTGCCAAATGGCGTGATGAAACGGAATCTTTCTCCAAATGTAAAAAATCGTGCCGGCGGAATACAATAAGCCGCCGAGAAGAAGAAGGCCGAAGCCCGGGCCTGACAGCGAGGCGTACAGCGGTTTAATGGCGACAATAATCAGCCAGCCCATCATTAAATAGACAAGCGTTGAAAAAATGATAAACCGCTTCACGAAAAAGATTTTAAACACGATACCTCCGACGGCAAGGGACCAAACGATAATTAACAAAGTCAGGCCTAGTGCGCCTTTAAGCGGCCCTAATAAAAATGGCGTATATGTCCCCGCTATTAATACGTAAATAGCGGAATGGTCAACAATCTCAAGAATGTCTTTCGTTTTTTTATGCTGAATGCTGTGCAAAAGAGTCGAGCTGAGATACAGCAGCAGCATTGAGGCGCCGAAAATCGAAAAGCTGGCGATGTCTGTCGGCGAACCGTATTTCACCGCGAAGATAATGAGAAAAATAAGCGCCGGGATTGACAGCAATACACCGATTCCGTGTGTAACGGCATTTGCGATTTCTTCTTTTATCGTGAACAATTAAATGTCCTCCTTTTTAAAGGATTTGTTTTTGCAGTGATTGCAAAAAGCCCAACCCTTCTAATGTGATTTTTGTTCCTGCGCGTCCCCGTCCCTTTGTGACATAATTCATCTTTTCTAAGTAATCAAGCCTGTTTCTGACCTGCTGGGGCGTCAATGTCATTGTGCTGTTTTCGCTTAATTCGGAAATGCTCCGTCTGCTGGCGGGTTCGCCTTTTGCATTTAAGTCTTTAATTGATTCCAAAATAAACAAAAATTCTTCTTTTTCCATCAGTGTCAGTCGTTTTTCTTTTTTCTTGGCTGTTTTCGCTTTCTGGCTGTTTTTAATATACGGCGGGACATCCTCGGGATAAATCGTGCCGCCGGATGCTGCCGCAGCCATATAATACGCCGCATTTTGAAGCTCTCTGATGTTGCCGTTAAAGGTGTGCCGTTCACATAGAGGATAAACGGACGGATCGATATGCAAATGCTGCCCCGAAGCTGCCAGAATATGCTGAAGAAGGAGCGGTATATCGCTTTTTCGTTCAGATAAAGCAGGGAGCGGAAGACATAACACGTGAAGCCTGTAGAATAAATCTTTGTTGAACGTGTTTTCCGCATCGGCAAGATCCGCCGTGCTGCTTGCAATGATGCGGGCGGAAAGCCCGGCGTCCAGCTCGGAAAGAAGGCGGGCCTGTACTGAAAGCGGCATGTCTCCGATTTCATATAAGAATAATGTTCCGTATCGGGTTCTGTTTAATGCGCCTTCAGCACCGAACAGTTCATGCTCAAGCCGCTCTTCGCTTTGGCTGCAGTGAACGGTAATAAACAGTTCGCTGTTTCTGCGGGATTTATGGTGGATCGCTGCGGCCATTTGTTTTTTTTCGGTTCCGACTTCACCCGTTATGAAAACCGGCAAATCCGATAATGCAAATTTGGCGGCCAATCGTTTCGCTTCTAAAAAAGATTTATGTTCGCCGGCTAGTTGATGAAAAGGGTCAGTCTGTTCAATTACATTCATTAATTGGCTCCTTTTGGTTCTAATTGGTTCAAGTATAACACGTTTGTGTCTGCAGAAATATCTTTTTCTCATAAATCGGTTCATTTATGTTTATTTACAAAATTAAAATAATTGTCTTATTATTTGAATATTCATGTTATAATGGCATATTAAATAGGGATTTAAATAAGAAAGGACTCTGTAAATGAAACCGTTGCTTAAAGAAGACTCTCTCATCCAGGTAAAAGACATTTTAAAAGCGCACCAAAACGTAAAGGACGTTGTGATACATACGCCTTTGCAGAGGAATGACAGACTTTCTGAAAGATATGACTGCAATATCTATTTGAAAAGAGAAGACCTGCAGGTGGTCAGGTCATTTAAGCTCAGAGGGGCTTATAATAAAATGAGGCAGCTCTCAAAAGAGCAGACTGAAAACGGAATTGTATGCGCAAGTGCGGGAAACCATGCGCAGGGGGTTGCGTTTTCATGCAAACATCTCGGCATTCACGGCAAGATTTTTATGCCGTCAACCACACCGAGACAAAAGGTATCCCAAGTGGAGCTGTTCGGAAAAGAATTTGTTGAAATCATATTGACGGGTGACACTTTCGATGATGCGTATAAAAGTTCTGCGGAATGCTGTGAAAAGGAAAACCGCACGTTTATTCATCCGTTTGACGATCCGGACGTCATGGCCGGGCAGGGAACGGCTGCCATTGAAATTTTAAATGACATTGATGTTGAACCGCATTTTCTTTTTGCGAGCGTAGGGGGAGGAGGACTCCTATCCGGTCTCGGCACTTACATGAAAAACATCTCGCCGGATACAAAAATCATAGCGGTAGAGCCGGAGGGTGCAGCCTCCTATTTTGAATCGAAAAAAGCCGGACAAGTCATTGAACTTGAGAAAATCGATAAATTTGTCGACGGGGCGGCCGTAAAAAAAATCGGCGCGGAAACGTTTCAAACGCTTGAAACAGTCGTCGATGACGTTCTGCTTGTCCCGGAAGGAAAAGTGTGCAGCACGATTCTCGAATTATATAATCAATGCGCCATTGTAGCTGAGCCGGCGGGTGCATTGTCCGTAGCAGCACTTGATCTGTACAAGGAAGAGATTAAAGGGAAAAACGTCATCTGCTTAGTCAGCGGAGGGAATAACGATATCGGCAGAATGCAGGAGATGAAGGAGCGCTCCATGATTTATGAGGGGCTGCAGCATTATTTTATCGTTAATTTTCCGCAAAGAGCGGGGGCGCTTCGCGAATACCTCGATGAAGTGCTCGGGCCTGATGATGACATCACCCGGTTTGAATATACGAAAAAAAATAACAAAAGCAGCGGTCCTGCATTGGTCGGCATTGAGCTGAAGCATCGGGAAGATTATGGCGCGCTCATTGCCCGTATGAACAAAAAAGGATTTCATTACGTAGAGGTGAATAAAGATCAGGATCTGTTTCACCTGTTAATCTGACTTTTTTTAGAACGGCCGCGCAAAATGACAGACACGCCTTCTCAGATTGTATATAATAAAAAGAAAACAATCGAAAAAGAAGGATTGATATCTTGTTACTCAAAAGCCTAGAGTTCAAACGACGGGACGGGATTCAGGTAAAAGTGACAGAAATACCGGTTGTCACGGAAGGTGAACATTATTTTTTTCAAATCCATCAGCACCTTGAGCTTTATTTGAGAGAAGTTTTTGCTTCACAAAGTGTGAGAACAGTGTATTCATTCCGACAATATGTTAAGCGCCGTATGAAGTGGAAAGATTACGAGGCCGTTTTCAACCAAGAGATATTAAAACATAACGCATAACGGTGCACATTCCTTAGCGCCTTCCTTTCGATAAAGGAGGGTGCGGGAATTTTTTTATGACGTAAGCTGTAAGCGTTTTATCCATGGGAGGAATGAAAATGAAAATAATGAAAAGCTTCGCTGCTGTCTTTTGTTTGCTGCTCTTGTGCGCCTGCGGGGGGAAGACGATAAAAGACCCGCTGAACTATCAGATTGAGCCGTTTTCATATCAGAACCAAGACGGGAAAACAGTGTCACTGAAAAGCCTGAAGGGAAAGGTCTGGATTGCCGATTTTATGTTTACAAATTGTAATTCTGTCTGTCCGCCCATGACAGCCCATATGACTGAACTGCAAAAAAAACTGAAGGCTGAGAACCTGGACGTGCGGATTGTGTCATTCAGTGTAGATCCTGAGAATGATACGCCGAAACAGCTGAAAGCATTTGCTTCCAAATACCCGCTTTCACTTCGCAACTGGGATTTTCTGACCGGTTACAGTCAAAAGGACATTGAGGATTTTGCGCTGAACAGCTTTAAAGCCATCGTCAAAAAGCCGGAGGGAGAAGATCAGGTCATACATAAAACTTCTTTTTATTTAGTCGGGCCTGAGGGCAAGGTGCTTAAGGATTATGACGGCGTGCAGAAAGTTCCGTATGATGATATCCTATCAGATGTCAAAGCGGCTGAGGAGCTCAAGTAAACTGGCAGATTAGACATTTTCAAATCTGAAAAAACATGTTACACTTTCCACTAGTAGACGGGGAAGGAGCAACAAGATTGAAGCTGCGAATGTTCTCATTGATCGCCGGACTGGCTTTGCTTTTATCAGCTTGTTCTGTCCAGCGCACCGGTTCTCATGCTGAAGAACCGAAAACGAAAGATCATATTGTCATAGCTGCGGTCGGTGATTCGTTGACTGAAGGAGTAGGAGATCCGGAGGGTTTAGGATACGTCGGCAAGGTAGCGGATTCCCTCAAGAAAAAGGGACATGTGAAAACGGTAGATATTAAAAATTATGCGGTGCAGGGCGACAAAACGTCGGACCTGCTGAAAAAGCTTGATGATAAAAAAGTACAGAAATCATTGAATGGCGCCGACTATATCTTTTTTACCATCGGCGGTAATGATTTAATGAAGGTGCTCCGCCAGAACGTCATGCAGCTGACGGTTCAGCCGTTTCAAAAGGAAGAGAAACCTTTTGAAAAACGGTTTAAGGCGATCATATCAAAAATCCGCAAGTATAATCAAAACGCTGAGCTGGTGTATGTCAGCATGTATAATCCCTTCACATTTACGCTGCCTGAGTTAAAAGAGATTAACGGGGTTGTGACCGATTGGAATCAGATCGCCGCAAAAGAGCTGAAAAAAGATCCTCACGCCGCCGCGGTGAATGTTGAAGACTTGTTCAGTCAAAAAAGCGGCAGCAGACGGATTTCAAAGGATGATGATTTTCATCCGAATGCAAAAGGATATGCACTCATCGCCGATCGATTGTACGGCATCATTGAAAAACAAGGGTTACCAGCAGAATAGGGTGAAATAATGAAGAAGTGGAAATCGCTGTTTTTTGTTCTTCTCGCACTCAATGTGATTGCCGCCGCGGTAATCGTGACATTGATGGTTATGCCGGGAGAGCAGGCGAAAATACAAGATCAGACAAAAAGCGAGTACGGTTTTCATATCACAAGTTCCAAAGAATCACTTTCAAGGTTTGTGAATGCGTACTTAAAAGAGAAGGCATCGAATCAGCTTGACTACAAAGTGGACATCAATAACGACGTGCACGTAGCGGGTAAAATCAAGGCATTCTCAACATCTATTAATGCGGTTGTCACATTTGAACCGTCCGTGCAAAAGAACGGTGATGTGGTTCTGAAAGTGACGAAGTTTTCCTTAGGCGAATTAAGCCTGCCGATCAGCTTTGTGCTGAATTATATGGACAGCTTTTACGAACTGCCGTCATTTGTGCACGTCCATCCAAGTGACAAAAGCATCGAGGTCCGTCTGTCGGAAATGCCGTTAGACAACGGCATGTATGTAAAGGCAGATAAAATCAATCTCGACACGGATGAAATTGAATTTTCCTATTATCATCCGAAACGATAAGTTTTCATTAAAAAAACACAGATCCTTTCGGGGATTTGTGTTTTTTCGTTTCAGCGTTTTTTGTCCAGTTTGCTGAACAGTTTGATTAACGTTGCAAGCTCTTCATCAGAGTAGCAGTCAAACCGTTTAAAAAAGTATTCTGTTTTTTTCTGGTTGAAGTGATCGACAATTTTCTCCCCGTCTTCCGTAATATGGATTCTGATAATACGTCTGTCCTCTTTAGAACGGATGCGGGTGATCCATTCCTTTTCTACTAAAGCGTCGGTCACTGCGGTAATGTGGCTTGCGGAGACCTCAAGAATGGGAGCGAATTCCGTTACTTTTTTAGGTCCTTGTTCACTGAGAATCCGCAAAATGGTGAATTCGTTTCTGGACAGCTCTTTATCTAGAATTTCATTAACTTCATTTCTGATTTGTTTAAACACTTTTCGAAGCAAAGCTTCCATATCATACATCATTTGTGTCCTTACTTTCAAATCATGAACCTCCAATATGTAGTCAGCGTGGCATTCGGCTTAAGCTTCCCCTGAAGGAAGCAGAATTATTTTTATTCTGTTTATACATGCTATAATATAATAATACCACGTATGAACAAAGGAGGGCACCCGTATGTCAGAAAAAAAAGAAATCGCCACATTTGCAGGCGGCTGTTTTTGGTGCATGGTAAAGCCGTTTGACGAACAGCCCGGAATTGAAAGAGTGGTGTCCGGCTATACAGGAGGCCATACTGAGAATCCGACCTACGAAGAAGTGTGCAGTGAAACGACCGGCCATAGAGAAGCCGTTCAAATCACCTTTAATCCTGATATTTACCCGTATGAAAAGCTTGTCGAACTGTTTTGGCAGCAAATCGACCCGACTGACGCAGGCGGCCAGTTTGCAGACCGGGGAAGTTCATATCAAGCGGCGATTTATTACCATAATGATGAACAAAAAGAAATTGCTGAAGCCTCAAAAAAACGGCTTGAAGAAAGCGGCATTTTTATAAAGCCGATTGTGACAGACATTTTAAAAGCTGAGCCTTTTTATGAAGCGGAAGGCTATCATCAGCACTTTTATAAAAAAAATCCTGATCACTACGGGCGCTACCGTGTAGGATCCGGACGTCAAGGATTTCTGGATGAACATTGGAGGGACAGATAGATGGCTCTTAATAAAGAAGAAAAAATCAAATCATTAAACCGCATGCAGTATGAAGTCACACAAAATAACGGAACAGAGCCGCCGTTTCAAAATGAATTCTGGGATCACAAAGAAGAGGGGCTTTATGTTGATATCGTATCAGGAAAACCTCTGTTTACTTCTCTGGATAAATTCGATTCTCATTGCGGCTGGCCCAGTTTCACCAAACCGATTGAGGAAGAAGAGGTTGACGAAAAACTGGACACAAGCCATGGTATGATCCGGACGGAAGTGAGAAGCAAAACAGCGGATTCCCACTTAGGCCACGTTTTTAACGACGGCCCGGGGCCAAGCGGTCTCCGTTATTGCATTAACTCTGCGGCACTCCGTTTTGTTCCGAAAGACAAGCTGAAAGAAGAAGGCTATGAATCCTATCAGCATTTATTTGAGAAATAGAGCTCGGCAATGAGGCCTGCCTATCAGACAGGCCTTTTTTCTATGCTTTTTTTTCTTCATGTAATCGTTCAATAATCTTTACGACTGTGTCTTTTGTGATGAGCGGCGCTTGATCGGATTGATATCTGGGGAGATTGACCTTCCGGAATTCCGGATGTTTGGCGGGGTCCGGCAAAATCGCGTAAAGATTGCCCCATTCATACAAAGCTTCTGTCTCATGCGGAGAGGTCAGTTCTTCGTGAAGCTTCTCACCGGGGCGTTTTCCTACTTCAACAGCGGCGGGACGCGGCAGACCGTGCCGGATCGCATATTCCTCAAATCCGTGAAGCAGTTCTTCAAGCCTCAGGGACTCCATTTTAAAAATAAACGTTTCTCCGCCCTTTGTGATCACCGCAGATTGCAGGGTAAGCATCGCTGCGTCATCAATCGACATAAAAAACCTCGTCATGTTTTTATCCGTAATGGTGAGCGGGCCGCCTTCCATCATCTGTTCAAATAAAATAGGAATAACGGAACCGCGTGAACCGAGCACATTGCCGAAGCGGACCGAACAAAACACCGTACCGCGGTTTTGAACATGGTGATTTGCCTGATGAAACAGCTTCTCGGACAACAGCTTCGTAGCTCCCATTGTGTTTACCGGAGAAACGGCTTTATCGGTTTTTTAGGATATTAACCAGAAGGCGAAGAATTCCCTGTCAAAAAAGGATATCGGAGTACAGGAAGGATTTCAAACTGAGCTGGAATGGGTCCTTTTCGTCTGGCAGTCATTTTGACTATCACTTTTTGAAAAATGATTCTTAAAAGTTTATTTTTCTCTTCCCGGCTTTCCGCGGTTTCATATATATGTGCGGCATACGGTATAAGGGAGCTGAAGCAGGCAGTATCAATTTCCGGTTTGCGGCCGGAGGAATGATTCATTTCCTTTTTCACTTGCTCTAGGCCGTTCATTTCCTCGTCCAAGGCAGACTTCCTCTGTAAAAACATTTCATCTGAATAGATTCCGTTCTCGTATTTATCAAAAATGAAATGTAATTTATTGTGAAGTTCCTTCTCGCGCCGCTTAAGCTGTTCTTTCATTTGTTCTTCGGCCTTTATGCTGTTTCTGCTTTCGTATGCAGTGATCATTGATTCGATTTGTGTAAACAATTCTTTTTTGTTTAATGAGTCAAGAGACCTCAAATAATCCAAGATCGCATCTTCGACATCATCATATCTGACGTTCATACATGTATTGCGGCACCTCAGCAGCTTCATATGATATACGCTGGTTGTGCCGTCCTTATTGCGGCGTTTTCGTCTGGCTTCATATTTTGACAGCGGTGCTCCGCATTCAGCGCATGTACAGACACCCGCTAAGGCATTTAATTGAAAATCACTTCTGGCGGGGAGAAGAGGGATTTTGTGCCGGATCTTTTTTTGCACCTGATCGAATTGTTCTTTATCAATAATAGGAGCATGTGCATCAGGAACAGATATTTGCTCGCTTTCAGGTCTTATCAGGCGTTTGCCGTCTTTTGTTTTTTCCCTGACCTTATATTTAACAGTGCCGATATAAGCTTCATTTTGAAGAATGGCTTTAACGGTGGAAGGATTCCATTTCTTTTTACCGGATGGAGAGGGGATCTTAAGCGCCGTTAAGTGGGAAGAAATCGCAGTGTAGCTGTAATCTTTCCCATTCAGCCCATTTAAAAAAAGATTGAAGATCAATCGGACGACTTTCGCGTTTTCATCAGCCGCTTCCAGCTTGGATTGTTTTTTGTTTAAAGTGTACCCGTACGGCGCCATACCGGATATCCATTTTCCTTGAGCGGCGTAAGTATATTTGGCGCCCGTCATCCGTTCTCTTGTCATTTCAAACTCTTCTCTGGCCATAAATAACTCGAAGCGGATCTGTCTCATGTCGGCAGGATTTCTCGGGTCATATACTTTATAAGGCGTAATAATCAGAAGTCTGCGGCTCTGCAGCAGATTGACGATCCGCCCGGCATCACTATAGCTTCCTCTGCTGAGACGAGTGATTTCTTTGACTGCAATCGCTTGAAATGCACCATTTTCAAGGTCCCGTAAACAATCTTGAAAAATCGGCCGGCCTTCAATGCTTTCACCTGATCCGATTTCCATTTTTAAAGTAAAAGGGACTTGAATAGCGGTTAACACGCTTTCCATCAGTTCCTTTTGTTCCGTCAATGTATCTTCGCCGGTTCTTTTTTCGCGTTCCGCATCCTGGCGTGAGCGTCTGATATACCCTAAAATACTCGTAATCTCATAAGATTGAACAATGGATCGCAAGTCCAAAACTTCACCCCCATACATGTTCATAGTTGCGCAGAAGGGTTTCAAGCCGTCTGTTTCCGGTCAAATACAGCTTCGGTAAGTGAAAGGATGGCCGCAGCAACGGTGAGAACATGTTGCGGAATGAAAATACCGCTTACGATGCTGTCAGCAATATATAAGGTAATGAAGCTGATGATGAAATCGGTTATCATTTTCAGCAAACGGTACAGCGCTTTGTTTTTGACCGTTACAGCGGCCGCCGTCAGCAGGATTTTTCCGATAAACTCAAAAAAGCTTCCGATCAAAATGACCGACAGGATCAAGAGGAAAATGGAACGGTTTGATTCATATGTAATCCCGAAAAGTTTGAAAAAGCCGATAACGCCGAAAAATAAAGGAAAAGCAAATAATATGAGGGCGATCAGAATGAGCAGGCAGAATCCAAGAATGACAGCTGTGTTGATTTTATATTTTGAGTTTTTACAGGACATGGCTTCACGACACCCCCGCACCATTGTTTTCGCTATTTTATCACGTTTTGGAAATAAAAGGAGAGAGCCGTGTTATTGACTGTCTCCCTCATCTCCATAACTCGGCGGATAAGCGCCGAATTGACGTGAATAGAGCATTGTCAACCATTGATCATGCCTTTTAACAAGCGTTAATATTTCATTTGTGGCCGCCAGTTGCTGTGTCATGATTTTGTGCAGGCGGCGGATTTGCTTTTGATTCATGCAGTCAGGCTGGCCTATGCAGCAGTAAAAAAATTGCGGGTGCCAATACATCATATTCCTCCTTATCTGTGTCATTCAGAAATATGCTGAAGCAGGGAACGGTCGATATCTGAAATGGACTTGATCCCGGCATTTGTCATACTTATATCAATATCTCTTATGAAATGACTTATCACGCGCCTGACGCCGGAACTCCCCGCGACAGCTAAGCCATATACATAGGTGCGGCCTAAAAAAACCGCCGAGGCCCCGAGGGCGAGTGCTTTAATGACATCGCTGCCTCCTCGGATTCCGCTGTCTAAAAGGACGGGTATACGGTTTTGAACCGTTTCAGATATTTTCGGCAGAGCTTTGAGTGAAGCTATTTCTCCATTCAGCTGTCTTCCGCCGTGATTGGAAACGATGATGCCGTCTGCGCCGTATTGTACGGCTAATTCCGCATCGCGGGGATCGAGAATGCCTTTCAGCAGAATGGGGAGGTTTGTATGTGTTCGCAGGCAGGCAAGATCGTCCCAGGTCAGAGAGGGTTCGTGAAAAATATCTATAAAAAAAGCGATTGCAGTATTCATGTCTTTTTCGGGAGGCAGCTTAAGCCTAGACCGAAAGACGGGATCAGTCAGAAAATTTGCGATTCCCAATCCTTTTTTTGACGGATGATAACCGTTGCGTATATCTCTTTCCCGCCATCCTTGTTCCGGCAGATCGAGCGTGACAACGATGGCTGAATACCCCGCTTGCTCTGCCCGCCGAACGAAACTGATCATGATATCCCGGTCTTTCGGCCAATACAGCTGAAACCAGCGGGGACATTTTCCCATAACCGCCGCAACGTCCTCAATTGAGTAAGAGGAGTGAGTGCTTAATATAAACGGAATCCCTGTTTCAGCCGCCGCTTTTGCCGATGCCAAGTCACCATGAGGATGAGCGATCTCCTGCACCCCGATCGGAGCCAGAAGAAAGGGGGCGGGGAACGTCTGACCGAACAGAGACACAGTTATATTCCGTTTGGATACATCTCTTAGTTTGCGGGGGCGGATATTCCATTCAAAAAACGCTTCTCTGTTTGAGCGCATCGTATCCTCTGAGCCTGCTCCGCCTGAGATATAGCCGAACGGGCCGTCAGGCAAAATCCGGCGCGCCCTGTACTCCCATTCGTCATGCGACACGGGGAGCTTTTGGGCATGAGAGGAAACTTTCCTGTCCCGTGAATCAAACTCATTGTTCATTCATCAAACCCCCCGCTCATTTTTTTCTAGGGTATGAAACCTGCCCAGTCCTTGTTCATACCGATTAAAAGAATTCTTCCAAGCGGCCGACGGATAAGTGCGAACAGCTAAATGTAAAGATTGTCCAAAAAAATAACACCCGCAGTGTCTGCGGATGTTTGTCCAAAAAGTTCTATAGTCAGCGGGCTTCGACGGTAATTTTATATATGACGTAATTATCATTCACATCATAGGCGTATACGACAGCGGTGCCAAGTGACGAATGGGAGGATACAACACCGGAAGAGCTGATGCTGATCAGATTGCTTCCGGATATAATTTCCCAGCGCTTATAGCCGTTTAATAAGGACACGTTGGAGTTTCTCAGCATATGATAATCAACGGTGGTAATGGGACTGCCGAGCTGTACAACCTGATCAGGGCCTGCGGCTTCATGAGCTGACACAGAACCGGTAAATGACGGAAGAGCCAATGCGGAAATGGACAAAGCAGATACAATCAATCCTTTGCAACACTTTTTCATCAGAAATGCCTCCCCATAAATTTAATCGCGGTACAACGCCAGTATAGCATGTAAAATATTAGAAATAAGTGGATTTTTTGTGAAATTGATTGGTTGAAACGCCGACGTCAAACTACCCCTCATGCCGCATCACTAAAGAGCAGTCAAGAGACAATCATCTGCTGACATATAATGCTCCTGTGAAAACGGGGGGTTATGAGATGCCTTCTGAGGAATATGAAAAATATAAGAAGAGAACGATAAAGACCGTTCAAAAGGGAAATTATTGCATAAGGATTGTCGATCAGACAGACGGAACAAAAAATGAAAGAGTGTTTTATCAGGAATTAGCGCGGCTGTTATTTGAAAGGGCTCTGAAGAAATCAAAATAGCCCTTTCTTTTTGTTTGTTTTATCGTTCATATCTAAAAAAACCGTTTTATCGGTACTGATATTAATCACATGCGTCACCTCTTGCAGCAAAGCGGCTTCTGCGACATTTTGTCCGCCGATAAGGTTGGTTTGAATGGCTTCAAACGGATGATCCTCACAAGTCGGAACCTGCTTCAGCGCAGCGGCGTGAAAGACAATATCAACACCTTTCATCACTTGGTTTACTCTTCTGTAGTCACGTACATCGCCGAGCACAAATGACAATCTTTTTTCATCCGCATATTTTTGTTTCATCACATATTGTTTACTGTCATCTTTGCTGAACACAATGACTTCTTTAGGTGTTAAGAGCAAAAGGCGTTTTACAATTTGGCTTCCGATTGACCCTGTCCCGCCGGTAACGAGAACAGTTTTATCGTGAAAAAATGGTTTTAGCTCAACTGCTTGCTGTTTAGGCATGGCTTATCCTCCAACTCTCGTTTCTCTACCATGCATCATATGTTGAACAATTTCAGCGAGTTAATGAAAGCAACCAATAAATCAAAAATTAGAGAAAATCATTAATCTGATGCGCTTTTATTTCGCTTTACTTGATTAATAGAAAGTAAATTACTAACAAAACAATGTACTAAATATTCATTTATAATTTTGCTCCCGTCCTTTTTTCTTCCTTCATCAAAAATTTACACATTCGACAATTTTCACAAAAACTTAACACTGACAATCATGTATGTATTTTACAATTGAAGTGCACGTTCATAAAAGGAGGAAGTAAAATGAATCATTCAAAAACACTTTTGTTAACCGCGGCGGCCGGACTGATGCTCACATGCGGTGCGGTGTCTTCCCAGGCAAAGCATAAGCTGTCAGATCCTTATCATTTTACCGTGAATGCGGCGGCGGAAACGGAACCGGTTGATACGGCCGGTGACGCGGCTGATGATCCTGCGATTTGGCTGGACCCCAAGACTCCTCAGAACAGCAAATTGATTACAACCAATAAAAAATCAGGTTTAGTCGTTTACAGCCTCGATGGTAAGATGCTTCATTCCTATAATACCGGGAAGCTGAACAATGTCGATATCCGTTATGATTTTCCGTTGAACGGAAAAAAAGTCGATATCGCGGCAGCATCCAATCGCTCTGAAGGAAAAAACGCCATTGAGATTTACGCCATTGACGGGAAAAACGGCACATTGCAAAGCATAACAGATCCAGACCATCCGATTGCATCAGCAATTAATGAGGTATACGGTTTTACCTTATACCACAGTCAAAAAACAGGAAAATATTACGCGATGGTGACAGGAAAAGAGGGTGAATTTGAACAATACGAATTAAAGGCGGACAAAAATGGATACATATCCGGCAAAAAGGTACGGGCGTTTAAAATGAATTCCCAGACGGAAGGGATGGCAGCAGACGATGAATACGGCAGGCTTTATATCGCAGAAGAAGATGAGGCCATTTGGAAGTTCAGCGCCGAGCCGGACGGCGGCAGTAACGGAACGGTTATCGACCGTGCCGACGGCAGGCATTTAACTCCTGATATTGAAGGATTGACGATTTATTACGCTGCTGACGGGAAAGGCTATCTGATGGCATCAAGCCAGGGAAACAGCAGCTACGCCATTTATGACAGACAAGGAAAGAACAAATATGTTGCGGATTTTCGCATAACAGACGGTCCTGAAACAGACGGCACAAGCGATACAGACGGAATTGACGTTCTGGGTTTCGGACTGGGGCCTGAATATCCGTTCGGTATTTTTGTCGCACAGGACGGTGAAAATATAGATCACGGCCAAAAGGCCAATCAAAATTTTAAAATCGTGCCGTGGGAAAGAATTGCTGATCAAATCGGCTTCCGCCCGCTGGCAAATAAACAGGTTGACCCGAGAAAACTGACCGACAGAAGCGGAAAATAAACATGCAAAAAGCAGCTTATACAAGCTGCTTTTTGCATGTGAAGAACGTTTCATGAGAAAGTTTTGGAACGGATAGCCGTGAGCACAGCCGGAATCCGGTCGTACGTGTAAGCCGGCACTGTCTCTTGATAATTAAGCGCCGCGATTTGTTCACGTTCACGTGGGTTTGTCATATAAAAATGGATCTTTTCCGCAAAATCCGCAAGCCCGCTGTAAGAAACAAAGGATGAAAAAGGGGGCGCGGGAGAAAGGTCTGTCAGCTGAAATGCCTGACAAGCCGCAATGTCAAAGCTTCTCGTATTTAAACTGATATTTCGGATGCCGCTCCTATTTTGATTGAGCGCAAACCGATAAGAACGGTGCGGGTTCAAAACCACATCTGCGCTGTTGTAATGCAATGCGGCATGTTCGGGTTCAATCCATTCATCCATGATGAGCACATTTTGCTGTCTGGCGATTTTTTTAGGCAGATGTCTGCGCCATCCCTTCCCGATGATCCGAAGCGTATACGGAAGCTTCGCCGCTGCTTTCACCAGTTCAACCCGGTTCGGGTACGGGTATCCGATCAGAAGCAGGTTTGTGTGAAGAGAAGCGTCAGCCGCTTGTTTTGTAAAAATCCGCTGATTAACGGGAATCGGGACATAATATACGTGCTGTAAGCCCATTTGCCGATAAGCATCAATAGCGTTTTGTTCTATGGTCAAAACGGCATCGGCGAGCGGGGCGATTGTCTTGCTCACATCGAAATAAAAAGGATCCTCCGTCAACCATAGATAGACGGGAATCTCTTCTGTCCTCAGCCATTGAAGCCATTCAGACGGAATACGGTCGCCCGCCATCATGAGACTGATGTCAGGTTTGAATGCCCGTATACTGCGGATTGAATCTTCCTGAAGCTCAGAAACAGAAAAAAAGCGGACGGAAGACTGTAAAAAGCCTTCCTCGACCCAGCGGTCAAAATACGTGTAAATGCCTTTATATCCTGAACGGATATATAAAACTTTCATCTGCTTTACGAAGTGAACGTGACACTTTCAACTTTGTCAACGTCAAGCAATGTTGTAGAAGAGCCTGCCGGTGTAACGGAATTTTCCTGCGTCACATAAACGATGCCGTGAACTTCGTCAAAGAAAACAAATTGAACCGGGCCGATCATGTCTCCAGAATCCATCACAATGCTGATGACAGTGCCGGGCTGAACTCTTGCAAAAATCCATCTCGCGGCTAGTGAAATACCGCTTCCCAGAACAGATTGAGTGCTGAGACTGTCTTTCGCAGCAGCTTCATCCACTTTTGCATCAATTGCAGATTCTAATAAATCTTTTACCTTGTTTTCCACGTTATCTCCTCCATCTGTGCCGCTAGATAAGGCGCTGTTGTCAAATATAGGGGCCAAAAGAGTTTTCAATAGCTTCTTTTTGAGCTCTGAACGATCTTCGCTCATGGGGACATACACCTCCTTTAACAATTTCAACCTCACGTTTATTCATATTCCTGATTGATGAGATTGGTATAAGTCGAATGCCGTTTTGCCGGATTTTTTTCATATTTAAGAAAACAGCTGAATTTTAGAATCAGGCTTTGTTTGCCTATGCGGATTAGAAAAGTGCGACATACGTTGTATAGATTAAAAAATGAAGGAGAGGAATTATTTTGGATTCAGAAGAAACTGTAAAGCACGGGGGTTTTGAGGAGGAATTTCATCTCTTACTGCTGCTTCTTCTTTTGTTATCACGCCAGCCGTCCGGAGATCAATCAGATATACGGCGCCAACTTGTGATGGCAAAAGAGCTTGGAGTTCCTGTATCACGGGTCAATCTGATTAACGGCAGCACACTGCAAAACGTGATTGTCAAAGAAGTGCTGTCTGATTTGGCCGTTTTTCAAAATCCGCTTAATAATACGAGATCAAATGTGGCGATTTCAAGCATCGTCAGCTGGGGTGCTTTTTAATAACAGATATCAGGCTCTGTCTCTTTCGGAGCCGTTTTTTATGTGAACAGAAGGGGGGATGGCGGTGGAAAAGAAGGTCTCAATTATCTTAACGAGCTATAACAAACCGGATCTTGTTACACAGGCGATTGAAAGTGTTTTGCATCAGACCTACAGCAATTGGGAGCTGTTTGTAATGGATGATCATTCAAATGAAGAAACCTCGGCCGCTATCAGCCCGTATATAAAAGATCACCGCATATACTATTACAACAGTTTTATCAAACCGGCCGACCGGCTGAAATCGACCCGGTATGCCGTTTTGATTAATAATGCGCTTTCACAGGCCTCAGGCGAATACATTACTTATCTGACAGACGACACCGTATTTCATCCGGATAGGCTCAGCCTCATGGCGGAAGCGCTTAATCAATGCGCGGAATTTGATGCCGTCTATTCCAGTCAGAAGGTGATACATGTAAACGAGCGCGGAACAGAACAATCCCACTTCTATCGTTTTGCTGATGACGTGCTTGATCAGGCCGCTTTTCTCGTTGATCACTGTTCAGTGATGCACCGGAGATCATTGCTTCGGCGTGTGAAGGAGAAGTTCGGCAGTTTTTGGGACGAAGATGTCATGCATTGGAACCATGGAGACTCTGTTTTTTGGAGCAGGCTCAACACATTTACATCATTTCTGCCGATAAAAGAAGTGTTGGATACAACCTATAAAACACCCCACTCATTTCAGAACACGTATCAATCGCTTCCGTCAGTGCTGATTGACGGGGCTTTCGTTAAGGGGACGGATCAGAAAGTATATCAGCTTGACCGAAATAAAAGAAAGCCTGTAAACGAGCGCTGGCGTCCGTTATATGAAGGAAGAACCGTCATCATTCCTGATCCGTTTTTATTTCAATACGAGGAAGACAGCTCCGTCAGTATTCCGAATTTTCAGCTCGTTCGTGATCAGTTTCATGTCTATTTTTTAGAAGACGGGGTGAAAAGGCTGGTTGATTCTGGCGCATTTCGCTTTTACCAATTTAAACGGCATGACATTCTGGCTTTAGAACGGGACGAAATACAAGCGCTGCCGGACGGTCCGCCGATCAGCTGGGAGAGATCGGGCTGTATTCAGCACCTTCCCGGTAGAATGCTGTTTCGCATTGAACGGGAATTTTATGTTTATTTGAGAGGCGTTCTCCATCCGATCAGTCATGATGTAGTGAAACGCTTTTTTGCAAAGCAGAAGGCGATACCCATTTCCTTTCAGCAAATTAAACAATTACCAATTGGAAAGCCGTTCTATCCGGTGTACGATGAAATTATAAGAAATCTCAATATAACAAAAGGATGAGAGATGCAGTTGGATGTGTAAGGAAAAGGAGAGCTTTTATGACCGATCAATTTGCTAAAACCGAGAAACAATATATAGAGCTTACTTCTGGCATTCAGGGGTTTGAACATTACAGTGTATGTACGGACCCTTTGCTGCCGCAGATTTTTTCGCATAACTTTGTTCAGCTGCACCGTACATTTCCGTTAGACAGACTGCTGCCGTTTTTTGCATCCGTTCCGAACATGCTTCAAGCCAATTATATTCATGTGAAAGCGGCTCCTGAGCACACATTTCCGCTTCTTCTGAAACAAACATTGGTAAAGCAGGGCTACGTAGTGGAAGATGAGCTGTTTTTTGCAAGGAAACTGGAAAATGGGGATCGGCAGGCCGGACATCCGCTTACCGCTTGGGGGACGGAAAAAAGCCTCGCTGACGGGTCGTCTATTATGAAGATTTATGATGCCCTTTACATTGGCGAGGCGGCGGCCGAACAAAAGCTTGAGCGGAAATATCCTTTGTATAAGGACGGGACGGTTATGCTTGTCGTGTGCTATAGCGACGCCTCCCGAACGATTCCGATCGGCTGCGGAGAGCTTTTCATCAACAAAGCGGATAAAACCGCCAAAATTGAAGAAGTCGCAATTCTGGACCAATTCCAACGAAAAGGCTACGGGTCAATATTGATGAACGAGCTGATGGCTGCGGCAAAGCTGAACGGCATGGAAACCGTATATCTTGTGACGTCCGGGATGGACGGTGTAAACCGCTTTTATGAAAAACTCGGCTTCAAAAGATTTCGGCGTGTGCATACGATTTTTCATTATTTTCTTACATAGATGGGCATTCGCATAAAACAATTGGGAGTTGGCCCGCATACAATGCCGTATATCGGAAGAAGAAAGGATGATTCGTATGTACGGATATGGGGGCTGCGGCAGTTATGGCTTCGGTTATGGGTATGGCGGCTGCGGAGGCGGAACCAGCACATTTGTACTGATCGTGGTATTGTTTATTTTATTAATCATCGTCGGTGCGGCTTTTATTTGTTAGACTGAAAAATCCTATCATGAAAATCAGCCTGCAGAGAACTTTCTGCAGGCTTTTTGTTGTTTTCATTTTTAAAAAAAGCAGGTTGAAAAACATTTTAATACACATTATCTTTCTGGAGAAGGGGGCGAAAATGTGAAAATAACGATTGAAGAATTACCTGAATCAAGAATTGCTTATTTTCGACATGTCGGGGAGTATGGTGAAAAGCAAAACAAAGAACTCATGGAGTCTTTTAAAAATTGGGCGCAATTGAATGGTCTGCTTGATCATTCAGCCATTTTAGGAATACCTCAAGATCATCCCCATCGTACACCTAAAGAAAAATGCCGCTATGATGTTTGTGTTGTTGTCAAGCAAGATTTTCATGTGCCTGAACCGGCTCGGATCGGTACATTTTCCGGAGGGAAGTACGCTGTTTTCTTGCTTGATCATGCAGAAGAGGCAGTCAGTGGATTTTGGAACACTGTTTTTTCTGAGATCGAAAAAAATAATCTGTCAATCAGAGAACAGCCCATAATCGAAAGATATACTTTACAAAAGATGAATCATCATTTGTGTGAAATATTGATTCCCATACAGTAAAGAAGACGGAAATGTCCCGCCTTTCTGTTGATGCACGTCAGACCTGAAGCGTCTTTTTCAAAGGATTATTTTATCGAGATTGAAAGGTTGCTCATGGCAATTACAACATACAGCATACCTCGATAATATTCTTTTTTCTTAAAACAGCTAATGCCGATTCCGATCAAAATGGTAATGAGTATAAGCTGTACAGACAAATATAATAGTGAATTCGAACTGATGACGGAATAAATGAATAATAGGAAAAGAATCAATAAACTGCAGATTTTTAATATTTTCAGCAAATGTACACTCCTTTATTAATACTCTCTTACAATTTATCATAAAGTAGTCTGTTTGGTAATATTTTCAGAACGCTTCTCCGGCAGTCTGTTTTTCAGAAAGGTTTTTTCTGTAAAAAAACTTTCTGAAGGATAAGAATGCCGTTATTCATCTGTTCATACAATGAAGCAAATGGGTTTTTGAGGTGGAAAGATATGGGGAGCTATTTAATTAAACCGGAGCTTGACGGGATTTATCCGACAGTCAGCCATGGAAAAGGATCATATGTATATGATCTGGGGGGAAACAAGTATCTAGACGGGTCATCAGGAGCGGTCACTTGCAATATCGGCCACGGGACGGAGGATATTATACAAGCTTTAAAAGAGCAGCTTGACTCTGTTTCGTTTGTGTATCGCTCGCAATTCACCAGTGAACCCGCAGAGGAGCTGGCTTTATTTCTGGCCGATCATCTGCCGGGCGGACTGAACTGGTCATTTTTTGTAAACAGCGGCTCAGAGGCAGTCGAAACAGCGATGAAAATGGCCATTCAATATTGGCAGGAAAAAGGCCAATACCAAAAATCCGTCTTTTTATCGAGATGGAGCAGTTACCACGGTATTACTTTGGGAGCGCTTTCATTATCGGGGTTTTATGAACGGAGATACCGCTTCACCCAGCTGCTCGAGCGGTTTCCAGCCGTTTCAGCGCCAAATATGTATCGTTCTGAGCTGCAGGGAGAGGAATTTGTGAAAGCTGCGGCAGCTGAACTGGAAACGGCTGTTAATCGGATCGGTGCTTCATTTATCGCGGGTTTTGTCGCAGAACCGATTGTCGGGGCCGCCGGGGCGGCCATCACTCCGCCGCCAGGTTATTATGAAGCGCTTGAGGATGTCTGCCGCCGGCACAGTATTTTGTTTATCGCAGATGAAGTCATGACGGGGCTCGGGAGAACAGGGCGAATGCTTGCATCTGAGCATTGGGGGATCGTACCTGATATCGCGGTGCTCGGAAAAGGATTAGGCGCCGGTTACGCTCCGATCGCGGCAGCCGTCGCGTCTGATGACATCATTGATACGATCAAGCGGGGCTCCGGAGTCATTATGAGCGGACATACGTACAGCGCCAATCCATACTGTGCAAGAGCGGCGCTTGAGGTGCTTCGCTATGTCAAAAAACACGAGCTGCTTCGGCAGGCAGAGGAAAAAGGCGCGATACTGATGCGGAAATTAGAACAAATCAAAGAGCGCAGCGGGATAATCGGAGATGTCCGCGGTAAAGGCCTGCTGATCGGGGTTGAGTTCGTTAAAGATAAAACGACGAAGGAAGTTTTTCCGAAGAAACAGGGGTTCACAGAAAAAATGATAAAAGAAGCAAAAAAACGGGGCCTGCTTATTTATCCTTCAAAGCCCGGTATTGACAGCGGAGAAGGAGACGCCGTCATCATCGCGCCGCCGTTCACGATTTCGCATGCTGAGCTGGATGAACTGTCAGATCTATTTTCACAGGCTGCAGAAGAAGTTGAAAAAATGATGAAGAGGGATTGAGCTGACATGTCTATTTTTCATAAACAAATCGATATCCATGAAGCAATTGCCGATGTCAATGACGAATCTGTCATCATGTTCGGCGGTTTCGGGGGAGTGGGGTCACCTCCGTCATTAATCGAAGCGATTTTAGAAAGCGGCGTTAAAGAGCTGACCGTCATCTGCAATGATGCCGGATTTCCGGAAATTGGCATCGGCCCGCTTATCGTGCACGGGCGGGTGAAAAGGCTGATCGCTTCCCATATCGGCTCAAACCCTGTAGCCGGCAGACAAATGACTGACGGAACGCTTGAGGTGGAATTTTCGCCTCAAGGGACGCTTGCCGAACGGATTCGCGCAGGCGGAGCCGGGCTTGGCGGTATTTTAACTGATATCGGCATTGATAACGCAACCGTTTGTGAAAACAAAGAAACCGTAACGATTGACGGAAAGCCCTATTTAGTTGAAAAAGCGCTGACGGCTGATTTCGCTTTTGTGTCCGCACATACTGCTGATGAATTCGGAAATCTGACGTATGACAAAACGGCGCGCAACATGAACCCTCTGATGGCGGCCGCGGCCGAAAGAACTTTTGCCGAGGCGGTAACGATTGTGCCGGCCGGCGAACTTGACAGCGAGCATATTGTGACGCCGGGCGTTTTTGTAGAGGGCGTCGTGCAAACTGAAGGAGTGAAGTGGAAATGGGCTTGGGAATAGCGGAAAGAGAGAGTATCGCGAAGCGGGCCGCCAGTGAAATCACCTCAGGCATGATCGTCAACTTGGGGATCGGCATTCCTTCTTTAGTGCCGAATTTTTTGCCGGCCGGCATGGAAGTGATGCTGCAGGCGGAAAACGGCGTCCTCGGGATAGGCGGAAGTCCCGAGCGAGGAGCGGAGGATGAGCTTTTATGCAATGCGGCCGGATATCCTGTCAGTACGGTAAAGGGAGCTTCCTATTTTGATTCAGGTTTGTCTTTTGCCATGATCAGAAAAGGGCTGATTGATATTACTATTTTAGGCGCGCTGCAGGTCAGCCAAACCGGAGATCTCGCCAATTGGCTCGTGCCGGGGAAAAAAGTGCCCGGAATGGGAGGGGCAATGGAGCTGGCCCAAGGGGCGAAAAAAGTGGTTGTGGTCATGAGCCACACTGATCAGAAGGGCCGGCCGAAACTGGTCGAAAGCTGTTCATTGCCGCTTACGGCCGCGCGATGTGCAGACCTCATCATTACAGAGAAAGCCGTAATCAGCATCGATGATAAGGCTTTTGTTCTTGAGGAACTGCTGAATGGCTCGACCATAGACGATGTGATTCAAACAACGGATGCTGAAATCAGATTGGGAGAATGTTTTCTTAAAAGGGGGCCTGTCCATGGATCAATTAGAAAAGAAAGTCACTGAGTGGGCGGAAGAAAACGCAGCAAAAGCGGTAAGCCTGCTGAAACGGCTGATCGGGGAAAAAAGTATGTTCGGAAATGAATTTAACGCACAGGCAGTTGTTTTAGAAAAATTGAGACAGTTTGACATGGATATTGATGTGTGGGAGCCGAGTATTAAACAATTGAAAGAACATCCTTATTTTGTATCGGAACGCGAAGACTTTCATGAAAGCCCGAATATCACCGCCGTAAAGAAAGGAGCCGGCGGAGGAAGATCACTGATACTGAACGGACATATTGATGTTGTCCCTGAAGGAAATCCCGCCGCGTGGACGTATGAACCGTTTACCGCTGTTGAAAAGGACGGCAAAATTTACGGACGCGGTTCAACGGATATGAAAGGCGGCAATACAGCCCTCTTGTTAGCGTTAGAAGCGCTTGAAGCTTGCGGCGTTACGTTAAAAGGAGATGTTCTGTTTCAAAGTGTCGTAGATGAAGAGTGCGGCGGCGCCGGAACGCTGTCGGCAGTAATGAGAGGCTACAAGGCTGACGGGGCGCTTATTCCGGAACCGACTAATTTAAAGCTATTTGTTAAGCAGCAAGGGTCAATGTGGTTCCGCATTACGGTAAGAGGATTGTCCGCACACGGCGGCACCCGCTATGAAGGGGTGAGCGCGATTGAAAAAAGCCTGCATGTCATCACGGCCCTTAAAGAACTGGAACACGTCCGCAACGCCCGCATCATTGACCCGCTTTACCGGGATGTTCCGATTCCGGTTCCCATTAATATCGGCACCGTCCAAGGAGGAACGTGGCCATCTTCGGTAGCTGACCGGGTTGTGATAGAAGGCAGATGCGGAATAGCTCCGGATGAAACGCCTGAGGCAGTAAAAGAAGAGCTTACAAGCTGGCTCAAAGATTTGGAGTACCGGGATGAATGGTTTAAACACCATCCGGCGGAAATTGAATGGTTTGGAGCTCAGTGGCTTCCGAATGATCTCCCGGATGAGCATCCGCTGATTTCCGCTTTGGAATCTTCTTTTGAGAAAATGAAAGGGGCAAAACCGATCCGTGAAGCATCCCCGTGGGGAACAGACGGAGGGCTTTTGCACCATGCGGGACAGACGCCTGTCATCGTCTTCGGGCCGGGAGAAGTCAAAGCGGCTCACCAGGCAAATGAATACATTGAAGTCCGGGCGTTAATCGATGCTGTCAAAATCATTTCTCTTTTTATGATGGAATGGTGCGGGGTGGCAGATGGGGGTGACGGAGCTGATAAAGGAACTGAGGGCTGAAAGCGGATCGGCCGAGATTGATGCAGACCGTTTCAATGAGCGGATCAGGGTCATTCGTTATGACGGGCAGCTCGCGTCGCTGATTCCGGCCGTTTTGGCAGAAGCAAAGCAAGAAGAAGCCCAAAAGGTGATTTTCTTTGCCAAGCGCGGCGATCAGCCGGAACTTGTCAAGCATCTCTTTATTCATGAGGGGGTCATAGACGGATATTACAACGGGCATGAGGCTGCTGTGATGGTGCGCTATTTATCAGAGAAACGGAGACAGTCAGATTCATATGTATCTGAAGATTCTACGGTTGACCGTATTTATGAGACACCGCAGCGGGGAGTGACTCAGACAGAAAGCGGGCTGTTGTTCAGAAAAGCGGGTGAAGGTGATGCAGACCGATTATCGCTCTTATATAAACATGTTTTTCAGACCTATCCGACTCCTGTCTTTAATCCCCTCTACATTAAAAAAACAATGAGAGAAAACACCATCTATTTTGCCGCATTCGATCAGGAGCGTCTCATCGGCGCGGCAAGCGCAGATATCAATCCCGTATTGGGGCACGCTGAAATGACCGATTGCGCGGTTCTGTCAGATTACAGAGGGAATTCCGTAACGGCACGCCTGTTTAAAGCCTTAGAGCAGGAACTAGCGGGCCAGGGAATCATTCATCTTTTTTCCTTGGCCCGTGCAGCGTCTTACGGGATGAATGCCGTTTTGTATCATGCGGGATACGGCTACAGGGGCAGGCTTGTGAACAACTGCCGGATTTCAGAAGGGCTCGAAAATATGAATATATGGTGCAAGACATTACGTTTTAGCCATTCATAAGGAGGAATTCGTTTGACAAACAAATGGTTTCAGCCGAAGCGTCATTGGAAGGAGATTGAATTGTGGAAAGATGTGCCGGAAGAAAAGTGGAATGATTGGCTGTGGCAGCTCACCCATACTGTAAGAACCGTCGATGACCTGAAAAAAGTCATTCATTTGACTGAAGAGGAAGAAGAAGGCGTCAGAATGTCTGTAAAAACGATTCCCCTGAACATTACGCCTTATTATGCTTCTTTAATGGACCCCGACAACCCGAGATGTCCGATCCGCATGCAGTCCGTGCCGCTGTCAGAAGAAATGCACAAAACGAAATATGACCTTGAAGATCCGCTGTTTGAAGATGAAGACTCACCGGTGCCCGGCCTTACGCACCGCTATCCCGACCGCGTTCTTTTTCTGGTGACAAATCAATGCTCGATGTACTGCCGATACTGCACCCGCAGACGCTTTTCCGGACAGATCGGAATGGGTGTGCCGAAAAAACAGCTTGATGCGGCGATCGCTTATATCCGGGAAACGCCTGAAATACGTGACTGCCTGATTTCCGGCGGAGACGGGCTTTTAATTAATGATCAGATTCTGGAATATATTTTGAAAAACCTTCGTGACATTCCCCACCTTGAAATTATCCGGATCGGAACGAGAGCGCCCGTCGTTTTTCCGCAGCGGATAACGGATAACCTTTGTCAGATTTTGAAAAAATATCATCCGGTCTGGCTGAACACTCATTTTAATACGAGCATCGAACTGACGGAAGAATCGGTTGAGGCGTGTGAAAAGCTTGTCAACGCAGGTGTTCCGGTCGGTAACCAGGCCGTTATTTTAGCGGGTATTAATGATTCGGTGCCGATTATGAAAAAGCTCATGCATGATTTAGTGAAAATCCGCGTCCGCCCGTACTATATTTATCAATGTGATTTGTCGGAGGGGATCGGGCATTTCAGAGCGCCTGTATCAAAAGGTCTGGAGATCATCGAAGGACTGAGGGGACATACAACGGGCTTTGCCGTTCCGACCTTTGTCGTCGATGCCCCGGGCGGAGGCGGTAAAATCGCCCTGCAGCCGAACTACTTGCTCTCCCAGAGTCCGGAGAAAGTTGTGATCAGAAACTTTGAAGGGGTGATTACGTCTTATCCCGAACCGGAAAACTATATCCCGAATCAGGCCGACGACTATTTCGAATCTGTTTTTCCGGGAACGATGGCCAAACGCGAGCCGGTCGGACTAAGCGCTATTTTCGCGGACAAAGAGGTTTCTTTCACACCGGAAAATGTATCGAGAATCAACAGAAGGAAAGCGTTTACATCTAATCCTGAGCATGAAACGCTGAAAGACCGCAGGGAAAAGAGAGATGAATTGAAAGAAAAGAAATTTATAGCACAGCAAAAGAAAGAGCAAAAAGAAGAAACGGAAGTCGGAGGTGAGTCGCCGTGAAGCCATGCGAATGGTGCAGCAATCAAAAGGCGTCAGCTTGTCAGGCGACTGTATACTGGGAGCTTCCTGACGGTACGAGGGCTATAGAAATTAAAGACACACCCGCGTTCGCCTGTTCATCCTGCGGCATGACTTATCAGGAGGAAGCGGTCATCGGCGAAATTGAAAATCAGCTTTTTTTAGTCGACGCAAAAAAATTACCGGAAACACTCACATATCAAGAGCTGATGCAGACAGAACGGATATTGAAACGGAATTATTTTGACTTCTCCTAGTTTTCTTTTGTTGTAATTTCACTCTTGAAATGTATAATAGTACAACAAAAGACAGTCATCAGGAGGGGAAACCCATGAAATCCTTTTACCACTATTTGATGAAATACAGGCACCCTAAGCCGAAGGACGCGATCAGCCAGTTTGCGAACCAGGCATACGAAGATCACGGTTTTCCGAAAACGTCAAGCGATTATCACGAGCTCAGTTCTTATTTAGAACTGAGCGCCGACTATTTGGAAACGATGTCGACATTTGATGAAGCTTGGGAAAAATATGAGACCGAGGTGCATCACGCCTGACGTAAAACCGCACATTGTGCGGTTTTTTCTGTTGAAACCGCCCGCTGACTTAAGGCGGTGATTGATTGTGAGGCGCAGAATGATCAAATCCTAAAAAACGCACCGGTACGTCTTCCATTTCGGTCAGCACTGAAACGACGGCACGTATCAAAATCAAGCCGTAAATGGTATATTTGAAGTGAAAAACGGTAAAATTACCGGAACCGTCAGAGGCGGAACCGCAGCTGTTTTATATCCCGGCGATATAACCCGACAGACCTGTTTCTGCAAGCGGTGCCCTGTGTAAGGAGCTTCTTTTCATGGGAAATAATCATACAATCTAATGAAGTGAGGGGAATCGAATGATCCATCAGGTGGGGCAGATCATGCTGTACGTCAATAATCAGGATGAGGCACTGACGTTTTGGACGGAAAAAGCGGGATTTCATGTGGTTGCCAAAGAAGATAACGGACAAGGCATGAAGTGGATTGAAATTGCGCCTTCATTGAAAGCCGAAACGAGTTTTGTTCTTCATGATAAACAAACCATTGCAAAATTGCAGCCGGAATTAGAACTCCATACTCCTTCGATTATGTTTTTTACTGAAGATCTTGATCAGTTATATCAAGATTTTTCAAATCAGAATATCACAGTCGGTGATATTGTCGACATGCCTTCTGGCCGGGTATTTAACTTTGCTGATCATGAAAACAATTACTTTGCCGTTATGGAGAAAAAAACAAAAACCTCTTCAAAATAGGGGATCATGCATCATTTGAAACTATTTTTAACAGTACGTGAAAAACCGCACATGACTTGGTGCGGTTTTTTTGACTTTTGAACATGCGCAGAAATGGATATTTCCTGTGGTTTTCATGCCCATGCGAAATAATGGCGGCCGGCATACGATAGCGTATGACAGTCCGCGGCAAGGGGGAGACAGCATGAAGCAAAATAAACCGAAATTTCAAGTGGGAGATATCGTGGTCGTCGTGATGTACGGAACCGTCGGCACCATTACGAAGGTTCATCAAATTGATAAACATTATCTTTACGAAGTCAATCATAATGAAGTGCTTTATTTCGAATCGTCCATCCAGCTTTATAAAGATTATGAGGGCGTGATCGTCGATATGGAAAAATTAGATATTGAATATGAATTTCTGATCGGCGACGTAGTATATGTAAAGGACTACGGAAAGGAATTATTCCGTGTCATCGGCCACAGAACTGAAATATGGAGATATTTAGAGGATGGCTGGGAGGACATTATTTATGAGCTGACTCGGCTGAAAGACGGAGAGTGGCTTGAAACGGAGGAAGAGGATCTCACGCTGGTTCTGAGAAAATATGAAATGGATCAGTTTGTGCATCAGCTGCTGTTTGTCCACTATGTTGGGGAAGCATCTCATGAGATCGGCGAGGATACCGCTGCGTCTGCTCTTCTTCAGTTTGAAGGCGATGCTGATGATCCCGATACACTGCATGTGCTGGCGGTATCGATCGTAGATGAGCTGCTTGATATTTATAACGATTATAAGATCCTTTATGAAATGTTCGGTGACGAAGAATATAAAGATATGATGAATTTTGTGCTGGAAAGCCTCGGGGAGCATTTCAGCTAGCCGGCAAAAAAACGGACGGTGACATATAAAAACCAGGGCAGACAGCCGGCAAAGATCACAAACGACATTCCTTTCAGCACTTTTTCCAATACGATATCAAATCCATCTCCGTCCAATAAAGCCATCATTTTCGTCATCATCTTTTCTCCCTCCGGGGCTTGTTTTTTTAAAAGTATATGAGCGGACAAAACGTTTAGAACTTTCGGGTATAATTTGAAGGGTTTTTTCATAAAACATAAAAAAGGAGGCGGTGTTAGCATGAAAGAAATAGATCTTGTGATTGACACAGAAGAGATAGCTGATTTTTTTTACAGCCAGCTTGCAATGCGCGGGTACATACCGAGTGAAGAGGAGATCTTTGAAATAGCCGACATCACCTTTGATTATTTATTAGAAAAATGTATGATAGACGAAGAGCTTGATGAAGACTGAAACTGCGGAACCGAAGTGAAAAATGCTTCGGTTTTTTCAATCGGCTCGGGAGAATGATAAATGGGGGGAAAACGTTGTACAAGCCAGCAAGTCTTTTCGCATTGTTTATTCTGCTCGCAGCAGCGATCCGGATAGAAGCCGTTCAGGCTTTTGACGAGCGGGTGATAGAAGCGGCGGTCAGGATCAGGGCTGCCTGGCTGAATGAATTGATGCTATGGATAACGGAGCTCGGCACGACCGCGGTGCTTTTGCCGCTTCTTCTTTTGACAGGCGCGGCCCTGTATATGTACAAAAAAACGCCGGATGTTGTTTTTTTGCCGCTTCTTTTTCTCATTGAACGAATTGTAAACATTAAAATAAAAGAATTGATTGAAAGAGCCAGACCCGCTTTTGAGCCGCTCGTCCATGAAACTTCATACAGTTTTCCAAGCGGCCACTCCATGAATGCGGCAGTGATATATCCTGTCATCGCCTGGTTTTTGATCAAGCATGTTCCTTTTTTTACGAAAAGAAAGCGGGCTGTCTCCGTCTTTACCGGAGGTCTCGTCCTCCTCATCGGGTTCAGCAGAATTTATTTGGGCGCGCATTTTCCGACGGATGTCCTTGCGGGATTCAGTCTCGGACTATGCCTCGTCTCGCTTTTTGCGCTCTTTGACGAAAAGTATCACCCGTTTCGACAAAAATAGAGACAGGAAAAATGAGAAAAAACGCTAATACTATTAAGAAATAAGAGGGAGGGATCTTGATGCTGTTATCGCTGCCTGTGTTTAAAAAAAAGACTTGTGCCTATGATGTGACGATTTTTCAAACACCCCGCTACGGTGAGAAAAAGGGATACAGGGTCGTCTATCGGACAGAGCTGGCCGCTGACAATCATCAAGACGCACTGGAAAGGGCATTTTCTGTTTTTAATGTGCCTGATACGGTTCCAAACGACTATCAAGCCAGATTCATAGCGACCGGAGATGTCATACTCATAGACGAAGGAAGAAAAGGAAAGACCTATTACAGGCTTAACCCTGCGGGATGGAGCAAAATTAACCGTCTGCTCGTCCAGCCGAGGTAAAACGGGGCCGGCTGAATCTTCAGCCGGCTTCCGTTTTGTCTTCAAAGGCAGTTTTAAGGCTTCCGTTTAGCAGCGGAATGCTCTTTTCCGTGCGCTTCATCAGCTGCAATCACGTCTGAAACGGGTACATGATTGTTCTTTTTCTGGCCGGTCACCCGATTGCGCTGTTTTTTGCCCATTTATGCTCACTCCTTTTTCTTAGGCTTGTCTTCCCGCCATATTCTGCCCAAGATCGCCCTGATCAATGCTGATGATTGTCTCTTACCGTTATTCAGTGTACAATGGGTGGGAGCTTGAATAGGCAGGAGGAAAAGGAAATGAGTGTACATATAAACGCAGAAAAAGGTCAGATTGCGGATACAGTGCTTTTGCCGGGAGATCCGCTGAGAGCGAAATTTATTGCGGAAACGTATCTTGAAAATGTGGAATGTTATAATGAAGTCAGAGGAATGTACGGATTTACGGGTACATTTAACGGCAAAAAAGTATCAGTGCAAGGCACCGGCATGGGTGTTCCGTCTATCTCTATCTATGTGAATGAACTGATTCAAAGCTATGATGTTCAAAACTTAATCAGAGTCGGTTCATGCGGAGCCATCCGTAATGACGTGAAGGTGCGTGACGTGATTTTGGCGATGACGTCTTCAACGGATTCACAGATGAACCGTGTCGCCTTCGGAAGTGTAGATTATGCTCCTTGCGCAGACTTCGAACTGCTTCATAAAGCGTATCAGGAAGCGCAAAAAAACAATCTTCCTGTAGCGGTCGGAAGCGTATTCACCGCCGATCAGTTTTACAATGAAGACTCTCAAATTGAAAAGCTTGCCAGATACGGCGTTCTCGGCGTAGAAATGGAAACGACTGCTTTATATACGCTTGCCGCAAAATACGGCAAAAAAGCGCTGTCTATCCTGACTGTAAGCGATCACGTGTTAACGGGAGAAGAGACAACGGCAGAAGAGCGTCAAACCACTTTTCATGATATGATAAAATTGGCGCTGCATACTGTATCGTAAACTTGGGATGAGGGTCATGCTGATAAAAGCAGCCCTCTTCTTTATGCATCGCCCTGATTCAAAAATAGAAAGGTAAGGGTAAAATGAAGAAATCCACTAAATGGTTCTCGCTCGCTGCTGCTCTCAGCGTAACTGCAATCGTGGGAACCGGCTGCAGCATTTCAGGCGGCGACAGCCATAAGGACACAAAAACAGCAGCCGAAACAAAACAATCAGATGACACATCTAGCAAAAAAACAACGAAGACAGAAGACAGCGATTTTGTATTGGAGAGCAAATATTTTAATGATATTAAAGAAGTGAACGGGCTTGAGACCATTCAAAACCCGGCAAATACACTTGCGCTCGTGAATAAGACATACACGCTGCCGGGAGAATATAAACCGAATGATCTCGTCATCCCGAAAGTTGAATTTTCTTTCACTGAGAAAATCGAGAAACGATATATCCGCAAACCTGCCGCCGATGCTTTGGCGGAACTATTCAACGCGGGGAAAAAAGAAGGCTATGATCTTGTTGCCGTTTCAGGATACCGCTCATATGACAGACAGAAAGTGATTTTCGATAATGAAGTCAGTCTGAAAGGTGAAAAGAAGGCGAAAGAAGCAGTTGCATATCCGGGACAAAGCGAACATCAGACGGGGCTTGCCATGGACATTTCCAGCAAAAGCAACGGATATGAGCTGAACGAAGCGTTCGGAAACACGGCAGATGGCAAATGGGTGAAAGACCATGCGTATGAATACGGCTTTATCATCCGCTATCCTAAAGGCAAAGAAAATGTGACAAAGTATGAGTATGAACCATGGCATTTGCGTTATGTAGGCAAAAAAGCGGCAAAAGCCATCCATGACCATCAATTAACGCTTGAAGAATACTTTAATGAAGTAAAGAAAGTGTAATAAGAAAAAGCCCGCTTGAAAAACAGAAAGCGGGCTTTCTTTTATTACCAGAAAAGTAAACCTCCAAGCGCAAATCCGGTAATTAAACCAAGACCGATACCGTAGGCTGCTCCCCAGCCTCCCCAGCCCCAGTATCCGTATCCGTAACCTCTGTGGCCTCCGTGACCGACCGGGGAGATATACACTTTGCTGCGTGTTACCCGTACGATTCTCCCTACATGCACTCTGCCGTTTCGTTCTGTAATTCTTGCTACTTTTCCATGGTGCTGTCGGCAAATATGATAATAGTTTTGCATCTTTTCTCCTCCTATCCTATCTAACCTATCTTTCTATGTCAGCTTATGATAGAGTGCCATAAAAAGGTTGGACGAAAACAGGAGGACAACTGCCGATTTACTTGTAAGCGACAAAAGCGCAGTGTCCCATATACTCACTGTACGTCTGCATAAGTTCGTAATGAGCCGTCAGCGTATCGTAGTGGGCAGGCTCGATAACGGGCGACAAATCCATTTCTGTAGTGGGATCCTGCGCATTGTTTTCATAGGAAGCGGGAATGAATTCCGCTTTTTGAAAGCCTTGCTGAAGCAATCTCTGCTTCCATGCCGCTTCATCTTGCAATACGGTAAAACCGTAGAAGTCTTTTATCTGCGTGATGGCGTTTTTCGGCAGGGGTTTTTTTAAAGCTGCTTCAATGCCGATTAGCATGCCCCCGGGTTTAAGAACCCTCAGTATTTCAGAGAGCGATGAATCAAGATTTGAAAAGGTGAGAACTGATTCAGAAAGAACGGCCGAAAATTGATTTTCCGCAAACGGAAGCCGCTCAAGCTCCGCCAAATAGACCGGAATGGTTAAGTCTTCAGCGGCAAATCGCTTTGCTGCTTTTTCAAGCATGAGGGGGTCCTTATCGACACAGGTGACGGGATACATCAGATGGCCGAGATAAGCGGCTGTCTGTCCCGTTCCGCAGCCGGCGTCAAGGATCGGCTCGCCAGAAGGAGGGGCCGCTTTTGTGAGAACGGATTTAGAAAAAGCGAGCCCGCCGGGGTGGGCTCCTCCGACTCCGAATAAGGACAGCATTTCTAAATATTTGCTCAAAGTCCGAATCCTCCTTTCTTCCTCAGCATATGTTGAGAGAAAAGCATAGGTTTGGGTAAACGGGAAAGAAGGGCGCTTCACGTTTGAAGTTGACGAATGAGCGTTCGTCTATGATAATAATGTAAGAATAAAAAGGTGGTGTTTTCTTGAAGCGGCAATTTAAACTGTTTTTTATCATATTGATCACTGCGGTCGCAGCCTCGGCGCTTACGCTGTTTATCACGGGCAATACGACCATTTTAGGACAAGGCTCGGCTGCTTTGTCGAACAGCAAATTTGAGAAATTCAATAAAGCCTACGAGCAGATTAAAAGTGATTACTACCAAAAAACAGATGACAGCAAATTAGTAGACGGAGCGATAAAAGGTATGATCAGTTCCTTGGATGATCCGTATTCTTCTTATATGGACCCGCAGGAAGGAAAGTCGTTTGGAGAAACCATTTCCGCTTCGTTTGAAGGAATCGGCGCACAAGTGGAAGAAAAGGACGGCAGCATCCTGATCGTATCACCGATCAAAGGGTCGCCTGCGGAAAAAGCGGGAATTAAACCGAATGACCAGATCTTGAAAGTCGACGGTAAAAGCGTCAAAGGCCTTAATGTAAGCGAAGCCGTCGCGTTAATCCGCGGCAAAAAGGGAACAAACGTCAAGCTCGTGCTGCACAGAGCGGGTGTCGGCGATCTGAACCTGTCGATCAAACGTGACACCATTCCGGTCGAAACGGTGTACTCTGAAATGAAAAAAGGCGGCATCGGCGAAATCCAAATCACATCCTTCTCCGAATCGACGGCAAAAGAGCTGAATTCAGCCATTGACAGCCTCGAAAAACAAGGGGCGAAAGGGTATATTTTGGATTTAAGAGGCAACCCGGGCGGACTGATGGATGAAGCCATCAAAATGAGCAACATGTTTATCGATAAAGGAAAAAATATCATGCAGGTTGAATATAAGGACGGCACGAAAGAGGTCATGAAAGCGACGAAAGAGCGCAAAGTGACAAAACCGACAGTCGTTCTCGTCAATGACGGCACCGCGAGCGCCGCGGAAATCATGTCGGCTGCGCTGCATGAATCATCGGGCATCCCGCTGATCGGCGAGAAAACGTTCGGAAAAGGGACCGTGCAGACGGCAAAAGATTACAGTGACGGATCCACCGTTAAACTGACAATCGCAAAATGGCTGACAGCGGACGGAGAATGGATTCATAAAAAAGGCATCGAACCGCAATATCAAGTCAAGCTTCCTGATTATGCAAACCTGCCTTATTTAGATGCGGAAAAAACGTATCAATACGGAGATTCCGGAACGACCGTCACAAATGCGCAAAAAATGCTGGAGGCGCTGGGATACAGCGTGAATGTAAACGGCACGTATGATAAAGCGTTTGAACAAGCGGTCAAACAATTCCAAGCAAAAGAGAAACTGAAAGAAACAGGCATTTTAACAGGAGACACAACGGCAAAATTGATGACGGACCTGCAAAAACAGCTTGCAGACAACGATACACAAATGAAAAAAGCCGTTGAAACATTAAATAAAGCCATGAAGAAGTAAAAAAACACCCAGTGCGTCTGTTTGCGCATTGGGTGTTTTCTGTTCAAGCACCACAGCTTACGTCGTTTCTTGTTCAAATAGGTGGCTGTTCGCCTGGATGAAAAACTGTGATTGTTCGTAGTGATAGGTGACTTTTGAAAAGTCAAACGGCTGGCCGTTGGTTAAATGAAAAATCGTTTCAACGCAAAGCTTAGGCGCTCCTGTAAACAGCCCTAAGTACTCCGCTTCTTCCTCATTTAACATCCCCGCGTACAAGTATAAATCTGAAAAACCGCGCTTCAATCCGAGACCATCCCTAATATAATCAAAAATTGAATCTGACACAATCTCTTTATTCAAATACGTAATAATCGATTTGTTATAAAATGACTCCTCGATACATAATGTCTTCCCGTCAATATACCGGATTCGTTTGACATAATACACGTCGCCGTCAGACGGCATATTCAGATTTTGCGCAGCCTCAGGCGTGGGCTTTCTCACTTCCAGCGCTAATAATGTTGAGGTGACATTAAAATCTTCAAGTGATTCTTTAAATCCCTGATTAGAAAGCAGGCTGATATACCCTTTTCTTTTATTCCGTCTGACAAAAATGCCGCTTCCTCTCACTTGAAACACAATCCCCTTTTTTTCTAATAAATCCAAGGACTTGGTGATCGTGCTTTTGCTCACGTTAAACTGAGTCATTAAAGTTTGCAGCACAGGCAGTTTATCCCCTTGCTGAAGCTGATGCTCTTCTATATATTTTTCAATATCCATCGCGATTTGCTGGTATTTTAACATATACATTCCTCATTTATTTATTGTCCCGCTATTTCAGAATTATAGCATAATCGTTTTTAAAAGCCATTTCGCAAAATAAGTATAACTGTTTATGTATTGAAAAATTGTACCGGTACAATTATAATGTGAGTGTATAATATGAAAAGTAAGGGATTGAATTCTTCCAAACTTGCAAAGCGGATGTGTGAGCTGCCGCGGAGGACTATTCGGCAAAACAAGCGGCGGTCAAATAAAGGAGGATATGAACGATGGGAACATTGCCAAAAGACTTTTTATGGGGAGGCGCTCTAGCCGCCCATCAATTTGAAGGGGGATGGAACAAAGGCGGCAAAGGGCCGAGTGTAGTGGACGTCATGACGGCAGGCGCGCATGGTGTGCCCCGGAAAATAACAGATACAATTGAAGAGCGGGAATTTTACCCGAATCACGAAGCTATAGATTTTTATCATCGTTATAAAGAGGACATCGCATTATTCAGCGAGCTGGGACTAAAATGCTTAAGAACGTCCATCGGCTGGAGCAGAATTTTTCCTAGAGGTGATGAAACAGAGCCTAACGAGGAAGGACTTGCTTTTTACGACCGGGTTTTTGACGAATTGCTGAAGAATGGGATTGAACCGGTTATCACGTTGTCACATTTTGAGATGCCGCTGCATATCGCAAGGGAATACGGCGGATTCAGAAACAGAAAAACGGTCGGATTTTTTGTAAAATTCGCTGAAGTGTGTTTTGAACGATACAAACATAAAGTGAAGTATTGGATGACGTTTAACGAAATCAACAACAAGATGGATGTGAATAATCCGATCTTTTTATGGACGAATTCAGGTGTCGCCGTCAAAGAAAACGAAAACGCAAAAGAAGTCATGTATCAGGCCGGCCATCACGAACTCCTTGCAAGCGCATTGGCTGTTTCGAAGGGAAAAGAAATCAACCCTGATTTCCGGATCGGCGCGATGGTGTCACATGTTCCGATTTATCCGTACTCTTCCAACCCGGATGATGTGATGCTGGCTGAAGAAACGATGAGACAGCGTTTTTTCTTCCCGGATGTGCAGGTGCGCGGATATTATCCAAGCTATGCGTTAAAAGAGTTTGAAAGAGAAGGCTATCAGATACACTTTGAAGACGGTGATGAAGAGATTTTGAAAAACGGCACGGTGGACTATCTCGGATTCAGCTATTACATGTCCACAACCGTAAAAAGTGATGTGTTAAACGATAATACGGGGGATGTCGTAAACGGAGGATTACCAAACGGCGTGGAAAACCCCTATATTACAGCGAGTGATTGGGGCTGGGCGATTGACCCGACCGGTTTACGGTACACATTAAACCGTTTATACGACCGCTATCAGATTCCGTTATTTATAGTGGAAAACGGATTCGGCGCCATTGATACGGTAGAAGAGGATGGTTCCATTCATGACACAGCGAGAATTGAATATTTAGCGTCACATATAAAAGCTTTGGAAAAAGCAGTCACATATGATGGAGTGGATCTAATGGGCTATACACCGTGGGGAATTATCGATATCGTATCATTTACAACCGGAGAAATGAAAAAACGCTACGGCATGATTTATGTTGACCGGGATAATGAAGGCAGCGGGTCAATGAAGCGGTTTAAGAAAGACTCATTTGAATGGTATAAAAAAGTGATTGAAACAAACGGCTCATATATATTCTAAATGTGTATGTTAAAAGAGAAGGCTTCACGACTGTGTGAAGCCGCCCTTTTTATCAGTATTTTTGAAAGCGCATTCATTTTGGTGGAAAGGAGGTGACTGTCCGGCTTTTCATTCTGAATCTTTTATAAAACCCAGGAAGGGGATGATGAGGTTATGTTTTTTAAAAAAGGTCTGTACATGACGCTGGCTTTTCTTTTGCTTTCTTTTTTATTATCAGGCAGCATGGAAACCGAAGTGTATGCGACTGATCGGAAAGCTCCGGACAAAAACAAAGTAAGGGTGTGGTACAGTTCGGAAAAAGATCCGGCTTCCCGTACATGGTATGACGGTCCGAAAGAAGTGAAATACGCCTTAGATGAACAAACCCCACTGACTTTGACAAAAAAGAAGGCTTCTGACTCCACTGCCGTGTATATTGATCCGTCGCACCGCTATCAAAGTGTATTAGGCATAGGATCATCTCTGGAAGAATCCACTATCTCTAATTTATCGAAAATGTCGCCCGGAAAAAGAAAAGAAGTGTTGAAAAAACTGGTTGATCCCAATGAAGGCATCGGCATGGACGTCATGCGCATAACGATAGGGACATCAGATTTTACGGCCCAGGAATTTTATACGTATGACGATATGCCTGAAGGCCGAAAAGATCCTAAGCTCAGACATTTCTCGATTCAAAAGGATATTGATTTACACATTACAGCAACCATCAAGGAAGCGCTGGCGATAAATCCGAAGCTGAAAATCATTGCCTCACCGTGGAGCCCGCCCGCATGGATGAAAACGAATGAAAATCTCAAGCGAGGAAAGCTGAAAGATAAATATATCAGCGAGCTGGCCGTTTATTTCCGCAAATTTATTGAAGCGTACGAAAAGCAAGGGATCCCGATTTATGCGATGACTCTTCAAAATGAACCTTTGCTGGAAATTGACTATCCGAGCATGTATATGCCGCCGTCTCAGCAGCGCAAACTGGCGCAGGCCTTAAAAAAAGAAATGAAGAAACATTTAATTGACACGAAAATTTGGATTTATGATCACAATGCAAGCGGGGCGTGGAACTATATTCCGCCGATTTTAGATGATAAAAAAGGAAACCAGGCGGCAGACGGCATTGCTTTTCATGATTATGACGGAGACCTTTCCGTCATGTCGGAAATCGGAAGGCGATATCCTGATAAATCTATTCACTTAACGGAGCGGTCTGTCTGGGGGACAGAAGGAGCGGACCGGATCGCGCAGTATTTCCGCAACGGCGCGTCCAGCTACAATGCGTGGGTGACGATGCTCGACAGTCAAATTAAGACGCATCATTGGATAGGCACCCCGGATCCGACGCTGTTTATTCAGGACGCTAAAAATCCTGACCGCTATTGGAATATCCCGATCTATCATATGACAGGCAACTTTTCAAAATTTGTCGACCGCGGAGCAAAACGGATAGAAAGTAATTACGGCTCCAAAAACACAGTTTCGAACGTATCGTTTCTTAATCCTGATCAATCCATTGTAACAGTCGTGATCAACCAGACATCTGCGGAGCAAAAATTCCATGTCGTTTCAGAGGATCGGCAGTTCGAAGCCGTTATCCCGGCTAAAACCGTCGCTACCTACAAATGGCAGCACAAAAAGTAAAAAAAGCCGGCACATTTACGTGCCGGCTTCTTTCTGTTAAGCGCCTTTTTGATTCATTTTATCAGAGGGCGCTTTTCCGAATAAACCGTCTTTGACAGCGTTTGAAGCCGCTTTTTTTACAAAAAACGGGTTCAGGATGATAACGGCTGCCATGTTAGCAGTCAAACCCCAGAAGCCTTCATAAACACCGTGGGCCGATTGGGTGATGTTTACGGTGAATGTCACAATAAGACCGACGAGAAGTCCGATGATGGTTGCTTCCTTCGTCTGATTTTTCCAAAACAGACTGACGGCGATAGCCGGAAAAATCTGAACCATGCCGGAAACACCGAGAAGCTGGAGCGTAACGAGCGCCGTCGGGAACAGCATGCCGAATAATAGCGCGAGCCCGATGACGACAAATACCATTGAACGGGTGATGATCGTCAGCTTGCTTTGTGATACGTTCGGATGAATCAAATCCCGATATAAGTTATTCGCAAATAAGTTTGATGCTCCGATCGCCATGATAGAGCAGGGAATCAAAGACGCAAGAGCGATCGTGGAGTAAGCAAAGCCCTGAGCGACCCCTCCGTAAGACATTTGGATCAGCTTCAATAAAGCGAGCCGTGGATTGGTATCGTCCGGCAGGACAAGAAACGCGATAAACCCGAGAAAAATAACAAGAATCAAAACAATATTATAAAGCGGCAGAAACATGCTGTTCTTGCGGACGGCATCTGCGCTTTTTGCCGTGAATACGCCAGTCGCCGCATGAGCCCACATAAAGAGCGCCAGCGCAGATACGATGGAAGCGGTGATAAACCAAGGAATTCCTTTCGGCCCCGCGGTAGGAATCGTCAGCATTTGCGGCGCTTTTTCCGCCAACGTGTCAATCATCGGCGTCCAGCCGTGAAAATGGATCAGCGGGAGTGACACGACCATAAACAGCATAATCACCCACACCAGGATGTCTTTAATAATAGCCGTAAACGTCGGCCCTTTAATTCCGCTGAAAAAGGTATACAGCGCTACAAGCATAAAGGAAATGATAACGACCATATTGACATTTATGACACCCGTTCCGGCCACCTGAAGCGTATCCTGAATGCCGCTCAGCTGGAGACAGATATAAGGAATGAGCATAAGAACGCCGACAATGGCGACAAGACTTGCCAAAAGCTTACTGTCAAAGCGCTCACGGGCGTAATCGGCAAGTGTCGTTAATTTGTGGATTTTTGCCACTTTCCACAGCTTCGGCAAAAAGAAATAAGCAATAAAATACGCCAAAACAGAATACGGGATTGCAAAAAAGGCAACACTTCCCCCTGTATAGGCGGTGCTGGTCAAGCCTAAAAACGTATAAGCCGTATAAAGGTCCGCACCGACTAAAAACCAGACGAGGAGCCCCCCGAACCGTCTGCCGCCGACAGACCATTCCTCAACAGAAGTGCGTGATGATTTGTCTCTCCCGGCTATAAAGCCGATGCAGACAACAGTTAAAACGATGATGGCAGTAATGATCAATGCTGTTATATTTGCGGGCATCAGTCCAATCCTCCTTGCTTCTTCTGCAGCCTATAAATAAGAAACGAACATAAAGGAGTGACTGCGATCCATAAAAGCAGCCAGAAATGAAAAAAAGGCAGCCCGATAATGATCGGATGAACCCGATTAGCGACTGACAGAAAGGCCAGCTGGCTGAAAGGGATTAAAATAAGAATGAAAATTAGTGCTTTTCTGACCATTTACTTTCCTCCTGAACCCTGATAATGCTCCTTATCATAGCAGTTGTCAGATAAGATCACAAGATATTTTTCAGAAAAAAAAGAATTCTATAATTTTTTTAATTAAAACACTTTAGTTGCAACAACATTCATATTAAATTAAAATAATTAATATCTTGAATTCAAGATATTTAGGAGTGAGTACAATGAATACACAAGGATTACACCATGTTACCGCATTTGCGAAAGATCCTGCTGAAAATCTTCGGTTTTATACTGAAGTATTGGGCTTGCGGCTCGTTAAGAAAACCGTTAATTTTGATGACCCGGCCACATATCATTTTTATTTCGGCAACCAAAACGGAGAACCGGGCACGATTATTACATTTTTCCCTTTTCAGGGAAGCCGCCCGGGAACCGTGGGAAAAGGACAGGCCGGAAGAATTTATTTCTCTGTGCCGAAAGGAGCACTCCCGTTTTGGCAGCGCCGGCTTGAAGAAAACGGCGTATCTGTAATAGAGGAGACCATGCTGTCTGAACAAGTTCTCCTCTTTGATGATACAGAAGATCTGCCGCTTGCCATAATGGAAGATGAAAGAAGCGGACAGAGTGAATGGACCCCTTCGGGAATTACTGAAAAAGAAGCGATTACAGGCATGAGAGGTGTTCTTCTGTACTCGTACCGTCCTGAAGCAACCATTCAATTTCTGATGGAACGCTTCGGTTATTCCAAGACAGGAGAAGAAAATCAGATTGTCAGACTGCAATCGGAGGCACGGATCGGACATATCATAGATGTTGACCTTGCACCGAAAGAAGCAGGTGCCGGCGGTTACGGGACAGTGCATCATGTCGCATTCCGCACCACCAAAAAAGAGCAGGCGGAATGGAAGGACATTCTTGCTGATTCTCATCTTGCTTCATCTGACATTCTTGACAGGTCTTACTTTACATCAATCTATTTCAGAGAAAGCGGCGGCATTTTATTTGAAATGGCAACCGATGAACCGGGCTTTATGACGGATGAATCCTTTGAAAATCTCGGAACAGAGCTGAAGCTTCCGGAATGGCTGGAAGAGCACCGCAGTCAAATTACCGCCATTCTACCCAAAATGGTGAAAGGAGATTGATCTAATGAAACATGTGTTTGAACAGGGAACGTCAGAAAATGTCCTGCGGCTTTTGCACGGAACGGGGGGAAATGAACATGATCTCCTCTCACTCGGACGTTTTATCGACCCGAATGCAAGTTTGCTCGGGGTCAGAGGATCAGTGCTTGAAAACGGCATGCCCCGTTTTTTTAAGCGGCTGAAAGAAGGCGTATTTGACGAGAAAGATTTAATTGAACGGACGGAAGAATTAAAGAATTTTATCGATGAAGCGGCGCAAATGTACGGATTTAGCAGAGAAAAAGTGATTGCTGCCGGCTATTCAAACGGCGCCAACATTGCAGCGAGTCTTTTGTTTCATTACAAAGACGTACTGAAAGGAGCGATTCTGCATCATCCCATGGTGCCGATTCGCGGAGTGAAGCTCCCTGATATGGCAGGGCAGCCTGTTTTTATCGGGGCAGGAAAACGGGATCCGCTGTGTACAAAAGAAGAATCGGAGGAGCTTTATCAGTATCTGACAGATGCTGGTGCATCCGTTTCTCTTGTTTGGCAGGAGGGCGGCCATCAGCTCACACAGCAGGAAGCCGAGCAGGCACGAATTTGGTACAGTGAGCGATTCTTATAAAAAAACCTTAGTCTGCATAAGCGGACTAAGGTTTTTTTCGGCTTACAGCCAAGTTGACACTTGTGATACAGGCAACCGGTTGCTTTTGTGCGCCGGTTTAACGGCTTTACCGATTGAAATCAGCATGACGGGCACGAAACGTTCACTCACGTCGAATTCCTTAACGAATTGCTCTTTATTGAATCCGCCGATCGCGCAAGTGTCATAGCCCTTTGCTTTAGCAGCAAGCATCAGCTGCATCGCTGCTAAAGAAGCGTTTAAAAATGCTGAATCACGGGCAAACTGTTCATTTTGGTATGCGCCGTTAATCTGGCCTAACAGCGTCTGTTTAATCTCTTCTGTGATATTGCCTTGCTCAGCCAGTTCAGAATAAACTTCTTCACCATTTTCGTTTGCTTTTAAGTCGCCTAATACGGCAATGACTGCTGATGAATCAATAATCTGTTTTTGATTGAAAGCAACCGGTAGCAGGGCGGCTTTTGCTTCATCACTGTGGAATACTTGGAAATGCCAATGCTGAAGGTTCCAGGCAGATGGGGCTTGCGTCGTAATGTCCAGAAGTTCTGTTAATTCCTCTTTTGTAATGACCGCATCTTTATCGTATTCTTTAACGGATGCGCGTTCTTTTAAAACGTCTAATACGGATGTCATCATGTTTCCTCCTTCGGATAAACGTGTTATCATAATAGAAAAGTTAGAAGCTTACTAAATGTAACTCGGGAACTAATTTTAATGGATTACAGAAAACTTGTCAATTCATAGATGAAGGGATGAACTTACGTGGGATATACAATGTGTCCTAAAATGGAATCCGCTTTTTCGCTTTTGGGAAAGCGCTGGAACGGCCTTATTATTCATGTACTGATGGACGGGCCGAAACGTTTTAAAGATATGACCGAAACCATACCGACGATCAGCCAAAAAATGCTCGCGGAGCGGCTCAAAGAGCTGGAACAAAATGAAATCATCGAGCGCCAGGTGCTGCCTGAAACACCTGTCAAAGTCATTTACAAGCTGACTGATAAAGGCATGGCCCTGCAAGCCGTTTTTCAGGAAATGCAAAAATGGGCAGACAGTTTTTGCGAGCCCGGGGCATCTGTCAAAGACGAAACATGCCATGAATAACAAAGGCTGCCAAAGGCAGCCTTTTCTTCATAATATGATGTTCACTCTTCGTAAAAACCGTTGATATAAAAAAATGTCCAGAAGGAAATGATTCCCCCGGAGAAGATTCTTTCCTCAAAACCATGTTTCCAGTACAACTGAAATGCTGTTTCAATGAAAAGATAAGGCGTTGCAGTAACACCAAATCTTACGTCATAGACCTCGCTATAGCCGGACTCAATCCCGCAGCAGGAGCAGATATCGAATGTCATTATAAACAGGACTTTTCTTTAATCCTTTACTTCCGCATACGAAACAAGGATACATACAACTCACTAGCTAAGCCGGGCGGCGTTTTACAAACTTCCGGTTAAAAACTGAGCCTCCCCAAGCCCAAAGCTCCAGTCGGCGTTCCCGTTTTCTGTAATGGAAATCATGACGTCCTCGGGTGATATGCCGCATTCTGTTTCAAGCTGTTCAGCCATCAGTTTATACAACGTTTCTTTTTGATGTTCGGTGCGGGCTTTGCTGACAATGCTGATGATGACAAGGTCTTTGCTTCTTTTGAATCCGAGCCCGGTATCTTCAATGATGAGCTCATGGGGCGGATGCTGGTGGACGATCTGATAACGGTCTGTTACAGGGACGTTAAACGCTTTAACCATGGCGCCATGGGCGGTATCCAGTAATTTTTTTAATGCTGCGTCATCCCGTCCCTCAATGACGTCAAAACGAAGTAATGGCATATTTTTTTCCTCCTGTTGGTTTTATATTGTCGCAGTTTGTGAAAAAAGTATAACAGTTAATCAAAAGATATTCAAATTATAACCATGATTTTATATATTGATGTAATGGTTGAGAGAACACATCGTTTTACAATCGCCCAATCAATTTCCTCACTTTGTGAATACCTTTAAGAATAGGCAGACATAAAGGAGGAAAAAACATGTACCCTCGTCATGCATTGTATCGCGGGAATTTCGGACCTGCCGGATTTCCGGCGAGAAGTCCTTTTTTGTTCGGCGCTCCTTTATTCGGCGGGTTTTTAGGCGGCCTTCTCGGAGGCGTGATTGCCACAGGTTTTACGAGACCCCGGTATCCGTACGGTTTCGCCGGTTACGGATACGGAGGCGCCCCATACGGCGGTTTCGGTCCGGGAGTTGGCGGTTATCCGCCATTTTATTAAAGAAAAAACGGCCCATATCGCGGGCCGTTTTTTTTATCTTAAAATCTCCACTTCCGATAAATTGTAGTCTTCCTGTTTTGAAAACATGACTTCAATCATCCCGTCTTTGTAGACTGCTTTTGTTCCTTTCCGTTTGACGAGGCTCGGAAGAACGATTTCTTTTTTTCCCTCCGCCAGACTGCTGTTCTCTACAACAAGGCTGTGTGACGTATGCTTAATCCTGATCCGGTCGAGTTCATCCTGTTCGGCGGGAATTTTCACAAAAACATGATCTGATGTTTCAAACATGTCAATTTCCGGCTTGGGCGGTTCTGCTTCGACCGGCTCAGCTTTCTTCGACATCGGATCACGAAAAGGGAATTGCCCGGCATAATCGGCACCGAATACGCTTTCCATTACTCGGTTGACATAGGTCTCGACATCTTTCGGATCAGCATTTTTAAACGTTTCTTTCGAGAACTGATTTTGGAAGGGAAAATATCTGTTCCAATCAAACACGGCATCTCACCCTTTCTTAACGGACAACATAGTATATGCCCGCCGGAAGCTTCCCGTGATATAATATAATCTGTTTACAGAAAGGAAGGGGAAGGCCGTGGAAGGGAATACCGCAAGAAAAGGAATCATTTATACCGCTTGTTCTTTCGCCATGTGGGGGCTGTTTCCGGTCTATTGGAAACTTCTTGAACATATACCCGCACTGGACATTTTAGCTCACCGGATTTTATGGTCGTTTGTCTTCATGTGCGTGCTTTTAACTGTTCTTAAGAAGTGGAAAACCGGATGGCGTGAACTGCGTCTTTTGAAATCTGAAGGAGGCCTGCTGGCGCTGTTTTTTGCTTCCGTTTTAATTTCCGTTAATTGGTTTGTGTACATATGGGCCGTCAATCACGGCTTTTTGCTTGAAGCAAGTCTCGGGTACTATATTAATCCGCTTGTTTCCGTTCTTTTGGGCATCCTATTTTTAAAAGAAAAGCTGAACAGGATGCAAGCGGCGGCCGTTTCTATTGCCGGGGCGGCCGTCATTATTTCTGCGTTTCAGTATGGCGCGGTTCCTTATATCGCATTGCTGCTTGCATTCAGCTTCGGCCTTTACGGCTTATGCAAAAAAAGAACGCGCATGTCCAGTATGATCGGGCTGACGCTGGAGACGCTTCTGATTACTCCGGCTGCCCTTATTTATTTAGGTTATACAGCTGACGGGAACGCTTCTGGGTCTTTGGGTGCAGGAACATGGACGCTGCTTTTTTTCGCAGGCGTATTTACGGCCCTGCCGCTGTTAATGTTTGCGGAGGGGGCAAAGCGTCTGCCGCTGTATCAAGTCGGCATTTTGCAATATATATCGCCGACCATCACCCTTATGCTCGGCGTATTTGTGTATCATGAACCGTTTTCCGGTCAAAAAGCGTTTACTTTTATTTGTATATGGGCGGCATTGCTCTTATTTACCTTTTCACAGATAAAATGGAAACGGCCGTTAAAAAGCCGCTAAGCCTTTCGCTTTCCAGCGGAAGCGTAAATTATGTATAATCATTACGAGTATGTAAAGGAGCTGTACAATGGGCACTGATAAAGACATAGCCAAAGCTTATCAAGCACTGTGGAATAACCGCACACTCCCGGCTTCAACTCTTGAAGAAGCGGAGAAGGCAATTGATCTTGAACTGCTTGATCAAAGAACACATCCGAGGCTCCGGAAGACGCCCGAGGAAAAGTTTGCTCTGGCGGTGCAGCGAATTGTAGATTCCCGGCTGCAGCCGATTGAGAAATATGAATTGGTTGAACTACATACGAAGCGTTTGCAATTTTTACGAGAAGAAAGAGGGGAGCAGCTATGAAAGCGATCATAAAAGAAGATGTGCAAACTTCTTTAGAACGATATGCCGATCGTCCTGTATATATCCATTTGGAAACAACGACCGGGTCTTATTCAGCGCATCTGAATGAGAAAAACATGACGGTTGTAGCCTATATACGCAATGCCAAAGTGACGTACCATCAGGCGAAAATCAAAGGAAACGGCCCGTACCGCGTCGGTTTGAAAACAGAAGAGGGCTGGATTTATGCAGAAGGTTTGACTGAATATACAGTGGATGACGAAAACCGCCTGTTAATGGCAGGGCATCTGCCGGGCGGTAAATTGGCGATTTCGCTTCAAATCAGCGAAAAACCGTTTACAGTTTAAAGAAAAGGGTGAAAATCATGAAAGAACATGTACTCGTCATCCTGCCTCACCCTGATGATGAATCATACGGAGTGGCAGGACTGATTGCTTTACACAGACAAAAAGATATTCCCGTTACGTACGCATGCGCAACGCTTGGCGAAATGGGCCGGAACATGGGAGATCCCTTTTTCGCGAACCGTGAAACACTGCCGCTGTTAAGAAAGCAAGAGCTGATTGACGCATGCAAGGCAATGGACGTCACTGACCTGAGAATGCTCGGGCTTCGTGATAAAACACTTGAATTTGAAGATGACGAGTGGCTCGCGGATATGATGGAGGAGATTATCGACGATGTAAAACCGAGTCTGATTGTCACATTCTATCCTGGACACGGCGTCCATCCGGATCATGATGCATGCGGCGAAGCGGTCATCAGAGCGCTTTACAGAAAGAAAAAAGAAGACCGCCCGCGCACGCTTTGCATGGCAATTACCCGTAACAGGGAGGAAGCTGTCGGCAAACCTGATGTTATTCTTGATATTAAAGAGGTCGCCGATATTAAAATGAATGCCTTAAAAGCACACCGCACTCAAACGGAAGGCATGCTGAGAGAGCTGGAAGAAAAAATAAAAAATAATGAGCCGGTTCTCCAGACCTGGTTTGAAGAAGAAGTGTATTGGACATATCCGTGGAAAGACTGATAAAAAAAGGATAAGGCATTTAGCCTTATCCTTTTTTACGTCAGATCGGAAGCGATCGCTTCAGCGAGCGAAGACCGTATTGACAAATTTGAAAAACTAAGTCCGAGCTGCACCGCGGTTTGGGCGATTTCAGGACGGATTCCGGATAATGTCGCTTTCACGCCGAGCATTCCGAGTGATTCAATTAAGGTGAAAAGCTGTTGGGCAACCATCGTATCAATCATGGCCACGCCTGATAAATCAATGTACAGCTGTGTTATCCGCTTCTCTGAACACTGGTGCAGCGTATTCTCCAAGATCATTTTGGCCCTTGCCGTGTCAATATCCCCAATCAGAGGCAGCAGTCCGACGTTGTCAAAAAGCACAATGACAGGTGAGCTCAGTTCGGTAATCAATTCTTTTTGAGCTTCAAGCTGAATGTTTGTGTTTTTATACATCTCCTCTATGAAAATATGAATGACCACATCAAATGATTTAATCAGCGTATGGAATATATCTTCGGCATCTTCCTCTGTCACGGTGTCTGAATGCAGTCTGGTAAACTGCTTCACATGGCCGACATACAAATCACGAACTCTGATAAACTCGCGAATGATGTAATGGATAGGAGTTTTTAAATGTTCTTTATCCTGTGCGGCTTCGAACGCCCACTTTTCCAATGCCGCCGTATAAACTTCTTTTTCCTCAGAAAAAATCCGATTGATTTGATAATTAAACGCCAGATTTTGTTTTTTCAGATTCGTGAGCACCGCCGGGTCAGAAGAAGCGTAAACAGAATCAGGATCCGTATCATGAAGGGTATCAAACCATGTCTGACTGATGTCTTCTGCCCGTTCGGTTAAATAATCGTACAGCAGTATATATTTTGGCATGCTGCGCCTCCTTTATGAAATCATCATTTTTTTCATATAACGCTTTTGCAGCTTGAGCAGTCTGAAGAATAAACCGGCAGCTCCTGCGGCGAGTCCTGCAATTAACCCGATCCAATAGCCGAATGCCCCGAGGCTTGTCCAGGTGCCGACTGCGTAACCGAGAGGAAGCCCGATGATCCAATAAGAAACAAACGCCGCACCGAGTGTATAATTGACATCCTTATATCCTCTCAGAGCGCCTTGTATCGGAGCTGCTACGGCATCAGAAAGCTGGAAAAAGAGTGCATAGATTAAAAAATGCTGCGTCAAAATGAGCACGTCCGGGTCTGATGTATACATTCCGGCGATCTGCGGTCTGAACAGCAAAATGAAAGCCGCCGTGCATAAAGAAAAACAAAGGGCCATCACAATCCCGATATAGCTGTATGAACGGGCATCCCTGTAGCGTTTTGCGCCTGCTTCAAAGCCGACCAATATGGTGAGCGCCATCGATACGCTGAGCGGCAGCATATACAACAGGGAAGCAAAATTCATTGCCGCCTGATGGGCTGCAATCGTCACCGTCTGGAAATGGCTCATGAGCAGTGTGACAGCCGCAAAAATGCTCGTTTCAAAAAATACGGCAAAACCGATCGGCAACCCGATTTTCAAAAGCTTTCTGCATTCTGACGGAGAAAACCGGTACAGCTTCCGAAATACAGAGTATCCGGCAAACGGCTCAAATCTGCAGACGATAAAAAAGCTGATGGCGCAAATACACCAGTAAGTCAGGGCGGAGGCAAGACCCGCACCGACTCCGCCCAATGCCGGCATGTTGAATTTCCCGAAAATAAACACATAATTCAAGACAAAATTGATAGGCAATGAGCAGAGCGTAATAAGCATAGTGATTCTCGTTTTGCCGAGCGCATCAATAAACGATCGCAAAACGGCGTAGACAAACAAAGGAAAAATGCCGAGGGATAAAAATCCTAAAAAGTGTTTGGCGATCGTCCGGACATGCGGTTCCAGGCCCAAATGTCCCAAAATCAAATCAACAGTCAAAAAGCCGATAACGATAACTGCCGCACTGAGAATGGCTGCTACATAAACGGCCTGGATGACGGAAAACGGCGCTTCCTTTTGTCTGCCGGCTCCAAACAGCTGCGATACAACGGGCGTAACGGTCATCAATATTCCTGCAAGCCCCGTATAAACCGGTGTCCACAGGCTTGAACCGATTGCAACGCCGGCTAAATCAGCGGCGCTCACTTTCCCTGACATCACCGTATCCAAAAAGGTAATCAAAGAAAGACCCGCCTGTGTAATTAAAATCGGAATAAAGATATGTAACAGCTGTCTGACCTTTTGGCCGATCGTGTTTGTTTCTCTCAAGTTAGGTTCCCCGTTTCTTTATTTTAACGAGAGAAATTATAACATTTTATGTATAAAAAGCAATGAGGCCCGGTCTACTCTTTTTTATCCGGTTTCGGCCTTTTAAACATCTTGGCATAAATGAATGAAAGTGAAATGACCCCTAAAAAGGTGCAAATATACTGCATCAGTCGTGCGAATTCCATATCAAGTCCGCCTCCTTTCATAATTATCGTGCACACTGCGGCGCATATCCATGCGCGCGATGCAGAAAATAAGGGAAAGGAGCTGAAGTGACATGCAACACATTCAAATGTCGGAAAGTGCGTTTACCGCTGCCGTTCAAACGTATTTGAAACAAATTACGGAGGATGCCGCAATGATACTGGGGACATTGGATGAAAAAGATCAATGCCTTCTTTGCGAACTAGATGAACTGGGACATACCTTTCAGGAAATGCAGGCTATTGCTTCGTCATTTTACCTGCAGTCATATATCGAACATTTTACGCCTTCCTATATAGAGCTGGCGAAAGCCGTGCAGCATCTGGCAGAAGAAAAGCATGGGGCGCTGATTGTGATTGAACGTACAGAACCGCTGGACGGAATGATACAAAAAGGGACAAGTCTGCATGCCGAGATCAGTTCAGCTTTAATTGAAAGTATTTTTTATCCCGGCAATCCGCTTCACGACGGAGCCGTATTGGTGAGAGAAAACCGTGTGGTATCAGCAGCCAATGTGCTTCCGCTCACAACAAAAAATGTTGATCTTAAATACGGAACGCGCCACAGGGCCGCGATGGGGCTTTCAGCCGTGACTGATGCACTCGTCCTCGTTGTTTCAGAAGAAACGGGAAAAATGTCCTTTGCTAAAGACGGCGGACTGTATCCGCTTGTTTCGCCGCGGGCGCTTCACACGAAATAATAAGAAAATGGGAATATTGTACCTATTTAATATTAATGAAGTGAACATCTTTACCTTTTTCTGTATTGATGTTATCGTTTAAATATACATAAAATTTAAAAGAATAGGGAGTGGAAAGATGGCAAATGTATTGATGATCGGTTTTCCGGGAGAAGGCCATATTAACCCGTCTTTAGGCGTTGTAAAAGAATTAAAGGCAAAGGGCGAACATGTCGTATATTACGGCGTGAAGGAATATGAGAACAAAATCGCGGCAAGCGGAGCGGAATTCCGTGAATATGAGGATTTCCGGAAAGATGAATTCGGAAAAAACGCAACGGGTGATGAACAGCGGGACGCTACAGAGTTTTTGCTATTAATGATTGAGACTTCTAAAAAAGCCGCACTCCGTATTCTTGAGGAAGTAAAAGATGAATCCTACGACTACATCATGTATGATCATCATTTTCTGGCAGGCAGGCTCGTGAGAAACATGCTGAAACTGCCGGCATATTCACTTTGCACGACATTTGCAATGAATGAAGCATTTATTAAAGAGGTCTTCTCAAATACAAACCTTGTATCAGAGGAATCATCCCATTATCCGGCTTATACCGAAGCGGTCAGCCTGCTCAATGAAGAATTCAGCGCAGACATTAAAACGCCGTATGATATTTTCTCAAATGACGGCAGAAAAACCATCGTGTTTACTTCAAGAGCTTTTCAGCCGAAAGAAGAAGAGTTCGGTGATTCTTACCTCTTTGTCGGTCCGTCCATAACTGACAGGGCGGCCGCTCATGATTTTCCGTTTGAACAGCTTGAAGGAGAAAACGTCCTGTTTATTTCAATGGGTACGATTTTTAACAACCAGAAGGAATTGTTTAATAAATGCTTAAAAGCGGTCAGGGACTTTAAAGGAAAAGTCGTCATGTCAATCGGCAAACATCTTGATCCGGCGGAGCTTGATGAAATCCCGGCGAATGTTATTGTAAAGCCTTATGTTCCGCAGCTTGAGATCTTAAAGAGAGCGGACTTATTTATCACGCACGGCGGAATGAACAGTACGAGCGAAGGGGTTTACTTCAAAACCCCGATGATCGTCATTCCGATGGGCGCTGATCAGTTCGCCGTCGGAAGCCAAGTGGAAAACACAGGCGCGGGCAAGATGTTTAAAAAAGAAAATGTGACGGCGGAACTGCTCACTGAAGCAATAAAAGAGTTGAGCGAAAACCCTGAATATCAGAAAAAAGCTGATGAAATCGGAGAATCCCTGAAAGCGGCCGGGGGAGCACAGCGTGCAGCAGAGTTGATATTGGAAGACGTAAAAACTGCCGAGACCCGGGTTCTGTAATCAGCCATCTCCCGTTTCCTTTATAGGAAGCGGGTTTTTTTGGTTGTTTTTCGGGAAGGATTTTTCCTGACACAAAGAGAATTGTATGAAAAACAGACAAGAAAGGTGGAATGTCGCGGAAAAAAGCCATGTTATGAAAATGATTCCAAAGTCTTTTGTGAAATCTTCTCAATTTATGTAAAATGTGTGGCATTGGTGATGATCTAAGGTCAAATGAAACAGAAATGATGTCGACTTCTGAATGAATTCTGAATAACAGACGGCGTTCAAAGAAAAGGAACGTCCCTTTCAGCAATGATAAATAGGAGGTTTTTCGTTATATGAAGAAAAAAATCGCAGCCGGTCTGGCTGTATCTGCAGTAATGACTTCAACCTTCGCCGTGCATCCCGCTGAAGCAAAAACCATCCAAGTAAAAAGCGGCGACTCTCTTTGGAAGCTTTCCCGACAATATCATACAAGCATTTCAGCCCTCCAGACGGAAAATAAATTGAAATCTACAATACTTCACCCCGGACAGCGGCTGAATATTCCTGATGGCAGCACACATAAAACGGACCAAAAAGGAAAAAAAAGCACAGGTGCTTATACAGTTACATACGGAGATTCCTTATGGGTGATCGCAAAAAAATACCGCATGAGTGTTTCTGAGCTGAGAAGCCTGAACCGTTTGAGTTCAGATGTCATCTATCCGGGCCAAAAACTGAAAGTTAAAGGTTCCGCCGGCAGCACGGACAGAGGCGGCAAACAGACAAAGCCTGATAAAGGCGCATCAGGGACTTACACTGTAAAACCGGGTGACTCGCTGTGGAAAATCGCCAATCAAATCGGCATTACGATAGCTGAATTGAAAAAGCTGAATCAATTAACGTCAGACATGCTGTATCCGAATCAAGTATTAAAAACCAAAGGCTCTTCACATAACGGAAACAGCGGCGCAACACCGCCATCTCATTCAAACCCTTCTGAGAAGCCATCCACTTACAAAGTAAAACCAGGCGATTCCCTCTGGAAAATTGCCAATCGGTTCGGCATCACCGCCCAGCTCATCAGAGAAAAAAATAAACTGACAACTGATGTGCTTCAAATCGGACAAGTTCTGGTGATTAACGGGACGGAAAAAACAGAAGACCCTGTGCGCCAGCCGGAAAACAAACCGGCCAAGCCAAACAAACCAAATACTCCGGAACCTCCGGTGACAGGATCAAAGATTGACAGAATGATTGGCGAAGCGAAAAAATATGTCGGCGTGCCTTACCGCTGGGGGGGCAATACGCCTGCGGGATTCGATTGCAGCGGCTATATCTATTACCTCTTAAATAAGGTAGGCTCCGTTTCCCGTCTGAGCACGGCCGGATACTGGAATACAATGAAACATATCAGCCAGCCGTCAGCAGGCGACTTCGTCTTTTTTACGACATATAAAGCGGGCCCATCTCACATGGGAATTTATTTGGGCGGAGGAGATTTCATTCACGCCAGCTCCTCCGGGGTTGAAGTTTCAAACTTAAGCAATCCATATTGGAAAAAAGCTTATTTAGGAGCACGCAGTTATTTTTAAAAAAAGCCTTTCGGGGCTTTTTTTGTTTATCATTTTTACGTTTTGACAAGACTGATGGGTAAAAATAAGGGGGAGAATCCATGAATCGTCTCTTGTTTTTTCTCATGCTCGCATCAATTACGCTTTGCGGCTGCGGGGGCGGACCCGCTCCTGTTCCGTCCAAAAAACATGGAGAAAGCCGCGCATTGGAAGCGTCTGCATACCGTGAGCATGCCGGACTCATCAATCAAAACGGAAAAAATATCGGTTATATTGAAGTGAAAGAATCTGATGATGAAGGGTCAGACATTCATATATCAGCGGGACATCTGCCCCCCGGCGCTTCTCTCGGATTTCACATTTATGAAAAAGGGGTGTGTCAGACACCTGATTTCGAATCAGCCGGCGGGCCGTTCAACCCTTTGAATAAAGAACACGGCTTCAACAATCCGATGGGGCATCACGCCGGAGATCTTCCCAATCTTGAAGTGGGTGCCGACGGTAAAGTGGATGTCATTATGAATGCGCCGCAAACTTCGTTAAAAGAAGGGAGCAGACTCAGCCTGCTTGACCGGGACGGGAGCGCGTTCATCATTCATGAACATACGGACGATTATTTAACAAACCCGAGCGGAAATTCCGGAGCCAGAATCGCCTGCGCTCCTCTGAAAAAAAGCGCCCGCAGGGAATAAGCCCTTTTGTATTGAGAATACAAGGGCTTTTTTAGTATACTCGGTTATGGAATCCAAATGGAAAGGAAACATCACCTATGACTTCAGAATTACAGCACTTATCACTGCCGGAAGATATACAAAACAAACTGCAAGCTTATCAAAATCATCCCGTTTCCCAAGAATTTCAGGATTTAATCGGATCATCGGGCTATGAAGCCGAAGATAAAGCGATTATATTCGATGCGGTCATCGCTTTGACAATGGGAAAAAATATTCTATTAAAAGGACCGACGGGTTCAGGGAAAACAAAATTGGCGGAAACGCTTTCGAACTATTTTCATAAACCGATGCACAGCGTCAACTGCTCCGTAGACCTCGATGCAGAAGCGCTTGTCGGCTATAAAACGATTGAAAATGAACAGGGCCAGGCGACAATTGAATTCGTTCCCGGACCTGTAACAACCGCAATGAACGAGGGACATTTTTTATACATTGACGAAATCAATATGGCGAAGCCTGAAACCCTTCCGATTCTGAACGGCGTGCTTGATTACAGAAAAATGATGACAAACCCGTTTACAGGAGAAGTGGTTAAGGCAAACGAAGGATTCGGTGTCATCGCCGCTATTAATGAAGGATATGTCGGCACCGTGCCGCTGAACGAAGCCCTTAAAAACCGTTTTGTCATTATTGATGTGCCGTATATTAAAGGAAGCCTTCTGAAACAGGTTCTGACCTCTCAATCTGTTTTAAAAGATGATAAATTAATTGAGCGGTTTATGACATTGTCTTCTGATTTAATCGCACAAGCGCATAACGGACAAGTGTCAGAGGAAGCGGCGTCCATCAGGGCTCTCATTGATACGTGCGACTTGGCTGCGTACATTCCGCCGAAACGGGCGATTGAAAGAGGCATTGTGGAAAAACTTGATGACGACAGGGAAAAAGCCGCTGTCAGAAATATTGCAGAAACGCTGTTCGAATGAGGAATGTACAATGAAGTTTATCAAATTTAACGACAGCACGATCGATTCGTTTTTGTTCATGATGCTGACTGATCTGGCCAAAACACTGACCCGAAGCAGTGAAGTGGAAGTGGAATACGGCGTGCAGTCTTACTACAATCCCTTTGAAAAGAAAATTTATATGAGCCACTTTTGGAAAGACAGGTCAGCCGGGGATATGGAAGCCGGCCTGAAAAGCGATGTGTATTTGCGCGCTGTCGGCACACGCAGCAGCTCATTCCGGGAATTTGCCGGGTTTTTAAATGACGTTCACCGGCGCTTCAACCGCCAAAGCTTTGCAAAGCAGCTGTTCATGCTGCTTGAGGATATCAGAATTGAAGAGCTGATCAAAAAAGAGCGGCCGGGGACGAAACGTGTATTTCAGAAGCGGAGGGAGATGTACAGGAAACATTTCACAACGCAGCTGACACTGAATTTAGAACGAAGCATTTTCACTGACGCTTTGTACTGCGCGATATTTGTCAAGCTGACGGCGGAGTCTCCGCTTGAAGGCATTCCTTCCATGCAGGAAGATATTGATATGATGATACCATATATTGAACGCCAGCTCATCCGGGTGTATGAGGCGGATTCTACGAAAGAGATCGCAAGAATAACAGAAGACCTCATGGAAGGCCTTGATGAAGTGCTGGAGAAAGATATGCTGAACACATACTTTTTTCTGCCGGAACTTGATTATGAGAAAGCGGCTGAAGAGCCTTTATTCGAAAGCATCAAAAGAGCGCCGTCATTAAGCGACGACATCACGCTCCCTGAGTCTTCCGACGGAGATGAAGATATCCATGAAGAGAAAATGAATACGTGGCATCGGGAAACCGAAGCGCCGTCGAAAAGTTTCCTTCAATTTGATATTGAGCACGGCGCGAAATCAGATATTGGGAAAGGCGCCGCCAGAGAAGGGGATGACGGTGATCAGGCGCTCGGCTCCGTTCAAGGCTCCGCACGGCAGACGAAAAGAGAGGATTACTCCAAGCTTGAGGCGCTTGAATCCAGACAGGATGAACATGAGGGCGCGGGGCTTGCCGACGGAAAAGAAAACAAGTTCGCTTTCCCGGTTTACCAAACGCCTCATAAAGCATCGCCCGAGGAGGAGCAGTCTTATAAAGAACAGGCGAAAACGATAGAATCATATCAAAAACGCCTGAAGCAGATGATACAAAAGACACTTGAACACAAAAAAACGCTCCCGCGGACCGACCTTCACGCGGGCCGGCTGAATCGCAAGCTGCTCCGCTACTTTACAGAACGGAATCCGCGTCTTTTCTATAAAAAGCAAGACCCCTCTTCGGAAATTGACGCCGTTTTTACGTTGCTTGTCGATTGTTCGGCCAGCATGTTCGACAAAATGGATGAAACAAAAAGAGGGATTGTTCTATTCCATGAAGCCCTGAAATCAGTGTCCGTCCCGCACCAAATCGTCGGATTTTGGGAGGATACAAACGAAGCGACCGAAACGAGCCAGCCGAATTTCTTCAATACCGTGATTCCGTTTGAAGAGTCGCTGCTGCAGGCGGCGGGACCGCTGATCATGCAGCTTGCGCCGGAGGAAGATAACAGAGACGGATATGCCATCAGACAAATGACGAAACAACTGATGCGGCGGAGTGAGGCGCAAAAGTTTTTAATCGTGTTTTCAGACGGAGAGCCGGCGGCATTCGGCTACGAGCAAAACGGCATCGTCGATACGAGCGAGGCTGTCATCGAAGCGAGAAAAAGAGGGATAGAAGTCATAAATGTTTTTCTGTCCAATACTGCGATAGAAGAATCACAGATGAAAACCATTCAGGATATGTACGGAAAGTACAGTATTTTTGTTCCGGATGTCGATCAGCTGCCTGATGTGCTGTATCCGCTCTTGAAAAAACTGCTTCATAAAAGCATAGGATAGGCTTTTTCCTATGCTTTTTCGCTTTTTATTTTAAAATGATTTAATTTTTTCGTTATGGATCTGTTTTTTTTACTATTTTGTGAACAATCAAGGTAGAATCCAAACGCAATCAGTGGTAAAATACCCTTGGAAGCGTTTTTATTACATAATTTTGGGCACAGCGTTCAAAAGTTATTTCAAGATAGTGAATTGATCACTTGATTATCTAGGTTGGGGGTAATATTCAAATGTTTCAAAATAATATGAAACAAAGAATGAATTGGGAAGATTTTTACGGACCGAACCTCGGCTACGCACTGGAGCTGTACGACCAATATGCTGAAGATCCAGACAGTATTGATCCGGATCTGAAAGACATGTTTGACGAACTCGGCGCTCCGCCAAGCCAAATAAAAGAGGCATCGGGAACAAAGGAACAGGGACGAGTCACCGCAGATCTGATTCAAAAGATCGCAGCAGCAGTTAAACTTGCAGAAGATATTCGAACCTATGGCCATCTGAACGCTTCCGTCAATCCGCTCAGAAAGGATCAAAAAAAGAGCGAGCTCTTTCCGTTATCCGAGTACGGGCTTACAGAAGAAGAAATGAAAGCAATACCCGCGTCTGTCATTTGTAAAGACGCACCTGCCAATATAACGAACGGCTTAGAAGCCATCCAGCATTTACGCAATACGTATAAAAGAACCATCTCCTTCGAATTTGACCATGTGCATGATTTCGAAGAGCGGGCATGGATTACAAAAATGGTCGAATCCGGAGAACTGTTCCGGAAAAATTCACCGGAAAAACTGTCAGCCGTTTTAGAAAGACTGACGGAAGTAGAAGGATTTGAACAATTTTTACACCGGACATTCGTCGGCCAGAAGCGTTTCTCAATTGAGGGATTAGACGCACTTGTGCCTGTTCTTGACGACATTATCGCCCAGTCTGTGAAAGCAGGCACAACCAATGTCAATATCGGGATGGCGCACAGGGGCCGCTTAAATGTCCTCGCGCACGTGCTCGGCAAACCGTATGAGATTATTTTCTCAGAATTCCAGCACGCGCCGAATAAAGACCTTGTACCGTCTGAAGGCTCGACCGGAATCAGCTACGGCTGGACGGGAGACGTAAAATACCACCTCGGTGCAGACAGACAGTTACAGGATGCTGAAACCAAAAGCGCCCGGATTACGCTTGCAAATAACCCGAGCCATCTGGAATTCATCAATCCGATTGTTGAAGGAAGCACGCGGGCGGCACAGGAAACAAGAACGCAAAAGGGGTACCCGGTTCAAGACGAAACAAAATCGCTCGCCATTTTAATTCACGGTGACGCAGCGTTCCCGGGAGAAGGAATTGTCGCTGAGACGCTGAACTTAAGTTCTTTGAAAGGCTATCAGGTCGGTGGGGCCATTCACATCATCGCCAATAATATGATCGGCTTCACAACTGAAAGCGATGAATCACGCTCTACGAAATATGCCAGTGATTTGGCGAAGGGTTATGAAATCCCGATCGTTCACGTCAACGCCGATGATCCTGAAGCGTGTCTGTCAGCCGTTAAATTTGCGGTGGAATACCGGAAGCGGTTTAATAAAGATTTCTTAATCGATTTAATCGGGTACAGACGGTACGGCCACAATGAAATGGATGAGCCGTCCACGACACAGCCGATGCTGTATGACGCCGTGAGAAAACACCCGACTGTCAAGCGGATCTTTGCGGAAAAACTCGTAAGTGAAGGACTGATCAGCGAGGAAAAAGCGCAAAACATTGAAGCGACAGTGACAAAACGAATTGAAGACGCCTATAAAAAGGTGCCCGCCAAAAAAGAAGATGCCGTACGGGAAATCGAATTGCCGGAACCGGTATCCAACGGTTTTCCTGACGTTGACACAGCCATTGATTTTGATGTTCTCCGCAAGCTGAACGGCGAACTCATCAATTGGCCGGAATCCTTTAACGTGTTCGGCAAGCTGAAAAGAATCTTGGAAAGACGTGCAAAAGCGTTTGATGATGACCGTAAAGTGGAATGGTCATTGGCTGAATCGCTTGCGTTTGCTTCCATTTTGAAAGACGGCACTCCGATCCGGCTGACCGGGCAGGACTCAGAGCGCGGAACGTTCGCTCAAAGAAACCTTGTGCTGCATGACAGCGAAACAGGCAAAGAATTTGTTGCACTCCATCATTTAGACGACTGCGCTGCTTCATTTGCGGTGCATAACAGCCCGCTTTCTGAAGGATCGGTTCTCGGTTTTGAGTATGGTTACAACGTGTATTCGCCTGAAACTCTTGTGATGTGGGAGGCGCAATACGGGGACTTTGCCAATGCGGCTCAAGTCTATTTTGATCAATTCATATCTGCAGGACGGGCAAAATGGGGACAAAAATCAGGATTAGTCATGCTGCTTCCTCACGGTTACGAAGGACAGGGGCCTGAACACTCCAGCGGACGCGTCGAACGGTTCCTGCAGCTGGCGGCGGAAAACAACTGGACGGTGGCCAACCTGACAAGTGCGGCTCAGTATTTCCATATTTTAAGAAGACAAGCGAAAATGCTGCTTCGTGAAGAAATCCGTCCGCTTGTGATCATGACGCCGAAAAGCCTGCTCCGCAACCCGAATACGGTATCTGAAGTACAGGAGCTGAGCGAAAGCAGATTCAAGCCTGTCTATGAGCAATCCGGTCTTTCCCACGCTTACGAAAAAGTGACTCGCGTTGTATTATCAAGCGGAAAAGTGTCAATTGACATCAGCGATCACTTCAACAAAATGGAAGGCGATAAGGATTGGCTTCATATTGCCAGAATCGAACAGCTGTATCCGTTCCCGGCAAAAGACGCGAAAGAGCTTTTCGCCAAACTGCCGAACTTGCAAGAGATCGTTTGGGTTCAGGAAGAGCCGCAGAACATGGGGGCATGGAGTTATATCAGCCCGTATCTGACGGAAATCGCGCCAAAAGGAGTAAATGTTCAATACATCGGCCGAAGAAGACGATCCAGTCCCGCAGAAGGAGATCCGACTGTCCACAAAAAAGAACAGGAACGCATTGTATCTGATAGCTTGACTCGCAAAAACTAAGGGGGAAATGAAAAAATGGCGGAAATTAAGGTACCTGAATTAGCAGAATCAATCTCAGAAGGAACGATAGCCCAATGGTTAAAGCAGCCCGGTGATTATGTAGAACAGGGTGAGTACTTGCTTGAACTTGAGACGGACAAAGTAAATGTTGAATTGACAGCAGAAGAATCGGGTGTTCTAAAAGAGGTATTGAAAGATTCGGGTGATACCGTCCAAGTAGGAGAAATTATCGGTACCATTACAGAAGGCGCTGGCGAAAGTTCTGCACCTGCCCCTTCCGAAAGTGCTCCAGCCAAAGAACAAACGAAAGAGGAAGCAAAAGCTGAACCGGCTGCACAAGAAGTCAGCCAGGAAGCACAATCAGAAGCGAAATCCAGAACGGTAGCGTCTCCGGCTGCACGCAAGCTGGCAAGGGAAAAAGGAATTGATCTTTCACAAATTCCGACGGGGGACCCGCTCGGCCGCGTGCGCAAACAAGACGTGGAAGCTTATGAAAAACCGGCTTCAAAACCTGCGGCACAGACGAAACCGCAGGCTCAAAAAACACAGCAAAGCTTTGACAAACCTGTTGAAGTGCAAAAAATGTCCCGCCGCAGACAAACGATCGCGAAACGATTGGTTGAAGTGCAGCAGACTTCTGCGATGCTGACGACATTTAACGAAGTGGACATGACGGCTGTTATGAATTTAAGAAAACGCCGTAAAGACCAATTCCTTGAGCAAAACGAAGTAAAACTCGGTTTCATGTCTTTCTTTACAAAAGCCGTAGTGGCAGCTTTGAAAAAGTACCCGCTCCTTAACGCTGAAATTCAAGGCGATGAGCTGATCGTGAAAAAATTCTATGACATCGGTATCGCCGTTGCGGCTGAAGAAGGGCTTGTCGTCCCAGTCGTGCGTGACGCTGATCGTCTGACATTTGCCGGCATTGAAAAAGAGATCGGCGAACTTGCGAAGAAAGCACGAAACAATAAATTAACATTAGGTGAGCTGCAAGGAGGTTCCTTCACGATCACAAACGGAGGTACATTCGGCTCGCTTATGTCAACACCAATCCTAAACAGCCCTCAGGTCGGAATCTTAGGTATGCACAAAATTCAGCTGCGCCCTGTAGCGATCGATGCAGAGCGTTCTGAAAACCGTCCGATGATGTACCTTGCTTTATCATATGATCACAGAATCGTAGATGGTAAAGAAGCGGTCGGATTCCTTGTCACAATTAAAAACCTGCTGGAAGATCCGGAACAGCTGTTATTGGAAGGATAATGTGAGACAGACAAAAAGTACACTGCCCTTATGGAGCGGTGTACTTTTTTATTTGAGAGAAGGGAAGATGTATATGAAAAGCTGTTATCCGCTTGAGATTGAATTTGAGTATAATGAAGAATTGCATTCTATCACTCCGGTTCTTCTGCAAGACGAACATGACACGGTTTTAATAGACTGCGGATATCCCGGTTTTATAAATCATCTTCAAAATGCTGCTGCCCGGCATGGATTGTCGCTTCAGTCACTGTCAAAAATCATTGCAACACATCACGATATAGACCATATCGGCTCACTCGCTGCACTGCACCGTCTGTACCCGGGTATCAGCGTGACAGCACATGAACATGAAGCGCCGTATATTGACGGATCTAAAAAATCATTACGGCTTGAGCAGGCTGAATCAACGCTTTGTTCATTGCCAGAGGAGGCAAAACCTTATGCAAAACAGTTTATCCGCTCGCTTCAATCAGTCGAAGCGGCTCCTGTTCACTGGCAAGTAACTGACGGCGAGCTGCTGCCTTGGTGCGGAGGCATTCGCATTGTAGCCACGCCGGGCCATACACCCGGCCATATCAGCCTTTATCTGCCTGCCGAAAAAACAATGATCGCAGGTGATGCGGTCGTCATTGAAGACGGAAAGCTGAACCTTGCTAATCCCCGCTATACGTTACATATGGATGATGCGGTCCGTTCCGTACAGCGCCTGCTTGATTACGATATCCGTCAATTGATTTGTTATCATGGAGGTGTGTTTCAGGGGAATGTAAAAAAAGCGCTCCTGCACCTGCTTCGTGACCTGCAGAAAAAACAAGGATAGGGGCGGCAGCCGCCTATCCTTGTTCAGTTATGAAAGCGGAATCTTTACATTTTCATCCTCTCGGTGCTGTTTTTCTCTTTTTTCTTTGACCAATAAGTGGCGAGAATTGATCCAGACAGATTGTGCCATATGCTGAAAATGGCGCTCGGTACGGCTGAAAGGGGGGAAAAGTGCGCTGTTGCAAGCGCCGCGCCCAATCCGGAGTTTTGCATTCCGACTTCTATCGCAATCGCTTTTTGCGAAGCATAATCCATTCTGAACAGCTTTGCACCCAGGAATCCTAACAAATAGCCGATTCCGTTATGTAGGATGACGACGGATACAATCAGCAGTCCTGATTGAAGCAGGTGCTCACGATTTACGCTGACAACAGAGGAAACAATCGCTACGATGCCGATTACTGACACGAGTGGAAGCGCGTGAACGGCTTGTCCGACCTGTTTTTTGAAGAACAGCTTCACAATCACTCCGAGGACGATCGGTAAAAGCACGGCCTGCATAATTGAAACAAACAGTGAGCCGAAAGAAACAGGGAGCCACTCTTTCGCAAACAGCATAATAAGTGCCGGCGTTACAATAGGAGCAAGCAATGTTGAGATCGTGGTGACCGCAACCGAAAGCGCCGTATTGCCTTTTGCTAAGAAGGTCATGACATTTGAGGCGGTGCCGCCCGGACAGCAGCCGACCAGAATGACGCCCGCTGCAATTTCTGCGGGCAGGCGGAGCCCGACTGATAAACAGAAAGCCGTAAGCGGCATAATCGTAAACTGGGCAATGACTCCGATTACGACATGCCAAGGTTTTCTGATTAATTCTTTAAAATCGTCTGCTTGAAGAGTAAGCCCCATACCAAACATAATAATACCCAGAAAAATTGTCATATAAGAACTGATCCAAGAAAACAAATCAGGGCAGGCGAATCCTAAACCAGCAAAGACGATCACCCATAAGCCGAAAGTTTGTCCCGCAAACCCGCTTATTTTTTTCAACCATTCCATAAACACAGCTCCTTTTTCATCCAATCAGTCAAAAAATGAGACTGACTTTTCTGTATTCCATTATAAATAATATTCTGAATAATTCAATATTAAACATTAGTTATAAATAATGATATTATGTAAACTAATATCTTCTTGACTATTCAGACATATATTCTTACAATTAATTTTTACACTGAAATGAATTGGGAGTGCTGAAGTGAAAGAAGCTAATCAATGGTCATCTAAGCTGGGATTTATTTTAGCTACGGCCGGCTCTGCAATCGGGCTCGGCGCAATATGGAAGTTCCCTTACGTAGCGGGAACCAGCGGAGGCGGCGCTTTTCTGCTCGTTTTTATTTTATTTACGATTTTAATCGGACTGCCGCTTCTGCTTGCTGAATTTATTATCGGCAGAAAAACACAAAAAAACGCCGTTGAATCCTACAAGGCGCTTGCGCCGGGGAAAAAGTGGCACTGGATCGGATATCTCGGAATCATTACGTGTTTTATTCTATTATCCTTCTACAGCGTAGTGGGGGGATGGATATTAATCTACATTATAAAAGGCTTTACAGGCGGTTTATCGCTCTCATCCGGATTTGATACGTTATTTATCAACACCATTTCAAACCCTTATGCAGCGGTTTTCGGACAGCTGCTGTTTATCGTGATGACGATTTTAGTTGTTGCAAAAGGGGTGAGCAGCGGCATCGAAAAAGTAAGCCAGGTGCTTATGCCGGCTCTGTTTATTCTGTTTATTCTCTTAATGATCCGCTCCGTTTCGCTCCATGACGCAGCGAAGGGGTTAAAATTCTTCTTCATGCCTGATTTTGGCGCGATGGATGCCAATACCATATTATACGCGATGGGACAGTCATTTTTCTCGTTAAGCGTCGGTGTGTCCGTAATGGTTACATACAGCGCCTATTTAGAAAAAAAAGAAAATATTGTTCAATCCGCAGTTTCGGTGACGGTATTAAATGTTCTTGTTGCCGTGATGGCGGGAGTGGCGATTTTTCCGGCGGTGTTTTCATTCGGCCTCAAGCCGGATCAAGGCCCGCAGCTTTTATTTAACGTGCTTCCGACCATCTTTAACCAAATGCCGTTCGGCATCGTGTTTTTACTCGCCTTTTTGCTGCTGTTTTTATTTGCGACGCTGACATCAGCATTTTCAATGCTTGAGATTTTGGTTGCCGTTTTGTCAAAAGGCGATTCGGCAAAACGAAAGCGGTATGCATGGCTCGGGGGGCTTACAATATTTATTGTCGGAGTGCCTTCGGCGCTGTCATACGGAATTTTGAGTGATGTTTCCATTTTTCACCGCAGTATTTTTGACGCTGCGGATTTTCTGGTCAGCAATGTCTTAATGCCGCTGGGCGCGCTTTTAATTGCCGTTTTCGTACCGCTGAAAATTCCGAAACAGGCGCTGTTTGACGAACTGAAAAGCGGTTCAGGCATAAAACGAAAATGGTTTGCAGTGTGGCTCCTATTAATCCGTTATGTGTCTCCTGTAGCCATTATTATCGTTTTTCTGCACGTGCTCGGTATTTTTTAAATCAAAAGAAGCAGGCCCCCGTTCTAAACGGGGGCTTTTTTAATAAAGCGGCCACATCACGCGGTGCGCTTGCTCAAACCGTTTCTCCGCCTCACGCCAATCCACGACATTCCACCATTGATCCACGTAAGCCGCGCGGTCGTTTTTATATTGTAAATAATAAGCGTGTTCCCACACATCCAAAGGGAGCAAAGGGATGATGTCCCATTGACTGAAATGCTGATGCTTCTCAGCGGCCAAAATCTCCAGCCGTCCCGAGCGCGGCGCCCAGACAAGGATGGCCCAGCCGACTCCTTCGACTTTTTTCGCTGCCTGAGAAAATTGTTCTTTAAAAGCAGAATAGCTGCCGAATGACACATCAATCATTTGAAAGAGAGCGCCCGTCGGCCGTCTTTTTCCGTTTGGATTCATGGAAAACCAGAAAATACTGTGCAGATAATGGCCGGCGCCGTGAAATGCCAATTGCCGCTCCCAATGCGCCACTAAGTCGTACTGTTTCGTCTGGCGCGCGTTTTTCAGCTCAAGTTCAGCTTTATTCAGGCCGTCAACATAGCTTTGATGGTGTTTTGTATGGTGAAGCTTCATAATCTCCCTTGAAATATACGGTTCCAGGGCGGAATAACTGTAAGGCAGTTTAGGCAGAACATGCTTGCCGATCGGCACATAGGCTCTGCGCTCCTCCGGCTCTTCCGATTCGGAAATGTCCCGGTAAAGAGCTGATGCCTGTTCGTACCATTCCGCCTCCGTTAATCCATCATCCTGAAGGGTGTGAAAAATCCGGTCGATTTGTGCCGCGAAGCGATCGAACCGCCCTTGCTGAATGACTTGTTCCTTCAAGGTTTCACACCAATTCAGCATCTCGGTTTGATAAGCGTGCCGTTTCATTTTTCTTCCTCCTTTTCACTCACTTTCATGAAAGTGCTGAGCGCAAGCAAAGAAAACACATACGGGTAGCTGTGATACTTGATGTAAAACTGCTTCGGAAGGCCGATTCCAGTCGGATAGGTGAAATGAGCTCCTTCGTAATGCCGGTTTTCAATAAGAAACGATATACCTTTTGTGACGGCTTGGTGATGAGGTTTTTCGTATTGTAGCAAAGCTTCCGCCGCCCACGCCGTCTGTATAACCGTCCCGTAAGAAAGCGGGACATAGGTTTTGATTTCTGCGCTTTTACAGGATTCTCCCCAGCTTCCGTCCTCGTTTTGAATGGACTTCAGCCAGCGGATCGCTTTTTTCACGGCCGGGTGGTTATGGCTGACACCGCAAGCCTTCATGCCCGTCAGCGCCGCCCATGTTCCGTAAATATAGCAGACACCCCATCTGCCGTACCACGATCCGTCCTCCTCTTGATGGCGGATCAGCCATTGAACGGCCTTTTCAACCTGGGGATGATCCGATGAAAGCCCCGCTTTTCCTAAACAGTGCAGCACCCGTCCAGTTAAATCGCTTGTTGAAGGGTCGATGGCAGCTTCCTCAGCCGATTCAAGCGGCAGCAGGCGGATCAGGGGATGATTTACATTTTTCTCAAAAGCAGAGAAGCCCCCGTCACTGTTTTGCATTGACAAAAGCCAGCTCAGTCCGCGCTCCCATGAGGCGGGATAAAGTTTTCGCGGGATGGCTTTAAGCACTGCGGCTGTGTCATCACAATCAGGATTATTCGTGTTGATGTTTGAAAAACCCCATCCTCCCGGTTCTGCATGCGGGTTGTGAACGGCCCAATCCGCTACTTTCGTCTGCTGCCGTTCACGCAAAAATCGAGCGGCGCTGGTGATCATCTGATCGTTATCTGAGATGCCGCTTTCCATAAGCGCATAGTTAAGAAGCGCTGTATCCCAAACAGTTGACGTTGAATTTTCCAGATACGGTATATTGCCGCAAGACGTGAGTAAAGCTTTCGTGCCGGCAAGCGCCTTTCTGATAACGGGGGAGTGGCGTGATACACCGAGAGCGAGCAGGCTGTACACCATAAAAATAGTGGCGCTTGCATAGCTGTACAATGTGCCGTCTTCTTCTATCCGGTCAAGCATATACGTTTTGGCCGTACGCAGACCAAGCTGGTGAAAAGCGGCAGGAATCTGCAAAAGCCGCTTCCAGTGTGCGAAAAGAGAAGCGAGGTCTCTGTCCTCTGCCTGATCGGAACGAAGCCATGTAAACGGATTTTTGGTCATATGCTGATCTAAATGCTCGAGAGACGGAACGTTTGGGTTTTTCAGCGAAAATCTTTTGTTTAGCGTCACAGCCATCGGAACAAAATGAATACGCGCGTATGTACTGAACTGATAAAAATGCAGCGGGAAGGATGGGGGAATCACTAAGAAAGATAATGGCAGGTGCAGTGCGGGCCATGGATATAGGCCGTTTGCCGCCAGCATCCACTTTGTCATGAAGTGTACGTTACGCAAGCCGCCGTTTGAGATGATAAAGCGTTCGGCCTGAATCATATGCGCTTCAGAACGGTTATATAAGCCGGAAGCCAGCAAGCCGACATAGCCCTGTACAGTGGCGGTCACATTTCCTTTCCGTTCATCAGGATAGTTGGCAAATGTTCCGTCAGGGCGCTGCTTCGCGCGGATGCCTTCAGCAAGCTCAGCGATCAGTTCTTTATCATTGTCTCCGAGAGAAGTGAGGAGGAGGATCAGAAAGGCGTTAGTCAAAATCGGACCTTCAAAACAAAATGACCATGAGCCGTCCGCATTTTGCTTTTCTCTTAATAGGGAGATGGTTTTCCTTTGGCGGCTTCTGACTTTTTCATGAATAGTGCTCACACTCGCTCAACTCCTTCAGAAGCATATATATTCATATGCAAATGGCGGCATGACAAAAGAAAGAAACTGCTGGCAGGCAGCAGTTTCTTGTTTTATCAATCAATCTTCCAGACTGATCCAGACGCTTTTCACTTCTGTATAATTATCCAGCGCATAAGAGCCCATTTCCCGTCCGAGGCCGGATTGCTTATAGCCGCCGAAAGGTGACGCCGCATCAAAAACATTGTAGCAGTTGACCCAAACGGTGCCGGCCTGTAGACGGTCAGCAATGTAATGGGCGTTTTTCACATTCTCGGTCCATAGTCCGGCTGCAAGGCCGTATTCCGAGCGGTTCGCCCGCTCAATAACTTCATCAACCGTATCATACGGAATGGCGGCTAAAACCGGGCCGAAAATTTCTTCTGTTGCGATGGTCATGCTGTCATCCACATCCGCAAATACGGTCGGGGAGACAAAATACCCTTCTTCAAACGGGCAGCTTCCGCCTGTGACAGCTTTGGCGCCTTCCGTTTTTCCTTTTTCAATATAAGAAAGCACGCGCTCATGCTGTTCCTGGCTGACGAGCGGCCCGATTTGGGTATCCTGATGAAGGCCGGCTCCTTGCCGAAGTGATTTCGCATATGAAACCATTTCGCTTACGACTTCATCATATTTGTCTTTGTGAATGAAGACACGGGAGCCTGCACAGCATACCTGCCCCTGATTAAACATAACCCCGTTTAAAGCGCCGGGAATGGCTTTTTTCAAATTGGCGTCAGGTAAAATGATGTTAGGTGACTTACCGCCAAGCTCCAGCGTTACGCGCTTAATATTTTTCGCGGCTTTCTCCATGATCTTTTTGCCGATTTCTGTAGAACCGGTAAAAGCGAGTTTATCAACATCGTCATGGTTGGTCAGCGCTTCCCCGGCTGTCTCGCCGAACCCGGGAACAATATTGATGACGCCGTCAGGGAAGCCCGCCTGATCTATTAATTCCGCTAAATAGAGGGCGGTCAGGGGTGTCTGCTCTGCCGGTTTCAAAACGATTGTGCAGCCTGTGGCAAGGGCGGCGCCCATTTTCCACATCGCCATAAGGAGCGGGAAGTTCCAAGGGATGATTTGCCCCACGACGCCGACAGGCTCATGGCGGGTGTAATTAAAATATGAGCCGGCGACCGGGATCGTTTGTCCGGTTATCTTTGTGGACCACCCGGCATAATAACGCATATGCTCGATTGCCAGCGGGATATCTCCATTCGTCGTTTCATTAATCGGTTTTCCGTTATCAAGTGTTTCAAGCTGCGCGAGTTCAGTTTTGTGCTCTTCCATTAAATCGGCAAGCTTATACATCAGCCTGCTTCTGGAAGCGGCCGGCATAGTGCGCCATTCGCCGTGATCAAAGGCTTTGCGTGCAGCTTTCACTGCGCTGTCAATGTCTTCAGCCTGTGCCTCGTAAAGCGTCATCAATGTTTCTCCGGTTGCCGGATTCGGCGTGACAAATGTTGCTCCTGAAGCGCTCGGAACAAATTTTCCGTCAATATAAAGCTTCTTCGTGCCCTGTAAAAATGTTTCCAGCCTTTTTGTGATCTGCATCGTTAAAGAACTCATTCGTAACAAACCTCCCGAAATTTTTTATGGTCTGTTTTGAGCATCTTGATGTCCGCGCAAAGTAAGCGCATACAGTCATTCTATAATATAGACCCCGGTAAAATCAATTGATAACCGTTATTGCAATTCGCAGGAAAAAACGGCTACAATAAGCTTATCGATGAAGAAAAGGAGTTTTACAGATGATTCATAATAATTGGCAGACAAAAGAAAGCGTCAAAAAAGTAAAATGCGTACATACAGATGCGAAAAAATACATTGTCAAAAACGTGCTGACGCCCGGCAAAGAGTACGAAGTCAAAAATGAAACAGAAGAGTTCATTTTTGTGGTGGACAATACAAATAAAGTCGGCGGTTTCTATAAAGAGTATTTTGAAGAAGTCTGAAGCTGAATGAATTTATTTTCACAGCTTCAGCGGGTGTAATCAAAAGAAGGCTGACACTGCGATGGATCAAATCTCAGATACCTATAAAGAATGAACAATGGTACGGATCTGCAGAAACCGCGGCATTCAGAAGCCGCGGTTTTTTACCGTGAAAAGAAAAAACTGACTTTTCGAAAAAAATATGGTTTTCTTGAAACCTTTTCATCCGCTGAACCGTATTACTACATAACAGAGCACCTTTCGCGAAAAGGCTTATCTAATGAACGTTCTAAAAATGTAATCTGTTCGTAATGGTTTAAATGCCGCCTATGTCGTATTCTTATATAGGGATAAAGAACTTATTTTTTATGATTGTAATAAAACAATAGTATAGAAGCAGAAAGTGGGGTTCTTCATTGGGAATTTTTTCTGTCAGCAGATCAACCGACACAAAAAAGCTGGAGGCTTTGCTCGTTGAGGGAGAACGGATCGAAACGATTTATAAACTGCGGGTTGACCAAATATGCTTTACAAATAAACGAGTGATTTTCTTTGATAATAAAATGTTCTCCAAAAAGAAAGTGCGCGTCTTCCTTCCATATAAAACAATTGAAAGCTTCGCCATTCAAGAAGCTGGGATGTTTGATCCCGATACAGGTCTTGTTTTAATGACAAGAGGAAAAACATTCGAATTGGAATTTGCAAAAGAAACGGACTTGACCGAGGTTCAAGCCATCTTAACAAAATACTTATGCAGTTAAATATGACATAAAAGCCATCCGAATGCAGGCGGATGGCTTTTTTATTAGATAATGCTTGTTTTTCCGGAGTTCGAGTCAATAAGATCCGGATCAGCAATAGAACTGATGGGAATATAAATCGGTGCCAAATCACCATTTTCTTCACCGAATCCGTAGTTGATCTTATTGGATAAAAAATAATCGATTTGCTGATAGGGGCCGATCGTAATGGAAGAACCGCGGTCGGCCGCATTCACTTTAAAGCCCCCTACATTTACCAAAACCGGCGAAAACATCATAATGGGCCTCCTTTCCCGGCGGGAATTTTATCGCATGCTGACTCGAAGGTAGACGGAGAATCAATTTAATCCCTGTCATCCACTTTGCCGTTCGTGCCAAAAAAGCCGCTCGCATCCCCAAAATTCTGTCCGTATCCCTGATTCTTTTTATCAGAATTCTGCCATTCTGCCAGTAAATTTTGTCCGACATTCACCGCTGAAGCATTTTCAAAGGAATTAATTTTCAACATGAAAATATTAATATTGATATATGGAGTTGGTTGAACCACAGGCAAACCTCCTTTAATACAGGTGTATGCCGGCTGTTATGACCGTATGCTTAAACAGGGGGCGATAAAAATGGACTTCGACAAGATGAAGCAATGGATGGAAATGGCGCAAAACATGTCCGGCGGCGATTTTTGGAAAAACGTTTTTGATGATGAACAATTGAAATCATTTCAAAACGGCCATTCTAACTTTCCCTTTCAACAGGGAGATGGGCAAATGAGAAAGAATGAGGATGCTTTTCCTCTTATAGATATTGTGGAAACCCATGATGAGCTCCAATTTTTGCTGTATTTGCCCGGCTACCGGAAACAAGATGTTCAGCTGCTGTCCTACGGAGAGTATATTGTCGTAAAAGGCACGAGAAAATCCTTCTTCAATGAACAGGATTTTAAACAGAAGACCGGAAAATACGGCGATTTCGAAAAAAAACTCGACCTTCCTCATTCCGCTCAGGGAACGAAGGGAATGCAGGCGGTGTTCAAAGACGGAATTTTATATATATCAATTGCTAAACATCTGGGGGATGCAAGCCAAATCATTATCGAAGGCTGACCTTATTGGCGGTGCTGTCGATTAGATCTGTATCATCGATACTCATGATAGGGATAACGACAACGGTGCAATCTCCGCTTTGTTCACCGTACCCTTCATTTCTTTTATTAACGGCTGTGCGCCTCAGTATCACGGAAGAACCGGTGTTAAACGTCGCTCCGCCGCTGACACCGTTCATTTTTATATGCTCAAAGTTGATAACGGATGGAAAAAACATCATGATTCACCTCCTTTTTGTATACCATGTTTATATATTCGTAATGCAGGACGCATAGAACTTTCCAAGAGTGACGGGGAAAGAAGTGATTTTTCTTGAAAAAAATAATGAAAGAGCTTTTCAAAAAAGTATGTGAAGAAGAACTAGACAGGCTTAAGAAAGTAGAGCAACAGCTTGATGAGCTTCAGGATAAATGTCATCCTGAGCCGCAAACGATTGAAGGGGAAAAAACATATGTCCATATCGAGCGCGTCAAAGTGGACAAAGTCGTCTACAACATTGATTTTGAAAAGCTGAATATAGGAGAGCTGAGCGGAATGCTGAATATCGGCGCCACATACCATACGCCGGAGCATCAGCTCAAAAAAGCCTGCCCTGAAGAATTTCGGGACAACCAGCAAAATGATGCTGCAAAAGAAGAAAGACAGACAAAGCAGCCGGCCCCGAATGTCACGATCAGGGGGAGAAAGCACTGATCTCCATTGTTTCAGCCGCCTTTTTCGAGGGTATGTAATAACTGTGACTCTAGGAATACAGACGAAAAAGGAGATGCTGAATATGTCATTATCAAAAGAACAGCGGGACAGTCTTTATCATAAATTAATCGATTTAAAGGAAAGTCTTCAGGGAGAATCAAAAGAAAATCATTCAATGAGTGAAGACACAGGGGAACTGTCGAACGGAGTAGATAATCACTTAGCTGATCACGGAAGCATTTATTTGGACAGGGTCACGAATCAGACCTTGGATGAAGTCGATCAGAATCTTTTAGATGAAGTGAACGACGCCCTCGAGCGAATCGATAAAGGAACATACGGAATATGCGAAAAAACGGGAAAAGAAATTCCGTATGAAAGGCTTGAAGCCGTTCCGTACGCCAGAATGACTGTCGAAGCGCAGCGAGAAGCAGAGGGAGATGTGAAAACAGACGCTCCGTCATATGAAAGGGATTTCCACGAGCAGGTGAAAGACCTCTCAAATAAAGAAACCGTTGATCAAAAAAGCTCACAAACTTACGAAATCCTGGATCGCGAGCAGGATTCACAATAATATCAGCAGGTACATTCACATGTACCTGTTTTTTTATTCCATAAAAAAATCTCGGAATCGAAATAAAAACGTTGACTTTATATAAAAAAGAAAGTAACATACTATTTGTAAGTAAATATTAAAAGATTACCGGGAGGAATTTAGAATGTCTCAAGTATTATTTGTAAAATCAAGTGACCGTACGGCTGAAGAAGGCGTATCCGTAAAATTATACGAAGCGTTTTTGGCTGCTTATAAAGAAAACAATCCGAATGATGAAGTGATCGAACTTGATCTTCATAATGAAAACCTTCCTTACCTCGGAAGAGATATGATTAACGGAACATTCAAAGCTTCAAAAGGAATTGAAATGACAGACGAAGAGAAAAAACAAGCATCAACTGCTGACATTTACTTAAACCAATTCGTCAAAGCTGACAAAGTTGTGTTTGCATTCCCGCTTTGGAACTTCACAGTGCCTGCTGTGCTTCATACTTATGTTGATTACCTGTCTCGCGCAGGGGTTACTTTCACATACACGCCTGAAGGGCCTAAAGGTTTGATGGGGGATAAAAAAGTAGCACTCTTAAATGCACGCGGCGGCGTATATTCTGAAGGACCGATGGCATCTCTTGAAATGTCATTAAACTTCATGAAAACCGTTCTCGGCTTCTGGGGAGTTCAAGATCTGCACACTGTTGTCGTTGAAGGCCATAACGCCGCACCGGATAACGCTCAAGCGATCATTGAAAAAGGACTGCAAGAAGCGAAAGATCTGGCTGCAAAATTCTAATTTCCAAAAACTCTTGCGCCCTTTAGGGTGTAAGAGTTTTTTCTATTATATATAGAAGAAACTGGTGACAACTTTCGCAGTGATCTTATATTGATATATTGATATTTTGTCGAAAAAACAACTTTTATGGAGATAAAAGCATTTTTTACACAGAAAAAAGGTTTTCTGTAAAAGAATTAACCCTCTTGCCAAAATACGACTGATGGTGTAGGATATAAGAGAAGCTACAGTGTTCGTATTGTTAATTAAGTTTTAACCTTTAAGCTGTAATAGGGAGTTTTATATCGGAGCCGGAATGTCATGCCTCCATTGCAGAGGACGACAGGAACGCTTCTGCAAACACCCACTTTGAGGAGTGGTGGTTTAAAACTTTCTTACTTGCGTACGGCATACGTAGCGAAAGCCATTTCCCTTGCGGAGATGGCTTTTTATTTTGGAATGCCTATGAGCTTAACTCTTTATCAGTATGATAAAATGAAAGAATCAAAGACAAAGTGAGGTTTTACAACATATGCTGGATAAAGCCCAATCCCTTCTGGCGCATTATTTTGGCTACGACAGTCTTCGCGCGGGCCAAAAGCAGGCGATACAATCAGTTGCAGAGGAGAGAAAAAACACGGTCTGCATTATGCCGACGGGGGGCGGAAAATCAATCTGCTATCAGATTCCCGCACTTCTGTTTGAAGGTACCACTATCGTTATTTCCCCTCTTATTTCCTTAATGAAAGATCAAGTCGACGCGCTTGAAGAAGCGGGTATCGCGGCAGCTTATATTAACAGCACTCAGACAAGCCGGGACATTCATGAGCGACTGACCGGTTTGAAAGAAGGGGCTTACCGGCTCTTTTACATAACACCGGAGCGTTTGACTTCTCCTGAATTCATTCACATCCTGCAGAATATTACGGTTCCTCTTGTCGCCATAGACGAAGCTCACTGTATATCGCAATGGGGGCATGATTTCAGGCCGAGTTACCGGAATATTGAAATCCTTTTTAATGAATTAAAAGAACCTCCCGTCATTATCGCGTTAACGGCGACGGCTACGCCTGAGGTTCATGATGATATCTGCAAGCAGCTTCATATTCATAAAGAACATACTGTCTATACCGGTTTTGCCAGAGAGAATTTAACGTTCAAAGTAGCAAAGGGCGAAAACAAAGACCGTTTTATCGAGCAGTACCTGGACAGAAATAAACACGAAGCCGGCATTATATATGCAGCGACCAGAAAAGAAACCGACCGTATATATGAGAAATTAAAACGCAGCGGCATTAATGCCGGCCGTTATCACGGCGGATTGGCAGATGATGACAGAAAAGAGCAGCAGGAGCGGTTTCTTAACGATCAGATACAAGTAATGGTTGCCACGTCAGCTTTCGGAATGGGAATCGACAAGAGCAACATCAGATTCGTTCTCCACGCACAGATTCCAAAAGATATGGAGAGCTATTATCAGGAAGCCGGACGGGCCGGGCGCGACGGTCTCGATAGCGAGTGCGTGCTCTTGTTTTCTCCGCAGGATATTATGGTGCAGCGCTTTTTAATAGACCAATCGGCAGCCGGAGAAGAAAAACAAAAGCAGGATCTCAAAAAACTGAGACAGATGGTGGATTACTGTCATACGGAAGATTGCCTGCAGCGGTTTATTCTGAAGTATTTCGGCGAGAGTGAGGCAGAAGCTTGCGGAGCATGCGGCAATTGCACTGATACAAGGACAGCCCATGACGTCACAAAAGAAGCGCAGATGGTATTGTCATGTATTATCAGAATGAATGAGCGTTTCGGAAAAACGATGGTCGCACAGGTGCTTAACGGGTCAAAAAATAAAAAAGTGCTGGAAAACGGCTTCAGCAGCCTGTCCACATACGGCATTATGAAGCATCAAACAACAGGGGAAATCAGTGATTTTATCGAATTCCTGATTTCAGATGAATATATCAGAATGGCGGACGGTACATTTCCGACGCTTATGGTCACACAAAAAGGCAGGGATGTTCTGCTTGGAAAGAGCGCAGTCGCGAGAAAAGAAGCCTTAGAGGCCGCCGCCGTTACCGAAAACGATGAATTATTTGAGATTCTCCGGCGTCTCCGCAAAGAGATCGCAGCGGAACAAGGCGTGCCTCCATTTGTCGTGTTCTCAGATCAGACGTTAAAAGAAATGTCGGCGAAACTTCCGAAAACAGATCATGATCTTCTTTCCGTAAAAGGGGTAGGGGAACAAAAAAGATTGAAATACGGAGCGCTTTTTTTAGAAGAAATCCGAAATTATGTAAGAGAAACAGAGTGAAAAAAAGTTTTTTTAGAGATTTACACATTATGTTTTCCGGTCGCAACGGAAAAATCAGAAGCTTGAAAACCCTTGCTGTATCAGGGTTTCAGCAAGACTTACCAAGCGAGAGAAATGTTTCATGTAAAGGAACTGTAATCTAAATCAAATCGTTTTGTTATTGAACTGACATTTTCATATGTTACGATATCACCTGTTAGCCGCCAATAAAAAGCTAACAAGGGAGGATTTACTTATGAAGAAGACGATTATGTCCTTTGTGGCAGTTGCAGCAATTTCAACAACTGCATTTGGAGCTCACGCTTCTGCAAAAGAAATCACGGTGCAAAAGGGTGATACGCTCTGGGGGATCTCGCAAAAAAACGGAGTGAACCTAAAGGACCTAAAAGAATGGAATCAGTTATCTTCTGATTTAATCATTGAAGGAGAGAAACTGACTATTTCTTCAGTAGAAACAACCACATCTGGGCAGTACACAGTGAAGCAGGGCGACAGCCTCTGGAAAATTGCTCAGAAATTCGGAACATCAGTCAACAATCTGAAAAGCTTGAATAACTTGCAATCAGATATCATTTACGCAGGCACAACCTTAAAGGTAAAAGGTCAGGCTCAGGCTGCACAGCCGGCTCAAGAAGCCAGCCAGCCGCAAACTGAACAAAAACCAGCTGCAGAGACAGCACAGCCAAAACAAGAAGCTGTCCAAAAAGAGCAGCCTAAACAAGAACCTGTTCAAGAACAACAACAACCTAAACAAGAAGCGAAGGCTGTCGAAGCAAAACAGCAGCCTGTTCAATCAAATACAAACCAACAAGAGCCTAAAAAGCAGCTGACAATGACTGCAACTGCTTACTCTGCTAACGACGGCGGCATTTCCGGTGTAACGGCAACCGGAGTTGACTTAAACAAAAACCCTGATGCAAAAGTCATCGCGGTAGACCCAAGTGTCATTCCGCTGGGCTCTAAGGTTTATGTTGAAGGTTACGGAGTAGCAACAGCAGCAGATACAGGCGGCGCAATTAAAGGAAATAAAATTGACGTATTTGTTGCAAAGAAAAGTGACGCTAACAACTGGGGCGTCAGAACAGTAAATGTTAAAGTATTAGACTAGTTTCATATAGAGAGTGAAGGACACAAGGCAAAATGCCTTGTGTTCTTTTTTCTTCCCTTTTTTGTCTGTGTATAATCGTTATATGCTGAAAAAGAAAAAGCGTTCCTCGAATATGATATGGAGACAATGATTTTGAAAACGGCATCTGAAGGGATGATTCGAATGGAGCCGGAACTTATATTTTTATGGAATGCCTTCACAGAATCACCGATATTTCAAGCAGGTATATGCACAGCTTGCGCCATTGTGCTGGTCATCGGATTGTCTATGCCAGCTCTGAGGATGTTTCAGGCGCTTGAAAGAGGGAAGGGAAGGCCCGCCGTTATTGAAAAGGTGAGACACACCGGCGTAACGATGAATGGCAGGTGCGGGCTTGTTCTCCTTTTAGACATGAAAAATCAAGACGGAACGTATGATAAACGCGAACTGGCACATGCCGTGTGTCATGAAGAAATCAGCCGTTTTTATGAAGGAGCGCCCGTATGGGTGATGCCAGCGGCTGACGGCCGGTTCAAGATCGCTCCGCGCACGCCGGGGCATTAACACAAAAAGACGGGAAAGCAGCCCCGTCTTCTTGTGTTAATGCTGGTCGATCCATATCCGTCCGCCTTCTGAGCCGGCTTCTATCCCGCATGTTCCTCCGATCGGGAATGTCATCAGAGGTGTGGTATGGCCGAAATCAGCATTTGCGATAACGGGCATGGACGACAGTTCTTCTTTCGTACGGATGACGGCACGCAGAGCCTCTTCAGACACATTTGAAGCATGCTGGAACCGTCCGATAACAATTCCTTTCACGGCTGAAAAAGCGGGGAGATGGATGAGTGACTGCAAATCCCGATCAAACATATGAATGTTAGACATATGATCATCTTCTATAAACAGAATTACTTGTTCCATCTCGGGAAAGTATTCCGTGCCTTGCAGAAGATTCAGGGTGCATAGGTTTCCTCCGATCAGTGTTCCTTCCGCATAACCGGATTGAATGACGAGCGGTCCCGGATTCCGATAAAAACGTCTGTCCTCCTGGTCCATATACCATTTGTCATCGCTCCACTCGGCTGAAGGCAGTACTTCATACGGAGTGTCAGAAGCACAGCAGGCTAAGAAAGAGTCAATCGTATAGTCCAATCCTTTTTTCATGGCGAATGAAGAAAAATGGGGGCCAGAATATGTAACAAGCCCGGTTTTTTGATAAATCGAATGGCCGAGGGCGGTAATATCTGAATAGCCGCAAAGGATTTTCGGGTGCCGCTTGATGATTTCATAATCAAGATAACGGAGCAGCTGATTTGATTGGAATCCGCCGAGTGTCGTCAAAACGGCTTTGATGTCAGGATCAGCGAAAGCTTCGTGCAGATCCCGGACACGCGATTCAATGGATGATGAATCAAATTCATTTATTTCTTTCGCATACTCTGAAAAAGAGACACAAAAACCCAGCTCCTCCAATTTTGTCTTTGCGGCATTTATATTTTCTTCTGACATGACGGACATGCTTGTTGCCGGAGAAACAATACGAATGCCGTCACCTTTTTTCAATTTTTCCGGGTACAAGAAAAAACCCTCCTCTTATGGTTTTATCTATTACACCATATAAAAGAGGGTTTTTCTATTGTTTTTTACAGGTCGACCCATTTAATGCCGCCTGATTGCGTATCATTGTCAATCCAGACATCAAACTGATGCTTCTCATAAAAATGAATGAGTCTGTCGACATGATCCCAATCACGCTTAGCAATATCACCCGTCACTTTCGGGATATTCTGCTCTCTGGCGATATGTTTTAAAAACTTCATGCAGATTGAGCCGTATCCGTGGTTTGGCGGGCCTTTAATGTCCCCGATATGAATGGCATTTTCATAATAGGAAGCGATCAGTGAAAAACATCCTCTTCCCAGGTAGGCTGATTCACAATCAGTCAGCATAATCTTACATGTTTGGCCATCATCAATCGAGGAAACAATGATCCAATCGTCATTGTTCGATTGATCAATACCAAGCACTCGCGCGTCTTTAGATACATCTTTCAGATTTTCCCGCATCCTGAAAATCTGAAATTCAAGCTTATGAAGTTCTTTTTCCAGCTCTTTCTGGTCTCTTTCTTCTGCAGTAAACAAATTCATACTCCTTTCACAGTGCAAAACATCTTAGTCAAACACAAGTATCCATTGTAGTAAATGATGTCTTGGTTTGTAAATGGGTTTTGCAAAAACTTTTCTTAGAAAAGTCTGCCGTGTATATGTGGATTGACGTTTTTAAAGCCGCCAGGTTAGGGAAAGGAACAGTGAGCAGCGGAAAAAGGAGGAATCTATAATGGCAATTGACTCACTCATCGGCAAATTGAAGTACGTGATGACGGAATCTCCTGATAAAATGCTCTCCTTATATGTAAACACGGATATGAGAAATCCGGACCAGCAGGGGGGAGAGTGGAAAATCGCCTTAAAAACCGGTTTTCGGAGATTAAAGGAGTATCTGTCTGCCAGTGATCCGGAAGAAGAAAAATCTCTCGTCCGCATCATGGAACGTGTCTATCAATATATTGATGGGCTCGGTAAAGAGATGCCGCGAAGTCTCGTATTTTTTGCATCTGGAGAAGGCGGTATCTGGGAGACGATTGAATTGCAGGTGCCTGTTGAAACACGGTTTTATTGGGAAGAAACGGCTGTTCTTGACCAATTAGAACATCTTCGTGAACAATATCCGAGCACGGCTTTTATTCTCACACAGCAGAATGAAGTGAAGATCATAGAAACAGTACTCGGAAAGATTGAGGGTGTGGAGCATTACCAATACGATGTCATCAATGAATCGTGGAAACCGCAGGATGTAAGTGAAAGTTCCGCATCGATGGACGAAGACGCTGCCAAAGCCCATGTCGAAGAAAACCAAAAAAGGCTGTATAAACGATTGGCTTCAAACCTTGATCAAAAGGCCGCATCACACAAATGGGAGCGTCTCGTAATCGCGGGGGATAAGGAAACAGCCGATATTCTCGATCACCATATGAACAAACCGATTGATAGAATCATCCAAAAAAATCTGCTGAATGAAAATGAGCATAAGGTCATAGAAGAACTGTTAAAGGAAGCGTAATAAAACGAAAGGCCGGGTTTCTTAAGACCCGGTCTTTTTAGGGCTTAAGTTTGTCTAATTTCTGACGAAGCGGGCGAAACCGTTGACATCAAAGCTGAATTCTCATACCATTTGGATAGTCAGTAAAATTGAGAGAGGTCATAAGATGAACCAGACAGAAAACAAACCTAAAAGTTATACCGGTATCGTGCTGACATTGACCGTTCTGATCAACGGGTTAATTGCGGTGCTGTTTTTTATGCCGAAATCGGGTGAGGTCAGCATAGCCAATATTCATATTCTGCCAATGTTAAATGCTATTTTTAACAGCTTTACTTTTATCTTTTTGCTGGCAGCGCTCTTTATGATTAAGCAAAAAAACATTCAGGCGCATAAACGCTTTATTTTAGCGGCGTTTACGACGACTCTGCTGTTTTTGATCTGCTATGTCGTGTACCACTCGATAGCTGAGAACACTTTATTCGGCGGTCACGGCATTATTCGCGGAATTTATTTCTTTATTTTGATTACGCATATTTGTCTTTCCGCCATTATCGTGCCGCTTGCGCTGTTTACGCTGATCAGAGGCTTCAGCATGCAGGTGGAGCGTCACAAAAAAATCGCCAGATGGACGATGCCGCTCTGGCTGTATGTCAGTCTGACGGGTGTCATTGTATACTTAATGATATCGCCGTATTATTAAAAAAACCGTGCTCTGCGCGGTTTTTTTATTGAAAAAAGGCGCCCTCATACAGGGCGCCTTTTACTCTTCAAGCGTTTCAAGTGTTGTTACATTTAAGGATTGTTCAACGGTTTTGGTTTTTGCTTTTACTTTTTCTGCGTACGTGTAATCACCGTAGCAGTAGGGATAACGGAAATTGTCTTTATTCCCTCCGCAAGTGTATAATTTCGGATTCTTTTTGACCTGCTGCTCGGAGTATTGTTTTGCCAGTTCCTCAGTATGCGATCCTCCATGTTCAGCCACAAAATCAATATAGCCGACTCCCATGTTGTAGCTTTGTATAATCGTATCCAAATCTACGCCTTTTTTCTTGCCTGCTTGATACATGAGAGTGAATTGTTTGATTCCCTGTTTGATACTGGTTTGAGGGTTTTTAATTTCATTTCGCTTTAAACCCAGAGATTCTGAAGACTGCATGGGATCGTTTCCTCTTCCTTTTGACTCCTGATATATCATGCCGAGTACCAGCGATGTATATTTGGTGAGTCCTTTTTCATCCAGCTCGTCTTCTACGAGCGGTTTGTAATCTGTCAGCCGTTCAAGCACGATCGGTTTGACATCAAACGGAAGACTTTTGAGCAATTCATTATTTGAAAATAACAGGATGAGAAAGAAGGAAACCATGACAAAAACACATATCATCATAAGACCCGCGGCAGCGAAACAGCCTTTTTTCTTTTTCTCCACTGTGTTTCACCCTCAATTTCAGGAGCATTATGACTTTTTCATTATGACACAGATAACCGCGCGAAACCAAGCAGAAACCCGTATTTGAAACATAAATTTAAAATAACGGTTCTTTTGCCAGGCGCAGGATGTATCAGCATCAATTGACATTTGGTATAATTGGGCTACTTAAAAAAAGAAGGGTGAGGTATATGACTGAATTTCACGAATCCGGAAACAAGAATGACCCCGCTGTCGATTTAGATGAGGAAACATTATTTTTGGTTGCCCAGACCTTTAAGGCGCTGTGTGATCCGACAAGAATCAGAATCCTCCATTTACTGTCACAGGGTGAGCACGCGGTAAATGATATCGCAGAAAAGCTGAATTTGCTGCAGTCCACCGTTTCTCATCAGCTGCGTTTTCTTAAAAATCTGCGCCTCGTCAAATCACGGAGAGAAGGCACATCCATTTATTATTCTCCTGAGGATGAACATGTGTTAGATGTGCTTCAGCAAATGATTCACCATACGCGGCACGATTAAAAAACATCCCTGCTTTTTAGACAGGGATGTCAGCCGTACTGACCGTTATTGGTTTGGTCTCTGCTCGTTTTTAAAACATAAAAAGAGAATCCGCTGTAATAAACAGCAATGAAATAAAAGACACTGATGGTCAGCGGATCTGCGCCGACCGTTTGGCTGTACGCCTCCGGATGGGTGAAATCCGCTGTGACTCGGTAAATTTCAATAACCCGATAAACAAACCTCGAGATGAATAACGTTAATAGAATAAGTTCAATCCACAGATGAGTGCGAAATCATTTTTCCGCGGCGTTCTTCAAAAGAAAGGTTCCGTTTGGCAAAAAGGACCAGAAGCCAGCCGCAAAAAGTTCCGAATATCAGATGGCCGTATAAAGCCGGGTGTGTGATGCTGAAAAACGCCAGAGCGGCGGCCAGCAATGAAAACAAAATCATTCTTGTATAAAGCCAGCGGGGCTTCAAAGGCTGAAAGCCGACGGACCGTTTCACCTTTTTATACAGAAAAAAGGCAATCATTAAGACAGGGCAGATGCTTTGAAGTGTGATATGCATGGTGCGGAACTCCCCCTCCGTTGAGTAGTGTATGCTTATCCGGCTGGTTTTAGTAGTCTGATTTATTCGCAGGCTGAAAGCATCTTTTATCACAGTATGCGCGTTTCTTTTTTTGGTATAAGAGAAGCGCCGCGCCTTTATCAGGATTTAAACAGAAAGTTCTTGAAAAACTAATGGTATTAGTTATAATAAAACTAACACTATTAGTTTTTAGGGGGATATTGATGAGAATCTTACAATACGGAACCGTTTGGCAACTGACCTTTTTTCCTGCGCTTTTCCCGGTGAATTGTTATTTGGTTGAAGAGGAAGAAGGAGTAACCCTGATTGACGCCGGACTGCCCAACAGTCATAAAGGAATCAAACAAGCATTACAGAAGCTTAAGAAACCGCTGAATAACATCTTACTCACCCACGCGCATGGAGATCACGTCGGTTCGCTTGACTCATTATCCGCGGAATTTCCGGATGCTTCCGTCTATATTTCTGAACGGGATTCTTTCTTGCTGAAAGGTGACACTGCTTTATTTGAGCATGAAGCACAAACGCCGATAAAGGGAGGAGTGCCGAAACATATTCAGACCGAGCCTGATCATCTGCTGAAAGGCGGCGAGCGGGTCGGATCTTTGCTTGTCATTCCCGCCCCCGGGCATACGCCGGGAAGCCTCGCTTTTAAAGATCTGAGAAACGATATGCTGATCGTCGGAGATGCTTTTCAAGTACGGGGAGGCCTCGCTGTTTCAGGTAAGCTGAAATGGAGATTTCCGTTTCCGGCTTTTGCTACATGGAATAAAGAAGAAGCTGTCAAAACCGCAAGAACACTTATCTCTCATAAACCAAGCATTTTGGCCGCCGGGCATGGAAACGTTCTCCACAATCCCGCTGATTTGATGGCTGAGGCGGCTGATGAAGCCGAACGCAGCCTGCCGGGAGGCCGATCATAATGTCGCCGAGAGTCGGAATGAGCCTTGACATGATTATCGGAGCGGCATCAAACATTGCTGACGAAAAAGGGCTTAACGAAGTGACGCTTGCGGCGGTAGCAAAGTCCTTAAACGTAAAACCGCCTTCCCTTTATAATTTTGTCGATGGTCTTCATGGAATTAAAACAGAGCTGGCCGTCTCCGGTTTAACCATGTTATATGAAAAAATGGCGGCCTCCTCAGCAGGCCTGTCAGGTGAAACGGCTTTGCTCGCTCTTGCTGATGCCTATATCCATTTCGCCGAAGCCAATCCCGGATTATATGAAGCGACATTTCAAAAAGTAAAAGACGGCCGAATTGAGAAGCTGTCCAGCCTGCTTGTGGATCTTGTTGTCAGGCAGCTGACAGCAAATGGTTATGCACGTCCCGAAAACGCAATCCATGCCGCAAGAGGACTGAGAAGCCTTCTTCACGGCTTTGCCGTGCTAAGAAAACAGAGTGCATTTGAATTAACGGAATCAATTAAGGAAAGCCGGAAGTTTGCCGTTGTTGCTTTTTTAAGAGGTTTACAAACGAGTGAACAATAATAATATTATGTAAACTAATGAATAAAACGGATTATCCAAAAGGAGGGACAAATGGATTCATTACAGCACCTCATTTGTGAACGGCGCACGTATTCACATATTTTTGATTCTCATACTCACTCCTACTGTCAAATGCTCTTTCCGCTTGAAGGACAGCTGGACTTGGAGACAGAAAGCTGTGAGATTAGATTAAAACCGGATCAAATGCTGTATATTCCGCCCGGGCATGAACACCGGTTCCGTTCTTTGGAACGAAATGAATGTCTCGTACTTGACATGCCGGCATATTTTTTAAAAGGATCATTTGAACCCGGCGTTATCAATAAGCTTGATTCTTTTTGGGCATCAATTCGGTTTCTGCTGACAGAAGAGACAAAGCAGCAGTCGGTTCATTCATTGAGTCTGCTCGCAGAATATATTGCTGAAAAGATGCAAGAAAGCGCTGCGAATGATTCAATCGCGTATATCCGCCGAAATCTCTCAAAGACATTTACAATCAAAGAGCTCGCCGCAATGGAACATTACCACCCGGCTTATTATTCCGACTGGTTTAAAAGGCAGACGGGGAAAAGCCCCAAAGCTTATATTGCCGAGCTTCGGATGAAGAAAGCGGAGCAAATGCTTATTGAAACAAAAGACCGGCTGACAGACATCGGGTATGAGGTCGGCTTTCAAAATTTGTCTTCCTTTACCAGATGGTTTGTCAGACATAAGGGAATAACGCCGCGCGCTTACCGAAACACCTTTCAAACGGATAAATAAACCCGAAGATCGGTTAAATAAACTGCGTCTTTTTTTGGTATCATGATTGTAAAAAAAGGAGTTTTTGAAATGGCAGTCATGGAAGATTTTATCAAGCTCGATCTCAGAATAGGAACGGTCGTAAAAGCAGAAGTATTTCCGGAAGCAAAGATGCCGGCCATAAAGATGACAATAGATTTCGGCGAAGAAATCGGTATGAAGCAATCAAGCGCCCAGATTACAAAACGGTATGAACCGGATGATTTGACGGGCAGGCAGGTCACCGCTGTTGTCAACTTTCCGCCTCGCCGGATTGCCGGATTTAAGTCAGAAGTACTCGTTCTCGGCGGCATCCCGGAAGAAGGAGACGTGGTTCTGCTTACGCCCGAGCAGACCGTACCGAACGGAACGAAAATCGGATAATAAAAAAAGACGTTTGCAGAAGCAAACGTCTTTTGCGTATTGAGGCGATACACCACACGCCACATTCGTGTGTGCCGCAAGGGCATGTGCATCGGCTTACACAATTCAGCTCATCGCTATATGAATATAGCATGGCGGGTGCAGAAATGCAAGAGAAATTATTGAAATGAGGGCTGAATTACCGCATGACCTCTCGTCAGGGCGTTTAAATTAGGTCAGATTAAGAAGGGATTAAAGGGATATTTCTTTGGTATATTGGAACGAAAATTCAAGCAGAGTTACTTTGAGGAATTGGAAGCATAATTTTGTGAACCTGGCGAGGTATAGCTCATTATGAACCCGACCCTTGGTTAAGTATATATACTTAAATAAGTCTATAAACGATAGTTCAGCCTGAACCATTGCTTTATCCAGAAGTGGAGAACGAAACAGAGAGACATCATGTAGTTCTGTCGGTCCTCAAAATAGAGGAATAAGTGAAGAGGTCGTCACATTTTGTTACCAACGAGCACATCATCAATGATCATGTGGGTAAAACAATCACGACTTTTGTATAGGAATTCTTACAAAAAAGTAAGGTGAGTGTAAGATAACCGCATTTCTTCACAATAAAGTATTAGATAAGAACTATAAAAGGAGTAAGGAGTGATGAAAAATGAAAAAAATGACCGTTTTTATTATAGTATTAGGCTGTCTATCGGTTTTCATGTTAGGAGGTTGCGCTGATCGAGGCGCTGTACTAGAAAGCGATTATTATGTTCAAATTCATGGAAAGGCAGAAAAAAACGAAAACAAAGACAATTACGTTTACAATTTAGAAGGGTATAACGAGAAAGGTAAGAAAAAAATGGTCTCTTTCTTTGTTGAAAAGCCTTATCAAGAAGGGGACATTGTACGTGTGCCGAGGAGCCATGACGGATATACTGGGGAACCTGAAGCTATTAAATCCGATAAACTGCCGGAAAAGATCAAAGGCCGATTTAATCTAAAGAAATAACAACAACCTGAGGTAAGTAATGTTTCGATCAGCTGAAACGAACAATGTTCAGTCCAGGACAAAGTTGATCGGAACGTTATTCCTATCAGAATCAACCACCCCAAATTGGGAGGCGTAAAAGGATCGTAACATTCTTTCGAACCAACTCAATTTGATTCAGTGCTACTGTCCACTCGTATAATGGCAAAGGGTGCACGAATCGTTCAGTCAGATATACCCGAAAGCAATGATGGAGTAACGGAATGGGATGCCGTATATTGCGACACCGTTCGGTCAGTAAAAACAAAGTGCGTCAAAATGTGGATATGTGTTCTGGTCAGAGAAACGAAGGAGGGATTTACGAATGGATTCAAAAGATGATTACTTTAAAACAGCTATTAAGTCATACTGCAAGCGACAAAATATGTCACCACAAAAATCACATTTTTCTAACCGGATTAATAATGAGCATACAAGTATTACTCAAAATACTTGCCACTCCTATCCAAAGTAGCCATTGTGCTGCAGTCAGCCATGAGGCAGTTAGGATAAAGAGTCCAATGGCAATTGATATATAATTGCCGGCTCGGTTCAGTTTACGTTTGCAATGAATTTTATATTTGGCATGAGAAATAAATTGATAGATTTTATCTTTCAGCTCATCGCTTTTTTCCTTCATCTTATCCTCTGTCTCTTTTACTTTTCGATAAAGCATATTATTCACCGTCTGCACTCCCATATCGCCGTTTTGAAAATTCAGCCATGATTTTTTCTTCATAGCCATCTGAGATGAATTGTGCCTGATCTTTAACTTGTAAATGTGCTTTTTCTTCAAAACCAACCTGTTCTTCACCATCAAAACGATAAAGTTTTTGCAGCAGCCTCCAGAATGTTTCAATTTCATCAGTTGTGAAGTCATGAAACATATCCGCTAAAAAATAGGTGGATTTTTCTGTGTAGGAAATTAACGCTTTTTTTCCTTCAGGGGTAATTTCAATATTGATTGAACGTTTATCCAGTTTGCTTGGCAAAGTGTGAACATATCCTTTTTTCGCGAGGCTTGAAATTAATTTGTTAGCGGTTTGTTTTGTTGTGCCCAGCTTTTTAGCGATATTCATAAGTGTGGTATCTTCCGTCGGTAAATGGGCAATAGCAATAAGAGTCATGTGCTGTCGGGAAGTCAACGCTTCTAAGTATTCGTCCCCCCGAGTTTGCACCTTATTGACAACCGAAAATAATGATGCGTAACTTTGTTGCATAAAATGCAGTTCCTTCATTAGTAAATTAATATCCATAGTTATCTCCAATCTAAATTGTCACCTTGTTGACAGTTATAATATACATCGAAATAGAAAATAAGTCAACATGGTGACTAATAGGGATTTACGGTTTGTTTTCACAGGGGAGAGGGATGCAAAACCCTTGGAAAAGTTTGAAGGATACTTTATTAGGAAACAAAGATATCACAGGTAAGAGAAATAGTAGAGGACTCAAAGCTGAATCCAAAGTGAGAAGGTGTTTGACATGCAGAAAGTGAACTGGTCAGAACAGTATGAATGGTTCAATAAACAGGATGAAAAAGACGGGCGTTTGATGGCGCTTCTTCGTCATGAGCTTTCATATGGTGAGATCTTACGATTATACAAGAAAGGGTTTTATTTGAAATCAAAAGAAGGGAATGTTTCCTTAAATAAGGACGATATCCGGTGTATGTTTGGGGTTGAGGAGAAAAAGGGCGGCATGTCTTAATGAACGGGAAGAGAAGAACTCTTCCCGCTTTTCGTGGCAGGTGTTAATCTTTTTCCAGCATAGTAGTCAGCCATTCTCTTAATGCAGTCTTTTGTACATACCGCTTTCCGTTTCTGGTAATGTGCGGAATGCCGGAAGTGTCAGGCACGATTTGTTTCGCTTCTTCCTTTGTAACTCCTAAATAATGGCCAATATAGAAGTGCAGATCTTTTTCCTTAATAAGAATTTGGTCAGTGTGTTCATGAGAATCAGGTGATTTAAAGTTTTTTAATCCGTCTCCTATGAAATATCCGGCTAAAGCGATGCCGATGCCGGTAAATATATCCATACAGCAAACCTCCAATAAAAGTTATCATGTTTTATACGGTCAAAACCGCCGAAAAGATTCACCTTCAGTAAGACCGGGGGAGCTTATTTTTGCTTTCCGAGCTTTTCGATCTGCACCTTTCCGGAGAAGAAAACAGCGCCTCCGCCCATATCCGCCAGCCGATCGGGGGTGAGCGAATTGACCAGCTGTTTTTTATCATCCATGTCGGCCCAAAGACCTTGGCTGACTGCAACGCCGGGAAGGACTTGTTCGCCGACGGAAGCTGTCAATTCACATTCACCGCGGTGGTTCCAAACTCTTACAGTTTCTCCGTCTTCTATGTCTAGGCGGGCAGCATCTTCTGTATGAATAAAAAGCTTTGGCGCCTTTTCCAGTTTTACGTGTTTTTCATTATTCGAAAACGTTGAATTTAAGAAATTATGATTCGGTCCCGGAACAAATAGAAACGGAAAATCGTCATCGCTCTTCAGAGGACTGTGCGTCGGCAGCGCCGGATAACCTTCCTGTTTCATCTTTTCAGAATATAATTCAATTTTTCCGCTTGGTGTCTTGAGCTTGCCCGGGAAAAGCGGTTTTTTCCGTTTGGCTCTCATAAAGGAATGGCGTGAGAGCGAATCGTAATCAATATCCTCGATATACGGGTTGTCGGGACAGTCCAGCGCCTGTCTGATTAATTCTTCATCAGAATCCTGAAGCTCCCGCTCGGTAAAGCCCATCGCCCCGGCAAGCAAACGGAACACTTCTGTATTCGATTTGCTGTCTCCATACGGTTCGATCACCGGTTTTTGCAGCTGAATAAAATGATGCCAGTAAGACGTGTAAAAATCCGTACTTTCAAAAGCAGATGCAGCAGGGAGCACAATATCCGCATATTTGGCGGTTTCCGTTAAAAATAAATCATGAACGATTGTAAATAAATCCTCCCGCAGCAGGCCTTTTCTGACTTTATTCGCTTCCGGGGCAACCACTGCGGGATTGGTGCCGTAAATAAACAGGGAGCGCACGGGCGGATTTGTTTCTAAAAGAACGCTTCCGAGCCTGTTCATATTAAATGATCTTGGCTTTCTGCCGTATAGCAGATCAGGACGCTGGAGCGCCTGTCTGTTATAGTTTAATACCGCACTGTTATGTTTGATTGCGCCTCCCCCGGTGTTGAGCCATTGTCCTGTTACAGCCGGAAGACAGGCAACGGTGCGGACGATCATTCCGCCGTTGTCATGATGCTGAATGCCGTTTCCGATCCTGATAAGGGAAGGGGAGGCTTCACCGTACATTCTCGCAAGACGTCTGATATTGTCGGCTTTAACGCCTGTAATAACAGAAACCGTTTCCGGATCATACTGTTTGATATGCGCTTTTAATTCTTCGCTGCCTTCGGTGTATTCTGTGAGAAATGCTTCATCGTGAAGGTTCTCATCGAATAAGACATGCATGATACCGAGAGCGAGTGCGGCATCTGTGCCGGGACGAATGGGAATAAACCAATCGGCAAGCCGGCCGGTTTGATTCTTATGTACATCGATAACGACAATTTTAGCTCCTTTTTTCCGGGCTTTTTGAGCAATCATGACTTGGTGCATATTTGTGCTGACAGCATTGATTCCCCAAAAAATAAAGAGCTTTGCATGGATGGTCTCCTCAGGATCAGTACCCGCGCCTTCTCCCATTGTATAGTTATAGCCTTCAGATCCGGCTTTGCTGCAGATCGTACGTTCAAGATGACTCGCCCCGAGACGATGGAAAAAACGGCGGTCCATTCCCTCTGCAGCCAGTTTTCCCATATTGCCGTAAAAGCTGTACGGAAGAATGCTTTCTGCTCCTTCTTCGGCAATCAGCTCTTTCCAGCGCGCACTGATCGTATTGATCGCTTCCTCCCAAGAAATAGGCGCAAACTTTGCTTCGCCTTTTTCACCAATCCGCTTTAACGGAGCGGTTAACCGCTTCTCATCATAAATGCGCTCAGCCATGTGTCTGACTTTGTTGCATATGTTTCCTGATGTGACAGGGTGATCTGGGTCTCCCTGAATTTTAACGATTTTTCCGTCTTTTTTTGTCACAAGCAAACCGCATTGATCGGGACAGTCCAGTGAGCATACCGACTTAAAGACCCCGTTTGGCTGTTCTGCTGCAGAATTCATAGCCCATTTCTCCTCTTTTTTTATATTGTAAGCATTATAACATTTCAAAATCGAACGTCAATTCTGAAAAAAAGTGTTGACATCCAGGAAAGACTTTTCTATGATGGGTTTATTCTTTTAAACAGCCTGACAATTTCATCATTTTATTTTCTATCAAGAGAGGTGGAGGGACTGGCCCTATGAAACCTCGGCAACATTTATTGTGCCAATTCCAGCAAGCGTACGCTTGAAAGATAGGAAAGAATGATCTATACATATTTGTACGCTTCAAGCGGATAAAGACGGTATATGAATCTCTTTCCTTCTTCGGGGAAAGAGATTTTTTTGTGAAAAAATTTATGTGAAAAGGATGTTTTGCACCATGACGGTTGTAATTACCGCACCATATCACGACGAGGGGCTGAAGGAGCTGACAGAGCTGTTCGGCCGGACTGTGCACAGGCCGTGGAAGAAGCACGGCCGGGCTTATCGGGAAGACGAATTAATTCGGATGATCCAAGAGACAAATGCGGCGGGCCTTATTACTGAACTTGATGAGGTATCTGAGCGTGTCATTGACATATTGCCGGATTCCGCTTTTATCGGCGTCTGCAGAGGGATGCCGTCTAATGTGGATATTGAGGCGGCGACTAAAAGAAAGATTCCTGTTTTCTTTACACCGGCCCGAAATGCCCAGGCCGTTGCTGAACTGTTTATCGGAAATGTGATTTCATTTTTGCGTCATACGTATTCTTCCCATCAGTGGCTGAAGGATGGGAAATGGAATGGTGATTATTTGCAGGCTTACGTCAAATTCAGAGGAAATGAGCTGACGGGAAAAACAGTCGGTCTTATCGGTTTCGGAGCTGTTGGACAGAGAATCGCCCGGCTATTGGCCGCCTTTGACTGTAAGGTGCTGTACTATGACCCATTTGTCAATCATGAAAACCGGGAGTATGAAAAAACGACGATGGAACGGGTATTTTCTGAAAGTGATATTGTTTCCGTTCACTTGCCGCGCACAGAAGAAACCATCGGCCTTATCGGCGCCAAGCACTTTCAATTGATGAAACAAGAAGCTGTTTTTGTCAATACGTCAAGAGCGGCGGTAACAGACAGAGAAGAGCTGTTGCGGGTGCTGAAAGAACGGCGGATTAAAGGAGCGATCCTTGATGTATTTTATCACGAACCGCCTGAATCTTCTGATTATGAAATCATTTCTTTGCCGAATGTGTTAGCGACTCCCCATTTAGCGGGGGCACCATTTGAAGTGGAGGATCATCATGTGAGGATTTTAAATGAAGCGCTTTTCAAATGGAAAAAAGATCAAACCTGCTCAATACGTGAACTTTATAACAAAAGAGAACTTGAAACAAAGGGATAGGAAAAGGAGGAAGCTGTAATGGCTGGACAAAAAGGCTACCTTGTATTTGACATCGGGACGGGGAATGCGCGAGTCGCGGTTGTGACTGCCGGCGGCGAAGTGACCGCACTTGAAAGGGAAGACATTGAATATGTGACAGATCCGCTTTATCCAGACGGCCGCTATTTCTCGCCGGAAAGAATATGGACGAAAATCAGCGCGATGGCAAGGACGGTTATTGCCAAAAGTCCTCATATTACATTAATCGGAATTACCTCAACAAGCCAGAGGCAGGGAGTTGTTCTGATCAATAAAGATAAAAAAGCATTTCTCGGTCTGCCCAATATTGATAACAGAGGGCGCGAATGGGAAAGCGGAATTGAGTTAAAAGATGAAGTGCATCAGCAAACCGGACGTCTCCCGAGCGCTTTATTTTCCGCAATGAAACTTGTCGGATTAAAAGAAAGACAGCCGTCATTATGGAAAGAAGTGACGTATATCACGAGCATCAGTGACTGGGTGACATTTGAGCTAAGCGGAATTTTGAGCTATGAGCCGTCACAGGCTGCCGAAACGCTGCTGTTTGACGTAAGGAAAAAAGCGTGGTCAGAAAAATTATGCAATATCTTCGGTGTTCCTTCTTCCATTCTGCCTTCACTCGTCCGATCCGGGACGGTTGTCGGAATGTTAACGTTTAAGAAAGCTGCGGTTCTCGGTCTTTCTGAAAGAGTGCCTGTGATTGCAGGCGGGGGAGACACACAGCTTGCCATCAAAAGTGCGGATGCAAAGCCGGGGGATATCGTCATCATATCCGGCACGACAACGCCGATTACAAAGATAACGGCAGAGGCCGGAACTGAAAGTTTAGAGAAAGCATGGCTGAATTGCCACACAGAAGAAGGTCAATGGCTTCTTGAGACAAATCCGGGTGTAACCGGGCTCAATTATCAAAAATTAAAATCCATTTTTTATCCGAATGAATCCTACGGCGTCATGGAACGGGAAATCGCAAAGCTGCCGAAATATGATCATGCCTGTGTTTCTGCGCTAGGCTCCTATTTATCGCCTGAGAAAAACGCACTTGCAAAAGGCGGATTTATCTTTGACGCCCCGCTGTCTCAAAATTTAAGCAGAGCGCATTTTGTCAAAGCAGCACTGCTGGAAATTGCTTTTTCAATCAAATGGAACTATGAGGCGTTAACAGAGGTAACTTCCTTTTCACAGAATGATGTGAAAGTATGCGGCGGCGGTTTCCAAAGTGATGCATTGACACAGTTTCTTGCTAACCTTCTGCAAAAGAAGATTTATAAGAGAGAAGGCTTCAGTCAGGCATCCGTGATGGGGGCGGCGGTGATTTGCAACGAGGCTCTCGGTGTGAAAGAAGAGCTTTCGAGTAACACAAAAGTTATTGAACCGGAATCGGATCAGACGGATCTCTTCCTATATGAAGAATGGAAACATACGCAAAGGTTATTTACGCATTTTCAGCCGGCGGTGAAAGCCTGACTCGGGGCTGGGATATATTTCTGAATGAATTAATGACAACATGAAAGTCTGCAGAGGAGGAACAAAAAATGCTTAATAAAATAGGAATTCCGAAACAGCTTACCTGGGGGTTTTTGGGAGTGGTGCTGTTTATGATGGGAGACGGCCTTGAGCAAGGCTGGCTCAGTCCGTTTTTAGTTGAAAACGGCTTGACGGTTCAGCAATCAGCGTCCCTGTTTACGGTTTACGGTATTTCTCTTGCAGCAGCGTCTTGGTTTTCAGGCGTCTGCCTCGAAGCCTTCGGGGCAAAGCGGACGATGTTTATGGGGCTGTTATTTTACGTCATCGGAACAGCCGCGTTTATCGCATACGGATTTGAATATCTTAATTTGCCGGTGATGTATGTCACGTATTTTATTAAAGGGCTGGGGTATCCGCTGTTTGCCTATTCTTTTTTGACTTGGGTGATTTACCGGTCGCCGAAAAACAAGCTCAGTACGGCGGTCGGCTGGTTCTGGATTGCTTATTGCTGCGGCATGTTTGTGTTTGGAGCCTGGTATTCAAGCTGGGCGATCAAATCATTCGGCTATTTGAATACCCTTTGGAGTTCGATTTTCTGGGTATGCCTCGGCGCGTTTTTTGCATTGATTTTAAATAGGGACCGCTTTGAAAAGAAAAAAGCAGATAAGCAGGAAAAGGCGCAGGAATTAATGAAGGGAATCACCATTCTTGCTGAAAATCCGCGTGTGCTCTCAGGGGGTATTATTCGGATCATCAACAGCATCGGAACATACGGATTTCCGGTATTTCTCCCCATGCATATGGCACAGCACGGTATCTCTACAAATGTATGGCTGCAGATATGGGGAACGATTTTTCTAGGCAATATCGTCTTTAACTTAATATTCGGTGCAGTCGGCGATGCATTCGGCTGGAAAAAGACCGTCATGTGGTTCGGAGGAGTGAGCTGCGGCATTTTTACCCTTTTATTATATTACGCTCCTGTTATATCACATGGGAACTTGCTTTTCGTCAGCATTATCGGCTTCATTTGGGGAGGCCTTCTTGCCGGGTTCGTTCCGATTGGAGCCATTGTCCCGACAGCAGCTGGCCAAGATAAGGGGGCGGCCATGTCTGTATTAAATCTGGCTGCCGGCCTGTCAGCGTTTGTCGGCCCGGCGCTGGCTTGGGCATTTATCGGTCTTGTCGGGGTACAGTCAGGAAAATGCGGATTTACAACGCTAAGCCCATTTCCCCGACTATTCCCCCAGTTTTAACAACGTTAAGAAAGTTTCAAGGGTCTTAAAGAATCTAACGAGACCATTTTCTCCGAATTAAAATGGTATTCTCCAAGTAAATTAATATGTTCCCAACCTAGAGGTGACATATGGTGCAATAATTCTTCATTAAAACTACCTGACCGTTTTTGATATTCAACTGCCTTTGTTAGATGTAAAGTATTCCAGATACTGATGGCATTGATAATGATGTTTAAGGCACTGGCTCTTTGCAATTGATGCTGTATGGTTCGTTCCCTAAGCTCTCCTTGTTTTCCGAAGAAAATAGCTCTTGCCAGTCCATTCATGGCTTCTCCTTTATTCAATCCTTTTTGTATTTTTCTTCTTAATGATTCATCCGAAATATAATTCAAAATAAAGATCGTTTTTTCTATTCGGCCCATCTCACGTAAGGCTGTAGCCAAGCTGTTTTGTCTTGAATAAGAACCTAATTTCCCCATAATAAGGGATGCTGAAACTGTTCCTTCCCTTATAGAATGAGCTAATCGCAAAACATCCTCATAATTCTCTTTAATGACCTTTGTATTTATTTGTCCACGTAAAATGACTTCTAATTTTGGATACTCACTTGCCTTATCTATTGTAAATAATTTCGAGTCTGATAAATCTCGTATTCTTGGAGCAAATTTAAATCCTAATAAATGGGTCAGTCCGAATATTTGGTCTGTGTAACCAGCCGTGTCTGTATAATGCTCTACTATATTTAGATCCGTCTCATGGTGTAACAAACCATCCAAAACATGAATCGCATCCCTTGAATTAGTATGAATAATCTTTGTGTAATAAGAAGAAAATTGATCACTTGTAAAACGATAGATGGTGGCTCCTTTTCCAGTTCCATAATGTGGGTTTGCATCTGCATGTAGCGATGAAACGCCTATCTGCATTCTCATACCATCGGACGAGGATGTTGTACCGTCTCCCCAATAGGAGGACAATTGCAATTTGTGATGAAAATTTACTAATACGGCTTGGGCTTTATTCATTGCATCTTCATACATGCGCCATTGTGATACATTGGCCAATTGCTTATATGTAAGTCCGGGTGTTGCTTCAGCCATTTTGCTTAAACCAATATTCATTCCCATTCCTAAAAGAGCAGCCATAATAATAATTGTTTCTTCTTTATCCGGTTTTCGATTATTGGAAGCATGAATAAATTGCTCATGAAATCCTGTTATATAAGCAATATCCATCAGTAAATCGGTTAATTTTATTCTTGGTAGCATCTGATACAGGCTTGCGCTAAATTTTTTTGCTTCTTCTGGAACATCTTTTTCTAAGCGTTCAATTGACAGCTTTCCTTTTTCAAGAGAAACCCCGTCTAACTTGTTGGAATTGGTAGCTAACCACTTTAACCTTTTGTTAAGGCTGCTGGTTCTCTCCGTCATATAATCCTCGAATGATAAACTAACTGATAATCTTGTATTCTCCTTCGTTTGATTCCATGTATCTTCTGAAAACAAATATTCTTCAAAGTCTCTATATTGTCTGCTGCCAACAATGGAAACATCTCCTGCCCTAACATGCTCCCGAAGTTCTGTTAAAACAGCCATTTCATAGTAATGACGATTGATTGTTGTACCATCATCCTCGTATAAATGCTTTTTCCAACGTTTTGAAATAAAATCCACAGGTGAGTTATCAGGCACTTTTCGCTTTCCGGATTCGTTCATTCCACGGATAATCTCAACAGCTTGTAAAAGTGGCTCATTTGCTTTTGTAGAATGAAATTCCAATACCCTTAATAGCGTTGGCGTATATTTTCTAAGTGAATAAAATCGTTTTTGCAGTAAGTCTAAATAATCATAGTCGTCAGGGCGTGCAAGCTCCTGAGCTTCTTCGACCGAAGAGACAAAAGAATTCCATTCGATAACGGATTCTAAAACCTCAAAAACGTCTAATTTTTCCTTTTTTGCTTTGATTAAAGCTTGTCCGATGTTCGTAAAGTGTATAACTTTCTCATTCAGCTTTTTACCGTTTTGTTTCTGAATTTCCTCTTGAGCCTTACGGCCTTTTGATAACAGACTAAGTATTTGTCTATCATGAATTTCAAAAGCTTTATCCGTTAACTCTTGAGTAAGATGTAATAAATAGACGGTTAATATCGAATATCGCTTATTTTCTTGAAAGTCACGGAATGCATATGGCTCATATCTTGAGCCTAAGCGAGATAGTTGAAACAGGCGATTGCGATGCAAATGACTAATTTGTACCGTTTCTAATTCCATTCCTCGTATGTATTCGAGTCGTTCTATTACTTTTAGAAATGTTTCGGGTGAAGGATGACCCGGCGGTTCCTTTAACCAACCCAATATCGTTTTATTGGATTCGGATGGATGCTGCGAAGTAATGATCTCTTCAAGCTTTCCTTTTTGTTCATTTGTAAGAGATTGACTAACAGTATTAAACAGTTTCTTTTCAGCCATTGCCCTTGCCTCCCACACCATTCTTTCAAGTGTAGTAATAGCAGGCAGTATGATTTTGTTTTTTCTTAGAAAATCTATACATTCATGTAGTAGATGTATGGCATCGCCATTTTCAAAAGCTAATTGATGAAGATGCTTAAATGCTATTCGATATTCTCTTAGAGTAAAAGTTACAAAGTCGTATTCACTTCGAAGTTCTTTCAAATGATCCCAAAGTGTATTTTCTCTTTGAGGATAAAGACTAATCGAAGATGGAGTGGCACCGATTTGTTTCGATATATAATGTATGACTGATTCCGGGATGCTTTTGATATGAGTGTATGGCCAACCGGGATACCGAAGAACAGCTAATTGAACAGCAAACCCTAAACGGTTTTCTTCTCTCCTTCGCTTATTAACTATTTCTAAATCCCGTTTGGAAAAAGTGAAGTAGGTCCCCAATATCCATTCATCTTCAGGGATTTGCATAAAATCCTGCCTCTGTTCCAGTGTAAGCAATTCTCTACCTCTCGCAATTTTCATTCAGTATCATCCCATTTCCATAATTATTCAGTTAATTAGTTCAATTATATATCAATAGAGTGTACTCTATTGATACAAGTATAGTAGACTGATAAAATCATAGTTAAGAGTGTCTCATAAGACTTGTCTCAAAAACGAGGTGAAATTTTGCAGAAAATCGGTTATGTACGCGTCAGTTCGACTAGCCAAAATCCTTCAAGGCAATTTCGGCAATTGAACGAAATTGGAATGGATATTATTTATGAAGAAAAAATTTCAGGAGCCACAAAAGATCGTGAACAACTTCAAAAAATGTTAGAGGATTTACAGGAAGGTGACATTATTTATGTTACAGATTTAACTCGGATCACTCGAAGTACGCAAGATTTATTTGAATTGATTGATTTAATACGAAATAAAAAGGCAAGCTTAAAATCACTTAAGGATACATGGCTAGATTTATCAGAAGATAATCCATATAGCCAATTCTTAATTACGGTAATGGCTGGTGTTAACCAATTAGAGCGAGACCTTATTCGTATGCGTCAGCGTGAAGGAATTGAGCTCGCAAAGAAAGAAGGGAAGTTTAAAGGACGGTTAAAGAAATATCATAAAAATCACGCAGGAATGAATTATGCAGTAAAGCTATATAAAGAAGGAAATATGACTGTAAATCAAATTTGTGAAATTACAAATGTATCTAGAGCTTCTTTATATAGAAAGCTATCGGAAGGAAAAAAATAAGCATTCATTACTTATATTAAAAATTTCCGGGGATTGTGAAACAACGTACCTAACCAAGCAGGCTATTTCTATAAGGAAGTATCAATATTTGTTTATCTAACTAGGCACGATCATCAAAGGGTTCCGAGTACATTTTAACGGAGATATACGCTAAACTCAGATTTAAAGCAAGGCTGTATTTTTCGAGAACACTTTTAAAAAACAACCTTAGTCACAAAGGAAGGTTGTTTTTATAAAGTCATGGTCTAATTAAAACAATTGCTGTCCCAAGAGCATACTTGAGACTGTAAAGGCACCAGCAGGTGGTAAAACATTAGTATATATGGGAGGTCCCAAACGGGTTGTAAAGGTTGTAGCAATCCAATTTCCGTATTCACCAGCCAGCAAAGAGGGAGGTTTCATTATAAACCGTCCACTTAAAATGAAATGCCGAATGCTTATAGCGGTCTCATCAATTATTGTCAAGTTGCCAAAAAAGGAGGCATATGGTGAATCGAAACTTATTTGTTTAGCGCTTTCGTCCCAATACCCATTAATCGGAATAGGTATACCACGAAAATTAACTGTACCTACTACTTTGTTGTCTACAATGGAATCAATGGTAAGTATACCTCTAATAATGGATCTCCCCGCAATAGAAGCATCAATCCCCCATACGGATGGAAAGGGGATACTAACTTTGGCTGTCTTTGGAATTTTCAAAATTAACCTCTCCTTGATTATTTTATGTATGGATTGAGTTGTATTTAATCATAATCCTGTAGTAATGATACAGTATATGCACAGAGAATCACTTAGGTGTTTTGTTAAGAAAGAAGCATCAATAATCAATCAGCCTACTGTCTAGATGAACAAGAGTTTGCCTGACCCACGAAAAATATGGAACATTAATTGCTGCTCATACATATGGTCTCTACCAGTTTGAAACAATTATGTATCCAATTTTTTTATCAATTCTATTAGATAGCATACTAATATTTACTTTCTGTTTTTTGTTGTCTTGCCTTCCAGAATATAAAAGAATTTTTCCCTTTCACATCTCCAACTTTTAATTTGACAATGTCACCTACCTGTAATTCTGTATTAATCCCCATCAAATATAGCTATACATCTCTTTCGCCCAATCTCGGATTTTTGGTTTCCTTTTTTTCTCCCAGTTTAATCCCAAGTTTTATTTCTTCAATGTCCTTTTTTGGTTTTAACGTTAAACGTTGAAAGGATTTCCTTTTTTGTTTTGTTGTCATTTTTTCACCTTCTAAAATGTATGAAAAATTTGATGTTTAATAACAAAACAGTTCCTTTTTATGTATTAGACAAACCTTAATACGGCGACAAATGCATGCGTTTATCTTTGTTATTACATTTTCAATGTTAAATACCCATAAATAGGATGATTAAGAGGGAGAAACTCTTAAAACTTTGGGACAATATCCGAAAAATGGGAAAAATATTAGTCCTTTCAGGAAATACAATCATCTTATTTTATAAAGGTAGGGGTGTAAAAGAAATTGAAGTTGAGAAAAGAAAAAATGAAAAGTTATAAGAGCTATTGCTGTCAACGAGAAATAGAAGAAATGATGGGGATATGGAAAAGGGGTTATTATCGAAAAAATGGAGCTATACGTCAAAAATAATTTAGATTTAAATTTCCCAAAAATCATTGAATAAAAAATTCTCCATAAAGCAAAATAAAAGAGTAAAAAAAAATTCAAGAAGGAGGAAATTATCATGACAGTAATAAATGACGTTAAAACAGCTCTAGCAGGATTGAAAAGTGCTCAAGCAAGTTTTGAAACATTTGCTCTTAGTACAGATAATCAACAAGCTAAGCAACTTTACCAAGATGCAGCTAAGCAAACCCAATCCGTTGTAGACAGCATTGAACCACGTGTTCAACAAATCGAACAAGAAGAACCTCAATACAAACAACAGTAATTAGTAAGGCGAAAAAAGGTTGGCCTCTTAACCAACCTTTTTCAGCTGTTCAAATAATGGAAAAACATGGAGGTGATTTTTTTGAAAGATAAAATAACCACATTGAAAAACCTACTTTTTATTATAATGGTCATTGGTTTCGCATCAGGATGTAATGGTAATCAAAATGAATTTATTCAAGGTAATAGTACTTTTGGTATTTCGCAAGTACATACAAGTAAGCCAATTGATCAATCCGTTGCCAATCATGCGAAAGAAAAGATAATTGCCAAGGAAGATATTACAGACGTAAAAGCTGTGAATACTGATAAAGAGCTTATGGCAGCGATTAAAGTTGAGAATTTTGATCGATTTCGATTAAAGAGTATCGAGAAGTCAGTAAAATCCGACTTAGAAAAAAAATATCCCGACTATAAAGTTTTTGTTTCGACTGATAAAAAAATATTCTGGGAACTTGAAAAGGTCGAGCAAAGACTGAAAAAAAACGATATGAATAAGAAGAACTTAAAAAATGATTTGAACAAACTGAAAAGTCTTATGAAGGAACAAACCTAAAGAGGAAGGATCGAGTTATGTCTAACAATCAAAAGAAACAACTTACTCCTGTGCAACAGGAATATCAAAAATTGCAAAAACAACGAGAGATCAAAAGACCGGTTGTTAAAAATTGTATTAAGGCCTTTTTAATCGGTGGACTTATTTGTTTGATTGGTCAGCTTATTTCAGACTTTTACATTTATTATTTCGATTTTACTGAGCAAACGGCCGGAAATCCGACGGTGGGTACGTTAATTTTTATTACAATGCTTCTTACTGGTTTTGGCGTATATGATCGAATGGCCCAATTTGGTGGGGCTGGAACAGCTGTACCTGTAACAGGTTTTGGCAATGCGGTTATATCGCCTGCCATTGAGCATCGAAGCGAAGGATTTGTACTGGGCGTAGGTGGCAACATATTTAAATTAGCGGGGGCGGTTATTTTATTTGGTGTTTTTTCTGCTTTTGTCATTGCCTTAATTAAAACCACTTTAATCCAGTGGGGTGGTTTATAATGCTAGCAGGTCATCGTACATGGATCTTCGAACAAAAGCCTGTCATTATCTCCACTGGAACCGTTGGTGGACCATTTGAAGCCAATGGTGCTATCCCAGATGATTTCGATACTCTTCATGCTGATTTATGGCTTGGGCAGGATTCCTATGAGAAAGCACATAAAATCCTTTTTGAAGAGGCTTGCCAAAAAGCCATGGAAAAAGGGGGCATACAAAAGGATCAAGTTCAATTTATCCTAGCTGGGGACTTAATCAATCAAATCACCCCAACAAGTTTCGCTAGCAGAACGATTGGAGCGCCTTATTTTGGCTTATTCGGTGCTTGCTCTACCTCGATGGAAGGACTGGCTCTAGGTGCTTATATTGTAAATACAAAAGGAGCGAAATATTTGTTAACAGGAGCTTCCAGTCATGATACAGCTGTTGAAAAACAATTTCGGTATCCAACTGAGTATGGTGGACAAAAGCCACCTACGGCACAATGGACGGTTACTGGTGCAGGTGCAGCCCTATTAAGTGATTCTGGGGAAGGACCTCATGTCACATCTGCCACAATTGGTCGTGTAATCGATATGGGATTGACAGATCCATTTAACATGGGAGGAGCTATGGCGCCAGCTGCGGTTGATACCATTGAAGCCCATTTAAAGGAACGAAATGTTGAGCCATCTTATTACGATTTAATTGTAACCGGTGACCTTGGCCAAATCGGACAGGAAGTGTCCATGGATCTATTTAAAAAGCATGGAACTCCTATTAGTGAAGAACAATACCAAGATTGTGGCCTTATGATTTATCGGGAAGGACAACCCGTTCTTGCAGGGGCAAGCGGTGCAGGCTGTTCAGCAACGGTAGTTTATGGGCATTTATTAAACCGCATGAAAAATGGTGAATTTAAACGCATGTTAGTTGTGGCTACAGGTGCTTTGCTTTCACCGTTGTCCTTTCAGCAAAATGAAACAATTCCTTGTATCGCCCATGCAGTGTCAATTGAATACGGAGGTGAACAATTAACATGATCTATTTTTGGGCTTTTGTCGTAGGCGGTTTAATTTGTATCATTGGGCAAATTATGTTTGATGTATTTAAATTGACACCAGGTCATACCTTAAGTGCTCTTGTAGTGATTGGGGCGCTTTTAGATGGATTTGGACTATACGAGCCTTTGATTGATTTTGCTGGGGCAGGGGCTACCGTTCCGATTACAAATTTTGGGAATTCGCTTGTTCATGGTGCGATGCAGGAAGCAGAAAAACATGGGTTAGTTGGTGTACTGACAGGAATGTTTGAAGTAACTAGTTCTGGTATTTCAGCTGCCATTGTTTTCGGCATGATAGGAGCTTTAATTTTTAAGCCAAAAGGATAAGGAGAATTAGGATGACAGTAGGATCAGATGTTAAACAGTGTTTTGCCAGTCTAAAAGGGGTAGAAGCAAGTCTCTCAAGTTTAGCATTACGGACTCTTGATGATGAATCGAAGCGAACTTTGCATGAGGCTATGATGGTAGTACACGAAGTAACAAAAGATTTAAAAAAAAGAGTAGGAGAACTAGAAGGAGAGGAACTTCAGTACAAAGGTTTCTAGAAAAACTATATTTACAGGAGGTGTAAGCAGTGCCTGAATGGTTAGATGTAGCTGTACGCTCAGCATTATTTGTTGCTCTTTTACTTTTCATTACAAAATGGTTAGGGAAAAAGCAAATTTCCCAACTAACTTTCTTTGAATATGTCACCGGTATTTCTATTGGGAATATTGGTGCAGAAGTGGCTATAGGACTTGAACGGAACATTTTTCACGGAATTATTGGAATTGTCATTTTTGCGGTTATTCCCTTTTTCGCTGGTTTAATTTCATTAAAAAGTAAACGTTTTCGCAATTTTATAGAAGGAAAAGCAACTGTATTTATCAAAGATGGGAAGATTATGGAAGATAATTTAAAAAAGGAAAGATATACGACAGATGAACTGTTAGATCTCCTTCGCAAGAAGGATGTCTTTCAAGTCTCTGATGTAGAATTTGCTGTTTTAGAGGCAACAGGTGATTTATCTGTGATGCTAAAGAAAGAAAATCAACCTTTAACAGCAAAGGATATAAACTTGAAGGTTGCTTCAATCAAGGAGCCTCAGACCATTATTATGGATGGTACAATAATGGATGAACCACTAGCCACGATTGGACGAAGTCGGGCTTGGCTACAAACTGAATTAGAAAAACTAGGGGTAACGATTGAAAATGTATTTCTGGGACAGGTTAATTCTTACGGAGAGTTAACGATTGATCTGTTTGACGATAAATTACAAGTCGCACCCCCACAAGAAAGACCCTTAATTCTTTCAACCTTGAAAAAATGTCAAGCAGACTTAGAACTATTTGCTCTTGGAACGGAATCAAAAGACGCCAAACAAATGTATAGGTTAAACAGTGAAAAATTACAAGAAGCCATTGATAAAGTGACCCCTATTTTAAAAGGATAAGGATTTAGCTTAGATTCATACATGACGAAAAAAAGATACCATTTTTAATTGAAATAAGTTTAAAAACCTTAGTCCAATTTCGGACTAAGGTGAATTTTTTTACGAGGTGTTAGAAGTGTCTATTTTTTTAGTTAAAGTTATTTTTATCTATATTGTGTTTATTGTAGCAGTAAATATTTTAGGGAAATCAGCTCTAGCCCAACTTACCCCTCATGATTTTGGAGCGATTCTTTTTTTATCTTAATCGAAAGTTAAAGGAAAGTAGATATCCTTTACCTGAGCTGTTGTCTAATTTAAGAACAACAGGATATCCGGATATTCACGATAATGAATATGCGATTTTGGAAGCAACAGGTGAAATTAGCATTTTTCCAAGAAAAGAATTAGTTCCTATTACTCCAAAAGATTTACATATGAAAGTGGAATACCGCGGATTACCCATAGCCGTTGTCATTGAAGGGAAAGTGCAAAAGCGTAAATTAAAATTTATCAACAAAAATGAAAAGTGGTTAAAGGAAGAACTAAAGGCAAAGGGATATCTTCAAATCAAAGATTTTTTTTATGCTGCTGTTAGAGATACCGATCATTCATTAACCATTAACAAAAAAGATGTTAACGACTAATTTTAAGACGATTTCCTCCCAATATAAATTAATGTTTTCTCTTATTTACTTCTTGTTGCATTTACCACTTTCATTTTCCAAATTTATAAAAAATTATACCTATATTTAGGAATTTACCAGATGGTAATTTTCAAAATCACTAAGTCTCTAGTTAGGACAGTGCCCAGATCATTACGCCTTTCTTGATGTCAGAACTTTCCCAACCTTAATTCTCTTTTTTTCGTTCTTAATATCTTATACAAGTTCTTATAAAGGTAGTCCATAATATATAACAGACAATCCCTTCATATTCCATACGTATACTGGTTACATAGTTTGTACATGTTAAGAGTAACAGAAGGAGGGATTCCAGTTGGAGTGGATTTTTTATCTATACCTGTTAAATACGTTCTTTATCTTATTCATAGCAATTTGGGAAGTTCGTCGGCCTGCCAAGGCTTTGAATTGGATAATAATCGTCCTTTTTTTACCTGTCATTGGTTTCTGGCTATATCTTAGCATATCAAACCCTAGGTTTATTCATCGAAAAAGATTGACCTGTTCTAAAAATGAATCTAACAAATTACCTGAGACATTCGGTGCTTCAGCATCGGTAATTGCCAATGCTTTACGGCATTTCACTGTGAATGGGCTTCGAATGGGCCAAGTCCAAGTGTTTAACAATGGGATAGCAAAATATGATCAACTCCTTGTATCCCTGCAAAAAGCCCAAGAAACCATTGATCTGGAATATTTCATCTATCGGAACGACCAAATTGGTAATCGAATCACAGAACTGCTAATCGAAAAAGCATTAAATGGAGTGCAGGTTCGTTTTATGAGAGATAGCTTGGGGAGTTATAAATTCCCGCGTGAAAAAATCCGGCAGATGGTTGAAGCAGGGATAGAATGCAGGACAATATTTCCTCTGCGATTTCCCTGGATTTTGTCCAATTGGAATTATCGGGATCATTGTAAGATTGTGACGATTGACAGAAAGGAATCCTTTACTGGCGGTATGAACGTTGGGTATGAATATACAGGATTAAAGCCAGACGTAGGATTTTGGAGGGACACTCATTTGCAAATTATAGGGGAAGCAACAGGCGACTTGCAGACTGTTTTTGATGTTCATTGGGAAATCGCTGTGCCGGAAAGGATAAAATCAAAAACAAATTTGAAAACAAAATCAGAGGTAACGAAAATCAATTCAATCGGCAGAGCAGATCATTCCAAATGGTCAGCCGAATTGGGATCAGAGTTGAGCACCCTTGATGATAAAGAAATGGACATATCCGGAAAAACTAGGACATTGCATAAAGCGTATATCCATACGTTGGAAGGAAACCCTGGAATTCCTACCCCAGTCATTCGGCAAGCTTACTTTATATGTATAACACAGGCGACCAAGACTATTGATTTAACAACACCCTATTTTGTACCAGAAACGGATATTATCATGGCATTAAAGACAGCAGTAACTCGTGGTGTCCGTGTAAGATTGCTGGTTCCTCGCCACAATAATCAAAAAATCGTGGGTCTTGCAAGCCGTACTTATTACGGAGAACTTATAGAAGCTGGAGTTCAAATCTACCAGTACGACAAAGGAATGATACATGCGAAGGTGTTGACCATCGATGAGGAGATTGCTGCCGTAGGCTCAGCAAACTATGATATGAGAAGTTTTCGCCTGAATTATGAGGTGTGTCAAGTCGTGTACAGTGCTGATGTGGCAAGGGAACTCACAGAGCAGTTCGAGAGGGATCTTACTGATTCTGTACCATTAAGAATTGAAGACTTGTTGCAACGATCCCTGACCGAGCGCATTGTTGAACAGGGTGCTCGCGTGCTTTCTCCATTATTATAAGTTGAAAAAACCGGTATTATTTATCTTTCTGATTTTAATTAGCTTACATGTTGTAATATAAATATTTTAAAACATGAGGATTTTTGAAATCGAGTGAAATATAAAATGGAGGAATAAATTTTGGGTGAAGTTTTTTTGGGTTTACTGACAATCAAAGTCATAGTAGGTTTTGCAACTTTATTTTTTATCATTATCATAACAGGCAGAACATCCATCTATCAGTTAAACCCCGTTTCACTTAGTTTTTGTGTTAGTACTTGGAGATTTTTTAGGAAATAACATTTATGAAGATAAGGTAGGGATTTTTCATTTTTTATATGCCATCGGATTGTGGACGTTTCTTATGTTGGGAATAGAGTTTATGACTCTAAAAAATAAATCGACACGTTCTCTCTTATTAGGCAATCCTAACATCATCATTCGAGATGGTGTTATGGACAGAGATGTAAATCAAGTATTGAGTATACTCCGTCAAAATAATGTCTTTTCAGTTCGCGAAGTCAAATACGGTATATTGGAAGCTAATGGGCAAATAAGTTTATTATTAAAATCCAAGTATCAAAAACCAGATCTCAATCTTCCAGAAAGTCCAGTAGACCTCCCAACATCGTTAATTATAGATGGGGAAATTTTATGGGATAATTTACATGAACTCGGATTTGATCAACAGTGGTTAGATAACCAATTAACTACCAATGGATATGATAATGTAAAGCGTATACTTTACGCAGATTGGCGAGAGAGTGAAGGCATACATGTAAGTCCTAAATAAAATTTGTTAGGATAAGAGCACATCAATTTTCTTGGTGAATATAAACTTTAGTCTTCAACAATCAGGCGCTTTAATGAAGTAACTAAAGCCTAATTTTTCACTTATAACACCGAGAAATTAGACTTTTTATATTTTGGTTTCCTTAACGTTGTAAATCCGCATTTTCCTGACGCTACCCCTTGTCGGCGCACAAGGTGTCGTATGGATTTTCGCGGCATTATATTTTGCAAGTGCGATCTTGACAAACCAAATCAAAATACCTGAAGAGAAAACGGCAAAAGAGAATCAAGGTTTGCCTGAATACGCTTCTTAACAGCAACGTCCCGAAGACTCGGGGCGTTTTTTTGACAGCTGCTAAATAAACTTGTCAAAGCGCTGAATTTGTTCCCGTAACGATTGTTTGTTTTCGTCAAATTGTTTGAAACGATGTCCATTTGCGCCGGACGGATGGGGAAAGCCTTCTAAAATGACCGCATGATTCATCCTGCCGTTCTTCTTTAGCGTGCGACAGGTGGTTTCTGCTGCTTTGCCGAGAGGGATGAGCAGAATATCCTTTTTTATCATTTCTATTTCATCCGGAAAACATTTCAGCGCATAACGGCTGAGGAGAGCCGACCTGCTGATTGTCGGCCGATGTCCCGTATAGTTTTTGTGTTTATAAAAAACAGGGTGTTTGATAACAGACGTTGTATGAAGCAGCTCCCGTTTCGTATTGAATAATTGGGATGAATCCTCAAGGTGAAGTGCGGCCGGCTGACCGCATTCATTAAGCATTTCAATGATATGCTGTCTCATTGAACCGGAAAGGCCGGCCGCTTTTTTTGTCTCATATGCTATCGTCTCAAGAGAGCCACCGCTTTTTAAAAGATGCGCCGCTGCTTTGTAAGCCCGCTGCATCTGAGAAAAACCGGGTGTGATTCCGGAAATGGCAATCACTGCACGGGGGTTGATATATTCATTATGGGGGGAATAAAACATGTCCAGATCTCCGTCCTTGGCTAAATGGAAATTCGCAGTCAGCAAATCCGCCTTTGTAAATCCTCCCGAAAACGAAGGTGATTTAAGCTTCTGCAAATAAAGCGAAAGCCGCTCACGGCCGCATATCATGTTACGCCTCCTTGAATCCGTCAGTTCCTTATAGTGTCATCAAAAACGGCGGATGACATCCAGGCTCATATATCGCTTTTTCCGGCATTCCAGAGCATTTTCAGGACGTGGGGCGTTCCTTTGACTTCGGCAGCCGTTGTTTGCATGGCTGTTTTTTTAGTGAGAAAGTCTTCCTGCAGTTCTTTCTGCTTTTGCGATAACAGCTGGGTTTCTGTTTTGATTTCTTCAACGGACGTCTGCATGGACGCTGCCGTCCCGTTGATCTTCTTTATATCCGGCTTTGTGTTTCTTTTAAAACGCACGGCGGATACGGCTAAATAAATCAATGCGGCAGCTGCTACGGCAGCACTGATATACAAGATGATGATCATCTCTTTTTCACTCCTTTTTCTCTGTTGATACCCTTTATGGAGAGTGTTGAATCGTTTTATTTGCTAATTGTTTTTTTTCTGCTTATAATGTGAAATCGTACATAAGGACATTCAGAAAGGGTGAAAGACATGGAAAGCTTACAGAACAAAACGGCTCTTATCACGGGCGCAGGCAGAGGAATCGGACGCGCCGCCGCTATCGCTTTAGCCAAAGAAGGAGTCAATATCGGTTTAATCGGCCGCACTGAAGCAAATGTCGAAAAGGTTGCAGAAGAAGTGAAAGCCCTTGGTGTAAAGGCATCCTTCGCTGCTGCCGATGTGAAAAAACAAAACGAGGTTGAACAAGCCGTCTCCTCTATTAAAGAAGAACTTGGTGAGATTGATATTCTTATTAACAATGCAGGAATCAGCAAATTCGGCGGATTTTTGGATCTCACGCCTGAAGAGTGGGAAGACATCATTCAAGTCAATGTAATGGGTGTATACCATGTGACACGCGCTGTTCTTCCTGAAATGATTGAGAGAAAATCAGGAGATATCATTAATATTTCTTCTACGGCAGGCCAAAGAGGCGCCGCGGCGACAAGCGCATACAGCGCTTCAAAATTTGCCGTTCTCGGCCTGACTGAATCTCTCATGCAGGAAGTCAGAAAACACAACATCCGTGTCAGCGCAATGACTCCGAGCACGGTTGCCAGCGACATGTCTATTGAATTAAATCTGACAGACGGCAATCCGGAAAAAGTTATGCAGCCTGAGGACCTTGCAGAATATATGGTGGCTCAATTGAAATTACATCCGCGCATTTTTATCAAAACTGCCGGTTTGTGGTCAACAAATCCTTAAACAAAAGGGGACCTGTCTTCATGACGGGTCTTTTTTTGTTACCGCAAACCGAATGAACAGACAAAAGAAGTGAAAAAGGAACCGAGATCAGTTATAATTAAACTAAATAAACTATGTACCAAATGTTCATTAAATTTATTTTCCCCGCTGCCAAAAAAACAAATAAACATGAGTCAAACTGTTCGCGCAATAAAAGGAAAAACGGGATATAAAGAGAATATTTAGTACATGGAATAATTTGTTAGAGGGAAGGGCGTGCACATATTGAAAGAAGAAAAAAGAAGTTCAACCGGTTTTTTAGTGAAACAAAGGGCTTTTTTAAAGCTTTACATGATTACGATGACAGAGCAGGAACGGCTTTACGGACTGAAGCTTCTTGAGGTGCTGCGCTCTGAATTTAAACCCATCGGTTTTAAGCCGAATCATACCGAGGTGTACCGTTCACTCCATGAACTTTTGGATGACGGGATTTTAAAGCAGGTAAAAGTCAAAAAAGAAGGAGCCAAACTCCAGGAAGTCGTTCTCTATCAATTTAAAGACTATGAAGCTGCGAAGCTTTATAAAAAGCAGCTGAAAGTTGAGCTCGACCGCTGCAAAAAGCTGATAGAAAAAGCCATTTCCGATAATTTTTAAATCCGTCCGGAACACATCGGCCTCCCGGGCTCAAACGGTGTGTTCTGTGTTTCATTATACATAATGACAGGCAGGGGACAATACATTTAATAAAACCTCAAACTTGACATCGAGTCCTGACATGGTAACATAAAAAACGTGTGAAAAATACGAACAAAATACGAACAAGGGAGATGTTACCGATCTTTGATCAAAAGAAAATTGCTTTTATCGGAGCAGGATCAATGGCTGAAGGAATGATATCAGGCATGGTCCGAGCAAAAAAAATTCCCAACCAAAATATCTGCGTGACAAACCGCCGCAATACAGAGCGTCTCGCTGAATTGGAACATCAATACGGAATTCAAGGCGTGCCTTTTGACAGCATGAAAACCGAAGACATTGATGTTTTTATTTTAGCCATGAAACCGAAGGATGCTGCAATCGCTCTGACGACGCTGAAACGGCGTATTCAACCCCATCAAATCATTCTGTCTGTCCTGGCAGGCATAACGACCTCATTTATACAACAATCATTACATGATCGCCAGCCTGTTGTCAGAGTCATGCCGAACACATCCAGCATGATCGGCGAATCGGCAACAGCTGCGGCTTTCGGAGACCATGTCTCTCACAGTGCAGCAAAAACCGCGGTATCCCTTCTGGAATGTCTCGGAGAAGTGTATGTGATCAAGGAAGAACAGATGGACATTTTCACAGGCATCGCAGGCAGCGGTCCGGCGTACTTTTATTATTTAATGGAGTTTATCGAAAAAGCAGGTGAAGATGCAGGATTAGATAAACGGCTGTCCCGCAAAATCGGCGCGCAAACGTTATTAGGCGCAGCTAAAATGCTGATGGAGACGGGAGAAAAGCCGGATGTGCTGCGGGAAAACATTACCTCTCCAAACGGCACGACGGCAGCCGGCCTCGATGCGCTCAGGTCAGAAGGCGGCGGGGAAGCAATCGCCAAAGCCATTAAACACGCAACCGAACGTTCTATTGAGATCAGTAAAACATTTGAAAAAACAGCAGCACTATAAAAGACAATAACAGGAGTGATACAGTGACGTCTCGGACAGAGATCAAAAGAGTCGCGGTGAAAATCGGCAGCAGCTCACTGACGAGCCTGCACGGAGAAATCAGCAGAAGAAAACTGGAAACTTTGGTGGATCAAATCGCACAGCTGAAAGACAGAGGCTATGAAGTGATTTTAGTATCTTCCGGGGCGGTGGCGGCAGGTTATCGAAAACTCGGATTTATTCAGAAACCGGAAAGCCTCCCTGAGAAACAGGCTTCTGCTTCCATCGGGCAGGGATTATTAATGGAGGCCTATTCAAAGCTGTTTTTAGCGCACGGTTATGTCGCGTCACAAATTTTAATTACAAGAAGCGACTTTTCCGATGAATACCGCTACCACAATGTCCGCAATACGATGAACGTCCTTTTGGAACGAGGCATTATTCCGATTATTAATGAAAATGACACCGTCACAGTCAACCGGCTGAAATTCGGTGATAACGATACACTCGCAGCAAAGGTGGCAGGTTTAATTGATGCCGACATGCTTGTGATTTTATCAGACATTGACGGATTATATAATGATAATCCGCGCAGCAACCCGAAAGCGCAAAGAATCCGGCATGTAAGTGACATCACCCCGGAAATAGAAGCAAGCGCGGGAGATGCCGGAAGTGAGATGGGAACCGGCGGAATGCGCTCAAAACTGGATGCTTTTAAAATTGTGATGGCCTCCGGTATTAAAGGCTTTCTCGGGCAGGCTAACGCTCCGGACATACTGCTGGAGGCGGTAGAAGAGGCGGCTGAAGGAACTTATTTTGAAGCGGAAGGAACCCTGCCGTTAAGCCACAAAGAACAATGGCTTGCATTTAATTCCGGCCCCGAGGGCGAAATTGTAATGGAAAAGGAAAGCAGCCGCGATGTAGCGAACGGAAATGTGGCGCTGTCACCGCAGGACATTGAACAGATTAAGGGCAAATTCAGCAGCGGGGCGGTTGTCAGACTGCTTGATCAGCAGGGAGAAGAGCTCGGGCTCGGCATCGTCAATTATTCCTCGGCCCAGCTGATGACATTTAAAGAAACGCCGCACAAACAGACCGAGCAATCGGTTATTGATCCAGAAGCGTTTGTCTGCCACGTTGAACTGTCCATCCCGATCGGCTGACAAAATTCAATATAAACATAAAAAAGCCCGAGGCTTCGTTTTGAAGCCCGGGTTTTATTGATATTGTTCAAGTTTGGAGAAAAATTGAATGACAAAATGATAGAAATCATTCGCAGATGGAGCCAGTTCTCTGTTTTTTGGTCTAATAATGCCTACGGTGCGCTTCACTTGAGGAAATTCAATGGGAATTTTGACCGTGAACCGAGGTGTGATTTCTGCAAAAGTGCTTTCAGGTAATAGAGTAACTCCCATCCCGGCGGAGACTAATCCTTTAATGGCATCTAAATCCTCGCCCTCCGTTGATACTAGCGGCGCAAAGCCGGCTTGTCTGCAAGCGTCAATTGCCATGTTGCGGAGAATAAATCCTTCAGGAAATAAAACAAATTGGTCACCGCGCAGATCAATTAAATGGATATTTTTCTGTTTTGCAAGCGGATGATGCAGCGGAACAAGCGCGTAAATCTTTTCCGTGAATAAGATATTGCCTGTTATGTCGGGAAATTCCGTCGGAACGGGGCCGAGCAGCGCCGCATCTATATCCCTGTTTCTTACGGCTTCAATTAAAAACTTATAAGATCCTTGGCGGAGCAAAAACTCGACATTCGGGTATTCCTCTTTAAATGCCGAAATCACCGTCGGTAATAGCTGGCTCGCAAGGCTCGTCGGAAATCCTATTTTGACGGTTCCGCGATTCGGGTCAAGGTATTCATCGATTTGTTCCTTCGCGTAATCAATTGCTTTCATTGCCGTTTTAACATGTTCTAAAAATTGTTTGCCGATCGGCGTTAATTTAATATTTCTGCCTTCCCGTTCAAATAAAGTGACCCTCAGCTCTTCTTCAAGATTTGCAATCTGCCTGCTGATGGCGGATTGTGCGACATGCAGATGATCAGCCGCTTCTGACACATGTTCCCGTTCTGCTACCTCCATAAAATACCGAAGCTGGCGTAATTCCATTGCGTCCACACCCATCTATCTCATTTTGAGATGTATTTGATCTAAATTATATATTGTTTATATTGTTTTGAAAACTTACAATTAATTTAAAGTTGTCAGATTTTATGACCGATAATTAACGGAAACTGATCGGGGGAGAGGAATTATGACTTACAATCAAATGCCGAAAGCACAAGGTCTCTACCGTCCGGAATTTGAGCATGATGCATGCGGAATCGGCTTGTATGCCCATTTAAAAGGGAAACCTTCACATGACATTGTCAAAAAAGGACTGCAGATGCTTTGCCAGCTGGATCACAGAGGAGGGCAGGGCAGTGACCCGAATACGGGTGACGGCGCCGGCCTGATGGTTCAGATCCCTGATGCTTTTTTTAAGACAGAGTGCGGAGAAATGAAGCTGCCGGAAAAAGGCCGTTACGGGGTAGGAATGGTCTTTTTCTCGCAAAATGAAGAAGAAAGAAAAAAGATAGAAAAACAGGTGAATACATTCATTGAGCAGGAAGGACAGACCGTGCTCGGCTGGAGAACCGTCCCTGTTAATGTCGGAAAAATCGGAACAGTGGCACAAAGTACTTGCCCGTATGTTCGCCAAGTATTCATCGGTGCCGCAAACGATTTGCAGGACAGCCTAGCTTTTGAACGCAAACTGTATGTCATCCGGAAACAGGCGGAAAATTGGGGCATTCAAGAACAGCTTGATTTTTACTTCGCAAGCCTGTCAAGCCAGACTATTGTTTATAAGGGTTTGTTAACGCCTGAGCAGGTTGACGCGTTTTATTTGGATTTGCAGGATGAGACATTCGTATCTGCATTTTCACTCGTGCATTCACGGTTCAGCACGAATACCTTTCCTACCTGGGAACGGGCCCATCCGAACCGCTATCTGATCCATAACGGAGAAATCAATACGCTCCGTGGCAATATCAATTGGATGAGAGCGAGAGAGCAGCAATTCGTTTCAGAAAGCTTCGGAGACGATCTTCATAAAGTGCTGCCGATTTTAAATGCCGAGGGCAGTGACTCATCCATCCTTGATAACGCGTTTGAATTTTTCGTGATGGCAGGGCGGAAACCGGCACATACGGCAATGATGCTGATTCCGGAACCATGGACGGAAAACACTCACATGTCTAAAGCGAAACGGGCTTTTTATGAATATCACAGCTCTTTAATGGAGCCGTGGGACGGACCGACCGCCATTTCATTTACGGACGGAAAACAAATCGGCGCCATCCTTGACCGTAACGGCCTGCGCCCGGCGCGTTACTATGTGACAAAAGATGACCATATTATTTTCTCATCTGAGGTCGGTGTTATTGAAGTGGAGCAGGAGAACATTCTTCATAAAAAACGCCTGGAACCTGGGAAAATGCTCCTTATTGACTTAGAGGAAGGCCGGATTATTTCAGATGAAGAAGTGAAAACAGAAATCGCCAATGAATTCCCGTATCAAAAATGGCTTGAAGAAGAATTGGTTCAAGTGAATCCTGATCCGGAAATTCGGGAAGAGGAACAATTTGATGATCTTCTCGTCCGTCAAAAGGCGTTTGGCTATACGTATGAAGATATTCAGAAATATTTAATTCCTATTATTAAAGAAGGCAAGGACCCGCTCGGCTCCATGGGAAATGACGCGCCGCTCGCCGTTTTATCCGACCGCGCCCAATCACTGTTTCATTACTTTAAACAGCTGTTTGCGCAAGTCACAAACCCGCCGATTGACGCGATCCGCGAGCAGCTTGTGACGTCTACGGTAACCTGGCTGGGAGCTGAAGGCGATCTGCTGCATCCGAATGAAAGAAATGCACGCCGCATAAAACTGTACACTCCTGTATTATCAAATGAACAGTTTAATGCGCTGAAAACACTTGTGCATCCAGATATTAAGAGCCAGAACATCCGCACGCTGTTTTCCGATGATCTTGAGAAAGGCCTGAAGGATTTGTTTCAACAGGCGGAAAAAGCGATCAAGCAAGGTGTATCTCTGTTAATTTTATCTGACAGAGCAATGAGTAAAGAATTGTACCCGATTCCTCCGCTTTTGGCTGTCAGTGCGCTGCATCAGCATTTGATCCGCCAAGGCCTGCGTACAAAAGCAAGCATTATCGTTGAATCAGGCGAAGCGCGTGAAGTTCATCACTTTGCGGCTCTCATCGGATATGGGGCCGATGCTGTCAACCCGTATTTGACTTACGCTACGTATAAGCAGGAAATCGATGAAGGCCGGCTTGACATTCCGTATGAAGAAGCAGTCAGCAAATACGGAAAGAGTGTGACAGAAGGCGTCGTTAAAGTGATGTCAAAAATGGGGATTTCAACTGTGCAAAGTTACAGAGGCGCGCAAATTTTTGAAGCGGTCGGCATTGGTGAAGATGTGATCGCCAAATACTTTACAGGGACTGCATCCCAGCTTGGCGGAATCGATATCGAAACTATCGCGCAAGAAGCTAAACAGCGTCATCAAGCGGCATATAAGGATGATTACAGCCAAACGCTTGAGCCGGGAAGTGAATTCCAATGGCGAAACGGAGGAGAGCATCACGCTTTCAATCCGAAAACCATCCATACTCTGCAATGGGCGTGCCGCAAGAATGATTACAGCCTGTTTAAGCAGTATTCTCATGTAGCGGATGAAGAACGAATCGGATTTTTACGCAATCTGTTCGCCTTCCAAGAAGACCGCAAACCTTTGAAATTAGAAGAAGTTGAATCAGCTGCGTCCATCGTGAAACGTTTTAAAACAGGGGCGATGTCATTCGGTTCATTAAGCAAGGAAGCCCACGAGGCTTTGGCGATAGCGATGAACCGGCTTGGCGGAAAAAGCAACAGCGGAGAAGGCGGCGAAGACCCGAAACGTTTTGCTCCGGATGAAAATGGTGACGACAGAAGAAGTGCGATTAAACAGATCGCATCCGGCCGTTTCGGGGTAAAGAGCCATTATCTCGTCAATGCGGATGAATTGCAGATCAAAATGGCGCAAGGAGCGAAGCCGGGAGAAGGCGGCCAGCTTCCGGGCAACAAAGTATATCCTTGGGTCGCGGATGTCCGCGGTTCTACACCTGGTGTCGGGCTGATTTCACCGCCTCCTCACCATGACATTTATTCAATTGAAGATCTGGCGCAGCTGATTCATGATTTGAAAAATGCCAATCGAAACGCGCGAATCAGTGTCAAGCTCGTATCAAAGGCCGGCGTCGGCACTATTGCAGCCGGTGTGGCAAAAGGCACCGCAGATGTCATTGTCATCAGCGGATACGATGGCGGAACGGGTGCTTCCCCGAAAACGAGTATTAAACATACCGGTCTCCCGTGGGAGCTGGGTCTTGCAGAAGCTCATCAAACGCTGATGCTGAACGGTTTACGGGATCGCGTGGTATTGGAAACGGACGGTAAGCTGATGACAGGGCGTGATGTCGTGATGGCCGCCTTGCTAGGAGCGGAGGAATTCGGCTTTGCGACAGCGCCGCTCGTCGTTCTCGGCTGCGTCATGATGCGCGCCTGCCATTTAGATACATGTCCTGTAGGGGTCGCGACGCAAAATCCGGAGCTTCGGAAAAAATTCATGGGCGATCCTGACCATATCGTAAACTACATGCTGTTTGTCGCGGAAGAAGTGCGTGAATATATGGCGCAGTTAGGGTTTAAAACGCTTGATGAAATGATCGGCCGTACTGACGTTCTTCGTGTCAGTGAACGTACAAAAGCGCATTGGAAAGCGGGGCAGCTTGATTTATCCACGCTGCTGTATCAGCCTGAAGGCATTCGCACTTTCCGCACGGCGCAAAACCATAAAATCGACCAGTCGCTTGATATGACGGATATTCTTCCGGCAGTGCAGGCTGCAATTGAAGCCGGTCAGGAAGCGGAAGCTGACATCAAGATCAATAATACAAATCGCGTAGCCGGAACCGTGACGGGAAGCGAAATTTCTAAACGCTACGGAGCGGAAGGACTGCCGGATGATACGATCAGACTTCATTTCACAGGGTCAGCAGGCCAGAGTTTCGGGGCATTTGTCCCTAAAGGGATGACGCTTCATTTGAATGGCGATTCAAATGACTACGTAGGAAAAGGGCTGTCAGGCGGAAAAATTATCGTAAAAGCACCTGATGCCTTCAATTGTGAAACACATGATAACGTTATTATCGGGAACGTCGCCTTTTACGGGGCAACAAGCGGAGAAGCTTACATTAACGGGCGTGCCGGTGAACGTTTTGCAGTCCGCAACAGCGGTGTCAATGTCGTTGTTGAAGGCATCGGGGACCACGGCTGTGAATACATGACAGGCGGCCGGGTTGTCGTCCTCGGTGAGGTCGGCAAAAACTTCGGAGCGGGGATGTCAGGCGGTATCGCATACGTCCTCTGTGATGATGCCAAGGCATTTAAACGCAAATGCAATACAGAAATGATTTCATTTGAAAAACTGACGGATGAGACGGAGATCAAAGAAGTGAAAGAGATGGTGAAACGGCATTCGGCGCTGACAAACAGCAAAAAAGCAGCAGGTCTCCTGGACAATTGGGAAGAAGCCGTACAAACCTTTATCAAAGTCATTCCGAAAAACTATAAACAAATGCTCCTCAGCATCGAAGAACAAAAAGCGGCGGGTTTATCAGAAGAAGACGCAATTATGTATGCTTTTGAAGCCAATACAAAGGCTCAGCAAACGCCGGCCAAAGATCAAAAACAAGCGGTAGTGCAGTAAGAAAGGGGAGAGGAACATGGGGAAACCAACTGGATTCATGGAAGAAAAACGAGAAAAACCGGCTGAGCGGGACCCTCTCACTCGCTTAAAAGATTGGAAAGAATATTCGGCTCCATTTTCAGATGAAGCGTCCAAGCGGCAGGGGTCACGGTGTATGGATTGCGGCACACCGTTTTGCCAAATCGGCGCTGATATCAACGGTTTTACATCCGGGTGCCCGATTTACAATCTGATCCCGGAATGGAATGATCTCGTCTATCGGGGGCGCTGGAAAGAAGCATTGGAGCGTCTTCTGAAAACGAATAACTTTCCTGAATTCACAGGGCGGGTCTGTCCCGCTCCTTGTGAAGGATCTTGTACGCTGGCCATTTCAGATCCGGCTGTTTCAATTAAAAACATCGAGCGGACGATCATTGACAAAGGTTTTGAAAACGGATGGATTCAGCCGAGAATTCCTGCGAAACGCACAGGAAAGAAAGTCGCAATCGTCGGTTCAGGCCCGGCAGGTCTGGCAAGCGCTGATCAGCTGAACCAAGCGGGACATTCCGTGACGGTCTATGAGCGTGCTGACAGAGCCGGCGGCCTGCTGATGTACGGCATTCCGAGCATGAAGCTTGAGAAAAATGTCGTCGAACGCCGGATTAAACTTTTGACGCAGGAAGGCATAGATTTTGTGACAAATACCGAAATCGGCGTAGACATAACAGCTGATGAGCTCAAAGAACAATTTGATGCCGTCATTTTGTGCACAGGCGCCCAAAAACAGCGCAATCTGCTGATTGAAGGCCGGGACGCAAAAGGCGTTCATTACGCAATGGACTATTTAACATTGGCGACGAAAAGCTATTTAGATTCTAATTTCAAAGATAAACAATTTATAGACGCTAAAGGGAAAGATGTCATCGTGATCGGCGGCGGGGATACAGGAGCTGACTGCGTAGCAACCGCCCTGCGCCAAAAAGCGCGCAGTGTGCACCAGTTCGGGAAACATCCTAAGCTTCCGCAGACGCGCACGAACGACAATATGTGGCCTGAACAGCCGCACGTCTTTACCCTTGAATACGCCTATGAAGAAGCGCAGGCAAAGTTCGGCAAAGACCCGAGAGAATATTCAATTCAGACGACAAAAATGGTGGCCGATAAACAGGGCCGCTTAAAAGAGATTCACACCGTTCAAATGGAAAAAGTAAGAAATGAATTCGGAAAGTACGAGTTTCATGAACTGCCGGGAACGGAAAAAGTATGGCCTGCTCAGCTGGTGTTCATCGCCATCGGTTTTGAAGGAACCGAACAGCCATTATTGAAACAGTTCGGTGTCGATTCGGCAAATCATAAAATTCAGGCAGCATATGGGGATTATAAAACGAATGTTGACGGCGTTTTCGCCGCAGGGGATGCGAGAAGGGGCCAAAGCCTGATTGTATGGGCGATTAATGAAGGCCGGGAAGCAGCGCGCGAAGTCGACAGTTATTTAATGGGGAGCACTGTTTTACCGTAAACAAAGGGGATTATTTATAAAACCGGCTGGAATCAGCCGGTTTTTTGCATTGAAACGAAACCTCTTTCTTCCTGCGTTGGTCATATAAGGGTAACATGATGGAAATGGAGGATAACAAATGGAATTTCGTTTTACAGCTTGGAGAGATTATTTTCATAGAAATCAATCAGCAGTCAGAGATATGAAGATATCATTCATTTACGGCGTTTGAAGAACTGCTGAATGGATTAAAAGCATTACAGAACGGAAGATGAGAAAACCGGAAAGCTGTAGACGCCAACCTTTTCTTACCGATATTTTTCAAAAAAACTTTCTTTTTCCGAAAATTTATGTATAATAAAAGAAAGTTTTTTCTGATAAAGAATCTGCAATGATAAGGACATGAGCTATTCTAACCGGCATACAGAGAGGGAGGGCGCGGCTGAGACCTTCCCGGCACGAAGAATGGGCTTACCGCCTTTTGAGCTGTATCGGTGAACGAAAGCAGCCGATACCGTATAGCCCCGTTACGGCAAAAATGAGCCGTCACTTGAGTGGCGGGAATTTGGGTGGAACCGCGGGTCTGACACACACTCGTCCCTTGCTTTGGGATGAGTGTGTGTTTTTATTTTTATATTAGAAAAATGGCAATGATAAGGACATGAGTCATTCTAACCGGCATACAGAGAGGGAGGGCGCGGCTGAGACCTTCCCGGCACGAAGAATGAGCTTACCGCCTTTTGAGCTGTATCGGTGAACGAAAGCAGCCGATACCGTATAGCCGCGTTACGGCAAAAATGAGCCGTCACTTGAAGTGACGGGAATTTGGGTGGAACCGCGGGTCTGACACACACTCGTCCCTTGCTTTGGGATGAGTGTGTTTTTATTTTTATCAAAAATAAAGGAGAGATCAGACCGTGAAGAAACCATATATTGTGATTACTTTTCCTAACGGGAAACAAAAAGAATACGAGAAAGGCATTACGTTAGAAGAGATTGCCCAATCCATCAGTCCGGGTTTGAAAAAGACGTCAGCAGCCGGCAAGGTAAACGGATCGTTATATGACCTTGGAAGAAGCATCCATGAAGACGCTGAAATTGAACTGTGCAGCTTTCAGTCTGAAGAAGGACTGGAAGTGATGAGACACACAGCAGCGCACGTATTGGCGCAAGCTGTAAAACGTCTGTATCCGAAGGTCTGTTTAGGAATCGGTCCCGTTATAGAAATGGGTTTTATTATGATTTTGATATGGATGATACGATTACTGAAAAAGATTTGCCCGTCATTGAGAAAGAAATGAACCGGATTATTTCAGAAAATCCGAAAATCACTAGAGAAGAAATCTCCAGAGAAGAGGCAGAGCAGCTGTTTGCGCACGATCCGCTGAAGCTCGAGCTCTTAGCAGATATTCCGCAGACTGATACAGTCAGTATATACCGTCAGAGCGAATTCGTGGATTTATGCCGGGGACCGCACTTGGCGTCTGTCGGACAGATAAAAGCTTTTTCGCTCACTCATGTATCAGGGGCTTATTGGCGCGGCGACAGCAATCAAAAAATGATGCAGCGAATCTATGGAAAGGCCTTTGCTTCAAAAAAGGAGCTGAACAGGCATTTTCAGCTGTTGAAAGAGGCTGAGAAGAGAAATCATCGGAAATTGGGAGCGGAATTACAACTTTTTATGTTTTCAGAAGAAGCGCCGGGTATGCCTTTTTATCTGCCGAACGGTCAGTTCATCCGAAATACGCTTGAATCATTTCTGCGTTCAAAGCAGGATGCCTATCATTATCAGGAAGTGCGCACCCCTATGATGATGAATCAGCGTTTGTGGGAGCAATCCGGCCATTGGGATCATTATAAAGAGAATATGTATTTCTCTGAAGCCGATCAACAGCGCTTCGCGTTAAAGCCAATGAACTGCCCCGGCCACATGCTCATTTTTAAAGAAAGGCTTCGTTCTTATCGGGAACTTCCGATTCGGATGGCTGAGTTCGGCCAGGTGCACCGCCACGAATTCAGCGGGGCGCTCAATGGCCTCCTCCGCGTCAGGTCTTTCTGCCAGGATGACGCACACATTTTTGTAACGCCGGAGCAGATCGAGAGTGAAATCGCTTCAGCGCTGCAGCTGATTCACGAGGTGTACACCGCATTTGGTTTTTCCTATGATATTGAGCTGTCAACGAGACCGGAAGATTACATGGGAAGCGAACACTTGTGGGACCGGGCTGAGAGCGCATTAGAAAGAGTATTAAAAGAACAGGGATATGATTTTCGGTTTAACCGGGGGGATGGCGCATTTTACGGACCGAAAATTGATATTCATATAAAAGATGCGCTGAACCGAAGCCATCAATGCGCCACTGTCCAGCTGGATTTTCAAATGCCGGAGAAATTTGATTTAACATATATTGATGAAAAAAACCAAAAAGTGCGTCCTGTTGTCATTCACCGGGCAGTATTCGGATCTCTCGACAGATTCCTCGGAATCATTACCGAACATTACGGGGGAGCGTTCCCTTTATGGCTCGCTCCGGTACAGGCAAAAATCATCCCCGTGTCAAACACCGCACACCGGGACTGCGCAGAACAGGTGCACCGGCAGATGAAGAAAGCGGGCATCCGTGCTGAGCTTGATCAGCGGGATGAAAAACTCGGCTATAAAATCAGAGAAGCACAAATGAAAAAAATACCGTATATTGCTGTTGTGGGGGATCAAGAGTGCCGTCATCATACTGTACACGTAAGACAATACGGGCAGGAAAACACATTTGAAGAGAGTGTGAGTGATTTTATTTCCCGGATCATAAATGAAACAAAACAAGTGATAGAAGTAAATCGACATTGACATATCGTAAAATCACGATATAATAATACGTATGAAACCTATTGATGTTTTTAAAGCGTTGTCTAATGAGTCGCGGCTTGAGATTTTACAATGGCTGAAAGAGCCGGACCGTCATTTCGCCCCGCATGATGGCATTGATATGAATGAGATCGGAGTATGTGTGAGTCAGATCACCGATAAGCTTCAGATGACACAGTCAACGGCGTCTCAATATCTTTCCATCCTTCAGCGGGCGGGCCTTATCCAAACAAAACGGATTGGCAAATACACCTATTATAAAAGAGATGAAGAAGCGATAAAGGCGATGGCCGATTATTTTCAGCGCGAAATGTAGGGCTGAATCCTTTAGAAAAGGGATTCAGTTTTCTTTTCCAACATTACATCGACATATTGCGATTTGTTTCTTTAATATTTTATATCGATATATTCCAATATATCTTTATATAAAACATCTATGAAGGAGTGTGTCATGTGCAAAATACATGGAAGGTTTATATTTTGGCGATTATCAGCTTTTTGGTGGGGACGTCTGAATATGTGATATCCGGGGTGCTTGATAAAATTGCTGGTTCCTTGGGAGTCACTGTAGCAGCGGCAGGGCAGCTGATTACGATTTTTTCGCTCGTTTATGCAATCGGAACGCCCGTCATGATGGCTCTTACAGCAAGGCTGGACAGAAGGAAGCTCATGATCTATGCTCTTGGACTGTTTGTTATCGGGAATATAAGTTCGTTTCTTGTGCAGGGATACGCCTTATTTGCTGCAGCTCGGGTGATCATGGCGCTTGGAGCGGGAACTGTGGTGGTTACCGCGCTTACGATCGCAGCAAAAATCGCTCCCCCGGGAAAGCAGGCAAGCTCTCTCGCGACAGTCATTATGGGATTTACGGCAGCACTTATTATCGGTGTGCCGATCGGAAGAACCGTGTCGGAAGCTTTTGGCTGGAAGATGGTCTTCGCCGGTATTGCGGCAATCGGAATCATTGCTATGTTCATTATACGTTTCGCATTGCCTGAGATAAAAGGGGATAAACCCGTGCCGCTCATCAAGCAATTCTCTCTCTTAAAGAGACGAAAGGTGGCTGTCGGCCTGGCCATCACGTTTTTTTGGCTCGGAGGCTATTCAGTTGCGTATACGTACCTTTCTCCGTATTTACTGAACGTCACTCATATCGGCAGCGGAATGCTGAGTACATTGCTGCTTATTTTCGGTGTCGCCAGTCTTGCCGGTTCTAAAGCCGGCGGTTTCAGCGCAGACAGATGGGGGGCGCGTGTCACATTAACCGGCGGAATGGCGCTTCATGCTATCATGCTCATGTTGTTGTCGTTTGTTACACATTCTGCTGCCGGAGCGGCGGCCGTGCTTATATTTTGGTCCTTTGCCGCCTGGTCATCAGGGCCTGCCCAGCAGTATCATTTGGCAACGATGGAGCCTGAATCATCGGGGGTATTACTTGGCCTTAACCAGTCTGTGATGCAGCTGGCTATGGCGGCGGGGGCCGGAATTGGAGGCATTGTTGTCACTCATCTGTCTCTTGCGTCAGTGACATGGATCGGAGCAGCCGGTGTTATCGTTGCGATGTGCAGCGTGCTTTCGCTTGCATCGTTAGCATCTGAAAAAACTTCATCTGAATACAGCGCAGAATAAACAAAAGCCTCATTTCTCAGCTTGAGAAACGAGGCTTTTTGTCTTGTTATTTTTCACATTTTTTCAGGTTTACACCGATTGCGGCTCCGTTTCGGCTTGAGTCGGCAACTCCGGTGAAGGTGCCGTTCTCACGGTCGATTAGTATGCTTTGCACGTTTCCGATATCAACCGGGCTTGCGCCGAATTTATGTCCCATTTCGTTCAGTTTTGTGCGGGCTTCCGGCACTCCTTCTTCATATCGATAGGATGTCATGCTGTTTGTGTAAATTCTCGGCTCTTCGACCGCCGCTTTCAGATCCATGCCGTATTCGACTTTGTTCAGGATCGTTTGCAGAACGGAAGAGATAATCGTTGCTCCGCCAGGGGAGCCGACAGTCAGGACAGGTTCGTTATTTTTAAATAAAATGGTCGGGGTCATGCTGCTGAGCGGACGTTTATTCGGCTGCACTTCATTTGCGCCGCCCGGCACCGCATCGAAGTCTGTTAATTCATTGTTCAAAACAACGCCGTATCCGGGAACCATAATGCCGGAACCGAACAGCTGTTCAATCGTTGTCGTGTAAGATACGACATTTCCGAAGCGATCGGCTACCGTGAAGTGAGTCGTTTGGCCTTCTTGTTTGTCAGTCGGCTGCTTCACTTGTTTATAGTTTGCAGAACCTTCCTGATAGGCCCAAGGATCGCCGGCTTTCGGTTTTTTATTCACTTTATTAATATCTATCAGCTGTCTGCGGGCATTGATATAATCTGGATTCAAGAGACCTTTGAGAGGAACGTTGACGAACTCGGGATCTCCGGCAAATGCAGCCCGGTCAGCATAAGCTAAATGCATTGTTTCAGCGAGAAGCTGATATTTTTGCCAAGAACGGATATCATATTGAGAAAGCTTAAAATCATCCAGGAGGTTCAGCATTTGTAACAAGAAAACACCGCCGGAACTTGGAGGAGGAGCAGTCGCGATATGATAGCCCTGATAATCGCCCCAGATCGGCTCGTCAATCGTTACGTTGAAGTTTTTAATATCCTTTTCTGTCATTGAGCCGCCGAATTCCTGCACTGTTTCCGCAAGCTTTTTGGTGAATGCTCCGTCATAGAATGCTTTTGTGCCTTTATACTTAATGGCAGTGAATGTTTTGGCTAAGTCTTTTTGGACGAGTGTGTCTCCTTCTTTCAGAGGTTCTCCGTTCGGAAGAAACACGTCTTTTGCAGCAGTGTGTGATAATTTGTCTTTATAATCTGAGATGGCATCAGCTAAAACCGAATCAATCGGAAAGCCCTTTGAGGCAAGTGCAATGGGAGGGGTGATGAGTTGTTTCATGGAGCGTGTGCCCCACTTGTCGAGCGCTTTTTCAAGGCCTTTTAATGTTCCCGGAACACCGACGGCAGTCCCTTTTGTAACCCGTTCAGAGAAAGGAATGGCTTTGCCGTTTTCGTCAAGGAACATATCCGGTGTTGCGCCTGCCGGTGCGCGTTCCCGGCTGTCGATAATGGTGGTGTCTTTTGTCTTCGCATCATAAACCATCATAAATCCGCCGCCGCCGATCCCTGACATCATCGGTTCAGTTACGTTTAATGCGAATTGAATAGCAACCGCAGCGTCAATTGCATTGCCGCCTTTTTTCAGCACGTCAGCACCGATTTGTGAAGCGAGAGGATGGGCGGTGGCGACCATGCCGTCTTTGCCGACATCCACCTGTTTGTAGTCATCATAGGAAAACGGGTGTTTCTTAGCCTGGGCGTGATAAGGGATGCTGCCGGCCGTGAGCAAAGCACTGAGCAGAACGATAAAACAGAGATTCATAAACTTTTTCTTTTTCATAGTCTGCCTCCTTTGTTTTCCGCTTACAATTATAGAGTAAGTAAAATGTGGTGTTTTCACAAGTGACAAACGGAATAGTCCGGTGTGCAAAAAGTCAGGGTTTCTGTGTGAATGTAATCAGTCGGGAATGGGATAAATGGGAAACCGGACAGTAAAAGCTGTGAAACAAGCATAAAGACAAAAAATAAGCTACAATAAACAAAACAGAATTCACTCACATGACATATGAAAGGAACGTGAGCCATGTATTTAACCATTAAAGAGACAGCGGAGTTTACCAATCTTCCTGAAGAATATGTGCATAATCTTGTTTTAACGAATAAAATAAGGGCCGTCCATGACGGACAGCAATATTTAATCAACAAGGAACAATTTCACACCCATCTCGAACAGCTGGAAAAATATAAGGAAATGATTCAGGAGTTTTTAAATGAACCGCTCCCTGAAGATATTGATGTAAAAGATGAGGATTAGGACACAATTTCATATTGTGTCTTTTTTTGTATCTTTTTTTCGGTTGTTCTCAAAAAACGGATGCTCAGATTTCGTTTTAAGGGCGTTATTTTTATTTTTTAATACCATGTGTATCTATTTGGTTAAAATCCCGTCACGGGGGTAAAAATGGTGTTTATGAGGATCACGCTGAAAATACGTGTCTATTTCTTCTTATGTAACACTATGTATATTATGTTACGTAAGAGGCTTTATCCTTTATCATTCAATGGGTTTCGGCTATAATAGTAACATAAAGATCAATATGTTACTTTACCATTTATAAGGGGTTTTTTGATGCACATCGTACAGCCGATCCGAAGTTTGGAGAAGATCCAGGAAGTCAAACAGTATTTAAAGAAGAAAAGTGAACGTGATTATTTTTTATTTATTTTCGGCATGAACAGTGCACTGAGGATTTCTGACGTTCTGCCGCTTCGTGTGAGAGATGTCAGGAACAAAGATCATGTCTGGGCAACCGAAAGCAAAACGAGAAAGAAAAGAAAAATTCTGATATTGGAGTCTCTAAAGGCAGACATATACGCTTACACAAAAGACATGAAAGAGAATGACTATTTGTTTAAATCGAAACGGACGAACAAGCCTATTTCCCGGATTCAGGCATACAGAATTTTAAAAGAAGCGGCTGCTGCGTGCGGATTGGAGGAAATCGGGACGCATACGCTGAGAAAGACGTTCGGGTACCATTTTTATCAGCGGACGAAAGATATTGCTGAACTCCAGCGGATATTAAATCATTCTTCTCCGTCTATTACGATGCGTTATATCGGAATAGATGAAGATACGACGAGAGCCGCCTATAAAGTATTCGGAGGACTGTAGGCTTGAAAAAAACAGCCGCCAGCGTTACTATAATAGAAGCAGGCTCTAGTAGCACAGCGGATAGTGCAGCAGTTTCCTAAACTGCAGGTCGGGAGTTCGAATCTCTCCTAGAGCGTTTTCCACATAAGATAGGTGCAGATTAATAATGTCGGCAAAACAGAAAAACCCTTGTGTAACAAGGGTTTTTGTCGTTTTTGTGCTGATTTATCCAGAGAAATATCAAAAAAGCCCGCTGTAAGCGGGCTTTTCTTTATATAACAGCATCAAATTGATTGACTTTCCAAACGTTGTTTTCTTTTACGAATGTAACGTCGCGTTTTGCTGACGGAGAGCCGTCAAGAGTCGGTACAGTGAAGCGGTATGTTTGGACGCTTCCTTTTTTAGAAAGAAGGGTCATTTTTGCTTTTTTCCAATTCAGGAGGTTGTCTCCGTCGCCGACCGGAACAGCCAATTTGCCGTCTTTTACAGTGAAGTGGTAATCTTTGAGCCCTTTATCAATCGCTTGCTTTGTGAATGCGGGTGTCAGGTATTTTACGGCTTTCGCTTTTGTTCCGAGCTCTTTGCACATGAACACATATTGCATATTTTGATATTCGAACTGTTCAGATGTACAGTTTGCGTTTGATTTAAGCGCGCCTCCGCTCATCGTGTTCCAGAAATGTTCTCTTGCTGACAGAGCCAGCTGCAGTGCCTGTTTTTGTGTAAGGTCATTGGGCGTATTTTTGGCAGTCGCCGCAGTGCCCAGTGATAGAATCAATGTAATAGTAGTAAGGAATAATAGCCATTTTTTCATGATTTAATCTCTCCTTCAACGAATCTCTTTCTCTTATGTTACAAATGTTACAATAATTACGGTAAGATTACAATACCTTTTCAGAAATATTTTCCGTACTTTTTATTTTTATGATTGATTTCCTGTAAGACGCAAGAAAAAGATAAAGAGTTTCATTGAACAAAAGGTTTTTACAAGCTGTCTGCTGAATAATAAAATGGAAGAAAATCAAAAAAGGAGTCCTACATATGGAAGTACAAGATAATCTGGAGACATCGGAAGACCGCGGCCAATCTGTCTGGCGATCGATGTCACTGTTTTTAGTGCCGCTGCTTTTAAGTAATGTATTGCAATCTGTCGGCCAATTGGTCGGAATGGTATTCGTCGGAAGGTGGCTCGGAGTCGATGCGCTTGCCGCCGTATCATCTTTTTTTCCGCTGTTTTTTCTGCTGATTTCCTTTACGATCGGAATCGGTTCAGGAAGTTCCATTCTGATCGGGCAGGCTTACGGCGCGAAAAACGAAGAGAGGATGAAGGCGATTGTCGGCACGACACTGACTTTTACCTTTATGCTCGGGATTGTGCTGGCAGTTGTCGGCAGTGTGTTTACACTTGATATTTTACGGCTGATGGGAACGCCGGAAAATGTAATAGATGTCAGTGTCCGATATGCGCGCATTTTGTTTTGTGCAATGCCGCTGATGTTTTTATATTTTGCTTATACGACATTTTTACGCGGAACGGGAGATTCAAAGACCCCGTTTTATACGTTAATCGTCAGTACAGTCATTAACATAGGGCTATTGCCGTTATTGATTCTCGGACTTTTCGGGCTTCCGAAGTTCGGCATTTACGGATCGGCGTATGCAACGGTGATTTCAAACATCGTGACATTTATCGTACTCATGGTTTATTTGAGGAAAAAGAAGCATCCATTGGCATTTGACCGGGCTGCTTTCCGCTCTCTTAAAATGGACAGAAAGCTGCTTGCGCTTTTACTGCGGCTCGGTATTCCGTCGAGCATCAATATGATTCTCGTATCACTTTCTGAAATCGCGGTCATCTCTTTTGTTAATCATTACGGATCAAACGCGACGGCGGCTTACGGGGTCGTCAACCAAGTGGCGAGTTATGTGCAGATGCCGGCGGTAAGCCTCGGTATCGCCGTTTCAATTTTTGCCGCCCAGTCCATAGGGGCTAATCAATTCGGCCGGCTGAAACAGGTCATCAAAGTAGGCATCGGCCTGAATTATTTGATCGGCGGGGTGCTGATTCTGCTGATCTATACCTTCACCCGGCAGATACTGGCCTTGTTTTTAACAGATCAGGATACACTCCATATTGCCCGCAATCTTATTATGATTACACTTTGGAGCTATTTGATTTTCGGTCACGCTCAGATTGTTTCAGCGACAATGCGGGCGAGCGGTACGGTGTTATGGCCGACGATTATCAGCATTTTTACAATTTGGGGAATTGAAGTGCCTGTCGCCTTTATTCTTTCTCATTACACAACACTCGGTATTCTCGGCATCTGGGTCGGTTATCCGGCGGCTTTCGTCGTCAGCCTGCTGCTGCAATACGGGTATTACCGATTTGTATGGAAGAAAAAGCAGATTACCCGGCTGATTCAATAAGATTTTACAGCACATCGCTCAGTTCATACGGGCGATGTTTTTTTATAGAAGGAAAATGAGTTTAGAAAATGGAATTCCTATACATGCTAGAAAACAAGGAAAGGGCAGGTGCTTATGAAGATTGAACATACGACTTATTTAGGGGTTTCAGCCGTAAAAGCGGAGACTGACCAGGCTGAATGCATCATTGTGCCGGAATGGGGCTCAAATGTCATATCGATTCGGGATAAAAGAACAGGTATGCGGCTTCTGAGAGAACCGGAAACTGCGGAACAATTCCGTGAAACACCGATGCTGTACGGTATTCCCGTTTTATTCCCGCCGAACCGGATTACGGACGGGACGTTTCGTTTTGACGGCCGCACATATCAATTTGAGATAAATGAAGAGGATAAACATAATCATATTCACGGCTTTCTTTACAATCAGCATTGGAAGTTGGCGGGTGCGAAAGAAGAGGGGGATGAATTGACAGTCGAAACAGAGATTGATCTTACAGAAATTCCCCGTGTCCATAAACAATTTCCGCACGATGTCATTGTGCGGATGACATATACATTAAAAGACAATGTCTTTACCCAGCGGGCGCTGATTATCAATAAGGGAACGGAGGCTTTTCCGTGGGGGCTCGGCTATCACTCCTCTTTTGTTTTTAATGAAGAGCGGGCACGCCTTTTTCTGACGGCTGACCGCATGTGGGAATTAAATGAACGTTTCGTGCCGACGGGCCGTTTATTGGATGTTCCTGATAAAGAAGCATTTCGTAACGGGATGTCTTTGAAAAATAAGCAATTTGATGATGTTTTTCTTTCTTCCGGCCGGAATGGCGGCAATAATGAAGCGGTTATTTATCATCCGGATGAGCAGATATCCGTTTTGTATCAGGCAGACACGTCTTTCAAGCATTGGGTGGTATTTAACGGTGACGGTAAGCAAGGGTTTGTCAGTCTCGAGCCATATACTTCCGTCACAGATGCGTTTAATCTGAATCAGCCTGCATCACTGACAGGGCTTCAGATTCTGAAACCGGGCGAAGAAGCGGCTGCGACATCCCGGATCACCATTTTGCATGACGAAGAATAGGAAAGAGGCAGGATAATATTGAAAACATATGTCAAACGCTTGAGCGCGGTGATTCTGCTTTTGATCATAGCCGCAGTTCCTTATATTGATGATTCCGCGAAAGCGGCCGAACAAAAAAATGCTTTGCAAAAAGAGCTGCAACAAATCCTGAATGAAGAACCTGCTTTAAAAGGCGCTGCAGCGGGTGTCAGTGTACGGTCAGCAAAAACGGGAGAAGTGCTGTTTGCAAGCGGGGAAGATATGCGGCTGAGGCCCGCATCACTGATGAAGCTGCTGACGGCATCTGCGGCGCTTTCTGTGCTCGGAGAAGATTACAGGTTTAAGACAGAAGTACGGGCAGATGGCGCCGTGAAAGGGAAACAGCTGCACGGAAACCTTTATCTGAGAGGGAAAGGCGATCCGACTCTATTGGCTTCTGATTTTGAGAAGATGGCAAAACAGGTCAAAGAAAGAGGCATCCGCGTCATTAAAGGAGAACTGATCGGGGATGATTCGTGGTATGACGATACCAGGTATTCAGTTGATCTTCCGTGGAGCGATGAAGGCCAATACTATGGCGCGCAAGTATCAGCTCTTACCGCTTCCCCAAACGAGGATTATGATACCGGAACGGTGATGGCGGAAATCAGCCCGGCAAAACAGCCCGGTAAAAAACCGCGTATTTCGATTTCCCCCAATACGGACGTCGTTCGCGTGAAAAATGAAGTGAAGACCGTCGCTTCTGATGAAAAGAAAGATTTGACGATTGAACGGGAGCATGGAGGCAATGTGATTACAGTAAAGGGTACCATACCGGCGGGCGTGGCAAAGGCAAAAGAATGGGCTGCAGTGTGGGATCCGTCGTCCTATGCTTTAGATTTATGGAAACAAGCGCTTAAAAAACAGGGGATCACAGTAAAAGGGAAGGTCAAAACCGGGCGCATGCCCCGTCACACCAAGCTAGTCACATCACGGACATCCATGCCTCTTTCAGAATTATTGATTCCGTTTATGAAACTGAGCAACAACGGCCACGCCGAAATTTTGATCAAGGAAATGGGAAAAGTGAAAAAAGGCGAGGGCAGCTGGGAAAAGGGCTTAGATGTGATGAAATCAGAGCTGAAATCGTTCGGGCTGAATCCGGATGAATTGATTGCAAGAGACGGATCCGGCGTTTCTCATATTGACGGTGTATCCGCCGGCCAAATCGGAGAGCTTTTGTATGCGGTTCAAAAAGAAAAGTGGTACCCGGCTTTCCTTCGTTCTCTTCCCGTCGCCGGGGCGAGTGACAGAATGACGGGAGGCACCCTTCGGAATCGGCTGAAGGATACTCCGGCAGAAGGCAAAATTAAAGCGAAAACCGGGTCATTAACGTCAGTCAGTTCGATAGCCGGCTATGCAGATACAAAAACAGGAGATACTCTTATTTTTTCCGTGCTTCAAAATGGGCTGCTAGACGAAGATGACGGAAAAGACATTGAAGACAAAATCGCAGTCGTGCTGGCAAATCAATAAGAAAAGCCGATCCTTACAGGATCCGGCTTTTTTTGATGGAGAACGAAATCTGCAAAACATTATATTGCCATTATGAATCAATCTCTTCAAAAAGTAATATATTCAAAATTAAGCTTTTTTTTACACTTTCTTTTCTTATATGTTCACCGATTTTTCATTTTTATCATAAAAACTTCTTTCCGGGAGGCAAAATCTTTTTAAAGACGCGATTTATTATACATTTTATTCCTTATTATAGTGTTTAAGAACTGGTTTGCATTGTGCATACATACCGTTTTACATGGTATAAAGATAATAGAAATGAAGAATCGAAGTAAGGAGATTATACTATATTCTAAAAAATGTTAGAAAAAATTTAATTTTTTATTGTGATTTCTAAAATATGTTTTAAAATAATGCTTATATGGATGATTTAGTCATATGCTGTCGAATTTTAATTGTAATTATTTCACTTTCTTATCCTCTTAAATTGAAGCGGAGGGATTCCATTGAAGAATACTGTTTATGCTTTAACTCACGCCCAAAGAAGAGTGTGGTTTACGGAGCTGCTCGAGCCGGGCACAAGTATCTGCAATCTTGCGGCGTGCGTCAAATTCAGGGGAAACATCGATTTTGACGTACTGCGCCGTGCTTTAGATTTCTCTATCTTGCAAAATGATTCGCTCAGGTTTCAACTGACGGAAGGCGACGGATCAGAACCCCAGCTGTATCTGGCCGGGCATTCGCCGATTTCTTTAGAAACCGTTGATTTTACTCATACTGATCAATCAGAGCGGGATGCATGGATTGACACACAGACGCGTGTTCCGTTCAAGCTGTTTCATTCACCTCTGTATCAATTTACTCTGCTTGTCATGTCAGACGAAGAAGTTTGGCTTTATTCAAAATTTCACCACATTATCATGGACGGCATCTCGCTCAATCTGCTCGGTAACCAGCTTATTGATATCTACCAAAAGATCATGCGGAGCGAGGATTTAACTGATCATCACAGACCTTCCTATCTCAGCTACATGGAAAAAGAACAGCAATATTTACAGTCCTCCCGTTTTCAAAAAGATCGTTCATTTTGGACTGAAACGTACCGAACTGTTCCGGAACACCTTTCATTGGCGGAACGAACCTCTCACCTTAGACAAAGCACTGCAGCTTCCAGAGACACAATTACTCTTTCTCACTCCTTAGAACAATCAATCCGGCGTTTTTGCAAAGAAAATAATCTCAGCATCATCTCTCTGTTTATGGCTTCGTTATACATATGCATCAGCCGTCTGACGGCTAAAAAGGATATTGCCATCGGTACTTATTACGGAAACCGGGGTTCCAAGCTCGAAAAGGATATGCTCGGCATGTTTGTCAGCACACTGCCTATCAGAATGACGGCAGATCCTGAGGCGGAGTTCCTGTCCTTTGTCCGCAGTGTAGGAAAAGAGCAGCTGTCTGTTATGCGGCACCAGAAATATCCTTACAATCTTTTCGTCAATGAATTAAGGCAGGTTCATCACGACCTGCAAAATATCATCGGTATTTCGATGCAGTACCAGCCCCTTGAATGGCGTCAGGCAGAGGGCTTCGATTTTGAAACGGCCATGTTTTTCAGCGGGCATACTGCAAACGAGCTTTCCATTTTAATTAAGGAGCGGACAGATACGGGATTGATTGAGCTGAATTTTGATTATCAATCCGCTTTATTTACTGAAAAATCAATCAAACGCATTCAAACTCATTTGCTGACCCTCGTTGAAAATGCCGTTAGAAATCCAGACCAGCTGATTCGGCATATTGATATGGCGGATGAAGAAGAAAAACAACGGGTGTTAACTGAGTTTAACCGTACAGAAATGGTTGAACCGCCGGCTCCGACGCTTCACGGGCTGTTTACCCGAGGCGCCGCGCTTTCGCCGGATCGGCCGGCGCTCCGGTTTCCGGGCGGTATGCTGACGTATGCCGAGCTTGATCAGTACACAGACAGACTCGCTGTCCAGCTTCATCAAAAAGGCGTCTGTAAAGAAAGCATCATCGGCGTGCTCGCTGAACGTTCGCCGGAGATGGTGATTTCTGTGCTTGCCGTGTTAAAAGCGGGCGGCGCTTATGTGCCGCTTGATCCGGAATATCCTGAGGAAAGGCTGCGTTATATGCTCGCTGACAGCGGGGCCTGTCTCCTGCTAGCACAGTCCGGGTTATCCGTTCCCGGTTTCTCCGGTGAGACGCTTGAGGTTTCTCTTTCTGCTCTTGCATGTGAGACGGAGACAGGGGCTGTCTCTGAAGAAGCGGCTGCCGATTCGCTCGCTTATATTATCTATACGTCCGGGTCGACGGGAACACCGAAGGGAGTGGCGGTTGAACACCGACAGGCTGCAGCCTTTTTATCCGGCATGCAAGGGCAGTTTCCGCTAACGGAAGAGGATATTATCGTGCTGAAATCATCCTTTTCTTTCGACGCTTCCATCTGGCAATTGTTTTGGTGGACGATGTCAGGCGCTTCTGTGTATCTGCTTCCGTCCGGCTGGGAGAAAGATCCTGCCCTGATGATTGAAGCCTTTGTCTCTGAAAAGGTGACGACCGCGCATTTTATTCCGGCGATGGTCAACAGCTTTTTAGACGCGCTGGAAACGGAGCCTGAGGAAACAAGAATCCGCCTCGGCAAAACACTGACTCGCGTGTTTGCCGGAGGGAAAGCACTTTCACCGCTTACGGCTGCCCGTTTTGCCGATCTTTTGCCGGAGACCGTGCTCATTCACGGCTACGGGCCGACAGAAGCGACGGTTGATGCGGCCTTTTACGTCTGTGACCGAAAACGGGACAGCGGCAGGACAAGGCTTCCGATCGGAAAACCCGTTCCGGGTGCCCGTCTGTATGTGTTAGACGGCGGAGGAACCGTTCAGCCTGCGGGTGTGGCCGGAGAGCTGTACATCGCGGGGACAGGTGTGGCGCGGGGCTATCTGAACCGCCCTGAGCTGACGGAGGAGCGTTTTCTCGATGATCCGTTTTATCCGGGGGAGCGCATGTATCAGACAGGGGACATCGCCCGCTGGACAGAAGACGGGCTTGTCGAATGGCTCGGCCGTTCAGACGGACAGGTGAAAGTCCGCGGCTACCGGATTGAACCGGGAGAAATCGAAGCGGCGATCCGGCGTATTGACGGCATCCGTGAAGCGGCGGTCACCGCCCGGACCGACCACGGCGATACCGCGCTTTACGCTTATATCGAAGGCCGAAAAAGCGATGACGTGCGGGCGGAGCTTGCGGCACGCCTTCCGGCTTACATGATGCCGGCTCAGTTCATAGAGATGACCGAGTGGCCGGTCACGCCGAGCGGAAAGCTTGACCGCCGCGCGCTGCCGGCTCCTGACGGAGCGGCAGACAGACAGGCGTACACCGCACCGCGGAACGTCACGGAAATGAAGCTTTGCGCCCTTTGGGAAGAGGTGCTGAAAAACGGCCCCGTCGGCATCCGGGATCACTTTTTTGAGCGGGGCGGCCATTCGCTGAAAGCGACGGCTCTCGTCTCCCGCATCGCCAAAGAGTTCGGCGTTCAGGTGCCGTTACAGGACATCTTCGCCCGGCCGACGGTGGAAGAGCTCGCTTCGGTCATTCAGGACCTCGAAGAGAGCCCGTATGAAGCGATTCAGCCTGCAAAAACACAGGCCATCTATCCGGTGTCTTCGGCACAGAAACGGATGTATGTGCTCCAGCAGCTTGAAGACGGCGGTGTCGGCTACAATATGCCGGCTGTGCTGGAACTGACGGGCCCGCTTGACCGCGTGCGGCTGGAGGAGACGTTCCGGCAGCTTGTTGAGCGGCATGACTCGCTCAGAACGTCCTTTGAAACGGGGCCTGACGGCGAACCGGTGCAGCGCATCCATGCCAGCGTGCCGTTTCAGCTGGAGGATGCCGGGTCAGCTGACGCATTTGTCCGGCCGTTCCGTCTGGATGAAGCGCCGTTCTTCCGTGCGGCCCTCGTGAAAGAATCGGATGAACGCCATCTTTTATTGACGGATATGCATCACATTATTTCAGACGGTGTGTCCGTCAACACCCTGATTAAAGAATTCGGCGAGCTGTACGCCGGCCGTACGCTTGCGCCGATGCGCCTTCAATATAAAGACTATGCCGTCTGGCAGCGGGAATTTCAACAGAAAGAAGGGTACCGGAAACAGGAAGACTATTGGCTGAAGCGGCTTGAAGGAGAGCTTCCGGTGCTTGAACTGCCGGCTGACAAGCCCCGTCCGGCTGTCAGAAGCTTTGCGGGCGGCACGGTATCGTGCGCGCTTGACGCTGAAACGGCATCCGGACTTCACCGCATCGCCCGGGATCACGGCTCCACTTTGTATATGGTGCTTCTTGCCGCGTACAATACGTTACTCGCGCGTCTGAGCGGGCAGGAAGATATTATCGTCGGCTCGCCGATTGCCGGGCGCCCGCACAAAGACCTTGAACCGATTCTCGGGATGTTCGTCAACACGCTCGCCATCAGAACGGAGCCGAAAGCGGACAAACGGTTCACCGATTACTTGGCGGAAGTCCGCCAGGCCGCGCTTGAAGCGTACGAGCATCAGGACTACCCGTTCGAAGAGCTTGTGGAACGGCTCGGCGTGCAGCGTGACACAAGCCGCAATCCGCTGTTTGATGCGATGCTTGTCGTTCAGAATATGGAGCATGCGGAACTGCTGCTGGACGATTTGCATATTCAGCCTGCGGACATGTCCCGCCCGGTTTCCAAATTTGATTTCACTTTGCAGGCTTCTGAAGGCGGGGGACAGATTCATTTTCTGTTTGAATATGCGTCGGCTCTATTCCGAAAAGAAACGATGGAGCGCTGGGCTTCCCACTTTTTGACGATGCTTGAACACATTGTCCGTGAACCGGAATCCTCTTTACGGGAGATCAATATGCTGACTGTCCCGGAACGAAACCGGATTCTTTCAGACTTTAACGGCATGACGGATAAACAGCTGCCGGAAAACACAGTTCATGAACTGTTCATCACCCAGGCGCGAAAAACACCTGATAGGGCGGCTCTTATCAGCGGGGATAAGTCAGTCACATATAAAGAATTAGATGAATGGTCGAATAAAATCGCCAGAGCTCTGCAAAAACGGCAGATCGGACCAGATGCCGCCGTCGGCATTGTGATACCAAGATCACCGGAACAAGCCGCGGCAGTCTTCGGAGTTTGGAAAGCAGGAGGCGCCTACGTCCCGATAGATCCTGAATATCCTGAGGATCGCAAGCAATATATCATCGCAGACAGCGGCACAGCGCTTCTCCTTACCGTAGACGATGCGATAGATCAAGTGCCTGACGGTTTCAACGGTGAAGTACTCGCGCTGGAAGATATAAAAGAATCGGACGCTTCACCGGTTCAGTCACTGTCAGCGCCGGGGGATTTGGCTTACATCATTTATACGTCCGGGACGACAGGAAGGCCGAAAGGGGTGATGGTTGAACATCGATCCGTCAGCCAAACGCTTCAATGGCGAAGCAGTTTTTATGATCTGAATGAGAAAGATACCGTTCTTCAGCTCTTTTCATTTTCCTTTGACGGATTTGTAACAAGTATGTTCACACCGCTGATTTCCGGTGCGAAAGTGGCCGTTTTAGCTGAAGATGAAGCGAAAGATATTCTTGCCATTAAACACTATCTCGCTTCGCAGCGCATCACACACATGATTATTGTTCCTGTGCTGTACCGTACACTGCTTGACGTACTAGAGCCGGGAGATGCCGAGTCTCTCCGGTTTGTCACATTAGCGGGAGAAGCTGTCGATCAAAACATTATCAGCCGCAGTTTATCGGTTTGTCCTCATACGGAGCTTGCCAACGAGTACGGCCCGACGGAAAACAGCGTCGCTACTACAGCGGCAAGGCATATAGAACAAAATGAGGACATTACGATCGGCCGGCCGATTGATCATTCACAAGTTTATATTTTAAACGGAGATCATCCGCAGCCGATCGGTGTAACAGGGGAACTTTGCATCTCGGGTTCCGGCCTTGCAAGAGGGTACCGTAATCTTCCTCAGCAAACGGCTCAAGCCTTCGTCCAAGATCCGTTTCGTAAGAATCAGCGCATGTACCGGACGGGCGATCTGGCAAAATGGCTGCCGGACGGCACGCTGCAATATATCGGCCGAATGGACGAGCAAGTCAAAATCAGAGGCTACCGGGTGGAGCTGAAAGAAATTGAGGCCGCCTTAACAGGCATAAAAGGCGTTAAAGAAGCAGCCGTCACCGCTCAGCCCGCATCAGCAGGCCAAACGGAACTATGCGCTTATATCGTGACAGAAGAAGGAACAGACAGCGAAACCGTGCAGCAGGCGCTCAGAAATGAAATGCCCGCTTATATGGTGCCGGCGTTCTTTGAAACGCTTGAGTCACTGCCTGTCACACCAAACGGGAAGCTTGACCGCCGCGCGCTTCCTGAGCCGCGGAAAAAAGCACAGACGGGACGGGCGTTTACGGAACCTGCCGGCGCCATTGAAAAAGAGCTGGCAGCGATTTGGAGCGAAGTGCTCGGAACTGAAAATATTGCAGCGGATCAATCATTTTTTGAGCTTGGCGGCGATTCCATCAAAGCCCTGCAAGTATCGGCACGATTACACCAGGCAGGAAAACAGATAGCTGTAAAAGACATTTTCAGCCGGCCTACAATTAAAGAGCTGGCGCCTTATGTCCGTACAGAGCGGCAGCCGGTCAGCCAAGCTCCCGCACAAGGAGAAGTGAAGTGGTCGCCTGTTCAAAAATGGTTCTTCACACAAGACATGACGGAAGCAAACCATTTTAACCAATCCGTTATGCTGACGAGAAAAAATCCAATAGATGAAGAGGCCTTAAGGAAAACGTTAAAAGCCATTACCGTTCATCATGATGCCTTGCGACTTGTGTGCAAAAAAGATGGAGAGAAAGGCTTTTTCCTCTTCAACAGACCGGCTGATCTCGCAGATGAGCAGCTTTACAACCTGGCTATTTTAGAAGTGTCAGGCGAAGAGCATGAAAAAGAACGTTTTATAAAGCGCCGCGTTTCAGAGCTTCAAAGAAACATGGATTTAGAGAACGGGCCGCTGGTACAGGCGGGGCTGTTCCGCTCTGAATCGGAAGATTACTTATTTCTTTCCGTCCATCATCTCGCCGTCGACGGGATGTCATGGCGGATTTTACTGGAAGACTTGGCTTCTGTCTATGAACAGGCGGCTTCAGGAAAGGAAATCAATCTTCCTCCGAAAACAGTGTCATTCAAAACATATACGGAGCAGCTGGCCGATTACGCCGAAAGCCGGCAGCTGCTTCAGCAGGCGGAGTATTGGCGGGAGATTGAACACTATGAAACAGAAAGTCTCCCTTACGAGCAGGCAGATCTATATCAAGCTTCTGCGAAAAAACGAAACACGGTATCTTTCACATTGACGGAAAGTGAAACAGACGCCCTGCTGAGAGATGTGCACAGCGCCTACAATACGGATACGCAAGATATACTTTTGGCTTCCGCCGTACTGGCTGTTCAAAAATGGTCGCCGCGGCATGCTTTGAAAATTGCCCTTGAAGGACACGGACGCCAAACGGAGCAGGGCGGTGCGGATATCAGCAGAACGGTAGGGTGGTTCACTTCCATTTACCCGGTGCTTTTCCGGAGCGGGGCTTATGAACCTCTTGAAGAATATGAAATTCGCACATTGAAAACTGTCAAAGACACATTGCGGCGCATTCCGGAGAAAGGGAACGGATACGGCGTCCTCAAATATTTGACCCCGCCGAAGCTTGCCGGGATGACCTTCGGGAAAGCACCTGAGATCAGCTTTAACTATCTCGGACAATTCGATGCGCCCGGCGGGAATCCGGCAGAAACCGAACAGCCTGACGCATTTCTGTTTTCTCCTTTGGGAGGCGGAGATGATATGACGGATACATGGAAACGGGAGCAGTCACTTGAGATCAGCGCGATTGCGGCACAAGGCCGGATAACCGTTAACATGTCCTATGATACAGGACGCTTCCGGCAAGATACGATCGAACGGCTGTCCGAAAGCTGCCGGTATTTTCTCTTGAAACTGTCGGAACACTGCCTCGGCAAAACCGATACGGAGAAAACGGTCACTGATTTTGATGATCGGGAGCTGACTGAGGAAGCATTACAGGATATTGCCGACTTACTCAGCTTTCACTAAAACCGAGCGGGAGGAAAACATGGACAAAACGAAAAATATCCAAAACATTTATCCCCTCAGCCGAATGCAGGAAGGAATGCTTTTCCATTCCTTTCTGCAAAAGGAGGGGTCTGCATATATCGAGCAATCCGTCTTCACCATAAAAGGCCGGCTTCGTCCGGAATTGTTTGAACAAAGCGTGCAGTCTGTCATCAGCCGCCATGACATTTTCAGAACGGTTTTTTCACCTCATGTCGCTCAGCTGAACGGACCCCGCCAAGTCGTGCTGCGTGAGCGGGAATTCCGATTGCGCAGCGAAGATCTTACACATTTGGATGAAGCGGGACAAAACAGCTTTATACAGCAGTTTAAGGAACGTGACCGCTTAAAAGGCTTCGATTTGCAAAAGGATATGCTGATGCGTGTTTCTTTGTTTAAAACGGCAGACGAAGAATATGTATGTGTCTGGAGCCATCATCACATCCTCATGGACGGCTGGTGCCTCGGCATCGTCCTTCAAGAATTTATGCATATTTACAAGACGATTGAATCAGGTTCGCCCGTCACACTGGCGCCCGCAAAGCCTTACAGCACGTATATTACATGGCTGACTGATCAGGACAAAGACGCAGCTTCTGATTATTGGAAAGGATATTTATCGGACTGTGAGACACCCTCAGGACTCCCGAAAATATCGGCCCGTCCCCCGGAGGAAAAAGGCTACCGGAAGAAGGAGCTGCTGTTTTCTTTAGACGAAAACCTGACAGCCAAGCTGAAAACCATTGCCAAAGAAGAGGGTGCTACACTCGCGGTGCTTATGCAGACCGTATGGGGCCTGATGCTGCAGCGCTACAATCGGACGGACGATGCCGTTTTCGGAGCCGTCGTATCAGGGCGGCCTTCCGTTATTGCCGGAGTGGAAAACATGATCGGGCTGTTTATCAATACCGTGCCGGTACGCATCAAAACCGGTGATGAAAGCTTTAGAGAACTGCTGGGCCGCTGCCAGAAAGAAATGCTTGATTCAGAGGCGTTCAGCTACCATCCGCTTGCTGACATCCAATCTCAGACTGAGCTGAAACAGGATTTAATCGACCATATCATCGTGTTTGAAAATTATCCGATTCAGCAGCAGATGAAAGACGCGGAAAAGGAATCGGATGCACCGTTTCGAATCGGGAATGTCAACGTGTCGGAACAATCAGGCTACGATTTTAACCTGATCATAGCGCCCGGCGATGAGCTGCTCATCAAATTCAGCTACAATGCGAATGTTTATGATGAAGTATGGATAGAGAGCGTAAAAGGACATTTAGAAGAAGCCCTGCGCGGCGCCGCCTTCAATCCCGATGTTCCGGCTGACCGGCTTCCGATGCTCGGACAAAAGGAAAAATCAAGAATAATCGGCGAATTTAATGATACGAAAACAACTTATGAAAGAGATGAAAGCATCATCAGCCTGTTCAGCCGGCAGGCGGAAAAAACTCCGGATCATCAGGCGCTGCACGCCGGCGGGCTGACGTTGACGTACCGGGAGCTTGATGAACGGTCAACTGAATTCGCCGGCATCCTGCTGGAAAACGGTTTGACGCAAAAGGGAATCGCCGGGATTCTGGCCGAACGCTCACCGGAATTTATCATCGCTGTTCTCGCTGTATTAAAAGCGGGAGGGACGTACCTTCCGCTTGATGCAGATCTGCCTTCCGACAGAATCGCCGATATGCTCAGTGAGAGCGGGGCACAGCTGTTAACGGTACAAAAAGGGATTGAGACTGACATTGACTTTTCCAGTATCATTTCAATCCCGGTTGCAGCTGAGAAACAAACCGCTGACATGAGAAAGCTGAATACCGTTACAGCACCTGATGACCTTGCCTATATTATGTATACATCCGGTTCAACAGGAAAACCAAAGGGCGTGATGATTTCCAACCGAAACGTCGTATCACTCGTGTCAAACAGCAATTACTCGTCGGCCGGCACGACGGATCGTCTCATTCTGACAGGGTCCATCGGTTTTGACGCAGTGACGTTTGAAATATTCGGAGCGCTTTTAAACGGGGCATGCCTTCATGTGGTTGACCGCTCGACAATGCTTGCCCCTGAGAGGTTCGGCAGCTATCTTTCTGCCAACCGTATTACGATTCTGTTTTTGACTACGGCGCTTTTTAACCAGTTCGCCCAGGCAGACCCGGAGATGTTTTCCGGATTGCACACCTTATATGTCGGCGGAGAAGCTTTGTCGCCGGCACTCATCAATAAGGTCAGACACCGCTGCCCGAATCTCAGCCTTTATAACATATACGGACCGACGGAAAATACGACGTTTTCCACCTTTTACGAAATCACGCATGATTTTTCTCAGCCGATCCCAATCGGAAAACCGATCAGCAATTCAACCGCATTCATTATCGATAAAAATGGCGGGCTTGCGCCGATCGGCGTGCCGGGTGAGCTTTGCGTCGGCGGTGACGGGGTTGCCAAAGGCTACTTAAACAGGCCTGAATTAACAAGTGAAGCATTTGTCAGCCACCCGATTCACCCTGAAGAAAAAATCTACAGAACAGGCGACTTGGCGCACTGGCTGCCTGATGGAAGCATCGGGTACATCAGCCGTATCGACCGCCAATTCAAGATTCGCGGGAAGCGGATCGAGCCGGCCGAAATTGAAGCGCGGCTGACTGAAATTGACGGGATCAGGGAAGCGGCTGTCACCGTGTCACAAGAAGGACAAGAAGCCATTCTATGCGCGTATTATACGGGCGCACATATTGAAGAAAGGACCATTCGATCCCTATTGGCAAGGTCGCTTCCCGACTATATGATTCCGCAGTATGTGACTAAGCTTGACCGTATGCCGCTAACCGCAAACGGCAAAGTGGACCGCCGCAGACTGCCTACGCCAGAACGAAAAAAAGCCTCATCAAAAGCCGTTCCGCCCCGAAACTGGGTCGAGCGTGAGCTGATCGACATTTGGACGCCGATCCTCGGCTGCGGGGAGCTGGGCATACAGGATGACTTCTTTGAGCTGGGCGGCCACTCTTTAAAAGCATTGCAAGTCATTCATCAGCTGAAGACGAGGCAGCAGATGGATGTGCCGATTGAAATGATATTTGAATATCCGACAATTGAGCAATTGGCTGAAAAACTGTATTCCAGCAAACTATCAGAAGCTGCCGAACAGCATATCAGCAGACTGAATCAGCCGAAAGGACGCAATCTTTTCTGTTTTCCGCCTATCTCAGGTTTCGGGATTTTCTTCAAAGATCTTGCGGCGGCATTAAATGGACGGGCTGCTGTGTACGGCTTTAACTTTATTGAAGAAGACAGCAGAATGGAACAATACATTGATAAAATGCTGGAAATCCAGCCGGAAGGCCCTTATATCCTCTTCGGATATTCGGCAGGCGGCAATACGGCATTTGAGGCGGCAAAAGCGATGGAAAAACGGGGCTTAAAAGTCAGCGATGTCATTATCGCAGACGCGTACAGAAAGCTTGACGCACTTCCGCCGCAGCCAATGAACGCAACAGCCGAAAATGTCCCGGAAGCGGTCAGAGAAGCGGTCATCAAAAAGACAGAGGGCTATCAAACGTACTGGGCGGAACTGATAAATGACGGCCAAATCGCGGCAAACCTCCACTTTATTGAGGCCGGCATAAAGGAAGAGCACAGCGATAAGCCCGAGCCGAAGAAATGGGAAGGCGCCACAACGGGTCTCTATCAGGATATCAAGGCGAGGGCGCCCATAAAGATATGTTTGAACCGGCCTTTGCACACCAAAATGCTGAGGTCATACTGGAGATCGTTGCAAACAGCGGCAGACGCTTGGAACGGAATCTGTAACATCCGGCAGAATGGTTCAAGAAGACAGAGGGCAAGATAGGGGAATCAAACCCAGTTTTTTGGAGGCTTGTCATGACGAACCTATCTTGGCTTACGTATGTAATGATCATCCTTGCCAGCTACCGGCTGACCCATTTAATTGTATTTGATAAGATTACGGAATTCATAAGAAAACCCTTTTTAAAGCAAGAAAAAACCGTCGATCAAAACGGGCGCACCGTGCAAAAAAAAGTCCCGTCCTCCACATTCGGTTATATGCTGCAATGTTATTGGTGTGCGGGTGTCTGGTGCGCCATATTAATCGGCATCTGCTATTTGGTCTGGCCCCGCTTTGCTCATCCGGTTATTTTCATTTTGTCCATTGCCGGAGCGCAGGCCATTCTTGAGACTTGCGTCGGCGTCGGAACGAAGGTCATTGACGTGCTGGCCGCCATAAAACATAAAAAGTCCTGAAGCGATTTGTTTCGCTTTAGGACTTTTTTCTTTCTCTTTTAGTCTAAGACTTTCTGATTCACCGCCCGGAATGCTTCGGAATACCGTAAAGCAGAGAGGGGGAAAAACATGAAAGGCTGCCGTTCCAGCATGATATGGTTTTTGGCCGTTTTACTGACAGCCGGCATCTTTACAATGTCAGCATCAGCAAAAGCAAGCGGCACTCAGCCGGAGAGAGAAATGAGAGCCGTATGGATCGCGTCTGTCACCAATATCGACTGGCCCTCTAAAAAAGGGCTGTCACCTGATGAGCAAAAAAAAGAATACAGCAAGCTGCTGGATGACGTTCAGGCAATGGGGATGAACGCCGTTATCGTCCAAATTAAGCCGACGGCTGATGCTTTTTATCCATCAGATTACGGACCTTGGTCAGAGTATTTGACAGGAACTCAAGGTAAAAATCCGGGGTACGATCCGCTTGCTTTTTTAGTTGAAGAGACACACAAACGGAATCTTGAATTCCATGCTTGGTTCAATCCTTACCGGATCACGATGAATCACACAAATTTGAATGCGCTTTCAAGTGATCATCCCGCCCGTTCCCATCCGGACTGGGTCGCTACATATGGAAACCAGCTGTATTATAATCCGGGCATTCCGGAAGTAAGGCAATTTATAACGGATGGGATCAAAGAGGTGGTCAGCCGTTATGACATTGATGCGGTTCATATGGATGATTATTTTTATCCTTATAAAATTGCCGGACAGGAATTCCCCGATCAGGCGGAATACGAACGGTACGGAAAAGCTCACTTTGCATCAATTGATGACTGGCGCAGGGATAACGTCAACCGTCTTGTAAAAGAGATCAATCAGACCATTAAACGAGAAAAACCTTATGTCAAATTCGGAATCAGCCCGTTCGGCGTATGGAGAAACGCCGCAGATGACCCGACAGGCTCCAAAACGGCCGCCGGGGTGCGGAACTACGATGACTTATACGCTGACACAAGAGAATGGATCCAAAAAGGATATATTGATTACATCGCACCGCAGATTTACTGGAGCATCGGGTTTAAAGCAGCAGCATATGACGTCTTGACGGATTGGTGGGGGAAAGAAGTGAACAATCGCCCGGTGCATTTATATATCGGGCAGGCGGCTTATAAAATCAATAACAACGCTGATCCTGCCTGGGCCGACCCGGAGGAATACGGAAGACAGATTGCTCTTAACAGGGGATCGGCATGGGTTAAAGGCAGCATGCATTTCAGTTTAAAGGATCTGAACCGTAATCCGCTCAATGTGAAAAGCCGTTTGCTCAAAGACATGTACAGCCGTCCAGCATTAATTCCCGAGATGCCATGGCTTGGACATTCCGCTTTAAAAAAGCCGGCTGTCAAACGAGCGGAAAAAAATGCTTCAGGCAATACACTCTATATCGAAGATGCGAAATCCAACGGTAAGAAAACGGCTTATTACGCCATTTACCGCGCAGAAAAGGGAAAGCAGCCTTATTTAGTGGATACAGTCAGAAAAACAGCGTCACGGACGCAAACATTTTCAGATACTGATACTGATATCCGGGCGAAAGGCGCCTGCACCTATATCGTTACTTCCGTTGACAGGCTCCACCATGAGAGCCGTCCCTCCGCAAAACGGACGGTTAAATAACATTTTTACAAAACTGACAGCTCCTGAGCTGTCAGTTTTTTTGCAGATGAGTCGGAATGTTCAGACTTTATTTGAATGGAATGAATAAAGACCCCCATTAATAAAATGTAGAAAGCAGCAGAAGGAGGAAGATTAATGAATTTTCAACTGACAAAAGAACAGCAGCTGGTGCGCGAAATGGTCAGAGATTTTGCCAAAAATGAAATTGCCCCGAAAGCCCATGAGGTTGATCAATCAGCCGTCTTCCCGGCAGACACATTTAAAAAAATAGGCGAACTCGGTCTGCTCGGAATTCCGTTTCCGGAAGAATACGGCGGGGCGGGCGGTGACACCATTTCATATGCAATAGCGGTTGAAGAAATCGGAAAAGCCTGCGGAAGCACGGGGCTAAGCTACGCGGCGGCCGTGTCACTCGGCGCAAGCCCATTATACTATTTCGGTACTGAACAGCAAAAACAAGAACACCTTACTCCGCTTGCTTCCGGAAAAGCGCTCGGATCATTCGGGCTGACAGAGCCAAATGCCGGTTCAGACGCTGGCGGAACACAGACAAAAGCCGAGAAAAAAGGCGATGACTATGTAATAAACGGTGAGAAATGCTGGATCACAAACGCCAATTACGCCCGCACGGTCATTGTCACCGCCGTGACGGGAAAGAACTCCGCCGGAAAACCGATCATCTCAGCCCTCATTGTTCCGACAGACACACCGGGATTTACGATCACAAACCCGTACGACAAGATGGGTGTGAGAGGATCGGATACGGCCGAACTTGTGCTGGAAGATGTCAGGGTGCCTGCCGACAACCTGCTTGGCGATCCTGAGAAGGGGTTTAAACAATTTTTATATACGTTAGACGGCGGACGGATTTCAATTGCGGCGCTTGCTGTCGGTATCGCTCAAGGGGCATTGGAGGCGTCTCTGTCATATGCGAAAGAACGCAAGCAGTTCGGCAGCCCGATCTCATCATTTCAAGCCATTCAATTTAAACTCGCTGACATGGCGATGGAAATTGACCTTGCCAGACAAATGGTGCTTAAAGCGGCATGGCTGAAGGATCAAAACCTGCCATTTACGAAAGAAGCGGCATTCGCCAAGCTCTATGCTTCAGAAATGGCCGTCAGAACGTGCCTTCAGGCCATTCAAATTCACGGCGGTTCCGGATACATGAAGGAATACGGGGTCGAACGCATGCTTCGTGACGCAAAGCTGATGGAGATTGGCGAGGGAACGTCAGAAATTCAAAGAATGGTCATCGCGAGACAGCTGTTGAAGTGAAATGAAAACGTTTACCAAAGCAATGATGGAAGGAGGCAGGTCATATGGCTGAACTTATCCATTTAACAGCGGGAAAGCTGCTTGAGCGGACCGTGGAGCTTTTCCCGGACCATGAAGCGGTTGTTTACCCTGAGCGCGGCCTCCGTTATACGTATGCCGAGTTTGACCGGTTATGCCGGCAGACCGCAAAAGGGCTGATGAAGCTGGGAATTGAAAAAGGAGATCATGTGGCCATATGGGCATCCAACATACCGGAATGGCTCGCGGCGCAATTTGCAACGGCGAAAATCGGCGCCGTTCTGATCACCATCAATACGAATTTTCAAATCGCAGAGTTGGATTACCTGCTGACCCATTCAGACGTCTCGGCCCTGATAATCATGGACTCCTACCGGCAGACATCTTATGTCGAGTTGGTGAATAAACTGATTCCGGAGCTGAAAACTTGTGAGCGCGGCAGACTGCGTTCGAAACGTTATCCTTTTTTACAGACAGTGTTATATATCGGTGATCAAAGCCCGCCCGGAATGCATCATTGGGATGCTCTGCTGAAGGATGCAGAAACCGTAACGGATGCAGAGCTTGACAGAAGGATGGACAGCCTGAAAAAGGATGATTGCATTCATATGCAATATACGTCAGGTACGACGGGATTTCCGAAAGGCGTCATGCTCTCACATTTTAATATCGTAAATAACGCGGCCAACATCGCAGAATGTATGAAGCTTACCTCAAGTGACCGTTTATGCATCCCCGTGCCATTTTTCCACTGCTTCGGGTGTGTGCTCGGCGTGCTGGCATGTGTATCCGCGGGGGCGGCGATGATTCCGATCGAGCAGTTTTCTCCGCCATCCGTTCTGAAAACGGTGGAACAAGAAGCCTGCACGGCTCTGCACGGTGTGCCGACGATGTTTATCGCCCTGCTTCATGACAGCGGTTTTTCTGATTATGACCTTTCTCACGTCCGAACCGGCATTATGGCAGGCTCGCCATGCCCGGCGGAAGTCATGAGAGAAGTAATCGGCAAAATGGGGATGACCGACATTACCATTGCCTACGGACAGACTGAAGCATCACCTGTCATTACGCAGACTAGAACGGATGATCCGTTTGAAAGAAGAGTGGAAACAGCGGGGCGCGCGCTTCCCCATATCGAAGTCAGAATTGTTCGGCCCGGAACATCCGAGGAGGCTGCACGGGGCGAACAGGGAGAGCTCTGCACCCGCGGATACCATGTCATGAAAGGCTATTATAAAAATCAAGAAGCAACCGAAGAAGCGATAGATAAAGACGGCTGGCTGCATACCGGTGATTTGGCGGTCATGGACGAGGACGGGTACTGCAAAATCACAGGCCGTCTGAAAGACATGCTGATCAGGGGCGGCGAAAATATCTATCCCCGGGAGATTGAAGAAATGTTATATCGGCATCCAGCGGTAGCAGACGTTCAGGTCGTCGGTGTCCCTGATCCGAAATACGGCGAAGAGGCCGCGGCGTGGATCAGGCTCAAAGACGGACAAACCGCTTCTGCAGAAGACATCAGAACCTTTTGCAAAGAAAATATAGCCCGCTATAAAGTCCCCCGGTATGTGTTGTTCACAGATGAATATCCCATGACAGCCTCAGGAAAAATCCAGAAATTCAAACTGCGGGAAAAAACGATTGAAGAGCTCAAGTTAATTTAATGAAAAAGGAGTGCTTCACAATTGTTTAAAAAAGTTCTGATTGCCAATAGAGGAGAAATCGCCTTAAGAATAATCCGCACCTGCAAACGTCTCGGCATCCCCTCGGTATCTGTCTATTCAGAAGCCGACCGGGATGCGCTCCATGTAAAAGCGGCTGATGAGGCCTACCTGATCGGTCAATCGAGAGTAAATGAAAGCTATTTACATATTGACAGAATCATAGAAGCCGCTAAAGCCGCCGGAGCCGACGCCATCCATCCCGGCTACGGGCTGCTGTCAGAAAACAGCCGGTTCGCCGAACGCTGCCGAAAGGAACACATCACATTCATCGGCCCGCCAGGTGACATCATCGTTAAGATGGGAAGCAAGATAGAAGCGCGAAAAACGATGCAGCAGGCAAAAGTCCCGATCGTTCCCGGTGTTTCAGAGCCATTGCCCGATGTTCACTCGGCCTTAGCCGAAGCCCGTGCCATCGGCTTTCCGGTCATGCTGAAAGCGTCCGCAGGAGGAGGCGGAATCGGCATGCAGATCGTACATTCGGAAGAAGAACTGGCAAAAGCGTTTGAAGGCAATCAAAAGCGGGCCGCGTCTTTTTTCGGCGACGGCGCAATGTATATGGAAAAAGTCATTGAAAACGCCCGTCATATTGAAATTCAGATTCTCGCAGATTCTTTCGGCAATACCGTTCACCTGTTTGAACGTGACTGTTCAGTGCAAAGGCGCCATCAAAAAGTGATAGAAGAAGCGCCATCGCCGTTTGTTGATGAGGAATTAAGACAAAGACTCGGTGAAACCGCCGTTAAAGCCGCTAAATCTATCGGCTACCAAAATGCGGGCACAATAGAGTTTCTTGTCGACCAAAAGAAACAAATCTATTTCTTAGAGATGAATACAAGACTGCAGGTAGAGCATCCGGTGACAGAAGAAATTACGGGACTGGATCTTGTGGAAGAACAGCTGAAAATTGCCGCGGGACAGCCGCTGACTTTCTCGCAGAAAGACATCACCCATCACGGGCATGCGATAGAAGTGCGGATTTATGCGGAAGATCCGGTCACCTTTTATCCGTCACCCGGCACTATCTCCTCTTTCTCCGTTTTACGGCATCCGTCAGTGAGACACGAATGCGCCGTTGAAAAGGGCAGCACCGTTTCTCCGTTTTACGATCCGATGATTGCCAAAATGATTGTTACGGCAAAAACGAGAAAACAAGCCATTGAACAACTGAAAACCGCCCTTGGCGAATATCATGTAGAAGGAATTAAAACCAATATTCCGTTGCTGACAAAAATCGCCTGTTCAGAAGCGTTTGAAAAGGGTGAAGCGACAACCGGATTTTTACAAACAATAAACGGGGAGGCGTCAAAATGAGCGTCATAAAAATTCAAATGGCCGGTAACCTGTGGAAAATTCATGTGAAACCGGGCGATGTCATTGAGGAAGGACAGGAAGTGGCTATCTTGGAATCTATGAAAATGGAAATTCCGATCATCGCTGATGCATCCGGAACGGTGAAAGAAGTGAAAAAAACGGAAGGCGATTTCACTGATGAAGGAGAGGTCCTGATTGAGCTTCAATAAAACGGGAGGTGCAGCATGAACTGTCCGAAGCATGTCCGCATCAACGAAGTAGGGCCTCGTGACGGCCTGCAGAATGAATCGGCGTGGGTGGATACAGAAGATAAGATTGAGTGGATCAATATGCTGTCAAAGACAGGACTTCCCTATATCGAAGTGACATCATTCGTGCATCCGAGATGGATTCCGGCTCTTCGTGACAGTCTGGATGTCGCAAAGGGGATTGCCAGATCAGAAGATACGGTCTACGCGGCTCTCGTTCCAAACCTCATCGGACTGGAACATGCAGCAGAAGGCAGAATTGATCAAGCCTGTGTGTTTTTATCAGCAAGCGAAACCCATAACCAAAAAAACGTAAACAAACCGATTGACCGGACCGTTCAAGAACTCAGGCGGGTCATTACTGAAGCAAAAGCTGAAAAAATGGCGACGAGAGCGTATCTGTCCACTGTATTTGGCTGCCCGTACGAACAGAACGTGCCGGTCGAACAAGTCGTCCGCCTGGCAGACACCCTGATCGAAATGGGTGTTGATGAATTATCGCTCGGCGACACAATCGGCGCGGCGAATCCCTTGCAGGTCATCGCCGTGCTTGAAGCCCTTTTGCCGAGAATTCCGGCATCAAACATCGCACTCCATTTCCATGATACAAGAGGCACGGCTCTTGCGAATATCATTCCCGCCCTTGATATGGGCATTACATCCTTTGATACCTCCTCAGGCGGGCTTGGCGGCTGCCCGTATGCCCCGGGATCAGCAGGCAACGCCGCCACAGAAGATGTCATTTATATGCTTGAACAAATGGGGATTGATACCGGGACGGACTTGAATAAACTTCTTGAGGCCGCCGGCTGGATCGGGGACAAAATCGGCAAAGACCTGCCAAGCAGAAACCTGCAGGTATTCAGAACGAAATGAGAAAGGAGAAGCCATGGGAGATTGTGTCTTGTATTCCGTCTGTCAAGAAACGATCGGTCTGATCACACTGAACCGCCCGCATGCAGCCAACTCGCTGTCTTCTGAAATGATTGATGATTTACAGCGTGTAATTACAGACATCAGAAACTCGCCGGCTATTCGCTGCGTCATTCTCACCGGCTCCGGAAACACATTTTGCGCCGGTGCTGATTTAAAAGAAAGAGCAGGAATGAATCATGAACAAGTCAAGCAAAGCGTCAGGCGTATCGGCGAAACAGCCGCCTCAATTGAAGCTCTCCCGCAGCCGGTCATTGCAGCGCTGAACGGAACTGCTGTAGGAGGAGGTCTTGAACTTGCTCTCGCCTGCGATATCAGAACAGCCGTCAGCCGGGCGGGTCTCGGCCTACCTGAAACAGGCCTTGCGATCATTCCCGGGGCGGGGGGAACACAGAGACTGCCGCGGCTTATCGGTCCCGGCGCTGCAAAAGAATTGATTTACACCGGCCGAAGACTCACGGCTCAAGAAGCAAAAGACATGAAGCTGGTCGAGCATGTATGTGAAGCCGGGGAGCTTATGGAAAAAGTAAAAGCACTGGCCGGACGCATCGCCGCCAATGGACCGATCGCCGTCAGACAAGCAAAATTCGCGATAAACAAGGGTCTGGAGACAGATCTCAATACAGGGCTCACCATCGAACGAAAAGCATATGAACAAGTCATCCCGACACTTGACAGAGAAGAGGGCCTGCGCGCCTTTAAAGAAAAAAGACCCCCTGAATACAAAGGAAAATAAAACATGGAGGGACTCGGATGGATTACGAAAAAGAACGGCAGACACGCAGCAAAACGATTGAAAAAGGAGGAGCGGAGAAATATCACGCAAGCAACGAAAAAAAGGGAAAACTGTTTGTAAGAGACAGGCTGAAGCTTCTATTCGATGACGGCATATCCGTAGAAGATGCTTTTTTCGCCGAATGTATGTCAGACGGACTGCCGGCTGACGGGGTCGTCACCGGAATCGGAACTATCGGCGGCAGAACCGTTTGTGTGATGGCAAACGACTCAACCGTAAAGGCGGGTTCATGGGGCGCGAAAACGGTGGAAAAAATCATCCGCATTCAGGAAACGGCGGAAAAGCTGCAGTGTCCGCTTCTGTACTTAGTCGATTCAGCAGGTGCGAGAATTACGGATCAGGTCGACATGTTCCCGGGCAGGAGGGGAGCCGGACGCATTTTTTATAATCAAGTAAAGCTGTCGGGACGCATTCCGCAAATCTGCTTATTGTTCGGTCCTTCCGCTGCGGGCGGCGCTTACATCCCGGCATTTTGCGACATCGTCATTATGGTTGAAGGCAATGCATCCATGTACTTAGGCTCTCCGCGCATGGCGGAAATGGTAATCGGCGAAAAGGTATCGCTTGAAGAAATGGGCGGCGCCCGTATGCATTGTTCCGTATCAGGCTGCGGTGATCTTCTCGCCCGGACGGAACAGGAAGCAATTACGATGGCGCAGACATATCTCAGCTATTTTCCGGCAAATTATACTGAAAAAGCACCCGTCAACACATCCAAGAATCCGAAAGCTTTTGAAAAACCGCTCTCAGATGTCATTCCGGCACATCAAAACGCGCCGTTCAACATGATGGATTTAATTGAACGTGTCATCGATGAAGACTCCTTTTTTGAGATCAAACCATTATTTGCGCAGGAATTAATAACGGGGCTTGCGCGGATTCACGGACAGCCGGTCGGCATTATCGCCAACCAGCCGCGTGTCAAAGGCGGGGTTTTATTTCTCGATTCGGCGGACAAAGCCGCAAAATTCATCGCTTTGTGCGACGCATTTCATATTCCGCTTCTGTTTTTGGCAGACATCCCCGGCTTTATGATCGGAACGAAGGTTGAGCAGGCGGGCATCATCAGACATGGCGCAAAAATGATCTCCGCAATGGCCGAAGCGACTGTTCCGAAGCTTTCCGTTATTGTCAGAAAAGCCTACGGTGCCGGATTATATGCGATGGCGGGCCCGGCTTTTGAACCGGATTGCTGCTTAGCGCTGCCGACTGCGCAAATTGCCGTTATGGGGCCTGAGGCAGCGGTGAATGCGGTATATGCAAACAAAATCAGCGAACTCGCTCCTGAAGAAAGATCGGCTTTTATTCAAGAAAAGCGTGATGAATACAAGGAAGACATCAACCTTTACCGCCTCGCCTCTGAAATGGTGATTGACGGCATCGTTCCCGCTGATTCCTTGCGGGAAGAACTCAATAAACGCCTCACTGCTTACATGTCCAAACAACTGACATTCACACACCGGAAACACCCCGTATACCCGGTATAAAGAAAAAAGACCGCATAGATCCGGCCCGCGGCCGTTCTTCTATGCAGTCTTTTTTTCATAGTCTTGATCTCATCTTTTTCACGACAAAATAAACAACAATAAATACAAGAGCCAATATAATGATCGGAGTCGTATACATTCCGGCATAGCTGTCTACATCTTTCCACTGTCCGCCGAGCTGATACCCGAGATAAACGAAAATGATAGACCACGGAATAATCGCAAGCGTCGTCAAGGTGACAAACTTGGAAAGAGGCATTTTCGCGAGTCCGGCAGGGATGGAAATCGCGTGTCTGACGACCGGGATAAACCGTGCCGAGAATACCACGCCCGCGCCGTAACGGCGAAACCAGTTTTCCGCAACATCAATATGATGCTTTTTCAGCAGTAAGTACTTGCCGTACTTGTCCAAAAACGGACGTCCTCCATAACGGGCGATCCAGTAAATAAAACATTGCGCGATCGTTCCCCCGATGACACCGGCGATAATGGCGCCGATAAAACTGATCGTACCTTCTGACACCATATAGCCTCCGTAAGCCAGAACGATTTCACTCGGAATGATTTCGATCATTAACCCGAGCGCAATCCCTAAATAGCCCATACTTGTCAGCCAGGATAATATTTCACTAATAAAATTGCCCACACTGTTCACAACCTCTTTATCTTTTTACCCAATTATATGACTGATTGACAAGCAAAATGGTTACAAATTATTTTTTAATGCGTCATTTCTTCAGATTCTCTTTTTAACACCTCTTCTAAATAAGCTAAAAGTTTCGGTCTCATTTCTTTCCGCAGAAGCCCGATCTCCGTCCCGGCTTTAAAACACCCGAGCTTATCGCCTATATCGAACCGGCTTCCTTCAAGTTCCCGCGCGTAAATGCTCCGGGTGCGGCACACTTTGCGCAGCGCATCAGTTAATTGGATTTCGCTGCCCGCGCCTCGTCCGATCGTTTTGAGCGCCTGGAAAATGGCAGGGGTTAATATGTATCGGCCCATCACGGCAATACGTGAGGGCGCCTTTTCAGCAGCCGGCTTCTCAATCAGGTCTTCAACCTGATACACATGACCGCTTTGCCGCCCCGTCTGTATAATACCATATTTGCTGACATCAGCAGGCTCGACGGGCTGTACGCCGATTGTTTCTGTGCCGTGCTGGTTATAGACGTCTATGAGCTGCGAAAGCGCGGGGGTGTCAGATACCATAATATCATCTCCTAAGAGAACGGCAAAAGGCTCATCTCCGATAAAATGCTCCGCACACAATACCGCATGTCCTAAGCCGAGCGGCTCTTTCTGGCGGATGTAATGAATATTGGCCAAATCGGCAATCTGCTGCATTTCCTTAAGCATCTCCGTCTTGCCTTTTTCCTGCAGATTGAATTCCAATTCCGCCAACCGGTCAAAATGATCTTCAATCGAGCGTTTGTTTCTCCCCGTAATAATCAGTATATCTTCAATTCCTGATTCTGCGGCCTCTTCTACAATATATTGGATTGCCGGTTTGTCGACAATCGGCAGCATTTCTTTCGGCTGCGCCTTTGTCGCCGGCAGAAATCTCGTGCCTAAACCCGCTGCGGGGATGACCGCTTTTCTCACTTTTTTTCTCATTCATCTTCACTCCTGATCCTGTATGTTTTTCAGCGAATCCCCAAATACCCAGATTCGGTTTCCGATAAAATTCATCATCATTCCGCCGATAGTGGCGGCAAGCTTACTCACCAAAAGCGTACAGCCGCTTTTTTGAAACGCGTAAAGCAATAAAAAGGTGATCACCGACGCGGCGGCATTAATCATGAGAAAGCGCACGATCTCTTTCCCGTCGGCCTTGCGTTTTACACGAAACGTCCAGTTTCGGTTCCACACATAGCTGTTGATGATCCCCGCCGAATAGGAACAGATCTGAGCCGGCAGATAAGGGACATGGCAAGCGGTGAGAAGGAAGAAGACACCAAAATCTATTAGCGTATTTCCCACGCCCACGGTGCAAAAACGGCCTAACGTCTTTATTTTTTCTTTCAGCATAACGGCACCCGGTTTTGACCTCCCTTCATAATAAAATGCGGATGGCTGTCATAGTTGTTGATAGGGATTACTTTAGCGGACAGTGTTGAATAAACAATTACTAAAATATGAACAAAACATGAAAACGTAATGAGGCCTTGCCGTTCCATTATGTTAACAGTTTAATAGTTTTGGTTGACATATTTCGTGAGGGACACTAATATTCTGTATAAGTGTTAACCTATATTTATTTTGGTTTACATTAATTTTCAAGGTAAGAGAAAGCAGGGGAGAGAATGGAGGAAGAGATATATTACAGCGTCAGAATGAGAGCTTCCCGGGACGCACCTCATGAGCAGGGAGGAAAACACATTTCCGGCGGAGAACGGCTCATCACTTACAGCGGATTACAAGAAGCGGTGAATGGCTTATTACATAAAGGCTTCTCGCATTCAAGAGGGACACCTGATTTTATGCAGATACAGCTTGAAAGCATCAATCAACCGATCAAAACGATCCGCCCGTTACCGGTTGCCGTACATCAAACAGATACGGCAGAGAAAGGACAAGCAGTCGCCCGGAAGCTTCTGCAAAAAGCCGGGATTCCTCCGCACATGATAGAGAAAGCCTATCAAAATATCGCGGAATATGCAGAAGTAAGAGGAGCGGTCCTGTTCGACATTCAGACGGGAAAACGCATTGACGGCAGAAAGGAAAGAGGTGTACGGGTATCCCGCATGGATTGGCCGGCACACGATTTTCAAAAATGGACTCTCGAGCACAAAATGCCGGAAAATCCAAGAATAAAAGAAGCGCATGCCATCGCGGCAAAGGTTTGTGCGCATCCGGGCATCATAGCTGAACTGTGCTGGTCGGATGACCCTGATTACATAACAGGCTACGTTGCCGCAAAGAAGCTGGGCTATCAGCGGATTACCAAGATGAAGAATGCCGGAGATGAAAGCGGCTGCCGGATTTTCTTTACAGATGGAGCCATAGATACAGAGAGCTGTATACATTTTTTAGAGAAGCAGCCTGTATTCATTCAGAGGGAGGGGAAAATATGAAACAATCAATGATTGAAAAAAGCAAAAAGCATCTTTGGCTGCCCTTCACACAAATGAAAGATTACGATGAAGATCCGTTAATCATTGAAAGCGGAAACGGAATTATGCTGAAAGATACAAGCGGCAAAGAATATTATGACGGCTTTTCTTCAGTATGGCTCAATGTACACGGCCACCGCAAAAAGGAAATGGATGAGGCGATTCAAAAACAGCTTGAAAAAATCGCTCATTCTACTTTGCTGGGCATGACGAACGTTCCCGCAACAGAACTTGCCGAGATGCTGACGAGCATCACACCGGAAAAGCTGACGCGCGTTTTTTACTCTGACAGCGGAGCGGAAGCGATGGAAATCGCTCTGAAAATGGCCTTTCAATACTGGAAAAACATAGGGCGGCCTGAGAAGCAGACATTCATTTCTATGCAGAACGGCTATCACGGCGACACGATCGGAGCCGTCAGCGTCGGCTCTATTGAACTTTTCCATCATGTGTACGGCCCGCTGATGTTTGAAAGCTACAAAGCCCCGATTCCTTATGTATACAGATCTGAAAACGGCGACCCCGTTCAGTGCCGGGATGAATGTCTTAGCGCGCTCGAACAGCTGCTTGCGGAGCATCACGAAGAGATTGCGGCACTTACGATTGAATCGATGGTGCAGGGGGCATCCGGCATGATCGTCATGCCTGAAGGCTTTCTGGCAGGCGTACGAAAGCTGTGTACGGCATATGATGTGTTAATGATCGTTGACGAAGTGGCGACGGGTTTCGGCCGTACCGGAAAAATGTTTGCCTGTGAGCATGAAAATGTCCAGCCTGATTTGATGGCGGCAGGGAAAGGAATTACCGGAGGCTATTTGCCGATTGCCGTGACGTTTGCCACAGAAGCGATTTATGAAGCCTTCTACGATGACTATAACAAAATGAAAACATTTTTCCACGGTCACTCCTATACAGGAAATCAGCTTGGTTGTGCCGCGGCAATTGAAAATCTGCGTTTATTTGAATCAGAGCGCATCGTTGAACAGGTCGCCGAAAAATCAAAAACAGCAGCGATGTTTCTTCATGATCTGAAGCAGCTTCCTCATGTCGGCGATATCCGTCAGCTCGGTTTGATGTGCGGCATAGAGCTTGTGCAGGATAAGGAGACGAAACAGCCTTATCCGCCTGAAAAGAGGATAGGATACGAGGTATCTTTAAAAATGAGAGAGCTTGGTATGCTGACGAGACCGCTCGGAGACGTAATCGCCTTTCTTCCGCCGCTTGCCAGCACAGCTGATCAGTTAAAAGCCATGATCTCCATTATGAAAGAAGCGATAGCCGAGGTGACCGGCCGTGGATTTTGACGGATGGCTCCTCGGAAGGCTCGATGCGGTGAAAACAGACGGGCTGTATCGGACGCTGCGAACACAGGAAACCGCTCTCAAAACCAAGGGGCAAAAGCGGCAGATCTGGGCGTCTAATGACTATTTGGGTCTGTCAAAAGACGAACGGCTGATCACAGCCGCGCAAACGGCGCTGAGCCGATTCGGGGCAGGAAGCAGCGGCTCACGGTTAACCACCGGAAATACGCTATGGCACGAAAAACTTGAAAAAACAATCGCGGACTTTAAACAGACGGAAGCTGCTTTATTGTTTTCAAGCGGTTACTTGGCAAATATCGGCGTGCTTGCTTCACTGCCGCAAAAAGGCGATGTCATTTTAAGCGATCAATTGAACCATGCGAGCATTGTGGACGGCTGCCGTTTATCAAAAGCGGAAACCATTGTGTACCGACATATTGATATGGCAGATCTCGAGAACAAACTTGCCTCCGTCCAGTCTCGGAACCGCCGCTTTATCGTCACGGACGGCGTATTCAGCATGGACGGCACCATTGCCCCGCTTGACAGCATAATGGCGCTTGCAAAGAAGTATCAGGCATTTGTAATAGTAGATGACGCGCATGCAACCGGGGTACTCGGGGAAAACGGCGGAGGAACCAGTGAATATTTTGGTGTTAGGCCTGATGTTGTCATCGGCACATTAAGTAAAGCTGTCGGAACGGAGGGCGGTTTTGCCGCAGGATCAAACATTTTCATTGATTTTTTGCTGAATCATGCGCGGACGTTTATTTTTCAGACGGCCGTCGCGCCGGCGATTTGTGCGGCTTCGCATACGGCATTTGACATCATAAAGGGCATGCACGGTACACGCCGTGTACTGCTGTCATCTATCAAAACGATAAAAACCCGTCTCGCCGACATGGGATTTACCGTAAGAGGCGGAGATACACCGATTCTCCCCGTCATCATCGGTGATGCAAAAACAACGGTCTCAGCCGCTGCGTTACTGGAGAAAAAGGGGATCTGCGCCCCTGCCATCCGCCCGCCAGCCGTTCCGGATGGTGAAAGCAGAATCAGGCTGACCGTCACGGCGGACCGCAGCTTACAGGACATAGATGAGCTGACAGAAGCATTTGATTCCATTAGAAAAGAGCTGAACATCAACCAATGAGAAGTTTTTTTGTCACAGGAACAGATACCGGCGTCGGAAAAACCATCGTCTCTTGCGGACTTGCCGCGGCATTCAGGCAGAGACAGGCGGATGTCGGAGTATTTAAGCCGTTTTTAAGCGGAGTGCCGCGGACTCATCCGGAAAGTGACACTTCTCTGTTGAAAGATATGTCACAAACCGCACTGTCTCATGAAGAAATTACGCCATTTGAATGGAAAGAGCCGCTTGCACCGTACACGGCCGCCATGCTTGAGGGAAAATCCGTAAGTATGGAGGAGGTCACGGTTCACTGGAAAAAGATTAAAAATCGTCATGAGTGTTTCATCGTCGAAGGAGCAGGCGGCATTTCCGTACCGCTCGGTGAAAATTACTTAGTCAGTGATCTGATAAAAGCCCTGGAATTGCCGGCGGTGATTGTGGCCAGGCCTGATCTCGGAACCATCAACCACACATATTTAACCGTTGAATATGCGAAAAACATGGGAATAGACATTATCGGCATCATCATCAACGGCGTAAAAAGCCGGCCGGGGCTGGATGAAAAGACAAACCCGAACATAATTGAAGCGCTGTGCGGAGTTCCGATTTTAGGAATCACACCGAAGCTGGAACACGTTTCAGCGGAAAACATTCAACACATGATTGAGAAACATGTAGATGTTTCTACTTTCATGAATCTGACACAAATGGGGAGATAAACATGAATCAATGGATGGATCTTGCAGAGAGAGTGCTGGACGGGGCGGAAGTAACGAATCAGGAAGCGCTTGCCATTTTAAATTGTCCTGATGATGATCTTTTATTGCTGATGCATGCCGCTTTCCATATCAGAAAACGATTTTACGGAAAAAAAGTAAAGCTGAATATGATTATGAATGCTAAATCAGGGCTGTGTCCGGAAAATTGCGGGTACTGTTCACAATCTTCAATATCAAAAGCGCCGATTGAGTCTTATCGGATGGTGGATAAGCATATATTGCTTAAGGGGGCAAAACGCGCCCATGACCTGAATATAGGAACATACTGTATCGTCGCCAGCGGACGGGGCCCGTCAAACAGAGAAGTAGACCAAGTGGTTGATGCCGTCAAAGAAATTAAAGAAACGTACGGTTTAAAAATTTGCGCATGCCTCGGTCTGCTGAAGCCGGAACAGGCAGAGCGGCTGAAACAGGCAGGAGTAGACCGGTACAATCATAACATCAATACATCACAAAGGAATCACTCAAACATTACAACCTCTCACACGTATGACGACAGGGTTAATACGGTGGAAACGGCCAAACAATCGGGGATGTCGCCTTGTTCGGGTGTCATCGTCGGCATGAAAGAGACGAAACAGGATGTCGTTGATATGGCGAACAGCTTAAAAGCGCTTGACGCCGACAGCATCCCTGTTAATTTTCTGCATGCGATTGACGGAACCCCGTTAGAGGGGGTAAGCGAATTAAACCCGGTATATTGCCTGAAAGTGCTCGCTTTGTTCCGTTTTATCAATCCGGCAAAAGAAATCCGCATCTCAGGAGGCCGGGAAGTCAATCTTCGTTCACTGCAACCGCTCGGTTTGTACGCAGCAAATTCCATATTCGTCGGCGATTACTTAACAACCTCAGGGCAGCACGAAACAGAGGATCATAAAATGCTCCATGATTTAGGGTTTGAAGTCGAATCCGTTGAAGAAATGAAAGCCGACTTACAATCCGCCTGCAATACGGAGATATAAAATGACGGCGGGCCTATCGATTGCACATCCGTCCCTCCATGCGGATTCAGATTTTTGGAATAACCCTTATCCGTTTTATGACAAACTGCGGGCCGTTGATCCCGTGTATCAAGGAACCGTTTTAAAATACCCGGGGCGCTACATCACCGGATATCAAGAAGCGGAAGCCGTCCTGAAAGACACCAGATTTAAAAACCGCATTCCGATGCCTGAAGCATCAGCTAAATATAAACACCTGAAAAACTTGCAGAAGGATATGCTGCTGTTTACGAATCACTCAGACCATAAGCGGCTTCGCATGCTGATCGGCAAAGCATTCACTCTGAAAAAAGCGGAGCGGCTGAAACCCTTTATAACAGCAACGGTTCATGATGTGTTAGACCAAATAGATCACAGTAAAACCGCAGACCTTGTATCAGACTTCGCCTTCCCAGTGGCGAGTCTCGTCATTGCGGACATACTCGGGGTGCCGAAAGAAGACAGAGCAAGCTTCAGGGAGTGGACCGCGGACGTCATTCAGGCCATTGACCTGACACGCTCTAAAAAGTCGCTGCTTAAAGCCGGCGGTACAGCCGGCAAGCTGACGGCGTATTTTAAAGATTTGATTCAAAAACGGAAAACAGAGCCCCAAAAAGACGTCATCACCACACTTATCAGCGAAGAACAGCTTACAGAAGAAGAAGTGCTCGCATCCTGCATCCTGCTCATTATCGCCGGACACGAAACGACGGTGAATCTGATCTGCAATGGCGTGTTTTCATTATTGAAACATCCGGCCGAGCTCAGCAAATTGCTGGAAAATCCGCAGCTGATTGCATCTGCAACTGAGGAATTTCTACGCTTTGAAAGCCCGGCGCAGCTGACGGCTCGTACAGCTTCAGAAGACTGCGTCATCAATCAGCACCTCATAAAAAAAGGAGAGCAGGTATATATTCTGTTAGGCGCAGCCAACCGCGACCCGGAGGTATTTCATCGTCCCCATCAGCTGGACATTACGAGAAATCCCAATCCGCATCTGGCATTCGGAAAAGGCGCCCACGTCTGTATCGGCTCCTCATTAGCGCGGATTGAGGCCCAAACGGCCATCCTCACACTGCTGGAGCGGGCCCCTGATATTCGCCTTGTGAAAACAGATGTTACATACCGCAAACTCTTCGGTTTCAGGTCGCTTTCAGCGCTTCCGGTTGTTCTCAGCTGATGACATTGCAGAAGGGGCAGGTTTATCAAGCCCCTTCTCTAAGATGAAACAGTTCCTCTTATCATGTACCGGAAACATGTCACAACACACCTGCACTCAAACCCTTCAATATAACTGCAACCGCTTACAGATCTGCCGCCTGACAGTCCTTATGAAGATATAACTGAAAGGAGAAGTGAATATGGGAAAAGGGAAAATCATGGATTCATTTAAAGAAGCCGCGGAGCTGATCAATGACGGTGACACTCTTATTGCAGGGGGCTTCGGTCTTTGCGGCATCCCCGAGCAGTTAATTCTCGCCATCAGAGACCGGGGGACAAAAAACCTGACTGTCGTCAGTAATAACTGCGGCGTTGACGACTGGGGGCTTGCGAACCGTCAGATTAAAAAGATGATCGCTTCCTATGTCGGAGAAAACAAAACTTTTGAACGGCAATTTTTAAACGGAGATCTGGAAGTTGAGCTGGTTCCCCAAGGTACGCTCGCCGAACGGATTCGCGCGGGAGGAGCGGGTATCCCGGCGTTTTATACCCCGGCCGGCGCGGGGACCTCAGTCGCTGAAGGAAAAGAGCAGAAAACATTTGACGGACGGACCTGCCTTTTGGAAAGAGGCATTAAAGGACACGCCAGCATTGTAAAAGCGTGGAAAGCTGATCCGCTCGGCAATTTGATTTTCAGAAAAACGGCAAGAAATTTTAATCCGCTCGCCGCTATGGCAGGCAGGGTAACCATTGCCGAGGCAGAGGAAATCGTCGAGGCAGGTGAGCTTGACCCGGATCACATTCATACGCCGGGTATTTTTGTCCAGCATGTGCTCAAAAGCACGAATCTCGAAAAAAGGATCGAACGCCGCACCGTCCGGGAAGCATGAAGAAAGGAGCTGATCAAATGAAAGATGGCAGAAAACGAATGATCGCACGGGCAGTAAAAGAAATTAAGGACGGAATGAATGTGAATTTGGGAATCGGCATGCCGACGCTTGTCGCAAATGAAATACCGGAAGATTATAACGTGCTGCTTCAGTCGGAGAACGGCTTGCTCGGAATCGGCCCTTATCCTCTTGCGGGAGCGGAGGACCCGGATCTCATTAACGCCGGCAAAGAAACCATCACCGAAGTTAAAGGAGCCTCTTATTTTGACAGTGCCGAATCGTTTGCTATGATTCGCGGGGGCCATATAGATGTCGCCATCCTCGGCGGCATGGAAGTATCCGAAAAAGGGGACTTGGCCAACTGGATGATACCCGGAAAAATGATCAAAGGAATGGGCGGGGCTATGGACTTGGTTCACGGAGCAAAACGGATCGTTGTCATTATGGAGCACGTAAATAAATTCGGTGAATCTAAGGTGAAATCGGAATGCACTCTGCCTCTGACCGGCAGACAAGTCGTCCATCGGCTGATAACAGATTTGGCGGTGTTCGAATTTCACCAAGGCCGCATGATGCTGACAGAATTGCAGGAAGGTGCGTCATTAGAGGAAGTCATTGAGAAAACAGAAGGCCGTTTCACTGTCAGTGAAGCATTAACGTCCGGGCGGAAATAAGGAGGCATTTTCATGGACCCATTGCTGAAAGACAAAGCGGCTGTAGTGACAGGAGCAGCCAGAGGAATCGGATTTGAAATCGCTCAAGAATTCACCCGTGAAGGAGCCGCCGTAATCATAGCGGATGTCAATGAACAGGCGGGAAAAGAAGCCGCAGCAAAACTCAGTGAAGAAGGCGCTCATGCCAAAAGCATCACGTGTGATGTAACCGATGAAAAGCAAACGGCTGATATGATTCAAAAAGCCGTGACAGAATTCGGGCGACTCGATATTCTCGTGAATAACGCGGGCATTCAGCATATCGCCCCCATTGAGGCATTTCCCGCGGAACAATTTGAACGGCTCATCCGTGTCATGCTGACCGCGCCATTTATCGCCATGAAACATGCATTTCCCGTCATGAAAAAACAGCAATTCGGACGAATCATAAATATGGCGTCTGTCAACGGGCTCATCGGTTTTTACGGAAAAGCCGCATATAACAGCGCCAAGCATGGCGTCATCGGCTTAACGAAAGTCGGCGCACTTGAAGGCGCGGCTGACGGCATCACCGTCAATGCCCTCTGTCCTGGGTATGTTGACACACAGCTCGTCCACAATCAGCTGAAGGACATTTCTGACACAAGAAATGTGCCGTATGAACGTGTTCTGGAGGACGTCATCTTTCCGCTCGTTCCCCAAAAACGGCTGCTCTCAGTGAAGGAAATCGCTGATTACGCCGTGTTTTTGGCCAGCGACAAAGCAAAAGGCGTCACCGGTCAGGCCGTCGTCATGGACGGAGGATATACCGCTCAATAGTTCGTTTGAAAAAACAGCCGCACTGAACGGCTGTTTTTTTGTGCCTTAAAATAAACATATTGAAATCTTCCGAATGGTGCTTGATATCGCCAGCGGCCGCAAACAAACATGGGCGGATCATTGGGGGCTTCACAATGATTTATGTCTGTTCAACCCCGCTCCCGTGACCTGATTTTCAGTTTGGCTGAAGAGACGAATACCGACGCGATGAAAAAACGGAATTTATGATAAAGCGGTTTCGTGAGAAACAAGATGACAACATATGACGGTTTTCACAAGGAATTTACGAAATAACGATAAGCAGAAGAAATAGCCGGAATTCAATAGATTGATAAGTTCCGCGTCATGATTCCATATGAGCCTCCAGCAAGACTCAACCAAAAACATTTTGCTTCTACCGATAAATTCCTCTTATGATGAAGCAGCTCGTATTCAGCTGTGTGATGGGCCGATTTACTGCGGCAATCGGTATCCGGGCAGGTCATCCATATATTCTGCATCGCGTTTTATCTTTACAGATTTTCCTCATCCAGATCCATTCCTTGCGCATCAAAGCGCATCAGTTTACAATCCTTCACAGATATACAAATGAATGTTTACAATAAACATAAAATATGTAATTTCTGACACAATTATGCCAATAGACCTAAAAAATAAGCAGCATCAAGGGCGTGCACTAAGTGAAGAAGAGTCGGTAACCGGCTTCCATTCCGGCTCTTATCACCTCTTTTTAAGACTGTTTTTTCAGTGTCAGCCCCAACTTATATTTTATGAATAATTGTAACCGGTTCGTTTGTAAAATCGAACAATAACTCCTCCGAAAGTATTCTATACACCTTTGTTATAATCATGCTAGGATGTTAGATAAAGGGATATATTGTATGATATTGGATCTCGATGCGATCGGAGGGAACTCATGAACAATCTTGCCTTTTTATTTCCTGGACAAGGGTCTCAATTTGTAGGAATGGGCAAACATTTTTGGAATGAATTTGCGCTTGCAAAGAGATTATTTGAAGAAGCGAGCGATGCGATCTCCTTGGATATAAAAAAGCTGTGCTTTAACGGTGATATGAATGAATTGACAAAGACAATGAATGCGCAGCCCGCTATTTTAACAGTCAGTGTGATTGCTTTTCAAGTGTATATGCAGGAAATAGGGGTTAAACCGCGCTTTCTTGCAGGTCATAGCTTAGGAGAATACTCAGCGCTCGTCTGTAGCGGGGCCCTTTCTTTTCATGATGCCGTTACACTTGTAAGGCGGCGGGGTATTCTTATGCAAAATGCGGATCCTCAGCAGCAGGGGACAATGGCCGCCGTGACGCATCTCTCTCTCCAAACATTACAAGAAATATGTTCGAAAGTGTCGACGGAAGACTTTCCGGCAGGTGTAGCCTGTATGAATTCAGATCAGCAGCATGTGATTTCCGGACACCGGCAAGCTGTGGAACGTGTCATCAGGATGGCTGAGGAAAAGGGAGCTGAATACACTTATTTGAATGTCAGTGCGCCTTTTCACAGTCTGATGATACGATCGGCATCCGAACAATTCCAGACCGTACTACACCAGTATTCCTTTCGGGATGCCGCATGGCCGATTATTTCGAATGTCACCGCACGGCCTTACAGCACCGGCAATTCGGTCAACGAACATCTCAAGCAGCACATGACGATGCCGGTAAGATGGGCGGAATCAATGCATTACTTGCTTTTACACGGAGTCACGGAAGTTATCGAAATGGGCCCGAAGAATGTTTTAGGCAGTCTGCTGAAAAAAATAACGAATCATATTGCTCCTTACCCTTTAGGACAGACATCTGATGTTCACCGGCTGTCGAATTCAGGGGAAAGAAATAAAAATATTGTCCATTTACGCAAAAAACAACTGAATAAATTGATGATTCAATCCGTCATTTCGCGAAATTACAACAAAGATTCATTGGCTTATTCCAACATGACGACGCGATTATTTACGCAAATCCAAGAGCTGAAAAAGAGAATGGAAAGAAATGAAGATGAGCTTTCAGAACAAGAGCTCGAACATTCAATCCATTTGTGCAAATTAATTTGCGAGGCTAAACAGCTTCCGGCTCAGGAACAATTACGGATTTTAAAATAAAGCGCCCAGGAGGGGACCTATGTATACCAGTCAATTCCAAACCTTAGTCGATGTCATTCGGGAAAGAAGCAATATTTCTGATCGCGGAATCCGTTTTATCGAATCCGATAAAAACGAGACAGTTGTCTCTTATCGCCAATTGTTTGAAGAGGCGCAAGGGTTTCTTGGCTATTTACAGCATATCGGCATTCAGCCGAAGCAGGAAATTGTATTTCAAATCCAGGAAAACAAATCATTTGTCGTTGCTTTTTGGGCTTGTTTATTAGGAGGAATGATCCCGGTTCCGGTCAGTATCGGAGAAGATGATGACCATAAGCTGAAGGTCTGGCGGATTTGGAATATATTAAATCATCCGTTTCTGATTGCCTCTGAAAAAGTATTGGACAAAATAAAGAAATACGCTGCAGAACACGATTTACAGGATTTCCATCATCAATTAAACGAGAAATCTGACATTATTCAAGATCAAACCTACGATTACCCCGCTTCGTTTTATGAACCTGATGCGGATGAACTGGCTTTTATCCAATTTTCTTCAGGATCGACAGGAGATCCAAAAGGAGTCATGTTAACGCATCATAACTTAATACATAATACGTGCGCCATTCGAAATGCTCTGTCCATTGACTCAAAAGACTCTTTCTTATCTTGGATGCCCTTAACGCATGATATGGGGCTCATCGCCTGCCACCTAGTTCCCTTCATAGTCGGAATCAATCAAAATCTAATGCCTACAGAATTATTTATTCGCAGACCTATTCTTTGGATGAAAAAAGCTCATGAACATAAAGCCAGTATTCTATCCTCTCCTAATTTCGGATACAACTACTTCCTTAAATTTTTGAAAAACGAACCAGACTGGGATTTATCCCACATCAGAGTCATCGCAAACGGTGCAGAACCGATATTGCCGGAGCTCTGTGACGAATTTTTAACAAGATGCGCAGCATTCAATATGAAAAGATCGGCCATTTTGAATGTTTACGGTTTAGCGGAAGCTTCGGTCGGCGCAGCGTTCTCTAAAACAGGAGAAGAATTCGTTCCCGTTTATCTGCATCGCGACTATTTAAACCTCGGTGAAAGAGCTGTAAAAGTCAGCAAAGAGGATCAAAATTGCGCTTCATTCGTCGAAGTGGGACAGCCTATTGACTATTGTCAGATTCGAATCTCCGACGGAGAAAATGAAAGAATAGAAGACGGAATCATCGGCCATATCCAGATCAAAGGAGACAACGTGACTCAAGGGTATTATAACAACCCCGAAAGTACGGACAGAGCGCTGACTTCTGACGGCTGGATAAAAACGGGAGACCTCGGATTCATTAGTGAAAGTGGCAACTTAGTCGTAACCGGAAGAGAAAAGGACATTATTTTCGTGAACGGAAAAAATATCTACCCTCACGATATTGAACGGGTTGCGATTGAAATGGAAGAGGTTGACTTAGGAAGGGTTGCCGCCTGCGGTGTATATGATCAAAATACGCGAAGCGGAGAAATCGTGCTCTTTGTTGTTTTCAAAAAATCACCTGAAAAATTTGCGCCGCTTGTCAAAGAGATTAAAAAGCATTTGTACCAGCGGGGCGGCTGGAGCATAAAAGAAGTCCTTCCGATCCGCAAGCTTCCAAAAACAACCAGCGGAAAAGTGAAGCGATATGAACTGGCCAGACAGTACGAAGCAGGGGAATTCTCGGTAGAGTCTGCCGCCATCAATGAATTTTTAGAGGGCAGCCCGGAAAAATCAGGACAGACTCCGATTCATGAGATAGAAACGGAATTGCTGTCTATCTTTTCCGAAGTACTGGCCGGGAAAAAGGTTCACCTTACTGATAGTTATTTTGATATGGGCGCAAATTCTTTACAGTTATCGCAGATTGCCGAGCGCATAGAACAGAAATTCGGACGCGAGCTTGCCGTTTCCGACCTCTTTACGTATCCTTCTATCACTGATTTAGCGGCATATCTGTCTGAAGGCCGTGCTGAAATCAAGCCTGATGTGACAGCGGAGCCAAACCATGTTTCTCCGAAAGATATCGCCATTATCGGGATGTCGCTCAATGTTCCGGGAGCATCGACTAAAAGTGATTTTTGGAATCTCCTTGAAAAAGGGGAGCACAGCATTCGAGAATACCCTGTATCTCGGATGAAAGATGCGGCGGATTATGTAAAGGCCATCCAAAGTGATTTCAATGAGAATCAGTTTGTGAAGGGCGGCTATTTAGATGAAATCGACCGATTTGATTATTCGTTCTTCGGGTTAGCTCCTAAAACGGCTCAGTTTATGGACCCTAATCAAAGACTGTTTTTACAGTCTGCATGGCATGCGATTGAAGATGCGGGCTATGCCGGCGACAGTATGAACGGGAGTCAGGTCGGGGTATATGCAGGGTATTCGAAGGTGGGCTACGATTATGAACGCCTCCTTTCTGCGAGTTACCCGGAGGAACTTCATCAATATATTGTAGGCAATCTTCCTTCCGTGTTAGCCAGCCGAATCGCTTATTTCTTAAATTTAAAAGGGCCGGCGGTCACAGTGGATACGGCCTGCTCTTCATCGCTTGCCGCCGTTCATATGGCATGCAAATCTATCATTTCCGGCGAATGTGAAATGGCTATTGCCGGAGGTGTCCGAACATCGCTCCTGCCGATCTGTATCGGGCTTGATATGGAATCTTCGGACGGGTACACCAAAACGTTCAGCAAAGATTCAGACGGCACGGGCACAGGAGAAGGGGCGGCTGCAGTCCTGTTAAAACCTTTGCAGGATGCGGTTCGCGACGGAGACCATATTTACGGTGTGATCAAGGGAAGCGCGATGAATCAAGACGGAACAACTGCCGGCATTACCGCCCCGAATCCGGCAGCTCAGACTGAGGTCATTGAGACGGCTTGGAAAGACGCGGGTGTTGCTCCTGAAACGCTGTCTTTCATCGAAGCGCACGGCACCGGGACCAAACTCGGCGATCCGGTTGAATTTAACGGACTTTGTAAAGCGTTTGAAAAGCATACGTCAAAAAAACAATTTTGTGCGATTGGTTCTGTTAAATCAAACATCGGTCATTTGTTTGAAGCGGCAGGCATCGTGGGGCTGATCAAATCTGTCCTCATGCTGAATCATAAGAAAAACCCGCCGTTAGCGCACTTTAATGAACCTAATCCGCTCATTCACTTTCACTCTTCACCTTTTTATGTAAATCAGGAAGCTGCGGAGTTCACACCTGGTGACGGGCCTCTGCGGGGCGGAATCAGCTCGTTTGGTTTTAGCGGAACGAATGCGCATGTGGTGTTGGAGGAATATACTGCCCAAAATGAGTATGCTCCCGAGGACGAAAATGAGCCGCACCTATTTGTTTTGTCTGCTCAAACAGAAAATTCACTCTATGAGCTCGTACAACAGTACCGGCAATATGTATCGAATGACAGCCAAGCCTCATTGAAGTCCATTTGCTATACAGCCAGTACGGGCAGGGCTCATTTGGATCATAGGATTGCCATGATTGTATCAAGTAAACAAGAGTTATCTGATAAGCTGACCTGTCTGGTTCAGGGAGACAGAAATATCCCCGGAGCATACGTTGGTTATCAGAATATGAAGGAAATGCTGCCTGCTCATAAAGAAGAGCTGAATAAACAAACCGCTGATCTGATCAAGCGGAGTACACATACACAGGATGAACGAAACACACGGCTGAATCGCGCCGCCGAATTATTTGTGAAAGGAGCCGTTATAGATTGGCGCGCGTTTTATTCCGGGGAAACCGTACAAAAAACGCCATTGCCTTTGTATCCGTTTGAACGGAATCGCTGTTGGGCTGAAGCTGCCCCTTTGAGCGTAAACGAGGGAGAAGAGAGAGGAGAAGCAGTATTGAATATCAATCAATCGAAGGCGCATATTGAATCCTTCCTGAAAACTGTAATCAGTAATGCTTCGGGGATCAGAGCGGATGAAATCGATCTGAATGCCCATTTTATCGGACTCGGAATGGATTCCATCATGCTGTCACAGGTCAAAAAGGCCATTGCGGACGAATTTGGGGAAGACATCCCGATGGATCGTTTTTTTGATACGATGAACAACCTTCAAAGTGTCATAGATTACTTGGCTGAGACCGCTCCAACATCCTTTGCATCCGCTCCGCCTCAAGAAAATGTTCCGGCGCGAGAAAAACCGGTCATTTCAGAAGCACAGCCTGAGTCGGAGCACAGAGAAGACCGCCAAGAGCATATGCTCGAAAAAATAATCGCTTCTCAGAATCAATTAATTCAGGATACCTTACAGGCTCAATTAAATAGCTTTAATTTACTGAGAACCAGCGGGCATCATTCCGATGTGAAAGAATACTCTAAAGCGCAAAAAAAATCAATTTCTTCAGTCGAGCAGGGGCCTCCTGCTGCTGCCGGAGAAAAGAAATTGACTCAAGAAGCGAAACCCTATGTTCCTTTTCAGCCTCAGAGCCTGCATGAACAGGGACACTATACCGCACAGCAAAGACAATATTTAGAAGATTTCATCAGGAAATACGCAGACAAAACGAAAGGTTCCAAACAATATACGGACAAAACACGATTTGCTCATGCAAACAACCGTAATCTGTCCAGCTTCCGTTCATATTGGAAGGAAATCGTGTACCCGATTATTGCCGAACGTTCTGACGGTTCCAAGATGTGGGATATTGACGGAAACGAATATATCGATATCACCATGGGATTCGGAGTTAATCTTTTCGGACATCATCCATCGTTTATTACACAGGTGATCGATGATTCAACCCGCTCATCCTTGCCACCGCTCGGACCGATGTCGGATGTCGCCGGGGAAGTTGCCGACCGAATCCGCACATGCACTGGCGTAGAAAGGGTCGCTTTCTATAATTCCGGAACAGAGGCCGTCATGGTTGCCCTACGTTTGGCAAGGGCGGCAACAGGAAGAAAGAAAGTTGTGGCGTTCTCGGGCTCTTATCACGGGACGTTTGACGGCGTATTGGGAGTTGCGAGCACAAAAGGCGGGGCTGCGTCTGCGAATCCGCTGGCTCCGGGCATACTGCAGAGCTTTATGGATGATTTGATTATTTTGCATTACAACAATCCAGATTCGCTGGACGTGATTCGCAGTCTCGGGGATGAATTGGCCGCCGTACTGGTGGAACCGGTACAAAGCCGCAGACCGGATTTGCAGCCGAAAGCATTTCTGAAAGAACTGCGGGCGATTACACAGCAATCCGGGACGGCTCTGATTATGGATGAAATTATTACGGGATTTCGGATCGGTCTCGGCGGCGCGCAGGAATGGTTTGGCATTCAAGCCGATTTAGTGACCTACGGAAAAATCATCGGAGGCGGACAGCCGTTAGGGATTGTTGCCGGAAAAGCTGAGTTCATGAATGCGATCGATGGGGGAACCTGGCAGTATGGGGATGATTCCTATCCGCAAGACGAGGCGAAACGCACCTTTGTGGCCGGCACCTTCAATACTCACCCGCTTACCATGAGAATGTCATTAGCCGTGCTTCGCCATTTACAAACCGAGGGAGAACACCTGTATGAGCAGTTAAATCAAAAAACAGCCTATCTGGTCGATCAGCTAAATCGCTGCTTTGAACAATCAGAAGTGCCTATCCGCATGGTTCGATTCGGTTCTTTATTCCGGTTTGTTTCATCGCTTGATAACGACTTGTTCTTTTACCACCTCAATCCTAAAGGGATCTATGTATGGGAAGGACGCAACTGCTTCTTGTCCACGGCGCATACCGCGGATGATATTGAAAACATCATTCAAGCCGTTAAAGACACGGTGAAGGATCTTCGCCGAGGCGGATTTATTCCGGGTGGCCCGGATTCCCCTGATGACGGAGGCCATAACAAAACCGGAATACACGAGCTTTCACCTGAACAAAAACAATTGGTTCTGGCATCACATTATGGGAATGAAGCTTCTGCAGCCTTAAACCAGTCCATTATGCTGAAAGTGAAGGGGAAACTGCAGCATACGCCCTTAAAACAAGCAGTCCGGCATATCGTCGGCCGCCACGAGGCTTTACGTACGGTGATCCATGTTGATGACGAAGTACAGCAAGTGCAGGAGCGGATAAATGTAGAAATTCCTGTCATTGATTTTACCGGTTACCCGGAAGAGCAACGGGAGCCGGAAATTCAGAAATGGCTGCAAGAAGATGCCAAGCGGCCGTTTCATTTCCAAGAACAAAAACCCTTGTTTAGAATCCATGTGCTTACATCGGGCCAAGACGAACATCTGATTGTGCTTACATTCCATCATATCATTGCCGACGGATGGTCAATTGCTGTCTTTGTTCAAGAGCTGGAGAGCAGCTATGCGGCAATGGCAGAAGGAAAACCGATTCCTCCGAAAGCGGCCGCTGCTTCATTTCGCCAATATTTAGACTGGCAGCAGGCCCAGATTGACAGCGGCCATTATGATGAAGGAGTCCGTTATTGGCGTCACCATTTCTCTGAACCGATACAGCAGGCAGTCCTGCCGAGCATCGCTTCTGCCCGTTTTCCGAACGGGTATGAGGGTGACCGGTTCACCGTCAGGCTTGGGCGGCCTTTAAGCGAGGCTTTAAAGTCATTAAGCATTCGGAGGAAAAATAGCGTATTTGTGACGATGCTGGGGGCATTTCATCTTTTTCTGCACCAGCTTACCAAACAGTCCGGTCTTGTGATCGGAATTCCTACAGCCGGTCAATCGCATATGAAACAGCATGATCTGATTGGAAATTGCGTCAATATGATTCCGGTAAAGACCACATCTTCTTCAGAAAGCACCTTATCCGGTTATCTTGGCAGTATGAAAGAAAGCGTGAACCATGCAATGCTTCATCAGGCCGTTCCAATGACACTGATAGCCAGAGAACTTCCGCACGATCAAGTGCCGGAAATGCGTATTATTTTTAATTTGGACAGGCCTTTTCGAAAGCTTCATTTCGGAAAGGCGGAAGCCGAGCTCGTTGCTTACCCTATGAAATGCATTTCATATGATCTATTTCTTAATGCTACGGATGTGGGCCAAGAATATGTTCTTGATTTCGACTTTAATACGAATGTCATCAGTCCGGAGATCATGAAAAAGTGGGGAGCAGGCTTTACGAAATTACTGCAAAAAATGGTTGAGGGGGATTCAGTCCCTCTTGACGCCCTGACGATGTTTTCCGATGAAGAACAGCATGATTTACAACAACTGTATGCCGACCATCAAAATCGGATCTCTTCAATAGTCAGCAATACGGCAAACTTCGCTGACGCCTACGAGGCGCCGGCAAATGAAACGGAGCGGCAGCTGGCGCAGATTTGGGAGGAACTTTTCGGCCTTGACCGGGTTGGCAGATCAGATCGCTTCCTGGCATTGGGAGGAAACTCACTCCAAGCGACGCTTATGCTTTCCAAAGTTCAGAAGACATTTCATCAAAAGGTTTCCATCGGACAATTTTTCAATCACCAGACTGTTAAGGAATTAGCAAGTTTCATTCAGAATGAAAAGAAAGTCATGCACCTCCCGATGAAGGCGGCTGAGAAAAAAGCGCATTACCCGACATCACCGGCGCAGCAAAGAGTATATTTCCTTCACCAAATGGAACCGGATCAGCTGGCTCAGAATATGTTCGGCCAAATATCAATTATAGGGCAATACGATGAGCAAGCCCTGATTTCTTCTCTTCAGCAAGTCATGCAGCGGCATGAAGCGTTTCGCACGTATTTTGACATTTCAGATGGCGAAATTGTCCAGAAACTTGAAAACGAAATTGATATTAACATTCATGTCCGGACAATGAGTCTGGACGAATTTGATGCCTATGCAGACCGGTTTGTAAAACCGTTCCGCTTGGAGCAAGCTCCTTTGGTCCGTGCGGAGCTGATCAAAATTGATAACGGGCAGGCCGAGCTGCTCATCGATATGCACCATATCATTTCGGACGGTTATTCCATCAACATACTTACAAATGAATTGCTGGCTTTATATCATCAGAAACCATTACCGGACATTGAATTTGAATATAAAGATTTCGCAGAATGGCAGAACCAATGGCTGAATGAGGATGCCATGAAGCAGCAGGAGACATACTGGCTTGAACAATTCCAAGAAGAAATCCCGGTTCTTCAACTGCCGACAGACGGTTCAAAAGCGGCGGAACGGTCTTCCGACGGGCAGCGCGTAACGTGCTCCTTACAGCCGGATGTAATCCGTTCGCTGCAAGATCTGGCGCAAAAGGCGGGAACGACGCTTTATACGGTGCTTCTGGCCGCCTACAAAGTGCTGCTTCATAAATATACAGGACAAGAAGATATTGTCGTAGGCACGCCTGCTTCAGGAAGAAATCATCCGGATGTCGAAAATATCATCGGGATTTTCATTCAAACCATCGGAATCCGGACGAAGCCGCTCGCTAATAGAAAGTTTACGGATTATCTGGAAGAAGTAAAGCGGCAGACGCTTGACGCTTTCGAAAACCAAGACTATCCATTCGACCGGCTGGTGGAAAAATTAAATGTACAACGGGAAACAACAGGCAAATCACTGTTTAACACAATGTTTGTGTTTCAAAATATTGAATTTCATGAAATCCGGCACGATGAATGTACATTTAAGGTGAAAGAACGAAATCCAGGGGTCTCTTTATATGATTTGATGCTGACGGTTGAAGATGCCGGGCAACAGATTGAGATGCACTTTGATTTTAAACCGGGACAGTTTGAAAAAGACACCATTGAACAGATCACAAGACACTATGTCAGTATTTTAAAGAGCCTTGTGAAGCAGCCGGAGATGACGTTGTCTTCCGTTCCTATGCTGTCTGAAACCGAACGGTATCAATTGCTGACGGAGTTTAATGACACAAAGACTCCGTATCCGCATAACGAAACGGTATCCCGGTGGTTTGAAAACCAGGCAAACCTGCGGCCTGATCATGAAGCCGTTATTTTCGGCAATGAGCGGTATACGTACAGACAGCTCAATGAACGGGCAAACCAATTGGCGCGGACGTTACGGACAATAGGCATACAAGCGGATCAATTCGTTGCCATCATCTCTCCGCATTGTATCGAGCTGATTGTTGGAATTTTGGCTGTTCTGAAATCCGGCTGCGCATACGTGCCCATTGATCCTGAATATCCGGAGGACCGGATCCATTATATGCTGAGTGACTCAAAAGCGGAGATTGTGTTGACACACCGCAGCCTGCAAGTTCAGTTACCGTATGATGGTGACGTTGTGCTTCTGGATGAGGAAAACTCTTATCATGCAGACCGCTCAAATCTTGAATTGTTCAGCGATGCGCATGATTTAGCGTACATGATCTATACGTCGGGTTCGACCGGCAATCCGAAAGGTGTACTCATTGAGCACCAGGGGATGGCCAATTATATTTGGTGGGCGAAAGAAGTTTATGTGCGGGGAGAGAAAACCAACTTCCCATTATACTCTTCCATCTCTTTTGACCTGACGGTGACTTCGATATTTACACCGCTGGTGACGGGAAATACCATCATCGTCTATGACGGAGAAGATAAAAGCGCTGTTCTTTCTGCGATTATGCAAGACTCAAGAATAGACATGATCAAATTGACCCCGGCACATTTGCACGTCATCAAGGAGATGAATATAGCAAGTCACACCACAATACGGAAAATGATTGTAGGCGGAGAAAATTTTAGCACCCGTCTGGCCAAAAGTGTCAGCAAGCAGTTTAAAGGACGGCTGGACATATTCAATGAGTACGGTCCGACGGAAACTGTCGTCGGATGTATGATTTACCGTTACGACGCAAAACGGGACAAGCAGGAATTTGTACCGATCGGCACTGCGGCTGCCAACACGGACATTTATGTGGCTGATGCAAGCAGAAATCTGGTTCCAATCGGGGTAATCGGTGAAATGTATATCAGCGGACCCGGTGTTGCCAGAGGGTATTGGAATCGCCCGGATTTAACGGCAGAAAAATTTGTTGAAAACCCGTTTATCCCGGGAGCGAAGATGTACAAATCAGGGGACTTGGCTAAGCGATTGAGGGATGGAAATCTTGTATATGTGGGCCGCATCGATGAACAAGTCAAAATCAGGGGACACCGAATCGAACTTGGCGAGATCGAAGCAGCGATGCATAACGTGGAAACGGTGCAAAAAGCCGCGGTTACAGCCAGAGAAGCAGAAGACGGCTTAAAACAATTGTGCGCGTATTACGTAAGCGACAAACCTATAGCGGCTGCGCAGCTTAGGGAACAATTGTCATCGGAGCTCCCGGACTATATGGTTCCGTCCTATTTTGTCCGTCTTGAGCATATGCCGTTAACGTCCAACGGGAAAATAAACCGTAAAGCACTGCCTGCACCCGAAGCAAGTCTGCAGCAGACAGCTGAATATGTTCCGCCGGGCAATGAGGTCGAGTCCAAACTGACAGATTTGTGGCAGGAAGTGCTCGGAATAAGCCGTGCGGGGATCAAACATAATTTCTTTGATCTCGGAGGAAATTCCATTCGTGCAGCGGCCTTAGCCGCACGAATTCATAAAGAGTTGGATGTGAACCTGACGTTAAAAGACATATTCAAGTTTCCTACCATTGAACAATTGGCTGACAAAGCGTTACACATGGGCAAAAATCAATATGTACCGATCCCGGCCGCAAAGGAAATGCCCTATTATCCGGTTTCTTCAGCTCAAAGGCGCATGTATTTGTTAAGTCACACAGAAGGCGGCGAGCTGACTTACAATATGACGGGTGCCATGAGTGTGGAAGGGACGATCGATCCCGACCGGTTAAACGCCGCTTTTCAAAAATTAATCGAACGTCATGAAGCTTTGCGGACAAGCTTCGAATTATACAAAGGCGAACCGGCACAGCGTATTCATCAGAGCGTCGAATTTACAATAGAACGAATTCAAGCTAGCGAAGAAGAAGCGAAAGACCGTGTGATTGATTTCATCCAAGCGTTTGATTTAGCCAAGCCGCCGCTGATGCGGGCCGGTCTGATTGAAGTTGAACCTGCGCGGCATGTGCTTGTGGTTGATATGCATCATATCATTTCTGACGGGGTGTCCGAGAATATTCTGATGAAGGATTTAAGCCTGCTTTACGCGGGGAACGAACCGGAGCCGCTTTCTGTTCAATATAAAGACTATGCGGTTTGGCAGCAATCTGACATTCAGAAACGGAATATCGAGAGCCAGGAAGCGTATTGGCTGGATCAGTTTCGTGATGACATTCCTGTACTGGAAATGCCTGCGGATTACGAGAGACCTGATATACGCGATTACGAAGGAGAATCCTTTGAATTTGTTATACCGGAACACTTGAAACAGCGTTTAAGCCAACTTGAAGAAAACACAGGAGCAACACTGTATATGATTTTATTGGCAGCCTATACGATTCTTTTATCCAAATACAGCGGACAAGAGGATATTGTCGTAGGAACGCCATCTGCCGGGCGGACTCATTTGGATGTAGAGTCAGTCGTGGGAATGTTCGTCAATACGTTAGTCATTCGCAATCACCCGGCGGGCCGTAAAACATTTGATGCCTACTTAAACGAAGTAAAGGAAAACATGCTGAATGCCTATAAAAATCAAGACTATCCGTTGGAAGAATTGATTCAGCACTTGCATTTCCCAAAAGATTCAAGCCGCAATCCTTTGTTCGATACGATGTTTGTGCTGCAAAATCTCGATCAGGCTGAATTGACATTCGATTCCCTTCAGCTCAAGCCGTATCAATTTCATCATCCGGTTGCCAAATTCGATCTGACCTTGTCGATTCAGGCGGACCAGGACAACTATCACGGTCTGTTTGAATATTCTAAAAAGCTGTTTAAAAAAAGCAGAATCGAGGCTTTATCAAACGACTACTTACACATCCTATCAGCGATTCTAGAACAACCGAACATAACAATCGAATATATCGGGTTGAGCGGCGGCGATGAGGAAGAAGAGAACATGCTGGATTCTATTCAATTGAACTTTTAGGAAAAGCATTTATTTAGTTCCTTAAATTATACAAAACGAGGTGCTCCAATGTCGGTATTTAGAAATCAAGAAACGTACTGGGATAACCTGTTTGATGAAGATGACGGCCTAAGCGTATTCCCTTACTTCAAAGCAGAGGATAATGCGTCATTGGCCCGTATCGGCTATCAGGAAAAATGCATCTGCCGTTCCTTATCTCCGGAAGTATCTCAGAGAATCATGACAATGGCGAATCATTCCGAAATGGCAGCCTATTTGATTTTATTGGCTGGTATTGAATGCTTGCTGTATAAATATACGGATCGAGCGAGTTTGATTCTCGGCATTCCAACGGTATCGAAGCAAAAAAGCAGCCAGTCAGCCGTTAATACCATCGTCCTCTTAAAAAATACGCTTACAAGCGAAAGCACGTTCAAAAGCGTATTCCAGCAACTGAAAGAAGCCGTTAATGATTCGCTGAAAAATCAAAACCTGCCGTTCCGGAAAATGGTTCAGAATCTAAACGTGCAATACAATGATGAGCATATTCCGTTCATTCATACCGTCGTTTCGCTTAACGAAATTCATTCCTTAAAATTTAAGGAAGACGCTGCAACCGATACGCTGTTTCACTTTGATATGGAGAACAACGGGGTTCACTTGAAGCTTTTTTATAACGGCAATCTGTACGATGAGCGCTATATGGATCAAATTGCAGCCCATTTGGATCAGCTGCTGTCCGTGATCTTGTTTCAGCCTCAAACTGCAATCCATACGGCAGAAATGATACCCGAGACGGAAAAACAGAAACTATTGTTTGATTTCAATGACACCGGCGCAGATTACTCCGGGAGCAGAACCGTTTATCAATTATTTGAAGAGCAGGCAGAAAGAACGCCCGAGCATCCAGCCGTGAAGTTTAAAAACTGCCATTTGACGTACAGAGAATTGAATGAAAGAGCCAACCGTTTGGCAAGAACATTGCGCAACTGCGGGGTTCAAGCCGATTCGTTGGTCGCTATTCTGGCTGATCGTTCATTGGAGATGATCGTGTCTATTATAGCCGTTTGGAAAGCGGGGGGCGCTTATGTGCCCCTGGACCCTGAATATCCAAATGAGCGGCTTCAATATTTGCTTCATGATGCGAATGCAGATGTTCTCCTTGTACAGCATCATTTTAAAAACAGCCTCACCTTTGACGGTCCGACGATTGATCTGAATGATGAAACATCTTACCATGCCGATTGCTCATTGTTATCACCTATAGCCGAACACAGCCATTTAGCCTATGTCATCTATACTTCAGGCACAACAGGAAAGCCGAAAGGGGTTATGGTTGAACACGGCGGCATTGCGAACTCGCTGCAGTGGAAGAAGGCGTTTTTTAAGCATTCTGCCAAGGACCGTGTGCTTGTCTTGTACCCCTATGTTTTTGATGCATTTATTTTAAATTTCTTCGGCCCGCTTATTTCGGGGGCAACCTTGCATCTTTTGCCGAATGAAGAGAATAAAGACCTTTTCGCCATTCAAAATGTCATGAAACAGGAGAGAATTACACATTTCTCAACTTCTCCCCGTCTTCTGAAAACGATGATCGAACAGATGAACGCAGAGGACTTCATTGATGTCCAGCATGTTGTTGTAGGCGGAGAGCAGCTGGAAACAGATACAGTTGAGAAGCTGTATTCTCTGCAGCCTCATATTCGAATCAATAATGAATACGGACCGACAGAAAATAGCGTGGTTTCTACGTTTCACCCTGTTCAGTCCGCTGATGAACAGATCACAATCGGCAAACCGGTGGCTAACCATCAAGCCTATATTTTAGGAGCGCACCAGCAAATCCAGCCGATCGGCGTACCGGGAGAGCTGTATGTCGGAGGAGCGGGAGTGGCCCGCGGCTACCTCAATCGGCCTGAATTGACGGAGGAAAAGTTTGTTCAGCATTTGCATCTCCCCGCTCAAAAGATGTACAAAACGGGTGATCTCGCAAGATGGCTGCCAGATGGAAGGATCGAATATTTAGGACGAATTGATCACCAAGTGAAAATTCGCGGCTACCGGATTGAGATCGGCGAGGCAGAGGCAGCCATGTTCAATCTGGAGAACGTTCGTGAAGCTACAGTCGTTGCGCGGGAAGACGAAGACGGAGCCAGGCAATTGTATGCCTATTATGTCGGCGAGCCTTCTTTGACCGCCGCGCAGTTCAGAGACGAATTATCCCGTAAACTGCCGGATTATATGATTCCCTCTTACTTTATCCATTTGGAACACATACCGCTCACTTCCAATGGAAAGATTGATTTGAAAGCTTTGCCTGCTGCCGAAGAAAAAACGCGGACGGAAAATGAATACATAGCCCCGCGAAACACAACAGAAGAACTGCTGGTGTCTATCTGGCAGGAAGTATTGGGGGCAGAACGTATAGGAATTCTGGATAATTTCTTTGATTTTGGCGGAGATTCGATTAAATCAATTCAGGTGTCTTCCAGATTGTATCAAGCCGGATACAAGGTTGATATGAACAATTTGTTTAAATATCCCGCGATTGCTGAACTAAGTCCGTTTGTAGTGCCGGTCAGCAGAATGGCCGATCAAGGGGAAGTGAGCGGCAGGACAAATCTGACTCCGATTCAGCATTGGTTTTTTGAGCAAAAAATGCCGCATGCACACCATTACAATCAGGCCGTCATGTTATATTCGGCGGAAGGCTTTAAAGAGGATCCGCTTCGCCGGACGATGGAAAGCATCGCATCGCATCACGATGCCTTAAGGATGATTTTTGAAGAAACGCCGAATGGATACACCGCGCGAATCACAGGAACGGATGAACATGAATTATACCATCTGGAAGTGTTGAATTATAAAGAGGTAACAGATCCGGCTCAAGCAATTGCCGAAAAAGCGAATGAGATTCAAAGCAGCATGGTATTAGAGCAGGGGCCTTTAATGAAGCTTGGTTTGTTCCAATGTCCGGACGGAGATCATTTGCTGATTGCGATTCACCACTTGGTGATTGACGGGGTATCATGGCGAATTTTACTTGAGGATTTTGCAAGCGGTTATGAGCAGGCAGAGCAAGGGCAAACGATCCGCCTTCCGCAAAAAACAGACTCCTTTCCATTCTGGGCTGATCAATTGTCCAAATATGCGAAGGAAACCGACTTGGAGCAGGAGATTGCCTATTGGTCCGAGCTTTCAAGCACGAAGCCGCAGCCATTGCCTAAGGACAAAATAAGCGAAGGTTCGTTATTAAGAGACAGCGAAGAATTGACGATTCAATGGACAAAAGAGGAAACAGAGCAATTATTAAAACAAGCGAACCGCGCATACAACACGGAAATCAATGATCTGCTGCTGACTTCATTAGGACTCGCCGTTCACAGGTGGACTGGCATGGAAGACATTGTCGTAAATTTGGAAGGCCACGGGAGAGAACCGATTATTCCGGATGCGGATATTTCCCGGACGATAGGATGGTTTACAAGCCAGTACCCTGTCGTACTGAGGATGGAAGCCGGCAAAGACCTGTCACAGCGAATTAAGGCCGTGAAGGAAGGGCTGCGCCGTATCCCTGATAAAGGAATGAATTACAGCATCATTAAATATGTATCCGGGCGTCCGGAAGCGGAAACCCTTCAGCTGAATCCGGAAATATCGTTTAATTACTTAGGGCAATTTGACCAAAATCTGAAGCATCAAGCTTTGCGCATATCGCCTTTTTCCACTGGGTTATCGATGAATGAAAACCAAGAGAGACTGGCCGTGCTTGATGTAAGCGGCATGATAGCTGAAGGGAAATTATCGCTGACACTGAGCTACAGCAGCAAACAATACGAAAAATCGACTATGGCGCAATTTGCCCGAAGTTTGAAAGAAAGTCTGCAAGAAGTCATTGCGCATTGCGTAAGCCGGCAGCAGACTTCCCTGACGCCGAGTGACATCCTGTTAAAGAACATCACAATAGATGAACTGGAACAACTTTTGGAGCAGACACGTGAATTGGGCGAAGCGGAAAATATTTATCCGCTAACACCGATGCAGAAGGGTATGCTGTTTCACAGCTTGTTTGACCCGAGTTCAGGCGCTTATTTTCAGCAAACGATGTTTGATCTGCATGGAGATCTGGATATTGATTCATTTTCGAAAAGCTTGGACGGCTTATCGCAAAAATACGATATTTTTCGCACGAACTTTTACAGAGGCTGGAAAGATCAGCCGCTGCAAATCATCTTAAAAACGAAAAAGATCGGTTTTCAATTCATTGACTTACGTGAGATGAAAAAATCACAAAAAGAAGAGATGATTCAGAAATACGCCAGAGAAGATAAGTTACAGGGGTTCGACTTAGAGAAAGGCGAGTTAATGCGGTTACTCATTCTTCGTACGGATGATACGGCATACCGTTTTATATGGAGTTTTCACCATATTTTGATGGACGGCTGGTGCCTGCCGCTGATCACAAAAGAAATATTCGAACATTACTTTGCTTTGCTTCAGCAAAAGCAGCCTGAGCAATCGTCAATTACTCCCTACAGTCGATTCATTGAATGGCTCGGCCGGCAAGATGCAGAAGAGGCCATGCGTTATTGGGATCAGTATTTAGAGGGATATGAAGAGCAAACCGGCCTTCCCAAGGATCACCATTCGGCGGATGAACGATACATTCTCGAGAAAGTGACGTGTGAAATAAGCTCTGATCTCACTTTGAAAATGAAGCAGACGGCCGGCAAGCGCCACGTCACGCTGAATACACTGCTGCAGACGGCTTGGGCGGTTCTGCTGCAGAAATATAACCGGAGTAAAGACGTTGTTTTTGGAAGTGTCGTTTCCGGAAGACCGGCTGGAATTCCAAACGTGGAAACCATGATCGGCTTATTCATTAACACCATTCCCGTCCGAATCCGATGTGAAGCCGGAACAACGTTTGCCGAGCTTATGAAAGAGGCGCAGGAAAGGGCAGTAGCGTCGCAAAAATTTGAGACGCACCCGTTGTACGATATTCAGGCGCGGACAACGCAAAAGCAAGATTTAATTACACATTTAATGATATTCGAAAATTATCCCGTTGATCAGTATATGGAAAGCATAGGCCGGCAAAACGGATCATCCATCACCATTTCCAACGTGCAAATGGAAGAACAGACGAACTATGATTTTAATTTGACCGTTATACCGGGTGACGCGATGAACATCTATTTTGAATACAACGCCAATGTGTATGATCGATCAAGTATAGAACGGATTCGGGAGCATTTCATGCAAATTTTGCATCAAGTCGTGACAGATGCGGATATCCTGGTGGAGCAAGTGGAATTGTTAACGGAAGGTGAAAAAAGAACCCTTCTTCATACGCTTAACGACACGTCTGCGCCATTTCCGCAAATACCGGTTTATCAATTATTTGAAGAGCAATCACAGCGCACGCCCGATCAAGCGGCCGTGATCGATAAGGACAGGCAGCTCACGTACGGAGAGCTCAATAAGCGGGCAAACCAATTGGCGAGAACGTTAAGAGCGAAGGGCGTGCAGGCGGATCATCCTGTGGCTGTCATCAGCCGAAACAGTATCGAATCGGTGGTCGGAATCCTTGCCGTTTTAAAATCAGGCGGAGCCTACGTCCCTATCGATCCGGAATATCCGCAAGACCGAATTCGGTATATGCTGGATGACTCTCAAGCCGAAATCATTTTGATGCAGCGGGATGTCAGGGAGCAGCTCTCCTGCGAAGGCGTCACGGTTTTACTGGATGATGAAAGTTCGTATCACCAAGATGACGCTGACCTTGAACCGCTAAGTGATGCGAGCCATTTGGCGTATGTCATTTATACGTCAGGTTCCACAGGCCGGCCGAAAGGCGTATTAATCGAGCACCGGGGCTTGGCCAATTATATTTGGTGGGCGAAAGAGGTTTATGTAAAAGGCGAGAAAACCAACTTCCCGTTGTATTCGTCAATCTCTTTTGATCTGACGGTGACTTCTATCTTCACACCGCTAGTCACGGGCAATACGATCATCGTCTACGACGGTGAGGATAAAACAGCACTGATTGCATCAATTGTGCAGGACCCGAGGGTGGATATCATTAAATTGACCCCGGCCCATTTGCAGGTTTTAAAAGAAATGAACCTCGCCGATAAAACGGCTGTCCGAAGAATGATTGTGGGCGGGGAGAATCTAAGCACCCGGTTAGCCCAAAGTATTCATGAACAGTTCGAAGGCCGGATTGAAATATGCAATGAGTACGGGCCGACTGAAACCGTTGTCGGCTGCATGATTTACCGTTACGATGCCGTAAAGGACAGGCGGGAATCGGTACCGATCGGAACCGCTGCAGCAAACATGAGCATTTATGTCCTTGATGAGAATAGGAAACCCGTGCCGGTCGGTGTCCCTGGGGAAATCTATATCAGCGGCGCCGGCGTGGCAAGAGGATATTTAAACCGGCCGGAATTAACGGCAGAGAAATTTGTCGATGACCCGTTTGAACCCGGAGCCAAGATGTATAAGACCGGAGATTTGGCGAAGTGGCTGGCCGACGGAAACATCGAATATACGGGGAGAATAGATGAACAAGTAAAAATCAGAGGCTATCGTATCGAATTAGGAGAAATCGAGGCGGCACTGCACCAAGAAGAAGCAATCAAAGAAGCGGTCGTGACAGCCAGAGAAGATGTCCACGGGTTCAAACAATTGTGTGCATATTACGTGAGCTGCGGACAAATAACGGTATCCAAGCTTCGAAAACAATTGTCTCAAACCCTGGCAAGTTATATGATTCCGGCTTATTTTATCGAGATGGATGAAATGCCTTTAACCTCCAACGGAAAAATAAACAGAAAAGGGCTGCCGGCTCCGGATTTCGGGCTGCAGGACAGAGCAGAGTATAAGGCTCCCCGAACGAAAGCGGAAGAAATATTAGTTTCCGTCTGGGAATCGGTATTAGGCGCAGAGAACGTCGGTATTCTGGATAATTTCTTTGATCTCGGCGGAGATTCGATTAAATCAATTCAAGTGTCATCCAGATTAAAACAGAGCGGATACAAAATGGAAATCAAAGACTTGTTTCAATATGCAACGATTGCCGAATTGAGTCCGCATATCAAGCAGAATGTACGTATAGCCGATCAGGGTGAAGTCAAAGGAAAAGTCAGCCTGACTCCTATTCAGCATTGGTTCTTTGATCACATAACGGTAGATCCGCATTATTATAATCAAGCCGTCATGCTGTTTGCGCCGGAAGGTTTTCAGGAAACGCCGCTTCGTCAAACCCTGCAAAAGCTCGCTGAACATCACGACGCGCTTCGCATGACGTTCCGGCAGACAGAAAAAGGATACGAGGCACAAAATGCAGAGATCGGCCAAAGCAGGCTGTACCACCTTGAAGTCCTGAATCTGAAAGCAGAGTCCGACCCGGGGCAGATAATTGAGGCCAAGGCTGACGAGATACAAGGCAGTATGCGTTTAAGTGACGGGCCGTTAATGAAAGCCGGGCTGTTTCAATGTGCAGATGGAGATCATTTACTGATTGCCATTCATCATTTGATTGTAGACGGGGTTTCATGGCGCATTTTATTGGAGGATATCGTCAGCGGCTACAGGCAAGCTGAGAACGGGCAAGTGGTTCAACTGCCGCAAAAAACAGACTCTTTCCAATTATGGGCCAAGAGACTTTCAGAATATGCGCAAAGTGAAACGATAAAACAAGAACAGGAGTATTGGACAAAGATCGAACAAACCGAAGTAAAACCGCTGCCTACAGATTTTCATGAAACACAGACTACTGCAAAAGACAGTGAAACGGCAGCTGTGGAATGGACTAAAGAGGAAACGGAGCTGTTATTAAAACAAGCGAATCGCGCCTATAACACTGAAATAAACGATTTGCTTTTAACTTCCCTTGGTCTTTCCATATCACACTGGTCAGGACTTGAACACATTCCGATTCATTTAGAGGGACACGGAAGAGAACAGATTTTTCAAGATATGGATATCTCCCGCACGGTTGGATGGTTTACAAGCCTGTATCCGGTTGTGCTTCACGCGCAGCCAGGCAAAGAAATCTCTGATTATATCAAGATGACCAAAGAAGGGCTGCGCCAAATTCCGGATAAAGGGATCGGATATGGGATAGCAAGGTACTTAAGCGGCGGGATGCCATCAAAACTGAATCCGGAGATTAGTTTTAACTACCTGGGGCAGTTTGACCAAGATTTGCAGCAGCATAGGGTTCAATTATCTTCTTACTCCTGCGGTTCAGACTCAAGCGGGAATCAAGCCAGACCATATGTATTGAATATAAACGGAATGATAACCGACGGCCGGCTGACGCTTACGATCAGCTACAGCAGCAAACAGTACGCAAGAGAAACGATCAAGCGGTTAGCGGAAACGATTCAAAGCTGCCTGCGGACAATTATTACGCATTGCGTGCAGAAAGAACAATCGGAACTGACGCCAAGCGATATTTTGTTAAAAGGCATGTCCATTGACGAATTGGATCAGCTCCTCATTCAACTGCCGCATGCAGGTGAGATTGAAAACGTTTATCCGCTCACTCCGATGCAGAAAGGAATGCTCTTCCACAGCTTGCTGGATGAGGACTCGCATTCTTATTTCGAACAAGCATCGTTCGATTTACAGGGAGAGTTAAAGATTGATTGGTTTAAAGCAAGCCTGGAACGATTATTTGAAAAATACGCCGTGCTCAGAACCCGTTTTTACAGCGGCTGGAACGATACTCCTTTACAAATTGTCTATAAAACGCAAAAACCGCAGATTCATTTTGCAGATTTGCGCGACAAAGAGGAGTACCACCGCGAGGATGAAATCGCAGCCTATCAAAGAGAAGACAAGGAAAAAGGATTTGACTTGGCTCGGGGTCCGCTGATGCGCATAGCGATTTTCCGTATGGAAGACCGCAAATATCATTTGATTTGGAGCTTTCATCATATTGTTATGGACGGCTGGTGCCTGTCTCTTATCACGAAGGAAGTGTTTGAGCATTATAGAGCCTTGCAAGAAGGCAGGGAAACAGACCTTTCATCTGCAGCTCCTTACAGCGACTATATCGAATGGCTTGACCTACAAGATCACAGAGAGGCCAAACGGTACTGGAGCGAGTATCTTGACGGTTATAAAGGTGAAACCAGGCTTCTTCATAAAAGAACACAGCATGAACAAAAAGACTATGCCTATGCCAATGTGATCTGCGAATTAGACCGAGAACAGACAAAACGGCTGCAGCAGATCTCAAATCAGCATCAAGTTACATTACATTCACTGATCCAAACGGTGTGGGGAATTTTATTACAGAAATACAGCGGTTCCCCAGACGTTGTCTTTGGCAGCGTCGTGTCCGGAAGACCGGCGGAAATTCCTGGGGTGGAACAGATGATCGGCCTGTTCATCAATACCATTCCGGTCCGCATCCGCTGTGATGAGGACAGCTCTTTTACCGACACGATGCAAATGGTTCAACAAAAGGCATTGGCTTCCCAAGCATACGATACCTATCCTTTATATGAAATTCAGACACAAACGGATCAAAAGCAAAACCTGATTGACCATATCATGATCTTTGAAAACTATCCGATAGGGGAGCAGGTCGAAGAGGCTGGCCATCATGATACAGAGCTGAACATCACGAACTTTCATATGCAGGAACACTCCCACTATGATTTGAATGTGGTTGTCATTCCTGGCGAACAGCTGGCCGTTCATTTCGGTTTTAACGAAAACGAATATGAAAAATCTGATGTGGAGCGGCTTCGCGGACATTTTGAACAGCTCATGCAGCAAGTATTGCAGCAGCCGTCTGTCAAAATAGAAGATTTGGAGCTTCTCTCTCAGCAAGAAAAAGAACAACTGCTCAGCGATTTTCAATCTGGCGGCATGCAATACTCCCTTGAACAAACGATTCATGAGATGTTCGAGGAACAGGCGCACCGTACGCCGAACCAAGCGGCCGTTGTATACGAGGGTAAGCAACTAACCTACGAAGAATTAAACAGGCGTGCCAATCAGCTTGCGCGAACCTTGCAGGCGAAAGGTGTGCGGGCGGATCAGCTTGTCGGCATTATGACTGAACGCTCGCTGGAGATGATTGTAGGCATCTTAGGAGTGTTAAAAGCGGGCGGCGCATATCTGCCGATAGATCCCGATTCTCCGCCTGAACGCATCCGTTATATTTTAAGTGATTCAGGCATCAGCGTATTGCTTTATCGCGGAAAACTGCAGGATAACATCGGCTGCCCGCGGACATGTATCGATCTCTTGGAGGAGCATGCCTGCCACGAAGAAGGAAACGACCTTGCGCTCTCTCATCAGTCGACTCAACTGGCCTATGCCATTTATACTTCCGGCACGACTGGAAAGCCTAAAGGCACGTTAATTGAACATCGCCAAGTCATTCACCTGATTGAAGGGCTGAGCCGCCAAGTTTACTCTGCTCATAAGGGGGAGCTGAATGTAGCCATGCTCGCTCCCTATTACTTCGATGCTTCTGTTCAGCAAATATATGCTTCTTTGCTGTTAGGACATACCTTGTTTATTGTTCCGAAAGAGGTCGTGTCAGACGGTACTGCATTATGTCGTTACTATCGGGAGCATTGCATTGATATTACCGACGGAACACCTGCCCATTTAAAGCTCTTAATAGCTGCAGGTGATTTGCAGGGAGTCCCGCTTCAACACCTTTTAATCGGCGGAGAGGCTCTTTCCAAGATGACGGTAAATAAATTCATGCGATTATTCGGCGACCATGGCGCTGCGCCAAGGATTACCAATGTATATGGGCCTACAGAAACTTGCGTAGACGCGTCCCTGTTCCACATTGAATGTTCTGCAGATGCTTGGATACGCAGTCAAATTCATGTCCCTATAGGCAAGCCGTTAGGCAGCAACCGCATGTACATTCTTGATTCAAAAAAACGGCTGCAACCGGCGGGCGTCCAAGGCGAGCTGTATATTGCAGGGGACGGTGTCGGGCGGGGTTACTTGAACCTGCCGGAACTAACGAATGAAAAATTTGCTGCCGATCCGTTTGTCCCGACAGACCGAATGTACAGAACCGGTGATCTGGCCCGCCTTCTGCCGGATGGAAATATTGAATTTATCGGCCGGATTGACCATCAGGTGAAAATTCACGGTTTTCGGATTGAACTCGGTGAAATCGAATCGGTGATGCTGACCATTCCTGATATTCAAGAAGCCGCCGTAATCGCCCTTGAAGATGCAGATGAAGAATATTACCTGTGCGGATACTATTCTGCGGACAAGCCAATACAGATCAATGAACTTCGCGAAAATATGGCCCGGCATTTACCGGGATATATGATACCGGCTTATTTTGTGCAGCTGGATCAAATGCCGCTTACGCCAAACGGGAAGCTGAACCGTCAGTTATTACCGGCTCCGGTCAACAAGCGGGACAGGGGCATAGAATATGTGCCGCCGCGGACTTCTGCAGAAATTCAGCTGACGGCAATTTGGCAGGATGTTCTCGGGTTAGAGCAGGTGGGGATTCGAGATAACTTTTTTGATATCGGCGGACACTCCCTGCGTGCAACGGCGCTGCTAGCAAAAATACAAAAGCAAATGCATGTCCAAATTCCTTTGCGGGACGTGTTCCTTTTTCCAACCATTGAACAGCTCGCGCGGATGATCACAGAAACGGAGTCAACCGGATATGCCGCTATTCCTGCAATTGAAAAAAGACCTTATTATCCGGTATCCTCAGCACAAAAACGGTTGTACATTCTCAATTCTCTGGAAGGAGGAGAACTCAGTTATAACATGCTGGGCCTGATGGCTGTCGAAGGAACGATTGATCGTGAAAAGCTGCAACAAGCCTTCCTCACACTGATTCAGCGTCATGAATCTTTGCGTACCGGTTTTAAAATGGCCGGCGGAGAACCTGTCCAGTATGTCTTGGATCACGCAGCGTTCGAAGCAGAGTGGTATCAGGCGGAAGAAAATGATGCGGATCTTTATATCCGCCAATTTATCCGTCCGTTTCACCTCGAGGAGCCGCCGCTGCTTCGCGTGGGGCTGATCGAACTTCAACCAGATCGCGGAATTCTGATGTTTGATATGCATCACATTATTTCTGACGGAACATCCATGAACGTATTGATCAAAGAATTTATCCGGATTTATGAAGGAGAGACATTACCGCCTCTGCGCATCCAGTACAAGGACTACGCAGTATGGCAGACCGGAGAAGCGAGATTAAAGGAGATGCAAAATCAAGAAGCCTATTGGTCAGAGCTGTACAGCGGCGACGTTCCTGTCCTTCATCTGCCGACCGATTATATACGGCCGTCGGCAAGGGGTTTTGCGGGAGCCACGATGCATTTTACGCTGGATAAGCAAAAAAGCGCCGGGTTGAAGCAGCTGGCATCCCAAACCGAATCTACTTTATATATGGTGCTCCTTGCGTCTTATACATTATTGCTTTCAAAATACAGCGGCCAGGAAGACATTATTGTCGGCAGTCCTATAGCGGGAAGACCGCATGCGGATTTGGAACCCATTATCGGAATGTTTGTCAATACACTGGCAATGAGAAATTACCCAGAAAAAGGGAAGACGTTCACTCAGTATCTGTCCGAAGTGAAGGAGAATGCACTAAAAGCCTATGAGCATCAAGATTACCCGTTTGAAGCACTGATCGATCAACTGAATATCGCCAGAGATTTAAGCCGTAATCCGTTGTTCGACACCATGTTTGTGCTTCAAAACACGGAGCAGGAACAGTTAGAGATAAAAGACGTATCTTTTAAACCATATCCAAACGAACATACGATGGCGAAATTTGATTTAACCTTAACGGCTGTGGAAGAAGAGTCGGGTATTCATTTTACGATGGAATACTTGACGTCTCTGTTTAAACCGGAAACGATCGAACGTATGATGGGGCATTTTGTACAGCTGATTGATTCGATTATCAAACAGCCTGAAGCCGAACTGGCTAGGTTAAATATGATGACTCGAAAAGAGAATAGTGAAATTCAGAAACTCTTTAACGATACCGCAGATAAACGAATTCCGACAACGGTTCATCAGCTTTTTGAGCAGCAGGCTGAGCTTAACCCAGACCATGAAGCCGTCCTGTTTGGAAATCAGGCACTGACTTATCGCCAGCTGAATGAACGTTCCAATCAGCTGGCGCGCGTCCTTCAAGATAAAGGTGCACGCACTGATCAGGTGGTGGCCGTTCTCACGGATCGCTCAGCAAATATGATGATCGGCATTTTAGCCATATTAAAGGCCGGCGCAGCATTTCTTCCTATCGATCCGGAACTTCCTGATGAACGGCGGGCGTTTATGCTGAAAGACAGCGGCGCCGGAGTGCTTTTGACTGGTGCGGGCCACACCATTCCGCCGCTCTTTGAAGGGGAAGTGCTTTTGCTTGACGATCCGTTATTATATCAAGGCGAAGCGGACAATCTTAATCTTTCCTATTCGGAGAATGATGTAATGTACATCATTTACACGTCAGGCACAACAGGGAAACCAAAAGGAGTTCAGCTGGAGCACAAGACCATGACGAATCTGCTCGCTTATGAAGAGGACCATACGCAGCTGCGCTTTGACAGGGTGCTGCAATTTGCTGCAATGAGCTTTGATGTTTGCTATCAAGAAATCTTCTCCGCGCTTTCAAGCGGAGGAACACTCTATATCATCAGCAATGAGGCAAAACGGGACATACGCCAGCTCAACGATTTTGTCAAAATGCACAGAATCCAAACCGCATTTCTTCCGACTGCGTTCCTGAAGCTCCTTGCCTCGGAGAAACACTATTTCGAACCGTTTGCCGAGTGCGTGGATCACATCATCGCTGCGGGAGAACAGCTCATCGTAACAAGGATGCTGCGAGACATGCTGGTACGCCACCATGTTACATTGCATAATCATTACGGTCCGTCGGAGACGCATGTCGTGACCATGTATACCGTTGACCCGGATACAGATCAGGAACTTCAGCCGATCGGCAAACCGATTTCAAATACGGAGATTTTCATTTTGAATGAATCGGGAACCCTTCAGCCTGTCGGAATCGTCGGTGAACTTTGTATCTCAGGAGTCAGCTTAGCCCGCGGTTATCATAACAGAGAGCCTTTGACGCTCGAAGCATTTGTTCCGCACCCATATGACAAGAAGCAACGGATGTATAAAACAGGCGATCTGGCCCGTTACCTTCCCGACGGAAATATTGAATATGCGGGGAGGATGGACCATCAAGTCAAAATCCGCGGTTACCGGATCGAACTCGGCGAGGTGGAGGCCGCTCTGCTAAGTCTCGAGCCTGTACAGGAAGCAGTTGTTCTGGCAAGAGAAAATGCAGATGGGCAAAGCGATTTGTATGCCTACTTTACAATGGAGCAATCACTGCCGATCAGTCAGCTGAAAGAAAAACTTGCTGATCAAATACCGAGCTACATGATCCCTTCATACTTCATCCAACTGGAGAAACTGCCGTTAACCTCCAATGGAAAAGTCAATCGAAGAGCATTACCGATGCCTGAAGCCGGTTTGCAAACCGGAATCGACTACGTTGCTCCGCGGACGAGTATGGAAGAGCAGCTGGTTTGCATCTGGCAAGACGTTTTGAAAGTAAAAGAAATTGGCGTAAAAGATAACTTTTTCGATCTGGGCGGCCACTCGTTACGGGGGATGACGCTCATCGCCAAAATTCATAAGCAATTCAGCAAAAACATTTCATTAAGAGAGGTATTTCAATGTCCGACCATTGAAGAAATGGCAAAGGCTATCGCAGAAGCTGAAGCCGACAGGCCGGATTACATTCCGGCAGCCGAGGAAAAAGATGTCTATCCTGTATCCTCCGTGCAGAAGATGGTTTACCTGTCAACACAAATTGAAGGCGGCGAACTTAGCTACAACATGCCGGGAATCCTTACATTAGAAGGAAAAATCGACATGAATCGCTTGCAAACCGCTTTTCAAAGACTGATTCAGCGTCATGAATCACTGCGTACCGGATTTGAAATGATCCGCGGGGAACTGATGCAGGTGATCAAGCCGGAGATAAATTTCTCTATAGAAAGGGACAAGGCAGCATCGGACGAGGTTGAGGAACTTTTCCGCGCCTTCGTGCGGCCGTTCGATCTCAGCCGGGCTCCGTTACTTCGGGCCGGACTCATCGAACTAGAACAAGACCGGCAAATTTTTATGTTTGACATGCACCACATCATTACGGACGGAGCATCCATGAATATTTTTGTCGAAGAACTGATTCAATTGTATGACGGCAAAGAATTAGCTCCGCTCCGTATTCAATACAAAGACTTTACTGAATGGAAACACCAAAAAGAACAAAGAGAACGAATCAAGAGGCAGGAAGAGTATTGGCTCGGTGTATTTGAAGAAGAGCTGCCGACATTCGAGCTGCCGAAGGATTTTGCAAGACCGCCGGTGAGAAGCTTCGAAGGGAAGCGGCACAATTTTACGCTCGATAAGACTGTCATCGAAGGTATAAAACAGCTGGAAGAATTGACAGGTACAACCGCTTATATGATTTTGTTTTCGGCTTACTCCATACTGCTGGCTAAATACAGCGGTGAGGATGATATCGTCGTCGGCACACCTATTGCGGGAAGAATGCATGAAGATTTACAGCATATCATCGGAATGTTTGTCAATACATTAGCCATCCGTACCGCTCCAATAGCGGAGAAGACGTTTTTGGATTATATAACGGAAACGAAAGAAACAATGCTGAAGGCTTATGAACATCAAGAGTATCCTTTTGAAGAATTAGTTGAGAAATTGGGAGTGAAACGTGATTTAAGCCGCAATCCGTTATTCGATACGATGTTCGTACTCCAAAATACGGAACAAACGGATATTGAGGTGGACTCTCTCGCTGTCCGACCTTATGAACAAACGAGCACGGCTGCCAAGTTTGATTTACAGCTGACCTTCGTAATGGAACAAGATGAGATACAAGGCAGCTTTGATTACTGCACGAAGCTATTTAAAAAGAATACCATTGCTGTATTGGCCAAGGATTACATCATGATCCTTTCGGCGATTTTACGAAACCCATCCATTCCTTTAAAAGAGATTCAATTAAGTGAAAAAGTAAAGAAAAGTAAACATCTCGCAAGCACAATCGAATTGGATTTTTAATCATGGCCGGCAGCGGCTGTCCCGGCACGAATGCCGCGGCTGCCGCCAGCCTTCTTCAAAACAGGAATGAAACCAACTGGAGGGATATGAATGTCAGAATTCAAACAACAGGAGTTGTTCTGGGGCCGAATGTTTCATGCGGAAGACCGCCCCAGTGCATTCCCTTCGTTTCAAGTGTCCGACTCAACAGTAAAGCGTGATGTAACGGGTGCATCTGATTGTATTCACAGTACATTGAGTGCGGATGTATCACGGCGCATCCTGACCATGACGCATCAAACGCCAATGGCCGTCTATCTGGTTCTTCTGATCGGTATTGAATCCCTATTGTATAAATACACAGGGGAAGAGGACGTGATTACAGGAGTTCCAACTTTTGAAGACGAAACTGATGAAGATCTTCGTGCAGATCAGCTCATGTTAATTAAACAGCATATCAATGCCGACAGTACGTTTAAATCGATATTCCATGAACTGAAACATACGCTGGATGAAGAGATCTTATATCAGGACGTTCCCTTTGATAAAATGGCCGGACAGCTGCAGCTGAACTACAATGAAAATCATTTGCCGAACGTCCATACAGTTGTTTCGTTAGAGCAAATTCATCCTGATCGTTTCATAGAAACGGCTGCTTCAGATGCTTTGTTTCAGTTTGCTATGGGAGAAGACTCGATTGATGTAAAGTTATTTTTTAATGAACAAGTCTATGACCGTCAGTATATGATGCAGGTGCTCGGGCATTTAAACCGCCTGTTTTCCGTCATATTATTTCAGCCCGATCTCACCCTCGGCGAAGTGGATATTTTGTCAGAAACGGAGACAAATACATTTCTCGTTGACTATCATCATACGAAAACTGAATATCCGCGAGATAAGACGATTTATCAGTTATTCGAAGAACAGGTGAAACGGACACCGGATCAAGCAGCCATTATTTGCGGAGATAGGCAATTCACGTATCGCCAGCTCAATGAACGTGCCAATCAATTAGCCCGAACGTTAAGGGCCAAGGGCGTAATGGCGGACCGGCTTACCGCCATCATCAGCGAACACGAGATTGAACTGGTTGTGGGAATACTGGCCGTTTTAAAAGCGGGCGGAGCCTACGTGCCGATTGATCCGGATTATCCGAAGCATCGCATACAGTATATAGTAGATGACTCCCAAGCTGATATCGTCTTAACGCAGAGCCATCTCTCAAAACAATTGGAACTTGCAGGCACAATGGTTTTCATCGATGAGGAAAGCTCTTACCACGAAGACGGATCTGACCTTGAACCGATCAGCAGTACAAAGGATTTGGCCTATGTCATTTACACGTCAGGTTCCACAGGCAAGCCGAAAGGTGCAGCAATTGAGCATCAGGGTTTAACCAATTATATTTGGTGGGCCCGCGGGGTATATGTCAAAGGAGAAAAAACCAATTTTCCGCTATATTCGTCCATCGCTTTTGATCTGACGGTAACGTCTGTTTTTACTCCGCTTATTACCGGAAATACCATCATTGTCTACGGAGGAGAAAACAAGGCGGTCTTGCTTGATTCCATTATTCAGGATTCAAGGGTGGATATAATCAAGCTGACCCCGGCTCATTTGCAATTATTGAATGAAATGAACATCTCTCCTGAGTGCACCATTCGGAAATTCATTGTTGGCGGCGATAATTTAAGCACGCGTCTCGCCCGAAACATCACCGGGAAATTCGGCGGCAGAATCGAAATCTTTAACGAATACGGTCCTACAGAGACGGTCGTCGGCTGTATGATTTATTCCTTTGACCCGCAAAACGACAGACGGGAATCAGTGCCGATCGGAACCGCCGCGGACAACATGAACATTTATGTGCTGGATAAGAGCATGAAACCGGTGCCGATCGGCGTCCCGGGGGAAATGTATATCAGCGGGGACGGCATCGCCAGAGGATATTTGAACCGGCCGGAATTAACATCTGAAAGGTTTATGCGGAACCCCTTTGTACCGGAGGCGAAAATGTACCGGACGGGAGACTTAGCAAGATGGCTGCCGGACGGTAATATCGAGTACCTCGGAAGGATCGACCATCAGGTAAAAATCCGCGGGTACCGCATTGAAATCGGGGAAGTCGAAGCGGCATTTTATCAGATACCGCCGATTCAAGAAGCTCTCGTTATCGCACAAGAAACCAATGGGGAAACGACTTTGTGCGCCTATTATACCGCCCAGCATTCTTTAACCGCGGGTGAGATCCGTGAACATCTGTCCCGGCAGCTTCCGGCCTATATGATCCCTGCTTATTTCGTACAGCTGACAGCGATGCCGCTTACTTCCAACGGAAAAATAGATCGTCAGGCGCTGCCTGCTCCAACGGGAAATCTCACTGGCAATACCTATACAGCTCCGCGGACGGAACTGGAAAAAATACTAGCCGGGGTGTGGGAATCGGTATTAGGCACAGAACAGGTCGGTATCGACGATCATTTCTTTGAGCTGGGGGGAGATTCGATTAAGTCGATTCAAGTGACCTCAAGCCTGTATCAAGCCGGATATAAGCTTGATATCAAACACTTGTTCAAACACCCGACAATCTCCAGACTTGCTCCTTTTGCAGAGCCGGTCACCCGGATCGCAGAACAAGGGGAAATGAAAGGCCAGGCTTTACTGACACCGGTTCAGCATTGGTTTTTCGCCCGGCAATACCCTGATCCGCACCATTATAATCAAGCCGTCATGCTTTATTTTAAAGAGGGTTTGGTTGAATCGAAGCTTCGGGAAGTCATGAAGAAGATTGCAGAACATCATGATGCTTTGCGCATGGTCTTTGTTCCGGCAGATCATGGATACCAAGCCCGAAACCGGGGGATCGGTGAAGGAGATTTATTCAGCCTCGAAGTTATCTCTTTACTCGAAGAAAACAACCCTGCCCAAACGATTGAAACGATATCCGATGATATTCAGCAATCCATCCATTTAGCCGAAGGACCGCTCATGAAATTGGGATTGTTTCAATGTCAGGATGGAGATCATTTGCTGATTGCGATTCATCATCTGGTCGTCGACGGCGTATCGTGGAGAATTTTACTTGAAGATATAACGTCAGCCTATGGGCAGCTCCAAAACGGCGAAGCGATCAGGCTTCCTAAGAAGACGGATTCCTACCTGCTATGGGCTGAACGATTGAAACGTTATGCAGAAAGTGCAGAATGTGAAGCGGAAAATCAATACTGGTTCGGGCAGAGCCATATCCCGCAATACAAATTGCCAAAGGACAATGAGCAGGAGGCCGGTCTGGCCGAAGACCGGGAAACCATCGTCGTCCAATGGACAGAGGAAGAAACCGAATGTTTATTAAAAAGATCGAACCGGGCCTATACGACTGACATTAACGATTTATTGCTGACCGGACTCGGTACAGCTGTTCATCGCTGGACTGGACATGAAGAGATTCATGTTCATCTGGAAGGACACGGCAGGGAATCTATTTTTCAAGACCTTGATATTTCACGTACGGTGGGCTGGTTTACAAGCCAATACCCGGTTTCTCTTCAAATTCAGGCAGATCAAGACGTCTCACAGCGGATTAGGACGGTGAAAGAACAGCTGCGTCAAATTCCCCAAAAGGGAATAGGATACGGCCTGATTAAATATTTGTCCGATCATCCGAAGGCATCTGAATGGACCGGACATCCGGAAATCAGCTTTAATTACCTCGGTCAATTTGATCAAGATCTCGAAAATGGAGGGATCGAGGTATCTCCTTACTCCGGCGGGAAAATTGCGAGTGACAGGCATCCCATTACCTATACGCTTGACATCAACGGCATGATTTCAGACAGCCGGCTGTCATTGGCCATCAGTTACTGCGGTAAACAATATCGAAGAGAAACAATGGAAATATGTGCCGATCTCTTAAAGAGCAGCCTGAAAGAAGTCATCGAACATTGTGCAGTTCAAGAACAAATTCAGCTGACGCCGAGCGATATTTCGCTGAAAGGCATCACAATCGCGCAATTAGATCAATTTGTTCAGCAAACACAGCATATCGGAGAGATTGAAAATATATATCCCTTAACACCCATGCAAAAGGGCATGCTGTTCCACAGCTTAATCGATTCGGCTTCCAGAGCTTACTTTGAACAAGCCGCTTTTGATCTCAAAGGCGACTTGGATATCGAGGCATTTACGATGAGTTTGTCACAGCTGGCAGAAAGACATGAGATACTCCGGACTCATTTTTACACCGAATGGAAAGATCAGCCTTTGCAGATCGTATTCCGAAAAAAACCTATCGAAATAACCGTAGAAGATATTCGAAGCATGGAGAATGAAGAACGCGGCGAGTTCATTACCGACTTTGTACAAAAAGATAAGGCAAGAGGATTCGATCTTACCCAAGATGCGTTAATGCGCGTATCAATCCTTCTTACAGAGGATGATCAAGCCCGATTGATATGGAGCTTCCATCATATTTTAATGGATGGCTGGTGTCTGCCGCTTATTACGAAAGAAGTATTTGAAACCTATTATGCGATTCTTGACAGAAGAAGTCCCGAGCGGAAGACCGTCACCCGGTACAGCCGTTATATCGAATGGCTGGAAGACCAGAATCATAAGAATGCTTCAGCCTATTGGCAAACATATTTGAACGGTTATGAAGGGCAAACCGTTTTGCCGAAAGAATCAGTTCCAAACCAAGCTGAAGGATATCAAAAACAAATGCTCGCATTCCCGCTCGGAAAGCAGCTCTCAGAAGAAATCAAACGGACCGCAAGTAAGCACGGCGTCACTGTGAATACCTTCATGCAAAGTGCGTGGGGATTGTTGCTGCAAAGATACAACAACAGTCAGGATGTGGTTTTCGGAACGGTCGTATCCGGCCGCCCGGCGGAAATTCCGGGTATCGAATCCATGGTCGGCTTATTTATCAACACCATTCCCGTACGTATTACTTCACAGTCTGAAATGACCGTGGAAGAAGTGTTGAAATTGAGCCAGGAGCAGGCATTGGCCTCTCAGGCATATGATACTTTTCCGTTGTACGAAATTCAGGCTCAAACCGAACAAAAACAGCAGCTGATCAGTCACATCATGGTGTTTGAAAACTACCCGGTCGAGAAGCAAATGGAGCATATGAAACAGGACCATGACGCGCTGGACATTATCAATTTCCATATGGAAGAGCATACCCATTATGATTTCAATTTCATTGTCATGCCGGCGGGGGAAATTGACATTCATTTTGTCTACAATGGCAATGTCTATGATCATGCAAGCGTCAAGCGGATGGAAGAGCATTTGATGCAAATCATTAAGCAAATGGTCAACAATCAGGCGGCCCGCGTCCAAGACCTGAATATACTTACGGCGGACGAACACTCGCTCCTCATAGAGGCATTTAATGATACGGCCGCAGATTATCCAAAGGAAAAGACGCTTCATCAATTGTTTGAGGAACAAGCTGAGCGAACGCCTGAGCAAACGGCTGTCGTATACGGAAAAAGCCGGCTGACTTACCGGGAACTGAATGAAAGGGCGAATCAACTTGCCCGGACATTGCAATCAGAAGGCGTGCAGCCAGATCAGCCGGTCGGAATGATGGTCGAACGTTCACTGGAAATGATCATCGGAATCTTTGGAATCCTAAAAGCCGGCGGTGCGTATGTACCGATCGACCCGAGTTATCCGGACGGCCGGATTCAGTATATCTTGGAGGATTCAGGCACGAAGCTGCTGTTAGTACAGAGTCATTTGAGGGAAGGCTTACCTTTTAGAGGAAAAGTGCTTGATCTGGAAGATCCGCGATTCTCCGGGGAAGATGCTTCAAACCTGGAACAGACGGCAGGTCCGAATCACTTAGCTTATGTCATCTATACATCGGGATCAACAGGCCGACCGAAAGGGGTTATGGTTGAGCATCGATCTGTCATCAATCGTCTCGTTTGGATGCAGGAACACTACCCGCTGGATGAACGGGATGCCATTCTGCAAAAAACCCCAATCACTTTTGATGTATCGGTATGGGAATTGTTCTGGTGGTCGATGACGGGTTCAAAAGCGGTATTGCTGCCAAACGGAGGAGAAAAGAACCCTGACGTCATTTTAGATACGATTGCGCAGAAAGATATCACCGTTATGCATTTTGTACCTGCGATGCTGCACGCTTTTCTTGAATCCATGGAGCAGAAATCCTCCGGGGAATTAAAAAGAAAGCTTGAAACATTAAGATATGTATTTGCAAGCGGCGAGGCTTTGACGCCTGCGCACGTTTCCGGGTTTCACCGTTTGATCACACCGGCAGGCAAGGCTCAAATCATCAATTTATACGGACCGACCGAAGCGACGATCGATGTATCGTATTTTGAATGCGAAGAGGGAGACAAGCATGCCTCAGTTCCGATAGGCAGACCGATTTCCAACATTCAATTGTATATCGTACAGCCCGAATCAGAACATCTTCAGCCGCTTGGTGTGGCAGGAGAGCTGTGTATCGCCGGAGACGGGCTCGCGCGGGGATATTTGAACCGTCCGGAGCTGACAGCAGAGAAGTTTGCAGATCACCCGCTTGAAGCAGGAAAGCGGATGTACCGGACAGGAGACTTAGCAAGATGGCTGCCCGACGGCAATATTGAGTATTTGGGGAGAATTGACCATCAGGTGAAAATCCGGGGCTACAGAATTGAACTCGGCGAGATTGAAACAGCTTTATTGCAACTGGAATCTGTCAAAGAAGCGATCGTCATCGCGATTGAAGAAGAGCGCTCCAAGCAGCTGTGCGCCTACTTGACAGGGGACGAAGCATTCAATACGGCGCAGCTGAAGCGGCATTTGCTGAACAAACTGCCCGCGTATATGATTCCGGCCTATTTTGTACAAGTAGAGAAGATGCCGATAACGGCTAACGGCAAAATTGACCGAAAAGCTTTGCCGGCTCCTGAAGAAAATAGAGTGACCGGAACTGAATACGCAGCACCGGGAACGCTGATTGAAAAGCAGCTGGCCGATATATGGAAAGATATTTTAGCGCTTCCTGAACCGGGGATTAAAGATGACTTCTTTGACGCCGGCGGCCATTCACTCAAAGTATTGCAGCTCATTCATCAAATTAACGCCAGTATGGGAATCAACATGCATTATCAAGCCGTATACGATTTTCCTACCATCGAAACAATGGCACGCGCCATTCAAGCGGCAGTTTTTGAATCCAAGACGGATAACGTATTCGTCAAGCTGAATCAGGAAGGTTCAATCCCTGTGTTCTGTTTCCCGCCTTTAATCGGGTACGGGCTGGTTTATAATGAAATGGCGAAAAGGCTTGATGGCGAATGCACCGTCTATGCCGCTGATTTCTTAGAAGAGCCGGCTCATGAGAAGGAGATCGTTGCCCGGTATGCAGAAAGCATGATAAACATTCAGGAACAAGGACCTTTTGTTTTGCTTGGATACTCTGCAGGATCAAATTTGGCGTTTGAGGTTGCCAAAGCTTTGGAGAATCGGGGACGCACCGTATCTGATGTGCTGATGCTGGATTCTAAAATCACCGATTCGGTAACGCATTTATCGGAAACGGAAATTGAAGAGATCGTCCGTTTGAATATAGATATCATTCCGGACTATTACAGAGAAATATTAACCATACCTTCGATTAAGGATAAAATCAGAAGCTATCTCACGTATCACAATGAACTGATCAATTCCGGCAACGTTAATGCCAATATCCATCATTTATTATGCGGCGATTTGACCGATAGAGGCTGGGCGCAATCCGCTGCACAGCATTACCTTGAATACAAATTAAAAGGAGACCATGTGACGATCTTTGAACCTCACAATATCGAAGAAAATACGGATGCCATTCGATCTATTATCAAAAGGATTGAAGAACGGCACCAGCACGGGCTTGTTCTTGAAGAACAACTGTTATTGGGATCGTTTGCGGGAGACACAAAGTTTGACAAAATGTAAATGATCCAGTGCAAAATGCCGCTGACTGCAATCGGCGGCATTTTTTATAAAAGAGGGTCAGATATTTGCAACGTTTTCACTCTAAAAATCATTCATTTTACGCATTCTTCATGACCTATTGTTGTAATATTTTTCAAAAACCAAATATGTGGAAACAGGAGGATGTTAAGCTGATGAAAAAGTGCAGCGTATGTTTATTGATTCTTGCTTTATTATTGAGCTGTTTACCTGGGGAATATGCGAATGCGGTAAGCGCTCCAATTGCAAAACATGCAGGGAATTCAAACCCGCTTATCGACCATCATTTGGGAGCAGATCCGTTTGCGCTGACCTATAACGGAAGAGTCTATATTTATATGTCAAGTGATGACTATGAATATAATAGCAACGGAACGATTAAAGATAATTCATTTGCCAATTTAAATAAAGTATTCGTCATTTCTTCAGCGGATATGGTGAACTGGACAGACCACGGAGCCATTCCAGTAGCAGGTGCTAATGGAGCTAATGGCGGCCGTGGGATAGCAAAATGGGCAGGGGCGTCATGGGCACCATCAATCGCAGTTAAAAAAATCAATGGCAAGGATAAATTCTTCCTTTATTTCGCAAACAGCGGCGGAGGCATCGGTGTTCTCACCGCAGACAGCCCGACCGCCCCATGGACAGATCCGATCGGAAAAGCGCTGGTAACGCCAAGTACACCAGGAATGTCCGGTGTTGTATGGCTTTTTGATCCGGCAGTGTTCGTAGATGATGACGGTACTGGTTACCTATATGCCGGCGGAGGCGTTCCAGGCGGTTCAAATCCCACACAGGGGCAATGGGCCAATCCTAAAACAGCAAGAGTCATGAAATTAGGGCCTGATATGACCAGTGTTGTCGGAAGTGCATCTACGATTGATGCGCCTTTTATGTTTGAAGATTCGGGAATGCATAAGCACAACGGAACATATTACTATTCCTATTGCCTCAATTTCGGGGGCGCGCACCCGGCCGATAAACCTCCAGGTGAGATCGGCTACATGACCGGCTCAAGTCCCATGGGTCCCTTTACGTATAGAGGGCACTTTCTGAAAAATCCGGGAGCATTTTTCGGAGGCGGCGGAAACAACCACCATGCTGTTTTCAATTTTAAAAACGAGTGGTATGTGGTGTATCATACTCAAACTGTCAGCTCCGCTCTGTTCGGAGCCGGGAAAGGATACCGTTCGCCCCATATTAATAAGCTGGTGCATAATCCAGACGGATCCATTCAAGAGGTAGCGGCAAATTATACAGGTGTAACACAGCTTTCTAATTTGAATCCATATAACCGGGTAGAAGCTGAAACGTTTGCCTGGAATGGACGGATTTTGACCGAGAATTCCTCTGCACCCGGCGGGCCGGTAAATAATCAACATATAACAAACATTCATAACGGAGACTGGATTGCTGTAGGGAATGCAGACTTCGGGTCAGGCGGTGCCAGGGCGTTCAAAGCAAATGTAGCATCCGCTGCAGGCGGAAGAATAGAAGTGCGGCTTGACAGTGTAAACGGAAAGCTTGCAGGAACACTGAATGTCCCTTCCACAGGCGGAACGCAAAATTGGAGAGAAATAGAAACTGCGGTAAGCGGCGTAACCGGTGTACACAACGTATTCTTTGTATTTACCGGAACAGGTACAGGAAACTTGTTTAATTTTGATTACTGGCAGTTTACGCAAAGATAACACCAGTTATGGCACCGCTTGTTTTCGAAATAAAAGCAGACAGAACACATTTTTCTAATACGGCAAAAGATAAAAGATATATGAAGGAGAGGAAAAAATGATGTCGGGCGTAAAAAAACCAATTTGTCTATTATTGGCATGTTTCACTATGCTGTCAGTACTGTTAATGGGCCCAGGCGCTGCTGAGGTCTTAGCGGCAAGTGATGTAACAATTAATGTATCTGCAGAAAAACAAGTAATTCGCGGTTTCGGAGGAATGAACCACCCTGCTTGGGTTGGAGATTTGACAGCTGCTCAAAGAGAAACTGCATTTGGCAATGGACAGAATCAGTTAGGCTTTTCGATCTTAAGAATTCATGTGGATGAAAATAGAAATAATTGGTACAAAGAGGTAGAGACTGCAAAGAGTGCGATCAAACATGGAGCAATCGTTTTTGCTTCCCCTTGGAATCCGCCAAATGATATGGTTGAGACTTTCAATCATAATGGTGACACTTCAGCTAAGCGGCTGAGATACGATAAGTACGCCGCATACGCGCAGCATCTTAACGATTTTGTTACCTTCATGAAGAATAATGGTGTGAATCTTTATGCGATTTCTATGCAAAACGAGCCTGATTACGCACACGAATGGACATGGTGGACGCCGCAAGAAATACTTCGATTCATGAGAGAAAATGCCAGTTCCATTAATGCCCGCGTGATTGCGCCAGAATCATTTCAATACTTGAAAAATATATCGGACCCCATTTTGAACGATCCGCAGGCGCTTAGGAATATGGATATTCTCGGAACCCACCTGTACGGTACGCAGGTCAGTCAGTTTCCTTATCCTCTTTTCAAACAAAAAGGAGCGGGGAAGGACCTTTGGATGACGGAAGTATACTATCCGAACAGTGATAACAACTCGGCGGATCGATGGCCCGAGGCCTTGGATGTTTCACAGCATATTCACAATTCGATGACAGAAGGGGATTTTCAAGCTTATGTTTGGTGGTACATCCGAAGATCATACGGTCCTATGAAAGAAGATGGCACGATCAGCAAACGAGGCTACAATATGGCTCATTTCTCAAAGTTTGTGCGCCCCGGCTATGTAAGGATTGATGCAACGAAAAACCCTAATCCGAATGTTTACGTGTCAGCCTATAAAGGTGACAACAAAGTCGTGATTGTGGCCATTAACAAAACCAATACAGGGGTCAACCAAAACTTTGTATTGCAGAACCGATCTGCTTCACAAGTGTCCAGATGGGTCACGAGCAGCAGCAGCAATCTTCAACCCGGAACAGACCTCAATGTAACCGACAATCATTTCTGGGCTCATCTTCCAGCTCAAAGCGTGACAACATTTGTTGTAAAGCGTTAAAGACAACATCATAGCAATAAGCCAATTTTCTCACACAAAAAAGAAAATTGGCTTATTTTCTGTGGTACAAGAGAAGTATTGATTTTTTAACTATGCACGGACATTGGGTATAATAAAGACAATGACTTCAAGGAGTGATCAATGTATGTCGCAGACTCAAAGCAAAGTATTAATAATAGATGACGAAAGAGAAATTTTGGAACTGATCAAAACCGTATTAATAAGAGAAGGCATTGATCGCGTGATTACAGCTTCTACTGCCCGTGATGGATTGGCTCAATTTCATCAAGAAAATCCAGATCTGGTTATATTGGATATCATGCTCCCAGACGGTGAAGGCTATGATATCTGTAAGCAAATAAGAGATATTTCACATGTTCCGATTATTTTTTTGTCTGCAAAAGGAGAGGAAACGGACAAAATTGTAGGACTTGCCATCGGTGGGGACGACTACATTACAAAACCCTTCAGCCCTAAGGAAGTCGCATATCGGGTCAAAGCACAGCTAAGAAGATCTTCTTACTTACAGCCATCTCAAACCGACACCCTGATAAAAGCAGGGCCCTTTGAATTACATCAGCAGCAAGCCGAGCTCACCAAAAACGGAGCGGCTATTGAGTTAACACCTAAAGAACTCATGCTCATGACATATTTTTTGCAGCATCCCAATCGGGTGATCAGTAAAGAAACACTTTATCAAGCTGTATGGGGAGAAGATTTCTTCGGTTCTGACAATACGGTGATGGTTCATATACGCAGACTCCGGGAGAAAATAGAAACCATCCCATCCACACCAGACTTTCTCGTCACTGTAAAAGGGTTAGGCTACAAATTTGTTGTAAAGGATGCTTAAGTATGAATTGGCGATTAACAGGCAGGTACATGGTATCTGTCATCATAGTAACCATCATTACTGTTTTCATTAATTTATTTGTTTTCATGATTTGGCTCATTTTTCAAGCGAACAGTCAACATGAGGAAGAAAATACGCCAGAATCCTTCACAAGATCATTTCAGCAATATGTCACATTTTCCAATAATGGAATTTCAGTAAACAAAGAGGGCCAACAAGCCTTAAAAGAACAGAATGCTTGGATTCAGATATTGGATGAAAACGGACAAGATGTGTATCATGCTAGAGCACCTAAAGGCCTGAAGGAAAAATATACGCCTTTAGAAATAGTGAATTTACATAAATATAAGGATAAGAAATTATTATCAACCATTTACGCCAGCGGAAAAAAAGTGAACGGCAAGGAGTACAGTTACTTTATAGGGTTTAAAAATCCCTCTCTCGCAAAGTATATCCTCTCATATGACACCAAGGAATTAGTGACGAAGTTCAATGCAGGGACCATCATTTTATTATCAATAGATGCAATGATCGCGTTATTGATCGGATATCTATTCAGCCGGCAGCTCACAAAACCGCTAGGCAGTGTCATTCAAGGAATCCAAAGATTAGCTAATGGAGATTACACGATCAAATTGACATCCAAAGGAATTTATAAAGATGTGTTCTATAATGTCAATCACTTAGCGGAACAACTATCGTCAAGCAAAAAAGAAAAAGATAAATTAGAGCAAATGCGTGAAGAATGGATCAGTCATATTTCTCATGACATTAAAACACCATTAGCCTCTATACAAGGCTATGCAGAAATCATCAAAGATCCAAATTACCATCTTTCAGTCGATCAGATCAGAGATTACGCCCAAATCATTGAGAATAAATCCCTCTATATGAAAGAAGTTGTGGAAGATTTAAATTTAACGACAAGGCTGAAAAACAACGATGTGATGTTAAATAAAGAGCAGGTAAACCTTGTTTTGCTGCTGCGGGAAACATTAATTGATATTTTAAACGATTCCAGATATGCGGATAAGACTATTGAGCTTCAAACCAGCCTGGAAAAGCTGATTCTGAACCTTGATGTAATATTGATCAGAAGAGCGGTCACGAATCTCATTTTAAATGCTCTCGTTCACAATGATCCTGATGTGAAGATCGTTGTACAGCTTGAACAAAAAGAACGAACCCATGTGACAATTAAGGACAACGGCAAAGGGATAGAAGAGGAGGAGCTGGAGAAAGTGTTTGACCGCTATTACAGAGGGACAAATACAGGAACAGCGCATGCAGGCTCTGGTCTAGGGATGGCCATAGCAAAGGATATTATCCAAAAGCACGGCGGGGACATCACCATTCACAGCACCGCGGGGAAAGGGACAACGATAGATATCCAATTATCCTAATGGCCACACAAAAAAAACGGTTCTGCTCATCAATAACAGAACCGTTTTTTTACTTATTGTTCCGAAAACACTTTGATTCCTTTGACAATGTTCCAGATGAAAAAATAGATCGCCAAAATAAATGTAACGGCATATGTCGCAAGCAGGAAAGGCCCAGCATGACTGATGTCTTTCATACCAAGTAAACCTGAACCGATGATGCCAATTCCGAAAATTAAATAAGGTATCAAATGCGTCCACAAAGATTTTTTCGCATGATATTTCACATCGTCCTGACCTAAGAAATAGACGATAATCGGAAACAAAAACGGCGCAAAAAATATACTGAAGTAACATAATGAAGACAAAATTTTATTTTCTCTCAAAACTTTTCACCTCTATCATTTATTGAAGGGGAATTCCTTTGACTGAATCCCTTACTGAAGTACAAACCTATTGTACAATCTCAACCTTAACCTGTATTAATCCGAACCTTACATCAACCTTAAATTAACAAGCACCGCTTAAATAATCAGAGGAAGGAGACCCAGGCTTAAAAGAACCCAATATGAATTTCATTTTCTAGTTTACATAATATATATTCTAGGAAGTTGCACAAAAGAATAAAATCTGTGTCTCAACACTTAAGTATACTTTAGTTATTGAGACAGAAAAGAAATTTATAACAAAATAAGCGGTCTGTTGCGTTTGCGGTCATTTTGTTAACCTGTTGTAGATACAGCTGAATCAAACCTGACACTGCAAACGGTACAAAAGCAATTTTCAAATTATCAAAAGCAAACCATTGCTGTTTTCTGCATTTTATTATCCAATGAAAACGCGCACAAATGAAAAATTCATGTCTGATAATACTCTGCCGCACCTTCCCTGCTCGTTTCCGCCGATTTTCTCGCATCGGCTTCCCACATAGTCCATAAAGCGCCTGATACGCCCCCATCGTTGTTGCTCTCATGTCTTGCGGAACAGTTTCAATCGACATTCCAAGCAGCAATGGAAAAATAAAGCCAATTGAAAGCCTATGCAAACTTGAACGAAATAAAGCGCCATTGGGCTGCTTGAGTACATCACAATAACAAAAGCGCTTTCAGTCAATATAAATATTCCCGCACCCATATGATGAGAAAAAGCCGCCTGATGAACAGACGGCTTTGCAGCTTGTTATTTGCTTCAGGGAGCGTGAGTGATCCGATAATGCACAGTTAAAAACTTCAGGCCGAACAGCCACATATGATGAACGGCCTTTAGTGTTGTTTCGTTTTGGGCCGCAATAAGAAATGTCTCTGCCAGCGGAAGATGACATGCCCACCATTTCGTTTGAAGATAAATTCCTTCATCACCCGCTCCGCTTTTTCGGCGTCTGCTCGTCAAAACAAGATTCTGCTTATGCGCATAAGGCTTTAAAATGCCCGTCATTTGGCTGTACGGCAGCGGGAGAGAAATATTTATGTATCCCTCCCCATTTGACCTGTACACTGAATACAGTGCAGTAAAGACGGTTTCCTGCCTTTCATTAGTTCTGATCCACGCACGGACATGCTTTCGTCCGTCTCTGTCAGAGTCAACACCTTTCATATCGCTGTGCATGATATACCAATCCGGATTCATTGACAGATGGATCTGCCCCGCTCTTCTGCTGAACGGCTCGTACATGCGCGCAAACGGACGAAACCATCTGCTCCACGTCACTTTCGCCTTGATGTCATAATCAATTGTCTTTTCATAAAAGGAAATAACGGCCGGCGACAGTTTTTCGGCAGAAAAGTCTTCAGAATGCAGCTCTCTCATCTGATCTAGAAGGCCGGTATAATGTATGTCATTTGCTGCATGAATATCATTCAAAAAATTTTTGCCTATCGTCCTCTTTCCGTAAATACGGCTGAACGTTCGTTCACTGCCTTCATCGAACGGTCTTGGGTTTTCTATTCTCCAGCCGGCCAAAGCCGGCAGAATAACGCCGAATGCATTGACGGCCCCGTGAATCCAAATCATCTGGCTGATCGTAAACGTTGCCTCCCCGCGGAAGACACCGAACGAATATATTAAAGAAAAAGCAATTGTTATCATTAACACAGCTGAAGAGCCCCTGATTAAGATACTGCCTGTTTTCGTAACAAACGGCGCCTTAAAGACGAGATACGCATTAACATACAGACCCGCCAGATACAGAGCGACGGCAATCACATCAAGTGTCTTTGAAAATGTAATCCCCATGGCAATAAGAATCGGCGAAATCAAAATGATGACCGTGCTCCACCTGTAAAGGACGCGGTTCTCCCGGATGATCCTTCCGAGCAAACCATTGAAGATCGGAATAAGAAATGCGGAATAGTGAAAGTGCACAGCCGTCAGCAGCACGATAAGCGGACTGAAATCCATGACGGGAATCTGAAGAACGTATGCGAAAAACCAGACTCCGCCGCCGGCTAAATAAACAAAGCCTGCCATAACTGACATCTCTTCTGTTCTATGAATATTTGTTTTCACCAGCCGCAGTACAGCATACAGCGCCAAACCAAGCGTATAAATGAACCACACAACGGCAAAAAAGCTGAAGTCTGTGATCAGCGCAAGCGCCGCACTTAAAGCGGCAATAGGATAACTCCGTAATAACACGTTCTCTAAAGTTTTTGAAGACCGAAAAGCAAAAGGGAATACAGCAGGAACGAAAAGAAGGACGGATAATAAAACAAACGTCTCAGCAGCTGATAGATGCGGAGCTTCAGCCGCCGCAAATCCCAAAAAGCAAACCGCACTTACAATAAGATGACGTTTCAGCATATTTCTCCCTCTGTTTCCCGAAAAGTCCCCCGGTAAAAGAAAAGTGTGCCGAGTATCCGGTTTTTCACATGTACCTTTATGCTGAAGCAATTCATCTCCTCATCATAAGCCTCATAAACGGTTGAACTGCCGCACAGCCATGCCGGCAGCAGGATTTTCTTTCCGCCTATCAGGAGCCACTGCTTTCCGGATGTAATGACAAGCCCTCCGGCTGAAGACGCTTCTAAATGCAGTTCAGACAGAAGGATGTGAGGCTTGCCGAAGTAATCAAGAATTCTATTTTCCCGCTCGTCATATTCCATGACTGCATCAAAATAACGCGTTTTTCCTTTAAAGAAAAAGGTACGGTTCCATTCCACGCCATTTAGCCTGTTTTTGTTTTCGATGGTAAAAGGGATATCTTTGCCCCTCTCTGAGAAAAAACATCTGAAAAAAACGCCGGTCTTTAAAAGCATTCTGACAAACAAAGATCCTCCCTTAATTTCTGACATAACTCCTTCTCCGCAAAATGTGCTTGATCCGCCAAGCCTGTACCTTTTCTGCAGCATTGGATGCAGTGATTGATAATGAATAATTGCTTTTTCATACATTGAATCCGTCATTTCGCTTCTCTCTCTTTCGTTTTGTATGTCCGGCGCTCGGCAGCTTAAGCTCAAGAATCAAACCAGCTATCGTAAGTATTCCTAACGGGATCGCGAATCCGCCGCCGGAATATAGCATTGCCGATATACAAAAGAAGACTGACTGCCCGGCGTGAATCAGCCGCTTTCTCCGCATGGGAAGCAGCCATAATACCCCTAACCCTGTCTCCAGCGCGCCCCTCACTATCTCTGCATCGGCAAAGCAATCATAAAAGCCTTGAAAAAACCAATACAGACTGAATATCAGACACATCAAGACATAGACAAATCCAAAACGGATGGATATCTTAGGATGTCTGTTTTGTTCTATCCAAAGCCGTAACGCATCAAAGCTCCATGCGGTAGCCCAGCCCAGCAGAGGACGAAATAAAAACCGGTCTATCAATCTTCCCGGCAGACCGCGGGCCGTTTCATATTAATATTGAGTCAAAAATGTATGTTTCCGTTATCCCGCTCTATATACTTCCAATAGCCTCTGCCCTCTTTTATCAGAGACAGCGGGTGATCAGAGGCAAATGCAAGCGCTGAGACCCTTTCTGACGATTGAGGCCTTTTGTCACCCATTGATTTGCCTGTGCCGGATACCTTCAGCCCAAAACCGATCCGTGTTTCATATAGGAATCTTTATCTTTGCGGTTCACCTGGCAACCTATGAAGATATGTAATGTCAGAAAAGCGCAGGTCCCATTCCTTATGAAGAAGCGGGTTTTGCGTATATTCCCAAAGCGTTTCTATATCAGATGCAATATTGATTTCGACATATATCGGCTTCTGTTTCATGCCCCCTCCTCTTCCCTTCTTTTGTAAACAATTCCTATATTATCATAGGAACAGATAAAGCGGCAGAACAAAAAGGCCATCCCGTTTCCAGCAGGAGAGCCTCTGTGACTTTGTTGACTTATATATAAGTGATTTTGTCTTTTTATCTTCAGTTAAACATAGCAAATCCGACAGAGAAATTGGTGAAAATCAGCCCCATTTTGGGTTGCCAATGTGAGATCCTTCTTTACACGAAAACCCTTACAGATACAAGATGAAAATACAATAAATTCAAAAAAGTCTGTTTACAAGAACAGTTTTTCACATAAAAAACTCCTCACATTTTTCTGTGAGGGGTTTTGAAAAATATATGCAAATTTCCTTAGTTAGCAGTCTTGCGTTCAGGGCTTGTACCTTCTTCTTCCGCCCATGTTTCAATATGCTTCAGCTCTGGGGCATTCTCAGCTTTGAACACGGGATCAAGACCTTTTTTGCGCTGAGCGGCATAATCCTTATAGATCTTGTAGGCTACATTACTCAGCAGCAAGATTGCCACTAAGTTAATGAGAGCCAAGAGTCCCATAAACAAGTTTGCCATATCCCAGACAATCTGGAAGTCAGCCAAACATCCGTATACCACCATCACGATGACGAATACGCGGTAAATGTTAAGCCATGTTTTGCTTGTTTTAATAAATTCAATGTTCGTTTCACCATAGTAATAGTTGCCGACGACTGAGCTGAATGCGAATAAAAACATCGCAATCGCAATAAATGTCGGCGCCCAGCCGCCAAGATGGTGCTGCAGTGCGGCTTGTGTCACTTGGATGCCGTCGCCTTTAGGCGTAACGCTGTACAATAAAATGATAAAAGCAGTCGATGTACAAACGATAAAAGTATCAAAAAACACGCCGAGCGTCTGGATGAATCCCTGTTTAGCCGGGTGCGACACGTGTGCAGTTGCTGCGGCATTCGGCGCGCTCCCCATACCCGCTTCGTTTGAAAACAGGCCGCGCTGCGCTCCGATAATAATGATACTCCCTAAGCTTCCGCCGACGATCTGCTCAAGACCGAACGCATTTTTCACAATCGTAACCAGCAGCTCAGGTACCGCCGTAATATTCACAATAACGACATACAGCGCGATCAGAATATACATACCCGCCATGACGGGAACGATTAATTGTGAAACGGATACAACACGTTTCAGACCGCCGAATATGATGAAAGCCGTTAATACAGCTAAAATGATTGCGATAACTGTTTTATTCACATGGAATGCTTCGTCAAACGCGACGGAAATCGTATTTGACTGTACGGCATTAAATATAAGCCCGAAAGAAACGGTAATCAATACGGCGAATAAAATACCGAGCCAGCGGGCGCCGAGGCCCTTTGCCATGTAATATGCCGGTCCGCCGCGGAAATCTTCGCCTGAACGCACTTTATAAAGCTGCGCCAACGTACTTTCCACAAAGCTGGAAGCCATACCGACAATCGCTACGATCCACATCCAAAATACTGCGCCGGGACCGCCTGTTGCAATCGCCAGCGCGACACCGGTCAAGTTTCCGGTTCCGACACGGGAAGCGGCCGAGATAAAGAATGCCTGCATTGAAGACACTCCTTTATTTCCTTGCGGCTTCTCCCCGACGATTCTGAACATTTCAATAAAGTATCGGAATTGAATAAAGCGAAAACGGAACGTAAAAAACAATCCGATTCCTACTAAAATATAAACAAGATACTTCCAAATAAAATCATTTGGAACATTTATGATTTCACTGATGAAAGCCTCCATGTTTAACCTCCCTTTTACATATCTTTTACTGTCATTTTGCTGCATATGTTAGATTTTTTAACACAACGAGTATTATTATATCACACAAACAGGTGTTGAGAAGTTTTTTTAAGAAAATGTTTTGGTTTCTCCATTACGCTTTCCTTATTGGTATGCTCTTTTTTTATCCCTCAGACTGAAAAATGTTGTCACGTCAGAAGGCTTGCGTGCATATGATAACAAATAGCCTTTAAGAAAAAAGAGATGAAAAGACGGACGGAATGGTATATACTTAACCAGGATAATAATTTTTTAAATTTAATAAATGTGTTTACTTTTAATTTAAATTAGGGTATTATAATAAAAATATTCAGACTTATGAAGGGGGGAGAACATTTGAAAAAAATCTTGTTTCTAAAAGCATCTATTTTATTTTTAGCGATTGCAAGCTTTCATTTGCTCTCCATTCCCCATGCGTTTGACACTGCTCATCATTTTAAAGCGGTAGCCGATCAGCAGGAAATGCACGAAATGAAGGCCGGCCAAAACGTTGATGATGACAAAAAATCGCTGACGGGCTCATTTATTTTGACGGCGCTTTTTGCCGCTTCTGTCTCACTGATGGTGATATCAGACAGAAAACGCCCCGCTTCCCGGAGAAGACAGCGAAAGAAAAGCTTTTTAATCGCTAAATTTTATCAGTCCTCGTATTTCGATAAGCTTCATGTTCAACATCGCCTGTCTATGTAACATAAAATGAGGAGGTCGTTAAACATGTTGTTTATCTTACGAATGGTGATTTTAGGCTTATTTTCATTCACTGCATTGAACTTATTTGTATGGCAGGGAATTGAAGTCGTTCACGCTATCACTGACTTATTCGGCAGCCACGAAAGCTAAAAAGCAAAACCTCCGCTCAGGACCAATTGAGCGGAGGTTTTTTTATTTTATTTTTACTCTTAAACATCAGACGCGGGTATGCGCCATACATCTGTTACCGGCCCTGTCTCATCTTCATCTGTAAAGAAGGAGCCGTTGCTGTACCGGTCATTAGCCCGCAAGGATTTCACGGTGGTTTCAATTCTCTCGCCTTTTTCTGTTTCTGCAGCAATCGTGTCGGCTAAAGCGCAAGCGAATACTCCGACAACACGATGCGGGTTCTTTTTAAGCTCACGCAGCATGATGACGCCGCGCTTTGCTCTGGATGTTTTTTCGAATTCAGAGAGATTCATCCGTTTGATGGCTCCCCGCTGTGTGACGAGGACAAGCGAATCTGTTTCATGCAGGATTTGTCCTGATACGACGGTATCACCGTCTTTTAAATTAATGCCCTTCACGCCGGCCGCACGGGCTCCGACTACATTCACTTCATCTTCACCGAACCATAAGCCGTACCCGAGGTGGGTGGCGATAAACAGCTGACAGCCGCCGTCTGTGACATGAACATCAACCAGCTCATCGTCCCCTTTAAGGTTAAGAGCAACAAGCGCTTTCGAGTAGCGCTGCGCTTTGTAATGCGTCATTTCAGTTCTTTTCACCATACCGTTTTTCGTCATAAACAATAAATATGAAGCTGGATTAAATTCTTTTACCGGTATAGCTTTCACGATCGTTTCATCACGGTCAATCGTGGTGATGTTCGTTACGTGCTGCCCCATGTCTTTCCACCTGATATCCGGAAGCTGGTGAACCGGACAATATATATAGCTTCCCTTATTGGTAAAGAGCAGGAGAACATCCGTTGTATTCATTTCAAATTGGTGAATCAGCCTGTCCGTGTCCTTCATCCCGAAATCCTGGCCGTTGGAAGCGGCAAATGACCGCTGGCTTGTTCGTTTTACATAGCCGTCTTTCGTGACTGTCACATATACGTCCTCAGAGGCAACCATGACTTCCAGATTGATTTTAATTTCCTCAATCTTCTCTTCAATGACCGAACGTCTGCTGTCAGCATAGGTCTTTTTCAATTTTTTCAGGCTGCTGGTAATGACTTTTAACAGCTTTTTATCATGACTTAAAATGGCTTCGAGCTCCTGAATTTTCTTGCTGAGCTCTTCCGCTTCCTCTTTTAACGCCGTAATATCCGTGTTTGTCAGACGATACAGCTGCAAGGATACGATCGCTTCCGCCTGAGGCTCCGTGAATGAGAATTTAGAAATTAAATTTTGTTTTGCATCCTTTTTATCGCTGCTTGCCCGGATAACGGCAATGACCTCATCTAACACAGACAGTGCCTTCATCAGTCCCTCAACGATATGATGCCGCTCTTTTGCTTTTTGCAATTCAAAGACGGAGCGGTTTGTCACAACTTCCTTCTGGTGGGAAATATACGCATCCAGAATGGCCGTAAGACTCATCAGCATCGGCCGGCGGTTATGTATGGCGACCATATTAAAGTTATACGTTGTCTGCAGATCCGTGTTTTTATATAAGAAATTCAAGATGCCCTTTGCGTCGGCTTCTTTCTTTAATTCAACGACCACCCGAAGTCCCGTGCGGTCCGTTTCATCCCGGACTTCAGAAATGCCTTCGACTTTTTTATCAATGCGGTATTCGTCCATTTTCTTTACAAGATTGGCTTTGTTTACTTCAAACGGGATTTCTGTAATGACGATCTGCTCCCGTCCGCCTCTTACAGCTTCCACTTCAGCCTTTCCGCGGATGATAATTTTGCCTTTACCGGTTTCATAGGCCTTCCGAATACCGTCGACACCTTGAATAATGCCTCCTGTCGGAAAGTCAGGCCCTTTAATCACCTGCATCAAGTCATCGACGGTGCAATCGGGCGATTCTATCCGCTTAATGACGGCATCAATGACCTCACCCAGATGATGAGGAGGAATATCAGTCGCATAGCCCGCCGAAATCCCGGTTGATCCGTTGACCAACAAGTTAGGAAACATGGCAGGCAAAACAACCGGCTCTTTACTTGTGTCATCAAAGTTCGGAACGAATTCAACCGTGTTTTTATCAATGTCCCGCAAAAGCTCTGATGCGATAGAAGATAATCTCGCTTCCGTATAACGCATGGCAGCCGGCGGATCACCGTCAATGCTGCCGTTATTGCCGTGCATTTCAATCAGCACATTCCGCACTTTCCAATCTTGGCTCATCCGCACCATCGCTTCATAAACGGAGCTGTCTCCGTGCGGATGATAATTACCGATAACGTTTCCGACCGTTTTCGCCGCTTTCCGGAAATTTTTATCGAATGTATTTCCGTCTGCGTGCATGGCGTATAAAATTCTTCGCTGCACCGGCTTTAAACCGTCACGTGCATCAGGCAGCGCCCTGTCTTGGATAATGTATTTACTGTAGCGTCCGAAACGGTCGCCGATTACTTCTTCTAACGGTAAATCATGAAATAATTCTGGCTGTGCCACTATTAAACCTCCTCAGCGACCGACAAGTTTTCATTTTCTAAAATATTGCTTTCCTCGTCTAATCCGAAGGCAACATTCTTTTCAATCCATTTTCTTCTCGGTTCTACTTTGTCTCCCATTAATGTCGTTACGCGGCGCTCTACGCGTGCCGCATCGTCAATCTTGACTCTGACGAGCGTTCGCGATTCAGGATTCATCGTCGTTTCCCAGAGCTGGTCTGCGTTCATTTCTCCCAGACCTTTATAGCGCTGAATGGTGTAGCCTTTGCCGACTTTCTTTAAAACGCCGTCCATTTCTTCATCGGACCAAGCATATTCAATAATCTCTTTCTTGCCGCTCCCTTTGCTCACTTTATAAAGAGGCGGAAGCGCGATGAAGACTTTTCCTTGCTCAATTAAAGGTTTCATATAGCGGTAGAAAAACGTTAGCAGCAAGACTTGAATGTGCGCGCCGTCGGTATCCGCGTCCGTCATGATGATGATCTTGTCATAATTAATGTCCTCTATCTCAAAATCTGCGCCGACTCCGCCGCCGATCGCATGAATAATCGTATTGATTTCTTCATTTTTGAAGATGTCAGCAAGCTTTGCTTTCTCTGTGTTGATGACCTTTCCGCGAAGAGGCAGGACGGCTTGGAATTTCCGGTCTCTTCCCTGCTTTGCAGAACCTCCTGCAGAGTCTCCCTCCACGAGATACAATTCATTCTTCGCCGGATTTCTGGAACCGGCAGGTGTGAGTTTTCCGCTCAGCGTCGCTTCTGATTTTTTGCGTTTTTTGCCGCTTCTCGCTTCTTCTCTCGCTTTACGGGCCGCTTCACGGGCCTGGCTTGCTTTAATTGCTTTTTTGACGAGCAGGGTCGCCGTATCGCGGTTTTCTTCCAAGAAATAAGCAAGATTCTCAGAAATGACAGCGTCTGCGGCTGATCTCGCTTCACTTGTGCCAAGCTTTCCTTTTGTCTGGCCTTCAAATTGCAGCAGTTCCTCCGGGATCCGCACGGAAATGATCGCGGACAAACCTTCCCTGATATCGGCGCCTTCGAGGTTTTTGTCTTTCTCTTTCAGAAGCGCGACCTTTCGCGCATACTCATTAAACGCTCTTGTCATTGCCGTTTTGGCTCCTGATTCGTGGGTTCCGCCGTCCTTTGTTCTGACGTTATTAACGAATGACAGCATATTTTCTGAGTATCCGTCATTAAATTGGAACGCAAAATCGACTTCAATGTCATGATGCTCGCCTTCAAAGGAAACCACTTCGCATAAAGCGTCTTTTTCTTCATTTAAATAAGCGACAAATGCTTCAATTCCGTTCTCATAATAAAATACTTCTTTCACATCGTTCCGCTCATCAATTAATTCTATTTTCAAGCCTTTTAATAAAAATGCGGATTCGCGCAGACGTTCTGACAGCGTGTCAAAATTATAAACCGTTGCGCTGAACATTGACGGATCAGGTTTAAAATGGGTAAGCGTTCCCGTTTTTTTGGTCGTTCCGATCTTTTCAAGTGAAGTCACAGGCTTGCCGCCGTTTTCAAACCGCTGTTTATAAACATGGCCGTCACGCTCAATGGTAACTGTCAGCCACTCTGATAAAGCGTTTACGACAGATGCGCCGACGCCGTGCAGACCTCCGCTTGTTTTATAGCCGCCCTGTCCGAATTTACCTCCCGCATGCAGCACGGTGAAAATAACTTCCGGTGTCGGCTTTCCGAGCTTATGCATCCCGGTCGGCATTCCGCGCCCCCTGTCCTGCACGGAGATACTGTTGTCCTTATGTATCGTTACGATAATATGATCTCCGTAGCCGGCAAGAACTTCATCGACGGAATTGTCGACGATCTCATATACCAGATGGTGCAGGCCGCGTGCGTCCGTCGAACCGATGTACATTCCCGGTCGTTTTCTGACGGCTTCCAGGCCTTCAAGCACCTGTATGGCATCTTCGTTGTAATCAAATTGCTGTTTTCTAGCCAAACGTACAAACCCCTTTCAAAAAACCTGCTCTTAATCATTCTCTTTTTTAAGTGTTTTCATGTCTTTGTTTTTCAGTATGCGCAAGCTTCGGTCCAATTCTCCTCGGACTCACAATTATAACCAATATGCTTGATTTCGCAACATATTTAAGCGAATGGCTCGTTTTTTAGGCCGCAAGACATACATTCGAACGACTTTTCATCTTTTTGGTGCCCTTTTCGGCAAATAAGAACATGAGTTCGCTTTCTATTATATAGATTTTTGCCGGCCATCGCAAACAGACTGTAAACCCCTGTATAAAGGGGTTTCTAAAAAAACTGTTCATGCTTTATTGTATCTGTTTCAACACCATACGCAAAGAGTATTCTTTCAATAAAAAAGCAAAAACCCCTGATTTGCCAAGGATTTTTGCCTTTTTTTGTTCCTATTTTATAACAGCGCGGGCGACTTTTATACATAAATCCATAACAGCCGTCCTTCCTTTGTCTGTAATCATGCGATACGCTTCTTCATTTGCAAGGCCCTGCTGCGCCCAAAAAACGGGAGCGTCTGTCTGTAAAAATTCTTCAGCGACACCCGGAAGCTGCTCAGAGCGTCTGAACACATTCACGATATCAATCGGTCCCTCCACGTCTTTTAACGAAGCGACCGCTTTCACGCCAAGCGCCTCATCAATCGTCGGATTGACGGGGATAATCTCGTACCCTTCATCCTGCATCGCTTTGGAGACCATATAAGAAGTCCGGTCGGGACGGTCTGACAGCCCGACGACTGCGATCCGTTTGCTTCGGTCAAGAATGTCTTTAATCTCTGATTTTGAAGGATTTTGCATCTTTACCATCTCCTTTTGATTTATTGTACACGACAGCTTCATCGGAATCAAAAAAAGCGGTTTGTCAGCTTAATTCTCAAAAAAACTTGTCATCAGATGGTAACAACTCGTGTTAAAATAGAGTGAAGGGACATTGAAAAGGAGAAATGTAGATGTTGATTGCTTTATTGATTATTTTGGCCTATGTATTGGGCAGCATCCCGTCAGGTTTAGTGGTAGGCAAACTTGCAAAAGGGATTGATATTAGAGAACACGGAAGCGGAAATTTAGGCGCGACAAATGCTTTTCGCACGCTTGGCGTTAAAGCGGGATCTGTCGTCGTTGCAGCCGATATTTTAAAAGGCACCTTAGCCGCGGCGCTGCCGTACTTACTGCACGTTCCCATTCATCCTCTTCTCGCAGGGGTGGCAGCAGTGATCGGCCATGTATTCCCCGTGTTCGCGAAATTCAAGGGCGGAAAAGCCGTAGCCACATCGGGAGGCGTCCTGCTGTTTTATGCTCCGCTGTTATTTGTAACGATGGTTGCAGTGTTTTTCGTATTTTTATTCCTTACGAAATTTGTTTCTCTGTCTTCAATGTTAACAGGGATTTATACGATTATTTACTGTCTGTTTGTAAAAGATCCTTATTTATTAATCGTAGTGACGCTCCTGACGGCGTTTGTTATCTACAGACACAGGGCAAACATCAAACGGATTATAAACAAAACAGAACCGAAGATCAAATGGTTTTGATGAAACTTCATTTTTGACATCAAAATGCCGTATGCGTTTATAATAGAGATAATTTCTTTATGAGAAACAAAAAGGGAGTGTTCCGGATGAACATGAAAGTAAACAAAGACGCGCTGGATTGGTATAAAGAAGAGCTTGAACTGGAAACAGGCGATCAGGTCCGTTTCTTTGTCCGTTACGGAGGGTGCAGCAATGTCCAGAAAGGCTTTTCTCTCGGTGTATCAAAAGACCAGCCGGTGAACGCCGGCATCAGTACGGAAGTTGAAGGCATTACCTTTTTTATTGAAGAAAGCGACTTATGGTACTTTGATAACCACGATTTGTCCGTCACATATTCAGATCAGTCAGAAGAGCCGGTATTTAATTACGTGTAAGAAAAAAGAACGCAGCGGATGCGTTCTTTTTTTACAGCTCAAACCTTCTGATATGATCAGTCAGACGTTCTTTTTCTAATATGCGTTTTTGGGTTTCACCGAGCAGATCAAAGTGCGGAAACTCAGTTTTATGGTGAATCCACTCGGGCTTCAGCCCGTATTCAGCTCCCCATCTGATCAGCTTATTGAGATCGCTTGAACCGGCCTTCGTCACGGTCTTAGCCTGCGGAAAGCGGTCGTCCAGCCAGTAATGCGTTAAAAAAGCGATTTTTCCTTCCGATACATCCCGCTTCCATCTTTCCAGTTCTTTGCGCGTAATTCCAAATGCCATAACTGCAGCCGCTCCTTATTTTTTTGCCTTTTCGTAAGCGGCGTGCCAATCAGGAAAGGCCTTGCGGAACTGAATCGGTTTGAAGCTCTGTTTATCAACGCATATGTGCGAGGATGTCGCTTCGATCGCAAGCTCTTGATCCGGATTATAGATATGGTAGCCGTAAACGGTTTTAAATCCGTTATATTCTTCAATCCACGTATGTACGACAGCCGTTTCTCCGTAGCGGAGCGGTTTTTTATAAGAAATGCTGATATCCACTACAGGTGACAGCACCCCTCTTTCTTCCATATCCTTGTACAGAAATCCGAGGTCTTTAATCAATGCCGTTCTGCCGACCTCCATCCAGACTAAGTAATTGGCATGATAGACGATGCCCATTTGATCTGTTTCCGCATACCGCACTTCTATTTCTTTTTTTGACACATGCAACGTTCTCTGCTCCCTTATTATCAGATAGCCCTATTTTATCACAACAAGACAGAAAGAGAAAAAACCAGGTTTCCCTGGTTTTTATTACGATTGATATCCGTTTTCTCTCGCAGCTGATTCATCCTGAATTTCATTACGGAACGATTCAATGCTTTCATTGCGTCTGGCATTCTTCTCCTGAATGCGCTGTTTTTCCTCATCTGTCGCAAATTCCATTGATTCTTTCGCTTCTTCTATATTTTCAATTGTATTCTGAACCATATCCTGCAACTTTTCAACGTTATCGGAACGGTCATCCGGATTCGGTTTTTTGTAATTGTTTTTCATAATGTCTGCTCTCCTTTGTTGATGTTATTCGCCTTTCGTCTGCATGACAATCGGATGTCCGTTTGACTTGTCATGAAACTTTTCCCCTTTGTTGCGTTTATATTTAACGGGTTTTGTCCCTAAGTGGCTCGGAGCGTATTGCGGCTGGCCGTCTTTCTTGTTTGTGCCCATGTTCATCCCTCCTTAAGAGTATATTTCGCAAAAGGAGGCGCAAACATGACTGCAAATTAAAGGTTATTTTTGTTTGAACCGCTGCTCCAGCTTTTCTTCAAGCTGATTCAAATATTCGGTATTGGTCATCAACTCACGTTTATTCTCCATAACCAACTCATGAAAAGAGCGTTTTCTCATTTTTTTCAATCTTCTCACCTCCGTGTTTTCATTCATTTTTTCCAATTTTTTAAAAGATTAGCCTTTCGCACATAAAAAAACTGAACCTCTACTTGAGATCCAGTTTTTCTTTCATTTCTTTTTTCGTCATCGTGCCTACTCGTATGTGCTGAATGGTTCCTTTTTCGTCTAATATGTATGATGTCGGATAAGAAAGCACGTTGAAATCTCCGTTAATTCCGCTTTTATCAATCAGAATTGGAAAAGTCAGCTGATAAGTCTCAGCAAATGATTTCACAGCCTGTATATTTTTTTCAGAGGATGTGAAATTAACGGCTACTACCGCAATATCAGGATATTCCTTCTGAAGCTCCTGCATATCGGGCATTTCCATTCGGCATGGCTTGCACCACGTCGCCCAGAAATTAAGAAGCACTTTTTTTCCTTTATAATCAGAAAGGGAGCTGCTTTTTCCTGCCAGTGTGTCAAGTGTAAAGTCAGGAGCCTTCATCCCTTCTTCTGTCCCTTCTTTCGGACTTGTTTGTACGGAATAAATATTCCAGCCCGCATATACCAACAACCCGATAAGCAACACTCCGCCCAGCCATTTCGCAAGCATCTCAAAGCCTCCCGCATAAAAAGAGAGAAAGCGGATTGCTTTCTCTCTTTTGTTCATTCTGCTACTGTTTCATTTTATCGCGAAGCACCATTTGTAAAATGCCGCCGTGGCGATAGTAATCAATTTCCACTTCACTGTCAAAACGGACAACAACTTCAAATGTTTTTACCGTACCGTCTTCACTGATTGCTCTGACAGTCAGCAAGTCGCGCGGACGTACAGTTTCATCAACATCCACCTCAATGACTTCCTTACCGGTTAAGCCCAGTGTATCTGCGTTTTCACCCTGTTTGAACTGGAGCGGCAGCACACCCATGAAGACGAGGTTGCTTCTGTGAATTCTTTCAAAGCTTTCTGCGATGACTGTTCTGATGCCAAGCAGGTTTGTTCCTTTTGCAGCCCAGTCACGTGAAGAGCCCATTCCGTAATCTTTGCCGGCCAGGACGACAAGACCCGTTTTATCATCTTTATACCGCATGCAGGCATCATAAATAGATGTCACGTCACCGCTAGGCCAGTGTGTTGTATATCCGCCTTCTGTGCCCGGCGCGATCTGGTTTTTAATACGGATATTGGCGAATGTTCCTCTCATCATGACTTCGTGGTTTCCGCGGCGTGAGCCGTAAGAGTTAAAGTCCCGAGGAGAAACGCCTTTTTCCTGCAGGTATTTGCCCGCCGGTGTGTCTTTTCCGATTGCTCCGGCCGGAGAAATGTGGTCAGTCGTCACGGAATCGCCGAATTTGCCGACAACGCGAAGCCCTCTTAAAGGCTCAACTTTTCCGGGCTCTACAGACATTTCTTCAAAGAACGGCGGATTTTGGATATAAGTGGAATCCTGATCCCATTTATATAGTGCTTCATCCGTCGTTTCGATTTCATTCCAGCGCTGGTTGTCATCAAATACCGTTTCATACTCTTTACGGAATAATTCAGGCGTAACAGTCTGTTTAACGAGAGAATTGATTTCATCCATTGACGGCCAGATGTCATCGAAATAAACGTTTTGTCCGTCTTTTCCAACGCCGATCGGATCAGATTTTAAGTTGATATTCACAGTGCCTGCCAATGCGTACGCGACAACAAGCGGCGGTGAAGCAAGGTAGTTTCCTTTGACAAGCGGATGGATCCGGCCTTCAAAGTTTCTGTTTCCTGACAGGACGGAAGTGATCAGCAGATCATTTTTAGCGACCGCTTCTTCAATCTCAGGAGAAAGCGGGCCGGAGTTCCCGATACATGTCGTACAGCCGTAACCGACAAGGTTAAAACCGAGCTCCTTCATGTAAGGAAGCAGGCCTGAATTGACTAAGTATCCGGTAACAACCTTAGATCCCGGCGCAAGTGATGTTTTAACGTAATTCGGCACTTTCAGTCCTAATTCAACCGCTTTTTTGGCTACCAATCCAGCACCGATTAATACATAAGGATTTGATGTATTCGTACAGCTTGTAATGGCGGCAATCGCGATAGCCCCTGTTTTCATAACTGCATCTTCGCCGCTGTTAAGTTTAAATGAGATTTCTTTGTTCTCTTCAGCCGCATCCATTCCGAATCCTTGGTTGCCTGCCGGGCTGACGAGATGTTTTTTAAACGTTTCCTGCATGACAGAGAGCGGGATTAAATCTTGCGGACGTTTCGGGCCTGAAAGGTTCGCTTCGATTTTTGACAGATCAATTTCTACAACGTCTGTAAAAATCGGCTCTTCTGCGTCAGGCGTATAGAATAAACCGTTGTTGCGGCAGTATGCTTCTACGACATCGATCTGTTCTTCTTCACGGCCGGTCAGACGCAGGTAAGAAAGTGCTTCCTCATCAACAGGGAAGAATCCGCAAGTCGCTCCGTATTCCGGCGCCATATTGGCAATAGTCGCCCGATCCGCAAGCGGAAGCTCAGCAACCCCTGGGCCGAAGAATTCAACGAATTTATTGACTACACCTTTTTCGCGCAGCACTTGAGTGACTTTCAGCGCCAAGTCAGTTGCCGTTGTTCCGTTAGGCAATTTTCCGACAAGTTTCGCGCCGATGACCTCAGGAACAGGGAAATATGAAGGCTGGCCGAGCATTCCCGCTTCCGCCTCAATACCGCCGACACCCCATCCGAGAACGCCGATTCCGTTAATCATTGTTGTATGGGAATCTGTCCCCACCAAAGTATCAGGATATGTCACAAGCTCTCCGTTTTCTTCTTTCGTATGGACGACACTTGCCAAAAACTCAAGGTTTACCTGGTGAACGATTCCTGTTGCAGGCGGAACAGCCTGATAATTGTTAAACGCTTTCTTTGCCCAGCTTAAAAATTTATAACGTTCTGCATTTCTTTCGAATTCTAAGTCCATATTAATGGCTAACGCGTCTTCCGTACCGGCTTTGTCTACTTGTACGGAGTGGTCAATGACAAGGTCAACCGGAATTTCCGGATTGATTTTATCCGGATCTCCGCCGACAGAGGCCATTGCTTTTCTTAAAGATGCCAGGTCAACTACTGCCGGAACGCCAGTAAAGTCCTGAAGGATAACACGTGACGGTTTAAACGGCACATCAATATCTTTTAATTCAGCAGTACCCCATCTTGCCAAATTTTCAACATGTTCTTTTGTAATGACGCGTCCGTCTACCTGACGCAAAACGGATTCCAAAAGAACCTTAATAGAATAAGGAAGTTTTGAAACATTGCCGACGCCTGCGTCTTCCAATGCTTTTAATGAATAGTAGTTGTATGTTTTCCCATTTGAAGAAAATGTTTTTCTTGCTTGGAAAACGTCTTGTGTTGCGACTTTTTGCTGGTTTGTCATTCCCCAAAATCCCCCTTCAAAGATCAAGATCGTTCTTTAGATGAATGTTCACATTGCATCACAATTTTCTCACAATTTCATCTTAGTATAAAATCATACATAAGTAAATATCAATGTTTTTATTAAATACAATAAGATCGTCTTATCAGTATGATTTTCGGTAAATTTTGTCCTGATTTACGCCTCATATAACGGGCTGCAAAGAGCCATATTAATGTTGAGGTGATGATCATGGTAAAACGGAAAGCCAATCATGTAATAAACGGCATGAATGACGCGAAAAGCCAAGGCAAAGGCGCGGGTTATATAGAAAATGACCAGCTTGTCCTGACGGAAGAAGAACGGCAGAACAATAAAAAAAGAAAAACAAACCAATAGCCGTCACACCTTAAAAAGGAGGCTTTAACATGACAAATAAAAACACGAGCAAAGATATGCATAAAAATGCTCCGAAGGGCCATAATCCCGGCCAGCCGGAACCGCTAAGCGGAAGCAAAAAAGTGAAAAACCGCAACCATACAAGACAAAAACATAATACAAGCCACGATATGTAAAACAGACCTTGGTGTCTGTTTTTTTATGTCATTCACCCATTCAAAGTGTCTGCATACGTTATAGCAAGGCTTTTAATATGGAGGGATGCTTCCATGAATCATTCAAAAAACGCTGAAGAATTTGATGATACCGAGGAATGGCTGCGGCAGTTTTACGAGGATCCGTATGCTTGGTATGACGAGACGCTGCCGATTGATCTATATGAAACAAGCCGTCAATATATCATTGAAGCTGACCTGACGGCGCTAAAGCCGGTGCAATCGATGACCGTCACTCTTTCGGGACTTGAATTCATGCTCTCTGTTAAAACGCTTGAACGGACGTTAAACAAACAAATGATGCTTCCTTTTTATCTGAATGACAAACATATTCTCACTGATTTCACAAACCATATTCTGACCGTCTCCATGAACAAGGAGCCAAATGAGACCCCTGCCTCTTTTTCCTTTCAATTTCCTCTGTAACATAAAAAAGCCGCTTTCATCCCTCAATGAAAGCAGCTTTTTTTGTCCGTTCATATCAGTCATATACCCTCAAAGTGAAACTCCCATGGCCAAATAGCAGAATCACTATACGATAGAATATGTTCTAGCAACCGGATTGACTGGACATCTATCATTTTTTCTATTCTTTTTTTCATGTGTTCTTCTATTCTGTCTTCGTTTACAATATGGTTAAAGTAAGGAGGAGGTGGAACAATGCTTGAAGGCTGGTTTATGTGGTTAATTTTATTTTGGGTCGTCGTGATGATCGGATTGCTGTCCATCGGCGGATTTTTTATGTTCCGAAAATTTTTAAAGCGCTTACCGAAAGAAGACGGCCGATCAGAACTGGATTGGCAGGACTATTATATTGAAAAAAGCAGACACTTATGGAATGCGGCTGACAAGGCGCTTTTGGATGAATTGGTCGCCCCCGTACCGGAGCTCTTTCGGGATGTAGCCAAAGCTAAAATCGCCGGAAAAATCGGTGAACTTTCCTTACAGGAGGAAGCTGAACAAATAAATCTGGATTTAATCATCAGGGGCTACATTCTGGCTACTCCTAAGCGGGATCATCAATTTTTAAAAAAGCATCTCCGCGAAAAACAGATTGATCTTACACCTTATCAAACCTTGCTCAAATAAAAAACCTTTCCGGCGGACGGAAAGGTTTTAATTCATCTGAATATCAGCGGTCTTCAGTTCATTGGAAAGTTTGCGGTATGACATAAACATCGCGATGCGCCACGGGACAATCATTCCGAACGCCAGAATCCAAAACATTCCGCTTAAAGCTCCGTAATCAATCGTCGTGCTCAAAATGGATTTCATAGCGATTCTGATAACCAGCAGCCCAATCAGGATAAACACAAATGCTTTTGACCGTTTTAAATAGATTTCATTATTTTTAATCTCAAATTTAGATGTTTTTATCAGAAAAATAGAGAAGATCACGCCCAGCGTAATGGCCTCCAAAAATTCTTCGCCCGTCACTCTGAAGATCGGAAAAAGAAACATAAGCGCTCCCGTACTCATAAAAATCGGCGGGAGAATTATTTTTTTAGGTGAAGCGGGCTTGTCGGAGGATTTAATCCTGACGATCATCACGCAAATTGCCATAGCCGCTGCAATAACGGATGAAATTATAATCATCATCTTTATCATTCCTTTGCTTGCACGGAGTTTGATACTATATACTATACTCCAAAAACATAAAAAAAACCAATTTGAAAAGAAAACACGTTTACGTTCCCGTCACCCTGCCTACTGCCTCCAGCACTTTAGAAGCTTCAAACGGTTTAACGATAAAGTCTTTAGCGCCTAATTCAATCGCTTCCAGAACAATCCGCTGCTGCCGCATGGCCGTGCACATGATGACATGGGCTTTCGGGTCAAAAGCTAAAATATCCTGCAGCGCCTGTATACCGTTTTTGACCGGCATGGTAATATCCATTGTCACCAGGTCGGGACGGATTTTTTGATATACCGCCAGGGCTTCCTCGCCGTCAGCCGCTTCTCCGGCCACTATGTAATTCGCCGATTCCAGAATTTCTCTGATTTTCACCCTCATGAACTTGGCGTCATCTACAACTAAAACTCGTGTCATATTCCCCTCCACATATTTAACATTAACTAGTCTTATTGTACCAAAAACGAAAGGGTATATAATAGTTCAAAAGTTATCGTTTCGTTACAGCCCCTTAAACCCTCCGAAAAGATTTGACAGAACGATCAGAATATAGCTCATCCAGTTAAAAAACAGCATAATGCCAATGACAATCATAAGAATGCCGCCGGTTCTCATGATAATCAGCTGGTGCTTACGAATCCAATTCATTCTGGTAATAAAAAATGAAAGGACAAGAAAGGGAATCGCAAATCCGAGAACATATAAAAACATATATGGTACTGCTGAAGAAGGATTTGTACCGGCCAGCGAAAAAACCGCTCCTAAAATAGGCCCGCTGCACGGCGACCAGCCGGCTGCAAACGCAAGACCGATCAGAACGGAACCGATAAACCCTTCCGGCCTGTGCTTAAAGTGAATGCGCCGCTCTTTCATCATGAATTTCGGCTGAAACACTCCGGCAGTAATCAGTCCGAAAAGGATCAGCATAATAGCCCCGAACTGGCGGATCGCTTCATGATAATGGGTAAAAAAACTGCCGATAAACGAGGTTCCGTACCCCAGTGCAATAAAAATCACGGAGAAACCGAGCAAAAAACAAAGTGTATGCACGAGTCCCCGCTTTTGCAGCATCACCTTTTCTGTTTTAACCTCGTCCATGCTGACACCAGTTATGTACGACAAAAAAGCGGGATACAGCGGCAGACAGCATGGAGAAATGAAAGACAGAAACCCGGCCCCGAATGTCAGAAAGTAATTAAAACTCACGATGACACACTCCTTTCAAGTTATGACAAAATCATTTCATTTTTTTAACACTTTCCTGAGAAGGATTACTTTTTATAGAAAAAGCTTATATAATTTAATTTGACATCAAGATATTATACTCCTTCTTATTTGAAAAACAGTATAAATGTGGATATAATAATAGAAACTCAGGTGAAAGATTTATGTATGAAAGGATATATCCCTGTGATTAGAGAGCATCTATTAAATGAAATTGAAAAAAAACGGGCAGAGCTGCTTAAAATCGTCATGTCAAACGGAATGACATCAAACATTACGATAGAACTCAGCCAGGAGCTTGACCACCTTCTCATACAATATCAAAAGGAACTGCACACCGGCAGTTGGGGTGAAACATGACGCCAAAATAAAAAACCCTCTCCGGGTTTTTTATTTTATAACCATGTATCTCTATATCATAATCTTTACGTATTATTTCGCTTGATTATTCATGGCTTTCATCATTTGATTAATTTTCTTTTGAGAAGGTTTCATTCCCATTTGCATCATCATCATGCGTAACATTTGTTCATTAATAGGCGGATTCTTTTTCAAATAGCTCATCATATATTTACGAGCAATAAAAAACCCGAGTGCAACACCTATGAGCAATGCGACAACGCCCACTAGGATGCCAACCCATAAAGTCATTTTATTTCCTCCTTCATGTTGTCTAGTTTAAAGTGTACTAAACCAAAGGCTATTATACAACATTTACATCTCTTTTTCCTCGATTTTAGACAAAATTTCTTTCTCTGACCGGATTTAACCACCCGTAGCGCCTTGTCTTAAAATCCATCGCAAGAAAACAGGGGCTGATTTTACGCAGAATCTCAAAGAAAATCGTTTCCGCCTCATAATCTCCCGAAGCCGCAATCTCAATTAAGCTGTCTTTCATCATGAAGGTGGCGCGGCCCTTTTCCCGGGGCAGTGTAAGCCGGTAAATTGAATCCAAGCGGCTGTAACTCATACGGTTTAAATGAAGCTGGAGATGCTGATGCATATGTATCACCGGAATCGGCTCTGTTATATATTGAACTTGCTTTTTTGTCATTTGATATTCTTGGGGTGTCAGATTTGTCCAATGGTAGTCTCGAAACAATTCAAACATAGCGGTTTCCCGTCCGAAGTAGTGGTTCGCAAACTCATCCTTAATCAGGTGTGTATAGTAATGACGTTCCATTTCCTCATCCCCTTTTACAGCGCTTCGTATTGCTTTCTATTATACAAAAGGAGAAAAGAAAGAATTGTCTATTACTGTTACGGCGCCACTTCTATTTTTGTCGTATAAACAGGAAAAAGAGGATGATTTGACTCATCCTCTTTTGTCTTCTTATTTGTTTAGCAGTTTTTTTACGCGGTCAGCCACGTTTTCTGCAGTAAACCCGTATTCTTTCATAATTGTTTCTCCCGGAGCTGAAGCGCCGAAACGGTCAATTGCGAGAACGTCTCCTTCAAGACCGGTAAATTTGCCCCATCCGAAGCTTGATCCCATTTCAATCGCAAGACGTTTCGTTACGTTCGGAGGAAGTACGCTGTTTTTGTACTCAGCCGATTGTTTTTCGAAGCGGTCCCAGCTCGGCATGCTGACTACAGAAACGTGAACGTTTTCTTCAGCAAGCTTCGCCTGAGCTTCAATCGCGAGTCCGACTTCAGAACCCGTCGCTAAAAGAAGTGCGTCCGGTGCATCCGTTTGTGCTTTGGAAACGATATAAGCCCCTTTTTCCACTCCGGCATACGCTTCTTCAGCCTGCTGATCAATTGTCGGCAGGTTTTGGCGTGTCAATACAAGAGCTGTCGGGTGATCCTGGCTTTGAACGGCAAGCTTCCACGCAGCTGCGGTTTCATTTCCGTCAGCAGGTCTGATCACAGAAAGGTTAGGAAGTGCGCGTAAAGAAGCAAGCTGCTCAATCGGTTCGTGAGTCGGTCCGTCTTCTCCTACGGCAATACTGTCATGCGTGAATACATAAGTGACAGGCAGCCCCATTAATGACGCCAGACGAATGGCAGGTCTTAAATAGTCAGAGAACACAAAGAATGTGCCGCCGAATACGCGAAGGCCGCCGTGAAGCGCCATTCCGTTTAAAGCAGCGCCCATCGCGAATTCACGGACCCCGAACCAGAAGTTTTTCCCGGCGTAGTCTCTGGCCGTGAAGTCTCCTGCATTTTTGATTGTCGTTTTGTTTGAACCCGCAAGGTCAGCAGATCCCCCGACAAAGAAAGGAATTTTCTTAGCGATGCCGTTCAGCACCTCACCTGAAGATGCGCGGGAAGCAAGACTGCTGCCTTTTTCATAAACAGGAACTTCCTGATCCCAGTCTTTCGGAAGCTCGCCTTTCATTCCGAGTGACAGCTGTTCAGCAAGCTCAGGATATTTTTCTTGATAAGCCGCGAACAGTTCATTCCATTCCTGTTCTTTTTTCGAGCCGGCTTCTTTTACAGCTTGGTTGAAATGCGCGTATACTTCATCCGGAACATAAAAATCTTCTTCAAATGTCCAAGCGTACGCTTCTTTCGTCAGCTTGCTCTCTTCTTGTCCTAATGGAGCGCCGTGAACGCCAGATGTACCCGCGCGGTTTGGAGAACCGAAACCGATTGTGGTCTTCACTTCAATTAAAGTCGGTTTTTTATCATTCTGGCGCGCTTTTTCAATTGCAGCCGTCAATTCAGCGATGTTATTTCCGTCCTCAACATAAAGGACTTCCCAGTTCATTGCTTCAAAACGCTGTTTTACATTTTCAGAGAAAGAACGGTCTAAATCACCGTCTAAAGAAATATCATTAGAATCGTATAATACGATCAGGCGGCCTAACTCCAGATGGCCTGCAAGAGAAGCTGCTTCGGAAGAAATGCCTTCCATCAAATCGCCGTCTCCGCAAATACTGTATGTATAATGATCAACTACGTTGAATGAATCACGGTTATATGTCTCAGCCAGATGGCGTTCTGCGATTGCCATTCCCACTGCCATCGCGATACCCTGTCCGAGAGGCCCGGTCGTTGCGTCTACTCCTGCTGTATGTCCGAACTCCGGATGTCCCGGTGTTTTGCTTCCCCATTGACGGAACTGTTTCAGATCATCAATGCTGAGGTCATATCCGCTTAAATGCAGCATGCTGTATAAAAGCATTGAACCGTGTCCTGCTGATAAAACAAAACGGTCGCGGTTAAACCAGCCTGGATTCTGCGGATTCACATTCATAAATTTCGTCCACAGCGTGTAAGCCATCGGAGCGGCTCCCATCGGCATGCCCGGGTGTCCGGAATTAGCTTTTTCAATTGCGTCTATAGACAGTGTACGTATGGTGGCAACTGATTTCTTTTCAATTGTATCCATTATAATCCCCTTCCTTATTGTTGTACCTTTTCATCATAAAGCGATGCTGACTTTTTCTCAACTCTTTCAGCTTAAATTTGAGATAAACTTGTTGAAAATTGTCGTAAAGCACAGTCTGATATTAGTATATACGAAAAAAGAATACGTATTGCCGTATTCTTTCTGTTTAATGAAGATTATTTTTCTGTTGTTCCCTTTTTAATTTTTCAGGAGTGACATCATTACCTTCCGGATCAATAACTTTTACGCTCTTAAGCGTATTTTTCATTGAGGAGCGGAATCCTTTCAAATACTCCTGGCGAAGCTTTTGCTGTTCGGCTTTTTCCTCATCAGTTATCGTGTTTGATTTAGCTTTTTGAGCCAATTCGTTTATTCTCGCGATTTTTTCTTTAGAAATCATAATAAGCTCCTTTGGTGCGTGTTGATTATATACTACTAAAACGTAGTCGTTTTTACAACTGATGCACGTCAGCTGCCTTCGCTGTCTGCGGTATATTCCTGAAAACGCCGGTGAACCGTGGCTTTGGACACATCATATCCAAATCCTCTTAAGGTGGCTGCGATTTCTGCAAAGGTGAGCTTGTTGGCTCTCAGTCTGATAATTTCCGAAACCGGAACCTCTTTTTTTTCTTTACCGCTGTTTTCATGCCTGTTTTTCAGATTCCGTTCAGGTTTATAGCCGTTTTTTACGGCTCTTTTCATTCCCCGCCGGATCTTCATATTGTGAATTTTTCTTTGATACTCCTCAACAATACTGACGATTTCGAGTACCATCGTATCAGCTTCGGAAAGCTCCAGCTCACCCTTATGAGCCATCGTATATATTTTTACGTTTTCCCTGTAAATACAATGCAAAAGCGCGATCTTGGCGTTTCCTCTTCCCAGCCTTGTTTCGTCCTGCACCAATATCGCGTCAATATGTGATTTTTTAATATCATCAAGCATTTCAAATACTCCGTCGCGGTCCATTTCGTAACCGCTTGCTTTCTCAGAAATGACTTTTACGACTTCCATGCCGTTTGCCGCAGCGATCTCCCTAAGCTCCTCTTCCTGTCTTTTTAAAGACGTTTGCTGCTGTTCTTTGTTTGTGCTAACCCTGGCATAAATGATCGCCTTCATTTCTCTCTTTCCTCTCTAATTAACAATGGCCAGCTGATATACGGCCGGATGCTTCTTCTTAACCGGAAGAATAAGTTCGTCTCCGGGCTTTATATCAGCAGTTTGAAGATGATTATTCTCCGTCACCCACTCAATGAAATCTTCTTTATTAATATTTTTCTTTTCTGCTACATGATCCGCAAGTGACCAGAGAGTATCGCCGTCCTGAACCTTTATTTTAACATATTGGCTGAGCGTCTGATCATTCCCCGCGCATGAAACAAGTAAAATAGCGGCACTTAAAATCGCAGTAAACAGTCCGACAAATATGATAGATTCCTTCGCCATTTATACAACCTCCGATAAGAATGTTTGTTCGCTTTTTATATCTTTCAGTATATACGAACAAATGTTTCTGTCAATCGTTTTTTTCGAACCTATGTTTGTACTGTCAGGAAAATCATGCTATAATCTACTTAAAATCGACGTTTTGAGGTGCGAAATATGACGAAGCTATCAAAAAGGCAGCTTGATATCCTGCGTTTTATTAAAGAAGAGGTAAAAACAAAAGGATATCCGCCTTCTGTAAGAGAGATAGGAGAAGCAGTAGGACTGGCTTCCAGTTCAACCGTGCACGGACATTTGGCACGGCTTGAGACAAAAGGCCTGATCAGACGGGACCCTACTAAACCAAGGGCAATTGAGGTATTGGATGAAGAAGAAGTCCAAATTCCGAAAAGCCAGGTCGTAAATGTTCCGGTAATCGGGAAAGTGACGGCGGGTATTCCGATTACGGCTGTTGAAAATATCGATGAGTATTTTCCGCTTCCTGACCGGATGGTTCCTCCGGGCGAACATGTATTTATGTTAGAAATCATGGGAGAAAGTATGATTGACGCCGGCATTTTTGACAAAGATTACGTCATTGTCAAACAGCAGAACACGGCTAATAACGGGGAAATCGTGGTGGCTATGACCGAAGATGATGAAGCGACGGTCAAGCGCTTCTATAAAGAGGACAATTATGTGCGGCTGCAGCCGGAAAATCCGACGATGGAACCGATTATCCTGCAAAACGTAAGCATTTTAGGGAAAGTCATCGGCGTATTCAGAGCCGTCCATTAATTCTATTAAACTTTTTTTATCGTAAAACCCCTCACATAGGGGTTTTTCTTTTGCATAAAAAAGAGCAGGTTCGCCCTGGCTTAGAAACGAACCCGCTAAGGAGGAAAAACTTACATCATGCTTACATTCTTATTATCCGACATCTGACTTTTGAAGTCAACAAATAATGTTTCCCTAAAGAAACTTTTTGTATAATTTTCAACTTTGTATAGATGTTCGGGCTGAATTTGTTTATGTCATCTTTACTTGGGGCGGGAAATCAAATTTATATATGAATATTTAGTACATGGTACAACGTGTTTTGATTACGCGTAAAAAATCCCGCTGCTTTTTAGCGGGTATCAATTTTTAATCAAAATGATAATATTCTACGCCGTATAACCCTTTAATATAGACAGGTTCACAGATGTTTGAAGAGCTTTCAATCAAAATCCTGTATTTGTGATACGGGTCAATTGATTTTTTATCCTGCGCACTGAGATTTAACCAGCTGCCGCTGTAGCTTTTAGAACTTAATGTATAAAAATTTCCGTTCAGCGCCATCCGCTGGAGTTTCATGTTTAAACCGCATGAAGAGTTGTTCATAATGGTGAACTTGTATCCTAAAAAGTAATCGTCAGCTGATACAGTCCCCGGATTTTCAATATAAAACTCTTTTGCATTTCCCGCTAGTGTGAAGCTCGTTTTTGATCCGAATTCAGTGGTAGCCGCTTTGGCTGAGTGTATTCCGCAAAAACATAATAAAAAAACAGCAATACATATCCAGCACCTTTTCAATTTGCATCCCCCTTTTTTTACATATTTTAACTCGTGAACACAATGACGTCTATCCATATTTTAAGAAATCGCATACTTTATAACCACAATATACCAGTTTAAAAAATTACGGATTGCCTACAATGAAGAATAAACGAAATAACGAAGGTGGTTCAAATGAAACACGTAATTGCTTTCGCTTCTAAAACAGCGCTCACACTTGCTTTGCTGTACATTGTTCTGGATCTTATGTACCAAGTAACTTTTTTAAACGTTCTGTTTATTACATTGATCTTGAGTTTGATCACTTATTTTACGGGTGATTACATGATTCTGCCGAGAACAAGCAATTTCACAGCCGCTGCAGCTGATTTCGGAATTTCATTCATTATATTATGGATATTCCTTATGAATATTGGCGGTTTTAATGTTTCTCCTGCCGCGGCATCGGTTATTTCTGCACTTTGCCTTACTGTTTTTGAAGCATTTTTTCATCGGTATTTGCAGCAATATGTGCTGCCTGAAGATTATCAGGCCACAACAGAGACAGACAACACGCTATTGAGCTATCAAACCGAGGCGTCTGAAGAGTTAATGCCGGAAAAGGATCCTCAGGAAAAAACATAAAAAGGAGGCATTCGCCTCCTTTTCTTTTTATTTTTGCTTCTGCTCGTCCAGCGGCAGCTGCAGCAGTGAGTCTGTGCCTGTCGCTTTCGGTGTTTTTCCGTCCCATTTTTCAATCCATTTATATTTGATCATTTCATCAGACATTGATTTTTTTATAATTTCGTTATAATCAGCGATCCCTTCCGCTTCAATTTTTTTCTTTTTCGCTTCGGCTTCGGCTATTTTAATTTCAGTTTGTGTCCGTTCAAGCTCCTGTGAAGACTTCACCCTTGCATCAATGGCTTCCTGTGTGGCTTTATCCGGCTTCGGTACGCCAAGCGTCAGATCATCAATTAAAAATCCGAGATTCTTCATATCATCAGCAAACCTTTTTTGAACATCTGCAGCTGCTTCCGCAGATTTTTGCCCGTATGTGTCAATAACCGAGTATTTGCTGATTGATTTTCGCGCCGCGTCCCACAGCCTTGTTTTTAAATATGTATTTTCAATCGTTTCAACGTCTACCGCTCCGAATTTGTTAAACAGATCCACTACTTTGTCAGGCTGAACGACATAGTTGTAAGCGATATCCATTTCAATATTTTTACCGTCTGAAGTTGCCACTTTTATATTTTCATTATTCACTGTCTGCATACGCACCGGATATTCCGTTACTTTATTAAATAAACCGACTAAGTGCCAGCCTTGGTCCAATGTTTCGGATTTTACCCCGCCGTTCGGTGAATATACAACCCCGACATAACCATTCGGTATTTTTTCAATGAATAGTGACGCTGTAACGCCCGCAATCAAAAGGGCTGCGCCTATTATCACACCGCCGAGTATTTTTTTTGTGTTTCTCCGCTTATTTTCGCTCATGCTGATCTTCTTCCTCCCATGACTTTTTGAATTTTTTGGCTTTGCTTCCCACTTGTTTAAAGATAGGACTCAGCATCAGCCATAAACCGAATCCGATAATGACAAGAAGAATGATAGACCCGATCATCACTTTCATTTGCCCACCTCTTTTCTTTCATCCTGTCAGTTATGTATACGATCTTAAGAACTTAAAGTTTCATAAATTTCAAAAGAAAAAGCTCCGCCACCCAAATGCGGCGTGCTTATTTATAATTGTCACTGATAAAATCAGAAATCGTTTTTGTGAATTGGTAAAAGGTATTGTTCTGTGTGGACGCTCTGCTTTTCAGCGTAAAAGTATCAAATAGTGATTTTCTGAAGCCGGTGCTCATTTCGATTTGAATACTCAACCCGGATGAAGAATGATTGGCAAGGTTATTCGGACTGACGCCTGCATACTTATCATTCGTGTCGAGAAAAACGGCAGGATACCCATGCCCTTTCAGCACATCTGTCAAAAGTTCGGCCCGTGCTCTGTCTGTACCGCCGATTTTTATCTTTTTATCGACGCTGCCGTAGCCGTGCAAAGAAATGACATTTGAGTGCTCTTGCACCATTTGAACAGCCCTAGGTTCGTCAAAATGCGAACTGGTCAAATGCAAATCAGCATTACCGGCTGATTTTAATCCTTCAAATAAATACAAGCTCCGGTTTTCAGCAATTTCTCTGGCTAACTCACTGGTCCCCGGCTCTATGCCTCCGCCGTGTATAGCTAATATGAGAACATAAGGGTCATGCTCTTTCGTTGAAATAGAATAAACGGAGGGATTCTCATGCAGCTTTAATTTCTCGAAACTGCCGTAAGTATCTGAAGCGGCATCAGCCCGTAAAAACGGCAGAAGCAAAAACGATAAAATTAAAACTAAAATTCCTTTTTTGGTTATTGATGGCAATTGTATGTTTATGTTACAATACAAATGCTTCAGCCTTTGAAGCGAACGGCAGAACAGGGTGACTTTGGACGGTTTCTTCTGCTCTGCCTCTTTGCCAGCAGCTCGGTTTTCTCTTCTAACCCTTTTTTTCATAACATCATCCTTTCTTTTATTTACACTTTTGTCACAATATTATATACGTTGGACAAGACCTCCGTTCATCTTAAAGAATAAAAACATCAGAGCAGCCTCCATCCTTTACGTAAAAAGCCTTTCTGTTCAGAAAACGGAATGCTTACATGATAAACATGAAACCCTTCTCCCTTTGTTCCGTATAAAACAAGAGGAGGATTTTTTTATGAAAGAATACGAATTTGTAAAAGTTGAGCTAAGCACGATGAGAAGAAGACCGAAGGAGGACTACCGGGAAATCATTCATCAATATGCTGAACGCGGCTGGCGTCTGGTTCAAATATTTGCTCCCAGCATAGACGGATATGGGGCAGCGGCTTATTTCGAAATTATATTTGAACGTGACATATGACTTTTTATTTCCATAGAAAAAAGACTGCCGTTGAGCAGTCTTTTTTCATTTTATTTTGTGCCTGTTGATCCCAGTCCTCCGCGGTCCTTGTTCCCGAGGTTATCTACTTCGATCAGCTCCACTTGAGGCATTTTCTTCATGATTCTGAATTGGCAGATCCGCTCTCCTTTGGAAATGTCGGTATCCCGAAGTGCGTATGCAGGAAAAAACCAGAAATCATTGTCACCTTTATAAGATTCATCAATGACACCCATTGAATTTGTCTGAATAATACCGAAATGCTTATATGTACTTGAACGCGGAACGACATGGGCCTCGTATCCTTCCGGCAGCTCCATCGCAACTCCCAGCGGAATAAGTTTGAATTCGTCTTTTTTGATTGTTATATCCTCTGCTGCCCGCAGATCAATCCAATCGCCCTGTTCAATTTTACTGATTCTCGTTTGTGTATCATCTGAATATTTAATTTTGATTTGTAAAGTCATGTTCGCTGCTCCTTTTGATTCCCTATTTTAGTCGTATTTATGACCAATCCGTGCCCCATTATACCATTTAACGTTGCTTTTTGAAGCCGGAGCAGCTGAAGGAGGATTAACCGTGAGGAAAAGAAAATGCAGAATTGAGAAGAAGCCTGAAATGAGGGGGACACCCCCTGTCAGGCTTTTGATTGCTGTTGGTAATAATAAAAATTATACTTTTGATCAAATGCTTCTTCGCTTCCGCACAGATAAATAATAAATTCAATAAATGCAATAATTGAAGGAATTGAAGTCCAGCAAAACAAAAGATAGAGAATTCCTTGTCCGACTCTTCCTAAATAAAACTTATGAATGCCGAAACCGCCTAGAAAAAATGCTAATATTGCAGCCACAATCCTGCTTTTCTTACTTACCATCATGTCCTCCTATGAGTCTTTTTTCGTCATTTTCATATGACAGCTCTAATTATAATACAATTTCTCTATATAGAGTAAAATTTTTTATATATTGTTACTGGTTTTCCCAGAACTTTTTCAGATCCGTTCTTTTCACTGAAATATTGGCATTTTTTTAAAATTCACCCGGGTGCAAAAAGGAATTTCGTCCCGAACAAAGAATTTGATGAATAAGCGCATAAAGGCGCGCGGCTATTTTCTGTCCTCTGCGTCAGGCGCTTATATCAAAAGAAAGAGGTGTCTTTAGAATGGTTCAATTTAAAAACTTTCCTGATCCGTCTTTAAACGCCGCATTGCAGTCTCACCCTGCCCATTCCTCTGAATTGGAACATCTCAAAGCAAGGATGCAGAATTTTATTAAGCATTCCGCAACAGATGATAATCTTGAGATCGCAGATGCCCGGGTGACGGCGGAAGGAATGGTCACCTCACTTTTAAAAGATCGGCTTGATACAGAATACAAAATGCTTATGAATAAAATCACCCGGGAAGTGAATGTGGAGGATTACGGAGCGGTCCCTGACGGCCGGGACAATACGGAAGCCTTTCGGAGAGCGATCGGGAACGGCCGCGTCAAAGTTAATGTTCCCTCAGGAGAATTTTTGGTTCAAGGGATAAAACTCCCTTCGTGGACAACCATCTCCGGTGAGGGACAAGGGATTACCGTGATTAAACTCCATGAGGACGCTCCCGCATATGAATGGGTTATAACTAACAATGATTACGAAAATGGAAATCGTAATATTTTTGTAGAGGGCATGACTTTAGACTGGAATCCGGATCGTCAATGCGGAGTCAGAAACCCGGGAGGACAGTTTTCCAGCTGTTTAACGTTTGCTAACGTGCAATACGGCTGGATTAAGAATGTTGAAGCGGTTAATGCAGGTCTGCATGGTATTGATATCACATCTCCCGCTTACGATCATTTGCCTGAAACTGAATGGACAAAAGACGGCTGCCGTTATATATGGATAGATAACTGTGTGGCGTACGGCGCCGGAGACGACGGCATTACCACCCATTACAGCGAATATATTTTCATTTCCAACTGCCATTCCGGAAATCCCCGCGGCACAGAGCATGCCGAGGGCAGCGCAAATTCGAACGGTATTGAAATTGATGACGGCTCTAAACATGTGTGGCTTTTGAATAACTATACGAGCGGAAATATCCGCGGGATTGAAGTAAAAGCGCACAGCCTGTGGCCGGCTTCTCAAAATGTTCATATTATCGGACATGTGTCATATCGTGATGTACGTTCTTTTGATATTCGTCATATCGGTCACCACCAAGCCTCAGACCCTGAAAGCACGACGGCTTATGATGTTACTTTAACCGATTGCACCGCGATTGAACCGGTTTTCAATGCTCTCTATGACGGTGTAACCCCGCGGGCGCTGGTCATCTCCGCCTATAAAAATGTCAATGTAAACGGATTCACAGCCATTGGCGACCCTTCATACGACTATGGAGGGAACCCTGTCGTAGCTCTTCAATACCGCAGTCAAAATATTACGATCAGCGGCATTAAAATACGCGGCTTTACACAAGCCGGTGTTGACATCAATATATCCGGCGGATCAAATAAAACCGATTATGTTAAAATTTCAAATTTTGATATTTACAAGTCTTCTCCTAAAGGGATTTCAATCGGCGGAGGGCAATATAACGTAAATATTATGAACGGAACGATGATCGGAGACGGCGGTTCCGTCGGAATTACGTCCCCTAACAGTCAGGCTGTCATTCTCGGCGTGCAGGCGGAAGGTTACAGCGCTGCCGCTTCTATAAAAGGACAGACTTACGAGCAGATCCCGGTCAATTTAAAGGGAGGCGCACAGCTTGCGACGAGCTCTGGTTTTGCATTTAACCCGACAAGCGCCGTTATTGCGGGAACAGGCGATATTACGGCAAAGGGTGACAGAAATGCGATCATCAGCTCTTCTGGAGGTTCAAGTTCTGAAGGTTCAAGGGCATTTATCGCCGCTTCAAACAATGCCCATATTACGGGCAGTAAAGTCTCCAGAACAATTCTGTCATCAGAAAGCATTACCTTGGAAGAACCGTACACAGTTGCCGGAGGGCATCAGTCCATTAAATGGAAACTGGACTCAGCGGGCGCCCACGGAACTTTCGCCGGAGCTGTCACCTCTTCCCTGTCAGGATACGGAGAATATTTTGAAAGTGTAAACGGCCAGTTTATCCCCGTCGGGACGATCGTCACAGTAAGGGGAGAAAAAATCGAACCGGCTCACGTTGGAGATTATATGCTCGGCGTCATTTCAGAAACAGCCGCTTTTATATCAGGAGCTGCAAGCTTCGGATGGCAAAGCCGCTTTTTGACGAACGAGTTCGGCGGTTTTATATATGAAAGCGTGACTGACGAAGAAACAGGAGAAACGATACGCGTGCCGAAACAAAACCCAGACTACAGCCCGGCTCTTGAAGCTGACTATGAAGCACGTGCTGCCAGGGACGAATGGCATATTGTCGGACTAAGCGGCCGGCATTACGTACGGATTGACAGTACGGTCAACCCGGGAGATTATATCACGGCTCATAACGGAATCGGAACTAAAGCCGCGGAAGGCTGGAAGGTATTGAAACTGACGGCCTTATACAGTCCTGAAAAAGGGTACGGCATTGCCATTGCGGTTATCAAATAGCGGTTTTAATATCAGGATCATCTCCTCTCTTATCTATCGGCGGGTATGGTCCTGTTCTTTTATACCGAACGAGCCGCCTCTTTTTAAGCCTATCGTTTCATTTGTCCAAGCCATCAGGTCCTTCAGTCATAGAATATTACCGTCAGATGAAAAAGGAGGATGGATATGGATATGGATATGGATATGGATATGCATTATGATCACGGTGAAAAAGAACAAAAGCAGCCTAAACAAAAGAAAAAGAAACAAGATAAAAAGCATCTTGATTATGATTACATCGTCGTCTATAAAAGAAAATGCAAAAAATACTGCTGACCTGATATATCAACGCTTGTTACACCCGGTAAACACCGGGTGTTTTTGTTATTATGCGTTTCTGTATAGGCATGGAAGGAATACAGCCAAAAGAGTTCAGGTTTCCGGGCCATTTTCACCTAAAATCCGGTCATCCTATCACGATACATAAAAGCATTCTATTATCTTCTTCCCATCCCCGCCGAATTAAAAGTATTTTATTTACAGAAAACAACACAAATAGAATGACATGACATTTGAGAGGATGTGCTCTTTGCTTGATTAATTTTTCTGCGCTACCATGAATTTGCAACAATTTTTCAAAAAATTCCCTCAGGAGGTCATAGTCATGAAAATCGCCAGAACAGCAATCGGATCATGCTTAGCTTTATCTCTAACAATTCCTTTCACAGCCAGTGCCTCAGCAGCCAGTCAGTCTGAACACGCGAATGCGCCTCAAGTTGCACCCGTTGCAAATCCGTTAGAAAGTAAATTATCCCAAAAAGCAGACTCAAACGTGAAAGCAGCAGGTGTGGATGCCGGGCTGAATGTAGACGTAGATGTTCTCGGAATCTCTGATCGCATTGCTGAAGCGGTTAAATCAAATCAAAATCGAACCGGCTGGGTAAAAAATGTCATGGAAACAACATTTTACGCATCAGGACAGAAGTATAACGTCATGGTGTTTAATTTAAATCAAGAATACGAAGACCGCTTTAACGGCGTTCAATTTTACGGATCAGCCGTTTATGACGGCATTACTTACGGAATCTGGGTCTTCGAAGACGGGTCCTTTGATAACAAGGGAGACGGAGGCTGGATTAACTGGGCATTCAGAGGCTGGTTCGATCGTGATAATCAGCATATTGAATTCCACAGACCTTAACACGAAAAAACTTGCGGCTGCGCACCGCAAGTTTTTTTATTGCACCGGATTGTTACACATTTTTCACCCTTATAACGACTATACTTGAAGTGCGGGCCTCCGATCGCGGACCCAGTAAAGTGTTTCAAAGTGAGGGTGCGTCATGTCAAAATTTTTAAAAATAACTTTGTGGAGTATATTGGTGTTGATCATCTTGTTAGTGATTATCGGAATCGTTTCTTACAATCAAACTCCTTCCGCAGGTAGCACAGCTGAAAGAATGCTTAATGACGTCTTATCAGTTTAAAGTTCTGCATACTCCTCTATCGATTTTTTCATTTCTTTTTATAATTTTTCAGAAAAATAAACTAGCATCCCTATCAAACTTTTACATTCAGCATAATATGTATTAATCCTCTTAAGGGAGGTGAGATCATATGGGCGGTTATGGTAGCTCCTTTGCGTTAATCGTGGTGCTATTCATTTTATTAATCATCGTCGGGGCTTCTTTCCTCGGCGGTTATTAAGAGTCCCCTTGCCTCTGCATCCATGTGAGCAGCACCTTCATGATCGTACGGCGCCATAATGAATTTTTTATGGCGCTTTGCTGTTTCCTCATTTAACTAACTTTTTCAAACGAAAAAGATCGGCAATGCATGAACATGCTGCCGATCAGTAATTTCATAGATTATTTTGTGAGGTTTACATCGATGACGTTATAGAAGGCATTAGAAGTATCCGCAACATCCCACACCCCTAAAATGATATGGTAACCGCTTCGATCAGTCGGCACAAAAATCTTATGAGTCAGATTCGTATCTGCCTTGGAGCCGTCGTGGTTTACCGTCCCGATTAATTCGAATTCATCTCTTGACAAAGGTTTATTCGGATTCCAGTTTTTCTTGGTGATATAATAGTGCCACTTTGATGTCGCATGAGGTGCGGTGTAGTGCCAAGTAAAGGTGTTAAAGCCGCCGCGGATGTTTTGTTTTACCCAATGATCTGCAGTCTGCTTGTCCAAACCGAAATCAATTTGTCCAGATCCTCCGTTTGCAGACGCAATTCTACCATCCGGCGGACCTGCAGCCGGAAATCCTTTCGGCCCTTCCACAGACTGAGGATTATCAATGACGGAGCCATATTTCTGCGCAGCAGCCGTCCAGCCCATTGTTTGCTTCTCTAATGCCCCCATGTACGCTCTGCTGACGGGCTCTTTTATATACCCGTGTGCAGACGCATCACTTGAATAGAAAGCGCCTCCAATACCAAGAGTAACAGTTAAAACTGCAGCTTTGACTAAACCCTTCATCTCTACGTCATCCTCCCTTTTTTGTTAATGAAAACCTTTCAGTATATACATTTCACGATGGAGAATGAAAAGACCTTCCTTTTCTTGATAGGAAAAAGCAATGAGGTTTGCGCTCTTCCCTTTGTTTTTTATAATCATAAAAAAAGACGGGCCGTTTCTGTGGTCGAAAAACCGGCCCGCTCCGCCTGACTTCATTCAATCGCTTGCTTTACTGGTTTCTTTTCGGATAACCGGTGCTACTTCTGTTGCTAATCGTTCGATGTTTTCCGCGGCTTTTTTAAACGGCATACCGCCTATATCGATTTGCGCGAGGAACCGCTGATGTCCGAACAGCTCGTATTGGTGCATGATTTTTTCAATGATCTGCTGTGAGCTTCCCACAAATAAGGCTGTTTCTTTACCGGCTGCCCGCTCAAAGTCTTCCTTCGTTAAAGGCTCATGAATCCCGTGATATGAATGTACACGGGACCAGTAATTAGAATGATACGGATAAAATTCTTGTATTGCCTGTTCATTCGTTTTTGAAATGAACGTATGTCCGGTTACGGCAACCTTCACATTTTCCGGCGGATGACCGGCTTTAGAAGCCGCTTCCCGATATTTGTCAACAAGCGGTTTAGATGACCTCGGATCACCGCTCAGTACAGCTAATGCCAGACCGGCCCCTGCACTTCCGGCCCGTTCCGCACTTTCCGGAGTGCCCGAAACACCTAACCACAGCGGAATGCTTCCGTGAAAAGGCTGCGGGGAAATTTCTGCATTGTTAAGCGGCGGCCGGTAACATCCTTTCCAGGTAATCACTTCTTCCTCGGAGTTTAATGTTAAAAAAAGCTCAATGTGTTCTTCAAACAATTCTTTATAATGACCCACGTCATAACCGAAAAGAGGAAACGAGTCTAAAAATGCCCCCCGTCCCGCAATGATTTCTGCCCGGCCGTTTGATATCAGATCAAGTGTTGCAAAATCCTCAAATAAACGAACGGGATCTTCGGTAGATAATACAGTCGTGGCACTCGTCAGCTTAATGTTTTCGGTGAGCTGTGAAATCGCTGATAAGATGACGGGCGGCGATGACACCGCATAATCCAGACGATGATGCTCGCCTACGCCGAATACATCAAGACCCGCATCGTCAGCCAATTTTGCCAGCTTTATCAATTCATCTAACCGTTGCTTTGCGCTGACTGTTTTCCCTGTCAGAGGATCGGGGTATAATTCTGCAAATGAATAAATTCCAATTTCCATACAATCATGATGTTCAGCCCTCACATTTCTCTCCTCCTGCACTGTGTAAAAAAAGCTTTTATTTGTTATTCTATTCAGCCGTTTTCAAAAAGGAATTCATCCAAATAAATACAACAGACTAGAATCCAGAAGTTCCGATGTTTCTGGCCGCCTTATGCTTATGCTCTGCTCATTAGATTCCTGCTGCCGGATAGACCCGGATGGGATACCGTCCCGAGCAAGAACACAGCCATTCGAATTCATGTCATGCGTTCAATCTTCAATCCAATCATGATATTGATCATAAAGCGGACGTATTCTTCCGGCATCACGAGCGATGACTTCACACCCTCTGTCATCATATATAAAGAAAATAATGTCTTTTGTGATATTCACAAAGAAAACATCGGGATAATCAACAGAGTAACCCCCGAATCTTGGCTTCAGCGGAAAATCTTCGTGGGCAGCTGCCTTAAGTAATTGAGTAATACGCAAATCTTTCCGTTTACATATTAAAGAAAACTGCTGCATTTCGTATTCTTCTGCATCATCTGCTTCAAACGGGTACGGGCATGTTTTCACCTGAATCCGATATAAATCATCCTTACACTTCAGAAACGGCTGATAAATTTTTAATTTTCTTGCGTAAATATCCTTAGTTTTGTACTTATATACATTTGCAACAAGAAATAAGTCATCATTTTGTTCAAACAGTTCATCGAAAATAGCGGCAGTTTGATGATGGACAAGCTGAAAATAATCAAGATTCAAACCCCCGCTTTCATCAAATTGATACATATTGCCGCCAAGAGAAAAATGGATCCCAACGCCCCATTGGTGATAAATGCCGGGCATTAATTTTAGAGTTGGAAACCTTTCCTTCAGATAATCCTTTATTTCCATTTAAACAGACTCACTTTCTGTTATTGATCGGCTCACTTTTTTCTTTTTCGCTGTTGTAATATTATTCCGATTGGAATACAATGAAATAGAACACTGTAAACCCCATTGATCAGGATGGATGCTGGTCACATTCATCTTGATCCTTTTTTCACAAGCTCACCTCCACTGCGGACCCTTCCATTTCCGAAGCTGCTCATTGATTTTACACATTCCAGGGTATTACTTTCTTATACATAAGCAGCAAGTGACTCTTTTATCGACCCAGATCAATTTAGAAAATCGAGAAAAAACAGACAAAACTAATGGTTTTGGATGAAAGAGAGGGTTATACCGCCCTTTTTACTTCAGTCATACCAATGTATTCTTTTCAGTTTAAATTTTTCTTTATAGGACTCATGATCGGTTTTCCATGCTGCTTCAACAGTGATTTCATGACCGATTACTTCATTTTCCGGCATATATTCAAACGTCTGAATATGATCTTCCCCCGTTCCGCCGCCTTCTAATTTCTCTCCAGTGTATTCTGAAAGATGATAGTCTTTATCTTCTTCATATTTCCGGCCGTCAATAAATAATGTTAATCTCTTAATCACCGTTTTCTTTTCATTCTCTTTATTGCCTCTGTAGTACAAATTCAAGAAATAATTAGGACCGATAGAGGTCTTGCCTGATTTTTCAATTGACGCTTCCCACGTCTTGTTCTGGCTATAGCCGATATATTTGACTTTCTCTCCTGAAATTAAAGAAAACAGTGCAATTCCGGCCGTTATGGTCAGAACAGTGATAATAATCAGCAATTTTTTAATGACTTTATACTTCTTCATTGCATCCCGCCTTTATCATTTAGAACGTATGGACATTAGAATTGTTACATTTAAATTCAAAAACTTAATAAATAGAGGTTCAGATTCCAGTCATCAAAAAAATACGAAAAATAAGGCCATATTCCCCCTTAGCAGATTGCCACGCGATCATGATAAAAGTCGTCCAAAAAATTGTGACTAAAAAAAGCATAACAGTTACAATCATTAAAATGAGACAACTTATCGATAGAACTGAGTCTTTGTTTTTGTTAAGAATCAGAGTAACTGCTGCTCCGGCAGCAAATATATACGACAAAATCGCGCCGATCCAATACCATAGCATTGAGTCATTGCTCCAATAAGCCATTGATTGCATATAAATGCTGAATATAAATCCTATCAAAGCTAATACGAGCGAAACTAAATTTGACTTCAAGTCAGAGTTCCTTTCATCATACGTTTTATTTTTTAGCAACGACTTCGGACAACGCCTTCTCATCATTAGCTCCTGATCATAATTAATGTGAGCAATACAATAAAAACCATCTTCAAATAAGTTTTAACTGAACGCAGATGTACTTCCCCATCATTTCCAATGAGATTGACGGCAGGGACTTTTTAAAAATTAAATAGATGTTTTATACGCGTTCATTGCTTGATTTCTCAAAAGCATATTATCTTTCGTAACCATTCCAAGATTGTATGCTTGTTTGATTATAGCCAACACTTGATTATCAGTTTCAGTTACAGCTCGTCCTCCAGTTATTCTGGACTTCCAGTAATCGAACTGGTGATGTAACTCTGAACTGCTTTTAAGGTTTTTATGATCAACCACTTTCCCATTCTCCAGCGCATCTTTAAATTCATCAAAATTAATTGAACATTGCTGATTCGAACTGATTCCTGCACCTTCTGTCGCTAAACTGCAAAACGCTAAAAACTTCGGATCTTTCGTGATATTGTAAGAGTTATTTAGGCCTTCCATCACATTCACCCTCTCTCGAATTTTACAACGTTTGATCGTTACTAAACTAAGCATTTTTCTCCAATTTCGCAATCCATTGGTATTATCGGTAATTTAATTGAAGAATTTAACTTAAATGCAAAAAAACCTGCCTCCGGCAAGGTTTTTTTCGTGTTGAACGAAATAGAAGAGATATGAAAAACAGCCGCCTGGACAAAAAGCTGCTGTGCTCGTTATTCAGCTAAAGATTTCTTCATAAACGCAGGAGGAAAATGGGAGATTATTTCCCCACAAATTCTATTAACTATGTTTTTGGTTTAACCATTCTTTCTTTAGCAGTGCGTATTGGAAAGTGTTTTCATATTTAGGTGTTCCATCCTCGTATTTCGTAAATGAAATAAATTCAAGAAAATAACCTTCTTTACGCATACCTAATCTTTCAGATAATTTTTGTGACTTGTAGTTATCATCTTCAACATATGCATAAAGCCTTCTTGCGTCTTTTTGCATAAAGAGATACTCAAAGAAAGCCTTTGCACTTTCACTGGCGTATCCCATCCCTTCAAATCGAGCATTGAAATTCCAACAAACGGAATAAGTATCAGGCTCTTCTTTTAAATAAAATAGTTCTCCGATCAAATCATTACTGTCTTTTAAACAAACTGCAATATAAGAATCATCTCTGCTTCTTTTTTGAACGGTTAAGGAAGCTTCTTCTATCGTAGAAATTCTGTCATCAAGAAAGCAGTTCACTCTCGGATGTGCCGAATATTCCAAAAGGCCTTGCGAATCTGCCTCGGTAAAATTTCTTAAAATTAAGCGGTGGGTTTCAATTTTTTGCACTTGTTAGTCTCCTATTTTTGAAATGAACATCTTCAACAGGCCTCGCCCGTTTGTTAAAGAACTATCTCAATCTATTTGTACTATACGGTTTTTTAAAACCATCCTCATTTCTTATAATATGGATAATAATCAAATTAAGCCATTAATTAAGCTTATTGAGTAATTTTTCAAACTTATTCACGCTCATAATTTCATGAGTGAGAAATTCTCCATTATAAAACACGCTGAAAGTTGTCCAGATGGCCGGTGATGTTTGCGCCTTTTCTTTTGAGGATAATCGATGGGCCTGAAAATGAAGCCCTTTCTTTTCAGTCAGTTTCTTTAAATCCTCTAACACTCCGACTGCAAATGGGCATTGAGCTGTATAAAATATTGTGATGCCCTCATCATTAACGAAATAACTTTTAACCTGTTTTTTAAATACAGGAGGAGCTGCATGTTCATTCCAGGTCAATGACATTAACTGAAAATAGGGTTCTGCTTCATCTTGCAAAGTAAATCCCATATGCTCGAAGAATTGCTTATCACTTAAATAAGGGAGTTTTTTCTTACCGACTATATGAACGATTCCATCCATACCGCGGGCCTTTGCATCTGCCGCACATTTATCTAGCAAGTGTTTCGCATGGCCGTTATTCTTATATCTCCCCGACACCCAAAGACAATTAATAAACATAAAATTAGGTGCGCTTATCGGAACCCACGCTTTTTCTGCAGGTAAATATTCAATAAAAACTTTTGCCCGTTCGTTTAATCGATAAAATACCAAGCCATCAGCCATTCGATCTTTGAGCCAGCTCTTTTTTTCATTTACCGCCCCCTCATATTGTTTCGCACCTAATGCGCAGCAAATATGATTGTCATCAATATTCTCCTTTTTCAATTCAATGTATTCCATTTTCTCCTCACCTGCTTTCTGGATTCATCACATGATTTCAACTTGTACAATGCAGACTGGGCATGGCGGAATGAGTGAGCATCTATATTAGTAGTTTCGGTCCGTCTTTTTTACCCGGCGATATAAATTGTCTATAAAACACACTACTTTCGCAGAAATATAGAGTCCCAAAACCAATATATTAGCGCAGCAACAATGCTCATTATGTAATAAATGAAATTCTCGAAAACTCTAACATCAATAGACGGATTGCCAATGCACCAAAACAAGTACACAGCTAAAAAAGCGGCTGCTGTATAAATGAAAAGATGAATCAACCTAAACTTTTCAGGCTTCTTTCTTAGCCATAACTGCACAGGAACAGCAAATAAAAAGTAAGTGATGAACGCGTAAAAAGCAATGATAACTACCGTGATTAATGCAATCGGCACAAAACCTGAGTATACAAACATATACAATCCGAAGATCAAACCATACGAGAAGCTTGAAAAAGCCAATGTGAGAGCATAACATTTGATTTTGCTCCAAGTCGCCATTTTCATTTATTTCACCTGCTTTTTAAACTAAGGTCTCGAATTTACAATTTCTCCCCATTGTTTAAATCAGTATATATTGATCGCTTTAAAAGATCTATGTTTTTTTAGACCTTTCTTGCAGATCAGCAATTCAATCAGTTTAATATCTAAATACCTGTAAATTTTATGGCATGAAAAAAGGTCAAGGTTATACCTTGACTATGATCTTGTAACCTGTAGTAATCCTACATGGTGTCAGCCGCGCTCTTTCAAAAAATCACCCAAGACATTCTTTGAATGGTGAAACGGAACTAACTCTTTCAAGAAAGCCCCGTTATATGACTATTCCAAGTTTTGATCAATAGTTCCTTCAAAATAGTCATCGCTGACTTGTTCATGTGTTTCAGCCAATCCTTTTTCCAATTGCGTTGTTCCCTCATAATCTGATGAATCAAAATATTTTCCAGCGACATTTGTTGTTTCAGTTTCTTTATGATTAGTTTGTGTTTCCGTGTCTGCCTGGTTTGTTTTGGTGTCGCCGGCCGATGATTGCTGCTGAAAATCATAATCCTTATCCAAAGAAGAAAATCTTTTATAGTCGTCCGGTCTGTCTGCTCCATTTTTTTCAGCCATGTTATTCACTCCATATTAAAAAATTTTGTTATTTCATTTGTTTACGGTTTGAACTTTGTTTGGGATCATCCGCTTTAAAAGCTGTTTCGGTCTCATGGTCTTTTTTCAATTGTTCAATACTTGAATTTTGAATTCCTTTTTTGCTCATTGGTTCTCACTCCCTTACCAATAGAATATAGTCTGTTTGTATTGTGTCTATGGAGATCATATTCATGCACTATTCAATGAATTTTTCTAAAAAAGAAGCTTCAGACAAAAAAGGTCAAGGATGTACCTCGACTATGTATCAGGCTCACCAATCTTCATCCGGCTCATCATGTTCGAAACCGTAAAAGCCTTTAATCCATACGTCACCGCATCCGGCTCCTTTTGTGATCTTTAAGTAATGGTTTCTGTTTGCATCACCATTCACCTTGTCAGATGCGCTTAAATGTAAGTGATTACCCGTAAAATTCTTTTCACTAAGAGTAAACTCATACCCTGCCAGCGTGATTCGCTCTGAAGTTTAACATTCAACGTACAGCCTTCTGCATTGAAAATGGTAAACCTGTACCCCAGCTTAGTCGGCCAATACCGCTCATTTGTGTCATCGGCCATAAAAAATCCCGCTTCATTCTCTGTCATTTTAAAGCTGACCTTATGCTTATCTTTTGTTCCTCCTCTTCCAGATTATACAATTTTAACAATCCGATGATACGTACTTCACAAAAAACAATCCCCTTCTAATGAGATGGGGATTTTCTGTCAGCTTTTTCTTGTGTATCTACGTCGGCTCCGTAGGGAATAAACGATTTGGTGCACTTCGCGGCCTCCTTTGAGAGCGTGTCTATACTATGGAAATTCCGTTCATGGAAGACGACAAAAAATCCGTGGGAACTTCCCTGCATGCCGCCTCAATCGATTTTTAGAAACACTTGTCTGCAAATAAATGTAAGGGTTTTCAAAAGGAGGTTATTGTGCTAAATTGTAATCCAAGTATTATTTTTCCAATAAATGAAAGGGGTGTATTTTTTGAAAGCCGTAATAGCGACGAAAGACAAAAATATAGCGATCGTACAAAAAGAATTACGTCCTTTGCGACATGGTGAAGCCAAAGTTAAGATGGAATACTGCGGTGTATGTCATACTGACTTGCATGTTAAAAATGCTGATTTCGGGGATGTGACAGGCGTCACTTTAGGTCATGAAGGAATAGGCATTGTAACCGAGATTGGTGAAGGCGTATCAAGCCTGAAAAAAGGAGACCGCGTCTCTATTGCGTGGATGTTTGAAAGCTGCGGCCGCTGTGAATATTGCTTAACAGGCCGTGAAACCCTGTGCCGTGATGTAAAAAATGCCGGCTATACAGTTGATGGCGCGATGGCTGAAGAAGCAATCGTAGCGGTTGATTATGCAGTGAAAGTGCCTGAACATTTAGATCCGGCAGCAGCAAGCAGCATTACTTGTGCAGGCGTAACAACTTATAAAGCAGTAAAAGTCAGTGAAATTAAGCCTGGTCAATGGATCGGTGTATTTGGAGTCGGCGGTTTGGGCAACTTGGCTGTTCAATATGCAAAGAATGTCTTTAACGCTAAAGTGATTGCTTTCGACATTAGCGATGAAAAGTTGAATTTTGCTAAGAGCTTAGGTGCTGACGCGGTTGTAAACAGTTTAAACGAAGACCCTGTCGAGAAGGCTAAAGAAGTGACCAGCGATTTAGGACTTGATGCTGCGGTCATTACCGCTGTCTCTAAAACCCCTTTCAATCAAGCGATTGATGTTGTAAAAGCAGGAGCGCGAGTAGTTGCTGTCGGTTTACCGGTAGATAAGATGGACTTAGATATTCCCCGTCTTGTGTTAGATGGAATTCAGGTAGTAGGTTCATTAGTAGGTACCAGAGAAGACCTGAAGGAAGCTTTCCGATTCGCTGCAGACGGTAAAGTTGTACCTAAAGTGACAAAGCGCCCGATCGAAGACGTGAATGATATATTTGAAGAAATGGAGCAAGGTAAAGTGACCGGCCGTATGGTTATAGATTTTACTTGTTAATATATAAGATTTCTAATCATTGTAGCTGCCGGGAATAAGCCGGCAGCTTTTGGTTCTATTCTTGCTCATTGCCCCATCTTGACTGAAAGAGACTTGCCAATTTAAAAAAGAAGTTTTAAGAGCCGCTTGACGGTTATTAATTTGCAATGACTATCTGGCCTCATCCTGATACCAATATAAAGAAAGGTCATTCATTGCCAAAGCGTAACTTTGTTGTCTTAACATAGTTGTTATGTTACCTCGATGATAAGTACCGTGATTCGCAACATGGAATAAAATTTCTGAGTAAGCAGTTTCTCTGGAACCTAACCAAGGATTCTTCAAATTTATTTTTTGTTCGAAATCTGTTTGGCTATTAATCCATTCTTCAAACTGTGAAGCCAGTTCTTCATAAGACTTAGTAAATTCTTCTGCAGAATATAAATGAGACCTTTCTGCATAAGCCATAGAAGGTTCTAATGCTTCCTGCATGTCTATTCCTTTAAGTACTTGCAGCCACATAACATCCGCCGCGTAGATGTGACTAAACGTTTGTGCAATTGTAGGATATGAACTGCGAACCTCTTCGTAAAGAACGCCGCTTGGTAATTCCTTCATTCTTTCTAATAGCGCCTTATTCGCCCAAACATGGTACTGATACATATTTTTCGCATGGTTCATTTAAACATCTTCTCCTTTAAGTTGATACTTGCATTATAAAAAAAGATGTATGACAGCAGATTGTCATACATGTTTATAAACTTTCATTATTTTTTCGGCTTCAGCGATTAATTTTGATTGCAGCTGCGCCGGTTCTGCTATAAGTTTGGCTTCAGAACATGGGGGTGAAATCATCTTCATGCTTTGAACCAGTCTGCTCCAGTATATTATGACATTTTTTTGTCTACCTTAAAATTTCCTTATTTCCTTAGACTGAAAAAGGAGGGATTTTTTTATAAATATTGTAAATATATAACTGTATCATATTCACTATTAAGAGGAGGAATACTAATGAAAAAGAAAATTATTGCCGGTGCTCTTGCTTTTGGATTAATTCCACTGATGGGGACTGCAGATGTATCTGCAAAAGCCTTGCCAAATCAAGATAAAGTCATGAAACCTGCTGGCTGGTCATGTGACGCTCCGTATATTGCTTGTCAGCCTTTTTCTGGTGGTACTGGTAAGGTTTCATTCAACTATCAGGGCAGCTCTCCGGGGAAAATCAGAGTTTTTGTTGCGAATGACGGCAGCAAATCTTTCAAATTCACAATTTATTATCCTAATGGGAATACACTCTTATCCACTACGACACTGAATGCAGGGAAAACTTTTATTCAAGAATTTAGTGTTAACCAAAAAGGAGAATACCTCCTGAAATATGATAGCGGCACTGGTGATAGTGTCGATGGTTTCTTTAGATCTGTTGAGATTTAAATTTTTTAGGAAGTCGGCTGTTTTGCCGACTTCCTTTTACAGCCAGCCATTCTCTTCAAACCTGATAGATAATGTGTCTCCAAACGGCCTCGCACTTCCACTCATTTGATTCTTTTTTGTTATTTGTCGTATATTGCGCTTGCCCGGGAAATGAAGAATCATTATTTCTGATTTATTTCCCTTACCTTATTCATTCATGCGAGGTAACTTCCTAAAGGAGTGAACATGTTCCAATTAAGAAATCGCAAAGGTAAAATGGCATCCCCTCTTTAAAGGTTCTTACTCTTAACTAAACATTCATGTCCATTGCTTAAGAACCGAAAGTGATATTTCATTCATCAATCCTTCTTTTTAACCCTCAATTTAGACAAAATCTTCATTTTTTCTCCTTTAGACTTACATCTATGTCGAAATTTATCGTTCGGCATATTATATACTATCCTAACAACAGGAGGTGGCAATATGGGAAACTACGGTGGAAATTATGGTGGAAGCTCTTTCGTATTGATCGTTGTGCTTTTCATTTTGTTGATCATTGTAGGTGCTTCTTTCCTTTATTAGTACATTGACGAACCATATTCGTCTCCCAAGAAAATTGCATCTCTCAGTTCGGACAGACGCCATAAGATCTTTTTATGGCGTTTTTACTTTTGAAAACAGATAAATAAATATTAGGAGAGTTTTCTCCCTTTCTATAGCTGCTATTGTCTTGATTTGGCTACATACAAAATCTCAATAGCTAAACAAAGCACGAACTTTTCTTGGGAAAAGCAACCAGGCGCTCTTATGTTTCTGGAGGGACAAAGGTGATACTGGCGCAACAGGTGCTGCCGGTAAAGATTGAAAATCTGCATATGATTTAGCTGTTCAGCAAGGATTCATTGGAACATTAGATGAGTGGCTTGCTCAGTTAAAATCAATAAATTAAACAAACGATCTCCTCCTCGTAATGAGAGTAAGGGATTTTCAAATGAGAAACCCCCGAAAACCTTACATCCTTTTACAATTTTTTCAATAGCTATGTTATGATTATCCTCGAGAGATTTTTGAAATTTTCAGAAAGAGGGGTTTGGATGAGCAAGATCGCTTCAGAAGTTGTTGCAACTACACTGAATGATTGGTACATTGCTATAAAGAAACAAAAGGTAGATGAGTCAATAAAATATTACTCAGAGATAAAGAAACTGTTTGATGAGATGGAAGAGGATCAAGAAGTTCTTGCATATTACAGTTTGTTAGAAGAAAGACATAAAATGTTACTGCATTCCTCACGTGGAGAACCATTACCAAAACACACTTATTTCACTGCAGACAATGAAAGTTTCATAAAAAGAACAAACGATAAATTGGAATATAACTTTTATTTATTTGAAGGAATGTACGAGGCATACAACAAAAACTATGATCGAGCAATTAACTTATATGGATTAGCTGAGAAAAAACTTGCAGAAATTCCAGATGAAATCGAAGCAGCTGAATTTTACTCCAAAGTCTCCTACTTATACACTCTAGTTAAACAAAGCATTGTGGCACAACACTATATAAAGAATGCAATTACAATATATAAACGACACCCTGATTATAAATGCAAACTGGCTACTTCAACAATGATTGCGGCTGCAAACTATGCTGATATGAAACGGTTTGAGGAATCAGAAATATATTACTTAGAAGCAATTGATATTGCAAAAGAAACAAAAGATGAATTTTTAGAATCTCAGTTATTTCACAACCTTAGCATTGTTTATTCTGATTGGGACAAACCTGATAAATGCATTAAATCTCTTGAAAAAGCTGTAGGAAATGAATCCTGGTTGAATTCAATTTATTATATAAATTCTTTATTCATGATGATTAAGGAGCTATTTAAAATTGACGAAAAAATGAAAGCCATTGATTTTTACAATAAAGCACAGGGAAGACTCATATTAATGGAGAATAAGATATACGAAGCCAAAATCAGCATCCTATACCACCTTTATTGTGGTGAGTTAAAAAATAACTTCAATAATTGCATTCGTTATATTGAGTTTTTAAAACAACAAAATGACCTTGAAAGTGTAGATGAATTGGCCTACTTAGCTGCAAAAAGGTTTGAATCAATAGGTGCTTTTGAAGAAGCAACAAGCTTTTTCAATGAAAAGATTTGGGCTGAACAGAAAATGAATCAGGTGGAGGGAATCTTATGAAAAAAATTGTGCTTTGCGTATCTATTTTAACTGTAATTTTAAGCGGGGCAGCTTTAACGCAATTGAGTACGGATTCACCATCTAACATCCAAGTAGCTGAAAGGCCAGTCGGAGGTTAAAAAATGAATTTAGCCCTGCTCATATGAGTGGGCTTTTTATTTTGTCTCCACCAGTCAGCCCATCTCTGTGAAAGCGCAGTTCCTTCAGGTGTTTCTTTTCTTTTCATTATCCAATTCAAATAAACTCAACTATTGTTTTGGTTCGATGACATCCACTGCAAAGCTCACTTTTGACCAACTTTATTATGTCCACGTGCCTTCTTGCGACTTCCTCACAAATCTCCAAGAGAACAGCTTTAACCCCTTCCTCGGGGAGCGCCAATTTCCGACAAATAATTCCCTATACATGATAATACAGTTGAAACATTATTATTCTAAATTTCTTCCAATTCAACTCTTCTTTATTCGACCAAAACAAGAACAAAGGTTCAATTTAAATGTGGGGTAATAAAATTTCCCTGTGTCCCGCCCATGCCTATCCAGCTAAGCCTGTTTAAATTTAATTTTACGTGAGATTTTTCTAAAATATAAGGTCAGTTTATTTAAAAACGGGAAAATCCCATATTAATTAAAAATACGGGATTTTAATAATTCGGTTTCTTGTTTAACGTAACACTTATTCGAAAAAAATTCATTAGTTAAAGAAAAATTCAGATTCCAGCCTAAACATCTTGTATCGTCCTTCAAGTTACAAATGATTCAAGCAACTCCTTGTCTCTTGTTAACTGACTTCATAAATGCTTGATATGCTTGACAAAAGGTATCTTTTACACCTGAGCCATCCGACTTTCATCACCACATAAGCAAAAGGTAAGCTCCAATATTTAAATTAATGTGCGCCACTTAATTTAACTAGAATTTTTGCTTGAGATTTATCATTAATTAACGCATCAAACCCTTGTTCAGCGATATTATCTATATCAATTTTACTTGTAATAATTGATTGCGCGGGTAATCTTCCATTAGCAAATAATTCAATGACCTCATTGTAAGTTTCATTGCTGTATCCTACAGACCCCATTAATTTTGCACCACTAAAGATTAGTGAAGCAGGAACATTAAATTGGATATCTTGCGTGTGGAAGCTGATAACCATCATTGTGCCACGAACTTTAGTTGATTGAATAGCTTGGTGAAATGTTGACTCGACACCTGCAGCTTCAATTGCAACATCTGCTCCATCTGGGAATAATTTTCGAATTTCTTCAACAGGGTTTACTTCTTTAGCATTAAAAACGTGTGTCGCACCCATTTCAGTTGCTTTATCAAGTCGACTATTAAATAGATCAATAACAATAATATTAGACGCGCCTGCAGCTTTTGCACCTAAAACAGCAAATAGCCCAATAGGACCTGCTCCATAGACAACGACAGTATCGCCTTCTCTTACATTTGAATCCTTAATGGATTGGAAAGATACAGCTGCTGGTTCAACCATGGCTGCCAATTCTAGCGGTAAATGATCTGGAATTTTAAAAATCGTTTTTTGTGGAAGTATCACATATTCAGCAAACCCTCCGTCGATTTGTGCACCAACTGCGTCTAAAGTGATGAAACGTTCAGTTTCAGCATTTGAAGGATCTTTAAGCATCATTGGGTAGATACATACTCTGTCACCTTTTTTAAATTTTGTTACATGAGAGCCAACCTCTGCAATTTCACCAGAAAATTCATGTCCAAGTACCGTCTTCTTATTCATTGGTACTGAATCTGGATGCAAGTATGCATGCAAATCAGAACCGCAAATACCAGCCCATGCCACTTTAATTTTTACATCATTTGGTTGTAATTCTTTCGTTCCTCTTTCCTCAATACGAATATCTCTTTCACCATACCACACTGCAGCTTTCATCAAAAATCCTCCTTTAATTCATTTTTCAAGCATGAAAGCAATTTTCTTTTGCTCTTACTTGACTCATAACTCCTTTCCTCCTTTGCTATGTTCATTAATCTATCACAGGTTTTGACGAAAACGATGAGCAAAAAATAACACATGTCTCAAAGTGAGACATGTGTTTTAAAGTGGTTCATTAATCTATAAATTCTTAGAAATCTGAATTAATTCTTCTTTTGTATATGAATATTCATTGCTTAACCATTTTTTTATAATCTCAAAAAAACCACTGCAGTAGAAATCGCATAGTACCATTGGGTAATCAGAATTTTGGATTTGTTTAGAAAGCGGATCATTATATTCCATTGAAATTTCATATAAATTTTCTGCACCAAATTGAATCAATTTTTCGTATAACTCAAGGCTATTATTTTTACTGGTAAGATTAAAAAACAATTCCCGATTAAGATCTACGTATTCGATTATTTCCTCAAACAATGTATGTTCTTGATCTAAACCTCCCTTTGTTTGTTCAAAGAGGTTTATCGCGATGGAATTTGATGCATCACTAAATAGCTCATATTTATCTTCATAATGACGGTAAAATGTGCTTCTATGAATCATTGCTTTTTCACAAATATGATTAATTGTGATAGATGAAAATGTTTTTTCTTTTAATAACTCCAAAAACGCATCCTTTATTATGGTTTGTGTGCGTAAACGTGTAAAATTACTCAATTCAAGTTTCCTCCTATATTTAACTCCTAAGTAATGATTGAAATTTTAATAGTTTGCATAATCCTATTTTCTTATGCCTAAATTAATAATAATTATGAAACGAGAAGAATAAAATAAACCTGGACTCATGTGAAGCGGAAAGGTTTTATAATTTCCTGCACTTGTTCTTTTGTCCTACTATAATATGTCCAAATAAAAGCCCAGCTACAAGGGCATTCCCCATAAAAAAAGCCGGAATCCTCCTTAAGAGGTTCCAGCTTTTTTTATTGTTTGATCTTTGTCAGTTCAGTGGAAACTTTTTATCATTGGTACAAATGCTGCTTCCATCACCAGTAACCCCTAGTTTAGGGCATATGAAGGGGGTATCTGACGGCTTATAATATTTCAATGCAGCCTTCTGTTCCATGAACGCGGATTCGCTGCCCATCTTTTATCAATCTGGTAGCATTTTCAACTCCGACAACTGCAGGTAAGCCATATTCACGCGCTATAACCGCTCCATGGGTCATCAGTCCGCCAACTTCGGTGACCAGACCTTTTATGGATACAAACAACGGTGTCCAGCTGGGGTCAGTAAAGGAGGTGACTAATATATCTCCCTCTTCCAGATCAGCATCTTCCATATTTAAGATGACACGTGCTCGCCCCTCTATAACTCCGGAGGAAACAGGCAGACCTGCAATCGCACCGGCGGGAAGATTTTCTCGTTTGTACTTGCCTGTAATGATTTCACCATCAGACGTGATAACACGCGGCGGGGATAGTTTTTCATATAATTTGTACTCGTTTTTTCGTTTGCTGATGATTTGATAATCCAGTTTATTTGCGCGTACGGCTTCATGAAGTTCTTCAAAAGTGAGATAGTATATGTCTTCTTTTTCATGAATAACGCCCGCTTCCACGAGTTGTTCGGCTTCTTTCAGTAAAGCCTGCTTATAAACGAAGTAGCGACTGACCATGCCGTATTTCGGATATTCCCTAAACCCGCTGAAATTCCGGATGATGCTGATCATTCGTTTTGTTTCTTTGGCTTTTTGTTCACCATCCGGTAATTGCTTCAATCGATCTAATAACTCTTGTTCTTTCTTCAAAGCTTCCTGTCGCCCTTGCTCAAATTTCCGATGGTTGGCATTAGGCACACTGTTATTGATATTATTTAGAATCATTGGGATAAGTGCAACCGGTTTTTCGCTCCATCGAGTTCTTGTAATATCAATTTCTCCGACGCACCGCATTCCGTATTTGTTGAGATAATCATCAATAGCGTCCCTGGTTTCCTGCCCGCCCTCAAACTTAACCAGCTCATCCATAAAGTGATCATCTTTTACCTGTTGTAAATAATCAATGACTTCTGGATAAGGACGTATCACATCTGCCACATCCAATAATGCCAAACCCATTTCCGAAGTAATATTGCTCGGTACAGATTGAGAAAGCATATCTGCTGCGTTTTTTTCACCTAACCACTCGTTCATTTTTTCGTTAATCCATGATGAAGCATTCATGGCAGCTCGAATTACAGCCGAACTTTTTGGGTCAAATAAAATCTTCTTTAATTGCTGCCCGATATCTTCCAGAATAAATTCAAACAAATCCGCTCCAGATTTCGTTGTGATATTTTGTTTTAACTCTTCGATCGATGTTTGGCTTCTTTTGATCAAATCCGTAACTATTGTCGGATCGTTTTCAACTTGAGCCAGCATATCTGTATTGCCTTTGAAGGGATTCGGTGCTGTTTTATCAGGTATCGACTTAATGAAATCCCGTCGCTCTATTATGGTCATAAGTGCGTCTTTTAAGAGCGGATCGTGCTGTCCCATGCCATTTAATAATCCTTCTCTGCTGTCAGGTGATGCCAGATGATGTGTGACATCAACAAATAATCTTCCGCCAGCTTTATGCATGGGTGCAGAAGTAGTCAGCAGCCAAAAAGACAATCCAAGCGGTTTTATGGGATCTGTCATCATTTGTTGATGACCGACAGAAATATAGACGTGATTTTCTTGATCGCTCGCTTCAGGAACGGGGTATAACGTTGTGATCGGACGGCTCTGGACAATATAAAAAGTATCGCGGACCAAACACCATTCGATATCTTGCGGCTGGCCAAAATAAGCTTCGATCTGTCTTCCTATGCGTGACAGCTGTAAAATTTGTTCATCAGTCAGTGTTTGAGTCTTTTGCTGATCAGGATTGATTTGCTGTGTTTCTGTTCCGCCTTCTTTTCGTCCATTGATAGCCAATTTTTTGGTTTCTATTCTCTTATCGACGATTTGCCCGTCCCGTACTTTATAACAATCGGCAGAGACCAACCCAGAGACCAATGCTTCACCAAGTCCAAAACCGGCATCGATGGATAACACCTTTCGGTTGGAGGTAATCGGATCAGCGGTAAATAAAATCCCCGAAGCCTGAGGGAACACCATCCTTTGAATGATAACTGATAAATAAACTTGGCTGTGGCCGAATCCATTTTGCATCCGATAGATCACCGCGCGATCTGTAAATAGGGAAGCCCAGCATTTGCTGATATGCTGCAAGATTGCATCGACGCCGATAATATTTAAATAGGTGTCTTGTTGACCGGCAAAAGAGGCATGTGGTAAATCTTCAGCAGTCGCACTAGAACGTACGGCATATGCATGTTCCTCGCCAAACCGGGAGAGATAGTGAGAAACTGCCTCAACGACATCGGAAGGAATTTCTGCTTCCATAATGATTTGCCGAATTTTTCTGCTGATTTTACCAATTTGATCTCGATCCTCAACTTTCAGCATGGTCAATTGATTCAACAACGATTGTAACGTTTCGTTTTGTTCGATGGCTTTTCGATATCCTGCTGTTGTGACACAAAATCCTTCTGGGACTTGTATACCTTGAATTTTTGATAATTCTCCTAAATGTAACCCTTTTCCCCCAACGAGCAAACGCTGTGTTTTTTCCATTTCATGTAAACCAAGTACCAAAGAACTCATTCTGCATCTTCCCTTCAAAAAAAATTGACAAGAGCTTCCTAGCATGATATAATTATAATATAAGATGGACATATATAACTATTTATCAAGAAAGCGCACGTAGACTGATTATATCACCGTGTCTGTTTTTGCGCAATATAAAAAGAACCTGGCCTAATTGGCCAGGTTCTTTCTTAGTTTCCCGCTATATCCCAAAGCGATCTCATCCAGGGAAAGAACGCGAAAAGGTTTACAAAAATATCATACCTTCCGATTTCATCGTACGTTTAGACTGATACCACATCAGAATTTGAATCAGAACCTAAAAGGATTTTCCGCTAATAGTCAGTACATTTGCAGTTACATTAGCACTGCCATTGCTTTGATATCCTTCTACCGTAAGCGCGGTTTCATACATCTTACCCATTGGCATCCCTAAGCTTTCCCACTTCTTGAAATGTTCGCTGACAGATACGGTTCCGCTCGTTCGTTTTGTCTGCCGGACACTCCAATACTGTTTAAAGGTGGCGATACCTATAATGGAAGGTTGGTTGATTCGAGTGGTTTCATAAATGTCATATGTGCCCCCGTCAACAGTAAAAGTTCCCTTCGGCGTTCCAGTCGGTCTGTAGGTGCCCCAATTATCGACGATATAATATTCTGTGAGCGGATCTTTCGTCCATCCATAAACACACAGATAGGAATTCCCCCCGGGATTGAAGGTTGCGTTGTAATTGATTGATATGTTTCCAAGTTGTGAGTGAGTCTTCGTTGAATCGAATTTCTTGCCTTTTCGGAATAAAGCATTCCCAATGTTACTCCACTGGGCACTGAACGCACCGCCGCTATTAAGCGTCATACTGGTATTCCCAGAGTCCTTCCACAATTCATAGTCATAGCCATCTTGTGTGCCAGTCTGATTTGAGGTGATTGTAGTTGCCGCCTGTGCGGACCATGCAGGTAATGTCAGCGCCAGACTAAATAAAACTGCTAATAAAAACTTCATTCTTTTTTGTTTCATTTGGCATTCCTCCCGTTTGATCAGATTGTATTCAGGTCTTACCGTCATGTTTTGTTTATCCTCACCACCTTTCAAAAGAAGGCAGCCAGATCGGTTAATGTATAGGAAATAGAGTTGCATTCAATGATTTTTTGAAGCCGCTTTCAATCTTATTAACACCAACTTATCTGTGTTGCAGCTGTAGGTATGTCAGAAAAGTTTTCACAGCCCATTACGAACCACACTTATCATTAGTTTTTTCGAAAGCTCTGCAAAGCTGTATTGAGATCCTTTGTGTGAGTATAAATTTTCTTATACAAATCGAATAGTGTTTTATATTTTTGAACATTTTGTTCTTTCGGATAAAATGCAGCTGCCTCACGAATGAATTGCTCTGCACATTCTTCAAGGGATTCAAACCACCCGCTTCCAAAGGCACCCAGCATAGCAGCCCCCATGGCTGGACCTTGTTCACTTTCTAACTTAATCACCCGCGCATTGAAAATATCTGCTTGCATTTGAAGCCACGTTTCATTTTTAGCTCCCCCGCCGATAGAAACAACAGTATCAACTGATTTTCCCGCTTCACGGAACAGCTCAATTGATTCATGTAAAGAGAATGTGATGCCTTCCATTACTGCCCTCAAAAAATGCTCTCTTGTATGGGCTCCATCCATTCCAATCAAGCTTCCCCGAATGGATGAATCAGCATGCGGCGTTCTCTCACCAACCAAATAAGGAGTGTACAGCAGTCCATTTGCTCCTATCGGAATAGATTCCACCCCCTGCAGTAATTGCTCAAACGATTCGTTTGGTGCAAACGTTCTTTTAAACCAGTCCAAGCTGTATCCTGCAGCGAGCGTGACTCCCATCGTATAAAAAGAATCTTTTTTTCCATGATTAAAAAAGTGCACTTTCCCTCTAAAGTCTCTTCCTTTGTCTTCTTCACAGGAAAGTATGACCCCTGACGTCCCAATACTGCATAATGTTTTTCCGGGAGAAAGGATACCGGCTCCAACAGCACCGCAAGCATTATCTGCTCCCCCAGCGTACACTTTTGTTTTATCCGACAGCCCGGTCTCCGCTGCAACGTTCGGAAGCAGTGATCCCACACAATCATGGGATTCAACGAGCGGGGGACAAATATCCGCTGAAATACCAAATTGTTTGCAAATCTCATCACTCCACTCCTTGCGGGTAATATGTAAAAGCAAAGTTCCTGCCGCATCGGAGTATTCGGTGTGAATGACTCCAGTCATGCGGAATCTCACATAGTCTTTCGGAAGCAAAAAAACAGCAGCTTTTTTAAAGAGTTCAGGCTCATGTTCCTTCACCCATAAGATTTTAGGTAATGTAAACCCTTCCAGAACACGGTTCTTTGTGATGTCAAGCAGTCGATCACCAAATTTCTCCGTCATTCTGATACATTGAGGCGTCGTTCTGGTATCATTCCAAAGAATCGCATGACGCAACACCTGCGAATCTTGGTCAAGCAGGACTAACCCATGCATTTGTCCTGAATAGCTTATCCCGTCAATATCTTCGGCTTGAACGTTGGATATTGAAACCAATTCAGCCAATGCATTAATTGTTTGCTGCACCCAGTCTTCAGGATTTTGCTCACTATATCCCGCCTTCTCTTGGATGAGCGGATAACTTTTGGACGTTTCCGCACAAACCTTGCCGTTTTGATTAACTAAAATGGTTTTAACAGCACTCGTTCCAAGGTCTATTCCAATGACATACTTCATTTTTTTACTCCTTCCCCTCTAAATAAATCCCCAATTATAGAAATTACCCGTCATAACACAACTATAAAGGAATCATGACGGGCAGTTCAGGGGTGGCTCAGCTATCCCTGCTATAACTTTTCAGCGGGATCTGGAGCTTCTTTTTCATTTGTTATACTTCTAAAATGTATTGGTTCAATATCGCTTTTAATCGCTCCTGTCTTCCTGATTCGTTTTTAATTGGTTTATTATTCAGCGCATATTGCTCAAGTGTCTTGAAATTAGCTCTTCCTTCTGCAATTTCAAGGCCAATCCCTTCAGAAAAGCTGCGGTAACGGTGTTGAATCACATCTTCAAACACACGGTCTTCGATTAATTTGTGGGCGACTTTCAATCCTCTTGCAAATGCATCCATCCCTGCAACATGGGCATATAATAGATCATCAGGCTCAAAAGAAGATCTTCTGACCTTCGCGTCAAAGTTTAATCCGCCGCTTCCAAGGCCGCCATTTTGCAGAATTTCGTACATTGCCAATGTCGCAGAATATAAATCTGTCGGAAATTCATCCGTGTCCCAGCCTAAAAGAGGATCACCCTGATTTGCGTCAACAGAGCCAAGAAGACCATGCACTCTGGCCATGCGTAACTCATGTTCGAATGTATGTCCGGCTAATGTGGCATGATTGGCTTCAAGATTTAATTTAAAATGATTGTCCAGGCCATATTGCTTCAAAAAGGCAATGGTTGTAGCTGCATCTGTATCATATTGATGAGCGGTCGGCTCTTTTGGTTTCGGTTCAATCAAAAACTGCCCGGTATACCCGATTTCCTTCGCGTAATCCACTGCCATATGCATGAATCTGGCCAAATTATCAAGCTCAAATTTCAAATCGGTGTTTAGCAATGTTTCGTATCCTTCACGGCCGCCCCAAAATACATAGTTCTCGGCGCCAAGCTCTTTTGCCGTTTCTAACCCTTTTTTTACTTGTGCTGCAGCATATGCAAATACGTCTGCATTGCAAGAAGTCGCGGCGCCATGGACGAAACGCGGATTCGTAAACATGTTTGCAGTATTCCATAATAGCTTAACGCCGCTGTTTCTCATGTACTCTTTTATCATGCTCACGATAATATCTAAATTTTGATTTGTCTCTTTTAACGTACTGCCTTCCGGTGCAATATCCCGGTCATGAAAAGCAAAAAAAGGCGCATCCAGTTTTTCAAACATTTCAAATGCCGCTTCTACTCTCGCCCTCGCGAGATCCATACCTTTATAGTGATCCCACGGCCTTTGCATCGTAGCTGCTCCAAAAATGTCTGTGCCGTCAGCAGTAAAGGTATGCCAATAAGCAATAGAAAATCGCAAATGTTCTTTCATCGTTTTTCCGCCGATTACTTCTTGAGGATTATAATATTTAAATGCTAAAGGATTAGTCGAATCTTTCCCTTCGTAAATCACTTTGTTTACGCTTTCAAAATAGTTGACTGAACCAGAATGAGAGTGAGCCATGTGGTTTCCCCCTTAAAAATAAATTCAAAACATGATAATTCAAATTCAGGCGCATTTTATGACATACTGTAAGTACGGCTTATGTTAGTTTGTTGCTCAAACAAACTAACATATTTTTATCTTATATAACCTCGTCAGTATTTTCAATATTTTTTTAGTTTTTTATGGATACATTAGATATAATAAAGATTAGATTCAGTATGTACTATGTTTCTCACTACAATAAAATTTCAACTTAATTTAAAGATTATACAAATGGAGTGGATTAAGTGGATATCGCTGATCAAACCTTTGTCAAAAAAGTAAACCAAAAGTTATTATTAAAAGAAATACTTAAGAATTCACCTATTTCAAGAGCAAAATTATCCGAAATGACCGGATTAAATAAATCAACTGTTTCATCACAGGTAAACACATTAATGAAAGAAAATCTTGTATTTGAAATAGGTCAGGGACAATCAAGCGGCGGAAGAAGACCTGTCATGCTTGTTTTTAATAAAAAAGCAGGATACTCCGTAGGAATAGATGTTGGTGTGGATTATATTAATGGCATTTTAACAGACCTTGAAGGGACGATCGTTCTTGATCAGCACCATCATTTGGAATGCAGTTCTCCAGAAATAACAAAAGACATTTTAATTGATATGATTCATCACTTTATTGCCAATATGCCGCAATCTCCGTACGGGCTTATCGGTATAGGCATATGCGTGCCCGGACTCATTGATAAAAATCAAAAAATTGTTTTCACTCCAAACTCCAATTGGAGAGATATTGACTTAAAGTCTTTCATACAAGAGAAGTTCAATGTGCCCGTTTTTATTGAAAATGAGGCAAATGCCGGTGCATATGGTGAAAAAGTATTTGGCGCCGCAAAAAATCACGATAACATGATTTATGCAAGTATCAGTACAGGAATAGGGATCGGTGTTATTATCAACAATCATTTATATAGAGGGGTTGGCGGATTCTCCGGTGAAATGGGACATATGACAATAGACTTTAATGGTCCTAAATGCAGCTGCGGGAACCGAGGCTGCTGGGAATTGTACGCTTCAGAGAAGGCTTTATTAAAATCTCTTCAGACTAAAGGGAAAAAAGTGTCCTGCCAAGATATCATAGATCTCGCCCATCTGAATGATATTGAAACTTTACATGCATTACAGAATTTTGGATTCTATTTAGGAATAGGCCTGACCAATATTCTGAATACATTCAATCCGCAAGCGATCATTTTAAGAAACAGCATCATTGAATCGCACCCTATGGTTTTAAATTCAATCAGAAGTGAAGTGTCGTCCAGGATTTATTCTCAATTAGGCAATAACTATGAATTATTACCATCCCTCTTAGGAAAAAATGCACCGGCTTTAGGAATGTCCTCTATTGTGATTGATCATTTTCTTGATATGGTTAATCATTAATTAAAATGTTTGAATCTCTATGTTTTACGCTCATCTTTTAAGATGAGTTTTTTTGTTTTTTAAACTGAGCAGGAGAATTTATGAAGGGATTTTTCACATAGGTCATTTTCTAATATGAAAAAGGAGTTCTGAAATAGAAGCCTCCTTTTTCAAAAGCGCATTATTTTTCTTTATAGCGAAAATATTTGAAGTCGGCCGGAATATGATTACCGCTGGTATCTTGGCATTGCATCCCTACAAAGGCTCCCGTGAAGAATCCTCCTCCACGGATGTAATCATCTGATAATTTTTTCGATTCCAATGCAATGTCAATTTTGTGCCAGTCTTCTTTGTTCAATGAATAGAAATAATTGTATTTTTCCTTTTCAATTATCGCTTTTAAATATACATATTTGACTTCCGGAGGAATAACAATTTTATTTTTTAATGGTTGTGAAAAAGAAAAGTTATCACATATTGTTAATTCAAGAATACGGCCAAGTTCTTCATCATGCGTGACTTGAAGAGCCGTCCAGTTCTCTGTATTGTAATAGTTCACCAAACCAGCGGCTTGCTGAAAATTTTCAGGATAAAACTCAACAGCAGTTTCCGCTTCAAAATGGAAACTTTGCCACCGTCTGGCTACAAATGCCTGAGTAAATGTCGAGGTTAATGATTCATGACCGTATAATCGTAAATGATTTGGCACTTGAGTCAATGAACCTAATTCATTCGTGAATGGAATCCTTAACGTTTGAAAATTTATATTTAATTTTGAATCCTCAAATTCATCGACTTCCGGGTACGTTGCTTCAAACATGGTTTCGGGTATAGAAGGTGCTTCTGCCTCCAAGCTTCCTTCTTTTCCGCCTGCTACATAGGGCCATTCATCTTTCCAGTAAAGTTTTTGAATAGCTGTTTCTCTGCCCAAAGGACAATATCCTCTCTGCTGAAAAATGGAATCATCATCAGGATGAATAGGGCGTCCCGTTAAATGAGCTAAATACCACTCACCTGTATGTGTTTGAACAATGGATGCATGACCGCACTTTTGCAGCGGATTTCCCGGATCATGCCATGACGTTAAAATTGGATTATCGGGATGAACTTCATATGGGCCCTCAATATTTGCAGAGCGGGCAATTGTAGCAGCATGTTCGAACCGTGTTCCCCCTTCTGCGGTTAATAAATAATAATAGTTCCCGATATGATAAAGGTGCGGAGCTTCTGTCAGTTTTCTATCAGTGCCTTTAAATATCACTTTCGGTTTTCCAATTAATTTTTGCTCCTCATCAGAATATTCCTGCATGACAATGCCTCCGAATGAGTGCCGATCAATACGCTGATCCCATAACATATTTAATAAATATTTTTTCCCATCCGTATCGTGGAACAAAGACGCATCAAACCCCGAGCTATTTAATCTAATCGGCTCCCCCCAATCACCATTAATGGTTTCACAAGTAACTAAATAGTTGTGACAATCTTTCCATGCGCCCTCTACTACCTTAACATCCGTATAGATGAGCCAAAACTTTCCGTCGCTGTAACTTAAACATGGTGCCCAGACCCCGCCTGAATCAGGGTTTCCTTTCATGTCTAATTGTGAAACTCTCTGTAATGGATGGGCAACTAAGTGCCAATTCACTAAATCTTTTGAGTGGTGTATCTGGACTCCCGGAAACCACTCAAATGTAGATACAGCAATATAATAATCTTCACCAACCCTGCAAATACTCGGATCCGGATTAAATCCTTTAAGTACTGGATTGATAATCTTCATTTGGACTCCCCCTCAGCTGTTTTCTGTTGATTCATCATGTTTTAAGCTTTGAAATCATCAATATGATCCAAATAAACTTTGTCTCTATTCTCTAATTCCCGTACCATGTTTTTATATTTTTTCTCATCTAAGTTATAGAAATTAATATCAATCATAGCTAAAACCAGTAAGAACACGGGAATAATGGTTGTTGTAATTAAAATTCCAGTCAATGCCTCCGCCGTTTGCACCTGATTTGCCACATATCCAAACTTATCTAAAACCAGCCCCGGTACAACGCCTCCCAAGGCCATGCCGAATTTAAAGAAAAATCCGATAATAGCGTATATGAGCCCCCCCATTCTTTTCCCTGTTCTGTACTCTCCATATTCTATTGTTTCAGGAATCAGCGCCCACATATATCCCCCGGCAGTGAGACTTCCGGCAGCGGCAATTAATCGAAAGAAGAGTATAAGAAACACATTGCTTGGCGGAACAAACAGTAAAGCCAAGAGGCCGATCATATTCAGTAATAATGCATAGTTTAGTAATTTCTTCTTCCCCAATAATTGATGAAGCTTAGGTATAAACGGTAAAATGACCAAAGCAGGCAAACTTCCGATCAAACCGTACCACTTCACTAAATCCTCTCTTTCTAAGTTATACGTTACATAATAGATGCCAACTGAATTACTGATTGAATTCACTCCAAAAATTATAATAAAGAAAATACTTAATACAACAAGCGGACGATTAACACGAAATTGCTCAAATATATCCGTTAATTTAATTTTTTCTTCAGTTTTTTGAAGAGTGACACGCTCTTTTGTGCTTTTAAAACAAAAGATTAAAAGGCACCCGCCTATTATTCCCATAATACCCATGGTCAGCTGCCAGCCAAGGGATTCGTTACCCGAAGTATCGCTTAAATAAGCAGCCAGTAAAGGAACAAAAAATGCAACAACAAGTCCGCCAAGATTCGCAAATAACATACGGACAGAGGTTATACTAACAACTTCTTGATTATTTCTGGTCATTGCGGAAGTTAACGCGCCATATGGAACGTTTATCGTTGTGTATGTAAGCGACAAGCCGACATAGGTTATATAGGCATATATTAATTTCCCCATATCCGAAAAGTCCGGAGTTGTAAAACAGAGTATTGCCAGGATGACAAATGGAAATGCCCCGAATAAAAGATATGGTCTAAAGCGTCCAAACCTGCTATTTGTTCTGTCTACTATTGTTCCAATAAAAGGATCAGCGAGAGCGTCGATGATTCTGACCACTAAAAACATAGTACCGGCTGTTGCTGCTGATAAACCAAATATATCTGTATAGAAGAACAAAAGGTAAGTAGATACTGTTGCATAAATCAAATTACATGCAAAATCTCCAGACGCATATCCAACTTTTTCAACCATGCTAATCTTCTTTACATTTTCACTGAGCATGATTTCCTCTCCTTTTCGGCCCTTTAATATGGAACAGTGAGAAATGGAACACTTCTTTAAAAACACCAGACAGTAAGCGCTTTCAACAAAACGATAGAGATTACCTTTCACAGAGCATTTTCACCTGCAAATGATGATCGGCAAGCAGTACATTCATGATATTCCTGAAAAAGGATAAAAGCCTTTTTCATTTTGCCTCCAGCTAAATCGTGCCTCTTATCCCCCTTCCATCCATGTTTAAAAGATCCTTATCTCATGGACGATTAAAGTGAGTTTTGTTAGTTTGTTGCATGAACAAACTAACTTGATTTAATATTATAAAATCCTTTCGGCTTTTTCAATGTTTTTTTCAGAAAATTTAAATCTGGCTGAAATAAAATGATTCCTCCCCCTACTCCCCGTATTTCGGAGGAAACACCAAAGCTTTTTGGGAAAGTTTGCGGTCCCCCAATGATTATTATCTTCATGAAATGCATCTGTAACAGCGGTTTGTCCAAATGAGATAAGTTTGAATGAGACTGAAAACAATTAAAAACACCGATAGAATGAAACTATTGGTGTTTGGAGACATGTTTTTTTATGTTGCAGCGTTTATAATGATTCACTCTTAATAACGAGATAATATGTGAAAATCACATGTCCCTTAAAAAGTTAGCGGCAGTTCTTCGAGTGCTCGCATCAGAAAATTCCCTTTCCATTTTATTTGTTCCTTTCCGCCTTTTATCTGTATATTTGGACAGCGGCGTAATAAGGTGGAAATAGCAATCTTTGATTCTAAGCGGGCAAGCTGAGCACCAAGGCAAAAATGGATGCCATGGCCAAAAGCAATATGGCGGTTATTCTTTCTTTCAATATCAAACATGTCGGCATTTGGAAATATCTTTTCATCGCGGTTTGCTGATGCTAAGGAAATGATGATCACATCTTTCCGCTTAATTTCCTGCCCATGCAGTATAAACGGTTCAGCCGTCCAGCGAATCGTCGTTAACTCAACCGGGCTGTGAAACCGCAATGCTTCTTCTATGGCTGAGTTCATCAAATCCGGCTGCCGGAGGAGCTTTTCCAGTTGATCATGGTGACACATCAAAGCATATGTCATATTGGTGATTAAGTTTACGGTTGTTTCATGACCTGCAACGATAAGCAGCATAATCATCGAGTACAATTCTTCTGTACTTAATGGTGTGCCTTCACTTTCCGCCTGAATTAATGCACTGATTAAATCTCCTGCAGGCTCGCTCCTTTTTTTACGAACTAAGTATTCCAGATATTCAACAAATTCCCCTAACAAATGGTCATTCTCCTGAAGTCTTTCAGGGGCATCTGAAAAATCAATAATTGCTTGCGACCAAATTTTGAAATTTTGACGATCTTCCAGGGGAATACCAAGCATTTCACTTATGACGATAATCGGCAAAGGGAACGCATAATCGTCCACTAGGTTCATGAATTTGCTGGGCTGTACTTTATCCAATAAAGAATCTGCTATATGTTGGATTTTGTCTTCCAGCTGTAAAATCATCCGATGAGTAAATGCTTTCTGAACAAGAGTTCGCAAGCGATTGTGATCAGGGGGGTCTGAATTAAGCATATGCTTTCTTAAAGGCCCTTCATTCTTAAATAGAACAGGTCGTTTCTCTTCTTTTGCGGTAAATACATTTTCATAGTTTTTCTTTAATTTTTCATTCTTTAATAACTGTATTGCATCATCATATCTCGATATAAGCCAGCCTTCCCCAAGACTTCCTAAAGATAATGGGCAGAGAGGGCGGGATTTTCGCAGTTCTTTATAAAAAGCATACGCTTCATCTTTAAATGCTCTGGAAGACAATTGACTTTCCGTCAAAACCGTTAAACTCTCGTTTTGTTTTGAAAACATTGATTCAACCTCCATCTCTATGAAAGGTTATGATAATCTTTAAATAAAATTTCTCAAAGAACGATCAGCAGCCCGTTAGCTAACCCTGATTAAAAATGATCTGTTACCACACTGTTACGTTAGAACTTCCACTACTTTGATATCCCTCTGTCGCTAAGACTTGGTAAGACCAATTACTGCCCAGATTCATTCCATGACTCTTCCATGCGTTAACATGATTGCTGAAAGTGATTGCAGCGTTGATTCCAGTTGGTCTCTTCGTCTGACGGACGCTCCAGTACTGCGTAAAAGTAGTGTTATCGCCATCAATGGAAGGTGCATTATAACGTGTCGTTGTATAGATGTCATATGTACCTCCATCACTGTTTACAGTACCTTTATACGTTCCGGTAGGTCTGTAAGTACCCCATGAATCCACTACATAATATTCGATGAGAGGTGATCTCGTCCAACCATATAAAGTCAAATATCCATTGCCATTAGGCGCCCAAACACCGGCATTATAGTTTATTGTCCTAAATGGCGAACCTGTAGTCCAACCTTTACCAACAACGAAATTTCCGGTATTAGACCAATTAACACTGTAATTTCCTCCAGATCCATTGACAGCGTTTACTGTTCCGCCCCCATCAGTCCAATTTTGCCAGTAGTCTGTGCCAGCTGCAGAAGCGCTTGCTGAAAACAAACTAATACTCATTAATGCTGCCGTTAATCCAACTAAGAAATTCTTTTTAAACTTAAACATATGTTACCTCCTATAAATTTTTCTGGCTTTGACATGAGGTTGCCCTTACGCCAAAGCTTTTGATCGTTCCCTTCAATATAATAGCACGAATCAACGAGTGAATATTATGAATATTTGTAATTTAATTACAAAGGCCTAAAAAATTATATTATAGGTGTCTTGTTTCCCCATGGCCTTACTTTTTTCGTGAAATCACAATTCTTGTTTCTAAATCTGAGAATATATGACTCTCTAATTATAGAAGCTATGATTGAAGAAACCGGGCTTGCAAATTCTTATGTAGAAGAATCGTTCCTTGAAGATGAATTGACAAACGCACTTGATAAATCAGGCGATTATGCAAGAGCAGTGCAATGAAAGGAATGAAGATCGCCCTATACCTGTCAAGGTTCGGCCACCGGTCAAAAACAAGGCAAAAAAAGTATAAATCAAAATTTTCATTTCAACATTTTTTACAAATTAACGGGGCGCCGATGTACAGGAAAATGAAAAAAACACCCGATGAAACGGCGGGGGACTTATAACCTTAATTTATTTATAAAGAATAAAAAGAAACCTTTCTATAACGCTAATAAACTCCATGCAAAATTCTTCACTAAGTATTATTTTGTGATGACTATTTTCAAGAACATATTTTAACTCTTGGATTGCATGTCTAACTTTTTTGGGGTTTTTCGATTTCTCTATATCTCCCCCACAGTGGACAATACAATTTCTAATATGGTTGGCATTAATAATGAAGTGCCATTCTTTAATATCATCAGGAAAAACTTCTTTCTTAATCTTTTTTATATATAAAGCTGCTCTGGTAATACCGTTACCCTGTAAATCTTCTAGCTTAATACTTGTCTCATCCGGCTGACCGCATAAGTCTATAATCTTTTCCTCTAAAAAAGAATACACGCTAATGAATAATGAATTTCTCATAATGGAAGGAAAGACATCTCTAAAATTGACTATTTCATCATAATGCCAGTCAACAAATTCTTCTTTTTCTTCATCACTGAATTCCTTCATAGACTCTTCAAAATCATAAATCTCCCTGCCGAGACTTTGCTCAATGTATCCAGCATACTCCCTAAACATCTCTAACTTCCCAGCAACCAAAAAATGAAATGACAAATTTTTAATATTATTCATAATCAATTACTCCTTTTTTTGACCAATTATAGCCTTTCAGGTATCAAAAGTAATCTGATTATGATGACAAAGCACCTCAAGAATACTTAAGTCGGTATGCTCTTGAATATCGTTTATGATGTCTCTAAGCTCTACTAACCTTTGAGACTTGTTTAAACATCCCTGTTAAGGCACGGACAGCACAATGATAGTTACTTTCTCTAAGCTTCTGTTTTCGAAGGGATTTCCACTCTGTCAAATGGTAATAGGAATAGAGCTTGTTGTTCTCCCTGTTGTATCTCAAATTTTTGTGGTACTGCTTGTCGGTATCCCCCTTGTGCTTCTCTCACAATAACGCTCCGCCCAATCCACATAGCTGCGGCAATCAGGCGCGCTACATCTTTTAGGCGGCAGTACAATCCCCTCTATATATTCTTTCTAAACTGCCCCTACGATCAAGCGGTTAACCGCTAATCGTTTCCCCCCGCTGAATGGATGACATCGCAAAAGAACATAAAGTGAATTATTCTAAGTTACTTCAAAAGCCATTAAAGAACATCTAGGCATTCATAAAAATCCAAGGTTATAAAGATTTTTGCATTAAACAAAACCATTGAAATAAACAATGACAAGTGATACGGATAATGATATAAATTGAGCAGCCCACGGGTTGCTCTTTTTTATCAACTCCTTGTGCTAATCGCTTAATAAGAATTGCGCCTTACACATACTCCGAGAGGAAGCCAAGTACAGTAAGATCGCAGTAAAACGAAATTACTTCCCCGTTATGGCCGTCGCAGACTAGCTGCTATCCAGGCTCAGAATGTTCCTCTCGTTCGGCTTCATTCCTCAACACCTTTGTTCCGTATCCGGATACGCCATTGATAAGGGTTAGACGCGTCACCCTTGTTTTGTTGATAGGTTAAGTTTATCGACATTTCAAACATAAATAGTCCCCCAATTTTGTCGGGATTTTGTTGAAAAAAAACGCCCTGCTAAAAAAAACAGAGCGCAAAAAGCTATTTTATTAACGTGTTACTGTAAACTCAGACGTAAACCAGTCTCCATACCAAGTGTCATAATCACCATACTTGTAAGCTTTAAAGAGAACTTTAAATTTCCCACTTTTCCCTTTTCCTAAAAAGTCACTAATTAATATCTGTCTATCAATATTACCATTGGCATCAATGGTACCTCTTCTTTCTGCGAGTAACTCATGTTTGTTAACATCATTAATCATTAGTTGATAGGAGAGTTTCTTAGAATACTGGGTTTGAATGTTTATTCCGATATAAGTATCAGTTGAAGGATAATTACCTGAACGATCTGTTGTAATTTTAGCTTTTACTCCATTATGTGTCTCCCACCCGGAAGTTGCTGCAAAAGCCTGTCCAGGTTTAAAAATTCCTAAACCACCTAAAGTCAAAGCAAAAACAGCGAAAATCATCAAAACTTTCTTCATGCTTCTCATCTCCTTTTTTTATTTACACTTTTATTAAACCAATTTTTTCTAACAATAACCATATTTTTCTTGTCATTTTAGTGAATTTTTCGTCAATTAATCCCAAGTGCTGTGGCAATATGAGGATAGCACGCTGTTTTTTTCATAATAGGTATCCTTCTTCATGCCAAGTTCCATATAAATATGAATGTCTTTCACCTTTACCAGCTGTCAGGTACTTCTTCTCGATAATCAAACGTTCCTCATCATCCAAGATGTTTTTTAAAGCACATTCCATCTGCTTCACCTTTAGTTCATTAACGGTAAGCGAATCTCGGAGGGAAGGGAAAATGTTAATATCGGTAGATGAACACTCTTTTTATTTTCTAAGTGGACTTTGAGCGCGCGATAATTTTTCAATTATTTGATAACTATTTTACGGACAGCCTTTTCGTCCACATATTCCTTTGACATCTCTTCTCTCCATTCATTCATTTTTCTTGTTCCTATTTATGGATACCTCTTCCTGAATTTTCATCCAAATTAATAGGGAATCAATGATGAACAGCTGCATCAATGAAATATGTACAAGAACGACTGGGCCATAAGAGTATTCAAGTGACGTCAAATATTTACTCACATCATCAAAAAAATTGACAGAGATTCAATGAATAAGTACGAGGATTATATCTCCACAATTATGAAGTAATTTTTTATTGATTTTTTGTGGGTGTTTTGTGGGTGTTTTGTGGGTGATACATGATTTATATTAAGTTATTAAACTTGTTAATAAACCAAAAAATCCCCTGACACCAAGAGTGCCAAGGGATTGAGAGATTAATATTGAGACATGTATTGTTCGCGCTCCCACGGATGAACCTGTGTGCGGAACATATCCCATTCGATTTCTTTTGCTTCGATGAAGTGTTCGAACAGGTGCTCGCCGAGAGCTGCAACCATAACTTCGTTTGATTTGAATTCATCGAGAGCTTCCGCCAGTGTCGCCGGAAGATCTACGATTCCGTTTTCCATGCGCTCTTCTTTGCTCATAACGTAGATGTTGCGGTCAATCGGAGCCGGCGCTTCAAGTTTGTTTTTGATTCCGTCAAGACCTGCTGCAAGCAATACGCTTAACGCCAAGTACGGGTTTGCCGCCGGGTCTACGCTGCGGACTTCAACACGCGTGCTGATGCCGCGGGAAGCCGGGATACGGATCAGCGGGCTTCTGTTTTGCGCGCTCCATGCCACGTAACAAGGTGCTTCATAGCCCGGAACAAGGCGTTTGTAAGAGTTCACTGTCGGGTTTGTGACAGCTGTAAAGCTTGTCGCGTGTTTTACAATACCGGCAATGAAGTGTTTTGCTGTTTCACTCAGCTGAAGATCAGCGTCTTTATCAAAGAATGCGTTAACGCCCTCTTTAAAGAGTGATAGATTACAGTGCATACCGGATCCGTTTACGCCGAACAGCGGTTTTGGCATGAATGTCGCATGCAGACCGTGTTTGCGGGCAATCGTTTTGACAACCAGTTTGAAAGTTTGGATGTCGTCACAAGAACGGATGGCACCGGCATATTTAAAATCGATTTCGTGCTGACCCGGAGCAACTTCATGGTGAGATGCTTCGATTTCAAAGCCCATTTCTTCAAGTTCAAGCACGATATCGCGGCGGCAGTTTTCTCCCAAGTCGGTCGGAGCGAGGTCGAAGTATCCGCCTTTATCATTCAATTCAAGCGTCGGTTCGCCTTTTTCGTCTAATTTAAACAGGAAGAATTCAGGCTCAGGTCCAAGATTGAAATCGCTGAATCCGAGTTCTTTCATTTCTTTCAGAATCCGTTTGAGGTTGTTACGCGGATCACCTTCGAACGGCGTGCCGTCCGGATTATAGATATCACAGATGAAGCGTGCTACTTTACCTTTTTCAGCCGTCCACGGGAAGATGACAAATGTGTTCAGATCAGGATATAAGTACATATCAGACTCTTCGATGCGGACAAATCCTTCGATGGAAGAACCGTCAAACATACATTTATTATCAAGTGCTTTTTCAAGCTGGCTCACAGGAATTTCTACGTTTTTAATCGTTCCGAGAATGTCTGTGAACTGAAGGCGGATATACTTTACGTTTTCCTCATTTACTAATTTTACGATGTCTTCTCTTGTGTACTTTGCCATTTCGTAAAACTCCTCCTCTAAAAGGTAAATGTATATAGCAAAACAGTTGCTAACGGATTAATGAAAGAATCGGGACATGTCACCTTGGCGGAAAGTATTCCCCCGCTGGAAACGGCCTGCCTGCATCAGTTCGTTTTTCAAAAGCTTTCTGAGTTCATCATCAGACAGATCATGCTTCATCGGTTTGGCCGTTTTGGATTTTTCTTCCGGTTCGGCAGATGCCTTATCCAGAATTTGTTTGATACCAGCCATATTGACGCCTTGTTCAATCAAATTTTTGATTTCTAACAGTTTATCTACATCATGGAATGAAAATAATCGTCTATTCCCTTCGCTTCTCGCTGGAAATATCAGTCCATTTTCCTCATAATATCGAATTTGCCGGGCAGACAGTTCTGTTAACTGCATGACAATCCCAATCGGAAATAAAGGCATTGAGCGGCGAATATTATCACTCATCTCAATTTCCCCCTTTTCTTATCTTAGTCTCATTATAGGTGATGTTATATTTTGTGTCAACACAATGTAAGGAAACTTAACATCTAATTCTTTGAAAATTGCAAACGAATTAGATCAGCCCTTTCTCCATTAAAGCATTTACGGCGCTGCAAATCGCATTTTTCACGTGCGCATAAGTTAATCCCCCTTGGACATAAGCAACGTAAGGCGGTCTGATAGGGCCATCTGCTGATAATTCAATGCTTGCTCCCTGTACGAAAGTGCCCGCTGCCATGATGACATCGTCTTCATATCCCGGCATATAGCTCGGATACGGCGTCACATGCGCATTAATCGGAGAAGCATATTGTATCGCCTGGCAAAAAGCGATCATCTTATCAGGGTCCTGAAACTCAACTGATTGGATCAGATCCGTTCTCGGCGTATTCCAGGCCGGGTTTGACGTAAAGCCCAGCTTTTCGAGAAAACGGGCGGTAAATACCGCTCCCTTCAAGCTTTGCGCCACTACATGCGGAGCAAGAAAGAAACCTTGATACATTTCCTGCAATGAATAAAGCGAGGCGCCGGCTTCACTTCCGATTCCCGGTGAGGTCATCCGGTAAGAGCAGGCTTCAATCCACTTGGCTTTTCCTACAAGATAGCCGCCCGTCTTGGCAAGGCCGCCGCCCGGGTTTTTAATTAAGGAGCCGGCCATAAGATCCGCACCGACGTGGCAAGGTTCCCGCTCTTCCGCAAATTCTCCGTAGCAATTGTCCACAAAAACAATGACATCTTCTTTGATTTCCTTTACGAAACGAATCATTTCTTCAATTTCATTTATTCTGAAGGACGGACGATTCGCATATCCTTTTGAACGCTGAATACCGATCACTTTCGTATTCGGACGGATTGCAGCCCGGACCGCTTCGAAGTCAACCTTGCCTTCTGAGGTTAAATCGACTGCATTATACCCGATTTGAAATTCCTTAAGCGAGCCTGAGTACTCCCCGCCTCTCACCCCGACGATTTCTTCAAGTGTATCGTAAGGCTTGCCTGTTATATAAAGCAATTCGTCTCCGGGTCTCAGCACACCGAACAGCGCGATTGAAATCGCGTGCGTCCCGGAAATGATTTGCGGCCTCACCAGCCCAGCCTCTCCTCCGAACACATCAGCATAGATCTCTTCCAGTGTATCTCGGCCGATGTCATCATAGCCGTACCCGGTTGAAGGCGTAAAATGCGTATCGCTTACTTTATGCTTTCTGTAGCTTTGCAAAACTCTCCATTCATTCCGTTCACTGATCTCTTCTATTTTTTTATGAACGGCGGCGATTTCCGCTTCTGTTTCTTCGGCGGTTTTTTGTAAAAGAGCGCCGTGTGTCAGTGTCTCAAACATGTTGTGTATACCTTCCTTACATGAATTTCTTCAGTTCTCCAAGTATGCTTTGTTCTTCTTGTACGTACCCCGAGACTTCGTATCGCTCATTTTCTTCATTAAAATAAAGGCCGTCGATCATAGTCTCTGATTTGATGCGTGACATCAATTTGCCTTCAGCCGCAGGCACATGAACTTCATACGCCGTCATCAGCTCCCGGCGTAAATAAGCTTCGATTTCCGCTTTTAGTTTCGCTTCATCCCCGGCGATTCTAGCGCTGATCATAATGTGGCCTTCCCCTGCTGTCGGAATGAAGTCAGGAAATGTTTCATCCCGTTTGTTATAAGCGGTCAACACCGGAATATCATCTGCCTCAAGCTCTTTTAACAGGCCGAGAACAGTCTGTTCATGCCCGGCATAATCTTCATTGGAAGAATCAATGACATGAATGATCAAGTCCGCTTCCTTCACTTCCTCAAGCGTTGAACGGAAAGCGGCAATCAGCGTGGTCGGGAGATCTTGAATAAAGCCGACCGTATCAGACAGCAGGACGCTGTAGCCGCTCGGGAGCGCCATCTTTCTCGTCATCGGATCAAGTGTTGCAAACAGCAGATCTTCTTCATAGCTGTCTGAGCTTGTTAATTTATTAAACCACGTTGATTTCCCGGCATTGGTATACCCGACAAGCGCCGCCTGAAGCACGCCATTTTTCTTGCGTCTCTCCCGGTAACGGCTTCTGTGGCGGATAACCGTTGACAGCTGTACGTTAATTTCGTGTATGCGGTTTCTAATGTGGCGCCGGTCTGTTTCAAGCTTTGTCTCACCGGGCCCTCTCGTCCCGATTCCGCCGCCTTGTCTGGAGAGATTGATTCCTTGTCCGCTCAGATGCGGCAGTGCGTATTGTAGCTGGGCTAATTCGATCTGAAGCTTTCCTTCCCTCGTCTTCGCCCTTTTTGCGAAAATATCCAAAATAAGCTGCGTGCGGTCGATGATTTTCGCTTCAATTGCCGTGGCGAGTGATTTAAGCTGACTCGGTGACAGTTCATCATTAAAAATGACCAGATCCGCTTCAAGCTCTTCACACAGCGCCTTCAGCTCGTCTACTTTCCCCTTGCCTATATATGTAGCGGCATCCGCTCTGTTCCGTTTTTGCGTAATCCGGGTCAGCACCGTTCCGTCAGCCGTTTTTGTCAATGAAGCAAGCTCGTCCATCGAATGGTCAAAGTGCTCGTCGGTCACGTGCGGAAGCTGGCAGCCGACCAGAATGACCGTTTCTTTTTTTTCTTCCTGTTCGTTCAAATGGATGTTCCTTTCTGTGTCGTATTGGGCAGTAGTACTATCATACCAAACCCGCAGGGCGTATACCACACATCCGGCGGGTTTTAAAGAGAGAAATAAAAAAGAGGCCTCTCAGACCGGCTGAGAGGATTATTCATGAGCTGCCGTCTCATCTTTTATAAATAAATCCTGGCTCTTGATCGTCATCAGATCGTTTTTTAAGTATTGGTCTCCCATTAAAAGCCTCATGGCCTGAGCGCGGATTGATTTTTCAATCACATTTCTGACAAAGCGACCGTTGCTGAATTTAATGGGGCTTGTCGTGCTTTTTACTGTCATTAAGTAATCTTTTAACTTCCATTCGGCTTCCTGACTTAATTGATACTCCCGTTCTGCTATCATGCGCTTGGCAATGTCCATCAGCTGAGTGACAGAGTAATCCGGAAAATCAATGCTGATAGGAAAACGCGATTGCAGGCCGGGGTTTAATGAAAGGAAATGTGTCATTTCTCTCGAGTATCCTGCCAGAATCAGGATAAATTCATGTTGTTTGTCTTCCATATGCTTGACAAGCGTATCGATCGCCTCTTTACCGAAATCCTTTTCTCCGCCCCTTGCAAGTGAGTACGCCTCATCAATGAATAAAATGCCGCCGAGCGACTTTTTAATCAGATCTCTCGTTTTTTGCGCCGTGTGTCCGATGTATTCACCGACCAGATCAGCACGTTCTGCTTCGATCAGATGTCCTTTTGAAAGAACGTTCATTTCGAAGAAAAGCTTGCCGATCAGTCTCGCGACGGTTGTTTTCCCGGTGCCGGGATTCCCTTTGAACATCATATGAAGAGCTTGTTTCCCGACTTTCAGCCCTTGTTCGGCCCGTTTTTGATTGACGAAGATCCATGCGTAAATTTCTTTAATGTTGCGTTTCATCTCTTCCATTCCCACTAATGTGTTCATTTCTTTTTCAATTTCTTTCAGGATGCTGTGCTTGGCTTCATTTTTTTGCAGGGCGGCCTGGTATTCCGCCTCAGCTTCCGCATTTGTCAGCACTTGCTTTTGGCCATTAAGAATGATGTTAATTTGTCCGTTATTTTTATAGGTTACAGCGCGCTCCAACATGCTCACCTCTCTGTTCTCTCTTTATCTTATTCATGATGAAGACGTTCTGTGACATCCGCCTACATCATGAGGCCCGTTTTCTCCTATATCTGTCACATTTTCCGTTCTCTTCGGGAATGATGCTGAATCCTGCGCTTTCCCGAGAAATATTTTTCATTTCTTATTGTATTCAGCTGAAACGGGGGGACAAACCATTTATTTTTATTTTCCGGGAAATGTTAGGCGGATTTCTTATTTTTCTCATGAATGACAGCCGTACAAGCACCTTTTGAATCTCATCATATGCTGTAATGAGGTGATGGAGAATGGTTAAAATTTTTATAGACCCTGGTCATGGCGGAACTGATTCAGGTGCAACCGGGAACGGCCTCCAGGAAAAAGCGGTCACTCTGGAGATCGCGCTGGCTTTGCGCACAATTCTGACGGATGAGTATGTAGGGGTTTCTGTCATGATGAGCAGGACAAGCGATAAGACGGTCAGCCTGACGGAAAGAACAGATGCCGCCAACAGCTGGGGCGCAGATTATTTTTTATCCATTCATATTAACTCAGGAGGCGGAACCGGATTTGAAAGCTATATTTACCCGGGAGTCGGAGCGCCGACCTCGACTTACCAATCAGCCGTCCACACACAAGTGATCCACGCATCAGGTTTTCATGACCGCGGAAAAAAAACAGACAACTTCCATGTGCTGCGGGAGTCAAATATGCCGGCGATTTTGACGGAGAATGGTTTTATTGATACGACAGCTGACGCAAACAACCTGAAAACATCCAGTTTTATTGAAAGCCTTGCAAGAGGACATGCCAAGGGCTTGGAGCAAGCTTTCAGTCTAAAAAAAAGGCTGACTTATATAAAGTGCAAATCGGCGCTTTCAAAGTGAAAGCAAATGCTGATGCGCTTGCCGCCAATGCGGTGTCTAAAGGTTTTGATGCAATAGTGCTTTCAACAGGCGGCTTATTTAAAGTGCAGATTGGCGCATTCTCTTCCAGAGATAATGCTGAATCGTTAGCAGAGCGGGCAAAAAAAGCGGGATTTGATACCGTCATTACACTAAACTAACGAAAAACCCCTGTTCTCCCTTTTTTAGGAGGAACAGGGGTTTTTCTGTTATTGAAGAATATCGGCGACAAACTGTGACCAAGTTTCAAGACGCTGATACACGTCTTGTTCTTTTAATTCGCTCACTTTCATCCAGCGGCCGGCGATCTGATCTTTTTCTTTCACTTCGACTTGCGCTCCAGACGCTAATTGGAGCGCAGAAAGGATGCCGATATGTACCTTCCCTACATTGTTTTCATCATCGTTGATTAAACCGAGTGTGACAATGTTTTGTTTGTCCTCCTCACGAATGTACAGTTCTTCCGCCAGCTCCCGGTCGGTATTCTCTTTCAGCACCTCTGAAAAAGAAGCCGCCCCTTCCATAGGATTCATGTGTCCGCCGAAACCGAGGGAAAGCTTATTATGGAGGCGCGATTCCCCGCCGCCCGCGAGCCGTTCATACACAAACACCTCATCATCACGGCGGATGACGACATATGGAATCGGCTGTTTAAAACGCGGGTCCTCTTCCGCGTCGCCTCTTCTGATGTCAAAAAAATGCTCCTCAATTTGAGCCATGATCTTTACGATACATTCATCTTCGCTGTTGACTCCCTGAAATGCCAGCGTTTCATTTTGAAAGACGTCGCTTCGCGGTGCAGCCAAGATGATTTCATCCATTTTATTCATGTCCGTTCCTCCTGTCTTACCTCTCCATTCAAGCCAAAAGAGCAGATATTATATCTGCTCTTCATCTTGGCCGAAATAAAAATCTTCGTCTTTAATCGGTTCTACCGTCGCTTTTTTGTAGCCGTTCCCTTTCATGGAGAAGAAATCATGTGATTTCGTTTTGGTGTTTAATCCGTTTAATACGATCGGATTAATATCCTCTTCTTCAAAGTAAGGATCGAATCCTAAGTTCATCAACGCTTTATTGGCGTTATAGCGGATAAATTTCTTTACGTCATGAGACAGCCCGACTTGGTCGTACAGATCCTCGGTATACTCAAGCTCATTATGATAAAGCTCTTCTAAAAGCTCAATCGCAAATTCGCGGAGTTCCGCTTTTTTCGCTTCTGTTTGTTTATTGTATATTTCTTGAGCAAGCAGTCCGACATAGACACCGTGGATCGCTTCATCACGAAGAATCAGGTTGATGATTTCACCGCTTTGCATCAGTTTGCCCTGTCCGTAGAAATATAACGGATAATAGAAACCGCTGTAGAAAAGGAAGCTTTCTAAGTAAACGGAAGCGACCATCGCTTTAAACAGCGAAATCTCATCATCTTTTTTTATGGCGCGGTACAGTCCGACGACGGTGTGGGCTTTTTTCTGCAGGTATTTATTCTGCTTCACCCATTCAAACACTTCGTTGATCGTTTCAGTCGGAGCAAGCGTCATAAAAATATTTGAATATGATTTTGCGTGCACCGCGTTTTCCATCATCGCCATGAAATTAAGAACCGCTTTTCGCTGATGGCCTTCTACGTGCTCGGCCACAATCGGCATGCCCGTGTTCCCCTGCTCTGTATCAAGCAGTGTCAGGCCGGCGAGAACCTTCATGTACGTATCCTGTTCATTTTTACCCAAATACTTCCAAGTGAGAAGATCGCCGTTTAATGCGATCTCTTCCGGAAGCCAAAACTGCTTTACGTTTTGGTTGTAAAACATTTGGGTGAAATCATCTTCATGCTTTGACCAGTTTGCTGCGTCATAAATTTTTGTCACTGTAAACTCTCCTTTAATCAAACAACACAAGAAAGACAGCTGTCCTGCCCGGTATCTTTCGTTCTTGCATAGTAAATGGTTTTGATGCCTCTATGGTGGGCATACAGATCAATACGGTTCAGATCACGAGTTGTCATCGTATCTTTCAAAAACAGGGTGAAGCTGATTCCCTGATCGATATGCTGCTGGATTGTCGCGATCATATCCACCACTTTGAACATGTCCATATCATAAGCTTCTTTGTAGAAGAACCAGTTATTAGACGCTAACCCCGGCATCGGGTAATACGTTTTTGAGTTTCCGTATGTTCTTTCTTCGATCCGTTCCATAATCGGCATAACGGATGCCGTGCTGGATTGGACGTAGGAAATGGAGCCTGTCGGCGCGATACACAGTCTGTAGCTGTGGTACATGCCGTTTTCAGCGACAAACGCCTTCAGCTCTTTCCAGTCTTCGATTGTCGGAATGTGCATGCCTTCAAAGAGCGCAGCAATTTTTTCGTATGCCGGCGAGAACTCTTTCTCGATGTATTTATTGAAATATTCTCCCGTTGCATAAGTGGAGCCTTCATAATGCTCAAACGTTTCGCCTTTTTCTTTCGCAAGCTCAGCTGAACGCTGGATGGAATAAAAGTTTACCATCATAAAGAACGTATTCGCGAAGTCTCTTGCTTCCGGGCTTTCATAAGCGATGCCGTTTTGGGCAAGGTAGCCGTGCAGGTTCATCGCGCCTAAACCGATCGATTTCATCGCTTTGTTCGCGCGTCTGACTGCCGGCGCGTTGCGGATATCCGTCGTCTCGGACACATGAGTCAGGGAATCCGTCGCAAGTTTCACCGTGCGCTCAATCGATTTATGTTTCATGACATTCAAAATATTTAAAGAACCCAGGTTGCAGGAAATGTCCAGGCCGATTTCATCTTCTTCGTCATAATCTGTGTAAGCTGAAACTTGTGACGCCTGAAGCACTTCAGAGCAAAGGTTTGAGAATTTCACTTTTGAGACGTGGTTATTCGCGTGCTCTTTATTTACGTTGTCCTGGAACATAATGTACGGATAGCCTGACTCAGAGCGGAGAACGGCAAGCTTTTCAAGCAATTTGCGCGCATTCACTTTTTCTTTTTTGACGCGCGGATTGTCGACAAGCTCCTCATACATCGCCGTCATGTCCATTTCGTCCATATGCTGGCCGTATTCTTTATAAATCGTATGCGGATAAAAGACATAAGCGGCTTTATCCTCTCTCGCAAGCTCGACGAACTTGTCCGGAATCACGACGCCGATGGAAAGGGTTTTAACGCGGACGTCTTCATCAGCCGAGATTTTTTTCGTATCAAGAAAATCATTAATATCCCGGTGGAAAATGTTCAGGTATGCCGCGCCTGAGCCTTGTCTTTGCCCCATTTGGTCAGCATAGCGGAACGCATTATCAAGAAGTTTCATCACGCCTACGACGCCTTTTGTGGCATTTTCCACATCTTTAATCGCTTCGCCTTTGGCACGGAGCTTCGACAGGTTAAGTGACACGCCTCCTCCGAGCTTCGAAAGCTGCATGGAGATGTCGATCGCTCTTGAAATATCATTCAGCGAGTCATTGACTTCCAAAAGGAAACAGCTGACCAGCTCGCCGCGGCGTTTGCGTCCGGCATTTAAGAATGTCGGCGTGCTCGGCTGATATTCCTGGTTAATCATTAAGCGCACATAGTCTTTCGCTTTTTCCGCGTCGCCGTTTGCAAAAAACAGGGCCACGATTGAAATTCTGTCCTCGTAACGCTCAAGGATTTTTTTCTTATCATTCGTTTTCAATGCATAATCGTTATAAAATTTAAAAGCACTCATGAAGGATGGAAAACGAAATTTCTTCGCGTAAGCTGTCTTGAAAACATCTTTTATCTCTTCAAACGAATAGAGGCTCAAAAACTCTTCTTCGTAATATTGATTTTCAATCAGATAATCCAGCTTCTCTTTCAAATCGTGAAAGAATACCGTGTTTTGATTGATATAGTCAACAAAATAGCTATGTACAGCCTCTTTATCTTTATCAAACTGGAATTTTCCATCTTGTTGGATCATAATTTCGTTATTTAACTGAATCCATTTTGGCACTTGGTTTTGTGACAACTTTTTCTACCTCCTGAGTAAACAATTCAACGTCTTTCGCTGTGCCGCTGAGTTCAAATTTAAGAAGGACCGGCACCTGATACTGCTTTGAGATCGTGTCGGCGCTTTTGGCAAAATTCTCACCCCAGATTTTATTTCCGCTCGCTGCGACTCCTTGCAGAAGATGGGCGTTTTTTTCAAGAAATGCCTGCGTTGATGCCGGCACCTGTCCGAAGTTTGTCGTGTAGGTCACCAGTACAAACGGAGTGTCCAGATCTTCAATTTCGTCCACCTTGCGGATCAGCTGAAAGTCTGTTTTATTCACAAAACGCTGAACATTCCCTGTCTTTGAATCAAATATGATTTGAACCATCCATATCACGACCTATCAAAAATAATGAATCTCTTAACACTATATATAGTATACTAACCTCTCAGAAAAACACAACATATTGAGATCGATTTATAAAAAGTTCATATTTTTGAAAGAGCGGACCTTGGTTCTGCCCCGATTAACGCCCAAAAAAGAGAGCAGAACGAGAATCATCTCTCATCCTACTCAAGGTGTCATGTGTAAGCCGATGTCTATCATAACATGAAAAAAAACTGCTTAGTAGTCTAGACTTTTATTCTTATTTTTTGTAAGAATCACATTTTTTTTCGCTTTCAACGGTTTCTTCTATTTCCACATCAGCACCGATTTCTTTCAGTACGGATTTCAGAGCGCTTGTAATGGAAGCCTCTCTGATCAGTTCTTTGCCGTCAACGATGATGCTGGTTCCATATTCATAGCAGGAATCATCTTCACAGGTTTCTTCCCAATGGTTGATTATCACCTTGTGTTTCAATCGTCTCACCCTCTGCATGATCAATGTCAGTACCTAGTGTAGCTTGTGCGGCCTGCTTTGTAAATTCGAACGCTTGTGAAATTTATTCAAGCTCATCCAGCGCCGTTTCTTTTTTCAGTTTGATTTTATTCGTTTTTTCATCGTAGCGGTATATTTTCATGTAACCGTCCTCAACGACGCCGAAATGGTTATGTTCCAGCTGCACCGTGCTTTCAGTCTGCGGTTCGGTATCCGTTGAGCCGCCGTCATGATCCGTCACCACCGTCTCATGATTGCTGCATGCTCCAAACAGCAAAAAAACAGCGATCCAAACGAGCGTAATCCTGATTCTTCTCAGTTCATTCTCACTTTCAAACATGGTGTTCCGAGCCCCCTTTTATGTTTCCGATCTCCAGCCGGCAATATACAGGCGCGCATAAAAAAAGACCATGCTTCATGGTCTTTGGCAAAAAAGTCTATTCAAGCTCAAGCTGAACGTTTTTTTGCGGGGCGAACGTGGAGATGGCATGTTTATAAATAAGCTGCTGCTTCCCCTCCGTTTCGAGCAAGACGGTAAAGTTATCAAAGCCTTTTACCTGGCCGCGAAGCTGAAAGCCGTTGAGTAAAAACACCGTGACGAACGTATTGTCTTTTCGGATTTGATTCAAAAACTGATCTTGAATATTAATCGGTTTCATGTTTCGTCCTCCTTGGTTCTCAATACAATACTGTTTCGATTAAATTTCCAGTTTTCCTGCTATACACTCGAAAATTTCCTTTATTTTCTGTTCGATATCCACAGGCGGGGTCATATCGGTCCATGAGACGGACATTTTATTGCGAAACCAGGTCAGCTGGCGTTTCGCATAACGTCTTGAATTTTGCTTTAATTGTTCCACAGCCTGAGGGAGCGGCACTTTTCCATCCAGATATTCATACAGCTCTTTATAGCCGATCGCCTGAATCGATTGGCTGTCCCGGATATTCATATCATACAGCCGCTTGACTTCAGCAAGAAGGCCGGCTTCCATCATCAGGTCAACACGATCGTTAATCCGGCCGTACAGCACTTCTCTGTCCATTGTAAGACCGATGAGTACCGCATTGTAAAGCAGCTCCCGTTTTTGGGTTTTAAGATGCTCTGACATTGTTTTTCCTGATATGTGGAGAATTTCGAGCGCGCGGATGACTCTTCGCGTATTATTTTGATGAATGGCCGCCGCCGCTTCCGGATCGGCTGCCGCAAGCTTGGCATGAAGAGCTTCCGCCCCTTCTTCTGTCGCCAGTTTCTCCATGCGCTCCCGGAATACAGGATCACCGGAGTGTTCAGTGAACGTATAATCATACAGCACAGACTGAATGTACAGACCAGTCCCTCCGACAATCATCGGGAGCTTTCCTCTGCCGGCAATCTCGCTGATTTTTTCCCTCACCATTTTCTGATAATCCGCCGTTGAAAAAGTGTCGGACGGGTCCAAAATATCAATCAGATGATGCGGCACGCCTTCTGTCTCTTCTTCGGTGACTTTGGCCGTACCGATATCCATCCCCTTATATACCTGCATGGAATCTCCGCTGATGATTTCCGCATTCAGCATTTTTGCGAGTCCGATGCTCAGTTTTGTTTTTCCGACTGCCGTCGGGCCGACGAGTATGACGACAGGCTGTTTTGTATTTTTCAATATGTATCACTCTCTTTTATAAATCTCCCCCTGATTATAGCATTCATTTCTCCAGGCACCTATCCATTTTGCCCTTTTTTCTGAGCGCTAAACGTCAATTACCACCCGAGCGGCTCGTTGCCGACAACCTCTCTCGTTTTTCCTTTGAGCTTGTGGTGGTGTGTTTTCCGGTCTTGCTCCCGCGGATCGTAAACGACCCCGCCGTAGCGGATCTGAATCGGCTCATTGTAAGCGGCAATGGTGGTCTCTGCAAGCTCATGATAATGTGTTCCGTCAACCCTCGGAATGGCAGGGCCGGAAATACCGTAATACCTATGGAAATGGCCGTTTTCAAAAGAGGTGATGCCCGAATAAAAATGTGTATGCTCATCTGTATTGCTGCCGTTCTCCGGCTGTGAAAAGCCTTCGATCAAATGGTAATGCCCCTGCACTACATCCGTTACAGCCCGGTATGCGTGTGTATGCGGAGGTTTTTTTGACCAGTCGGACTGATACAGGCCCACAAAAGCTCACTCCTTTATTTTTTTGATAAACGCCCAATCAAAAATTGGTGGGCTGAATACTCTGTTATCATCTCAAATTTATTCTTGGAGGTACCTAAATTATGAATGAAGAATACGCATACGCAGCAGATAGTGATATGAGACAGTTTGGACGTCCTGGATTTGGTTTTGGCCGGCCGGGATTCGGGTTCGGACGGCCGGGTTTTGGTTTTGGCCGGCCTTGGTTTGGCCGCCCTTGGTTTGGCCGCCCTTGGTTTGGCTATGGATTCGGACGTCCGTTTGGATTTTTCGGCGGTCCGTTTGCCGGAGGGCTTGTCGGGGGTCTGGTCGGAAGCGCCTTATTAAATCCGTATTTGTACGGGGGTTACGGCTACCCTTACTATCCGTATTACTACTAAGACAATCAAAAAGGGCTCCTTTCAGGGGCCTTTTTATATAGGCCGAATGTCTTGACTTGCCGGGTAAAGTTCGGATATTATTTTATTTTACTGCCTTAAACAAAAGGCATGAAGATGATGATGAGAGGGGGATTGGATATGATTCTGGGTTATATCTTCCTCACAATTGCTATTTTATCAGAGTCAATGGGTGCGGCCATGCTGAAGGTCTCCCGCGGATTTACGCGGTTTGTGCCGAGCGCACTTGTAGTGGCTGGCTATTCATTGGCCTTTTATATGCTTTCACTGACACTGAATCTCATTCCGCTCAGCTTATCCTATGCCACATGGAGCGGGGCCGGAACGGTGCTTGCGTCCATTATCGGAGCGAAGTGGTTTCATGAAAAACTGGACAAGCAGGCTGTTATCGGGCTCTTTTTCTTATTGGCCGGTGTCATTTTGATGAATTGGTAGAAAGGAGAGGCATGATAATGAAAGGATTACTCTGCTTGGCATTAGCCATTGTATCAGAAGTGTTCGGAAGCACGATGCTGAAGCTGTCGGACGGTTTTACCCACCTATGGCCCGCTCTCGGCGTCATTGCCGGAATCGGAGCCTCTTTTATGTTTTTGAGCTTCTCTTTGAAAAGCCTTGATTTATCCACCGCATACGCGACATGGTCAGGTGTCGGCACGGCTTTAACGGCGATTGTCGGCTTTATCGTTTTTAAGGAGGCCATGACAGTCAAAATGATGATCGGTCTCGTTTTGGTCATCACAGGCGTTATCCTGCTGAACCGTTCCAAGTCTCAAAAAGCTAAAAAAAATCAAACGGCCCGGAGCTGACCGTTTGAACTCATCAATCGCGGGCGGCTTTTACTTCCACTTCAAGCTCCATCTCCACGTTTCCCTGGACCGCTCGTGAAATCATACACGAGGACTCCGCTTTTTGCGCCAGCTTTCTGGCCAGCGTAAACTCCGTTTCAGTTGCACCCGGCTTTAATACTATAAACGGGCGGTGAATGATTTTTTGATATGTAAATACACCGTTTGTTACGTCTACAATTCCTTCAGATTCCATATGTAGATCTTCTTTATCCAGACCGCTTCTTTCCATCATTGCCGCAAGCGTTATAATATAACAGGTCGCGGCCGCTCCAAGCAGCATTTCATCAGGATTTGTGCCTTCTCCCGGTCCGTCCATTTCCTTAGGAATGGACACAGCTGTTTCCAGCCGGCCGCTTTTAATATCGCCGACGCCGTTCCGATTTCCGGGCCAATTTGCTTTTAAATAAAAATGGTGTTTTGCCAAGGGACAATCCTCCTTTTTTTCAGTTTACTCAACTTTCACTGGTTTGTCTTATTTTAAGCTCAAGAATACTCTTGATTGATCACTCTTTTTATCGTACGGACATACCGGTAAAATTCCTCCGTTTTTGTGAATTCTCTTTCGCGGTAATCAAAATTATCAAAAAACGCTTCCCGTTGTTCTCTGCTGATCTCAAGCTGTATGCTCAGCCCGGTTTGGGTCTGGTTATTGATATTTTCGATGTCAACTCCGGACAGCCCGGTTCTTGAGGTTGCCAATTCTGCAGAAAATCCGTTTCGTTTAAGAGCTTTCACCAATTTTTTCGCCCGCTTCCGGTCACTTCCTCCGACAAGAGTGTTTTTCTCGTCGCTTTTATAACCGTGAACTGCGATAACATAACGGTGCTGTTTAATGCTTTTGACTGCTAAAGGCTCATCGAACTTGGTGCTCGTAATATGAAGGGTCTGGTTATCATGCGTTTTTAATCCCTCAAACAGGTAGGTTGAAAAATCATCTCTGAAAGAGCGGACGATCTCGCTCACCCCGCCCTCAATTCTGCCCCCGTGCGGCGACATAATCAATACAGAGCTCCCCTCTTGCTTATTGTACGATATATGATAATCATCGGGGTCTTCGTGTTCAGCCAGATCTTTAAAATCTGTGTATGTATCAGAGGAATTCGAGGGATCAGGGTCTGACGCATAATGAACACATCTTATTAGTAAGACCATTGCTACGATAATGATGACATTAAGTAAAATTCTCTTCATCAGTTTTCCTTTTGTTCTCCTTTCTGAAAAATGAAATGTTCATTATATGGTTTTTTGTCAATAGGTCTTATCTTAACATTCTATTCACATTATCATCAGTGAAAAACTTCCCGGTTTCAAAAAATCAATGGATTGTCACGGTTCAAGCCTTCAGATGCCGGGCATCAGTGAAAAAAGGTTGAGAGAAGGCAAAAAAAAAGGGAGGAATGCCCGAATTTTCACGGACGGGAGATTGACAGAGGAAACAGAAAACATCAAGAATACGCTCTTAAAAATGCAGATCCGCCTCCCGAAGCAAATGCGCAGGACAGAATGGACTCCGTCAAAAAGGTTCTCATCTGCCTTTTTGTACAGCAGAATGCCTTCACAGCCCGCTCATCCCCTTTTTTAATAATAATGGTCCGTTTTGAAATCGAGCCGTCTTTTTTCATATATATAATATCAATTGGAAGCTGCTTTTCCAAGGAATGTCTCAATATCATGTTCATATTTATACCTCCTTCTGTCGGCTTTATTATAAACGAACAAGTGTTCGATTTCAACTTATTCGTTTCTTTTTCATCTGAAAAAGCCGCAAGTAACCAGCTCTCTGAAGGACAAACAAACTGACCGAACATACAGCCTGTTCATATGGTATAGAGAGAATCGCCAGAATGGGAGGAAAAGTATATATGTTTGGTTACTCAATGGTACAAATGGTGCGGTCAAATGCTCATAAACTGGACTGGCCGCTCAGAGAAAACGTATTACAGTTATATAAACCTTTCAAATGGACGCCTTGCTTTTTGCACAGCTTTTTCGAAGAGAAGGTAAAAAACAGAAAGAAAATGTCAGTCATCATTGAATTCGAAGAGGGATGCCACGAATCCGGTTTTCACAGCACGGGTCAGGTCCTATCAAATGAGAAACGCTGCACTATAAAAAAGCAGTTTCAAACATTTAATTGCTGCAGCGCGGAAGTCACCCCGTCCGCCCTTCATATGCTTCTTTCTCAATGCCGGGATATCCGTAAAATCTATTTAAACCGTGAAGTAAAAGCACTTCTTGATACGGCAGCGGAATCATCCCATGCAAAAGAAGTGACCCGAAACGGCACCGTATTAACAGGGAAAGGCGTAACCGTTGCCGTTATTGATACCGGAATCTATCAGCACCCCGATTTAGAAGGCAGAATTACCGGATTTGCCGACTTTGTAAACCAAAGGACAGAACCGTATGATGACAATGGCCACGGCACTCATTGCGCCGGTGATATTGCGAGCAGCGGCGCATCCTCTTCCGGAAAATATCAAGGACCGGCGCCGGAAGCCAATCTGATCGGTGTCAAGGTATTAAACAAATCAGGATCAGGAACCTTGGCTGATATCATTGAAGGAGTGGAATGGTGCATACAATATAATAAAGAATACACCGAGAACCCGATCCGGATCATCAGCATGTCGCTGGGCGGAGAAGCGCTCAGATATGACAAAGAAACGGATGATCCGCTCGTCAAGGCCGTTGAAGAAGCATGGAACGCAGGAATCGTCGTCTGTGTCGCCGCGGGCAACTCCGGTCCGGAAGCACAAACGATTTCAAGCCCCGGCGTCAGTCAGAAGGTCATCACGGTAGGCGCCTATGATGACAATGATACGCCGAGCAATGAAGATGATACGATTGCTTCTTTCTCAAGCCGCGGCCCGACGGTATACGGAAAAGAGAAGCCTGATATTCTTGCACCCGGAGTCGATATCGTATCCCTTCGTTCTCCGCGTTCATATCTTGACAAATTACAAAAATCAAACCGTGTAGGGTCCTTGTATTTCAGTTTGTCGGGCACATCCATGGCCACTCCGATCTGTGCGGGCATCGCCGCCTTAATCCTTCAGCAGAACCCGCAGCTTACGCCTGACGAAGTGAAAACACTGATCAAACAAAGTCCGGATAAATGGACAAATGAAGATCCGAACATTTACGGAGCAGGCGCAGTGAACGCCGAAAACGCCGTACCGAAAGAATAACCTTTTTCTCATGAGAAAACGGGATCGTCTGCATCAGCAGATGACCCCGTTTTTCAGTAAACAGCAGAAACATTATAATGAAGAAACTCGGAACTCTTCATATCCTGCTGTCAGAATAAAAGATGAATGCAAGACAGTGTATTTCTGAAAAAATAGGGAATAAGTATGGTGTAGATAAAAGGAGGAATGACAATGGCACTCACAAACACCGAACTGTCTGAATGGCTGCAAAAGCAAATCGGACAAACGCTTGATATCAGAAAAGGAGAGCTGACAGACAGCCGGAATGAGATTTCTGATATGGATCAAATCATGCTTCACCTTGATGATGTTCTCGTCCGCCGAACAAATCATCCCGATGACTATGTAGCGGACGAAGAACTCGTCTTAAAAGGGCACGGCACAACCTATACGGAGGAAGGCAATGTACCGCTCCCTCAAGATGCGTATGAAATCCCTTTGCTTGGTGACATTACCATTCAAAAAGAGCAGAACGGATTAAAGGTACATACAGATCGGGCCGTTTATACAATCGGGACCCGACAAGAGCAATAAAACGAAAAAAACGCCCTGAATCAGCGGCGTTTTTTTATTGGTTTTTTTCTTCCGAATAACCGTGGAACATCGTGAATGCGCAAAGCATAATACCTAAAATAATGATAATCGGGAGCCAGATAACGGCAAATTTATAATCCGGTTCGGCAAAGGCGCCAATGACCGCCCCGAAGCAATACAGCACCAAGGCAAGCGCGCGCAAAACAGCATCTCTCGTAAACTGCTTCCGCTTGTCCGATTTGTAAAACCTTGCGGTGAGATCTTCAAAAAAATTAGCAAGCGTTCCCGTTAATACGGTCGTGGAAATCCCGGCTACACCAAGTTTTCTCGCGGCTGTCGTCTGCATTCCCATTGCGAAGCTGAGCAGCATAATCAGCACATAAACAGAAATGCTCTCTGCAAAAAAACAAGAGAACAGAGCAAACAGGAGCAAAACAGCTCCTTCAATAACCAAAGCCGCAGTTACGGCAGGCGGCCAGAATGACTTCTTTTTATTGCCGACAAGCACGGCGGCGGCAATAACGCCGGCAATAAATCCGATTAACGAGGTTAAAGATTTGAGTACGGCAAGGTGCCATGAATTGCCGATCGCAAGGCCGAACAGAACGATATTCCCCGTCATATTGGCGGTAAAGACATGCCCTAAACTTAAATAACCGATCACATCCACAATTCCCGCAGTTAAACAAAGAAGCAAAAGTGCAATATTTCGGTATGTAGTCACTGTCAATGTGATCCAATCCTTTCTCATGCCGATTTCCAACATATAAGTTTACTCTTCGCGATTTCATATGTCCAGCCGGCACGCCTCTTTTTCAAAGCAAAAAAACTCCGGCGAACCGGAGAAGGTTACTGAACGATAAATAATACTCTCGTACCGTCGGAATATCCGCTCATTTGATTTCCAACCCATGAACCGGCTCCGCGATTATCCGAAGGGGTTACATATCTGATGTCAGCCCCTGCCCCGCCTTCCGTACAGACTGCCATCGGCCATTCATCACGGTCAAACCCAGGCTTTGTCGGAATGCCTTTCAATGATTCTTTCCTTCTTTCCTCAGCTCCGCCGCGATCAATTGTACAAATGTCAGAATGCCCTGCCGAAATGGCATCTTTTATATGATTCCCCGTCTCCGGATATTTTAACAGCGGGAAATACAGCACATGATCATATCGGGATGCAGCTTCAGCAGTATTCTCCGAATGGATGCCGGCGCCCATAAAGCCGAACTGAAGAAAGATCACCAAAAGCAGACTTGCCGTCCATTTCATAAACGCAGCCATTCACAGCCTCCTTAAGAAGTTGATATGAAGCGTAAATATGTATATTAGCCGGACTTAGCGCACATGATGGAATGGAAAAAAAAGTATGTTGTTTTGTTGATAATCAACGAAAATGGCGGCTTTACGATTTGTCTGTTGAACCGGCTTCTGTTTCCTTATATAGTTTAGACATACTTATGAGCCGTTGTAATCAGGTTCTTCGGCGGATAATAGGAGGAATGCCGTCCGGTCGACAGGCACCGGCTGTTTGTTATGTCTTTTTCAAAAACATGAAGGCGGGGAAATCAAGATGGAAAAAATAATGTTTCACCCACACTCATCCGAGTTTCACGAAAACCCTTTTGCGGTACTAAGCAGATTCAGAGAGCAGGATCCTATACATAAATTCGAACTGCAGCGTTTCGGAGGCACCTTTCCGGCTTGGCTCATCACACGTTATGATGATTGTATGGCGTTTTTAAAGGACGGAAGAATTACAAGAGATGTCAAACGGGTCATGCCGAAGGAGCTGATCGCGAAGCTGAATGTCAGTGAAGATATAGATTTTGTATCAGAGCATATGCTGGCAAAAGACCCTCCCGATCATTCACGCCTTCGATCTTTGGTGCATCAGGGATTCACTCCCCGGATGATTGAGCAGCTTCGCACCGGGATAGAACGGATCACAGAAGAGCTGCTGGATGAAATGGAAACAAAAGCAGATCCTGATATCATGAGAGATTTCGCCGCACCGCTCCCGTTTATCGTCATTTCCGAGCTGCTCGGAATTCCGAAAGAAGACCGTGCCAAATTTCAAGTGTGGACAAGCGCGATGGTCGACACGTCAGAAAGCGGACAAGATGCGACCAACCAGGCGCTCAGAGAGTTTAAACAATATATGCAAACACTGATTGAAGAAAAAAGAAACCACCCGGGTGAGGATCTGACAAGCAAGCTTATTTACGCAGAAGAGGACGGCCAAAAGCTGAGTGAATCAGAGCTGTATTCCATGCTGTTTTTGTTAGTCGTCGCCGGGCTTGAAACAACGGTTAACCTTCTCGGCTCCGGCACACTGGCGCTTCTTCTCCACAAAGACCAGCTGGAGAACATAAAGCGGCAGCCCGACACTATCCAGACGGCGGTCGAGGAGCTTTTGCGTTATACCTCTCCCGTCATCATGATGGCGAATCGATGGGCGATTGAAGATTTCACGTATAAAGATGTTTCCATTAAAAAAGGCGATATGATTTTTATCGGCATCGGTTCAGCCAATCGGGACCCGGAATATTTCGATGAACCCGATACATTAAATGTGGCGAGAACACCGAACCGTCATATCTCTTTCGGTTTCGGCATTCATTTCTGTCTCGGAGCCCCGCTCGCCCGGATGGAAGCATCCATTGCCTTTAATGCGCTTTTAAAACGGTTTCCGAATATAGAGCTGAACGGCTCGTCCGAGGATTTGACATGGAGAAAAAATGTGTTTTTAAGAGGGCTTGAAACATTGCCTGTCAAATTTTGATACCCGCCCCCTTTTTGGGGGCTTTTTAAATGTCTTATAAACAGGAAACAATAAATTTATATGAATATTTAGTACATAGTAAATTTAGTTCTGATTTAGGCAAAAAAGCTGCCGGATTGCTCCGGCAGCTTTCTCTATTACCGTTTTACCAACTCATTTGTTTCGTCCAGCTTTTTCCTGAAAGATTTAAGAAAATTGGCGCTTATCGTCCCTTTGTTTGCGTACAGCTTTTCGCAAAATGCCTTAATGGCGTTTTGCGGCTTTGTTTCCGTCAGCATTGTAACATGATTGGAAGAATGCACGTCCAGCAGGTGAAACTGTTTTATCTGCCGTTCCCATTCTTTCCAATACGCATCATAGTCTAACGGAATTTGTTCTTCCTCTGCTGTGAGATAACGTTCAAGATCCCCGAGAAACAAACCGCTTTTATTTCGGAAATAGTAGCATTGCAGCGCTTCCGGATGAGGCAGCGGCTTCATGTCATACTCTTCCATTCCGTAAGCGAGCTGCGTCTTCATCATTTGCTCCAGCTGCATCCGTATCGCTTCTTCTGATTTGGGCAGGCCGCGCTCTTTGGCAAGTGTGATCAATTCTTTCAGTACATCTTCTTCCTCAGCCTGAACGGTAATGTCTTCCCTGCTGATTAATGCCTCTTCAGGGTTTTCAGGCTTGAGATATGCCGTAAGCATCGTATTGATCGTTTGCAGCATGACTGACTTGATAGATGGTTTTCTTTCTTTCCATTTTTCACTGTACGGGGTATCGATCATGACGGCGCTTTTCACCGTATGCCCTTTCTCCTGCAAGAGGCGCGCTGTTTCATATGCAAGCATGCCGCCCAAGGAATATCCGCCAAGATCATATGGGCCTTTCGGCTGTACAGCTTGGATGATTCTCACATAAGAAGCGGCCATCTCTTCAATTCCTTGCAGCGGGTCTTTCCCTGTCAAACCCCTTGCCTGGATGCCGTAAAAAGGGCGCTGGCTCTTTTTGGCGAAAGGCTGATACGCTTCAACGCCTCCCGTTCCTCCGTGAAACCAAAAAACAGGACGGCCTGTTTCCTTTTCATTCAGTTTGACGAGTTCGGGAAAATTCCCGCCCGCACCTTGCGATTGGTTCGTTTTTAACAGCACGTTGAGCTCCTGAAGAGTACCGCAGTTCTGAAGAGCTTCCAGACTTATGCGGCTGTCTGCGTCCTCAAGTTTTTTCAGCAGCTGAATACAGGAGAATGAATCGAAGCCGTATTCAGTCAGCGGCTTATTTTGATCAATTTCCGCCGCCTCCATCCCCAAAATGTCAGCCACAATGTCAGCCGCATCCCCGCGGCGGGACTGAGGGTTCTGTGAAACCGGCGGAAGGCTGATGTCTTCTGTCCGACCGCCTTTCCAATACTTGTGTTTTTCAAAAGGGTATGTCGGAAGCGGGACTCGTCGAACAGGTTTACCTTGGTGGAGTCTGTCCCATGGAATGTCCGCGCCTTTAACCCAGCAAAACGCCAGCTTTTCCAGATTATTTTCTGCCAGAAGCGTCTCCGTAACGACTGTACCGAGTGTCCCTTCCAGTAAAACCCCGATATCTCCTGATCCAGTCTGCTGACTGCCTGTAAAGAAGCTTTTCATTCCTTTGCTTTCTTCGGAAAACTCTCTGTAATCTGTCAGTTTTTCCAGCAGTTCATCTTGATTGCGGGCAACGAGTGCCAGGCGGCAGTTCATCGCCTCACGCCCGGTCTGAAGCGTGTAAGCAATATCCCGCAATGACGGAATATATTCAGTTTGTATGAAAGCAGCCAGCTGACCTGCGGCCGCCTTAAGCCGATCTTCGCTCTTAGCAGAAAGCACGATAAGCTGCGGTTCATGTGCAGATTCCGTGTCTTTCAGACGAGGGCTGTACTGTTCCAAGACGACATGCGCATTCATGCCGCCGAAGCCATAGCTGTTAATTGCGGCCCGGCGCGGAATCAGACTGCCATTATCGTCGGTGAGCTGTGTCCATTCTTGATTGTCTTCGGTGAAACGGAAGCGGCTTTGCTGAATGGTCATTTGCTCATTTGCAGCTGTAAAGCCGGGAATGCCCGGGATAGTATGATGCTTCATGGCCATCGCCACTTTCATAAGGGCTGCCAGTCCGGAAGCGAGTTCGCCATGGCCGATGCAAGGTTTCACAGTGCTGATATAACAAGGCGCGCTTTCCTCCTCATTCGCAAACTCGCCGTAGCCCGCTTTGATGGCATTGAACTCCAGCGCGTCTGCCATTTCGGAGGCAATGCCGTGGGCTTCAATGTATGTGACGGTTTGCGGATCGACATCGGTGCCCTCGTACGCTTTTTTCATCGCGGCCTTCATTCCCGCCGGGTTCGGCGCGTGAAGCGACATGCCCTTACCGCCATGAGACACCCCGGTTCCTTTAATGACCATGTGAATGTGATCACCGTCTTCAATTGCCGCCTCGAGCGGTTTTACGATGATAACGCCCGCCCCTTCACTTCTGACAAAACCATCGGCATCTTTTTGGAAAGATTTCGCCCGGCCGTTTTTGCTTAAATATCCCATTGAATCAAATCCGATAAAGCCCTTCGGTGACTGCAGAATATTGACGGCGCCCACGACAGCCTGCTCACATTCGTTATGACGGATCGATTGAACCGCCCTGTGCAATGCCACAAGCGTTGACGTGCAGGCAGCCTCGTAATATTCACTCGGCCCTTGTAAATTCAAGGCATATGATATCCTGTTCGGAATGATGGACGGAATGGATGTTCCATTGTTTGGGTCGCTATTGCCCGCGGCAACGAAAACGCCTGTCGGTCTACTTGATAACGCCTTATTGGTCAGGCCCGCATCCTCCATTGCCTTCCACGTATGCATCAAGAGCAGAAACTGCTCAGGCCCCATTTGCGAAGCCTCTTTAGGAGAAATTCCGAAAAAGAGCGGGTCAAATTCTCCGACTCCGTCAATAAAACCGCCCCATCTGAGGCTTGTGTCATCCTCATCATCGGCGTAACGGCGCCAGTCCCAGCGCTCCGCCGGAATTTCTGAAATACAGTGATCTCCGTTTACGGTGTGTTCCCAAAAAGACTGGATATCCGGAGATTGCGGAAACTGACCTGACATACCGATAATGGCGATTCCTTGCTTGATCTTACTGTTATCACAGGGTGGATGCTGTTCCTTCGGCAAAGTTGGCGCTTCTTTTGTTACCGAAGCCTCTTCTGTATGCTTGTGATCGGCAAGCAATTGAGAAAATTTGCTCTCATGTGCTGACGCAAAGTAGCGGGTCAGCTCTTCCGCCGTAGGATACTCGAAAAACAATGTTGGATTCACATCGATTTCTGCCTCTTCGCCGATCTCTTTTGTCAGTCCGATCAGGCTTGCGGAATCAAGCCCCAATTCCATGATATTAGCATCAGAACGCAGGGATGACGCAGGTTCATCCATCATCTTGGCGAGCTTGCCAAGGACATAGCTGCGGATATGATCTGTCAGACTGCCGGCAGAAATCGATTCTCCCGCGCTTTTCACAGTCGTTCGAGCCGGCTGATTCATCTGAAACGCTTCCGGGCGGAACCGTTTCAGGGCATAGCCTTCATAACACATAACCACTTCAGACCGGCTGTTGATTACATCTGCGTTAAACAGGATCATCTCCCCTGTTTGTTTGGCCAGCTTGATGTGCAGCCAGCAATCGGTGAGATTTTCCGGGCTGCCGAAGGTGACGGAATTAATGCCGAACGGCAGATAGCTTTCTGCATCCGCTTGATCCAATAAAGAAAGCGCGGACAAGTAAGCACTGTTGGCGATTAACGGATTTATAGCATAATTTTGCGAGTCGCCATTGTTCAGATTCAGCTTTGCTAAAACGGCATCAGTGCCTTTGTATAGGCGGGTGATCGTTTTAAATTCTTCTCCCCACACGACGGTTCCCGTTCCGTCTCCGTATAACTCATCTATCCGTCCCACTTCACTGTAAGAGCGCTGAATGGCCGCCAGATCCGCGTGCCGCTTCTGAAACGGATACGGACTGCACTCGGCATACGCCGCTGCGCTCCAATCAGGAGATGTACGGCTGCGGTACATCATGCGCAGTTCAAAAGCATCCCCGTTTTGTTTTGATTCTGTTTTCAGCTCGATGCGATCGCCTTTTTTTACGGTAATGGGATTGACGTAATTCAGTTTTTTAATTTGTCCTCCTTCTGCATCGGGAAAGAGATGATAAAACTGCTCGGCCGCCAGACTTTTGTATGTAGCGCCGACGAGTACAGGTTCTCCGTTGAATTGATGCCCTTGCACATATGGATCATCATCATTGTATTTCGCCTGAACGCCGGCCGCGTTTTCTGCTTCACCGAAATGAAAAGAAGTCCGGTGGTCAAAAGCATAGGCCGGCAGATGAACGGCGTGCTCTTGCTCCACCTGATCAAATGCGATATTCTCTCCTTTTTCCCATTGCCGCGCACGATTGGCGATAGCAGAATCGGAGAAATTGAGATTCGGCTGATCCAAGCGGTAAGCGGCCAGCTTTTTCACCAGTTCCTGAACGGTTGAAGCCGTAAATGCCGCCCGGTACTCCGAATGATGCGTTCTTTTTTGTAGCGCGGATGCGACAGCGGCCGGATGAAGAGATGGCGTCTTTTCTAAAAAGGCCGCCAGTCTGTCAAGATAGGCTTCAAAACTCCATTTCGTTTTCGCTGACACAGGGAAAATATATTCCTCAGAGCTGTTGCGGTTCTGATGGAAATCTGGACTGATATATTCTTCTATGATCAGATTCGCATATGCCCCGCCTGCCCCGAAGGAATTAATCATGCTTCTCCGCGGTATGATGTCTCCCGTCCCGGCATCCCTCATACGCTCCCAATGCTCGGTTTTTTCCTGCAGGTAAAAGGCTGTTTGTTCAAGCGCGATATTCGGATTTTGCGGTTTAGCGTTAATGGTCGGAACTAACGTTTCCCGCTCCATTTGCAATAGCACTTTTGCGAGCTGGGACATGCCGGAGGCCGCCTCTAAATGGCCGAGGTTTGACTTGACGGATCCAAGCGCGCAAAAACGTTTTTTATCGGTATATTGCGAGAACGCGTTTGTCAGGGCAATGACCTCAATCGGATCTCCCAATACCGAGCCGTTTGCCGCTGATTCAACATAACCGATTGTTTCCGGATTTATTCCGGCCTTGCTGATGGAAGCCGCCATGAGCTTCGCCTGCTGTTTCGGATCCGGCGCCGTATACATCTGCCTTCCTCCGCTATGGCACAACGCGCTGCTTTTAATGACGCCGTAAATATGGTCTTTGTCGGCAACCGCTTTGGAGAGCGGCTTCAGGAGCACCGCCCCGACCCCTTCGCCCGGCATCAGACCCGTGCCTGTTCCGAAGCTTTTACTTTCACTTCCCTGTTCAAGCAAATTCGCCCGTTCGAGCGCATCATATTTAGACGGTTCAAGCGTGAGATTAACCCCTCCGGCAATTGCCATGGAACAGCTGTTAAGCTTCAGGCTTTCACAGGCGAGATGAATGGCGCTCAGTGAGCTGGAGCATGCGGTCGTCACGCCCATGCTCGGACCCGTTAAATTGAAAAAGTGAGAAATCCGGTTGGCGATGTGCCAATCCCCTCCGTTAGAGCTGAGCGCTGCTTTTTCCAATGACGGGATATTCCAAAAATATTGATTGTACATACTGCCCATAAAAACACCGATGCCGCTGTCTGCTTCCTGCCACTTGTTTAATCTCTCTAACGAGTAGCCCCCGTTTTCAAATGTTTCCCATACGGTTTCAAGGCTTAACCGGAGCTCAGGTGTCATCTCCATCACATGGTCTTCCTTGATGTCAAACAGGTGATGGTCAAAAGCGTCAATATGCTGCAGAAAGCCGCCGTACCGTGTTTTTCGGTCTTCTTTTCGTGTTTCTTTTGCCATTGTTTTCAGAAGGCCCGACTTCCATCTGTTTTTCGGAGCCTCTGTAATACAGCTGTCTCCGGCTTTTAAATGCTCCCACAGCTCATCAAGTGTTTCGGACTCCGGGTAGCGGCCGCTGATGCCGATAATGGCGATGTCATCCCGATCAGAGCGATTAGTGTCGGCGGTTTCTGTGTCCGGCTTGGGCGCTTCCGCCTCTTTCGGTTCAGTGATAAATCGCCGTGTTTCCGTTACAAGCGGCACCGGTTCCTCTATTACGGGTTCCTGCTTCTTCGTTTCAGGGGGCGCTTGTTCAGCTCCAAATGCCTGCTGCAGCTTATCGGGGTAAGTGTCCAGCAGATACTCGGCAAGTTCTTTCGTATTCGTGTGTTCAAATAAGACCGTTTTCGGCAGCTCGCCAGTCAATGTTTCCAATTCACGGATAAAATTCACCTGCAAAATGGAGTCGATGCCGTATTTTTCAAAGCTGGTTTCCGGCTGAATTCGCTCGGGCGCAAGCTTTATCGACTTGGCTAACGTTTCTTTTATGAATTGCACCGTCCGGTCTGTGACTGAGGAAGCCGGTTCTGTGAATTCAGCCGGCTCTTTGGAAGCCGCAATTTCTTCAACGGCCTGCGCGTCCGGCTGCTTTTGCCTGATGACGCCGTCGCTTTCTGCCGCCACGATCTGCTGACCGAGCTGATGTGACGATTCCGCCATAAATGTAACGTATCGATATCCCTCGCTTTCCAGCACAGACTGCCACGCTTCAGGATAGAGCCCCGGACATCCGGGGATGCGCAGCTCGGCGTCCTCATAAAGCCACCAGCCTTCCAAAAGACCGAATGTCAGGTGAGAATAAACCGAATGGCTGCTGATCTCATTTAATAGCAAAATCCCGTTCTTTTTGAGCACGGCTTTGGCATTGCGAAGCGTCTGCCGAATATTTTTTGTCGCGTGAAGCACATTTGCCGCAATCACGGCATCATATGCGCCCGCGTCTACATCCTGCAAAGCCGGCGGCTCTTCCACATTAAACCGCTTATAGGTCAAATACGGATTGTCGGGCCCGTATTCTTTTTCAGCATGCAGGAAAAAGGCCTTTGACAGATCGGTATAGCAATATTCTTTTACGTGATGCTTGTACTCTTTTAATCTTTTAAAAACGGTCGCGCTTGTCCCGCCCGTACCCGCTCCGATCTCTAATATCCGGATTTCTGCGTTCGGGTCTTCTTTCAGGCGTTCTTCAATAAAAGCTGTCAATGTGTCAGCGAGCACCTCATTAAAGTAGTCTGCCGTTTCATTATTTTTATAGATTCCTTCCACCAATTCCATTGAGGAATCAGGAAACAGAACATCAGTGGCAGAAACTCTGCCGGATAAAATATCCGGCAAAGCTCTGAGGGCTGTCTCCACCAATGTGATCATCGCCTGTTTGCTGCTGTCCTTGAGTAAAGGAGCTTTCTTTTCATCCCATTCTTGCCACAGCACGTCCGCATGCTCTATCGGCCCCGTTAACACATACGTACTGCCTGACTGTTTTAAAAAGCCATTTTGCACCAAGATGGAGATGCTTTCTTCCAGCCACCTGCCGTAAAACCCCTGCAATACAGGCTGCGTCTTGTTTTCTGTAAAAAATCCGACAGATTTCAGCTGGCCTGCCAATAGTTTGTAAAGAAGATCTTCCGTGTTTTGCAAAGCCGTCCCCTCCTTAACTCAATTGTTGTACATGTCTTGTTACTTTAGGCTGATAGCTTCGCAGTTTTTGCATCGCCGAGCCGTGATGTTCAGGGTATACTTCTATCATTTCTTCCGGTTTTTCCACAGGCTCTTCCGCCTGTTTCATCATGACGAATTGATTCAATGGGCCGCCGAGCAACCGCTCAAGCGCCGCCATCGCTTCCGGCGCTTCAATCGATCCGACTCCCGCCTGTTTCATCCGTTCTTGATATTCAGCAGATGATACAATTCCGACGCTGCCCCAGTAGCTCCAATTCATCACCGCCGCCGAATACGGACACACTTGAGCCAAATGAGCGGCAAAGGCATCTTTGAAGCTGCATCCGGCCGCATAATTGCTTTGTCCGGCCGCGCGTGCAAATGATTGAACAGACGAGAAGAACAAAGCAAAGTCCAGCGGCTCATTTCGGAAAACGCGGGCCATATTCACGCTGACATTGACTTTTGCAGCGAGCACACTTTTAAAACGGCTTTCCGGCATATTTGCCAGACCCTGATCCTCTAAAACGATTGCGGAATGGATGATTCCGTTAATATGCGGGTGCGTGCGTTTGATCGTTTCATACGCACATGTGAGCTCATCCGGATTTGCCGCGTCTGCTTCAATATAAATTGGCGTCGGCCCGAATTGGCTGAGTCTGTCGATTTTTTCCCGGATAGCGCTGTTATGTTTTCGTCTGCCGATCCAAACGACGCGTGCCTGATACGTTTTCACGGCATATTCGCTCCAAGCCTCGCCGATGCCGCCGGCGCCGCCGATCACGACATAGACGCCGCCTTTTTTGTAAGCAGGCCGGTTTGACACCGGCTGCTGCACAGGAATGAGACGCTGTTTGTACCAATGATTGTTCCGGTACGCCCATGTATTGCCTTGCTCATCAAACGGCGCTGAGAACAGCTCCGCCTTTGAAACATCTTCCGGGCTTCCGGCATCAATCAGCCTTGTTTGCCAGCTTGGATACTCTTTTGCAAGCGAGCCGACCAAACCGTGAATGCCTGCATGAGCCGGATCAATAGTGTCGTCCGGCTGTACGGACTGTGTTTTTATTGTGACTGCGGTCAGGCTGATCCGCTTGCCTCCATATCCTAAAGCAAGCATTGCCTTGATCACTCTGTACATCTGGATGACGCCCGCATCCTGGGCTTTCACCATGTCACTGGCGGTGTGAAAAGGGGCGATCCATACGATATGGCCGAATGGCCCTCTGGCTTTCATTTCTGCCGCAACAGCCTCTATTTCATCCTCCGGAGTGATATGGAGCCTTTTTGCAGCAGGATGATGCATTTGAAAAGCCGCGCTCTCCTCATCCCCCGCGATAAAGACAACCTCTTCCGTCTCACATGCAGGGCTCTGGCCGCGGAATTCCGCTAGATCCCATACCGGAGCCAGAAGGTTTGCTCCATTTAATGATGTTTCCGGCGCAGGGCCTTCCATCATTCTGGAAGAAATCCCTTTAATCCTGACACAGACCCTGCCGTCCTCATCGCATAAATCAATGTCCAGCCGCTGAATTTTTTCATCCGTTCCCCGGGAGCTGACATACGCCCACATACTTGTTGTGCATGGACTGAAAATGTCCAGTTCCTCAAGAGCGAACGGCAATGACAGCTGGTTATCATCAGCGTGCAGTTTCAGTCCGATTGTCGCTTGCAAAGCTGAATCAAGCATGCATGGGTGAAGAACATATTGATCTGCCGTTTCTTCGAGGAAGGAAGGCAGACGGAGCTCAGCCAATGCTTGATTGTTTCCGATGTGAATCTGCTTAATTCCTTGCTGTCCGGGACCGTAATCAATGCCGATTTTGCTGAATAAGCCGTAACACTGCTCAGAAGTCAGCATGTTGTGGCCGCATTGAGCTTTCAGTGCGCCTATATTACGCTGCGGAGCCTTCCCGTCGCTGAGAATGCCGGCAGCCCCCTGACAGTGTATCTGCCTGCCGCTTGCTTCTGTTTTTGAAGCCGTGTAAATGTCATATACGATTTCACCGTTTTCCCTCGGAACGAGGCTGATCTGCGCTTCAATCGGACGGCTCCCCGCTTCAATCGGACGAACCCAGACGATGTTTTTCAGGCGGATGGCAGACGGACGTTCCTTTTGTCCTTTGACTGCCTGAGTAACTGCCGCCCGGGCCATTTCCAAGTAAGCGACACCCGGCATGACCGGTTTGCCTTTAATCAGATGATCGGTGAAAATCGTCTCTTGCCCCGTAAATTCGGAGCGGAAACGCTGCTCTGTTAAATCCGATACGTTTTCGTGAAGAAGCGGATGCAGCACCCGGGCCGTCGCCACGGCTTGCGGTTTCTCTGCTTTTGGCCGGTTGTCCGTGATCCAATACCGCTCTTTCGCAAACGGATAAGTAGGGAGGCTCATTCGACGGGGCTTGATATCAGCATATAGGCCGTCCCATTTGATATCACTGCCCTGCACCCATAATTCCGCAAGCTTGTCATTCTCTCGGCGGCTGATCAGCTCTTCGATATCCGATTCGCCGTTTCCGCCTGCGGCAACGGCGTTCAGCGCGGTTTTACCCGCTTTGCCTTTATAAATACCCGCCGCGTCATAATGTCCTTTTGCACAGCTATTCAGCTTGTCCCGCAGCTCTTCGGCCGAGGAAGCGATGATGGCCGCTCTTTCTTCCATGGCATCACGTCCCTGCTGAAGCGTGTAAGCAATATCGGCAAGATCCTCGTCCGTAAAAGGAGCTTGTGCCAGCTGTTGCGCCTGTTCTTGCAGACGTTCTTCTTCTTTGGCCGACAGCACAAAGATTTGAGGATGTTTGACAATGACGGTTTTTCTTTCTTCCCTCGGGATATATTCTTCAATGACAACATGGGCGTTTACGCCGCCGATGCCGAAAGAACTGATTCCCGCGCGGCGCGGCAGGTAATTGCCGTTTTCGTCTTTCAATGCCGTCCATTCTCTTTTTTCCTGTACGATGTAAAACGGACTGTCCTTCAGTTTGATATACGGGTTGATGACCTCGCTGTGGAGGCTTTTTGCGAGTGTTTTATGCTTCATCTGCATCAGCACTTTGATCACACCCGCGACACCTGCTGCCAGCGATAGGTGTCCGATATTGGTTTTGGCCGAACCCAATCCGCAATGACTCGCGTAAACGGCGGGATCGCCGGTTTTTTCGTACAGCTTTTGAAAGGCGGATTTCAGGCCGTTGATTTCGACCGGATCGCCAAGCTCCGTCCCGGTTCCGTGCGCTTCAATATAAGTGACTGTTCTCGGATCAATACCTGCTTTGTCATAAGCCGTTCTGACGACTTCGGCTTGGGCTTTCGGGTTCGGTGTCGTCAAGGAGTTCGCGCGTCCGCCGTGATTAACCGCGCTGCCTTTGATGACGCCGTAGATATGATCGCCCGCTTTTTCTGCTTCTGACAGCTTTTTCAGGAAAAGAATTCCGGCACCTTCACTGACGGCAAATCCGTCCGCCCGGTCGGAGAACGTTTTACATTTCCCTTCTTTGCTCAGCGCGCCGGCTTTGTCATAAGCAATGTGGCCTTGCGGGGTGACGACGGTATTCACGCCGCCGGCGATCGCCATATCGCAGTTCCCGTTTTCAATGGCGCATACGGCGTGATGAATCGCGACCAGTGAGCTGGAGCAAGCCGTGTCGATCGGTTCACTCGGCCCGTGCAGATTGAGCATATAGCTGACACGGTTCGGCCCCGCTGACGGGCTCATATTTGCGGCTGACGCACCGCCGATATCCAAGTCTGAAAATAGTGAGCCGTATCCGGTATTCCCAGTGCCGATGTAAAGGCCCGTTCTCGTGCCGGAAAGGCTTTTAGCGGAATATCCCGCATCTTCTATCGCTTTCCACGCATACATCATTAACAGGCGCTGCTGCGGATCCATCTGTTCGGCTTCCAGCGGTGAAATTCCGAAGAACAGCGGATCAAAATCCGCAACTCCGTCAATAAATCCGCCCCACTTTACATTTGTTTTGTTGGCTTCATAAAGCGGGTCACCGTAATACTCCCGCCAGTCCCAGCGGTCCGCCGGCACCTCTGTTATGCAATCTGTTCCCTCTTCCAAGTTACTCCAATACTCATCAATATTTGCGGCCTTCGGAAACACTCCGCTCATACCTACGATAGCGATCGGTTCCGGTTTATGTTCAACCGCTGTCTGAACAGGCTGTACGGCAGTTTTTGCAAAGCGTTTGTTCCCTGTCAGCCTGATGCCGCCGTCATCTGTTACTCGGCTTTGGTTTTCTTCTTTTTTCGGCTGTGTGCTGCCGGTAAATTGTGTTTGATAGTCTTCTGCTAAATGATGAGCCAAGGCTTGAATCGTCGCATATTCAAAAAACACGGTCGGTGTCAAATCAAGCTGGTAAGAGTCATTCAGTTTGTTGGCAAATTCCGTCAGCGTAATGGAATCAAATCCGTATTGATTGAACTCCAAATCGATATCTATTTCTTCAATATTTATTTTCAGAAGTCCGGAAACCTCTTTTGCCAGCAATTCCTGAAGTTTTGCCGTCAAGTCTTTCGGCGCAGGCGTTTCCTCCGTTTTTTTAACCGGTGAAAAAGCGGCTATTGGCGTCTTTTGAAGCAGTTTTTCCCGCATAACGGCGAGATTTCCTTCCATGACGAGCACACTTGTTTTCCCCGTGCTCCATGCTTTGTAAAGCGCTTCTATTCCGGTTTCAGTGCGCATCGGCGCCACGCCGGTTCTTTTTTCGGTGAGCTTCGCCATTTCTTCATTGACTTGCATTCCGCCGTCTTTCCAAAGCGGCCAATTGATTGACAATGTATGCCCATGGCGGTACATTGCCTTAACCAGCGCGTTGCGGTATGCCGCATAGCTGTCCATAAACGCGTTTGCCGCAGCATAATCCGCCTGTCCCGCATTCCCCGTGACGCCGGAGATGGAGGAGAAAACGATGAAAAAGTCCAGCGCTAAATGCTCGGTTGCTTCATCAAGGTTGACAAATCCATCGGTTTTAGGCGCTAATACACTGTGAAACTCTTCAGTTGTTTTCTTCGCGATATACTGATCCTTCATCACACCAGCGCTGTGAATGATGCCGTGAAGTCCGCCATATTCCGTCTCAATTGTTTTGACCAGATCCGCCGCAGTTTGAGCGTTTGTCACGTCAGCCTGTTTGTATTCCGCTGTCGCTCCGAGTGATTCAAGCGATTGGAGCTGCTGCCTCTGATTCGCGCTTAATGGGGAACGGCCGGTCAGAACCAGTGTCGGCTCTTTGACGTTACGGGCGATTTCTTTCGCGAAAATAAAGCCAAGGCCCCCGGCTCCTCCGGTAATAAGGTAAATGCCTCCGTCGTTCCAAGGAGTGCGTATTTTACTGCCGGACACAGCCGTTTCTTTGACATCAGCCCTGTATCGAATGCCGTTTTCATATTTGATATGGCCGTCATCAGCACATGTTTTATTTTCTCTGATGATGTCTGTGATTCTGCCGTTTTCTGCCGGCTCTATTTCAATCAGCTGGGTTTTCAGCCTTTTATGTTCCAGGCCGGCTGTTTTTAACAGACCTGAAATCCCTGAGAGCAGCTGATGCTTACCTGTTTTAGAAAGAACCGCCTGGATGAGTACGTCTCCTTCCGTTTCTTCCTTCAGCAGTTTTTGCAGCGTCTCCAATATCCGCCCGGTATAATCACGGAAGCGCGCTGCCGGTTTCTCATGCGGGGAGGTCATTTCAATGCATTCGGCTCCCGCAGTTTCAACGGCTTGTTTCAATCCGGGTTCTGTGTCACAAAGCATCACGATATGCCGGGCAAAAACAGGTTCCGTTTGAGCGGCAGTTTCAGTGCTTTGGGTCCATACGGGCTCAAGCATAAGCGTTTCCGGGGCTTCTTCTTTTTTCTCAGGTTCTTTTTCAGCCGTTCTGAACGACAAACCTTTCAGCCTTACGCAAACCTTGCCGTTTTCATCACAAATATCAAGATCGCGTTTTTCCACCTGTCCGGCTTTATGGTCTTCAGAAAGTCTGGCGTATACCCACATCCCGGCAGTGCACGCGCTGAATACTTCGAGCTCCTGAACCGCAAACGGAAGCATCAGTTTTTCATCATTTGTTCCGGTCAATATGCTTGATGCCTGCAATGCAGAGTCCATTAAGCCCGGATGCATGACATACTGCCGTACCGTGTCCGCACAAGCCGGATCAAGCGACAGTCGGCCCAATACGAAATCATCCCCTGTATAAATCGCTTTGACACCCCGGAAAGCCGGGCCGTAATCAAAACCGATTTTGCGGTACATATCGTACACTTCGTCTGCAGAAAACGGTGTCTCGGCGGATCGTGATTTCAGCTTTTGCAGATCAATAACCGGAGCCTCTGCGTCAGGACGGACTGATACTGCACCTTGGCTGTAAACGGTCGGCTGATCTGTTTCAAGGCCGCTGTAAATGTCAAAGTGAACGTCATTTGCAGTATCAGGAACGAGACGGATATTGACATGGATCGGCTCGTCTTCAATGGTGATCGGCCGCACCCAAACCGTATTCTTAAGCTTGACGCTTCCCTGTCCGGTCGGCACTTCAGATGCCTGTTCCATTGCAGCGCGCGCCATTTCAAGATGCGCCACTCCCGGTAAGATCGGCACGCCTTGTACAACATGGTCCGCAAGGTAAAATTCTTCTCCGGTATAGGTTGAAGTGAATCGCTGTTCGGCAAGGTTTGATGTATTTCTGTGCAGAAGCGGATGAAGCACGTCCTGCGTTCCGGCAGAAACAGCGCTTGTTCTTTCGTGCTTTCCGATGCGTTTTGCCGCCCAATAGCGGTCTTTTGCAAACGGATATGTCGGCAGGCTTATGCGTTTAGGCGGCCGGTCTCCGTACAGCTTCGCCCAATCGACGTTCAGCCCTTTCACCCATAATTCGAGCAGCTTCGCGTATTTGCCGCGTGCCATCCATTTTTCAACGGCTTCTTGAATTTCTTCATCTTCCGTCAGCATTTGCAGCGTGCCTTTGTCTATTCTTCCTCTGTACAAGTCCGCGTTCTTATCTCCATTGACAAACTGCGACAGTTTTTCCTGCAGTTCTTCAGCGGATCCGGCAATAACCGCCAGGCGTTCTTCCATGGCGTCCCTTCCGATTTGGAGGGTATAAGCCATAGAAACAAGGCCGGATTGACCGAACCGCTTTTCTGAAAGCACACGTTTCAGCTGTTCGGCTTGTTCTTTCAGGCGTTTTTCATTTTTGGCGGATAGAACGAAAAGGCATGGATCGATGTGAGAATGATCTGCTTCCGCTCTTTCTTGCGGAATGTATTCTTCGATGACGACGTGGGCATTTACCCCGCCGATGCCGAATGAGCTGATGCCCGCGCGGCGCGGCTGCTCGTTTCCTCGTTCGTCCGTCTGCGTCTTCCATTCCATCGTTTCCCGCACCAGATAAAACGGGCTGTCTTCAAGCTGAATGTACGGATTTACCGTCTCACAGTGAAGACTTTTGACTAATGTTCGATGCTTCATCTGCAGCAAAATTTTAATGATGCCCGCTGCTCCCGCGGCAAGGGATAAATGGCCGATATTTGTTTTGACTGAGCCTAAGCCGCAATAGCCGGACGCTTTCTCTTTTCCGTCTGCAAACGAGCTGAACGCTTGTTTCAGGCCGTTAATTTCAACGGGATCTCCAAGTTCTGTTCCGGTGCCGTGAGCTTCGACATAAGAGACTGTTTTAGGATCAATGCCCGCTTTTTTGTATGCGGCTTTAATGACTTCCGCCTGTTGTTTCGGGTTAGGCGTTGTCAAAGATGCCGCACGGCCGCCATGATTCACTGCGCTTCCTTTAATGACGCCGTAAATATGGTCTCCATCGGCCTCTGCCGCTGACAGTTTTTTCAGGAAAAAGAGTCCGGCCCCTTCACCATGGGCAAAACCGTCAGCTTGATCGGAGAACGTTTTGCATCGTCCTTCTTTGCTCAGCGCGCCCGCTTTATCAAAGCTGATATACACATCCGGAAGAACAATCGTATTGATTCCTCCGGCTAAAGCCATGTCGCACGTCCCTTCTTCTATTGAAGAAACGGCATGGTGAATGGCAACGAGCGAGCTTGAGCAGGCCGTATCAATCGGTTCGCTCGGCCCGTGCAGATTGAGCGTATAGCTGACACGGTTCGGTCCGACAGACGGACTTGTATTCGCCGCGGATGACCCTTCAATCGTCGCATCGGCATTGGCTAATAGAGAACCGTAGCCGGTATTTCCAGTCCCGATAAACACACCTGTTTTTGTGCCTGAGAGACTCTTTGACGCGTATCCGGCATCTTCAATCGCTTTCCATGCGTACGTCAGCAGGAGACGCTGCTGAGGGTCCATTTGCTCCGCTTCCCGGGGTGAAATCCCGAAAAATAACGGATCAAATTCAGCAATTCCGTCAATAAATCCGCCTTGGTTGACATTTGTTTTATTAACTTCCTTTGCGGGATCCCCGTAATAGTCCCGCCAGTCCCAGCGGTCTTTCGGAATCTCGGTCATGCAGTCTTTGCCTTCCTTCAGGTTTTGCCAGTAAGCATCAATGTCTTCAGCCATCGGAAAAATTCCGCTGATGCCTACGATTGCAATCGGCTCCGCCTTCTGACCCCGCTGTACTGTCTGCGGAAGTGTCTCAGGCAGAGTGCGGCGGCGCTTAACGGCCGGGCGTGTTTTTTGAGTCTCTTTTACCGGTTTTGACGATTGAACCGTTTTTGTATTAACCGCAAACCGTCCGGCGAATTCATCCTCATATTCACTGATTAAATGAACGGCAAATTCATGAATCGTCGGATGATCAAAGAAAATCGTCGGCGTTAATCTAAGCCGGTACGTTTTATTCAACTGATTCGTAAACTCGGTCATCGAGATAGAGTCAAGCCCGTATTTTGTCATTTCTTCATGTGCATCAATTTTGTCAAGTTTCACTTTTAACAGTGAGGCTGTCTGCTGTTTTAAGAGATGCTTGACTTTTTCAAGCAGGCTGTCAGCGTCAATCTCATGATGTACGCCGGACTCAGCTTCCGGATGATCATTCTCTTTTCGGAACAGTTTTGCTTTCATGTTTTTCACGTCTCCTTCAAGAACCGTCACCCGGACTGCCCCGCTCATCAAGCCTTGATATAAAGCCTTGATGCCGGCTTCTGTGCTGAGCGGTGCGATTCCCGCCTCTTGCATCAGTATATCTTCTGTCTGCTTTCCTGCCTGCATTCCGCCTTCTTTCCATAACGGCCAGCTGACAGAAAGCGTCTTTCCGTATCTTTGTCCTGCGGCTTGTAAAGAACGGCGGTACGCGGCATACATCTCCATAAAGACGTTTGCAGACGCGTAGTCAGCCTGGCCGACGCTTCCAAGCACACCTGATAAGGATGAAAAGACAATAAAGACATCTAATTTCTCATGCTGTGACGCTTCATCAAGATACACAAGGCCCTTCACTTTCGGAGCGAGAACGTCTTGATATTCCTCTGCCGGCTTCTTCACCATGTAGTTGTCTTTTATAATGCCGGCACTGTGAACAATTCCGTCCAGCTTGCCGTGCCGTTTGCGGATATTGCGGATGAATCGGTATACTTCTGCTTCATCCGTGACATCAGTTTGCTCGTAGAAGACAGAAGCGCCGGCAGCACGTACTGTTTCCAGCAGATCTTGCTGCTTTTCTCCGAGAGCGGATCGGCCGGTTAATATGATGACGGCGTCTTTTGTGCGGTTTGCGATCTCTTTTGCAAAGATCAGGCCTAAACCTCCGGCACCTCCGGTGATGAGATAAACGCCTTCGTCTTTCCACGGAATGTCCGGCTCCGCTTGAGAAATGTCCACCTCTTCCCAATCAGCAGCAAAGCGCTTGCCGTTTTCATATTTCACATGGACGCTTTCGGCATGCATATGGTTTTCGGACACTTTTTCCGCTATGTCTTCAGCACTTTCTTTTTCATCGGCTTCTATCATTTGACAAATCAGCTTGGAATGTTCAAGGCATGCGGTTCTGAAAAGGCCGGTAATGCCTGAGAACACCTGCTGTAAGCCTGCTGAACGCGTAACAGCCTGAAGAAGAATTCGGCCCTTCGGCTTGCCTTTCATTATGGTTTTAATATGATCAAACAGCTGACCCGCATAGGAATGATACCGCTCTGCAATAGATGCGGGGCGCTCGTCCAAAATAAAGACGCTTGCGTGTTCAAGCTTGGCTTCAATTGCTTGTTTAACGGCTTCATCGTACTCACAAAGGAAGATGATATGCTGTTCATACGAAGGCGCGTGCTCCTGCGCCGGTTTCTGCTGCTCCTTCCAGACCGGCTCAGCCAGCAATGTATCAGTACGGCTGACAGGGACGCCGGCACCCGCGTTTTCTTCCATGATCCGCGTTGAGAATCCTCTCATCCGCACGCAAAGCCCGCCGTTATTGTCATATAAATCGATATCAGCTTTTTGGATATAATCGCCGGCTTTATTGTTCGCGCTGAATGTGACGTACACCCACATGTCAGCAGCACATGGCTTCAGTACGTCCAGCTCCTCTAAAGCAAACGGTAATGCGGCTTTGAATGGTTCCCCGCTTTCTGCAAGCAGCGCTCTTGTTACGTTCTGCAAATATTCGGCGGCCTGAAGCGCACCGTCCATCATACTCGGATGAAGGATATAATCAGCTTTTGTGTGAGAGACGGATTCAGGAAGCTTCAATTTAGCAAGCAGCCGGTCTTCGCCTTTGTATACAAGCTGCACACCTTTGTATCCGGGTCCGTAATCAGCTCCGATCATTCCTTTATAAAACGCTTCAGATTCGATTGTTCCCTGCGTGCACCAGCGCTTCATCTGCTCAAGATCCGCCGTTTCTTCCGGTCCCTTTCGGATGATTTCAGCGATGCCCTGATTATAAAGAGGAGCTGCTTCACCGCTTGAATCGTTCCCGCCGTACATTCTGTATTGAATCTGCCCGTCTTCTTCTTCATAAAGTCCGACATGGACACTGACAGTCTGCTGATCGGCTATCACCGGGCGGACCCACACGATATTCTTTAAGCGAAGGCCCAAAGATTCCTCTGATACCCCGCCGATACTTCTCTCCGCCGCGGCCCGTGCCATCTCAAGGGTAACGGCGGCAGGCACGATCGCCATTCCTTTAATGATATGCTCGGCAATAAAATACTCTTTGCCCGTGAATTCCGAGCTGAACCGCTGCTCCTGCAAAACTGATGTATTCTGATGGATCAGCGGGTGCAAAAGCTTCGTATCCGTTTGCTTCACAGCTTCTTCCGGCCAGAAGCGCTCTTCGGCGAACGGATAGGTCGGCGCACTGATTCGTTGCGGTGCGGAATCCTGATACAATAAGCCCCAATCGACACGCACCCCTTCTATCCAGAGCGCCGCGATTGCTTTCAGCTTTTCTTCCTGTGTCTGGCACGCCGCAAGCTTTTCCATCTCCTGAGGTGACGCTTCTTTATTTCTCACTTTTTCGCCCCGTAAGATGTTTTGTTTATTACCATTGATGAAATCCTGCAGCTGACGCTTCAAATCGTGACGATCGTTACTGATAAAGACGGCTCTCTCTTCCATCGCCTCACGTCCGGTCTGGTACGTAAACGCCAGATCATGCAAGGAAACATCGGTTTCGGCTTCATTCAGAAAGTCGGATAAACAAGATGCATAGGCAGTCAGGCGCTGCTTATTTCTTGCTGACAGCGGAACGATATAAGGCGGCCGGCCGTCATTTGAGCTGCTGATCGTTTTGTTTTCATATTGTTCAAAAATGGCGTGTGCGTTTGTTCCTCCGAGCCCGAATGAGCTTAACGCTGCGCGGTGCGGCGTCTCTCTCTCCGGAAGCGGTTTTCTCTTGTCCGCTACATAAAACGGCGAACCGCTGAATGTGATATTCGGATTCGGTGACGTGTAATTAATGGTAGGCGCCAGCTCCCGATGATATAAACTCATCGCGACCTTGATGCACCCGGCAAGGCCCGCCGCTGTATCCAAATGTCCGATATTCGTTTTTACGGAGCCGATCCCGCAATACTGCTCCTGATCCGTGTAACGTTTATACACTTGCTGCAGCGCGGACATTTCAATCGGGTCACCCAATGTCGTTCCTGTGCCGTGCGCTTCGATATAGGAAACAGTCTCCGGGTGAACGTTCGTGCTGTCTAAAACTTGCTGGATGACGTCAGTCTGTCCTTTTACACTCGGTGCGTAAAAACCGACTTTATCCGCTCCGTCATTGTTCAGACCGATGCCTCTTAGCATAGCGTAAATGTGATCTCCGTCCTGAACGGCTTGTGACGCTTTTTTCAGGAGAATGACGGCAGCTCCTTCTCCGCCCGCCATACCGTCGGCTGAAGCGTCAAATGCCTTGACATGCCCGTCGCTTGAAAAATTCAATCCTGTTTGATGTACATAGCCGATGCTTGTCGCAGCATGCAGAGTTGCTCCGCCGACGAGCGCGTATTCCGATTCTCCGCTCGTTATGCTTTGATAGGCTGAATAAAGACCGACTAATGATGACGAGCAATTTGAATGAACGAAATAGCTTGGCCCTTTTAATCCGAGCTTATGGGAAACCATCGTCGGAATCGTGCCGCTCTGCGCCAACACCCATGACACATAGCCGTCAGGAGATTCATGGCCTTCTGTCGTTTTTTCCGGCAAAAGCGACCGATACGAATTATTGCTTGCCGACATATAAACGCTTGTCTTCGGAATCTCTTTGGATACATATCCCGCGTCCTCGACGGCTTTCCAAGAATGAAGCAGCAAAAGCCGAAGCTGAGGATCCATAAATTCTGCGTCTTTCGGAGAAATGTGAAAGAATTCAGGGTCAAAGAGATCTTTTCCTTCTATCGTCGATAATGCCGGCACATAATCGGGATTTTCGATCAAATCTTCCGGTACGCCTGCTTCCCGAAGTTCTTCTTCCGAGTAGAAACGGACGCTTTCTTTTCCTTCTCTTAACTGCTTCCAGAACTCATGATGATTTTTCGCGCCGGGGAATTGACAGGAAATCCCCACTATCGCTACGCTGTCCTCAAAGTAAGACGGCACCCCGTTTTGAGCCGTTTGTTCTCTTTCTCTCTCATCTTGGGCGGGCGCCTCTCTCTCAGCGGCCTGTTTTGTTTCAACAATAAATCGGCTGATCGCCTGAATGGTAGAGTGTTCGAATAAATCCGTGACGGTAAAATCACATTCCAGCTCCTGTTTAATGCGTTCTGCCGCGGCGACAGCCAGCAGCGAGTCGCCTCCCACATCGAAAAAGCCGTCTTCGGTTTTGATCCCCGCGGTATTCAGCAGGTCTTCCCATATTTCAGTCACCTTCGCTTCCGCCTCTGATAACGGCAGACTGCCCGTCTTTTCAGACCGGTGAACGATCACCTTGCGCTTTTCCAGGTCTTTGCGGTTCACTTTGCCGCTCGGTGTTAACGGCAGCGCATCCAGTCGGATAAAATGGGCAGGCACCATATAATCCGGCAGGCCTGATAAAAGATGTTTGCGGAGCGCTTTTTCATCTGCCGCATGACCGGAGCGGGCCGTATAATAAGCGGTCAGCTTTTTATGTCCGTTCTTTTCCTGAACGACAACCGCCTGATCAAGGATATCCGGATGTTCGCTCAATTTTGCTTCAATCGCTCCCAATTCGATGCGGAAGCCGCGGATTTTTACTTGACTGTCAATACGTCCGGCATATTCTATATTTCCGTCAGGCAGCCATCTGGCCAAATCGCCTGTTTTGTAAAGTTTTTCTCCTTCACTAAACGGATTATCAATAAATGATGCCGCCGTCAGCTCAGGCTGATTGTAATAGCCTCTGGCCAGACCGGCGCCGGCCACGCAAAGCTCGCCGGCCACACCGTCCGGGACGGGGCTGAGCTTTTCATCGACGATATAGAGCCGCGTGTTTTGGATCGGTTTTCCGATCGGCGTATTTCTGCTTGTGATTTCCTTATCGCCGCAGCTGTAGTAAGCGGCATAAATGGATGTTTCCGTCGGGCCGTATATGTTTTCAATTCTGGCGTTTTTGAAGATGGATACTGACTTTTTGACCAAGTCTTTCGGAAACGCCTCTCCGGCCACCATCACATATTTCACAGGACCTTCCTCTGTAAATGACGTATGCCGCTTTACCGTTTCCAGAAATACATTAAACACAGCAGGAGCAAAATTCAGATGCGTCACCTGGTGAGTTTGGATGTATTCCATGCAAAGCTGCGGATTTTTTTCTGCACCGGGCGGCAAAATGACAAGCCGTCCGTTTCCGATAAACCAGCCGAATAATTCAGAAATCGAAACGTCAAACACGTAGTTCGTTTTTAACAGATAGGCATCCTCCTGCGCGACCGGATACTCCGCTTCCAAAAACTGCAGTGTGTTCATGATGGCCCTGTGCTCAACCATGACGCCTTTCGGTTTTCCCGTGCTTCCGGACGTATATAGGATATAAGCGAGGTGATGCGGTTTTGAACGCTGCGCCAATTTTGCCCCGCCGGCAGGGCGTCCGCTGTTTTCGATCTCTACCGTGCTCACACCGCCGATGGTTAACCGTTCAATCATGCCGCGTGTTTTTGCTTGCGTTAAGACGATTGAAACGCCGCTGTCAAGCAAGACGTGTGACATCCGTTCCTTTGGAAAAGCCGGGTCCAGCGGCACATACGCACCTCCCGCTTTTAAAATGGCGAGGATGCCGATGACCATCTCAAAAGAACGCTCCGTACAAATGCCGACCGGGCATTCCGGTGTGACCCCCTTTTCTTGCAGATACACAGCGAGCGCCGTGCTTCGTTCATCTAATTCGCGATATGTAAGGCTGTTTTCACCGAATGTGACGGCTTCTCTTTCAGGGTGCCGCCCGGCTTTTTCCGCAAACACTTCATGAATACAGCGCTCATTCGGCTGATGGGATGTGCGGCTTTTTTCCCGTTCCTGATTCTGATTGAGCAGGCCGGAGCATGCTTCAAAAGCGATCTCCGGGTCAGAAAGCACTTTTTCTGCCAGTTTCATATAATGCTCCGCCATCCGTTCGATAGTAGTGGGGCTGTAGACATCCGGATTGTACAGAAATTGCAGGACTGTTTCTTTTTCTTTTTTATAGACTTCAAGCGCAAGCTCAAATTCGCCTTCCTGATGAATGTCTTCTATCATTTCAATCCCGAGTGATTGATATTGTTCGGCCAGCTTTTCCGCTCCTTCTGTCCGGAAGAAGTTTTGATAGAAAAACGCGGTTTGAAAAACAGGTGAAACAGCAGGCGAACGTTCTGTCTTCAATTCTTTTACAAGCGCCGGAAACGGATACGCGGCATGGTTTAACCCTTCTGCAAGTGTCATCTGAAGCTCTTTCAAAAAGGCCGTAAAGGTTTTTGCGCCCGTCTCCCTGCTTCTGACCGCGATCATATTAATAAAGTATCCGATCATAGACTCAAATTGAGCCTCAGAGCGCCCCATTGTCGGCATGCCGACGATGATATCTTCCTGATTCGTATATTGATAGAGCAGGCCTTTGAAAATAGCGAGATACACAACCGATTCATTGACATTATTTTTTTGGGCGCAAACTTTAATCTGCCGGTTCAGTTCATCAGGAAGCAAGCGCTGATACGCCTGCCCCCTGCAAGTTTGAACCGATGATCTCGGGTAATCCGACGGAAGCTCTAGCACCGGCAGCGGTCCTTCCAGCTGCTCTTTCCAATAAGAGAGATGCGTTTTTCCCGCTTCACTTTCCAGCAGTTCTTTTTCCCAGTTCACAAAGTCATGATAATCTGCGGCCTGCCGAAGCATTTCAGGTTCTTTGCCTTCGCCTGCTTTTACATAGGCGTCCAGCAGCGCCGACATAAACGTCATAAGAGACACGCCGTCAAAAATGATATGATGAATGGTGATTAACACGATCGATTCCCGCTTCGCCCTCCGGAACACTTGAACGCGCAGGAGCGGACCGGTTTCAAACGCAAACGGTTCTTTTGCCTTTTCTTTAATAAACGTTAGAGCGTCACGCCCGCTTAGTTCAGAAAGATCCATTTCTTCAATCGGAAAATGCATCTCCGAATCTTCAATCTGATACGGAAGGCCGTTTTCCTCTTTTATCACACTGGTCAAAATAGGGTGCTGGCGCTTCACAAACAAAAGGGCGTTTTTGAATGTCTCGATATCCAGCTTTTGAAATCGAAAGCATAACGGAATGTTATATGCGCTCATCTCCGGAAACATTTTCTGAAGCATCCACAAACCTTTCTGGCCTTCTGAAAGCGGACGTTTTGCAGTTGTCCGCTTGAAAGCCTGAAGCTCTTGTTCTACCTCAGCGATGGTGAGCGTTCCTGATCTGTAGGCATCGAGAAGTTCTTTATGATTCATAAGTCTTACTCCCTTCTATGATGTCTTGCACTCTTTTAAAATCCAATGTCCCCTCAGAGACCTGTTTCATCATGGCGATGATCTCCTGATCCGTATACTCCTTGCTTTCCGGAGCAGCGTCTTCTGTTTCGGTTTCTTCCGTTCTGTAAAACGTTTCGATCGTTTCTTTGTGTTCTGTCAGGTAGTAGTTCATAACGTCCCCTAGCGTGGCATAGCTGTAAAATAACGCCGGAGTGACTTCAATGCCGTAATGGCGCGACAAAAGAGCGGCAAATTTGGCTAAATAGATGGAATCAAATCCGAATTCCGCCCAGTTTTTATGCAGGACGAGCTTATCTTTGGATATTTTCAGCAGACTGTGTATCAGCTCTTTCAAATCCGCTTCGAGCCGTTTTTCCGTGCTTTCTGCCGGGATGCGGCTGCTCACGGTTTCCGGCAAAGCTTCCGGTTTTGATGACTCATCTTTCCGGATACCTAAAAATCGTTCGGCGCGGCTTCTTTTGCCTGCAATGACGAGACACTGGGTGTTTTCTTGAGAAATGATGCGCTCAAACAGCTCAATGCCTTCATCTGTTTCTAACAGGCGCTGGCCGCTTGATTTCAGGTACATGCCTGTCGTCTCTTCACCGCCGACGGCCATTCCGCCGTTTTTCCAGACGGGCCAGTTTATGACAAAAGCGTTTCCGCTTTCTGATTGTTCGTTTTTATAGTGGGCGTACGCCATTTGGAACCTGTTCGCCACTGCGTAATCACAGCAGCCGAAATCCCCTAAAACAGCCGATGTGGATGAAAAGTAGCAGATGAAATCCGGCGTTTCATTTTTCAGCCACTCGTCAAGAAGCAGGCTTCCGTTTATTTTCGGTTCAAGTGTACCGCGGAAATTCCCGATTTCATTTTCAAAGACGGATGTTCTGCTTTCGATGCCCGCCGCATGAATGACGCCGTGAATGGCTCCGAATCGTTCTTTCGCGCGCTTAATGCAGTCGCCCATTCCGATCGGATCACAAACATCGGCTTCGGCGTAAAGAACACCCGCCCCGAGATTTTCCAGCTCTTTCATTTTTTCTTTCTTCTCTTCATTGATCGGCGACCGCCCCGTGAGAATGACATTTGCCTGATAATTCCGGGCGAGGTGGCGGGCAAATAAGTAGCCGAGCCCTCCTAATCCGCCTGTAATGAGATAGGTTCCTCCGGTTCTGATCCTGCTGTTTTCTTCCGTTAATCCGGTTGGTTCAGTGTGATAGACATACCGTTTCCCCTCTTCCAAGAAAACGGTATGGTCTGTTTCAGCCTTCAGCTCGTCCAAAATGGTTCCCATCCAGTCTGTCATGGCCGCGCCGGCTTTTCTGAAGTGGCCGGTAATGCTTGTTTTCGGGAGAACAATGCCGAGCGAACGCTCAAAGCCGATCCATGATTCCAAGTAGCACTTTTCCAGACCGGATGCATATTCACCCGCCAATAACAATTTTTCCGGCAGCAGACCGGTCTCGGCCATTGCCTTGAGAATATAGACGATACATGAATAATCTTCTATGCAGCTTTTATCTTCGAGCGCCCATAAATACAAAATGGCAGAAACTTCACCGTACTCTTTTTGAATGTCCGCAAAAGCGTTCACATATGATTGCGGATCTTCCCGCACCACCTGGCAGCGGCCGGAGGATAAAGCCTCATACCGGTCGCCCTGAGCGATAAATATAACGTCAGCTTCACTGTCGTACGATCTGATCGCCGAGACGGCTTCCTGCTGCTTCTTCTGATCAGATAAGAAAGAAATCACCGTCTTGATTTTCTTTTCTCCAACAGCCGGCAAAGCCTGTTCTTTAAGAACTTCTCGGAAAGCCATCACTTCAAACTGTTCTGCCGGATCATTTTCATCGGCCGCTGCTTTAACGGGCGCTGCCTTACTTTGAGCAGGCTGCTGATGCCAGAAGCGCTCTTTCGCAAACGGATAAGCAGGCAGGCTGATGCGGGCCGGAAGACGGTCTCCGTATAATTTCGCCCAATTGATATCTAATCCTTTTACCCAAAGCTCAAGCAGCTTAGAATATTTCCGTTTGCTGATCCAAGCGTCTAAGATTGCTTCCATATCATCATCCGCCGCAAATACGGCAAGCATCCGTTTGTTTTCTTCCGTACCGTCGCGGTGCATTTCGGCGGTGTCTTTTCCGGAGATAAATCCAGTCAGTTTTTCTTCAAGTTCATGAAGTGAATGAACGATAAAGCCGAGACGCTCTTCCATCGGCACACGGCCCGTCTGAAGAGTATAGGCTATACTCATAAGATCACTGCTGCTGTATCGTTTTTCACGGATGGCGGCTGTAAGCTGTTTTGCTTTTTCAGTGAGCCGTTCGCTGTTTTTCGCGGACAGGACGATAATAGCGGGCTGATCACCCGGCGATTCAACAGGCTCTTTATCTGCAATATATTCTTCTATGACGAGGTGGGCATTTGCTCCTCCTGCGCCGAAGCTGCTTAATCCGGCCCTTCTCGGAATCTCTTTGCCGCCGATGACGGGACGTTTCCACTCGCCGAGTTCCTGCTGAACGACAAACGGTGTATATGCGAACTCAATATTCGGGTTCAGCTGCCCGGCATGCAGGGACGGCGCAATTTGGCGGTCTTTCAGCTGGAACAATATTTTTGTCAGACCGGCGATGCCCGCGGCGCTTTCACAATGGCCGATATTGGATTTTGCGGAGCCGATGGCGCAAAACTGTTTATCTGTTGTATCCTCTTCAAATGCTTTCGTTAATCCGGCGATTTCAATCGGGTCCCCTAATGCGGTCCCCGTGCCGTGGGCTTCAATATAACTGACGGTGCGCGCCGGGACGTTTGCCCTTTGGAAAGCCTCTTTTATTAAGGCGGCCTGCGCGTTCGGGTTCGGAACGGTGTACCCGTTCGTTTTGCCCCCGCTGTTAATGGTGCTTCCTTTAATCACACCGTAAATGTGATCGTTGTCGGCAATCGCTTGGTCTAACGGCTTTAACACGACCGCGCCCACTCCTTCTCCGTCTACAAAACCGTCCGCGCGGTCTCCGAACGATTTGCATGTGTCGCTTGCAGAAAGCATGTTCATGACTGACAGATTCATATAATGGATCGGGTCGGTTACGATATTTACGCCGCCGGCAATCGCGCATTCGCTTGAACCGCTGTATAGGCTCTCAAGCGCCAGATGAATGGCCGTCAAAGAAGAAGAACAGGCTGTGTCAACCGCAATGCTCGGTCCTTGGAAATCAAAAAGGTAAGACACCCTGTTGGCAATGGACCAGTAGCCGTAGCCTGTCGGGTAGTTTTTGTTCATCGCTCCGGCAAAAACGCCGATTTTTCTGCTTTGGCACAGGTTGTCAGGCGTATAGCCGGCATCCTCGATACTCGCATACGCCGTTTCTAAAAATAATCGCTCCTGCGGGTCCATGCGCTCCGCTTCCAAAGGAGAAATCTGAAAGAACAGCGGATCAAACTTGTCCATATCTTCAATGAATCCGCCCCATTTCGTATAAATAGAGCCCTCTTTACCTTTTTCTACATCATAGTAATCCTGCCAGTTCCAGCGTTCCTGCGGGATTTCTTCTATGCAGTTTTTTCCTTTTTTAATGTTAGCCCAAAGCTCAGCCGCTGTTTTTGCCTGCGGGTAGCGTCCTGAAACGCCGATGATGGCCACGTCGCGAACCGAACTTTGCCGGACGGCCTCTTTTGCTGCCCGTTTTTCTCTCCGCCGCCAGTCAGTGCGAAGCGGCTTAGCCGGCTGTACAGCCTGCGGTTCGGATGCCGCCTCTGGTTCTTCATGAACAGGCGCTTGTCCCGTCAGTTTGATCATCGCGTCTTTTTTTGTTTTGATTAAGTGGCCGACGAGAGCCTCGATCGTCTGATATTCAAAAAATAAGGTGCTGCTGACTTGGTCTAACACATTTCGTAACGCATTTGTCAGCTGTACGACGACGATAGAATCAATTCCGTATTTTTCAAGCGGCGCTTTCGGATCAATTTGAGCCGGCGGAATTTTTAATGTTTCTCCGATTAACGTTTTTAAGTACTCGGTGCTTTTTTCTGTTAAAGCTGTATCGCTTTTTTCGGCCGTTGTTTGCGGCTGAAGTTCCGGCGCTTGTGCTGCTTTTGGCAGTGCGGCCGGTGTTACGCCTCCTGCTTTAAGCGTTTTTTGGCGGACAATGCCGTTGCTTTTTGCCGCTACAATCTGATGGCTTAAATCATGTGCAGCTTCTGCCGGGAAATAGACAGAATGCCAGCCTTCGCTTTCTAACACGTGCTTCCAGCTTTTTGGATACAAGCCCGGGCATCCCGGAATACGAAGGTCAGAATCTTCATGCAGCCACCAGCCTTCAAGCAACCCGAAAGTAATATGCGGGAACAGGCTGTTTCCCGCCATTTCATTTAAGAGCAGCAGGCCGTTGTCTTTTAAAACGGCTTTGGCGTTTCTCAGCGTCTGGCGGATGTCTTTCGTCGCGTGGAGCACGTTGGCCGCAACGACGATGTCGTATGCGCCAGGCTCTATGTCCTGACCGGAAAGCGGCGCTTCCGCGTTAAAAAGTTTATAAGTCAGATAAGGATTCTGTTTGCCGTATTCTGTTTCCGCATGCACGAGAAAAGCTTTCGATACATCGGTGTAACAGTATTCTTTTATATGGTTTTGATACGGCTTTAGCTTTTCAAATATGCCTGCGCTTGTGCCGCCTGTGCCCGCTCCGATTTCCAGTATGCGGATGGCGGTTTTTGAGTTTTTACTGATGGTTTCTTTCACATAGGACGTTAATGTATCTGACAGGGCGCCGTTAAAGTAATCCGCGACTTGATTATGCTTATAAATTCCTTCAACAAGTTCCATTGAAGAGTGCGGGAACATGATATCTGTGGCCGGCATGTCTTCGCGCAGAATGTCCGGCAGTGCTTTAAGCATCGTCTCGGCTAAAACAGTCATTGCTTTTGTATCAGTATTATTGAGCCATTCCGCTTTTTCCTGCTCCCATTTTCGCCATAGCGAGGCGGTTGCGTTTTCAGCGCGGGCTGACAGTGTAAATGAATCGGCATTCCCTTCCAGATAGCCGTGTTCCAGAAGGAAGGTGATCGTTTGATCGAGCCATTTTTTAAAATATTCGTGTTCAGGCTCATACGCTTTAAGGCTTTGCGGCGTCAGCAAGTCCGCTTCTTTAAGCTGGGCGATCAAAAGCTGATACAGAAAATCATCAAGCTCCTGATGTTCAGCCTCTCTTACAAGACGCGCGCCGGGCGGAGCGGCCTTCGGCTGTTGTCCGGTTACAAGCGGATGAGGCGGATAAACGGAAATCGTTTCTCGTTCATTCATCCCCTCTACTGCGACCGGTTTTGTCGTATGAATGAAGGCTGCTTGATCAACCGGTATCGTCATAAGTGTTTCAAGCGCCTCCATCGCAGCGTCCGGTTCGATCAGTCCCAATCCGATCTGATCCATCAGCTGAATAAAATTGCCGTCTTCAGCCGCTTCGCTGTTGCCCCAGTAGCCCCAATTCATGACTTTGACCGGGCAGTTCCATTTCTGATCAAGTTCCTTCGCAAATGCGTCACTGAAGGCGCATCCTGCGGCATAATGGCTTTGTTTCACATTATGGATAAATGCCACAAGCGAGGAGAAGAAGAGCGCAAAGTCAAGCGGCTCCCGTCCGAATACCTCCGCCATGGACACACTTACGTCGGCTTTTGCTCTCAGCACCGATTTGAACTCTTCTGTCTTCATATTATTTAAGCTTTGCTCAGACAGATCCATTGCCGAGTGAATAACGCCGTTAATTTTTGTGTGACGCTCTTTTATGAGCTGATAAGCCCGCTCTAAGGAAACACTGTCAGCGGCATCGGCGGAAATATATTCAGGCGCCGGACCGAATGCGCTGAGCCGGTCGAGTTTCGCCTGTATGGATTTATTCAGCGTGCTTCTTCCGATCCAAATGACGCGTGCTTTGTAGCGGCGGATCATATATTCGCTCCATGCCTCGCCGAGATACCCGGCGCCTCCGATTACGGCATAAACCCCGCCTGTTTGGTATAGCGTGCCGTTTTTCGGCATATTGTCAAGCGGGATCAGCTGCCGCTCAAACAGCTGCTGATTGCGGTATGCCCAAACTTGGCCGTTTTTCCCGGCAGAAAGAGAAAGCGCCTCTCCGATCGGCCAGATACCGTCCGTTTCTGTGTCAATCATGCGGACATTCCAATGCGGATATTCTTTCGCCATCGTCCCGGCAAGGCCGCTGACTGCGGCTTGTGACGGATCGGCGCTGTCCTGATCCGAAAACGGCTGAGCATTTGCTGTGACAAAGCACCAGTCCAGGTGTCTTTCTCCGTACCCTGAGGCAAGCAATGCTTTCATCAGCTTAAACACATGAAAAACGTTGCGCTCCTGTTCCTTAAGGCTGTCAGCACCCTCAGCCTCAGGCGCGAGCCAAATAATTTGCTCCAGCTCTTTATGCCCTTCAAGCATGTGCGTAAGAGATGCGATATCATCCGTACCTCTGATTGGATAATATGAAGCGTTTGGCAGATGCTCTTTTATACGTGAATGCTGTCTGTCAGTTCCTCCGAAAACTGCGGTCTGCTTATTCACCGTATTCACTTTCTTCGTTTTTTCAAGTGAAACGGGCTCCCAAGCCGGAATCATCATCGTGTGTCCGACAGGCGCCTCCAAGGTTTCGCCTCCCGCTGTTTGGGTTGTGTCAAGCGCCCGGACAGACGCGCCTTTCATCCGTACATAAACGGTACCGGCATCATCACACATATCAATGTCAAATTTTCTTACGGTGTCATCCGCTTTGCTTCCTTCGCTGTACCGGATATATGACCAGACATGCTCAGGACACTTCCCGAACACCTCCACTTCCTGCATCGCAAACGGCAAAGAAAGCTCGCGGCTTCCCGCATCGTCATGAATCGAACGGACAAGCAAACCCACGGAGGCGTGAAAAGCGGCGTCCATCATACTCGGGTGAAGCGCGTACTGTTCTTTCGTGTCATGTACGGCAGCCGGGAGTGAAATACGGGCCAGCAATCGGTCTTCACCGATCAGCAATTGCTGTACGCCCCTGTATGCTTCTCCATAATCCAAGCCGATCTTTTCAAAAGCTCCGTAGCATTCATCCGCAGTCACTATCCCTAAATTGCAGGAAGCCTTGACAGACTCAATATCTAACTGAGCGCTGCCCGGTGCGGTAATGACTGCTTCACCTTGGCTGTGAATGACCAGATCTTCGCCGTTTTCTTCTGCCTCACTGTATATTTCATAGGTAATCTCACCGTTATCCTCTGGATAAAGGGCAATATGTATTTCCTTCGGTTTGTTTTCAACAATGACCGGCCGGACCCAAACGATCTGTCTGAGTGTGACGCTATGGCCTTTGTCCGTCACGGCCGCGGCCTTTTTCACTGCTTCCCCGGCCATTTCCAGATAGGCGACGCCCGGCAGAATTTTTTGTCCGTTGACGACATGGTCAGAAAGGAAAAATTCATCTCCCGTAAAAAGAGAAGTGAAGCGCTGCTGTGAAAAATCTGACGTATTTTCTTGTAAAAGCGGATGCAGTACAGTGTCTGACAGGGTTTTATCCTGTTTTTCCCGCTGCGGAATCCAATAGCGCTCTTTTGCAAACGGATACGTCGGAACGCTTGTTTTGCGCGGTTTATCCGGACCGTACAGCTTATTCCAATCCACTGTTTTCCCTTCTGCCCATAACTCGGCAAGCCGCAGCGGATCATCCGTTTCCGGAGCGTTTTCGCTCAGTTCCGGCATCTCGGCTTGTCCGCGCCAAAATCCCGGGATATTTTCGTTTCCTTTTACGAAATCGTTCAGTTTTCCCTTCAATTCGCGGGTGTCATTTGCAAGGAAGACAGCTCTCTCCTCCATTGCTTCACGCCCTGTCTGAAGGGTGTAGGCCAGTTCAGACAGCGCCGTCTTTTCGGAAAGTGTCCGGGCTATTTTTTCCGCATAGGCCAGCAGCCTGTCTTTATTTCTTGCGGACAGCAGGAAGATTTTGGCTGCTTCTTTCTCAGGCGCAGGCGCTTTTTGTTCAGGCTGAATGTATTCTTCTAAAATGATATGAGCATTCGAACCTGATGCCCCGAAGGAACTGAGTCCGGCCCGGCGCGGATAATGCGTGACTTTTCCGTTTTCTTCGGCTGCCGGCTGCTTCCACGGAGCAGTCTGCTGCTGTACGTAAAAAGGCGATTTCTCAAATTTCACGTATGGATTTAATTCACCGGAATGCAGAGATTTGACAAGCGTTTTGTAATGAAGCTGCAGCGCCGCTTTTGTTAAGCCGCTGATGCCCGCCGCAGATTCTGCATGGCCGATATTTGATTTGACTGAACCGATGGAACAAAATTGCTGATCCTGCGTCCCTTCGCTGAACGCTTTTGACAGGCCTTCAATTTCAATCGGGTCTCCTAACGAAGTGCCTGTTCCATGGGCTTCCACATAGCTGACAGTCCGCGGGCTGATGCCTGCTTTTTTCAGACATGCCTTAATAACTTCTGCCTGTGCAGCAGGGCTCGGGACGGTAATTCCGCTTACTTTTCCGACATGGTTAACGGCACTTCCTTTAATAACCGCGTAAATCCGGTCGCCGTCTTGTTCGGCTTTTTCCAGCGGCTTGAGTAATACGGCACCCACTCCTTCTCCGGAAACGTAGCCGTCACCGCCCTCGCCGAATGTACGGCAGCGGCCGTCACTCGAGTGCATGCCGACGCTTCCGTAGCTGAGATATTTCGCCGGATGCAGCGACAAGTTCACCCCTCCCGCAAGCGCGGCCTCACATTCGCCGCGGCGGATGCTTTCAATGGCCAGGTGAACGGCGGTCAAAGAAGAAGAACAAACGGTATCCACCGCGAGGCTCGGCCCGTGGAAGTCACAATAATAGGACACTCTGTTGGCAATCTGCGCATAATTCAGTGAAACCGGAAAAGGATCAGTCTCCGATAATTGTTCTGCGCCGATTAAGGAATAATCTTTATGCATGACCCCTGCAAAAACGCCGACAGGACGCTGTTTATTTTTTTTATTTCCAAGCGTTTCAGGCGTATAGCCCGCATCTTCAATCGTCTCCCAGCAGGTTTGTAAAAACAGGCGTTCCTGCGGGTCCATCATTTCCGCCTCACGCGGTGAGATTCTGAAAAACTGCGGATCGAAGCAATCGGCATCGTCGATGAAACCGCCCCATTTTGATACTTTTTTTCCAGATGGTGACGTTACGTTTTTATATGTTTTCCAATCCCAGCGGGACTTCGGAACCTCAGTGATGCAATCCGTGCCTGCCTTAAGGTTTTCCCAAAACTCCTCCACATTTTTCGCTTTCGGATACCGGCCCGCCATTCCGATAATCGCAATGTCTCCGGTGTTTTCATGTTGGTTTGGCACACTTGGTGTTTCAGTTTCAAGTACTGATGGTTCGGCTGCATGATCTTCCCTTTCAAATGAAACGGTCTTTTTCAAATAGGCAGCCAGTTCTTTTATATTTGTATATTCAAAGAGAAGAGTGGGCGCGAGGGGCACACCCGCCTTTTTACTGATATCCTGAACAATCTCAAGCAAAGAAGATGAATCCAGCCCGAGCTCGTAGTAACCGGCAAGAATGTCAAGCGGCTCCCAAGGCTGCCCCAGCTTTTCAGCCAAAAGCTTCTTTAAAAACAGAATGATGTCTTTTTCATCTGCGCTTTCCGGCTCTTTTGCATCCTGTTTATCTTGTCCGGCTGTATTCTCGTCTTCTTCGAACCGCACCGCTTTTCCCGTAATGTTTTTAAGCTCCGCGACCTTCTGTCCGGATCGGCTGAAGTACTCGATTGTCATAGTGGTGAGTTCTTTTTCCTGACGGACGCCGGAAGCTGCGATACGCGCCGTGCACTCTGATTGAAGCCTGTCGGCGGCCGTGAATGATTCATAATATAAAGGCAGGTGGAGCCGGTTTGTTTCAGAAAGCAAACCGCTCGCCCCGATTCCGCTCGCATCCAAAAGGGCCGGGTGAAATAAAAAGAAATCCTTTCCCTCTTCGCAAGATAGCTCAGCCAGCATGCCGTCTTCTGTTTCGTATAATCGTCCGTTTGATTTCATCATGCCGGAATGAACCAAATCATGATCCAGGCAGCGGTTATACATCTCATCAAGATCCAGAGATCGGACTGACTGCTTCACATCGCCGAAATCAAGGGTTTCATCAAATGTGACAGCGGCTCTTTTCACCATTTCAGCCGTCGCATACTGTATATTGTCTGACAGCTCGTCACCTTGCTGTTTCTGCCCGGAAAGGGAGATGAACCATTTTCCATCTCCGCTTTCAGAACATTGAATGGTCAGAATGATTGCAGCCGTTTCACTGACGGTTAAAGGCTGATAAATCGTGACGTGCTTCAATTCGAGCTCATTGTATAAATAACCGTGTTCCTGAAAAACCTGATAAATCAAGTCGATATAAGCAAGACCGGGCAATACCGCTTCACCAAAGACCATATGGCCTTTCATGATAGGGTGATCCAGTGAGATATTGATTTTTTCCGATATCATTCCTTCCCACTCCTCTCTCAATTAAATGCTTTCCAGAACATTTTTTTCGCAGGAAGCTCTTGTTTCACCTGTACGGCAGATTCTTTTACCAGAGCCTTCCGTCTTAAAGACGGTACCGGCAGCGGCTTTCTTTTTAATCGGGTATCTTTTTCTTCCCAAGCTTCCAGAATGATGTGGGCGTTCGTTCCGCCGTCGGCAAAGCAGTTGATGGCTGCGCACGGTTTGGCTGCATCCCATTCGCCCGCTGTCTTTTGAAAATAAAAATCTGTCTTTGTTATATCAAAATGCGGCATCGGTTCATCTCCTGAGAGAAATGGAACCGTTTGTCTATGTTTCAGCATTAATACGACTTTAATGAAGCTTGCGATCCCTTCTGCGCAAAGCGGATGCCCGATGTTCGGCTTGATTGACCCAATTCCGAGCGGGACATGCTGATCAGAGCGGTATACGGATTGAATCGCCTTCAGCTCAAGTAAATCAGTCACCGCAGAACCCGATCCGTTCGCTTCGATATAAGTGATGTCTTCCGGCTTTTTGCCGCTTTTTAAAAGCGCGCTTTGCATGACGTCTTTTTGCGCCTGCATATTAGGGGCTGACGGTCCTGCCGTTCTGCCGTCATTGTTCATAGCGGCGGCCTTAATGACTGCGTGTATCGTGTCACCGTCTTTTTGCGCCTGGCTTACCGTTTTTAACAGCACCATGCCGACGCCTTCTCCGAGGACAACTCCGCCTGACCGCTTGTCAAATACATGAAAGGACGGTTTCTCGTTTAACAGCCCGCGCTCTTGGAACATCCGGTGCGCCGCATCCGTGTTCAGCAGGCTGACGCCGCCGACTACCGCTGCTTTAATATCGCCGCTTCTCAGTGCCTGAACGGCCATATTCATTCCTGTCAAAGCTGATGAACAAGCCGTATCAAGCACGATGCTCGGCCCGCGCAGATCAAAAAATTGCGAAACGTTTGCCGCTAAATAGTTCTGCCCGCCCGCAACGATCGGATTGCGCGTATTCGCAAGACTTTCAGGATCAGGCTGATGCTGGCTGCGGCCTCCGATGTACACACCGGCCTCCATGCCCTTGATTTCTTCACGGGTATAGCCGGCATGGCACCAAAGCCTTAAGCTCTCTTCCAACACCGCCAATGCCTGGGGATCCATCGCTTTCGCATCGTTTTCCGGAATGAAAAAGAATTCGGAATCAAAGTGATTCATACTTTCAATCAATCCTGCAACATATTGATTTGCATATCCGAATCGCTCCTTTGGCACTGAACCGATTGCAGACCTTCCGCATCTCAGCAAATCCCAATATTGTTCTAATGATTCAGCTCCCGGAAAGCGGCAGCTCATTCCGACAACGGCAATGTCTTCACTTTCGGCAAAACGCTTTTGTTCAGTGTGAACCGTTTGTACGGCATCAGAAACCGCGGGTTCTGTATTAGATTCCTTCCTTTCTGTAAACAGCGGCTGCCCGTTTGATACGAGCCATTCGGCAAACGCGTCAATCGTCGGATGTTCATATAAAACAGACGGATCTAAGTCCTCTTTGAGAGCTTGATTCATTTGCTGCAACAGCTGGGCTAAAATGATCGAATCAACTCCGTAATCCTGAAACGGTTCGTCTGTTTCCAGTTCATCCGGAGCGATTTTCAGTTCATCCGAAAACAATTTCACAAGCCACTCCTTCGTATCAAGAAGAAGGTCTGAGCCTGATTGTTTTACCTCGATTTGGCCGTTTGATTCGGCTTCAGCCTCTTTTTGCTTTTTCTTTTGACAGAGCAGCTTGTCAGGGTGCCATTCGCTTCGATCAACGATGGCCGGCAGAACGGCCGGGCGGATGTTTTCAGACAAAATGCGGTCAAGCAAGTCAAGCCCTTCTGCATTAGTCAGTCCTAACAGCCCGGTTTGCTTCAGGCTTTCTGTGCGGACTTCACCCAATCCGGTTTCCTTCCAATTCGGCCATTGAATGCTGACCATCGGGTATTGATGCTGATGAGCCGAAGCGAAATAATCCATATACCCATTTGCCATCGCATAATCCGACTGTCCCGCCGCAAGCGCCGGAACGACCGCAGATACTGATGAAAATAAGACAAAGAATTGTAAAGGATCATTTGTAAAAAGGCTGCTTAATGTTTGAAGCCCGGCGACTTTCGGCTCAAGCACTTCTTGTATGTCATCCGCAGTCTTTCTGATAAACGCCGGGTTTACTGAATTAACAGATCCCGCACAGTGAATGACGCCGCCGATCGGCCCCATCGTGCGCCGGATCGTTTCAATTTCCGCTGCTACGGCAACACGGTCAGACAATTTCATACTGAGCACTGCCACTTGCACGCCTTTTGCTTCGAGCTCTTCAATCGCCCGAATTTTCTCTTTTATCCGTGTATGAACGGCTGATCGTTCATGACGTGGAGGAATCGGCTCCCTGCCTGTCAGCACTACTTTTTTCACGCCGTGTTTTTCTATGAAATGGCGGGCGCATAAAAGACCGAGTCCTCTCGTCCCTCCGGTAATGAAAAGCACATGGTCTTCAGGGAACGTTACGGGCTTATGTTCTGATGGCTCCCGTTTTGGAATCTCCCTGAATAAAGCACGGTATCTCTGTCCGTTTCGGCGGCAGACTTCCGGTTCTGTGCTGTCCGCCGAATATTCATCTGCAATCTGTTTGGCAAGCGTCTGCTGATCCGTATCAGTATCGGCGTCCATGTGTCTTGAAGTCACGTTTTGATACTCATTTTGCAGCATTCTGTACAGGCCGCTTTTTTCTGCTCCTGCAAGGTGAATCGTTTTCTGCTGAAACGGCTCCAAGCCTTTAGTTACATATAGCAGCATCAGCGGCCGCGCTTGCCGGCGGCTTGTATCAATCAGAATCTGGAGACGGCTGAGCCCTTCTGAAGAAAGGTCTTCGTCACCGCATCCCGTCAGATCGATCGCGCCATCTATGTGATTCCAATCGGCCTCTCCGGTATCGGCGGAATCAATCGGGAGAATGAAAGAGTCAGCGAAATACTTCGCAGTCTCTTCGGCAAGCCACCTTGTCCTACTGTCAGCCAGAATCATGACCTTCTTGCCGATGTTGCCGCCGGCCGACTCAATCTCACACGGAACCCACTGCTTTTCTAAAAGCACAGCCTCGCGCCGGTCTTCCGTACTCTGCGATACGGCTTTCGGCTCAGGCAGCCAGTACGGCTCCTTTGCAAACGGGTAAGCCGGCAGACTGATTCTGCGGGGTTTTTCGTCCTGATAGAGCTTGTTCCAGTCCACCTGAAGCCCTTTGGCCCACAATTCCGCTAAATTGCCGTATTTTTTCTTATCGAACCATGATTTGACAAGCAGCTTCAGATCATCGTCCGTTTCAAATGCTTTGATTTCTTTTTTTGCCGTTTTGACGTGAGCTTCATATATCCCTTCACCCATTTTGCCGTTTACAAAATCGGTTAAACGGCTGATCAGCTCTTCTCTCGAATTCGCTGTAACCGCAAGACGGTAATCCATTGGATCACGTCCGGTTTGAAGTGTATACGCCATATCTGAAAGATGGATATCCTGATTGGCCTTTGCAAAATCGATCATCGACTCGGCATAGGCTTTTACCTGCGGCGCTTTTTTGGCCGACAGCACAAAAATGTTTGTCTCATCAGGCTTACGGCGGCCCCTGTCTTTCGGCTGATACTCTTCAATGACGAGATGAGCGTTTGTGCCGCTGTAGCCGAATGAGCTGACACAGGCCCGCCGCGGTGTTCCGCCGGATTCCCAAGGTTTCACTTCAGTATTGACAAATAAAGGCGAGTCATCGAAATCAAAATGTTCATTCGGCGTGCTGAAATGAAGAGTCGGCACGAGCTTCTGATGCTTCATCGACAGCAGAACTTTCTGCACACTTGCTACGCCTGCCGCCGCAGAGGTATGTCCGATATTTGATTTAACCGAACCGATGGCGCAAAATTGTTTGCGGTCCGTTTTTTCCTTGAATACAGAAGATAAAGCTTCTAATTCAATCGGATCCCCCTGCTTTGTGCCGGTGCCGTGCATTTCCGCATAGGTGATGCTCTCAGGGTGGATGTTGTGCGCTTCATACACTTGACGCTCTAAATCCATTTGGCTTTTCGCGCTCGGCGCGGTGATGCCGTTTGTTTTTCCGTCCTGGTTAATTCCGGACCCGATAATGACTCCGTAAATATGGTCTTGATCGGCTTCCGCATCTTTCAGCCGCTTCAGCACGAGCGCCCCCGCGCCCTCACCAGGCACAAATCCGTTCGCACTGTTATCAAATGCTTTACATTGGCCGTCAGGAGACAGCATTCCTGCTTCACACATGCTGATGTATGATTCAGGCGTTAGATACAAGGTCACACCGCCGACAAGCGCCAGGTCAATTTCATGATTCAAGAGCGCCTGACGCGCCAAATGAGTTCCGACAAGAGAAGATGAACATGCCGTATCGATCGGAATGGCCGGTCCTTTCAAATTGAGATAATACGGAAGGCGGGCCGCCGCGATGCTGAAACTGTTGCCAGTGGCGCTTCCTCCTGTCTGATGTTTGTTTAACATCATGCCGTATTCATTGTTCATAATCCCCAAGTAAACGCCGCAATTTTTCCCGTTTAATTCTTTTGAGCTGTAGCCCGCATCTTCAAAGGCTTTAAAGCCTTCCTGTAAAAATATTCGGTGCTGCGGGTCCATCAGTTCCGCTTCAGACGGAGAAATATTAAAGAACAGCGGATCAAATTCTTCAATACCGTCAAGCATACCGATTGATCTGCAGTACACTTTGCCTTTCTTATTTAAGGCCGGATCATAGTACTTGTTTACATCCCAGCGGGAAAGCGGGATATCGCGAATGGCGTTTTTCGCACGGACTAAATTGTCCCAATACGTCTTAAGATCCGGCGCGTCCGGGTATTTGCCCGACATGCCGACGATGGCGATTGCGTCCGCCGTCTCGTCTTTAGGCTCCCGTTTGGCCCGCACCGGTTCAGGTTCCTTTTGAACCGTCAATCTGTCCGGCCCGGCAGATGGTTTCTCCTGCGGGGCAGATTCCTGCTTCAGCGGCTTTGGACGCACAGGAACCGCCTCTTTTTTTCTGCCGCGGACAGACGGCTGCGTACGCAGAAAATCGGCGAATTGACGGATTGTCGGGTAATCATACACTTTCGTTACGTTACAGTCCGTTCCGTACCGTTTATTGACGGCCTTTATCCATTCAAGACCGGTTATCGAATCCATGCCCAAATCAATAAAAGCCTCATCAATATCTACATCATGCTGTTCCATGTACAATACATCAGCCAGTGCTTTTGATAACGCTGCATGCACCGCTTCAATCGGTTCAATCGGTTCTTCCGGCTCGGCGGAAGCTGCCGTTTCAGACATCGCCTCCAAAATATCCGCCTTGGCCTGTAACACCGGCTGCTTTTGAGCGGTTACAGGCTGCAGCATTATGTTGGACGGTTTTTTCACCGCCTCTGTTTTCTGCGGTTCGGTTTCCTCAAAGTTCGGTTCTGTTCCGAGCTCTTGCTGCAAGAAGGCCGCAAACTGGCGGATTGTCGGATAATCATATACTTTCGTCACCGTAAGGGACGTGCCGTACGTTTTATTGACGGCCTTTATCCATTCAAGACCGGTTATTGAATCCATACCGATATCAATAAATGTGTCGTCTGCGTCGATATCGTCAGCATCCATATATAAAACGTCCGCCAAACTTTCCGTTAATACGGCACTTATTTTTTCAGCGGAAACCGCCGGACGGTAAGCGGACAATACGGTTCTTTTCGGTTCCGTGCCGCTCAAAGGCTGCAACATAATGTTTGTCGGTTTTTCTTTCGCAGTCTCCTCGTGAAGAGGCGCCGCTTCAATGACCGGTTCCGGGACGGCCGCCGCCACAACCGGCGCCGGCTGTGTTTCTGCCTGTCTTTTGACAGGTAAATCTGCTGATGTGTCGATCCAATAACGGTCCTTTGCAAACGGATAAGCCGGGAGACTGATTTTTCGCGGTCTGCCCATTTGATACAGCACATCCCAATTCAGCGGAAGACCCTTCACCCAAAGCTCTAATACCTTCGCGGCTTTGCCTTTTTCAAGCCATGCCTCAATGGTTTTTTCCATATCCTCATCAGCCGCAAAGAGCGCCATCGTTTCTTTATTCTGTTTGACTTGTCCGCGGTAGAGCTGGTCAATTGAATCCTTGCCGCTCGTAAATTCGTCAAGCTTTTCTTCAAGCTCGCGCAAATTGCTGACAATCAGGCCGAGGCGCTCTTCCATCGCTTCACGTCCGATTTGAAGCGTATAAGCGATCCGGCTCAGATCCGCTTCCCGGTAACGCCCGCTCCGCAGTGCATCAAGAAGCCGTTTCGCGCGTTTTTGAAGCCGATTCTCATTTTTCGCGGAAAGGACGATCATTGACGGATGAGGTGCGGCAAAAGCCGTCTCCTTATCCTCATCAGCGGCATATTCTTCGATGACAATATGAGCGTTGACGCCGCCGGCTCCGAAAGAGGATAGCCCTGCGGTTCTCGGCAGTTCTTTATTTACTCCGTTCTCGTTGATGACCGGTCGTTTCCACTCTTCAAGCGTCTGCTGCACTTTAAACGGCGTACTGAGAAAATCAATATTCGGATTAAGCGTCCGGGAATGCAGGGACGGTGCAAGCTTTCTGTGTTTCATTTGCAGAAGCACCTTCGTCAGGCCCGCGATGCCCGCCGCGCTTTCACAATGCCCGATATTGGATTTCGCTGAGCCGATGGCACAAAATTGTTTATCTTGTGTCTGTTCTGAAAAGACTTTAGTCAGACCCGTGATTTCAATCGGATCGCCGAGTGAGGTTCCGGTGCCGTGGGCTTCGATGTAGCTGACCGCCCTCGGATCGGTTCCTGCATCTTGTAACGCCTGTTTGATCACTGCGGCTTGGGCGTTCGGATTCGGGACGGAATACCCGTTTGTTTTTCCATCATGGTTCACGGCCGTTCCTTTGATCAGACCGTAAATATGATCACCGTCCGCTTTCGCTTTAGAAAGCGGCTTAAGGAGTACAGCGCCCACTCCTTCACCGGGCACATAACCGTCTCCGCCTTCTCCGAAACTTTCACATCTGCCTTTACTAGATAAAAATCTGTTCTGGCCGAGCATCAAATATTTATTCGGATGGATGGATACATTGACGCCCCCGGCAAATGCTGCTTCGCATTCCCCGTTCCGCAAGCTTTGGCATGCCAGATGAATGGCTGTTAAAGAAGAAGAGCACATCGTGTCAAGAGCCATGCTCGGGCCGTTAAAACCGAATACATAGGAAGCCCTGTTCGCAATTGATGACGGATTTCCAGTCAGCGCAAGCGATTTTCCGCGCGCCTGTTCTTCGGCTCCGTAAAGCTGATATTCTTCATACATGACGCCGACGTAAACACCGACATTGGCACCCAGCAAGTCACCCGATTTTCCGGTCAGCTTTCCGCGCGTATAACCGGCATCCTCCATCGTTTCGTAGACACATTGCAGAAATAACCGCTCCTGCGGGTCCATCAATTTTGCATCCCGGGGCGAAATTGAGAAGAATTGCGGATCAAATTTGTCCACGTCTTTCAAAAATCCTCCCCATTTTCCGTACGTCTTGCCTTCTTTATCTTTATCAGCGTCGTAATAAAGACTGTGATCCCAGCGATCGCTTGGAATTTCGGTTATGCAGTCAACGCCTTCACTCAAGTTCTTCCAAAATTCCTGAAGATTTTCGGCCTGCGGATACCGGCCTGACAGACCGATAATCGCGATATCCTCACGCTCCGGCAGCTGCTGATTTTTCCGCGTGTCTGTGCGGACTGCCGCAAAGCCTTTTTTGCCTTCACCCCGATTGGAAACAGGTTTTACCTCTGTTTTCTCAGGGAGAGACGGTTTGGCTGCAGGGATTTCTTCCGTTTTCATCCCGGTCAAGTCCAGCAGCGTGTCGCGGTGTGCTTTCATAAAATATTGCGCCAGCGATTCGATATTCTGATATTCGAAAAACAATGTTTTTGATAATGAACCGAAGCTCTTTTCCAGCCGGCCCGTCAAATGCATAATCATAATAGAATCAATTCCGTAATCTTCCATAGGCGCCTTGGCGTCAATTTTGCCGACCGGAAGCTTGGTTACTTCCGAAAGCACATGTTTCAAGAAATGCTCTGTTTTTTCTGCAAGCATATTCTCTCCGCCTGATGAAAGGCCAGCCGGCGCTTCGGTATCGCTTCCTGTGTCCTGCTGATCATCCGCTGATCTTTTCAGAAACGCCCGGATTTTTGCGGCGTAGCCTTCCGTCACCATGACTTGAGATGTTTTTGCCGCCCATCCGCGGTACAAAGCTTGAATGCCGTTTTCTGTTTTCATAGGGACCATGCCGCTTTCTTTTGTCAGCATTGCCTCCGTTTCGGCATCAACCGTCATGCCGCCGTCCTTCCAGAGCGGCCAGCAGATTGAAAGGGTGTGTCCATAGCGTTCATTTCGGGCTTTTTGCCGGTTTCTTTTTTCACTGAAGGCATTCATAAACGCATTGGCCATCGCATAATCCGCTTGGCCCGCGCTTCCGGCGCTTCCCGCTCCAGAAGAGAAAAGAATCAGAAAATCAAGCTCAATGTCCTTAACCGCTTCGTCAAGATGGACCAGTCCGGCGACTTTCGGCGCCAGCACATCACGAATTTCATCTTTGTGCTTTTTCAGAATATAGTTATCTTTTATCGTCCCGGCGCTGTGAATGATACCGTTTAAGCCGCCGTACTGCCGACAGATGTCCGCTGTGAGTGATCGAACTTCTTGTTTATCAGTCATGTCCGTTTGTTTGTACACGGCTTGCGCACCAAGATCGGACAGCTCTTGAAGCTGGGCTTTTTTACGGTTATCCAGCACAGAACGTCCCGTTAAAATAAGAACGGCGTTTTTTGCATGCCGAGCGATTTCTTTGGCGAACAAAAATCCGAGACCGCCCGCACCGCCTGTGATCAGATAAACACCATTATCCTTCCACGGCTTTTCGGCGCCGAGCGGTTCAAGACCCGTTTCCTGCCATTGTGCCGCATAGCGCTTGCCGTTTTCATAGCGAATATGCTTGTCATCAGGATGAGCGCCGCATTCTTTCAAATATCGGGTCAGCGTGTCTGCCTTGATGTCCGGCTCCAATTCGATCAATTGGCCCGTCAGGTTCGGATTTTCCAGCGCCGCTGTTTTTAAAAGTCCCGTTAAGCCGCAAAGGAGCTGCGTATCAGCTTCTTGAGGCACGACAATCTGGATGAGCTCGCGGCCGCCGGATTTTGAAGCGAGGATTTTCTTCACTTCTTCAAAAGCCTGAAGTGCACAGGTTTCAAACCGTTCGTCTTCACTCTGATGCTGATCACGGAGAACGTTACAGCTGAAGTCTGTCTGTATGCTGTTCATTTGATCCGTAAACCGATCAGATATCATCACGTGATGGGCTTTGAAACTGATCGCCGCTTTTTCATGCGAAGCAGTCTTCTCTTCCCATATGTGTTCAAAAAATAGTGTATCTGTTTTATCCGTTTCAATTTCTCTCGCTGAATAACCAGTCATCTTCACACATACATGGCCTTGTTCGTCACATAAAACAATATCCAGCTTCTGCACGGCATCTTCAGGCCTGCTTTCGCCGCTGTACGCAATGGAAACCCACATGTTGCTTTCACAGCGTTTCAGCACATCGATCTGTTCGAGAGCAAACGGCAGCATCGGCTTTATGTCAGTCCCGTCTTTGTCAAGCATTAAACCGATCGTCGCGTGAAATGCCGCATCCAAGAGACTCGGATGGAGGACAAATTGATCTTTTGTATGAGAAATAGATGACGGGAGTGAGAGCTTTGCGAGCACTTCGCCGTCTTTTGCATAGATTTCCGTGACCGCTTTATGAGCATCCCCGTATTCAATCCCCATCTGTCTGTATGCCTGATAGCAATCTTCAGGCGCGATCAGACGTCGCGATTCTCTCAATTTGTCAATCTCTATTTTGGCCGGTTCATCCGCTCTGACAAACGATGCGCTTCCTTGCGCATAGAGAACAGGCTCTTGTTCTGATGAAGCCGGTTCACCATAAACCGTAAATCCCATCTCCCCATTTTCTTCGTCATAAAGGCGGAGATACAATTCAGCGGTTTCGTCCGTCGCTGTAAACGGACGCACCCATACGACATGTTTCAGGCGGACTGTTCCTTCTTCCTTCATTTCTGCCGCATGTTCAGCAGCCGCTCGGACCATTTCCAGATAAGCGGCGCCCGGTAACGTCCGTTCGTTTTTGACGACGTGATCTTTCAGGAAAAATTCTCCGCCGCTAAAGGCAGTCCTGAAACGGACGCCTGACATGTTTGATACATTTTCATGCAGAAGCGGGTGCAGCATGCCGGCATTTTTTTGAAGTACCGTTTCTCTTTTTTCCGCCTCTGGCACCCAATACCGTGTTTTTTCAAACGGATATGTCGGCAGGCTGATCCGATTCGGTTTGTTTTCTCCGTATAAGAGATTCCAATCCATCATTCCTCCGCCGGCCCACTTTTCGGCAATCATCTCCAGACTTCCGCTAGAAAGCCATTTATGTATTAAGTCCGGAGCAAGCCCTGCCTGTTTGCCTTTATCGGCTCTGTTCCGCCAGCATCCGCTGACCGCGTCTCCATCCAGAAAGCCTTTCAGTCGTTCTTTGAGCTGCGTCATATTCTGAGCGGTGAACACAACCCGCTCCTCCATCTGCTCACGCCCGACCTGAAGCGTGTAAGCCAGATCCTTAAGGGGCAGATCGGGATGGATAAAGGCAGACAGCTTCGCCGCATATGCATGAAGCCGTTCTTCACTTTTAGCGGAAACCGGGAAAATGAAAGTCTGTTCTTCCGCCGGTTCAGCATTTGTTCCGTGTGATTCTTCCGGGATAAATTCCTCCAGAATGAGATGCACGTTTGAACCTGTGGCCCCGAAAGAACTGATGCCCGCACGCCGCGGATACACTGTTTCGCTCCCGTTTTCCGTCACTGAAGGCTGATGCCATTCTTCGGTACGATGCTGGACGTAAAACGGTGATTGTTCAAAATCTAAATACGGATTCAGTTCTTCGGAATGAAGCGACGGCACCAAAGTTTTATGGTGAAGCTGCAGGGCAACCTTGGTTAAGCCGCTGATGCCCGCCGCCGATTCAGCATGGCCGATATTCGACTTCACTGATCCGATGGAACAGAACTGCTTATCCTGTGTATACTGACGGAACGCCTTTACAAGGCCTTGAACCTCAATCGGATCACCTAGAGAAGTTCCCGTCCCGTGCGCCTCAATATAACTGACCGTGCGCGGATCGATGCCCGCTTTATCCAGACATTCCTCAATCAAATCGGCTTGAGCGACAGGACTCGGCACGGAAATCCCGCTCACTGTTCCCACGTGATTGACGGCACTGCCCTTTACAACCGCATAAATCCGGTCTCCGTCGTTTACCGCTTCCTGCAGCGGTTTTAATAAAACAGCACCGATTCCCTCAGCCGGGACATAGCCGTCTCCGTCTTTCCCGAACGTATGACAAACCCCGTCTGATGAAAACATATCCCATAAACCGTATGTCACATATTTATTGGGATGCAGCGATAAGTTGACGCCGCCAGCGATCGCCGATTCACATTCCCCGCGCCGAATGCTTTCCACAGCTAGGTGAACCGCAGTGAGCGAAGATGAACAGACCGTATCGACCGCCATGCTCGGTCCGTGAAAATTACAAAAATATGAAACTCTGTTTGCGATTTGCGCATAATTAAGAGAAAGCGGGAATACATGATCTTCAGAAGAAGCCTCCGCTCCGACCAATGTATAATCCTTGTGCATCACCCCGGCGAAGACGCCGACGCGCTGTCTTCTATTCCGTCCGCGCGCCTCTGCAAGCGACTTCGGCGTATATCCGGCATCCTCAATTGTTTCCCAGCATGTCTGTAAAAACAGCCGCTCCTGAGGATCCATTGTTTCAGCTTCACGCGGCGTAATGCGGAAAAATTGAGGATCAAAGCAGTCCGGATCATCAATAAATCCGCCCCATTTTGAAATGGTCTTTCCGGAAGGCGACTTTACGTTTTCAAAGCGGCGCCAGTCCCAGCGAGACTCCGGAATTTCGGTGACACAGTTTTTTCCTTCTTTTAGATTTTCCCAGAATTCGTGAATGTTTTCGGCCTGCGGATAGCGGCCGGCCATGCCGATAATGGCGATATCTTCATCTTGCGGAACACTGCTTTTCCGCCTTTTTTCTGTTTGCGTCACAACCGGCTTCTCCGTTTTTGGAGCAGCAGCGCTGAAGTAGCTTCCGTACTGCTCAGTCAGAAAAGCCGCCAGTTCTGCTGCCGTCGTATATTCAAACAGCAAAGTCGGAGAAAGGGTTTCGCCGATTTTTTCGCTGATCGTTTCCACTACGTCAAGCAGTCCGGACGATGTCAGCCCCATTTCATAGTAGCCGGCCTGAGAATCAATCTGTTCAAGCGGCTTGCCCATTTTTTCAGCCATCAGCTTCTTGACATACCGCTCTGCTTCCTCATGCGGGTGTCCGTCTTCAAATGATGCCGAAACTTCCGGCAGAGCCGCTTTTTCAGGAGACTTCTCAGCAGGCTTTCGGTCTGTATTGATCAGTTCGGCATCCCGCACGAGCTTGCTTGTGAAATCTTTCAGCTCAGCGACTTTCCGGCCGGATGCGTTAAAAAACTCCAGCGTAATGTAAATGAGCTCCTTTTCCTGCCGGAGCGATGAACGTTTGATTCTCGTGACGCAGCCGGCCTGCAAAGGTTCGGAAGCTGTAAAAGATTCATAGAAAAGAGGCAGAAACAGCCTCTTTTCCCCATTTAACAGCGACGAAATCAATAGGTTTGCGCCGACGCCGCTTCCGTCAAGGAGAGTCGGATGGAACAAAAACCCTTCGGCCTGTCCCATCGCGTCTTTTCCGAGCGATAAATCAAATGTGACGCCGTCCCGCTCCTCAAAAACATCTCCTTCTGCTTTCATATATCCGCTGTGAACCAATTCCTGGCTTCTGCATTGTGCATACAGCTCGTTTAAATCGATTGTGCGTTCCGCCTCACGCTTCACAGAGTCAAGATCAATCGTGTCACTGAATACCGCGGGAGCCGTCTCATGCATTTCCGCTTTGACGTAAATACGTTCGTCCGGCTGCACGCGTCCGCCGCTGACTTCAGCTCCTTTTGCGGTAAGTTTCCAGTGCCCTTCTTTTACCTCTGTACATTCAACCGTAAGCTTGACGGCACTGTCTTCTTTCGCAATAAGCGGCTGATAAATGGATAAATGGCGCAGCTGAAGCCCGTTGTATGAATAGCCGCGCTCTTTGAAAATCTGATAAAACATATCAATATAAGCCAATCCCGGAAGGACTTTTTGTCCGTACACGTCATGATTGAAAATAAACGGATTTTTCAGCGATAAAGTGATTTGCTTATTGAAGTTCTTCACGTTAAACCTCCACTTCATAGGTATCCCAGATGTTTGCCGCAGCTTTTTCGTTCGCTTCTTCTTTGCTGTCCGGCGAAATCAGCCGCTTATTTAATACTGGCGGTGTTAAAGGATGGCGCTTGATGCGGCGCCCTTCGTCTTTCTGCCACGCTTCCACAATGACGTGGGCGTTTGTACCGCCGTCGGCAAAGCAGTTTATTCCTGCCGCCGGTATTGGTGACGGCCAGTCTGCCAGAGTGCGGGTGAACTGAATATTGGCCTTTTCTCTGTCAAAGTGTGTATGTTCATGCTCGCCTGATAAAAACGGGATAAAGCTTTTCTCTTTCAGCATGAGCACAACTTTTATGAAACTTGCAATTCCTTCCGCGCAAAGCGGGTGCCCGATGTTCGGTTTCACAGAGCCGATTCCGAGCGGGCCGGCGTCTGTTGAGCGGTAGACGGATTGAATGGCCTTCAGTTCTAACAGATCAGTAACGGCCGTACCTGAACCGTTCGCTTCAATATGGGTGATTTCTTCCGGCCGTTTTCCGCTTTTTTCAAGTGCCGTCTTCATGACGGCTTTTTGCGCTTCCAGACTCGGCGTAGCCGGTCCTGCCGTTCTTCCGTCATTATTGACAGAAGCCGCCTTCACTACGGCATAAATCGAATCTCCGTCTTCAATGGCCTGAGACACGGTTTTTAAAAGAACCATTCCGACACCCTCGCCCAGCACGACTCCATCTGCGCGTTGGTCAAACACATGGAACGACTGCGCTTTACTTAAAATGCCGCGCTGTTCAAACAATTTATGGGTTTCTTCAGATTCAAACAGGCTCACGCCGCCGACAACGGCCGCTTTTATTTCTCCTGTTACAAGGGCTTGCACGGCCATATTCATTCCGACTAAGGCAGAAGAGCAGGCTGTATCCAGAACAACACTCGGGCCGCGCATATCGAAGTATTGGGAGAGATTTGCAGCCAAATAGTTCTGCCCAAGCGCGACAATCGGATTTTTCGCATCCAGCAGTTTCTCTTCACCCGGTCTGTGACGGCTCCGTCCGCCAAGATACACACCTATCGCATCCCCCTTGATCTCATCCGGCGAATAGCCCGCGTGATACCACAGGTTAAGACACTCTTCCAGAACAGCCAGAGCTTGAGGGTCCATTGCCTTTACATCCTCTTCAGCCAGTAAAAAGAAGTCCGGATCAAATTGATGAATTCCATCAAGCATTCCCGCGTAATAAGGCGTCTTAAAACCCCATCGCTCAGCCGGAACAGGACGGATGGCCGAACGGCCTTCAGCCAAAAGCGACCAGTATTCCTCTAAGGAAGCCGCCCCCGGAAACCGGCAGGACATGCCGACGACCGCAATATCTTCACCGTGAATCTGTTTTCCGGCCGGCTCTAGTTGCACCGATACCGCTTGTGTTTCAATTGCCGGCTCAGCCGGCGCTTTTGAAACAGGATTGTCCGCCTTCAAATTAAACAGATCTGACAACACCTCTGTGTGTCCCTTGAGAAGCCAATTTGCGAAAGATTGAATGGTCGGATATTCATACAGAATTGACGGGTCAAGAGATGCCGAGAGATCCCGATTGATCCTCTGCAGAAGCTGGGCAAGGATAATAGAATCCACTCCGTACTCTTGGAATAATACATCTGTCTCAAGCTGCTCCTGATCAATCCGCAGTTCTTCAGAAAATAATCCCGTGAGCCATTCTTCTGTTTTGCTTGCTAATTGTGCGTTGTCTCCGGCAGTATCAGTGGTTTTTCCCGCCGGTTTTACCATAGCCGGACTTATTGGCTTATCCTGCCTGCTCCGCCGCATGAATTGCTCCGGTTTCCACAGCTTAGGATTCAGAACGGCCGGCATCACCGGGCCCCTTGCTGATTCCAGAAGTATGCCGTCAAGGAGCTGTAATCCTTCTGCGTTCGTGATGCTGTATAAGCCGCTCTCTTTATAAGCTTTGTTCGTCACTTCGCCCATTCCGGTTTCTTTCCAGTTCGGCCACTGAATGCTCACTATTGGCAATTGCTCTTTGAATGAGTTTGCAAAATAGTCCATATACGCATTGGCCATGGCATAATCGGCCTGTCCTGCCGAAAGCGCCGGTATCGCAGCTGACACGGAAGAAAACAGGACGAAAAACTCCAGCGGTTCACCGCTCAGCACACTGTATAACGCCTGAAGCCCGTCTACTTTCGGCTCAAGCACCCGCTGTATATCCTCATCGGTTTTTCTGATAAATGCGAGCGTCTCTTTATCTGTCACACCTGCGCAGTGGATAACGCCGCCGATGGGCCCGAGCGTCTGCTTTATCTGATTCAGTTCCTGTCTCAGCCCGGCTTCATCCGCTAACGAAACTGACAAGACATTCACTTGTACACCTTTGGATTCCAAATCGAGAACAGCTTCTATTTTCGCTTTTACAGAAGCCGGCATCCCATTCAGGCTGCCTGTCCACTCATTTCGCGGCGGAAGGGTCTCACGGCCTGTAAGCACCAATTTTTTCACACCGTAATGTTCGGCAAAATGTCGTGCGCATAAAAGGCCGATACCCCTTGTGCCCCCGGTGATCAAAAGCACATGGTTTTGCGGAAATTCAATTCTCCCGACTTTTAAATCTATGTTTTCTGAGTCTCTCAATACGCCCCGGTAGCGCAAGCCGTCCCTCCGGCAAACCTCCGCGTCATCAGTGCGGGCATGAAACTCATCAGCAATTTGCTTCGCCAGTGTTTCATCCGGCAGCACTCCTTCAAGGTCGAGGTGCCTTGATGACAGATGACTGTACTCGTATGCCAGCATTCTGTACAGACCGGCCCGTTCTGATCCGGTTGTTTGATTGGCCTCTTTTCCTATTGATTCAAGGTCTTTCGTGACACAAAGCAGTGTCAGTCCGTCTTTATGCCCATGCTCAATCAATTGCTGAAGCCATTGGATACCGGTCATGCCTTCAGGATCTTCTTTCGCTGCACCAAGGAGATCGATGACTCCGTCAAACGCCTGCCAGTCATATTCACCAGTAAGGTCTGCTGTTGTGATGATCCGGTTGTTCGGCATATGCCCGGCGATCTCTTCTGCGAGATTCATCGTGTCCCCGCCTGTCAAAATCGCAACGGGGCGTGTGCACGGTTCACGCAGTTCAAGCGGGCTCAGCTCCCATTGTTTCGTCAAAATGCGTTTGATCCGCTCTTCTGTACGAGCCTGATTCTTTTCGGGATTCTCCGGCACCCAATACATGTCTTTGGCAAACGGATAAGACGGAAGACTGACTAAACGCGGCGTCTTTTTTTCATACAGGCGGTTCCAATTCAACACGCCGCCTTTCACCCATACCTCTGCCAGCTTGGCGAATTTTCCTTTTCTGATCCAGGCATCAATAACGATGTCCATATCTTCATCCGCCGTGAACAAGGCAAACGTATCTTTATTGCGGTGAGACTGGCCGGTATACAGCCCGGCGGTGTTTTTCTCATTTCCCGTAAATGCTTCCAGCTTTGTTTCCAATTCCGCCATCGTCGCTGCGAGAATGGCCAAACGCTCTTCCATTTCGTCCCTTCCGGTTTGCAGTGTATAAGCGACAGCCGCCAAGTCTTGATCTGTGTACGGTGTTTGTCGGATCGCTTTTTGCAGCTGCTGCGCCTGTTCAAACAGTTTTTCTTTTGATTTGGCGGATAGAAGGATAATGGCCGGATTTTCCGGACTGTGCTCAGGCTGAGCGGTTTCTTGCGGGACATACTCTTCAATGACAATATGGGCGTTGACCCCGCCGATGCCAAATGAGCTGACCCCGGCCCGGCGCGGAATGGCATTTCCGTTTCTATCTTCCGCTGCCGTCCATTCCTGATTTTCCTGCACGATGTAGAAAGGACTGTCATCCAGCTGAATGTAAGGATTGATTGTGTCGCAATGCAGGCTTTTAACCAGCGTTTTGTGCTTCATTTGCAAAAGCACTTTCATTACGCCTGATACTCCCGCGGCAAGCTCCAAATGGCCGATGTTGCTTTTGACCGAGCCGATGCCGCAGCGGTGATCAGAGACTTCAGGCTGCTGATTTGTTTTCGAAAGCTCGTGAAACGCCGCTTTCAAACCGTTTATTTCAATCGGATCACCCAATTCCGTTCCTGTACCGTGCGCTTCAATATACGTGATGGTGCTCGGATCCACTCCCGCTTTCCGATAAGCTCTCACCAATAAGTCAGCCTGCAGTTTCGGATTCGGCGAGGTTAACGTATTCGCCCGGCCGCCGTGATTTTCCGCCGTACCGCGGATCACGCCGTAAATCGGATTTCCATCCCGTTCGGCATCTGTCAATTTCTTCAGCATCAGAATTCCCGCGCCTTCTCCTCTGACATACCCGTTGGCATCCTTGGAGAAGGTTTTGCATTTTCCGTCTTTGCTGAGCATGCCTGCTTTGCTGTAGCTGATATGTGCTTCTTCCGTCAGAATCGTGTTGATCCCTCCGGCAATCGCCATGTCGCATTCTCCGTTTTCTATAGCGGATACCGCCCGGTGGATCGCCACAAGCGAGCTTGAGCATGCTGTTTCAATCGGCTCGCTCGGCCCGTGAAGATTTAACAGATAGCTCAAACGGTTCGGCCCTATGGAAGGAATCATGCTGCCTGTCGCCGCATGTCCTTCCGGCGCAAGACCCGCTCTTGTGAACAAATCTTTATACCCGGTATTTCCGGTGCCGATAAAGACGCCCGTATTTGTACCGGAAAGGCTCTCCGGCTTACAGCCCGCATCTTCTATCGCCCGCCATGCATAAGTCAATAACAGCCGCTGCTGCGGATCTAAATATTGGGCTTCCCGCGCTGAAATGCCAAAGAACAGCGGATCAAATTCAGCTATTCCGTCAATAAAGCCGCCCCACTTGATGTTCGTTTTGTTTCCTTCTAGATTCGGATCGCCATCAAACGCTTCCCAATCCCAGCGGTCTTTCGGGATGGTTGTGATAGAATCTTTTCCTTCTTTCAGATTGCGCCAAAATTCCTCTATATCCTTCGCGCCCGGGAATCGGCCGCTGATTCCGACAATGGCAACCGGATCGAAGCGGCGCGGCTCTTTTGTCTCTGCCGCAGCGTTCATTACCGTCGCGAATCGCTTTCTTCGCTCCATTTTCGGCTTACGGGCTTTTGGCTGCTCTTCTTTCGGTGACTCTTTCTTCTTTTCGCCGAAACGGCCCGGATGCTCTTTTGCCAAATATCCGGCGAGATCGCTGACCGTCCCGTACTCAAAGAAAATCGTCGGTGCCAGCTCCAGCTGATACGCTTCATTTAATTGATTCGTAAAGACGGTAAATGATACAGAATCAAAACCGTATTCACTCAATTCCGTTTCTATATCAATGTCATCACGGCCGACTTTTAAAATTTCGCTTACCATAGCTGTCAAAGCGATATGAAGCGTTTGAAGAAATTCTTCCGCATCTTGTGTTTCTTCCGGCTGAGAAGGAAGCCCGCCTTCTGCCTCATCTGTCAAATACTCCGCTAAACTGCGGATCGTTCCGTGCTCGAAGAAAATTGTCGGCGCCAGTTCCAGCTGATACGTTTCATTTAATTGATTCGTAAAGACGGTAAACGATACAGAATCAAAACCGTATTCACTCAGTTCCGTATCTATATCAATCTCTTCTTGGCCGACTTTTAATATTGCACTCACCATTCGGATAAGCGAATCGTGCCATTTGCCTGCTGAGCCGGCGGATACAGGCTCGTTCGTCTTCTCCTGCGGTTTTTCAGATTCAGAAACGGTTAGGAACGTCCGTTTCAATTTTGCTGCGTGTCCTTCAGCCGCTAATAGCTGCGGCTTTTCCTGAGCCATTCCTTCATAAAATGCAGCCAGACCTGCCGCCTTCTGCAGCGGAACCATGCCGAAGGATTTTTTCATCATTCTCTCGGTCTCATCTCCTGCCTGCATGCCGCCGTCTTTCCACAGCGTCCAGTTAAAGGCGATCGTTTTTCCGTGCCGCAGGCCATTCTCCGTAAGGGATTGCCTGTAAGCGGCGTACGCATCCATAAACGCGTTGCCGGCGGCATAATCAGCCTGTCCGACATTGCCGAGAACACCGGAAACACTGGAGAACAATACGAAAAAGTCAAGGTTGCAATCTTTGCTGGCTTCGTCTAAATAAGCGGTGCCGATCACTTTCGGAGCCAGCACTTCACTGAACTCTTCCTTCGTTTTTTGCAGCAGAAAGCGGTCTTGTATCACTCCCGCAGCATGAATAATTCCGTTAAGCTTCCCGAATTCCGCCGTCAGTTCTTTTATCAGCGCTTCGTTTTCCCGCCGGTTTGCCGCGTTCAGCTTTTTATAGACGACATTTGCACCTGCCTGCCGAAGCATAGCGAGCTCGCGCTGCTTGGCTTCAGTCAGATCAGAGCGGCCGGTCAGAATGACATTCGGGTGTTTTACGCGACCTGCGATTTCTTGTGCGAACATCAAGCCCAGGCTTCCGGCGCCCCCGGTAATCAAATATACGCCTTCGTCCTTCCAGACGGTGCCGCTTCCTGCCGGATTCATTTCTTCCCAAGCCTTCACATACCGTTTTTCTCCTTTATAACGGATATGTTTATCATGCGGCCGATGACTGTCGTTTTTCAGTTTTTGAGCGACAGCCGTCATTTTGCCGATTGAGTCTATTTCGATGAGCTGGCAGTCAAGTTTTCCGTATTCCAGCTCGGCTGTTTTTAACAGACCTGTTAATCCGGCAAACAATTGCTGGCTGCCGTCTGCTGAAATAACGGTCTGAATCAGAATGCGGCCTTGCCTTTTTTCGCTGATGATCCGCTGGATGTGTTCAGCGATCGTCTGCGCATAGCTTTGGAAACGTTCAGCGGCTGTTTCGTCCTCACTTTCAACAAACAGCAGTTTGGCGTCTTTCAGGACGGATGCCACTTTATCTTTTACATGGCCGGCCTCTTCACAAAGTATGATCAAATGCTCATCAGCATGGACCGAAGCTTCATCGGATGCCGCAGCTTCTTTCCAGACCGGTTCAAATAAAACCTTTTCCGAGCCGGATGGCGACTGAGCCGATTCCGCATCCCCTTCAAGCACTCTCGTAGAGAAGCCTCTTATCTTCACACAAAGTGCTCCTGTTTCATCAAACAGGTCAATGTCGGCTTTCTGCACGGAATCGCCGGCTTGATATCCTTCGCTGAAGCGTGCATGCGCCCGCATAGTCGGCGTGCATGCTTTGACGACTTCAAGGGATTCAAGCGCAAACGGCAGAATCAGCTTTTGTCCGGAAAACTCCTGCATAATGCAGATTGTCGCCGTCTGAATAGCCGAATCAATAATGCTCGGATGAAGTGTAAATTGCCCGTTCGTGTGAGAAACCGAAGCCGGAAGCTGTATGTCCGAAAACACTTCTTTTTCGCCGATCAAGGCGGATTTGATGCCTTGGAACGCTTTTCCGTGGAACATCCCCCTGCTTCTGCCTTCCCGATAAAAGGCCGCCGGATCAAGGATGTCAGCTGTACACCTATTTTGTATGGCGGAAAGGTCTGCCTCAGGCTCTTGTTCAGCCTTTATGATTTCGGCCCGTCCTTGGCTGTGCAGCACTTCTTCATCGTCAGCGTTTACGCTGTAAATGTCATACGAGATGATTCCGTCTTCTTCTGGAGACAGCGCAATATGGACTTGGCGCTCTTGTTCGTGAACGACGATCGGCTTCAGCCAGACCGTATGATGGAGCGTAATTCTGTCGCCGTCTTTTAATAAACCGCCAAGCGCCCGTTTTACCGCTTCATAAGACATTTCCAAATATGCCGCTCCCGGCAGCACCGCTTTTTCCCTGACCACATGATCCTTCAGGAAAAATTCTGAGCCTGTAAACAGTGAGCTGAACCGCTGAATGGCCAAGTCTGACGTGTTTTGCTGCACGAGCGGGTGTAAAACTGAAATTCCGTTGTGTGCGGCAGATGTTTTCTTTCCTGCTTTTTTCGGCCAGTACGGTTCCTTTGCAAACGGGTAGACCGGCACGCTGATTCGCTTCGGATGCTTGTCTTTGTAAAGCTTGCGCCAATTGATGGCGACACCTTTACTCCACATCTCAGCGAGCTTCGATCCTTTTCCTTTCGCAAGCCATTTTTCGATAAGTTCAGCGCTGTCATCATCATCAGAAAGCCAGGCAATGTCTTTCGCCTGCTGTTTTTCTCCCGTATAGCAGCCTGTTATAGCCGGCTTTTCATTGATAAAATCCGTAAGCTGCTGCTTCAGCTCCGCTGTTCCGCTTGTAATAAAAGCCGCACGTTCCTCCATCGCTTCCCTTCCGACTTGGAAAGTGTAGGCAAGATCAGCGAGATCAGCATCCGTTTTTCCTTCCAGAAAAGCAAGCAGCTGTTTTGCGTATTCCTTCAGACGGTCTTTTTTTCTGGCAGACAACGGAATGATGAACGGACCGCCCCAGTCTCTTGCTTCAGATGCATCCGGATATTGCTCAAAAATCGCATGTGTGTTTGTTCCGCCAAGCCCGAATGAACTCAAAGCCATGCGGTGTGCCGTGTTCTCCCGGCCTAACTCTTTCTTGGCTTCCGCAACGTAAAACGGAGAGTCTTCTAAATGAAGATTCGGGTTCGGCTCTTTGTAATTGATGCTCGGCGCGATTTCCTGCTGGTATAAGCTCATGACAACCTTGATGCAGCCAGCCATTCCGGCCGCTGTATCCAAATGTCCGAGATTTGTTTTGACTGATCCGATGCCGCAGTATTGTTTTTTATCTGTATATCGGCCGTACACTGATTGAAGAGCGGACAGTTCAATCGGGTCGCCGAGTTTCGTTCCTGTGCCGTGAGCTTCGACGTATGCGATCGTTTCAGGATGGATGCCCGTCTGATCAATAACCTTCTGAATGACGTCAGCTTGTCCTTTAACGCTCGGCGCGTAAAATCCGACCTTATCCGCTCCATCGTTATTGACTCCGATTCCGCGCAGCAGCGCATAAATATGGTCGCCATCCTTAACGGCATCCGAAGCTTTTTTCAAGAGTACGGCGCCGGCTCCTTCACCGCCGATCATTCCGTCAGCAGCCGCATCAAACGCTTTAATATGCCCGTCGCTTGAAAAATTCAGCCCCGGCTGATGAATATACCCGGCATTTGATTCCGTATGAAGAGTCGCACCGCCGACAAGGGCGTACTTAGCTTCCCCGGACTGCAGGCTTTGAAAAGCCGAATGCAGGCCGATTAAGGAAGATGAGCAGTTGGCATGAACAAAATAGCTCGGCCCTTTCAACCCGAGTTTATGAGAAATCATCGTCGGAATCGTCCCGCTTTGGGCAAGCACCCATGACACGTAGCCATCCGGCGTTTCCAGCTGTTCTGTCGTCTCCTCCGGCAGCAGGCTGCGGTAAGAGTTCGTGCTTGCAGACATATACACGCTTGTTTCCGGAATTTCTTTTGAAACGTACCCCGCATCCTCGATCGCCTTCCAGGAATGAAGCAAAAGCATTCTCAGCTGAGGATCCATATATTCGGCATCTTTCGGTGAAAAGCCGAAGAAACCGGGATCAAACATTTCTTTCCCCTCTAAAACTGATTTCGCCGGAACGAAGCCGGGATGACTGGCCAGTTCCTCAGAAATACCGAATCGGCGGAGCTCCTCTTTTGAAAAGAATGTGATGCTTTCTTTGCCTTCTTTGATATTATTCCAAAATTCATAATGATCCTTTGCTCCCGGAAACTCACAGGATATACCGATAACCGCTACGCTGTCTTCGTAATAATCAGGAAATTCCCCCGGCGGGTTTTTCCGGTCTTCTGCATTCACTTTCTTTTGCGGCACAGGAGCAGAAATGACTTCTTTCGGTTTTTGTTCAGCGATAAACCGGCTGATGTCTTTTACCGTCGCGTATTCAAACAGCTCCGTCACACTGAATTCACAATCCAGTTCCTGCGTAATCCGATCAGTTACAGTCACGGCAAGGAGCGAATCACCCCCTGCATCAAAAAAGCGGTCATCAAGCTCTATGTCACTGCTTTTCAATACGTCCTGCCAAATGGCCAGCACCGCCTGCTGAATATGAGATGAAGAACGTGTTTTTGTTTGCGGCTGTTTTTCTGTCAGATCGCGTGCTGCAAGAAGCTTGCGGTCAACTTTTCCGTTTGGTGTGAGCGGAAGCTCTTTCAGGCGGATAAAGGAAACTGGCACCATATAGGCCGGCAGCGATTGTTTCAAATGATTGCGCAAATCCTTTGAAGAGGGAAGCGGCTCTTCGTCTTTCCGGATATAAAACGCGCAAAGCTTTTCATTTCCGGAGTGATTGTTCACAACAACTACGCTTTCCTGAACGGCCGGATGGGCATTCAGCCTGCTCTCAATATCTCCGGGTTCAATACGGTAGCCGCGGATTTTGACTTGGCTGTCCATCCGTCCCATGTATTCAATGCGGCCCCCGGGAAGAAAACGTGCCATATCGCCTGTTTTATAAAGCTTTGACCCCAGTTCGAGCCGATGGCTGACGAAGGCTTTATCTGTCAGCTCAGGCTTGTTGAAATACCCTCTAGCCAATCCGTCTCCCGCGATACAAAGTTCTCCCGGCACCCCTTCTAAAACAGGATTGAGGCCCGAATCCATAATATACACACGGGTATTGGCGATCGGGCGCCCGATCGTAAGCGCACTCTCATTTTCCGTTATACGCTGCACGGCGGACCAGATTGTCGTCTCTGTCGGCCCGAACATATTCCAGGCCTCACTTTTCGTATCAAGGAATTGCTGCTTCAATTGTTCGCTAAGCGCCTCGCCGCCGCAAAGGATTTTCACTTTCTCTTCATTTGTCCATCCGGAATGAAAGAGCATTTTCCACGTAAACGGCGTCGCCTGCATGATCGTCGGTTTGTACTCTTGAATCAGCTCTTTCAGCTTCCGTGCGTCTTTAGCGACTTCTGTCTTACAGATGTTGCACTCAGCTCCTTTGATTAAAGGAAGGTACAGCTCCAGCGCCGCGATATCAAAGCAATATGTCGTAACGGCAAGCAGTTTATCTTCGGACGAAAGACCCGGCTCATGCGCCATCGATAATAAGAAATTCGTCAGCGCCCGGTGCGGAATCATGACGCCTTTCGGTTTGCCCGTGCTGCCTGACGTGTAAATGACATACGCCAGGTCGTCAGGTGTTACCAGCCGCTTCAGCGACGTTCTTTCCGCCGCTGTCTGTTCAATGTCATGCCAATCGCGGTCAATGGCAGCTGTCTGCACGCCGCCCCAGTTCAATGAATGCTCTAAATCAGCTGTCGTCAGGCACATTGAAATCCTGCTGTCAGCGATCATATATTCCAATCTGTCAGCGGGGTAAGAAGGATCGAGCGGCACATACGCTCCCCCGGCTTTTAAAATACCGAGAAGGCCGACAGCCATATGCAATGAACGGTCTGTGTAAATGCCGATCAGTTCGTCAGGCCCTGCGCCGTGCGCCTGCAAAAAGAGCGCCAGCTTCGTGCTTTTTTCATCCAGCTCGCGGTATGTCAGCTTTTGCTGTTCATAAACAACCGCACAAGCATCAGGCGTTTCTGCCGCCTGACGTTCGAATAATTCATGGAAGCAGGCATCCGGATACTCACGGCTTGTTTCATTCCAAGTCTTAAGAATCATTTGCTCCTCTCTTTTTTTCATGAGAGAAACGTCCTCAAGCGGCATATCCGCATTTGCCGTCAAAGATTCAGCGGCCTGTACAAATTGGTTAAAAAGTCTCGCTGCCCCTGCTTCATCGAATAATTCAGTGCTGTATTTAATCGTAAGATCCATGCCGGATGCTTCTTCCCACATTTCAAATACAAGGTCATATTCCCCTTCCTGATGAATGTCTTTTACAAACTCACAGGAGAATTCATTGTATTCATCAAGCATCGATTGATAGCTTGAATCCTGCAGAAAGTTCTGATAGAAAAAGGCGTTGCTGAAAATAGGCGAACCGTTCTGCCGGGGTTTCGCATGAACATCACGCACCATTTTCGGAAACGGATAAAATGAGTGATCCAATCCGTCCAAAACGGCATCCTGCACCTTTTGAACAAAGTCAGCAAACGTTTCTTTTCGTCCGGCTTTGCTTCGGATCGGAAGCATGTTGAGGAAATGACCGATCACACCATCAAAGCGTTCTTCAGGTCTGACCATTGCAGGCATGCCTGCCACAATATCTTCCTTATCTGTATATTTCGCTAAAAGCACCATGTAGCAGCTCAGCATGACGGTGGACAAGTGAATCGAACGGGATGCGGCAAACGCCGTGACATTTTTCAGCAGCCGTTCAGGAAGGCGTCGTGTCAGCGTATCTTCTGTAAACTCCGGAGCACTGCTGTCCGTGCGCATCGGCGGAAGCTGGAGGTCGGGCAGATCGCCCCCGAGCTGTTTCATCCAGTAAGCGCGGGAAGCTTTGCTTTCTTCACTTGCCAAGTACCGCTTTTCCCAAGCTGCGTAATCGGGCTGAATGCCGGAAGCAGCAGCCGCAAACTCTTCTTTTCCCTGAAGCAGCGCCTGATAGTGATCCAGCAGGCTGTGAATAAATGTAATGGATGAAATGCCGTCAAACACGATGTGATGAATGACTGTCAAAACATAATGTTCCGCATCGGATTTTGAAAGCAGCTGCACACGCAGCAAAGGTCCGCCTTCTTTGACAAACGGCTCTTTCACTTTTTTCCGTATCAGAGCGGGTATTTGTGATTCATTTACGTCAGAAATATCTTCTTCCATAAATACAAAAGGATCTGCCGATTCTATGAAATAAAGCCCGCCGTCTGTTTCTTTCACGGCGCTTTTAAGCATCGGGTGCTGTGTTAATACGAGCTGAAACGCCTGCTTCATTTTCTCTTTGTTGATTCCTGATGTGAATCGGAAACAGAGCGGGACATGGTATGCAGTCGTTTCAGGCGACATTTTCTGCAATGTCCACAGCCCTTTTTGCACTTCTGAAAGCGCTGGCGCCGTTTTCTGTTTCTCACGTTCTGCCGGCAGCTCGGCTTTTGCGGGATGATGATCAGCGGAGGTGCTACCCGCTTTTTCAGCGGTATAAGCCGCTAAAGCGCCAATGGTCGGGTTCTTGTGCAGCTCTCGCGCCGTCAGCCGGATATGATACGTTTTTTCAATCGATCTGGCGAGTTTCATCATCTTGATGGAATTGACGCCAAGACTTTGAAGCGGTGTATGCGGATCAACGAGTTCATCCGCGATAGAAAGTTCCTCTTTCAGAAAACGGATAAAATCCCGTTCAATCTCTTTCTCCGCAGAAGCCGATTCTGAACGGCCGTCTTCTTGCTTGTTATTATGTAATGAATCAAATTGTCCTTGTTCGAATGAATGTTTCAGCTGAGTGCGCTGGATTTTCCCGATCGCCGTCTTAGGAATGTCTTCTTTTGCGACCGGAAGCAGATAATCAGGGGTGACGCCGATTTTCTGTGTCACATGCTGGTGAATGTGATGAAGAAGCTTCGTCATGCGGTTCTCATCCAACGGAACGGATGTCACAAAGAAAATCGCCAGCTCGTCTGTCGTGCTTTGATTCGGCCGGACGGCGCATGCCGCTGTATATGACGTTTCGATTTCCGGTAATTCCTCAACGGCTGATTCAATGGCGTGGCTGTAATAATTCACACCGTTGATAATGATGGCATCTTTCGTTCGGCCCGTTATCGTCAGGCGGCCTTCACGCAGAAAGCCGAGATCTCCCGTTTCAAACCAGCCGTCTTCTGTAAAGACACTCTCGTTTAAGTCCGGACGCTCATAATAACCGCTTGTTACAGTCAGACCCGACACTTGGAAACGTCCGATTTCTCCTTCTTCCACCACCTGATTGCGGTCATCCGTAATTCTCATATTAAACCCCGGAATCGGGAGACCGATCTCCACGAAACGATCATCATCACTCGTGTTTTCCAGTGTAAACTCATCTGAGAAAATAACGCCTGAAGATGTTTCGGACATTCCCCATGCGGGACGGATGGCATTAGCCGGCAGACCATGCGGCTCTAAAAGCTCCATAATTCTGCGCCCGACTTTCGCAACCGTGGCCTCCCCTCCGTTCAGCATGTAACGCATGGAGGATAAGTCCCATTTCCGGTTTTGAATGTCTTCTGCGAAATCGGCGAGCAGTCCGAAGGCAAAATTAGGCGCCCACGTGACCGAAGCGCGGTAATGATCAATCAGATCAAGCCATTTTAAAGGATCCATCAGAATGGATTCGCTCGGTATATTGATTTCTTCACATCCGAGATAAACATCACGCAGATGGAGCATCCCGATGCCGCCGACATGGTCAAAAGGCATCCAGTTAAACGTGACATCCTCACTTGTATAGCCTTGCATCTGAATATTTCCTTTAACCATGCAGACGATGTTTTCATGGCTGAGCATCACGGCTTTCGGCGTGCCCGTGCTTCCCGAGGTCAAAAGCAGCATCGCCAGATCATCCGGACGGGGATGATGGCAGTCCTCAGCCATTTCCTCCGCTGAAAGATCTTCTGCCGCCAAAGCGCAGAACCCGGAAAGCTCCTGCTCCTTCGCCCATGCAGTCATCTCCGGCAGCACTTCACGGCTCGTGATGACATACGGCTGATTCAAAAGCGTCCAGGCGTCTTTCAGTTTTTGCGTCCCGCTGTTCATTTCTGTGTAAGCCGGAGCGGCCGCAAGCGGAACCGGGATCGCTCCTAAAAAAACACAGCCCCAAAAAGCAGGAATCAGCTGAGAATTGTCACTTAGCTGTAAAATGACTTCATCCTGAGCCTTCACTCCTGATTGGCGGAGTCCTTTCACAATCGAAAGAGCGATCTTTTTCAAGCCGCTGTAAGTCTGATACACTTCGGTGCCGTCAGGCTGTATATATGTGATGCCCTTTTGATCTCCCGCTGCCGCGGCGGTTTTATGCAGGACTTCAGGAATCGTCATCGGCTGATCCGCTGAAAGCCGCAATGATTTTCCATAGCTGACAGATGGCTTGAGTAACCCGCTTGCCGTCATATCACTTTTCATAGAGCTGCCTCCATTTCATCTGTATGTATGATGTATTTCTTATACTCCGTACATCGTCGTGATTCGTTTTTTCACTTCATCATCATGAAACGTCTGGTCGTGCATGATTAACTCCTTCTCAATGACGGCCGGAAGCTGCTCGCGTAACGGCGTCACCAAGTGCCTTTTCAATGTAATTAAAGAATTTCTCGGTTTTTCCGCAAGCTCGCGGGCCAATTCGTGCGCATAGCCTAATACTTCCTGCCGCGGAAGCACCGGAAAAGGCACTCCTCTTTTCTCCAGGTCACCGCCGCGGTAGTGGCCGCCGTTTAACAGCATTTCATGTCCGAGGCTTGTCCCAAGCTTCTTCGGAACGATAAAGGTAGCGCCCATTCCGGGGGTGAAACCGTATTTCATAAAGTTTGCGGTATACACGCTTTCTTTGCTTAAAATGACAAAATCACTGAACAGCCCCATGACAAACCCGCCTCCGATTCCGTGGCCCTGCATGGCGGAAATGACGGGAATATCACATTCCAGCGCCAAAGAGTACATGCGGTCTTCCGTAAATTTCGTGATGCCCTGCTGAATCCTGAGCAAGCCTTCCTGTGTGCCTCCGGAAGCAAAGTAATGGCCGTAGCCTGTTAAAATCACAGCTTTATAGACTGACGATTTTTTTATACGGGTGAAGGCCTCCATCAATCCATCCGTCAGCTCTTTGGAGAAGGCGTTTTTGTGGGCTTTATCCTGCATGGTCACTTGGATAATATCCGGTTCAATTTCGAGCAGTTCAACTGCGGCGTTCGGCATGATATCCTCCTAACTGTTCTCCGTTTCCCAAGGAAGCCGCCCCGTTTCTGCATAACGGATGATGGCTGTTTGGTTATCCGGATCTGAAAACATCGCTTGATTTTCGGCTAAAGCAATGGATTTCGAACGATGAACAAGGTCGTTTAAGGAATCCATGTAATGTTTATAGCGGGTGACTGCTTTTTTCGACAGCGGGCGGAGGCGCAGCAAATGCTTTCTCAGCTCTGTTGCGCTGTCCGGGACGCATACGTCACAAAGTCCCCATTCAAGCGCCTGCCGTGCCGGCACGGGCTTTGTCATAACCGTCATATAATGCGCCTTTTGAAAGCCGATTCTTTGAATTAAAAACGGCAGAACGCAGGCGGGATAAAGCCCGAATAACAGTTCAGATAAACTGAATGAAGCGCTCTCGTCTGCAATGACGATATCGCACGCGGCGGCAAATCCGACACCTCCCGCGTTTGCTTTTCCGCGGACGCGGGCGATTGTGATGTACGGCCCGGATTTTAATGCCAGCCACAAACGGTAAAGCGGCTCCTGGGATTCCGCATGCTGCATACCCTGCCTCATTTTCCCGTACATCTCATCGAAATCCGCCCCGAAACAAAATACCTCCGGCAGCCCTTCAAGCACCACGGAGGTCACGGAGTCTTCACATTCAGAAAGAACATGCAGACATTCCTCCACTAAACGTTCATTAATCGTATTGTTGGCTTCAGGCCGATAAAAGGTGATGAAACAGACATTTTGCTGAAAACGGACGTTTATCGTCTCATAGGTCACGAGATCCACCTGTATTTCCGATGAAATTCTGTGATTTCTTCCAAATATAAACGAGGGCTTCCGGCATGATGGTCTAATATTTTCGGAATCATATTCATATCCAATTTGACATTCCGTGTTCCGAACTTTACCAAACCGCTGCCTTTAAACAGTTCTTCATACTCCTCCATGGACAGCCTGTATCTGTTGTTCAGATGCTCTTCTATTTTGAAAGAATGCTGCCGTGCTTGTCCCTCAGGCGTCACAACGCCGCTGTAAAATTCCGAACAGCATCCCGACCCGTAGGAGAAACAGCCGATCCGCTTAGAAGTGTCGAATGCCCCTTGGTCAATCGTGCTGGCAAGGGCCAATAAAGAGGCTGCCCCCATAATGTTTCCGACTCTTTGGCAGTAGCGGAGCCCCGGTTCCACCCTGGTTTGAAAATCCTGTTCGATCTCAGCGTTTTTCGCTTTTGCAAGCTTGCGCATCATCGTCCGGTGGGCTCCTTTTACCATGCCGCCAAACGGTGTATGGAAAGCAAGATAGTGAAACGTCTCTTTGTAATCAGCGTCCGGCACACGATTTTTGTACTCGCGAAATGTCTGTTCGCAGCAATCGAGATAAGACATCAATGATAAATCGGCATCACCGGCTTCACTGTCAGGGATCGGACGGCATGTATCCATCACCTCATAGCCGTAGTAGCCGTTTGCGCCGGCATCCGCCTGAAATACGATCGGATTTTCACCGATCAATAAGGCAACCGCACCCGCACCGGCGCTCGGTTCTGCGTAAGACCAATCCTCGCTTAGCGCATCGCCGCCTTCGGCAATTAAAAACCGGGAAATATCCGTCGCAACGACAAGCGCTTTCGCTCCTGGGGAGGTCTGTGACAAAATAAAGTTAAGTGCCATCTGCAGGCCCGCCGTTCCTGAATAGCAGGCTTGCTTCAACTCAAATAAACGGCAGTTCCGATTAAGGCCTAAGTAATCATGAATATATGTACTGAGTGATTTTCCGAAGTCAATGCCGGACTCCGAGCAGGTAATCAGCAGCTCGATTCTGTCTCTTTCAGCCTCTGTCAATCGGTCGATAATCGGCTTTGCCGCATTAACGCCGAATGTAACGGGGTCTTCATATGGGAGCGCCACCGCTTTTTCTTTCATCAGTAAATTCTCAAATCTGGCAGGGTCTAAGTTTCTGTACTCCGCCAGCTGCATGACATCAAGGTATGCCGTCCCGCCAAACACATTTATCGCTTCTATTCCGGCAGCAGCCATGAACTTCGCCTCCAATAAGAATTTTGAGCTTCCGATTTTCGCACCGTTTTATCAGACGGCCTGCGCCTTTTCATAAAGCTTTTCTGCCAGTTCGCCGATGTTTGACACTCCTGTCAGCTCAACACGCGGAATCTGCAAAGATAATTCTTCCAGCATCATCGTAATTATTTCAGCGCGATCCACTGAATCCGCCCCAAGATCAACTAAACGGTCTTCATGTGAAAGCTGTTCGCCTTCTAAATCCGGCAAAACCTCGTAAATGGTGTTCTGCAGCAATTCAAAGATTCTTTCTTTACTCATTGTCAGTTCCTCCCTGTTTCATTCTTTTTATGAATATTCGATGTTTTCAATCTATCATTTCGTCTTGTCAACTTTGCAGAAATGAACCTAACTTCTGATTCAAAAGTGAGGCCGTCTCTTCCATAAGACGCAGGCCGATGCCATCGACATGGCGGTTTTTCCATGGTTCCAGCTCCGTACCTTTCACCCATTGATTAAAAGCGCCTAATGCCGGCCCGCAATGAATCTGGTAATCTACCTTGGCATCCGGATCTCCTTTAATCGCTGAAGCAGAGCTTTGCCTGAAATACCATTTGAATATGAGCGCCATTTTCTGTTTCGGATTCCGTTCGGCTTTTGAAATGTCCTCACTCGAATAATGCGCCTTCACCTTTTCATAAATACTGCTTATACTTGCCTTGAAATACTTCTCTTCTATTTGTCTGATTGTCTTTTGATCAATTTCTTCGATTGAGCCGTGGCGCTGATACAGTTCATGCAGCTTAGCGGCGCGGGTCGGAAAGAACAGCCCTTTCTTTAATACCTGCACCTTGCTGCCTGATTCAAACATATCGCCGGCCGGCGCGTAAGCCGTGTCCTGTACATTCATCTGCTGGAGCAGGTCCTTGACGAGACCGCTTGTCGCCGCTTCAATGGTGCATTGGTTAATTGATCCGGTCACTATAAAATCAGCGCCGAGCATAAATGCGGCCATGGCTGCCTCAGGCGTCCCGATTCCCCCTGCGGCTCCGATGCGGACGTTTTTGCCGTATCGATATTGTTTCATCATGTCATCTCTTAAACGGACGATCGCCGGCATGAGGCTGTAAGCAACTCCGCCGTCAGTGTGTCCGCCTGAATCCGCCTCCACGCAGATGTCATGCGCAACGGGTATTTCTCTCATCAGACTTGCTTCTTCAGCGGTAATTTTGTTTTCAGCTGCAAGCTTCTGCAGAATGTGATCAGGCGCCGGGCTGAGAAATGCTTCCGCTACTTCCGGACGGGACAGCTTGGCGATAATCCGCTGCCGCGCTATCACTTGTCCGTCGGCACCTCGCTTTAACCCCTTAGCGCGAAACCTGACTAAAGCGGGAGTAACCGTTAAAAACGCTGATGCTTCCAAATTCTGAACCCCATGCTTCAGTAAAAGATCAATCATTTTTTCTTCTGAATCTGTATGCTTCATATTATGTACAATATTTATGCCGAAGGCGCCGCCGTCACGAAGCTCCTGCTGAATTGACAAAATGGCGTCCTCAACGTGCGCGATGTTCAAACCGCCCGTTCCGAAAAAGCCCATCATTCCTTTTTCGGCCAGTCTGACGACCATTTCCTTCGAAGCGATTCCGCGGTACATGCCGCCGGCCAAGTAGGCGTATTTCAGTTGATAATCACGCTTAAACTCTTCGTTTCCTAAAGATGCCGCCGTAATTGAGCTTTTTTCAGCCGCGGCCGGGACGTTGATTTCCTCTGTTATCGGCTCCGCTTCAGCTGTAATTCTTTGAATCAGCCCGGTCAGCACTTTTCCGGGACCGATTTCCTCAAAGCTCATGTTTTTTCTTCCCATTAAGAAGCGGATGCTGTCTGTCCAGTTCACCGACCCTGTTATTTGCGCTGCAAGTGTCTCTTTCAGCTCTGATTGGTCATAGGGCCTTGCCGTCACATTTGAAATGACCGGAATTGACAGCGGCTTGAAACGGAAAGATTCAATAAACCGGGTAAACTCTTCCTTCGCCTCCAGCATATATCTGGAATGAAAGGCGCCGCTGACATTTAAACGGTGAACCATTTTCACGCCTTTTACAGCTTCAAATACGGATGCGGCCTTTTCAATATCTTCTTTATATCCGGAAATGACAATTTGCTGCGGTGTGTTCATGTTGGCGATATCAATCATATCTAAATGATATTCTCTTAAAACGTCCGTGACCTGCTCATGAGTCAGGCCGATCACCGCCGCCATGCCGCCGCCTTTTGCACGGCTCATCAGTTCGCCCCTTTTTTTGACCAGCTGCAAACCATCTTCAAAATTAAAAGCTCCTGAGGCGTATAACGCGTTATATTCTCCTAAACTGTGACCGGCGGTAAAATCCGGTGTCAAGCCGGTGTCTTCTGTTTTTTTCAAATAACTGAGGGCATTGACGATATAGAGTGCCGGCTGAGTGAATTGAGTCTGATTGAGACGTTCTCCGTCCCTGCACAGCTCCTGAATGGAATATCCGAGAATATGATCGGCCTTTGCGGTTAATTCAGGATAGCGGGCGAACAGGTCCTCTCCCATCCCTATTCTTTGCGAACCTTGGCCGGGAAAAACAAAGCTGATCATCTTACAGTCTCCTTCCGGGCGATGATAAAATGATGTCTTCGATTTGCTGCAAATGTGTTTGTTCTTTATGAAACGGCGTCATAATGGTTCGTATGCGTTCTGCCGACCCTGCGGGAAGGATCTGTTTGGCAAATGCGGCCAATGTGCCGGACGGCCCGGCATCAATATACAAGCCTTTTTCACGGCTTTCTGCGAATTGAAGCGCTTCTCGGAATCGAATCGGCTTTCTGACGATATCCCAGAAAAAGTCTGCTTGAATATCGGTCTCAGCCTCTCCGGTCATACTGGAAATGTACGGTATAAACGGAGTCCGGATTGATTTCCGGGCTAAAAAACGCTTGTACGGCAGCTCCGCCTGATCAACCAGCGCCGAGTGAAATCCGTATGATACCGGCAATAGCTGATGAGGAATCTGCTTTTCTCTCAAATCGTCCATGATTTTTTTGATGTGTGCCCGCTCTCCAGAGATGACAAAGTGAGAATGATAGTTTACAGCTGCCAATTCACTATGTTCGCGCAGCAGCGGATCATCTTGATATAATCTCGGATCACCCAGTACCGCAAGCATGCTGCCGTTACGGCATGTTTCCGTAATGATTTCGGCCTGCTCCAAGACGCAATCTAAAGCATCTTCGGCGCTAAGCACTCCCGACACAGCGGCCGCGGCATATTCTCCGAGGCTCGCTCCGATCACATAATCGGGGCGTATCCCTTTTTGCTCCAAAGCATACGCAAGTGCGTACTCAGCCATAAAAATGGCAGGATGGCTGAAAAGAAGGCGGTCAAATGGATCGGACAGACGATTGGCTGTATGATAAATCTCTTTAACGACAGAAAAACCGAAACGGCTGACAGCAAAATCGTCCAAGTCGAGCATTTTCCGCCGAAAAGCTGCGTTATGTGCAAACAGCTCTTTTCCCATTTGATAGTATTGAGAACCCTGTCCGGAAAACATGAAAACAATTGGCTGGCTCATTTGTTCTCCTTTTTATTGCTTATTTTTTTAAAATATTGATTTATGAGTTTTCGTGATGTCATGTGAAGTGATGTGGCCGTGATGTTGTATGATTGGCAATGTTGTGTGAGATAAGAATTTCGTCTTACAATCCGCTACATGGCGGGTGAAGCTTCAGTTTCTTTTTTGATGCGGTGAATAAGCCCTGTCAGCACATGGCCCGGTCCGACTTCTTCAAATTCCATCGGCCCTTTGTTCAGCAGATAGCGGATGCTGTCGTTCCATCGCACTGAATGGTCGATCTGATCGGCCAGAACGGAGTGGATTCCGTCTTGCTCATAAGGTCTGGCATACACGTTAGAAATGACAGGAATTGATATAGCAGAAAAATGAAATGACTGTAAAAATTTTTCGAACTCTTGTTTTGCTTCGCTCATATATCTCGAGTGAAAAGCACCGCTTACGTTCAGCGGATGAAACAGCGTAACATCTTTTATTCCTTCGAATACGGTTTTGGCTCTTTCAATGTCTTCTTTGCGTCCGGATATGACAACTTGGTGAGGAGAATTCATATTGGCAATGTCAATCGTATGTAACCCGTGCGTTTGAAGGGCGTCTTCCGCTTGAGCCGGAGTTAATCCCATAACGGCGGCCATTTTTCCGTCAGTGGCCATACTCATTAATTCGCCTCTTTTACGGACAAGCTGCAGGCCTGTAATAAAATCAAAAGCGCCTGCGGCAAACAGCGCATTATATTCTCCCAAACTGTGGCCGGCCACATAATCCGGCTTTATGTCATTGTCTTGGATTTTTTTCAAATAGCTTAACGCGTTTACAACATATAAAGCAGGCTGAGTGAACTGCGTCTTGTGAAGGTTGGAATACGGATTCTCAAGACAAAGCCGTTTCATAGAATATCCGAGTGTTTCATCAGCCTGCTCAGTTAAGTCTTTAAATTCGTCAAACAATGAACTTCCCATTCCCTGTTTTTGAGAACCTTGTCCGGGGAATAAGTATGTGATCATTTTCTCAGCCATCCTTTCTCGGATTCAGATAAGAAGCATGTTCAAATTGATAGTAACTTCACAAAAATACCATGTCAAGTTAATTTATCCTATGCGGACTCCTGAAGAATGCCTATTTAACCCTGCCCAGAAGGCGGATTCAGGTCTTTCGGAACTGGCATAAGGCGAATGTCCCGCCCGGCTTTTTTCAGGAAAACTCCCGTCACCCAAGTGATTATTACCAAAAATTAAGCAATAACTATCATTCCATTTCAGTTGTTTCTAGTTCCGAAAGAAAAAGTAGATAAATAGAACTAATTATACGCTACTTAAAATGAAACAGCCCTTTTTGATTTTTTCTGTTGCGAAAATTCACAAAATGTTCTTTCTTGTCAATCTGAAAGTAAATATTGTTTTTCAGAAGACTCTCCATTTTTTGTCCCGGCTTCTCCCCGAAAGAGTGTCCCGGATATACACGCACATACGGCGGAATGGAGGCTTTGATCCGCTGTATACTGTCAAACATATCCTCCGCCGAGCTGCCCCTGTCCTCACATATACCGCAACCCTCTGTAAACACGGTGTCACCGGTAAAAAGATGATCAGAAAGCAAATAGCACATTCCCCCGGCCGTATGTCCCGGGGTCAGTATACTTTTGATGATAAATCCCCCCGCGGCAAAGGTCTGACCGTCTTCAAGCGCTATTAAGTTTCTGCACCGGAATTGATAGAAATCGATTTCAGCCGACGACATGTATATATCAGAATGATAGATTTGCTGAAGCGGCTCCGCCAAGTTTACATGGTCATAATGTGAATGTGTTAATAAAACAGCTGATAAATCAACATCCAACTCATGCAGTTTATCGGTTATTTTGCCGATTTCCCAAGACGGGTCCACCGCTATCGCAGAATTTCTGGCACGGTCTGCGATAATATAACAATAGTTGGACCACATCTGATGATACGTTTTGATTTGATGCACTTCATATGTATGATCCATTGTCACCATTCCCATTTAAAAGATCCGGGCAGACTGCTGCCGCCGCCCAGCTGACTGTAACCACTTTACCAGATGACACCACGTTTTTCCATGGATTTTCCGGTAAAGTTAAAAAACTTTCTGCTCCTGTCAAAAGCACCAGGCTGTGCCCTTTCACAAATTGCTATGCTGATATATAAGGAAATCAGAATATTCATATAGATGAATTCTTTAGGGATATTTATTCATTAAAGCTGAAACATTTATTCGGGTTTCCGGCAGAAGAAAAACGAAAAGTAAGCCAAAACTATAGAACTAGTTATTTAGACCTGATTCTTTTTTATTTCAATTATCAAAATGTTTCAACGTTAATATCAGCATAGTATTCAGTTGGTCTTTAAAGGCAAAAATATCAGATTCTCAAAAACAAAAAAAAGGAACACCAGACTGTTCATCCAGTGTTCCTTTCTTTTCATCTTACACGTTCTACATCACGCGTTTAAACATCTTTTCCATCTCATACGTGCTATGGTGAATAATGATCGGCCGGCCGTGCGGGCATGTGAACGGGTCTGCCGTTCGGCGCAGATCGTCCAAGAGCGCTTTGATTTCATCGTTGCGCAAATGACGGTTCGCTTTGATCGAGCCTTTGCAGCTCATCATTATGGCGGCTTCCTCCCGAAGTTTTTTAATGTCGATCTGTTTGGCGTCAAGCACCTGCTGAATGATTTCTTCAATCAGTTCAGCTTCTTCCCCTTTTGGAAACCAGGCCGGATGGCAGCGGACGATATAGCTGTTAGTGCCGAAAGCTTCTAAAAATACCCCTACACTTTCAAGCTCATGCTGATGCTGTTCAATGATAAGCGCTTCATTTGCCGCATAGTGAAAGGTGAGCGGCACGATCATATCCTGCACTTCAGGCTCAACCTGCCCGACTTTTTCCCGGAAATATTCGTATTTAATCCGCTCTTGGGCCGCATGCTGGTCAATGATATACAGGCCGTTTTCGTTTTGGGCTAAAATATATGTCCCGTGCATTTGGCCGATCGGATACATGACCGGAACTCTTTCTTCCTGTATTTCTTCGGAGACAGCTTCCTCTTCCGGCGCCGGAATATCAGAAACAGGCGCAGCCATTTCCGGCATGCTGGTTTCCGACGGCACTTCATGATCCGCTTCATTTGGGTGAAACTCTTCTTCTGTTACCGGCGCCGGCTCTTTTACGACCGAACTCAGCTTCATCGGCGAGTAAGACGGCTCCGGCGTTTTTTCAGGCAGTTTCCGCTCAGGCTCACTTTCACCGAACGTCATAAATTGCTGTTCATTTTTGATCGGTGCCGGCGCTGATTTTTTCGGAAGCTGGGCGCTTGGAATAAGCCGCTGCTTTTGAAAAACTTCCTTTATGCCGTCACGGATCAGCTCATGCAGTTCCGTCTCTTTGCTGAGGCGGACTTCAAGCTTCGACGGATGGACATTGACATCGACTAAAATCGGATCCATCGTAATTTCGATAAACGTAATCGGATGGCGGCCGATCGGCAGAAGCGTGTGATAGCCCTCATGCACCGCTTTTACAAGCGGGAAATTCTTAATGTATCTTCCGTTAATGACAGATGACATGTAGTTTCTGGATGCACGCGTGATTTCCGGCAGCGCAATGTAGCCCTTGACTTCAAAATCAAGTGAGCTGACATGGAGCGGTATCATTTTTTTCGCAACCGCCGTCCCGTAAATTGCGGCCAGCACATGGCGCACGTCCCCGTTTCCGTTTGTCTGCAGCAGGTTTTTCCCCTGATGGCGGAGGCGGATCGATACTTCCGGATGCGCAAGAGCGATCCGGTTGACGACATCCGTAATATTGCCGAGCTCCGTATGCACGGTTTTCATATATTTTAATCTGGCGGGTGTATTGAAAAACAGGTTAGTGACGATGATCTCCGTCCCTTTTCTGCTGGAAGTTCTCTGTTCAGAAATCATATTCCCGCCCTGAAGAATGAGATGAGTTCCCGCTCCCTCGCCGATGCTCGTTTTGATTTCCAGATGAGAAACAGACGCGATACTTGGCAAAGCTTCTCCGCGGAAACCGAGTGTTCTCACCCGGAACAGGTCATTTTCATCTTTGATTTTACTGGTCGCATGGCGGCGGAAAGCCCGCTTGCAATCCTCGGTTTCCATACCTTCGCCGTTGTCGAGCACCCGAATCGACGAAAGCCCCGCTTCCTCTATATCGATTTCAATGACTGTGCTGTTTGCGTCGATTGCGTTTTCCACCAATTCTTTAACGACAGAGGCGGGCCGTTCCACCACCTCACCGGCCGCTATTTTATTTGAAAGCTCATCTGACAGCTGGATGACTTTTGCCAAGTCCGTCACCTCTTTCTATTTTAATTTTTTTTGCAGCTTGTACATTTCATTCATCGCCTCAAGAGGCGTCATATCAAGAATATTGATCGACTTAAAGGCTTCAAGCACTTGTTTTTCTTTATGAGAAACAGCCGGTGCTTTCTGTTCTTTTTCACCGTCTGCAAAAAAGGACAGCTGTGCCGGTTCTTCCTTGACGACGGGCTTTTTCTCAGGTGCCGCCGGAAGCTCCGGTTTATCTCCTGACTGCTCTAGCTGTTTCAGAATCTCCTGCGCGCGGCTGATCAGATCATCCGGGAGCTCGGCAAGCTGGGCGACATGAATGCCGTAACTTTTATCGGCGGCTCCTTCTTTAATTTGATGGAGAAACACGACCGTTCCGTTATATTCCTCGGCGCGCACATGAACGTTTTTCAGCTGAGGAAGCTTATCTTCAAGCACCGTCAGTTCATGATAATGCGTGCTGAACAGTGTTTTAGCGCCGATATGATCATGGACATATTCAATAATCGCCTGTGCCAGCGCCATTCCGTCATACGTTGACGTCCCGCGTCCGATTTCATCGAACAGGATCAGGCTGTCTTTTGTGGCGTTTACGATCGCGTTTTTCGCTTCCAGCATTTCCACCATAAAGGTGCTTTGTCCGGAGATCAAATCGTCCGCAGCCCCGATTCTCGTAAAGATTTGATCAAAAATCGGCAGAACTGCTTCTTTTGCGGGCACAAAACAGCCGATCTGGGCCATGATTGATAAAAGTGCGATCTGTCTCATGTACGTGCTTTTACCTGACATATTCGGACCCGTAATCAAAAGCATTTCCCGTGATTCGCCCATCAGGCAATTGTTCGGCACATATTCTTGACTGTCCATCACCTTTTCAACGACAGGATGTCTGCCTTCAATGACTTTTACCTCATTATCGGAAAAGACGGGCTTTGTGTAATGCCTGTTTTCACTGATCGTGGCAAAGCATTGCAGTGCGTCGAGCTCACTCATTTGCTTGGCTAGACGCTGCAGGCGCGGAATAAATTGCTTAACCTTTTCACGCAGTCCGGCAAAAAGCTCATATTCCAGCTCGCAAATGTTGTTTTCCGCTTCTAAAATAAGCGCTTCTTTTTCCTTTAATTCCGGCGTAATGTACCGTTCGGCGTTTGTGAGCGTCTGCTTCCGCTCATACCGCCCGTCCTCAAGGAGATGAAGGTTTGCTTTTGTGACTTCAATATAATAGCCGAACACTTTATTAAAGCCGACCTTTAATGAACGGATGCCTGTATACGCGCGTTCCTGCTGCTCCAGTCTGGCAATCCAGTCTTTTCCGTTTTTGCTGGCGTCACGGTACTCATCAAGCTTCTGATGATAGCCGTCTTTTATTAAGTTGCCTTCCTTTAAAGATAACGGCGGGTTTTCATGCAGCGCATCTTCTAACAGGTCAAGCAGATCTCCGCACGGGTCAATCAAGCCGGCGCGTTCTTTTGCTTTTTTATGGTTAAGAGACCCGACAAGCTCTTTAATGCTCGGCACCTGTTTTAACGATTCTTTCAGCTGGATTAAATCCCTTGCATTGACGTTTCCGAATGCGACCCGGCCCGCAAGACGCTCCAAATCATACACTTCCTTCAGGCGTTCGCGCAGATCTTCACGCTCAAACAGATGATTGATCAGCGTCTCGACCATTTCCTGACGTTCTTCGATTTGGGATGCCCTGATCAGCGGGCGGTCAATCCATTGTTTGAGGAGCCTGCCGCCCATTGCTGTTTTCGTCTCGTCTAAAAGCCAGAGCAGTGACCCTTTTTTGCTTTTCGAACGAATCGTTTCTGTCAGTTCAAGATTCCGTTTTGAATACAGATCAATTTTCATCGCTTCTTCCAATTCATACACTTGAACCGGCTGCAGGTGATCCAGGCTCCGTTTTTGCGTTTTCTGCAAATACGTATATAAACGCATAAACGTCTCTGTCAGCTCTTCGCCAGGTAAGTGCTTTGCGATTTCAATCCGGTCTGTCATTTTCCCGTCTTCGATGGAAATCGTTGCGCCGCACCGTTCTTTCAGCTGGGCCGCTGTATTTTCATTAAACTTGCTTGATACGACAATTTCCTTTGCGCCGACTGAATAAATTTCTGACATGACATCTTCAATCCGTTCAATAAATACGGCGAGGTTTTCTCCAGTCGTTAAGTCTGATAAAGCAAGGCCGTATCCGCCAGGAAATGCGGAAACGGAAGCGATAAAATTGTTTTCCGACTCATGAATGCCTTTTCCGTCCATCACGGTTCCCGGTGTGATCAGCTGGACGACTTCTCTTTTGACAACGCCTTTGGCCGCCTTCGGATCTTCCGTCTGCTCACAGATCGCGACTTTATAGCCCTTTTTAATCAGCTGTTCAATATAAGCCGCCGCGGAATGATAAGGCACGCCGCACATCGGAATTTTATCAGCCGATCCTCCGTCTCTGCTTGTCAGTGTAATTTCAAGCTCTTGTGACGCTTTTTTTGCATCTTCAAAAAACATTTCATAAAAGTCACCAAGCCGAAAAAATAAAAAGGCATCTTGGTATTCTGCCTTTATCTTCAAGTATTGCTGTATCATAGGCGTGTAACTAGCCATCATTTAATCCCTCACTATGTATCTTCTTTTCCGCATCCCATTATAACATAAACAAAAGAGTGATATCTTTATATATAAAAAAGAGACTTGGGGTGTTATCTCCCCTAGCCTCTGCTTATTCTTCAGGATCTCCGACTAAAAATTCAGGGTTAATGTCCTCTAATTCTTCGTCAAGATCGTCTTCCCAATCATCATCATCGTCTTCTTCCCAATCAGCATTTACTTCTACGACTACTTTCGTTTCCCCGACCACTTCCGCTAAAAACTCCCGCTCGGCCTGAACAACGATTTTATTTCCGTTAGGAGAAATGGTGACTTCAAGACAATTCGGCTGCTGCAGTACTTTGGCAATGACTTCGTGCTCGTCATCTAAGTAATTTGTATCTCTGTATCTGAGTTTAATCACGTCAACATACTTCACTCTCTCGGTTACAACTTCCGTTTTTGTATTATCGGCGTAAGAGTACCAGACGTTTATATCATAATACCCTTCAATCTCTACCGTTTTCCCAATCTTTTCGGCATCATACTTGTGATTGATAATCCAGCCGCCCAATATGCTTGACGGTTTTTGATCAGGTGAGATCGTGTTGGTGCATTGGGTGAATTTTCTTCCTTTCGCAACTACCGCTTTCGTAATAATTTCCCTGTATTCAGACATTCCCGTAGGCCTCCTTGTTCTTCTTCGTGTTATCTTATGCTGGGCATTTGTCTCATGTGCATTTTTATAATAAAAATATAAAAATACAAAGTTTCTGTTTCATTGTATGCAGCCCTGCCCAGAAACTTTACTTTTAAGTCTGATAAAACTTTTTCGGGAAGATCAGGCGAAACGATAAAATGATGAATATTTAGTACATGATATAATTAGTTCTTTCAAAACAAAAAAACACGGGCCGATGAAGGCCCCGTGTTTAAAAGGAACAGCTGTTATTCGAATGTTTTACTTTTGAACCGGTTTCTCCCGTCAGCAGGTTGCCGCCGGTAGACGTAATGATTTCGTTTGTCACCTGATTGGAAATCGTGTGAGCGACAAGCTGAAGAAGGTCATTAACCTCAATCTGGGAATCTCTGAATTCCTGAATGATCGGAATCGCTTCAAGCTCTTCCTGCAGGGCGTCAATTTTACTTTCCACTTGTTTCAAAGCTTCAAGCTTTTCGTAATGCTTCAGGTTAACGGCTTGCTTTTGCAGGGCTTTAATCTGATTAATAATCACAGAGACTTTTTCATTTTCATTAATCTGCGCCTCGGCGCGTTTGAAAAAATCAACTTCTTCTGTTTCAGAAATCATTTTCGCAAGGTTCCTGGCCTGCTGTACAATGTCTTTCTTAGAGTAAAGCGTCATTATTATTTCACCTCGATTGCTTCTCCTGCCATCACACCGTCAAGCGACCATGTTTTCGCCTGTTCGATTTTGACGCGTACAATCTTGCCGATGGCGTCTTTCGGCCCTTTGAAGTTGACGAGCTTGCTTTTTTCCGTATAGCCGGCAAGAATGTCAGGGTTATTTTTGCTTTCTCCCTCAACTAATACTTCGACAGTCCGGCCTTCATATTCCTTCATTTTTTTGGCGGAAATTTCTTTCACCAAATCATTGAGGCGCTGAAGACGTTCTTTCTTGACCCTCATCGGAACGTTGTCTTTCATCTTCGCCGCAGGCGTGCCTTCACGAGGAGAGTAAATAAACGTATACGCGCTGTCAAATTCCACTTCACGATATAAAGAAAGGGTTTCCTCAAACTGTTCATCGGTTTCATTCGGGAAACCGACAATGATATCGGTAGTGAGTGAAGCGTTCGGCATCGCCGCTTTAATTTTTCCGACAAGCTCCAGATAGCGTTCTCTGTCATATTTGCGCGCCATCATTTTTAACATGGCCGAGCTTCCTGATTGAACCGGAAGATGGATATGGTCAAGCAGGTTGCCGCCTTTGGCGAGCACTTCGATCAGATGGTCATCAAAGTCACGCGGATGGCTTGTCGTGAAACGGATTCTCGGAATATCAATTTTACGCAGTTCGTCCATTAAATCACCGAGTCCGTACGTTATGTCCTCAAAATCTTTTCCGTACGCATTAACGTTTTGACCGAGCAGCGTGATTTCTTTATAACCTTCGCTTGCAAGTCTTCTGACTTCCTGGATAATTTCTTCAGGACGGCGGCTTCGTTCTTTTCCGCGGGTATACGGCACGATGCAGTATGTGCAGAATTTATCACAGCCGTACATGATGTTGACCCAGCCCTTAATTTTGCCGTTGCGGACCTTCGGAAGGTTTTCAATGACATCCCCTTCCTTCGACCACACTTCAATCACCATCTCTTTTGATAAGTATGCCTCTGATAACAGTTCCGGCAGACGGTGAATGTTGTGCGTGCCGAAAATCATATCGACAAACGGGTGCTTCTTAAGGATGCGGTTTACGACTGATTCTTCTTGTGACATACAGCCGCATACGCCCAGAATCAGGTCCGGGTTATTTTTTTTGAGCGCTTTTAAATGGCCGAGTTCGCCGAACACTTTGTTTTCAGCATTTTCCCGGATGGCGCAGGTGTTTAATAAAATGACATTCGCATCATCAACTGAATTTGTCGCTTCATATCCAAGCGCCATAAAAATACCTGCCATGACTTCCGTATCATGCTCATTCATCTGACATCCGTAAGTGCGGATATAAAACTTCCTGCCTTCCCCGAGGCCTTTAAATTCTTCTGAGATTTTAAAATCGTTATGATATTGAACGGATTCTTTGCCCCGTTTTTTCGCATCTTTTAATGAAGGCGGAATATATACGGCTTCGAAATACTTGCTGTAATCCTTTTCGGATTTTTTGTCCGCTGGATTTACTTGTCCGCTTTCCTGCTTTTGCTTTTCATTCATGTTCGAATGTCTCCTTTCAACCGAAACTTCCACCCTCAAGTATACTGGTTAAAAGCATTTGGCACAACCGCCAGCCTATTATTGTACACCTTATTGAGAATAAGAATCAATAAGAAATAAAAAAGAGGGAATCATTTCCCTCTTACACAAGCTGCAGCTCTTTTGCGGCGGAACGGATTACTTCAAGCGCCCGGTCAAGCTCCTCTTTTGTATGCTCCGCCGTAATAATGGTGCGGATTCTCGCTTTTCCTTGGGCGACCGTCGGATACACGATGCTTTGAGCAAAAACGCCGCGGGTCAATAAAAGGTCTGATAATCTCTGGGCTTTTTCTTCCTCACCTATTAATATCGGCACGATCGGCGTTTCGCTTTTTGTAAGGGTCAGCCCCATTTGAACCAGTTTGTCTTTGAAATACGCCGTGTTGTCCCAAAGCTTTTCCATATGCTCCGGCTCTTCCAGCAGGACGTCAATGGCTTCTATGCATGCGGCCGTCACCGCAGGCGGATGGGAGGTGCTGAATAAGAAAGGACGTCCTTTATGGCGCAGGTAATCGATTAGAACCTTGGACCCTGCGGCATATCCGCCAAGCACTCCGATGGCTTTGCTTAATGTGCCCACCTGAATATGGACTCTTCCGTCAAGCCCGAAGTGATTAACCGTTCCTCTCCCGTTTTTCCCGAGTACCCCGGAAGCATGCGCATCGTCGACCATTACAAAAGCATCGTACGCCTCTGCAAGTTTGACGATGTCAGGAAGAGGAGCGATGTTGCCGTCCATTGAGAAAACGCCGTCCGTGACGATCAGGCGCATGTGGTAATTCATTGATTTTTTCAGCACCCTTTCCAGATCGTCCATATCGACATGGCGGTACACCTTCTTATCTGCTTTTGTCAGCCTGATCCCGTCAATGATGGAAGCGTGGTTCAGTTCGTCAGATATAACGATATCCTCTTTTGTCAGAATGCTTGATAGGACGCCTTGGTTCGTTGTAAAACCCGATTGAAACACAAGTGCCGCTTCTGTTTTTTTAAAGTTTGCCAGCTTTTTCTCCAGCTCATTGTGCATCGTAAATGTTCCGGCGATTGTCCGGACGGACCCCGTGCCCGCTCCGAATTCCTCCGCGGCGCGTTTTGCCGCTTCGACAAGTCTTGGATGCGACGTCAAACCGAGATAATTGTTCGATGAAAGCTGAATCACGTTTTCCCCTTTGACTGCCACCGACGGCCCCTGCCTCGTTTCAATTTGCTTCATTTCCTGCCATGTTTTATTTTCTTTCATTTTATCAAGCTCTGCTTTTAGATATTCAAATTCTTTCATTGTAGAACCCTCCCCTTATGGAATCAGAATGACTTTGCCGCACTGGCCCTTTCTCATCAGGTCAAACCCTTTTTCAAATTCTTCAAGCGGAAACTGATGGGTGATCACCGGCGTCAGATCAACAAGGCCGGATTCAAGCAGATGCGATACCTGCCGCCATGTTTCAAACATTTTTCTGCCTGTGATCCCTTGGACAGTGAGACCTTTAAACACCACGTCATTTGTCAGGTCAATCGTCACCGGATGTTCCGGCAGACTCAGCATATGGAATCTTCCCCCGTTGGCCGCCATCTTTAATCCTTGTGTTATGGCTGCCGGGTGGCCTGACATTTCGCAGACAAGGTCTATCCCTTCTCCGCCCGTTAAGGTGTCAATGACTTCAAGCGGATCTTCTTTGTCAGCTGAAATGGTGATTGTGGCTCCCAATTTCTTTGCAAGAGCCAGCCTGTAATCATTTTTATCAATGGCCGCAATGCGGGATGCGCCGGCTGCCTTAGCCACCGCCACCGCCATCAGTCCGATCGGCCCGCAGCCGATAATTGCGGCGGAACCGCCTGCCAGATGGCTGTTTTCCAGCACCGTGTGAACAGCGTTGCCAAGCGGCTCTTGAACAGAGGCGACGGCAGGGTCCATGTCAGCGGGGTTTTTCCAAATGTTTTGAGCCGGCACTTTGACATATTCAGCGAATGACCCGGCTGTATCTACGCCAAGGATCTTTGTATGAGTGCACACATGATGTTTTCCTGTTAAACAGGGGACACAAGTTCCGCAGACGAAGTGGGTTTCCGCCGATACATAGTCACCTATTTTGACATTTGTGACGTGCTTACCCGTTTCTGCTACGATACCGCTGAATTCATGTCCGAATACTTGAGGTGTTTTGATTCGCTCCTGCGCCCATTGGTCCCAATTATAAATGTGAACATCTGTACCGCATATAGATGCGGCCTGTACTTTAATGAGAACTTCATTCTCATTAATGGAAGGTATGGGAATTTCTTTCAGAGTTGCTCCGAAAGCGTTTTCATTTTTAACGATAGCTTTCATCTTTCCTCCCAACATGTACACTCCTCCTCAAAAAAACACTGTAATAACTGGATTGTAACATGGTATCAGAAGGAGGTAAATACCAGCGTCCACCTGATAAAAACAATTGCTTCCGTCCGAAAAAATGGGCGGGATTTTTTTTGAATATTATATGAATAAAGTCGTTTATCATCTCTTCGTACTATTAATATAATATTGTGAGAAAATCTGACAGCAATAAAAACAACCTGCTCGCCTTACGCAAGCAGGTTGAGAATGTACATGTTTTGTTTTAACGGGGCTCGACGATTAACTTAATCGCCGTTCTTTCTTCTCCGTCAATCTGTATATCTGTAAAAGCCGGAATACAAATCAAATCTACGCCGCTTGGCGCGACAAAGCCTCTGGCAATCGCAACCGCTTTAACAGCCTGGTTTAAGGCACCCGCCCCAATTGCTTGAATTTCGGCGGCTCCGCGTTCTCTCAATACGCCGGCAAGCGCGCCTGCTACTGAATTTGGACTTGATTTTGCTGAAACTTTTAAGATTTCCATTTCTGCTCCCCCTTAGTTTTACAATGGATAAGTGAGTGTTCATTAGAACAATCATTATTAGATGTTGCTATCCAAAAAGCCATCCCCACAATGCTTTTCAAAAATAGCGGGCTACCTTCCATTTCTACTATATTCACTAAGAAGTTGCTATATTCCTGCTTTTCCTTTTAATATTTTTATAAAATAAACACATGATCACCTATTCAAAGAACATATGGTCATCATTGATTAAAATCCGTTCGATATTTACGGCTTTTTTCGTCTGATCGTCGATGTCGATGAGCACCCCGCTCAGCGTTGTTTTCCCTTCCGCAACGGTAAAACGGACCGGAAGATTGGTTTTAAACCGCTTAATGACCGTTTCTCTGTCCATACCGAGAATTCCATCATACGGACCCGTCATGCCTACATCAGTAATATATGCCGTTCCTTTCGGCAAAATGCGGTTATCTGCCGTTTGTACGTGTGTATGCGTGCCTACAACGGCTGAGGCTCTTCCGTCTGTGTACCAGCCGAGCGCAATTTTTTCGCTTGTCGCTTCAGCGTGAAAATCAATAAAAATGTACGGCGTGCGTTTTTTCGCTTCTTCTATTAGTTCATCTGCTTTAGCAAACGGATCATCAAGCGGCGGAAGAAACGTCCGCCCCTGTAAATTAATGACGGCAAGCTCTTTTCCGTTCGATTTAATATAAGTAATGCCTTTGCCCGGTGTGCCTTCCGGGAAATTCGCCGGCCGGACAAGATGCGGCACATCATCAATAAAGTCAAAGATCTCTTTTTTATCCCACGTATGGTTTCCCATAGTAATGGCGTCGGCTCCTGCTTCCATCAGGCTATGGTAGATCTTTTCCGTCAGTCCTTTTCCGTGTGCTGCATTTTCTCCGTTAATAATCGTAAAATGCGGCTTATGTTTTGCTTTCAATTTCGGGACATATTCTTTTACCATATCGCGGCCCGGAGAACCGACAACATCGCCGATAAATAAAATTCTCATAAATTCCATTCCTTTCTTTTCTGGAGACTCAAAAAAATAAAGTGATGCGCTAAGCATCACTTTATTTTGCATACTCTACGGCCCGAGTTTCTCTTATCACGGTCACTTTAATGTGGCCCGGATAATCAAGCTCGTCCTCAATTCGTTTACGGATATCACGCGCCAAACGATGGGCTTCCAAATCATTAATGGAATCCGGTTTCACCATGATGCGAACTTCACGGCCGGCCTGAATTGCAAATGATTTTTCAACACCTTCGTAAGACTCGGAGATTTCTTCAAGCTTTTCAAGTCTGCGGATATAGTTTTCGAGCGTTTCACTTCTCGCACCCGGTCTTGCGGCTGACAGTGCATCAGCTGCAGCGACCAGAACGGCGATAATGGAAGTCGGCTCTTCGTCTCCGTGGTGTGACGCAATACTGTTAATGACGACTGGATGCTCTTTATATTTGGTCGCAAGCTCCACTCCGATTTCCACGTGGCTTCCTTCCACTTCATGGTCAATTGCTTTTCCGATGTCATGCAGAAGACCTGCCCGCTTAGCAAGCTTTGCATCTTCTCCTAGCTCGGAAGCCATTAAACCGGCTAAAAACGCAACTTCCATTGAATGTTTCAGTACGTTCTGCCCATAGCTTGTACGGAATTTCAACCGGCCGAGAATCTTGATCAGATCCGGATGGAGTCCGTGAACGCCGACTTCAAATGTGGTCTGCTCACCCATTTCCCGGATATAGTCATCAACCTCGCGGCGGGATTTTTCAACCATTTCTTCAATACGAGCCGGGTGAATACGGCCATCCTGAACGAGTTTATCAAGAGCGATTCTTGCCGTCTCCCGTCTGATCGGATCAAATCCGGAAAGAATGACTGCTTCAGGTGTGTCATCAATAATCAGGTCAATACCTGTAAGCGTTTCAAGCGTACGGATGTTACGCCCTTCACGGCCGATGATACGTCCTTTCATCTCATCATTCGGAAGATTGACGACCGATACCGTCGTTTCGGCAACATGATCTGCTGCACAGCGCTGCAAAGCAAGCGACAAAATGTTTTTCGCCTTTTTGTCTGCCTCTTCTTTCGCACGGTTTTCGGTTTCTTTTGTCATGATGGCGATATCATGTGAAAGCTCATTTTCAACCCGGTCAAGAATGATTTGTTTCGCTTCATCCCGTGTCAGGCTCGAAATGCGTTCGAGTTCTGACTGCTGCATACGAATCATCTCATCCACTTTGCTTTCCATCTCTTCAATATGTTGTTGTCGTTCATTCAGAGAATGATCTTTCTTCTCCAACATCGCTTCCCGTTTATCAATTCCTTCATGTTTACGGTCAAGATTTTCTTCTTTTTGAAGTAAACGGTTTTCTTGTTTTTGAAGCTCATTTCGTCTTTCACGAACTTCCTGTTCAGCATCTATTCGAAGTGTATGGATTTCGTCCTTTGCTTCAAGCAGAGCTTCTTTTTTCAGTGCTTCAGCATCACGCTTTGCATCTTCAAGGATTTGCTCGGCAGCACCGCGTGCGCCCGCAATCTTTGCTTCGGCAATGGTTTTACGAACATAGTAGCCAACAACTAAACCGAGCAGAGTCAGCAAAATGGAGATGAGAACCGTCATTGGGGTCATACTTTCACCTCCTCTTGCTATGAACTTGGTTGTTGCTTAAATAAGTGCCGGCATGTACATTGTCTGATTTTCTCAACATACAGAACCTTCACAGGGAATGAGTCTTTCATGCCCTTGTCAAGTTTAAATGGTTTAACAATCATGTTAAAAAACAAATGTTACAACTTCATTGTAATTGTGTCGGAAATACTTGTCAAGCTTGCCAGCTTAACGATTCGCCTTCATCTCGGAATCTTCGCCATGTATATATCATACCATACCTTCAGCTGCTTTTCGTGAATGGCGGCTCGTTAGTTCGCCTGGTTAAGCAATTGGTAAATTCTGTTGTTCACCTGCCCTAATTTGGCGTTATTCTGAATATTTGACAATAAAATGACATATTTGCTTGCCGAATGGCTGAAGCTGTTCAAGATGTTGTAACCGGGCATTACGCCGTGATTGGAATAGCTTCCCGGATCAATGTAAAATCCCATGCCGTAAGCGGAACTGCTTCCTGCTGTGAACATTTTTGTAAAGCTTTCTTTTGAAAGGAGCGTGCCGTTTACGACCGCTTTATCAAATTTGTAAAGATCTTCAGCGCTCATATACATATCGCCCGCCCCGTAGAGCTGCGATAAGTCCAAAAGGTGAGGCGTGACAAGCCGGCCGCTCTCATCAACTTTGTAGCCGACAGCCGGATATTTGGCTTCAGCAAAAGTTTTGTAAAATCCGGCATGCTTCATTCCGGCCGGTTTAAACACATGGTCTTTAATATATTGTTCGTATGACTCCCCGCTGACCTGAGATACGATATAGGCGAGCACTGAATAATTGGAATCCCTGTACTCCCAAACCCCAGGCTGCCGTTTAATTCCGCGGTATTCTATATCCTTGATTAAATCAATAGGAGAAATCGGTCCCTGTCCCTCAATATGTCCGTTTATTCCTGACGTATGATTGAGCAGGTTTTTCAGTGTAATGCGCGTGCCGTTAGGAAAATTCGGCAAGTATGTACTGACGGTGTCACTCGTCTGAAGCAGCCCTTTTTCTTCAAGCTGCAAGACAGCCGTCGCGATTAACGCTTTTTGTGAAGAACCAACATAATATGATGTCTCCGGATTGTTCTTAATTTTTTGTTTTCGGTCCGCATAGCCAAAACCTTTTTTCAGCACAACCTTTCCATCTTTTACGACCATTGCTGTGCCACTGAACCCGATCTGTTGCAAGTAATTGCTGATCTGTTTATTGTGATCGATTGATTTAGGTGTTTTCTCTTTTTGCGTCTTTTCTTTTTTTTGTTGAGTCTGGTCTTTTGAAGAATCAGATTGAGCAGCGGGAGCGCTTTTAACGGATTCCTTCTCCCGGTGATGCGCTGTGACGGTCCAGATCATAATAAAAACAGTGACAAGCAGCAGAAAAAGAAACAGCCCTCCCGTTTTCATCAACTTTTTCTTTCTATGTTTATTAATTCTTGTGCGGCGGGGGCTCGTCATCTTTTTTCCTCCTCAGATATAATTTCAACTTTCGCCATGATGTTAGACGAGTGAAGGGTGAAAAAAGTTGTAACATTTCAGATAAAATTTTCCGAAACAGCCAGTGTTTTTTGAAACACACAAAAAAAGAGCGGAAATTGCTTATTCCGCTCTTTTTATCGTGCTTTTATTCTTCGAATTCAAGCTCTTCCTGAACTTCTTCCGCTTTTTCCGTAACACCGTTATTGTCCAAACCGTAATGTTCACGGATTTGTTCTTGAATCATCAGCATGATGTCTTTATTTTCTTTTAAGAACTGCTTGGCGTTTTCACGGCCCTGTCCGAGGCGTTCTTCTTCATAAGAATACCACGAGCCGCTTTTCTGCACGATATCAAGTTCAGTTCCAAGGTCGATGATTTCCCCTTCTTTGGAGATTCCTTCACCGTACATAATGTCCACTTCAGCCGTACGGAACGGAGGAGCGACTTTGTTTTTTACGACTTTAATTCTCGTTTTATTCCCCATAACGTCGTTGCCCTGCTTTAATTGCTCGGCACGGCGCACTTCAAGACGCACGGAAGAATAGAATTTCAGCGCGCGGCCGCCCGGTGTCGTCTCCGGATTTCCGAACATAACGCCGACTTTTTCACGAATCTGGTTAATAAAGATTGCGATTGTTTTAGATTTATTGATGGCGCCGGAAAGCTTACGGAGCGCCTGAGACATGAGACGCGCCTGTAAACCGACGTGTGAATCACCCATGTCACCTTCAATTTCAGCTTTTGGAACAAGCGCCGCAACAGAGTCAACGACTACGATATCGACAGCTCCGCTTCGCACCAGCGCTTCAGCAATCTCCAGCGCCTGCTCTCCCGTATCCGGCTGAGAAAGCAGCAGCTCTTCGATATTGACACCGAGCTTTTGCGCGTACACAGGATCAAGAGCATGCTCGGCATCAATAAATGCTGCCTGTCCGCCTTTTTCCTGAACCTCAGCGATTGCGTGAAGCGCTACAGTCGTTTTACCTGAGCTTTCAGGTCCGTATACTTCAATAATCCGTCCGCGCGGGTATCCGCCTATTCCGAGAGCGGTATCAAGTGCAAGGGAACCGCTCGGCACCGTTGAAATTCTTGTATCCGTTTTTTCTCCGAGCTTCATGATGGAACCTTTGCCGAATTGTTTTTCTATTTGCTTAAGAGCCATATCTAAGGCTGCCTGACGATCACTCATTTATTTTTTTCCTCCTTTATCTTGCCACTACATATACTATACCTTGTTTACTGACATTTGCCAAGAAAAAAGCGAACGCATATTCGGATTTTTTCCGCGTTCGCTTTTCTTAAAAAGAGCATTATTCCCCTTGTAAAACTTAAAAATCAGAGAAAACGTCTCTTTAAAACTTTATTTTTGATCCAGCATTTTCAAAATAAGATGGCAGCCGTATTTAGCGGCGCGCTTTCTGACTCCGGTTCTTGAGCCGGCAAAGTTAAATTCGTGCACCTCTTCTTTGCCTTCAGCGGAAATACCGATAAAGACGAGGCCCGGGGCATGCCCTTCCTGCGGATCAGGGCCCGCAACACCGGTAAAGCTGATGCCGATATCGCTTCCGGTCAGCTTTCTTACACCGGCGGCAAGCTCTTTCGCGCACTCTTTGCTGACCGCTCCGCTTTCTGCGAGCGTTTCAGCTTTCACGCCGAGCACATTTTGTTTCACGCTGTCGGAATAGCAGACAACGCCCCCCGCAAATAGTTGAGAAGCGCCGCTTAAATCAGTCACCCACTCTGAAAACAGGCCGCCGGTAAAGCTTTCGGCAGAGGAAATCGTGATTCCGTTTTGTCTGCATGCTTTTGAAAGCTCCTTCACCAGCGACGTATCATCATATCCGTAGAAAAATTCACCGACACGTTCCAAAATGGCGGCTTCCGTTTCTTTTAAAAGCCGCTCGGTTTCTTTTTCGTCGGCATGTTTTGCCGTTAAACGCAGCGTGACCTCGCCGTCGGCAGCAAGCGGCGCAATCGTCGGGTTCGTCTGCGCATCAATGATATCTTCTAAGTCAGCTTCAAGCTGCGATTCACCGATTCCGAAAAACCGCAGCACGGTTGAAACGATCTTCTCATTTGAACCGAGCTTTTTAAGAAGCAGCGGCTTCCCTTCATTTTCAAACATCGGACGCAGCTCGCTCGGCGGCCCAGGGAGCAGCATATAAAGTCTTGAGCCGTGCTCTGCAAGCATTCCCGGCGCCATGCCGAAATGATTCGCCAAAACGTCTGAGCCCTCAATGACGAGTGCCTGTTTGCGGTTATTCGGCGACATTGTCCGTTTTGTTTTCGCAAAATACTCTTCAATCGACCGGAACGCTTCGTCATTCAGAACGAGCGGGCGCCCCAAAGTGTTTGCAATGGTTTCTTTTGTTAAATCGTCCTTGGTCGGTCCGAGCCCGCCAGAAAAAATAATCAGGTCTGAGCGCTCTTCCGCAATGCGGATGACTTGCTTAAGCCGCTCCGGATTGTCTCCGACAGCGGTATGATAAAACACATTTACACCGATTTCCGCCAGCTCTTTACTGATAAACTGCGCATTCGTATTGGCGATCTGGCCGAGCAGAAGCTCTGAGCCGACTGCAATGATTTCCGCTTTTTTTGCTATTTCCATCTTTACGTCCTTCTTTCTCAGTTAGATGTTTTTAACGCATCCCAGTTCTTCGCAAAATAATCCCAGCCGGAAATGACTGTGAAGAGCACGGCCACCCATAAAGCGATATCGCCGAATGGGAAAGAAACGAGCTCAAACGGAAGATTATGAAGCAAAAGCGCGGCAACAGCGATGATCTGGGCCCATGTTTTAATTTTCCCCAGCATATTGGCGGCTACGACTTCTCCCGTTCCTGCCAGGACAAGCCTTAACCCCGTTACGGCAAATTCGCGGCTGATGATGACGATGACCATCCACGCCGGCGCAAGGTCAAACTGCACAAGCGTAATTAATGCCGCGGACACCAGCAGTTTGTCAGCCAGCGGATCTAAAAATTTTCCGAAGTTTGTCACGAGGTTCAGCTTTCTGGCGTAGTAGCCATCCACCCAGTCAGTCGTTGATGCAATAATAAACAAAACAGCTCCCGCAAGATGTGCGACCGGAATCGATTCATCTCCTATATGAAGGCTGCCCCATTGAAAAGGAACAAGCATGATAATCATAAATACAGGAATTAAAGCGATTCTTGCCAGTGTGATTTTATTCGGTAAGTTAAACATAAAGCCCCTCCAATATATGTACTCGGACGTGAAGAAAAAGTCATCTTAATCGTTCAGATGACTTTTTCCCCTTTTATTTTTTCATCTTGATTGTGATTGTCTGCGCCATCACATCATGCGGATTGAGTTCATAAGACAGAACCTCTCCGTTGATTTTAATTTTCAGGTTAGGGGCATAGCCCGTGCGTATTTCAATCTGCTTTTGATCCGTGATGTCTTTTTTATAGGTTTCACCTTTTTGCAGCGTTCCTTCTTTTAAAGAACCGCCGCTGTCATCACGGACGCGTATCCATGCGTTATCTGAAGCAATCAGTTCAAGCTTGTACTTATCAGCCCCGGAAACGTCGTATGAAGAAGCGGATCCTTCCGTTCCGGCCGCTTTGATCTCTGTTTTTTCACTGCTTTTTTCTTTCTTTTTCTGCTCTGGCTCTTTTGTGTCCTTTTTGCTGTCAGTTTGCGTGTCATTTGTATTGCCGTCATTTTTCAGCGCGGAATCCTTAGGAATCTCATACTTGCTCTCGCTTTGGGTGGCGGCCTTATCCCCGTCTGTCTGCCCGGACTTGCTCATTCCGAGCTGAATAATCGCATACACGATCGCAATGACGATAATGACACCGATGACAATAAGGACGGTCGGAAGCCATTCTGCCGCCTTTGAAGCGGACTTAGGCAGTTCCCTTTGCATGGCGAGGCCGGAGATTTTTTCCGACACATCGTCATGATACGTGTTAGGGATGTCTTTTTTATATTCTTCAAATAATTGGTCTGAATCAAGCCCGACAGCCTCAGCGTATTGCTTGATAAACGCCCGTACATAAAAATTGCCGGGAATGACGTCATAAGAGCCTTCTTCCAGAGCGGTTAAGTATCTTTTCTGAATTTTGGTCGCCGCCTGGAGTTCATCCAATGACATCCCTTTTTCCTCTCTGGCTTCTTTAAGCCGGATTGCTAATTCTGTCACAACAAACACCTTCCAATATTAAAAATCAAAGCTTGAAAAACCGGCCTGATCAAACATTTGCGGTTCTTCTGCATGTTCATATGTAATGACTTCATCAGGATCATTTCTGAGTTCGATAATATAATCGAAATCATCGAGCGTATACTCCGTATTCTGCACAAAAATATCGGGGTGCTCCACGACCTTTGTCGCCGGAAGCCTCATAATTTCACTGACGAGCTGAAGATGGCGCTCAGATCCGCGTCTTGTCGAAACGATGCCATCGAGGATAAACACGTTTTCCGTGCTGTATTCATCAGCAACCAGCTGGCTCCGGATCGTTTGTTTTAACAGCGTTGATGATACGAAAAGCCATCTTTTGCTGGCACAGACGCTTGACGCAACGATGGACTCCGTTTTTCCGACCCGCGGCATTCCCCGGATTCCGATCAGTTTGTGTCCTTCTTTTTTAAACAGCTCGGCCATAAAGTCAACCAAAAGACCAAGCTCGTCCCTTTCAAAACGGAAGGTTTTTTTGTCATCGGCATCACGCTGAATGTATCTTCCGTGGCGGACTGCGAGACGGTCGCGAAGCCTCGGTTCTCTCAGCTTCGTTACTTTAATGGTCTCCATTGTTTTTAAAATTGATTCCAGTCGTTTAATTTGATCTATATGCCGGCATCTGAGCAGCATTCCCCTTCTGGAAAGGTCGACACCGTTAATTGTGACAATATTAATTGACAGCATCCCGAGAAGAGATGAAATATCCCCGAGCAGGCCGGGGCGGTTCACTTGAATTTCATATTCAAAATACCATTCGAGCTTTGCCAAATGATATACCCCCTCCATTGTGGCAAATTTTTACCTTCCTTTATCATAAAACATTTTTCTCTAATTAGAAAGAAGAATGTTGCTCTATAGAGGAAAACATAAAAAAAGAGAGGAGAAATCCCCCCTCTTAATGAGTGCTGTTATTTTCAACAAGCTTCACCATCATATTTGCGATGGCGCGCTGTTCATCTTCAGAAGCAACGCTCCAAAGATCAGCAAGCACTTTTTCCTGATGGTTTTTCGAGTCGACTTCGTTTGCAAGGTAACCGCCGATTTCTGTAGCGAGGTCAGTGATCGTTTCATCACTCATCCCTTTTTCCTGTGCATAGTTCAATCTGTCGCCAAGGAAATTCTTCCAATTATCCCAGTTTTCTAATACTGACATGTTGGCTTCCTCCATTTCATCTGTTGTTACAAAATTATTTTGTCCGTGCAGATGTAAACTATACATACATTTTTTTCAGCAGTGCCAGCCGCCGTTTACGGATAATATATGCCCCGTAATATAAGAGGCCTTGTCCGACAATAAAAAGGCCGCCGCTTCGGCGATTTCCTCCGGCCTTGCCAGCCTGCCCGCGGGAATTTCCTCTGCTAATGCTTCTTTTTCATCAGACGTGAACTGATCAAGCATATTCGTATCAACGGCGCCCGGTGAGACTGCATTCACCCGGACGCCGCTCGGAGCAAGCTCCTTGGCAAGCGCTTTGACGAACGAATGTTGCGCTCCTTTAACCATGCTGTATAATACTTCGCACGACGCGCCTGTTTCACCCCAGACGGAGCCGATCGCGACGATGCCCCCGCTTTTTTTCCGGATCATGCCGGGCACCAGATTACGCGCCAGAAGAAAGGGGCTCGTCACATGCAGCTGAACCATCTCCCGCGCCGTGTCATCCGTAACGTCCGTAATCAGGCCGAAATGACTTTTGCCGCTGTTTAATATCAGAGCGTCCACAGGCTGTTTGACGGAGCGGCTGAGTGTTTTCGCGCCGTCTGGTGAGGACAGATCCGCCTGAATAACGGAAGCTTTTACTCCGAATGATGCGCTCAGTCTTTCCGCAAGCCCGGCTGCTGCTTCTTTATTAGAATGATAATGCAAAAGTACGTCATATCCGTTTTTTGCGAGGACTTCGCTTATACTTTGTCCGATTCCGCCGCTTGCTCCGGTTACAAGCGCTGTCTGTTTCATCAATCAACATTCCTTCTTTCCCCAGAAAAACATCCCTCAGGGCGCGAGGGATGTTTTGTTATGATTTCGGCACGACTTTGCAGACTGTCAGCCTGTCTTCTGATATTTCTTCTTTGATGACCCGCTCCACGTCTTCCGGCGTAATCTGCTCCAATACGGTTACGACATCAAACAGACTCATGTCTAAAAAGGCGTAGCGTGTGAATTGGTTGGCGATATATTCAGGCGAATTCAGCGCTTTTAAAAATGACCCGATCTTCTTTTTTCTCGCCAGGTCAAGTTTTTCCTCGGTCACGGCAGATCCTGCATCAAGCAGCATCTGTTTTAATTCGTCAGCGAGCTTATCCGGCTCCGGTGTATCTCCTCCGACAGAGGCAAAACCGAATCCGTATTCAGCCGTATAATCAAAGCTGAAGGTTTCATCAATGTAGCCTTTGTCGTATAGGTCGCCGTAATGCGGTGAGCTTTTTCCGAAAAGACACTCAAGCATGAGGTTCATGCTGAGCTCGTGCTTCAATAGCTCCCGTCCCGTTTTATATGGGTCTTTCGCCTTTAGGCCAACCAGACATTTTGAGCCTTGGACGTTCATTTTTAATTCCTGCTCCCGGCGGAAAACCGCTTCCTGCTCCCGAACTTCTTCACGTTTGATTTCAGGCTGATCTGTAAACGGCTTTTTCTCCTGGTTTTTCCGCACCTGGCTGATGATCGCTTCAGGATCTACAGGGCCGACGATAAAGAGCAGCATATTGCTCGGATGATAAAACGTTTCGTAGCACTCATACAGAAGATCTTTCGTAATATGAGAGATGCTTTCCACCGTTCCGGCAATGTCAATTTTCACAGGGTGGTCTTTATACATATTTTCGATGAGGCCGAAAAACAGCCGCCAATCCGGATTATCATCATACATGTTAATTTCTTGGCCGATGATGCCTTTTTCTTTTTCCACTGATTTTTCCGTGAAATACGGGTCCTGGACAAAATCCACGAGCGTTTCCAGGTTTTGCTCTACATTTGAGGTACTGGAGAACAGATAAGCGGTTCGTGTAAATGACGTAAAGGCATTTGCCGATGCCCCCTGCTTGCTGAAGTCCTGAAACACGTCGCCGTCCGCTTTTTCAAACAGTTTATGCTCAAGAAAATGCGCGATTCCGTCAGGGACGTGAACCATTTCTTCCTTTTTTAAAGGAACGAATTGATTGTCAATGGAACCGTACTTTGTCGTAAACACGGCGTATGTTTTATTAAAGCCCTGTTTCGGCAGCACATAGACATCAAGGCCGTTTGCCATTTTTTCATGATACAGCGTTTCTTGAAGCTGTTCGAAGTTTATCGGTTTAGTCAAGATGCTCCCCCCGTCCCTTTTAAGAAATAAGTCGTATCCAGCTTAATGTTCTTTCCGACATTGACAATGTCCTCTTTTGTCACTTTCTCAATATTGTCAAGGAATGTTTCGATCGGTATCTCCACTTGGGCTGAGGCCTGCTGGTACAGAAATTCCGCTAAGCCGTATGCCGTATCGATCGTTTCTAATACTTGGTTTTTAATAACGGCTTTTGTCTGGGCGATATCGTCTTCTGAAAAGTCACCGTTCTGCATCGCCTGAAACTGTTCTTCAATAATGGTGACGGCCTGCTTGTAATTTTTCACTTCAATACCCGACATGACCATCAAGAGCCCTTTGAAGCTTTCCACCCTTGAGGCTGCATAATATGCGAGACTCGCTTTTTCACGGACATTCATAAACAGTTTTGAATGAGAGAAACCTCCAAAGAGCCCGTTAAACACTTGCAATGCAGGATAGTCCGGGTCTGTGTATGTCGTATTGGTCCGGAATCCGATATTCAGCTTGCCCTGTTTGACGTCCTCTTCATCAATAACTTCCTTCGGATCAGGCTGTTCATTCGCCATGCTTCTTTCTAAAGGCTGCTGCGCCCGTTCGTCCGTTTTAAAATACGTATCAACGGCTGTTTTCACCTGATCTGTGTCAACGTCGCCGATGACATACAGGTCCAGCTGATCTTCGCGTATGGCTTTTTGATAGGCTTCATACAGGTCTTCCGGAGTAATGTGTTCAACATCATCGAACTCACCGTTGACGTGAAGGGCATATGGTTCGCTTTTGCACATTTCCTGAACGAGACGAAGATTAGAATATCTCATCTTATCGTCATATACGGCTTGAATCCGCTGTTTCAGGGTCCGTTTTTCCTGCGTGACATAAAGGGGCAGGAAGGCGCCGTTTTCCAAAGCAGGCGAAAAGACAAGCTCTGATAAAAGCTGAAGACCTTTTTCCAATAACGGTGTGCGGTCCTTCAGATACTTTTCATTGGGAATCTCAAGCCGGAACGTAATAACATGACGTTCTCCCTTTTTTGTCAAATCAGCGGAAACGGATGTGCCGTACAGTTCATCAAAATAAGAACGCAAATCAGCCGTTTTCGGCCGGCTTTCTGTCCCGCGGAGAAGCACATGCGGAAACAGCGCCCTTTTTGTTACAAGCTCTTTCGTTAAAGGAGCCAGCATTTTAAACGTCAGTGAAACGGTTTTAAATTTTTCAGTCTTTACGATGTGGGCGGTGATTCCGCCGTGTTTTGACTTCATTTCATTTACGTAAGTCATGTGAAACCTCCTTCGTTCATTCTTTCATATTATGTATTATGACCAAATTTCAGCATTCGCAAAAAAGAGTGCGCAGATGTAATTATATCAACTGGAGGATTTATAAGGAAACAAAAAACCTCTGCCCGAAAACCAGGCAGAGGCATTGTACGTTATTTTTTCAAATTGAAAGGCCACCAGTTGGCTCTTCCGAATATTTTCACCATGACCGGTACAAAAAACGGAAGGACAACAATTGCGTACATGAGAAGGCCGGTTAATACCACGGTTGCGATCTGCAAAAGGGAAAGAACGCCTGACGGCAGCATGGCCGCAAAGGTTCCCGCTAAAATAATTGCCGCAGAAATGATGACTGAGCCCATATTTTTCATACTGCTGATCATTGCCGCTTCCGTTCCTTCTTTTTTCAGCTCATTAAAACGGTCCATCAGGAAGATGGAATAATCCACGCCCAGAGCCATCAGAATGACAAAGCCGAAGAACGGCACGGCCCAGTTCACCCCCGGATACCCGAAAAAGTGTGTAAAGATGTACTCCGTCACGCCGATGGATGCGAAATACGTCAGGACGAGCGAAGCCACTAAATAAACAGGCATAATGAGGGAACGCAGCATGACGATGAGAATCAGAAAAATGCCCGCCAGCATAAACATCGCCGTCCGTTTGAAGTCTGAATCCGATACTTCTTTTAAATCGGCATTCATGCTCGAGACCCCGGAGACGCCGAAAGAGGCATTCTTCAAATCCGTATTCGGAATGACCCTTTTTACGCTCGCTTTGATCGCTTGAATATCTTGAATGGCCGTATTTGAATAAGGATTGTTATCAAGAACGACGGTCAATTCTGTCGTTTTTCTGTCTTCTGACATGTACGTATTAAACACGCTTTTGAAATCACTGCTTTTCAATGCGTCTTGCGGCACGAACCAGCCCGCCATTTCTTTGTCTGACGCCTTATGAAGTTCACCCAGATAATCATTCGCCCCCATCATGCCGCTTGAAACCTTCTTAAGCCCTTTTACACTATCGTTAAGCCCGGAAGAAAGATCACTGAGCTGGGAAGAAAAATCACCGAGGCCGCTTTGCATTTTTTTCTGGCCCTCCGCAAGCTGTCCTGCCGCCGATTCAAGACGCGGCATTTGTCCGGCGAGAGCCCCCTGTCCGTCTGATACTTGCTGAAGGCCGTTTTCAATTCTGGTCAGGCCGTTGATCATTGCGTTAATTTGAGTGTCAATCTTCTGTTGAGCGGCTGACAGCCGGGCAAATTGTTTTTCCGCTTGCTGCAGATTATCCTTTTGACTGTCGACCTGTTTAGAAAACGCTTCTGCGTCTGCATTTGCTTTGGAAACGGCTGACTGAACGCTTGTAAAAGCCGATTTGATCTCTTGATAGGAGGGATCGGTTTTTACTGCCGGTACCGACGCTTCCAATTTTGCAAACGGCAGCCGGTCAAGCTGCTTGTTCAGATCGGCAAGCTGCCTGCTGGCTTCATTTTTCATCGGCAGAAGGGTTTTTACCAGTTTTAAAGCGTTTTGCGTTTCTGATGCGAGACCGCTGCTTTGACTGAGCTGCGCAGACAGCATTTGTTTCTGCTCTTCAATCTGCTTTCTCATTTGAGCGACACCGGCTTTATTCTTGTTCACGCCAGCCTGCAGCTTATTCAGGTTCTCTCCTATATCAGAAAGCCCGGATTTCAGAGACAATGTCCCGTCAATAAGCTGATTGACGCTTTTCCCCGACTCTTCGATCTGCGGCTGTGAATCAGCTAACGACTTTGCGGCATTCCCTAATCCGTCTGTTATTTTTTCAAGCCCTGTATTGCCTTTGCCTAGACCTTCTTGGAGCTGTTTTGCCTGATTTGTGACAAATAATTGATTCAATCCGTTCCCTGTAGGGCGCGTGGCGCTTCTGACCGTTTTCACACCCTCTGTCTTTTCAAGTTCCCTGCTGATTTTTTCGATATCAATCAGGTGTTTTTCGCTATTTAATGCCTCGTCATTTTTTATGACGACTGTTGCCGGAAGAAGTTCTCCCGGTCCGAATGCATCTGAAATCGTATTGAAGGCGCGGACGGATTCATATTTATCCCCGATCTCGTCAAGGCTGTTGTAAGATAGCGCGCCTTTGTAAAGAAGGATCGGCGGGACGGTAAATACCGCGACGATTGCCAGACTGATAAGCGGCCGCTTAAACGAGAACGTTCCTGCTGTTTCCCATGCTTTGCTTTGAGGATGGGAAATATCGCCTCTGACAGGCCAAAACAACCTTTTTCCTAAAACAGCCATAAAAAACGGCACAATCGTCATGAGTGCAAGCAGCAGCACTGCGACACCGACTGCAACGGCGGCTGCCGACTGATACAGCTTAAATGTCGCAAATCCGATGCAGGCAAATCCGATCAGCACCGCTCCGCCGCTGTACAAAACCGTCTTTCCGGCCGTTTTGTAGGTCACAACGATCGCTTCTCTAATATCAGCGCCGTGAGACAGTTCTTCTTTAAACCGGCTGAGAAGCAGAATGCAGTAGTCTGTGCCGATTCCGAACATAATCGCAACCATAAAAATCTGAGTAAAGGTTGAAAGCGGAAAATCCAGCTGATCGACTAAAAAAGCGACAATGGATTGGCTGACTAAATAAGAGATTAATACTGATAATAGCGGCACAAACGGCGCGACCACTGACCGGAATACAAGGATCAGCACGATCAGGATAAAGGCAACCGTTATATATTCAGTCTTTTTCAAGCCGTCCTGAGAGCTTTTTAACACATCTTCGTCAATCAGCGACTGGCCTGTAATGCCGTATGATACGCCGTACGGTTTGAGCTCTTTATCAATTTTATTTTTTATTGCAATGATATTGTTTTTTGATGTATCAAGCTGCAGCTGAACAAGCATCGTTTGTTTGTCTTTTGACAGCAGCTGTTTTTTGATGTCGTCATTTTTTTCCCCGAAATATGAGGTCACCGTTTTAATATGAAGCGCTTCTTTATGTTCAGACAAAGTGCTGACGGCTTTCTGTAAACGATCTTTTTTGTCTGTCATTAAGCCTTTTTCGTGAAAGACGATGACGGCGGAAGAAGACGGTGCATCTGAATCAGACATGTCATCAATCAGTTTGCGGGCGTCTGAAGAGGAATATCCGTCCGGTACGGAAATCTGGCCTTTCTCCCGTGTCAATTCAGCCATATCAGGCGCTGTAAGCATAAATATCACCGTTGCGGCGATCCATGCCGCGGCGATGATCCAGCGGGCTTGGATAATTTTTTTCATTATGTCTGCTGATCCTCCTCTGCCATCATCAATCTGTATAATTTTTCGTATGTATTAACGAACATTTCCGCCTCGTCTTCATCAAAATACATAATATATGAACGGACGAGATCCTCAATCCGCCGCTCCACACGGTGAAATACTTCCGTCCCCTTTTCCGTGACGTTTAACAGGATGCTCCGGCGGTCGCTTTGGCTCCGTTCTCTTTTGATGTATCCTTTTTCATGCAGGCGGTTCGTCATAGAGGTAATGGCGCTTTTGTTGACGTGGCACACGGCGGCAAGTTCAATTGATTTGCAATCGGGATTGAGCATAATATAGCGGAGTATGTAATATTGATCCAATGTAAGCTCTTTGTTCACTTTCTCGGCGATAATGCTGTCAATTTTTTTTAAGACGTGCAGGTATACATCAGAATAACGCTGAATCAGCTGTTTTACTTTTTCTTCGTGCACTCTTTTCCCCCTCCTTTAATAGTTAATATGTTTAACTATTAAAGGATAACGAGCAGACGGTATCATGTCAATATTCAAAATAAAATAAAAAAAGAAAGTGCAGATTACACCGTCTTTAATGATTCCTTTTTTTCTTTTGCTTGAGAAGAGATATTTAACAGCGCTAAGAATACTGATACAATGCCGCAAAAAGCGGATAAAATAAAAATCAGCCAGCCCGCATTTGACATCAGCGCAGCAAATATTGGCGGTCCCGCCGCTACTCCGATAAACCGCATGCTGTTATAAAATGAGGTGATGGTTCCCGATTCTTCGTTGTTTACACCTTCTGTGATGACAGCGTCTAAAGCCGGTAATGCCATTCCGATTCCGATACCGCTGACACACAAGAAGATAAATAATAAATAAAAACTGTGATTCCACCACAGGCCGATAAATGACAGTGTCACGGCACTCATTCCGAAAACGATGCAAAACTTCATTTTGCCTTGGTCTTTCCCGATTTTTCTGCCTGATATATATGAACTGACGGATAGAAATAAAAGCGGGATTGCCAAAAGCGCTCCTTTAGCCACACCGTCAATTCCGTATTTCTTCTCCAGCGAGTCTGATAAATAAAACAGAACCCCGAACAGCAAAAACATAATCACGCAGCCGATAATAAACACCGTAAAGAGCCAGCGTCCGTCACGCTTAAATATGCGGCCCACATTTTTCACAAATTCAGAAATAGAAGGCGCTTCTTTTTGTTCCTCCGGCTTTGCCACCAAAAACAAAACGAGAAAAAAACTGATGAGCGAAAAAAACGGAATGAACCAAAATGGCATAAACCAAAACCAAGCGGCCAAGAGCGACCCGATAATCGGGCTTAATACTTTCCCGGCGGTGTTAGACGTCTCAATGTCGCCGAGCCCCGCGGTAATCCGCTCATCATCCCCCTTGAACAAATCACCGATAAACGGCATCACCACAGGAGCCGCCCCTGCCGAACCGATTCCCTGAAGCACCCGTCCCGCCAAGATAATGGGATATGGATGCTTGAACGCGGTGGAAGCTATTGCGGCAAGCGCACCGCCCGCACCGGCTATGAGAAGACAAGGCAGAAGAACCTTTTTTCTTCCGAATTTATCGGACAGATATCCGGCAATCGGAATACAAATAATCGCCACAATCGAATAGACCGTTATAATTAACGATACTTGAAAAGACGATATGGACAGCTTCTTTTCAATCATCGGAAGCACTGGAATCAGCATGGAATTCCCGAGTGTCATGACGAGCGGTACAGAAGCCAAAGCAATGATATTTTTCGTTCCATTTTTCTTCTTACTCAACTTATTCACCCATTCACTATACTTGGTTGTTTCCTGTTTTATTGTGCCTTGCGGCAAACAAAGTATGTACGAACGGCGCAAATAAAAAAACAGACACATGACGCGTCTGTTTTAAAAACGTTTTCTTACAACATGAAAGCGGAACTTATCAGCGCGGAAATAATTTAATGAATATAATACAGGTTCATCATGCTGATTATAGTGGGTTTGTTTCAATAATAAAAGCGACGTCTCCGGCTCACATTCCAAAACGGGTGAAATCGTATCGTGATATCCGATCGGTTCAATATCAGCAACGGCATAGCTGATCACCGATCCCGAGTTTTTTTCCAAGAGATCAAAAATGGACTCCTGTTCATGACAGAAAGAATTCGGCAGAATGTCCATCGGAATCGTATCTAAACAGTAAACGACCGGAGTGCCGCTTGCCGTTCTCACGCGCTCCAAATAAAAAAGCTCCTGCTCAGGCTCAAGCCGGAATCTTGCAATATCTTCATCAGACGGTGTAATGACCTGGGACGACAAAAAAATCGTACCCGGCACCATGTTCGCTTGCTGAATCATTTTCGTCACGCTGTTGAGCTGTTCAATACCTGAAAGAAACAGCGGTTTTGTATGGACGAAAGTGCCCACACCGTGCCTTCTGATAATCACATGCTCCTCTTCAAGGATACGTAAAGCTTCACGCAGAGTCGCCCGGCTGACACCCATCGATTTTGAAAGCTCAAATTCAGAAGGAAGCTTTTCCTTTTCGGTGTAAATTCCGTTTTTTATATCCTCTTTGATTCGCTCAATCACTTTTAAATACAAGTGACGATTGTCAGCTTTTGTAGACATGTTTCCCCTCCGTAAACCACTTTCTTAAATTATTGAACAATTGGGACAACTATATCATGTTTTGATAAAAAAATAAACAGGGATGATTTTGACAGTATTATTTTAAGTGAAAGCCCTCTTCTTTTTAAGAAGAGAGCTCATCGTATTGTTCTTTTGATAATAGTACTTCCCTCGGTTTGCTTCCTTCATACGGCCCGACGACGCCCCGCTCCTCCATTGCGTCAATCAGACGGGCAGCCCTCGTGTAACCGATTCTGAACCGTCTTTGAAGCATAGAGACAGAAGCCGTCTGCATGCCGATAATCAAATCGACCGCTTCATCATACAGATCATCCGTTACTTCACTGTGTGTTTCCGCAGTTTCTTCCGGAATCATTTCTTCTTGATACTGCGCTTTTTGCTGTGTGATGACATGATCTACGACATGCTCAACCTCTTCATCCGATAAGAATGCCCCCTGCACCCGAACCGGCTTATTCGCGCCTACGGGCAGAAACAGCATATCTCCGCGCCCCAGAAGCTTTTCAGCGCCGCCCATGTCTAAAATCGTCCGTGAATCGGTCTGAGATGAGACACTGAAGGCGATTCTCGACGGGATGTTGGCTTTAATCACTCCGGTAATGACGTCGACTGAAGGCCGCTGTGTCGCGATAATCAAATGAATGCCTGCCGCCCGTGCCATCTGGGAAAGTCTCGTAATCGAATCTTCCACGTCGGAAGAAGCGACCATCATCAGATCGGCAAGCTCGTCAACGATCACGACGATGTACGGCAGCTCAGGCTGCTTTACTTCTTCTGAGGCATTTGACCGCTTGATATGATCATTATAGCCTTCTATATTTCTCGTGCCCGTATGGGAGAACAGCTCATAGCGGCGCTCCATCTCATTGACGACCTTTTTCAAAGCCTGTGAGGCCTTTTTCGGATCTGTCACGACCGGCGCAAGCAGATGAGGAATGCCGTTATATACATTCAGCTCAACCATTTTCGGGTCAATCATCATCATTTTCACTTCATGCGGTTTGGCTCTCATCAGGATGCTCGTAATAATTCCGTTGACACATACGCTTTTCCCGCTTCCCGTTGCTCCCGCTACAAGCAGGTGGGGCATTTTGTTCAGTTCGGCAAGCACGGCTTCTCCGGAAATATTTCGCCCCAAGCCGATCAGAAGCTTCGCATCCGGCTTGTCGTTGAGCTTGGATTCAAGCACTTCTTTTAAGGAAACCATCGCAACTTCAGCATTCGGCACCTCGATGCCGATTGCTGATTTGCCCGGAATCGGCGCTTCTATCCGGATATCTTTCGCGGCCAGCGCGAGCGCGAGGTCATCGCTCAGATTGACGATTTTGCTGACTTTGACCCCGACGTCCGGATATACTTCATATTTTGTGACGGCCGGACCGAGATGAACCTGCGTCACTTTCGCCTTTACGCCGAAGCTTTGAAAGGTGCGCTCGAGTTTTCTTGCATTCTCGTAAATGTTTTTCTTATCTGTCTGCTGGCCGGTATGTTTCGGGTCAGCCAGTATGTCCAAGGAAGGCATTTGATAATCCTTATTTTCCAGCTCTGTAAACGTCATCGGCGGAGCCGCGGGCGTTTCGTCACTGTCTTGGACGCCGCCGGAAGGCTCTTCTTGTGCCGCTTGTGCCGTCTCCTGCGTCTTTTCAGGAATCAGCGGCTCGTCGCGCTGCTCCTCACGATCTGAAAAGCTTGAAATAATCGGCTCTGAATGGATGATCGGCGAAATGATTTCCTCATCCTCTTCCTCCGGTTCAGGCTCTTCTTTTTTCTTTTGAACACGTTTTTTTGTTTTCGTTTTCGGCGAAGACATATTCGTTCTGACTGTTTTCATATCTTCAAGAAATGCCTGCCATTGCCCGCGGATAAACCCGCCGACGGGGCTCGTCCACTTTTTGAGCGTTTCCTGCAACGAACGGCCCGTTACAAGAATCAGTCCCATTAAGATCAGCACGATCGCCATAATCTGTGAACCCGTTGATGCAAATAAAAAGTGGGCAGCTGCAAACAGTACCGCGCCGATCATACCGCCCCCCAAGTCAGGTGAGGCAGCCTGCTGTTTCATATCGATCATAAACAGCTCCCACGTGTTGCCGATGACACTTGCCGACTGAATCGACCCATGATGGGACAGATTTTTAAAGAGCTGTACGTGAGACAGCAGCAAAATACTGGCGATAATACAGTACAATCCCGCCTTTCTTCTCGTTAAAAGACTCGGACTCTTCTTTTTCCAAAACAGCGAAATTCCCAGAAGGAACAGCGCCAGTAAGCATAAAATAAACCACTCTCCGGCAAAAAAACGGAACAGGTACACAAATGTCTGTCCCACAACGCCGAGCTGCAAAACAGCAATAATCGAGATTGCAACACAGAGCAGTCCGCTTAGCTCGTATTTTATATTGAGCTTACTCTCTTGTTTCTTTTTAGATTTCCGTTTTTTCTTTGCCACACTCATCACCTTACTGCGTTAAAAAATGTAAAACCATACATCATGAAGAAAAGCAGCCTTTTACCGGCTGCATTTTTCTGTAGGATTCCCCTATTATAGCATATTTTGCCCCTGAGAAACGGACTGAATGCCGGTTAGATTTTCAACTTAATTTTTTGTCCCGGAGCGATGTCCGGATTCAGAAAATCCATCGGGTTCGTACTTAGAATCTGTACGACTTCAGCTTCATTTCCCTTCATTTCAACTAACAGCGGCACACCGGCGTAATCTACCTGTTCATGCACGCTTTGTTCTGCTTCATGACCGTAAACGACTTCTTGGGGCATGACGGTATAAAGGATCATTGAATCATCCTTCCTTCCTCGCCCTTTCGTTCCTCAATCAGCTGATTCAGCTTTTTTATCGCCTGTCCGACGCCGCCGACGGCGTCAATTAAGCCGTAATCAGCCGCATCTTTGCCGACTACGTTCGTTCCGATATCCCGGGTAAGGTTTCCTTTTGAAAACATCAGTTCTTTGAATTTTTCTTCGGAAATATTGGAATGATTGGTCACAAAGTTGACGACCCGCTCCTGCATTTTGTCCAAGTATTCAAACGTTTGCGGGACGCCGATAACCAGACCTGTCAGCCGAACGGGGTGAATGGTCATTGTCGCTGTTTCCGCGATAAAGCTATGATCACATGACACGGCAATCGGCACACCTATAGAGTGGCCTCCGCCAAGTACGATTGAGACGGTGGGTTTTGACAAGGATGCGAGCATTTCCGCAATCGCAAGACCTGCTTCCACATCGCCGCCGACGGTGTTTAAAATGATCAGAAGGCCTTCAATTTTCGGATTTTGCTCAATGGCGACGATTTGCGGAATGACGTGTTCATATTTGGTTGTTTTATTTTGCGGCGGGAGCTGGACATGCCCCTCAATTTGGCCGATGATTGTCAGACAGTGAATATTGGTATCCTGAGACATTTGCGGCAGAGATGTCTCTCCCAGCTGCTGAATTTTGCTCATAAGGCTGTCTTTCGCATCTGATTTTTCGGGCTGCTGTTCTTCGGTGTTTTCCATACGATGATCCATTTTATTTTTCACCCTTTCCGAATGTCTCTTTGTATTATGAACAAAGATGCGGATTTCCATCCGGAGATGAACAAAAACAAAAGCCGCAGCATCATGCGCTCCGGCTTTTGTGTATATTATACTTCCATAATGATCGGAATGATCATCGGCTTGCGTTTTGTTTTTTCATAAAGGAATTGGTTCAGCGCATCGCGCATGGCTTGTTTCAGCGTGGACCATTCCACTGCAGATGTTTCCGTCGCTTCAGTCACGATGGAGCGGACGAGCTCAGTAGCTTGTACAATTAAACCTTCTGATTCTCTGACATATACGAAACCGCGCGTAATGATTTCAGGACCCGATACGAGGTTCTTTTTCTGCTTATCAAGCGTAATCACGACGATGAGAATGCCGTCTTGTGACAGCAGGCGGCGGTCTCTCAGCACGATGTTGCCGATGTCGCCGACACCGAGGCCGTCAATCAGGACATTTCCGTATGTGACCTTATCCCCGATTTTCACATTCTGGCCGCGGAATTCAACGACGTCGCCTTTTTCAATTAAGAAAATGTCGCTGCGTTTCATGCCGATTTCTTCAGCGATTTTGGAATGCGCTTTTTGCATTCTGAATTCACCGTTTACCGGAATTAAATATTTCGGTTTTAGCAAATTAAGCATTAGTTTTAATTCTTCCTGTGAACCGTGGCCGGACACATGCACGCGTTTTTGGGCGAAAATGACTTGAGCGCCGGCGCGGACAAGCTGGTTGACGGTTTTGGAATATACCAATTCATGCCCCGGGATCGGTGTTGATGCAATGACAACGGTATCTCCTTCTTCAATGTTAAGCTGCTTGTGCGCCTGCTTCGCCATCCGCGTAAGAGCGGCTAACGGCTCACCATGGCTTCCTGCCGTAACAATTGCCACTTCGCGCTTCGGATATTTTTTCACATCCTGCACCGGAATAAACAGTTCATCATCGGCTTCAATATAGCCGAGCTTTCGTGCAAGCTGAAGTACGTTTTGCAGATTTTTTCCGGCGATTGCAAGTTTGCGGCCATTCTGTGCGGCAGCCTGAATCACTTGCTGGATCCGGTTGATATTAGACGCGAATACGGCAACGATGACGCGATTTTCTGAAATGTACATCGCATCGGAAATTTCACCGCTTACATCTGCTTCTGACGGAGTGTATCCCGGGCGCTCCGCATTGGCACTGTCAGAAAGCAGGGCAAGCACACCGCTGTTTCCGATTTTAGCGATTTCGCCAATATCACATGATTGGTGATATGCAGGCGTCTGGTCAAATTTGAAGTCTCCCGTGCATACAATAGAGCCAAGTGATGTTTTGAAGCTGACTCCCACTGAATCCGGAATGCTGTGAATCGTTTTAAAGAACGATACTTTTGTTGATTCAAATGTAATGACTGATTTAGAATGAACTTCACGTAAATCAGCTTTTCGATTATGCCCGTACTGCTTGAGTTTTTCTCTCAGCAAAGCAAGCGTAAGCTTCGTTCCGTATACCGGTACCGACAGCTTGTTCAATAAATAAAAGACGCCTCCGATGTTTTCATCGTGTCCGTGTGTCAGAAAGATGGCCTTCACGCGGTCAGCCCGTTCTACTAAGTAGGAAATATCCGGAATGACGACATCAATACCGAGCATTTCATTTTCAGGGTGCATCAGCCCCGCATCTACTACAAATATGTCTGAGTCAATTTCAATGACATATAGGTTCTTCCCAATTTCTCCGACACCGCCAAGGGCGATAATTCTGACGTTTTCTGTATTTTTCTTTTTCAAAATCTGTATCCTCCTAGTCTCATACCCGTCCATCATCACTTGTTCCTATTATAACTGATATCAATTTTAGAAAACAAGAAGAAGCGGAAGGTTTAGGGAAAACCAATATGTAGACAAAACGGTCAAACTCACGATAAAAATGAGAATGACCGCGTATTTTAACTGTATAAATTTTTCTTACAGTTCGCTGATGACGCTGCTCAGGCTCAGACGTTCATCTTCATTCAGCGGGATAAGAGGAAGACGCACAGATCCGACATCAAGTCCCTTCAGCTGAAGCGCCGTTTTGACCGGAGCCGGGTTCGGCGCTTTAAAGAGCTCCTTCATGATCGGCAGAAGCTTCTGATGAATCAGTGCCGCGGTTGCCGTCTGCCCGTTCGTATAGTTTTTAATCATCTGCTGCATGTCAGAACCTACGATATGGCTGGCCACTGACACGACCCCTCTTCCGCCGACTGCAAGAATAGGAAGCGTTAACCCGTCATCACCTGAATAGACATAAAAATCTTCCGGCGTTTCGGCAATGATTTTCGTAATGGCATCAAGATCGCCGCTTGCTTCTTTAATCGCAGAGATATTCGGAATCTCCGCAAGTCTGATGGCCGTTTCCGGCGCAAGTGAAGCGACCGTTCTGCCCGGCACGTTGTAAAGCATAACAGGAAGAGACGTTTCTTCAGCTATCGCCTTAAAATGACGGTACATGCCCTCTTGTGAAGGCTTATTATAATACGGCGTGACAAGCATCACACAATCAACGCCGGCTTCTTCAGCTTTTTTTGTCAGTTTGATGGAGTCTTTCGTATTGTTGCTTCCCGTACCCGCAATAACAGGCACTCGTCCGTTCACTTCTTTGACTGTAAATTCAAAGAGTGCAATTTTTTCTTCCGTTGAAAGTGTCGGAGATTCGCCGGTCGTTCCTGCGACGACTAAAGAATCCGTGCCGTTTTTCAACAAATAGTCGATTAATGTAGACAGTTTTTGAAAGTCTACATTCCCTTTACTGTCAAAGGGGGTAATCATCGCTGTAGATATATTTCCGACATTCATTTTTTTCACCTCATCATGATTCAATCACATTTACTTTGAAAGTTCAAACACTTCATGCAGCGCATTTACGGCTGTTACCATATCTTTTTCATGAACGAGCACCCAGATCGTCGTATGGCTGTCGGCAGATTGCAGAATCGGAATGCCTTTATCCGAAAGTGCTGAGACGATTTTTGACGTCACGCCCGGCACACCCATTATTCCGGCACCGACCGCTGACACTTTCGCACAGCTTTCCGTCACTGTCGGCTCATAGCCTAATTCGGCCAAAATGCCGCGCGCGGCTTCCGTTTTACTGCCGGCTACGGTATATACGATTTCACTCGGCGTAATGTTAAAGAAATCCACGCTGATGCCGGCATTCGCCATTGCTTTAAAGACTTCTGTCTGAACATTGTATTGCCCCATTTTGGCTGGAACCTTAAATTGCGTCACATCTTTTACATGGGCGATCCCCGTGATCAGCCGTTCGAACACATCGCTGCCGACCTTGGACGAATGATGAGACGTCACCAAAGTGCCTTTGTCTTTTGAATAAGTGGAGCGCACTCGGATCGGCACCTTTGCCTGCATGGCGATCTCCACCGCGCGCGGATGAATGACTTTCGCTCCTTGATAGGCAAGATTGCAGATTTCCGTATATGTGACATTCGGAAGCGGCTTAGCATTTTCCACGATTCTCGGGTCGGCCGTCATGACGCCTTCCACGTCCGTAAAAATGTCGATAAATTCCGCATCAACCGCAGCGCCGATCGCCGCTGCTGATGTATCGCTTCCTCCTCTGCCGATCGTCGTCGTGTCGCCTTTTTCAGTCGCTCCCTGAAATCCTGCGACAACGACGGCATCATGGCTGGCGAGTGTCTCGAACAGCCGCTCTGTTTTCATTTCTATAATTTTGGCGTCAGTATGCTGGGCGTTTGTTAAAAACCCTGCCTGGGCTCCTGTTAAAGCTGCGGCTTTTATGCCGTTTTCCTTCAGCATGCTGGTAAAAACAACAGACGAAATCGTTTCTCCGCAAGACAAAAGCATATCCTGCTCTCTCGGAGAAATATCGGACTGGCTGCCGTAAAGAAGCCCGATCAAAGAATCTGTCGCGTACGGGTCTCCTTTTCTTCCCATCGCCGATACGACAACGATAACTTTATAACCTTCACTGATGGCATCTTTAATGTGTGCTAACGCAAGCTTGCGGCCTTTGTCATCTTTTACGGATGTTCCGCCGAATTTTTGAACAATGATCTTCACTATTTTCACTCCAAATTAGTCTGACGTAACAGAAGAGAGCAGGCAGAGCCTTACTCTCTTCTGATCGCCTATAGAAAATACGTTTGTTTTATACGAGGTTCAGTTTTTGCAGGCTTTCCGCAATTTGAACTGAGTTCCAAGCGGCGCCTTTTAACAGGTTATCAGAAACAACCCACAAATGAAAACCGTTTGCTCTGTCCAAATCTTTACGGATTCTTCCTACAAATACATCACGTTTACCGACGCAATCAGCAGGCATCGGGTAAAGCTGCTCCGCCGGATCATCCTGAAGCGTAACACCCGGAGCCTCTTTTAAAAGCTGTTTAATGTCTTCAACGGTTGCGTCATCACGGTCAAGCTCAATGTAAACAGATTCTGAGTGGCCTGTTTCAATCGGCAGTCTGACACATGTCGCAGCCACTTCCAGCTTCGGCATATGCATGATTTTTTTCGTTTCATTAATCATTTTCATTTCCTCAAACGTGTAGCCGTTATCTTGGAATTTATCAATTTGCGGAATGGCGTTAAAAGCGATTTGATAGTGCTTTTTGTCCCCTTTAACCGGCATAATGGACGGTTCTATAGGTTCATTGTTTAAAATCGCCTTTGTCTGGCTGTACAGCTCTTTCGCCGCTTCATTGCCGGCCCCGGACACAGCTTGGTAAGTAGATACAATGACTTTTTTCAAACCGTATGCTTTGCGGATCGGTTCAATCGCCGCCACCATCTGAATCGTTGAACAGTTAGGGTTGGCGATAATGCCGTTATGTTGATGCAGATCAGCTTCGTTCACCTCAGGCACTACAAGCGGTGTATTTTCGTCCATACGGAATGCGCTGGTATTGTCAATCACGATGGCTCCCCGTTTTACAGCCTCAGGCGCCAGGCTTTGTGATACGCTCCCGCCGGCGCTGAATAACGCGATATGAACGCCTTCGAAGCTTTCCGGAACAGCTTCCTGCACTGTATATTCTTCGTCTTTAAACGTTACTTTCGTACCAGCAGAACGCTTTGAGGATAGTAGTGTGAGTGTTTCGATTTCAAAGTTTCTGTCTTCCAATGTTTCCAGCATTTGCTGTCCTACGGCTCCCGTCGCTCCGACAACTGCTACGTGTAATCCTCTTCCCATCTGTAAAACTCCTTCCGCCAATTAAGCATCATTTGTTGAATTGACTTTGCATTTTACGTTTTATTTTACCATAGAATAGTCACGGATTGACCGAATTTTTTTATTCCGGAATGATTTTCTCTATCATGATTTTTTATTCTTGATGCTGTACGAGCACCGGCTGAACCTGCTGATGCAAAAGAGCTTTTTCCACCGTAATCGGAAGGAGATCCATTCTGGCGACAAGCGATGTCGGTTTTTTCACATGGTCATCCTGGCCGAACGGGATGAAAAATATATGTTTTGCGGACATCAGCCTCATTAAATTCGTTCCGTTTAAACCAAGGCCGTCATTTGTCGAAATTCCGAGCACGACCGGCCGGCTGTTGCGGATCGTGGCTTTCGCCGCCATAAGGACAGGGCTGTCAGTCATCGCATTTGCGAGCTTGCTCATTGAGTTTCCGGTTAAGGGGGCGATGACCATGCAGTCGAGCGGAAGTTTCGGCCCGAGAGGCTCCGCTTTTACGATGGAATCAATGACCTCAAAACCTGTTGCTTCTTCAATTTTTCTGACCCAATCTTCCCCCTCTCCAAAGCGCGTATCGGTCGATTGGACCGTCGACGTCACAATCGGCCGGACTTCAGCCCCCTGACTGACAAGCGCTTCTATTTGCGGAAAAACCTCTTCATATGTGCAATGAGAGCCGGTTAATCCGAATCCGATTCTTTTCCCTTTCAAAGACATGGCTATCTCCCCTCTTTCTTTAAGTCTGCCAAAAGCTTGCTCAGTACGTTCGCAATAATCTGTCCCGCTGTTTTCGGAGCCACAATCCCCGGAAGCCCCGGAGCAAGCAGCGCTTTAATGCCTTGCTTTTCAGCATATTTGAAATCCGTTCCGCCCGGACGGGATGCTAAATCCAAAATCAAGGTCCTCGGCGTCATACGCGATAAAACCCTTTGATTCAGAATCAGGCTCGGTACGGTGTTAATGCAGATATCGATATCATTTACATGATCAGTAATCTCTTCAATTTGAAAAGGAAAAAGCCCCATTTCCGATATACGGGCCAAATGAGACGAACTCCGCGCTCCCACTTTTACCTTCGCCCCTAACGCTGCAAACGTCCGGGCGATTGTCATACCGGTGCGCCCCATGCCGAGAACGGCGACATTTGACCCGTGAATGGTATAATCCGTATGCTGAATCGCCATCATGATTGTACCTTCGACAGTGGGAATCGAGTTGAATATCGCGATGTCGTCCCGCTCAAATAATTTAACAAGCTTGCGGCCGGCTTCGCTGGCGATGCCCTCGAGGTATGCGTTAGAGATGCCGGAATAAATAACGCAATGCTCCGGTGTCTGCTCGAGATAGCTTTGCTTTAATACCACTTCTTCATTTGAAAAAACCGTGGAAACAACGCCTTCTCCGGTCGTTGCCGATACAGGCAGGATGATACTGTCTATTTTCGGAAATGGAATCTCATCAATTTTGCATTTGACGGTTCCCGTAAAACCGTCATCCAATTGGTCAAACCCTGCAAGATAAATATCGGCATGCTGTTCTGTCAGTTTTCTTATAATCTCAAGCTGTCTTGCGTCACCGCCAATGATCGCAATTGTCAATCCGGTTAACATTTGAAACGTTCACCTTCTTTACAGTTACTGGATCTTATAAGTGTCATCCTCCTCTTCATCGTATGTGCGAAGAGAAAGGGCGGTGAATGTACAGCGTTTTTTTCATAAAAAAAGCACCGGCTGTTTGAGCCGGTGCTTGCGAAAAATGAATACGGTCTACTCTTCTGGAGGAGTGATCTCCCCGGGAACATCTAAAATGATCATGTCTGACCCGATTTTTTGAATATGATTCCAGGGAACACGGATGTCGTGGCCTTGTTTTCTCAACCCGAACCATTTTACCGTCGGTATCAACAGCGCGGTAATTTGTCCGTCCTGTTCATTAATTTCCAAATCGGTCTGGCCGAGCACGCCGAGTCGCTCTGCCCGTTTAATGTCTACAATTTCTTTACCTGACAGTTCACTGAGCCTCATGATAGCCACCCCCTTGTACTATATGACCCTGAGCAAAAAAAAATGCCTGCCCCGTACAGAGGCAGACTTCCCGCTTAAGATGAGGCCGGCATATTGCCGGTCGGACTGATGAGCGATAATGCGTAATCATCCGTAAATAAGCGGCGGCTCAGGCCGTTGACGCTCTCCAGGCTGACTGCATTTAATTCAGCGATAATTTCATCCATCGTCTTATGCTTTCCGAGCAGGAGTTCGTTTTTCCCGTTCCGGCTCATTTTGCTGTTTGTGCTTTCTAAGCTGAGCATTAAACTTCCCTTCATTTGCTCTTTGCTGTTTTCCAGTTCTTTCGGGGTAATGCCGTCACGTTTTAGAACCGATAACGTTTCTTGAATGGTTTCAGACAGAAGCCCGAGCTGATTAGCGCCGGTGCCTCCATAAATCGTCAGCATACCGCTGTCTTCATAGGAACTGTGATAGCTGTATACAGAATAGGCCAGTCCTTTATCTTCACGCACATCCTGGAAAAGACGGCTGCTCATGCTTCCGCCCAGCACGTTGTTTAAGACGATTAAATCGTAGATGTCCGGGTCTCCGACTTTCAGGCCTTTAAAACCGAGGCAGAGATGCGCCTGTTCGGTGTCTTTTTTTCTGGTCAGCTTTTCATAATGAAACTCAGGCTGGCTGATACCGCTTGCCTTGCCCTTTGCTTCGTATGTACCGAACCATTTCTCCACGTCTTTAATAAATTGTTCTGTTACATTTCCGGCGACAGAAATGACGACGCGGTCCGGTGTGTAAAAGTTATCCATATGCTGTCTGAGAGAATCACCGTTAAAAGCAGAAAGCGTTTCCTCCGTCCCGAGTATCGGGTAGCCGAGCGAATGATTTCCGTATGTCGCTTTGCTCAGCAGATCGTGGACAATGTCATCCGGCGCGTCTTCATACATCTTAATTTCTTCATATACGACGTTCTTTTCTTTTTTGAGTTCATCTTCATCAAAAGCAGAATGAAAGAACATATCGGCCAGCACGTCAAGTGCGTAGTTTGCATGTTCATCCAGCACTTTGGCGTAATAGCACGTATATTCTTTTGAAGTGAAGGCATTCACTTGACCGCCTATCCGATCGAAGGATTCTGCGATTTCCCGTGCGGATCTCGTATTTGTTCCTTTAAAAAACATATGCTCAAGAAAGTGCGAAATACCGTTTGTATCCGGCGTTTCATGGCGTGATCCCGTTCCGATCCAGACGCCGATTGCCACGGACCGCACCGTTGGATTATTTTCAAGCACAACTCTTACACCGTTTTGGCATGTATAGCGTTTTATCAAGTTTGTTCCTCCTATTCAAAGACAGGCAAACTACCGCCTGCTACTTCATCAGCCTGTTTTCATCCATTAAGTCAGACACTGAGCCGAGCGCATAGCCTTTTTCTTTGATTTTTGTAATCAGCGTTTCCAGGCTTTTCGCAGTCGGATCAGTCGGATGCATTAAAATCATGGCTCCGTTATGTATTTTGCTCAACACCCTTGTTTGTAAAACAGCCGGAGACGGTTTTTGCCAGTCAATGGTGTCAACGGTCCACATGATGGTGCCCATTCCTTTTTCCGCCGCAAGGTCGACCACGGCTTTTCTGAAGCTGCCGCTTGGCGGCGCAAACCATTTCGGCTTCATGCCGAGCGTCTCGCTGATTTGTGCATTGGTTTTGTCAAGCTGTTCGGAAATGCTTCCTGATGTCAGTTTGCTCATATCAGGGTGATTGTATGAATGATTTCCGATTTCATGTCCGTCTGCCGCTATTTTTTTCCCAAGTTCCTGATTGTTTTTGAGCCATTTTCCTTCAAGAAAGAAAGTTGCTTTGACCTGATGCTGCTTCAGAATAGGCAGCATTTGCTCCACGTATTCATTTCCCCAAGCTACATTTATCAGGAAAGCGACCATCGGCTTGTCGGGATTTCCTTTATAAATGGGTTCGGGCGCAAGAGAATCGAGATGGACTTTCGGTTTTACCTGTTCATAGACAAGGTCATCTTCGTGAAATTCTCCATCCTTTTTCATTTGCTTATAGGATTTTTCCACATTGACCTTTAAACCGTTATAACCAGGTATCGCCTTCCATATTTTATCAATCCTCGCATCTTGCGGCTTCACTTCATACTCCGGCGCTTTTTGGAGCAATTCCTCATAAAGCGGATCTTTTGATGCTGACACAGTCACTGCGTCTTTTTTCATTGCGTCTATGTAATCAACTGTATACGGGTTTTTTAACATCTCAAACGAAACAAAAAAAAGAAATAAAAAAACGGCAAACGGCACGAATTTTTTCAACATGTCCTTCCCCCCTCATCACACATTATGTATGAGGAGGACAAGGTAGAACCCGCTGTTGTCTTTCTCAAAATAAAGAAGCCGGGTCTCCCAGGCTCCTTGTTAGGTTTTCATTTAAGATTGTTGTTGTTCTTGTTCTTTTTCTTTCTCTTCGCGCAGCACTGCTTTACGCGACAGGTTGACTCGTCCCTGTTTGTCGATTTCAGTTACCTTCACAAGGATTTCGTCACCGATTTTCACAACATCCTCAACTTTGCCGACCCGTTCGAGCGCAAGTTCAGAGATGTGAACGAGACCGTCTTTTCCGCTGAAGATTTCAACGAAAGCGCCGAATTTCTCAATCCGCTTGACTTTACCGAGGTAAAGCTGGCCGACTTCGACTTCTCTGACAAGATCTTCGATGATTTTTTTCGCTTTTTGGTTGCTGCTTTCATCAGTAGAAGAAATAAAGATGGTGCCGTCTTGTTCAATGTCAATTTTAACACCGGTATCTTCAATGATTTTGTTGATTTGTTTGCCGCTCGGTCCGATAACGTCACGGATTTTATCCGGATTAATTGTCATCGTTAAGATTTTCGGCGCATATTGAGAAAGTTCTTTTCTTGATTCACCAAGCGTGCTGAGCATGCTGTTCAAGATTTCCATTCTTCCTTTTTTCGCCTGCTGAAGCGCTTCTTCAAGAATTTCTCTTGAAAGGCCTTCAATTTTAATGTCCATTTGCAGCGCTGTCACGCCTTTTTCCGTGCCGGCTACTTTAAAGTCCATGTCACCGAGGGCATCTTCCATCCCTTGAATATCCGTTAATACCGTATAGTACTCGCCTGATTTCACAAGTCCCATCGCGATACCCGCAACAGGCGCTTTAATCGGAACACCGGCGTCCATCATGGCAAGCGTGCTCGCGCAAATGCTGGCCTGTGAAGTGGAACCGTTTGATTCAAGCACTTCAGATACGAGACGAACCGTATACGGGAAGTCTTTTTCATTCGGAATGACCGGCTCAAGCGCACGCTCTCCAAGAGCCCCGTGACCGATCTCACGGCGTCCCGGTCCGCGCATCGGGCCTGTCTCCCCTACGCTGAATTGCGGGAAGTTATAATGATGCATAAACCGTTTTGATTCTTCCACGCCTAAACCGTCAAGAATCTGAACGTCGCCAAGAGCACCTAATGTACAAACACTGAGCGCCTGCGTCTGTCCTCTCGTAAACAGCCCGGAGCCATGCGTTCTCGGCAGAAGGCCGACTTCTGAAGAAAGCGGGCGGATTTGATCGACACCGCGGCCGTCAGGACGGACTTTTTCTTCTGTGATCAAACGGCGCACTTCGTTTTTCACAAGTTTAGACAGTGTCTGTTTCACTTTTTTGATCGTATCTTCATCGTGCTCTTCTTCTTCAAATTTCGCGACGACTGCATCTTTCACTTTATTGATCGCATCTTCACGCGCATGCTTTTCGTGAACCTGAATGGCGCTGAGAAGATCCGGCTCCGCAAGACTTTTTACTTTTTCGCTGAGCTCTGCATCAATTTCATACAGTTCAATTTCGGTTTTTTCTTTGCCGACTGCCGCCACAATTTCTTCTTGGAATGCGATCAGGCGCTTAATTTCTTCGTGGCCGAACATTATCGCCTCAAGCATGATTTCCTCAGGAACTTCATCCGCTCCCGCTTCCACCATGTTGATGGCGTCTTTTGTGCCTGCAACGATGAGGTTGATATCACTTTTTTCAAGCTGGTCAACCGTCGGATTGATGATGAACTGTCCGTCAATGCGGCCTACCGTCACACCCGCAATCGGACCTTCAAACGGAATATCGGAAACGCAAAGAGCAAGTGATGAACCGAACATTGCAGCCATTTCAGATGAGCAGTTCTGATCAACACTCATGACAATACTGATAACCTGTACTTCGTTACGGAATCCGTCGGCGAAAAGCGGACGGATCGGACGGTCGATCAGACGGCTGGCTAATACGGCCTTTTCACTCGGACGGCCTTCTCTTTTAATAAAGCCGCCGGGAATTTTACCTACTGCATATAATCTTTCTTCGTAATTAACGGTAAGCGGGAAAAAATCTAGCGGTTTCGGTTCTTTTGATGCGGTTGCTGTGCTGAGCACTGCGGTATCGCCGTAGCGGACCATAACAGCGCCGTTTGCCTGTTTGGCAAGCTGGCCGGTTTCTACTGTAAGCTGTCTGCCGGCCCAATCTATGGTAAAGACATGTTTCTCTTGTCCCATTCGATTACGAGCTCCTCTCTTAATGTGTGAAATAATCAATTACTCCTATTATGAACGAAATGAATTGAACATATCAATGTCAAAGTAGTATGTAAAAGGATTTCATTGTTTTTTATCATTATTTTTTCGCTTTAATACGATAAAAAAGCGGGAATCCTCCCGCTTTTTACGATTATCGACGTAAGCCTAGTTTGTTAATTAACTCACGGTAACGAGTTACGTCTTTATTACGCAGATACGTAAGAAGATTACGACGTTTACCTACCATTTTAAGAAGACCGCGACGTGAGTGGTGATCTTTCTTGTGAGTACGCAAATGCTCGTTCAAGTTGTTAATTGAGTCTGTTAGGATAGCGATCTGAACTTCTGGAGATCCAGTATCAGATTCGTGTGTTTTGAACTCGCTGATGAGTTGGTTTTTACGCTCTTGAGTAATTGCCATCCTGTTTCACCTCCATATCATAATTAGCCCCAGTTACCTAGCAACCGTCGGTGACTTCGGATTGCCAAGCAATGGTTTTAAGACTACGAAACATATGATACTAAAAATCGCGCCCATATGCAAATCTTTTAGAATAAAATTTGTGTACTTTTGATGATTTTTCCGTTATTTGCTGAAAAAACGGATCGCTTCTTGTTTGTCTTTCTCGATCTGGGCCGTCAGTTCATCGATGCCGTTAAACTTCCGTTCGCTGCGGATGCGTTTGTACCACTCGATTTTAACGTCTTCCCCGTATACATCCTGTTGAAAATCAAATAAATGAATTTCAATTGACGGCTGATCGGGACGCTTTTCATAAAAGGTAGGTTTATAGCCGATATTGCAGACGCCTTCATACTTCTCGCCTTTTATTTCGGCTTTCACGGCATAAACGCCTGTCGGCGGCACGATATAACTGTTGTTGAGGCCGATATTGGCCGTCGGAAAGCCGATGGTGCGGCCTCTTTTGTCTCCGTGAATCACAGTGCCCCGGATAAAATACGGCTGGCCGAGGAGAGTGTGTGCCAGCTCAACGTCGCCATCCTGCAGCGCTGACCTGATGTAAGTGGAACTGATCTTTCTGTCCTGCTCGGTCTGTTTTTCGACAGTCGTGCATTCAGCCTTGCCGTTTAAATCGTCCGGCAGTGTGGCCATCGTGCCTTTTCCGTATTTTCCGTACGTAAAATCAAAGCCTCCCACAGCATGCTGAGCGTTTAATCCTAAAATATAATCCTCGGCAAACTGTTTTGGAGACAAAGCCGCAAACGCTTCATCAAACTTTACGATATACAGCACATCGGCGCCTAAACGTCCGATCTGGCTGATTTTATCTTCAAGCGGCGTAATCAGATCCTTTGGCTCTTTGTCCCTGCCCAAAACATGGGAAGGGTGGGGATGAAACGTCATGACGGCCAGCGACAGGCCTTTTTCTTCGGCAATTTGTCTGGCTGTTCCGATTACTTTCCGGTGCCCTAAATGAACGCCGTCAAAGTAGCCGAGCGCCATGACAGACGCCGGCTGCTCTTCTTTTTGTAAATGATGCGGATGAGAAATATGTATCGTCTTCACAGAACGGTCACCTTTTTTCTTATTGTTCGCTTTTTTGCATCAGCACTTTAGCCGGTTTCAGCAGTCCTTTTTTTGAAGGGTGCGGCATATAAATGGCCACACATTCTCCGGCTTCGGTACAGACCGCTATACGGGCGTCAGCTGTCATTGCAGAAAATTCAGCCGGGATGTCAAACACTGACCCGTTTTCAGCTTTCTTAGCTAATGTATCACTTATGACCCATTTCGGCAAATGATTGAGCGCTCTTTCAATCGGCACCGCATGCTCTGCAACCGTGCCGTCTGAAGCCTGCTGCTCAAGCTCATCAAACGTGAAACACTCATCAAGGCTGAAATCGCCGGAAGCAGTCCGGATAAGATGCGACATATGCGCGGGATAGCCGAGCTTTTCACCGATTGTCACTGCCAATGTTCTGACGTAAGTCCCTTTTGAGCACGTGACTGTGAAGCGGAATGACGCTGTATCATCCGTATAAGTGACAGGTGAAGTGAGGGAGATATCTTCAATCGTGATATTCCGCTTCGGCCGCTCCACTTCAATACCCGCTCGGGCGTATTCATAGAGCTTTTTCCCGTTCACCTTCACCGCGGAATACATCGGCGGCACTTGCTCCTGCGGTCCCTTTAGTTCGTCTAAAACGGCTTTGATGTCCGTTTCATTTATCGGCTCCTTGACAGGTTTTACGCTGACGGTTTCCCCCGTCTGATCTTCAGTCGAGGTGGAGAAGCCGAGAGTGATCTCAGCATCGTACGTTTTTGACTTGTCGGTAACGTACTCAACGATCTTTGTGGCCCGTCCGACACAGATCGGCAGTACGCCTGACACTTCCGGATCAAGTGTGCCCGTATGACCGACTTTCTTTGTTTTTAACAGTTTTCTTATTTTCATTACACAGTCGTGAGAAGTCATGCCGACCGGTTTATGTAAAAGGAGAACTCCGTTAACCATCTGTCTTTCGCTCCTTTGTTATCATTTGTATCCCGTAAAACGCAGAAAAGAGGACAGACGACAACGCCCATCCTCTTTTCCCGTTATTCAGACGGTTTATCTGAATGCAGTTCGTGAATCAATGTTTCAATACGGTTGCCGTATTCAATTGATTCATCAAATTCAAATTCAAGCTCAGGCGTTTTACGGAGTCTGATTCGGCTGCCGATTTCGGAACGGATAAATCCCTTCGCTTTCTCAAGGCCTTTCAGCGCCTCCTCTTTCTTTTTCTCTCCGCCGAGAACGGAGATATACACCTTCGCTATTTGCAAATCACCTGAAACACGTACGTCTGTTACAGTCAGAAATCCGATTCTCGGGTCTTTCAGCTTTCGGCTGATAATATCCCCAAGCTCTTTTTTCATCTGTTCTCCGACACGGTTTGCTCTCATACTCAATTCAATCACCTCTAAGTTAAAACCACTCTGTTCTAGTGATCGTCCGTTCTATTTCGGGAAAGGAGTCAATAAACGCGAGTACGCGCTGAATCTCCTTTCCCGCCTGAACGTGAGAGGAGGAGACGACGGCGATTCCGAAGCTGGTCCGCTGCCAAGTGTCCTGATAGCCGATTTCAGCTGCCGACACGTTGAACTTATTCTGAACCCTCGTCATAATCCGCTTCAGAACGGCTCGTTTCTCCTTTAATGATCCCGCATCGTAAATGATGCATTCACATTCCGCAAATCCGATCACTTTCTTTCGATTTCCTGCATGACATACGCTTCAAGGATGTCACCTTCGCGGATGTCATTGTATTTCTTAATCGTAATACCACATTCATACCCTTGTGAAACTTCTTTCACATCATCTTTGAAGCGTTTCAGAACATCTACTTCCCCTTCGAAGATTACCACGCCGTCACGGATCAAGCGAAGTCCGCTGTCACGTGTAATGTGGCCGTCTGTTACATATCCGCCGGCAATCGTGCCGATTTTCGACACTTTGAATGTTTGGCGCACTTCAACCTGACCGATGACTTTTTCTTCGTATTCAGGATCAAGCATTCCTTTCATCGCCGCTTCAATTTCTTCGATGACTTTGTAAATGATACGGTGAAGACGGATATCTACATTTTCAGCTTCAGCCGTGCTCTTAGCATTTCCGTCTGGGCGCACATTAAACCCGATAACGATTGCATTTGAAGCAGATGCGAGAATGATGTCTGATTCCGTAATCGCACCGACGCCTGTGTGAATGATTTTCACTTTTACGCCTTCTACTTCAATTTTTTGAAGAGCGGCCGTTAACGCTTCGGCAGAACCTTGAACGTCCGCTTTTACGATTAAGTTGATATCTTTGACATCGCCTTGTTTAATTTGCTCAAACAGATCATCAAGGCTCAGCTTCGCTTTGTCGCTGCGCTGTTCTTCCAATTGCTTGGAAGCACGCGCTTCACCGACAGAACGGGCTGTTTTTTCGTCTTTAAAGACGAGGAATTGATCGCCAGCTTGCGGTACGTCATTTAAGCCCGTGATTTCCACAGGTGTGGACGGTCCGGCTGTTTTCACGCGGCGGCCGAGATCATTGACCATGGCCCGCACGCGGCCGAATGTATTTCCGACAACGATCGGATCTCCGACTTGCAATGTTCCCGTTTGAACGAGAAGTGTCGCAACAGATCCTCTTCCTTTATCGAGCTCAGCTTCAATAACCGTTCCTTTTGCCTGACGGTTCGGATTGGCTTTCAGCTCTTCTACTTCACTGACAAGCAGAATCATTTCGACAAGCTCGTCAATTCCCTTACCTGTAAGAGCGGACAGAGGAACGAAAATCGTTTCTCCTCCCCATGCTTCCGGAACGAGTCCGTATTCAGTCAGTTCCTGCATAACACGGTCAGGGTTCGCGCTTTCTTTATCCACTTTATTCACGGCAACGATAATCGGAACCTCAGCCGCTTTCGCATGGTTGATGGCTTCGACTGTTTGCGGCATAACGCCGTCATCAGCCGCTACGACTAAAATGGTAATATCGGTTACTTCCGCTCCGCGTGCGCGCATCGTTGTGAACGCTGCGTGTCCGGGTGTATCAAGGAAAGTGATTTTTTTGCCGTTTTCTTCGATCTGGTAAGCCCCGATATGCTGGGTGATTCCGCCGGCTTCTCCTTCAACAACTTTAGTCTTTCTGATGCTGTCAAGAAGGGTCGTTTTCCCGTGGTCAACGTGGCCCATGATCGTTACGACAGGCGGACGGATTTGAAGATCTTCTTCTTTGTCAGCCTCTTCATATTTTTCAAGCTCAGTTTCTTCAAGCACAATCACTTCTTCTGTTTCTACACCGTATTCAGATGCGATCAGTTCGATTGTGTCTTTGTCAAGCTCCTGGTTAATCGTAGCCATTACGCCCAGAAGCATCAGCTTTTTAATGATTTCAGACGGTTCTTTGCCCAGTTCTTCGGCTAAGGCTCCGACTGTTAAAGAGCCGGAAAACGTAATTTTCTCAGGAAGCTCTTTTTTCGGCTTCAGCGGTTTTTGCTGATGCTGATTTTTGTTGTTATGATTGCGTTTGTTTTTGTTTTTGTTGTTGTTGTTATTCTTCTTGTTTTTGTTAAATTGATTATTCTGCACGTCATTCTTCTTTCCGTCTCGAATTTTGTTTGGTTGATTCCCAGCAGGCTGCTGATTAACCCCTTGCGGCTGCTTGTTTTTGTTCGTTTCCGCAGGCTTTTGAGATTTAACGCCGGCGCCGCCTTTTTTAAATTTCGCATCAAGCTGCTTAATGGTCTTTTCTTCAAGCGTTGCCATATGGTTATTTACTACTATATCCATGTTTTTCAGCGCCGTCAAAATTTCCTTACTTGAAACATTGATGGCTTTTGCATATTCGTATACTCTCATTTTAGCCATTCGTTCACCCCCAAAAATATTAATCGAGCAAGCTGATCAGCTTATTCGCAAAACCTTGGTCAGTGACGGCGACAACGACACGTGATTCCTTGCCGATAGAGCGGCCGAGATCCGCGCGGCTTTCGACTTTTTTATAAGGTACTTTATAATAATTGCATTTATCGGATACTTTTTTTGCAGTATTCGCAGATGCATCTTCTGTCAGCAGAACAAGTTTTGCACGCGCATTTCTAATTTCTTTTATAACCAAGTCCTCGCCCGACACGACCTTACGAGCTCGATTGGCCAGACCCAGCAAGGGAAACCATTCCATTCCAGACATGTTATTTTTTCACCTTTTCCGCCAGTTCCAGCAATTCTTCGAAAATCTGGTCATCGATTTGTGATTGAAATTGATTTTGCAATGTGTTTTTCTTTTTCGCAGCTAAGATGCATTCTTTCTCAAGGGTGATATAGGCACCCCGCCCGTTCTTCTTGCCTGTCGGATCGACTGAAATCTCTCCTTCTTTTGAACGGACAATTCGGATCAGTTCCTTTTTAGGCTTCATTTCCCCCGTTACCACACATTTGCGCAGAGGAATTTTTTTTCGCTTATTCACCTAAAGTCACCTCTTATTCATCCGATTCGGCTGTTTCAGGCTCCATAAAGAGCGGCTCTAAATCGTCATCTTCTTCATGCTCTCTCGGAAAGATGCCAATGTCTCTTGCATCCGTTTCACTTTTGATATCAATTTTCCATCCTGTCAGTTTCGCGGCTAAGCGGGCGTTTTGCCCTCTTTTTCCGATTGCCAGAGAAAGCTGGTAATCAGGAACGATGACAGTCGTGGCTTTTTCTTCTTCGTTGACGATGACATCCAGCACTTTAGATGGGCTGAGCGCATTGGCAACAAATTCAACCGGATCGTCAGACCAGTTGACAATATCAATTTTTTCGCCTTTCAGTTCATTGACGATCGCCTGTACGCGCTGGCCTTTAGGACCGACGCATGAACCGACAGGATCGACGTCAGGATCATCAGTGCGGACGGAGATTTTAGAGCGGTCGCCCGCTTCTCTGGCAACGGATTTCAGTTCGACCGTTCCGTCATAAATTTCCGGCACTTCGATTTCAAAAAGACGCTTCAAAAGACCGGGATGTGTTCTTGATACATAGATTTGCGGCCCTTTTGTCGTTTTTTCGACTTTTGTAATGAATACTTTAATACGATCGTGAGGTTTATAGCTCTCATTCGGCATTTGTTCATTAACGGGCAGCAGCGCTTCAATCTTGCCGAGAGACACGTAAATAAATTTGCTGTCTAAACGCTGTACAATTCCCGTCATGATGTCTTCTTCACGATCGATAAATTCTGAATAAATCACGCCGCGCTCAGCTTCACGGACACGCTGCGTCACAACTTGTTTTGCTGTCTGCGCAGCAATGCGGCCGAAGTCTTTCGGCGTTACTTCTATTTCAACGACATCTCCGACAAGGTAGTTCGGATGGATGTGCTGGGCGTCGTCAAGCGAGATTTCAAGCCTTGAATCGTATACCTCGTCTACGACATCTTTTCTTGCGAACACGCGGATGGTGCCCGTCTCACGGTTCAGATCGACCCGTACGTTTTGCGCCTGGTTAAAATTTCGCTTATACGCAGAAATTAAGGCAGCTTCAATTGCTTCGATGATAATGTCTTTACTGATGCCTTTTTCTTTTTCAAGAATCGTGAGGGCATCTAATAGTTCACTGCTCATGTTAGCGGTCTCCCCCCTTAAACACTAATACTTCATTCATTAAAAAGTTACAGCTAATCTTGCGTTAGCTATTTTTTCATACGGAATATTGACCCGTTTCTTTCTTGTTTTAATCGTCATCTCTATTGTAGCAGTTTGTCCATCAAATTCAGCCAATTTGCCTTCAAACACTTTTAAACCGTCAATCGGTTCGTACGTTTTCATGTACACATTTTTGCCCAGTGATTTTTCGAAGTCGGCTTTTTTCTTTAATGGACGCTCGGCTCCAGGAGAAGATACTTCAAGAAAGTAGTTTTGAGTGATCGGATCGGCCTCATCCAGCTTTTCGCTTAACGCTTCGCTGACTTTGGCGCACTCCTCAATATCAACACCGTTATCGGAATCAATAAACACGCGAAGGAACCAGTTTTGACCCTCTTTGACAAATTCAATGTCTACGAGTTCAAGCTGAAGGTCATCTAGTATGGGCTGAGCCATTTCTTGAACGGTATCAGTCACTTTTTTGCTCATGTTTTTCCTCCTTGTGCTGTCGATATCATATCAGCCGTTCCTCTGCATAAAAACCCTGCTTCTAAAGAGCAGGGGCTTTGAGAAAACGATGGACATGTCGAGGCAAAATTGCCTGTTCAATACAAAAGAGCGGGTTTCCCCACTCTTTGGCCTCGGTAATCGTTAGCATTTCCAATAAAACTATACCATAACCATATATTTAATGCAAATCAAACTCCGCCTAAAAGGCTTGCTGCCAAAGCTTAAAACAGTGACAGCTGGTTTTGGTCCGGAAGCGACTCCAGACAGCCGTGGCGGTCTAAATACTCTAAAATGGTTTTTGACACTTTTCCGCGTTTTTGAAGGTCTTCTTTTGAAAGGAACTCTCCTTCTTCCCGCGCTTTTACAATATTGAGAGCGGCGTTGGTTCCGAGACCCGGAATTGAGTTGAACGGCGGGATCAGACTGTTGCCGTCAATGATAAATTCCGAAGCGCTTGAACGGTATAGATCGACCTTCTGGAAGGAATAGCCGCGTTCACACATTTCAAGCGCAAGCTCTAACACGGTAAGGAGGTTTTTTTCCTTCGGCGAAGCATCAAGCCCTTTAGAGCTGATATCATCCATAACCGCCCTGATGGCAGTCGAGCCTTTAATCATCGTATCAATGTCAAAGTCATCGGCACGTACGGTAAAATACGCAGCATAGTATAAAAGCGCGTGATGCACTTTAAAGTATGCAATCCGTACCGCCATTAACACATATGCGGCGGCGTGGGCTTTCGGGAACATGTATTTGATTTTTTTGCATGAATCAATATACCAGTTCGGCACATTGTTCTTTTTCATTTCTTCTTCCCATTCCGGCGTCAGGCCTTTGCCTTTACGGACAAATTCCATGATTTTAAAGGCCAGTGAAGGCTCAAGGCCCTGATAGATCAAATAAACCATGATGTCATCGCGGCAGCCGATCACTTCGCTCAGTTCACACGTATTGTTGTGTATCAGTTCCTGCGCATTGCCGAGCCATACGTCAGTCCCGTGAGAAAGCCCGGAAATCTGAACAAGCTCAGAGAACGTCGTCGGCTTCGTATCTTCGAGCATCTGCCGCACAAATCGCGTCCCGAATTCAGGAATGCCGAGCGTCCCCGTTTTGCAGCCGATCTGCTCTTCAGTGACGCCGAGTGATTCTGTCCCTTGGAAAATCTTCATAACCTCAGGATCATCCGTCGGAATCGTCTTCGGATCAATTCCGCTTAAATCCTGGAGCATCCGGATGACTGTCGGATCATCGTGTCCTAATATATCAAGCTTCAGCAGGTTGTCATGAATGGAGTGGAAGTCAAAGTGAGTTGTTTTCCATTCAGAACCCGTCGCATCAGCCGGGAATTGAATCGGTGAAAAATCGTAAATATCCATATAATCAGGCACAACGATAATGCCCCCCGGGTGCTGGCCGGTCGTTCTCTTAACACCGGTGCAGCCCTGTACGAGGCGGTCGATTTCAGCGCCGCGCATGTGAAGGTTGTGGTCGCCCGCATAGCCTTTCACATATCCGTAAGCCGTCTTTTCCGCAACGGTGCCGATCGTTCCCGCACGGTAAACATTATCTTCACCGAACAGCACTTTCGTGTAGTTATGCGCATGCGGCTGATACTCACCTGAGAAGTTCAAGTCGATATCGGGTACTTTATCGCCTTTGAAGCCTAAGAACGTTTCAAACGGGATATCGTGTCCGTCCTTTTTCAAAGGAGTGCCGCAAGACGGGCAGCTTTTATCCGGAAGGTCAAAACCGGAACCGACGGATCCGTCATTAAAGAATTCGGAATACCGGCAGCTCGGGCACACATAGTGCGGAGCGAGCGGGTTCACTTCAGTGATTTCCGTTAAAGTCGCCACAAGTGATGAACCGACGGATCCCCGGGAGCCGACGAGATAGCCGTCATCCAGAGACCGTTTTACAAGCTTATGAGAAATGAGATATATAACGGCGAATCCATGGCCGATGATGCTTTTTAATTCTTTCTCTATTCTCGCTTCAACAATTTCAGGAAGCTCTTCACCGTAAATGCTTCTGGCGCGCTGATAGCTCATTTCACGGATTTCTTCATCGGCTCCGTCAATTTTCGGCGTGTACAGGTCGTCTTTAATCGGTTTGATCTCTTCGATCATGGAAGCGACTTTTTGTGTATTCTCAACCACGATTTCTTTCGCTTTTTCCGCACCCAGAAAGGAGAAAGCATCCAGCATTTCATCTGTCGTTCTGAAATGCACTTTAGGCAGTTCATGTCTGTTTAACGGGTTGGCGCCGCCTTGAGAAGAAACTAAGATCTTCCGGTAAATTTTATCCTCATCGTTTAAATAGTGGACATTTCCTGTCGCAACGACCGGCTTATTCAGTTTTTCCCCGAGCTTCGTAATGTTTGTGATAATTTCTTTCAGCGCTTTTTCATCCCGGACGAGCTCAAGCTGCAGAAGGTGCCTGTATACTTCCGGCGGCTGCACTTCAAGATAGTCATAGAAAGATGCGATATCTTCAACCTCTTCAGGTGATTTTTGCATCATGCCTTCAAAGACCTCTCCCCTGTCACAGGCAGAACCGATTAACAGGCCTTCTCTGTATTTATCAAGCTGCGACCTTGGAATGCGCGGCACTCTGTAGAAATATTGAATATGAGAAATGGACACGAGCTTAAACAGATTTTTCAAGCCGGTCTCATTCACGGCAAGCAATGTAGCGTGATAAGGCCTTGATCTTTGGTAAGCATTGGATTGTCCCATATTCTCATTCAGCTGATCATGATAAAAAATATCTTTTTCAGCCGCGTCTTTGAGCATTTTTAACAGCAGATATCCTGTTGCTTCAGCGTCAAAGACCGCTCGGTGGTGCTGGGTTAATTCGATATCAAACTTCTTACATAACGTATTTAAGCGGTGATTTTTAAATTCAGGATACAGGAAACGCGCGAGTTCCAGCGTATCAATGACCGGATTTTTCGCTTTTTCGGTTTTCAAAAGGCGCTTATACGCTACATTTAAAAATCCCATATCAAAGCTGGCGTTGTGAGCCACTAGCACATCATCGCCGATCCATTCTTTAAAATCCCTGACAACGTCAACGACATCGGGCGCGTCGCGGACCATGTCATCCGTAATTCCGGTGAGCTCTATCGTCGTTGCTGACAGAGGGTGGTGCGGATTGGCGAACGCTTCGAATTTATCAATGATTTCTCCGCCTCTTATTTTGACTGCCGCAAGCTCAATGATGGTGTCATACACTGCTGACAGACCCGTCGTTTCAACGTCAAAGACGACATATGTGTCTTCTTCCAGAAGACGGTGAGCGGGATTGTATGCGATCGGAACGCCGTCATCTACGATATTGGCTTCCATTCCGTAAATCATTTTAATACCGTGCTTTTTCGCGGCGGAATATGCATCCGGGAAGGACTGCACGACGGCATGATCAGTTAACGCAATCGCTTCGTGTCCCCATTTTTTCGCCTGTTCGACAAGCTTTCCGATGCCCGTTACGGCGTCCATTTGGCTCATCGGAGAATGCAGATGAAGCTCTACCCGTTTTTCGCCTTCAGGAGCGGTGTCTTCCCGGGTTTTGGCTTTTATTTCATTCACGTCATTTGCAATCATGACGAGGTCTCTGACGAATGTATCGTTTTGGATGCTTCCCCGCGCTTTCACCCACATGCCTTTTTTCAGTGTTTTCATGAGGGCGGCGTCTTCTTTTTCTCTTGCAAACATTTTCACTAGAATACTGTTTGTATAATCCGTAATTTTGAAAATACAGAGCGTCCGTCCGCTTTTCAGCTCGCGTGTTTCAGCATCAAACACATAGCCCTGCACCGTGATTCTTCTTTCTTCATCCATGATGCTGTCAAGCGTCCGGATTTCTTCGTTCTCTTTAATTTGATAGCCGATGACAAGCGGTCCGGATGGCGTCTGATCCTCATCGCCCTCTTTTTCCTTCTTCTCCATTTCGATAAGCGCCTGCATCGCCCGCTCCTGATCTTCAGCAAGCTTTTGCTCGCGGAATTTCTGAACTTCTTGGTCAGACACGAAAATTTCGGTATCCAGCTGCAGTTCAGGAAAGCCGAATTGGCGATAGCTGTGCTGAATCAGTGCGCTGTATTTATTTTTGAGCGCCGATGCTTCTGTATCCGTCTTTGTTTTCACGATCAGCTTGTTTCCCTTGAGCTTCGGCTTCTGCTGATTCAAAAGGGCCACCATCGGCGGCGAGGTTCCTTCAAGCTCTTCGATACAGCGCGTCCAATAATCCTGTACAAGCTCCTCTGACACGCTAGGGTCAATGACTTGAATGGATGATGTGACACGGGCGATGTGAGCAAACGATTGTGTTAACCTCATCATGAATGAATCATATATTTGATACGGCAAAAGAGCCTTGAAGCGAAATTGGAAATGCCAGGCCTTTTCTGCTTTATGGATTGTCAGTTTATCAATCTCTCCATCTTCAAAGTATGTCATGAAGGTATCATCTGTCATATTAAGCTGCTGCAGAAGAATCTGAAACTGTCTTCTGTTTACTGATAACTGTTCCATTCAGACAGTATCCCTCCCTTAAAACATCATAAGTGAAGGTACCTCCGCAGGTGATGAGGTACCTTCTTTTTTCTCTATTTTAACATGATTTTGTACGATTCGTTATGGCGATTACTTCGTCTTGATAAATTCAGAAAGCTCATCCACTGAAACTTCGGCGGATTCACCGGTTTTGCGGATTTTCACTTCTACGATGCCTTCATCGGCACGTTTACCGACAGTGATGCGGATCGGAAGGCCGATCAGGTCAGAATCAGCAAATTTCACGCCTGCGCGTTCTGCGCGGTCATCGTATAACACCTCATAACCTTCCGCTTGGAATTTGCCGTAAAGCTTCTCAGCAAGCTCTTTTTGCGCTTCGTTTTTCATATTCAGCGCCAAAATATGAAGATCATACGGAGCAACGCTTTTCGGCCAGATCAGGCCTTTTTCGTCGTGATGCTGTTCAGCGATTGCTGAAAGCGTTCTGGACACGCCGATTCCGTAACATCCCATCAGCATCGGCTGCGCCCGCCCGTTTTCATCAAGGTATGTCGCATTCATAGCTTCTGAGTAACGCGTGCCGAGCTTAAAGACTTGTCCGACTTCAATTCCCTCAGCGAAACGGATCGTGCCTTTTCCGTCAGGTGACGGATCGCCTTCCTGAATGATTCGAAGATCGGCATATGCTTTTACAGACGCATCGCGTTCGATGTTTACGTTTCGGTAATGGCGGTCTTTTTCATTCGCGCCGCTTACGGCGTTTACCATCACTTTGACAGCCTGGTCGGCATAAATCTCAATGTCGCCGGCAGCGCCGATCGGCCCCGCAAATCCCGGCTCCGTGCCAAGCTTCTCCGCTACTTCTTCATGAGACGCAAGCTCAACCACTTCCGCGTTCAGAAGGTTTTTCACTTTTACGTCATTGACCTCATGATCGCCTCTTACTAACACGAGAACAAATCGGTCATCCGCTTTAAACAGCATTGATTTGATGCAGGCGCTCGGCTCGATCTGCAAGAAAGAAGCCAGCTCTTCAATGCTTTTAACATTCGGCGTATCAATTTTTTCCAGCGCCTCAGGTTTTTCATCTGACGGCTCGGTGTTCATGACAACTTCCGCCATTTCCGTGTTAGCTGCGTAAGAGGACCCATCGGAATATGCGATGGTATCTTCCCCTATTTCGGAAAGAGCCATAAATTCATGCGTGTCTTTTCCGCCCATTGCGCCTGAGTCGGCAATAACGGGACGGACATTTAATTCGCAGCGTGCGAAAATGCTGCTGTATGCGCCGTACATGTTTTGGTACGTTTCTTCCAGACTTTCTTCAGAGGCATGGAAAGAGTACGCATCTTTCATGATGAATTCGCGTCCCCGCAATAACCCGAAACGCGGGCGTTTTTCATCTCTGAATTTAGACTGGATCTGGTAAAGAGTGAGCGGCAGACGCTTATAAGATTTCACCTCATCGCGCACGAGAGAAGTAATGACTTCTTCATGTGTCGCGCCTAAAGCAAATTCGCGGCCGTGACGGTCTTTCAGACGCATCAATTCAGGCCCGTACGTATACCATCTGCCTGATTCCTGCCAAGTTTCAGCCTGCTGAAGGGCCGGCATCAGCATTTCCACCGCGTTGATTTTTTCCATTTCTTCACGCACGATCTTCTGAATGTTTTGAATGACCCTGTAAGCCAGGGGCATGTAGCTGTAAACCCCGCTCGTATTTTGTCTGATAAATCCCGCTCTCAGCAGAAGCTTATGGCTTTTTGCTTCAGCATCAGCCGGCACTTCTCTCAGGGTCGGAATAAGCGTCAAACTTTGTCTCATGTCTTCGCACCTCTGATTTTTTTACTAGTCAATTATAAGAATAAACGCTGGATATCGTTCCATGTGACAACCAGCATAAGAAGCATTAAGAAAGCGACGCCGATAAATACGACAAATGCTTCCTTGTCACGGTTAATCGGCTTGCCGCGGATTGCTTCAATAAATAAAAACAGCAGTCTTCCGCCGTCAAGCGCCGGGATCGGCAGCAGGTTGACGATTCCAAGGTTGATGCTTAAAAACGCCGCAAACTGGAATAGGTTGATAATACCGGTTTTTGCAACCTGATCCGTCATATCATAAATTCCGACAGGGCCTGAAAGCATATCAAGCTTAAACTGGCCTGTCACGATTTTGCTCAGATTGGTCAAGATCGCCTTTGTGACATCAACCGTAGATGTCGCGCCGTAAGCGATCGCAACAAACGCGCCTTTTTCAGTCGGCGCATAAGAGCCGAAGCGGCCGATTGTTTTTTTGTTTTCATCTTTTACGGCTTCAGGGGTAACCGAGATATGAAACGATTTGCCGTCACGTTTCACGGCGACATCGATTTTTTTCCCGGGATTGTCTTTTACCGCTGTCACGATGTCAGTCCATGACCGCATCTTTTCACCGTTAATGCTCTGGATATAGTCGCCTTCTTTTAAACCGGCAGCCGCTGCGCGTCCATTGTCTGTCAGTTTTCCGAGCTCAGGCTGATTCGAAGGCACGCCTTGAATGAATCCAAGCATGACGAGAATGACATATGCTAAGATGAAGTTCATAATCGGACCGGCAGCAATCGCCTTAATCCGCTGCCATACAGGTTTTGACCCGAATTGGCGGTTGTAAGGCGCAATCTGCACTTCTTCTCCGTCTACGATGAAAAAAGAGGTCTGACTGACAGTAAAGCCCGACAGTTCATCTTCTTTCCCCTGCTCATACCCTGTAATCTTCATTTCGTGCTCAAGATCAGCCGTCTCCACCTCGACAATTAAAGCGTCGGGGTATTTTTCCTTTTGATTAATGATGACTTTTTCCACTTCGTCGTCTTTATTAAAAAGAAGCCCGACGGTATAACCGGGTTTGACTTCAATCATCTCCGGGTCTTCACCGGCCATGCGGACGAACCCGCCGACCGGAAGGAGCCTGATTGTATACACGGTTTCATTCTTTTTAAATGAAAAGATTTTGGGCCCGAAGCCGATCGCAAATTCACGGCAAAGGATTCCCGCTCTTTGGGCGAGCAGTAAATGCCCCAGCTCATGGAAAAAAACGAGCGTTCCGAAAATAATAATAAACGCGATAACTGTATTCACGAACATACCACCTTATGTGAGTATTGAATTAACGTATCCCCGGGTGTCTTTGTCCACTTCTTGGATATCCGCAAGACTCGGATCCTGAATTACGCTGTGGCGGTTCAATGCTTTTTCAATCAGATCCTCAATCGATAAGAACGAAATCCGTCCGGCAAGAAAAGCGGCGACGGCTTCTTCATTGGCTGCATTTAAAACCGTCGGCATCGTTCCCCCTATTTTACCTGATTCAAAGGCAAATTGTAAGCAGCGGAACCTTTCAAAGTCAGCTTTCGCAAAATGAAGGCTTCCGATCTCCCATAATTCAAGCCTTTTTGTTTCAGGCAGAGGCAGCCGGTCCGGGTATGTCAGCGCGTATTGAATCGGCACCCTCATGTCCGGATTTCCGAGCTGGGCAATGACGCTTCTGTCGTGAAATTCAACCATCGAATGAATGATGCTCTCCTTATGTAAAACAACGTCAATCTGTTCATACGGAATGTCAAACAGCCAGTGCGCTTCAATGACTTCAAGCCCTTTATTCATCATTGTAGCCGAATCAATCGTAATCTTTGCACCCATCGACCAGTTCGGGTGGTTAAGGGCGTCGGCAATCGTTACAGACTGAAGCTCCTGCCGTGTTTTATCCCTGAAACTGCCGCCTGATGCCGTAATGATCAGACGCTCGATATTTTTGCTCTGTTCTCCTTGCAGCGCCTGAAAAATAGCGGAATGTTCGCTGTCGACCGGAAGAAGGGGCACGCCGTATTGTTTTGCGTGTCCTTTCACTATATGCCCGGCAGTGACAAGAGTTTCCTTATTTGCAAGCGCAATTGTTTTTTTCTGTTCAATCGCTTTCAAAGTCGGGATTAAACCGACGCTTCCGAGCAGCGCGTTGACCACGATATCCACTTCATCCATGACCGCCGCTTCGATCAGGCCTTCTTCTCCGATGCCGATTTGACACTCATGAGAAAAAGACGCTTCTTTCACTTTTCGATATGTATCCATGTCGCCGACTGCTACATATTTCGGCTGAAACGTTCTGATCAACGGGATTGCTTTTTCGGCGTTTTTACCGAAAGTCATCGAGACGAGACGGAATTGGTCTTCATGCATGCGCAATACATCCAATGTCTGCTCCCCTATTGATCCCGTTGCTCCTAAAAGACAAATATTCTTCAAAATGCCACTCCCATTCTATGCGTCCAGATCGGTCTTATTTTCATATTAGCCTTTCTCATGAAAAAAGCGCAAGCAGAAAGTACAAGAACGGCATGACAAACAAAAAGCTGTCAAATCGATCTAAAATGCCGCCATGCCCCGGAAGGATTTTCCCCGAATCCTTCACATCATAGTGCCGTTTCAGCGCTGATTCCACCAAATCCCCGATCTGTCCGAAAACAGACAGAACAAGTGTGATGACCAAAAGAACCGGGTATGAAATCGGAAGACCGGCAAACAGCTGAAAAACAGCCGTGAAAATAAGGGCGATGGCAATACCGCCGAGAAACCCTTCCACCGTTTTGTTAGGACTGATTTCAGGCCACAGCTTCCGCTTTCCGAGCGACTTTCCTACAAAATATGCGCCCGAATCCGTTGACCATATGACAACGCAGGCATAAAAAATATACAAAAGCCCGTTTGTTTCAATGTTTCTGATTTCGATAAAATAATGAAAACACAGTCCGATATATACCGTCGCTAGGACGATAAACCCGACTTCATCAAACGTAAAGGTGTTTTTCACAAGCACCGTATAGCTGAGCAATATCAAAACGGCGAAAATCGTTACTTCCATTTTCGCGTCAAAAAAATGATATTTGTCCGGCATCATATACAGCCATAATAACAGGAGGCTGATCAGACCCGGAAAAGAAAAAAACTTGAGCTTTTTCATCCGCAAAAGCTCAAAAAGCGCTATACTGCCCATCACATAAACAAATACGGTGAACGGCAATCCTCCGAAAATAACCAAAAATAAAAATAGTGCCGCTGCCAGAACACCCGTTAACAATCTTTGTTTCATTTCCACCATCCTCTAAATTCCGCCAAACCTCCGGCCCCGCTGCTGAAATTCTCCCACTGCCTTCAGAAAGTGATCTTCTTTAAAATCGGGCCACAGGACATCTGTAAAAACAAATTCACTGTAAGCCACCTGCCAAAGCATAAAGTTGCTCAGTCTGATTTCTCCGCTCGTTCTTATGAGCAGCTCCGGGTCCTGGATTGATTCTGTCATTAAATGCTTGGAAAAGAGCGCTTCATCAATGTCTTCGATATTCAGCGTACCGCTTTTCACCTGTTCGGCCAATGCTTTTGCCGCATTGACGATTTCCGTGCGTCCGCCGTAGTTCAAAGCGAAATTGAGAATCAGCCCGTCATTTTGTTCTGTATCTTTTACGGCCTTCTCAATCGCCTTATACGTATGAGAAGGGAGCGCGGATTCATCTCCGATTATTTTCACACGTACATTCTCCTCTATCAATTCAGGAAGATACGTATTCAGGAACTCTTCCGGAAGCTTCATCAAAAAGTCGACTTCCATCTTCGGGCGCTTCCAGTTCTCCGTGGAAAACGCGTAAAGAGTCAGAACTTTGACGCCGAGCTGATTTGCGAGCTTTGTCACTCTTTTTACCACTTTCATTCCTTCATGATGTCCGGCAATCCGCGGAAGTGAGCGCTTCTTCGCCCAGCGTCCGTTACCGTCCATAATAATGGCGATGTGTGCGGGAATTTCACCCTTCAGTATGTCTTCTTTTGTATACCGTTCTAAGTTGGAAGCCGCATTCTGCTGATTCTTCCAATTTTTGAGTATGTTGAGCATGAGATTCCTCCGTCACCCAAAAAGGTTGCGTTGCTGATGATCAATGTAATCAACAGTATTAACAAAAAAACCCCCTGTAAACATGAGAGGGTCTTTTCACATTATCTATTGTACATAGTTTTTCATTAAACTTCCATGATTTCTTTTTCTTTGTCCTTTGTAACACTGTCAATTTTTGACACAAATTCATCTGTCAGCTTTTGAACGTCTTCACTGGAAGCACGAAGCTCGTCTTCTGTAATGTCTCCGTTTTTCTCAAGCTTTTTGAGTTCATCGTTGCTGTCACGGCGGACATTACGAACTGCTACTTTCGCTTCTTCCGCGTATTTTTTCACGACTTTGACAAGTTCTTTACGTCTTTCTTCCGTCAGAGCAGGAATCGCGATGCGGATAATTGTGCCGTCACTTGTCGGAGTTACGCCAAGATCAGCTTTCAGAATCGCTTTTTCAATATCACCGATTGCTGTTTTGTCATACGGTGTGACAACAAGCATACGCGCTTCAGGCACATTGATAGAAGACAGCTGGTTTAAAGGTGTTTGGGCACCGTAGTATTCTACTGTCACTTTATCCAATAGAGACGGGTTGGCACGTCCCGCGCGTACTGACGCCAATTCGCGTGAATAAGCGGCAACCGCTTTTTCCATGCGTTCTTTTGTTTGAGTTAATACTTCGTTTGACAACGTTATTTCCCCCTTACGATCGTTCCGATTGATTCGCCGATTACGGCACGCTTAATATTTCCTTCTTCCATAATAGAAAAGACGATCAGCGGAATATCATTATCCATACATAGTGAAGAAGCCGTAGAATCCATGACTTCCAGCCCGTCTTTTAACACATCGAGATAAGATAATTTTTCGTATTTAACGGCTGTCTCATCTTTTCTCGGATCAGCATTATACACACCGTCGACATTATTTTTCGCCATTAAGATCACATCCGCTTCGATTTCAGCGGCACGCAACGCTGCGGTTGTGTCCGTAGAGAAATAAGGGTTTCCTGTTCCCGCGGCAAAAATCACAACGCGTTTTTTCTCCAAGTGGCGGATGGCTTTTCTTCTGATGTAAGGCTCAGCGACCTGACGCATTTCAATTGATGTCTGCACTCTGGACTGAATTCCGAGAGTTTCAAGGCTGTCCTGCAGGGCAAGTGAGTTCATGACAGTAGCAAGCATGCCCATATAATCGGCCGTCGCACGGTCCATTCCTAAGTCACTGCCTGTTTTTCCGCGCCATAAGTTGCCGCCGCCTACGACTACGGCCACTTCGACGTCAAGCTCAGCGATTTCTTTTACCTGTTTAGCGATGGATTGGATGACAGTCGGATTAATCCCGTTTCCCTGCTCTCCTGCCAGTGCTTCTCCGCTAAGCTTTAAAACGATACGATTGTATTTTGGTTTTTCCATAATAACCTCCAAGTGTAAACATTGCCGTTTCCTATTATGCAAGAGAAAAAAAGGTTTGTAAATATAGTTTTAAAAATAGGGAACACAAGTAGTGTCCCCTATACTGCCTGAAAAGCCGCGAAAGATTCGCCAAGGCTTTCCGCCATTATTTTTTCACTTGGTTCATAACTTCTTCAGCAAAGTTTTCTTGGCGTTTTTCAATACCTTCTCCAACTTCGTAGCGGACGTAAGTTTTAACAGATGCGTTTTTCGCAGCCACAACTTGTTTCACTTTTTCGTCTGGGTTTTTAACGAAAGCTTGGTCTAATAAGCAAATTTCTTCGAAGAATTTGTTCAGACGGCCTTCAACCATTTTCGCTACGATGTTTTCCGGTTTGCCTTCTTGAAGAGCTTGCTGAGTCAGGATCTGACGCTCATGGTTTGCTTCTTCTTCAGACACTTGGTCACGTGAAATGTAACGAGGATTTACCGCTGCAACATGCATCGCGATGTCTTTTGCAAGATCTTCGTCAGTTGTTCCGCTAAGAACAGATAATACGCCGATGCGGCCTCCCATATGAAGGTAAGCACCGAACGCTTCGCTGTCTTCTTTTGTAATAACAGCAAAACGGCGAAGAGTGATTTTCTCTCCGATTTTAGCAACGTTGCTTGTGATGTATTCTTCAACAGTAGAACCGTTTTCCATCTTTTGACCCATTGCTTCTTCAAGATCAGCAGGAGCGTTTGCAAGAAGGTGGTCAGCAAGTGTGTTCAGAAGCTCTTTGAAGCCTTCGTTTTTCGCAACGAAATCAGTTTCAGAGTTTACTTCCAGGATAACGCCTTTGTTGCCGTCAGTTTTAATAAGAGTAGAACCTTCAGCAGCGATACGGTCAGCTTTTTTAGCCGCTTTCGCAATCCCTTTTTCTCTTAGAAGGTCGATTGCTTTGTCCATATCTCCGTCAGTTTCAGTCAACGCTTTTTTACAGTCCATCATACCAGCGCCTGTTTTTTGACGCAGTTCTTTTACCTGCTGTGCAGTAATAGCCATTTGAATTCCTCCTTATATGTGTAAACAAGATATGTATAGATACATTTTTCTTAAAAAAAGGTGATAAAAGGCAGTCCCTCTTATCACCTTTTGATTAGGTTACGCAGTTGTCGTTTCTGTTTCAGGTGCAGTCTCTTCAGCAGCTTCCGCTTCTTCTTCGCCTTGCTTCGCTTCAAGAATAGCATCTGCCATTTTAGAAGTAAGAAGTTTGACAGCGCGGATTGCGTCATCGTTTGCAGGGATTACGACATCAATTTCATCAGGATCACAGTTTGTATCTACAATTCCGATGATAGGAATGTTCAATTTGCGAGCTTCCGCAACAGCGATGCGCTCTTTGCGAGGATCGATGATGAATAATGCATCAGGAAGATCCTTCATGTCTTTAATTCCGCCGAGGAATTTTTCAAGACGCTCTAATTCTTTTTTCAATTGAACAACTTCTTTTTTCGGAAGTACTTCAAACGTACCGTTTTCTTGCATTTTTTCGATGTCTTTCAGACGCTTAATGCGTTTTTGGATTGTTTCGAAGTTTGTCAGTGTACCGCCCAACCAGCGTTGGTTGACATAGTACATGCCAGAGCGTACAGCTTCTTCTTTAACAGAATCCTGAGCTTGTTTTTTTGTGCCGACGAAAAGGATTTTTCCGCCTTCAGCAGCAAGGTTTTTCGTGAAGTTGTAAGCTTCCTCTACTTTTTTCACTGTTTTTTGAAGGTCAATGATGTAGATTCCGTTACGCTCCGTGAAAATGTAACGCTTCATTTTTGGGTTCCAGCGGCGTGTTTGGTGGCCGAAGTGAACACCAGCTTCAAGCAATTGCTTCATAGAAATAACTGACATGTGATTTCCTCCTAATAAAATGGTTTTTTCCCTCCGCTTAGGTCATTTTTGTGCAGAACTGCCGCCTGCAGCACCCTCTGCATAAATCGTTAAGCGTGTGTATTTAACACCAAGACATAATATAACACAGCTTTATGCGACAATCAAGAATCCTTTACAGCTTTGCCGCGAAATTTTAAAAACAGCTCGATTTCGGTCTTTCCGCTCTTCATCCGTCTGGCAATTTCCGCGGGAGTGAGCCCCTGTTCATATAATTCCGAAACACGTTCTTCAAACGAAGGCGCCCCGCTGTTTTCCTCGCTTTCAGCCCGTTCCGTTGCACTGATGAGCTTTTCCATGTGGTCCGGAATATCAGGCTCTTTTTGCGGTTCTGGCCTAGGCCGTGCGTCTTCTGCACCCGGGTCTTGATCAGCCCGGCTTTTTGTATCTTCAAGTCTTTCATTTTCTTCTTTTAATTCAAGCAGAAACGCAGCAAGGGTGTTTTCCGTCTCCTCAAGAATCTTCTTCTGCTGACGCTCCGTCTCCTTGAGGGCTGAAAACCTCGTGTACAGAATAATGACGGCATAAAGCAGTACGCCGTGAAGCACAAAGCTTAAAAGCCATAATAGTGTTGACATGTTTTTCACTCGCTAACCATGAGTTCATTATTGAATTACTTTTTCAAGCAGATGCTTTAATTTAAACAGCGCCTTTGAATGAATCTGCGAAATCCGTGAGGTCGAAAGGTTCAGGACTTGTCCGATTTCGGTCAGAGTCAGTTCTTCTTTATAAAATAAACTGACGACAAGCTGTTCTTTTTCAGAAAGCTCGTGGATTTTGCCTGCAAGCTGGGCGATCAGCTCGTCCTTCATAATTTTTTCTTCCGGCGGCACATTTTTGTCATCTCTGATCATCACTTGAATATTCTCACCGTCATCCTGGTCGTGAAGCTTTTCATCAATTGATAAGAGATTGGCAAAAAAGCCTTCATTCATCGTTGATACTACGTCCTGCTCCGTCATCCCCAGCTCTTCGGCGATCTCTGAAGGCGTCACATTCCGTAGGTAGCGCTGTTCAAGTTTTTCGATCGCCGCTTCGACTTTTTTTGTCTTCTCCCGTGAAGTTCTGGGCAGCCAATCTTCTTTACGCAGCCCGTCGATGATTGCACCGCGAATTCTAAACGAGGCATAGGTATCAAACTTTAAATCCCGGCCGGGGTCGAATTTTTCTAGGGCATCGTATAAACCGAGCATACCAAGGCTCATTAGATCGTCTTTATGCACCGATTTCGGCAGTCCGACGGAAATTCTGCCGACATGATATGTGACCAGCGGCATGTAACGGCGCATTAAATCATCACCGGCTTTAGGATCTTTCCACTCTTTCCAGCGCGACCACAGCACCTGATCTTCATAATTCAAGGATTGCATCGTTATCCCCCTACCTCATACCTTTATTAAATCGTTGTTTCACCTTGTTTAACAGTTCGGATGTGCAGCATGCAGGACTTTGGCTCAAATTCAATCGTCCGGCCGCTTGAGCCGCCGGTATCTTCACTGATGACCGGGATGTTATACATTGAAAGCTGCTCTTTGATGGCCGCTACGTTCCTTGGGCCGATTTTCATCAGATCGTTTGTCATTTTGAACTTAAACATCTCCGCTCCCCCGGCGAGTTTTGCTTTCAGGGCAAACTTGCGGCATCCGGCTTTCAAAAGCATGTCAATCGTCGTCTTAACGGCCGTGTCTGCGTATTTTGCACGGTTAAGCTCCGCCGTTTTCGATAAACCGGAGTCCGGCAGCATGACGTGAACAAGTCCTGCCGTTTGTTTGTCTTTATCGTATAAAACCAGCCCCACACATGAACCGAGTCCCGAAGTCCGGATTTTATCCGGGTAACGCGCGACTTGAACATCCGCAATCCCCACTTTAACGACTGCGGCTTCCGCACGGCTCATAAAGCCGCACCCAATGAGACGAAGAGCTTTTCAAAAGAATCATAGTCCGGGAGCATAAACATATGGGCTTTGAGCTCCTGCCGGCTGCCCTGGTCAAAAATAGAAGTATCCACGACAATGGCATGTTCTCCGACTTGGCTGAGCTCCATCAGTCCTTCGCTGATAACCGCGCCGAACATATCAAGCGAGATTTCCGGCACGCTCGGGTAAATCTCAAGCTTCGTCAAATCAGCCAATGCCGTTAAATAGGAACCTGCTAAAATATTGCCGAACTCATGTAAAGCAGAAGAACTCAAATGATCTTCGCCCAACTGGTCAATATCAAAATTCGGATTTCCGATCAGCTCTCTGATAAACTGTTCCGCTTGATGAAAAGGCATGATGAGAAAGATAGAACCGGTCATGTCGCCTTCCATTCTTAAAAAGATACTGGCGACCGGCGTTTCGGCACCGCCGAAAAAATCAGCAAGCTCATCAAATGTCAATAAAGTCGCAAACGGCACTTCCATATCAATCTTTCTGTTCAGCAGCTGAGCCATGGCAGAAGCTGAATGACCAGCCCCGATATTTCCGACTTCCCGCAAAATATCCATCTGCTCTTCTTTGATCGCTTCAAACTTACTCATGTTGTCTTATCCCCTTTAAGCATTCGGTTCTCCGGACGCAGATGCCGAAGCACCTTTATCCAGCACCGCATGCGCATCGATAATATTGAGGAGCCTGTTATCTTGCTTTACGATCTGTTTAATCCACACATCCGCTTCCTTTGTCTGGCTTTCTGGCGCGGATTCAATTTCATTTTCATGCACGGTGATGACGTCATTGGCCTCATCCACGACCCAGCCGACATCGGCGTCACGGTAAGAAATGATTATTATCCGTGTCTCTTCTGTAATGTCCTGTTCAGGCTGATTCAGACGTTTTCTTAAATCAAGAACCGGCGTAATCACCCCGCGCAGGTTGATAACACCGCGGATATAAGATTCCACTCCAGGGACTCTCGTCGGTTTTTGCCACTTTTCAATTGATTTTACCTGGGAAACTGAAATAGCGTATTCTTTTCCGTTTATCATAAACACAATCATTTTTTCACCTGTTTTGATTTCAGCAGTCATGCGGGCACCTCCTCATGTCGTTTTAGTAGATCAGCGCATTGCAATCAATAATCAGCGCCACTTCTCCGTTTCCAAGAATCGTAGCGCCGGAAATCGCAAAGACGTTCGTTAAATAGTCACCGAGTGATTTCAGTACGACTTCCTGCTGGCCGATAAAAGAGTCCACGACAAAAGCAGTAGATTTATCGCCCTTTTTCACGACGATCACATGGAACTGATCCGCATCCTGTTTTGAATCCGTAATGCCGAATTCTTTTTTCAGATAGACGATCGGGACGATCTGCCCTCTGAAATCAATCACTTCTCTGTCATGCGTCTGCAGGATATCTTTCTTATCAATCACAGCAGTCTCTATAATAGAAGAAATCGGAATCGCAAAAGTCTCTTCTTCAAGTTTAATGAGAAGGACGGATATAATTGAAAGTGTCAGCGGAAGCTGAATACTGAAAAGAGAACCTTGGCCTTCCGCGGATTTGACACTGACAGAGCCGCCGAGGGACTCGAGTTTATTTTTCACAACATCCAGGCCGACACCCCGCCCTGAAATGTCAGAAATTTGATCGGCAGTCGAAAAGCCCGGTGCAAAAATAAGCTCGTAAATCTCATTATCTTCAAGCGTTTCAGCATCACGTTCAGTGATTACGTTCCGTTCAAGCGCTTTTTCAAGAATTTTCTTTCTGTTCAGGCCTGCCCCGTCATCTTCAACCTCAATAAAGACATGGTTCCCGCTGTGATACGCTTTAAGCACGACATGACCTGATTCCGGTTTTCCTTTATTCACCCGCACTTCAGGTGATTCAATGCCGTGATCGATGCTGTTTCTGATTAAATGGACAAGCGGATCGCCGATTTCATCAATCACCGTGCGGTCCAGCTCCGTTTCAGCACCGATGATGGACAATTCAATTTTCTTGTTTAATTCCTTTTGAAGCTGGCGGATCATTCTCGGGAAACGGTTAAAGACGGTTTCTACCGGCACCATCCGCATATTAAGAATAATAGACTGAAGGTCCCCGGAGATTCTTGTCAGGCGTTCAACGGTTTCAGTCAGTTCATTGTGATCAAGCTCTTTGGCGATCTGCTCAAGGCGTCCGCGGTCAATGACAAGTTCTTCAAAAAGGTTCATCGAAGAATCCAGTCTCTCAATGTTGACACGAATCGTTTTCGATCCGCTGTGGTGCTTCGGCTGTTCTTCCGCTTTCGCTTGCGGCTTTGGCTGTTTCTCGGCTGTTTTAGCCGGAACTTCTTTCACCGGTTCAGGCGCTTGCGGTTTTTCAGCCGTTTTTAACGGCGCGCCGACAGAAAGCTCGACCTTCTCCACTTCTGAAATGCCGCTGATAAGCTCTTTAATTTCTTCAGCAGGCTGCTTCGTCAGGAAACACACCTGAAAATCCGTTCCGAAATCTTCCGTCTCAAGCACTTCCGCGGCAGGTATCGTTTTTGCGACTTCACCGGCTTCATTCAGCTTTTCAAAGATCATATACACGCGGACGGCTTTGAGCATGCAGTTTTCATTCAGGGAAACCGTTATTTCATAGCGGCTGAACCCCTGCTCTTCTGCCTCTTCAATGACAGTCCGTTCGAACTCATCATAATTCCATTCAGCTGAAGCCTGTTGCGTTGAGCCCGGCGGCTCTGCCGTTTCAGCTGAAGCGGCAGTCTCATGCACCGCGTTTACGTCGAGCTTCGCGCTCACTTCAGAAATGTCGCGCTTGCCGTCTCCTCCGTCAATAATGGACTGCACCATCTCTTCAAGATGATCAAGCGCTTCAAACAGCACATCCAGCCAGTCTGATGTAACCGGCATTTCTCCGTTGCGGATTGCGTCCAGCACATTTTCCATCAGGTGGGTTAAATGCGCCAGATCTGTATATCCCATCGTTGCGCTCATGCCTTTCAGCGTATGGGCGGCTCTGAAGATGTCATGCACAATCTGAAGGTCTGACGGATCTTTTTCCAACAGCAGCAGCTTTTCGTTACATGTCTGTAAGTGCTCTTTACTTTCATCAATAAAGACATCTAAATATTGATTCATATCCAATTGATTCACACCCTCTCTTTTTTCACACATCCGGTGATGGATGCCGCGATTTCTTCCACATGTTTAATCTCATGAATGAGGCCCGCTTTGATCGCTGACTTCGGCATTCCGAACACAACACAGGATTCGTCGGATTCCGCAATCGTTTTTACGCCGCCTGTTCTGAGCATTTCTTTGACGCCTTCGGTTCCGTCACTGCCCATGCCGGTCATAATGACGGCTACCTTTTCATAATCGGACAATCGGCTTGCCGAACGAAACAAATAATCGGCTGACGGTTTATGCCGGCTTTCCGTATCATGAACGTCTAGAATGATGCGGAGTCTTCCGCCGTCCTCTGCAACCGTCATATTCTTTCCGCCGGGCGCGATGTACACCCATCCGTCTTTAGCCTCTTCACCGTTTTCCGCTTCCTTCACCTGAATGTCCGACAAATGGTTCAGCCTGTCTGCAAGTGAAGCGGTAAAGCCTTCAGGCATGTGCTGCACGACAAATACAGGCGCTTTTAAATCCTTCGGCAGCTTCGGAATCACCTTTTGCAGAGCCCGCGGTCCGCCTGTAGAAGTCGCAATGAATACGGCCTGCTTAGCGGATTTTGCTTTCGGCCTTTCAAATCCCGCCGCAGCCGGACGTTCCGGGGTGAGAGGCTCTTTTACTGCCGCCTCAGTTTTTTTTGCGCGGGACAGTCCGGCGGCAATCACCCTTTCAATCAGCTGTTCTTTAATTTTATAAAGATCAAGTGAAATCGCTCCGGAAGGCTTGGTGATAAAATCAAAAGCGCCCATTTCCAAACAGTTGATCGTCCGGTCTTTTCCTTGCTGCGTCTGGCTCGATACCATGATTACGGGAAGTTTATATATGCTGATGATTTTCCGCAATGTATCCGTTCCGTTCATGACCGGCATTTCAATATCAAGCGTGACAACATCCGGCTTAAGAAGCTCTATTTTTTTCAGCGCCTCTTCTCCGTTTCTGGCTGTCCCGATGACTTCTATCTGCCCTTCCGCAGCCAGAAAATCGGTAATCATCTTTCTCATAAAAGCTGAGTCATCAACGACAAGCACACGAATCACTGTAAAGTCCTCCTCATTAAAAAAGAAGATAATCTCTCAATAAATGCCGGTTTCTCTTCTCTTGGTTTGTTTTCTTCCGTTTGAAACAAGACATCCGTCAAAAGACGGACGGACCTGCTGGCTTTTGCTTGAGGACTTTTTATTAAAAAAGGCACCTGGTCAATGACAGCTTGACTTACTAGCGGATCATCGGGTATGGAGCCGGCGAAACGCACCTCCGCGCCTAAAAACGTATGAATCGCGTGAGAAAGGCGGGTGTACGTGTCCAGCGCATGTTTTTGGGCGCGGGCGCGATTGACGGCAATATTTACGGTCAGCCGCTCATCCGCGAGAAAGAGATGTTTGATCGCGCTGTAGGCATCCATAATTGCCGTCGGCTCAGGCGTTGTCACGGCGAGAATATCTTCCGCCGATAAAATAAACGGCAGCTGTTCTTTTGAAAGTCCCGCTCCCATATCAAACAGGACGTAATCAAAATCGCTTAATACAGCGGAAAGACCGTTCATAAAAGCCGACCACTTCTCTCTGTCAGCTTGATAAATCGCCTCAAGCCCTGTTCCTCCGGATATGTAGCGAAGGCCTTTCGGACCGGAGGACAGTGAATGAGCGAGCGCATACCGATTCTCCATCACATCAATAATGGTGCGGGAAGAAGCAGCGCCGATCAGCACATCAATGTTGCCCATTCCGATGTCAAGATCAATGATGAGTGCTTTTTTCCCTTTTTCCTGCAGGGCAACTGCCATGTTTAATGTTAAATTAGATTTTCCGACGCCGCCTTTACCGCTGATGACGGCCAATGTCTTCGCTTTTTTTTCATAAAGCTCCGGCTTGATCAATTGCCGCTGCCTCATTTTCCTTCTTAATGACTCTGCCTGATCGGGTTTCATGTCAAAAGCATCCTTACAAACTCTTTTGGTGAAACCGAAAGGATGTCTTCAGGCACATCCTGTCCATTTGTCAGATAGGCCGCGCCGATTCTTGATTCCGACAGCAGTTGAAACACGGAACCGAGCGAGGCGGTTTCATCCGCTTTCGTAAAAATGAATTGATTGACCGGCACACCGGAAAACTGTTTCAGCACCTGTTTCATATCTTCATATTTTGCAGATGCCGATAATACGAGAAAGGATTGTAAACCTGAGTCAAACGGAATCATCTCTTGTAATTCCGTAATATACTGCTCTTCTTTGAAATTTCTTCCGGCTGTATCAATGAAAACATGGTCATATTCAGCGAATTTTTCCTGCGCCTTCAGACATTCTTCTTTTGAATAACATACTTCAAGAGGAGCCTGAAGCAGCTCAGCATACGTCTTCAGCTGTTCAACCGCGGCAATACGGTACGTATCCGTCGTCATAAATGCAATTTTTTTATGCTCTGTCAGCATTGATGAGGCTGCGAGTTTTGCAAGTGTAGTCGTTTTGCCGGCTCCGGTTGAACCGAAAAGCACGACATATTTTGATTGAATTCCTTCCTGCCACCTGTCTGCTGAAGGGAGTTTTTTCACTAACAAATCCTGCAGTTTCGAGTTGACATTTTCATCAGTTAAATCGCCGGAAGCAATTGAAGAACGGAGCAATTCACTCAGCACGGCGTTTTGCGTATGATCAGGAAGCCCGGCTTGCTTCAATAGTCTCTCGGCTTTTTTTAATGGTTCAGGGAGCACCTCTTTGTAATGTGCCAGATCGTCTGAAGTACTGTGATCAGAAAGACGCGGCGGCTGAACGGGCTCAGCTTTCTCCGCCTTTTCCGTCTTTTTCATTTCTTCACCGGCAGCAGGCGGAGTTTTTCTCGCTTCCCTGACGTCACGATCTAAAACGGCTATCACTTCAACGGCTTGCTGTGACCGCAGCCCCAGCCATTTTCGTTTCTTTACTTGTTTTGAATGTAAAATAACGGCATCGTTACCGAGTTCCTTTTTGATTTGCTTCGCGGCATCCTGCATTGAAGCGGCTGTAAATTTTTTTATCTTCATTAAATATCCACCACTCCAATGCTCTGTACTTCAACGTTTGCTTCCAGCTCATTATAAGAAAGAACCGGCAGATCAGGGAAATAGCGTTCTAACAGCTGTTTTACATACATTCTGACAGCGGGCGAGCAAAGAAGAATTGCCGTCTCCTGCCGGATGGAAAGCTGCTCGGCCTCTTTAGCGACAGAACGGATGATACTGTCTGAAACCTCGGGATCGAGCGACAAGTAATTGCCTTGTTCAGTCTGCTGAACCCCGTCTGCAATTGCTTTTTCCACCCGGCCTGAGCATGTCATGACTTTTAGCGTTTCATGCTCTCTCGCATATTGAGCCGTGATTTGTTTGGCAAGCGACTGTCTCGCGTATTCTGTCAAAAGGTCTGAATCTGTTGTTAATCTTCCGTAATCGGCAAGTGTTTCAAAAATGGTCACCAAGTTTCTGATTGAAACTTTTTCTCTCAGCAATTTGGCAAGCACCTTTTGAATATCGCCGACAGAAAGAGGGTTTGGCGTGACTTCCTCAACAAGCACAGGATAATTTTCCTTCAGATGATCGATCAGCTGCTTTGTTTCCTGTCTGCCGACCAGTTCATGGGCATGCTGCTTAATCTTTTCTGTAATATGCGTGGATACGACAGACGCCGGATCAACAACGGTATACCCCAGCATGTCCGCTTCATCCTTCGCTGCTTCACTGATCCATTTTGCGGGCAGTCCGAACGACGGCTCAATCGTTTCAATTCCTTCAATGACATCATCTTCAGGCGTAGGCGACATCGCTAAGTAATGATCAAGCAGAAGCTCTCCTTTAGCGACTTCGTTGCCTTTAATTTTCAATCTGTATTCATTCGGCTGAAGCGCGATGTTATCTCTGATGCGCACAACCGGAATGACAAGCCCCAATTCAAGCGCAAGCTGACGTCTGATCATGACGATGCGGTCAAGAAGATCACCGCCCTGCCCTGCGTCTGCAAGCGGCACAAGCCCGTATCCGAACTCAAATTCAATCGGATCAATATGTAGAAGCTGTACAACGCTTTCCGGGCTTTTCAGTTCATCCGCCTGAGCCTCTTCTTCAAGAATTTCTTCCTCTTCTTCGCTCGGCTTATCCGTTTTGGACAGCGTGTAGGCGCCGAATGCAAGCAGGCCGGCAATCGGCCCCGTCAGCAGAATGCCGATCGGTGTAAGAAGACCAAGCAAAAGAACAGTTCCCGCGGCTACATACAAGAGCTTCGGATAAGCGAACAGCTGGCCTGTAATATCATGACCGAGGTTTCCTTCAGATGCCGCTCTCGTCACGACAATCCCCGTAGCCGTAGAAATGAGCAAGGCCGGCATTTGAGAAACGATACCGTCACCGACCGTCAGCATTGTAAAGTGAGAAGCAGCTTCTTGTATGCTCATCCCCTGCTGCAGCATGCCGATTACGATCCCGAAAATAATATTGATCATCACGATGATGATACCCGCGATGGCATCCCCTTTGACGAATTTGCTCGCACCGTCCATGGCACCGTAAAAATCCGCTTCCCGGGCGACTTTTTCACGTCTGTGCTTTGCGTCCTGCTCCGTAATCATGCCGGCGTTTAAATCCGCGTCAATACTCATTTGTTTTCCGGGCATCGCATCGAGCGTAAATCTCGCCGCGACTTCCGATACCCTCTCGGCGCCTTTTGTAATGACGATAAACTGAATAATAATCAAGATAATGAAGACAACAAGCCCTACCAGCACATTTCCGCCGACAACGAAATTCCCGAATGTCTCAACAACCTTTCCCCCTTCTCCATGAGAAAGAATCGAACGTGTCGTCGACACATTGAGCGCAAGGCGAAAAAGCGTCAATAACAGCAGCAATGACGGGAAGATCGAGAATTGCAGCGGTTCTTGCATATTCATTGTGGTGAGAAGCACGATCAACGCAAGAGAGATATTAATGATGATCAAAATACTTAACAACCATGGAGGGAATGGAATCACCAGCATTGCCACAATGAGGACAACACTTATTAAAACCGATAAATCTCTTGTTGACATGCTGTTTTTCTCTCCTTTTGAATCTGAAATTCACTATACTTTTTGTTTCGTTTTATATACATAAGCCAAAATTTCCGCAATGACTTTGAAAAACTCTTCCGGCACGGCCTGGTCAATGTCAACCTGATCATATAACGCACGCGCGAGCGGCCTGTTTTCTATCGTCATGACATCGTGCTCTTTGGCGATCTGCCTGATTTTTAATGCGAGATGATCGACCCCTTTAGCAACAATGTAGGGGGCGTCCATTTTCTTTTCATCATATTTTAAAGCAATCGCATAGTGGGTCGGGTTGGTAATGATGACGTCGGCTTTCGGCACTTCCTGCATCATTCGCCTCATTGCCATTTCCCGCTGCTTCTGCTTAATTTTGGACTTGATAATCGGATCACCCTCCGATTTTTTATATTCATCTTTTATATCCTGCTTTGACATTCTGATATTTTTCTCATAGTCAAAACGCTGGTATAAGTAATCAAGCCCGGCCAGCAGCATTAAAGCCCCCGAGCCCGCAAGCCCCATCCAAAGAGTGAGTTTAGAAACGAAAGTGAGCACTTCCGCAGGCGTTAAAAGCGGAAGGCGGAGAATATCGCCATAATGCAGCCAGAGCACCATAAAAGCGGCAAAACCGACCACGGTAATCTTCAAAATCGATTTGACCAGTTCAACTATCGCCCTCATGCTGTAAATCCGCTTAAATCCTTTCAAGGGACTGAGCTTGTTCAGGTCAGGCTTGAGGACTTCCGCGGAAAACAGAAAACCGACCTGCATGTAATTGGACACGATTCCTGCCAAAAGTGCGACCAGCATAATCGGCGCAAGGATGAGGCTGATATCTTTCACTGTATCCACGAAAAGCTCATGCACGTTAGATTCAGACAATTCTAATGCTATCGATTTCGTATAAAACGTTTTAATAAAGGACAGCAGCCTGTCCCGCATATAAGGTCCGAGCGCGATCAGCGAAAGAAAGATAATCAGTAAAGAAACGGCTGTATTTACATCCGTACTTTTCGCGACCTGTCCTTTCTTTCTTGTATCCTTCCGTTTTTTCGGGGTGGCTTTTTCCGTTTTTTCACCGGCAAAGAATTGCAGATTCAGTCTGAGTCTCATCATGTCACACCGACCAATGCCAATAGATTCCGCATTGTTTCAACGGTAAGGCTGAAGATATTGCGGACGATGACAAACATCACCGCCATACAAACGATCAGCATAATAAAGCTCACAGCTATTTTCAGGGGAAGCCCGACCACGAAAACGTTCAGCTGCGGCACTGTTCGCGCCACAATGCCGAGCGCCAAATCAACTAAAAACAGACTGGCCACAACCGGCGCAGACATTTGAAAAGCGATAATGAACATGGCATTGAAGCTTTTTGCGATAAAAAGTCCAAAGCGATCATTTCCAAACGACGGAAATGCCTGATCAAGCGGGATATACTGAAAGCTGTAATAAATCCCGTCCAATAAAAGATAATGGGCGTTTACACTGAGCATAAATAACAGCGCCAGCGTATAAACGAATTGGCCGATCAGCGGGCTTTGCGTGCCTGATTGCGGATCAATTACATTGGCGATGGAAAAGCCCATTTGAAAATCAATAAAGGAACCCGCTATCTGGATCGCTGCCATCATCATGAAAGCAATCAGCCCAAGGCTCAAGCCCACAACGGCCTCTTTTATGACAAGCAGCATATACTGTTCCCCTATGTCAATTGCCGGCGCATGTTTCAGTGTGCTGAAGCAGATCACCGAAAGAAAAAAAGCAAAGCCGATTCGGTGAACCGCCGGCAGATTCCGGTGCCCGAACACCGGCACCGTTACAAAAAAAGCAGAAATTCTGATAAAAACCAATAAAAAAGCGGGAAATAAATCAATGATGGAATTCATTTGATTCTACCCTGCAAATCGGTTCAGATGAGAGAACAGATCAGTTGTAAACGAAAGAATCGTCGACAGCATCCAAGGACCGAAAAAGATCAGTCCGAGCATCACCGCCACGATTTTCGGAATGAACGCAAGCGTCTGTTCCTGGATTTGAGTTGTCGCTTGAAAGATACTGACGAGCAAACCGACGATCAGCGCGATCGCAAGTAACGGCCCGCAGATCATAAGTGTTACATATACGGCTTTTTCCGCCATGGAAATTACAAATTCTGAACTCACAATTAGCACCTACCCTAAAAGCTGTCAAGCAAAGATTTCACGATTAAATACCATCCATCGACCAAAACGAAAAGCAATATTTTAAAGGGCAGAGAGATCATAACCGGCGGAAGCATCATCATTCCCATTGACATTAAGACGCTCGCCACGACCATATCGATAATTAAAAACGGAATAAAAATCATAAAGCCCATTTGAAAAGCGGTTTTGAGTTCTGAGATCGCATAAGCGGGCACCATCGTCGTCAAAGGAATATCCTGAATCGATTCGGGTTTTTTCATTTTGGCATAGTTCATAAACAGCGCCAGATCCTTCTGCCTTGTATGCTTGCTCATATACTCTTTAATCGGTTTCTCGGCTTTTGTATATGCTTCATCGAGACTGATTTTGTTGTCCATCAACGGCGTTAAGGCATCCTTATTAATCTCTGAAAAAGTCGGAGCCATGATAAAAAACGTCAAGAACAGCGCAAGACCGATTAAAACCTGATTCGGAGGCATGTTCTGCGTCGCCAGTGAAGTTCTCACAAAGGACAGGACGATGACGATTCTCGTAAAGCAGGTCATCAAAATCAGAATCCCCGGCGCCACTGAAAAGACAGTCAAAAGCAGCAGTAATTTAACAGTGGAGCTGACTTCGGTCGGACTGCTTGAATTAAAAAGATTAATGAATTCATTCATGATGATACGGGCCTTTCTTCTTTCCTTCAGAACGGCTTTGTTTCAGCTCGTTCAGCTGTTCTTTCAGCGCTTTTGAAAACGACGGAAGCATCGTTTGCGGCTTCTTTTCTCCATCCTTACGCGGATTTACGAGTTTGGTCCATTCCACTTTTGAGGACATCGCCTCTTCGTATTGGCTCAGAATCGCCTCGCGCTCTTTTTCATCTTCAATTTCTTTTAAAAGCTGTATCGTCTCGCCGACACCGACTACGAGAACGCTGTTTCCCACTTTAATCAGCTGCACGGAGCGGTTTTGGCCGACTGACGTTCCGCCGATATTTTCTACGTATTGAAACGGCTTCAGAAGGCGGTTTCTTTTATTCATCAGTTTGACAACTCCGTAGATCAGCAGAATGACAAATAATAACGCCCCAATCATCTTTACAAAATCAAAAGCGGAGACAGAAGATGCAGAAGCATCCCCTATCTCTTGATCAGCCGTTTGTTTCGATGTATCGCTTTTTTTCTCTGTTTTGTTTGTTGATTGTTTGTCAAACCATTCGTTGACAGTGGAATTGTCAGACTCCGCTGCAAAAGCAGGGAACGGATGTACATTGAGTAAAACGAAACAACAAATCAAAGCTAGTAAACCATGACTCTTTTTCAACAGTCGTACACCCTTTAGCTTAATGTTTTATTAATGGCTTCAAGCACGCGGTCTGCTTGGAATGGCTTCACGATAAAGTCTTTTGCGCCGGCTTGAATCGCGTCAATAACCATTGACTGCTGCCCCATAGCCGAACACATGATGATTTTCGCCTGCGGATCGATTTGTTTAATTTCCTTTAATGCGGTAATCCCGTCCATTTCAGGCATTGTAATATCCATTGTCACAAGGTCGGGTGAATGCTCTTTGAATTTTTCGACTGCCTGTGCTCCGTCCGAAGCTTCAGCTACAACGTCAAAACCGTTCTTCACTAAAATATCCTTGATCATCATTCTCATAAATGCTGCATCGTCTACAATTAAAATTCTGTGTGCCATAATCTGTTTCTCTCCTCTATGTTCGCTTATTTTAAATTGTTAAGGCGGTCTGCCTGACTTAAAATATCAGTGACTCTCACGCCGAAGTTTTCTTCTATGACAACGACCTCGCCCTTTGCTACGATCCGCTGATTGACCAGAATGTCAACGGGTTCACCCGCCAGCTTATCAAGTTCAATAATGCTTCCCGCAGAAAGTTCCAGGATTTCTTTAACGCTTCTCTTCGTTCTGCCGAGCTCGACCGTAACGGAAAGCGGGATATCCATCAGCATATCAAGGTTATTCCTTGAACCGTGCCCATCCGCTGCGTTTTGATCAAACGCCTGGAACTCCACCGGAGCGACTTGAACAGGAGCGGCTTTTTTAGCAGTTCCCTGTCTCTTCGGAAGCTCGGGTTTTGCCTGCGGCTCCTGCTGAATGGCAGGTTCCGGCTGCGGCGTTTCGTATGTTTCCCGCGGTTCTGATACGGTTTCATCGGCCTCAGGCTGATCTGTATCCATCAGCTCTGCGATCAGATCTTTCGCAAATGTGATCGGATAAAGCTGCATGATGCTCGAATCGATGAGTTCACCGACTTTCAAACGGAATGAAACTTTTACAAGCAGGTCATCCTCAGGTATTCTGTCTGTCCCTTTTTCTTCCGTCACATCCAGAAGTTCAACCCTTGGCGGAGAAATGTCGATCTTTTTACTGAATACGGTCGACATTGACGTAGCAGCCGAGCCCATCATTTGATTCATTGCTTCCTGCACGGCGCTCAGGTGGATCTCACCGAGTGACGGATCGGCGCCTTGGCCGTCCCCCCCGATCATCAAATCCGCGATGATAGCCGCGTCGCTTTGTTCTACGACGAGCAAATTGCTGCCGTCAAATCCTTCTGTGTAGTTCACTTCAATGGCAACATACGGATGAGGAAATTCATCACTGATTTTGCTTTTTGAAATGACGGTCACACTCGGCGTCGTAATGTCCACTTTTTGATTTAAAAGAGTGGACAGCGCCGTAGCCGAGCTGCCGAACGAAATATTCCCGATTTCTCCGATCGCATCACGCTCAAGTTCAGACAAGTTCGCTTCTTGAGGCTGTTCTGTATCCTCTGAGTGACTGCCTGTGCCATTAAGAAGAGCATCGATTTCATCTTGAGATAATCTATTGTTCATCTTGTTCACCTCTTATGTCGTGATCTAAAATTTGCACTGCCTGTCTTCGATTCACCCGGCCGGCCTGCCCTAAAAACTTCGGTTTGTTTCCGACCAATACAGTAAGAGGATCAGTCACTGATTTGTCCAGAGTTATACAGTCCCCGACTTCCAAACTTAAAAATTCTTCTATTGTCAGTTCAGAAGCGCCCAAGAGAGCCACAACGGGAATTTGAGCCGTCATGATGCGCTTTTCAAGCGACTTCGTTTCTTCGGGCTTCGCTTCATTCCGGTCTGATTGCATCCAATAGTGTACGGAAAGCTTAGGGATAATCGGCTCAAGCACGACATGGGGAATACAAAGATTAATGACACCGCTGATTTCACCGATCTGCGTATTGAGAGAAATGACCACGACTGTTTCATTTGGCGAAACCATCTGTACAAACTGAGGATTCACTTCGAATTCAGTCATTTCAGGGTCAATATCAGCAATGGATTGCCAAGCTTCTTTGTAGTTGCCCAGTGCATTTTCAAATAAGTTAGAAATAATGTTTGTTTCAATTTCCGTAAGATTGTCAGCTTTGTTATGCGTGATGCCGATGCCTCCCATGACGCGGTCAAGCATGGCGTAGGCGATGGTGGGATTAACCTCCATCATGATTCTGCCTTCCATCGGATGAACATCGAATAAATTCAGGATCGTCATGTTCGGTATGGAGCGGATAAATTCTTCATACGGCACCTGGTCGACTGAGCTGACAGATATATGAATATACGTTCTGAGCTTGGCGGAAAAATGTGTTGTGAGAAGCCTCGCAAAGTTATCATGTATCCGGGTTAAACTTCGTATCTGATCTTTCGAAAACCTGAGCGCCCGTTTAAAATCATATACCTTTACTTTTTTCTCTTTAACTTCCTTTTTCAGCTCTTCCGCATCCGCCTCACCCGTCGAAATGGCGGAAAGCAGTGCGTCTATTTCATTTTGGGAGAGAACTTCTCCTGACATCTTCTTCACCTCCGTATTCTGTCAAATTTGTTTTTATTGCAGATTAAAGGAGGTAATGTACACTTTCTGAACTTTTCCTTCTTGGAGATAGCTGTTTACTTTTTCTTTTAATGATTGTTTAAACGCTTCTCTTCCTTTATCTCCCTCAATCTCTCCGGCGCTTGTATCGGCTAAAATGGAAATAATGTTGTCTTTCACTTGAAAATCGCGTTTTTCAAGTTCTTCCTTCGCTTTAGCCGAGTCGGTCTCAAGTTTGATGCCGATGCGGATGATGCTGTCAGATTTTAGATTTGTCGTGATATCGTCGACAGACACAGTGGCTGCAACGACTTCGTCGATTGTCGGCTTTTTGTCTTTATCGGAATTTCCGCTGACGACAAAATACGCTGCCGTTCCGAGGCCGGCGATGACAATTAAAATAATCAGCATAATGATGACTAATTTTTTCTTCATTCTTCTTCCTCTATTCCCTGATCCAGTGAAAATATTTGTATGCTATGGTAAAACGATATGACTTTTTCGAGAACTGCTTCTTCCGGTTCTTTCACTACGAACTTTTTGCCGTTTGACAGTGTAATCGTCGTGTCGGGGAAGCACTCAATCTGTTCGATAAACAGCGCGTTCAGCGTAAAAGGCTGGCCGTTTAAACGGGTGACTTGAATCATGCTATCCGGAGAAGCGGCCTAGCCGCTTCTCCTCCCTCCTTACCGTTTCAGATTAACCAGCTCCTGAAGGATTTCATCTGAAGTCGTAATGATTTTTGAGTTTGATTGGAAACCGCGCTGTGCAACGATCATTTCGGTGAATTCATCTGTCAGATCAACGTTTGACATTTCAAGATAGCCCGCCAAAAGCTTACCCGTGCCATTTTCGCCCGGAGTGGTAACAGCGCTCGCAGCTCCTGAACTTAACGATTCTCTGTAAAGGTTTCCTCCGATTTTTTCCAGACCGGAGCTGTTAGGGAACGTGACAAGACCGATTTGCCCGGCATTATGAACCGCATCCCCTGCATCAGTGTATGTAACGGTTCCGTCCGCACCGATACTGTAATCTTTCGCATCAGTCGGAATGTTGATTTTGCCGCCGCCGATTTTTTCAAGATAGTATCCGTCAGTTGTAACAAGGTTGCCTTTATTGTCTTTTCCGAAATTCCCTGCCCGTGTGTAAACGATTCCCGAACCTGTATTAATCTGAAAATAGCCGTCTCCGTCAATGGCAAGGTCGCTTTTATTCTGTGTAGCCTGCGGCGCGCCGGTAGAATGAACGACATCAATGGAAGAAGTCGCGGCACCCAAGCCGATTTGTTTTGAATTGGTCACGTTTGAACCGCCGGCGACTGTCTGGCTGATCATATCTTTAAACGTAACGCGGCTTTTCTTAAATCCCACTGTGTTGACATTGGCGATGTTATTGCCGATTACATCTAGTTTTGTCTGAAAGTTTTTCATGCCGCTGATACCGGAATATAATGAACGTAACATGTTAAATTCCCCCTGGGTTTCTTTTTATTTAGATGTTTCGCTGACTGCCGTGACATTCCACGGACTGACCTCTTTGCCGTTTTCAAGCACGAGCATATAATTGCCGTTTGAGTGTTTTACTGAATTGACGGGGCTTGTCTGATCCTTCCCGTCGCTGTCGCTGAATGTGACACTTTTGCCGATCCAGTTCACATACATCGTAAACGGATCTTGATTTTCGACATATTTTGTCATCGTCGTATTCAGGTTCATCATTTGTTCCAATGAAGAAAATGTCGCCATCTGGCTGATGAATTCTTTGTCATCAACCGGATTGAGCGGGTCCTGGTTCTGAACCTGCGTCATTAAGATCTTTAGAAATTCGTCTTTTCCTAAATTCGTGCTGCTGTTCACGGCGGCGGTGCTCTTCGTGCTTGAAGCACCCGCCGCGGCATAATCCGAGTTTACTGATGTCAACTATTCTTCCTCCATTTCATTGAGAGAAAGCTCCTCCAGCATATCTCCGAAATCCCCTGACTGCTGCTGGTTCTTCTGCTCTCTCTGTCCCTGATGCTGCTGTTTATTGTGGTCGGCCGTCTGCCCGTAAACCGGCTGCTGATCCCCGCTTTGAAGCGGGACGGTAAAACGGTCGATCTGGACCGACATATTCGGAAGCGACTGTTTCAGCTGAGGAAGATGCTGTTCCAGCAGCTCTTTCGCAGACTGGCTTGATGCGATGATTTTGCTTTGAAACATCCCGTTTTCGTTTGTCACCTTAATTGTGACAAATCCGAGGTTCTCGGGATTAAGACGAATCGTAAAGCTTCCGGTTGTTTTCCCGAAAGGCGTATATTTCATCTGTTTCCAGCCGCTGATGACCTGTTCCGTTAACGGTTTATTTTCTGCCGGCTGCTGTTCAGCTCCTGCGGACGCTTGCTGAATGCCGGCAATGCTTCTCGTTCCCGAAAACAGGATATGCGCAGACAATTTGCTGTCAGGCGCCTTTACGTGAGAAACTGTGCCGCCGTTTTGCTGATCGGTTTTCCCGGCTGACTCTTGGGACGATTCAGATGATTGAGATAACACAAAAGCTTTCAGCTCAGTTTCAGCCATGTTCCATTCCTTTGTCCCTTTTTGAGAAAGGCCCGCAAGCTGCTCAGTGACGCTTTGAAAGCTCTTCAGCTCAGCGGCCGACATGGAGTAAAGCTTAGATGCAGATTCGTTTTTCGGAAACAGCGTCTGCCGCAGATCTTGAATCACACGGTCCGGTACGCCTTGTTTTTTCAACGCATCTAATAAACGGGTGCCTTCCTGGTAAACTGCCTTTGCCTGTGCGCTGTCCGGCAGCTCCTCTTGATGCGTGAAGAGCCGGGCTACAGCTTCTTGAATGAATAGAAGACCCGTCTCCAGCGCATCGCGGGCGGAATTCTCATCCTTTGCGGAAGAATTCGGCTCATTTTTTTCAGGCTTCACCCCATGCCGTTTGCCGGCTAACATGTCTTGAACAGATTCAGCAAGCTGTTTCAATAAAGGAAGGGCTGTTTCAGTCGTTTGCTTCCCTTCAAGGGCTTTTACCGCCTCAAGCAGCTGTTTCAGCTGCAGTTCTTGATCTTCGGGGCCGGCCTTCAGCCAATCACCGATTTTCGAAAGAGCTTCATTCAGCTTTGCATCACTTGTTTTTGCTTCATCTCCGGGCTGCTGTTGAGAACTGATTTCCGACAGAAGCCAGTTCTGAAATAGGCCTAAGCTGTTTACATTCAACTTCACATTGCTGTTTTGCGCAGTCTGTGTACGATTCCCCGTTATTTCAAGCAGCTTCAACTTACATCACTCCTTATTTCCGTCAGCGGATAGTTTTTCTGTATACTTAGCCGCTTGTTCAGGAGTCAATTTCGTCAAGATGTCAGCAAGCTGCTTTTTACTTAATCCGTTTAAAATATCGAGGGCTTCTTTTTCTTTCAGCTTTACGATAATGCTTGCCGCTTTACCGCTGTCCATACTTTTATAGATGTTGATCATTTTATCTTTTCCGGCTGAATCCGAAGCGGCTTTTTTCGTCTCATCCGTTTTCTGCTGCTGTTCAGCTTCCTGTTTCAGTGAACGGATTTTCTGATTCAGATTGTCGATTTCGGATTTGCTTGTGTCCAAATCTTTATTCAAAATGTTAATTTCACTTTTTTGTTCCTTTATGGTCTTTTCAAGAGAAGCCGTTCTGTCTTCCTTCTGCTTTTCCGCCGCGCTTTTCGTTTCTTTCGTTTCAGGAACCAATTCTTTTAAAACAGGCGTTTTAGCTGCTGTTTCCTGAATCGGTTTCATCACATCTACGCCGGCAGCCCAAAGGACGATGCTTGCGACGATGATCAGAAAAATCAGCGGGATAATGATAAAAAGCAGGATTGAACCGAACTTTCCAGATCCCTTTTCTTTATCGGCCATTTCATTCGCTCCTAATGCCCCTGAATCATAAACTGCTTGATTGAAATATCGTCCATTTCTCTCATTTCTGCAGCTTTGTCTTCAAGTGCGAACATATTAAATTGTTTTTCCCGCATTTTTTCGAATTTCTTTACTTCGATGTTTTTTTCGGTGAGCTGTTCCTGCTTCTCATTCATTTCATTTCGTTTCATGATGACAAGCTTTTGATAATGATAGATGGTGTTCTCAAGATTGGAAACGAATTGCTGATAATGTCTCATTTCCTGAACGCTCATCCCGCATTTCAGCTTTGATTCTTTGTCTTTTTCGAGCAATTCTTTTTTGCTCATATTTTCATATAGTTTTTCAGCTACTGTTTCAAATTCGGAAACCGACTGTCTGTATTCAGTCAATGTTTGGTCTTTTTCATTTTCTTTTAATTCCAGCAGCTTTTGAAATCTGAATTGGTACGCCACGATGTTATTCCTCTTTTCCTGTCAGACTCGTCAATGCCGCAATACTATTTTCCAATTGAGCGGGTTCTTCCGTTCCTTGTTTTAAAAATTGAATAAGCTGCGGATAAAACTGAATCGCTTCATCAATTTCTCTCGATGACCCTCTTTTGTAAGCTCCGATATTAATGAGATCTTCAGAGTTTTGATAAGTTGACAGAAGATCGCGGAATTTGTTGGCCGCCTTTATATGGGCTGGGTCTGAAATATTAGACATGACCCTGCTGATGCTTTTCAGAATATTCACCGCCGGGAACTGCCCTTTGTTGGCAAGCGCCCGATCGAGAACGATGTGTCCGTCTAATATTCCGCGCACCGTATCGGCAATCGGTTCGTTCATATCGTCTCCGTCAACGAGAACGGTATAAAAAGCTGTTATCGTCCCTTGTTCATTCGCACCCGTTCTTTCTAGCAAACGGGGTAAAATAGCGAACACAGAAGGTGTATATCCTTTTGTTGTCGGCGGTTCACCCGCTGCCAGCCCTATTTCCCGCTGGGCCATCGCGACCCTCGTGACGGAGTCCATCATGAACATGACATTCCGGCCTTTATCACGGAAATATTCCGCAATGGCGGTGGCCGTATATGCCGCTTTCAAGCGCATTAATGCGGGCTGATCAGAGGTCGCGACTACGACAATCGAACGTTTCAGGCCTTCTTCACCTAAATCCTTCTCGATAAATTCACGCACCTCGCGCCCCCGTTCGCCGACGAGTGCGATAATGTTTAAATCGGCTTCGGTCTGCTTTGCGATCATGCCCATCAAGGTGCTTTTTCCGACTCCGCTCCCGGCAAAAATTCCGATTCTCTGCCCTTTTCCCACTGTCAGCAGACTGTCAATCGACCTGACACCGACACCCATCTTTTCCCGTATCGGCGGCCGTTTCATCGGGTTTGGCGGCGGCTGTTCCGTCGAAACGGGAGACAAACCTTTCGGAAGCGCCCGGCCGTCAAGCGGTTCGCCGAACGCGTCGACAACTTGTCCGATTAAACCTGCGCCTACTTTGATGCGGAGCGACTCGCCAGTAGCCTCTACTATGCTGCCCGGTGCGATGCTGGCCGCTTCCAGATAAGGCATTAACAGAATGTTTTCATCCTGGAAGCCTACAACCTCAGCTTTAATTGCTTTTTTCGCATGGCCTTTCGGATAAATGAGACAAACATCTCCGATCGAGCTTTCGGGCCCTTTTGATTCAATCATCAGCCCGATGACACGCTTAACCTTGCCATAGCGTTTGTACGGATCGGCTGTTTCAATCGAGTCTATTAAATACTGTGTCTTCATTGCTCCGCTCCCGCCTCAAGCGCCGTTAAAAGCTTTTGTTTTAATTGCATCAGCTGGGTGTCTATACCGGCATCTACCCGACCGAACGGAGTTTCTATCGAGCACGTTCCCCTTGCAGCTTTTTCATCGGCATATAAGCTTAACCTGCATTCTTTGTATAACAGCTGCTGAATTTCGTCCATATGCTGATGAACCGTTTCATAATATTCAGGATCTACATAGATGGAGATGTCATCATAATCTTTCACTTCGGCTATTACCTGTTTGACCAGCAGAAGGAAAGCTTCTTTATCATCGCTTTTTTGCTGCCATACTTTTTTGGCGAGCGCAACGGAAAGCTCAATGATTTCTTCCTCAGCGCTTTCCAGTTTTTCCTCGACTGACTGTCTCGCCATTTCCGTAACCGCATTGGCGCGGCTGATGAGATTTGCGTATTGGGTTTCAGCCTCGGCTTTTCCCAAAGCCATGCCTTCTTGATAACCTTCTGCCTTTGCTTCTTCCATCAGTCTTTGTTTTTCTTCCGCCCAGCGGCTTTTCTCTTCTTCAATCTGCAGAAGAGTATACTCCAATTGATTTTTCGCTTCTTCAGACACCCGGTCGGCTTCGGCCTTGGCAAAAGCCATGAGAGCCTCAGGGTTTTCGGCTTTCTCCAGGTCAAACTGGGGATGCGTATTTCTGACTTCCTGCAAGGAAAGCTTACGACGTTTCTGTTCAGGAGAAAATGATGATTGCTGTTTAATGACATTAGACAATAATATCGTCTCCTCCGCCTCGCGCGATTACAATTTCACCGGCTTCTTCAAGCTTGCGGATGACGCCCACGATTCTTGATTGCGCCTCTTCCACATCACGCAAACGCACAGGCCCCATAATTTCCATTTCCTCTTTAAACGTTTCAACCATACGCTGTGACATATTGCTGAAGACGATCTCCTTGACTTCCTCGCTCGCAACCTTCAATGAAAGCAGAAGGTCGTCGTTTTCAACGTCCCTGATGACGCGCTGAATCGCACGGTTATCAAGGGTGACAATATCTTCAAAGACAAACATCCGTTTTTTGATTTCATCCGCCAATTCAGGATCTTGTATTTCTAATGAATCAAGGATTGTTTTCTCCGTTCCTCTGTCTACGCCGTTTAATACTTCAACAACGGCTTCTATGCCGCCGGTCTGCGTATAATCCTGCGTAAAGGAGGAGGACAGCTTTTGTTCAAGGACCCGCTCCACTTCATTGATGATTTCAGGAGACGTCCTGTCCATAACCGCAATCCTTCTTGCCACCTCAGCCTGAACGTCCGGGTTCAGCTCAGACAAAATTTGTCCGGCCTGCACCGGATCAAGGTAGGATAAAATCAGCGCCATCGTTTGCGGATGTTCCTGCTGAATGAAATTTAAAATCTGTTCGGGCTCCGCTTTTCTCGCAAAGTCAAACGGCTTTACCTGCAAAGAAGAGGTCAGCCTGTTTAAAATGCTTACCGCTTTGTCTTCTCCGAGCGCTTTTTCAAGCACTTGGCGGGCGTAATTTAAACCGCCTTGAGAAATATAGTCCTGAGCGATTGCGATATTATGAAATTCTTCAATGATTTCATCTTTTCTCTGATGATCGACGCTTCTGACTCCCGAAATCTCAAGTGTCAATCTTTCAATTTCTTCTTCAGACAAATGCTTGTAAACAGAGGCTGATACATCAAGACCTAAGGAAATCATGAGGATGGCTGCTTTTTGTTTTCCTGTAAGCTTGTTCTGATCACGTTTCGCCATTTTCCATTCCCCCTAATCCTCGTCCAGCCAGCTTCGAAGCAATTTTGCAAAGTCTTCCGGTTTTTCTTTAGCCATTTTTTCAAGCTGTTTTCGTCTGACTGTTTCTTCCGTTTCATTTTGCTCTTCGTTAATATCAGGCAATCGAACCGGCTCCGGCGGTGTTTCATATTCGTATTCTTCATACTCATCTTCTTGTGAGCGTTTCTTTCTGATGAGAAGAATAATAAGCAGAATAATGGCCGCAAGCAGTACGCCGCCTGTAATGTATACCCAGATCGGGAGACCTGATGAGTTTGCCGACGCAGTATTCGTGCTGACTTTTCCGTCAAACGGCTGAACCGATACGACGATTTTGTTGTTGATATCATTGTTCGTCAGTTTTTGATTTTGCGCCTCATTTTTATCAAGAGACGTTCTGACGACGGTTCCTAAAATCTTTTGAATATCAGCCTGTCTTTGAGCTGTTAAAGACGCGGCATTTTTCGGATTCGGCGGCTCCACCATGACCTGAATGCCTAAATCGCGCACTTTATATGGGCTTTCCGCAATTTCTTTATGAATGCGGTTGACTTCATAGTTGATTTTATTGCTGCTTTTTTCGTAGTCTCCGCTGTTTGAACCGCCGTTGGCCGCTGCATAGTTTGCGGTGTCATTGCTTCCCGTTCCGGCCGTGCCGCCGTTGGCTGCTCCGTCGCCTTTATACGTTTCCGCCACTTTTTCGGCGCTTATCGCTATGCCTTCCATGTTATCTTTATCGACAGGCTCGACGATGTCTTCAGTGCGTTTTTCTTTCGTAAAGTCAATATCAGCCGTAACGGATACAACGACTTTATCCTGCCCCATCATTGTGCCGAGCAGTGACTGAACATGTTTTTGAATGTCCTTTTCGACCTGCGACTTAATACCCTGCTGAGAAGCATAACTGTCAGAAACGGACCCTGCACCGCTGTCACTTTTGTCATAGTATGTAGAGTTTTGGTCCATTATGACGATATTATCTTCTTTTAAGTTCGGGACGCTTTTAGAAACAAGATGGTACAGCCCGTTGATCTGGCTTTGATCAAGTGAGTAGCCCGGTTTTATCTGCAAAACGATCGATGCGGATGCTTCCGGCTGATCTTCACCGACAAACACGGCTTCTTTCGGCATATTGATCATGACTTTCGAGCTTTTAATACCGTCCATTTCATTTATCAGGTTTGACAATTCAGTCTGAGTCGCATCAACCTTTAAAACGTCAAACTCATTATCTGTCAGGCCGAAGCCTGCATTTTTTCCGAAAAACGAATAATCAATTGATCCCGTTTTCGGCAGGCCTTCCGCGGCAAGCTGGACTTTAAGCGAATCCACTTGGCTCTCAGGAACCATAATGACCGTGCCGCCGTCTGCAAGTTCAGAAGACACTTTTTTCGTATCGAGCTCCTCTTTAATCTGCCCCGCTTCTTCCGCGGACAAATCTTTATAAAGAGGCACCATCTTTTCAGACGAAGTAAAAATAATAACGACGATGAGTAAAATTATGAATGCGGCCAAGCCGCTTACCATGAGTATCTTCTGTGTTTTTGATCTGTTATTCCAAAACGCTGACGTTTTGGTTTTCATTTGCATTAGAGTACGATTCATGTTAACCCCCGGTCATTCCAGTCATTCTCTTCAATCTGACCACTACATCTGCATTCTCATGATTTCCTGATAGGCTTCCACGGCTTTATTGCGGAATTCGGTAGCGGCCGTCAGAGAAATATTTGCTTTTTGGGCAGCGATCATGACCTCGTCAAGGTTTACATCCTTTCCTGCAGCCAGTTCGTTCGTTATTTGGTCAGATTTTACTTGTGACTCATTTAACGAATCAATTGAGTTTTTTAAAAGCTCCGAAAAGCTTGTTTGGTTTGAAGAATCAGTTTTTTGCGTTTGGTTTAATTGATTCGTTACGTTTTGAGTGTTTTGCGTTTGTTGAAGCTGAAAAGGAGTAATAGCGTTAACCACTTACATCACCTTACTTTCCGATTTCTAAAGCCTTTAAAAGCATGCCTTTGGAGGCGTTCAATGCCGTCACGTTTGCTTCATATGATCTCGTGCTGCTGACAAGATCCACCATTTCCTTTAATGGGTCTACATTTGGTTTTTGTACATATCCGTCTTTATTCGCATCCGGATTTTCCGGGTCGTAAACAAGATTAAAAGCGGATGGGTCTTCCGTAACCGCGGATACTTTTACGCCATTTCCCGCGCTTCCGATTCCGTTCATCTTGGAATTTAAAAGGGACGAAAATGATTCGCCTCCGGATTGGAGAGATACGAGCTTTCTTCTGTAAGGCACCCACTCGCCATTTACCTGCTTCGCTCTCGTTGTATCCATATTGGCCAGATTGGACGATACGACGTCCATCCGGACACGCTGTGCGGTTAAAGCAGAGCCGGAAATATTTAAGCTTTGAAAGCCACTCATTATTTTCCTCCTGTCAAGACGGTTTTCAGGGAATTGAATTTGCCGCTCATTCTTTCAACCAAAGCCTGATAATTAATTTGGTTTTCGGCTAAATCTGTCATTTCTTTGTCTATATCCACATTGTTTCCGTTTTGCTGGTACGATGTATCACCGCTGGACACAATGGAATAATCGGCCCCCGAATCCGTAAAGTCAACGTGCCGATAGTCGGTTTTTACAGCCTCAAGATTAGATGTTTCCTGATCTAACAAATTTCGGAAAGAGACTTTTTTTGCCTTATAGTTCGGTGTATCTATATTGGCGATATTGTTAGTTATGACTTTTTGCTTAATGTCCGCTCTCCCCAAGGCATTCTCAAGATTTTGTATAGTTCCAGAAAATAAGTCCAAATCCACTTACCTCCATTTCAGATATTTTTCTCCTAAAAATCCTTGTCGATAATTGTAAAACCATATGCTTATTGTAAGAAATAACAGGCTTAAAGTCTATGAAGTTAGGCTAAAAAAAAGTGCTCAATTATATCTATTTTGTAAGTAGGTATTAAGTCCTAGAGTATTTGTACTACAAGCATTTGTTTAATATAAGACTGAAAATAGCTCAATTTCTGTATTTTCCCCTTTTTTCACACAGCAAGATGGATTATCTCAGATCAGATTCCAATAATCAACTTTAAATTGCAACTTTTCACCCATTGTTCATAAAAAAAGCAGGACCCCCATTTTCAGGGGATCCTGCTTTTGGTTTAATGTGATTTAAGATTTTCCAATTCAATAAGGAATTTGTTGTTCAGAACTTTAATGTAAGTTCCCTTCATTCCCAGTGATCTGGATTCAATGACGCCGGCGCTTTCCAGCTTTCTCAGCGCGTTAACGATTACTGAACGCGTAATGCCCACACGGTCCGCAATCTTACTTGCCACAAGCAAGCCTTCGTTTCCGTCAAGTTCTTCAAAGATATGCTCAATCGCTTCAAGTTCACTGTAAGACAGAGAACTGATCGCCATTTGAACGACTGCTTTGCTTCGTGCTTCTTCTTCGATTTCTTCCGCTTTTTCTCTTAAAATCTCCATTCCTACAACGGTTGCTCCGTATTCAGCAAGAATGAGATCATCATCTTCAAATTGATCCTGCAGACGGGACAGAATCAATGTGCCCAGACGCTCGCCTCCGCCGATAATCGGGACAATCGTCGTTAAGCCTGCCTGGAACAGGTCTCTGTTTTCAACAGGAAATGCCGTGTATTCACTGTTGATATCAAGGTTTGAAGACGTCTCCGGAACGTTGAACAGATTTTTCGTGTACTCTTCCGGGAACTGGCGGTCTTCCAGCATTTTTTTCATGCGGTCATTTTCGATCTGCTGATTAATAGAGTAGCCTAAAAGCTTTCCTCTGCGGCTGACGACGAAAATATTAGAATCAATGACGTCACGAAGCGTTTCAGCCATTTCTTTAAAGTTTACGGGTTTGCCTGCCGCAGCCTGCAACATGCTGTTAATAATTCGTGTTTTTTGTAGTAAAGCCATGTTAAATAATCCTCCTAGAATTCCTCTTATTAAATTTTCACAATATAAATTGACTTAGATCTTTGTTGTTTGCAATCGTTCCGAGCTTTTCTTCAACGTATTGCGGCGTGATGGCGACTTTTTCCATCGTCACGTCCGGCGCTTCAAACGACAGGTCTTCCAACAGCCTTTCCAATATCGTGTGAAGCCTTCTCGCTCCGATGTTATCCGTATCCTGATTCACATGATAAGCCACTTCGGCGATCTTACGAATAGCTTCGTCAGAAAATTCAAGAGATATACCTTCTGTCTGCAATAAAGCCTGATATTGTTTTAACAGCGCGTTATCGGGTTCCACGAGAATCTTCACAAAATCATCCACCGTCAGCTTGCTCAATTCTACACGAATCGGAAAGCGGCCCTGCAGCTCCGGAATCAGATCGGACGGTTTGGCCATATGGAATGCTCCGGCGGCTATAAACAGCACGTGATCTGTTTTGACGGAGCCGTATTTCGTGACGACGGTAGAACCTTCGACAATCGGGAGGATATCCCTTTGCACACCCTCTCTCGATACATCGGCTGAGGAAGAAGCTCCTCCGTTTTTAGCAATCTTATCTATTTCGTCAATAAAGATGATGCCGCCCTCTTCAGCTCTTAACACAGCCTCCTGGCTGACTTCATCCATATCAATTAATTTGCCTGCCTCTTCATTGGTCAGAACCTTCCTAGCCTCTCTGACCGTCATTTTACGGCGCTTTTTCTTTTTGGGCACCAGATTGCTCAGCGCATCCTGCATATTCATGCCCATCTGCTCCATACCCGAGCCTTGCAGCATGTCAAACATCGACGGCTGCTGCTCTTCCACCTCTACGGAAACGTAATGGTCTTCGAGCTCTCCCAATGCGAGCTGATGCGCCATGCGTTTTCTTTTTTCTTCAAGACTAGCTTCTTCCTGCTGATCGGCTTCATCATCGTTTGTCGGCTGGCCTCCCCCGAAAAGCATTTCAAACGGGTTTTTCACTCCCGCTTGTTTTTTCTTTCCCGGTACGAGAAGCCGCACAATACGTTTGTTTGCATTTTCTTCAGCCTGTTCTTTTACTTCGCTGATTTTTTCTTCTTTAATGAGCCGCACTGATGTCTCAACGAGGTCTCTGACCATTGATTCGACATCTCTGCCTACATAGCCGACTTCTGTAAATTTTGTCGCTTCAATTTTTATAAATGGCGCACCGGTAAGCTTGGCGATCCGTCTGGCGATCTCTGTTTTCCCCACCCCGGTCGGGCCCATCATCAGAATGTTTTTGGGAACGATCTCATCTCTCAGTTTTTCATCAAGAAGACTTCTGCGATAGCGGTTTCTTAATGCCACGGCGACAGCTTTTTTCGCATCCTGCTGTCCTACAATGTATTGATCCAACCGATCTACAATTTGTCTCGGTGTTAACGGTTTGTTTTCCATGCGCCTCAAGTCCTTTCTATTCAAGTTCTTCCAAAATGATCTGATCGTTTGTGTACACACAAATCTCGCCCGCGATTTTCAAAGCGGCATGTGCAATATCTTTGGCGGACAGGTTCTCTCCGGCATAGGTTTTCAGCGCTCTTCCTGCTGACAGGGCGTAGTTTCCGCCGGAGCCGATCGCCATAATGCCGTCATCCGGCTCAATCACTTCACCTGTTCCCGATACGAGAAGCAAGGTATCCTGGTTCATGACAATCAGCATGGCTTCCAGCTTGCGCAGCACTTTATCGCTGCGCCATTCTTTCGCAAGCTCAACCGACGCACGTTTTAAATTGCCGTTGTATTCTTCAAGCTTCGCCTCAAACATTTCAAAAAGTGTGAAAGCGTCTGCAACAGATCCTGCAAAGCCGGCAAGAACCTTTCCGTTAAACAGCTTTCTCACTTTTCTGGCAGTATGCTTCATGACTACAGCCTGACCGAATGTGACCTGGCCGTCTCCTGACATAGCGCTTTTTCCTTTATGCTGGACGGCAAAAATCGTTGTCGCATGAAAAGATGACATGAGAAGGGCCTCCTTTTAATTTTCTTTAAAAGCTCTCGGATGGTGGGACATATATGTGTTTCTCAGCATTTCCTTCGATACATGCGTGTATATCTGTGTAGAAGACAGATTGGAATGGCCCAGAAGTTCCTGAACGCTTCTTAAATCAGCCCCTTCATTCAGCAGATGGGTCGCAAACGTGTGCCGAAGCATATGCGGGTGTATATGTAAAGTGCCGGATGCCTTTTTTACAAGCCCGCTTAAAATATACCGGATTCCTCTGGCGGTAAGCGGACCGCCTCTTTGATTGACAAACAGCACATCATGAGGCTCTTTTGCTTTTTCAAGCAGGCACTGTCTGCCGCTGTTGATATACAGCTCCAGCGCATCACGGGCATATGAGCCGAACGGGATGTAGCGCTGCTTCCTGCCTTTCCCGTGAACGAGCACCGTATCCATGAACAGGTCAAGATCACTGACAGTGAGCGTACAGCACTCACTGACCCTCATTCCGGTCGCATAAAGAAGCTCAAGCAAGGCCTGATCGCGCATCCCTGACGGCTGACTTCTGTCTGAAACAGCGAATAGTTCCTCAAGTTCTTTTTCATAAAGAAACTTCGGAATCCGTTTCTCTTGTTTCGGCAGATGAACAAGCTGAAACGGATTCTCTTCAACAAGCTTTTCCCTCATTAAAAATTTATAGAAGCTTCTCAAAGCTGAAATTTTCTTGCTGATTGTTTTTCTTGACAGGCCTTTTTCATAAGCTTCTGTCAAAAATATTCTCACATCATGATATGCAGCTTCATTCAATCCATTTATATTTTGAGCATGCAGAAACATCCCAAATTCTTCAATCGAATTAACATAATTCACAATAGTATATTGTGAATAATTTTTTTCAATTTGTAAATATTCAACGAATAACTTTAAAAAAAAGTTAACATTCTCAGCCATTATGAAGACCTCCCTCTCCGAAGGGCTTTTAAATGGTATCATATTATGCATTGAAGTTGCAATGAAAAGCTATATCGTTTTCGAAATAGTTTGAATAGTCTCAATTGCGCGTTTAGCGTATTCTTCGTTTCGTTCTTTTTTGTTTTTAATTTTAACAGGCAATTCTTTTAATAAGCCGAAGTTTGCATTCATCGGCTGGAAGTTCTTCTGGTTTGTCGTCGTAATGTAGTGAGCCATGCTTCCGATCGCCGTCTCCTGCGGGAATGTCACAAGGTCCTGACCGAGAACAAGTTTGGCCGCATTGATTCCCGCTACAAGACCTGACGCAGCAGATTCAACATAACCCTCTACGCCGGTCATTTGGCCCGCGAAAAACAGGTCGTTCCGCTGTTTAAATTGATATGTCGGATTCAAGAGGCTCGGCGAGTTGATAAATGTGTTTCTGTGCATAACGCCGTATCTGACGATGTCAACATTTTCAAGGCCCGGGATCAGTTTAAGCACTTCTTTTTGATCTCCCCATTTTAAATGTGTCTGAAAACCTACAATATTATAAAGCGTTCCCGCCGCGTCGTCCTGTCTGAGCTGAACGACTGCATAAGGCCGCTTGCCTGTTTTAGGATCTTCCAGTCCGACCGGTTTCATCGGTCCGAACAGCATCGTTTTCTTGCCTCTTTTCGCCATGACTTCAATCGGCATGCAGCCTTCAAAGAAGATTTCTTTCTCGAATTCTTTTAACGGAACCGTCTCAGCCGTCGTCAGCGCTTCATGGAAACGGTCAAACTCTTCCTCAGTCATCGGGCAGTTTAAGTATGCCGCTTCTCCCTTGTCATAACGGGATTTTAAGTACACTTTATCCATATCAAGGCTGTCTTTTTCAACAATCGGCGCCGCCGCGTCATAAAAATACAGATATTCTTCTCCTGTGAGCTCTTTCAGCTGCTGTGAAAGCGATTCTGACGTAAGCGGACCGGTCGCGATAACTGTCGGGCCTTCCGGAATCTCAGTTACTTCCTCGTGAAGAACCGTTACGTTCGGATGGTTTTTCACAAGATCCGTCACGCTTTGCGCAAATTCATGGCGGTCAACGGCAAGCGCTCCCCCTGCCGGAACCGAGCACTTATCAGCAGATTGAATGATTGCTGAGTCAAGCGCCCGCATTTCTTCTTTTAATACGCCTACCGCATTGGCGAGCGTATTTGAACGCAATGAGTTGCTGCATACCAGTTCCGCGAATTTGTCAGTATGATGGGCTGCCGTCTGCTTTACGGGCCGCATTTCATATAGCTTTACTTGAATTCCTCGTTTTGCAAGCTGCCATGCCGCTTCACTTCCGGCTAGGCCCGCTCCGATTACATTTACTGTTTGCTGGTTCATTTCTTTTCATCTCCTGTTGTTTGTCCCTTCCACACAAAGAAGGTGAGCAAGGCTCTGCTCACCGCTACTTCTGTGGTTCTTCCTTATAATCGCATTCGACGCATTGGACTTGTATGCCTTTTTTAAGCTTTTTCTCTACGAGCATATTTTCACATTTCGGGCATTTTCGTTCAATCGGTTTGTCCCAAGATACGAAGTCGCATTCTGGATAACGGTCACAGCCGTAAAAAACGCGTTTCTTTTTTGATTTTCGTTCGACAATGTTTCCTTCATGGCATTTAGGACATTTAACGCCGATTTGTTTGACTATCGGCTTGGTATTCCGGCAGTCAGGGAAGTTGGAGCACGCCATGAATTTCCCGTACCGGCCCATTTTGTAAACCATCCGGGAGCCGCATAACTCACAATCTTCATCCGCGTATTCAGGTTCAATTTCCACTTCTTTCATTTCGGCTTCCGCTTTTTTCACGCGCTTTTCAAAGTCGGTATAGAAGCTGTCAATGATTTGAACCCATTCTGTCTCGCCGTCTTCAACATGGTCAAGATCTCTTTCCATTTTTGCCGTGAATTCAACGTTTATGATTTCCGGGAAAAACTCCATGATCAGATCCAGCACGATCTGCCCTAGCTCAGTCGGCACAAACCGTTTATTGTCTAGTGCCACGTAACCGCGGCGCTGGATGGTGTCAAGAGTCGGCGCATACGTTGAAGGACGGCCGATACCCAGTTCTTCAAGGGTTTTAACCAAGCGCGCCTCTGTGTAACGCGGAGGCGGCTGAGTAAAGTGCTGCTCAGGCTCAATATCTTTGGATAAAACCGTGTCTCCCTCTTTAAGGTCCGGAAGCATGCGGTCTTTTTCTTCCAGCTGATCGTCTTTACCCTCTACATAGACTTTCATGAAGCCGGCGAATTTGACTTTACTGCCGTTTGCCCGGAATGTCAATCCGTTATTGCTGAGATCAACACTCATCGTATCCAGAACGGCTGGCGCCATCTGACTTGCAACAAAGCGCTCCCAAATCAGCTTGTATAATCTGAGCTGGTCTCTTCCAAGCACCGCTTTTAACTCGGCAGGTTTTCTGAGTACTGAAGTCGGACGGATCGCTTCGTGGGCATCTTGTGCGTTTTCATTTTTCTTTGCCGCTTTCCGTTTTCCCGCTAAGTACTCTTTTCCGTATGCCTGATCAATAAAAGCTGACGCTTCTTCAACGGCTGTGTTGGAAATCCGCGTTGAGTCCGTTCTCATATACGTGATGAGCCCGACTGTTCCTTCTTTGCCGAGATCAATTCCTTCATATAACTGCTGAGCGATCATCATCGTTTTCTTCGCTCTGAAATTCAGTTTCCTTGCAGCCTCCTGCTGCAGGGTGGACGTTGTAAACGGCAGAGCGGGATTTCGTTTACGTTCTTTTTTCGTAACCTTGTCTACCGTATACTTATTGCCTTTCAGCTCAGCAAGAACAGCTTTCACGTCTTCTTCGCTTTTTAAAGGAAGCTTTTTGCCGTTTTTTCCGAAAAAGCCGGCTTCAAACGTCTCTTTTCCTTTTAAAAATGAGCCGGTAATCGTCCAGTACTCTTCAGGTTTAAAGTCGTTGATTTCCTTTTCCCGGTCGATGATCAGCCGGAGCGCAACGGATTGCACACGGCCCGCACTGAGGCCTTTTTTTACTTTTTTCCAAAGAATCGGACTGATTTTGTATCCGACGAGTCTGTCTAATATGCGGCGCGCCTGCTGCGCATCGACAAGATCCATATTGATCATGCGCGGATGTTTAAATGATTCTTTAATGGCGTCTTTTGTTATTTCATTAAAGACGACCCGGCAGTCCGAGCTTAGATCCAGATCAAGGCTGTGCGCGAGATGCCATGCAATCGCTTCCCCTTCTCTGTCGGGGTCGGCCGCGAGATAGACTTTTTTTGCTTTCTTGGCCGCTGTTTTTAATTCTTTTAAAACAGGGCCTTTCCCGCGGATCGTAATATATTTCGGTTCAAAGTTCTGTTCGATGTCAACTCCCATTTGACTTTTTGGAAGATCCCGGACATGTCCCATTGAAGCTTTGACTTTATATTTTTTCCCTAAATAACGTTCAATCGTTTTCGCCTTTGCCGGCGATTCCACGATGACTAGATAATCAGACATTTTCATCCCCCTCAAGAGGTGTTCTCTCTCTTTTCAAGTATCAATTCATTTTAGAGCTGCCTTTTTATGGCTTTCAACATTTCATTCTTTATGATGAACGTCATTTTATACATGAAAATAATGTGCAACTTTAAATCCTCACTATTATTAAATATTACAATACCGTTTGTCAAACGATATTTCAAAAGGGTTCCGTATACTGAACGCCTCGGGCGGTCAGCTCTCCGTCAATATCCTCTGCGCATAATACCGCTTTCGCCCCTTCTTGAATGAGTTTTATAGGTCCTCCGGAATATGGATTAAAAATGGAACCGGGAACGGCAAATACCTCTCTCCCTTGATCAAGGGCTTGATAAGCCGTGATTAATGAACCGCTTTTTTCTTTTCCCTGCACAACTACAATTCCTTCACTTAATCCGCTGATTATGCGGTTTCTCATCGGAAAATGCCACTTTTTCGGCTTTGTTTCAGGAGGATGTTCTGAGAGTAGGAGATGATGTTCAGCCATATATTCTGCTAACAGGAGATTTTCCCGGGGATAGATATGATGGAATCCGCCGGCTATTACGCCGATCGTAAGCCCTTTTGCCCTGATGCTCGCCTTATGAGACAATCCGTCTATGCCGGATGCCAGCCCGCTTACTATGACCCAGCCTTTTTTTGAGAGTTCAGCGGTAAGATGCCCAACCGCTTTTATTCCGTCTTCCGTCGGTTTCCGCGTTCCTACAATCCCTATTTTTCTGCCTTTTTCAAGAAGTGACGTATGCCCTTTTGCAAACAAGACAGCCGGCGGATCATAAATTGTTTTAAGCCATGAAGGATAGCGGCTTGATGAAATCGGGATGACAGTACTGCCTTCTCGGCGGTAATCGGACAGAACTTTATCAAGTTCCGGTTCCTTGCGCTCTATTTCTCGAAAAATTGCTTTCGGAGCTGTTTTCCCTTCTGACAAAACAGTTAATGGATGCGGATCTCGTAAAAAAGACAGAGAGTGATCAGCTTTCCACCATTTTAATAGAAGAGACGGGGAAATGATTTGATTGATACTGCAGACCATTAAACAGCGCGACGCTTGATCCAAATCTGGCAACCTCCTCTTTTGTACAGCAAAAACAGGAACAGCCGTTACGGCTGCCCCTGCTTTGATCAGTGAGTTTTGCACGTTTCAAATAAGCCTTTTTCTTTCAACACCTTAATCAGTGTTTCACCCATTACAGAAGGGGTTTCCGCCACTTCAATCCCGCAGGCGTTCATCGTTTTGACTTTTTCTTCTGCCGTGCCTTTTCCTCCGGAGATGATGGCGCCCGCATGGCCCATGCGTTTTCCAGGAGGGGCAGTTTTACCGCCGATAAAGCCGACAACAGGCTTTGTCATGTTCGCTTTCACCCACTCAGCCGCTTCCTCTTCAGCTGTGCCGCCGATTTCTCCGATCATGATGACGGCGTGTGTTTCAGGATCTTCATTGAATGCTTTTAACACGTCAATAAAGTTCGTGCCGTTGACCGGGTCGCCGCCGATACCTACAGCGGTAGATTGGCCTACGCCGGCTTCTGAAAGCTGATGGACAGCCTCGTATGTCAATGTTCCTGAACGGGATACAACGCCTACATGCCCCTTCTTATGAATGTATCCCGGCATAATGCCGATCTTACATTCTTCAGGCGTAATAACACCCGGGCAGTTCGGCCCTATTAATCTCGTTTTCTTGCCTTCCATAAAGCGTTTCACTTTCACCATGTCCAAAACCGGAATGTGCTCAGTGATACAAATGACAAGATCAATTTCCGCGTCAACCGCTTCCATAATTGCGTCTGCCGCAAACGGAGCCGGCACATAAATGACTGACGCATCAGCGCCCGTTGTGTGAACCGCTTCTGCGACCGTATTGAATACCGGCACGCCTTCCGCTTCAGTTCCGCCTTTTCCAGGTGTTACACCGCCAACGATATTCGTGCCGTATTCCAGCATCTGCTTTGTATGAAATAAAGCGGTAGAACCTGTAATCCCCTGTACAATAACTCTTGTATCTTTATTGATAAAAACACTCATTATCTGGTCCCCTGCCTTTCATTCTTTCCTAAACTAAGGATACGATTTTCTGCGCGCCGTCTGCCATTGATTCCGCAGATGTGATATTTAAGCCTGATTCATTCAGGATTTTCTTTCCTAAATCTACGTTTGTCCCTTCAAGGCGCACGACCAGCGGCAATGTCAATCCGACTTGTCTCGTCGCTTCAACAACGCCTTCGGCAATGACATCACACTTCATGATGCCGCCGAAAATATTAACGAAAATTCCTTTTACGTTTTGATCGGAAAGAATGATTTTAAAAGCTTCCGTAACTTTTTCAGCGGTTGCGCCGCCCCCGACATCCAGGAAGTTTGCAGGTTCTCCGCCGTAGTGTTTAATGATATCCATTGTAGACATTGCAAGACCCGCGCCGTTTACCATACAGCCGATATTTCCATCAAGGGAAATGTAGCTTAAATCGTATTTTGAGGCTTCGATTTCTTTCGGATCTTCTTCATCTAAATCTCTGTATTCCATAATGTCTTTTTGTCTGTATAACGCATTACTGTCGAAGTTCAGCTTAGCATCAAGCGCCATGACGTTTCCGTCTCCCGTGACGACGAGAGGGTTGATCTCGGCGATGGAGCAGTCCTTCTCAACAAATGCTTTATATAGTCCGAGCATAAATTTAGCGGCTTTGCCGACAAGCTCTTTCGGGATGTTAATTGCGAATGCAATCTCCCTCGCTTGATAGCCCTGAAGGCCTACAGCCGGATCAATAACCGCTTTTTTAATTTTTTCAGGTGTTTTTTCCGCTACTTCTTCAATTTCCGTTCCGCCTTCTTCAGACGCCATTAAAACGATTCTTGAAGTGGCGCGGTCAAGTACAAGCCCGACGTAGTATTCCTTTTTAATATCGCAGCCTTCTTCAATAAGTAAGCGTTTTATTACTTGTCCGTCCGGACCCGTTTGATGTGTGACGAGCGTCTTGCCTAACAGTTCTTCGGCATACTCCTTCACTTCATCCGTTGTTTTTGCAATCTTTACCCCACCAGCTTTGCCGCGGCCGCCAGCATGGATTTGCGCCTTTACGACATAAACCGAGCTTGACAGGCTCTCTGCTTTTTCAACTGCTTCCTCTGCTGTAAAAGCCACTTTACCTTCAGGAACAGACACCCCGTATTTTCTGAGGACTTCTTTTCCCTGGTACTCATGGATATTCATTTCCCATCCTCCTAACTTATGTAGCAAAACTAAAAATAGACTGCGCTTTCATTCTATATAATACTGGAAGAATTGTCTAGGGTTCAAAACAAAATCTTTATATCCTTCCAAACATTCTAACTTTTATTTTATTGAAAATATAAATTTAAACGGAGTCTGGGAAATGATTGATCCTTATTTTTCGTTTTTCAGGCTTTCATCCAGCCGGTAAACAAATGAAAAAATTTCAGCGACGGTTTCATAAAGCGCTTCCGGTATCTGATCGTCGACCGTCAAATGCCGCATTAATTCGACAAGGGTCCTGTCTTCCTGAATCGGGACCCCCGCCTTCTCAGCTTCTTTTATGATATTTTCCGCCACATGCCCCCTGCCTGTTGCGATAACCTTCGGGGCTTGATCTTTCTGCCGGTCGTAATGCAGGGCGACAGCTCTTCTTAACCGAGTCTGCTCTTTCATACTTTCACATCCACTTTTCGTCCGCCGTCTTTTTCCATAAACTCATCCACAAGAGCGCTCTGGTCTTTCGGACGCCGTTTTTTTGCCGTGATGCCTGACAGGCTGAAGCCCGTTTCTTTTACGGCTTCTTTCAAAGCCGGCACGAGAGGGTCGATGGCCGCCTGAAGTTCAAAATCGGTCTCAACTGTAATGGTCATTACATTTTGCTGAATCATACAGTCCACGACGGTTTCTTGCAGCGTTTCAAGATGCAGTAAAAACAGGAGCCTGCAATGTGACGGATCGAGTTTTCCGTCCGGCTTCTTCCGTCCTTTAAAAAGAACTGTAATATCATTCTCATATGCGGACGCTCCCAATGGAAATGACAGCACCATCTGCGTAAAAGAAGGGTTATGCTGCTCAATAAACAGTTGGCCGTTTAATTTATGAATAAGCGGTTCTGCCTCTTGTTTAACGGCTTGGGGTGCTTCTTGAAGCGTCCGGACAGCCTGGAGGGCCGTTTTCAGCGCTTGTTTCTCCGGCTGCGGAGACATTCCCTTTTCAAGCGCTGTAATGAATGATAATTCATCACGGGTGCCCAGCCCTTTTTTGATTCTCTGCAAAAGGCTTAATACATCATGTTTTTCCGTATATTTCAGTTCGGTAAGCTGGACAGCTTTTTCGAAAACAGCCGTCTCCTGTTCTGTCAGTTGTGCTTTTTGAAGAACAGGTGCTGTTTTGGATGTTTTTTCTTGCGAAATAAAAGCCTTGATGATGTCCGCCGTTTCTTTTACGGGGCGGTTTTCATTCTTTTCGGCTGATGCCATTAATTTTTCGATAATCTGTTTTGCCTCTTTTTCAGGCAGTTCCGTATCCGTCCTGGCATTCGGAAGAGAAGGCTGGCTCGGGGCTGTCTTTCCGTTTTCACGAGTCACTCGGACAAATGGTGATTGTTTTAATTCTGTCCCTTCTCCTTCTTCTGTCAGCCCGGTTTCTGAAATCGGCATGCGCGCGGCCGAAGCAAGCTTCTTCAAGAGACGTTCTGCATGAAGATCTGTTTCCGCGTCTAACACGTCAGAAACCGCCTCTTTAAGCACAGACAGCTCTTTTGCCGATTGCGGAGCCTGATTGATTGCCTGAAGCAGTCCTGATAGAAGGCGGCGGGTCGGAAACGGGTATTTGACGGCATGAATGGCTGACAAGACTTCCGGATGCGCGGGCAGTTCCCGTTTAAGTGCAAATACAATAGTTTCTGCCGCTTTTTTCAATTCGGCTGCCGGGAGCGATTCAGCCCAGCGGATACAGGCTTTGAGGCTGTTTTCCGTCATCGGCAGTTTCTGATGCATAAACGTTTCGGCAATATGCTGAGACACCGGTCCCGGTTTGACGGAAAGGGCGTTCAGCAGTCTTCCCGCCGCTTCTTGAACGGTTTTCGGGCTTCCTTCGAATTGGTCAACGACATGAAGCCGGCCCGTTTTTTCAGCCGGCTGCTTTTCATAAGAAAACCAGTAATACGCCTGCGGCCGGAGGGCAGTTTCAAGCTTTCCCTGCATCGTCCGGCCGCCGATTTGGATAAGGGCGCTTTGATCATCCAACAAGCGGAGAACCTTCCCTAACAGCAGCCTTTGGGTACCGCTGTCTTTGCTGCCGTCTTGCCTTTCCGGAGAGGTTTCTGTTATCAGCTGTCTGAAAGCCGCTTGGATTTCGCCGCTTATGTTCATGTCTTACGCCTCTTTTCTAACAATAAGATTGAACGGGAGCGAACGTTTTTCGGTGAATATTTGTCGGTCCGTATGCCTGAAGAGCTTCAAGATGTTCTTTCGTTCCGTAGCCTTTATTTTTTTCAAAGCCGTACATGGGATAGGTTTTGGCGTATTCAGCCATGAGACGATCCCGCGTTACTTTTGCTATGCAGGCTCCGGCGGCAATTGATACGCTTTTGGCATCCCCTTTTATGACAGATGACTGCGGAATGTCAAGCGGAAGCGTCATGGCATCTGCAAGCAGATAATCTGGTGTTTCCGCTAAAGCATTGACCGCTTTTACCATCGCCAGTCTTGCCGCCTCATAAATGTTGATTCGGTCAATAACATCCGCATGGACAATGCCGACTCCTATAGCCGCCGCTTCTTCCGTGATCCGGGTGTAATACTCCTCGAGCTTCTTTTCCGATAATTTCTTCGAGTCCGTGAGACCGAGAATTTCGCACTGTGCCGGCAAAATGACAGCGCCGGCGACAACCGGTCCGGCAAGCGGCCCTCTTCCCGCTTCGTCAACACCAGCAATCAGGCGGAAGCCCTTTTTGTATGACAGTCTTTCGTATGCCGTCATGTTCAGCCACTGCTCTTTAAGAGCTTTTTCCTTCGCATGCTTTTTCAGCCATTGCTCTAAAAGCGTCTGTACGCTTTTTCTCGGATCTTTTTCACATTGGGCAAGGAAAGGGTCGCTTTCGTCCCTGACCTCTTGCAGGCGTTCTTTTACGCTTTTTACGGTTAATGTATTCACGTTCTCTTCTCCCTTACATTATGTATATCGGTATTCTGCGGAAAAAATAAAGACCCGCATCGCTGCGCGTCTTTATTCTGATGGTGTTTCAAACGAAAGCCTGCCGAATTTTTCCGTCCGGATGTCCCGAATGATGACTTCTGTGGTTTTATCATAGTCAACCAGCCCGCCGCCCATCAAACAGCCGCGTTTTTCACCGATCGCGTCAAATAGGGCGGCAATGTCTTCAGGGATTTCCTGAAGTCCGTAGCGCTCCTTTAAGCGGTCAGGATAATGCTCTTCCAGAAAGCGCAGTCCGAAGACGGCCACATCCTGCAGGTTGATAATAGTATCTTTAATCGCCCCGGTGATCGCCAGGCGCAAGCCAACAAGCTCATCTTCAAATTTAGGCCATAAAATTCCCGGTGTATCGAGCAGCTCTAATTCCTTGCCTACCTTTACCCACTGCTGTGAAGTGGTAATGCCGGGCCTGTCTCCCGTCTTGGCAATGTTTTTTTTGGCCAGCCGGTTGATGAGCGTAGATTTCCCTACGTTCGGAATACCGATGATTAATGCGCGGATGGCTCTTGGCCTTATGCCTTTTGCTTTCATTTTATCGAACTTATCTTTCAGAAGCTCTTTCGAGGACGGGACGATTTGATGCAGTCCCTGCCCGTTAACGGAGTTTATTGAAAGAGAGGGAATGCCCTGTTCCTGAAAATGGTCCTTCCACTGGGCAGTCACAGCCGCATCCGCCTTATCGGCTTTGTTTAAAAGCATAATGCGCGGCTTATCTTTTAAAATCTCCTCAATCATCGGATTTCTCGATGACATCGGTATTCTTGCATCCACCAATTCGTATACGATATCAATTAATTTCAGTTTCTCTGTTACTTCCCGTCTCGCTTTAGCCATATGGCCCGGGAACCATTGAATGGTCATGTGACTTAGACACCTGCCTTATTTGCCGGAACCGTATGTTCCGGTGATCTCTTATGTATTTTACGTTGCTTGTTCTGCTTTTACAAATTTCATATAAAAAAAGAGCCTGTTACGGGTAACAAGCTCTTTTCGTTCGTTATCATTATCGTCTGATTTCTTTAATACGAGCCGCTTTTCCGCGAAGTTCACGCAGGTAGTAAAGCTTAGCGCGACGTACTTTACCGTAACGTACAACTTCGATTTTCGCGATTTTTGGTGTGTGTACAGGGAATGTACGTTCAACGCCAACACCGTAAGAAATCTTACGAACTGTGAACGTTTCGCTGATTCCACCACCACGACGCTTGATCACAACACCTTCAAAGATCTGGATACGCTCACGGTTACCCTCAACAACTTTTACGTGTACACGTAAAGTGTCACCAGGACGGAACGCAGGAAGATCAGTGCGAAGCTGTTCTTTTGTGATATCTTGAATTAGTTTTTGCATCGTTTTCAACTCCTTCCAACAGATGCTCTTAGCCACAACTGCAAGGCACAGCGGAACATCGTTTTCAAGCTTTTGAAGGATAAGCCCTCTTAAGCCACAAGTAGTATCTTATCATATCTTCACTGCCCGCGCAATAGAATCTATTCGTTTTCCCACTCGGAAATCCATTTTCTTTGCTCATCAGTAAGAGGATAGTTTTCAAGAAGATCCGGACGTCTTAAAAAGGTTCTTCTGATTGATTCTTTATTGCGCCATTCGTTTATTTTGGCATGGTTTCCGGACAGAAGGGTCTCAGGCACTTTTAAGCCTTTATAATCTGCCGGCCTTGTATAATGCGGATGCTCTAAAAGCCCCGTGCTGAAGGAATCCTCCATGTGAGATGCTTCTTTTCCCAGGACGCCCGGCAAAAGCCTGACAACGCTGTCGGCAATCATCATCGCGGGGAGCTCTCCCCCGGTCAGCACAAAATCCCCGATGGAGATTTCATCAGTGACAAGGTGTTCCCGGATCCGTTCATCATACCCTTCGTAATGTCCGCAGATAAACATCAAATGTTCCTCTTCCGCCAGCTCCTCGGCTTTCTTCTGAGTAAAACGTTCACCCTGCGGGCAGACGAGAATAATGCGCGGTTTGGCGTCCGTATCGGCTGTCAGCTTTTCAACGGCATCAAATACGGGCTGCGGCTTTAACACCATCCCGGCTCCCCCGCCGTACGGGTAATCATCAACCGTTTGGTGTTTATTATCCGAAAAAGCGCGGAAATTGATGACGTCAAAACGAACCGCCTCTTTTTCCTGTGCTTTTTGCAGGATGGATGAGCCGAGCACCCCTTGAAACATTTCGGGAAACAGTGTTAAAAAGTCGATTTTCATTCGTCTATTAACCCTTCCATTACATGAATCATAATTTTCTTCTCATTTATATTAATATCCTTTACCACAGAAGCAATATACGGAATGAGCGCATCTTTTTTTCCTTTTCTCGCAACTACCCATACGTCATTAGCTCCGGGCGTCAAGATTTCCTTTACTGTGCCGATCAGTTCCCCGTCCTCTGATACAACTTCGCAGCCGATGATTTCATGAAAATAAAATTCGTCTTCTTCAAGCTCTCCCAAGTCTTCTTCAGGGACTTTGATGATCATGTTTCTTAGGTGCTCGACTTCATTGAGGCTCGGCATTTCTTTGAATTGCAGCAGATGAAACTGTTTGTGAAGCCTGTGGGTGTTGACCGTTACTTTAACAGGCTCCGCGGCTCCTTCCGCAAACAAATAGAGCGTATTGCCGGGCTTGTACCGTTCTTCGGCAAAGTCCGTTTTAGAAATAACCCGCACTTCGCCTTTAATGCCGTGGGTATTTACAATTTTGCCTACATTAAACCATCTGTTTGTCATATTATCACCTCGGGCGAATTTCAATCACTACCCCGTCTTTTATGACGATGGTATTTGCCGCTGTTTTTTCATGCCAGTTATCACCGACGTCAATTGAAAGCAGCGCATCGATCTCCTTTTCCTTCACTTCGCTTCCGAGCGGGAGCGAGTGTGTCTGGCTTATTTGGAAATCGATCATTTTGATTTTGTCTTGTCTCTTTTCAATGGCTTTTTTAAAAGATTCCGCCACATCGGGATTCTGCTGATCTTTTTCATGTTTTCTAAGCTGAAAATAGAGCTGGCTGCATTCTCGTTCAAGCGTTTGCTTTTTTTCTGCAAAAGAGGCCAAAAGCTTTTCTTTACTTTGCTCGGTCAGAACCTGCATAACGGTTACCCTGTGAATAATCTGCATAGCACCAGACTCCCCACTCTTCCAACATATTTCTGTTCATTTGCTTTTTTTACGTGTAAAAAAAGGGGAGGTGCCGGCCCTCTCCCTTTCAGTCAAATATTTCAAATTGAACTTTCTTAGAAGACTGTGCGCCAGCTGCAAAAACGACGGTTCGAATCGCTCTTGCAGTCCGGCCTTGCTTTCCGATAATTTTACCGGTATCTGACTTATTGACAGATAAGCGCAGCGCAATCTTTTGATCGGTCTCTTCTTTTGTGACCGTTATGTCTTCCGGATGGTCGACAAGCGGAGCCACAATGCTGACAATCAAATCTTCCAAGTTCTGATCAGTCATTACTTGCCTTGTTTAGCGTTGTGGAATTTTTCCATAATTCCTTGGCTTGAGAACAAGTTGCGGACTGTATCAGAAGGTTTAGCTCCTGTTTGCAGCCATTTAAGAGCAAGCTCTTCGTTGATTTTCACTTCAGCCGGCTTTGCAACCGGGTTGTATGTGCCGACTGTTTCGATGAAACGGCCGTCACGCGGTGAACGAGAATCTGCTACAACAATACGATAGAAAGGAGATTTTTTTGCTCCCATACGTTTTAAACGAATTTTTACTGCCATTTTACTAGCACCTCCGAAAATATTTCAACAAGATAGTATATTAACAATGATAAAAGTGTTTGTAAAGTGTTTTTTCTTAACAACGGTTTTATCATGTATAACCGATTACATAAAAGGTAATTTAAAGCCTTTTTTCTTCCCTTTTGACATGTTTGTCATCTGCTTCATCATTTTTTTCATTTCCTCGAACTGCTTTAAAAGACGGTTGACTTCCTGAACGGATGTTCCGCTTCCTTTAGCGATCCGCTTCCGCCGGCTGGCGTTGATGATATCCGGCTGTTCTTTTTCAAGAACAGTCATTGATTTGATGATCGCTTCCACATGATTCAGCTGTTTTTCATCCACTTGGATGTTTTTTAAGCCTTTCATTTTGCCTGCGCCGGGCATCATTTGCAGCAGTTCGTCAAGAGGCCCCATGTTTCGGACCTGACCGAGCTGCTCCAGAAAATCATCCAATGTGAAGCTCATCGTTCTCATTTTCTGCTCAAGCTCTTTGGCTTTGTCTTCATCAACAGTCGCCTGAGCTTTTTCAATCAAGGTTAACACGTCACCCATTCCGAGAATCCGGGATGCCATCCGCTCAGGATGGAACGCTTCTAAAGCGTCGAGTTTTTCTCCCATTCCGGCGAATTTAATCGGCGTTTCAGTGACTGCGCGGATAGAAAGCGCCGCACCTCCGCGGGTATCCCCGTCAAGCTTTGTTAAAACAACACCCGTTAAACCGAGCTGGTCATTAAAGCTTTTGGCGACGTTTACCGCATCCTGACCGGTCATCGAGTCGACGACAAGGAAAATTTCCTCAGGATTTGCGACTTCTTTTACGCCGGAGAGCTCATCCATCAGTTCGTGATCGATGTGCAGCCGTCCGGCGGTATCTAAAATCACGTAATCATGATGCTCTTCCTTCGCTTTTTCAATCGCCTGTCTGGCGATTTCCACCGGGCTGACCTGATCGCCAAGAGAAAAGACCGGCATATCAAGCTGTTTCCCCAGTGTTTCCAGCTGCTTAATCGCAGCGGGGCGGTAAATATCCGCAGCCACGAGCAGCGGTTTGCGGTTATGTTTTTTGCGCAGCAGGTTGGCAAGCTTCCCCGTGGTTGTCGTTTTACCGGCACCTTGGAGCCCGACCATCATAATAACGGTCGGCGGGCGTTTGGCGACGGCAATTTTGCTTTCTTCGCCGCCCATCAGCTCGGTAAGCTCTTCTTTTACGACTTTAATAACCTGCTGGCCGGGTGTCAGACTCTTCATGACGTCCTGTCCGACAGCCCGTTCACTTACTTTTTTCACAAAATCCTTTACGACTTTAAAGTTAACGTCAGCCTCAAGAAGCGCAAGACGAACTTCACGCATCATCTCTTTTACGTCTTGTTCGCTGACTTTTCCTTTTCCGCGGATTTTTGAAATCGTCTTTTGCAGTCGGTCGGCTAATCCTTCAAATGCCATTGTTTGCCGCCTCCTAATCTAATTTCTCAAGCGCTTCAATCAGAGCCGTCATTTTTTCTTCTTCCTGCAAGCCGGAAGCAAGCTCTTTCAGCTTTGTAAACATTTCTTTACGCTCCTGAAACTTTTTAAAAAGGAGCAGTTTTTCTTCATATTGTTCAAGCATCGCTTCTGTCCGTTTGATGTTATCATAAACGGCTTGCCTTGAAACGTCATACTCTTCGGCTATTTCACCAAGGGAGAAATCGTCCAGATAATAAAGCGACATATAGCTCTTTTGTTTTGACGTCAGCAACGACTGATAGAAGTCAAACAAATAGTTCATTCTCGTCGTTTTTTCGAGCGACATTTGAGCTCTCCCCTTTGTTAAGTCAAATCCCTTTACAAAAACATAGTTTACATGGTTTCAGAGCGTCTGTCAAGTTTTTATCTTGTCAATGAATGCAGGTATTCGCCCTGTCAGTTTGCTGGTGTTTTCCGCCGCTTTTATAAGCGAACAGCCGGAGCGCTTTTTTGCGCCCGGCTGAAACAGACTGTCTATTCTTCCGCTTTTTCAACTAAATCCGAAAAGAGACCGTATACGTAAGATTCTGCATCAAACCGCTGCAGATCGTCAACCTTTTCTCCGAGGCCGACCAGTTTCACGGGAATATGAAGCTCATTGCGGATCGCCAAAACAATTCCGCCTTTTGCGGTGCCGTCAAGCTTCGTTAACGCGATACCCGTCACATTCGTCGCTTTGGAGAATTCTTTCGCCTGCGCCATCGCGTTCTGGCCAGTCGTCGCGTCGAGCGCGAGCAGAACCTCATGCGGAGCCTCAGGCACTTCGCGTTCGATGACGCGTTTGACCTTTTCAAGCTCTTTCATTAAGTTTACTTTATTCTGAAGGCGGCCGGCCGTATCACAAATCAGCACATCCGCGCCTCTTGCTTTAGCCGCGTGTACGGCATCGTAAATAACCGCCGCAGGGTCGCTTCCGGCAGCCTGCTTAATGACAGGCACGCCTGTACGCTCTCCCCACACTTCAAGCTGTTCAATCGCTCCGGCTCTGAAGGTGTCTCCGGCAGCAAGCACAACGGATTTACCTTCATTCTTCAGCTTATGGGCAAGTTTTCCGATCGTTGTCGTTTTTCCGACGCCGTTTACGCCGACAAGCAGAATAACGTTTAAGCGCCCGTCCTGAATATTCAATTCAGAAATCTCTTCGTTGCCGCTGTTATAAATTTCGACGAGTTTTTCAGAAATGACGGACTGCACTTCCTGAGGGTCCTGGATGTTTTTCAGCTTCACTTCTTTTTTGAGCTCGTCAATCAGCTCCATGACCGTTGTAAAACCGACGTCAGCGCCAATCAGGACTTCCTCAAGCTCTTCGAAGAAATCTTCGTCGACTTTTCGGTAGCGGGAGACGAGTTCGTTCACTCTATTTGAGAAGGAATTTCTTGTTTTTTCAAGGCCATCTTTAAATTTTTCAGAGACGGAGTCTGTCTGTTTCGTGATTTTCTCTTTTAATTTTTTAAAAAAGCTCATCTTTCAACCTCTTTCCTCGTTACTGAACGAATTCTTTTGTTTCTTCCAGTTTGACCGACACCATTCGGGAAACGCCGGATTCCTGCATTGTAACACCGTAAAGGACATCCGCTTCCTCCATGGTGCCTTTTCTGTGGGTGATGACGATAAACTGGCTGTCGCCGCTGTATTTTTTTAAGTATTGCGCAAACCTGAATACATTGGCTTCATCAAGCGCAGCTTCCACTTCATCAAGCACGCAGAACGGCACTGGCCTTACTTTCAAAATGGAGAATAAAAGGGCAATGGCCGTCAGCGCCCGTTCTCCCCCTGACAAAAGATTTAAGTTTTGCAGTTTTTTGCCCGGAGGCTGCGCGATAATGTCCACGCCGGAGTTGAGAAGGTCATTCGGTTCGGTCAGCTTCAATTCAGCTCGTCCTCCTCCGAACAGGGAACGGAACACGTCGTTGAATTGCGAACGGATCTGTATAAACGTTTCATGGAATCGCTTCGACATTTCAGAATCCATTTCTTCAATGACTTGAAACAGTGTATTTTTCGCTTCCGTCAGATCATTTTTCTGCTCTGTTAAAAACTGATACCGTTCGTTCACTCTTTCAAATTCATCGATGCTGCCGAGATTGACCGCGCCAAGCTCTTCAATTGAAAGTTTGATCAGTTTGACCCGTTTTCTCGCCTCTTCAGGCTCGATTTCGAGCTGATATTTTTCTTTTGCCCCTTCAAAAGATAAGCTGTACTCCTCGCGTAAATATTGCAGCAGATTATCAAGCTCAACTTCCATCCGGCCGAGTTTTACCTCTTCATCTTTCAGAATTTCTGTTTTTTGCTTGTACAGCCGCTTCATCTCTTTCAGCTCAAGCTCATTCGTATCAAGAGCCCGCTGGAGCTTTACGCGCTGGTCGCGCCGGCTGGCAATCAATTCGATCGTTCTCGTTTTATCGTGAAGCTTGTGTTGAGCCGCTTCTTCAAGCTGCTCCTCGCCGCTTGTGCTGGACGTCATCTCTGAGGTCAGCAGGCTTAAATCTTCCCGTGTTTCTTTCAGAGCGAGCTGCGTTTCTTCAAGCTCTTTTCTCAGCCTCTTGAGATTGTCTTCTTCACTCGAGCACGCCTGTTCTTTTTTCGCTGCGGCAATTTTACATTCTGTCAGTTCATGAGAGAGCGTTTCTTTTGTTGAGGATAGGGTCTGCTTTTGTTTTGTCAGCCTGTCCATCTCTTCCTCAAGTTCTTTCAGCTGGCCTGATGCCTCACTCAGCTGTTCTTCCAGCGCTGATTTACGCGTCTCTTTGTCCCGGCTGCTTTCCGTTAGTGATGCTTTCTCCTGATCGTAAAGCTCCAGGTGGGTATTGATGTTCTTTTCAGCGACTTCGAGTTCATACAGCCTGCCTTTTACATCCTGCTGCTTTGTTCTGAAAGCTTCACCGTCTTCCCGGAGACTGCTCAGCGTATGTTCAAGCTCTTGAATAGCCTGTTTCAGTGTTTTGACCTCTTTTTCAAGCAGAGCTGTTTTTTCTTCCATTTCAGCAAGCCGCGCAGTTACCGTCTCAAGCTCCCGGCTTCTGCCGAGCAGAGAATTGTTTTTCTTTTTGACTGCGCCGCCCGTCATTGATCCGCCCGGATTAACGACATCGCCCTCAAGCGTCACGATGCGGTAGCGGTGACCGAGAAGCTTGGCCAGTTCATTCGCGCCTTTTAAATCTTCAGTGATCAGCACGGTGCCGAGAAGGTTTTGAATGACATTTCGATATGCCGCATCATACGTGACAAGCCCGCTCGCTGTGCCGAGAAAAGAAGGATGCTTCGAAGCCGTCTGTTCATCACGGGTTTGGAGCTGGCGCGGCTTCATGACCGTAAGCGGCAGGAACGTCGCGCGGCCGAAGGAATTCTGTTTTAAATATTGAATCGCTTTCCGCGCCGCCTGCTCATCGTCTGTGACAACGTGCTGCGCCGCTGCGCCGAGTGCAATTTCGATCGCCGTTTCATATTTTTGTTCGGTGGAAATCAGTTCGAGAACGGCGCCGCGGATGCCGCCAAGCTGCTCTTTCTGTTTCAGCACTTCTTTTACACCTTGGTAAAACCCTGAAAAATCGCCCTGCATCGTTTCAAGCATATCTTTTTTGGATCTGGCCTGCTGTACAAATTGATACGCTTGATACAGCGCTGATTCTTTCTTTTCATACTGGCGTTTTTTCTGTTCATATGCGGTCTGGACTTCGCGGTAGCGGCCGACCTGATTGTGAATGTCCGCTTCAACGGCGGCCAATTCTTCTTCGCACGCCGCTTTGCGGACGGAAATATCATTTCGTTCCTGAAGATATTTTTCATTGTTTGCGGTCAGTCTCGCCTGCTGAACGGCAGATTGGGACATCTGGTCATCTAAAAGCTGCAGCTCGTTGCGGATCGACGCCTGGCTGTTTAACAATTCAAAGTAATCGCTTTTTAATTGTTCGATTTTCTCTTCTACGTTTTCATTATGCAGACTGAGAGCCTGCTGCTTTTCTTTCACCTGAGCATCTAACCGTTTCACTTCCGCACGCAGCTTATCAAAGACGGCAGACTGTTTTTCGATGTCCGCTTTCAGTTCGGCTTCTTTGTTCGTGTAATGTGTAACGGATTCCTCAAGCTGTTCCCGGTTTTGCGCGGCGTTTTTTTTGCGCTCTTTGAGCACTTCTTTCCGGCCTTCCAGCTTTTCAAGCTCTTCACTGGTCACGAGCAGAACCTGCTGCAGCTCGTTGACGGATTCATCAAGCGCGTGAATTTTATCTCTCGTCTCTTCTATCATCGCTTCTTTAGCAGATATCGCCGATGATTCCGCCAATTCTTCTTCTTTTGCCGCCTGCACCTTTTCTTTTAAACCCGACCATCTGCCATGCAGTTCTTCGATATCAAAAGCGGTAAGGGCGATTTCGACATGCTCAAGCTCTTTCTTTTTTTCTAAGTAGTCTTTGGCGATTGATGCCTGGATTTTAAGCGGTTCGACCTGATCTTCAAGCTCGTGGAGAATATCTTCCACCCTGTTTAAGTTATCCTGCGTCTCAAACAGCTTGTTTTCCGCTTTTTTCTTTCTTGTTTTATATTTCAGCACGCCGGCCGCTTCTTCAAAAATACTGCGGCGGTCTTCCGCTTTGCTGCTGAGAATCTCTTCGACTTTCCCCTGGCTGATAATGGAAAACGCTTCTTTTCCGAGCCCGGAGTCCATGAATAAGTCAATGATGTCTTTCAGGCGGCACTGCTGATTGTTGATGAGAAATTCACTTTCTCCGGAACGGTATACCCGTCTCGTCACGCTGACTTCGTGATAATCGATCGGGAGAAAATGATCTTCATTATCAAGTGTTAAAGTGACTTCGGCAAGATTCAGCCGCTTGCGTGAGTCACTTCCTGCAAAAATGATATCTTCCATTTTTCCGCCCCGAAGCGAGCGGGCTGATTGTTCGCCGAGCACCCAGCGGATGGCTTCGGTGATGTTGCTTTTTCCGCTGCCGTTTGGCCCGACAACGGCCGTGACGCCTTTTACAAAGTCAACGGATATCCGTTCTGCAAATGATTTAAATCCTATAACGTCTAAACGTTTGAGGAACATCCCAGATCCTCCTTATCGTATAAGTATCTCAATATTATCATAATCAACCGCTTATATCAGGCGCATACATATTGAAATCCCCCTAGGGGTACAGGGGGATTTTATTGTTTCGTATGGTGTTTTTGCAATTTTGCAAGAGCTTCCTGTGCCGCATGCTGCTCGGCTTCTTTTTTGGAACGTCCGTTCCCGATACCGAGCGCCTCACCTTTAAGAGAGACAAGCGCCTCGAATTCCCGGTTGTGGGCGGGCCCTTTTTCATTGAGAATTTTGTACTCAAGCGATCCTTTCCCGTCCCGCTGTACAAATTCTTGAAGCTGGCTTTTGAAATCCATCACATGAGAAAAAGCACCATCGTTTATTTTAGGGAACACGTACACTTTCAGGAATTGCTGAACCGGCTCAAGGCCCTGATCCAGATACAGTGCGCCGATAAACGCTTCAAACACATCCGCTAAAAGCGCAGGACGCTTTCTGCCGCCCGTCATTTCTTCTCCTTTACCCAAGAGAACAAGATCGCCGAATGACAATTCGTGGGCAAGGGAGACGAGTGACGGCTCGCATACGATAGCGGCTCTCAGCTTCGTCAAATCTCCTTCACTCATGGCCGGATATTTGGCAAATAAGAATTGGGAGATCGTCAGTTCCAAAACAGCGTCACCTAAAAATTCAAGCCTTTCATTGTCTTCATACGGCTTTTTCCGATGCTCATTCACATAAGATGAATGTGTAAATGCTTGATACAAAAGTTTCTCGTTTTGAAAATGAACCGAAATCCGTTCTTGGAACTCTTTAAACTGCTCTATTTTTTTATAGAACTTTTTTTTATCTTTAAAATGTGAGTGTTTTGACATAGTAACCTCCATAGGCACATCAGGTTCACCGCGCTCCCCGCCGTAAACGGAATCGGCAGCGCGTACAGCGTCAGACGCCGGTAACCGCACGATTAAAGGGCTAAAGCCCCGCTGTCAGGCGGGACTTTTAGCATCAGCTTATTGCTGGTTTTGTATGTAGTTCACAGCGTCGCCGACTGTTGCAATCTTTTCAGCATCTTCGTCAGAAATCTCCATATCAAACTCGTCTTCAAGTTCCATAACAAGCTCAACTACATCTAGGGAATCAGCACCTAAGTCTTCCTTGAAAGAAGCTTCAAGTTTGACGTCAGCTTCATCAACGCCAAGGCGGTCTACGATGATTTTCGTTACACGCTCTAATGTATCTGCCATAGCAATTCACCTCCCCTCAAGTATTATAGTGGATTCGTTTTTAAAAAACTAGAGAAACTAGGATGAAATTTTAAAAACAAATCTTTACATCACCATTCCGCCGTCAATATGAAGGGTTTGGCCCGTCATATAACGCGATCCTTCAGAAGCAAGGAACGTGACAACGCTGCTGATATCGGAAGGTTCCCCGAAACGCGCGAGCGGAATCTGCTTCAGCATTTCATCTTGGACTTCTTTAGAAAGCTTGTCCGTCATATCCGTGGAAATAAAGCCCGGAGCAATCGCATTGACCGTAATATTGCGGCTTGCAAGCTCTTTGGCTGATGATTTTGTCAAGCCGATCACACCGGCTTTGGCCGCCACATAGTTCGCCTGACCGGGGTTTCCGCTGACGCCGACGATTGATGATACGTTGATAATCCGGCCGGAGCGCTGTTTCATCATCTGTCTTGTCACGGCTTTCGTGCAGTTGAAAACACCTTTCAGGTTAATGTTGATGACGTCATCCCATTCATTTTCTTTCATTCTCATGAGAAGATTGTCTTTTGTAATCCCCGCATTGTTGACGAGAATGTCGATTGAAGAAAATTCAGCGACAGCCTCTTTCATCATGTTTTGTACTTCTTCGGAATTTGATACATCAGCTTTTACCGCGATCGCGTTTCGGCCCATAGATTTGATCTCATCTACGACTTCGTTCGCTTTCGCTTCATTTCCGGAATAGTTGACTACTACGTTGCAGCCGTTTTTCGCAAGATCAAGCGCGATCGCCCGCCCGATTCCGCGGGACGCTCCTGTTACCACTGCTGTTTTTTCATTAAGCATCCTGATTCTCCTCCTTCAGCGTTTGAATCGCCAGTTCAATGGTTTCTTGGTCAGAAACCGCGATTGTTTTAAGGCGGCGGTTCACTTTTTTCACAAGGCCTGAAAGCACTTTGCCGGGCCCAATTTCAACAAACGTCGTGACGCCTTCGTCAATCAGTTTGTTAATCGTTTCTTCAAAGCGTACAGGTGAATACAGCTGTTCGATCAGTTTCTTTTTGATATCGTCTTTGTCTGTCATGACGTCAGCCGAAACGTTTGAAATAACGGGAACAGCCGCATTCTTTACATCACAGGCACTGAGCACGTCTTCAAGTTTTTGCGCCGCGGGCTTCATTAATTCAGAATGGAACGGTCCGCTTACTTCTAATGGGATCGCCCGTTTTGCGCCGTTGTTCTTCGCTTCTTCTGAAGCCAGCTCCACGCCTTTTGCCGTTCCGGAAATCACGATCTGGCCGGGACAGTTCAGGTTTGCAAGCTGTACGAGATGGCCGTTTTCTGTCACTTGATCCGTCACCTTTTTCAAGGACTCCGCATCCATCCCCAGAATAGCGGCCATTGCGCCTTCTCCCGCAGGCACGGCTTCATTCATGAATTCTCCCCGTTTTCTTACCGTGTAAACGGCATCTTTAAATGTCATCGCTCCCGCCGCAACAAGCGCCGAATATTCTCCGAGACTGTGTCCGGCTGTGAAATCCGGTGTGATGCCGGATTCTTTAAACTTTTCCAATACGGCAATGCTTGTTGTCAACAGCGCAGGCTGCGCATTGTATGTAAGGGTTAATTCCTCAGCGTCACCTTCAAAAATGAGCGAGCTCAGCTTTGTTTCAAGCGTTTCATCCGCTTCATCAAAAATACGTTTTGACGCTTCTTCACGTTCGTACAGGTCTTTTCCCATACCGATATATTGTGATCCCTGTCCGGGAAATAAAAATGCAATCTTACTCATGATGCGGTAACCTCCAGACTACTCATCTGTTTTTTCTTCTTTTACTTCTTCTTCTATAAATGCGGCCACGTTTTGGCTCACCATTTCTCTCGCCTGGCGCACCGCGTGGTAAACAGCGCGTGCGTCAGAAGAGCCGTGCGCTTTAATCACAGGCGCTTTCAGTCCGAAAAGACTCGCTCCGCCGTACTCAGAATAGTCCATTTTCAGTTTCATTTCCATCAGCTTCGGCTTTAGCACTCCCGCTGCCAGCTTAGAAACAAAGCTTGACGTCAGTGTATCTTTCAGCATTTTGAAAATCGATAACGCTGAACCTTCCAATGTTTTCAGAGTGACGTTGCCCGTAAAGCCGTCTGTGACTATGACGTCAGCAGCGCCTTCCAGCAAGTCTCTCGCCTCAACGTTTCCGACAAAATTCACGTTTGTTTCTTTTAATAATTCAAACGTCTTTTTTGTCAGGTCGTTTCCTTTCTTTTCTTCTGTGCCGACATTTAACAAGCCGACGCGGGGCGAGCTGATTCCGAGAACCTGCCGTGCATATACAGATCCCATAATTCCGTACTGGACAAGGTGTTCCGGTTTGGCATCGACATTGGCTCCCACGTCCAAAAGAAGGAAACCGTCCCCTGATACGGTCGGAAGCGTCGGCGCAAGAGCCGGCCGGTCGATTCCTTTAATTCTGCCGACGATAAACAGTCCCGCTGTCATGAGAGCGCCCGTATTCCCCGCTGAGATGCAGGCGTCCGCTCTGTTTTCAGCCACTTCCTGCGCCATCAGCACCATAGAAGAGTTTTTCTTTCTGCGTACGGCGCGGACCGGTTCATCCGTCGGTTCAATCACTTCATCGGCGTGCAATACGGTGATGCGGTCTGATGTTGTTGGCAAGTGTGATTCTATCGTTGTCTTGTCACCGACCAGCGTAATATGAATATCGTCAAAAGCCTCAATACTCTTCATTACTCCGTCAATAACAGCTTTGGGTGCGTTGTCTCCTCCCATTGCATCTACAGCTATTCTCATGCATGCTCCACCTTTATGATTGTTTTGAACGGTACATGTCAAAGATGCCGGAGAACACGACTTCTTCTCCCACATAGCTGTTGACTTCAACTACCGTTCTGCCTTTTTCTTTTTCGACTGCCGTCACTTTGGCTTTCGCAACGACGCGCTCGCCTTCTTTCACCTGTCTTGTAAAGCGGATATTTGCGCTTGCGGTCAGCGCCAGCTCATCATCAATGACGGCTACGGCGAGTGAGTTCGCCTGCGCAAACAAATGATGCCCCCGCGCAATTTGATTGCGGCTGAAAACATGTTCGCGTCTTACTTCTAATATAGAAATGGCCTGGCCGTCAAGCTCCAGATCAATGATTTCACCGATCACTTCATCTAACGACAGTGATTTCACTTCATCATCAAGCGTTTGTTCTGCCACGTTTTTAATTCTTTCTCTCAGCTCCGGTATTGAGAGCTCCAAGCGGTCTAAGCGGATCGTCTGAATGCTGACGCCGAAATTCCCCGCTAATTCTTCATCTGTGATGAAGGGTGTCGATTTGATCGTCTGCTGCAATAATTTTTGGCGTTCTTTCTTGCTTCTTCTCATCTGTAAACACCATCCGGACAATTAAGACTAGGTACTAATAGTAGTATATAATTTCATAGATTGGAATGCAATGATTGTTTTTTGAAAGCCGCCCAATTTTGCAGAATCAGCTTAATTTCTCCCCTTCTAAGACACCGCTTGAGAGCAGTTGAGCGCGGAGCATGCGGTACTCGTCATCTTTCCAAAAAGCCTCTGATGACACCAGATTGGCCGCATCCTGGCGGGCCGTTTCCAAAGCTCTGTAGTCATGAACCATATCCGCCACCTTGAACTCGGGCATACCGCTCTGTTTTTTCCCGAAGAAATCGCCGGGACCGCGCAGCTCAAGGTCCTTTTCAGACAGTTCAAAGCCGTCGTTTGTCTCCGACATGATTCTCATCCGTTCTTTCCCGGTTTCGGATTTCGGATCGGCCATCAAGATGCAGAAAGACTGATGGTCTCCCCGTCCGACCCGGCCGCGGAGCTGATGGAGCTGAGACAGCCCGAAACGGTCGGCGTCATAGATGACCATAATCGTCGCATTCGGCACGTTCACCCCGACTTCTACGACAGTTGTTGACACAAGAACCTGACATTGATTGGCGCTGAATTCTCTCATCACCTGATCTTTTTCATCAGAATGGAGCTTCCCGTGCATCAGACCGACATTCCATTTGCCGCGGTAAACCTCAGACAGCATGTTATATACGTCAATCGCATTCTGAACATCCAGCTTATCCGACTCTTCAATGAGCGGGCAGATAATATAGGCCTGCCTTCCCTGCTTCAGCTCTTTTTCAATAAAAGCCAAAATCCGCTCCAGCATGTCGTGTTTCACCCAATACGTTTCGATTTGTTTTCGTCCCGCGGGCATTTCATCTATAACGGAAACATCCATTTCTCCGAAGACGGTAATGGCTAATGTTCTCGGTATCGGGGTGGCTGTCATAAACAGCACATCCGGGTCCTGGCCTTTATTCCTGAGTTTTTTGCGCTGGTCGACCCCGAACCGATGCTGCTCGTCCGTAATGACAAGGCTCAGCGCTTTAAATTCCACTTCATCCTGGATTAAAGCATGGGTCCCTACTAAAATATCAATTTCTCCGAGAGCAAGCCGCTCCAAAAGCTCTCTGCGCCGCTTTCCTTTAACAGAACTCGTCAAAAGCGCGATGTTCACATCTTCATTTGCAAATAACGATACGAGAGAGTCGGCATGCTGTTCGGCCAGAATTTCAGTCGGCACCATTAAAGCCCCCTGATACCCCGACAGGATCGCAGCGTACAAAGCGATGGCGGCGACGGCCGTTTTCCCTGACCCGACATCGCCTTGCAGCAGACGGTTCATACGGTAAGGAGATGTCAAATCAGCGGTAATTTCACGGAGCACGCGCATCTGTGCGTTCGTGAGCGAAAACGGAAGGCTGGCTGTAAAAGCGGCGAGCTTTTCAGCCGGAAACACATGGCTGATGCCTTTTGACTGTTCTCTTTCCGCTTTACGGAACGCCTGCATTTTCAGCTGAAATAATAAGAATTCTTCGTAAACAAACCTGCGTCTTGCCTGCTGTAACGATTCCCTCGTTTCCGGCTGGTGCATCGTCTGCAGGGCTTGTTTGTAATCAGGCAGCTTGTAACTGATTCTCAATTTTTCAGGAAGCGGATCGGCAATATTGTCCAAATGGTGCTTCAAAGCTTCCTTAATAAACCGCCTCATCATTTTAACGGTGACGTTTTCTTTAACGGAATAAACAGGCTCAATGCTTTTATCTTCTTGATGAGGCCCGTTTTTTAATTCCTGCACAGAAACGGTCTGCCTGTGTTTATCCCATTTCCCGGATATCGTGACGACAGAACCGAGCGTCAGTTTCTTTTTTAAGTACGGACGGTTAAAGCAGACCGCGGTAATTAAATAATTGCCGACAAGCACCCTGAATGTCAGCCTGTTTCGTTTTTTGCCGTAATAGGTAAGAGAAGGTTCTGAATGAACCTTCCCTTCTACTGTAACTCTTTCTTCATGTTTAACTTCTTCCAAATCCCTCAGCTCATAGTCATCATAACGGTAAGGGAAATAATTCAGAAGATCAGAAATGTCATAGATACCCAATTCTTGCAATGTTTTTTCTGTTTCCGGCCCAATGCCCTTAATCTCCGCTATACTAGTTTGCTGATGGTGTTTCACTTGATTTCAGCGCTCCTCCGAAAATTTTCTTCTCTAATTCTCTTCCCGTCGGTGTCGCGGCTAAACCGCCTTGTCCCGTTTCACGCAATGCTGTCGGCATCGTCTGGCCGATTTTGTACATCGCGTCAATTACTTCATCGCAAGGAATTCGGCTTGTAATTCCGGCCAGCGCCATATCTGCCGCGATCATTGCGTTGGATGCTCCCATTGCGTTTCGTTTGACACACGGCACTTCTACCAAGCCGGCGACCGGATCACATACGAGACCGAGCATATTTTTAAGCGTAATCGCCATTGCTTCTGCTGATTGCTGAGGCGTTCCGCCCGCCATTTCCACAATCGCAGCGGCCGCCATACCTGATGCTGATCCGACTTCCGCCTGACAGCCTCCGGCAGCTCCTGAAATACTCGCATTATTTGCTACGACAAAACCGAACGCTCCGGCCGTAAACAGAAATCGGATCATTTGTTCCGTCGTGGGGTTCAGCTTATGCTTTACGGCGAATAACGTTCCCGGCACAACCCCGGCAGAACCGGCGGTCGGCGTGGCGCAGATCGTTCCCATCGCCGCATTGACTTCATTTGTCGCCACAGCTTTAGAAACGGCGTCTAAAATCAGATTGCCTGACAGGCTTTTACCCGATTGGATGTATGCCTGAAGTTTCACGGCGTCTCCGCCTGTTAAACCGGTCTGGCTCGTGACACCCTTCAGCCCTTTTTCAACCGCAGCTTCCATGACGGAGAGATTACGCTCCATTCCTTGAAAGATTTCTTCCCGTGTTTTTTGCGTCACTTCCATCTCTTGAGTGATCATTACTTCTGAAATCGGAATCTGTTTTTCTTGAGTGATTTCTATTAATTCTTTTACATTACGAAACATGTCATTTTCCTCCTGACTTTTTAGTCAGCTATCTTAGTAACCTGTATAATATTCGGAAGTGTTGAAAGTTCGTCCAGCACTTCTTCTTCAATATTCTGATCGACTTCAATCGTCATCAGCGCAAGCTGTCCGACATCCTTGCGCGCCACTTCCATATGTCCGACGTTGATGGAGAATTTCGCAAGCACATTGGCAACGCCTGCAATCGTGCCGAATTTATCATTATGAACGACTAAAATAGCCGGATGGTTTCCGGAAAGACGCAGCTCAAAACCGTTAAGCTCCGTAATTTCTATTTTTCCGCCGCCGATTGAAATACCGGTAAGGGCAAGCTCCCCTTCATCATCAGAAATGACGATACGCGCCGTATTCGGATGAACGGGCACAGCATCCTCTGTGCGGAACTCTATATATATGCCCTTGTCTTCAGCAATTTGAATCGCTGTTTTAATCCGCTCATCAAATGTATCAAAATCAAGCAGGCCGCCGATAATCGCGACATCAGTGCCGTGGCCCTTATACGTTTCTGCAAATGATCCGTAAAAAGACACAACAATCCGGCGGGGCTCCCGCCTGAATAAGCTTCTGGCCACTCTGCCGATACGGGCGGCGCCTGCGGTATGTGAACTGGACGGACCGATCATTACCGGGCCGATAATATCAAAAACGCTTCTATATTTCATGCTGGTTTGTTCCTCCTTAACATCACTTGATTCAGCGCTTTTCTTTAGACTAATTGAACATTTATAAATTGGCAAGCAGGCGCACTGCCGCACTGCCGCAGGTAAATATAGGCATAAGAATAGAAGGGCCTGATAAGCCCTTCTATTCTGCCGCAATTATATATGGGTACAGAGGCTGTCTGCCGTTATGGATTTCAACCTCGATATCTTCACAGACGCTTGTAATATATTCTGCGAGTTTCTCAGCTTCTTCTTCCGGCGCGTCTTCTCCGTACAGGATGGTGACGATTTCATCTTCTTCCCCGATCATTTCATCCAGCAGCAATTTCGCCGCACTTATCCGATCTTCGGCGCTGCCGATAATCGAACTGTTTAAAATGCCGATAAAATCACCTTTTTTAATATCCTTTCCGTCAATATGGGTGTCTCTGACTGAATATGTCACCTGTCCGCTTTTCACATTCCGGATGGCCTCAAGCATATTGGCTTCATTTACATCAGCCGGCTGGTCAGGGTTAAACGCAAGCAGGGCGGTCATACCTTGCGGCACCGTTTTTGCCGGAATGACAATTACATTTTCTTCAGCCACACTCGCCGCTTGATTGGCAGCCATCACAATATTTGAATTGTTCGGAAGAATGAAAACCGTTTCCGCATTGACAGACTGAACGGCTTCCACAATATCTTCCGTGCTCGGATTCATTGTCTGGCCGCCTTCGATTACGTGTGAAGCGCCGATGCTCGTAAACAGTTCAGAAATGCCTTCTCCCATTGCCACGGTCACGATTCCAAAAGGCTTGCGGGCTTCTTTCATAACGCCGGCCGGCTTTTTTTCATCATGTTCTTGGCTGATAATGGAAGTATGCTGCTCCCTCATGTTTTCAATTTTGATTTTAATTAAATCGCCGTAACGCTGTGCAAGATTGAGCACGTTCCCGGGTTCTTCGGCATGAATGTGAACTTTCGCCAGCGTATCATCAGCTACAACCAGCAATGAATCGCCGTAACGGCTCAGTTCGTTTCTGAACGTTTCTTCCTTGAACGTCCGTTTATCTTGATCCAGCCTTACCATCACTTCCGTACAGAATCCGAATTCAATGTCTTCTGTACTCAGCATGCTCTGCGCGCTTTTATGATGCTCGGCATTCACCATATCATCCAGAGCCGGAAGAACCGCTTTTTTCGGTACGGACTCTCCTTTTAAGGAGGCCAAAAAGCCTTCATATACACAAAGCAGACCTTTTCCGCCGCTGTCAACGACACCGACGTCCTTTAAAACAGGCAGCAGGTCCGGCGTGCGGTTCAGCGACGCTTCCGCTTCTTCAATAACAGTCTCCATGACCGCAATGATATCGGTTTCTTCTTTGGCCGAGGCGACCGCTTTTTTAGCCGCATCCTTCGCCACGGTTAAAATCGTTCCTTCAACCGGTTTCATGACCGCCTTATATGCCATATCCACTCCCGCTTGGAGTGCAGCGGCAAATTCTTGGGCGTTTATTTCTTTTTTGTTTTCAATGCTCTTTGTGAAGCCTCTGAATAATTGGGACAAGATCACCCCTGAGTTTCCTCTCGCTCCCATAAGCAGGCCTTTTGACAGGGCGATGCCGACTTTGCCGATGTCAGGTGAGTCAAGGTGCTCTACCTCTCTTGCACCTGATGACATCGATAAATTCATGTTTGTTCCGGTATCGCCGTCCGGCACGGGAAACACATTCAGCGCATCCACCGCGGATGCGTTTTGAGACAATGTCTCAGCCCCCGCCAGAATCATTGCCGCAAAAGCTCTCCCATCTAAGTTTCGTCTAGACAATACTCATCCTCCTCACTACGGGTTCGTTACTCGTACGCCTTGGACATAAATATTTACAGAATCAACTGCAAGTCCGATTGTTTGATTTACTGTGTATTTTACCTTCGTCTGAACATTGTGAGCTACTTCGGATATTTTAGTGCCGTAGCTGACAATAATGTACATGTCGATATGTATTTGTTCTGATTCCTGACGGACATGTACGCCTCTTGCGAAGTTCTCTTTCCGGAGGATTTCAGACAAACCGTCTTTAATCTGGTTTTTGGAGGCCATCCCCACTATTCCGTAACAGTCAATGGCAGCGCCTCCGGCAACCATTGCGATGACTTCGTTGGATATATCAATCTGTCCGTATTTTGTCTTCATTTCAATGGACACACAGGTTCCTCCTTCAGGTGCATAGAGTTATCATTATTCTACTATATGTATCCCATTATGAAAAGAAAAGATACAGAAGCGGCGCTTCAGCGCGGGAGATGTGATTGGTTTTACATGTCAAGTGATTTTTCTTGAAAGTAAGGGAAACAATAGTTGCAAACGGTTTTTAGCTGTGGTAAATTATTTAAAGTATTGTATAACGAAAGCATCTGAGACACTATGTTTGAAAAGATGTTTCGCGCAGTTAGGAGGGAAACAAATGGCACGTAAATGTTTTATTACAGGTAAAAAAACAAAAGCCGGAAACAACCGTTCTCACGCAATGAACGCTTCTAAGCGTACTTGGGGCGCCAACCTTCAAAAGGTCCGCATCCTCGTTGACGGCAAACCTAAAAAAGTGTATGTATCTGCCCGGGCTTTAAAATCCGGTAAAGTTGAGCGTGTATAAGCAAAAATGAACGCCTGCCCTTTTATGCGGCAGGCGTTTTTTATGCGTTCAAAGAGGGCAATTCAGCTTCTTGGGCTTACTCTTTTCTAAATGAGCCCAGCATCGCCCGGACAATTCCTCCTAAAAACTTCGGCAATTTAATGGTATAAAATTTCATTTTGTCCCCTCCTATAAGTCCCGTATCCGCTGCGTTCATCACTTTAGGATTCATGGTTTTTTCCGCATATGGCAGAAGCCGCTTTTCTAATCCGCGCTCCTTACCATTATTAATATGCCTTTTGCAAACGAAAAAGTACCTCGTGAATGAATGAGTTCGTTACTAATACATAGTGTGGAACCCAGGGGAATATGACAATTATCCAGGGGATATTTAAAACCGATGAGTGTCAGGCCGTCTGCGGCTTCCGAAAACGGAATAAAAGAAATATAGCGTCTGCGCACTTTTTCTTCAATTGTATAGCGGCCGGGTTCGAACATCTGAATCTCATTCTGCCGGTCGATCAGCTTGACAACCGTATCCTTATTTAAAGCTTTATACAAAAGCTGAATGTTCCCTAAAAAGTGATCTGCTCTTCCGCCCGTCACACCGAATATCCGAATGTTCTCCGGTTCTTTTTGTAAAGCCCAGTCAAGAGCGAGTTCAAGATCGGTATAATCTTTTTCCGCCTGATACACATGGAGGGCCGGCGCCGCTTTTTGAATCTGCAGGAGCTCTTCTTCCGTAATGCTGTCAAAATCACCGAAAGCTTCCTGCGGAACGATTCCGGCCTCCAAAAGAGCGACCGTCCCTTTATCCACTCCGACCCACGTCGTATCTCCGTCTGTGTACTCGGACAGATCGGGAATAAACTCCCGAGGGCCGCCCGCAACGATATTGATTGTCTTCATATGTTTTCCTTTCCCTCTCAGACGCGAAAAGAGCCGGCGGCTTTCACCGGGCTCTTTATCAGCATGTTTATTCTGCGTTTCGGATCTCAGCGATGGCTTTTTTCCGATCCGGCTGATTATATACGGCGGACCCGGCAACAAGCAGATTAGCGCCCGCTTCAGCGCATAAAGGAGCTGTTTCTTTATTAACGCCCCCGTCCACCTCGATTAAAAGTTCAGAGAGGCCTTTCTCCTCTGCCATCTGTTTGACTTGACGGATTTTCGGAAGAACCGAGTGAATAAAGCGCTGACCTCCAAAACCGGGGTTCACCGTCATTAACAGCACAAGGTCCAACTCATCGATCACATGTTCAATGATTTGAACGGGCGTATGCGGATTGAGCACAACTCCCGCTTTTATCCCCTGCTCTTTTATCAATTGAATGGTCCGGTGAAGATGCGGACACGCCTCAGCGTGAACGGAAAGGATGTCCGCACCGGCTTTTGCAAATGCTGGGATGTAGCGGTCCGGGTTTTCAATCATAAGATGGACATCCAGCGGCAGATCAGTCACTGGACGGACGGCTTCAACGATAAGCGGTCCGATTGTAATGTTAGGGACGAAATGGCCATCCATGACATCAATATGGATATAGTCCGCTCCTCCTTTTTCCACGTCTTTAATTTCCTCGCCCAGTGAAGCAAAATCGGCGGAAAGAATTGATGGCGCAACCTTAATCATATTAATACCTCGGCTTTCTCTCTTTTATTTCCTGCATAAATTCTTTGTAATGCTCATAGCGGTACGGCTGAATGTCTCCTTCTTCCACCGCTTGCTTTACCGCGCATTTCGGCTCCTTCAGATGCAGACAGCCTCTGAATTTGCATGAGGCGCTTATTTCTCTGATCTCAGGGAACGTGCTGCCCAGCTCTTCTTTCTCAATGCCGGTGAATTCAAGCGAACTGAACCCCGGAGTATCCGCCACAAGACCGCCTGATGTATGAATGAGCTCTACATGGCGTGTCGTATGTTTCCCGCGTCCTAAATGAGTGGAAATCTCGTTTGTTTTCAGCTCAAGCTCCGGGCTGATCGCATTTAAAAGCGAAGATTTTCCGACTCCGGACTGCCCGGCAAACACCGTGGTTTTATTCGCGAAGTGTTTCACAATGCCTGTTAAGCCGCTGTTTTCTTTTGACGACGTCACATATACGTCATAACCGATCGCCTGATAGTCTTTCATGTAAGATAGAATCTTCTCTTTCGATTCCCCGTCTGAAGCTAAGTCCATTTTTGTTATGCAGATGATCGGGTGAATGCCGTTGGCTTCCACAAGAACGAGAAACCGGTCCAATAAGGACGTGCTGAACGCCGGCTGAACGGCGGAAAAGACGAGAACGGCCTGGTCCACATTTGATATCGGCGGCCTGACCAGCTCGTTTGTTCGTTCTTTGATTTCCAACAGGTAGCCTTCTTTATCATTTTCAGCCTGATAAACGGCATAATCGCCGACCAGAGGCGTTATTTTATTCTTTCTGAAAATGCCCCGGCCTCTGCATTGAATGATCTTGTCCTGTGATTCATCCAGGACATAATAGAATCCGCTTAACGCTTTAATAATTTTGCCCTCAGGCATACGGTCCCTCCTTGTCAGTCATTATCTTTCGGGTATTCAATCGTTTTGTAGCTGACGACTTTATGATCGACCATCACTTGATAATACCCCTTCTGTCCCTGATCAATCTTCAGTTCAATTGTTTTTTCAGTCGGTTCTTTTATTTTAAACGAATCATACGTATCAGAGATGCTGTGGTCTTTATCATCGATGGCGATTTGCACTTCGAGCTCGTCCCCTTCATGTTCGGGTTCGTAGGGGATGCTGATTTTTTCTTTTACCGTTTTGGCCGGTTTTTCTTCAGGCCCGAGCGAAAACGTTACTTCAACATCACTTCCCGGCTTAACCGCAGTGCCGGCTGACGGCTCTTGCTTCATGACCTGTCCCTCAGGCACGTCATCTGAGTGAGCTTCCTTTTCAACAAGCTGCAGGCCGTTATCTTCAAGATACCCGGAAGCCGCTTCTTTGCTGTATGTTTTTAAGTCTCTCAGCGTAACGTCCGCCGGTCCGAGGCTGACTGTTAAGCTGACTTCATCATCACTTGCGACCATGTCGGTGCCGGCTGATGGGTTCTGATCAATTACAGTGCCAGCCGCACTGTCATCGTTCTCTTCTTTTACATTGACATGTTTGAAGCCTTTATCCTTAAGCGTTTTTTTCGCATCATCGATCGGCCGGCCTTTCACGTCAATCAGCCGGGTTTTCGGTTTCCCGATGCTTTTGTACAGTTTTACAGAAGAGCCTTCTTTAACGGCAGAACCCGCTTTCGGATCAGTTTTGACCATTAATCCCTCTTCGATTTTTTCATCTTCAATGTCCGTCATATCAGGATCCGCTTGGAGGCCGTTCTTTTCAAGCAGGGCTTCCGCTTTTTCGTACTTCATGCCCCGTACATCGGGGACGCTTACCTCTTTTGGCATAAACAAAGACGGGAACACGGTGACCGCAAGAACAGCCGCCATTATGAAAATAAAGCAGACAGCCAGCAAAACCCACGGCCATTTCCGTTTCTTCTTTTTGGCGGACGGCTGTTCTTTATCATCCGTCTCTGCCGGCGTTTCCGCCTGCGGCGCGGCTATCGCACCGTCAGTAATAACGGGAATCGCTTTCGTCATTTCCTCATCATCCTGCACGGAGAATTTTTGTTCATTCAGCCTGCCGGCGTCAAAAGCCGTTCTGATGTCCGCTTCCATGTCCTCTGCGCTTTCATAGCGGTGAAACGGGTCTTTGGCGGTTGCCTTTAAAATAATGTTTTCCACGCTCTGCGGAATGGAAGGGTTCCACTTTCTGGCGGAAGGCGTTTCTGCTTGCAGGTGCTTTAACGCAATGCTGACGGCTGATTCTCCGTCAAAAGGCATTTTGCCTGTTAAAAGCTCAAACAGCACGATGCCGAGCGCGTAAATATCCGATTTTTTCGTTGCCAGACCGCCTCTCGCCTGCTCCGGAGACAAATAATGAACCGAGCCGAGCACAGAATTCGTATGTGTGATTGTCGTCGAAGTGAGAGCTGTGGCGATGCCGAAATCCGTCACCTTAATATGTCCTAAATGATCTATCAAAATATTGTGCGGTTTGATATCCCGGTGCACGATATGGTTATGATGGGCATGGGCGATGGCTGAGACGATCTGCTCCATAACAGACAGCGCTTCTTTCGGATGAAGCGGTCCGTGTGCGGTTATGTATTCCTTTAACGTCATGCCTTCCACATATTCCATGACAATATAATAAATGTCGCCTTCCTCCCCGATATCGTAAATACTGACGATATTCGGATGATCAAGGCTTGATGCCGACTGTGCTTCTCTTCTGAAACGCCTGATAAAATCAATGTCATTCACAAAGTCAAACCGCAGAATCTTAATTGCGACTTCACGTTCGAGAATGATGTCCTCAGCTAAAAAAACGTTCGCCATTCCGCCGCCGCCAATGGGCCGGAGGATATGATAACGCCCGCTGATCCGCTTGCCGGTTAGCACTTGTCTTCACCCTCTTTTGCATCTGCGGAAAGCTCAATCAATACAGCCGTGATGTTGTCCTCGCCGCCGTTTTGATTCGCTTTGCTGATGAGAAGGTCTACCTTTTCCTGAGGCGCAGATTCGGCTTGAAGCATTTGTTTGATCTCGTGATCTTCTATTTTATTTGACAGTCCGTCAGAGCATAAAAGCAGCTGATCGCCGTCAGAAAGCTCAAACGAACGGGCGTCGGGGCTGATGGTTTCATCAGTCCCCAGCGCTCTCGTCAGTACATTTTTCCGCGGATGATGCTCGGCGTCCTCTTTTGAAATTTCTCCCGTCTTGACCAGCTCATTCACAAGCGAATGGTCTTCAGTCAGCTGAGTGAATTCCCCGTCTTGAAGCAGGTAGCACCGGCTGTCTCCGATATGGGCGACAGTGACAAATTTCCCCGTGAATAAGGCGCAGACAACGGTTGTGCCCATTCCCCGGCATTCTTCATTCGCTTTAGCGTGGTCATATACCTTGGCATTCGCCTCATGAATCCGGTCTTTCAGCCAAACCTCGCAATCAGATGGCAGTGAAGGAACCGTTTCAGCTTGGTTCCACTGCTCTTCCATCGCTGCAACCGCCATCCTGCTCGCCACATCTCCGGCTAGGTGACCGCCCATGCCGTCGGCGACAACCGCAAGCGCCGCTTCTTCTTTTGTGAAAATGCCCGCCGCATCTTCATTATGCTGGCGGACTTTACCTGTATCTGTTTTCAAGGCTGTAATCAACCTCTTCACCTCGTCTCGTCTTGACGCTCCTTCGCGCGAAGCTGACCGCAGGCCGCGTCAATGTCATGGCCTTGCTCTCTTCTGATCGTGACATTTACACCGCGGGATTTTAACGTTTTTTCGAATGCGAAAATCTGATCTCTCGGTGTGCGGACGTAATCCCGTTCAGGCACATAGTTTACAGGAATTAAGTTGACATGGCATTTAACGCCTTTTAACAGTTCTGCAAGCTCTTCTGCGTGTTCGACCTGATCATTTACGCCTCCGAACAAGCCGTATTCAAAGCTGATCCGTCTGCCTGTTTTCTCAATATAATATTTGACAGCTTCCATAAGGTCAGGAAGCTTATAAGCTTTGTTAATCGGCATCAGGCGGCTTCTGATCTCCGTATTCGGGGCATGCAGAGAAATCGCGAAATTGATCTGCATTTTTTGATCTGCGAAATCGTATATCTTCGGAATGATGCCGCTTGTGGAAACCGTAATATGACGCGCTCCGATGTTCAGCCCTTTATCATGGTTAATGATTTTTAAGAAAGCGAGCATTTCATTGAAATTATCAAACGGCTCTCCGATACCCATGATAACGACTGAGCTGACGCGTTCATCCGTTTCATCAAGCGCCTTTTGCACTTTCACGACTTGAGCGACGATTTCTCCCGCTTCAAGATTCCGTTTCAATCCGCCGAGCGTTGACGCACAAAATGTGCAGCCGATGCGGCAGCCGACCTGTGTCGTTACACATACAGAATTGCCATACTCATGTCTCATTAAAACCGTTTCAATTGTATAACCGTCATGAAGCTCAAATAAAAATTTCATTGTGCCGTCTTGTGACGTCTGCTTTACAGCCGTTTTCAGCGTTGTCATCACAAAATTGCTCTCGAGTTTTTCACGCAGGCTTTTTGAAAGGTTTGTCATTTCATCAAATGAAGACACCCGTTTTTCATACAGCCATTCAAAAATCTGTGCTGCTCGGAACGGTTTTTCGCCATTCTCGGTCAGCCATTGTTTGATTTCATCTAATTCAAAAGAGTAAATGGACGGCTGCTCAGTCCGCAGCTCTTTCCGTACGCTTGTCTTTTTTAATTGTGTCATTTTTTATCCCTTCTTTCTCATGCTGCTAATAAAGAAACCGTCTGTTCCGAAATAATGCGGAAGAATTTGAAGGCTTCCATCCTGAACAAAGGGTCTCGCCTTTTCAGGCAGCCGCTTTTCAAGAGACAAATCGGGTTCAAACTCAGGGTGTTCTTGTATAAACGCATGCATAACTTCTTCATTTTCTGTCCGATCCATTGTACACGTACTGTATACGAGTGTGCCACCTTTTTTTACTAATGGGGCGATTTCCCTTAAAATGCCGAGCTGGATCTCTGACAGCCGTCTGCTGTCCTCCGGCGTCTTCGTATATTTCATATCGGGTTTTCTTCTGATAACTCCGAAGCCTGAGCACGGGGCATCAACGAGAATCCGGTCAAACCGTTCTGCGCCAAAAGCGTCCCCCGCTTTCCTTGCATCCATCGTTTGCGCGTCGATGATCGTAAGTCCGAGCCGTTCTGCTCCCTCTTGAATCAGCTTCACTTTATGTCGGTGAAGATCAAGTGACGTCAGGCTGCCTTCGTTCTTCATCAGTTCCGCGATGTGAGCCGACTTTCCTCCCGGTGCGGCGCATGCGTCAAGCACGGTTTCCCCCGGTTTCGGATCCAGCGCCCGCGCGACAAGCATTGAGCTCTCATCCTGAATGGATACTTGCCCGTTTTGGAAAAATTCCGTGCTCGCGATGCTTCCTTTTAAAAGCTTAATCGCATCAGGAGAAAGGTCTCCGGCTTCCGCTTCCAGACCAGCATTCTCCATCTCATTCAGCAGCGTTTCCTTGTCAGCCTTGATCCGGTTGACACGGAGCGTCTGTTTCGGCGGAACGAGATGAATCCGGCAGATCTTTTCAGCCGTCTCAAAGCCGTACGCTTCGACCCACTCTTTTACGAGCCATTCGGGATGGCTCGTCTCTGTTGAAAGACGGAGAACCGGGTCTTCGATTTCAGCGAATGACGGCGCCCCCTCACGCTGCAGAGAGCGGAGGATGCCGTTGACAAAGGATGCGATGCCCTTATGCCCGCGTTTTTTGGCGATTTCAACCGCTTCATGGATTGCGGCGCGGTCCGGAATTTTTTCTAAATACTCCATTTGATATGCGGACAGACGCAGCAGCTGAATCACCCATGGCTTCACCTTATTCGGCTTGCGGATAAAAGGCTTCAGCATATAGTCTAAAGCGATTTTATTTTGCAGCGTTCCGTAGACAAGCTCTGTCAGCAGTCCTCGGTCCTGATCGCTGAGCGTGTTCGTTTTGATAACCGATGTAAGAAGCAGGTTGCTGTATGCCTGATTTTGCTCAAGCTTTTCAAGCGCTTCAAGGGCAAGCTCCCGGACATTAATTTTCTTCATCTGCTGCTCCTAACACGTCACCGGACTGCACATTTTTGCCTCTTACAAAATCCTCGCCCTTCATCCGTTTTTTTCCCGCCGGCTGCAGCTCTGTGATCAAAAGGGCGGTGCCGTTTCCTGATGCAACGACAATGCCGTTTTGCTCCGCACGGATGACAGTTCCCGGCGCTGCTTCAGTATTGGCCGCAACTTTTTCAGATGCCCACACTTTGATGTTTTGTCCGTTCAACGTTGTATAGGCGACAGGCCAAGGGTTTAAGCCTCTGATCTGGTTGTAAATGTCTTCTCCGGGCTTTGTCCAATCAATCCGCTCCTGCTCGCGCTTAATGTTAGGCGCGTAAGTCGCTTTTGATTCGTCCTGCCTGATCGGTTTAATATTTCCGGAAATGACGTTCGGAACGGTCTCTGACAAAAGCTTCGCCCCCGCTACGCTTAATTTGTCGTGGAGCGTGCCGACGTTATCTGTTTCATCAATTTCCACTTCGATTTTAGAAATCATATCGCCCGCATCAAGCTTTTCAACCATATACATGATCGTCACGCCCGTTTTCTTTTTGCCTTGAAGAATCGAATAATGTATCGGCGCTCCGCCTCTTAATTCAGGCAGAAGTGAAGCGTGCACGTTGATACAGCCGTATTTCGGGCCGTCCAGCAGCTGCTTGGGCAAAATCTGTCCGAATGCCGCCGTAACAATCAGGTCCGGCTTCAGGCTGAGCACTTTTTCTATTTCTTCTTCAAGCCTTACTTTTTCGGGCTGAAGCACGGGAATACCGTGGCGTTCAGCTTCAGCCTTTACAGGAGGAGGCGTCATGATTTTTTTTCTGCCTTTCGGGCGGTCAGGCTGCGTAACGACCCCTGCCACTTCATATCCGTCTTCAATAAGTGTGCGCAGCACGGGAACTGAAAAGTCGGGTGTTCCCATAAAAACGATCCTTGTCATCCAATCATCCTTCCATTTCTGCCAGTTCTTCTTCAGTGTAGTAAGCCGTGATTTTTGATGTGAATAAAATGCCTTCTAAATGATCCATTTCATGCTGGATGGCCCTGGCCAAAAAACCTTCCGCTTCTACAATAAACGGTTTTCCTTTACGGTCATAAGCTTTCACCTTTACGTAATCGGGGCGGGTGACCTCACCGTATACTCCCGGAAAGCTTAAGCAGCCCTCGACTCCGATCTGTTCACCGCTCTTTTCAAGAATGACCGGATTTACAAGATCGATCCGGCCGCTTTCTTCACCGATATCCACGACGGCCGCTCTTTTTAAAATGCCGATTTGCGGCGCGGCAAGGCCGACGCCATCCATTTCGAGCATCGTATCGTACATGTCATCAAGCAGTTTTTTTAATTTTTTATCAAACACTGTCACTTCTTCGGCAGGTGTTTCCAGAACCTCCGCCGGGTGTGTGACGATTTTTTTCACAGCCAAAATTTTGCCCTCCAAAACTAATGTTACATCAGCATGTACGGATTCATATCAATTGAAATCATTACATGCTTTTGCGCAATGTCGCGTTTATAATGCTCCAGAATTTTTTTCAACTGAATCTGCAACTCGTTTTCCTGTCTGTATTTTATCACGCATTGATAGCGATATCTATCTTTGATCCTGGCAATCGGGGAAGCCGCCGGCCCGAGAATTTTCGTGTCCGGTCCGCATCCCGCTCTTAAATAGTTTGTAATCTTTTCAGCGGTGACCGCGGCTTTTGCGGCTTCTTCATGAGAAACGGTCACCAGCGCCACGTAATAATAAGGCGGATATGACTGGGCCCGCCTGTGCGCCATCTCCTGCTGAAAGAAAGTTTCATAGTCATGCGTTTTCGTCAGCTGAATGCTGTAATGAGACGGTGTGTACGTTTGTATGACTACCGTTCCCGGCTTTTCATGCCGCCCGGCCCGTCCGCTTACCTGCGTCAACAGCTGAAATGTCTTCTCCGCCGCCCTGAAATCAGGGATGTGAAGCGTCGTATCTGCGCTTAATACTCCGACGAGCGTCACGTTCGGAAAATCAAGCCCTTTTGCGATCATTTGCGTACCGAGCAGGATATCCGCTTTTCCTTCACCGAAAGCTGACAATAGCTTTTCATGAGCGCCTTTTCTTGAGGTCGTGTCCACATCCATCCTGATCACGCGCGCCTGAGGCAGCACTTTGGTAAGCTCCTCCTCTACACGCTGCGTTCCCGTGCCGAAAAAGCGGATATGCTCACTGCCGCATTCCGGGCACGTTCCCGGAACAGGCTCCTCATGGCCGCAGTAATGGCATTTCAGCCTTTGTCCGTAGCGGTGATAGGTCATTGAAATGTCGCAATGCGGACATTGGGGCACATAACCGCAGTCCCGGCACATCACAAACGAAGAATATCCCCGTTTATTCAGAAAGAGAACGGCCTGCTCTTTTTTCGCAAGCTTCTCCTCCAGCTGTTCCATCAGCTCTTTTGAAAACATCGATCTGTTGCCGTTTCGCAGTTCTTCTCTCATATCAACGAGAGATACATCCGGCATGAGCTGGCGATTTACGCGGTGTTTTAACGGAAGCAGCTCATAAACGCCTTTTTTGGCCCGTGCAAATGACTCCAATGTCGGCGTGGCGCTCCCGAGGACGACCGGACAGCTGTGATGCTCGGCCCTGCGGATGGCTACGTCTTTTGCATGGTACCGCGGCATTTCCTCCTGCTTATAGGAGGATTCGTGCTCTTCATCAATAATGATCATGCCGAGATTTTCAAATGGGGCAAAGATAGCCGATCTGGCTCCGACGACGAGCTTTACTTCCTTACGCTGAATTTTGCGCCATTCATCGTATTTTTCACCTGTTGATAATCCGCTGTGCATGACCGCAACCTGTGAGCCGAAGCGGCCTTTAAAACGATTGACCATTTGCGGCGTCAATGAGATTTCCGGAACAAGCACGATGGCTTCTTTTCCTTTAGCCAGCACCTTTTCGATAGACTGCAGGTAAATTTCCGTTTTGCCGCTCCCTGTCACACCGTGAAGCAGAAAGACGTGATGAACATGATCGGCTACGGCCTTCTTAATCGGCTCAAAAGCGGCATGCTGCTCTTCAGTAAGAGAGAGAGGCTCTGTTTTTTTGAACATTCTGTCCTGATAAGGATCGCGGTAAACCTCCTCAAAGCTTTCCGTAAGAAGCCCCTTTTTAAGAAGCGTTTTCAGCGTCGCTGAACTGGAATCGGTCTTTTGGCAAAGGTCAGCCGCGGAAATTTTTGCTCCCCCGTCAATAAAATAAGTAAGCACGGCAAGCTGTTTAAAAGCCTGTTTTGTCAATGAATCTGCGTGCCGGGCGAGTTCTTCTTTGTCTGCCCCCGCCTCAATCATGCGGATCATTTTTTTATTCGTTTTCTGGGCGACTTTATAGGTGACATCAATGCTTCCTTTGCGCACGAATTTTTGCAGTGCCGAAAGAATACGTTCATCGGTAATATCTGAGTACAGAAGGCTCTTCTGATTTCTGAAAAGCTGCCTGATGTCCGGTGTCAGCGCTTCTTCGTCAACGACTTTCAGCTCTTTCTCGTACTTCGCCTTCAGTGCGGCCGGCAGCATTGCCTGTAGTGCCGTGATTTTAAACGATAGCGTTTTGTCAGAAAGCCATGAAGACAGCTGCATCAGCTCTTCCGTCAGAACGGGTGTCAAATCAAGAAGCTTCTCGACTTCCTTCATTTGCCCGCCGTTTAATTCAGACGAATCTTTCAAACCGGTCACGAACCCTTGAAGCTTGCGCGGGCCGAACGGGACAATCACCCGCATGCCGACTTCGATCATCCCTCTTAAATGATCGGGAATTTTGTAATCAAAGGGCCTGTCAATGTTTTTGGAGCTGACATCGACAATGACTTCTGCCACATTCATACGGGTTTTTGGTCCTCTGCTTTCAAAGCGGTCATTTCCTTCAGCATTTCAAAGGAAACGTCAAGTTTAGACATAAGCGCAAGCTCCCGTTTTCTTCCGTCCCGGAAATAGAAGGTGACGACATTCGTATCTGTGCCAAACCCCGCTCCTTCGGCTTTCACATCATTCGCAACGATCATATCAAGGTTTTTCTGTTCGAGTTTTCTGCGCGCATAGCGTTCGACGTCTTGCGTTTCAGCCGCGAATCCGACCAGAAGCTGGTGTGTTTTCCGTTCGCCCAGTTCTTTCAGTATGTCTGCCGTACGGTTGAATTCGATCACGAGTGAACCGTCTTTCTTCTTCATTTTGTGATCAGAAACAGCCGCCGGCGTAAAATCGGCCACGGCCGCCGTCTTAATCACGATGTCGCATGAATCAAACACAGAAAGCACGGCTTCTCTCATATCTGCTGCTGATTGCACCGGAAGGAACTGATACAGCCCCCGAGGCGGCTCTAACGACACCGGGCCTGAAATCAGCGTCACCCGCGCACCGAGACGGACGGCAGCTTCGGCAGCGGCATAGCCCATTTTGCCGGTGGATTTATTTGTGAAAAAACGGACGGGGTCCACTGCTTCGCGCGTCGGGCCGGCTGTAATGACAATATGTTTTCCTTTCAGCGGCGCATCGTCTTCAGGTTTCTTAAAATGCTCTCTGACACGCTCAACAATAAGCTCCGGCTCCTCTAATCTTCCTTTGCCGACATATCCGCATGCCAAATAGCCTTCACTCGGCTCGATAAAGCGGACGCCGTCCTGATAAAGCACGGAGATGTTCCGCTTCACCGCCGGATGATCATACATATGGACATTCATCGCAGGCGCCACCCAGACCGGGGCCTCCGCTGCCAGCACCGTCGTTGTGAGCATATCGTCGGCAATTCCGTTGGCAAGCTTGCCGATGACGTTTGCCGTAGCGGGTGCGACAATGATTAAATCCGCCCAGTCAGCGGCATCTATATGCGAAATAACCTTCGGATTTTGTTCTTTAAATGTATCTGTATACACTTCATTCCGGCTCAGCGCCTGAAATGTCAGCGGAGAAACAAACTCACGCGCGGACTCAGTCATAATCACTTTTACGTTCGCACCGGCCTGAACCAGTTTGCTGGTAAGCGCAGAAGCTTTATAAACGGCAATCCCTCCGCTGACGCATAGCAGAATGTTTCGGTTTTTCATGAAGTCTTCTCCCCTTTATGAAAACATTGGACAAATCCTAAACGGAAAAAAATAACAACCTATGTAGAGATAGGTTGCTACGTGTGCTTGTTATTCGCTGTCTTCTCTTTCAAACGAAAGCAGGCCCGCGTCAATTTCTTCCAAAGCTTTGCCTACATATTTGTGAGAAATAGTATGTTCAATCTGCTGGTCTTTTTTGATCTGCATTTCGCGCGCGCGTCTTGCAGACACAGTGACCAGCGTATATTTAGAATCTAATTTATTCATTAAAGAGTCAATTGACGGATCTAACATAAGTTATTCTACCTCCAGCATTTTCTTATATCTCGGAGCAACGCGTTCACGCTTTAAGTGCTCGGCGAGAACAATTGCGTTAACCTTATCACAAGCCGTTTGGATATCATCGTTTTCCACGACATAATCATACGCGTCCATCATTTCGATTTCAGCTTTTGCGGCCTTCATTCTGTTTTCAATTAAATCGTCGGTTTCAGTTCCTCTTGTCACGATTCTGTTTTTCAGCTCAGAAAGACTCGGCGGCGCTAAGAAGATAAACAGGCCTTCCGGAAATGCATTCCGCACTTGGAGCGCGCCCTGCACTTCAATCTCTAAGAAGACGTCTTTTCCTTCTTGAAGCGTCTGTTCGACATAATCGACGGGCGTTCCGTAATAGTTGCCGACATATTCCGCCCACTCAAGCAGTTTGTTGTTTTCAATCATGCGTTCGAATTCATCTCTTGATTTAAAGAAATAATCGACGCCGTCGACCTCGCCCTCTCTCGGGTTTCTCGTCGTGACTGAAATTGAGTATTCAAATTTCGTGTCTTCTTGTGAAAATATTGCTTGCCGAACCGTTCCTTTTCCAACTCCTGAGGGACCTGAGAGAACGATTAATAACCCTCTTTCTTTCATGCGGCAATTACCCCTGCCCTTCATCCATAATTTCTTCTTTCACAGAAAGTCTGTGTGCAACTGTCTCAGGCTGGACGGCAGATAAGATAATGTGATCACTATCCATGACGACAACTGCACGGGTTCTTCGTCCGTATGTAGCGTCTATTAGCATTCCGCGGTCTCTTGCATCCTGAATCATTCGCTTTATTGGCGCAGACTCCGGGCTGACAATCGAAATCATCCGATTGGCGGAGATGATATTGCCAAATCCGATATTAATCAGTTTAATCGTCATCTTCTACGTTCCCCCTGTAAAATAGACGTCTCTAGTGTAACCCGAAGAGACCGTCTGTAAACAATACGCACAGTCGCTATTCTATATTTTGCACTTGTTCCTTCAATTTTTCAATAGAACTTTTCATTTCCACGACAAGCTTTGTGATTTGATGATCATTGGCTTTTGAGCCGATCGTGTTCGCTTCGCGGTTAAGCTCCTGCACGAGGAAATCAAGTTTGCGTCCGACTGCCCCGCCTTCTTTTAATATATCACGGAATTGAACAAAATGGCTCTTCAATCTGGTAATTTCTTCCGTAATATCAGAACGGTCGGCGAAAATGGCGCATTCCGTGACCAGCCTGCTTTCGTCGAGTGCGTCCTCCGTCCATTCCTTCATGCGGGCGTAAAGGCGCTCGCGGTAATGCATAACAACGGCCGAAGCGCGGTCTTTCACCTGTTCGGACAGCGTCTCAAGCCGCCCAATGTGCAGAAAACAGTCTTCCGCCAAAAGCCGGCCTTCTTTTTCCCTCATGTCACAAAGTTCCTTTACCGCAAGTTCAGCGGCTTCCCTGATGACTTCTTCAAGCTTGTCATCACGCATCTGCTCTTCGTGAATCTGCGCAATATGTTCAAAAGTAAAGAAATCCATTGCATCGGGTTCCGCGGCCAGACTGTAGCGCTCTTTCATGACACGTGCGGCGCTCACATATTCATCAAGGAGCTCCCAATCAATTTTCAGGCTTCTTTTTATGAGCGCGTCACTGTTTACAGTGAGAAACAGCTCTACTCTTCCGCGCTGTATATGCTGCAATATCATTTGTTTCAGCTTATCCTCTACATATAGCAAAGGCCGTGGCAGACGGGCGTTCACTTCTTTGAACCGGTAATTGACGGATTTCAATTCAACGGTTGCCGAGAGATCGCCTTTTGTGCTGCTTGCGCTGCCGAAGCCTGTCATACTCCGTATCATATGAAACACCCAATTCTTTCCCGTTATCAAAATAAAAGGGCAATAGACATGCTATTACCCCTAAGATTATATCATATGGAATTATTTTTTTCTTGTCAAAAGTGAACCCGCCAGCAAAAAAGTAGGTATGCCCGACATACCGACAATAAGCATCCAATCGCCCGGCGTAATCGGCACTGTTTTGAAAATAGGCTGCAGCGGCGGATAATAGATGACGATGACCATCAGGAAAATAGAAGAAACGATGGCGCCGAGCAGATAGATATTTTCAAACGGATTCCGGGAAAAAACAGATGTTTCGCTCCGGCAGTCAAACACGTGTATAAGCTGAGCGAGGACAAGAGTCGCGAATGCGACGGTCTGTGCATACGGCAGATTTTCAGGGTTGCGGTGATAGACGATGATAAACGCTAAAATGGTTGCGGCCCCGATCAAAAACCCTCTTGAGACGACTTTCCAGCCCAGTTTTCTCGCAAATACCCCTTCTTTCGGATGCCGCGGCTTCCGCCTCATCAGGTCATCTTCCGGCTGATCCATACCGAGCGCCATCGCCGGCAGCCCGTCAGTCACTAAGTTCACCCACAAGATCTGAATCGGAACGAGCGGCAGCGGCAGAGCGAGAAGCATCGCAAACAGCATGACTAAAATTTCACCGACGTTGGAGGCGAGCAAATACCGGACGAATTTTCTTATATTTTCATAGATATTTCTCCCCTCTTTTATGGCTGATTTAATTGTGGCGAAGTTATCATCTACAAGAATGAGAGAGGAGGCTTCCTTCGCCACATCCGTTCCCGTCACGCCCATGGCAACGCCGATATCAGCCTGCTTTATGGCTGGTGCGTCATTTACCCCGTCACCCGTCATGGCGACGACGTGTCCGTTTTCCTGGAACGCTTTGACGATTTTTAATTTATGTTCAGGTGACACACGGGCGAATACGTAGATATCATCGACCGTCTCGATAAGCTCTTTCTCCGAAAGCTTATTCAGCGTCTTGCCGTCCATCACACGTCCTTTTTTCGGAAGAAGCCGCAAATCTTTTGCAATTGCCTTTGCCGTTTCGACGTGATCACCTGTAATCATTACCGTTTTAATGCCTGCTTCACGGCATTCTTTAATGGCCTGTCTGACCTCCGGACGCGGCGGATCAATCATGCCTGACAAACCGAGCATCGTCAGATTTTTTTCCGCCTGCTCCATTGTCGGCTTTTCGCCGGACTTAAGCGGTTTATAAGCAATCGCGATCGTCCGGAGGGCTTGCGATGCCAGCTCTTTCAGGATCGTTTCTGTTTCTGTTTTCATTTCTCCTGAAAAAGGCGCGCTTCTGCCGCCGTGCATCATATGTGACGAACGGTCAATCAGCACATCGGGCGCTCCTTTGGTAATGACGAACTGCTTTTTTTCTTTATCTTCTACGATGACGGTCATCATTTTGCGGACGGAGTCAAACGGAAACTCGGCAACCACCCGGTATTGTTCACTGAGCCAGTCGTTTGAATAGCCGCCTTTTCTCGCAGCCGTCAGCAGCGCACCTTCTGTCGGATCGCCGTCAAGCACATAATGACCGTCTTTCAGTTCAATTTCTGACGTATTGCATAATGCGCCAAAAACCAGCATCTGTTCAAGAATCTTCTCATCTTTCGGCTTGATTTCCCGCTCATCACACGTGAACTCACCCGCTGGCTCATAGCCGATGCCTGACACTTTAAATGTTTTTCCGCCTGACCACATATGGGTGACGGTCATTTTGTTTTGTGTCAGCGTGCCGGTTTTGTCAGAACAAATGACAGAGGCGCAGCCCAATGTTTCAACTGCCGGGAGCTTTCTGACAATTGATTTTTGTTTAATCATGCGCTGGACGCCGATTGATAAAGCCACCGTGACAATAGCGGGAAGCCCTTCCGGAATCGCAGCGACCGCCAATGACACCCCGGCCAAAAACATACTGTAAAGCTCATGTCCCTGTAAGACGCCGACCGCAACGACCAATACCGTCAAAAGCAGCGCGATGATGATTAAAATTTTGCCGAGCTCTTCAAGTCTTCGCTGCAGCGGTGTTGAAAGGTTGCCTGCGGATTCCAGCATATCGGCGATTTTCCCCATTGCCGTATTCATTCCTGTACCGACGACGACGCCGACACCGCTGCCGCGCGTCACGATCGTACCCATAAACGCCATATTATTAATATCGCCTAAAGAAACATCCGGTTTTCTCAGCTTATCAGCTTGTTTGACAACCGGAATTGATTCCCCGGTCAGCGCCGATTCTTCAATTTCAAGGCTCTTCGCTTCAACGATCCTCACATCCGCGCCAATCCGGTCGCCGCTTGTAAATTTCACGATATCGCCGGGAACGAGCTCCTTGGACTGAATTTTCTTCCAGCTCCCGTCCCGTAATGCTGACACATACGGCGTTGACAATTCTTTTAATGCATGTAAAGATTTTTCCGCCCGCCTCTCTTGGAAAAAACCGAGCACCCCATTGACAAATACAATCGCCATAATAGCTATGGCATCTACATATTCGCCTAAAAACCCGGAAATTAAGGTTGCCACCAACAGCACGAGCACCATAAAATCCTTAAATTGGGCGAAAAACACGACGATCGCCGGTGTCCTCTTGCCCTCCTGAAGCTCGTTCGGTCCGTGCTTTTCAAGGCGTTTTTTCACCTCTTTTTCGGTCAATCCCTGTTTAATGGACGTATTTGTTGCTTTCAGTAAATCGGTTTGTCCCATTTCATGAAACTTCATTCTTCTCGTCCACTCCCCCTGCTCGCTTTAGAGATGTCACTCTACAAACAAGCTTATTCTGACTCGTCCCTTTTCATGCTATAATTATCGAATGCAGGAAGAAGGAAAGGGTGTTTTATATGTCTTTTGATGGCATGTTTACATACGGAATGACACATGAATTAAACAGCCGGATCGCCGGAGGCCGGATTACGAGAGTCCATCAGCCTTTTAAGCACGATGTGATATTCCATATCCGCGCTAACGGAAAAAACCATAAATTATTATTATCGGCGCATCCGAGCTATTCACGGGTGCACATGACGAATCAGGCCTATGAGAATCCGAGCGAGCCCCCGATGTTTTGTATGCTGCTCAGAAAGCATATAGAAGGCGGATTTATTGAGAAAATAGAACAGGCCGGATTAGACCGGATTATGATATTCCGCATAAAAAGCAGAAATGAAATCGGCGACGAGACCGTAAGAACGCTGTATGTTGAAATTATGGGACGGCACAGCAATATTATTCTGACTGACGGAGAAGGAGCCATCATCGACGGGCTGAAGCATTTATCTCCATCGATGAACAGCTACCGGACCGTTCTGCCGGGCTATGATTACAAGCTCCCTCCCGCTCAGGAAAAAATTTCACCGCTGGCCGCGGACGAAGAGGACATTTTGCGTTATCTCAGTTTTCAGGAAGGACGGCTTGACCAGCAGATTGTCAGACATTTCTCCGGGGTTTCTCCGCTGTTTGCAAAAGAAGCCGTTCACAGAGCGGGCCTCGCGAACAAAATAACGCTGCCAAAGACGCTGACAGACATGTTCCATGCCGTGAAGGATTGCAGGTTTACACCGAACATTACGACAGCAGCCGGAAAGGAATACTTTTATCTTCTGTCTCTCACGCATGTAAATGGAGAGGAGCGCACCTTTCACTCACTGAGTGAGCTGTTAGACCGGTTTTATTTCGGCAAAGCGGAGCGCGACCGCGTCAAACAGCAGGCTCAAGATCTCGAGCGGTTTGTCGCAAATGAACGGAAAAAGAACGCCAATAAGATTAAAAAGCTGGAAAAGACGCTGGACTACTCAGAGAACGCGAAAGAATTTCAGTTATACGGCGAGCTGCTGACGGCGAATTTGTATATGCTGAAAAAAGGTGACAAAGAAGCGAATGTCATCAATTATTATGATGAAGAGAGTCCGACGGTGGCCATCCCTTTAAATCCGAACAAAACACCGTCAGAAAACGCGCAGATGTATTTTACAAAGTATCAAAAAGCGAAAAATTCCGTTGAGGTTGTAAAAGAACAGATCCGTCTGGCCGAGGAGGAAATCGCTTATTTCGACCAGCTGATTCAGCAGCTTTCCTCCGCTTCCACAAAGGATATTCACGAAATAAGGGAGGAGCTTGTTGAAGGCAAATATCTGCGTCCGAAACAGCAGAGAGGACAGAAAAAACAGAAACAGCACGTTCCTGTTTTGGAGCAGTATGAATCTTCACAGGGATTGACGATCCTGGTCGGCAAAAACAATAAACAAAATGAGTATTTAACGACAAAAGCCGCCGCAAGGGATGATGTATGGTTCCACACGAAAGACATACCGGGATCCCACGTTGTGATTAAAAGCAGCGATCCCGATGAACAATCCATATTGGAAGCAGCTGCGATCGCCGCTTATTTTTCCAAGGCGAAAGATTCCGGCTCCGTGCCTGTTGATTATACAAAAATCAGACATGTGAAAAAGCCAAACGGCGCAAAACCCGGATTTGTCACCTATGACAGCCAGCATACCGTATTTGTCACACCTGATGCCGACCTTGTCATACGGCTGAAAAAATAAACGCACCTCCAAGCTGATACCCGCACTCAGCTTGGAGGTGTTTTTTTATTACCTTATTTCTGAACATAAATGGAGACGGACCCTCCGTTTACATGAAACTCTCCCCAGCCGTCAGATCCGATTTTTACAGTATCTGAACGGTTGCCCGTTATGTCATACCATGTCTCGCCGGCATTTTTCAGGCCGGCATACATCCGCTTTGATCCGCCGGGTCCGTCCGTGATTAAAGCGGCCAAACCTGATTTGGCGGCGGAGCTGTCACCTTCCCTCGTCCATCCGATCACATCCGGGTGGTCAATATAATCGTGCTGGGGCCCGTATGCGTACTCCTTACGCGCTTTTAAAATCGGCTCTATCTTATCTTTCAGTGAGGGAATTTCCTTTGGCGATGTCCCTTTTGTCCCGTACATATCCCCATAGAACACCTGAGGATAACCGGATTCTCTTGTCAAAATAAAGGCGTATGCAAGCGGTTTAAACCAAGTTTGGACTGTCGATTCCAATGACTGTCCCGGCTGTGTGTCATGATTTTCAACAAATGTAACCGCCTTTTCCGGATGCTCGGACACAACGGTACCGTCCAGCAAACGCCTCATATCATATCCGCCTCCTTGTGAGGAAGCCGCCTGTAAATTGAAATGAAGCGGAACATCAAACACGGATTGATTAAAGCTTGTTTTATTCAAGTAGTTTTCGAGTTTCCCGGCATTATTCTGCCAATACTCCGCAACCGTAAACATTTCTTTTCCCGTCGCCTGTCTGACCGCCTGAACCCAATCACGCAGAAATGAAAATTTAATATGTTTGGCGGCATCAATACGGAAGCCGTCTAATGACAGTTCATTCGCATACCAGATACCCCATTTTTTTGTCTCTGCCACGACATCAGGGTGGTCGTAGTCAACATCAGCATACATTAAATAGTCATAGTTGCCGTTTTCACTTGATACTTCCCAATCCCACGCTTTTCCTTCCCCACGAAACTTAAAGATGCGGCTGATCTTCCGGGATTCATCCCAGTCCGCTCCGTCGAAATGATACCAATGCCATTTAAAATCACTGTACGTGTTTCCACGGCCCGGAAAACGAAAATCCGTCCACGCTTTGATTTGATATTCCCCCGAAGTTTCCTGATTTCTATTGGCCGGATTGACTTCGACGGCAGTTACATCTTCTGTTGCATCAGCACCAGCCTTATGATTCAAAACCACATCTCCGTATACTTGGACGTTCCGGGAATGCAGTGAGCCGATCGCATCTTGAAGCTCTGATTTTGTGCCGTATTTCGTTCTGACCGTCCCTTTTTGCTGGAATTCTCCTAAATCATACAAATCATAAGGTCCGTATCCGTTATCGGATTGGCTCGTTCCTTTGTATGCGGGAGGAATCCAGACGGCAGTGATTCCGATATCCGATAAATGTTCCGCATCATTCTGCAATCGTTTCCAATGCTGGCCGTCGTTCGGCGTATACCATTCAAAATACTGCATCAGCGTGCCATTTACGGCTGATGTTTTTGTAATCGGCAAACTGACAAATAACAGCGTGCACATAAGCACAAGTCTGAACGAAACTGTCCGCTTTCGTTTTTGAATCATTTTTCTCTCCCTCTCATTTTCTTATACAAATTATATTTTACATATCAGTAAAATAATAACAACCCCCCTTTATTCCTATTTTTTACACAGCGGACAGTCTGGACAGCATAAAAAATACCCTGTCTGATGACAGACAAGGTATTTTTATGGTCTTCTTCTTTTCTCAAACAATCGATCCACTTCTTCAGCCAAATCATCAGTCATCAAAGGCTCAATGTTTTCAGCCAGTCTTTTCGTATGTGCGGGGCTTGCCCCGCTTGTTGATACTGATACTTGAATGCGCCCTTTGCGGATGATCTTCGGCATATATACGCTGCCTTGTTCAGCCTTGCTTACACAGTTGACCAGCTGCGTTTCAGAAGCGTTTGCGGCTATCTCCTGATTCACGCCTCGGTCATTTGTCGCGGCAATAATGAAAAAAGCGGGCTTGAGATCTTTCATTTCAATTCTCCGGGGAATCCAGCGGATGCGTCCTTCATCCGCCAGCTTTTTAATTTCAGGCAGGGCCTCAGGACTGATCACGGTAATATCAGCGCCTTCCGGAAGCACCGTTTTCAGCCTTCTTAATGCAACATTGCCCCCGCCAGCAATGATGATTCTTTTTCCGCTGAGATTAATGTGAAGAGGCAGCATACTGTCCCCCCTTAAAATCAAACCGCCCGCCGGGGTTTCGAACAGCTTCTGTCACACGGTTCAAAAACGCCTGCTTAATATGCGGGTGAAAACCTAAGTATGAAGCGAGATGCACATTCCGATTGACCGCTTGAAGCTTTTGGACTTCCCGTTCAATCTCAGTCATCAAAAGCCCGGTAAACAAAAGATACGGGACGATAAAAACGGGTGCTCCGTCATCGACTCTAAGGCTGGTAAACACTTCTTTATAGTGCGGATCACAGGCTGTTAAAAAACAAGGAATGACTTCTTTAACAGATGTGATCGCCTCAAGTTTTCCGGCAATCTCACTGACGGCATGTTTAACCGCCGGATCTCTGCTTCCTCTTCCGATCAGCACCACTTTCGCCTGCTCAATCGGCACTCCGGTATCCTCAATGCGATGATGGACCGCTTTTACGACTTCATCATCCACTCCGATCGGAACGCCGTATGTCACTTTTATATCGGGATTCCGGGCCGCTGCGCGGGCGATTTCAGCCGGGATATCATGTTTTGCGTGGGCAGCGGTCAACAAGAGCAAAGGCACTGCGGCAATATGAGTGGCGCCTTGTTTGACACATGCTTCAAATCCCGCTTCAATAGACGGTTCCTGCAGTTCTAAAAAACAGATTTCCTGAATGGGAGCGTCTGCGTGCGGCCTGCACCCTTTTAAAAATGCCGCCGACTCTGTCTGCGCTTCTTTCAGCCGGCTTCCGTGCCCGATGTATAAAATCGCCTGCTTCATTTACAACGCCTCGCTCAGATCCAGATTTTTCAGTTCAGATTCAAACCAGTCCAGCTTACAGTGATAATTGACGACATCACCGATGACAATTAAGCTCGGGTTTTTGATCTCTTCTTTTATCACTGTGTCTGAAAGTGTGCTGACGGTGCAGACGACTGTTTTTTGCCTGTCCGTCGTCCCCCAGTGAATAAAGGCTGCCGGGGTGCCGCCGTCTCTGCCGTTTTCCAGCAGCATTCTTTCAATCTGCCGGATATTTTTAATTCCCATATAAATCACCAGCGTATCAATGCCCGTCGCCAGCGCTTTCCATTTTTCTTCAAAGTCGTCTTCTTGTTTATAATGTCCTGTAACGAAAGCGACATTGGAGCTCGCCTCCCTGTGCGTCACTGGTATGCCGGCGTAAGCAGCTGCCGCAATTCCTGATGTAATGCCGGGAACGATCTCAAACGGAATGGCGTTTTGCGCGAGAGCCTCCGCTTCTTCGCCCCCGCGGCCGAAAACAAACGGGTCGCCCCCCTTGAGCCTTACAACGGTTTTTCCCTTTTTCGCATACTTCACGAGGAAACGGTTGATCGTATCCTGCTTCATTATGTGAAAATCCGGGAGCTTGCCGCAGTAAATCAGGTCCGCTCCTTCTCTTGCATACTGTAAAATCTCTTTGTTTACCAATCTGTCATATAAAATAACGTCCGCTTTCTGTATGGCTTTCATTGCCTTCACCGTTAATAAGTCCGGATCTCCCGGACCGGCTCCAACGATAAATACTTTCCCCATAGCATGTCTCCCCGATCCGTTTTGACATCTTCTCAGAACAGCCGCGAGGCCGCACTTCAGCTATTTTACCATATCCCGCCATTCGCGGGGATATCCGGCTGATTGCGCGGCCTTTTTGGACTTATTATGCTAAGCTGTTTTTCACAAAATCAATCAGTCTGCCGGTGCATTCCTCACGTTCATATTTGCCTGAATCAAGTACCAGCTCAGGCGCTTTCGGCTCTTCATACGGTGAGTCGATCCCCGTAAAGAACGGGATTTCACCGTTTCTTGCTTTTTTATATAAACCTTTCGGATCGCGCTTTTCACATATATCGAGGTCGCATTTCACGTAAATTTCATTAAATTCGCCTTCTGCCACGAGCTCTCTCACCTGATCTCTGTCCTCACGGAACGGAGAAATAAAGGCTGTAATGACAATGGTGCCCTGCTGAACGAAAAGCTTTGCCACTTCCCCGATTCGGCGTATATTTTCCTTGCGGTCATCATCAGAAAAGCCTAAGTCCTTGTTTAAACCGTGGCGGATGTTATCGCCATCAAGCACAATGACCTGATAGCCTTGTTCAAACAGTTCGCGCGCTGCTGCGTTTGCAATCGTGGATTTCCCTGAGCCGCTCAAACCCGTCAGCCAGAGGATAGAGCTTTTATGCTTATTTTTCTGCTGGTATTCTTCTTTCGTTATTGAAGCTTCATGCCATACGATATCACGATTTGTCACTCTTTTTTCCTCCTTAAGAAACGCCTGCTTCTTCTTTCGTTTTCATCCCTTTAATTAACACCTCGACAACTTCGGGACGGCTGAATTCCGCCGGCGGCATGACGCCGCTTCTCAGCATTTCTCTGACCTTTGTTCCTGACAGAATGACGTGGTCTTCTCTGTCATGCGGACATGTTTTGGCCGTTCCCATGTTGCCGCATTTTTGGCAGAAGAAGCTGTGCTCGAATTTCATCGGTGTAATCCCGAGCTCCTCCGCTGTAAATTGATCAAACAGCTCTTGCGCTTCATATGTGCCGTAGTAATCACCGACGCCGGCGTGATCGCGGCCGACGATAAAATGCGTACAGCCGTAGTTTTTGCGGACAAGCGCGTGGAAAATGGCTTCTCTCGGTCCCGCATACCGCATGGCCGCCAAAAATACGCCGAGGAAAACGCGGTCTTTCGGATAATAATGATCGAGCAGCACCTGGTAGCTTTCCATTCTGACATCCGCCGGAATGTCATCTGATTTTGTTTCACCGACGAGCGGGTTCAAAAACAAGCCGTCAACCGTCTCAAGAGCGGTTTTCTGGATATATTCGTGAGCGCGGTGAACCGGATTTCTCGTTTGGAAACCGACGATGGTTTTCCAGCCTTTTTCTTCGAAGCTTCGTCTCGTTTCAGCAGGTTCAAACGTAAACTCCGGAAACTGCTTTGACGCTTTTTTAATTAATGTGATCGGCCCGCCGACATACGTATCGCCGCGTGAAAATAGTTTTTTCACGCCGGGGTGCGCGGCATCATTGGTTTTATATACGTGAACGGCTTCTTTTTGTTTATCCGGCGTATAAATATCTTCGATGTCCACGACGCCGTATGTTTCTCCGCCGTAAGTCAGTTTCACGGTGTCTCCGACGGCAAGCTCAGCCGCTTTTTCCGAATCGACCGGAAGCGTGATCGGCAAAGACCAGACGGCACCGGATGCCAATCGCATATTTTCTACGACTGACACGTAATCTTTTTCTGTGAAAAATCCTTCAATCGGGCTGTAGCCCCCGATTCCGATCAGTTCTAAATCAGCGAACGAAATCAAATCAAGCTCAATTTCTTTTTGAACGGATGTAAGATCATACTGCTCATTCACCCGATTAATTAATGTGCCTCCGTGCGGTGCTAAACTCATAATTCATTATTCCTCCCAGTTAACAGATAAATAAACTCAGATTAATAGTTAGATGCCCCCGCCTTGTTCATGGACAGAGCGTTTCTCTTTTCGGATGGCTTTCATCAGACTGGCGGCTCCGCCAAATGCCAAAAGCACGCTGGCCATCATAAAGATGGAATAGTAATCTCCTTTTAACAGCAGTGAGACAAGCAGATACGAAATCGACAGTGACAAGAACGGGGAAACGACCCATACTTTGAGCATCGTTTTTACGACTTCTTTATGAAAAACGTTCGGCCCGTTTTTGGCCATTCCGATACCGATAATTGATGATGATGTCACCTGCGCCAAAGGGACAGGCAGACCGAAGACGGAACTGATAATGACAAGCCCCGCGCCGGTTCCGGAAAGCAGGATGCCTTCGCCGGCTGAAAATCTCGTAATCTTTTTTCCGTTGGTTTCAAGCACTTTGCGTCCTAATAGCAGAGCGCCGAGAGCGACAAATACGCCTCCGTACAGCGTCCCTTTGGACACGCTGAGCACGCCGGCCGCAACCAACGGGCCTACCGCATTTGCGACGTTGTTCATTCCGGCTGAAAAAGCTTCCCAAAACCCCGCAACAAGCAGCACAATCCCCAAAATCTTCTGTTTCCGATTCGAAACGACCCGAATATTCAGATAACTGAATACCTTCGATACGAGAAACGTGAAACAGAATGCGACAAACGGAACAAGCACCCAAAAGATCACGATCACCAGAAGATGCTGTAAAAACAACACTTTGTATGCGACGCCGACACCGACAATCGCTCCGACAGTGACCTCACTCGTCGACAGCGGAATGCCGAGCACATTCGCCGTGAATAACGATAGCGCCGCCGCCCCGATAATAATGCAGACGATGGTGAGCGTAATTGTCTGTTCGGGAATGATTCCGCCGCTGATCGTCTTAACGACTTCTCCGCCGCCGATAACCGCCCCTGACAGGACGCCGGCTGCGCAGATGATCAGCGCATACGTTTTCTTTTTAACGGCGCCTGACCCGTAAGCGACTCCCATTGAAGCTGCGGCTCCGCTGGCTCCGATATTCATGGCAAAAAACAGGCTGAATAAAATAGCGGCTAATTCCATCTTGCAGCTCCTTTATTCATGCAGTCCGCATTCTGTTTTCGCCATGCCGTTCCATCTGCCGCTGCGCAAATCTTCTGCGGTAAACGCAGGTGAAGTGCACGGTTCACAGCCGATGCTCGGATAGCCCTGATCATGAAGGATATTGTAATCCAGCTCATGCTTGGATGTATATCTCCAGATGTCTTTCCATGTCCAATGGATCAGCGGGCAGACTTTAATTGATTGAAACTTGTCGTCTTTATTCAGGAAATTCGTATTCGCCCGGCTCGGCCCTTGATCGCGGCGAAGGCCTGACAGCCATGCCGGACGCCCGGCGAGCGCTTCTCTTAACGGCAGAATTTTTCTGATGAAGCAGCACTGGTTCGGTTCTCTTTCCCATAGTTTATCCCCGTGAGCCTCGGCCTGTTCCTCAAGCGTAAGGCCGGGCTGTTTCAGGATGATGTTAAGTCCCGGATAACGTTCTTTCACTTTTTCGATCGTTTCATAGGTTTCTTTAAAGTGAAGGCCCGTATCGAGAAACACGATTTCCGCGTCTTTTTTCACTTTAGAAATCAAATCGATCAGGACGATGCCCTCAATCCCGAAGCTGCACGCGTAAACAAGCTGGTCTCCGTAGTGGCCGTACGCCCATTTTAAAACGGATAGCGCGCCTTTATAGGAATCGTCTTCCGGAAATGTAATCGCCGGTTCTTCCCATGTGTCATACGTTAGCATTTTTTCTTTCCTCCTCCCGGAGACAATCAAACAGCTGTTGTTTTCTGCCGGTTGTCTTATCCCTCAATCTTTTTTTCATAAAAAAACTTTCAATCCAGCGGAATGAAAGACAGTGACCCGATATAGCCCTTATCTTCAAAATGCTGTGCATTTTTCTGGATGCGGCACCTTGCAATACATGCAGGTTGCCGGGCGTCATCGGTCCAGTCCCTCAGCCGCTCTTGATAAGCTTTTTAGATTTGTACTAAATTTTAGCACAATTCTAACAGAAGTCAACCCGAGTTTTTTGATAGGAATAATAAAAACAGGCCCTGAGGCCTGTTTTTATTATTATTATTTTTTAAACCAATCTTTTGACTCGGGATTCTGTTTCCATGATTTCAGTTTCTCAACGTCATCTGAATGAATCGTTCCGTTTTCTAGCGCCACTTCAATCAGCGTGTCATAATCCGTTAATGAGTAATACGGCAGACCCGCTTTTTTAAAGGCTTCTCTTGCTTTCGGCAGTCCGTATGTAAAAATGGAGATGACGCCGAGGACTTCCGCACCCTCTTTTTGAAGGGCCGCCGCAGCTTCGAGCACGCTGCCTCCGGTAGAAATCAAGTCTTCAATCACGACTGTTTTTTGCCCTTTTTTAACGGCGCCTTCTATTTGATTTCCTTTGCCGTGCGCTTTCGGCTTGCTTCTGACGTAGCACATCGGCGCGCCAGTACGGTCTGCGAGAAGCGCAGCGTGCGGAATGCCTGCCGTTGCAGTTCCGGCGATCATCTCCGCTTCGGGGAAATGCTCTTTCAGCAGTTTGCTGAGCCCGTCCGCCACGTCATTTCTCACTTCCGGATACGACAATGTCAGACGGTTGTCACAATAGATCGGTGATAAAATGCCGCTCGCCCAAGTAAATGGCTCATTCGGACGTAAAAAGACAGCTTCAATGTGTAATAGATGTTTTGCGATAGCTTGTTTCATCGGCGAACACCCTCCCATTCCAGTTTAATTGCTTCATATGCTTTAACGGGATTTTCCGCTTTTGTAATTGAGCGGCCCACGACAATGGCTGACGAGCCGTTTTCTTTCGCAAATGACGGAGTCGCCGTCCGGACTTGATCGTCAGATGCGTCACTAGCGGTGCGGATGCCGGGCGTGACTGTCAGAAATGACGGCCGGACCGCTTCATAAATGGCTTTTGTTTCATGAACCGAACATACCACTCCGTCCAGCCCGCACTCTTCCGCCATTTTTCCGTAATGAACAACCGTTTCTAAAAGCGGCTTTTGCAGCAGAAGCTCTTCCTTCGCCATCTGCTCTGAAGTGCTGGTCAGCTGGGTGACTGCAATTAAAGACGGGCGTTTTTTGCCTCTCGGCGTGCCCTCTTCAAGCCCTTCTAGAGCCGCGCGCATCATCCGTGCGCCTCCCGCTGCATGGACATTGACGAGATCAACGCCGAGGCCGGCAAGCCGTTTCATCGCTTTATTGACTGTAGTCGGAATATCGTGAAGCTTCAAATCTAAAAATATGTCACAATTCCGTTCTTTTAATTGGTGAATGATGGCCGGGCCTTCCTGATAAAAAAGTTCCATCCCCGTTTTGACAAACAGCCTTTCCTTTTCAAACAAATCTAAAAACGCTAAAGTCTCTTCCCCTGATGCAAAATCAAGCGCGATGATGGGCAGGTTGTTTTTCATGCTTCCAGCTCCTTCCGATGCATTCACTTACAGATTGAAAGCCGTATTGGCGCAGCACACGAGGGAGCTGTTCTATGATTTCCGGGCAGACAAACGGATTGACGAAGTTTGCCGTGCCGACTGCAACAGCACTCGCCCCGGCAAGAAGAAATTCCAGTGCATCCTCCGCGGTCTGGACGCCGCCCATCCCGATAATCGGAATTTGAACGGCCTGGCTGACTTCGTATACCATCCGGATGGCGACCGGTTTGATTGCCGGGCCTGACAGTCCGCCCGTTTTATTTGCTAAAATCGGCCGTCCTGTCTTAAGATCGAGCCTCATCCCGACGAGTGTATTAATCATCGTCAGGCCGTCAGCACCGGCTGCTTCAATCGCCTTGGCAATTTCGGTTATGTTGGCGACATTAGGCGAAAGCTTCACATATACAGGCACTGCGGAAACTTCTTTCACCGCTTTTGTCAGATCGGCCGCCATGGCGGGATCAGTGCCAAAAGCAATCCCGCCCGTTTTGACATTCGGACACGAAATGTTAAGTTCAAGCGCATGCACATTCGGCGCTTTGCTGATGTGCTCGGCCACTTCTTTATAGTCTTCCACCTGAGAACCGGCGACGTTTGCGATAATCGGCGTGTCAAACTGTTCAAGCCAAGGCAGCTCATGTTTGAGTACATGCTCAAGTCCGGGATTTTGCAGGCCGATGGCATTCAGCATTCCCGCGCTTGTCTCCGCCACTCTCGGTGTCGGATTTCCGAAACGCGCTTCGTTCGTAGTGGCTTTAATCATGATGCCTCCGAGGCATGATAAATCATAAAATCCGGCATATTCCTTTCCGAAACCGAAACATCCGGAAGCGGGGATGATCGGGTTTTTCAATCGGAGACCCGGCAAATTCACCTCTAACATTACAGCGCCACCTCCTCAGCTTTAAATACCGGCCCGTCAAGGCAGACTTTCACATATGATGTATCGCTTTCGCCCGTACGGCACACGCAGGCGAAGCAGGCCCCTATGCCGCAGCCCATCCGCTCCTCCATCGAGAGATAAACCTCTTTATGGCCGTACTGCTGCTTCAGTGCTTTCAGCATCGGTGTCGGACCGCAGCTGAGCAGGACATCGAATTCGAGCTGCTTTTCGCGGATGATGTCAGTGACAAATCCTTTTTCTCCATATGTCCCGTCAGCCGTTGCCACATAGGTGTCTCCGTACGCGAGACATTCCTGTTCATAAAAAACATCCTTTGCTGATTGAAACCCAAGCACGTGAATGACGTTTACGCCTTTTTCCGTCAGGCGCTTTGACAGTTCCTGCAAAGGCGGAACCCCGACTCCGCCTCCGACTAACAGCGCGGTTTTGCCGGGTTCAATCCGCCGGACGGGGAATCCGTTGCCGAGAGGGCCGAGAACGTCAATCATGCTGCCCTCTTTTTTCTCGGACAAAAGACGCGTTCCCTCACCGTCAGTTCTGTAGATAACGGATACTTCATTCACGGCGAAATCGACGTCCGCAATGCTGAGCGGCCTTCTTAAAAGCGGCGTGACCGCGTCACTCACCTTTAAATGAAGAAATTGTCCCGGCTCGGTAAAGTGCCGGACAAGTTCTCCTTTCAGCACCATCTTATAGATCTGGTCGGCAATTTCCGAATTGGATTGAACAGTCAAATGCGCTTTTTTCATATCGTGACAGCCGCCTTTTGATTGGTTTCAGATGCAGGCATATGATCCGCACAGAAAGTCATGCTTTCCAATACCCGCAAAATGGCTTCGGCCGTATCTAAAGATGTCAGGCAGGCGACTCCGTTCTCAACGGATTCACGGCGGATTCTGAAGCCGTCTCTGGCCGGCTGTTTGCCTTTTGTCAGCGTATTGATGACAAATTGCGCTTCACCGTTTCTGATGACGTCGATGAGATTTTTTCCTTCTTCGCCGATTTTCCCGACGACCTGAGCCGGAATCCGGGCGTCTTTCAAATAAGCCGCCGTTCCTTCCGTCGCCAAGATGTTATAGCCGATTGCGTGGAACCGCTTCGCGATCATAAGTCCTTCTTCTTTATCTTTATCGGCAACGGTCAATAGCACTGAGCCGTAATTCGGGATTTGAATGCCAGAGGCAATCAGCGCTTTGTAGAGCGCTTTTTCCAGGGTTGAATCTTTGCCCATGACCTCTCCCGTCGATTTCATTTCAGGCCCTAATGTAATATCCACTCTTCTCAGCTTCGCGAATGAGAAGACAGGCGCTTTCACGAATACCCCCTGCTGTTCAGGCTGCAGCCCTTCTTTGTAGCCGAAATCAGCAAGCTTTTGGCCGAGAATGACCTTTGTCGCCAGATTCGCCATCGGAATCTTTGTGATTTTGCTTAAGAACGGCACGGTTCTGCTTGACCGCGGATTTACTTCGAGCACGTACACTTCACCTTGCGACAGTACGAACTGGATGTTCAGCAAGCCGATGATGTTGAGTCCTTTTGCCAAAGCTACAGTGTATTGTTCGATTTTTTTCTTAATGTCTTCGCTTAAAGACTGAGGCGGATAGACGGCAATTGAATCTCCTGAATGGACGCCGGCCCGCTCGATATGCTCCATAATTCCCGGGATGACGACTGTTTCGCCGTCAGATACGGCATCGACTTCGATTTCTTTTCCCGTCAGATAACGGTCGATTAACACCGGATGCTGCGGGTTGATTTTGACCGCGTTTTTCATATAGTGAAGCAGCTCTTCTTCATGATAGACGATTTCCATCGCCCGGCCGCCGAGCACGTATGAAGGGCGGACAAGAACCGGATAGCCGATGGATGCGGCAATTTTGACCGCTTCGCTCACCGATACAGCGGTTTTTCCGAGCGGCTGCGGCACATTCAGCGCCTCAAGCGCCTGCTCAAACTTATCCCTGTCTTCCGCACGGTCTAAATCCTCAAGTGATGTGCCGAGGATTTTGACGCCGCGGGCGCTTAATTCTTCCGCAAGGTTGATCGCCGTCTGGCCGCCGAATTGGACGACAACTCCTTCCGGCTGTTCCAAATCGATGATGTGCATGACATCTTCAACCGTCAGCGGTTCAAAATACAGCTTGTCTGATATGCTGAAATCAGTGGACACCGTCTCAGGGTTGTTGTTGATAATAATCGCTTCATAGCCTGCCTGCTTGATCGCCCAGACAGAATGAACGGTCGCATAGTCAAATTCGACGCCCTGTCCGATGCGGATCGGACCTGAGCCTAGGACGACGACACTTTTTCTTGGTGTAACCTCAGACTCATTTTCTTCCTCATATGTGCTGTAGAAGTACGGAGTTTCTGATTCGAATTCCGCCGCGCATGTGTCCACCATTTTATATACAGGCTTGATGGCTGCTTCTTTTCGCATTTGATACAGCTCTTGTTCCGGCATGTTCCATTCCCGGCTGATATATTTGTCGGAAAAGCCGAGTTCCTTCGCTGTCTGAAGGACGGCGAGGCTGCCTTTTTCCGCTTTCAGCTTTGTTTCAAAGGCGACCAGCTTATAGAGCTTGTGCAAAAAGAAAACGTCAATTGCGGAAAACTCATGAAGCTGCTCTACCGTGTAGCCTCTTCTGAAAGCTTCAGCGAGGTAAAACAGCCGTTCGTCTCCGGCCTTTCTGATCCGTTTTTCCAAAAGCCCGTCAGAAATCTCTTCCGCATCCTTCAGTTCGAGATGATAGACATCGGCTTCCAGTGAGCGGACTGCCTTTAACAGTGATTCTTCAAGGGTGCGTCCGATGGCCATGACCTCTCCGGTCGCTTTCATTTGTGTTCCGAGTCTGCGGTTTGCCGATTCAAATTTATCAAACGGCCAGCGCGGGATCTTAGAAACGACATAGTCAAGCGCGGGCTCAAAAGCCGCATATGTTTTTCCCGTTACGGGGTTCATCATTTCATCAAGAGAAAGCCCGACTGCGATTTTCGCCGCAAGTTTTGCGATCGGGTAACCCGTTGCTTTTGAAGCGAGGGCAGATGAGCGGCTCACCCGCGGATTCACTTCGATAATGTAGTATTGGAAGCTGTCGGGATCCAGCGCGAGCTGAACATTACAGCCGCCTTCTATGCCGAGTGCGCGGATCAGCTTTAATGAAACATTGCGCAAAAGCTGATATTCCCTGTCGCTCAACGTCTGACTCGGAGCAACGACGATGCTGTCGCCCGTATGGATGCCGACCGGATCGATATTTTCCATGTTACAGACGACGATCGCATGATCTCTGCTGTCTCTCATGACTTCATATTCGATCTCTTTGTAACCGGCGATGCTTTTTTCCAAAAGGCATTGATGAACGGGGCTTAGTTTTAATCCGTTTTCGACGATCTCCTTCAATTCCGCTTCATTTGAGCAGATGCCGCCGCCCGTTCCGCCTAATGTGTAAGCGGGGCGGACGATAACCGGAAACCCGATCCGGCTGACAAATTCCTCGGCTTCCTGCAAAGTGCGGATAATCTCACTTTCGGGCACCGGTTCATTCAGCTCATTCATCAGCGTACGGAACAAGTCGCGATCTTCCGCCTGCTGGATGGCTGACAGCTTTGTGCCGAGCACTTCCACTCCGCATTCTGCAAGAACTCCGAGATCAGACAGCTCGACCGCAAGATTCAGCCCTGTCTGTCCTCCCAAAGTCGGCAGGATGGCGTCCGGCCGTTCTTTTCTGATAATACGCGTGAGAAATTCCGGCGTCAGCGGTTCGATATATACCCGGTCGGCCATTTCCGTATCCGTCATAATCGTTGCCGGATTTGAATTGACGAGAATGACTTCATAACCTTCTTCTTTTAAAGCCAGACACGCTTGTGTGCCCGCATAATCAAATTCCGCCGCCTGTCCGATAATAATCGGGCCTGATCCGATCACTAATATCTTTTTAATGTCTACGCGTTTTGGCATGCCGCTTCCCCTTCTTTCTCAGTTGTTTCGATCAAGTCGATGAATCTGTCAAATAAATGATTGGCATCTTCCGGCCCCGGTGAAGCTTCAGGGTGGTACTGAACGGTAAATGCCGGCAATGTTTTATGTTTGAGTCCTTCGATCGTTTGATCATTGATCGCAATATGTGTCACTTCAAGCTCTGTTTCGTCTATAGAAGAGACTGTATATCCGTGGTTTTGGGCGGTTAAAGCGACTTTCCCGGTCGCAAGCTCTTTAACCGGATGGTTGGAGCCCCTGTGTCCGAATTTCATTTTTTCCGTATCCGCTCCTGATGCCAGTGCAAATAATTGGTGGCCGAGGCAGATTCCGAATAACGGCACCTTCCCGAGTATGCCTTTTATCATCTCAATGGCTTCCGGCACATCTTTCGGATCTCCGGGTCCGTTAGAAAGCATAATGCCGTCAGGCTTCAGCTGGAGCACTTCTTCCGCCGTTACATTGTACGGCACAACGATGACATCACATTTTCGTTTGTTTAATTCTCTTAAGATGCCATGCTTCATGCCGAAATCAACGAGTACGATGCGTTTTCCGCGGCCCGGACTCGGATATGCCGTTTTCGCTGATACTTGAGCGACTTGATTTCTCGGAAGTTCCGTTTCTTTCAGAAGTGCAAGAACCGCTTCGACATTCTCCTCACATGATGCAAACGTTCCTTTTAATGCACCTGCCGTGCGGATCATTCTTGTAAGCTTTCTCGTGTCAATCCCTTGTAAGCCGGGGATATTTTTCATCTTCAAATACTCATCAAGCGTGTAAGCCGATCTCCAGTTGGATGGCAGCTCGCACAATTCTTTTACGATCAGCCCTTTTACAAAAGGAGTAATGGATTCAAAGTCATCTCTGTTAATCCCGTAGTTGCCGATCAGAGGATACGTCAGCGTCACGATCTGCCCGCAGTAGGAAGGGTCTGATAAAATTTCCTGATAACCGGTCATTCCCGTATTGAATACGACTTCACCGGCGGTATGCTCAAGGCTCCCGAATGCTTCCCCCTCAAATACCGCTCCATTTTCCAGCACTAGTCTTCTTTTCATTTGACGAGTCTCCCTTCTTCGTATGCAAGCTTCCCGCCAGCCATCGTTGCGACAGGCCAGCCGAAGCACTTCATCTTGTTGAATGGCGTATTTTTTCCTTTAGATAAAAATGTATCTTTGTCAATTGCCGCTTCTTTTTCCAGGTCGATCAGGGTAATGTCAGCCGGCGCGCCCGGTGCAAGCGTTCCGTACGGAAGACCGAACGCCTCGCAAGGTTTTTTCGTCATGAAGTCAACCAGCTGCTTCAGCGTCCACGATCCGCTTTTCACAAAGTGTGTGTACAGAAGCGGGAAGGCTGTTTCTAAACCGACGATACCGAAAGGCGCAAGCTTCATGTCCGTGTTTTTCTCTTCTTCGGTATGCGGCGCATGGTCAGTGGCGATGAAATCAATCGTGCCTTCCAATAGCCCTTCAATCAGTGCCGCTCTGTCCTCTTTGCTGCGAAGCGGCGGATTCATTTTAAAATTGGTATCAAGCCCTGGGATATCTTCGTCACAAAGCAGCAGATGGTGCGGCGACACTTCGGCTGTCACGCGAATTCCCGCTTTTTTTGCGTCTCTTACGGCTCTGACGGATTCTTTCGTGCTGATATGACACACATGGTAATGGCAGCCCGCCGCTTCCGCCAGCAGCACGTCACGAGCGATATGTACCGCTTCACAAATGGAAGGTATGCCATTCAGGCCGTTCGCTTTTGAAAAAGCACCTTCATGTACGCTTCCGCCGTAAATCAGTGAGTTATCCTCACAATGAGCGACAATCGCTTTATTCATTGAAGCCGCCCGTTTCATTGCTTCATACATCATTCCGGCAGTCTGAACGCCGACGCCGTCATCGGTGAAAGCAAATGCGCCGGCTTCATGAAGCACCTCAAAATCTGTCATTTGTTCGCCGGTTTGTCTGATCGTGATCGAAGCGTAAGGAAGAACCCGGACAGATGAGGTTTCTTTGATCCGGTTTTGCAGCCATTCCATCTGCTCCTTCGTATCCGGCACGGGCCTTGTATTCGGCATGGCGGCGACAGTGGTAAAACCGCCCCGCGCCGCAGCTTTAGAGCCCGTTTCAATCGTTTCTTTTTTCTCACCGCCCGGTTCTCTGAAGTGTACATGAAGGTCTACGAGCCCCGGTGAGACGAACAGACCGGAAGCGTCGATCACGGTTTCCCCGTCTTTTGCCGTCAGTATGCCGGTTTCCGCAATGATTTCTCCTGTTACCCGGATATCCTGCGCCACTTTTTCTCCCTGTTCATTTAACATCCAGCCGTTTTTAATGAGATAAGACATAAGCCGCTTCTCCCCTTTTCGCATTGGTTTGCAGTGCTCTTTTTAAGACTGCCATTCTGATATACACACCATTTTCCATTTGTTTAAATATTCGTGATTTTCCGGATTCCACTAATATTGTGTCAATTTCGACCCCTCTGTTTACCGGTGCGGGATGCATGATGATGGCATGCCGCTTCATGCTTTCCGCACGCTTTGCGGTCAGCCCGTATGCTTCCAGGTAGCCTTTTTGGTCCGCTTCTGTCTGATGTCTTTCATTTTGAATGCGGAGCAGCATGACGACATCTGAAGCTTGTATGGCTTCATCCGTCTGAACACAGGTGCCGAAGGAGTTGTTCTCATCCTGCCATTGCGGCGGACCAGAAAACAGCACGCGTGCGCCGAGCCTTGTCAGCACCTCGGCATTTGACCTTGCCACCCTGCTGTGTTTGATATCGCCATGAATGGAAACGGTCAGACCCTGAAAATTCTCAAATTCCTCTTGAATCGTCATTAGATCGAGCAATGATTGGGTCGGATGCTGGCCGCAGCCGTCGCCCGCATTTAAGATCGGAATATTTACTTTGCCAGTCAGATCCTTGTAATATTCATCCGTGCTGTGCCTGATGACGCAGGCGTCCGCTCCGATTGCTTCCAGTGTTTTGATCGTGTCGTATAAAGACTCGCCTTTTTGAACGCTTGTACTCGTGCCGTCTAAATTGAGCACGTTCATACCGAGCTTTTTTTCCGCCACTTCAAAGCTGAACCGCGTTCTCGTGCTTGGTTCAAAAAACAGATTCGCAACGAATTTTCCCGAGAGATCGGGGCACTCTGTTCCCTCTTTTATCGCTTTTGCCTCACGCAGCAATTCTGTAATTTCAGCCGTGCTCAGTTCAGACATCGCCGTTAAATGATTCATGTTTTTTTCTCCTCCGTTTCCGATTGAAGGCCGTAAAAAAACACCCCGGCCTACAGACTCGGGGTGCGGTTAAAGAGAGAAGCAGCGTACAGCTTCTTCCCGTTATAACCCTTCCAAGCCTCTCTGGACTTTCTTTAAAAGGTTTACATATGATTTTGTTGTTCTGCTGCGTCCGCGTCTTCATCATTTGTGTGCGGCAGGATAAGGTTCAGGATGACTCCCACGATTGCCGCAAGCGCCATGCCGGATATTTGAAACCCGCCTTTTGATACTTGAATGAAAGCACCGCCGACGCCGATCACGAGGATGACGGATGTGATAATTAAATTTCTCTTGTTTTCATAATCAATGTTGTTGTCAATCAGCATTCTCAAGCCGCTGGAGGCGATGATTCCGAAGAGCAGGAAGGAAACGCCGCCCATAACTGCGGACGGAACAGAGCTGATCAGCGCTGAAACTTTGCCGATAAATCCGAAGCACAGCGCAATCACACCCGCGCCGCCGATGACAAAGACGCTGAAAACCCTTGTAATTGCCAGTACACCGATGTTTTCGCCGTACGTTGTCGTCGGCGGGCCGCCGATTAACGAAGCGATGATCGTCGCAACACTGTCCCCCATTATGGAGCGGTGCAGCCCCGGCTTTTTAATGAAATCCTGTCCGACAACTTTACTCAGCACCATTTGATGGCCGATATGCTCTGACATCGTCACGAAAGCGACCGGCACCATCGCAGCCGCAATGCCCAATGTCACTGACGGCGTATAGTCTTTGAAAGGTATGATAAATTCAGGAACGGCGAACCATTTTGCATCAATGACCGGCTGGAAATTGACGATTCCCTGTGTCAGCGCAAACAGATAGCCGCCTATAATGCCGATCAATACCGGGATCAGGCTTAAAAATCCCCGTAAAAAGATGGCGCAGATAATGGTGATTGCCAAGGTGACACCGGCTACACTGAAATGCCTCAGACTGTAGACGAGTTCTTTCGCATTCGGATCGGCATACATTGCCATATTGACGGCTGTGCTTGCCAGTCCGAGTCCGATGACGATGATGACCGGCCCTACGACCACCGGCGGCAGCAGCTTCATCAGCCACCCCGTTCCAAGCTGCCTGATAAGGAGCGCGATCAGCCCGTACACAATTCCCGCCAGGAAAGCGCCGACCATGGCAGCCCCCGGTCCCCCCGTCGCTTTCACCAAGATAATCGGTGAGATAAAAGCGAATGATGAGCCGAGATAAGCGGGAATCCGGCCTTTTGTCACCAAGAGGTAAGCGAGTGTTCCGATTCCGCTTGTGACAAGCGCGACTGCCGGGCTCATCCCGACCAGTTTCGGCACGAGAATGGTTGAGCCGAACATGGCGAATAAATGCTGCAGGCTGAATGACAGCCAAGACAATGGATTGGGGACGTCCCTGACTCCCAGGTTTACTTTTTTCTTACTCATGGCGTGTTTCCTCCCGGTTGACTTTCAAATGGTATAAAAAAACCTCTTTGCTTTTATTGCAAAGAGGCATACAAAACCCGGCCGCGTCGATCCGCCCGGCTTTGTGTTTTAAAATCCTCTTCGCAAACTCTCTGGAATGCATTTAAAAAGGGTGATTATTCATTTTCGTAAATGGCGACCATATCAGTCTGATCAACTTCGCTCAGCTGAACCATCACTTTTTCAGCTTTTGAGGTCGGAATGTTTTTCCCGATATAGTCCGCTCTGATCGGCAGCTCCCGGTGCCCTCTGTCGACAAGCACGGCAAGCTGTATCGATGACGGCCGCCCGACATCAACGAGTGCATCCATCGCCGCTCTCACCGTCCGGCCGGTATAAAGCACATCATCAACCACAATGACCTTTTGATCTGTAATATCGGCCGGAATGTCCGCACCTTTTACAAGCGGTTCTTCATTGCTCGTTTTTTTCGTCAGATCGTCACGGTAAAGGGTAATATCGATTTCTCCCACGGTGACCGGATTCCCTTCAATCTGCTCAATCCGTTCGGCCAGCCGCTTTGCTAAATAAATGCCTCTTGTTTTAATCCCTACAAGAATGCAGTCATTCATTCCTTTATTCCGTTCAATCATTTCATGGGCTATCCTTGTCAGCGCCCGTCTGATGGCCTGTTCGTCGAGAATAACAGCTTTTTGATTCACTCGTGACACCTCTCCATTCGTATATAAGAAGAAAAAACCCCTCCTGCCAGAGCATAGAGGGGTTCCTTTCCAGGACGAAGACACACACGTATCTCTTCTGTCCTATCCGTTATCCTTCTCAGCCTCTCTGGACTGTGTTAAAGAATCTATTCAGCTTGTTTTTATTATTTCAGAAAAGAAACTCGCTGTCAATGACTATTTCTCAAAAGTTCAATGAGTTTTTTCATATCTTCAGGAAGGGGCGCTTCAAACTCCATGTATTCGCCCGTCCGCGGATGATCAAAGCCTAATATTCCGGCATGCAGCGCCTGGCCGTTGAAATCAACCGTTTTTCTCGGCCCGTACTTCGGATCGCCCGCCAAAGGAAATCCGATATATTTCATATGGACGCGGATCTGATGCGTTCTCCCAGTCTCAAGACGGCACTCTACGAGCGTGAAATCTTGAAAACGCTCAAGCACGTGGAAATGCGTGACGGCGTTTTTGCTGCCTTCTCTTGTTACGGTCATGCTTTGACGGTCTTTTTTATCCCTTCCGATCGGAGCGTCAATCGTTCCGTCATCGTGTGAAATCACTCCGTGAACAACCGCTGTGTACTTTCTGGTCACGGTTTTATTGACGAGCTGGTTAACGAGTGACTCATGCGCCATATCGTTTTTGGCGACCATTAACAGGCCGGAAGTATCCTTATCAATCCGGTGGACGATTCCCGGGCGCATTACGCCGTTAATACCGGAAAGGTCATTGCAGTGAGCCATCAGCCCGTTTACAAGCGTCCCTGTCACATGGCCGGGCGCCGGGTGTACGACCATCCCCCGCGGTTTGTTCACAACCAAGACATCCTGGTCCTCATAGTAAATGTCCAAGTCCATCGGCTCTGCAAGCACGTCCAGTTCTTCCGGTTCAGGAATGGTGACGTTTACCTGATCGCCGGGCTGCATTTTATAATTGGCTTTGACGGATTTGCCGTTAACGGATACCAATCCCTCTTTTACCCATTGCTGCACTTGAGTGCGTGACCAGTTTTCTCCTGTTGAAGCCAAAAATTTATCAATCCGTTCGCTTTTTTGTTCAGGCTGAACGGTTATCTCAAATTGATTCATGTTATTGCTCCTTCTTTTTCCCGCTGTCAAACAGCATATGAATAAATAAAAGTATCACACCGACGCACAGTGATGAATCCGCGATATTAAAAATCGGATATTGATAATTCACGATGATGACATGAATAAAATCCACCACTTCCTGGCGCGCCGCCCGGTCAATAAAGTTTCCGGCCGCACCTCCCAGCATTAAGCCGAGAGAAATCCCGAGTAACATCTGCCCTTTTGCATAACGCTGTATGTAATAAACGATTCCGATAATCACGGCGATGGTAATGACGTAGAAAAACCACATTTGCCCGGCTAAAATCCCCCATGCCGCTCCCGTGTTGCGATGAGAAGTGATATAAAGCACCTGATCGATGACAGGTATGCTTTGTCCCAATTCCATATGGCTGACGACAAGCCATTTGGTCAATTGGTCGGCAATAATAATAAAAAGAGCGATAAGATAATAAAGCACACACGTTCCTCCAGTATACAGTTACTTTTATCCTTTATGAATTTTATCAGTAAAAGATGGCGGAGTAAAGGCAGATCATAAGCGCATGCAGACAGACGCTGTCACTCATACAGCGCCTGATCATATGCATAATCTCCGGGTACCCAGTATGGAAGGGTTTTCTTTTCAAATTGAGCGGGATAATAAAAATCATCAGCGGTTCTGGCCGTCGGCAAAACCGCAAGCTTGTCAATCGGAATGGGGGCGCCTGTTTTTTCACAATAACCGTACGTATTGTTTTCAAACTTAGACAGGGCAAGAAGAACGTCCTGAAGTTCTTCTTTTATATGATAGATCAGAGTTGCTTCTTGGTCGTTCATTGAAGGTTCAACAGATGCTGACATGTGAAAGCAAGAATATTCGAATAATCTTGATTGAAGTTCTTCTTTCATCATGAGAAGCTCCGTGTGGATTGCGGTCAGTTGATCATTCATTCATTCATCACAACTCCTGCTCTTGATGTTATAGCTTTATTGTTGCCCCGGCTGCGTCATTTGAAGCCCATAAGATTTTTCCTATCGTTCTAATCGATGACATTGCTGGCATGTAAAAAAGCGCCCGGCTGACCGGGCGCTTTCTCATTCATTATTTTTGATAATATTTTTCAACGATTTCCGCATTTCGCAGTGATAATGTCGGATACTTCGGATTGGCTCCGACATCTTTAGAAATCACGCGGGACCGCTCACACATCTGGCCTTCCGCTTTTTCTACGGTCATTTTTCCTGTCGTGAAGCTTTGCGCTGTTTCCGGCGCTTCACTTTCGTCTTTTACTGTCAGTTCTGAGACGATAAACAGCTGCGCGATATTTTCTTTAATGGATGACAAAAGGTCGCGGTTTTCTTTGTTCGGATACAAAGTCAGGCTCGCTTCCAATGATCTTCCGATAATTTTCTCGTTACGGGCTGTTTCCAAAGCCTTCAGCACGTCGTTGCGAAGCTCCATGAAGCGGTCGAATTTTTCTTCTGTCGCTTGACTGTCCGGAACAGAGATGGTTTCCGGCATATCTGTCAGCTGTACGCTCGCTTCTTCAACAAATGATAAGTGAGACCACATTTCATCCGCTGTATGCGGGAGAATCGGCGCCGTCAGCTTCACTAACGCCAGCAGCGTTTCATAAAAGACGGTCTGCATGCTGCGGCGGTCCGGATGATCCGCATGCTCGATGTACACAACATCTTTTGCGAAATCAAGATAGAAAGAGCTGAGCTCGATCGTGCAGAAATTGTGAATGCTGTGATAAACAACCGCAAATTCGTATTCATCGTACGCTTTTTTCACCTTATCGATCAGCTTATTGAGCTTGATCAGCATATATTGATCCACTTCGCGAAGATCTTTAACAGCAACGGCATTGACACTTGGATCGAAGTCAAACAGGTTGCCGTGAAGGAAGCGGAACGTGTTGCGGACTTTCCGGTATACTTCAGCGACCTGCTTCAGAATGTCTTCAGAAACCGGGTGGTCGGCCTGATAGTTTACGGAAGATACCCATAAACGCAGAATTTCTGCTCCAAGCTGTTTTGCGATTTTTGTCGGGTCAATCGTATTGCCGAGTGATTTACTCATTTTACGGCCGTTTGCATCAAGTGTAAATCCGTGGCTTAATACGCCTTTATACGGTGCTTGGCCAGTGACTGCAACAGCGGTTGAAAGAGATGAGTTAAACCAGCCGCGGTATTGGTCAGAGCCTTCAAGGTATAAATCAGCCGGGCGGACGAGATCATCACGTTCTTCAAGAACGGCCTGATGAGAAGATCCTGAATCAAACCATACATCCATAATGTCTTGTTCTTTCGTGAAAATACCGTTCGGGCTTCCCGGATGTGTAAACCCTTCCGGCAGGAGGTCTTTTGCCTCTCTTTCAAACCAGACGTTTGAGCCGTGTTTTTTGAACAGCTCAGAAACGTGTTCAATCGTTTCGTCAGTGATGACCGGCTCACCGTTTTCAGCATAAAATACCGGGATCGGAACGCCCCAGACGCGCTGTCTTGAAATACACCAGTCACCGCGGTCGCGCACCATGTTGTAAAGGCGCTGTTCGCCCCACTCCGGCACCCACTTCGTTTGTTGGATGGCATCAAGCAGATCGGATCTGAAATCTTTAATTGATGCAAACCATTGCGCTGTCGCTCTGAAGATGGTCGGTTTTTTTGTTCTCCAGTCATGCGGATAGGAGTGTGTAATAAACTCGAGCTTCAAGAGCGCGCCGTTTTCTTCAAGCTTCTCCGTGATCGGTTTATTGGCTTTATCGTAAAACATTCCTTCAAAGCCCGGCGCTTCGTCAGTCATGTTACCTTTTTCATCAACAGGGCACAGTACTTCTAAGCCGTACTTTTGGCCGACGATAAAGTCATCTTCCCCGTGGCCCGGAGCAGTATGAACACAGCCTGTTCCGGCATCGGTTGTGACGTGGTCACCAAGCATGACGAGTGAATCTCTGCCGTACAGTGGATGTTCTGCAGTGATGTATTCTAATTCTCTGCCTTTATATGATGCGACAACTTCCGGATTTTCAAATCCGCATGCCTGCGCGACGCTTTCGATTAATTCAGCCGCCACTACGTAACGCTTGTCTCCAACCTTGATGACATTGTATTCAAGGTCAGGATGAACGGAAATTCCGAGGTTGGCAGGGATCGTCCACGGCGTCGTCGTCCAGATAATAAAGCTTTCACCGTTTTCCAGAACACCTTTGCCGTCTTTCACCTTAAATGCAACATAAATAGACGCGGAACGTTTGTCCTGATATTCAATTTCCGCTTCTGCTAAGGCAGATTCACTGGAAGGCGACCAGTTGACAGGCTTCAGGCCTTTATAAATATAGCCTCTTTTCGCCATTTCGCCGAAAACGCGGATCTGCTGCGCTTCAAATTCAGGCTGAAGGGTCACATATGGGTTTTCCCAATCGCCTCTGACGCCGAGACGCTTAAATTGTTCGCGCTGTCTTTCGATCTGCTGCCATGCATATTCTTCGCAAAGCTTGCGGAAATCGGCTACGGACATTTCTTTCCGGTTTACTTTTTTGTTTTTCGTCAGCGCCGTTTCAATCGGCAGGCCGTGTGTATCCCAGCCAGGCACATACGGTGCGTTATAGCCGCTCATTGATTTATAGCGGACGATAAAATCTTTCAGGATTTTGTTCAGGGCATGGCCCATGTGGATGTCTCCGTTTGCATAAGGAGGTCCGTCATGCAGTACGAATTTCGGGCGGTCTTTCGTCCGTTCTTGAACAAGACGGTAAATGTCCTGCTCCTCCCAATCTTTTTGCATGTCCGGCTCACGGTTCGGAAGATTTCCGCGCATCGGAAAATCTGTTTTCGGCATTAACAGCGTATCTTTGTAATCCATTTTCATTCCTCCACAACATTTTTCAGAAAATAAAAAAAGCCCTCTCATCCCATAAGGGACGAGAAAGCTTATCTCGCGGTACCACCCTTTTAGAAAAAACGGTCAGCCGTCCTTTCCTCTCGAACATCGTAACGTGATGGAACGTCCTTTCCTACTGGCGGTTCAGAAAGGAAACTAAAGGGCTGATCTGCATGCTTCCGGCCATCCCGGGCTTTCACCTTCCCCGGTTCGCTTTATAGCCTGTTTTGAGTCATGCCGGTCCCTTTCAATCGTCTTTTCATCTGAATTTATGAACGTATTATATTCGAACGGGCCGGAGAATGTCAAGAAAATCAGAAAATTATTCTTTTTCCTCAAATACCGCGTCGACTTCGTATTCTAACAGATGATCCCAATCATCGTTTTTCAGCAGGTCGAGCTGCGCTTCAATCAGCATTTGGAAACGCGTTCTGAACACTTTAGACTGTTTCTTCAGCTCTTCAATTTCCATTGCGATTTTTCTTGATTTGGAAAGCGACTCATTGATAATGCGGTCGGCATTTTTTTCAGCTTCACGGACGATCAGCTTCGCTTCTTTCTGCGAGTTGCGCTTTACGTCTTCTGCCGCTTCCTGGGCTACGAGAATTGATTTATTCAGCGTTTCTTCAATATTGGCAAAGTGGCCGATTTTTTCGTCCAGCTCGTTCACTTTCGCCTCAAGCTCCGTTTTTTTACGGAGTGCAATTTCGTAATCTTTTCTGACCTGCATTAAAAATTCATTTACTTCATCTTCATCATATCCGCGAAAACCTTTTGTAAACGTTTTGTTATGGATATCATTCGGCGTTAATGGCATATTGCCACCTCCATTTTTACATTTCAGTACGGTTATCTAGTTCACATTATAAAACAAATACGGCACAGATGGAGAAAAAAACTGAAAAAACGACTTATTTTTGCCGTTCAAACGTAACTTTCCATTTGTCTTTTTTCGTTTTTCCGTCAACTTTTGTCAAACTGCATCGTCCGAAGCCCCGAATCGAAAGCATGTCCCCTTCAGCAACCTGATAGGAAGGATCCTCAACGGCTTTCCAATTCACCTTAACGAGCCCGTTTTTCACAAGCGCCTGCGCTTTCTGCCGGGATTGCCTGCTCATTAAAGCGCAGACGGCGTCAAGGCGTAATGAAGAAACCGTGTCTTCCCTTATTTCGACATCTGAAGCGGGAATGTGAAGTGCGGAAAGCTCGATTTTCTCAAGCTTTACCGGCGCTTTGCCCGCTTTGGTCAGCTGGGTGCCGACAAAATCGGCGATTTCACCTGAGACGATAAGCTGCACGGCTTCCTCTGAGAAAATCAGATCACCGTATTTCTGCCGCTTTAAGCCGATTCCCATTAATGACCCGAGAAGAGAGCGGTGGTCGATGCTGACGAATTTTTCAGCGTATTGAACTTCAAAAGCCCGGAGCTCAAAATCATCCTGTTCAGGTTCCATATATTCGGGGTATAAAATCGCGCGTTTGCGTTCAGCCCTGTCATAGCCTCCGAAAAACGCAAGGCCGCAGGCATCACCGATAACGGCTTTTACAATCACCTGTTCCCGGGGATCTAAGAAATCAGTCAGCTTCATCCGGTACTGGTCCTGGACAATCTGTTTCCATTCAAGCACCTGATCAATAAAAGGCCGCTCGTCTTGTCTGAAGTGCTGGTAAATATCGCTCATGTTCTTTCCTTTCTATGTAAAGAGGCTTGGCTGGTGCCAAGCCCGTATCAAACTGTCACATTCAAGTATACATTGCGATCATGCGGTACAGGCCCCAAAGTCCCGTCGTGGCAAATCGAAGCACGATAATCGCTACAATCGGGGATATATCCAGCATGGCAATGGGCGGAATGATCCTTCTGAACGGTTCTAGGTACGGTTCGCAAATCGCTGCGAGAAACCGTCCGACCGCCGTTTCTCTCGTACTCGGCACCCATGACATAAAGATATAGATAATCAGGGCAAACGAGTAGATGTAAATTAAATAACTCAGAACGGAAAAAATTTGATAAAGAATCATCCTGCTTTACCACCTCTGATGTTCGTCTTCATTTATGAGCTCCGAAATCGTGCCGGAAACATCGACATTATCAGGCGTGCACAGAAAAATATCCGAACCGATTCTTTGAATGTCGCCGCCGATAGCATAGACGGTTCCGCTTAAAAAGTCGACGATTCTTTTCGCCTGATCATGCTGGATGCGCTGAAGATTGACGACAACCGCCCGCCTGTTCTTTAAATGATCGGCGATTTCCTGCGCTTCCGCATATACACGAGGTTCACTCAACACCACTTTAGAGGATTTCTGAACACTTTGCAAGCTTACTACGTTCTGCTTCCCCGCCGGCTTCTGGGCGTAGGCAGGCTGTTTATCTTTCTGCTGTTCGTGTTCTTCCGGATGATCCTTCTCTGTTTCAATGTATTCGTACTCGTACTCCTCCTCATCCATTGAGAAAAAGTTTTTCAATTTATTTTTCATGCTCATTTGTTTACACCCCCCGTTTCATTTCCGACTAATGAAGAGCCGATTCGGATAAAAGTAGCGCCCTCTTCAACAGCGATTTCATAATCATTTGACATGCCCATTGAAAGTTCCCGGCACGGTGCGTTTGTCTGATTCAGCTGCTGCACCTGATCCCTCAGATCACGCAATTGCCGGAAGCAGGCTCTGATCGTTTCTGTATCGTCTGTCAGGGGAGCCATCGTCATCAGGCCCTCTACAGAAATGTTTCTAAAGTCAGAAAGCTCTCTGATAAAGGGGATGACCTCCTCTGTTTTCAAACCGTGCTTAGACGGCTCACGCGAAGTATTCACCTGCACAAAACAGCGAACCGCATGCGGCGCCCGTTTTTCAATCTCTTTTGCCAATGACAGTCTGTCTAAGGAATGAATATAAGATACACGGTCAACGACCGCCTTCACCTTTCTGGTCTGAAGACTGCCGATAAAGTGCCACTCCGGGCTGCCTTTGATGACATCCTGCTTGCGGATAAGCTCCGTATCCCGGTTTTCTCCCAGACTTGTAATACCAGCATCGACGGCCTCTTGAGCCCTTTCGGCTGATACGTATTTTGTAACCGCGATGACGGTTACATCTTCGGGGCTTCGGCCCGATCTGTTACATGCTTCGTTTATTCTTTCGTTTATATGTCGTAATTGATCAGCAACACGCAAGATAACTTATGCCTCCTTCATTCCGATAAAGGACATCATGCGTCCCGTTTTCCCTTTGTCGCGGCGGTGTGAAAAGAATAATTCATGCTCTCGTTCAGTGCATAAACCGCTGACTGAAATGTTTTCTTCCGGAATGCCGCAATGTATCAGAAGAAGGCGGTTTACCTCTTTTAAATCAAGCTGATACTGGCCTTTTTCCGTTTCACATATGGCGGATTCAGCCGAAAAAGGCAGCGCCCGGACTTCATTAATGACGCGGTCGTCGACGGTATAGCTTACTGCACTGATAGACGGACCGATGACAGCCTGAATATCTGTTAAGCGTGAGCCTTCTTCGTTTACCCAGCGTTCCGTCATGATGCGCCCGATTTGTCTGACCGTCCCCTTCCATCCGGCATGGGCAGCGCCGATAATGGAATTTACCGGGTCATAAAAATACAAGGGCACACAGTCTGCAAAACACAGGGCCAAAAAAAGATTCGTATCTTTCGTATAGAGCCCGTCCGTCCCGCGGAATGCGGAGGAATAGTCTCTCGCCCCTTTTCCTTTATCCCCGGCCGTCACGTGTCGGACGCGGTTTTCATGTGTCTGATCTGCGAATACCCAGGAATCCAGATCAGTACCGCATAAGGACGCTATGACTTCACGGTTTTTCACAACATCATGAGCTTCGTCCCGGACGTGCAATCCGGTATTTAATGACTCATACGGAGGATTGCTGACACCTCCGTTTTTGGTTGTGAATCCGGCGATGACCTTTGTGTTATGCTGATTCACATGATTCCAGTCTTCTATCATGAGTGCCGAGGGGGTGGTAAAACTAAACGGGTGATATGTATTCATGAGGATCCAACCTTTCGACAAACATTAAAAAAGCGTAATTTCCCACTCATTTTAACACAATTTCAAGCATACGTTTAGCGGCTGATTGAAAAATCGGATAAATAAATGTGCCGGAAACATTGAGATTTCCGGAATTTTACAAGTAAAGGGAGGATTACGCTCCCCCCTTTGGTTCGTTTACACGCACTAAGATGACATCTTCCCCAATTTTAACTATATTTCGCCAAGGAATGATCATTTCCTCTTCTTTTCCGAAAAAACCGAGAACTTTTCCGCTCCCGCCTAAAATAATCGCCTGAATTTTCCCCGTTGTCACGTTAATATCAATATCACCGATGCTGCCGAGTTTTTTTCCGTTCGACACGTTTACCACATCTTTTATTTGAAATTCAGATATGCTGATCATTCGTATCACGCCCTTCGCCCATTCTTTTTCCTATTATATGAACGGCCGGGCTGAACCTTGTCACATCGGGCAATCTTTTTTGCGGCTGCACCAGGTGAGGATAAAGCTCAGCATGACTTTCGTATAGTCTATAAGCTCATCAACGGACACTTCCTCGTTTACGGAGTGGGCGTTTTTTAAATCACCGGGCCCGTATATTACACTCGGAATCCCGGCATTATAAAGCCACCCTCCGTCAGTTACGGTTTGGGAAACATCAATGACCGGCTCCTGTTTTTTGACGGCTGAGTGTGAGGCCGCCAGGACAGAAACTGCCGGATGCTCCGGGTCGATTTCAAGCGCCGGGAACACCTCGCCTCTGTCTTCAATCATGGAAGAGCCGCCCCATTTGAACACCGGCCTGTTCTCCCTGAGCCACAGATCGCTGTCAGAGACACGATTTATATAGTCTTCGATTTCAGCGGCTGCTTGTTCGTGTGTTTCGTTCGGATAAAAGTGGACGGTAATCCATAATCTGCATTCATCGGCGACAAACGCTGCGTGCCTTCCCCCTTCAATGACGGCGGGGTTGATTGTATTGGTGCCGGGCGCAAAGCCGGGATAGCTTTTCGTTACCGCCCAGTGGCGCTCCAGCTCACCCAAGGCAGTGATGATTTTCGCCATTTTTTCGATTGCGCTCGCTCCGAATGCGCCACCGCCCGCATGAATCAGATTGCGCCTCATGCCGTCATGAAATGTTTTTTTGCTTTTCAATTCTATCCAGCCGGTGATTACACCGCCCTGCCCTTGAATATGCAGGCTGCTCGTATCGGCGACAACCGCAAAATCCGCGTAATAGCCGCGTTTGCAGCATTCCAGCGTCCCCGCCTCACCGACTTCTTCTCCGATCACAGACTGTACAATAAGGTCGCCCGCAAGCTTAATGCCCGCATCATGTATCAGCTGCAGAGCAAAAAGAACACACGCCAATCCCCCTTTCATATCAGCAGCGCCCCTTCCGATCAGCATGCCGTCTTTTACGAGCGGCTGAAACGGGTCAGTATCCCAGTCTTCACCCTGAACCTCGGCCACGTCAATGTGTCCGTTTAAAATCAGGCTTTGATGCCGGTATGAATCCGTCCCTTTTAAAACGCCGACTACGTTCGGATCTTCCGGATACACATCCCACATATCGACCGAGCAGCCGGTTTCTTTTAAAAATCCGGCGACCCACTTCTGAGCTTCTGCCGTATTTCTTGCCGGCGGGGCCGGAGTCGGAAAGGCTATCAACCTTTCAGCAATATGTATTAAGTCGTCCCGCCGTTTTTCCGCCTGGTGCAGCAGCATGTCAAGCTGATTCATTGAAAATCTCTCCTTTGGCTGTATCAAAAAAACCGTTTCATCAAATGAAACGGGTAAAAAACGGATCTTCCTCCGCTTTTTTCACCGCTTCCCTCCGCCGGCATGATCCGGATCAGGTCCGTTAAGGGTTGAGACAAACGTCTCTCTCAGCTGCATGGCAGCACCCCCAGGGTGAACGTTATGTTATTTTACGGATGATGCCGCTTTTGCACGTGTTAAAAACGGGCGGCCGTTGTTCCATATGACATTGACAGGCATATCGAAAAACGCTGTAAGCCGCTCATCAGAAAGCATGTCTCTGATTTTCCCTGATGCGAACACCTCGCCTTGTTTTAAAAGCAGCGCCTGATCAAATACCGGCAGAATTTCTTCAGCATGATGGGTGACATAAAGGATGGACGGCGCATTTTCTTTTTCAGCGATAGACGTAATCGTGTCCAGCAGCTGCTCTCTTGCCATAAAATCCAGACCCGTCACGGGCTCGTCCAAAATCAGCAGTTCCGGATCAGCCATAAGCGCCCGCGCAATCAGCGCTCTTTGCCTTTCCCCCTGTGATAACGTCTCATACCTTCTGTCGGCGTAACTGATGGCGCCTAAATCCTTCAGAAGACCGATCGCTTTTTCCCTCACCTGTTCACTCGGGGTTTCGTACAGCCCGATTGAGGCGTACGCGCCGCTCAGGGCGATTTCAAAAGCGGAATCCGCGGCATATAATTTGTGCTGAAGTCCTGCTGAAACAAGGCCGATTTTCCTTCTGAGTCTGTCACCGAGCTCTGTTTTGCCGAAATGGTGGCCGAGCACCTGCATCTCTCCTGAAGTGGGGAAGTAATATGAGCATAACATATTCAGCAAAGCGGTTTTTCCGGCTCCGTTTAATCCGTACAGCACCCAATTTTCGTTTTTCTCAACGCGCCAGTTGATATCTTTCAAGATCCATTTGCCGTTTCTTTTTAATGATACATTGTCCAGATGTAAAATCATTGCGCTTTCCCCCGTTTATTTATTCAAATTTTCTTAAAACTTTTCATATTAGAATACATTACTTTTTTGCAGACGTAAACCGGCGCATGAAAAAAGCCTTTAACACAATGTTTAAAGGCTTTTTCCGTTATTGATGGATATTCTTATTCATTTGTTTAATGGCTGCCTTTTCAAGCCTTGAGACCTGAGCTTGGGATATGCCGATTTCTTCTGCGACTTCCATTTGGGTTTTCCCCTGGAAAAAGCGTTTTCGCAAAATCATTTTTTCCCGTTCGTTCAGTCGTCTCATGCCTTCTTTCAGAGCCAGCTCCTCAATCCATTGTGTATCCTTATTGCGCTCATCACTGATCTGGTCCATCACGTAGATCGGATCGCCGCCGTCATTATAAATCGGCTCAAACAGTGATACCGGATCTTGGATGGCGTCAAGGGCAAACACAATTTCTTCATGGGGCACTTCAAGAACTTTGGCGATTTCCTCTGCTGTCGGCTCCCTGCTTGTCTCACTGATTAACCGCTCTCTTACTTGAAGCGCTTTATATGCGATATCGCGAAGCGACCTCGAGACGCGGATCGGATTGTTATCCCGCAAATATCTGCGGATTTCTCCGATGATCATCGGTACAGCGTATGTTGAAAACTTAACATTATGGCTGAGGTCAAAATTATCAATGGATTTCATTAGTCCGATGCAGCCGACCTGAAATAAGTCATCAACATACTCTCCTCTGTTGTTAAACCTCTGAATGACGCTTAAGACAAGGCGCAGATTGCCGTTTACAAGCTTTTCCCTCGCTGAATCATCGCCCTCATCCTGCAATTGCTTAAACAGCTTTCTCATCTCTTCATTCTTGAGCACCGGTAATTTGGAGGTATCAACCCCGCAAATTTCGACTTTATTTCTTGACACGTTTTTCCCTCCCACTAGGAGCTGCTGTACAACGTTAAGTATCTCCTCGGGTGGGAAAAATATGCACCGGCTTTTTACAGAAATAAACATCCGCCTCCGACAATCCTTGCAGCAGTAAGGGCCGTCAGATGGAAAAAATTTTACACCATTTTGTTAAACTCTTTTCGCAGTCTTTTGATAATCCGCTTTTCGAGCCGTGAGATATAAGATTGTGAAATGCCCATCATGTCGGCTACATCTTTTTGGGTTTTTTCTTCTTCTCCGATAAGTCCGAAACGCAGTTCCATGATCTGCTTTTCTCTATCGTTTAATTGCTCAAGCGCTTTTTTCAGAAGTTTTTTATCCACATTGGCTTCAATGTCTTTTGTAATAATATCATCATCTGTACCGAGCACATCCGAAAGGAGCAGTTCGTTTCCGTCCCAATCAATGTTCAGCGGTTCATCAAAAGACACCTCTGAACGGATTTTATTATTTCGGCGCAAGTACATTAAAATTTCGTTTTCAATACATCGTGACGCATACGTCGCAAGTTTTATTTTCTTCTCAGGATTAAAAGTGTTTACCGCTTTGATCAAACCGATGGTGCCGATGCTGATTAAGTCCTCGATATTGATGCCCGTGTTTTCGAATTTGCGGGCAATGTAAACGACAAGGCGTAAGTTTCTTTCAATCAGGATGGCCCGCGCCGCCTGATCCCCGCTCGGCAGCTTTAATAAGAGCACCTGCTCCTCTTCTTTAGACAAAGGCGGCGGCAGCGCCTCACTTCCTCCTATGTAATACACTTCATCACTTTTCAGTCCGAGTTTCATCAGCCATTTATACCACAAATATGTCAGACGCAGCTTAAGTTTTTTCATCTTCCTCCCCCTTCTAAATACAACGCGTTTTGAGTATGATGAATAACAGACTTTTCGTCAGGATACATGTTTCACAGCCTTTCCGGTCAGCATCTTCGGATGAACGATTCCGTCAAATTCACCGTCCGCTGATAGTGGTTTCGTGCTGATGCCGATCAGGCATTTTTCACATGCGATCATCTCGTCTTTTGTTAAAATCGTGACGTAATCCGGCTTTAAACAGAGTAAAAATTGATTATCCTGGCCGACGCCCCTGTATGGAATCAGCCTCAGCTTATCCGCATGCCGGAACGATTCATCAAGCTGCTCTATCACTTCAAGCGGACCGGCGGAATTGATGATGTCCGTTTCCTTTTCGCTGAGAATCGGAGCGAATTTGTCAATGTGGAGAATCATGACCGGCGTTTTCGTCAGCGGATCATACAGCTGATTTCCGGAATCCACCAAACCTTTCGCGCGGATTGTCTGTCCGCTGAATTCTGCCTGAACCATGACAAGTTCATCGTACTGAATGGACTTCGTCTCGATGTCTTCGATTCTCTTTTTTGAAAAAAACCATACAGCCGGAAATCCGATGACAACAAACATCCAGCTGATCGGGTCGCCGAAGCCGGTCTGGCTCGTGACCATAACGCCGTTTTGCACAATTGATTCTGTCTGCAGCAGGGAATGTACGCCGATCATTCCCCCGCCGACGAGAAAGGTCGCGAAATAAAAGGCGAACAAATTTTGAAAAAAGTACCGAAACCGTTTAAAGCCAAAAGCCGTAAGCACGATCACAACTGAAAATGCCATTTTTCCCGCCGGATGCTCCACAAAGGGAGAAACAGGCGTAAACATCAGAAGTACAATGGTTGACCCGATGAAACCGCCGGCGGCCACTCTTCTTTTTTTTACCTGGCGTTTTAAAATAAAGGCGGTTAATAAAAGCAAAAGAGAATCAAAACAAAAGTTCAACAGCCAAATGACATCCAGATAGATTTTCACATCTGACCCCTTTCCTCTTTTGTCTTACATATCTGTTTCTCTCTCTTGTTTCATAAGTATAAAGCAAGCTCTGTGGGAAAGTCTGTCAATTAATGTTGAGGGGAAAGTACAATTTTTAAGGGATAATCGTTTTATTTGTCGAGGGCCGGGAGGATTGATTCCTATTGACCGCCGCAACAAAAAAAGCGCTGCCGTGTCTTGGCAGCGCTCTGTTTTAATCGTTAATATAAAGTTTTCCTTTTGCCGTCTGTCTCGTTTCATTTCCGTAGTCATCTCTTACGATAACGTCAATTTTTGCTCCGCTTGCTTTGATAGAAGAGGTCGCCGTCCAGTAACTCTCATATCTTCCCGGAGAAATTTCTCTCAGCGGAAGCTCCGTTGCGTTTTGGCTCCCCGCCCGCGCGTTTGTCAGAGGCAGACGGATAACGAAGGTTGCGTCTAATTTCTTCCCGCTTGAAAAGGCGATTTTCACTGATTCTCCGGCTTTTAATTCTTTATCCGCTCCGGGAACCAGCCCCGAAATGACGGGAGCGTTGTAATTGACATCGATTACCGTCTTTTTCGTTGTTTTGTTACCCGCTTCGTCTGAGGCCGTAACCTTGATCTCATTGCTGCCGTTTTCCAGAAGGATTCTTGCTTGATAAGAGCCGTTATTCACTTCTGCTTTTTTGCCGTTCACCTTTACCTCTTTTAAATGGGCGTCATAAGCTTTTCCTTTTACGGTCACTGCTTCTTTATTTGTTTTATCTCCGTTTGCCGGACTGTCAATCGTCACATCCGGCTTATCCTGGTCCAATATGACCGTGACAGGGCGTGACTCATCTGTTGATCCCCTGTCTGTCACAGATGCCGCCGTCAGCCGATTGGCATCTTTACGGAGTGTGACATCCGCCTGGAAATTGCCGTCTGCACCGGCTTTCGTTTCAGCGGCGGTTTTACCGTTATTGGTAAGGCGGACAGCGGTTCCCGGAGAGGCCGTTCCTTTTACCGTGATTGTCTTCTTGTTTGTAAACGACCGGTCATCAGGTGACGTAATGTCAGGCACAATAGCTTCGTAGTTGACCAGAGCCCGGATCATAAAGTTTCCGTCTGATTTATCGGCTTTTGACCAGCTGCCGTCGAGATATTCCCAATTTCTGTTCGAATACGGACTGCCGTCATCAGATGACAGGGCCGGTGAATAAGGATTGGGTTTCGTCTGGCGGAACACTAGATAAAAATCCTTTCCGACTGCGATTCCTTTTGAGCTGAGATCCACTTTCGTCCATTCTCCGTTTCGAAGCGCTTCAGCTTGGAACGGGCCGGCAATTTTGCTGCCCGGGGCCCCGTCAGGTCCGGATGCATCGTAAACTTCCGCTTGAAATTCGGTGCCGCCCGGATCAGGCCAGTCCGCGCCCCAAAATTTAAAGAGGCCTCCTGTCAGCATACCGTGTTCTTTTCCGTCTTTAAGCGTCATCTTGACCGCGGATTTGCTGCCTGCCTTAAAATATGACAGCGCGGCTTCTTCGGTCCCGTTATCATAGGCAATTTCCCCTTCATAGCCGATATACGGCTTAAGCTTGGCGTTTTTTTCAGCATCTCCTTTGATATCAACAGAAAATTCACTGTTGTAAAAGCCTTTTGCGGCTGCTTTGATTGTATAGGAGCCCTCGTACGCCTGAAGCGAATATTCCCCTTTATCATTTGTCACCGCCGGCTCAATTGCGGCATCCTCTACAACATAAAGCACAGCCCCTTCCACCGGTTCGCCTGTTGACTGATTGGTGATGGTTCCTTTTAACGTACCGGACGGCATTTGCTCCAAGGTAAAGTCTGCCTGTGCGGTTTTGTCTGATTGAATGGAAACTTGTTTCACAGCTGGCTTAAATCCGTAAGCCTCAGCTTTCAGCGTGTAGTTTCCCGCTTTATGAGACAGGCTGTAGCTTCCGGTTGCAGGGTCGGAATACACGGATTTCCCCGTCTCGGCGACACTGATTTGCGCTCTGAGCGGCAGGAGATTGGTTTCACGTTTCACCGTTTTCTCGGGTGATTTCACCGCCGGTTTAGCCTCTTTCGGACTGACAGCTTTTTTCTTCAGATGACCGGGCGTTGTTTGTCTATTGGATTTCCTTTTTTCGGCTGCTTTGCCGAGAGAGCTGCTTGAAAGCCGGACATCATCGATATACCATCCGTCTTCATTGAGTACTTCGTCTGACTGCATATTAAACATAAGCTTTATGTTTTGGCCTTTATACGCAGATAAATCTGCTTCTTCATCGTTCCATCCGGCGGAGTCACCATTGTAAACAGCCGCCTGCTCCCAATTTGATTTTCCTTCCGGAAGAACGAACACATACCCGTAATCAAAGAATTCTTCGAGCTTGTGCCAGCTTTTAAATTGCAAAAACAACCTTCCTGAATCCGGAACCTGGATCGGAGGCATCACCAAATTCATATTGGCTGAATCGGCATAAGGTCCGGACAGGTTCGTCGCATATACTTTATCTCCGGAAAATGCAGCGCCTGGCCCTGAACTCGGGATTCCCCATTCCCATTGGTCATGTGTCCCGTAACTGAACCAGCCGGCCGGCTGTGATTCAAAATCCTCTTTGTACCCCGCCGTAATGCTTGGTTTTACGTCAGCCCGGTACGTATCAGATTCTGCGGAATGACCTCCGAAATCTTTTATTGTCCATTTATAACTTACCGTGCTGCCCGTTACGTGCGGAATGTCCGCCTGGTATGTTCCCTTTTTTTCATCACCGCTTTTTCGAACGGCGGCGATCGTTTTCCACTCTCCTTTATCAAACTGATAGGAAAGTAACACCTCCGTCACACTTACATCATCTTCCGCCGTAACCGTTAACGGGAGGTTTGCACCTTTGTAAGCTTCTGAGACGGGTTCATGATGCCAGCTGGGCGGATTGTGATCTTCACCCGCAGAGGATACCTTGCCTTCTATGCTTCCTATTCCATCTGTTACAGCAGAAACAGCGTCAAAAGCATTGACTAAGCCGTGGCCGTAACCGTTATTCGGTGATTCCGGAAAATCGGAGTCTGTCAGCTTTTCGGCGGTGCGCGTCAAAACGTCTTCCATTTCATCGACCGTAATAGAAGCGTTCGCCTGCCGTAGCAAAGCCGCCGTCGCTGCCACATGCGGTCCGGCCATTGAAGTTCCGTTCCAGCCGCCTTCATATGTTCCCCCAGGAATAGAGGAACGGATATTCACTCCCGGTGCCGAAATATCCGGTTTTGTTTCATGATACGGTGAGGGGCCTTGAAGTGAGAAATCAGCGAGTTTCTTTTGGCTGTCGGTCGCACCTGTCGCAAATGCTTCCGGATAATTGGCCGGATTTGCGATTGAACCGGGCCCCCCCGGTGTAAACAAGTCTACATTTCCCGCAGAGAATTCCGGAAAAATCCCTGCTGCTCTCCATGCATTCACCATATCGCGGTACCACTCATCGATTCCTGAGCCGCCTGCCCAGGAATTATTGACAACATCCGGCGCCATCTCGGGATGAGGAGTACCGTTTTTATCTTTTGGCGCAAGCACCCATTCACCGGCATCCAAAATGTCGGCATCGGTTCCTCCATCATCCGAAAATGCTTTTACTGCGATCCATTTCGCGCCAGGGGCCACACCGATTTGATTTGAGCCGTCAGGTTCTGAACCCGTCATGGTGCCTGTTACATGAGTGCCATGTTCAAGGTCATCGTAGGGCGCGTCTTTTTTAGCCACGGCATCATACCAGTTCATTTCATGGTTCGGCACTGCGGGGTTTTTAGGATCGTACCCCCGGTATTTTTCCTTAAGCGCCGGATGATCCCACTGAACCCCTGTATCAATGGAGGCGACAACCGTACCGGTGCCGTCGTACCCTGAGGCCCATGCCTTCGGCGCGTCAATTTGACTGATGTTCCATTCAATGCCTCCCTTTGCTTTGATCTCTTTTTGTTTTTTCTTCATTTGAAAAGGAGCTTTTGATTGAGTAAGCTGACGCTTTTCATTCGGAAGAACTTTTTCTACTTCAGGAAATGAGGCGGCTTTTTCCATTACCTCTTTCGAAGCAGTGACTGCCATTCCGTTGACAATATAATAGGAATGGATATGATCCGCCTTGCCTTTCTTTTTTTGTTTTTCCAAATATGTTTTCATATTTTGCTGCGCATCATGAGCCGCCACTTTTAAAGAAGAGATGACGGCTGACCGCTTTTGATATTCGGTTTTTGCCACGGAAAGCGATTGAGACTTGGCGTTTTTTTCTGCTTCTTTAACTGCTTTTTTCGTATTGGCTTTCTCTTTAAATTTGATGAGAAACGTGACTTTATCACTTTTTTCAAAACGCTTTTTGACTGAATCGGAAATCTTATGCTGAATGCTCTTAGAGGCAGAAAGATCTTTGGTGAAAGAAACCGCTCCCGGTGTGCTGTTCGCTCCGGCCGTACCCGGAAACAGCAGTGAACTGACGACAATCGCGCTTAAAACGGAGCCTGTCCATCTTTTTCTCGTTTTTTTCTTCAATCGTATCCCCCCTTATCTGGAAACGCAATATTAAATTGGTATCCCCCCTCATAATTGGAATCGTTTGTAATTTCGATGTTGTACGTTAAATGTAGACAATCTTCTATTCAGATATTGTCACATTCTGTCAGATGGTCACCCGAAATCAAAAAACAATCAAATCGTCGTAGGAATAAAGTTTCTTTTTCCGCTGTATGAATCATTGGGGATAGGAAGGAAGACTGGTCGTGAAAAAGAAAAAGGACAAAACCATGTGGTCTTGTCCTTTTTGCATTATCCGCGTTTGTTGCGGTTTCTTAAAAATGTAGGAATATCGAGGGCATCATCAGCCGGCTGTGACGTATGACGGTTCACCGTATTTTGATGCTGTGTTTCTTCTCGTTTCGGCTCACGTTTCGCAGCAGGCTGACTTTGAGACTTCAATCCTTGGTTCAAAGTCGGACGCTGCGGTTTTGAGTCATCTTTTTCCTGTTCGATAAAACCGGTCGCGATGACGGTGACGACGATTTCATCTTTCAGATTTTCATTGATAACTGAACCGAAAATCATATTTACATCAGGGTCAGACGCAGAAGCGACGATATCGGCTGCTTCCTGCACTTCGTAGAGGCTTAGGTTTGTACCTCCCGTAATGTTCATTAGAACACCTTGCGCGCCGTCGATTGCCGCTTCCAGTAACGGGCTGGAGATTGCCTTTTTGGCAGCTTCCGCAGCACGGCTTTCGCCTGTAGCAATCCCGATCCCCATCAATGCTGAACCTTTGTTGGACATGATGGTTTTGACATCGGCAAAATCCAGGTTGATTAAACCAGGTGTCGCGATAAGGTCAGAGATACCTTGCACCCCTTGGCGAAGCACATTATCAGCTTCACGGAATGCTTCAAGCATCGGTGTGTTTTTATCGACAATTTCCAGAATGCGGTCATTCGGGATAACGATCAGCGTGTCAACGGCTTCTTTCATTGCCGTGATACCGCCTGCAGCCTGCAGCTGGCGTTTTCGCCCTTCAAATGTAAACGGTCTTGTTACGACTCCGACAGTCAAAGCTCCTAAGTCCTTGGCGATTTGCGCAATAACCGGTGCGGCTCCCGTTCCGGTACCGCCTCCCATTCCGGCTGTAACGAACACCATGTCAGCGCCTTTTAACGCTTCTTCGATTTGTTCTTTACTTTCTTCAGCGGCTTTTTTGCCGACTTCCGGATTCGCTCCCGCTCCGAGACCGCGGGTCAGCTTTTCTCCGATCTGCATTTTCACTTCCGCTTTTGACAGGTTAAGAGCTTGGGCATCGGTATTTACCGCGATATACTCTACACCCTGTACTTCGTTTTCAATCATTCGGTTGACCGCGTTATTACCGCCGCCTCCTACTCCGATTACTTTAATTGATGCTAAGCCGTCTATGTTTGTTTCGAAATCCAACATGCTAAATCCTCCTAATCTGCCGAATGACTATCAATCTATTCCCAAAACATGCTTAATAGTTTTTTCATTTTGCTCGGTTTGTTGTGTTCGGCTTGTGTTTTTTGTTTTGCTTTTGGACGCTGCTGCGCCTCTGGCCGCTGATGATGTTCTTCTTCGTAAGAGACCGCGATTTCCTGCACGGCTTCTTCCGGCATATGAAAGCCTATTTTTCTCCCCTGAATTCTGGCATTTCGGCAGGCAAATTGTATCAGGCCGACACCCGTCATATACTGAGGGTCTCTTACACCGATATAATTCGGGCTTGCGACCCTTACATTGTGCCTCAGCACTTCCTGTGCCAATGAAAGCACTCCGGGCATTGCGGCCTGTCCGCCGGTCAGCACAAAGCCGCCGGGCAGATCTGTAATTCCCATATGCTCAATTTCGGTTGCGGCAATCTCCAGAATCTCTTCCACTCTTGCTTCAATAATATTCGCAATTTCCTGCTGTGTAAAAGATTGCTTTTGATTCGTTCCTATGACGGTGACTTCGAATACTTCATCTTCTGAAGCCTCATCGTAGAATGCATGTCCGAATTGTTTTTTTACTCTTTCAGCCTCTTCGGTGGAAGTGCGCAATCCGATCGATACATCTTTAGTGATGTTTTCGCCTCCGAGCGGAATGACGGCTGTCTCCTTCAGGTGCCCCTGTTCAAATACCGCCACCGTCGTCGAGCCGCCGCCGATATCAATCATGGCGACTCCGAGGTTTTTTTCGTCTTTTGACAAAGCCGCCGAACCGGCCGCAAGCGGCTGCAGGCAGATATCAGTAATTTCAACGCCCGCTCTCTCCACACAGCGAAGTAAATTATGTAAGATCGTTTTGGAGCCGGTAATCAGCGTGCCTTCTACTTCCAGGCGCACTCCGAGCATTTTTTTCGGATCGGTAATTTCATCTCTTCCGTCAACGATAAACTGTTTAGGAATGACGTCAACGATCAGCTGCTCATGCGGCACTGACACGACCTGTGCCGCTTCCATCACCCTGCGGACGTCTTCAACGTGAATTTCTTTGTTTTCACTGGAAACAGCGACAACGCCGTTCGTATCTTGAATATGAATATAATTTCCATTAACGCCGACAATGGCTTTTTTCAGCGGAAAACCTACCATTCTTTCAGCTTGGTCAAACGCTTTTCTTATAGAATGAACGGTTTCATCTATATCAACGATTGAGCCTTTTTTCAACCCTTCAGACGGTACATTTCCCACTCCGATAATGTTAAGGGAATCATCTGTCATTTCTCCGACGATCACTTTTGTATTGGACGTACCGATGTCAAGACTGACGTAAAGTTCATTGTTGTTCATTCTATGGCACCTCCTCACATTTCGATCAATTCTATTCTATTATTTGCGGAACAACAATACAATGAATGTGGCTTTACAAGTGTGTAACAAAAACAACAGCATCAACAAATTCTTATCTGATTTCTCACAATTTATGTTTAATGAAACTATTCGTTATATTCTATGTATATCCTCTTTTATATCGCATTTTTTTTATTTTTTTTAGAGACGGCCCACCTTACCGTAAAATTTCTTGTCACGGATCACACTGTGCAATTCAGATGCAAATATACCCGCTTTCCACTAGTCTACACTAAGATGAATCTTCAGAAAAGCTATAGATATTGCCAGAAACATCCGAAAAAAGAAGAAACAGGAGGAAAATTCCAAATGCAATGCTCACTGCAGAAAACACGCCCATTGCATTGAGAATTTTCCGCTTGTTCGGCAGCCATATCCCCGGCAGAAACAAACATAGTCATAATTATTCCGCTATCGGTTATATCGGCTGCCCCGCTGATTGCAATAGATTCTTTTGAATCACCTTGAAAATAGTTCTTTAGAACTATTCAGTTTCTTTTTTCTTGTCAGATTTACCTTTGTTAAATTCTTCAAAATACGTAGCGACTTCTAAGTGGATAATTCCCTTTTTCCCGCCGTCCAGCTGAGAAACGATAGAAGGATAGGTCTTCATCCGGCTGGCAAACGTTTTAATGGAAGCTGTAACTACATATCCGTCGTTCATATACAGCTTGATCCGGTCCTGATCCATTTTTACCGGAGTGTAGTAGATTTCAGAAATCGACTGTTTTAACGAACCGGAAAGCTTATCAAGCTGTTCCGCCATTTTGACCCGCTTTTTCGCGTTTGTCCAGTCAACTAAAATCGGGCCCGCGTCATCCGGCGTGACTTCGTTCGGCAGCACGGTCCCGTTCTCCAGCACTTCATAATACACATCGTTTCGCTGCAGATACGCGATGGTCTTATATTCTTCAATGTGAATTTTGACTTTGTTAGGAAATGCTTTTGAAAGGTCCGCCTTTTTCACCAGCTTGTTCTGCTCAATCATTTCTTCTGTTTTTTTCTTGTTCAGACTCCAGAACTCGGTTTGTCCGTTATGTATATCAGAAAGCTCGGTGATCTTTTTTTCAGATACGTTTTCGTTTCCGGAAACGGTGACAGAAGAGACTTTGCTGATCGGCATCTGCAAGTACACGATGATCAGCACCATCATAAAAAAGAGCACAATGAATGAAATCAGCCGGCGGTTTGCTTTTTGTTTCCGCTGCTCTTTGATTTTCGGAATCCGTTCTTCAATATTTACGATTTTTTCTCTTTCATGATTTGGGTTCACTGCCTGTCCACCTCACTAAGAATGAAACAGCTTGACATTCGTCTGATTGAAAAACAAACGGCATGCTGTGATGCCGTTTGACATTTGTTAAAAGTATATCACATGAGCTCATGTAAATCAGAGAACCTTTTAACGATTCCCGCCGATGATTTCAACTTCTGTATGCATTTCGACATCATACTGCTCACGGATTGTCTTTTTCACATATTCAATCAGATCGAGGACGTCCTTGGCAGTCGCTCCTCCGGCATTGACGATAAAATTCCCGTGCATTTCGGACACTTTCGCTCCGCCGATCTGATGTCCTTTTAATCCCGCTTTTTCAACGAGATTGCCGGCATGATTCGGCAGCGGATTTCTGAATATGCTTCCTGCGCAAGGGCTGGAGTACGGCTGAGTATTTTTTCTGTAATCTTTGTTTTGCTGCATCTGCGCCGTGATGGCTTCCCGTTCCTTTTGCTCAAGCTTAAGAACTGCCTCGAGACACACGCCGGGACGTTTTTTCTGCAGCACAGACGTTCTGTAGCTGAAATCCATCTCGTCGTTCGTCAGCCATTCGATTGTGCCGTCTTCAAATAAGATACGGGCTTTCACAAGAATCTCACTCATATCAGATCCGTGCGCCCCGGCATTCATATAGACGGCTCCGCCGATTGACCCGGGAATGCCTGCTGCAAATTCGAGACCGGACATTCCTTTTTTACTCATGGAAGTCGCAAGGCGGACGACTGAATAACCGCCTCCGACCGTCACCTGATCGCCGTCAATCTCCAAATGATCGAGACCCGCTCCCAGCTTGATGACAACTCCTCTTATGCCTTCATCAAGGACGAGCAGATTTGAACCCCGGCCGATAACCGTCCATGGCAGATCATATTTTTTCACAATATTCATAATATCTTTGACCGCTTCCACACGGTTTGGGATGATCAAAATATCCGCCGGTCCGCCGATTTTCATCGTTGTATGATTCGCGAGCGGTTCTTGTTCCAGCACTTTGCCGACTTCGCGGTCTCTTAATTCCTGAATTACGTTCTCCATCGTAAACCTCCGCATTCCATTTGCTCTATTTTTTAATGTCTTCCATGATACTGTACAGTCTGGCTGCCGCATCCGGAACACCGAGTGATTTTGTCCGCTCACTCATGTCTTTTAACGTTTCGTCATTCATTACGATTTTGTCCAGCGCAGCGATCAGTTTTTCTCCGCTGAGCTCGGTTTCCTTCAGTACGATCGCAGCGTCATGCTGGCTGAGCGCCTGTGCATTGACTTCCTGGTGATTGGCTGTCACATACGGACTCGGAATGAGCACACTCGGAATGCCGAGTGCGGTGATTTCCGCAATCGTTGTCGCTCCGGCTCTTGCCACAATGACATCAATTGACTGTAAGTACTCCGGCATTTGATGCAAAAACGGTTTTGTCACCATATTATCAGCGGCTTTTCCGCCTTTCAGCTCAGCCGTTACTTTCTCGTAATGCACTTCCCCGGTAATATAAAGCACTTGGTAAGGTCTCGTTTTCAACTCTTCCTGCATATCGATAACGGCACGGTTAATAGGAGCCGCACCTCTACTTCCGCCGAAAATGAGCACCGTTTTTTGATTGTCTTTCAGCCCGAATTCAGTTAATGAGCGGCCTGTCTTAATTGAGACGACTTCAGAGGCTCTCGGGTTTCCCGTAAAAACAACTTTTTCAGCAGGAAAATGCGATTTTGCCTCTTCAAAGCAAATCGCCACCTTATTAACATATTTCGAGAGAAACTTATTTGTGATGCCGGGAAGGCTGTTTTGCTCATGAATGATCGTCGGAATCCCCATTTTTGCCGCCGCGTATACAACCGGTCCGCATACATAGCCGCCTGTACCGATAACAGCATCAGGTTTAAATTCTTTTAAATACGATTTGCTTTTCTTCACGCCTTTTAAGAAACGCATGACGGTTTTTACATTTTCAAAAGAAAGCTTTCGTTTGAAACCAGTAATTTCAATGGCGCGAAACGGAATATTTTCCCGTTCAACAATTTTTTTCTCAAGACCGTTCTCTGTTCCGATATACAAAAATTCCACATCCGGATGCCGGCGCTGAACTTCTTTAATAAAAGCAAGAGCCGGATAAATGTGTCCTCCGGTTCCGCCCCCGCTTACTGCAATACGCATTTGTATGTCCCCCTTAATCACATAGCGATAACCCTGTTTTTTAGGACAGGGTTATTGATGTTGTCTGTTTTTTTATAAATAACGAATAGATCATGAGTGATGAGGCAAGATACAAGATCAATACCTCGAGTACCGGCTTACATTTAAAAGCACGCCGACCGCTGCGAGCATCAGCGTCAATGATGAGCCTCCGTAGCTTAAAAACGGCAGCGTGATTCCTGTTACAGGGATCAGCCCCGTCACAACGCCGATATTAATCATGACTTGAATAGCAATCATAGAAATAATACCGATGGCGACAAAGCTGCCGTATAAATCCGGAGCGCCGAGCGCGATCCTGACGCCGCGCCATAATAAAATACTGAACAGCAGCAATATGAGCGAGCCTCCGATAAAGCCGAGTTCCTCAGATAAAATAGCAAAAATGAAATCGGTTTGCGGCTCCGGCAGATAAAAAAACTTTTGCCGGCTTTGGCCGAGCCCCATCCCGAACAGGCCGCCCGGACCTACGGCATAGAGCGACTGAATGATCTGAAACCCGCTTCCAAGCGGATCCTCCCACGGGTTTAAGTAAGAGGTGATCCGTTTAATCCGATAAGGAGCGGACAGAACAAGCGCCGCAAATCCGCTTAAACCGATGAGTCCGAGAAACGCGAAATGAGCGATTCGCGCACCGGAAACAAAAATCATCACGATGCACGTGCCCACCATCACCGTCCCCGTTCCAAGGTCGGGCTGGCACATGATAATAATAAATGCAGAAAACACGATTCCGAGCGCGGGAACGAATCCGCGTCTGAATGACGTAATGTTCTTCTGTTTTTCAGAAAGAAATTTAGCCAGAAACGCAATCATCGCGAGTTTCATAAACTCCGAAGGCTGAATGCTGAACGCTCCCACTCCGATCCAGCTTCTTGAACCGTTCCGCACCATTCCGACTCCCGGAATCAGCACAAGCACGAGCAGAAAAAAACAAATGATCAGAAGCAGCTTCGACCATGTGCGCCATGTCCAATAATCTACATTCATAATGAAAAACATGGCAATGACGCCGATTCCCGCAAACAGCAACTGCCGTTTCGCAAAGAAAAACGAATCGTCAAATTTATAATCCGCCCAAACCGCACTTGCACTGTAAACCATAATTAATCCTATTGTTAAAAGCAATAACGTAATGATAACTAATAACAAATCAGGCGATGTTTTTTTAGTAGTCAAAGCAATCGACACCCCAAGCATAAGTCATTTAGGGCTGCCGGATAAACAGAGACAAGCCCTTACTTAAGCATATGCACGGCATCTATAAACATGTCACCGCGTTCTTCAAATGTTTTGAATTGATCCCAGCTTGCACACGCAGGTGACAAGAGGATGACGTCTCCTTCATTTGAGAGCGCAAACGCCGCAGATACTGCTTGTTCAACATTATCGACACGTTTGACATGTTGTATTCCCAGCTCATTGCCCAGTTTTTCTATCTTCGGCGCTGTCTGTCCGAACGTAAGAACCGCTTTGACATTGTCCATATACGGTTTCAGATCGTCAAACCCGTTGCCGCGGTCAAGTCCGCCTGCAAGCAGAATAACCGGTGCTTTGAAAGCGGAGAGCGCTTTGCTTGTGGCTAAAATATTCGTCGCTTTGCTGTCATTATAAAATTTACGATTCTGAATCGCAGTCACATACTGCAGACGGTGTTTGACACCTGTAAAGCTTGTCAGCACCTTCTGAATCGCTTTATTAGACGCACCCGCCGTTTTTGCCGCGGCCACAGCGGCCAAAATATTTTCTAAATTGTGCGCGCCCGGCAGTACGATGTCATCAACAGGCAGAATCGCTTCATCGCCAAACATCAGCATTCCGTCTTTAATGAATGCGCCGCTTGACAGCTCCTGAGAAACTGAAAACGGAACAGTGCCGGCTTTTCCGCCTTCGGCAAGCCGCACGACTGTTTCATCGCTTTGGTTCACGATGGCCGTATCGCTCTCAAGCTGATGCAGATACACCTTCTGCTTTGCTTTTTCGTAATTTTCACGGCTGTGGTGGTAATCCAAATGAGCGTCAAACACATTTAAAATCAGGCCGATTTCAGGTCTGAACGCATGGGTCCCCATCAGCTGGAACGAAGAAAGCTCCGTGACGATCCATTCATCACCGTCAGCATGATAAGCCACTTCACTGGCGACAGTGCCGATATTTCCTGCGATCAGCGCCTTTATCGAGTCAGCCTTCAGCATTTCGTAGACCAGGGTCGTCGTTGTTGTTTTCCCGTTCGAGCCTGTAATGCCGATGAATTTAGCATTGGTGATATAATACGCAAGCTCGATTTCCGTCCAGACCGGGATGCCTCTTCTTTGCGCTTCCTCCACCATGATATTTTCATACGGGATTCCGGGATTTTTGATCAGAATGGTAATGTCATGCTTGTCAAAAAGTGATGTCGGATGCTCACCGCAGATGACCTCAATTCCTCTTTCTGAAAGCCTCTGGGCAGGTTCGTTTTCTTCAAAGGCTTTTTGATCATTCACGACGACGTTAATGCCTTTTTCATGAAGAATTGACGCAGCCGCATATCCGCTTTTCGCCAGTCCGAGGACCAGAAAGTTTTGTTTTTGCAAAAAAAGTTCGTTTTCCACTTATAACCACACCTCGATGTAAATTCCTAAAACGGCAAGCAGCAGTCCCGCAGTCCAGAATGTGACGACAACTCTCCATTCAGACCATCCGACCAATTCGTAATGGTGGTGAAGCGGACTCATTTTAAAGATTCGTTTTCCTGTCGTTTTAAAGCTGATAACTTGTAAGATAACAGATAATGTCTCAATAACAAATACTCCGCCGATAATGACGAGCAGAATTTCAAGCTTCGTCAGAATGGCAACGGTCACGATCGCTCCCCCGAGCGCAAGCGAACCGGTATCCCCCATAAATACTTTTGCGGGATGGGCGTTGAATACAAGAAAACCGAGAACGGCGCCGACAACGGCAACCGAGAAAATCGCAACATCATATTGTGACTGATTCCACGCAAGGATCGCAAAAGCGCCGAATGCGATAGCCGCGGTACCGGACAAGAGACCGTCCAGACCGTCTGTCAGGTTGACGGCATTTGAACCTCCGACAAGCATAAAGAGAACGAGGATAAAGTACCCCCAGCCGAGATCGATTGACAGATGTGTGCCCGGCACTCTGATGCCGGTTGAAAAATGGCAATAATGATATACTCCATAAAATACAATGGCGATAATGATTTGGCCGATCAATTTCTGCTTCGATGTTAATCCGAGATTCCGTTTCATTACCACTTTAATATAATCATCAAGAAAGCCCAGCAGGCCGTACCCGATTGTGACAAACAGCAGAAGAAACATTTCCGCGCTCAGCTGCGAAAATTTCTGCGTCATCACAATTGCTGTAATGGCGATGGATACGATAATCATGACCCCGCCCATCGTCGGCGTCCCTGATTTTTTCATATGTGATTTCGGCCCCTCTTCCCTGATACTCTGGCCGAATTTTAAGCGTCTTAAAAACGGGATAAGAATCGGAGATATCAGAACACTGATTAAAAATCCCATTATTATTGTAAATAAAATCACTTGCTCAAGCATTGCTCTTTTCTCCTCCCGTTTCGTTCAAACGACATACGTAGTTATCATATTCACATTGTTTCCCCGTAATTCTTTTCATTTCCCTCATTCTAACACTCTTTCCTGTTTTACTTTTTATTCAGCTCAACAATAGCTCTTCCCGCTACTTCGGCGTCATCAAAATCGAATGTTTCATTGCCGATCTGCTGATAAGTTTCATGCCCTTTTCCGGCAATCAGGACCACATCTCCCTTTTTCGCGTTTGCAATAGCGAAAAAGATGGCCTGCTCGCGGTTTGCGATACTGTGATAGTAGGTTCCTTCTACTCCTCTTTCCATATCTCTTAATATGGCCAGCGGGTCCTCGCTTCTCGGGTTATCTGAAGTAAAGATCGGTTCGTCGGCAATCCGCACCGCAATTTCCGCCATTTTCGGGCGTTTCGTTTTGTCCCGGTCACCGCCGCAGCCGACGACGACGAAAAGCTTGCCCTCTGTCATGTCTTTGCATGTATTCAGGACGTTTTCCAGACTGTCGGGCGTGTGCGCGTAATCGACGACGACAGGAAACGGCTGATTGTGGTTCACCAATTCAAAACGGCCTCTGACACCTTGCAGCTCTTCAAGAGCGCTTGTGATCGTATCAAACGGCAGACCCGCTGCGATCGCTGTCGCCGCTGCAGCCAGTACGTTATACACATTGAACCGGCCGACGAGTGAAACCGTAATCTGCTTTGTTCCTTTTGGCGTAACGAGTTCAAAGCTTGTGCCTTGCGCAGAGATCTCAATTTGTTTCGCCATGACATCGGCATCGTTTTCGATTCCGTATGTAAGGATGTGCGCCGCCGTCACTCTTTCAAAGTAAGCACTGGCTTTGTCATCTGCGTTTAAGACGGCCCGCTTCGGCTTTTCATGGTTGAAGGAACCGCCCAGCTGGGAAAACAGGAGGCTTTTAGCCTGTCTGTAGTCTTCCATCGTCTTGTGATAGTCTAAATGGTCCTGCGTCAGGTTCGTGAACACGGCGATATCATAATCGCAGCCGTGAACCCTGCCGAGTGACAGAGCGTGAGAAGACACTTCCATAATAGCTGTGTCAACATGCTCATCATTCATTTTCTTGAACGTTTTTTGCAGTGTGACGCTTTCGGGCGTTGTATTTTTGACCGGGAATGTCTCATCGCCGATTTTGATGTACATCGTTCCGATTAAACCGGTCTGTCTTCCCGCTTTTTTGAAAATCTCGTCCACCATATGCGTCGTTGATGTTTTGCCGTTTGTGCCGGTGATGCCGATAAGCTGAAGCTGCTTTGTCGGCTGCCCGTAAAACGCGTCAGAAAGAACGCTGAGCGCCCGCTGTGACCGGCGGACGATAATGACAGGAACATCGACGTCAAGCTCTTTCTCGGCGACGATGGCCGCTGCGCCGTTTTCTGCGGCTTTTTGGGCGAAATCATGCCCGTCTACCGTATACCCCTTTATACACACAAAAAGACTCCCTTTTCTCACTTCCCTGGAGTCCATCTCGATTGAAGTTATGTCAGGGTCATGAAAGTCATTTTGAACAGGTTCGGTCATTAAATATGTAAGCAGCTTTGTAAGTTTCATTGTATCAAACCTCTCAGAAATTCTATTCATTCTTTTATCATGATAACCGTTTATAAAAGTCAGAATGGCTTTTAAACATACAGTTCATATTTTAGCGTAAATAAAAGGATACATCCAGTTAATCTTAAAAGTTATCTTCTTTTTTTCTCTTTATGATAAGAGGCAGCCGAAAACAATCGGCTGCCTCAAAAAGACTCATTCTTCACTCAAGTAAACCCGGATCTTAGAGCCTTCTTTTACTTTCGTTCCGGCTGCAGGTGATTGTTTTACAATTTTGCTGCCTTTTCCTGAGGAGTCAATATTCAAATTGACAAGCAGCGACTCAAGATCAGAGACAGACATCCCTACAACATTCGGAACCTCTATTGTTTTTGTGTCGTTCCATTGATATTTTTTCTCGATTTGATTTTTTCGCGGTTTAATGCCGAGCTCCGGCAGACTGTCTCTCATTATATTTCCGACAATCGGCGCGGCGACGGTTCCCCCGAATTGAATTGTGCCTTTCGGATTATCAACCGCGACATATACGACAAGGCTGGGGTCATCAGCCGGCGCAAAGCCGATAAAGGAGACAATGTGGTTGTTTTCGAGATATTTGCCGTCTTTGACTTTTTGTGCCGTACCTGTTTTACCGCCGACGCGATATCCTTCCACAAAGGCATTCCGTCCCGTTCCCTGAGCGACGACGCTTTCTAAAGCGTATCTGATCTGCTTTGACGTTTCCTGGGAAATAACTTGCCTTTTCGCAATCGGTGATTGTTTCTTAACGGTTTTTTTCGTAACGGGATCAACCCACTCTTTGGCGATAAACGGCGTGTAAAGCGTTCCGCCGTTTATTGCTGCGGATACGGCTGCCACCTGCTGAATCGGCGTGACGGAAACCCCTTGTCCGAAAGCGGTTGTCGCCTGTTCGACCGGACCTACTCTGTCAAGCGGAAATAAGATTCCCGTTCCTTCCCCTTGCAGATCGATGCCTGTTTTCTTTCCAAAGCCGAAGTCCTTAATATATTGAAACAGCTTTTGTTTTCCGAGCCGCTCCCCAAGCTCTACAAACCCCGGGTTGCAGGAATTTTGGACGACTTCAAGATAAGACTGCGAACCATGGCCGCCCTTTTTCCAGCATCTGAGGCGGGCGCCGTCCACCTCGGCGAATCCTCTGTCATAAAAGTGGTCTCTTTGCAGGTTTACTTTTTGCTCCTGCAGCGCTGCCGCAAGCGTAATGATCTTAAAGGTCGAACCCGGTTCATACGTGCTCCACACCGGCAGATTCCGGTTGTAAACGGACGGATCCACTGATTGATAGTCGGCCGGATCAAAATCAGGACGGCTTGACATTCCGAGCACTTCCCCGTTTTTTGGATTCATCGCGACCGCAATCATTCCGTCCGGGTTGTATTTCGCCGCTGCATTGTCGAGCTCTCTTTCTATAATCGTCTGAACTTTGGCGTCAATCGTCAATTTCATATCAAGTCCGTCTTTCGGAGGGGTGTAATCATCTGCTTCATCCGGCATTTTCTTCCCCTTGGCATCTGTATAAAATTTCACAGATCCCTTTACACCTTTTAAGTCATCATCATAATAAGCCTCCAATCCGAGAAGGCCCTGATTATCAATACCGGCAAAACCGAGAACATGGGACAAAAAGCTTCCGTACGGGTAATGGCGGATGCTGTCTTCAGCCACATAAACACCTTTTAAGTTGAGCGCTTTGATTTCTTTCGCTTTTTTATTAGAAATTTTCCGGCCCTCAGGTGAGATTTTTTCTATAGAGGTTTTCTTTGTAATGTGTTTGTAGACCTTCTCTTCCGACATATTTAAAACTGACGCAAGGAGCTTGCCCGTTTTGATGGGATTTTGGATCTGGCGCGGTACGACAAAGACGGTCGGCGCGCTCTTATTAGTTGCCAGCTTCACGCCGTTCCGATCAAGGATCTCTCCCCGTTCAGGCTCAAACGGCAGATTCCGGCTCCAAGAATCCTTAGCCAGCGAAGTCAGCTTTTCTCCCATTACAAATTGGACATAGCCTAATCTGCTGTCAATGATCAAAAAAATGATCACGCCAAAAAGCAAAACCAGTAATAAACGTTTTCGAACCGTTACATTTGAAACGCGCAAGGGACCGTCCACTCCTTATTTAGGCTTGTTTCAATTTATGCCTCAGCTTGGACACATAGAACGGCGGAGCATAAAAAAGAAGCCCGCAGCAGCTGCGGGCTTCTCTGTTCCGTTAATCAGGATTTTTAAATTTCACCTTAATCACGGTATTTTCTTTCAGTTCTTTACCTTTTTTGACACTTTGGCTTGCAGCGTAACCTTCGCCGCTCACATCAATGTGAATGCCTGATACTTTGCTGAATTGAAGCACTTCACGTCTCGACCATCCGGACATATCCGGCATCGTCACCTTCCCGTCTGTTTTTAAGAAGATTTTCTGATTGGTGATCACATCTTCCCCGGCTTTCGGATACTGCTCTTTTACGGCAACATCGCTGCCGATGACAATCGGTGTGAGATGTTCATTTTTCGCTTCCTTCTCAGCATTTGTAACTGTCTTGTCTGTCAGGTCAGGCATTTTTTGGCTTTTCGTTTCCTCCTGACCGGCATCTGACTTTTCCGTCGGTTCGATGTTCAGGTAGTGCAGGCTGTTTTTCATCGTCGGGTTAAAAATTTCCGCGACAGGATCAGAACTGCTTTGACCCTCTTTTAATTGCGGCTGCTGAACGGCTACATAAATGACGAGCTTAGGATCATTTTTCGGCGCCATGCCCATGAATGAAAACACATAGTTGCTCGTTCCCGATAAATATCCGCCCGTTCCGGCGATTTGCGCGGTTCCCGTTTTCCCCGCGACATCAAAACCTTCAATTTTATAAGGTTTTCCCGTTCCGATGTCTGACGTCACGACTTCTCCGAGCAGGTTTCGGACTTGTTTGGCCGTATCGGCTGAGATCGGCGTGCCTACTTGTTCGGGCTTTGTCTGCTTGACGACTTTTTTCGTATCAGGGTCAACAATATGATCAATGACGTAAGGCTTCATCATTTTTCCGTTATTGGCAATCGCAGTGACCGCCTGAAGCTGCTGGATCGGCGTTATCGCCGATGCTTGGCCGTAAGCCGTAGACGCTTTATCAAAATCATATTTGAAGTTAATTTTGCTTGAAACTTCACCAGGCAGATCAATCCCTGTTTTTTGATAAAGTCCAAATTTGTGCAGATACTCATTAAACCGGTCAAATCCGAGTTTTTCGTTTGCCAGTTTGGCGAAGGCGACATTTGACGACCTCATGAGACCGTCATGAAAACTTGTCATGCCCCAGCCGGCACCGTTGTTCCAATCTTTAACATGTTTGCCGCCCACTTTATAGGTTCCTGATTTGTATTTCTCGTTTGCAGAAAACACATTTTCCTGCATCGCCGCGGCAAGGGTGAAAATCTTCATCGTCGAACCCGGTTCATACGCGTACGACACTAAGTCGTTATAATAATTGGTGACGTTTCTGATATTCGGGTCAAAACTCGGGCGCTGCCCCATCGCAAGCACTTTGCCTGTTTTCGGTTCTACGACAGCCGCCATGATTTTTTTCGGTTTATATTTTTCCGCCACTTTTGTCATGCTGTCTTCTAAAAAGGTTTGAATTTTCTGATCAATGGTTAAATATACATTGTCACCATTTTTAGGTGCGGTGATTTTTTCTTTGCTGTTCGGAAGTTTCCAGCCGGATTTATCACTTTCGTAAGTGACGGACCCGTCGCGTTCCGTCAGATAGTTGTTCAGTATTTTTTCAAGCCCTAAAGAGCCTTGGATCTGGTTTGTTTTTTCGTTCACATCGGCATAGCCGAGAACATTTGACAAAAATACGCCATTCGGATAATAGCGCTTCGTATCTCTTAAGAAAGAAATACCCGGAAGATTCATTTTTTCGATCTTTTGTTTTTTCGCATAAGAGATATCACGGCCGGCTGAACCGAATTCCACCTGCTTCGCGCCATCCCTGTTTAAGATGTCCAGAATCTCGCTTTTATCAAGATTAATAACACTCGCCAGCTTTTCCGCTGTTTTCTCTTTATCCTTGACATACTGAGGCTTCATCTTTTTATCAAGTATGGCAATGAGCTTATATGTCGCCGTGTCCTCAGCCAGCACTTTGCCGTTCCGGTCAAGAATGGAGCCGCGGCTCGCTTCTATCGTCCGCTTTTTTTCGTGCTGCTCGGTCGCTTTTGTTGCAAGTTCTACCCCGTTTGCTTTACCGGTTAATTGAATGTACGCCATTCTCCCGAGAATGACAAAGAAAAAGAGAGCGAAACAAATACTCAGTATCGCTGCTCCTCTGTTCATAAACTTATTTTTTTTAGGCATGGGTTATCATTCCTGTATGTTTTTCACTTTTTTATCTTTCAGATTCAAACCGTGCTTTTTGGCGATATCCATCAGGCGCTGAGGCTGGCTCAAGTCAGCCGCCGTTTTTTCGAGATCAGCGATCTGCTTATTCTTCTCAGATACTTTCTCTTCCAGTTTTTGCACCTCAATATTGGATTGGTATGCCGCATATGCCTTTGATACGATAAACATCGAAGTGGAGAGAACGGCAATGGCAAATAGGACGAGCAGCACCTTTTCCCCAAGTGTAATGGAAGCCCTCTTTTTGACAATCACCTTTTTTTCGGGGCTTATCACTGGCCGTTGTTGTTTTTCCTGCTGGTAAGCTAAGTTGCTCATAGGCTGATGACCTCCTTTAATCTTGTCATTTGCTGCCCGTTATTTTCGTTTTTCCGCAATGCGGAGCTTCGCTGAGCGGGCGCGGTTATTTTCTTCAAGCTCCTCTTTTGATGCCGTAATGGGTTTTCTCGTAATCAGTTTTAATTCCGGCTCAAATTCTTCCGGTATCACAGGAAGACCCGGAGGCAGTTCGGGAAGTGATGATTTTTCCTTGAATGTCGTCTTGCACATTCTGTCTTCCAGCGAGTGAAAAGTGATCACAGATACCCTTCCGCCCGGCTTCAGCACCTCTATCGCTTGCAAGAGGGCCTCTTCAAATACTTGAAGCTCGTCGTTTACGGCGATTCGAATAGCCTGGAATACGCGTTTGGCCGGATGGCCTCCGCTTCTTCTGGCCGGAGCCGGTATCGCGTCCTTTATTAGATCGACCAGTTGGCCGGTTGTTTGAATAGGCGATTTCTCTCTTGCCTCTTCAATTTTTCTGGCGATTTGCTTGCTGAATTTCTCTTCTCCGTATTTAAAGAAAATCCGTACAAGGTCCTCATACCGCCATTCATTTACGACTTCTTTCGCCGTAAGGGCGGCCGACTGGTCCATCCTCATGTCCAGCGGTGCGTCATGATGATAGCTGAATCCCCGTTCCGGTGTATCAAGCTGCGGAGAGGATACTCCTAAATCAAATAAAATCCCGTCGACACTCGTAATGCCGTGTTCATGTAAACATTCTTTTAAATAACGAAAATTACTTTTCACCAAGATGAGCTGTCCCTTATATTCGGACAATGTCTGCTTTGCGTTCTCAAGCGCTGTGTCATCTTGGTCAAAGGCGATCAGGCGTCCTTTTTCCGATAATTGCTGCAATAAATATGTACTGTGCCCGGCGCCCCCCAGGGTGCAGTCCACATAGGTTCCGTCCGGTTTGATATTTAAACCGTCGACGGTTTCACGAAGAAGTACTGTCTTATGCTGAAACATTTGTGTCGGTCCCACCTTTATCAGGAATGAATTGAATTGTCAGTTGTTGTTGTGATGCACGAAGATCCATTATATATCAAATCCAATCATGTTTTCAGCAATTTCAGCGAATGAATCTTCTTGCTCTTCTGTGTATTGTTCCCAGATTACCTTGCTCCACAATTCAATTCGATTGGAAACCCCGATGACAACACATTCTTTTTCCAGTTTTGCGTAATTCAGAAGAGATGACGCAATATTAACCCTTCCCTGCTTGTCCAGTTCGCATTCGGTCGCACCGGAAAAAAAGAAACGGGTAAACGCGCGGGCGTCTTTTTTGGTGAGCGGCAGAGCCTTCAGCTTTTCTTCAATCAGCTTCCATTCATTCATCGGATATCCGAAAAGGCATTGGTCAAGCCCTCTGGTCAGCACAAATTGCTCACCGAGGCCTTCTCTGAATTTTGCGGGTACGATCATGCGGCCCTTTGCATCAATAGTATGCTGGTATTCACCCATAAACATGATAAGGACCCCCACTTTCTCCCCTAAACTCACCACTATCCGCCACTTCTCTCCACAACCTCATTTTACACTGTTTAAACATAAAAAAAAACCCTGAACTATTCAGGGTTCTTTAAAACTTTATTTCAAAGTTTGACAATCTGATGTTGGTTTTGAAAAGAAAATGGCAGATGTTTGAAGGTTGTGAAGAATTTTGGACCATAGCGGTTCAAATAATACATCACATTCCAGATCCGCTCCTGCGGTGCGCCGAGCGGTCTGATGCTGTTTTGGATTCTTTCATAGTCTCGCAGCACAAAACCTTCTTTTTCTTCAATTCTTTTCGTTACCGTCCGTTCCAAAAACAAGAGCTGATCTTGAATGAAAGCGGCATTCTTCTGTAAGAGCGGCTCAAGGCTTGAATCGACCTTAAGCGCTTCGTTCCTTACACTTTTATGGACAGCTTCAATCTGCGACTTCGCCTGCTCCATCACAGTAGAAAACTCTTCCGGAATCTGCTTTTCAAAATAAGTGTCTTTCAGGTGTCCGGTGCCGTGTTCGATCGCTTCCTGAAGCGGGATATTCCGTTCTGAAAGCTTCTTTTCAATATGGCGCTCAAGGATCGTAATGTTTAGTCTCGGCACTACCGGTGTCATGGCGAAGCCCATTAATGAGAAAGCCTGCTTCAGCTCGCCCCAATAATTGACTTCTCCCGGTCCTGCGATAAACGCAAGAGTCGGGATGAGAAACTCCTGCATAAGCGGCCTTGTCACAACGTTATTGCTGAAACATTCCGGTTTTTCTTCCATATGGGTATGAAGTTCGTCATTCGTCCACTTCAGGTCAAGCTCCTTAATGACAAAAACGCCATTTTCTTTTTCAATTAAGAAGCGCTCTCCCTCATGTTCGTAAAACAGGTTGGCTTGTTCTTTGTCTGATTCAATAATCGGGTGATAACCGGCTTCCCGCATAAGACGCTGCTGATCTGACACGGCTTTGGCAAGTTCATTATTGTGTTTTAAAATCTGCTGAAACATTCCCGTTTCCAGCTTTTTAATCCCGGGATCTCCCGAATTCAACAGGATAAGGCCTTCTTCTTGAAACAAGTCGGCGATCAACAGCTCAAAAAAGTCCGTGAACGTCTCTGATGAGCGTAAACATCGCATCACATTTTGAAGGAGCGCGTTTGTATGATCCGTTTCCTCAAACGCAGCGAACACTTCTTCAATCCACGCCGCACATTTTTCCTGATCAAGCGGGGTTTTAGCCGCCGATGTTTTTTTCCAGTAAGACTGCGGAAGTTTCTGTTTCACCGGCCCTTTTTTCTCTGTTGACGTGTGCACATAATTAATTTCTTCCAGATCGTGATCTTCACCCGCCACCCAGAAAATCGGAACGACAGGTATCTGTAACGCCTCTTCCTGCTGTCTGGCAAGTACGATAATGGAGATAATTTTATGTATGGTGTAAAGAGGCCCCGTTAAAAGACCGGCCTGCTGCCCGCCTACAACCGCTGTGCTTTTTGGATCTCTTAGTTTTTCGATGGAGGCCTGCATGGCTGCGGAGTGAAATTTTTCGTGATAGGAGGATAGGTAATCCGCTAATTCCTCTCTGGCAAACGGCCGTGAAGACAGGTCACGAAGCCGCTCTTGCCATACATCCTCAGAATGAATATCATAATCAAAAAATGAAGACATGTTTTCTCCATCTATATAGTGCTGCACAAACGTATTTTGACTTTTGATGGAAAGTTCAGTTAGCTGCATCTGTCTGGAACTTCCTTTCTCCAATAAATAGTTAGGTTTCCGAAATGAGTATAGCATGTTACCGGAAAACCTCAAAAGACTTTGTTTCAGTTTCTTTCTAACGCTTTTATGCTGCGGTGTAAAAACGGGAGATGAACGGCCGGCAATCCGCGGTTTTCCGCTTCTTTTACAAGGTAGCCGATAATCGCGTCAGCTTCTGTCCGTCTTCCTGCCATGATATCAACAAGCATGGAAGAATGATTTTTTTCCGTCAGGCCGCAAACTTCGCAAACCCTGTTCCACGCTTCCTCTTTATCGGCAAGGCCAAGTATTGCCTCCGCTTCTTCAAACACGTTTCTCATATATTTTTTGTAAGCGGCATTTGTCAGCAGCTCTCCGTTTTGCACGCGCAGCAATGCAGTTAACGGGTTGATGCACACATTTATGATCAGTTTTCCCGTTAGAAGACGATACCAGTCGTTTTCATCATATACGGGAAAATCCCGGTGCATGCCGGAAAAGATGCTTTTGAGCGTTTCCGGACGGGACGCGCGGAATACACTCCATCTTACGGCTCCGGCTCCTGTATGTTCAACGGCATGATCCGATATTCTTTTCGCCCCGTGCTCAACCGTGCCGACATAAAGTGAATGATCCGTACGCCATTCCTTGATGTCGTGTATGTGTCCCATGCCGTTTTGCAAAAACAACACATTCGTCCCTTTTATTGTCTCAAGATCCGGCAAAACGACGCTGAGCTGATGCTGTTTCACAGCTGCGATTAAGAGGTCGTATCCGGAAGTGATGCCTGTTTGCGCTCTGCATGACGCCGTAAATTCTTTTCCGTCTTTCACAAGCCGTATACCGCACGTGTTAATCGCATCAGCCTGCTCCGTCCGCCGCGTTATGACCGTTACCTGATGGCGGGACGATAAGTAGCAAGCACATAAAAGGCCCACCGCTCCGCCGCCGATAATTCCGATTTTCACACTGTCACACCCTATATCTGCATTTTTCCATATTATCATAGCAGAAGCCGCTCCAAATTACTTCAATTTCGTTTTGAGCAATAAGACAGACAAACATATTATAGTTGGAATTTTCAATTAAAGCGTTTAAAATAATGGTAGAACACAACAAAGGGGGAGTTTGTGTTGAAAATAGAGCGCCTGCTCATCAACTTTAAAACACTCGAAGAATTTAAAAGGTTTAAGGAATACGGGATGCAGGAATTGTCGATGCTTGAAGATCTTCAGGATAATATCATTGAAAATGACAGCACCTCGCCTTTTTACGGGATTTACTTCGGGGATAAACTAGTGGCGAGAATGAGTTTATATCAGGTAAACGGAAGTGCGAATCCGTATTTTGATCAGCGTCAGGACTTTTTGGAACTTTGGAAGCTTGAAGTTCTTCCGGGCTATCAAAACAACGGGTACGGCAAAGCGCTTGTTGATTTTGCCAAATCCTTCAGAATGCCGATCAGGACAAATTCACGCATGAAATCAGCAGAATTCTGGGATAAGATGAATTTTGAGCCCGTTAAATATGATATGGCGCGTGATAAAGGAGAAAATCCTTATATCTGGCATCCTGATATGGACGGTGAAATGACTTCCGGGGAAACAGCATAATAAAAAACCGGCCGGGACACTGCCCTCAGGCCGGTTGATCTTACAGGCCCTGCGCCGATTTTCTTTCGTCATCTTTCGAATTGACCATCCTTCTCGCCCTGTCCATGATGTCAATTAATGCTTTGTAATCTTCTTCTGTCATCTCCAGCTTGTTTCTCAAGCTTTCGTTTTCCTCACGCAGATCCTCGACTTCTTTTTGCAGCGCGGTCAGCTGCTCTGCGAGTTTTTCTTTTTCATGACGCACATCCGCTGCGGCTGGCGACTCTTTAAATTGCTGCAGAAACAAAATCACATCATCAATGGACAGCTCTTTTTCTCCTTCCGTCCTGCGGATCGGAGGCTGCTTGACGGTTCCCGGCAGATTGGCGGAATGCACCCCGATCTGCTTTCTTAATTCCTTCCGCTGTTTTTTCGCCAGTTCTATCCCTGACTGATATTGTTTCCTGACATAAGAATTCCATCTGAATCCGCAGGCGGCAGCCGTTCTCGTCAGTGCTCTGCCCACTTCTTCAAAAGCGGAAAGCTGGGTCCCGCCTTCCCGAATGTGCCTGAGCACGACTTCAGCCAGCAGCAAATCTTCATCTTGCGTCCACGCGTCTTGTCTCGTTATCGTCAATCGTATCTCCCTCCATATTTGCTCATTTACCTCATACATATGCCGCTGGTAGATTAGATAGACTATTGGCGCTCACAATTTTTTCGCCGGAAGCAGGCCGGAGGGAGAAAAAAAGAAAAGCGCAGGAACCGAGATTCCCGCGCTTTTCTTCATACATTAATTGCTTTTTACATTTATGTCTTTGCCGTTGTATGATCCGCATGCTTTACATACACGGTGAGACAATTTCATCTCTCCGCATGACGGGCATTCTGTCATACCAGGTACATTTAGTTTGAAATGTGTACGGCGCAATCTTTTTTTCATTTTAGAAGTTCTTCTAAAAGGTACAGCCATTATTCCCACCTCCTTAAAGAGTTAAGATTCATCATCTTGTGTTAAGAGCTTTTTCAGATCCGCAAGTCTTGGGTCGATCTGATTTTTCTTGTCTTCCTCAGAAATCACTTGCCAATCCTTACCCACTTGGGGAGCGGCTCCTTTTTTTTGTTCAGTTTCACAAAAGATTTGCATAGGAATTTCTAAAAGAATCTCTTCTTTTACGATCGGAGTTAAGTCGACGGTATCGTCTTCAGCAATATGAACGTCCTCATCTTCTATATCATCCGTCTTATGAAATCTAAACAGTTCTTTTGTCGCGATTGTAAATGGATACGGCACATCAACTAAAGTTCTTGAGCACGGCAAAACCATTTCGCCTGAAATCGTAAAGTCAAACGAAACCTGCTTGGATTCAATCTCCGCGCGGCCCTTTACCCGGACGGGAGAAATGCGGCGGATGTCAGAATTCAATTTTGTCAGCTCATTCAACTCAACTGTTTCATCAAATTCAAAGCTCTTTTTCGCCATTTGATGAAGCTGATAAATCGTCCATTTCATTTGTATCACCTCAGGAAAGCAACAAACATGATTATAGCTTTTCAGAATGTTTTTGTCAATATTTTTTCTTTACAGCATAATGCCGCCGTCATGCAATCGTTGACAGCCGGATGGGCTATGCATACACTAAACAAAACGGACGCAAAATGCACTTCATTTGCAAATGTACCACACGAAGCAAAACATAGCAAGAAAGGCGGGACAAATATGAAAGCAGTCGGCCTGGTTGTTGAATATAATCCCTTTCATAACGGACACCGCTATCATGCGGAACAAGCAAAAATCAATACGGACAGCAGCGTTGCGGCGGCGGTGATGAGCGGCCCTTTTTTGCAGCGCGGGGAACCGGCCGCCGTCTCAAAGTGGGCCCGGACAAAAATGGCGCTTGAAAACGGCGTGGATATCGTCATTGAGCTCCCTTATATGTATGCTGTGCAAAAAGCGGAATTATTTGCGCGCGGCAGTGTTTCGCTTCTTCATCAATTAGGATGCAGCAGCTTGTTTTTCGGAAGTGAAAACGGCCGGATCGAACCATTTATTGAAGCGACTGAAGCGTTCAGCCGAAAGGAAGCTGACTGCACCGTGATTCTGAAAGAGGAATTAAAAAAAGGGCTCAGCTATCCGGCCGCCGCCTCAAAAGCATTTTCACACGTATTCAAAGGTGAGGACATGCTTGACCTGTCTAAGCCGAACAATATTCTCGGTTTTCACTACGTCAAAGCCATACAAGCCTCCGGGTCTGCCATGAAGCCTTATACGACAGCCAGAATCGCTTCCGGGTATCATGACGCCGAGCTTCCCGGAGATAACAGCCGGATAGCCAGCGCCACAAGCATCCGAAAGGCGCTGATAGAAAAAGGAACGGCGGCCGCTAAGAACTTTCTCCCCGAAGCGTCTGTGCGCGAGCTGGACGCATACAAAAACTCATACGGATTATGGCACAGCACTGAAGACTATTTTTCATATGTAAAATACAGCCTCAGCACTTTGTCCGCAGAAGAATTAAGCCGAATCTATGAAGTGGAAGAAGGCTTAGAGCACAGAATTCTGCGCACCATCAGACAAGCCCTGTCCTACCGCGAAATGATGGAATTATTGAAAACAAAACGCTATACGTGGACGAGATTGCAGAGGATGAACACGCATATTCTGACACGGACAAAAAAAGAAGATATGCACCGGCTCTTAAAGCCTTCAAGCGCTCCTTATATCCGTCTTCTCGGAATGACTAAAAAAGGACAGGCATACCTGTCAGCAAAGAAAAAAGAGCTTACCGCACCGCTTGTCAGCAAGCTCTCTTCTTTCTCTCATCCCGCTCTGGATTTGGACATATCAGCGGGACGGATTTACAGCCTGCCGATAAAAGAACCTGAACGCACACTGTTTGAGAAGCAGGAATTTTCACAAGCACCGATCCGCTATGATGAAGACGAAAAACGTTTTTTAAATGCATAGAAAAAAAGCACCTGACTGTATCAGGTGCTTTTTACTTTCAGCTTATCCAAATAATCAAGTGCGTCCTGCATCGTATCGACAGGAACGATTTTCATATCGGACTTAATCGCTTTCGCCGTTTTTACTGCATTTTTATAATCAGAGTTTTCAGCTCCGTTTTGGTTCGGCGCAAAGAAAATATCTTTTCCCGCTTTGTCTGCGGCGACGACTTTCTGATCGATTCCGCCAATCGGTCCGACCTTGCCGTCAACGTCGATTGTTCCCGTTCCGGCTATATTGTAGCCTTTTGTTTCGTCAGGTTTTGTCAGCTGATTGTAAATTTCCAAAGACATCATGAGACCGGCAGAAGGCCCGCCGATGTTTTCAATACTGAAATGAAGATCCGGCTTCACTTTCACGTTCCGGTCCGTATATAATGCTACGCCGATTCCGGCTCTTTTCGGATCGTCCGGGAATGATTTCAGCTTAAGGGTAACTGTCTTTTCTTTCGTGTCACGTTCAATGTTAAACGTTACTTTTTCTCCCGCTTTTTTGCTGCTGATATAATCAATCAGCTTTTCAGCGGATTCATATTTTTTCCCGTCCGCGCTGATGATTTTATCACCGACCTTTATTTTTCCTTTTGCCGGCATATTGGAGACGACTGAGCTGGCGTAAATGCCGTTAAATGAGTATTTTACCTGTTTGCCGGCTTTTTGATAAGCGGCAATGACCGCGTTTTCTTGAGAGCTTTTCATCATCTGCAGTTGGCGCTTCATATAGTCTGAATCAGTTTCGCCCTCTTCTTTTATGCTTTCATCAGGGACGATTTCATCGTAAGGATGCACCTTCGCCCAAAGATATGTATACGGATTGGCGGGGCCTACTTTGACAGTCATCAAGGAAAGGCTTCCTTTTTCAGGGTAGCCTCCGTCCACCTTAATCAGCGGTCTCAGCTCTGATGCTTCTCCCGGCTGTGTAATGTAATACGGAAGCTTAATAAATGTAATAGCGATTAATAAGATCAGGATGATAAACACCCAGCGAAAATGTTTTGCTTTCATATGAGTTAGCCCTCCCAGTTCTCTATTTCTTGTTTAATCCGGCCGATCATCCGATCTGCGGCCTCTTCGCCTGCTGTGATCATATGATCAATGTTGGCAAAAGAGCTTGAGCTGAATGATTCGAGAGAAGGGCGGATCATGACGTCTGCGGCAATGGTCTGGTGACGGACCAATTCATTTTGCAGTATATCCATACTTTGCATGATTACATCAAAAATATGTGCCGCTTTTTCCGTTTTTTTCACCCTGGATACGTCAGAGGCGATGACGATATCAGCGCCCATATCCTTTACGGCGGAAACCGGGATTCTGTCGACTACCGCGCCGTCGACTAAAATACGCCCGTTCATTTTTTGCGGGACGAAAACGCCCGGTATGCTGATGCTCGCGCGGACGGCTTCGGATACGGAGCCTTTCGTAAAAACGAGTTTTTCTCCGGTCTGGAGGTCGCAGGCCACGATGCCGAGCGGGATCCGGAGTTCTTCTATCGGCTTGCCGAACGTATACGCATGAACGAGCTGCCTGATGCGGTCCCCTTTTAAAAATCCGAGCTTCGGCATCGTATAATCCGCGTACAGCCGCCGCTTAAATGCTTTGGCGACTTTTTTCATCGTGGCCACATCATGCCCGGCCGCATAAAAGCTGCCGACTAACGCCCCCATGCTGCTGCCGGCAATCATATCAATTGGAATCTGATGCTTATGTAAACTGGATAACACTCCGAGATGAGCAATGCCTCTTGCCCCTCCCGAACCTAACGCTAACCCGATTGTAGGTTTGGCCAACGCGATGAACCCCCTATAGAAATCCTATACATGAATTCTATGGTCTAAATTGAACCCCTATGCTCGTATATTAGTACAGGATGACGAATAGGTACTTGCCCGGCCGTCCTAAGGTCTGTTCTATATTTTATCATGATATAAATATCAGTGCGCAATTTTAGCATCGGGGAGGTAAGAATGAATTTGTCTAAGTTTCATACATTTTTGATTTCATTGTTTTTTATTTTTTTGACGGCGACGGTTATTTCACACCCGCAGGCCTCATTCGAAGCCTCCAAAACCGGTCTTTCCATGTGGTGGGAGGTAGTTTTTCCTTCTTTGCTTCCGTTTTTTATTCTTTCTGAGCTTTTAATCGGATTCGGCATCGTCAGGTTTGTCGGCCTTTTACTCGAACCCTTTATGCGCCCGATTTTCAGAGTGCCGGGGGTCGGCGGATTTGTACTGGCTATGGGCATGGCTTCAGGCAATCCGGCCGGCGCAAAGCTGACTGCACGGCTGCGCCAGGAAAAACAAATCTCCAGAGTAGAGGCTGAACGCCTCGTCTCTTTTACCAATTCATCCAATCCGTTATTTATATTCGCGGCTGTGGCGGTCGGCTTTTTTCATAACGCGTCACTCGGCATTCTTTTGGCATCGGCTCACTATCTCGGAAACATCGCCGTCGGTTTGACGATGCGTTCATACGGACGGAAAGAAGAAGCGGCGTATACCGGTAAAAAGACGATCGTGCTTCCTTCGCTGAAAGAAGCATTTCTGGCCCTCCACAAGGCGCGGCTTTCGGAAAAGCGGCCGCTCGGTAAAATTTTGGGCGACGCCGTCACCTCTTCTGTACAAACCTTGCTGATGGTGGGCGGTTTTATTATATTGTTTTCGGTTTTCAGCCGCTTGTTATCAATCGTACAAGTCATGGATGTACTTTCTGTATTTACAAACGCGCTGCTTTCGCTCTTCCATCTTCCTGTAAGCCTGGACATTCCTCTTATCAGCGGAATGTTTGAAATTACGCTTGGGAGCAAGCTGGTCAGTGAAGCGGATGCCGCCTTGCTGCCGAAAGCAATGATTGTGAGTTTTATTCTCGGGTTCAGCGGCCTTTCCGTACAGGCGCAGGTAGCCGGCATTTTATCGGAAACAGATATCCGATTTAAACCGTTTTTTACGGCGCGTATCCTTCAGGGCATTTATGCCGCTCTATTTGTTCTTTTACTGTGGAAGCCGCTTTACCTCGCATTGGACGAACCTTATCAGTCGGTATTCCTGCCTTTCCGTGATCAAAACGCGGCCACGGCTGCAGTTAGCGGGTGGAACACACTGATCGAAATCGGTCCCACCGTAACGCTGGCGGCTCTGTCCGTATACGCACTGATTTATTGTTACAGGCTGTCTGCACGGATAAAAAAAGGATGAGACGCTAAACAGCGTTCTCATCCTTTAAATTTTTGCTGCAGCGCCTGTTCGACTTCCGGAGGAACAAACTCTGAAACAGGCCCGTTATATTTTGCGACCTCTTTTACGATGCTTGAACTTAAAAAAGAGTACTGATTGTTCGTCATCATAAAAAAGGTTTCTATTGATTCGTCAAGCACGCGGTTGACAGAAGTCCCCTGCATCTCATACTCGAAGTCAGAAACGGCTCTGAGCCCCCTGATAATCGCCTTCGCCTGCTTTTTTTTCGCATAGTCGATCAACAGTCCCTGTGACGTCTCGACCGTAATATTCGGTATGTCTTTTGTCACTTCTCTTAACAGCTCACAGCGTTCCTCGACTGTAAACAGCGGCTGCTTCGAAGAATTATTGAGCACGCATACGTACACCTGCTCAAACACGTTTGCTCCCCGTCTGATAATGTCCAGATGTCCGTAGGTGACGGGGTCAAAACTTCCGGGACATACAGCTATACTTGCCACATCATTACCCCCTATTTCGGTATATCGTCACTCCTGTAAGCCCGTAAATTTCCCTTCTTGTTACGGAAAGCGCGCCGACAGCTTCAGGAAGCGCAACGGCTTTATCATGCTCCGCTACGACAAAACCGTCTTCATTCAGCATGTTCTGCTCATCAATCATTTCGATAAGCGCTTTCAGCTTTTGTTCCTTATACGGAGGATCTAAGAAAATTCCGTCAAAACCTTTTTCCCGTTTCGCCGCGGCATAGAGAGCCCGCTCTGCATCATTGCGGTATACCTCCGCTGAAGACAGGAGATCAAGCGCTTTTATATTCGCTTTTACCGTCTGGATGGCTTTGAAATCACGATCCACAAAGATACAGCGGTCAAATCCTCGCGACAGCGCTTCAATCCCGAGACCGCCGCTCCCCGCAAACAAATCCAGCCCCGTTCCTCCGTCAAAATACGGGCCGATCATATTAAAAATAGACTCTTTTACTTTATCCGTCGTCGGCCTTGTTGATGTGCCCGGCACAGCCTTTAAGGCTCGTCCTTTTCTCGAACCGGAAATTACTCTCATTTTTCACACCACTTTTTCTGAAAACTTTGATGTTTCGCTTCGGCTGAGCCGTTATGTACAAAAACAATCCTTATCTTAACATAAAGCATTCTTTCAAACAATGAACGCGAAATCATGTATACATACTCACATTCCTGTCAAGACTACGTGTAACAGCATCAATGAATGATGTTGTTGCCAACCGCGGAGAAGACTTACGTTTCCCCATAAGTTCTTCCTCCGGTTTCTCCTCTCCCTTTGCCTTCTCCTTAACTTGTTAAGGAATAGAAGGACCCCGCAGGTATCTGCGGGGATTTTTTTATATGCCGATCTTATAATCGTACTCTTTCGCTTTATCAAGCTTTGATTCAAATTCCAGCTTTAAAAAAGGCTTATAAGAAGGCTCTACTTTCTTCACGTATGAATAAGATGAAATCTTTTCCATCGTTTTTTCGATCAGCTCCATATCGCAATACAGCACAACGTATTTCAGCCGTTTGGAAACATAATGAACGTTGCCGAATTTTCTCAGCATTTTACTGTGTTTTAAAGAATGCAGATATACGATTATGCCTTGGCGCTTGCTTTCCATCATGATCACCCGCCTGACTTTCTGTTCATTTTATGTAAAAGACGAGACGGCCGTCTCGTCAGGAAACTTTGCATCCGCACCCGCCGCCGGAACCGCAGCCGCCGCCGCAGGATGACAGGCCGTCAAAATAAGGATTCCCCGTCGGAACTTTTACATGCTCCGAGACGGCCGTTCCGAGTTCAATGCTGATCTCGTCAAGCAGCGACTGAAGCTCAGTCTCCGCTTTTTTAAATTCGGCCACCTTATCATTTAAATCCAGCTCCCGCTTCATTTCTCTCATTTTGCGGGAAATCTCTCTATAGTCAGGATGATATTTGCCAAAGCGCTGCACATCCTCATACTGCTCTTTAATGCTCATAAAAGAACGAATAATCCGCCGTGCCTCTTCATCTTCATGGAGACGCTTGTAACAATCGCGGTAATTTTCAGCCGTCTCAGACTGCAGAATCATGCCGGCAAGCTGCTCCGCTTCACTTTGAAGCCTGACGGACTCAACTGTTGCATACATCAATACGCACCTCCAGTTGTTAGTTTACCATGAAACCAGCCAATTGGAAAATGCGGGCGTTAAAATGCCTTTTAATCCTGCGAACGCATGGCGTGAACCATCTGCATCATCATCTGCGCCATCTGAATCCCGTTTGAGAATTGGCTTACCCGATGCGGTATCGTTTTTTCGTAAAAATTCATCATGTCCAGCTGAAAGGAATTGAGATCGTCCGGTTTTCTCGCAAGTCTGCGGTACCAGACGGGGCGCTGCCGTATAAACCGTTTTCGTTCCTCATCTGCAGATATGAATTCCTGAACCTCTTTTCGCATACACGATCCCCTTCTTTAATCCTTCCTGAACGAAAAAGGATGTTGTCCGGAGCCTTGCCGGGGCTGCTTTGTGCTGCTGCCCGAAAATTGGCTTAAAAGGCTTTGCAATGATGAAATGGACTGGCTCATTTTATTGATCTGCTCATTCATTTGGTTTATATCCATCTTTTTGACGGCAGTGACCATTTTTGAAACGAAATCGTTTTTTTCAGCTGATTCCTTTTTGGTTTCCGCTTCAGAAGAAGGCTGAACGGTCTCGTCTTTAAAAGGCTCCCACATCGAATCGTCCTCACCGAGGAGAACCCAATTTTCATAGACTTCCTGCCAGCTTCTTTGTTCCTTGCGAACATTTTGAATCAGTTTGGGATGCTTTTTTACGAATTGTTTAAAATCATCGATTGATTGCCGTGATTGCTGATTCGCCACAATTCTCACCCCCTCCGAAAAGTTTTGCCTGCTATAATGTATCGGTTCAGGCGCCTTAATGTTCGCCTAAATTACGAAAAAAAGCAGGTATGTGTAAAATTTATTGATTCCGGCAGGAGCCCGCCCGCGAAAAACAAAAAAACCGCGGGGGACGCGCCCCTCTGCGTTTTTTTACTCCCAAGGCTTAATAAAGTTCTGCGTATAATATTTCCGGTCCACGCCGACACCGAGGTGCGTGTAATCCGGGCTTAACAGCGCCTTTCTGTGTCCTTCGCTGTTCAGCCAGCCCTCCACGGCTGCAGGACCGTCCACATAGTTGTACGCAATATTTTCACCGGCCTCCTGATATTTCACATCGCCTTTTTTCAAGCGGTCTTTCAGAGTCCCGTATTTCTTTGAGACATGGGAGAAATACTTGTTGTCTTTCATGTCCTTGCTGTGGCCGAATGCCACTTTTGCAGCGCCTTCGTCCCATTTCAACCTTGCAAGTCCGTGTTTCACGCGAATGACATTTGTAATATCGAGAATCTGCTGCTCACTCGCTCGTTCAATGTCGTCCCATTTTTTATCGGAAACAGGCTCGGGTTCTGTCAGTCTTCCTCTGTACATGACCTCATACGGCCTTTGTTTTACAAGCGTTTCGGCATCAAATGCCCTGATGCTTGACAGATTCCCGTCAAATTTGTCCATATACAGCTGAACATACATACCGCCTATCTTAACAGTGGGACGGGTATTGATATCTTCTTCAGAAAACTCAAACCGGTACGTGTTTCCCTTGTCAGTCACATTGACAAACGGGGCAACCTGCGTCGTTTTAAAAACTTCGCCTGTCGATTCGCCGATCTTAAACGGTTTTGCGTTGATGCCGCTTCCCGAAGCATATAATGTCACGGCTTTATCATTCAGAATACCGACTTGTACATATTGGTCTTTCCCCTGGTTGTACACCCACCATTCATAATCATAGGCAGAAGGATCTTTCCGGGACGGTTCCCCAAGTTTCTTTTTCACATCGGCAGCAGATTTCCCCATGAGAGAAAGCAGTCCGGATGACGGGATTTTCAGCCGTTTTCCGCTCGCTTCTTCATTGGCAGCATGAGGCTCCTCCTGATTCGTCTTTTTCTGAGGAGCCGATCCATATTGTATAATCAGAACATACGCTCCGTAAATAAGCAAAAGGATAACGAGAGCCCTGGCGATATTTTTCAACCTCTCACCCCCATGAAATCAAACCGTTCAGTTATTGTTTATTCTTATACAGTACAGCCTATTTGTAACGTCCGTGGTTTATGTTTAATGAATAAACCCCTCCGGACCTCCGTCTTCAGAAATGTCAGACAGCGCCCGGCCTGCTTGCTCATTTGATTGCTCAGCCAAGGAAAGATCGCCGAGCGTGACAATGCCGACCAGTTTTTTATCCCTTGTGACGGGGATTCTTCTGAGCTGATGCTCAGCCATCATATGGAGCACTTCTTCCACAGAAGCGTCTTCTTCTGCACTGATAACCCGCTCAGTCATTGCGTCTGTTATTTTTTGAGAGTTCGGCCTTTTTGAAGCAATTCCCCGTAATACGAGATCTCTGTCTGTCACGATCCCGACAAGTGTTTCGCCGTCTTCATCCACAATCGGAATGGCGCCGACATCCGCGTCTTTCATCTTCACCGCAGCTTCATATACATTATCTAATACTGTACAATATTGCAAGTTTGACGTCATGAGCTTATTGATCTTTGTCATTGCGGAATTCCTCCTTTTTTCTGCTACTATTGTCGTCAAATTTTTCTTTTTGCATACTTTCACCGTATGAATCATTGAAAGTGTAACGCTTTCATACTATGATTGTCAGGAAAGGTAAATTTTAAAAGGAGGGGGAAGGTTTGAAGTTTGAAAACAGCGGTCTTGAAGGGGTAACAGCGGAGCTCAGCCGCTTGAATGATCTGATGGAAAGCAAAGGGCTCATTCTGGCGGGACAATGGGATTATGAAAGAGTGACTTACGACAAAAAGTTTTCAGTTCCTGAGGGAACATTTTATCTGCGGATTCAAGGAACGGCACAAGAGGGCGATGTAGGCGGCAGCCGTGCCGTAATTCAGCTGAAGGCCCCTCTTTTAGGAAAGCATTATTATCCGCACGGGGTAGAATACGGCAGCGCTGAAGAATTTCCGGAACATGTCGTCGCAGAAAGCAAGGCGTTACTGCTTGAATTGGCAGAGTCTTTAAAAACAGTGCAAATGTAATAAAAAGTACAGCATATTCTGCTGTACTTTTTTTATGAGACGGTATGCTCGATATACGGCGGCTCTGACGGCGTATCTTTTTCCCGTTCCGTTCTGACCCACTGAAAAAAGATGACAGCCAAATATGTTCCGTAAACCGCCTCTTGAATGATTTTCATCAGCACTGCCCCAAGCTGCTGATCTTCCAAAGGAGGAAGCGTGTTAAACATCTCCGGTCCGGATAAAGGGATCTGTTCCAGCAGATCTAAAGGAACACAAAGCTTCATTGCTTCGGCCCAAGCCGCCGGGTCTGTATACGTGGCATACATGGGCGCCCCGCTGAACATAATGAGCGCGCAGGCCGGCGTTAACAGAATCCCGTCTGCCATAATGTACCCCAGCTTCATTAAACCGCTGAGACGGGGCAGACCTTCCACCTGATGCACAAGCGGCCACCACATAAAAAACGCCGTTACAAAGATGAGTCCGTTCATCAGCGTGTGATACAGCGAATCCGTTTTGACGGCATCAAATATAAACGGGATATGATACAGTGAAAAAATGCCGTTAAACAGCAGCAAAGCGATAAGCGGCAGTGAAAAGAACGAAAACAGCGGCTTTACGACGGGACGGAAAATCACTTTTTTCCATGCCCAGCCGGGAATTCCGGAAATCAACAGCGGCGGTACGACTAAAAACAAAACCGCCATTTGCGCCATATGGGCGCTGAACATCACATGCCCCAATAAATCAACGGGACTTCCAGCAGCCGCGTAAAAAAATAACGCGGAAAGCACAAACAGCACCTTCTCCTTAGCGGACACACGCCCTTTATGCCGGCTGCACCAGTAAAAGTAAATACCTGTTATCACGGCAGTTATACAAAACAGATAAGGGCTCCACATTGCGCGAAACCCGAACATTTCCAAATTAATCAACTCTCTCACTCCCCGCCGCCCCGATTACCACCAAATAATCGTGACAAATGCAAGCACGGTGATAAACGCGACAAATATTCCCGAATACAGAAATAGTGACGGCGCTTCATGCCCTTTCTGGCTCATATGCATAAAGTAAAACAGCTGAAAAATGACCTGGATGACCGCAAGCAGGATAAGAAACGGCATCGTAAACCACCCGGCAATGCCGTCAGCAGCCACCGTCAAAAACGCGACGAGCGTAAGGCCGATCATTAAACCGAAGGATATGACCTGATATTTCATCTCCTCGGCATTTTTCTTTTTCCGATATTCGAGATCCGTACTGACAGTCCCTCTGTTTTTGTTATCGTCCATCGTTATCCCACCATCCCCATCAAATATACAACGGTAAAGATAAAGACCCACACGACATCGATAAAATGCCAATATAGACTGGCCACATAATATTTCGGCGCGTTATAAAGGCTGAGCCCTCTTTTAGCATTCCGGATCATCAGAGCGCTGATCCATAACAGCCCGAAGGCCACGTGTGCTCCGTGTGTGCCGACAAGCGTATAAAACGCTGAGCCGAGCGCAGAGCTTGTGATCGTAAATCCGAACTCGTGAGTGTAATGCTTAAATTCATAGATTTCAACCCCTAAAAATCCGGCTCCCAATAAAACGGTAATCAAAAGCCACACCTGCATTTTTTTAAAGGAGAAATTTTTCATATGATACATCGCATACACACTCGTTAAGCTGCTCGTTAAAAGAAGCATCGTGGCGATAAACACGATCGGCAGCTCAAACATATCAGCCGTTGACGGCCCTCCTGCTTTTGATTCCCGCAAAGCAAGGAATGTCGCAAAAAGCGAGGCGAACAGAACCGTTTCCCCGCCGAGAAACAGCCAAAATCCTAAAAACTTATTTTTCCCCTCCAGCGTTGCTTTTTCAGGAGAAGCCGGAAAGGTTTCAGCAGTCATTTTTTCCTGCAGCTGCATTACGCCTTCACCCCTTTATCATCATTCGGCAGATCTTCTTTGTGAATATGATAGCCGTAATCATCGACCACAGAGCGAAGCAGCATAGTAAAGAATGTGATTCCGAGCCCTATAAAGATAACCGGAAGCCCCCATGAATAATCGGAGTGGTATAAAAACCCGAACGCTGCGACAAAGAGCCCGAAGGATATGATAAGCGGCATGATGGAGCCGTTCGGCATATGAATGTCCTCTACTGGCTCTGCAGGCGCCATCCCTTCATTTCCGGCCTGCTTTTCGATCCACAGCGGATCAAGTCCCCGTACAAACGGAAGCTGTTTAAAATTATATTCAGGCGGCGGCGAAGAGACCGCCCATTCGAGCGTACGTCCGTCCAGCCACGGGTCGTTCCCGACGTATTTCCCTTTTATAGAGGTATAAACAATATTGACGACGAGTAAAACAGCCGCGCCCGCCATGAAAAACGCACCGATTGAACTGATCAGGTTGCCGGTATCAAGCCCCTGGCCGGGCAGATATGTGTAAACGCGCCGCGGCATTCCCATCAAGCCCAGGAAATGCTGGATGAAGAAGGTAAGATGAAACCCGATGAAAAATAAGACGAACGAAATTTTCCCCATCGTTTCATGAAGCACCTTTCCAAACATTTTCGGCCACCAGAAATGCACGCCCGCCAGGATGCCGAACACAACGCCGCCGATAATGACGTAATGGAAATGCGCAACGACAAAATACGTATCGTGGAACTGATAATCCGCCGCAGCGGCCGCCAGCATGACACCCGTCACTCCTCCGAGCACGAAAGAAGGAATAAAGGCGACGGCATACAGCATAGGCGTCGTGAATTTGACATTTCCTCCCCAGATGGTCAATAGCCAGTTGAAAATCTTAATGCCCGTAGGCACCGCAATCGCCATCGTCGCAACCGCAAATATCGCATTGGCAATCGGTCCGAGTCCCGTCGTAAACATGTGGTGAACCCATACCATGAATCCGAGAAAGCCGATCAAAACAATCGCAAAGACCATTGAGGAATAACCGAACAGGCGCTTTCTCGCAAATACGGGAATGACTTCCGAAAAAATCCCAAAGGCAGGAAGAATTAAAATGTATACTTCCGGATGCCCGAAAATCCAAAACAGATGCTCCCAGATAATCGTATTTCCGCCCAATTCAGGATTGAAGAAATTCGTTCCGAACAAACGGTCCAGCATCATCAGCGCCAAACCGACGGTGAGCGGAGGAAATGCGAATAAAATGAGTGCCGACGCCACAAATGTCGTCCATGTAAACAGCGGCAGTCTCATATATGTCAAACCGGGCGCCCTCATGTTAATAATGGTTGCGAGAAAGTTGATCCCCGCAATCAGCGTTCCTAAGCCCGATATTTGCAGCCCGAGCACGAAAAAGTCAATGCCGTGCCCTTTTGAATTCAGCGCAAGCGACGCATATGACGTCCAGCCTGCATCGGGAGCCCCTCCTAAAAACCAGCTCAGATTCAAAAAGATTCCCCCGAAGAAAAACAGCCAGAACCCAAGCGCATTCAGAAATGGAAATGATACGTCACGCGCCCCGATCTGAAGCGGGACAACCGCGTTCATGAGCCCGAATAACAGCGGCATTGCCGCCAGGAAGATCATTGTCGTCCCGTGCATCGTCATAATTTCATTAAACTGCTGCGCACCTACAAAATCGTTCCCTGGCCTCAAGAGTTGAATCCTGATAAGCATGGCCTCAAGTCCGCCGACGACGAAGAAAAATCCCCCGGCGATCATGTATAAAATCGCGATTTTCTTATGGTCAACCGTCGTCAAATAATCCCAAAGCAAAGAGCCTTTTCTCTGCTGTCCTGTAAGCGTATTCATCATTTGCGACCTCCCCCCTGATATCTCCCTGTCCTTACTTGTTCTCCGCTTTCAGACCTTTTAAATATTCATACAGCGCATCCGTTTCAGCGTCCGAGAGCTTCGGATACGTGCCTGTCATTTTATTGCCCGGTTTAATGCTGTCCGGATTTTTCAGCCAGGCTTTTATATTCTCTTTATTCGCATCCTTAATGCCGGCCACTTTGACACGTTCGCCGAAGGTAGCCAGGTTCGGAGCCGTTCTTGCCGCTTCAGCCCGTTTGTCATTAGGCTCAACCGCATGACAGCTCAGGCAGTTTTTTTCCTTAAACAGCTCTTCTCCTTGCGCGGCTAAACCGGAATCTGTTGTATGCTTATAATTCTTCATCGCTTTCGTCCATTGTTTAAATTCTTTTGACGGCAGCGGTTTCACTTTGAAATCCATTAGCGCATGTGAAGGTCCGCACAGCTCCGCGCATTTCCCGAAGAAGTATTCTCCCGCTTCTTTGCTGCGTTTAGAATCAAAGGTCAAAAAGAAAGTATTGTCGTTATCCGTATTCGTATCGATTTTTCCTCCGGCTGACGGAATCCAGAAAGAGTGTTTCACATCGGATGACTTCAGCTTGAAATAAACGCGTTCATCTGTGGGAACGATCAGCTCCTGACTTGTCACAAATCCGTAATCAGGATACTCGAATTCCCACCAGTATAAATTCGCCCTTACATTAATCACGAGCGCATCCTCTGCTTTACGGTTTTTCTTATCCATCGGCGACGTATCCGCCAGCGCCAATGTCTGGATGACAACCGGGATGACAAGAATAATCAGAAGCAGGATCGGAATAACGGTCCAGGTGATTTCTAAAAAACGGTTCCCCTCCACCTGTTTCGGTATCGTGTCTTCTCCGACACGCGACCGTCTGAATCTCACAATGACGTAAAAGAAAATAACTGCTACGACCGCAACGACGACAACCATGATAAGTGTGCTGAGCACCGTCAGATCATACTGTTTATCAGCCACTTCGCCGGCAGGCTTGAGTGTGGACAGAAACGGTTTTCCACAGCCGCTCAATAAAAGCGGCACTAAGGCTAATAATGATAAAAGACGCCAACGCTTTAACATTTCACCCAACCCCTTTTTTGAATCAGTACAAGATGCACAAGCAGTAAATCTGCTTCCAGCTGAAATACTTCATTTCCTCATTACTTAAAATATGAGATTTTTTACTTAAAATTCCATCTATGTATAAAAGCAAAGCCGCCTGATTAAACAAAAGGTCAAGGCGGCGTTTACTAGTTGTCATTGTTTGTTTTGGCGATCAAACAAGCTCATTATTCAATTAAAACAGCGTGAAGACCACCATCGCTACAAAATAAATGGTCATGTAATTAAGCGAATAGACAAACATAAGAGTTGCCCACTTCATGATGTTTTTCATACGGAATCCCATCAGTCCGAGAACAAGCCATCCGACATTCAGCAGAGTGCCGAGAATCACGATCGGAAGACCGAGACTGCCGAGGAAAAACGGAAGCGGCAGCAGACATGCAACCCAGACAATAATCTGTCTTTTCGTCACTTCAAAGCCGTGCACGACCGGAAGCATCGGAATATTCGCTGCTCTGTAATCTTCCGTCTTCTTAATCGCAAGCGCTAAAAAGTGCGGAATCTGCCAGATGAATAAAATCATGAATAATACCCATGCGACAACACCGATGTGCCCTTCAACCGCTGTCCAGCCGATTAACGGCGGCACGGCGCCTGATACGCTTCCGACAACCGTATTAATCGTATAGCGGCGTTTCGTCCACATTGTATAAAGAACAACGTACGTAAACACGCCGATAAAACCGATGACTGCAGCCATCACGGTGGTCATCAAAAGCATGATAAGTCCTAAAGCAATGAGTAAAATTCCTGACCACAGCGCTTGATTCGGCTGAATCTTTCCGGTAACCGTCGGTCTTACTTTCGTGCGTTCCATTAAATGATCAATATCACGGTCGTAATAGTTGTTAATCGCACAAGAACCGGCGATGATCAAAGAAGACCCTATTAATGTAAGAAGCACAGTGTTTAAATTGCCTAAAAAACTCAGACCGGATATATGTAACGCAAGCCACATGCCGGTAAAAGTCGTAATTAAATTCGAATTGACGATTCCTATTTTGATAAGTGAAAGAAAATCCTTCCACGCCGTCGTCTCTTCAATCTGTCCGTCTATAGCTGTATCATTTAAAATTCTGGAATTAGCCATAACGCAAACCTCCCTTACAAACCTAAAGCAGGTTTTTTAAGACCTGCAACTCTATCATACAAGATAATGACCTGTAAAAAAACATCCTCTTAAATATTAAACGAGAAACAGGAATTTATTTGTGAACTTTTTATGAATTTTACCATCTCCGCCGATTTCGTAATAAAGCGGTTACTTTATTTCTATCAGACCCATTTGGAATAATCAACCCCATTATCTAAGAAGTCTTAATTCTATTATATTTTTGTGAACAAACAGAATTGAGAATTGCCACAAAACACATATTCGCTTACACTTGGTACGTATATCATTTTGTCCAGTTTGTTAAGAAGGTGAATGTAAAATGAATAAAGCTTTAAAAGCGCTCGGTGTGCTGACGACATTTGTCATGCTCGTCGTGCTGATCGGCGGGGCTCTTGTCACAAAGACAGGGTCAGGTCTCGGATGCGGAAGACAGTGGCCGCTTTGCCACGGCCGTTTTTTCCCGGAGCTTAACGCCGCTTCTATCATTGAATGGAGCCACAGACTCGCAAGCGGTGTCTCAATCGTTCTCGTGCTGAGTCTCGCTTTTTGGGCATGGAGAAAAGTCACGCCTGTATTCCGTGAAACAACCTTTCTCGCCATTATGTCCATTATCTTTTTATTTTTACAGGCGCTTCTCGGCGCACTAGCGGTTGTCTTCGGATCAAATGCGCTCGTTATGGCGCTTCATTTCGGCATATCGCTGATCTCTTTCGCTTCGGTTCTGATTTTGACGCTGCTCATATTTGAAGCTGATAAATCAGACAAAAAGCTCGTCAAGCCGCTCAGAATCGGCAGAAAAATGCAGTTTCATATGATCGGCCTTTCGATTTACACGTATATCGTCGTTTATACGGGTGCTTATGTGCGTCATACGAAATCAAGCCTTGCCTGTCCTGACGTTCCGCTTTGCAGCAGGCTGCACCACGGGCTTCCGTCCCAATTTCAGGAGTGGGTGCAGATGGGCCACAGAACGGCAGCCCTGCTTCTGTTTGTCTGGATTCTTATCGCTTTCGCGCATGCTGTGCGCTCCTACAAAGACCAAAAACAGATTCTCGGAGGCTGGATAGCGGCTCTTGCCTTTGTTTTATTACAGGCGCTTTCCGGAATCATGGTTGTTTATTCAGAAATGGCCACCGGCTTTGCACTCGCCCATTCACTCTTTATTGCCGGCTTGTTCGGCGTCTTATGCTATTTCTTATTATTAATCGCCCGCTTCCGTTACGAATCAAAACAGCGGAACATCTGAGGTACATGAGAAGGCCGAAGCGTTAGAGCTTCGGCCTTTTTACATACAAAAAACCTGACCGCAATGGTGCGGATCAGGTTTTTTTAAATTCTACGCTTTTTCAATCTCAATCAGTAAATCGCCTGTCTGAATCGGTTCACCGTTTTTCACATGAATCTGCTGAATCGTCCCGGAGAACGGCGCCTGCACCGTCGTCTCCATTTTCATCGCTTCATTAATCATCAGATGATCCCCTTTGTTCACCTTCGCACCGGTTTGCGTTAACAATTTAATAACGGTTCCCGGCATTGATGCTGCGATGTGGCTTGGGTTTGTCCGATCGGCCTTTAATTTTTCCTGTACGGATGATTTAATGCTTTCATCTTTAATGACCACCTCACGAGGCTGGCCGTTCAACTCAAAATAAACGACACGTGTCGCATCAGGCTGCGGTTCACCGATAGACACAAGCTTTACGATCAGCGTTTTTCCTCGCTCGATTTCCACTTCGATTTCTTCACCGAGCCTCATGCCGTAGAAGAAAGTCGGTGTGTCCAATACGGAAATATCACCGAAGCGTTCAGCCGTTTTAACGTATTCAGTGAATACCTTCGGATAAAGAGCATACGCGATTGCGTCCTGATCACTCAATTCCATCTGATGAGTTTCTTTCCATTCTTCTTTGATGCCTTCAAAAGATACCGGTTCAAGCAGTTCACCCGGTCTTACCTTAATCGGCGTCTGTCCTTTTAGAACGAGCTTTTGCAGTTTTTCCGGAAATCCGCCGTGCGGCTGGCCGATCTGTCCTTTAAAGAGCTCAACAACAGAATCCGGAAAATCAAGAGTTTCGCCTTTATCATAAACATCTTGTTCCGTTAAATTGTTTTGCACCATGTAAAGCGCCATATCTCCGACGACTTTGGAAGAAGGCGTTACTTTAACGACGTCGCCGAACATGCGGTTGACGACGCTGTACATGTCTTTCACTTCATTCCAGCGGTCGCCGAGGCCGACTCCTTTTGCCTGCTGCTGCAGATTGCTGTACTGTCCGCCCGGCATTTCGTGATTATAAATCTCAGTATGCGGAGACTTCATCCCGCTTTCAAATTCACTGTAATATTGACGGACGGATTCCCAATATTGTGACAGTCTTTCAACCTGCCGGACATCCATTTCAGGACGGCGGCTGTTTCCTTCAAGCGCATGATAAAATCCGCTTGCACTCGGCTGTGAAGTCAGACCCGCCATTGAGCTGACGGCGACATCTACGATATCCACACCCGCTTCAACGGCTTTGGCATAGAGAAAGACGCCGTTGCCGCTCGTATCATGCGTGTGAAGATGAACGGGAATATCAATCGTTTCCTTCAGCGCTGAGACAAGTTCGTATGCGGCTTGAGGTTTCAAAAGACCGGCCATGTCTTTAATGCCGAGAATATGCGCTCCCGATGCCTCAAGCTCTTTTGCCATAGAAAGATAGTATTTCAGATCATACTTCGTCCGGCTCTTATCAAGAATATCTCCCGTATAACAAATCGCAGCCTCCGCCACTTTTCCGGTTTCACGGACGGCATCGATGGCCAGCGTCATCCCTTTCACCCAGTTCAGGCTGTCAAAGATCCGGAATACGTCAATACCTGATGCTGCTGACTGCCGGACAAATTTTTGAATGACATTGTCCGGATAGTTTGTATAGCCGACGGCATTTGATGAACGAAGCAGCATCTGGAACAATGTGTTCGGCACTTCCTTGCGGAGATCTTCAAGGCGTTTCCAAGGATCTTCCTTTAAGAAACGGTACGCTACATCAAATGTCGCCCCACCCCACATTTCAAGGCTGAACAGTTCAGGCCACAGAGCAGCCGTAGGGTTTGCGATTTTTTTCAAGTCATTGGATCTGATCCGGGTTGCAAGCAGGGACTGATGGGCATCCCTGAACGTTGTATCGGTCAGAAGTACGGATTTCTGCTCTTTCACCCAGTCAGCAAGCCCTTCAGCGCCTCTTTCATCAAGAATCTGCTTCGTGCCGCTTGCCGGCTTTTCGCCGATACCTAACGTAACAGTCTGGGGCTTATCAAACGCAGGTTTTTCTTTTTTTCCGATTCCCGGAAAACCGTTCACCGTTACATTGCCGATATAGGAAAGCATTTTTGTTCCGCGGTCCTTCTGTTTAGGAAAAACAAACAGCTCAGGCGTTGTGTCGATAAACGATGTATCGTATTGTCCCGTCAGGAATTTTTCATGCTTTGCCACGTTTTCAAGAAACGGGATATTGGTCTTAATGCCCCTGATTCTGAATTCCTGCAGGTTGCGGACCATTTTTGCGGATGCCTGTTCAAACGTCAGCGCCCATGTCGACAGCTTGACGAGCAGTGAATCATAATAAGGCGTGATGACGGCGCCTTGGAAGCTGTTCCCAGTATCAAGACGCACGCCGAAGCCGCCGCCTGAGCGGTAAGCCATAATTTTACCCGTGTCAGGCATAAAGTCATTCAGCGGATCTTCAGTGGTCACGCGTGACTGTATCGCATACCCGTTTGTAAAAATGTCTTTCTGATGAGGGATGTTGACGGCACGGCTGTGCAGACCGTGGCCCTGCGCGACGAGGATTTGCGTCTGAACGATATCAACCCCCGTAATCATTTCCGTAATCGTATGCTCCACTTGTACGCGCGGATTCACTTCAATAAAGTAAAATTCACCGTCCGCTACGAGAAATTCCACTGTTCCAGCGTTGATATAGCCGACATTTTTCGCAAGTGCGACAGCCGCTTCACAGATCTCGTCTCTTAATTCAGGCTGTAAGGACACGCTCGGCGCCACCTCAATGACCTTTTGATGCCGTCTTTGAACGGAACAGTCCCGCTCATACAGATGGACGACATTTCCTTCTTTATCTCCGATCACCTGAACTTCAATATGCTTAGGATTTTCGATCAGTTTTTCAACATACACTTCGTCGTTTCCGAATGCGGCTTTCGCTTCGGATTTGGCCCGCTCAAACGAATCTTTCAATTCGTTTTCGTTCCTGACGATTCTCATTCCGCGGCCGCCGCCTCCGAGCGACGCTTTAATAATAAACGGAAATCCGTGTACTTTTGCGAATTGTTCGACATCTTTTAATGTTTCGGCAGGCCCGTCACTCCCCGGAATAACGGGGATGCCGGCTTTTTCCGCCTGCTCTCTGGCCTTGACCTTATCTCCGAACATATCCAAATGCGCTGACGTCGGTCCGATAAATACGATGCCCTCTTCTTCACAGCGTCTCGCAAATTGGATATTTTCAGACAGAAATCCATAGCCCGGATGAATGGCATCAACGCCGTTTCTTTTCGCGATCTCAATAATCCCTTCAATATCAAGATACGCGTCAATCGGTTTTTTGCCTTCTCCGACAAGATAGGCTTCATCCGCTTTATAGCGGTGGTAGGAACCTGAATCTTCTTTTGAATAAACGGCTACCGTTCTGATGTTCAATTCTGTGCACGCCCGGAAAATCCGGATCGCAATTTCTCCCCTGTTTGCTACTAACACTTTTTGGATGGATTGTTGTGACAAACTTTTCTCCCCCTTGGCCTAATAAATATGTAGTTTATAATAAAGGAATATCCGCCCTGTGTATACACTTGTTTTTTACAGATACACAGTTTTTTCCGCCTGCCGTCTTTTTACCCCCTTAGACGGAATCGGTTCCCTCTTTTTCTTCTTTTCCGAGTACTTGACATGCATACTCACATTCACCAAAATACCGGCGCTCGTTAATAACAAGAACATTGACGAGCCTCCGTAGCTGATAAACGGCAGCGGAACACCTGTGATCGGAATTAAACCGCTGACACCGCCGAGATTGATGAAAGTCTGTATCGCAATCATGCTGGAAATCCCGATTGCCAAGAGGCTCCCGAACGGATCTTCACATTTTCTCGCAATATAAAAGCCTTTTAACACGATAAAAGCAAGCAGCACAATGACGAACAGGACGCCGAATATACCGAGCTCCTCTGAAATAACCGCCATAATAAAGTCTGTATGCGACTCCGGCAGATATCCGTATTTTTGAATGCTTTCTCCGAGACCGAGGCCGAAAAAGCCGCCTGAGCCGATCGCATAATACGAATTTATAATCTGCAGGCCTGATGTGCTGGCGTATTTAAACGGATTTTCAAGGCTTTCAAACCGGCTCATGCGCCCGGGTGTCAAAATATCATCCCATTTCAGATAGATGATCGGGCTGACAAGGAGTAATACGATTCCCGCCAGGAGAACCAGTTTCAGCAGCGTCTTTCCGCTGAATCCCGAGCACATAATGACGCAAAACGCGATTAGACCGATAATCATCGCCGTTCCGAAGTCAGGCTGAATGGCGATAAGCGCACAAATGACGACGGTAACGATCACCGGCGGCGCAACTCCTGTCAAAAGCTGATCGATGTAGCTTTGTTTCTTCGCGTACACCGCGGCAAGATACAGAATCAGGGTCAGCTTGACAAATTCCCCCGGCTGAATGGCCATTCCGCCGATTTTAAACCAGCTTTGCGCGTTTCCGGCAACATGTCCGAAAACAAACAGCGCGCACAGCGCAGCCACTGACGCAAGCAGTATTATTTTCTGAATCTTTTGATGGGCAAACACTTTGTACGGAAAAACGGCCGCGATGATAAACAGCACGAGCCCTGCAATGACGGCGAACAGCTGCCGTTTAAAAAAATAGTCGCTGCTCACGCCGTAACGCATAACGGCGGTAATCATGCTTGAGCTGTATACCATTACCAATCCGAAACTGCACAGCAGAATGATAGCGCATATCAATGAATAATCGTAAGATTTTAACATTCTTTTAAACATAACATCCTCTTTCCTGCTTAAAGCTTACGTTTAATACTTATTGCGTATTATATTTTACTATAATTCATAAACAATTTACGCAGTTTCTTTATAGTTTTTCGGATGAAATGCAGATTAAGAGACCGTCTTACGAAAAGAAGATGCAAAAATAACGGTTTACGGTTATAAAAAAACCCAAACCGTTAAATAGTTTGAGTTTGATCATTTATTTTCCTGTAAACGCGTCATGCAAAGCAGACAGTTCTCTTTCAAGTCTGTCCAGCAGTTCTTTTCCGTCGTTTTCATCAACTAATCCCAGGCGGACAGCAAAATCGATTTCCCTCGACAGTCCGAACATCTGAGTATCCAAGACCTCTTCGTACAGAGGACATTGAGGCATCGTTAAGTTATCCATTTGTACTCGGATCAGCTTCAAAATCTTCTCAGCATCCAGCTTCAACAGCTCGAATGCCTTCTGCTGATGGTCAACTATAATCTCTGAAGCCAAAAGTATCCCTCCGTTCCCCAGGCGAGTACCTAATTCTTCTATTTATCATAAAGGGTATCAGGTGAAATTGCAAGAGGATTTAAGCAGATGTTATGATAAAAATGTTTCAAAAAATACTCAGCCTGTATTTCTCAGACATGATTTCCAAAAGCTTCACACCCGCGATGCTGTTGCCTTTTTCATCAAGCGCCGGGCCGAATATACCGATTCCGAAATTATACGGCGAAATGCCCATGATGCCTCCCGAAACGCCGCTTTTGGCTGGAATGCCGACCTTGATTGCGAATTCACCGCTCGCATTGTACATACCGCATGTCACCATAAACGTCTTGCAGATTCTCGCCACATCTTTTTTAATGACCTGCTCCCCGGTTTCCGGATGCTTGCCGTCAAGTGCGAATACGCAGCCGATTTTGGCTAAATCAAGACTGCTCATCTTAATCGCGCACTGTTTTGTATACAAATCCATAACCTCTTCAACATCGCCTTTAAAAATGCCATATTGCTTCATGTAATAACACATTGCCCGATTGATCATGGATGAACTGAATTCCGATTCTGCGACATGTCTGCAGTATGTAATTTCCTGATTATTCGCAAGTCTTCTGATGAATCCGAGCAGATAATTCAGCCGGTCTTTCGGCGAATGCCCCTTAATTAAACTCGTAACGACGAGAGCTCCCGCATTAATCATCGGATTTAAAGGCTTGCCCGGATTCACTGTCTCAAGCTTAATCATAGAATTAAACGGGTCGCCGGTTAATGGAATGAACATAACTTTTTTCATCTTTGGGTATTTCAAAATTGCACAATATATTTAGTTTCCCATCTTGCGATATGTCTATTCGCTTAATTATCGAATCCAGCAATATTTTCCGTTGAACTTGACTAGCTTCCTTAAACACAATAGAAAAATTCTTTAATGCATCTAAAACAATATTTTGTTCAATCTCTTTATCATTGTTCTCTTTTATTGATTGTTGTAGAGACTCCAGCTTTTCTTCAATTTCTTTTTTCTTTAAAAGTGTTTCAGTGTAACTCTTTTCGTAATCAGTTATTATTTCTTCATAAAGTGGACTCTCTGGGCTTACCCTTTTCATCAAGTTCATTATTGAAACAAGCTCACTTTGAAGCTCTTTTAACTCAGCTTGAGCGGAGACGATATCCGTTTCAATTGTGCTTTTTCCCTGGTCTATCCCTTTTAGTATTTCTTCTTTTAAATTGTCCTTATTAAAGCCGTCAAACATTTCAAGTAATTTACTGACAACAAAATCCTCAAGGATATTCTGTTTAAAATTCTTACTTGGACATATTTCATTTCTGCTTGTTTTGTCTTTATTCTGTTTAGAAGCACAGACATAATAGCAATACTTCTCATTGTTCCGTTCTTTTTTTAAAACAGTTCTTGATTGTATAGGGCTTCCGCATTCGGAGCAATATACTAATCCAGTTAGTAAAAAAGTTGTACTAAATTTACGGGGAGCTGATATTGATTTCTTAGATTTCATTTCATAAATCTTTTCTTGTTTGTCCAGTGTTCTTATCGCCTCATGGAATCCTTTTTCCCGAACAAATTTATCTTGGTCATACTGTAGGTGTTTATTGCCTTCTTTTGAATACTCTATGATACCAGCATAAAAAGGGTTGAAAAGAACACCTTCAACTGCACTCTCAGTCCAGTACGTTTTTCTCCCCTTATATACAACTCTTTTTATATCAGCCCCTTTCTTTCTTTTACCCAAATGCTTCACTTCGTGCCCGTTCATATACCTTGTAATTGACCCTACTCCAATACCATTTAAATAAAGATCCTCAATTTCAATTAATGAAGGGATAACTTCTTTTATGACTACAATTTCCTTGTTTTTATTTAAATCATATCCATATGGTAATGTTCCGCCTGTCCATCTTCCTTTTGCTGCTATACTAGCCCTTGTCTCTTTTACCCGCATTGAGGTATTGTTTGACTCCATGTTTGCCAAGAAACCTAAAACTGGTTCCATTATCCCCCTTACCATTGGGTTTGAGGAAATCGGCTGTTCTTCCGCTGATGTAAATTCAATGTCACAATTATTTTTAAAGATTGTATCAAGGATTGTAAGCCAATCTTTTTGTATTCTGGATAGCCTGTCCCTTTTATACGCAATTACTTTATTAATCTTTCCATCTTCTATATCTTTAAGAAGTTCCTGAAGCACTGGCCTTTGTTTAATGGAATTCTTTGATGCGGATACCGCTTCTTCAATATACTCTTTATAAAGAATACCATCACGTTCCTTGATAAACTTGTAGGCTCTTTCTCTCTGCATCGGTATTGAATCCTTAGTTACCTGTTTAACATCAGAAACCCTAATTAGAACACCGTAAGTGTCTTTCTTTGTCTTTTCCTCTATTGTGTCAATTTTATCGACACGACTTTTATGATATTTAAAAACGTCTTTAATGTCAGTCAATTTAACCCCACCCCAAAATTTAACTACACGTATTATATAATATTAAAAAGGGCAGCCATTAAAGCTTACCCTTCATTATTTTGTTTTTTATCTATGTAATCAATAACCATTCTGCTGACTTGTTTAACGAACTGTTCATATTTCTCGTTCTCATTATCACTATAGATAATCTCCCCCATTTTCGGTCTATTTCGGACTCCTCCCATTTGTTCACCTCACTTAGTCTAAAGATGAAGTTTATAACTCATGCCGAACGAGCGGCTGTCTTATTCAGTCTTATCTCTGATCTTCACTATTTCTTTGATAACAAGCACAAGATCGTTTCCAATATTATTTATCCGCCCTATATCCGATGCGTTATTCAATTCCATCAATAAATGAGCTTTCTTTTCCTGGAGCCATCTTAAAGCACCTTCCAGATTCTCTCCGTTTTGTTTTGCGTTCGATTGTCCCGCAGAAAAATCGTCCAGCATCGCTTCAAAGAAATCTCGATATCTCTCATCTAATTTATTGGATAAAATCATTGTTTTAACATAGCTTTTAAATTCATCGGTGATACCTTTGGCTTTCATGAAGTCTCTAACAATTTCATACGAGGTGAAAAGCTGGTCTTCAATTGTATTGAACCTTGTTTTCCAAAACTTTTCATTCTTCTTCAAATCGTGGTTCTCAATCATAACTTCTTTAAACTCTTTCTCAATCAATGTTGTGTTCATTATGTAGCTCCTTTTTAAATAAAATTGTAATCTCATTGCCGATTTCATTTTCATAAATGCTAATAAATTTTCTTATCCCTTCACCCTCATACCCTTTTTGCACTGGGATATAAAATACATGTTTATCAATTCCGCTCCTCTCCATAAATGGCGAATCTTCAAGGATTTTGCTCCATAGTTCTTTCTTGACAGCCTGGATTCTTTCCACGTCATCTGCAGGTGTTTGTTTTACATATTCCATGATAAAACAGTCATTAATTATGTAATCCACTGTGTAGCCAGCAACTTTTTTCATGTTCTCGTAGTATTGGCCATCAAGCATGCCGCTTATTACAATATCTAACACAGTTCTGTTTTCACCTTTAATCAATTGTTTTAGGTCTTCAATTTCCCGTTTCAATACAGCTTCTTTTTGTTCGAGCGGGATTCTTGGCTCTAATTCATATTCTTCGTCTATTTGTTTTTGCAAATCCTTGAGAGCTGCTTGTTTATTTTCAAGTGTTTTCTTATGTAAATTAATTAGAGTGCCCATTTATCATGCTGGCTTTCTGGATGATTAGAGATCGACCGTTTTACTCCTGTGATTTGTTCCTTTAATTCCTCACGTCTCAGAACTAGAATGTCATGGTCTACTAATTTTTCTCTAATAAAAGATTTTAAAGTATAAATCTCATCTTCTAATTTTTTCACTCGCTGCTCCATATCATGATTTTTGCGTAAATGCTCTCCCTTAGATACAGCCACTAGAGTGTCCTTATCAAGTCTATCTCTCAATGGAGCCCCTTCTTTTGTTGGGTTATACCACCTGTTGGAAATGAGATTAGGTTCTATTAACAGTAAACTTGCTAACTCCTTATGAAGTTGTTTAAGAGATTTACACTCTTTGATTCCTTTATCTGTGTAACAAAACACGAAGTCTTCAAGCTCTTTATACCAATCTATTCTTAATCCTGCTTTGTCTCTTATAAAACGCACAATAGGAAAATTATTTTCACCAATTAAGGCATTTCTAATTTGGTTAGCAATTATAGAGTTTTCTAGCAACATTCCAATTTTCAACACAGCCTCCAAAGGCATAATTGCAAGGGATTGTATCCCTTCGTACTTCTTGTTTTCTTTTAAATATGTAAGTTTGTAAGCATTGAGACCCTTTCCTTTTAAAAACTCCATCCCATCCTCAGTTAGTTCATTCCTATACCCAGATACAATTTTTCCAATATCCACCTTGTCCGCTTCATAATATTCGCTAACCATCTCTAATGTCATGCTTTCCCCATCATTTAACAGAGTGTAGTCTTTCACTTTACGCAGAACATTAATTTTATTCTTATATTTATTACGCTCTTCTTTTGTTTTAATCTGTGGAATAATCATTACCAATCCCTTTAATGTTATTTTTACTCTATTTATATTTATAAAATCCATTTGATTGATAAGCACATAATAATGCCTGATCTAGTGTATTCCTCTCCTTATTTTTTAGTGTCAAACTGATCAAGATTCAATTCACGAAATTCTTCTGAGTCATACTCAAATGTTGATGTACCCTCTTTAACGATTACCCCTTTACATCTATTAGGGTAGTAAACTCTTTTTTGTAAATGTCTTAAAGCTTTAACAAAATGAGATTTGGGAAAAGCACAAAAAACTTTTTTAAAATTTGTAGTGGAGAGCTCCCACTCATGAGTGACATAGTTAAAGGCTACAATATATTTAAACGGTTCCGATGACTCCTTATCAAACTCCTCATCAAACTCTTCATCAAATCTATGGATTTCATATTCAATTGCACCTTGATGACTCTCCCAAACTTCGTCATCTAGCATCTCCCTTAACTTTTCAACATATTTACTGCTGTAGTCTTCTTCGCAAATGAAATTCCCACGAATCAAGTTAAGCACTTCATACTCCGCTTCTTGCTTTTTAAGGCCTTCGTAATCCCCGCCTCTAAACGGCTTGTAATATTCTGGATCGTTCTTACTATACCCTTCTTCATCTCGAATTCTTCCGTAAGAATCATATAAATGTGGCGAAACTTCATCTTTTAAAGCATCTAGTGCTTTAATGTAGCCCGCCCGCTCTTCGTTAAGTTCAATATGACCCAAAAAATGCTTGAAGACATCTTCCAAATTCACACATGCGAGAAAATGAATCAGAAGTTTATTTTTATTTGTTTCTATTTCTAATTGCTTTGAGTTCTCTAGGTTTGATTGTGTTAAAAGCATGTTCTTATTTTTTTCTTCTCCGAGTTCTTTTTGAAGGGAAATTTCTCTTTTGCTAAGTTTGTCCCAAAAGTCTTGTTCAATATTTTTTTTCATTTTTTATTAGCTCCTTTTGTTTTAATGCTATTTTGTTGCAGCCACATAAGGTTGATCGGTTTCATCTATTTCAACTTTACATAACAACTTCTTCTGATAATGCCCATCCCTTTTTATCTCACCCATTAATTCTTCACTAATTTTATTTTTATCCAAAAAAGCTTTAGGGCAATATTCAGACCTCACAAATCCATAATCCTTGTTTTTGCCCAATTGCCATAACTCCATTTCGTGAAAACCATCTTCAGTAAAGGAATTAAGGGCGCTCAACATTCCTTTAATGTCTTTTTTGAGATTTTCTTCATTATGTCTATATTTTATTTTCTTGCATACTCCGTGTTTTAAGTTGTACGGCATATCAATGGTTACCCTTTTGTCGCCAAGTTCTTTAATTATTGCAACATGTGTCCCAGGATATTTGTGTGTAAAGATCATTTGTGCTTTCAAAGATTCATTGTAGAAAGTGTTTTCAACTGTACTTTGGACAAATCCAAATTCCTTAGCGATCTTTTTTGTATTAATCAACATAAATCAACTCATTATTATTGTTTAACTAACTTTAAATTTGGCGGATTTTGTTTAACGTAAGTGTTCCCCTCAACGTCTTGATAGATTGAATATGTTGGTATTCGGTTAATTCCTGTTGCTTCATATACTTTTTCACGCAGTTCTTTGTTGTTTTTTATCTCTCTCATAGCCTCTTTTGTCATACTTTCATGCACATATGCTTCTTTTTCACACTCAATGTAATCAACAAAAATCATATTTTCAAAATCTTCTAATGTAATGTAATCGGGGTACTCATTAATTGCTTTTAATGTATTAGGGCTTTTATCAATGGAAAGAAAATTTAAAATATCATGCTTCTTCACTTTATTATCATGTATAGCAAAGATCGTGTTAATATACGGCATCACAGATACAAACACAGGTCTGTACTTAATTAATTCATCGAACACTTTATCCGCCTCGGATGACAACTCATCGACATCCTTGTCTGAATAACTAATTAACCGCTCAAGTTCAATCATCGTAGCGCCCACTTTATTTGATGCTCTTTCAATTTCCCATGGTAAATCATTATTTCTGATTAGTTGATATCCTCGAAAAAAACGTTTATAAGTAGGCAAAAGATTGAATGGAGAGTAGCTGGTTATGTTTTTCTTTTTTAGTTCTGTGAATCGTTGTCTTAATGAGTCCAAGTCTTCATCTGTGAAATCGCTGTTCAAAAATCCCTCCATGATTCCTTTCATGTTGATACCTGCCGTTGCTATATGGCTTTCGTGAAGTTTTTTATAAAGTTTCAATAATTCCGACTCCAAATCAGGAACTATTTCTAAAAACTCTTTACCTTTCTGGATTAGGCTATCTAATTTATTGCATTCTTTAAGTAACCGCAGCTTTAATTCAAAGACATTTTTCATTGCAAGCACTCCTCTTGTTTATTGTTAGATATCGCCTCTTGGATGGATTCTAACACAACTTAAGAGTGAATAATTCACTCTTAAGTTGTCTTGTAACCCACCTTCAAAGCACTTTAAACTTCCTTTTTGTTTTCCACATCTTTAAATAAGTGCGGTGCAATTGTATGCATCCAATCCCACATCGTTGCTCGGTCACGTTCATCCAGCAAACCGTTTTGTTCGTATGCTGTTAGGAATGATAACAGATGTTCTTCAAGTCCATAACACTTCACGAAACTTTCAAGAAATTCATCGTATCTGTCTAATTGGGCATAGGGATCATCGTATTCACCAATAAGGTCTTTTACTTTATTTTCACTCATATTTTCCGCTCCTCTTATTTCATTTTTAAATAAAATCGTTATTTTATTTTTATTCTAAAAAGATGTAATAAAGGGGAGAGCTAAGAAATAGCCCTCCGGTACTTAGTTGGATACACTATGTAGCTTATCCCCCTCGACCTGGGTCAGCTAACTGATTAACTGTATGTGATTTTGCTTCTTGATGTTGGACAGACCCTAACACGACTGTTACGATAGCCGCTAATACTATTACTGACATAGTTATTTTTTTCTTCATGTGCTCACCTCCCCTCAAGTTTTCTTTATTAAATCGCAAAGATGTCTACAATTTTTCTATCCTCTCCAAGCTTGTTCAACTCTCTTAAAGGACATTCGACAAAGAATTTATCTCCAGATAATTTAAAGTATTTTATAGAATTATAAAAATCAGACTTATCAGAAGAAATTAAGCCTCTATAAAAATAATGAAATGCAAGTTGTCCATTTGATAAGGCACTTCTATCTATTCCATTCAATAAGTTCAGAGCCTTTTCGTGCTCATTTCTCTTAATCCAATAGAACGCTTGTTCATGTACATCCTCCGTGCAACCACTTTGAAAATCAGTGTATTTGTGATCATTTTCCCAATAGTTTTCCAAGAAGCTTAATGACCGTATTAATTGCTTATAATGGTTGTCCCCTGGCTTAGCAAATTTTAAACCGCTTAAAAAGTTATCCTTAGCTGTTTTGTAATCTGTCAGCATGTATGAGTTACCAATGTGAAGATATCCGAACGCTGAAAACCTATCAATATTTGACTCTATGATTGCAAGACTTGCATAATATCTTGCTGCGTAAAGATTTCCCTCAAACAGGAAAGTGTTTGCCAAGAGAACCAGCAGCCTTGATCTAAATGAACTTTTGATAAAACCATCTTCCATTTCTTCTGTATCAATGCTGTCAGCATACTTATTCATCAATTTAAAATTAGTTGTATCACAAGTTTTATAAACCATAATAAGCTTAGAGAATATTTTCATTTCGTCTGACTTTGGATTGATTTTTTTGATTTGAAATTCCATCTCTCCAATTGACAATGACTGAGATCGCTTCTTCAGTTTATAAAGCTCTGTCCATTCTTTGTTGGTTGCTCTTTCAATTAATAAATCAAATATGTCGTGCCAATTATTTGTATCAGCATATTCTAATGCTTCTAATATGTAATAAGAATCGGGCTTTAAAGCCTTTGCGTATGTGGAAAACAGCTCGTACTTAGAATTATTATTGCGGTTCTGTTTGATGAAATGCTCAACACCATGATGTACATTTATAAGGCTTGCTTGTTTCTCTTTGATCAATTGTAACGCCCCTCTTCTCTTTTTTCCAAAGGCTCATACAAGGTCAGTAGCAATTTTTTTTGATTCTCAATATAAATTTATCTCTTCGTTTTACCATCCTTATTTTTTGTTTTTGTCTCTGTTAACAATATACCTCAGACTCTCGCTCAGAGTCAATAAGTTATTTTATTTTTATTCTAAAAATCCTTATTTTTCACTTTTATCGTCATCTAAAAGGTGCTATAATTCAATTAGGCAGGAATCACTGTAACTATTTTTAGAGTAAATTTAAAATAGTTTATGTTGAGTTTTTTCTATTTAAAGCAAATATCTCTTATCCCTGCCCCGCTCCTTGACAACTTCATATCTATTAAGAGTAAAAATAAAATACAGAAAGGGGTGACAATATGAAGCAATCGAAGTATTTCTATTGCTACTCGGTAAACTTACACCGAAAGTTGAGAGCAGCAGGAGCGTCATCAATCTGTGAAGCTTTAAGCACTCGAAATAAGCGGTTCTGGCTTTATGAGAAAGACGAAACTGTTCAAAGGGTACTAAATGAAATGTGATTACTAGAAGCTCCCACAAGGAAGTCTAAGCACCAGAATAATAAGCACAAAAGGAGAATGTTTATTGAAATCAAAGCGAAAACATATTAAGGGGAAAGAAGAAATTCAAAAAATTATAGAGTCAAGCGGCATTAAGTACCTCTTGGTCAACAATAAGATATTTGATGAACTATATGTTAATGAAGAGCTCAAAATGTCAGAGTTAGACTTAATCACATATATTCATCTTCAAATCATGATGCTAAACAAGATTACTTTAAGCGCAAAAGAATTGGCTTCTTGGATTGGCTGTAGCGAAAAGCAAATAAGAGTAGTAATTAATAGACTGAAAGAATACAAAGTATCGTGCAACTGTCGCTACTCTCCTTATGAATCGAAAGTGTTTCTAACAGATAATGGAGAGGGAAGAATAGTAAGCCTGATAACTGAAAAAAATCAAGTTGTTTATAACCCTTCTACAAAAAGCAATCAGAAAGTAAAACATTGGTATCCCAATTTAATTCCAGATCATAAAAAAGGCAAGGATAAGCCCGTACCTGTAAATTTCTTTCTCGTATCATTAAAAGACCTTAATTTGTTCACGCAAGGACAATTGAGCCGCACAGAGTTCATTACATACTTATTTTTATTAAAAACATATGCATATGGCAAAAAAGACAAAGACCAGGTGTGGATGAGATATAGCCTTATCGCTTCAAAAACACGCAGGAAATTACCGCAGACAACACAAGATCATATTGAAAAATTGAAATCATTAAATATTGACGGTGCTCAGCTAATCCGACAGATGTACCCTAATAACTATCAAATACAAATGGAATCGGGACATGAAACCTCGTCCAAGTTCATTCCAGACTTTAATATAAAAACCATGGGGGAACTGAAGTTAGAAAAAGAGGAAGTCAGTTTTTATAATAAGGAAGATGATATTTTATTAGAAGAAGTTGATTTGCCTTTTTAAGAATTCAGTTTTTTTAATGAAGAACCTAATTTCAAAAATCAGAAACCGATTATTTAAAATGTGAATTCAATTTTTTTGATGGGTTTTCAACCCCATGGGACTCTAAGGTTCAAGGGGGGTCGTGACTCGCTATAATAACTTAATAATACACTTTAGAATAGTTTAAATAATAGCCTTTAGAAAAATTTAAGAATACCCTTTAGAAGATTCTAAAGAATCTTCTGGCCAACAATTAAAAATTGCTGTCCTGTCTCACAATTAAAATTGTTCGCCAACTTTCTTGTTTTGGTTGTATGTGTATTGTTTATCCATAAAAATAAAAAATAAGGAGTCGAGCCAAGCCCTTGAATAAAACAACTCAAAACCTCTCTAAGCAAATTTACATGTATGCTGTAAAAACCGAAGCATTTCACACGCCTGAAGAACAGGAGTATCAAGTAAAAAAAGATGCGTATTTGAACATGAAAGGCAGAATTAAGAAGTATAAGAAGCGGTTAGACAAGTTTATTTGGGAATACAATAGTATTATTGAGAGTAAAAATAAATTAACTAAACAAGAGAAACAACTACTTCATGGCCTCCAGAAAAAAACCTTTAATCATAGAAAGTACAGCGAGATTTTTCTTGAGTACGTTATTTGCAGTTTAGACAAGAGAAAACTTGTTCCCAATCCCAATTCCCGTCTGTACAAGTATTTTGAGGTGTGCGAAACTGCAATTGATGCTTGCACTAAAAAGTTAAAAGAATGTTATCCAAAGAACAAGAAAATCCGCTCTCTTCGTCCTGATGCCCTTAACATGAAGAGTATTATAAACCAATTTGATTCCTCCTTAATACGGACATTAGGTATTAAAGAAAACGAAATTACAAAGGATATCATATCTGTTGAGGTATTCAGTTATGCGGTATTCAAGGATATTGTCACTAAAGGGTTCAAGTACAATAATCAAAAATATGAATATTTCACATCAAGTGCTGGAATGATTCGCAATAAAAAGAATATCTTCATCCGCTCCTCTGTTTTAAATAAGCATAAAAATAAAATAATGTGTGGTCTTAATGAAGATGTTATTAATAATAAAGGCGGAATGAATGTAAACAAGTTCAACGCCTATTTAGCCCTTTGCCTTACTGCAAGCACTGTCTGGCAGGGTTTTGATATTAACAAGTGCATTGTTGTTGATGACTTTAAAACAGTCCTAAAAGGCAGAAATGTCGATTACATAGATAAGCAGTATAGTATTCAAAGAAAGCGCATGGACATTGCTATTGAACATATGGATGGAGCGGGAATAATGCTGCCCAAAGTGACTGAGAATAATAAATGCTTTCAGTTTAGATTGCCCTTTTTTAAAGGATTGCTTGTCCCCTTCCCTTTTGATGACTTTATAGCTGAGTATGTCGAGGAAGATTCATGTTTAGTCAAAGATATATACGGTAAAGAATGGGACATTATCAAAGATGGTATCCAAATCATCTTTACTAAAAGCCAGTTTAAAATGTGGAAGTATTATGATTCATGGCAGCATTACAAAAACACATTTATTAGTGAGGGCTGTGAAGCTTCAAAATGTGATGTTGAACCCGATAAATTCAAAGATCAACCGCTCAACTACCAAGTGTTACAGACTTTAGGTGACATGAGTGATGAAGATTTAACGTATTTTGCTCAAAATACAAACGATGAATTGTCCAAAATTGGTGAATCAGAAGAAACAATGCTCCGTTTTTTACGGGCTGATGATTCAAATGAAAAAAAGGATTTTTATCAAAGCGCAATAGCAATATATCCCCCTCTGCTTTCAGATGAATATTCAAAACAGATCATCAAAGACTCTAAAAGAAGTATGGTCAATAATGCTAGAGCGGGTAAAATTAAACTTAAAAATTCAAAAAGAACCTATATTGCTCCTGATGTATTTGCTTTTGCCCAATGGCTATTCTTAAAACAACAGGAACCGGCCGGCCTTTTAAAGAATGGTGAAGTTTATTGTAGCCTCTTTGAAGAACAGGAGTTAGACGTCCTCCGCTCCCCTCACCTATACAGAGAACACGCTATAAGAAAAAACACATTGGGTGAAGAGAAAGCAAAGTGGTTCGTCTCTAAAAGCATTTACACCAGTATCCATGATTTAATCTCAAAGTTATTAATGTTTGATGTAGACGGAGACGATGCTTTAATTGTTAGCAATAGGCGCTTTATTGATATTGCTAAAAGACATATGAAAGGGATTGTTCCGCTTGAGTATGAGCTTTCTGTGGCAAAGTCACAGGAATTAAATAAACAGAATATCTATGATGGTTTAGTTGCTGCCTATTCAAAGCAAATAGGCATTGTATCAAATGAGATAAGCAAGGTTTGGAACTATGTTGCTCAAGAAAATGCCACTGATGAAGAAAGGGCGGCGCTTGACGCTGAAAAACTGGATGTAGTCAAATTCTTATGCATGGAATCAAATGCAACTATTGATTACGCTAAAACCTTATGGATGCCTGAAAGACCTCATAAGGCTAAAAATAAAATAAGTGGATATACAAAACTGGATCTTCCCCATTTCTTCGTGTATGCAAAAGGAAAAGCGAAAGATGAAGTTGAGCCATTAAATAGTTCTGTGGTAAACCGTTTAAGGCAAATTATTAACCCTTCACGTATCTACTTTAGGGATATTAAAAAGAAACTGGATTACAAAAACCTTTTAAACGTTCAGAAGGGTTCTAATTCACAGGAAGATATACAAGCAGCGCAGGAAATTGTAAGCCTTTATTGTGAACTCAAAGACAGCAAAAGGAGGTATCTTAAAGACAAGCGGAAGAATAAAGAATATAGAGATAAGAAGAAAAGCGAAATGAATCAGTTCTTTTACAATCATATTAAGGAAAAGCTTTTGGATAAAGGTAATGAGCATAATAAAGATATTGATTTTGTTGTGAATACGCTTGTAACCTATCTATACTCTACAAAGGAAAAAGCGCCTTATAAATTAACCCTTTGGCGCAGCTTTGGTAATGTGCTTTTACGGAATTTAAATAGGAATGTTCTAAATATCACATCTTGTCTGGATTGTGGCTGTGCGATTGAGAACCCTCAGAGAAACCAGTCGAGATGCCAAGCCTGCAAGAAAGCTCATGATACAAAAATGAACAGAAGGAGAAAAAACAAAAGTAGAAATTTTAAAAAATGTCACGGTTAATTAGCTATTTTAAATTTATTCAAATGAGAAAACCCTTGGTATGACTAGCTTTTCCACTTGGATATATAGCCGAGATAATGGACGTAAGGGGAGAATGCTTCGCTCCCCCCTAGCTTCCTATTATTGGCGTTCCTGTTTCAGGTAAAGTAGTTGATGACAAATCTTCGTCGTATACCTTTTTCTTGTTGTCTTCAAGCTCAGACTTCATTTTATAAGCGTCTTGAACAGTCTTGAGCATTTGCAATTGTTGAGTAAATTGAGAGGACACTGTCTCTAACCTTTGCGTTTCCACTTGCTATAACAGCTTGAAGGTATTCTTGTTCTTCATCTAATGAGAGCGTTTTGAATCTTCGTCTTTTTGAAGCTGCTCTTTATACTGGTTAATCGCTTGTCTTTCCAGTTCTCGATCTCTAGTCAATAATAGGAAGCACTATCACCTTTAGGTCTTAGAGGTGCATTCAAGGGCTTGGCTCGATCAGCAACTTTAAGCTTGGGGTTGCTGATCACCTTTTTTTCATTAAATTAATTACATTCATAAATTTAATTTAAATAGGAGGATTTAAATTTGCTAAATATTGAGGAACGTTATTTGCTTCATATGCAACTTACAAAACAAAGAAAAATGAAAATTAAAGAAATTGCAGCATCAGTTTATCGCACCCCTTCCCTTATCTCAAGATATTTCAATGGAAAGTGTAATGTATCTGCTGAAGTTGAAAACGCCTTGGTCAACTTAAATAAAGATACGACTGGAATTTAGGAGAATAAAAATGAATACTCCTATCTCAAACTCCCCCGATTTACACCCAATCCCACCCACTGGAAACTCCACGTTTTCAGGTTACCGTGTTGACTTTTCAGGTTACGGTAGGGTGTACTCCCTTAAAACAAAAATGTACTTATCCCATTTCCCAAACAACACAGGTTACGTTTACGTTAATTTAATTGATGATAATAAGAAGGTCATCAATGTTGCTTTACATAAAGTGATCTGGAGTGCTAAAGAAAATATGCCGCTCTCTTATTTAAAAGAAAATAATCTTGATATTCATCATATTGACGGTTTTACATTCAATAATAACCCCGCTAACCTCACAAGCCTTTCAAGGAAAGACAACCTTTGTGAAAAAATCACTATACAGAGAAAGAAACTTCAAAACAGATTAGATACTGCAAAGAAAATCATCTCACTTAGACAACAATTTGAAAATGAGGGCTATAACATGTTTGACCCGGAAGACTTTTTCAATGTAGCACGGTTTATTAGTGTCACATTTAATAAGTCATATAGAGCGGTTTCAGAAATATTAAAAGAAAAGAAATATGCAAACGTTATTTAATCGGAGCTTTTTAAATTAACTAACTCAAAGGAATGATTATGTCTAATTCACAATTTATAGGTCAGCTTAAACAAAACAATATACAAATCAATAACCTTAAAGATCAATTTTACAGAACTGAAGCTCATATGTCTGCTCACGAAAACCGTTTATCTGAAAAAGTTGATGATTTCATGGAGAAGCAGAATTTTGATTTAAAAATGCATATTCAAAACAATGAGAATCCACATCATGTCACTAAAGAACAAGTCGGATTATCAAATGTAATAAATGAAGAGCAAGCTACAAAAGTAGATTTTGATAGTCACCTTGACGATAAGGAAAATCCTCATGCAGTTACAAAAAGCCAGGTTGGTTTGTCTAAAGTTGATAACATTCAGCAAGCAGCAAAAACTGATTTTGACGCTCATTTAGAAGATAAAGACAACCCACATGGTGTAACAAAAGCACAAATAGGGTTATCAGCCGTCACTAACGATGTGCAAGCAAAGAAAGCAGATTTTGACAAACACACCTCAGATACTTCAAATCCTCACAAGGTAACTGCTGAACAGGTTGGACTTGAGAATGTAGACAATGTAAAACAAGCTACTAAAAGTGATTTTGATAATCATCTGAATGACACCAATGTCCATATCAACAAATCTGATCGGGATAGATGGGACGCTGCTCAACTCTCTAAAATAACCAAGGATAACGGTTCTGTTCTAATCAATGTATCCCAAGGAGTTGATTTTCAGAGTGTCGCAATAGGCCAGAGAAAGACATTTACCTTCTATACGGCTGAAACAGGTATTAATACACCACCCGTACCAACCCGTGGAATGTACCTCTACTCTTCCTCAACGAATGGAGAAGCTACAGCTTTCGGTAATGATGGAAGCTTATGGAGAAAGTCTTTATCGAGCGGCGTATGGTCTGATTGGACAAATTATGAAACAGAACAGGGATCAATTAAGCGTTTAGCAGCTCACTCGGATAATACAGATATTCACGTAACAAAAACTGATAAAGATAGATGGAATGGAGCCGTCAAATATGCCAACATCATGCTAAAAAATGGAGCTACAGTAGGCACACGAACGCCCATTTACGCAAAATGGGGAGCGCTGTTAGTTTTAAGAGGTCATGTTAGAACTGAACCAGAGATTGTGTTCGGCTCAATACCTGCAGAATTAGTACCATTTGGCGGTGCAGTAAAATCAGTACCGCTCAGCGGAACAGGTGGGACAGCCAATCTGATAATTTACGATAATGGTGATTTGAAAATAAAATACCCAGACCCAGCTGACTCAAACAAGATGGGCGGAGGTTATTACCTTGATGTAGAAGTGGGCTTTCAAGAAGGAGACATAACATGATTCAGGTTTATGAATATGATGAAAATTTCATTTTGACCAAACCCGTTATTATTGAACCGGATGAAGAAGGAGACTATTCAATCCCTGAGAATTGCACGGTCATTCAGCCTCCTTCTTTCATAAAGGCGATGTATCATCCATCAGATAAGTTATGGACAGAAGCCGCAACGGAGGAAGAAAAAGAGGAACTAGAAAAACAAATTGAAAATGGGCGGGTTTCATCACCAGTTGACCTTTTGAAAATGCAGAATGCTAAATTATCATTGCAAGTGGCAGCTGCTGAAAAGGAAAATGCTCAACGAAGACAAAGAGAAGCTGATACAGCTCTATTAATCGCACAACTACAAAAAGATATTACTGACTTGAAGGAAGGTAAGTAAATGGCTTCATACCCCGAATTTGCAGATATTAAGCAGTTCTATGACTGGAAGTGCTATGATGACGACGATATAAGGACGTATGTTGAAATAGACTGGATTACACCCGAACAGTATGAAGAAATTGTAGGCAAGCCTTACGAAAACAAAGGAGAAATTAAATGACATCTAAAAAATTAAATCTCGGATTGATCGAAGAAAGTGTAAGCAAATACGACAAGAAAGAAAAAGTGCAACTTACTGATGACGTTCATGTTTTTATTTACCCTTACTTCTCCCCTTCTCGTTTATCCAACTTGTTTAAACAGATACTTTCTGACCAAAAACAAGCTGAAGAAAAAGGGATTGACTTTAAGAAAATCAATTTTGTTGATTGGATAGCTTTTTCACTTATTAAAGAATTTGCGGATTTAGGAATCCCAAATGATATTAAGAATCGAGTCAAATGGTTTCACAATCTTGTAGATTCCGAATTTTTCCCTCTGATTCTAAGCAGCTTTCCTGAAGAGAGCATAAAGAAACTTAATGAAGCAACAAAGATGTTACAAGATAATTTAGACAAACTTTCAAACATATCTCCTGAAGAAATAAATGATCTCATCCTTAATAAGGTCGAAGAGATTGAAAAAAAGGAGAGCTCCTTTTAAAGCACTCTATTTTACCACAATCTATTCTATTTTGGATTTAAGCGCTTAATGAAACCAGTGTAAGTGTCAAACATGTGGTTGATAAAAGTTTCATCAAAATAGAACGTGTATTTAGACTTTTTGTATTTACCGATTTTTTTATCATATAGCTCGTGTTCCGTGAGTACAAGGCCTTTGGGGTGTTCTCCTTTTAGTTTTTCTATTTTTCCATTCTCGTGAACTAATGAATTTCTCAAATATTTATATGTTAAAATTAGCTTCCATTCTTTCGAAACAAAAGGCTCTTTGTTTTTGCAATATCTCTTAATATACAGCATAGCTCGTATTATTCCATGGGTATCCTCTATATCACGATATGATTTTTTCAAATTCAAACCCTTTGTTTTCATATCACAATAACTGTTTAAAAAAGCTTCAAAATAAAAATAGGCCTGAAGGAAAATACCTTCTCTCATTAAGATTGGGTGAACGCTTGAATATTCATGGTGGTCATCAAAAAAGAAGCTATAGTATTCTTCTTTCTCTTTTTCACTTAAATTTTGAGCGTCTTCTTCAATCATTTTTTCAGCCGATTTTACAACTTCTATATTATGTTTCACTTGGAATTCATATAAATTTTTCAAAGTATTTAAACGCAACAGAAATAAGTCTAAAGCTGCTCTACTTAAATCAACCATATCCTAACACCCCGACCTTAAACTATAGCAAAAAACTTCCTCCCTAAAGGAAGAAGTTCATCGCCGCAAGAGCTGCCAGTATTTTCACTAGTGTCTCACTTGAGATTTTAATTGTGATCTCCATAACACTTCACCCTTTTGAGAGGGTAGGATTATCCAATAGGACACCCACTCATTTCCAGTAAAGCTCTTTAATTATAATAATCCATCAAGAAAATATCAAGTGTTTGGGAAAGTTTTAAAGTGCATACATTCTTATATTTGGAGGTTATTATGTCCCGTAAGAGAGATTTAGAGGAATTCTTAAAAGAGTTGTATCGAATAGAGCAAACATACGGATTCAAAGTAGGAACTGAAAACCCGCTCGACTTTTTAGTTTACATAGACAGCACTGACGAAAAGCTTTATTCGTACAGTTCTGGCAAGATTTCTGAATGGTGATAATCAATTAAAATCCATATTTTATACAAATTAAAAGGAGGTTTATAATATGAATGACCAAATTGAATCCCTGAATTTGATTAATAAAAGCATTGATAAATTAGAACAGGTGTGCGGGCTTATTACAGATATGCTTTATCATCAAAACACAGATACAGCACAGTTTTGTATTCAAAAGTTAGATGCACTTAAACCAATCATAAGTGAGTTACGGACAGCAAACTCCAATATATCAAAAGAACCTTCAGTAAAAGAAACGAACCTGTTAAACATGAAAATTAATGACTTGTTTAAAGACATTGAGCACAAAATGGAATCATTGGCAGCAAACAAAAATAGAGCCTAAATAACTGGCTCTATCCCTTTTTTCTTTTCATACTCAATTATATCTGATTCAAGGTAAAGCGGCACTTGTCCATTTTGGACATGGGCAACTGGTTCAGGGAAATCTTCATTTCTAGTAATGGTGTTGTATACAGCTCGTCTGGTCTTCCCCCATCTTGTGGCTATATCAGTGTTTGTTAAAACTTTTGGGAATGCTGATTTATCCATAAAGTCTTGTTCTCCGTCCTTTTTCGCTATATATCACCTTATTATATCATTTGTTTTAAAAAACGCACTTATGTTTAGTAAGCACGTCCAGGTTCAACACTATTTAACAAGTCGCAAGTTTTCTTCATGAATCATTGTCCCATCGACAATGTCCCAGTAAGACAACCCGTATTTATCATGATTTCTTAGTATGCCTTCTTCATCACTTAGTCTGGCTTCGGTTTCTTGATAATTGAAATCTACCTCGACATAAGAAATCTCTTCGCTTTCTTTGTCATGCTGTATAACCTTTCCTATTGTACCTTTTGGGATTGTAACACCCCAAATAGTGTCAATTAAAACTTCTACTTTGTCACCTTTTCTAAGTTTATTCATAATCAAAACCCGCTCCATTCTGTTTGTTTTGTATTACAACCCCTTCCAGTACGGAAGGACGCTCTGGGCTTAATGCCTGTTTATAGTCGCCCAGACGACTTATCAATCAATTTCATAAACTATTACTCCATCTTCAACCTCTATCATTGCTAGGTTGAATTCTTCTGGAGATTCTTTCTCAACTTCATCAAACATTTCTTGTATATCAGCTTTAAGCTCGTCCATTGTGTTAAACCAAATTGAATCCAGGTATATTCTGCAAGCTCCAGCTCCAAAGACGCAAAGTGTATCTGAGAAATATTCTTGCAATTCATAATGATCGTTGATAAATTTAGGCCTTTTAGAATTATCAATGCTAATTCTATACAAGTGAGCTTCCCACTCATTAATTAGGAAACAAGTTTGCTTTTCAAATTCTCTAACCCATAGGTAATCGCTTGAAAAGTCGATCACTTCAACTGGTATTCTTTTCCCATCACGAAATACAGTAAGTAGTTGGTTAACTTTTAGGTTTTTATCTCTGAACATTTTAATTCCTCCTAATGGTTTTATTTGCCCTCCTGTAGACCAGGAGAGCCACATTCTTTTTAGTTGATTGACGCTAAAGTCTCTTCTGCAGATTTCAATTCTGATAATTGTGCATTTGTTATAAAAGTGCTTTGTTCTTCTTTATTGAATTCACCCAGCCAGTAATAGCCGTCTTTCTCAGCGATGAAAGCAATTGTTTTCTGTAAATCTTTTTGTTTCACTAAGACGTATTCGTTTGAGTTAAGTGTGTTTTTTAATGTCATGTTCATGTTATTTCCCTCTCGCTCTTGTGGACACTGTCCACTTATTTGATAAGTTAATTATAGCAAGTTAAGTGGACACTGTCCACTATTAATGCAAAAAAAATTAAAAACCCACCGGAATTTTCCGATGGTCAATTAATCGTGTATATATCAGCAGCTGCTTCTGCCATTTGTTTTTCTGTAGGTATTGTATAACGCTGTACAACCGCCACGGTGTTACCCAAGAACCTTGCGATCGTTGATAAGTCCCAGCCTCTCTTGGCTAATTCTGTAGCAAGCGTATGACGTAACATGTGTGGTGTTATCTCATATTCATTCAAGAGCATTTGAACCGTCCTTGTTGTTAGCTTCTTATTGGATCTACTAACAAAGACATATTCGGAATCATCATTTCTTGATTCAAGATACCGGCGAATATATTGAAACTTTTCTTTACTTATTGGAATGTCTCTAACTTTCTTCCCTTTTGATTTATTAATGTGAATTAGATAAGGATTCCCTTTCAAAGTCAGGTCTGCTTTCTTTAGATCCACAAGCTCTGAAACCCTCATACCAGTAAGACGCAACATATCAATGATAGCCAAGTCTCTATAATTGATTAGCTTAGGCTTATTCTTTCTGTCTCCTATCCGTTTTCTTATTGATTCAATGTAATTAACATCAACGGATTTTGGAGTTAATTCGGAGATGTGTTGTGTCTTAGTGATACGAATATCCTTAAAGGCTTCAAATTGTTCAGTGTAAATACAAAATGAGCGTATGCTGGCGTATATTCTGTTTATGCTTGCTGCCTTATACCGCTCCCCTTTATTTGTTTTAATTGTGCCGTTTTCTAAAGCATCGATAAACAACTGAACAATCGTAGATGATAAGCGGTCAATCCTTAGTTCGTCATCACTCAAGTATTTATTTAAAAGTTGAAGATCACGCTTGTAACTTTGTTTCGTATTTTCAGCTTTCCTCAATTGGAAAATATATTCCTCTATAAACTTACTATTATAATCTTGCATTATTCCACCCCTCACTTTACTTATGCGAAATTGAGTCTCCCTTTAAATCACCGTTTATTATATTAAATCATATCATTCTGTTTCGCATAAGTAAACGAATTATTTCGCATAATTAAACTTATGCGAAGTTATATCAAACCTTCTATTCTATTCAGCAAAGGAGCAACAAACCTAATGGCAAATAAAAAATTACGTGGTATCTATAAAATTGTTAACACAGTCAATAATAAAGTTTACATTGGTAGCTCGGTTGATATTGAATCAAGACACCAAGAACACAAAAGAGATTTAAGAAATGGGAAACATCATAATTACTTACTACAAAGAGATTGGAATAAGTATGGAGAAGAACCGTTTGAGTTTGTCACTATATCCACTCATGATACAAAATGTAAACTTAGTGTATTAGAGTTTGAGACAATTGAAGAATATAAGAAACACCACACAATTTATAACATAAGCAATCCATTAGAAGAACCGAGCAGGAGAAATGACCGAAGAGTAAACAAAGGAAAGAACACAAAAGGTGTTGTTTATAAATATACTCAATCCTATGTCCTCCGATGTCTGACAGAAGAACTGTTCGATAAAGCAAGATCATTACATAGCAATATAGGCAAACGTGTTTATTTCTTAAAGTCTGATGTTGATAAATGGATGATGAACTCTCTTCAGAATTCAGAGATAACAACGGATGATCGGCTGCCTGGTTTACTAAACAGATGGTATAATCAAATTGGCTTTGCTATCCTTGAATCATCAGCTTATAAAAGACAATTGGCTAAACTTGGTGTTTCTGTTCCTATGTTCAAAAACATTCTTGTCCCAAAAGATTTTGTTTCCGTATTAATCAGTATGAAAAAAGATCCCTCATGGATCCCAAGAAAACCAAAAGGGTTAACCCCTATTCAACTGGATGCTTTACAACACACTTTGCTGGACTATAAACATGTTAAGCTTAGAGATAAGATTTCGATATGCTGTGACTTCTTCTCAAAGGAAATGACGAAAGCAAAGGAACAGATCAGTGAGCGGAAGTATTACAATAAGGATTCATTTGATGCCTATTTTAAGGATAAGATTAAAAGGCGTAATATCATTATGGATTGTGACATTGATAAGGTGTTACGCAAGATGTATTCTGAATTTGGCTTCAGAGCTTTTAAACGAATCAGTTATGAGCATATATTCGATCTATTGGGTATCACTGACCCTGATTGTAAAACCATAATTGCAAATGAACAAGTATTAGAACAACTTCACATTTACCCTTCTGTGGCTCATTTAAGTACCTCTTCGTCCATTTAAATGACTATCTGTGACGAGTTTCTTCTATTATAATAGCAACTGAAAAACAATCCCTCATTCTACATTCATACCTAATTGCAAATTGTATTATGGAGCAGTGCAAATCGTGTATTATATATTCATAAATATGAATAAAAATAAGTATTCGATTTAAATAACCTCGTTACGATCACGATAAACGATAAAAAAATATACACCGTTATACAGGCAAAAATGCAAAGTTTTTAAAATTTATTCTTGATTTTTATTTCAATGTGTGTTCTTCATTCAATTTTGAGGAAATCCATAAAAACCCCGTGAAATGCACGTATAATGTATGTTATATAGGGATTTCATTACCAGTATATGGGGGTATATTAACATCTAAAGACCAAAAAACAGGAACAAATGTACCCCTAGCACTTCCATTTCCACACCCAACTTATTTTTTAAGGGTTATTCCCTATCGTAATCGCTATCGTAAATCCCCATGATATCAACGTTTTTGCAACCTTTTCACCCTCTATTTTTAATGAATTCCAACAAATAAAGCCCTAAAACATTGATATTACAGGCTTTTACGATAACGCTTATTATATTCACCTTAATCACGCCCTATTATCGTTGATATAGTAGGCTTTTTTGCATTTTTAGACTGAAATTACGAACACCCTTTATGGGGGGGTTAATTTAGATCAAAACACATTACGGAGCGGCTTACTATAAGCGGCTCTTTTATTATTTTTAGAAAGGATGTTTAAACAAAATGAGTCAAGATTTAAAGATCATACTCACACCTAAAGCTGATACTTCTTCCAAGACTGTTGACAAGCTGAATCAGGAAATTAAATCTTTAGAGAAAAGGCTTAATTCCCTTAATTTAAAGACCAATATTGATGCCTCTGCTTTAAAGACTCTCAACGAATTCTCCTCTGCAGTTGACACTTATCAAAAACATCTCAAATCCTTCAATCAAACAGTTAAAGAAACTACAACGATTACCAGAAATGCTGATGGAACTGTTGAAAAGCTTACGCAGCAGTATAAGAAAAATGGCGAAATCATTCAGCGTGAAACAAAGACCATAGACAATCGTAATCAATCACTACGTGAACAAACACAAGAAGTTAATAGGCTTGCTCAAGCGACTGAAAAACTTGGTCAGGTACAGAAAAGAACAGAACAAAAGAATTCTCAAGGACAAACAACGAGGGTTACTCAAAAGAATCGCAATGGCTTCGATGATATTACTTATACAACTGACCCAAAAACAAACTCTACAGCATCTAAAGTAACAACGAACTATGATCAACAACGAAAAGCTATTGAACAATTAAAGCTAGATTTAGAAAAACTTAGACAGCAAGGAATTGTAACTGACACCACCCTCTCTTCTCTTGGACGGAAATTAAACACTGCTCAAACAGCTCAACAAATTGAAGCATTACAAAACAGAATTAAAATGCTCGATGATAAGTCTGCTGCTGTGGCTAAAAATAATGAACTCCGAAAAACTATTGAGCTTTATCAACGGCAAGCGCAGGTAAACGTACAAAACCTTAATACGCGTTATGGCGATACGATGGGTGCAGGAAATAGACAAGCTACTCAAGATTATTTGAATGCGGTAAATAGTCTTAATGTAAGTTCTGGTAGAAACAATGTAAGATCACAAATGCAAAGCTTAAACATGCAATTCAGGGAATTGTCTTCGAATGCCCAAGTAGCTGCTAGTCAAGCCTCGTCTTTTGGTGCGGAGCTAACGCAAGCTTTCAAAAGTATGTCAACATACCTGCTTAGTGGAACACTCTTTTATGGAGCGGTTCAAGGAGCAAAATCACTGGTTGATCAAGTAATACAAGTTGATACCCTCATGACTAACATACGTCGTGTAATGGATCAGCCAGAATATAAATTTAATGAGTTGCTACAAGAGTCCATCAACTTAGGAGACACGCTTTCAAATAAGATCACTGACATCCTGCAAATGACTGGCGATTTTGGGCGTATGGGTTTCGATGAAAGTGAACTGTCTACGCTTACTAAAACCGCTCAGGTTCTACAAAACGTCTCTGATTTAACTCCTGATGATACAGTTAACACTTTAACTGCCGCAATGTTGAACTTTAATATTGCTGCGAATGATTCTATTTCAATTGCAGATAAGCTTAATGAAGTCGATAACAACTATGCTGTAACTACAATGGATCTGGCTAACAGTATTAGAAAAGCTGGTTCAACAGCTTCAACTTTCGGTGTTGAACTAAATGATTTAATTGGTGATACTACAGCAATTGCAAGTACAACTCGTGAAAGTGGAAATATAGTCGGTAAAGTGATTGCTGACTTTAAATCTCTTCTGATTGACTTGGAACTCCTAACGTTAAGACGAGGACGACAAGGGGCAAGCGTTATTGCAGCCTGAACGACTGAGCGAAGAGACGCTAAATTGCGAAGCGACAGTCTGAACATCTATGGAAACATAGAGAGTGTGATTGAAGTATCACACCGCCACACATAGTGGTCAGTAGCCTTTAAGGTGAAAGTAACAGAATTGAACTCACTTAAAACCATTTTCGCACGAATTGGAAACAATGATAGCTCAATTAAAGCCCTAGAACAGATTGGGGTTTCTGTAAAGACTGCGGGTGGAGAAGCTAAGTCAGCAAGTGACCTTATTGGCGAAGTTGCAGAAAAATGGGACACTCTTAGTGATGCTCAAAGGCAAAACACCTCAATAGGTGTGGCTGGTATTTATCAGCTTTCAAGATTTAATGCCTTAATGAACAACTTCTCTATCGCCCAAAATGCCGCCGCAACAGCTTCTAATTCTGCAGGTAGCGCTTGGAGCGAACAGCAGAAATACGCTGACAGTTTACAGGCCAGAATAAACACACTCCAAAACAAGTTTACTGAATTAGCAGTAGCTTCAGGAGATGCTTTTGTAAGTGATGGGTTGATTGCGGCTGTATCTGTTGTGGGGAATGCCCTAACTGCTATTTCTGGATTAGTCAAGGGTATTGGGTTTTTACCTATTGCATTTATGACAGCTAATTTAGCTGTTGTTGGTTTTAATAAGAATATCCGTGCTCTTCAAACTGCACTCATATTTGGGGCTGAATCACTTACAGAAACTCAACGTGCTACTTTAGCTCTTCAATCTGGAATGTCGAGAGCGGCAATTGCCTCCAAGGTTTTCTCGGCAAGTATAAAGAGTATTGGATCTGCAACTGCGATTGGCGCTGTATTAATGGGTTTTGGGCTGGTTTTAGAAAAGATAACATCAGGGTATGCAGAGGCAAAAAAAGCTAAAGAGGATTTTGAGCAATCAAAGTCTACAAGTATTGAAGCAATTACAACGAATAAAGATGAAACTGACAAACTGATTAGTCAATACAAAGAACTACAAAAAGCTAAAGATGATGGAGCTTTATCGGCCGATCAGGAGCAAGAATATCTTCAAGTTACTCAACAATTGGCTCAAACATTTCCTATGCTGGTTTCTGGTTATGATTCTCAGGGCAATGCCATTATTAAAAATAATGAGGCATTAAAGGATGCCATTAAGTACACCAAAGACTTAGTAGAATTAAACAAAGAAGACATCAAAACAAGCGCCAAAAGCGATTTTAAAGACCAACTCAAAGAGTTGAATAAACTAAATGATCAGATTAGCCAGTATGAGAAAATGGCAGATACGTATTCCAAAGGTAAAACCGCTTGGTCTTTCCTAGAGAGTCCTTTCTCTAGTGATGATGATTACAAAAATGCAGGTGTTAAAGCAAAGGAAGAAATCAAAAAACTAGGCCAAAGTCTATCTGGTGTTCAGATTGAAATAAGAGAACAAGTTAAGAAAACTGTAGATGCTTATAACTCAATTAAGATTGACCCAAATATAAAGAAAGATATTAACGATGCATTTAGCAAAATTGATTTTACTAAGCTTAGTGCTGATGAGCTGACCTCCTTTTCTAAAACTGTTTCTAATGACTTGGTAAGAATACAAGAAGCACTGAACTCTGGTGATAAAGACGGATTTGCTTCCGCATCTAAGAGCCTTCAGGAGCTTGTTAATCAATACATGAGCAGCAGTGACAAAACAGATAGCCTAACATTGTCTTATGATGACCTTAAAACTGCCATTGACTCTACAAACGATTCTGCACAAACTGCAAAAGTAACATGGGATGAAAATGGTGAAGGTGTAGATGCATTAGGTGAGCAAGTCGGTAATTTATCTGACAAGCTCAAAGAAGTAAAAGGCGACGTCGAAGCAACATTAGATGTAATTGATGACCTGGTAAATTCCAAACAAAGCGATCACGCTGCTTCTGTCCTTCAAGAAGAAGGATATAACGAAGTTGCAGATAAAGTTTCAATATACAATAACCTTCTTGAGAAAATGGCTGAAGGTAAAAGCATATCAGCTTCTGAAGCAATGAAACTTGTTCAAAAAGAAAAGAGTCTTTCAAAGGCAATTTCTGTTCAAAACGGCATGGTTAACATTAACCGGCAGGCTGTAATAAAAAGCAGAGATGAATTTGTTGCCTCCTATAAAGATAAAATTAAAGCTGTTAAGGAATTAATATTAGCTCAAGCAAACGAATATACGGCTCAAATGTCGAAGAACCACTCTAAAGATCCGATTACTGTTAGCTCGTTGAAGGAAGCCAAACAGCAACTTGCTGAATTCAAAAAGGCTTATGACAACGCCTTAAAGAACATTAACAATGGCGGTATTCAACATATCAGTGGTGCTAAACAGAACTACGAAAACTATAAAAAGCTCGTAGATAGTCTTGAGAACATGAACAAGATTTTCGATATAACTTCATCTTCTCTCAACGAGGCTGGTACTTCTCTTGAGGACTACTCTGATGGCCAAGAGAAAGCTAATGAAGAAACTAAAACATCTATGTACGTGGCTGATAAATACAAGGAAGCTCTGGAGAAAGTCACCGCTGAAGTTGAAAAGTACAATAAGCAGGTAAACGACTATCCAAAGTATTCTCAAAGTTATCGAAATGCCCTGCAGAAAGAAATTAAAGCTCTTCAACAAAAGAAAAAGCTTATGCAGGAGCAAGCCAAACTCCTCAAGGATCAAATTAAGTCAGGGAACATTGCACAATATGGTATTGTAACCTCTTCCCTTTCCTCTGGTTCATCTTCCGGTGGTTCTTATTCTTCTGGCGGTGGGTCTTACTCCGGTAAATACTCCAGCTACATTAATTCTGCCGCAAGCAAATACGGTGTTGATCCAGCTCTAATTGCAGCTGTAATCCAACAAGAATCAGGATTCAATGCAAGAGCTCGTTCTGGAGCCGGAGCTGCTGGTTTGATGCAGTTGATGCCTTCCACTGCTAAAAGCTTAGGCGTAAACAATGTTTATGATCCTTATCAGAGCATTATGGGCGGTACGAAATATTTAGCCCAACAGCTAAGCAAATTTGGTGGCAATGTTGAGAAAGCACTTGCTGCTTATAACGCAGGGCCTGGTAATGTAATTAAATATGGTGGCATCCCTCCTTTCAAAGAAACGCAGAATTATGTTCAGAAGATCATGTCTAATTACACTAAGTCAATGACTTCTGCTAATTCCTCCATTGCAAGCTACTACACGAAAAACAGTGCGTTTAGAATAAGTTCTAAGTATGGTGCACAAGATGGCGCTTACCGATCAACTCCACATAAAGGTATCGACTTCGCAGCGAAAGCTGGAACCGCAATTAAATCGGTTCAGAGTGGAAAAGTTCAAATTGCTGGTTATAGTAAGACTGCCGGTAACTGGGTCGTCATTCAGCAGGATGACGGAAAAGTTGCTAAGTATATGCATATGCTTGATACCCCTTCTGTTAAAGCCGGTCAAACTGTTAAAGCTGGTCAGACCATCGGTAAAGTTGGCAGTACGGGCAATTCAACAGGAAATCACCTTCATCTTCAAATTGAGGAAAACGGAAAGACGGTTGACCCTGAGAAGTATTTAAAGGGTGTCGGTACATCTATTTCAGATGCATCCCAAGCTGAAGCAGAACGACAACAAGCAATAGCGCAAGCTAAATCCGACCTCCTCTCCCTTCAAGGTGACATTGATTCAGTAAACGATCAGATACAAGAGCTCAGATATGAGATCGTTCAATCGAAACTTGATGAATATGACAAGCGTATTGGTGATTTTGATGTAAGAATCGCTAAAGACAAAGCGCTCGCTAGTCATTATCTGAGCGACAGTAAAGAATTCCGCAAGTATACAAACGATCAGAAAAAAGCTTTAACTGAACAGCAAAAGATTCAGGGTCAGAAGGTTTCTTTTATTGAAAAAGAGATCAAAACAAACAAAACTCTGAATGCCGCTCAAAGAGCACAGCTTGCTGAGGAATTAAAACAAGCTAAGATTGATCTCATCAATTTTCAAGAAGAAGTAAGAGAACTTCAAGGACAGCTCATCCAATCTAAAGTTGACGAAACGCTTAACGGCATAGAGAAATCAACCAAGAAAACTGAATCCAAAATCAAAGATGTTGACAACAAGATTCAGATGACTACAGAAGACAAAGACAAAGTTAAGTACTACAGTCAGCAAGTCAAATTAGTACAGCAACAACAGGCTGAGGCCAAAAAATACATCAAGCAGTTAGAGGAACAGAAAAAAGCAGCAAAGGGCTTTCCTGACATCCAGAAACAAATCACAGAGGAAATCGAAAATTGGAAAGATAAGCAGAAAGATTATAATCTTGAGCTTTATAACACCAAAAAGTCGATCAAGGACATCTATAAATCTCTTGCTGATGAAGTTGTCTCTATCTACAAAGAGATGTACGAAAAGATGCGTGATATTGAATTAAAAGCGCACCAAAAAGCTACACAAGACTTGATTGATGAGATTGATAAAACTGATGATGAAGCTAAATTTCAAAAACAGTTAAAAGAGAAGCAAGATGGAATTCAGGAAATACAAGATAAGCTAAACAAGCTTGCACTCGATGATTCCGAAAAAGGCAAGTCTGATTATAATGATCTGAAAAAGGAATTAGAAAAACAACAGATTGATTTAGATGAGTTTCTTAAAGATCGTGAGAACAGCAAACGAAAAGAATCGCTGCAGGATCAGCTTGAAAAAGATCAGGATGCCATAAATGACAAATATGATAACCTGACAAATGACGAGCGTGCTTTTAAAGATCTTGAGAAGAAGCTGATGGATGGGAAGATTACTGACATCTCTAAGCAACTGAATGAATTCTCTAAGTTCATTAACAGCAATATGGAGTCCATTGGGAAAAGCATCTCCAATAACCTCATTGATAAGCTTAAAGAAGCTTCTAATGCCCTTAATACTGTGACCAAGGGCAATAAAACTGGAAAAAAGGTATCTTCTTTTGCATCGGGTGGATACACAGGAACAGGTTTAGGTTCTGGCAAGCTTGCTATTCTTCATGATAAAGAGCTTATTCTGAATAAGACTGACACCAAGAATATGCTTGAAACTGTAAAGCAAGTCCGCAATCTGTCTGATAGCGATTTGAATAATGAAACACCTAAATGGGGACAAGGTGGAAAATTAGCAGCTTTGATTAACAAAGGGATCACCTCTATTCCATCAATAATACCGAATATTAATCAATCGAGTCTTTCTAATAGTTTGATACCGAGTATTCAAAACATTGGTAAACCGATTTCAACACTCAATAATACTAAGGAAACAACCAAAAACATCTCCCCTGTATTCAACAATAATGTTACATTACACGGGATTAATGATCCTAAACAGATTACTAATCAGGTAATGAAGGAACTAAATGAAAGACAAAAACAATACGGCATGGAATTTTAATCATTTAGAGTCGGTCTTAGGATCGGCTCTTTTAATTTTGGAGGTAGCTTATGTTTCGTGAAAAAATGTATTTCATGTATAACGGTAGACGATCAACCGATTTTGGCATAGTCAATTGTTCAGTTGATGATGGTTTATTCAGAGAAGAATTTTTAAGCAGCCGCTCAATAAATGAGACATCAGTAGCAGGCATTGATATACCGCATTTTGAAGGAGTGAAAAGAGAACCGAGACAGCTCAAACTCCGCTTTTGGATGAGTGAATCATGGGATGAAAAGAAAATTAGTGAAATTGTAGATTGGTTGGATGTTGATTACTATCAGCCGCTCTCCTTTATGCCTGAAGACTATGTTTATTATTGTCTCCCTGTAGATGTGACTGAAATAGTTCATAACGGCTTGAAAGAAGGGTATTTAGAGTTAAATATGAGATGTGATTCCCCTTATAAATATAGTCCCATTACTAGCCTACATCAAATCGTTGATGACTATAAAACTGTTGAGATAAGAAACACGGGCAGAATTAAAATAACCCCTGAAATCACAATAGTTAAAAAAGGTAACGGAGATATTACCTTATCCAATCTTTCTAACTTTAATGGAAAACCACTCACCATAACCAACCTTGAAGATGGTGAGAAAATTATGATTGATGGAGAGTATGAAACCATTCAGTCAGACAAATACGGCAATTCACGATATAAAAATTGTAATGAAGAGTATTTGTGGCTTGTATATGGAGTAAATAGAGTTAAAGTCGAAGGCGGATGTCACATAACCTTCACGTATCAATGTACACACAATTAAACGGAGGCTGGCTTATGAGAAAACGAATAAATAGAAATATTAAGGTCGATAAATTAAAGCTGTCATTAACAACCACAAATAAAATAAAAATAGCCAACGTCCTCCCCTTCTTTTCCGCCTCCACAACAGAAAATTTCGGGAGCGGCTATAATGAACTTTCATTTGAAATTCCGACAACTATTCTAAAACGTCATGTCAAGAAACGCAATCATATTGCGGATATTCTTAAAGTGGGATTCTTGATTAAGGCTAATTATAAAAATGAAGAACATTGGTATGTCATTACGAACGTGGATAGGAAACAAGCAAGCGATTCTAAACGGATAGGAGTAAGCTGTAAAAGTCTTCACTATCTCCTATACAGAAAGAAAATTGATGCGTATGAAAACTTATCTCGAAATCTAACTGAAGCTGCTACCGATTGTTTAAAAACAACTGGATGGAATATTGGCTATGTTTATGAGGATTTTAATATTAAACGCCGCTCATTCGATGAAACTAGTACAAACCGGCTTGACCTATTGTTTAAAATCGCTGAAACATTTGATGCAACATTGAAGTTTGACACTAAGAATGAAATTATACACTTCCATAAGAAAGAAGAGCTGTGCGAATTTAAACATGTAAAGTTTAAACCAGGGCAATTTTTAATTGATGTTTCAGATCCAGACGACCTAGAAGAAGTTGTTACAAGGCTTAGAGTTGTAGGGAAAGACGGAATAGGCATTAACTCAGTTAATCCAACAGGACAGCCCTACTTAGATGACTTTTCGTTTTTCCTTTATCCTTTTGAACGTGATGAAAAGAGAAATGTAATAAGGTCAAGTGAACGAATAAGTGATGAGCTGGCACATCGGATATTAGATTATAATGTGCTAGTAAATGAGAATTCAACACGATTCAAAGCGCTTTTGGATGAAAAAACACAACTTGATAAACAAAGATCGCAATTAGAAGCAGAAAAAGCAGCACTTGAAATTGAAAGAAAACAGATTTTAGATAAGATTGAAGTTGCTAAGAGCGCAAAGGATCCAATTGATGATCTTAACAAACAACTGAGTGATAAACTTGTAGAGGTAAACAAAAACCAGAAAGAAATTGAAAATGTAATCAGCAGCATTGCGAAAAATGCAACTGACACTGAAAACCTTAGAGGATTGTTGTCCCAAGAGAATTTCTTCGGGGAAAAGCTAATGAGTGAACTGTCCAAGATCACATATGAAGATACCTGGACAAATGACAATATCTTTGATGAATCTGATCTATATGAAGCTGGTCTAAAAGAAATGGCAACCAAAAGTTCTCCGCCCATTAACATAACAAACCTTAGCGTATACAACTTCTTCAAGTGCATTGATCATCAATTTTATTGGGATAAATTTGATCTAGGGGATATTGTTCAGGTTGTCAATGAAGAGCTCGGCATAAATGTAAAAGCAACGATAACGCAGATTGTCATTAATCATGATGATTCAACTATGGCATTGTCAATAACGAATGGTAAGCGTGCAGAAAGTGCCCTGGATAAACAAATCAAGTCCCGTTACAAAACTCAAAAAGCAGCTTCCGAATTTAATCAAAGAAAACTGGACTACGAAAAAGTGTATTACAATTTCACGCAGAGAAATGATCAAATTTCTACTCCCGTTGATCCCCCTACCCTATCCTCTAAACAAACTTTGTCACACATTGTAAATGATAACGGTTCTGTTGACATTACTGTTGAGTGGGAATATCCCGATGATTACACAATTGATAAAAATAATATAGACGGCTTCAGAATAATTGCATATGCCAGCGATTTACCGGATCAATACATGTTTGGAGCAACAATGGCACATGAAAATAGCTTGACTGTTGATAGAGAAAAACGGAAAGCGGTTTTCACAAGCCTTACTCCTAACAAGTATTACACATTTGGAGTACAAGCATATAGAAGCGTTGATCCCAATATTGCTACTGATGGATATATTAGATCTGAGATTGTAGTCTCAAGTATTAAATCAGAAAATCCATACCTCCCCTCTAATTCCGTTGAAGTGAAAGGAAGTCTCGATGGAAAAGTTAACGGACTTTATACAATATCTACAGAGACAAAGCCTATTGCACCAGAAGCGGGAACGATTTGGATCGATCCAAAGACTAATAAACAAGAGCTTTTTAATGGCGAAGAGTGGATTGTGTCTTCTGCGGGCTCGGCTGATTCATTAAATGGTTACATGGCTTCAACACTGTCCACGCCCAATACAATACCTGTACGTAATGACCAAGGAATCATTATAGGTTCCATAGATGGCAACGCTGAGTTTCTTGGTGGTAAACTACACTCAGAATATGCACTATCCTCTGATGTTCCTCAGATAGCTAAAGGAACGTATGTGGGCGATGGAACAATTAGCAAACAAATATTGCTGCCTTTCACTCCAACACATGTGAAAGTGTGGCCAGTGTCTCCTAATGATTCTATGCTATTAATTGATGAGACAGGGGGTTATACGTATCAGATAAATGAAATAGGAATATCCCTGGTTGGGGGAAACTCTACATACGGAAGTATAAACGAACTTGGGTTTATAACAGGCTCAGATAGCAATCAAAGAGGGAATAAATTAAATACAAAGTACATCTGGGAAGCATGTAGGCATTTACATTAAACAGGCGTATCCTTATTGGATGCGTCTTTTTTTATTTCAATTTTCTCTCTAAATAAAATTCTCCTTTTATGCAAAGACTTGACCGTTTTCATACGATAGTTAGAGAGAAAAACATTTCTCTTTTCCAATTTTGTAATATAATAAAAGAAAAAAGGAAGTGTATCCATGCCCCCTCTTGTTTATGGAAGTTTAATTGCATTCATTTGTTTTATTACTGCCGTGGTTTTAGCTAATCATGACAACATACCTGGAATGTGGCTTGCTTTATTCGGAGTTTTTGCTGCCATCATATTAACCGCTTATTTGCAAAGAAAAAGAGAAAGCACATTTGCAAAAAATCAATTCAATGAATTAGAAAACCTTTTGAAAAATACGCCTGACTTTAAGAGCGACCATAAATTTCTCTCACCTGTCGCTGATAGCTTAATTGCAATAGACGAAACAAACGAAAAAGTTCTCTTAATTGAAAATAAACATGTAAATGCAATGCATTTCTCTAAAACGACTAGCAAATATGATTATTTACATAAAGTATTCTCTTTTGAGGATATTCTTCAAGTGGAAATGTTAGAGGATGGTGTAACAGTCAATAAGACCTCTACATCAAGTCAAATCGGTAGAGCGGCTTTAGGTGGTTTAATTGGTGGTGGAGTAGGCGCTATTATCGGTGGATTGTCAGGGGAGTCAGTATCATCGCAGAAGATTAGAAAAGCACAGTTGAGAGTGGTTGTTAACAATAAAGAGAAGTCATTTTACACAATAACATTTATTCATTTTGAACAACCGCAATCAAAAGATAATCAATTTTACAAGCCTTTAAATGATCGTCTTATTCACTGTTTCAATTTGTTGACACATATACTCAAAAAAGATGCTAAAGAAAATCCAGTTCAAACGGGAGTAGCTGACGAACTGACAAAACTAGCCGCTCTATATAAAGATAACCTATTAACTCAGGCTGAATATGAGAGCCAAAAGAAAAAATTATTGTCTTAAAATGTACGGATATCAACAAATATATTTCTTGATATTGTTTGATCAAGGAGTATCTATGTTGATATCCTTTTTTTTCGTCAGATAATGAAATGTTAAGGAAATGTTAAGGAAATGTTTATCTTCCCAAATGGAAATAATATGATAAAATGTTACATATTTCGTAAATTGTGTTTATGAATAGGAGGCTTTAATTTGAAACAGTTAATCTCCTCATCCAAAGTCGGCGTGAAGATTAATGAGTGGTACAAGTATATTCGCATGTTTAGTGTTCCTGATGCAGAGGTGCTGAAATCAGAAGTGGAACAAGAAATAAACGCTATGGAAGAAGATCAAGATTTATTGTTGTACTATTCGCTCATGTGTTTTAGACATCAATTAATGCTTGATTATCTTGAACCAAAAGCCATGAATGAAGAACGACCTGAGATTTCAGACTTATTAGAAAAGATCGAAAGTAGCCAAGCTAAATTGAAAGGAATTCTTGAATATTACTTTAACTTTTTCCGTGGGATGTATGAATTTGAAGAATACGAATATCTTAAAGCGATAAGTTTTTACAAACAAGCGGAAAAGAAGTTGTCACTTGTAGCCGACGAAATTGAGCGAGCGGAGTTTCATTACAAAGTCGCTGAAATTTATTATCACATGAAACAAACACACATGTCGATGCACCATATTGTTCAAGCAATCGAAAGCTACAGAGCGCATGAAACCTATTCTGTTAGAGAAATTCAATGTTCTTTTGTTATCGGTCTAAATTATTTAGACATGGAGTATCCAGAAAAGGCTATCCCTCATTTTCAAAAAGCTTATAAAAAAGCACTTGAAATTGATATGCCAAGATTAGCTGGATCCGCTCTATATAATTTAGGGATCTCCTCTTTTTCTGAAGAAAAGTTCGATGAGGCTATTGAGTATTTCAAAGAAGGAGTGTTGATCTATGAGCAGAACGGATATGAACATGCTAACCGCTTATTAGACATTCTTTTCATGTTAGCGAAAACGAACTTTAAGGTAAATAAGAAAACTGACGGAACAGCTGCTTATGAACATGGACTGTCGTTGGCTAAAAACTTAAATGATGAAGTATTAACCAAAATGTTTGATTTCCTGAATGCCCTTTACGTTGACGATAACAAAGAAACACTAAATGAGATTCTTGCTTATTTAGAATTTAAAACAATGTTTTCAGATGTGGAGGACTTAGCAACCGACGCAGCGAAGTATTATACAAAAAATGAAGACCATAAAGCGGCTGGATTATTTTATGAGAAAGTGCTTTATGCCCAAAAACAAATTCAGAGAGGGGATTGTCTTTATGAAATTTAAAGCTGCATCAGTATTTATCTTGTTTATTGTACTACTTGGTTTTTTAGGACTTTATTTTGCTTCAAGTCCATCAGAAATGCATGAGGCCAGACGTGGGCATACTGCTAGTATTCCTTATACCGCTCATACTGGTGATATGCACACGATTAAGTACAATATCTAAACAAAAAGCCCCTCTCCTATTAGGATTGGGGTATTTTTTTCATTAATATTTACATGGCTTATCTTCACAACCAGGCTTTTCTTTTGCATCAACGTATGATGAAGTTATGATATTGTTTGACTTGTCATATATTCCCCAAAATTCTTTTGCCTTATCACCGTTCAGATATCCTTCTGCATTAATTCCACCCATAGGATCCATTTTATAATCAGTTGAAAAACTTATCTTCTCTATACCTTCGTAATTTGCATTTATGTAATCAGTCATACGCTTTTTTGCTTTTTCAAATAGCTCTAATTCAGCAGTTTTATTTTTTTCTTGTCTTTCATCATATTGATGTTTCATGAATATTCCCCCGAATGCTATAATGATGATTATCAACAGCAGGATAATAATGTATTTTTTCATAAAACCATCCTTTCAAGTGTTATTTTACATGAGGAGTGTGTGATTGTACATGAGCAAGAAGGTCAGTGTACCCACATTATCTGATCAAGAGTATTACTCTATCAGTCAACTAACTTATCGACATGATTATTTAAAGAAACACTACTCGAAAAAGATTCCTGTTAACACCATTTCAGGGAAGCGGTTTTACATAGATAAAATTAAAAATGATCCAGATACAGGCCTAGATGTCTATGTCTTTGTCCAAGCCGTGAAAAGAAGTGGCAAGTGGGTTAAACCAAGCGAACCCAAGAATGTTGTCGTGGGATTCCAAGGAACAAACCAGGAGCAAATCAAAGCGGACATTATTAAAGCAGATGGCGGGAACGTTGTTATGGGTATAGACCCAAAAAAGAAAGTTCAATACCTTATGAAAAAGGATGCTCCGCCCTATTCAAAAGCAATTGCACCATATACAGCAAGCATGGGACAAATTTCAATGGTTGAAAGCGGAAAATACAAGGTGGTCACAAAAACATCTCAGTTTGATCAAGGAGATAAACTGCTGGCCAAAGAAGTAAAGAAATATGCAGGGAAAAATACAGTTATCTCTACCACTGGACATTCACTTGGAGGAGCGGATGCGGAATATGCCGGCGTAAACAATAATATATACAGTGTCGCTTTCAATAATCCCTCCATTGTTAAGCTCCATGATAAAGAAACTCAAAAAAAGATAAGAAATGGCGAGTTTGATGCATATCATAAGGCAATTATTAACCCTGATGATATGGTGGGCTCAGGATGGTTTTTAGAGTATGAGCGGCATAACGGAACAACCATATACACTAAAGACCCTTCTCTTTCACGTACAAGCCGCTCATTGAGATTAAGTCCCGCTCAGGGTATCACAGGTGTATTAAGCAGTTTAATCGCTGCATTCTATGGTCAGGCTTTTGCTAAAAATCCTGATACTCATAGTATGATTGACGCTAACTTTAAATTTGATGAACACGGGAACATAATTAATGTTAATGGCAGTGAACAAGTTTTCAATCAAAACATTAATGCTATGACTGCTTATTCAGGAATGAATGGACAAACGATTAAAGTTGATGTTACATATGCAAAGCAATTGGCGGAAAAGCTTCAATTAGCTATTGATGATCTAAAAACCAAAAAACAGAAGCTTGAACAATTCCCCCATGAACATGACAGTATGGTTAATGATGTAAGGCGTTCTTTTCAATCAAAAATGGGATCAAACCCTTATGAAAATTTGACCTCTGATGACGTTAATCAAGCTATTCTTTATCATGCTCCCTTCTCTTCTGGTGGATCACCTGTTTTCTACAATACAGATGAACAACTACAAACTGAAGCAATGCTCCATTACTTAATAAGGGATTTAGAAGATATCTGTAACTTCATTGTGAAAATGGCTCAGGATATGGACGCAAAAGATCAAGAATTAGCAAAATGGCTAAGATTATAAGGAGGCTGTGAATTGACACCATATGGGGTAAACATGGATGCAGATGAGTTTTATAAGAAGCTTCAGCAGAATGAGGCGCTAAAGAAGCAAGTAGCAGCGGCATTGCAATCTCATTGTTCAGAAATTAAAACAGATTTAAAACAGGCAACTGACTTTGCATCCGCTCAAGAAACCATAACTGAATTATATATCGCCCTTCTCTCTTCATTTGAAGGAAAATCAAAAGAGGCATTAACACAACGCCTTGCTGAAAATGCCAATATGCTTATGGATGTTTTGGAAAACAGAAATAAACTTTTGAATAGCATAGAAATAAAATAAGCCCCCGTATATGGGGCTTTACCTTTTTGAAACATATTACTTATGAAGTCCCATACTCTTAAACTCTTTCCAAATTTCTTCAATAAAATTGAATGGGTGAAAATACTTTTTCCGTACCACTTCATTTTCGGCTGAATTATTATCAAAGTAACGCAGGGCATATGTTTTTCTTAGCCTTATGTTTGTGGCATTTTTAAACTCTGGATCATTAAAAATTTTATCTTTTATCTCCTGTGTTTTTTGTTCTAATTCATTTTGTCGGTTCATCTCAATTTCCATCATTTTTTCTTTGGGTATTTCTGTTTTTACTTCCTCTGCAAAGGAATCCCCCATTGTATCACCGTCACAGAGATCGAATATTTCGTCTCTTATTGTGTTGTTATAAAAGACAAAACCCTCCTTAACATAGAACATGGTAAGTTCACAAGGTTGGTCGAAATTTATTTTATCTAACTTTTTATTGTACGCACTAATCTTTTCAGACAATAAGCATTGCATTTCTGAGTCTTCAAACCACTCATGATATTCTTCATGAATATAATAGACTTCCTTGTTCGGATAATCATATGTGTAAAATAATAAGTTATTGTCCACATGTTTATGAAAGTCTAAAAAGCCCTCTTGGCTTGGCAATAGAATTTTTTGATTTTCAATATCCATATCCCCTTCTATAAGTGTAAAGCCCATCTTAACCGCTCGATTTTCTAACTCATCCTTTGAAATAATCAGCTCTTTTTGATGCAATTGCCACACTCTCCCTTATCAATGTCTCAATTCAATATTACATTCCCTCTGTTCAAAAAGTGAAGAAACTCAGGGAAAAACTTTTAAGAATAAAAATAAAATAAATATCGCAATACCTATTCACAATTATTAATAGGTATGTTATAATAAATGTATAAGGAGGTGAGGAAATGCTAGACAATATGATAAAAGTCCTTCAAATTATCTTCTACGTCGTCTCTATCGGATGGATTGCGCAACAATCAAACGATAGCGAGAAGAAAAATAAGAAGGACTAACCAGAGATTAGGGAAGCGAGCCACTAACTCGCTTCTCAATATCATTATAATCAGTCTAGCATAAAAAATGAAGAAAAATCAAAAGTTTATCTTTTCATTAATTTTATTGTCTGTTGCAGCAATTAGCATACGCTCTTTTTGGACAAACTCATTTACAACTGCAGTAATGGCTATTGTGGTTTTGTTAACGATTTATGCCATCATTAAAGACATGATTTCAAGGAGAAAATAACATGGAATATCACCTAAAGAGTCGCCAGGAAGTTGAGGACTTCATCAAAACCGAAGTCCTTACTACTCCTGAAGCCAAAGAAATATTAGGCGTAACCACAACACGTATGAGTCAATTAATATCAGGTGGAAAGTTAACGCCCATAAAAAAGCTTAGAGGAGTCAGTTTATTCCTACGTTCAGACATAGAGCGGAAGAAAAAAGAGCTTGAAGAATCAAGAAAGAAATACAGGCCATATGACAAGTAATCCCCCTGCTTATATCAGTGATGGGGGTTTTTATTTGCCCAAATATAGATATATATGTTAATATTATCCTGCATCCTAGACAGTCATAAATCACTATGAAAAACGAAAGGATGAAGTGAAAATGAAAAAAGTAGTTCTATCAACCTTGTCTACGGGGCTTTTATTAACAACACTAACCCCATTGACAACACATGCGGAAGGCAAACCCGATCAAGCTGTGAAAACTAATGAGGCAGTTGTATCACACCCACTTACAATTCAGGAACTTGCTAACACATCTTCAGTATCGGTAATTGATGAAGACGGACAAGCATCAATTCAAGCTGTCCCACCTTCAAACAAATGGAAAACTGTAGATCATTTCAGAGGTAATTCAAAAAATATTGATAATGCTGCAGAGTTAACTGCACGGATCGCAGTGGGTCTTCCTGGACTTAAATATTCTTGGGCTGGAATATTTGCACAAGCAATGTTTGGAACATTCTATCATAAGAAACCGACACGCTACTTTTCAACAACTCAATACCTTGCTTATGACAAGAACTATAGATACACTATTGTAGACATGTACGTATATAGTGATAGCAAATACTCTAAACAAATTGGGTATGACTATAAAGTCTTTAGAACCCCTAGATAAATCAATGCAAAACAAAAAAGCAGGTTCTATACCTGCTTTTAAAATACCCAAAATATTATTACAATCCACGAAACAATTAAAGCCACCACAAACCATTTTTCTTTCCAAGATACTAATGCATAGCAAATGTACCCCAGTGTCAACGATGTAATAGCTTCTATTTTGACAAATTGACCAAATGACTTAGAAGAAAATGTGTATACAAATAAAGAAATAACTACAAGTGCCATAAAAGTATGTCCCGCAGTCTTCAGTATCCCCTTTTTATCTTCAATACTCAATCATTTATCCCTCGTTTCACTTATTCTCTTTCGTTGCCACAAGTGGCATCAGTTATTGATTCTTGCCTCAAGCTCAAATACACGCTTATTCAATAGCTCTGTTTTATTATCTACATTCTGTAACTGCTTTAGGTGAGCTGTAATATCTCTTGGTTGGTTCTCTTCAAGGCGGTCTAACTTAACATTAATCTGATTAAATTCCTTCTTTGTTTCTTCTCTGAATTCGTTCATCTCTTCTTTAAATGACTTTAATTCAGATGACACACCGTCGATCTTGTTATCAATTTTCTTAATCTCATCTAATATCGCTTGAAGCATGTTGTTTTCCATCCTTCTCACCTCTCCGTACAGTATAACAGTAATTGCAATACTTTTGATCGTAACAATTTGTTACCAACGAATATTTCAATGGTTTTGTTTAACGAATTTCAAAAAAATAAAAGCAATACTTTTGCTTAAGAGTCTTCGGAATCATCGTCTGTAATGTATAGTAAGTCCTCAATTTTTATATCCAAGACATCGCAAATTCTGCCCAATGTCTCACGTTGATATTGTTTAGCAGTGTTATTGTAAAGCCTTCTGACAGTTTCAAAGCTAAGGTCATTACCGAAGGCGAAACCTCTAATTGATAAGCCACGTTCATCTAATATTTCTTTCAATCTTGTTTTAACAATTTTAGTCAACAGTTTCACCTCCTTTTTGATTATAACAAAAAACATGATCAAAAAGTGGCTTTTATTAAAAAATGACTTCAAAATAAAGTTGACTTCTTTTTGAAGTTGGTTTATGATTAAGTCAACATCAAAACGAAGTCGGAAGGAGGTACAAATGAAACGGGCGACGATTTACAGTATTGAAACCATACATGACCAATTAGAGGTTTTTAAAGGCTACTTAGTCAATGAAAAGCAGGTTGTATTTGTAAATCAAAACACTTTGAATCTAGCTGATGCTTTACAGTACGGTTCCCCTTATCAAGACACTTACATCATTGATGGTGTCAATTACATTCTTGATGAAGGCAAGCACGTTGAAGATGAATACACCTACATTCAGAAAACGTTAGACGCTTTTAAGGAAGTTGATGCATTCACCTACATCACACAAATATTCAACAGTGATGATTACGGGACGGTCATTCATAACGGTAAAGGTGTATTAGACCATTTTGTTCTACAGAGACGAAAAGCGGACAATGCGATAATCAAAAAGAAAAAAAGATGGCGTTAATAAATCGCCTTTCCCAACTTCTTGGGAACAAAGCCATTCACTTAATTAAAAATTAACTTTCATAATGAAACCTTTTGAATGAACTATCGTACTACTATAGACAGGTGTCTAATGACCTACTTTTGATGCCTGACGGGAGGAATTCAAGTGAAACGCATTACAATTGAATACCATGATAATAGCGATGTAGATGTTTTTAAGGGCTACTTGATTAAAGACAACTTAGCTATCTATGCTGAACAAGGCTTATCCACTGTTCTAATCAATGTAAAGCCGGTAAACCACGATATGAGCCGTTACATTGAATCTGAGTACATCGGGGACTTAGACAAGGGTAAACATGTCAGAGACGACTTCCTTTACATTAAAAGCCTTGTGGACGCTTTGAACAATATGAGCGGTTTAGAGTTATTGGAGAACTGCGGAAACATTAATTGTTCTCACGTGGAATTAGATGGCCAAAAAATAATTGAATATTCAAAATATAAGGAGCGCAATCAATATGCTAATTAATCAAGAAGTATCCGTAAAATCAAAAGTTTCTCGCTCAGGAGTTGAGCGGGGAACAATTGTAGACATCTACCCTGAAACTAACACTTTTGAGATTTGGTATTTTGACGGTACATATGATGAAAAACACTTTGACGAGATTGTATAAGCAAACAAACAACACTAGGAGGAATTGAACATGCAACAAGTATTGAATAACAGAGAATTGTTAAAAGGCTCGGAAGAAAGTATCTTAGAAGCTTTGAGAAGTATTGCAGCAATTAACCCACTAGACAGCTTAGGTATAGATGAAGGTGAAAGAGAATTCGATGTTCATTTTGACATTAAAATGAGCGCTTCACTTCGTACAACAAAGAAATTCCGGAGTGCAGAAGAAACACAGCAATACTATAAGAAACTGCTTCACACATTAAATATTGTCATGCCTTACCTCTCAATGATGGTAGAAGGTGGAGATATTGTTACAGCAGCAGTCGATGAATGGGAAACAGAAAATATCAAAGCATTTGAGACATGGGAATGAGTAAGACGGATTTACATAACGAGCGGTTCTGTCAGGTTGTATTTGGAGGATTGATCGTAGTTGTACCAGCTTTAAGCATATTGTGTATAGCGTGGTTTGGGTGATTAGGAAGAGTGCTGGCACACTCACCTAATCTGATGGGTTAGTACCCTCCCATTGTATTCAAACATAAAAAATTATTCAAGTGGAGGAATTAAAATGACAAAAGTTAAAAAAGAAGAAAATTATACCGTAGAATCAGGAACACCACAAATGGAATTGTTATGGATGTTTTTCGAGGCAATGCAAGACTGGTACGATGCTGAATTGAAATTAATAAAAAATGGGGCATCCACACTAGATGAGAACCACCTTGCTCGAACGTATGTTGTTCGTATGGCGGACTTTAAAAAACTTGTAGTAGAAACTATTAAAAAATAAGTTTAAATGGATTACATGAGTGCAGAGAAGGGCAACTTTGGCGGGCCTAACCTCCTCTGCATGCATCGTATCACTACAATAGATCGGATTAATCAAGGGGATAACTGAAATGAAAAACACATACACTACTTATGAATTTAAGGCATATGATAGGCGAAATAATTTGTTGAAAGAAAGGATTACATGCAATTACAAAGATCATCTTTACTCAATCATAGAATGGATTATCAAGAAATGTCCTACCGTTGATGTGATTGAATGTATGGTATCTGAAGTCAGTGAGCTTGCTTTCCTTAAAAGTGAGTATGTCGATATCTTCACGGTGTGGAAAGCGGAAGATTGAGCGGAGTTAGATTGAATAGAAAGTGAGGACAGGGAGCTGAATCCTTGCCCTCTTTTTTTTCAGTTTATTACACCACATTGTTGGAAGTATATGATATAATTGTGTGAAAAGTTGCCTAATTTTCAAAGAAACGGCTTCTCACCTTTTAAATCTATTATTTAAATCTATTATGAGGTGATGTGTATGACAGTTTATGAATCTTTGATGGTAACAATTAATTTATGTGCATTAATGTTAAATTTATTTGTGATGCTAGGAAACGAAAAGTAGACCTAACCCTGTAGCCTGAGAAACTGATGGGGAAGGTCTAACGTTTCAAATGAGAAGCCCTTTTGGGGCAACTTTTTTCCAGGGTGCGCCAACACCCTGGTTTTTTAATTTTATTATATTGTTAGCTATACAATTTGTATAGCATCTGTTATAAACAGATTATAACATATCTACGATGAAATGCATTACAAAAATATATATTTAATGTATAGTGAAATTAACAATAAAGAATGGACTAAATGAAATGCTCATTTTATTGCGATTAGAGCGGCGATAAGAAAACCCTACACATTTGTATGCATGATGGTTTAAAACCGCTCCTGTGCCTCAAATCCAGCTAAATACACCCTCTTCAGTGCAAATGTTAAGCTCAATGGTTTTGAGTTGCTAAAACTGGTTACACAATCCACAATGTCGCAATATGCGACGGCGTCCCGTTCCGTTACTCCATCATTGCTCATATCTGACTGGGTAAAACACCCACCCAGCCTTCTGACGTCGTGAAATGCGACTGCAGCATCTACTGAACGATTTGTTCACAAAAAACCCACTCTCCAAGTTTCTGAAAGTGGGCTTCCGATCGAATTTGATCTCATTAATTCATGAGCAAAAAAGGGTTATTTTAATTTTCTTTTCCAGAGCCAAGAAGTCTTGAAAAGATGATTATGTTTATAGTTTGTAAAAAATGTATCTGATCTACGCTCATATTGTCCCTTCTTGGCATTCATCAACTTATAATCTAATCTACTCCAATGAACTGTAGTCTTTACACTACTTATAGCAGCAATGACACCAGCTGCTGCTGTGACGGCCGCCGCCTTTTTAGCTGTTTTCATACTAGTAGCCATAAGGACTCCGGCAAAAACAGCAACACTGGCACTAATCGTACTATAAGTACCTTTACTATTATTATAGCCTGACCATTGATCTCTCAAGATCCCAGCCGATGTATCATTTTTATTTGCCAATTGTTCAATAGGCGATGAAGCCTCTTCATAATTCACCACTTCGCCATTAACTTCAAGTTTTCCAATTTTCTGGTCATATTGAATCTTGTCTGTTTTTTCCCCATCATTTACAATAATCTCAACTACATCATTAACAGTTCTTTCAGAAAAAGTGTACGTAGTTCCGTTGTAATCTACAGATTCAGTTTCATAAGTCGGTTCAACATTCTGGACAACTGCGCTTGGAGCTTGACGTTCTTTTGCATCTGAAACAGGACTAAAAATTGTAACAGCAGTCAAAACAGCAACACTTGAAAGGACAATCTTTTTCATGGTAAATTAATACCTCCTTTTGTTATTCATTAACAATTCTGGAGGTTTATCCAGCTCAATTCAACCCATTATTTGTATTTTAAGGATAATTTAAACTAGGGGGTTTATAATGACTAATCTTACATTCAGACTTTTTCATTACACATCGCTAGCATTGGTTCTTTTATTTCTCATATTAGGGTTTACCTTAAATGGCGCTTTCTTTTATTGGACTCTAATTTTAGTCGGCCTTTATTATCTAATCAGAGGGATAATAACAGCTAAATCAGAACAACTAAAAAATGGCACATTTATTACAGTTTGTGGAGCAATTATAATTCTTGCCGGTTTATTTACATTGATTGTGCGTTAATAAGTGTTTGATTCTTCTCAAAAAGTCGGGTTATAAACATCCGGCTTTTTTATTTTTATGTTGAAACAGCATTTTCCGCTTTGACCTGATGTCCTTATTGAGGACATTAGCTTTGTTCTGAGTGCGATAATGTCACAGCCAGGGCATCTCAAAACAATGTGTTTAAATTGTTATAATCTTTTTCTTTAATTGAAACAGTTACCCTATCTACTCTGTTAGTGTCTGCAAACATAAATGTTGTTTGACTAAATTCAATCTTTCTCGGCCCAAGTATGTTATAGATTAAATCAAGGATTTTAAAACAGTCTATATCTATCCCATTTTCAAAATGGTTTTTCACACTAATAGTCACAACTCCATCGTGCTTTGTAAATCTTGATTTTTGCGGTGACATATTTTGTCGCTTGCAGTATGACTTAATAGCTGCTTTAAAGTAATCTTTTGAATCCATCAGTACCCTCCTTCGTTTCTCACTTATTATAGATAACGCCCATCCATATTTTAACACCCCCCTTTGAAGGGGTGAACGATTTGTTCACTCCTTTGATATTACAATTTGTCACAATAGAAAGGTACCGTTTGGTCATCCAAAATTTATACGAGATAAATACTTACTCATCGGAAATTTAGAGAATGGACTTTTCCGTTTTCTAAAATTTGGTGAATCCAATATTGGATGCTCGTGAATCCTGAGAGCGTAATTCTGCGCTTTCTAAAAATGTCAGAAAGAAAAAGCCACTTTCAGAGAATTGATTTTTCTATTTTCTAAAAACTCAAACGCAGCTTTACATAAATCCACATTGAATATTTAGTACAATAAACAGTTGGAAAAAATAAAAGACATGAATTAATCACGTCTTTTTAATGCTCGATCATAGAATGTTGTTTCACTGATATTTCGAAGATCAAGAAACTCAAGAAAAGAACAAAGGTTTGTGTCATACGCATCGAATACTTTTTCAAATTTTGCTTTACTCGGCATTCTTGTCCCATTTAAGTAAAGATAGACCTCCGACACACTCATTCCCGTTTTTCTGTGGAGATCCATTCCACTAATTTTTTTACCTTCCAATTGATAAATCCACTTGGAGAACCCCTCTTTAATCCTTTTATTAACGCTATGCTTCCAGGTTTCCAAATCAAAAGAGAAAACGGTCGGCAATATGGGCTCAATGCTATTATTAATGTTATGTTCTACACCCTTTTCGGGTCGCCGGTCGGCTCCTGCCCCACGCAGCTGAATACCTTTTCCTTTCCGTAATCCATCAGTACGAGCGCCAGAGAAAGCACCTTCGAAATGCTCTGCAGTGTAAATGTCCGGTCGGCGTCGCCTGCCGTCAGACATGTATTTTCCGCATGATAAATCGTGACCGAAAGGCTGTCTTGCCCTGATTCAGCCAGAGCCGGAATATAGTCTGCCACTCTGCCTTCTCCGGTCTTTTTTTTCGCTTCTTGAACGAATGCGTCCAGCTCCTGGTAATGCCGGCATACCATTTCGATCCCCTCACTTCGCTGCCGTTGTTTACATCTAATTTGCGACGCAAAGTGACAATTCATGCGAAAACTTTTATACTTTAAGTAAAGGGGGGCTTCACCATGAGCGTTATTCAAGTAAAAGGCAATGTTACATACCCGATTACAATTGATCCGAGTGTCTGGATTTTCGATGACCGCAAGTTTCCGTTTGAAAACAATCAGCCCGTTCATTCAGACGTCTCTGCAGAAACCCAGGAGCATACGCTTGATCCGGAACGGGTGATTAGAGAAGGGCGCATTTCGCCGCCGACTTTAAAAAGCGAAAAACGTTATGAAAAAGAAAGATTAATGAACGGCAGCTTCGCCATGAAGCTCGGCGCTGTTTTAGCAAATGCCGAGCCGAAAGAAAGCGCTGTCCTGTGCGTATTTATTTCAGAATCTGAAAGAACCGAGGTGCCGCTTGAAAAGGCGATGGACGCAATCGCCCACTTCAGCGATGCAGGGAAGCCTCTTCAAGACGGCGGTCCGGTCCATTTTTACGTGGACGGCAACTTTAAAAAGCCGATAACAGGCGTCACAGAAATCGAAGTTCTATAACAAATCGGCCGCAAGCTGTGCAAGGCCGGATCTTTCGCCTTTCACAAGCTTCACGCTGCCGGAGACGGTTTGTCCTTTAAACCGCTCTACGACGTAAGCAAGTCCGTTGTTTAAACTGTCTAAATATGGGTGATCTATTTGCTCCGGATCGCCCATCAAGACAATTTTGCTGCCTTCTCCAACCCGTGTTAAAAGCGTTTTGACCTCGTGCCTCGTCAAATTCTGAGCCTCATCAATAATAATAAACTGATCCGGAATGCTTCGCCCCCGAATGTATGTCAGAGCCTCGACCTGAATTGATCCGATGCCTGCTAAAATCGCTTCAAGTTCACCCGGCTTTTTCGCATTGAACAAAAATTCAAGATTATCAAAGATCGGCTGCATCCACGGCTTGAGCTTTTCCTCTTTTTCGCCCGGCAAATATCCGATATCCTTCCCCACCGGAACGATGGGACGCGCGACAATCAGTTTTTTATAAATACCGAGATCCTCCGTCTGCAAAAGCCCCGCAGCGAGAGCAAGCAAGGTTTTTCCCGTTCCCGCTTTTCCGATCAGGGTGACAAGCGGGATATCTTCCCTCAGCAGAAGTTCAAGCGCCATTGTCTGCTGGACGTTCTTCGGCCTGATCCCCCATACATGCTCATCATCAAAGACGAGTCTTTTTACGTTCTCTCCTTTCTTATCTGTCATACCGACCGCAGACGAAGATCCTCCTAATTCATCTTTCATCAGCATAAACTGATTCGGATAAACCTGATGCTGCTGAAGCTCCTTGACTGAAATTTGTTTGTTTTTATAAAACGAGGCAAACCGCTCTTTATTCATAAATACATCTTTGTACCCGCTATATATCTCATCATGGTCAACGACTCTGTCGTTTAAAAAGTCCTCTGCCAAAAGTCCGATGGCATCCGCCTTTACCCTGACAAGCACATCCTTGCTGACCAGAATGACGAGGCGGCCGTTTTCTTTCGTTTCCTCCTCAAGGCTTAAATTCTTTGCCACCGCCAAAATGCGGTTATCATTCGTTTTTTCAATAAAAATTTCCTGAAGCTGATGAAATGACCGGTGGTTCAGTTCAATTCTGAGCGTTCCTCCGCTTTCCAGCGGAACCTTTTCGTGCAGCCTTCCTTTCTCCCTGAGCCCGTCTATCAGCTTAGATACGTGCCTCGCATTTCTCCCGACCTCGTCCATATACCGCTTTTTTGAATCGACCTCTTCCAGCACGACGGCAGGGATGACAACTTCGTTTTCTTCAAAGGAAAAAATGGCGTTAGGATCCTGCAAAAGTACATTCGTATCTAACACATAAATTTTACTCAAGTCTCAGCCTCCTGAAATAAGGATCATCGTATGCTTCTTTTCGTGAAAAACGGGGATGCCTGCTAAAATATATGATTTGGTGCATAAAGATAGAAGGTTAATTCAACAATAAAATAAATGAAAGCATTCAAGGAGGGAATCTGACGTGCGAATTCTTTTCATTATCATACAAGCGTTGTTTATTCTGACCGGCTGTACCGCTGTACAGGACAGCCGTGAACGCAATATCCGGAACGAATCGACCGATCAGCGCGAAGCAAAACCGATTCATGTAAAAAATACAGCTCCTGAGACAGCTGAAAATCCCGGTCGGACGGATATCGCAAAGCATCTCGTCGAGGTAACCGAAAAAATCCCCGGCATTACAGATGCCACCGCGGTTGTACTTGGGAGATACTCCGTTGTCGGGATCGATGTGGATGACAATTTAGAAAGGAGCAAAGTGGAAAGCATTAAATACACCGTTGCCCAGGCGTTAAAAAATGATCCTTACGGCGCCAATGCCGTTGTCGTGGCTGATCCTGATACAGTTTCCCGCCTGAGGGGCATGGCTAGTGATATTAAGGCCGGCCGGCCCGTTTCAGGCATTTTGGACGAACTTGCTGCAATCGTCGGACGCGTTATGCCGGAAGTCCCGAATGATGTGACCGACAATGAAAAAGAATCACCGACTAAATCGAATGATGACCAGCTGAACGAAAGAGATCAGAAGAAGCTGCAAAACGAACAGAACGATCAATCAGATCATCATATGAAAAACCGCCAGTAAAAAACAGCGCCCTTCCTTTGGAGCGGGCGCTGCTTTCTTTCCCTTTGGCAGACGGGTCATCCATGATATAATGCTTGTCATAGTGAAAGAGGTGAAAACTCAATGAGAGTAAAATGTTCCATTTGCGACAAAATTGAACAAATTGATGATGAAACACTGACAGCCAAACGCCTCCGCAATCGTCCGATTCATACATATATGTGCCAAGAATGCCATGACCGAATCAAAGTCAAAACAGAGGCGCGGCTGAATACCGGACACTTCTCCTTTCATCCAGGGCAAAAAACGAAAAAAGATAAAATAAAAAAATGACCCGCCGAAAGGCAAGGTCATTTTTTTTATTGCGGTTTAGCTGACTGGTTCTTTTTGGACTGGTGCAGACGGATTTTGTAAATGATCAAAATCAAGGCAGCGACAACCAGACCTTCTCCGACCGGCAGAAACACACCGAAAAAAGTCAGCACGGTGCAGCCGAGCATGAGAAAGAGATAAACTGCCGCAGCCTTTAAAACCGGCAGCCGTTTGGCAAAGCCGAGTTTAAATACAATCACCGAAAGCACGACGATCGTTCCGTATAACAGCCACATTCCAGTCAGCGGATGCTCATCCACTTGGTAAAGAGCAGCAAAGAACGACAGCCGTTCACTTACTTCATTCAAAAAGATCCCCCTCCCCTTTTCCGTTCGGGTTCTATCTTTTCAAATTCTGCAAGTGATTAAGACATTCCTGCTGTTTTTTTCTTTTTCGCCGCTTTTTCACGTTCGTTTTTGTTCAGGATTTTCTTTCTTAAACGGATGGATTCCGGTGTTACTTCACAGTATTCATCCTCGTTTAAGTACTCGAGTGATTCTTCAAGCGACATAATGCGCGCTTTCTTAATCGTAGTCGTTTGGTCCTTCGTTGCGGAACGGACGTTTGTCTGCTGTTTCATTTTGCTGACATTTACGACAAGGTCATTGTCACGATTATGTTCGCCGACAATCATGCCTTCATATACTTCTGTGCCCGGCTCAACGAAGATGACGCCGCGGTCTTCAATACCTTGAATTCCGTAAGATGTCGCTTTTCCGTTTTCCATGGAAACGAGCACACCCTGACGGCGGCCTCCGACTTGGCCTTTTTGCATCGGCTGATAGCTGTCAAACGTGTGGTTCAGGATACCGAAACCGCGTGTCAGTGACAGAAACTCAGTAGAATAACCGATGAGTCCGCGTGAAGGTACGGTAAAGATCAGGCGGACCTGGCCGTTTCCGTTATTAATCATATCAAGCATTTCGCCTTTTCTCGCACCCATTGATTCCATAACAGAACCGGTATGCTCTTCAGGCACGTCAATTTGCACGCGCTCAACAGGCTCGCAGCTTACGCCGTCGATTTCCTTAATGATAACTTCAGGTTTAGACACTTGAAGCTCATAGCCTTCGCGGCGCATGTTTTCAATTAGAATGGACAGGTGAAGCTCACCGCGTCCTGAAACAACCCATGCGTCAGGCGATGCAGTCGGTTCAACACGCAGACTGACGTCTGTTTGAAGCTGCGCGTTCAGACGCTCTTCAATTTTACGGGCTGTGACATATTTGCCTTCACGGCCTGCAAACGGGCTGTTGTTTACGACAAATGTCATTTGAAGCGTAGGCTCATCAATACGCAGAACCGGCAGCGGCTCATGGTGGTCAGCCGGACAAACCGTTTCACCGACGTTGATGTCCTCCATGCCGGAAACGGCAACGAGGTCTCCCGCTCTCGCTTCTTCAATTTCCACGCGTTTCAATCCTTGGAAGCCGAAGATTTTCGTTACGCGGAATGATTTCACCGTTCCGTCAAGCTTCATTAATGAAACCTGCTGGCCGACTTTCATCGTACCGCGGAAAACGCGGCCGATACCGATACGGCCGACATAATCATTGTAATCAAGAAGCGCCACTTGGAATTGAAGAGGCTCTTCAGCGTTGTCAACCGGCGCAGGGACATGTTCAAGAATCGTTTCATAAAGTGATTCCATGTTTTCGTCCTGCTTTTTCGGGTCCAGACTCGCCGTTCCGTTAATCGCGGAAGCGTACACGACAGGGAACTCAAGCTGTTCCTCGTTTGCGTCAAGCTCGATGAACAAATCGAGCACTTCATCGATGACTTCTTCCGGACGGGCGAAATCACGGTCGATTTTGTTTACAACGACAACAGGATTTAAGTTCTGCTCAAGGGCTTTTTTCAGTACGAAACGGGTTTGCGGCATGCAGCCTTCATATGCGTCAACGACTAACAGAACGCCGTCAACCATTTTCATAATCCGTTCTACCTCTCCGCCGAAGTCGGCGTGTCCCGGAGTGTCCAAAATATTAATGCGTGTATCTTTATAGTTAATCGCAGTATTCTTCGCGAGAATTGTAATACCGCGTTCACGTTCAAGATCGTTCGAATCCATTGCGCGTTCGGCAATATTTTCGTTGGCACGGAATGTTCCGGCTTGGTGAAGCAATTGGTCTACCAAAGTCGTTTTCCCATGGTCAACGTGGGCAATAATCGCGATATTGCGAAGATCGTTTCGAAGTTTCACATTTTCATCTCCTAAAAAAATTAGATAACTTTCATATTATACCACACATCCTCTTTAAAAGCGTCACGTTTTTCTGTAAACTGAAAGTATGACGTTAAAGGGGATGGAAATATGAAAAAATTGAATTGGCTCTTATTATTATTTGCATTCGCAGCAGTCTTCAGCATGATGCTGATCGGCGTATCAATCGCTGAAAAAAGCGCATGGGGCATCATCGGAAGCATTGTTCTCGTTATCGCCATGATGGGAAGCGGTTTCACCGTAAAGAAAAAAATGCGCGAACAGGGACTGCTTGATTAAAAGCATGACCCTTTGCAAAATTCCGTAAACATGAAAAAGCACAATGCCTTACGAAGCCTGAATCTTGATTCAGGCTTTTTTGTTATCTCAAAACAGACTGAGAATTAAGGCTTCTCTCCCCCGCCGCCTAGTCAGGAAGCCGGAAATGGCGGCATGCCTTCTAGTTACAACAGCAGAGTTCCTCAGAAAGTGCGGTCTGAAATAGTCCGGCATCGTTATGCAGAAAATACCATAACTCCTATTTCAATTCCAACATTGTATTTTTATACTTGGATTGTAAGCAAATACACATGACAAGGAGAGAACGAAATGAACACATCTTTTTTGAAAAAAACCGCTGTAACTGCCGCCGCAACCGCTTCAGCCGCCTTGCTTGCATTCAGCCCGCTTGACTCTGCCGGCGCAAAAACGATTCAGTCAAATGAACCGCATGTGCTGCAGGCTTCCGCTGAGAAAACACCGGAAGACGCGGCAAAGCTGCTTGACATCATCAACCAATCGATTTACGAAAAAGACGGAGTCTATTATTTTGACGGTGACAAAGCGGTTGAATTGGGATTAGGTCAAGAAGAAGCACAGATCATTCAAAAGCTGTGGGACAGCTCAGCCGAATTTTTAACCGTACTTTCCCAATGTATTGAGAAAACAGATGGCGAATATACATTTAATAAAGAAAAAGCAATTGAGCTTGGTTTTACGGAAAAAGAGGCCGTTATCGTTGATCAGCTGTTCAATACTTTCTCCCAGAGTCTTCATATCCTTCAATCTGCGCTGGTTGAAGATGACGGTGTGTATACATTTGATCAGGAACTGGCAGAAAAAGCGGGTGCAGGCAAAAAAGAAGCAGAGCTGTTTGCCGGATTCATTAATTCACTGCCCCAAGAATTGCTTGAAGGCATTTATACAGCCTTTCACCCGGCTGAGTAAATGGAAAAAACGCCCGGTCATTCAGCCGGGCGTTTTTTAAATCAGCAATTTAAGGGCCAGCATGATGAGAAATACAGCGCCGAACAAGCAGGCGGCTTTTGTCAGCAGCCTCCCGTAATACCGTTCCCGGAAGCGTCTTTCTTCCTCTTCATAACAGGCGGACGCCTTCATCTCCGCACTGCCTAAGTCAAGCGGCTCCTTCATCATATGATATAAACTTCCGCACTCACTGCATGCTTTAAGATGGCGGGAAATATACCGCTCCGTTTCTGTTTCACAATCGCCTTCAATATATAAAGGGAGTAAATCTCTCACTAAACAGCAAGTCATATTAATACAGCCCGAAGCAGAATCCCGGCATAAAACCAAACTCTCTCACGGCTGATTTTCGGATGGAAATTTAGCGCGTATAAAACAGCAAGGCAGACGGATGACCACTGAATGACCAACACACTCTGTCTGCTTAAAATGAAATATCTGTCGAAATGCTGAATAAAATGACTGAAAATCTCTGACATCTGTAACAATCCTTTACGTTTATTAAGGCCTCACCCGTTTAGACAACCGGCATTCAAAAAAGTTTTAAAGATCTTAACATTTTTCCCCTATCATTTTTCCCGTCTTCATTTGTCATTTTTTCCAGAAAAAATCGCGTCATTCGACTCATGTCTAATCCAACACGTGTCTCTCGGCTTATCCCCTGACACCGCCCGCCGACAGCCCGCATGGGACGATTCTATCAATTCAGCCGCGGAGTCTAGTTTTATATTGCAGAATGCGAGATTGCTGGTTTATTATAACAATATAAGTTTTCATTATTTTCAAAAAGGGGGATTTATTGTGGGTTTAGGTAAGAAATTGTCTGTTGCTGTCGCCGCTTCCTTTATGAGTTTAACCATCAGTCTGCCGGGTGTTCAGGCCGCTGAGAATCCTCAGCTTAAAGAAAACCTGACGAATTTTGTACCGAAGCATTCTTTGGTGCAATCAGAATTGCCTTCTGTCAGTGACAAAGCTATCAAGCAATACTTGAAACAAAACGGCAAAGTCTTTAAAGGCAATCCTTCTGAAAGATTGAAGCTGATTGACCAAACGACCGATGATCTCGGCTACAAGCACTTCCGTTATGTGCCTGTCGTAAACGGTGTGCCTGTGAAAGACTCTCAAGTCATTATTCACGTCGATAAATCCAACAACGTCTATGCGATTAACGGTGAATTAAACAACGATGTTTCCGCCAAAACGGCAAACAGCAAAAAAATATCTGCAAATCAGGCGCTGGATCATGCTTATAAAGCGATCGGCAAATCACCTGAAGCCGTTTCTAACGGAACCGTTGCAAACAAAAACAAAGCCGAGCTGAAAGCAGCAGCCACAAAAGACGGCAAATACCGCCTCGCCTATGATGTAACCATCCGCTACATCGAACCGGAACCTGCAAACTGGGAAGTAACCGTTGATGCGGAAACAGGAAAAATCCTGAAAAAGCAAAACAAAGTGGAGCATGCCGCCACAACCGGAACAGGTACGACTCTTAAAGGAAAAACGGTCTCATTAAATATTTCTTCTGAAAGCGGCAAATATGTGCTGCGCGATCTTTCTAAACCTACCGGAACACAAATTATTACGTACGATCTGCAAAACCGCGAGTATAACCTGCCGGGCACACTCGTATCCAGCACCACAAACCAGTTTACAACTTCTTCTCAGCGCGCTGCCGTTGATGCGCATTACAACCTCGGCAAAGTGTATGATTATTTCTATCAGAAGTTTAATCGCAACAGCTACGACAATAAAGGCGGCAAGATCGTATCCTCCGTTCATTACGGCAGCAGATACAATAACGCAGCCTGGATCGGCGACCAAATGATTTACGGTGACGGCGACGGTTCATTCTTCTCACCTCTTTCCGGTTCAATGGACGTAACCGCTCATGAAATGACACATGGCGTTACACAGGAAACAGCCAACCTGAACTACGAAAATCAGCCGGGCGCTTTAAACGAATCCTTCTCTGATGTATTCGGGTACTTCAACGATACTGAGGACTGGGATATCGGTGAAGATATTACGGTCAGCCAGCCGGCTCTCCGCAGCTTATCCAATCCGACAAAATACGGACAGCCTGATAATTTCAAAAATTACAAAAACCTTCCGAACACTGATGCCGGCGACTACGGCGGCGTGCATACAAACAGCGGAATCCCGAACAAAGCCGCTTACAATACGATTACAAAAATCGGCGTGAACAAAGCGGAGCAGATTTACTATCGTGCTCTGACGGTATACCTCACTCCGTCATCAACTTTTAAAGATGCAAAAGCCGCTTTGATTCAATCTGCGCGGGACCTTTACGGCTCTCAAGATGCTGCAAGCGTAGAAGCTGCCTGGAATGCAGTCGGATTGTAAACAAGAAAAGAGACCGGAAATCCGGTCTCTTTTTTATATCTAAAAACATTTCACAGTGGCTTCACCATGATCATATATGTCTTTTCCCGATCGTCTTTTTCAAGCTTCAGCTGTTCAAAGCCGCACTGGCTTAAAAACAACACCCATTCCTGCCTGGCAAGGGGAACGGCTGTAAACATCGCTTTATGCTCCGCTCTCAGCCGGCCGGCAATCTCTTCAATGACCGCGCGCCCGATTCCTTTCTCTTTTGCCTCCGGAGCGACGGCCACAGTTCCGAGCCACGGTTTTCCGTTTGAAGGGGCCCATTCCAAATGAAAGCTGACGGCGGCAGGAGTGCCGTCAAGCTCCCATACAAGCCACGTTCCATTGTACATGGAGTACGCAAGCATAAACTCCGCCGCATTTTTCGTTCCGAATTCTTCGGCTTTCCACACCGGGTGTGCTGCCGCCAGCTGCTCCATAAATCCAAGATCCTCTTCTTCAAACTCCCTATCTGTCAGCATGTAAATAGTCGCCAAAAATGATTTTATGTATCGCCGGATTGCCCGCAAGCACGCTGTGGTTTTCTAAAAACGTAAACGGCTCACCGTCTGTGGTCGTGTAAATACCTCCGACTTCGTTCAGGAGCACACAGCCGGCAGCATAATCCCACGGCGCAAGCCTCATCGTGATGTATGCGTCAATGCGTCCGGTCGCAACACTGGCCAGCTCAAGTGCCGCCGAGCCGTAGGAGCGCGTTCCTCTCACCCGTTTCACGAGCGGCGCCAAAATACTCGGATCAATTCTTCGGTTTTCCGTTACCCATGTGGCATTGATTGCAATAATCGCTTCTTCAATGGAAGCCTCTTTTAAAGGAGCAAGCGGCGTGTCATTCAGATAAGCCCCTTTTCCGCTGAATGCGTGATACAGTTCGTCCTGCATTACATCATAAATTAAGCCGATTTTGCCTTTTCCGTCTTCAAAAATGCCGATGGAGATCGCGAAATGCCGCTTTTGATGGACAAAATTCATTGTTCCGTCAATCGGATCAATGATCCAGACGATTCCGTCAAGAGAGCGGAGTTTATCCCCCTGTCCTTCTTCTCCGAGGATGCGGTGTCCGGGAAAAGTTCCCTGTATACGGTCAATGAAAAAGCGTTCCGTCTCTTTATCAATATTTGTGACTAAATCATTCGGATTTGATTTTGTTTCAATCGTCAAGCTTTCCTGCATGGATTGTCTGATTCTCGCTCCGGCTTCTTTTACCCACTGTTTTGCGATTTCATCAATTTCCGTCCAATTTGTCATACCGTGTACCTCTTTTCTATGTATAGCTTACTCTATAGCATACTGATAAAGACGATTAAAAAGCAAGGAAAATGAAAAAAATGCCTTCTCACGTAAAAACGAACCATTTCTTGCGGTTCGTTTTTACTATTCTTTATCCGTTAAGACGAATCCATTCTTTTCTGAGACGTTCCAGTTTTCTTTTGCTGAGATCGATTTGATCTTCATTCTCTTTTTGCATGGCCTCATACAGGGTTGCCAATTCATAATCAACCTCTAGTCTCCAGACAGCTACACGGTTATTTTTTTCCTCTCTGAATCCTTCCTTCACCACTTGCCTCATTGTCTTTCGCCCCTTCCAGAGATCATTTGTTAAAAAAGCATCCCATTTTCCAATTTTCCAAATCATTTATGATACTTCTTATATCGTATGGAAACTTATATTCGGCTGTAACAACATTCTTAAAATTGTGTGTTTACCTATTCGTTTTTTACCACCGATCCTCTCTGCTGAAACGTTCTCAATGTTTTTGCGGCCGGCGGCGGCTGTGGTAAAATATGAATACTTACGATAAGGAGGAAAAAGATGACTCAGATGCGTTTTACAAAAGAAGACTTTGACACATTTACAATAGAAGGTTTAGATCCGCGCATGGAGGTATTAAAAGAACAAGTCCGGCCGAAGCTGACCCTGTTAGGAGAGCATTTCGCACCGACATTGTCGGCATTGACCGGAGATGAAATGTTCCCGCATGTCGCCAAGCACGCAAGAAGATCTGTCAACCCGCCTGCTGACAGCTGGGTTGCCTTTGCCAACAGCAAACGCGGCTATAAGAAGCTCCCCCACTTTCAGATCGGATTATGGGACACCCATATGTTTGTATGGTTTGCCATCATTTATGAATCTCCGATAAAAGAGGAATACGGCAGATTGCTGGAGGCGAAGCAGGAGGAAATCACAAAACAGATTCCCGGTCATTTTGTATGGTCGCCGGATCATACGAAGCCCGGGGCGTACAAGCAGTCCGACATGGATCAGGAACAGCTGAAAACATTGTTTGAACGCCTGCAGACAGTAAAAAAAGCAGAGCTTTTGTGCGGCATCCAGCTTCAAAAAGAAGACGTGATCAACATGAACAACAATGAATTCCTGCAAACCATTGAAGATGCTTTTAGAAAGCTTTCCTTTTTATACACACTGACTCAGAAAGTCTCATAACATAAAAAGCGGGCCGATTGACGGCTCGCTTTGTTTACATTTTAATAACCGCTTGATCTGATTGTTTTGCCTGTTTCACAGTCCGGTACGGAGAATAGGTGCTGTCAGCTTCAAATCGGCTGCAGATTTTCTTTTCTTCCGCTTTTCCGGGAACGATTTCTTTAAAGCGGCGGTACGCATTCAGAAGTCTGTCTCGGTCAGCTCCTTTTTCATAGGCGTTTTCAACCTGCTGAAAAAAAGCAATGACATCCACGGCCTCCTCTGTCGTCCAGTCCTCATTCATCGGATATTGATATTCCAAATGTCTTCACTCCTTTATATTCCTGCTCAAAATAAGCATCTTCCATAGATCATAAATTGTTCTTTACATTCTTTCAAGTTCATAATATAATTCATTTGTTTTACGTTTAAAAAACGGGTAATAAATTGAATGTAATACAAACTAATCCGTAGGTATTATGATAAAGGTGGGAAAACAATTGCCGCAACATGAAACACCCCTGTACAGCGGACTGAAAAAGCACGCGGACAGACAGCCTGTCCAGTTCCACATTCCGGGCCATAAAAAAGGCGCGGGAATGGATCCGGAATTCAGACAATTTATCGGAGAAAACGCGTTAAGCATAGATTTAATTAATATTGAACCTCTGGATGATTTACATGCGCCAAAGGGCATCATTAAAGAAGCGCAGGAACTGGCCGCTGAAGCATTCGGCGCAGACCACACCTTCTTTTCCGTTCAAGGGACGAGCGGGGCCATAATGACGATGGTAATGGCCGTATGCGGACCTGGAGATAAAATCATCATTCCGAGAAACGTCCATAAATCCATTATGACGGCCATTGTATTTTCCGGAGCGGTGCCGATTTTTATACATCCGGAAATCGACGATGAACTCGGAATTTCTCACGGCATCACGCTTGAATCTGCCGAGCGGGCATTGACTGAGCATCCTGACGCAAAAGGGCTTCTAGTCATAAACCCGACGTATTTCGGTGTGGCGGCTGACCTGAGCAGCATTGTCAAGCTCGCGCATTCTTTCAATGTACCTGTTCTTGTCGATGAAGCGCACGGCGTGCATATTCATTTTCATGATAAGCTTCCTCTGTCCGCCATGCAGGCGGGCGCAGATATGGCAGCCACAAGCGTGCACAAATTGGGAGGCTCTCTGACCCAGAGCTCCATTTTAAATGTGAGAGAAGGCCTTGTATCCAAAGAAAGAGTGCAGTCGATTCTAAGTATGCTGACGACAACGTCAACATCCTATCTGCTTCTCGCTTCACTTGATGTCGCAAGAAAACGGCTCGCTACAGAAGGCCGCGGGCTTCTTGAAGATACGATCCTGCTGGCGAATCAGACACGGGAACGTCTCAATCAAATTGAAGGCATCCGCTGTGTCGGCGAAGAGATCACAGGGTCTAAAGCTGCCTTCAGTTATGATCCGACTAAATTAATCATTTCGGTCAAAAACCTCGGCCTGACCGGTCATGACGTTGAAAAATGGCTTCGCGAATCATATAATATCGAAGTCGAGCTGTCCGATCTGTATAACATCTTATGTATTTTCACACCCGGAGACAGAGCCGGGGATGCCGACCGTCTTGTAAGCGCGCTTACAGACATTTCAAAGCAGGCTTCTGCCAATGAGTACGCTCACCGGCAGACGGAAGTTTTGCTTCCTGAAATTCCTCTGTTAGCGATGACGCCAAGAGACGCATTTTACGCAAATACGGAAGTCATCCCGTTAAAAGAATCCGCGGGACGGATCATTGCAGAGTTTGTTATGGTGTACCCGCCGGGAATTCCGATCTTTATTCCGGGCGAAATCATTACGGAAGAAAATATCAGCTACATTTTCAAAAATCTGGACGCCGGCCTTCCCGTGCAGGGTCCGGAAGACGCAACGCTTAACATGATCAGAGTCATCAAAGAGCAAAAAGCCATCCAATAAACATAAAGAAGCCCGAAACCAAATCGTTTCGGGCCTTTTTACGCCGTTTTACTCTTCTTCAAGATGACACTGGCATTGTCCGCAGCATGTTCCGTATAACGTCGTTACCTTCTCATCCTCGAAGTAATGAATCGCTTCGTTACAGTCTTGGCAAACAATCGTACCCATCTCTCATTCCCCATTTCTCAGAATTTGAAAACGCTTAATTTTCACTTGTTGTTATTATATTATTATGTCACATTTAATATGTCAACTGATAAATTGTATAACACATTTATTTTTTACGGTCTTTTTATTTCCCGAGGATCAATCACGGTATATCCTTTATTACGCAATCCTTTTACAATGTCCGGTATGGCTTCAGCCGTCCATTTTCGGTCATGCATTAATATGTTGGCGCCGTCCTTCAGATAAGGGCTGCTCAGCGTTATATCGGTAAGCGCTTTTTTGGATTGATATTTCTGCTCCCAATCATAGCCGAAGGTCCAGTTCATTTTCATCATACCTTCTTTTTGTATGAGTTTGTCACTGTAGTCCGTATTGCTTCCGAAAGGCGCCCTGAAAAATGCCGGTTTTTCCCCGATTACCTTCTCAACCGCTTTATTAACACCGATGATTTCTTCCCGTTGTTTTTGTTCGGAAAGGTCTTTCAAATCTTGATGAGTCATTGTATGATTTCCGACCATAAACCCTAACTCATGAATATGCTTAAGCGCTTTCTTGTTTTCATCTTTTTTCAAAAATTGACCGTTTACAAAAAAGATCGCTGACGCATGGAGATCATGCAGTTTGTCCGCAATCTCAGCGGCATGCTGATCAGGTGCATCATCTATCGTTAACAATGCGATCGGTTTTTTGTCTTTTTGGTCATCCAGTTTTTCCACGGCAAAGGATTTCGGGTTGATATAGTAACGGGGCTCTGCCTTCTGTTTTTTCTGCTTTTCCTCTTTTGTATGATCGTTTTCCTGTTTGGCATGATCGACCGCGGCTTGAGAATGGGGCCGATTGTTTGTTTGCGTCTTTTCATTTGATTGGCAGCCGACGAGGAAGCACATACACATGACTGCTGCAGCGGCTTTATACATTGGCAATCCCTCCTGATGGTTTTGCCCACAGTATAACGAAAAACAGCGCTCTCACGAAAAACAAATGTGCCTTTGTTACACATCGGCGGCCGAAGTTGTCACACGTATTATTTCTTCATTAAAAACGGTTTCAATTATATAACAATTAAGTAACAAGCCTTAGGTTTTTCACCTCTCGTGATACACTTGATATAGTCCTTATTAATGGATGATCCAATATATTATATAAAACAGAGGAGAAAGATAGATGCGCTACCGTACGGTGATTCCCTTTTTTTTGATGCTGTTCGTTCTGTCAAGCTGTTCGGTTTCTACTGTCAGTCCATTCAAAAATAACCGGATCGACAGCATACATCACACTCAAATCTTGTTTTTTTCCGATGAAAATCATATAGATAAAGAAGTCCCTTACTACGACGCGATTCTTGATTTAGAAAAGAAATATCCCCATCATGTCGATCAAATGAAGGTTTATGACAACAGAAAGGGCTGGGAAGAAGAAATCAACACGTTCCCGGCTTTAATGGTGATCAATCACCGGCATGTTGTCATGAAGATTGAAGGCGCCGTAAAGAAAAAAGAGGATATCATCAAGCCCATGCAGCATGTGCTTGCAAAATAAAAACAGCCCCCCGCTTTAAAGCGGAGGCTGTTTCTTTGCTTATTAATGATTATTTTACGATGTGGATCGGGCTTCCGATTGCTACTTCGGCAGCTTCCATTGTGATTTCGCCCAATGTCGGGTGAGCGTGAATTGTCATTGCGATATCTTCAGCAGTCATTCCGCCTTCGATCGCCAGGCTCAATTCAGAAATCATGTCAGAAGCGCTTGCGCCGGCAATTTGCGCACCGATCACAAGACCATCTTCTTTACGAGTGATCAGCTTCATGAAGCCGTCAGTTTCGTTAAGAGACAGCGCGCGTCCGTTTGCTGCAAACGGGAATTTGGCAGCAACGACTTCAATGCCTTCTTCTTTCGCCTGTGCTTCAGTGTAACCGACAGAAGCCAGTTCAGGCTCAGAGAATACAACCGCCGGAATACCGAGGTAATCGATTTCAGCAGGCTCTCCTGCAATAGCTTCCGCAGCGATTTTACCTTCGTAAGACGCTTTGTGAGCCAATGGAGGTCCGTCAATGATGTCACCGATTGCGTAAATGTTCGGTACGTTTGTGCGGCACTGCTTGTCTGTTTTAATGACACCGCGGTCAGTCATTTCGATACCGACTTGCTCAAGACCGAGCTCATCAGTGTTCGGACGGCGTCCGACAGTGATTAATACGTAATCAGCATCAACCGTTTTTTCTTCGCCTTTTACTTCGAATGTAACTGTTACGCCGTCAGGTCTTTCTTCAACGCCTTTAGCCATAGCGCTTGTATGAATTTCAACGTTGCCTTTTTTCTTCAGTCTGCGGGTAACAAGAGAACTCATTTGTTTTTCGAAGCCAGGAAGAATTTCATCTCCGCCTTCTAAAATAACCAATTCAGTTCCAAAGTTTGCATACGCTGTTCCAAGCTCAGTACCGATGTATCCGCCGCCGATAACAACGAGCTTTTTCGGAATTTCTTTAAGCGCCAGTGCGCCTGTAGAGTTCAGAACGCGTTCGCTATATTTGAAGTTTGGCAATTCGATAGGGCGAGAACCGGTAGCAATGATCGCGTTTTTAAATGTATATGTTTGCGCAGAGTTCTCATCCATTACGCGGACAGAGTTGCTGTCTACGAAATAAGCTTCGCCTTTTACAACTTCGACTTTATTTCCTTTTAAAAGACCTGCAACACCGCCAGTAAGCTTATTTACAACAGAAGCTTTCCATTCTTGGACTTTTGTAAAGTCAACTTTTACGTTCTCAGCAGTGATTCCCATGTCATCTGAATGTTTTGCATTCTCGTAACGATGGCCTGCATTGATAAGCGCTTTTGAAGGAATACAGCCGACGTTCAGACAAACGCCACCAAGAGTTCCTTTTTCAACGACTGTTACTTTTTGTCCAAGCTGAGCAGCGCGGATGGCAGCTACATAGCCGCCAGGTCCCGCACCAATCACAAGAGTATCTGTTTCAATAGGGAAATCTCCTACTACCATAACATTACGCCTCCATTAAAATAAGTTGTGGATCGTTCAGTAAACGCTTGATGTGGTTTAACGCATTTTGTGCAGTTGCTCCGTCAATCATACGGTGGTCAAAGCTGAGAGAAAGAGCTAAGACAGGAGCAGCTACAATTTCACCGTCGCGGACGATCGCTTTTTCAGCGATGCGGCCGATACCGAGAATCGCAACCTCTGGGTGGTTGATAACCGGTGTGAACCATTGGCCTCCGGCAGAACCGATATTTGTGATTGTGCAAGAAGCGCCTTTCATTTCCGCAGGTGCAAGCTTGCCTTCACGCGCTTTTGTAGCAAGGCTGTTGATTTCATCAGAGATTTCGAAAACGGCTTTACGGTCGGCATTTTTCACTACTGGCACAAGCAAGCCTTTTTCAGTATCCGCTGCAATTCCGATGTTGAAATAATGTTTTTGGATCACTTCATCTGTTTTATCATCAATAGATGTGTTTAAAACAGGGAATTTTTTCAGAGCAGATGTTAATGCTTTTACGACGTAAGGCAGGTAAGTCAGCTTGATGCCTTGATCAGCAGCAACTTGTTTGAACTGTTTGCGGTGAGCAACAAGATTTGTTACGTCAACTTCATCCATAAGAGTTACGTGCGGTGCAGTATGCTTAGAGTTCACCATTGCTTTAGCAATCGCTTTACGGATACCGCTCATTTTTTCGCGTGTTTCAGGGAATTCGCCTTCAGGAGCTTGAGCTGCTGCAGGTTTAGCTGTTTCCTGAGGTGCTGCTGTTTTTTGCGGTGCCGCTTCTTGAGCCGCTCCTCCGTTTACAAAGCTGTCGATATCTTCTTTTACAACACGTCCGTTATTTCCTGAACCTGTAACTTTGCGGATATCAACGCCTTTTTCACGGGCATATTTGCGTACGGAAGGCATAGCGATCACGCGTTTGTTCGGATCAGCTTCCGCTTGGTCCTGCTGTCCTGCGCCGGTTTCTTTTGCAGGCTCTGCTGCGCGTTCTTCTTTCGCTACGTCCTGTCCTGCTTCAGCTGAAGACTGAACTTGCGCTTCAGTTTTCGCATCGCCGGATTCGTCGCTTCCTTTAAATTGAAGATCTTCGTAACCAGGTGCGTCAAACGTAATAATCGTTTGTCCAACAGTTGCAACCGTTCCCTCTTCAACTTTTAATTCTAATACTTTTCCTTTAACAGGTGAAGGAATTTCTACCACTGCTTTATCATTTTGCACTTCAGCCAGTACATCGTCTTCTTCTACCTCGTCGTTTGGCTTAACAAACCATTTTACGATTTCGCCTTCGTGGATACCTTCCCCGATATCCGGAAGTTTAAATTCAAATGCCACAGTTTTCGACCTCCTAGTTGATTAAGCAAATTTTAGTTATGCATACGCAAGCATTGAACCTCTAAAACAGGTTTTTTAATAGAGGAAAAGAACGTGTCTTTTCCTCCTGTTATGAAGCCTGATTAAAATTCAAGAACTTTTTTCGCAGTTTCAAGAACGTCTTTATGGTTTGGAAGCCATACGCTCTCAGCTTGCGAGAAAGGAAATACTGTATCAGGCGCTGCGACACGCAGTACCGGAGCTTCCAGGCTCAGGATCGCGCGGTCGTTGATTTCAGCAACAACGTTGGCGCCGACACCTGCTTGTTTTTGAGCCTCTTGAACGACAATTGCGCGGCCTGTTTTTTCAACAGAAGCAATAATTGTGTCGATATCAAGCGGGCTTACAGTGCGAAGGTCGATAACTTCAGCAGAAACGCCTTCTTTTTCAAGCTCTTCGGCAGCTTTAAGCGACTCATGAACCATCGCTCCGTATGTGATGATAGAAAGGTCAGTACCTTCGCGTTTCACATCAGCTTTGCCAAGCTCGATTGTGTATTCTTCCTCAGGAACTTCCTGACGGAAAGAACGGTAAAGTTTCATATGCTCTAAGAAAACGACAGGGTCGTTGTCACGAATTGCAGAAATTAAAAGTCCTTTTGCGTCATACGGAGTAGACGGAATAACGACTTTAATACCCGGCTGCTGAGCTACAAGGCCTTCTAAGCTGTCAGCGTGAAGTTCAGGAGTGTGAACACCGCCGCCGAATGGAGAGCGGATTGTTACAGGTGAAGTCCAGCGTCCGCCAGAACGGTAGCGCATACGGGCCATTTGACCAGAAACTGAATCCATTACTTCATAAACAAATCCGAAGAATTGGATTTCCATTACCGGACGGAAACCGTTTAAGCCTAAACCAAGGGCAAGACCGCCGATACCAGATTCAGCAAGCGGTGTGTCAAACACACGGTCTTCACCGAATTCTTTTTGCAATCCTTCTGTCGCACGGAATACGCCGCCGTTCACACCAACGTCTTCTCCGAAAACTAAGACATTTTCGTCATTTTTCAGTTCTGTGCGTAACGCATCCGTGATTGCTTGAATCATTGTCATTTGCGCCATGGCTTACTTCGACTCCTTCTGTGTATAAGTTTCTAATTGCTCTTTTAGGTTGTAAGGCAATTCTTCGTGCATGATTTTGATTAAATCAGTCACTTTTTGTTTCGGTTCTGCATCTGCTTTTTTGATGGCCTGCTTAATTTCTTCTTTTGCAGCCTCAATTACTTTGCTTTCTTCTTCTTCAGACCACAGGCCTTTGTTTTCAAGGAAAGCGCGGAAACGTACGAGCGGATCTTTCTGCTCCCATTCGTTTTCGATTTCTTTCGTACGGTATTTTGTCGGATCGTCACCGGCCATTGTGTGCGGACCGTAACGGAACGTAAGTGTTTCGATCAGTGTCGGACCTTCGCCGTTGATTGCGCGTTCGCGTGCTTCAGCAGTTGCAGCGTACACCGCAAGAGCATCCATACCGTCAACCTGAACGCCGACAATACCTGCTGCCGCTGCTTTTTGAGCGATCGTTTGAGCCGCTGATTGTTTTTCAACAGGTGTTGAAATCGCATAGCGGTTGTTTTGCACTACGAAGATTGCAGGTGCTTTGTAAGCTCCGGCAAAGTTGATTCCTTCGTAGAAGTCCCCTTGAGAGGCGCCGCCGTCACCTGTGTAAGTGATAGCTACGGCTTTTTTGCCCCGTTTTTTAAGACCAAGCGCCACACCGGCAGTTTGGATGTATTGAGCACCGATAATGATTTGCGGAGAAAGGGCGTTCACATCATCAGGCATTTGGTTTCCGCGGAAGTGTCCGCGAGAGAATAAGAACGCTTGGTAAAGCGGCAGACCGTGCCAGATTAATTGCGGCACATCACGGTAGCCCGGAAGAACGAAATCTTCTTTTTCAAGCGCGAAATGCGTTGCGATTTGTGAAGCTTCCTGGCCGGCAGTAGGAGCGTAGAAACCGAGACGTCCCTGACGGTTTAATGAAATAGAGCGCTGATCAAGCACGCGTGTGTATACCATGCGGCGCATAAGCTCTTTTAATTGATCATCTGTTAAATCAGGCATCGCCGCTTCATTCACGACTTCTCCCTTTTCATTTAAAATTTGGAACGTTTCGAACTGCTTCTTAATGGCATCAAATTGCTTCTTACTGTCAACGATTGTTTTTTTCGTTTTTGCAGCCATACTAAAGTCACCTCTTCCTTTCTTTTAAACAGTCATTAGACGTGCATTCCTTTATACATACAAACTTAGGATACCCTAAAGTATTAGCAGCAAGTCGTATATATTTAGCCTATCCCCAGTTTGCCGAAACCTTTATGTAGGATCATCACTATCTGATCTGAACTGTATTATTGCGGAGTTGTAAATGACTGATACAACACCGCTTGACATGGATTAGTTTACACCAAATAAAGAAGACCCGTCAATCGTTTTGGATGTTGATTTTAAATAAATGTATTCGCTTTAAATTTTTCCGTCGGAACAAGCTGTCCATCAGACGCAAACTGTACTAGTATACATACACTCACTGTACTACAATAGAATTGCATATCCGTTTTTTGGCATCAAAAAAGGTGCCGGGTACCCGGCACCTTCCATCATTTTCAGTTTTCATTGACATGAAAGCCAGCCTCTTTATACAGTTCTTCTCTGGCCTGATTATACTCTTTTGTCTGCTTGTTAAACGCCCCAGCCTGCTTTAACACCTTTTTGTAGGAATCGTTTACTTTGCTGATCTGCTTGTCAAGGTCTTCTGCTGTTAAGTCTTTTTTCTTAATGATGCTGTACAATTCTTTATCATATTGAATGGCTTTCATATAGTCTTTATAGAGTGCGCCGTATAAGTCATAGCGTTTTTCCATATGTGCGGCAGCTGCTTTTGCCTTTTTCTTAATGGATTGATCTTTAATCGAGCCGGCTGTTTGGGTGACGGCTTCAAATTCTTTTTCTGAATTGTCTATACTGTCTTTTTCCGTTTTTAAATGCTGCTTGCGCTGTTCCGTGTTTTTAAGGGCCTCGTCTGAAAGTGAAACGATTTTGGCGTAATCGTTCATATTGAGCTGAATCACTTCGTTATACAGCTCATCTTCTTTTTTCTCCAATTTTTCTAACGTTTTCTGCTCCTTTTGAAACGGTTTTTCCGCTTGTACGGCTTTTTCCATCGAATCATGAAGCGTTTCAACCGGATCTTTTCCCCCGCAGCCTGCAAGCAGCATACTTGCGGCGCCGAGCGCTCCGATTCCCGCTAACACTTTTTTTTGTATCATGTTCACTTAAAATCCCCCAATCTTGACAATTTCCACTATAGAAGCCCGGACGCCGTTTGACAATAGCTGAGCTGTAATTGGTAGTCCCGGAATCTTCTGGGTAAAGACGATTATGGCGCTGTCAGAGAATACTTGCGTAAAAAATTGAGAAAACAGGGCGGATGACCATACATCTTTCCGGCTTTTACATAGTTTATAGTAGACGCCGGCCCTGCTGATAAAGGGTCAGCGTAATTAAAAGAGGAGGGTTTATTTATGTACGGATATGGATACGGATTTGGCGGCGGTTGCTGCGGAGGCGGTTTCGGAGGTGGATACGGTTACGGCGGCGGTTACGGATACGGCGGCGGAGGCGGATACGGCCGCACGTTCGCATTAATCGTAGTATTGTTTATCTTATTAATCATCGTCGGTGCAGCTTATTTAGGCTGCGGCTGCTGAACTGGCACCCCATAAACATCGGCCAGCCTCCTATGGCTGGCCAATTGTTTCATTGCGCTGCGATAAAGAAATTCGCTATAATTTACATATTAAGCTTTAGGAGTGAAGTTTCTTGATTACTATGGAAAATATTGTCCGTGACGGACATCCCGCGCTCAGAGAGATCGCTGAAGAGGTTCAGCTTCCCGCTTCTGATGAAGAAAAACAGCAACTTGCTGATATGATTGAGTTTGTGAAAAACAGTCAAAATCCTGAATTAGCCGAGAAATACGAGCTTCGTCCCGGTGTCGGTCTTGCCGCTCCGCAAACAGCCGTAAAAAAACGGATGATCGCCGTTCATGCAGAAGATGCGAAAGGCACTTTATACAGCTATGCTCTTTTTAACCCTAAGATCGTCAGCCACTCAGTAGAAAAAAGCTACTTGACGAGCGGAGAAGGCTGCCTGTCGGTAGACGAACCCATCCCTGGCTATGTGCCTCGCTACGCCCGCATCCGCGTAAAGGCGACGACGCTTGAAGGTGAACAGATTGACATTCGTCTCAAAGGTTTTCCGGCGATTGTGTTTCAGCACGAAATCGACCATCTGAACGGCGTTATGTTTTACGATCATATCGATAAAGAAAATCCGTTTAAAGAACCTGAAAACGCTATTGCCATTGACCGTTAAAAAAACCGGCACTTCTCAAAGTGCCGGTTTTCTTTATTTCAGAAGGCCCAGTTCTTTGACAGCCCAGCTGATTCCTTCTTCATCCACCGATTTTGTGACGAAATCAGCGGCAGCCTTTAATTCTGGAACTGCATTTCCCATCGCCACGCCGGTGCCGACAAAACTGATCATCTCAAGATCATTCAGTCCGTCGCCGAAGGCATAAGTGTCGCTTATGTCGTACGGAAGCCGCTCAAGCACTCTTTTAATGCCCTCCGCTTTTGAACCGCCCTTCGGAAGCACGTCCGTTGACAGTTCATGCCAGCGGACATAATCAAACTCCGGAAAAGCGGCATACGCTTTTTCTTCATGTCCGCGGCAGAATAAAAGGAGCTGATAAATTTCTTTCCCTTTATAAAATGTTTCATCAACCTCGGGATAAGGGGCTTTCAGACTGCCGATTCCTTCGGTGACGTGCGGATGCCCGGGGACGGTCGTCTTCATCGTGTCTTCCGCCATAAATACAACGGGGTGCTCCCCTTCTGACGCCTGCTTTAATAAACGCGCGACCGCATCTTCCGGAAGCGGGTTTTTATAAATGACTTCTCCTTCAAACACCACAAACTGGCCGTTGTATGAGATAAATGACTCGATCTCAAGCTCTTCCAGAATCGGTCTAACCATAAACGGAGACCTTCCGCTGGCGATAAAAACATGATGGCCGGCCTCTTTAAGCGCCGCCACGGCGCTTCTTGTACTATCAGGGATATGTTTATCATGGTCATAGATCGTGCCGTCAATATCAAAAAAGATCAGTTTTGGTTTCATATCGATTTCTCCTTTATCCCGTTTATCAGTCGTGTCTTTTTCAATATCATCATACAGAAAGTTTTTCTTCCGGCAAACCGCCTTGACGAAATTCCAATTTTACCCACGAAAACAAATTCTGTTTTTCCGCATACTACTGCTATAAGGGCTTCAAAGGAGGAATACGATGCTGCGCCGTTTACGGAAGAAACTCAGAAGACAGTGGGGCGGAATGCTCCGAAAAAAAGTCATCGCGTAAAGGGATCTTTCGGTTTTTGAAAGTCCCTTTTTTGCTCGAGACTTTCCTTATAATCCGTTTTCGAATATAATAGAATAAGCGAGTCTAACATACGGCATTTAAGGAGAGATTTGGATGATTTATAAGGTATTTTATCAAGAGAAGGCTGACGAAGTACCTGTTCGGGAAAAAACAGATTCACTTTACATTGAGGGCGTTTCAGAACGGGACGTCAGAACGAAACTGAAAGATAAGAAATTCAACATTGAATTTGTTCAGCCTGTGGACGGTGCTTTTTTAGAATATGAGAAGCAGAGCGAAAATTTTAAAGTATTGGAGTTATGAGCGGAATGAAATTTGTAAAAAATGACCAGACTGCCGTTTTCGCCCTCGGCGGATTGGGCGAGATCGGGAAAAATACGTATGGGGTGCAGTTTCAGGATGAAATTGTACTGATTGATGCGGGAATCAAGTTTCCTGAAGATGAACTTCTCGGCATTGATTACGTAATCCCTGATTACACGTATTTAGTAAAAAACGAAGATAAAATTAAAGGTCTGTTTATCACCCACGGTCACGAAGACCATATCGGCGGTATTCCGTACCTGCTCAGACAAGTAAATATTCCCGTTTACGGCGGTAAACTCGCGATCGGCTTACTTCGGAATAAACTTGAAGAGCACGGGCTGTTAAGACAGACCAAATTAAACATCATCGGTGAAGATGACATCGTTAAGTTCCGGAAGACGTCTGTATCCTTCTTCAGAACGACACACAGCATTCCGGATTCATACGGAATCGTCGTCAAAACACCGCCAGGCAATATCGTACATACCGGGGACTTTAAGTTCGACTTTACACCGGTAGGCGAACCGGCAAACCTGACAAAGATGGCCGAAATCGGGAAAGAAGGCGTCTTGTGCCTGCTTTCTGACAGTACAAACAGTGAGGTGCCCGATTTCACCATGTCAGAACGCCGCGTAGGCGAAAGCATTCACGATATTTTCCGAAAAGTGGACGGCAGAATTATATTTGCGACATTTGCTTCGAACATACACCGGCTTCAGCAGGTGATTGAAGCAGCCGTTTTAAACGGCAGAAAAGTTGCCGTATTCGGACGCAGCATGGAATCGGCTATTGAAATCGGACAAACTCTCGGGTACATCAGCTGTCCTAAAAATACGTTTATTGAGCATAACGAAATCAATCGTATGCCTGCCAATAAAGTAACGATTTTATGTACGGGAAGCCAGGGTGAACCGATGGCGGCGTTATCACGCATCGCTAACGGCACGCACCGTCAGATATCCATTAACCCCGGAGATACGGTCGTCTTTTCTTCCTCTCCGATTCCCGGAAACACAATCAGCGTAAGCCGCACCATCAACCAGTTATACCGTGCGGGCGCTGAAGTCATTCACGGTTCATTGAATGACATTCATACATCCGGACACGGCGGACAGGAAGAACAGAAATTAATGCTCCGCCTGATCAAACCGAAGTTCTTCATGCCGATTCACGGGGAGTACAGAATGCAGAAAATGCACGTCAAACTCGCGACTGATTGCGGCATACCTGAAGAAAACTGCTTCATCATGGACAATGGCGAAGTGCTCGCGCTCAAAGGAGAAGAAGCCGCTGTTGCAGGCAAAATTCCGTCCGGCTCCGTTTACATTGACGGAAGCGGAATCGGTGATATCGGCAATATCGTGCTCCGCGACCGCCGCATTCTTTCAGAAGAAGGCCTTGTTATCGTTGTTGTCAGCATCAATATGGATGACTTTAAGGTATCAGCAGGACCTGATTTAATTTCAAGAGGTTTTGTATACATGAGAGAATCCGGTGATTTAATCAACGACGCGCAGCAGCTCATTTCGAACCATCTGGAGAAAGTAATGGATCGGAAAACAACGCAGTGGTCCGAAATTAAAAACGAAATCACCGACACGCTTGCTCCGTTCCTATACGAAAAAACAAAACGCCGCCCGATGATCCTTCCGATCATTATGGAGGTCTAAAATAAAAAAACTGCACTCATCACGAGTGCAGTTTTTTTATTGAAGCGGAATATGCTGAAAGGCCTTAACATCAAACAGACCCGCTGCCGTCATTTTAATGTCCGGAATGACGGGAAGCGCTAAAAACGATAATGTGAGAAACGGGTTGAAATCACCGGTGAATCCGAGCAGAGGAAGCTTTTCATGAAGCACGCCCAAACTGTCATTCACCCATTCCGCGGACTTATCAGACAAAAGCCCGGCGATCGGAAGCGGAACAGAGTGAAGCAATTCTCCGTTTTTCACGGCTGTTAACCCTCCCCCGGTGTCACGGAGCCTGTTGATTGCTCTTGCCAAATCGGCATCGTTTGTACCGACAGCGATGATATTGTGGGAATCGTGAGAAATGGTTGTGGCAATGGCGCCTTCTTTTAACCCGAATCCTTGTACAATTCCGAGCCCTATCATTTTTTCTCCGCTGTGCCGCTCTGCGACGGCGATTTTTAATAAATCATTTTGTGTATCAGAACAAAATGCGTCAGCAGATGGCGCAGGCACTTCTTTTTTCCTCGTTTCCAAATGATTCGGTATGATTTCGATTACATTCATTTGCCTGCCCTCTTGAATCGGCATATGAAAATCAGATTCAGTGAGCGGCGCTTTCAGCCGCACTGTATCCAACAGCGCCTGATCCGGAGAATAAGAGCCGGCAGACTGTTCATAAACCGTGCGTCCGTTCTCGGCAACGGTCCGTCCGGCGACCATGGTCTTCGTGACGGCAGCCTCCCGCAAATCTGAAATAAACAGCAGATCTGCGTCAAAACCCGGCGCAACCGCCCCTTTTGTTTCAAGGTCGTAGCACTCGGCCGCATTTAAGCTGGCGAGCTGATACGCAAGGAATGGATCAAGTCCCGCCTTTATCGCCATTTTGACTTGGTGGTTCACACTTCCTTCTGAAAGCAGATCGTCTACATGTTTATCATCCGTACAAAAGAAAAAGCGCCGTGCATTTTTTTCATTCACCGCCGGCAGCACATTGAGCGTATTTTTAGCCACCGATCCTTCGCGCAGCATGACATACATTCCCCGTCTGATTCTGTCCAGCGCCTCGGCTTTTGTCGTCACTTCATGATCATTTGACACCGATGCGGTCCTGTATATATTGATGATATCTGAAGACAGTCCGGCTAAATGCCCGTCAATCCGCTTTCCGTGATGCTTGGCATCAAGCAGTTTCTCAAGCATATCCTCTTCGCCTTCCGCAACAGACACATAATCCATAACTTCCGCAAGCCCCAGCACCTCTTTTTCCTGATAAAAAGGCTTTAAATCTGCGGCTTTTAATACAGCTCCTGAGCGTTCAAAGCTTGCCGCGGGAACACAGGAAGGAAGCATGAAACGAATGTTCAGAGGCGCTTTTTTCGCCTGCTCTATCATAAATGAAATGCCTTTTGCCCCGGAAACGTTCGCAATTTCGTGAGGATCAGTAATGACAGTAGTCACTCCGTGGGGGAGGACGGCTTTTGCAAATTCAATCGGAGTAACCATAGAGGACTCGATATGAACATGTCCGTCAATAAAGCCCGGAACGATCATTTGACCTTCTGCATCAATGACTTCTTTCCCTTCATACTCGCCCAATCCGACAATCACTCCGTCCGTAATGGCGATATCTGCAGAAATCCATTCCTGGTTAAATACATCCATGATTTTTCCGTTTTTAATGACGGTATCGGCTTTTTGTCTGCCGGCTGATGCATTCAGCCGTTCAGCCAGTGTTTCTTTGTTCAAAATGAGGCCTCCTCTTTTTCTTTATATGGTACAATATGCTATCGGATCGCCTGATCATAGTCAATAAAAACTGCAGAAAATACCGCTTACACGATAAATGTCTTTCTATTCTGACATATAAAAAAGACCGTCCTTTTACGGACGGCTTTTCACTTTGTATGAAGCACTCTTTTTTCGAATCGGGAAATATCCGTAAGAGAGCCGATAACGATGAGAATATCTTCTTTTTGGATCATTTCAGTCGCCAGCGGAGATACGATCACTTCTTTTTCTCTCTTGATGGCCACGATATTAATGCCGTACTTCGCCCGGATGTCCAGATCAAGCAGTGTGTTACCCGCAAGCCTGCTGTTGGCCACGATCTCCACAATGCTGTGTTCGTCGGACAGCTCTAAATAATCAAGCACATTATTTGATACGATGTTATGGGCGATGCGCTTTGCCATGTCTCGCTCAGGGTGGACGATGTGATCAGCCCCGATTTTCGCAAGCACTTTTTCATGATAATCGTTCTGCGCTTTGACCGTGATTGTGTTAACGCCGAGTTCCTTTAAGATCAGCGTCGTTAAAATGCTCGCCTGTATATTTTCGCCGATTGCCACAATGACGTGGTCAAAGTTGCGCAGCCCTAAGTTTTTCAGCACCGATTCATCGGTTGAATCTCCGATGACTGCGTGTGATGCGATTTTGGCATATTCATTTACTTTATCTTCATCAATATCCATCGCCATGACCTCAAGGCCTTCTTCACTTAACGCTTTGCAAATACTTCCGCCAAAGCGCCCGAGGCCGATGACGGCAAACTCTTTTCTCATAACAGTGCTCCTTTAAACAATATCTCTACTAGGAATAGTATCACATTTTCGGCAATGAGTTCATATAGCGTTTGAGCTTTTCTGAAAAGGCGGGCGATAAATACAAGTCGGCTCCGCGTTCGATTTCTTCCTGGTAGTGACCCGGAGGCGCGATTTCCTCTGCCTTATCAAGCACTAGAAACGTCAGGCAGCCTCTGTATACGCGGCCGCCGGCACATACTTCTATGAACGCGGGACGGTATGTATGGTTATCAACACCTTCTCTTTTGTACAGGTAAGTTGCCGCTTCAAACGGGAGCTTGTACAGCACGCCTTCAGTCCGTCCCCCGTCTTCAACAAGATCGGCTCTCGAACCGTCAGGACGCCTTAACGTGAATCTCGTGGAATACCCTTCAACAACCGCACCTCCGACAGGCTCGGCAAAAAAGTGATCGACCCCCGCCTGTTTAAACCGGGCATTATCCATACAGGACCCGTAAGCGAAATAATAAACCGGGCTGTCATCCTCCCGTTTCATAAAACGATATTCTTTCCAGTCTCCGCTTTTGATCCGGCTGAATGAGGCACACTGTTCCGGCTTTAGGACATATGCGAAGGCGGTTTTATTCCCGACATCCGTCGTCACGGCGACTTCCTTCCGGTCAAAATCGGCATAATGCGCATCCAGCTTACGGATCATCTGATGATCTGTTTCATACAATTCCCCGTACACAAAAGCTGTTTCTGCTAAAGACGCCGCAGGCTGACCTTTATCTGTTTTATACAGGACGCCGTTTATCGCGGCCTGCTCGCACACACACGGAGCGCCTTTCAGCAGCTCATGTTTCTCTTCACGCTTCCGTAACAAACCGTATACAAAAAGAAGCAAGTTATTTTTCCTCCTTTTGGACAGCAGCCGCTTCTAACGGCAGAATCACCTGAAACGTACTGCCTTCTCCATTTTTGCTCTTAATGTTAAGTTTACCATTATGCTCCTTCAGAATTCGTAAACAAATCGGAAGTCCGAGGCCTGTTCCCTGATCTTTTGTTGAGAAAAATGGTTTCCCGATGTTTTCAAGCTTTTCTTTCGACATGCCGTTTCCTTCATCCTGTATGCTGATCACCGCATTTTCTTCATCACGTTTTGTGTAAATATGAATATTCCCGCCGTCAGGCATCGCTTCAATCGCATTTTTAATAATATTGATAAATACCTGCTTCAGCTGATTTTCGTCACCGTTGACTATACAGGACTCAGTCTGCGTGAAATCCTTCTCAATCACAGTGTTTGACAGCACCGCGTTCGTGTCAAGAAGCGTCGCCACCTGCTTTAAAATATGGTTAAGGTGATGAGCGGTAAAATTCACGGTTTGCGGCTTGGCGAGCAGAAGAAGCTCTCCCAGCACAAGATCAATCCTTTTAATCTCCGAAAAAATAATGTCGAAATAATCCGTTCTTTCCGGATACTGAGCTTTCATCAGCTGGAGAAACCCGCTGACTGACGTTAAAGGATTCCTTACTTCGTGGGCGATACCTGCCGCTAGCTCCCCGGCAATGGCCAGCTTTTGAGATTGCATGGCAAGCCGTTCGTTCGTTTCCAAGAGCTCGTCGACCGCTTTTTTCCGTTCGCTGATATCAGACATCGTCCCCAGGCTTCCGACAAATTGCCGTCTGTGGTCATAATACAGCTTATAATGGACTTCTCCCCAAAAGATAGTGCCGTCGCTTTTAATATATTTGGCTGTAAACATTCCTGACGGAGCCTGCTGCTTGATTTGGGAGATAATATAATCAATGATATGTTTTTCTTTTATAAAATAATCATTATACATCGTGCCCATACATTCGCTGATGGAGTGGCCCGTAATCGCCGTCCAGGCTTGATTCAAATATGTAATATTCCCTTTCGAATCCGTCTGAAAAACAATTTCCTGCAGATTGTCCATGATGCGGTTTTTCTCATCTGAAAGCGCCTTTGCTTTCTGCTCGCTGTCCTTCAGCTCGGCCAGCAGCTGCTTTTTATTATCTACTTTATAAGCCAGCAGCCAGACGCTGATTAACGTGACGGCGGTAAAGATGATGTCAACAGGCCAGTTAATCGGATTCCGTTCAATCATATAAAATATATAATCCCAAAACATAATAAAAATCATTGCCAAGATTAAGGAAATGATACGCGCTTGATATTTTCCCATAGTCCCACCTGCCGCTAGCATTTCTACATATATTGTAACATTGTTGACCGCTTTATTGACTAAAAAATGATAACTATTCCCAATTATTTGAGCAGGTTCGCTTTATTTTACCGGTAGTTTTTACACAATTTCATAATAAAAGGGCGGAATAATGCTCCGCCCTTTTTGCTGATTATGATTTATCTTTTAATGCTTCCTCGATTTCCTCAAGCAGCATTTTCGCTCCTTCAGGGCTTAAGATGATTTTACCGTTGCCGTACTCCTGATTATCAGGGGTAATTTCTCCGGTCATTAAGCAAATGCCGTGCGGCTTGTATTTTTTCAAGACAATTTTGTCTCCGTCAACGAAAAATTCAATACTATCTTTAATAGCGATATCCAATGCTCTTCTCAGTTCAATCGGCATGACAATACGCCCGAGTTCGTCTACTTTTCTTACTACACCAATTGATTTCATAGAAATCCCCTACTTCCTTTAATGTCTCTTATATGTGTCCAAGGAAAATCCTTCATAACGTAGACGAAAGTAAAGGAGCAAAAGTTTCTCAGCTTCCGGAAATGAATGTTCTTTACAGAAAGAAAGCCTTTTGAAATACGGAATACAGACTTTCCCTCCTTTTTTACAAAAACATTTCATTCCCGCCGGAAACCCCCAAAAATCGTGGTTTTTCTCAGAAACTTTAAATGTAGAATCAATTAAATCAGGATAGGGATTGGGTGAAAAAATGTTTCAATCAACTGAGATCGGAATCGACTTAGGAACCGCTAATATACTTGTTTACAGTAAAAATAAAGGAATTATTTTAAATGAGCCTTCTGTTGTCGCTGTAGATACAACTACGAAAGCGGTGCTTGCCATCGGAACGGATGCCAAAAGCATGATCGGAAAGACGCCGGGGAAAATCATCGCCGTACGGCCGATGAAAGACGGTGTCATTGCAGATTATGATATGACAACTGACTTATTAAAACACATTATGAAAAAAGCCGGGAAGAAAATCGGGATGACCTTCCGCAAACCGAATGTCGTCGTCTGTACGCCTTCAGGCTCAACAGCCGTTGAACGCCGCGCTATCAGTGACGCTGTCAAAAACTGCGGAGCAAAAAACGTTCACTTGATTGAAGAGCCCGTAGCCGCTGCAATCGGTGCCGATCTTCCGGTTGACGAACCTGTCGCAAACGTCGTCGTGGATATCGGGGGCGGTACGACTGAAGTGGCCATCATCTCATTCGGAGGCGTCGTATCCTGCCATTCCATCAGAATCGGCGGCGACCAGCTTGATGAAGATATCGCTTCGTTCGTCAGAAAAAAATACAACCTGCTGATCGGGGAACGTACGGCGGAACAGGTGAAAATGGAAATCGGCTTTGCATTGATTGAACATGTGCCGGAAACGATGGAAATCCGCGGGCGTGACCTCGTAACCGGTCTCCCGAAGACAATCAGACTGCAGTCCAATGAAATTCAGCACGCGATGCGTGAATCGCTCCTACATATTCTTGAAGCAATCAGAGCGACGCTTGAAGATTGTCCGCCAGAGCTCAGCGGAGATATCGTTGACCGCGGCGTCGTGTTAACCGGCGGGGGCGCGCTTTTAAACGGGATGAAAGAATGGCTGACAGAAGAAATCGTCGTTCCCGTTCATTTGGCGGCAAATCCGCTTGAATCAGTGGCTATCGGCACGGGACGTTCGTTAGACGTCATCGACAAGCTGCAAAAAGCGATTAAATAATAAGATTGTGCTTCTTTTTTCTCCGGCCGGCTCATATTGTGAGACTGGAGAAACATTAAGGAGGAAGCATATGCTCAGAGATGTGGGAAGACGCGTAGCGGTAGCCGTCATTTTAAGCGGAATTATTTTAGGGGGTATGAGCATTTCACTGGCCAATATGCCCCATTCTCCGGCCGGCGGCACCGTAAAACTGAATCACCCGTAAAGGCGCAGCAAAGGCTGTGTCTTTTTCTTTTGCGTTCCTTTCTTTCCTTTATGAGGCATTATTTGATATGATGAGAAAAACCGATGAGGAGGAATGAACGATGAGTTCGTTTACTGAAAAGCTAAATACATATGCTCAGCTGGCGGTAGAAGTCGGCGTCAACATCCAAAAAGGACAGCATGTCGTAATCAATGCCTCAACCGATGTCCGGGACCTTGTCAGACTGCTGGCCAAACATTCGTATGAAAAAGGCGCCAAAAACGTCACCGTGAATTGGCAGGACGATGAACTGTCCAGATTAAAATACGAGATGGCTCCGTTTGAAGCGTTTGAAGAGTATCCTGAATGGGAAGCAAAAGGCAAAGAAGAGCTCGCGAAAAAAGGAGCTGCGTTTATTTCAGTCGTCTCATCCGACCCCGACCTGTTAAAAGGCACTGACGGCAAACGGATTGCGGCGTTCCAGAAAGCCGCCGGAAAAGCATTGCATACATACAGACAATATATTCAATCTGATAAGGTAAGCTGGACGGTGATCGGAGCGGCTTCAACAGGCTGGGCGAAAAAAGTGTTTCCGGATCAGCCGGAAGACACAGCCGTTCAGCTTTTGTGGGAAGAAATTTTCAAAACGACCCGCGTAAATGAAGAAAACCCTGTGGAAGCCTGGAAAAAACATGATCAAAATCTTCATGAAAAAGTGGAACACCTGAATAAAAAACATTACAGCGCCCTGCATTATCAGGCTGAAGGAACAGACTTAACAATTGAACTGCCGAAAAAACATGTGTGGGCAGGCGCGGGAAGCGTTAATGAAAGCGGGCATGAATTTATGGCCAACATGCCGACCGAAGAGGTTTTTACTCTTCCGCAGCGGGACGGGGTGAACGGCACGGTTTCCAGCACGAAACCGCTGAGCTACGGCGGCAACATTATTGATAACTTCACTCTTACCTTTGAAAACGGCCGTATTGTTGATGTGAAAGCTGAAAAAGGCGAAGAGATTTTAAAAGGCATCGTTGAAACCGATGAAGGCTCCCACTATCTGGGTGAAGTGGCCTTAGTGCCGTACGATTCGCCGATTTCAAAGTCAAATATCTTATTTTACAACACACTGTACGATGAAAACGCATCGAACCACTTGGCGATCGGCAGTGCATATGCCTTTAATATTGAGGGCGGCAAACAAATGACACGGGAAGAGCTTGTCAAAGAAGGATTAAACGAAAGCATTACACATGTAGATTTCATGGTCGGTTCTAAAGATATGAATATCGACGGCATCACTGCTGACGGCAAAAGAGAACCGATCTTCAGAAACGGAAACTGGGCATTTTAATAAAAAAGGAGGCGCTTGGGCCTCCTTTTTTTATTTTGCTTCATACATTTGCAAGTTGGCGAAGACGGTTTCCAAAACAAGTGTATCAACAGACAAGCCTTTCGCTTTTTCAAGCAGAAAACCGTGCAGATGATCACCTTCCGTCACCCGGCCCTTTTCCATATCTCTCAGCATCGACGATTTCATATGGTAAGACATACTTGTCAATGTACGATAGCTCTCTTCTTCCAGATCAGGGTCTTTCGGAATGCCGGCAGCGCTGAAAATGGCTCCGATTTCAGCAAAAAGACGCTTTGCCGTATTACGGCCGCCTTCTGTATCTAAAATCGGTCCGACCGGCTGTTGAAACAGTGTAGTCACTCCCGCCTGCGCGGCAATAAACATATACTTTTTCCAAATGTCCTTTTCAATATCCCGGCTGATGATGACATCCGCTTTCACACCTGCAAACGCGTTTTCCAGCTCATTCATACGGTCGGTGCGTTCTCCGTTCCATTCACCGAAAACAAAACGGTGGGCAGCACTCGTATGTAGAATTTCCCCTTTTTCGTTAAGAGCACTCTCAATAAAACAGAGGCCGCCCAGCACCTGATGTTTTGAAAAAGCTTCAAACAGCTGGTTATAATGCCTGTACCCGTTTAAAAAAGGAATAATGACCGACGAATCTTTAACAAACGGTTTGACATCCCGAATGACATCATTCAACGAATACGCTTTTGAAGCGATGATAACGGCGTCAAACTCACCTTTTTCGTCTGCCATGATTAATTTCGGCTTAATTGCAACATCACCTTTTGCACTTTTGACGGTCAGCCCCGTCTCTTTTAATTGTTCCGCCCGTTTCTGACGGACGAGAAACGTAACGTCATTTCCCTTTTCTGCAAGACGCGCGCCGATATATCCGCCCACTCCCCCAGCTCCGACAACTAAAAACTTCATGATGCATTCCTCCGTCTCTTTTCAATTCATATGTTCCTTTATTGTAACGGGAAGTCAGAAGATTGAAAACTTTTTTTCACAAATAAAAAGCAGAGTCTCCCCTGCTTTTTTATTACGCGTATAGCTCTTCAATCTTTTTCTGTACATCCGTGTTTTCAAGAAATTCGTCATAAGTCATTTGTTTGTCAACAATGCCTTTAGGCGTTAATTCAATGATGCGGTTGGCAATTGTTTGTACAAACTGATGGTCATGAGAAGAAAACAGCATAGCGCCTTTGAAGCTGATTAAGCCGTTGTTAAGCGCCGTGATGGATTCCAGGTCTAAGTGGTTTGTCGGTTCATCCAGAATTAAAATGTTTGCGCCGGAAAGCATCGCTTTTGAAAGCATGCAGCGCACTTTTTCTCCTCCGGAAAGAACGTTTGACTTTTTGTTGACTTCTTCCCCTGAGAACAGCATGCGTCCTAAGAACCCGCGCAGAAAGCTTTCGCTTTGATCATGCGGCGAGTATTGACGGAGCCAGTCAACAAGGTTCGCATCGCTGCCGTCGAAGTATTCGCTGTTGTCTTTCGGGAAGTACGCCTGAGAAGTGGTCACGCCCCATTTAAATGTGCCGCTGTCTGCTTCCATTTCCCCGGAAATGATTTTGAACAACGTTGTAACGGCAAGCTCGTTGCGGCCTGTAAACGCGATTTTGTCTTCTCTGTTCATAATAAAGCTGACGTTATCAAGCACCTTAACGCCGTCAATCGTTTTCGTTAAGCCTTCAACCCGCAGCACGTCATTTCCGATCTCACGTTCCGGCGTGAAATTGACGTAAGGATAACGGCGTGATGACGGTTTGATATCATCAAGCGTGATTTTATCCAGGAGTTTCTTTCTTGATGTCGCCTGCTTTGATTTAGAGGCGTTGGCGCTGAATCTGGCCACGAACTCCTGAAGCTGTTTAATCTGCTCTTCTTTTTTCTTATTGGCTTCTTGAGAAAGCTTTAAAGCAAGCTGGCTGGATTCATACCAGAAATCATAGTTGCCGACATACACTTGAATTTTATTAAAATCAAGATCGGCGATGTGCGTGCACACTTTATTTAAAAAGTGACGGTCATGGGATACGACGATGACTGTATTTTCAAAGTTGATCAGAAACTCTTCCAGCCACTGGATCGCTTTCAGATCCAAGTGGTTCGTCGGTTCATCAAGCAAAAGAACATCCGGTTTGCCGAACAGCGCCTGTGCCAAAAGCACTTTCACCTTGTCTGAGCCGCCTAAGTCTGCCATTTTCTTCGTATGAAGGTCTTCAGAGATGCCCAGACCCTTTAACAAAATAGCGGCTTCACTTTCAGCTTCCCAACCGTTTAATTCCGCAAACTCGCCTTCAAGCTCAGCGGCGCGGATGCCGTCTTCATCTGAAAAATCAGGCTTCATATAAATCGCGTCTTTTTCCTGCATGACTTCGTATAAACGTTTATGCCCCATAATGACGACTTTCAGCACTTCAAAGTCTTCATATTCAAAGTGGTTCTGCTTCAGGATGGCAAGGCGTTCGCCAGGGCTCATATGGACATCGCCTGTCTGCGGCTCCAGCTCACCGGATAAAATTTTCAAAAATGTTGATTTTCCGGCACCGTTTGCGCCTATTAATCCGTAGCAATTGCCCGGCGTAAATTTAATATTGACATCTTCAAATAACTTGCGATCCGCAAAACGCAAGCTCACATTATTTACAGCAATCATTTATAATCCTCCATCGTGTCTAACATCATTAAAAGTATACCATGAATAAAGGGGAAGAGAAATGTTTCCCTGCGAATATAAGGTTTTGAAAAGACGCAAGCGCCAACCCGGAGTGCTGTGATACAATAGATAGATATATATACATATTCATCACGGAGGAACAAGTTGAAGCTTTTAACACTCACAGAATACTGTCTTATGATTTTCTTTACCGGGGTTTTTCTGGCCGTCACAGGCTTTACGGCACGTGACATTGGCTTGTACGTCGGAATCGCCCTCATTTATACGTTCTCGCATCTTTTTTCAAAACGGATGCTTGAAAAACGCGGCAAAGAGAAGCAGCAGGCGAATCTTTTTATCAGCGTTCTGGCTATTGTCGGATCAGTGCTGGCAACGGTATTGTTCATCGCCATCGCCGCCTCGTTTGCCAAATAAAAAACGCCGGCCGTCCGAATCGGGCAGCGCGGCGTTTTTATTTTGTCTGACGCATATCATGAAACGGGAAGAACACAAACTTCGAGGTGCCGACGATCCGGTTTTCGGCAATTAAACCGAGTCCGTTCCGGCTGTCCATTGAATTCAGCCGATTGTCGCCCATGACGAAGTATTTGCCTTTCGGAACCTTTACGGGGCCAAAATCTCCCGTCAGGTTGACTCCCAGTTTTTTCGCTTCTTTTTTATTGCTCGCGAGGTACGGTTCTGCGATTTTTTTGCCGTTTATATAAAGCGTGTCATTTTTCATTTCAACCGTTTCTCCCGGTTTTCCGATGAGCCGCTTTACATAATGGACTTTCGATGTATCGCCGTTAATAATGACGATGTCCCCCCGCTCGATTTCGCCGATATAATTGACGCTTTTGTTGACAAACAGCCGTTCACCGTCATGTAATGTCGGGTACATTGATGATCCTTCCACTAAGTACGGTTCAAACAGGAAATGGCGGATTAACAGCGCAAGTGCGACTGCTATAATGATGGCCTTTCCCCATTCCCAATACGTGTTGGATTTTCTTTTTACCGATTTTTCAGAAGTAGGTTTTTGTTCTTCAGTCAACGTGGTTCCTCCTAGACGATCACTGTTTCAGTTCATGTACCATCTTTACTTTATCACAACTCATTATAAAATACATAACGCTTCTATGCGTATATCATTGAAAAAAGCGCCCTTTACGGGCGCTTTTTGCTTATTTCTCTTCAACCGGCTTTTTGATGATTCCCAAGATAACCGCCGTCACGATCGCTCCGATCACGATGCTCAATAAGTAGAGCAGCGGATGATTCGTAATGAATGCAACGAATACTCCTCCGTGCGGTGCAGGAAGCGTTACCCGGAAAAATTCTGTCAGTCCGCCCGCTACCGCAGAACCGATAACGGCTGCAGGGATGACGCGAAGCGGATCAGCCGCTGCAAACGGGATAGCGCCTTCTGTAACGAAAGCGGCTCCCATGAAGTAGCACGTAATACCGGCTTCACGGTCACGTTTAGAGAATTTGTGTCTAAAGAATGTTGTCGCCAGTGCGATTCCAAGCGGCGGAACCATTCCGCCTGCCATGATGGCAGCGTGCGGCGCATAGTTTCCGGCATCGATCATCGCAATTCCGAAAGTGAACGCCGCTTTATTGAGCGGGCCGCCCATGTCGATAGCCATCATACCGCCTAAAATAATACCCATTAAAACAAGGTTGCCTGTTCCAAGGCTTTCAAGCCAATTTGTTAAGAAATTCATAAACGCTGCTACAGGTGTGTTAATGACAAACTGCATCAGGACACCTGTGATAAAAATACCGAGTAGCGGGTAAATCAATACAGGTTTTAATCCGTCAAGAGACTGAGGGATAAAGACGAACAGCTTTTTCAGCAGGATCACGACATAACCGGCTAAGAATCCGGCAATCAGCCCGCCTAAGAATCCGGCATTCGCCTGCGTAGCCATAAATCCGCCGACCATACCCGGAGCAAATCCCGGACGGTCCGCAATACTCATTGCAATGAATCCGGCAAGAACTGCAACAATCAGTTTTAACGCATTGTCGCTGCCGATAAAGTTCAGCGCTGCAGCAAACGTGTTATATGTCGGGTCTTTCGGATCAGCTGAATGAATTCCCCAGAAGAATGAAATCGCAACGAGGATTCCGCCGCCGACGACAAATGGCAGCATGTTGCTGACACCGCTCATTAAGTGTTTATAGAAAGTGCTTCCGATGCTTGTGCCTGATTTCTGTTTCGGACCGTCTTCATTTGAAGCGGAAGATCCCCCGCCGCTGCCCTCGTAAATCGGCGCATCTTGATTAACGGCTTTTTCAATCAGTTCCTGAGGACGTCTGATACCGGCCGTTACAGGCACTTGAAGAACATGTTTGCCTTTAAAGCGCTCCATTTCAACCTGTTTATCAGCCGCTACGATAATCGCAGGCGCGTCTTCAATTTCCTGAGCCGTCAGCTTATGTTTAATACCGCTTGAGCCGTTTGTCTCTACTTTAATTTCGACGCCGAGCTCTTTCGCTTTTTCCTTCAGTGCGTCAGCTGCCATGAATGTATGGGCGATACCCGTCGGACATGCCGTGACGGCAAGGATTTTGCCCTTTCCTGAGGGCGCTGCCTGTTCTTCCTGCTCTTCTTCTTCCTCATCGTCATCTTTGTCATGCTGATTGATGATGTCAATGATCGCGTCTTCCGATTCAGCTTCAAGAAGCTGTTTGCGGATTTCTTCACGCATGAGAAGCGTAGAAAGTCTTGATAATGCCTCAAGGTGCGTATTATTCGCTCCTTCGGTTGCCGCAATCATAAAGACCAGGTGTGCCGGCTGACCGTCTAATGATTCATAATCCACACCTTCTTTTGAACGTCCGAATGCGATAGCCGGGTTAATGACGCTCGCCGTTTTCGCGTGAGGAATGGCAATGCCTTCGCCGATTCCCGTCGAGCTTTGGCTTTCACGATTTAAAATGGCTGCTTTGTAAGCCTCTCTGTCATTTAATCTGCCGGCTTTATCAAGCACTGTCACCATTTCATCGATAACGTTTTCTTTCTCTTTGCTTTCTATATTGAGATGAATTGTATCTCTTGTTAACAGCTCAGTTATCTTCACTTTTCTTTCCTCCTCTATAGACGTGTGACTTGAACTTCAGGAAGAAGCTGCTGTACAAACTCTTCAGTTCCGAGCTCTTCAGAAAATGCCGTCGCGCTTCCGGAAGCAACACCTAACCGGAACGCATCTTCCAAAGGCAGCTGTTTTGAGATCCCCGCAAGGAATCCTGCGACAACGGAATCACCCGCGCCTACGGAATTGACCAGCTTCCCTTTAGGAACATTAGCAAGGAAAACCGCGTCTTTCGTAAATAAAAGCGCACCGTCGCCAGCCATCGAAACAATCGCGTGTTCAGCGCCTTGTTCAATTAATTTTTTTCCGTAAGGAACGGCAGCTTCAGCTGAATCAATGACCGTATTGAACATTTCACCAAGCTCGTGATGGTTCGGCTTCATCAAAAACGGTTTCATTTCTGTCGCTTTCATCAGCGCTTCTCCGGAGATGTCCACCACAACGCGGGCATTCTGCTTTCTGCATGTCTCTGCAATTTTTTCATAAGTGTTTTGCGGCAGGGAAGATGGAATGCTTCCCGCTAAAACGACGATGTCTCCCTCTTTCAGAGCGGAGAACTGTTCTAAAAAGGCACTGAACACTTCGTCTGAAATTGTCGGGCCCTGTCCGTTAATTTCCGTTTCGTCGCCCGTTTTCAGTTTTACATTTATACGAGTGTCTTCATCCACTTCAGAAAAAGCCGTTTCCAGACCTTCTTGCTGTAAAAAAGACGTTATATAATTTCCGGTAAATCCGCCGACAAACCCCATTGCTTTTGACGGCACATGGTGTCTTTTCAGTAATCTTGAAACGTTGATGCCTTTTCCGCCGGGATACTTCGTGTCATAGCTGGAACGGTTTAAACCGCCTACGGCAAAATCTTCAACGTGAACAATATAGTCAACAGACGGATTGAGGGTTACAGTGTAAATCATGGTTTCACTACCTTTACGACAGTTTTTTCTTGGTAATTATCGAATGCAAGTTCTTCAGCTTCCGTGGTAATGATAGCGGCGTCGCCCAAGGCGGCGAACGCTGCGAAAGAAATCTCGCCGAATTTAGAAGGATCGGCTAATACATAGGCATTTTTCGCCTGGCTCAGAGCCTTTGTCTTCAGAAGAGCCTCATCCGGATCGGGTGTTGTAAATCCGGCTTCAATGTGCACGCCGTTCACACCGAGAAAGCTTTTATCAAAACGGTACTGGCTAATCGCCGTTAATGAGGCGCCGCCGATCATCGCACCTGTTCGATGTTTCACATACCCTCCGAGAAGATAAAAGGGAATCCCTTTCCTTATTAAAGCGTCGATATGCATAACTCCGTTTGTGACAACCACAATGTCCTTTGTTTGATCTATAAAATCAATCATGTGCAATGTAGTTGTTCCCGCATCAAGATAAATACAGTCACCTTCTTCTAATAAAGATGCCGCTTTTTCTGCAATTTTCAGCTTATCTTGAAGGTTTTTGGAGGATTTTTCAATCATATCGGGTTCTTGCCTGCTGTTGGAAAGTTTAGATGCCCCGCCATGAACGCGCTTTAAAAATCCGCGCTCTTCTAGTGTTGATAAATCTCTTCTGATCGTTGATTCAGAAGCGTTTGTCATGCTTATCAGCTCTTGAATCTTTACCACATCACGCTTTTCAATCTGATCAATAATCAGCTGATACCTTTCAGGAGTGAGCATATTCCGCCTCCTTTGAAAACGTATTCATTTCGGCTATAAGATTATTGTAAACGCTTTTTTTACTTCAAGCAACTAAAATCACTCAAATTCATTCAATAACTATCAAAATCTTTCACATTTGTTCATATTAACGTATGTACATAGGGTTTGTAAACTGTAAATTCGACAAAAAGGGGGACAATTGTATGACATTTTCTTTTTATCATAAATGAAAAAAGTCTATTATATTCATTCAATCATTAAAACAAGAAAAACCCCCATGCATTCTGCATGGGGCGCCGGTTATTCATACCGTAACGCTTCAATCGGATCTAAGCGTGATGCTTTGTTGGCTGGCAGCATGCCGAAAATGACACCGATCAGCATACTGAACAGCACGCCGATACAAACCACCTGCCAGGAAACGAGCGACGGCCACCCTGCGATAAGGGAAACGAGTGATGCTCCCCCGTAACCGAGACCGATTCCGATTAACCCGCCGATTAAAGTAAGCACAACGGATTCAATTAAGAATTGCGTCAGAATCTGTCCCCTCGTCGCACCGAGCGATTTGCGGATGCCGATTTCTCTTGTCCGTTCCGTCACTGATACAAGCATAATATTCATGACCCCGATCCCGCCGACAACGAGAGAAATACCGGCGATCGAACCGATGATCGTCGTCATGACGGTCGTGACCTGGCCGATGCCCGCCGCGATTTCTTCCATATTCATGACTTGATAAGCCTCTTTTGTTCCGTGATTGTCATTTAAGAGACGGGCCGCTTCTTTTCCTGTTGTTTTGATTTGGTCGGCTGAATCCGCCTGTATGGAAACATTGCTGTAGTCATTTGTACCGAAAGACGTTTTCAGCATGTTGAACGGGACATACATTTCACTGAGTCCTAACGATAAAAAACCGCTCTCTTCTTTTAATACACCGATTACTTCTACAGGCTGCCCGCCGGCCCAGACGATTTTTCCAAGCGGAGATGTTTTCCCGAACAGCTTTTCAGCCATTTTTTTCGAGATGATTCCCGCTCTTTTCCCGGAAAGAAAATCATTGTCCGTAAAGGTCCGTCCATCTTGAACATCCAGCTTTTTTACGTCCATGTAGCCGCTGTTAATGCCATTCAGCGTAATATCCGTTTCTTCTTCGTGATAACGGGCCGTCATTGATTTTACAGCAGAAGCGACAACCTGCTTTACGCCGGCTACTCCTTTTAATCCATTAATATCTTCTTCTGTAAAACTCGCTTGCTGCAAAGCGTTCGGATTGGCTGTTAATTCTTCATCACTCGGCAGATAAAACAATTCAATCGTATTGCCCGGCCCGCTTATGGATTGCTTCAGCATTTGCTCTCCGCCCTGGCCGACTGCCACCACAACGATTACTGAACCGACGCCGATAATGATGCCGAGCATCGTCAGAATCGATCTCAGCTTGTGAGCTCTTACGGAGCCGAGAGCCATCCGGAGATTTTCTAACAGGCTCATTCCCCCACTCTCCTCTGCTCAGAATCGCGGGAAACGATCATGCCGTCACGGACGAAAATCACTCTGTTTGTACAGTCCGCCACTTCAGGCTCATGAGTGACAAGTACCACGGTTACACCCTCTGCATTAAGCTCCGTGAACTGCTCCATGATGGAAATGCTTGTTTTCGTATCCAGCGCGCCGGTCGGCTCATCAGCCAAAATAAGCTTCGGTTCGTTAACGATGGCTCTTGCAATCGCGACACGCTGTTTTTGGCCGCCGGACAGCTCATTCGGCATGTGAAGCATCCGGTCCGCTAAACCGACTTTTTCCAGCGCATGCTCCGCCCGTTCCTCACGCTCTTTTTTGCCGATTCCGGCGTAGATCATGGGCAGTTCGACATTTTTTCTTGCATTCAACCGCGGCAGCAGCTGAAATTGCTGAAAGACAAATCCGATTGATTTGTTCCGGACCGCCGCAAGCTCTTTTTCCGTGCATGACGATACATCTTCGCCCGCAAGCCTGTAACTGCCTGATGTCGGTCTGTCCAGACAGCCGATGATATTCATGATCGTCGATTTTCCTGATCCCGACGGTCCCATAATTGACACATATTCTCCCTCTTCAATCGTCAGGTCGATTGAACGGAGAACATCAAACGTCTCCTTCCCGATCTGATAGCTTTTCTTCACTTTTGAAAGCTGAATCATCTATGCTTTCACATCCGTTCCGTCAGTCAAACCGTCAGCCGGATTCAGAATGACTTTATCATCCTTTGAAAGTCCCTCTTTTATCTCCGTCAGCTGCTTCGCGGTGTCGCCGACTTTGACTTTCACGCGTTTGGCCTTCCCGTCTTTTACCGTAAAGACCCAGTGCTCATCTCCGTCTTTTTTGACTGCTGAAGACGGCAGAGTGTCGGCTTTCCGTTTGTCGGTTTCAATGTTCATAATGAGTTTAAACCCCGGTTTGCCCTCCGGAAGGTTTCCGATCAGCTTGACCTGAAACGGATACTGCACGGCTTGTTCCGTGTTTCCGCCCGAAGCGGCGCCTGACTTTTGTTCTGGAACGAGACCGACAGCCGCCACTCTTCCCTTCCATGTTTTATCAGGAATGGCGTCAGAGGTAATCGTAACGCTTTGTCCCTTTTTCACTTTCAGCGTGTCGTATTCGGACAAATTGCCGGCAACGATCAGGTGTTCCGGGTCGCCTATATGTATTACCGGTTCTTGAATATCCGATTTTTTAGAAGCTGCTTCTTGATTTACCGAGATAACCGTTCCGTCCATTTCACTCTTGACAGTGAGATTCGCCACTTGGTTTTCAAGAGACTGCTTTTGCAGATCAGATTGCTTTAATTCGATTTCCGCCGTTTTTTGCTGAAGCTGCAGATCAGTCCGTTCGGATTCTATTTGTTTTTGGGCTTCCGCTTCTCCCACTTGTTTTGCCAGATCTTTTTCTTTACTGTTTAATGCTCTGAGTTTTTCTTCAATTTGTTCAATTTGCAGCCGTTTTGATTGTTCTGTCAACTCATTTTGTTCTTTATCAAGATTGAGCTGCTCGTTTGTATAAGTGACTAATGACGACCCTTCTTTTACCTTGTCGCCTTCTTTTACTTTCACCTTATCAAGGGTTCCTTTATCCGCTTCATAAAAAACATACTGTTCCTTGGAGAATTTAAGTGTTCCCGGCACCATGACCGAAGATGAGATTTTTCTTTTTTCCATGGTTCCGGTTTCGACCTTTTCCCCGGCGCTGCCGCCCGCGGGAGCGGCAGACTTATAAATATTGATACCGATGAATACTGCAACAATTACGGCGATGCCGATTCCGATCCAAAGTTTTTTCATGTTACACACCTGCTGTCATTGAACTTAACAGTCCTCCGACTGCCGATACCAAAAGCATAATAACAAACAGGACAATCGCGGAAGTCCAGGCCGCTTTTTTCGAAATGCCGCCGGTATAGCGAAGTCCCAAAGCGAGCAGAATATAGCTCCAGATGCTGAAAACGTCGAACGCGCTTAAAAAGACCGCAACGCCGTCTCCGGCCGGTATGACACTCGCCAAAGATGTAACGGCGTACAGGGAGCCCGCTCCGGTAAAATAAGTGACAAGACCGTTAATGACTAAGCCGATATTGGTAATAAACGCCGTGAAGAGGCCGAGTGAGAGCATTTTTTTGTAAGTTGTCACGCCGCCCGAAATTTTGACGCACAGCCAGTAAATGAGCGGAATGATAAAAAGACCGATAATGCCCCCGAAGATTCCTCCGAAAATCGAACCGAATTTAGTGAGGGTTTTGGTCATTTCAATCTGATCATCTGTCAATCCTTCAAGAGTTGAGCTGTTCAGCACTTCTTCATAATTCATCCCCAGCCCGCGCAAAATACTCCCGGCTGCGATGAGAATGATAGCAATCAGGAGAGGAATGCCGATGACCGGCTTTTCTCTTAGTCTTTTAAACTGCACTACAGGACTTGTGATGACGCCGAAAACTGACGGTTTTTCGGTTATTTCCGTATTGCTTTTTTCCAGATTAGGTTCCATATTGCTGAAGCCTCCTATGTATTATTCTGTTTATACGTACGCAACAGGCTTAGAGAAGTTTCAATTTTTTTGCCGTTTGCGTATTTATGCTAAATTGTAACACAATTTCATACTTTTACGTTCCATAATTATGTAAAAAAGGATCATCATCAGACGGATATGGAGGGAGGCTCAAAACCTTGTGCGGGCGCCGTTTTCAGCCTGTATATGTAAAGAAAACGACCTTAATTGTAAAATCCTTTAAATTCCATTTTATCCTTCTTAGGAATTCGGCGCTGCAGCTGAATGTTATCTGCGGCTGTACAAAAAAAAACCGGATGGCAATGATGCCCATCCGGCTTTTTTTCATCCTCCGCTTACAGGAGGGATAAAGGCAATGGTATCGCCTTCTGTTACGGTGCTGTTGTCTTTTACGTATGTTTCATTGATCGCTATCATGGCATTGTCAATCGATTGAAGGCCGTACCGTTCCTTTAACAGCGCTTTTACAGCAGACGCTGCCGCCTCCTTTTCGTCAAGTTCAATGACCGGTGTTCCTGCCTGCTCCGCAAGCCCGGCAAACAAAAGTACTTTAATCATCGCGATTCCCCTTTATTCAAATCCGGTTTTCCGTTCGGATAGGGCGTCGTTTCCAGCTGATCGCCTATCCATTCTTCACCGTCTTCCCAGATTTCTTTTTTCCATATCGGCACAATCTGTTTTATCCGTTCAATAGCATATTCATTCGCCTCATATGCCGCCTTTCTGTGCGGAGAGGACACGGCGATTACGACCGCTGCTTCTCCGATATCAAGGACGCCGACACGGTGAGTGATTGCAGCTTCGGCCCCTTCCCATTTCGCGCAGATTTCATCGCCGATTTGAGAAAGCATTTGAACAGCCATGGGCTCATACGCTTCATATTCAAGACGCACCGTCCGCCGTCCGGCAGTCCACTCTCTGACCGTGCCGATAAACGTTGTGATGGCCCCGGCTTCACGCTTTTCAACTTTTTTTACGATATTTTCCGCAATAATCGGTTCCCTTGTAATTTGAAAACGTTCCATTTAAGCAGATTCCCCTTTCAGCTGCGAAAGCACAAACATAATGGCAGCCGGATCGTCAGCATGGAATACGGGCATATCTGCGTCTGTCGGCATATGCTCCGTATTTCTGCTGACAACCGCGATCACGCGCTCCAAATGCTTCAGTTTTTGCCATTCTTCGCTGTTTTTGATCATGATGATTTTCGGATGCGGCGCATGTTTAAACCCCTCTATAAAAAGGCAGTCAACTCCCAGATATTCATACAGGCCGATCAAACCCGCCAAATCCCATTTTTTTCGCGCCGTAAGCTGCAGCACGCCGTCCCCTTCTACTGCCGTAACCGCAGCTCCGGCTTTTGATAAACGTTCTGAATCTTTTCCGTCTGAAAAAGGGTCCGGTTCCCCGCCATGTCCGTGGTGCTTTAAACATCCGATAGTGCACTCTGTCGGCGCCGCTTTCAGCACACGTTCGATAAACGTTGTTTTACCGCTGTTTTGAAAACCTACGATCTGGACGATCGGGAAAGAATTGACCACGGCCATTCACTTCCATTCTCATCCCGGATGAGGAGCGCGTGGACCGTCATGCCCGCTTCATATCCCCTCGTTCCTCCCGGCAGAAGGATAAACGCGTTTGCTTCGGCAAGAGATGTGACAGAGCTTGATTTGTCGAGACCGACCGGTGACGCCATCATCTTTCCGTCCTTATGGTAAACAAACGCCCTCACAAACCTCGTAAACGGATTCGGCTTTGGAAAGTCATTTGTCAACACGGCTTCCGCCCACCCGGAGTGAGGTTTTTCATTTAAAAGCCACGTCTGGATCATCGGTTTTACAAACAGGGTGAAACCGACGTAACATGCGGACGGATTGCCGGAAAGGCCGAACAGCAGCATATCATCGGCCCGGGCGACAGTTGTCACGCTCCCCGGACGCATTGCCACTTTGTTAAAAAGAACTTCCGCTCCGAGCTTATCATAAATGTCAGGAAGAAAATCAAAATCGCCGACTGACACGCCGCCTGTCGTGATCAAAAAGTCAGTCTTTTTCATGGCTTCCTTCACCGCAGCATAGCTGTCATCAAAATCATCGGAAATTTTGCCTAAGTTCAGCGGTACCGCACCCGCTTCAATGATCTGGGCATACACCATGGCCGCGTTGCTGTTGCGGATTTTCCCCGGCTCAAGCGGATCGCTTACATGAAGAAGCTCGGTTCCCGTGGCGATAATGCCGACAACCGGTTTTCTGACCACGGGAACGGAAGCATAGCCGAAGGTTGCCAAAAGAGCGGTGACGCCCGGCGTGATTTTCGTTCCTTTTTTTAAAAGAGAGCTGCCCTTTTTCGCATCTTCTCCTTGATATGAAATATTATCGCCCGCATGAAAAGGGCGTTTCACTGACATGTAATCCGTACCGTTTTCAGAAAACGTCTTTGTCAGCTCAAGCATCACCACGGCATCCGCGCCTTTTGGAATCTGCGCCCCTGTCATGATGCGGACAGCTTCATACGGTCCGAGCTCTTTTTCTGACACGGCGCCGGCTCCGATGTGGTCAATTACTTCAAACGTGACGGCATTGTCACGGGAAGCCGTCTTTGAATCGCGCGCCCTGATGGCAAACCCGTCATACGGAGAACGGTCAAAAGCCGGTACGTCATGGTCCGCTTTAACATCTTCCGCCAGATAGCGGTGGAGACTGTCCTCCAGCGGCACCCATTCGGTATCCCCTTGTTTTTTATACCGGCCCACCCGGCGGACTGCTTCGTCCACCTGAATCGGCGTTCTTTTTTCAAGCATAGCAATATCTCCCCTTTTTACAGTCCGATCACTCTGGCCAGAACTGAATTTGCTTCTTTTATGTCATTTGTCCCGTGGATCAGTGCCCGTCCGTCTTGAAAAATAACGATTCTGAAGTCCTCGTACGCAATATGCAGCAGAAATTCATTTGCTTCCACTTTACCGATTTTCTTCAGTCGCTTGACAAGCTCTTCTTTATCCAGCCTCTTTAACGCTTCCGATCTGATTTGAACAGTGTCTCTTCCGCACAGCACGCTTGCTTTCGGTCTGTTTTCAGGCTGCAGATACGGGTATACGGGCTCCGTGCCGCAGGAAGGGCAATGATCCCGTTTGGTCTGATCCACATTTATGCTCATATTGGTGTTATTCCACACATCAAACGTGAAAAAGCGCCGATTTACGGCGGCATGATTTCCCGTCAGCAATTTCAGCGCCTCAGCCTGCTGATAAGCAGAGACGATATGAACCGCCGGAGATATGATGCCTGCTGTATCACATGTCGCTCCGCCCACGGGCATTTGCTCGAACAGGCAGGATAAACACGGCGTAACCCCCGGAATAATCGTCATACACATTCCCTGACTGCTGACACAGGCACCGTAAATCCAAGGTGTTTTCGTTTTCAGCGCCAGATCATTGATGACCATTCTCGTTTCAAAATTATCTGTCGCATCCACGATGCAATCCGCTTTTTCGATCAGCGGTTCGAGCGTTTCCGCGGTACCTTCCGCCGCGTAAGCTTCTATATGTATGTCACTGTTTACCGCCAAAAGACGCGCCTTGGCCGCCACGGCTTTCGGCAGTCGCTGTCTCGCGTCTTCTTCTGTATACAGCTGCTGTCTTTGTAAATTGCTCCATTCCACATAATCCCGGTCAATAATCGCCATACGGCCTGCTCCGGCTCTTGCCAGGCCCTCTGCCGCGGCTGTTCCGAGGGCTCCGGCCCCGACAATCAGGACACTGCTGTCAGCCAGCGACTTCTGCCCTTTTTCCCCTATCGGCTTAAATCTTGTCTGCCGCGAATAGCGCTCTTCCATCTGTATTGTCCCCTTGCAATTTTTATTTCCATCATACCATGTTTCTTCACAATCAGTCCTGATTTGAAGACTCGATATGTGCCAAAAGTCTGGTGTAATCATCCCGTGTGTTGATATTAGCGAACTCCTCCGGCGCGGCACCGATTTCTTCAGCCTGCACATAACAGACAGACAGCTGTTTCAGAGTGTCTGTCATTTTCAGCTTGTTTTGTGTAAGCTGATCCAAAAGCACCGCTTGCACCCGTTTATGATAAACCGCCACGAGAGGCTGCTCTCTGTTTTCACAAATTGGGATAACAGCGTCAAGATTTCCGGTCAGCTTCATTTCAAGCGCAGCCATCGTCTTTCTTGTCACGAGCGGTGTGTCACAGGATATGACCGTATATGTTTCGCCTTCTGTTTGTTTCATTGCCGTATAAATGCCGGCCAGCGGCCCCATTCCCCGAAACTGGGGCACATCGGCAAAAACATGCCTCTCTTTGTTTGATAAAAACGTTTTTATATGTTCAGGGCGGCTGATAATTACGGTTTCTCCGCTGCCGAAGGCTTTTTTCGCCTGTTCATAAAACATGCCGTCCTTCCATTTTGCAAAAGCTTTCGGTTCTCCGAATCTCCGGGAAGCTCCCCCTGCTAATATTACATTCACCCGTTTCATGTCATCTCTCTCCCATTCTGTATAAAAGCATAGCAAACGCCTCAGCCGAAATACAATAATTACAGTGCTTGTCTGTTTAATTAAGAGGAATAGCCGTCTGCCCTTTCCCATATTGTAGTGTTAACATCATGAGGGAGATGGTTCTTATGAAAATATCAGGTCCGTTTTTCCACGACACTTCTCAAGAGAACCTTTATTTGAAATCCGAACTTTCCAGATGCAGAAAATTAATTTCTGAATTTGAAGCAAGCTACTTTCATCAAAAAAACAATAAGCTGCAGCAGGAAAACGCCAATATTAAAGAACAGCTTCACAAGCTTTCTGGCGAATTGGAAGCCATGGCGCAAAAACACAAACAAACGAATGACACAGAACGTTCTTTGCATGAAATCAGGGCCGGACTGCTCGATAAAATCGTCATTCTGCAAGAACTGCTGCAGCAGGAAACGTTTCGGCGGAAAAATGAGATGGAAGAAAAACACCGGCTGCATCTCACAAATGTAAAATTTGAAGAAGAAAATAAAAACTTACATACCCGCATCCGCTCACTTGAGACCGCCATACAAACCGAACAGACTTCTCACGAAGATACGAAACGGCGTTTTCACGCCGCAGCAGAAGAAAATACCCGGCTGCACACACAAATTACAGAAAAGGAATATCAGCTCAAACATATTAAAATAGAAATTAATCATATGAGAGATCGAATACTAGAAACAAAAGAACGGCTTGTAGAAATAGAAAAAACGAAAGAAAAGTTATTTCAAGAAACCATTCTCTCATACAAAAGGCAGCTGGACGAAAGTGATGCTTGGATTGCCGGCCATTTTGCTGATATTGACAGCCGCACGGCTGAACCGGCAGAACAGGACCTGGAACTTCCTTCCGCTTCCGCCGGGACTGTTCAGGCAGAAGACTTGCTTAAAGCCGTCACCGAACAAGTCCTCTCCCTGCAAAAACAGTTTGCACAATCAGAGTCCCGTGATCAGTCGTTTGATGAAAAACTGGACGCGTTAAAAGAACGGGCTGATGAAGAAAAACCTTTCCAAAAATATGTCGTCAAGCTTGAAAAAAAGGCGGTAAAAGATACGTCACTTCCGCAGAACAAGCGGGAAAGCGCAAAAAAACTGCTTGAGTAACACAAGCAGTTTTTACTGTTTTATTCAGCAGCCGTATCATTTCCCGTTTCTGCTGTTTCCTGAGAAATTTCTCCCTCAAGAATATATTGGCCGCGGTATGGTTTTTTCACTTCAGGATACATTTTAATTAAGCTTTGCATAAAGGTTGTCATATTAGGAATTTCAAGGCCGCTTTCCTTTTCAATTTCCTTTTGCAGTTCTGAACTTTTGATTGCTGCATTGTGGCGTTTCAATGTTTTAATGGCTGCTTCGCGCAGTTTTGCCGCCTTTGAACCCGGTCTTGCCGTCCCTCTTCTTCTTCTAGTAGAACCGTCTGGAATGCCGGCTGGAAGAGTCGTAATAGACTGCATTTGCGGCTGGGTGGATTGAGGCTGTGTCTGCGGCTTTTGGTAGCTTCTCATTTCCTGTGCTGCAAGCTCTGCAAGCACTGGGAGAGAGTCACTTTTTTTCTCCGGACGAAACTCTTTTTTTGTATCGGACAGGCTGCCCGTATTGTCTAATTCTCTCAGTTTTGCATATATTTTATCACGTTCTATTTGATATTCACGAATGACTTTTACCTCTGCTTCGTTCAATTGTTCTAAACGTAAGCGCAGCGCTTCTCTTTCATTAAACATGTGTAAAACCCCCTGTCAAAAATTTAAACGCTTTTATTAAGATATTAGATTACAAAAGTAATTTTATCAACTATTATTTTATCATTTTACTATTTTATTTACTCTATGAAAAATTGCTTATTTTCTGAAAATGGTACTTTATATGCAAAAATCCCCTATCATATAGGGGATTCTGGGCAATGTTCCAATTTATTGAACCATTTCAAAATATAACTTAAAATTACTTGTTTAATGAAAATTAGCGTAATATCTACAATTTTCGACTATAATATGTAAAAGATAATGATATGGAGAAAACATGCGGTACAGCGTGTTTTCTCCTGTTTCTCTTTCGTTTTTACCGAAGCTCAACAAATCATTTATGACATTTTGGAATTTTTTATCCAATAAGCATAAAAAACCCTGCTGCCCAACTGCAAAGGACTTTCAGAACCAATACAAAAGACCGGCGGAGATTGTCCCGGTCACTCGGAAGCCTGCTCTGTTTCTGAAAGAATGCGGCTGATGCGTTTTTCAAGCATTGCCATCCCGCTTCCTCCCGCTTGAAAATGGCGGAGCTGTCCGGTTTTATCAAAAACGTAATAAGCCGGCACATACTCATTTTCAAACGCTTCAGTCAGCGAATGATTGCTGTCGATGTAAATCGGCTGAGAGATGCCGTGTTCAGCCGCTGTTTTCTTGATTTTTTTAAGGTCAAGATCATCTTCGGAACGGGGTATGTGAACGGCCGCCACATTCAAATGATCTTTATATTTATCACGAAACTCATTCACCTTCGGCATCGCTTCTTTACACATCTGGCAGCTGGCGGACCAGAAATGAATCAATGCCGGCTTCTCACCGACCAGCTGTTCCTTCGTGACTTCTCCGTTAAACCAGGCTTTAGCGCCTGTCAATTCAGGCATTTGCTGATGTAATTTCATCTTATGTCCCTCCGTTATCGATCAGAATTTAAAAAGGTCTGTGATTTTGTCTGTTTCCGAACGGATGAAAACGTTTTTTGTCCGGGCTTCCGGTTCGCAGGAGAAAGTTCGCCGTTTAGAACACTCAATGTTTTATCAACGTCACTGCCCGATGCTGTTGTGGGACATTCGCCCCCGGGAAACACTGCACCTTCTTCTTCAATTAACACGCCGAATTCCTCATATGCCATTCTCCCTCAAAAGTGTATGATTCAGCTGAATCCCCATGTTAAAATAAGATTGAAGATTCCCGTTCAATTACTATCTTCACAAAAATAATGATATAGAAACCGGTCAATATGCCAAACCCTGAATGTAAATAACTGGTTTCTAGTAAAAGGTTTATCTTATTGGAAAAACGGGTAAACCACTTTTGACTTTTCTGCAATAGACTTGAAAGGGAGACACCACTATGATTGATTTAAAACACTTTGATTGGGCCGGCCTTATCACCTCTGCCGGGATTTTCACCGTAAAGCTGGCTCTCATCATTTTAGCGTATTTTATTTTTCGGACGGCAGGCAAAAAGCTGATCAAGCATCTGTTTCAGAAATTCGAAAAACAGAACAACCTCTCTACGGGCCGCGCTTATACTTTGCGAAGCCTCGCGCTTAATGTGTACGGATACATACTGATTTTCGTTTTTATCGTGATGATATTGGATTTATTTCACTACAATCCGAGCGCTCTCATTGCCGGTGCCGGCGTGGTGGGCCTTGCAGTCGGATTCGGCGCTCAGGGGCTTGTCAGTGATATCGTTACCGGATTTTTTATCCTTTTGGAAAAACAGATCGATGTCGGTGATTATATTACAGTTGCAGGCTACAGCGGCATTGTCGAGCAGGTCGGTCTCCGTACGACGCAAATCAGGAGCTTTGACGGCACGCTTCATTATCTTCCCAACCGGGGCATCACGAATGTGAGCAATCATTCCCGCGGAACGATGCAGGCGCTTGTCGATATTAAGGTGCCGCTTGAAAAGAATCTCGATGAAACCATTCAGGTTCTGCAAACCGCGTGTGACAAAGCAGCCGCTGAGCTCCCGCAGATTAAGGAAGGGCCGGACGTCATCGGGGTTCAGGATTTAAGCACATCAGAAATGGTCATCAGAATCATTGCGAAAACAGAAAATATGGAGCAATGGCGGGTTGAACGCGTGCTGCGGAGAGAAATGAAAATCGCGCTCGACCGTTTTAAAAACGCCGCTTCCGGCGAATAAAAAAACCGAAGCATAAGCTTCGGTTTTTTCTTTTTAATGAAATTTTTTTTCTACTTCGCTGCAGATTTCGTCAGCGGTCATTCCGGAAGCCGTAATGACGGGAGCCTGAGTTGACGTATCGGCGATGCCTTGGACATTGCTGTCAAGTCCGGTTACGACACAGCAGTCACAATCCTTCGCATCCTCAGGAGTCTTCATCATCACTACGTCATATCCTTTTTGTTTTAACGCCTGTTCTACATCCGATAAAGATTGTTCAATTCCAATTTTTTTCGTCATATTGAACACCTCCGTTATGTAGAGTGCTCAATTTTTGTTAGATTATTCTTCTTTTCGGATTTAATTGGCATACTCCGAAAAATATCCGACCATGACATTGACTGCGGTTTCCATCGCGCCTTCATCCGGGTTCAGCTTTGCATGGTGAAGCCCGTGGGAAGAATCCGCTCCGAGCCAGAACATAAAGCCGGGATATTTTTTCAGCATATACCCGAAATCTTCTCCGGTCATCGCTTCTTTCGCCATTTTCACTTCTGCAAGATTATGATCTTTGACAAATTGCATAAATTCTTCGGTCAGGCCGCTTGTATTATAGACTTGATGATAAACGGACGGATACGTGACCTTCCCTTTGCAGCGGAAGCCGATTTCAATCCCTTTGACGAGTTCTTCAATCCGCTTTTTCACCATGCGCATTGATTCCTCAGAAAGCGTCCGGATCGTTCCTTCCAGATGAGCATGCTCTGCGATGATATTTTGCGCCGTGCCCCCGGTAATCGTTCCGATAGTAATCACCGCGCTGTCAAGCGGATCCGTATTTCTGGATATGACCGTTTGCAGCTGCGTGACAAGCGTGCTTGCGGCGACGACCATGTCGTCTGCTGTATGCGGATATGCCGCATGTCCGCCTTTCCCTTCAAGGTCGATGACAAGCTCACTTGTATTGGCAAATAGCAATCCGCTTTTGGTGGAGATTGTGCCCACCGGCAGCTCAGGTGCTATATGGAGGGCAGTGATCAAATCCGGCGTCCATTTTTTCAGCACATCGCTTTCAAGCATCGGTTCCGCTCCGCCGGGTCCTTCTTCAGCCGGCTGAAATAAAAAGAGCAGATCATGCTTGACCGGATGATGGACAAAATGATCAATAATGCCGAGTGCGATGGTCATATGCATGTCGTGGCCGCATGCGTGCATAAAACCGGGGTGTTCCGATGAAAACGGAAGTCCAGTCTGTTCTTCAATCGACAAAGCGTCTATATCCGCTCTGTAGGCAAGCATTTTTTCCGGAGCCGTGCCGTTGACTTTAACAAAGATGCCGGTTCTCCAAGTTTCGATTTCAATTCTTTCTTCCGGGTATTGGTTCAATATATTCAGCAGGTACTGCTGTGTTTTATATTCCTGAAAGCCGATCTCCGGGATGCGGTGCAGATCTCTCCGGATAGAAATGAGCCGCTCTTTTTCCATATGTATTCCTCCTTAAGATAAGAATAAGGCGTGGATTTTATCATCCACGCCCATTCTATCAAACCATTCCTTACAGCTGGCGTAATTCCTGTTTGATTTCTGTTTTGCCTTTTGTTTTTTCATCGATATCTTTGATTTTTTTCGCTGGTGTTCCCGCTACAACGGTATATGGCTCAACGTCGTTTACAACGATGGCTCCCGCAGCGACAACCGCGCCTTTACCGATTGTTACGCCTTCAAGAACAACCGCATTTGCGCCGATTACAACGTCGTCTTCCACGACAACAGGCTTAGCGCTTGGCGGCTCGATGACACCCGCTAATACAGAACCCGCTCCGATGTGGCAGTTTTTGCCGACAGTCGCGCGTCCTCCGAGCACAACGTTCATATCAATCATTGTGCCTTCGCCGATGACTGAACCGATATTAATAGACGCACCCATCATGATAACGGCATTGTCGCCGATTTCGACTTGGTCGCGGATAATAGCGCCAGGCTCGATGCGCGCTTTTACATCTTTCATGTCAAGCATCGGAATTGCAGAGTTGCGGCGGTCATTTTCAATGACGTAATCCTCAATTTTGTCTTTGTTTTCTTCAATTGCGGCTTTAATGTCAGCCCACTCGCCAAAAACGACGCCGGATTGGCCGTTTAGGAATGTTTTAGAGGAATCTCCAAAGCTGATTCCCTCAAGGTCGCCTTTTACATACACTTTTACAGGTGTTGATTTTGTACTATTTTGAATAAATGAAATAATTTCATTTGCATCCATCATTTTCATATGTATTGTCCTCCTCTGATTTTCTACCTCATTACTGTAACAAAGGAAGGATACAAAGACAAGAAAAAAAGGAACAAGCCTTTATTCCGCCGGCTGGCTGCACAGCGCGGCGAACTGTCTTCCGAAGTCCCGGAGCTCCTCTTCCTCGCTGCCTTCAGGATTGTTTTCAATTTTGACTGATGGCAGCGCCACCCGTCCTCCGCGGGCCGTGATCACTTTTTCCAATTCGTCCACCGCTCCGCAAAAAAACTCGTAGGACATATCACCGGAACCGAACAAAGCAAATGTTTTCCCCGCAAAATCCAGGTTTTCCATATCTTCAGCAATATCCAGCAATTCATCAGGAAGATCCCCGTCTCCCCAAGTATATGTCCCTAATAAGATGTGTTCGTAATCATTAAAAAGCTCGGCATCGATATCCATCGCTTCATATCTGTCTACTGTTGCTTCTGCTTCAATCAGCCCTTTTTCAATCAAATTCGCCATCGCTTCGGTGTTTTCTGACATTGTAGCATAAACAAGCAATACATTCCCCATCTTCGTCTCTCCTTTATGTATTAAAACTAATGTGCGAGCCGGGCCGCCTCATACGGTCTGACAAATTTACATTCGTAAAGGCCCGCGCAAAAAAAGCTTTCTTTCCGGTTGGCCACCCGCCATCCGTGACCGCGGATCGTATCAAACCATTTTAATTCACCGGCGGCGAAATCAGCTTGATAAATGCGCGAAAACCCGTGTTCGTCCTGTGACGAAGTGACATAAATAATACCGTTATCCTCGGAAACGTCGAGAAATGATTTTTCCCGTATGGCAGGTCCGGCTGAAATGGCAAACTCCTCTTCCGTCCGCACGTTTCGGACAGAAACCTCGCCCCGCTCTCCCTTCGCCGCACCTTTTGCCGCAATGAGCCAATCCTTCTGATACATGAGCATTGAGGCCGTCATGCGCTGCCTTTCACAGCTTATACGCCGGACGCGGTCTTTCGTCAGATCATACGCCCAAATGCCGCCATGATTCATATGAATCCGGGTGCCGATATAAATCGTCTTACCGTGCAAACAAAGCGAACGGATTACTGGCGGCTCCTTCAATTGTGAAAAGGGCTTGGCCACATGCCAAGTGACACCGAAATCATCAGATAAATAGAGGCAGTGCGTGCCGTGAGCACAGACAAACCCGTCATTCCGACCGGCAACAGCCCATACGGAGGCGCTGGTCGGAAAGCGGGATGCCGTCCAGGTCTTTCCCTGATCGGCCGATCTGAGGACGGCGCCTTTTTCTCCAGCTCCGAATATGTAAGGCCCGATGTAAGTCAGCACATGAATCTTGCTTTTCATCCGGTACAGCCGTTTCCAGCCTTCTTCCCCAGAAAAATGAAAAATGCCTTCGCCTTTTACAGCGACAAAATATCCCGAAGACACTGATGCCATGACAGCCGTCGCGCCTTTATGAAACATGGCACCGGTCTCCGTGGTGTGCGGCCCATGCAAGAAAACCGCGGACAAATTCTTTGCAGCATTCCTGATCTTCAGCCGTCTCAGGCGCCAGCTCAATTTTCAGCGTTTCCGGATATAAATTGGCGCCGGCCTTTTCAAACGCTTCGCAAAACAGCGTGACCGCTTCGCAAAACTTCGGATAGGCGTGGTCGCCTGAACCGAAACAAGCCGTTTTCAGTCCGTTGAGCTGGCGATGCAGAATATCTTCATAAAAATCTTCCGCTTCGTAAGGAAGATCACCGTCCCCCCATGTGTACGTTCCGACAAAAACATAATCATATGCTTCGAGAGAATCCGCATCTGCCTCATCCATGTCAAGACAGTCAATTGCAATCTGATGCTCACTCAGTGTTTCTTTTATAATGCCGGCAATATCCTCTGTATTCCCCGACATGCTTGCGTATATAATTAATGCTTTCTGCACATGATCACCCCGTAATTGATAATGATTTTCATTAACTTATACAATACTTTAAATGATAATGATTTTCATTGTCAATGAAAAATAAAAAAAAGACAGCATGATTACTGTCTCTTTTTAAAAAGGGCGTTCCTGTTTCAGCATATCTTTGACGACCGAAACAAAAGCCTGCACCTGTTTTAATTCAAATGCCGGCTCATAACCGAGCAGCCATGTATCACGGCCGATCGGATGATCCTTAGCATCAAGCAGGGGCATTTTATTTACTTTGTCTTCCTCTTCTAAGGTGACTGACGGCAGAATGGCATAACCGATCCCGTGCAGCGCCATCTGCTTGCACGTTTCAATCTGATCGACGAGGATCGTCTGTTTCGGCGAGGTTTTGAATTTTTGATGCCACCAATGCTGAATTTCCTGAAAATATGTACTGTCACTTTTGAACTGGATAAACGGCCGATCGGTATGGGCAATATCATCAATACAGGAAATTTCCGTATCGACCAAATATAAATGATCGGTCATTAAATAATCTTTTCGGCCTTTCCATTCCGGATTTCCCCGGATAATGCCGATATGTACCTGATCTTCATACAGACTTTTCAGCATTTCACTGCTCCACCCTGTAATGAGAGAAACTTTTGCGTTCGGATATCGCTCCACATATGTTTTTAACACTTTCGGAAGCCAGTGCTGCCCGATAATGGAGGCGACGGCAAGCTTCAATGTGCCGTGAATTTCTCCTTCAAGTTCATCAATATTTTCTCTTATTCTCTCTTGCCGATCCGTGACATCATTTGCAAATTGTATGATTTTTTCTCCTGCCGGCGTTACCGTAAGTCCTTTTTGAGATCTTAGAAAGATCTTTGTTCCCCAGGCTTTTTCAATGGTCTGCAATCGCTGGGACAGAGCCGGCTGTGACACGAATAACCGTTCGGCAGCCTTCCTCATGTTTAATTCCTCAGCTAAAACTACGAGCATATGAAGCTCTTGAAGCTGCATGTCGTCCTCCTTTTCAATGCCTTTTCGTATTTCTTATCTACCATTCTAATAAAATAAAGGCTGCCGAGGCAAGCATCACTCATATGTATGCGTTTTCTTTTTCTGGCATGCGAAGAACAAATAGGCTGATCGTGCGAGCCTACTTATTCAATGATCTGATATGGCTGCTTAACTGCTTTAACACGACTCTTCTCGTGAAAATGCCTTCAAAGACGCCTTCATCATTTTCAACGCAGACAAAGCCGTTATTAATGACCATGCTGAACCCTTTGATAATCGGATCATTGATGTGGAGACGGGGAATGTCTTTCAGCATGACTTCCTCAACCGTAATTTGATCCAGCTTCTCAAACTCAATCCGTTCAAGTCCGAAAATGCTGTTCATAATCATATTTGTCCCGATCAAACCGTGCAGACGGTACGAAGCGTCCAGGACGGGAATGGCGGTATAGCCGGTTTTTGTGAGCACTAAAAGAGCATGCTCAAGGTTGTTTCCGACTTGTACGTGCGCCACTTTATCCGCCTCAATCATAAATTGTCCGACTGTTGCATCAAGAAGCTGATCTGATTGTAAGCTAATCATGTCACTTCGACCCCTTTACATTTTTCATCAAAACATGTATTCCCTATATCGCAATAATATAAACATTATCATTTTTTGTTGAAAAGTTTCCGTCAATAAAAAAGATACTCTTTGCAATCGAGTATCAATTTATAGGCCGCTGATTAATTTTCGTTCCGAAAACGGTCATAAAGCGTGACGAGTTTTTTATAAGTGGTTCCATCAACGCTTTTTGACCCTGCTTCTATATCGTTGATTTCGCTGGTCAAAAGCTCAATGGCATATTCATGATTGATCAGGATATTCAGCAGAAGTTTTTGTTCTTCTTCCGTAAATCGTTCACCGATAAGACTCATACGTAATCAGGCCCCCTATTTTTTACTGAATACCTCTGAAAGCAAAGTGTAATTTACTTTCAGCTCTACCGCTAGAATAAGTAAACAGAAAAAAATCGTCAACCGCATAATTCGACATTTTGCGGATTCTGTATGAAATATTATTTTGTGTAACGATTGGCATAACTGAATGCTGTGCAGGAATCGGGCTTGATTTTCGCTTCAATGCCCATCGAGGTAATGCGTCCGGTCATTTCTTGTATCAACTCTTTTGTAAGTCCTTTTCGGCCGATATCCAGATGCACTTCAAATGTAAGATCCGCCCCTTCATCCGCGAAAGGCAGGAGCAAATCTGTAAGTTCCATAAAGCGCCCGTCGAGAATATGCGCAGCCATCTCCTGGCTGAATGCGGTTTCCAGCGAAATTTTTTCGCGAAGGCTATGTATCGGTCTTGCAAGATCGTGATTTTTCAAACAGCCCCAAGCTCCCTTGCCTGTGCGGTGCAAGTGTATAGCCGTAATAAACTTTGTGAACTCGCGGTAAACTTGTGAATCGGTCCCTACAGACAGCACGTATGCTGAACGGGGGTCTTGATTGACAAAGCGTTTCAGCCGCTCCATCACGTCTTGAAAGGTCATTTGTGCTTCAGAAAGATTATAAAACAGAAAAGAATCAGCCATGTACGGACACTCCTCTTTCCAGAATCTACAACCAAATTCGAACAAGCACGTTCCTTTGCATGATTTAATAAAGCTCCGCTTGCGGAAGACGGGAAGCTTGGTCAGCCTGAAAAATTAAATCCAATTACTGAAGGAGCTCAAAAATTTCAATAGAAATCATGTCAATGTTATCAAACGGATATGTGTTAGGTTTTTCACCTTTTTGGAAAACCGTCAGTTCAAACGTTTGATTTTTTTCGAAATATTTAACACTGCAAATTTTTTCGCCGTTAACTTCAAAATAACGCTGCATCGGCTCGCTTGCCGCTTCCGCCGTTTCTTGCAGGCTTTGCAGCCTTGTGATGATACCCATTAATTGTGACATTCTAAAAAAAGACTCCTTTCAAAAAACAACTTCAAATCAACAAGTATTTATTATAATACAAGTTCTACAGAGCATCATACCATAAAGTAGACCGGGATGGCATTTTCCCGCTGGATTTTCAAAAAGAAATAAACGGGAAAACCGTGTTTTCGAATAGTTTGAAGCTTTTTTCAGAATGTCATACACCTTTTATAAATGATTTTTCGCTTTTTGAGCCGCCATTGTCAGATATATGTGAGAAGAGGCCTTTTTATGCGCAGACGACATAAAAAAACTTGGCGGGGGTAGCGCCAAGTTTTTTCGGATCTTGATCTGATAGAGGGGTTGGGGAACAGAGAGTAACTTCTCTCTATAACCAAATGATAATGATTATCAGTATCATTGTCAATCGTTTTTTAAAACTTTTTTCAGATGACAGCAAAAAAAGCGGCATACAGCAGCCGCTTTAAAGTAATCCGTCCTGTTCATATAAATAAGAGTAAGGCAGATCGATAAATAAATACATATTGTCATCCATCGGATATGAAAAGGTTCTGATCATCTCTCCCGTTTCAATGTCACTGTACAGGTCACTGAAAAAGCCTTTTCTTGAATTCCGCATCTTCATGATGTTTTCTAAAAAGTACGGGCGCCAGCTCCAGTTTTTCTCCATGTATTCAGGCTGATAAAACCATTCACCGGATTGCTTGAACACATTTCCCGTCAGCTGATAGCCTTCTTCATCACACATATAAATTCTGAAACAGCAGTCCGTCAGATTTTCCGCCAGTTTTTTAATAAACTCATCGTCCGCCTGGTGGGTTTTCTTCAGCTCGGAAACAGCCTGATTGACCCGCTTATAAAAATTCTCAGAGTGTTCATATACCGTTTCCAGCTTCTTCTTCTCTCTCGTGATAAATTGCTGAAACTCCGTTTTCAAGCGTTCTTTTAACAGGCTCCGGTCTATAAAATGACCGCTTGGCGCCTGCAGGTAATAGCCTTGAAAGAATCGGCCTCCGTTTCTCCAGGCGTACTGCAGCTGAAAATCAGCTTCTATATCTTCATACAGCAGCGCGGCCCCGATTTTCCTCGCCAGCAATGAAATGCTGTACAGCACATGCTCATACGATGGTGACGGCTGAGATACTTTCAGCGCCTGCAAATCTATTTTCAGAAGATCCGGTGAAAGGAGCGCGATTCTGTCCAGGTTGCTGCTCTCCTTACCTATATTGTCCACTGCGATTTTAATGCCGTATGTACGATAGTAGGCAAGCATATGGTACAGCTGTTCAATGTCGCCTTCGAAATTGTGCTCGGTGATCTCAAGCACAATACGGTTCAGTTCAATGCCCTGCTCTTCGTATTCTTTCAAAAGCTCAAGAAAGCTTTCGCCATGGTCAAGCATCAATACATTTGCATCCTGGTTGATAAAAATCAACAGGTCACGATCCGCTTCTTTAAACCGCTCCAGCGCCTGCCTGATGACTCTGTCATCGACCTCAAGCTTATATTCTTCCGGAATGCCGGAATCTAAGAAAAACGGCCCGAGGCTCTCAATCTCCGCATCTGCCAAAATACGGCCGAGCACCTCATAGCCCACAACTCTTTGTTCCTCCGCGTTAAAAATCGCTTGGTAATACGGAATGACATCATCAATATTCGTCAGTATATCAAGTGGGTCCAACATGTTATCACCTGCTTCTCTATCTTTGTCTGATTATACACAATTATATCTGCACCACAAAGGTTTAGACATTCATAGGGGAAAAAAGAGGCAGTATGGGAGCAGCTTAAAATAAAAGGGGAAAATTTTTAAAATCACTCTTTAGATAAGGATGTTATTCATTTGTTTCACAATCACAAATACAAGTATAAATATAAGAGCATTATAACCGGCAGCTGTCCAAAAGTAATGACTCCAATCGGTACTGTTAAACACCCAATCATCATCATGTTTCAACTGAAAGAAAGTTCCTTTTTTATCTAACGTGCCAAATGTAAGAGTTGTGAACCCGCCAACACTCTTGGAAACGTCAACTCCATACATTGAACCGGCATTATCAGTATCATTTATTGGCATATACGTATAATCAGATAAAATTGTTTCCGCCAGCTCGGTCGGCAGAGACACATATAATACAGCCGATGTATCGCCTCCGAGCCCACTCAAATACTCCCTGGCTTTAATAAATTTCGTTTCATCAGGAAAATCTATGTGATATAGCTTTTCAAATCTGATTATTTCATCAGATGTAAGATTGGTATTTTGATAATACTCTGGAGTAAAAGCGCAAATAATAAAGTGCCAAATATTAAAGATATTAACTAAACTGCTTAAAAATAGTACAGCGAACCATTTTAATAATTTCTTCAATTAATCGCCCCTTAATCTTTCAAAATTATATCATAATTTTGAATAGAAAATAAAACAAGCGAACGGCCGGCTTTGACGTTCGCTTGTTTTGCAAAATAATCAATATATCAAAATTAAAACGGATAAGGATTCAGCCACTGCCCGCCGTCCATTGTGATACAATCCCCGTTTATGTAGGCCGCTTCATCGGATAGCAAAAACGCTGCCAAAGCGGCGATTTCTTCCGGTGTGCCCAGCCGGCCAAGCGGCACACTGTTCATAGTGCGGGACATCGCTTTTTCCGATTCAAACAGCTTTTCCGCACCGCCTGTTCGTTCAATCGGGCCTGGGGCTATCGCGTTTGTGCGGATGCCATATTTGCTCCCCCATTCAACGGCCAGCGTTCTTGTCAGTGACAATACCCCCGCTTTGGCTGCAGCGGAATGAACGACCCCTGCTCCCGCTCCCCATGCGTATGTGGCGGCCATATTCAATATGACGCCCTTCTGCTCCTTCTCGATCCAATGCCTTGCCGCGGCTTGGCTGCAAAAAAAAGTGCCGTTTAAAACAATCTCAATAACAGCTTTCCATCCGTTGGGCGTCAGCTTTTCTGCCGGGCAAATAAAATTACCGGCCGCATTGTTAATCAGCGCATCAAGCCGGCCAAAGACATTTACTGCTTCTGTAATCATGTCTGAAGCACCGGATTCAGAACGGACATCCATTTGAAAACAGGCGACCTGTCCCTCAAAGGTCTCAATTTCTTTTTTTGTTTCCTCAAGTGCTTCCTGGTTCCTCCCTGTCACCATGACGTGCCATCCCAGTTCAGCCTGTTTTTTCGCCATTGCTTTTCCCATGCCGCTTGATCCGCCTGTAATGATTACTGCTTTCTTATCCATAACAAACCCACCCCTTTTATTGAATGAATAATCATTCATAATTCTACCATAGATGTCCTTCCCCGTCATTACATGCTGAGAAGGGATTTTTCAGCCAAGCTGATGATATAATAGAAAAACTCTGACAAAGGTTGGTTTTACATATGAAGAAAATGACCAGAAGAACATTTTTAAAAAGAGGAATCGGCATTTTGGGTGCGGCTCTCGCGACAGCTTGCGGAGGCTACGGCTATGCCCGGTATATTGAACCGCGTATGATCGAAATCACCCGGCATACCATCACCAGCCGCCTGATTCCCCGCGGCTTTGACAATTTTAAAATTGTTCAATTCAGCGATACGCATCTCAGTGACGTGTTTACAACAGAAGACTTGAATAAAACAGCGGAAAAGATTAATCAGCTGAAACCCGATCTGCTTATCTTTACGGGAGATTTAATTGATAAGCCGCATTTATATAATGATCATCAGCATGCGCTCGCCGTACTGCAAAGACTTGAAGCTCCTTTCGGAAAATTTTGTGTATATGGAAACCATGACCACGGCGGCTATGGCACAAACACGTACAAGGCTCTGATGGAAGCTGCTGATTTTCAAGTAATTCGAAACGGCTATCGTCAGGTGCAGCTGACAGACGGAAGCCGGATTGAACTCGCGTCTTTGGATGATTTAATGCTCGGAAAACCTGATTATGAAGGCACCCTTTCCCGTCTTTCCTCCGATACGTTTTCCATATTACTCGTTCATGAGCCGGATGCCGCTCTTAAGATCGGCCGGTATCCTGTGAACCTCCAACTGTCGGGACATACTCACGGCGGCCAGGTGCAGCTTCCGTTTTTCGGCCCTCTCATTACACCTCCTTACGGAAAAACGTATACCGACGGCATGTATACGCTGCATGACACAGTCGTTTATGTGAATCGCGGGCTTGGTACGACAAGACTGCCGTATCGATTTTTAGCGAGACCGGAAATTACGCTGTTTACTTTGAAAGCCTCACAAAAATAAGACTTTTGTCCCGATGCACAAACACCCCCTCCTTAATATGTATATGGAAAAGAGCAAAAAGGAGGGTGATGAAACTGCTGACCTATCAAGTGAAACAAGGAGAAACCATCTCAAGCATTGCGCAGGACTTCAGAATAAGCACTGCTGCTCTCCTTCAGGCAAATCCCTCAATCCAATCGGTTATTTACGCGGGACAGCATATTATCATACCGAATCTTCCCGACCCATCCACCATTCCCTATTCCATTGTCGTGTATATCGGAGCGAAGAAACTGCAATTATACCGCCTTGGCAGACTCATCCGTACGTATCCGATCGCAGTCGGAAAAATATTGACGACCACACCGACCGGGGAATTTTATATCGTGAATCGCCAGCCTAAGCCCGGCGGCCCGTTCGGCGCTTATTGGCTCAGCCTCTCTAAGCTTCATTACGGCATTCACGGGACAAATGACCCCTCCTCCATCGGCAAAGCGGTATCAAAAGGATGCATCCGGATGCATAATCAGGACGTCACTGAACTTGCCGCTACCGTTCCTAATGGAACAAAGGTGACGATTATAAGATAGAAAGATCTTATTTGTTTATAGAACGGGCTGATGATAATATATTACAGTGGGACCATTAGGGTAAGGAGCGTGTTTATGGATATATTTAAAAATAGAAATTTTGTCCGTTTATTTTTCGCAGCACTCGCTTCTCAAATGGGAACGACTGTAGGTAATATGGCTTTCGCTTTTTACTTGCTGGACCGCTTTGCCAACCAGCCGGCATACACGACTTTGGCTGAGCTGATGTATTCACTGCCGACGGTTTTCGTATTTCTTATTGTCGGTGTCGCAGCTGACCGGCTTGACAGGAAAAAGGTCGCAGAAAATTGTGACTGGATCAGGGCGGGACTGACGGTCGTATTGTTTGCGGCATTATACAGCGGGAATATTCCTTTCGTCTTCTGTATTTTGTTCATCAGAAGCGCCGTGACCAAGTTCTTTTTCCCGGCGGAAGCCAGCCTTGTACAAGCTATTCTGCCTAAGGAGCATTATGCGAAAGCTGCGGGGCTTAACCAGATCCTGTTCAGCATCTTTATGGTATTCGGCGTCGGTATGGGGGCGTTTATGTATAAAACGATCGGTGTTCACGGAGCCATTATCCTTGATTTTGTCAGCTTTATTGTGTCAGGCTTTCTGATCCGCGCCTGCCGCATTCCGAAAGAAGCCCGTCAGCCGAACGGCCCTTTTAAATGGGGGGATTCGTTTCTGAAAGATTCGGCCGCTGATTTTAAAGAAGGGATCGTATATATTGTTAAAAACAAATTGCTTGCTTCCCTTATTTTCGGCTTTTTTATCTTTGGATTTGTCAACGGCGGCTTTGCCGTACTGCCGATGTTTACGATGAAATACGGACTTGCGCCTGATCATTATGAATCACACACTTCAATCTTCACCGTCGCGCTCGGCTTCGGCCTGCTTGCCGGAAGTGTGATCGGAACAATGATCGCCAAAAAAGTCAAACCGCATCATTTGATGTCGATTCCTATTTTGGCAGCCGGGCTGCTCATTTTTGTCCTCGGTTATACGGATAAGCTGTGGATTTATTATACGGCCGCTTTCGTTCTCGGCATGTGCATCGGACCTGTCAATATCGCCATCGGCGGCTGGATGCCGAAAATCGTTCATCCGAAAATAATGGGCCGGGTCAGCGGCTGGCAGGATCCTTTTATGATGTTTGCCCAATCCATTACACTCGGACTGGTCGCCCTGTTATTTCCGAAATTCGTTTCCAATATTGATTACCTTTATTACGGCATGGGAGTCGTGATTTTGGCGGTATTTGTGTTCTATTTTATCGCCCTTCCGAAATACAGCGCCGAGGCAGCAGAAGTCGATGTGCAGCGATCATTAAAAGCTGATTCTGAAAAACACGCGAATCCTGTCTAATAAAGGAAAAAAATGCGCCCTTTTCATCAGAAAAAGGCGTATTTTTATAATCAATATTTGCATTTCAATGCTAAAAAAGTATAATCTATATATGAACTTGATCAATGCAAAGGAGAGAAATAATGGACGACCACGCTTATTCGAAAGAGCTGCAGCCAACCATCGAGAATCTTTCAAAAGCTGTTTATACTGTGAACCGCCATGCAAAAACCGCCCCCAACCCTAAATACCTTTATCTGCTGAAAAAACGGGCATTACAAAAGCTTGTGAAAGAAGGCAAAGGGAAAAAAATAGGGCTTCACTTTTCAAATAATCCCAGGTTTAGCCAACAGCAGTCAGACGTACTTATCTCTATCGGAGACTACTATTTTCACATGCCTCCAACAAAAGAAGACTTCCAGCATCTTCCGCATTTAGGTACGTTAAATCAATCGTACCGCAATCCTAAAGCACAAATGTCTTTGACAAAAGCGAAAAACTTATTGCAAAAATATGTGGGCTTAAAGGAAAAACCCCTTGCCGCCAACAGACAGCAGCCCGCTTATCATAAACCCGTGTTTAAAAAACTTGGTGAGAGTTATTTTTAATTCAAAAAAGCCGATGCATGACGCACCGGCTTTTTTCTATTCAATAACGTACGTATCCACTTTTTTAATTAACTCGCTGATTTCAGGCTTGCTGATCTGTTCATCTGCTCCGACGACTTCGCCCCGGTGGCGCAGGTCGTCCGTAATCAGAGACGAGAAGATCATAATCGGCACGTCAGAGCTTTGCGGGTTATCCTTAAGCAGTTTCGTCAAACGATGCCCGTCCATTTTCGGCATCTCAATGTCACTGATGATCATGTCGATATGGTCAGACAGGTTTTCTCCGTTATCCGTCAGTTTTATGATGTAATCATACGCTTCTTTACCATTTTCAAACGTAACGATTTCACTGTACCCCGCTTCAGTCAGCTCATCAGTCAAGAGGCGCATCAGAAGCGGCGAATCTTCAACGATGATCAGTTTTTTGCCCGACCGTCTTTCATCAAACCCTTCCTGATGGACATGATAAGTCTCAACTCCGGATGCCGATTCAATATCGTAAATGATCTTTTCGTAATCAGGTAAAAAGATCATCGTGTCTTCCAGTTTAATGATACCCGTTAAGTGCCGCTCCATGCCCTGATTCAGCGAAGTCGGCTTCTCAATCGCTTCCCAGGACACCCTGTGGATTTGTGAAACGGAACCGACATGAAAGACGATTTTCCGTTTGTTGAATTCCGTCACGATATATTTATCGTCTTTTGCTCCTTCGGCTTCAACGCCGAAAAAGGTATACAGGCTGATGACGGGAAGAATTTCGCCTCTCAGCTTAATCATCCCTTCTACGTCTTTGTGAGACTGAGGCACAGATGTGACATCTACCGGCTGAATAATTTCCCGGACTTTCATCACGTTTATGCCAAATGTATTGACACCTACTTCAAATTTGACGATTTCTAATTCATTTGTGCCTGAATCCAATAAAATATCGTATTGTTGTAAAGACAATTCAATCCCTCGCTATCCGCATTCAGTATTGTATTGTATATATCGGCTGTAAACGGAAAAAGTGAATGTATTCCGGACAACTGAACATTAACTCTTTATAAAAAGATTCTTTTTTCTGATAGCCCATTGACTTTTTGACATCGAGTGGTAAAATAGTCAAGGATTTTTCAGGAAGAAGGGTGTAATAAATGGGTACAGTAGTCATATTCGACCAAGATCAAATGACGGTGTTAGAAGATATCAGCAAAACGGCTTACCTGCAAATGAAAAAAGAGGCGAAAGAGCGTCCCGATAAGCCGGCTCCATACATCGTATGGCGGGAAGACATCAGCTTTGAATACGGGTATTAATGACCTTCGCCACATATCACAATAGATAGATCATGATACAATGAAGACAATCATTTCAGCTGGTTGTCTTATTTTTTTCTGAAAGAAGGTATGTTTTCACATATCGGACATATACTCGGGATAGTTCAATTAAATAGATGACAAATGCTCAGCTAGTGGTAAAATAGGATAAACTCAATATATAGTATAAGGTGATGAATTATGGAACATTTGCTTAATCCGAATGTAAAAGAAATTGAAATTTCAGGAATTCGCAAATTCTCAAATCTTGTAGCCCAGCACGACAATGTCATTTCGCTTACGATCGGTCAGCCGGACTTTTTCACGCCGCACCATGTCAAAGCGGCCGCAAAAAAAGCAATCGACGAGAACGCAACGGCATATACTCCGAATGCGGGCGGCCTTGAGCTGAGACAGGCCGTACAGCTTTATATGAAGAAAAAAGCTGATTTAAATTATGAAGCCGAAACTGAAATCATCGTTACGACCGGAGCAAGCCAGGCGATTGACGCGTCTTTGCGGACGATTTTATCTCCAGGCGATGAAGTCATTCTCCCCGGACCGATTTATCCCGGCTATGAACCGATCATCCGCATGTCGGGCGCCGTTCCCGTCCATGTTGATACGACGACACACGGATTTAAGCTGACGGCGCGGCTCATAGAAGAAGCACTGACGCCGAAAACAAAATGCGTCATTCTTCCTTATCCGTCAAATCCGACCGGAGTGACCTTGTCAGAGGAAGAGCTGAAAAACATTGCAGCCGTACTGAAGGGCAGAAATGTTTTTGTGCTGTCTGATGAGATTTACAGCGAATTAACCTATGACAGACCGCATTATTCGATCGCGTCTTTTTTGAGGGACCAGACAATCGTAATCAACGGCCTGTCAAAATCACACAGCATGACGGGCTGGAGAATCGGTTTCATTTTCGCACCGAAAGAAATTGCCAAGCACATCTTAAAAGTTCACCAATACAGTGTGACATGCGCGTCCTCTATCTCCCAGAAAGCGGCGCTTGAAGCTGTGACAAACGGCGTTGATGATGCGCTTATTATGAGAGAACAGTATAAAAAGCGGCTTGACTATGTATATGACCGTCTTGTTTCAATGGGGCTTGACGTTGTAAAGCCGTCAGGCGCATTTTATATCTTCCCTTCCATTAAGTCATTCGGAATGTCATCGTTTGATTTTAGTATGGCTCTTTTAGAGGATGCAGGTGTGGCTCTTGTGCCCGGCAGCTCGTTTTCAAAATTGGGTGAAGGGTATGTGAGGCTGTCATTCGCATATTCACTGGATACATTGAGAGAAGGCTTGGACCGGCTGGAAGCATTTATTTTAAAAACGAGAGAATCCATGCAGACTATTTAAACAACGGCATAACGCCGTTGTTTTTTATTGTTTCGGGAATGTAATGTGAAAAGCCGTGCCTTTATCCGGTTTGCTGTCTACTTGAATGGCTCCCTGATGGTTTTTAATGAGATTGAATGTGACCATCAGCCCCAGGCCGGTTCCTTTTTCTTTCGTTGTCAGAAACGGTTCGCCTATCCGTTTCAGCACGTTTTCCGGTATCCCGTCACCCTCGTCTTTCACCGTCACATTAACGGAATACTCATCTTCTGTCATGAGAATATGGACTGTTCCCCCATCCGGCATCGACTCAACGGCATTTTTAATCAGATTGATAAACACCTGCTTCAGCTGATTTTGATCACCGTTAATAAACATGCTGTCCCGTTCGTAATCTGTTTTGATAAATATTCCTTTAAGATTTGCCTGCGTCTCTAACAGAGCGGTTACTTCACTTATAATTTTCTTTAAGTTGACACGCTCTTTCACGGCATTGTGCTGAGGTTTGGCAAGCATTAAAAGCTCACTTAAAATTAATTCGATTCTGCTCAGTTCAGAAAACACAATTTCAAAATAATGTTCGTTTTCCTCCATCGTCGGCTTCATGAGCTGTAAAAATCCTTTGATCGCCGTCAGCGGATTACGGATTTCGTGAGCGATTCCCGCCGCCAGCTGACCTGCGATAGACAGCTTTTCCGACTTCAGCATTAATTCCTCCGTCTGCTTCCGCTCAGAAATGTCACGCAGAATGACCTGCACGGCCATTTCTCCGAAAAACGTCGTCGGAATGCAGACCATTTCCGTGTAGATCAGCCGGTTTTTAAAGGTAAACCATGATTGCTTAATGATTTCTGACTCGGTCTTTCGGTCGATAATATTTCGGATCCGCTGTTTCACGCCATCATGATCGCAGGGATGAAGCTGATCATAGACGTTTTTCCCGATTAAATCTTCATAGGTTTCGGCCTCAAACAGAGAAATACCCGACTCATTCATGAATACCCATTTGTCATTGTGAATCACGGCGATCGTATCAATTGAGTTCTGAATGAGGAGCTGATACCGCTCTCTGCTTTTTTGCAAAATCGTTTGGAATTTTTTCCGTGAAGAAATATCAATCAGCAGCAGCAATTCCGCCCGCTGGTTTTTATATGTCGTCGGTGCCGCCTTCACTTCTAAATGAACGGGCGTGCCGTCAAGCCTTCTCCACGTCTGTTCAATCATTCCGACTTCCATCCCTTTTTGCATCCGCACAATTCGGTTTTTCACAATGTCGTGATACTCTTCTTCGATAAACTCATAAGATTGCCTGCCGATTACCGCGTCTTTGCTATCGGCTCCCAGCATGGCAAGCATCGCGTTATTGGCGTACGCGATTGTACCGTTGATGCTGACATATAAAGGATTCGGCAGCATTTCGACAAGACGCTCAAATTCGCCGTTTCCAGCCGCCTCTGCGGACTGTTGTTCTGCCTTTCGCTTCTTTTCTTCATGCATATAAGGCCTCGGGGGTGTCTTCTCCTTAAGCACCTTGATTTTAAGGATGATTTCCCGATCTGTCCCCTCCATTTGCGGTGTGACAATTTCCACACCCGCTTCAAGCCATACGATGGTATGATCTTTTTTAATAAGACGAAAGGTGCAAGGCATTAAATGATGCTCATTGTAGAAGTAACTTTCAACCAAAAATTGATCTTCTTCATGCAGGAACGTTTTGAGAAACGATCCGATCATCTCTTCCTGGGAATAGCTGAAATATGATTTGCAGTTTGCAGAAATATACATAATACGCCCGTTAGACGTCAATACGGCATGAAGATCGTTTTTCGATTGAAGCTGTTTTACATGCTGAGTATCCTGTTCCACAGAATCCCTCCTTTGCAATATACTCGCACTGCAGGCTGGTCACGGACTGATATAAAAAGAATTTCCACTAGATTGATTCGCTAAAAAATGAGCATTCTCCTTCTATTCTTATTGTGAACGTCAATTTTCCTGAATGAAAGAAAGGGCGCACGATATATTCGGCGGCCCTTTCATTTGTTATTTTTTATTGTATTTCTTTTCAAGTTCTTTGTAAGCGTCAATTGCTCCCTTGGCAATGTTCTTGCTGACATGGTCTTTATCATCTCGAACAGACGGAACGACGACGCTGAATGCCACTCTTGGATGTTCTGACGGATAATAGCCGACAAAGGTCAGGTTATACGTATCTTTTCCCCACCAGTTTCTGTTCGTTCCGTAATAGAACGTCTGTGCCGTTCCCGTTTTACCGGAAACATCAGCGCCGGAACCTTGGAACGTTGAATAAGCCGTTCCTTGAGGTGAGCTTGTAACCAATTTCATCCCTTTATGAACTTGGTCAAAATCGCTCGGGCTGTTATTTACTTTGTTCAAAACTTTAATATCGCGCTGTTCAATCGCTTTTCCGATCTTATTTTTGCTGTCCGGTTCATGAATGCTTGTGACAATTCGCGGCTGGACGCGATACCCGCCATTTGCGATGGCTGAAATATATTGGGCCATTTGAAGCGGCGTATATGTATCAAATTGTCCGATCGCAAAATCCAGCAGCAATCCCCCGACCAATTGCGGATTTGACTGCATTCCCGCTGATTCCTGAGGAAGGTCAATCCCGGTTTTCACACCCAAGCCGAATTGGGCGTAGTAGTTGCGCATTTTTTTAATATCGTCTAATCCGGCCGGCAGCGTGCCGCCCGGGGTGTAGGTAATACCCGCGATATGCATGGCTACATGAAACATATATACGTTTGAACTTCTTTGCAGCGCGGTCAGCTCAGTAATGGGTCCCATTTGTGTCCACGATTGTTTTGTCGTTTTGTCTTTAAAACTAAGCGGTGCATCGACAAACGTTTTATAATGCGGGAGGCCGCTTTGGTAACCCGCGAGAACAGTCGCTCCTTTAACAGAAGAGCCCATCTCATATTGGGTCGTAAATGCTCCGATCGCAAAATCCTGAATTTTATTTGTTTCGAGATCGATGCGTTTCCCCGCCATTGAGAGAATATCCCCATTGTTCGGGTCCATCATGACGGCAAATCCTCTGTCAACCATATAGTTGCCTGCGGCGCGGCTTCTTCTCAGCTCTTTTTCAATGACCTTTTCGACTTTCGACTGCAGTTCCATATCGAGCGAGAGCTGCAGGTCGTAGCCTCTGCTGCCTTCATCGACGGGCTTTTGGCTGACAACTTCACCTTTGCTGTTTTCCACATACTCTACTTTTTCTTTATGTGCGTTTAAATAGTCTTCATATTGATATTCAATGTAGCTTTTACCCACTCGGTCATTCAGTGAGTAGCCTCTTGTGACATAGTAATCTTTCCGTTCGCCCAACAATCCCTGTTCCGGTGTCGTCACGCCGCCGAACAGAGAGTACAGCGTTTTGTCGTACGGATATTTCCGCGTCCAGTCATTGATTACGTCAATGCCGGGGAGCTCTTTCAGGTGCTCGGATACGACGGAAACTTCTTCATATGTCAGGTCGCTTTTCGGTTTTTGCTTATTATTTTCATGCTCGTCAAGCAGTGAACCGCTGTTTCCGTTGCCGTTCAGCTTATTCGGGTTCATTGATTTAACGACTTGCGGCTGATAGGCGTTGCCGCTTGAAAAACGCGTATAAATCGCCGCGATTTGCAGCTCTTTTTTATCTTTTTTGATCGCATCAATCTCCTGCTTAGGGACTCGTTCAATCTGGCGTTTGTATACTTCTTGCGATTTCAGGCTGTTTTCTGAATCCTTCATAAGCTTTTCTGCCTTCTTCGGATGTGCCGCAAGCCAGTAATCAATGATATTTCGATCCTTCATAAATTCAGTATCAATATGGATCAGTGCGGCGAGATTTTTTGCCGTTTTCAATTTGTCCTTTGCCGAGGTTTTTGAGGTGGATACGTATACAATTTCAGGCACGGCCTGGTTATCTACCGCCACCCTGTTCTGCCTGTCATACATCTTTCCCCTCGGTGTCGGATAATAGGCGGTTTTTGCGTTTGCCTTCTCCGCATCCTGACGGTGTTTATCACCTTCGACAATCTGGACGACGCCGAGTTTAAAAATCAGTGCCGTAAAGAGAAGGAAAACAATCAAAAAATAGAGATTCATTCTCAGCGCTCTGTAACGTTTCGTTTTTTTCTTTGGGTCGCGCGCGACTTCAGCCACTTTCTATTACACCTCTCACATCATACAATATATTTACATAAACAGATTTTAATTGTAACATTTTTGTAAAAGTTGTTACAGCGAAAACGGGTAAAAAAAACTGTCAAGATCAAATTATCTTAAAATATATCTAACACTTCAAATAACTTGAAGTGATGTAACGGATTTTAAAAAATAAATACAGATCGTTTATCCTGATATAAAGCCATTTTTCTGTGCTCAATTACAATTATGACAAAAGTTTGTTGTCAAAGGAAATGGCTGGCTGCATTATGACAAAAAAGCTGTGATAAGATTTTTCATGTAGAAAAAAACTTCTCTGGGAGGCTATGAACTTATGAAGAAAGCATTTATCTTATCTGCCGCAGCGGCAGTCAGTTTGATTACATTCGGAGGCATCCAGCAGGCATCTGCCAAAGAGCTGTCATGCCAGCACGTCGTTACTGTGAAAAAAGGAAACACGGTACAGCATCTGACTCTTCAAGAGGCTGTTGAAAAACTACATATGAAAACAAGCGTAAAAAAGCTGAACGTTAAAAATGAGAAAGAACTGACACAGCTTCTGCAAAAACACGCAAAGCATTCTGATATGACAGTTAAAGACGTTCAAAAAGAAACACCGGTAAAAACGGCTCCGGCAGCTGCTGAAAAACCGAAAGCCGGTCAAAACCAGACTGCTGACAATGCAAAGCAGACAGATAACACAAACAACAGCAGCGAGAAAACTCCTTCATCTGTCAGTGCGTACGAAAAGAAAGTCGTTGAATTGACAAATGCAGAGAGACAAAAGCAAGGCTTAAAACCTTTACAGATTGATGAAAAACTAAGCAAATCAGCTCACGCAAAATCACAGGATATGAAAGACAAAAACTATTTCGATCACCAAAGCCCTACTTACGGCTCACCTTTTGATATGATGAAATCTTTCGGCATCACTTATAAAACTGCCGGTGAAAATATCGCCAAAGGGCAGCCGACTCCGGAAGCCGTCGTCAAAGCTTGGATGAACAGTGAAGGCCACAGAAAGAACATCCTGAACCCCGAGTTCACTCAAATCGGTGTCGGTTATGTAGAATCAGGTAACATCTGGACACAGCAATTCATCGGAAAATAAATAAAAAAAGATTGCCCCGACGGGCAATCTTTTTCCTGCACTTTATAAATTTATAAACTTTTGAAGCTCCCGGCAGAGAGGTGTCGGGAGCTTTTTTGTAAAATCTCAAACGTGATGATTATATTGATTTTGCTCAGCCTTTCACTTCTTTAGTAATACTTTTTTATAATAAAAAGTAGAATTTACCTATTTTTCCGTTGAATACTTTTCCAAAATTTATTAGTATAGGTAAATGGGTTTCTAAATAAATGGAGAAAGGAAGTTTCAATTGAAAAAAATTGTAATGACACTATTCGCAGCTGCTCTTTTGACATTCGGGATTTTCTCAAACAGTTCAGAAGCGTTTGCCATGACTTCAAAAGGAGCAATTAAATTCCAAACAGATGCTAATACTTACTCAAAACACGCTACTTCTATTGTCGTAACAGGTACTATGTCTAATCATGAGCTAAACGAGGGTGTTGTAGTTGATCTTTTAAATAAAAAAGGAGATTCAGTCAAATATACAATTGTTAATGGCCGTAATATTCGCAGTTTTAAAGTAAGCTTTTCAACAAAAAATATTCCAGCAGGCAAGTATGATGTAATGGTGGCAACGACTTGGGGAAATCAAACCCATAGAGGAGTACTGAAACACTATATTACTGTACAACATTAAAATTCATATTATTAACAAATGGGTTTAACGTTGATTTCATCTGGAATTCTCAAAAAACAGTGTAATGATGAAATCTCTGAATCGAGGATGTTTTCGTAAATCTCTTGGATTTATCTCTTGGATTTATTACGATACATCCTTTTTTATTTTTCAGTTTTGCTAGAAGGCTAATCTGTAGAGTTTCAATTTCGGATGCAAATTATTAGGTTTTAATTGTGGGAACACAAACTCGATTTATCGCTATGTACATTTGGGTTACTCGAATTCATAGTTTGAATCAAACATGATACATCCTACTGTTGGAAAGTTGTATTAATCCTTATAATTATTCGGAAATCCCCCTTTTGATTTATAATAGACAGTCTGCATCAAACAAACGAGGGGGATTTTCCAAACTATTCACAGTAGAACATTATAAATGGATACACGTTAATACATTCCCCTGCCAAGTTCCTGTCTTCATTAAAGGCTCTAAGAATACAAGGTTTGCAGATCGTTGTTTACAAAACACCATCGTAAGCCTTCGCTTCCTCGGCATCCATAAAATATCGCATTCGGGCAATCTTTTTTTATTTCACCCAAAGCTTATAAATGCTTTGAGTCCCGCTATTTTCTTCACCTTGCGCGGAAAGCTTGTCGTATAATGATTTGGCAAGCGCCAATCCGGGCATCTCTTCTCCCATGAGCTCCGCTTCTTCAAGAGCGATTCCCATGTCTTTTATAAAGTGTTTCACGTAAAATCCGGGTGCAAAATCGCCTTTCAGCATGCGGGGAGCGAGATTGGACAAAGACCAGCTTCCGGCCGCTCCGGTTGTAATGCTTTTCAGCACTTGTTCCGGGTTCAGACCGGATTTTTCAGCGTAAGCCATCGCTTCAGCCACTCCGACCATTCCTGCTGCAATCGCGATCTGATTGCACATTTTCGTATGCTGGCCGCTCCCTGCCGGCCCTTGATACTGAATGTTCTCCCCCATAACGGAGAAAAGCGGCAGACATGCTTCAAATGCTTCTTTTTCTCCGCCGGCCATAATGGCAAGCGTTCCGTTCCGGGCGCCGATGTCACCGCCGGAAACGGGTGCGTCCAAGGCGTGAATTGACTTCTCTTTGGCCTTCTCCGCTATCTTTTTCGCCAAAGACGGTTTTGATGTCGTCATGTCAATGACAAACGCCCCTTCTTTCGCATGCCGGAGAATACCGTTTTCGCCGAGATAGATTTCCTCGACATCGCTCGGATAGCCGACCATAGTAATAATGATGTCTGCTTTCTCTGAAAGGTCTTTGACTGTCTCCTGCCAGACCGCTCCCTTATTCAGGATCTCCTCCGCTTTTTGTTTCGTCCGCGTGTAGACTAAAACAGGATAACCCGCTTCTAAAATGTGCGCTGCCATACTGTTTCCCATGACGCCTAAACCGATAAATCCGACCGTTTTGTTCACTGCGCTTTCCTCCCCTGATGCGATTCATATATCACTCTTTCATGTCTAGATTACCATATTACAGACTAGAGTGAAAAAGAGTCCGCGCTACAAGGTGAATTTAGAAATGGCGCTGATCAGATCTTCACTCGCGCTCTTTAACATGTCAGTTGATTGCTTCACTTTTTCAAGCGTAACGAGCTGTTCATCAGTTGAAGCATTCACTTCTTCCGCCGCTGCCGCAGATTCTTGAGAAATAGCGGAAATGCTTTGAATCGCTTCTTGTATCGCCGCTTGTTCTTCACTCATTTTTTGAATGTCATTGTAAATATGATCTATGCCTTGAACGAGAGACTGCATTTCTGTCGTAATCAGATTGAGCACTTCACCCGTTTCATGAATGGCGCTGTTTTGTTCATCATTCATTCTGCTTGCCTCGATCATTGCGTGTGACGCATCTTTTGTCTCTGATTGAATCAGTCGGACCGTCTCACTGATATGGCCGGAAGAAAGAGCTGATTGTTCAGCAAGCTTGCGGACTTCTTCAGCGACGACGGCAAAGCCCCGGCCGCTTTCTCCCGCTCTTGCGGCCTCAATACTCGCATTCAGCGCCAAGAGATTCGTCTGGTCTGAAATCGCTGATATTGCCGTCACGACTTCTTCTATGTTTTTCGTTTGTTTTTCCAGATCAGTCAGCATTGCCTCTACTTTTTTCGTTTCTGAATTGGCTTCATTTGACTTCATAAGCAGCTGGCCGAGCGCATCCAGTCCTTTGTAGCTGGCATCCTCTGAAGATTTTGAGAGTTGTTTTATGCTGCCCGCGCGATCCGCGATTCCTTTTATTTTAACTGAGAGATTTTCTGATCTTTCATTGATTGTCTCAACCTCTGACGCTTGTTCTGTCGCTCCGGCGGCAACTTCCTCTATCGCTTTTGCGATTTGTCCGCTCGTTTCATTTGTTTCCTGTGAGATGACGGTTAATTGGTCAGACGTGTCGGACACTTTTTCTGAAGAGGTCTTGACCTGTTCGACCATCTCTTTCATATTTTCAACCATTTGGTTAAAGTCTTTTGTTAACACGCCTACTTCATCTTTTGATTTTGTCTGGGCGCGGACGGTTAAATCTCCCGCTGAGACCGAATTTGTTTTGGCGATCAGCTGCTGAATCGGACCGGTTATCGATTTCGCGAGGAAATAGCTGAGTCCGATCGTAATCACAAGGGCGATCAGTGACATGAAAATGCTCACAGTATTCATTTTGTCAGCTACTCCCATCAGCTGATCTTTTTCAAACTGCGTTCCGACTTTCCACCCTGTTTCTTTTATCGTTTGATAGACAACCATGTTGCCCTCGCGCTCTTTGACGCCTTCTTTGTCTGAGCTGATTTCTTTTAACGTTTGATCTTCCGAAATGTTTTTCCCCTGTTTTGACGGATGCGCCAGAAGAGAACCGTTTTCATCCGTTAAAAATGCAAACCCCTTATATGGAACCTTTTGATCATTGACCATGCTCTGAATGGAGGACAGCTTCAGGTCTAAGCTCGCCACTCCGATGACGGTTCCATTGTTTTGTATGGCTTTTGCCGCTGTCACGATCATGTCTCCCGTCACAACATCTTTATAAGGCTCAGTCCAGACCACCTTATCCGGTTTTTCGACCGCCATCTTATACCACGTTCTATTTGTCGGATCGTAGTCTTTGGCAAAATCAGCCTTTGGATATGTAAACATTTGTTTGTTCGCGGTTCCGACGTATGCAAGCGCGACATATTTGTCATTCTGTCCGATCTGCTTTAACTCATCATTAAAGAGCTGTGCGGTTTCTTTCTTCCCATCTGTTAAAAACGTCCGGGACAATTCACCGCCTGCTAATCTCAATAATACAGTCTCATCATTTTTCAGCTGAAGCTCAATGTTCTGACCGAGTGAATTGGTGACATTCTCTGTCGTACGTTTTGCTTCCTCCGTCATCATGGGCTTTAATGTCAAATATGAAGAAACCGTTAAAAAAACAACCGTTACGAAAAGCATTGCTGAGACAAATACAGCAATTTTGATATGCATTTTTTTAAACATAACCATCCCCTCCTGAATGTTATATCGGTCTTTCGGCCAAGAAAATGAATAAACCTTGAAATAAATATCAAAAATTTCCGCCATTTGGCGCAGCAAAAAAAGAGCCGTCATGCCGACAGCTCCGCCTTACGTAAAATATTCGATTTTCGCTTTCGGAAAATAAGTTTCGATATAAGTCTCGAGCGTTTCCCTTAAGGCATGTTCTTCGTCCTTTTGATATATATACTTGCCGATTCCGTAGCGTCCCCATTTGTACCTTCGCTTTTCTTCATCCAGCTCAAGCTTTGTTTTCGGATAGTTCTTCTCGATCACCCGTTTGGCCGGTTTTGTGAATCGGTGCTGAATCAGTTCGAATGTAATGTCATGCCGAACATCTTCAGCAAGTGCCGCGTCAAGCTTCTCAAACAGTTCCTTATAGCCCTCTTCCCAGCCATCATGAATATAAATCGGCGCCACGATGAAACCGAGCGGATAGCCCGCTTTAGCGACTTTGACGGCGGCTTCAATCCGTTTGTCGAGCGGAGATGTTCCCGGTTCAAAATTTTTAATGACATAATCCGCATTGATGCTGAATCTGAACCTTGTCTTTCCGTTATGCTTCGCATCAAGCAAATGATCGACATGGTGAAATTTGGTCACAAATCTAAGCTTTCCCAATTCACTTTGTCCGAAGTGTTCAATGGCCCTTTTTAATGTGTGTGTCAGATGATCGATTCCTACGATGTCAGACGTACAAGAGGCTTCAAATCTTGTAAATTCCGGAGCCCGTTCTTTCATATACTCATCAGCCTGATCCAGAATCTCTTCCACATTGACATACGTACGGATGTAAGGCTTTGATCCCATCGTTGTCTGCAGGTAGCAATAGTGGCAATGCCCCATACAGCCCGTCGCAAATGGAATGGCGTATTCAGCGGACGGCTTTGAAGAATCGAATTTCAATGTTTTCCGGACGCCGATCACCAATGTTGATTTTGCGTTCCGATATTGCTGCAAATGGTTTTTTCCCGGAATATTCCGGACTTGATTATGCGATGTCGTTTCTCTGATTTCAAGTCCCATGTTTTCAAACTTACTTTTCAGCTCTTGCCCTAACGGGTATTCGAGCGCTCGCGGTTCTATATAAACAAGCTGGGGGACAAACGGTTTCAGCATGGACTGACACTCCCTTTACATATTCTCATGTTGTTACTTTCCGTCCAAAAGAGAGTGAATATGCGTTGTAAACATTTCCTTTGATCAGTGATACCGGTCTTCGTCAAAAAGTTCGCTGTAAAGCGCTTCTGCTTCCTCATATGTCGAAAAGACCGCATCATCTTCGGCCAGCGGATGATAGGTTTCGTATAAAAACAGAGACAGTTCTCCCTCATGATACGGATGATGAACGATCTCTGCTTCTTTAATATGGGCAACATTGGCGGCATGCGGATTGCGGTAAATCACATAGACCGTATCCCCCGCCCCAAACGGTTTTGTCATGATAATCCCTCCTGTTGAAAGTTATTGTTCCCCGCTTTTTTCCGAATATGAAAAAAACCAGACGGCTTACACCGTCTGGCTGTTGTATTACTTATTGAATGTTTCTTTAACGAATGCGACAACCTCTTCTGTCGTGCTCATAGACAAGATTGTTTCTTTGAATGATTCAGCTTCTTTTTTAGAAAGCTTGCTGATCTGCGTTCTTGCCGGAAGGATGGATGTAGCGCTCATTGAGAACTCATCTAAGCCTAAGCCGAGAAGAATCGGAATCGCAATTTCGTCTCCTGCCATTTCTCCGCACATGCCGACCCATTTGCCCTCTTTGTGAGCGGCTTCAATGACAAGGGTGATAAGACGGAGAATCGCCGGGTTGTATGGCTGATACAGATAAGCCACACGCTCGTTCATACGGTCAGCAGCCATCGTGTATTGGATCAAGTCATTTGTTCCGATACTGAAGAAGTCAACTTCTGTGGCAAACTGATCTGCGATAACGGCTGTAGACGGAATCTCTACCATCATACCGACTTCAATATCGTCAGAAACCGTTACGCCGGCTTTGACGAGTTTTTCTTTTTCTTCAAGAAGAATCGCTTTCGCCTGTTTAAACTCGTTTACTGTCGCAATCATCGGGAACATGATTTTTAAGTTTCCGTATGTACTTGCACGAAGCAGCGCACGCAGCTGAGTTCTGAAGATTTCTTGCTCTTCAAGGCAAAGGCGGATGGCTCTGTAGCCCAAGAACGGGTTCATTTCTTTAGGAAGCTGAAGGTAAGGAAGCTCTTTGTCGCCGCCGATATCCAATGTCCGGACGACAACTGATTTTCCTTCCATACGCTCAAGAACCGTTTTATAAGCGTCAAATTGCTCGTCTTCTGTCGGAAGCTGGTCGCGTCCCATGTATAGGAATTCCGTACGGTAAAGCCCTACAGCTTCTCCACCGTTTTCAAGAACGCCTTTTACATCATCAGGGGTGCCGATGTTTGCGGCAAGCTCTACATGATGGCCGTCTTTTGAAACAGTCGGTTCATTGACAAGCTTTGCCCACTCAGCTTTTTGCGCCAGATAAGCACTGTGTTTTTCTTCATATTTCTTTAACGTTTCACTGGAAGGATCGATGATAACATCACCATCGATGCCGTCTACGATTACCGTAACACCGTTTTCAATTGTGCCTGTAGCCGCTTTTGTGCCGACAACAGCCGGAATTTCAAGCGAACGGGCCATGATTGCGGAGTGTGAAGTACGTCCGCCGATATCGGTTGTGAAACCTTTTACAAATTGACGGTTTAATTGCGCCGTATCAGACGGTGTCAAATCTTCAGCCACGATGACAACCTCTTCTGAGATCATGCTCGGGTTCGGGATTTCCACGCCCAGCAGGTGCCCCGTCACACGTTTTGTTACGTCACGGATATCCGCCGCACGCTCTTTCATGTATTCGTTATCCATTGATTCAAACATGGTAACGAACATGGAAGCTGTTTCCTTCAAAGCGAATTCAGCATTGACTGAATCTGTGCTGATTTTCTCCTTTACCGGATTTAGCAGCTCAGGATCACTCAGAACTAAAAGGTGCGCGGAGAAAATGTCAGCTTTGTCTTGTCCCAGTTCTTTTAAAGCATGCTCTTTAATTTTCTCAAGCTCTTCTTTAGAACGTACAATCGCTTCATCAAAACGGCTTACTTCAGCCGCAGCATCAGCAATGTTTTTCTTTTCAACCGTTAAGTCCGGCTCTTCAAGCCGATATGCTTTTGCAATCGCAATTCCGGCTGAAGCGCCTATTCCTTTTAATTCTTGCATTACTCGCCGAGTCCTTCGCTTTTCATTGTTTCTTCTAAAGCGTTAAGAGCATCGTTTTCGTCAGCGCCTGAAGCGGAAATTGTGATTTCAGCGCCTTTAGCGATACCTAGAGACATAACGCCCATGATAGACTTAAGGTTTACTGTTTTACCGTTATATTCTAAGTTTACGTCAGCATCATATTTGCTTGCAGTCTGTACAAGAACTGTCGCAGGACGAGCGTGGATTCCGGAATCTGCTGTTACTTTAAATGTTTTTTGTGCCATGATTATCATTCTCCTTTAAATTAAAGCTATATTACTACACAATATTATATCATACAGCCGTACTTGTCATCTGACAAGCACGGCGTATTTATATGCTTATTTTCCGATTTTCACAATATCTTTTTGTTCCCGTTTTACAGTACCTTCGGCTGAAAGGGAAATCGTTTCGCCCTCGGCAAGGTTTGTAAAGACAATCGGTGTCATTAATGAAGGAACATGAGGTTTAACCGCTTCAAGATCAACTTCAAGCAGCTTTTGACCCGGTTCAACCCGGTCACCTTCAGAAACAAATGAAGTGAATCCTTCACCTTTCAGGCTGACTGTGTCGATACCGAAATGAATCAGGATCTCTCTTCCGCCGTCAGACTGAAGGCCGATCGCATGTTTTGTCGGGAAAACATTCAACACTTTTCCGCGGACTGGCGATACGACAATTCCTTCTTCAGGAAGAATCGCAAAACCGTCACCCATCATTTTTCCTGAGAACACTTGGTCAGGCACATCCGTAATCGGATGGATTTCGCCGGTGATCGGAGAAGCGAACACTTCTTCACCCTGCTCATTTCGGAGCGGCTCCGCGATAACCTCTTCAACCTGCTGGCTGACTTCTTCTTGTGCGGATACTTTCGGTTCCGGGCGCGGCGTGCGTCCCGCGATAATATCCTGCATCTGAGTTTTTAAACCGTCAGAGCGCGGGCCGAAAATGGCTTGAATATTGTTTCCGACTTCAAGAACGCCTGATGCGCCAAGCTGTTTCAGTCGGGCCTTATCCACTTTCTTCTGGTCGTTGACCGTGACGCGAAGTCTCGTGATACAAGCGTCAAGGTGCTTAATATTTTCCTGATCACCCATTGCCTGCAGGATTTCATAAGGAAGGTCGCCGGCTTCGCCTGATACGCCTGCCCCTTCATCCTCAGCCTCTTCTTCACGGCCCGGCGTTTTCAGATTGAACTTTCTGATCGCAAACCTGAAACCGAAGTAGTAAATGAGGGCAAATCCTAAGCCGACTGGAATGACCAGCCACCAAGCCGTACGGTTAGGCAGAATTCCGAACAGGAAGTAGTCAATCAAACCGCCTGAGAAAGTCATACCGATTTTTACATGCAATAGCTGCATAACCATAAAGGAAAGTCCAGCAAATACGCAGTGAATCGCAAACAGGATAGGAGCCACAAACAAGAATGAGAATTCAAGCGGCTCGGTAATCCCCGTTAAGAAACTTGTCAGAGCGGCAGAACCCATGATTCCGGCTACAAGTTTTTTCTTTTCAGGCTTCGCTTCATGATAGATTGCAAGCGCTGCCGCCGGAAGGCCGAACATCATAAACGGATATTTCCCCGTCATAAATGTACCTGCCGTCAGCTGTACGCCGTCTTTGATCTGAGCCATGAAAATCCGCTGATCTCCGCGGATGATGTCTCCAGCCGCATCTTTATAGCTGAAAAATTCATACCAGAACGGCGAGTAGAAAATGTGATGAAGGCCGAACGGAATTAATGACCGTTCAATCATTCCGAAAATAAAGGCTGCCAAGGTTGGATTCGCTTCCACAAGTCCCGTTGAGAAGGAATTCAGACCGTGCTGGATTGGAGGCCAGATCACTAACATAATAAGACCGAGAATTAATGCGGAAATTGATGTGATAATCGGGACAAACCGCTTACCCGCAAAAAACCCGAGATACTGCGGAAGTTCAATTTTATAAAACTTGTTGAACAATAACGCGGCCAGAACCCCGACGATAATACCGCCGAACACGCCCGTCGCCAAAGTCGGTATCCCCAGCATGTTAATATAGGCCGGATGATTTTCCGCAAAAAACTTTGCCCGTTCAATTTTGTCAGACGGAATACTGCCGTTTGCCATCAGCACGGCGCTCATGGATACGTTCATGACCAAGTATCCGATAATAGCCGCGATTCCGGCAACGCCGTCTCCATTCGCAAGACCGATCGCTACCCCTACTGCAAATAGAAGCGGCAGGTTGTCAAATACGATTTGGCCGGCGCTTTCCATGACGTTCGCCACAAGCTGCACGTTATCATTGCTCAAGAAATGCATCACTTGAATCATATCTTTGTTCTGCATGGCATTTCCTAACGCAAGCAAGATCCCCGCTGCCGGTAAAATCGCAACCGGAAGCATAAGAGCACGGCCGATTTTCTGGAGAACGCCGAATAATGCTTTAAACATAAAAGATGTACCTCCTCTGTTAGCTAGTGTGACCTTACAGCGAAAATTCATGACAACGAATTCATAGGCGCAAGTCTTCAGTTTAACCGTTTACATTTGCCCTTTTACACAACAAAAAAGGCATGAGTAAAAAAGGGTGTGCAAAATAACGGGACCGTTCTTCCCGTTTTTTACCCTCAATCACTCATGCCTGATCGAATCAGTGACACGTTTTTAAAGGTTTCAACTGAAATTATGAAATTTTATTGGTTAATCGGTACAGATGAAGCGTGAGATAAACCGCTTCCGCCTCATGAACTGGTTTTTTCAGCATTTGCTGCAAGATTTTTATCAGTTTCCAAGCAGTATTGTAGCATAGCGGGTATTCATTTTTCAATAATAACATTAACTTTTCTGGTTCTTTTGTCTGCTCTTCCCGCTTAATCCTGTCTATGGTAAATCTGATATGCCGGATCAGCCGCAAATAGTGGACGCTTTCTTTATTCACTTCCATTTGGAAAGATTCCTCTATCACCTGAACGAGCCGGGACATCAGCTGTGAATGCTGGTTGACCTCTGAAAGGGGCCGATTCGTAAGAGCGGAATGGATATGAAGAGCAATAAAGCCGATCTCTCCTTCCGGAAAGCAGATTCCCGTCTTTTCATTAATCATGCCGACGACTTCACGGGCAATTTGAAATTCTTCCGGATAAAGTGTTTCGGTTTCCATAAGAAACGGGTTTTTAATGTCAAAGCCCTGCTGCAGCCGCTTTACCGCGAAGGCGATATGATCCGTCAGCGCAATATGGATATGTTCATTCAACGGCTGGCTTGTCCGCTTCTTGATATGATAAATGACGTCATTGGAGATGTCGACAAGTGTCTCGTCCACATAACCGAGGAGCTTTTTAAATTGTTTTTGTTCTTTTTCATCCTTTAAGATGAACATCTTGTCATATCCTTTATCTTCAATGACATCCGCTTGTTTTTTTCCAAAGCCGATCCCTTTCCCGATTAAGACGACCTCACTGTATCTATCATGTGTTGCGATGAGCACATTGTTATTTAATACCTTCTCAACTGTAAAGGACCCCTTCATGATCCTCAGCTCCTTTGTCATTCAATACCTCATATCGTACAAAACGAACGGAAAGCGCGTCAATTCTTTTTTTAGACGGATGATCGTTCAATAAGCCGGTAATCAAGAACCTTCCTTGACGGGGGCTCTCCGCTGATCCGATTCTCAAGCATGTGAAAAGCCTGCTTTCCCATTTCTTTCGTTTGTATATCTATTGTGGAAATACCCAGCATCCTGCTGATATCATGATTGTCGATGCTCAAAATCGCAAGCTCTTCCGGAATTCTTGTCCCGTTTGCTTTGGCTTCAAGGTAAAGACCGGCGGACACTTGATCATTCGCCGCAAACAGCGCAGTCGGTTTGTCATCCCAGCTCTGCCATCTATGAAAAAGAGCTTTTCCGTCAAGCAGCGTCAGCGCCTTTTCCACAACCAGCTCTTCCCTGTAAGGCTGCCCGATCTTCTTCAGCGCCTCTTTATATGCGGCAATGCGGACTTGACTGTTTTTCCCCTTTTTTCTCGCCAGGCTGATCGCTATTTTCCGGTGTCCCTTTTCTATCAGATAATCCAGACCGTGCCGAAATGCTTCCCGGTGCGGATTACTGATTGAGGAAAGCCCCGCCGTATCAGTATGCTGGCAGAGGATGAGCGGTTCTTGCACGGAAAGCAGATGCTCATCAGGAATTGCTTTGGAGCAGATAATCAGGCCGTCCACTTGGCGCTCCTGTAATTGTGATAAGGCAAAGCGTTCTTTTTGCTGCTGATAATCTGTCTGGTATAAAGAAAGATGCACGCCTGACGCTTCGGCAGCCTCAGCAATACCTGCGACAAGGTCTGCAAAATACGGAAGATTCACCGACGGAAGCACAACGCCGATCATATCGGAAAAACCTTTGGATAAATGCACAGCATGAATGTTGCGCCTGTATCCGAGCGATTGCATCGCTTTTTTCACTCTTTCTCTTTTGTCTTCACTTACATACGGATGATTGTTTAATACTCTTGATACGGTTGTAACGGAGACCCCGGCAGCGCCGGCAATGTCTCTGATCGTGGCCATGGCGTCCCCCCTTCTTTTTTCCCTTGATCTGGAATGCGTTTCATACAGTAAGCTAAAAACAGATACAGCCTATTCGTTTGAAAGGAGAATAACAGTGATGGGGATTCTTTGCTTAATCGGTTTGTGTCTGGCCATACTCGGCGGCAGTTATCTTGCTGTGCGGCCGCTGCGGGAAAAGCATGATATCAAACCATTTCAGCATTTTGATGATTTTTTCATTTAAAAGGTGATAAAAAAGGACGCTGCCTTCCAGAACCGTCCTTTTTTATCACAAAGCTTTCTATTTCAGGATCGTTAATTCTTTCGGATACTGCGTTAATGTTTCGGCGCCGTCTTTTGTGACAAACACGTCGTCTTCAATGCGCACGCCGCCTACATCAGGCACGTAAATCCCGGGTTCTATTGTGTATACCATTCCTTCTTGAAGGAGTGTGTCGTTCGCACTGCTCATTGATGGATATTCGTGCACTGAAATTCCGAGTCCGTGGCCGAGACGGTGCGGGAAATAGTCCCCGTATCCGGCTTTTTCAATAATGCCGCGGGCTTTTAAATCAAGATCGCCGATTCTGACGCCGGGTTTGCTTAATTGAAGCGCCGCCTGTTCAGCTTTAAGCACCGTTTCGTAAATCTCTTCCTGCTTCGGGCTGATTGATTGGTATGCGAATGTTCTCGTTATGTCTGAGCAGTAGCCGTCAAGAATAACGCCCAGATCAAACAGAACGAAATCACCTTTTTTCAACCGGTCTGTACCCGGATTTCCATGAGGCTGGCCTGATTTTTCTCCGAACAGCACCATTGTTGAAAATGACATGCCCTGCACGCCTTTTTTCTTCAGCTCAAACTCAATCTGCGCCAGTACTTCTGTTTCACTCACACCCTCTTTAAGCGCCGCGACACCGACTTCAACTCCGTAATCCGCGAGTTTTGCCGCTTCCCTCAGAATGCTGATTTCTTTCTCATCTTTGACGAGACGGAATTGGTTGAGTGTTTCTTCTGCCGATGCAAATGCGGCGCCACCTGAAGCGTGCTTAAGTTGTTCTGAGCGGGAAAGTGAGATCGAATCCTTTTCAACCGCGATGGAATCAAGCCGCATATTTCGTCTTGCAAGCTCGGCTTTTATCAGCTCCCACGGATCTTCGTGATCACCGTATCCGATAATATCATGCTCCCACCCGGCGCTGCGGGCTTGTCCGGCTTCCATTCCGGGGCAAACGAAAAACGGCTCCTGTTCCTGGAACAGGAATAATCCCATTAACCGCTCATGCGGGTCTGTATAAAAATCAGTCAAATAAAATACGTTTTCCTTTGTATGTATAAACGCCGCGTCATGCCCTTCTTTTTTCAGCCAAGATGAAACACGTTCTAATCTGTTCATTTTTGTTTTTCCTCCTTACCAATGTGACTCTTTTTTCATTCTATCAGTTTTCCGGCGTTTATGCTGTGAACGAACATTAAAAAAACAGCCGCCCGGTGTGCGGCTGTTCTGCTTATTTTAATAATCTCAGTCCGTTCAGTATGACCAGAATCGTGCTTCCTTCATGACCGATCACACCAAACGGCAGTTCCATCACCTGCAGAAAGTTGGCGCAGATCAGCAGGCAGATGACCGAAAGCGAGAAAACAATATTCTGCTTAATAATCCGGTTCATTTTCCGTGAGAGTCTGCACATTTTCACAAGCTTATAAAGGTCATTTTTCATGAGGACCAAGTCAGCGGTTTCTAAAGCCACGTCCGTCCCTCCGCCCATCGCAATACCGACGTCAGCGGTTTTCAGAGCGGGCGCGTCATTAATGCCGTCCCCCACCATGGCGATTGTACCGTACGTTTCTTTCAGCTTCTTCACTTCTTCCGCCTTTTGGTCGGGCAGACAATCTGCAACAACCGTCGTCATGCCCGCTTCTTTTGCAATGGCAGCCGCTGTTTCAGGCTGATCGCCTGTGAGCATGGCGGTTTTAATGCCCAGTGATTTAAGTTCAGCCATCACCGCTTTGGCTTCAGGGCGGATTTGATCCTTTAAAGCAAAGCAGCCTGCTATCCGGTCATCTTTCTTAACGAAAACAAGCGTAAAGCCTTTCCCTTTTAACTCTTTTCCCGATGTTTTCAAAAAAGCGTCTGCCGCCTCTTCGCCTGCAAATCCCGCTTTTCCGATCATCCATTTAACTCCTTCTATATCAGCCTGAACACCGAATCCGGACGTCTCGTCAATTAAAGTATGGCCTGCGGGCGCGGCGCCTCGGCTTTCGGCAAATTCAGCTATCGCTTTTGCAAGCGGGTGGCTTGATTGCTTTTCAATCGCATACACCGCTTGCATGATCTCATCTTCATTCACATGTTCTGCCGCTTGGAAAACCGCGACTGCCGGCTGTCCTTTCGTTACCGTGCCGGTTTTGTCAAACGCAATCATCCGAACGCTTCCCAGCTGCTCTAAAAATACACTTCCTTTGACCAATAATCCGTTGCGGGCCCCATTTGAAATAAGGGAAAGCGCAGCGGGCATGATGGAAGCGACAAGTGCGCACGGCGAGGCGACCACCATAAACACCATCGCCCGGTAAAAGGTTTCACTCCAGCTCCATCCTAATGCAAAATGAGGAACAAATAAAAGCAAAGCCACGGCTAAAAGCACGCCTTTGACATAGACACTTTCGAATCGCTCAATAAACGCCTGGGCCGGTGACACACTGTTTTGAGCCGATTCCACCAGTCTGATAATTTTTCTGAATAAGGACTGTTCATTTGTTTTCGTAACACGGACTGTTAAGGAGCCGTTTCCGTTTACCGTTCCTGTAAACACAGAATCTCCGGGTGTTTTTTCCGCCGGCATCGCTTCACCCGTCAGCGCCGATTCATCAAGGCTCGTCACGCCTGACTCAATAATCCCGTCGGCCGCTACCCGTTCGCCCGGCTTAATGACGATCATGTCTCCGATCTTCAGTTCAGCGGCCGGCACCCGCTTTTCCTGTCCATCCGCAATCAAGGTCGCTTCCTCCGGCTCCAGTTTCATCAGGGAGGTTAAATCACGGCTGCTCTTATTCATCGTATATGTTTCGAGCGCGCCGCTTAACGAAAAAATAAAAATAAGGACGGCGCCCTCCGCCCAATAACCGATAAGGGCAGAACCGACAGCGGCAAAAATCATCAGCAGTTCAACATTTAACGTCTTCGTTTCCAGTGTATCCTCGATGCCCTCTTTCGCTTTTGCAAATCCGCCGATCAGGAAGGCAAGGATATACAAAGTGACGGACAGGCCTTTTGTTTCGGTGAAAAACCAGGCCGCAAGAATGAGGGCGCCGGATACGAGAGCCGCGATGAGCTCCGCATGCTGGAGCCACTTTTTTCCGGACCGTTCTTCTTGTATCTGCTGTTGTGAATGGGCTTGAGACATCACTTGTTCATTCATTATGAATTCTCCTCTCTAATTGAGAACGCAAATCATCTTCAATTCCCCGATAAAAGCAAAAACAGCCGCCTAACAGGCAGCATTTTCACAGTAATATCGCGGTGTTTTCTTTATTATAGCATGCCGGCGGAAGATTTCAATTATAATTGTTTTAATTTCTTTTTGATAATAATTATCATTAGCACTCCTTCAGCTGTTCATTATATGCAAAAAAAGGCCGGGAGGAAATCCTCCCGCGCCTTTTTATTTCTCAGACCATTCTTTTAATTGTGATGCGGTCATCGGACCGACGATCTTTTTTTCGATTTCCCCTTTTTCATTCAACAGAAATGACGTGGGAATCGTCATCACATTGTATTCCTTCATGAGCTCGCCTTTAGAGTCAAGAACAATCGGGAATGTGAGATGGTGCTGATTGACAAAGTTTTGAACGGTATCTTTGTTTCGCTCGGCATTCATCAGATTTACCGTTACAAGTCTTACATCATCGGACTGACTCTGTTCATAGTACGTTTGGAACTGAGGCAGTTCTTTTTTGCAAGACGGACACCACGATGTCCAAAAATGCAAAATTGTTTTCTGCCCTTTATCCGGGATCGATATCTTGTCTCCTTCAATCGTCTTCATCAAAAACACAGCGGGAATTGCCCGTTTTTCTGATGAGGCTTTCGCTTCAGGCATCCAGACGGCTGCAGCTATCAAAAGGACTGCACATACAATAAGGCGGGTTTTATGCATACGATCTTCCTTTCATGCGTTTCGGATAGCTTGCCCTTCCTTATCGAAATGTATCAGCCTTCAATCCGGGGCGCTGTTCTTCCGCCTCCCGTCAGAAACACGGAGACACCGAGGTCTTTGCAGATTGTCGCGTAATGTAAACTTGTCAGAAGAATCATGCCGGTATTCATGCCGAGTATAATGCCGAGCATTTGCAATTCCGGCATAGAACCGAGCACATACATCATCGAAAGCGCCACGATATGGCTCCATACATTATGATAAAACGCCGTCTTTACATGGCCGATGCCGATCAGACAGGCCTGAAGCGGCATCACGAACAGATGAAAAAGAAAATACGGCCACAAAAGCTGCAAATAATACTGCGCTTCCGGAGACTGAAAAAACAAATGGGTCAGCGGGGCCGCGAACTGAAACATAATCCAGACAGCCGGAATGCCGTAGCCGAATGTAATAAAAATCGATTGTCTCAGGCGTTTCAGTACAATATCATATTGAGACAGCGCGTACGCTTCTGAAATGCTCGGAATCATAACAACCATCAGCGAATGAGCGATAAATGCGGGAAACGAACCGATCGTCACCGCTACACCGGCAAGCATGCCGTATTGATCAATCGCAGCGGTCCCGGCTGCCCCCGACGCCAGCAGCGCTCCTTTTACTAAGAAGGGTTCAATGGCGTTTGTCACCGCGTGAAAAATACGAAGTCCCGTTGTCGGAATGGATACGGCCAGAAGGCGTTTCCTCACATCCTTGCCGCGCAGGTGAATATGCTGATGGCCGGAAAGCGTCCTCCGCGCTAAAATAAACTGCGTATACAAGTAAACGAACACCACGACATCGCTTGCGACCAGCACAAATAATGAAATGAGCACGGCCATATCAATTTCAAACGAGTACCATTGAAAAAAGATAAACAGACAAAGCACTTGAATGATTTTTTTCAATACATTCGCAACCGCGATTTTCCCCATTTGCTGCACACCCATAAAATAGCCTCTGGCGATGGATGTAAAAGCGACGACGGGGATCAGTCCGATGACAATCCCTTTGATAAAAGGGTGATACGTATCGAATACAGGAATGAACGGCAGCGCGATGCTTGCGGCCGCGGTTGAAAACGCGGTAAATACGGCGGTCATTCTGAAGGCATGCCGCAGCATGCTTTCATGCAGCTTCTGATTGGATTCCGCGATGAATTTTGAAATGGAGATCGGAAGCTCCAGACTGGCGATCACGATAATTAAAAAAATGGTGGGCAGAATGCTCATGTAAAGCCCCATCCCATGCTCGCCAAGCTCCCGCGCCAGTATCATATTCACGACAAATTCCAGACATTCAGCGAAAAAGGCGGCAATGGATAAAAGAATGATCCCTTTCACAAATCGATTCATGGTGTCTCTCCTTGTCTCTCGTTCTTCCATCATCATATGAGACAAGTTCTGAAAATATTTTCGATTTCTTAAAATTGAAAAAAGCATAGCCGGGATATTTGATCCCGCTATGCTTACATAGCAAATACGTGTCTGCCGATCCGTTCGATAATTTTTCGGGAACGGATCCAGTTGTCAGACGCCGTTTTCGGATTGTAGAAAAACAATGCGCTCGTTTCTCTGCCCGGATGGTCAAGCGCCTCATTTGCGGCGGCAATGGAATCCTTATCCGGCTTTTGATTAATGCTTCCGTTTGCTACCGGCTCAAATGCATTCCTTTGATAGATCACACCCCGAATGGTATCCGGGAAGCCGTTCTTTTCAGTCCGGTTCAGCACTACGCTGGCTACCGCAACCTTCCCTTTATAAGACTCACCTTTCGCTTCCGCGTGAACGAGACGTGACAGAAGTTCTCTGTCAGCACGGGAATACGTCTTTTTCGGGGGCTGATAAGCCGTCTCCTCCGGTTTGGCTTTCTTCTCCAGATGAGATGACAGCTTTATCGGATGGATAGAATGCTTCTGATCAGTTTTTGAAAGCTTCGGAACCGAACCTTTTCTATTTAAATCAGCAACCAGTGTGCTGGATTCTTGCTTTGGCTTCTTCGCTAAAGTAAACAGAGCTTCTGTATGTTCAATTTTTGTTGCAGGCATAAAACAAAGAAAAAAGACAGCCAAGGCAGCAAATTTTGTCGTCATACGATTTCCTCCTTAAATACTTCACTACCTTAACAAGAGCTGTACGCAAATTCACGGTTAAAGATTTTCCAGCGCTCCCAATCAGCTTTTATGATGGAAGAAGTTCGTTAACATCCTTGTTATTGGAAGGAAAACGGCCGTCATTCTCACAACATTAACCAAATAGCAGTAAAAGTATCCATCGGAGGGATTTTACATTTTGTTTACATCTGTTACAGCAGGATGAAATGAAACACCGAAATCAAAAAAAGACTCCTCATGTGCGAGGAGCCGTCAGCTTCTTGGCTGTTCTAAATACTGGAAAACAACATCTCCGCCCTGCTGGGCAATACCGCGGAAATGCTTAAAATCTTCCTGCTTCGACAAAACCGCTCGAAATGCAAGAAAATGTTCTTTCTGCACCCTGAATTCTTTGACTTCACCGGTGCGTATTTGGTTGATACGTTCTGATATTTCCTCAGGCAGCAACAAACACACCCCCCTTTTCTCGGCTTTTTCCCGAAAATCAATATACCATCTTTCCCCCGCCGGGACAATGATTGAGCGGGCTGATACCCATATCGCTTTACTTCTTAAAGAAAATACTGCAAAATATTTTCAAACAGGATTTATGATAAAGGAGAGGAAGCTCGTGAAAATTGCTAAGGTTGGAAACGTCATTGAATTTAAAAACGGATTAACCGGTATCGTTGAAAAGGTAAATGAAAACTCCGTCATCGTTGATGTAACCATCATGGATAATTATCGTGATCTTGAATTAGATTCCCTCACTGTCGTCAACCATAAGAATTACAAAATCATCAAAGACTCCTATTAAGCCCCACCAAACCATCCGAACCATTTACATATCCCGTACAAAAGCTGCCGCCCGGCAGCTTTTTCAAATGAATTCAGATCTCAGTCATTTCAACAAAAAAATCTCCGGTCTCGTCTTTATTGTAAAGATTTGTGACGGATGTATAGTAGTTGGTTATTTTGCCGCGGAAATCAAGCCCCCGCTTTGGCACCTTGATTTCAAAAGTTTTTTCATACAAAAGGACGGCAATATCATGATACGTTTCAGAGGTCACCTTCAATATAAATGAGATAACGCGGCCGTTTTTGCCCGCACTTTCTTTACAGTCATACATCTTAAGCCTTACACCGTTCAACTCTAACAGCTCCATGAAAAACACTCCTTCTTTTTACAGGACATGCTATCATTCTGATCATTTATTCACAATTGATCCGCTCCGCATGGAAAAAAACGGCGCAGGCCTTTACAAACGTATGTTCCCTATTTTATGATAAAACAGACGAGCTGCCATCCAGCACCCGTCACGTAATGAAGCGGCGAGTACACTCCCCCCGGGTTTACTCGTCTTTTTTCTTCCCTTCAGACTTTTCCCGTAACGTTTTGCAGACAAAAAAATACCCCCGCCCTAAAAGGCGGGGGTTTTAGGTTACGCCCCGAGTCCGTATCCGTCTCGTAAATTAACGGTTATCAATCGTCTCCGGGTACATATCATGATTCATCATCCGATGTTCGGCCATTTTTTCATATTTTGTTCCCGGTCTGCCGTAGTTTGTATACGGATCAATGGAGATTCCGCCTCTTGGCGTGAATTTGCCCCACACTTCAATGTAACGGGGGTCCATTAATTCGATCAAGTCATTCATGATGATGTTCATGCAGTCCTCGTGGAAATCTCCGTGGTTGCGGAAGCTGAAAAGATACAGCTTTAACGATTTGCTTTCCACCATTTTTTCGTCAGGAATATAGCTGATATAGATGGTTGCAAAGTCCGGCTGTCCCGTTTTCGGGCAAAGCGACGTAAATTCCGGACAGTTGAATTTAACGAAATAATCACGGTTCACATGTTTATTCGGAAATGATTCCAAAACCTCCGGCGCATATTCAAATAAATAGTTTGTCCCTTGATTCCCCAGGAGCGTAACTCCTTCTAATTCTGATTCTTTTCTGGTCATGTAAATTCTCCCTTTCTATTAAACTCCCCGTTTATTGCCCCAGAGCAGTGTGTGCAGCTGAGGCAGGACTCTGACGAGATTCAGATCGGCATCGGCAGAAACCTTATCAACGAGTTTTTCATACTTTCCGAGCAGATGCGCAATTAATGCCTGATCGTCCGTCGTATGGACGTTATCGTTACCGACCTGAAGATAAAACGGGATATTCGGATACCGCTTATGCACGGTTTTCGCGAATTGCAGATCTTCATCATTAAAAATAACGACTTTTAAGCTGACCGCGCTGAGCCTTTCTGCCGCATCAAGCGAAGACACAATATGATCAAGCTTTGCAAAATCGGTTGTCATTCCCGAGCTTGGCGGCTTCGGTGAAATGGTCAGATCGTTAATCATGGTAAACCAATCCTGATAGACCGTTCCCTGCGTTTCTAAAGCGGCGCGCACACCGTGGTCTTTCAACAGCAGAATCAGCGCGTCAAGCTGCTTTAACAGCGCCGGGTTTCCTCCTGAGATGGTGACATGGGAAAAGGCGTCTCCGCCGATTTCTCTCAGCTCGCGGTAAATGTCTTCCGCCGTCATCCAGCGGATATCTTTTTTGGCTGAGCCGTCCCATGTAAAAGCAGAGTCGCACCAGCTGCAGGAGTAGTCGCAGCCAGCCGTGCGGACGAACATGGTTTTCTGGCCGATGACCATGCCCTCCCCTTGTATCGTCGGTCCGAAAATTTCTAATACCGGGATTCCTTTAGCCATTCATATCACCTTTTTTCGGGCGGTATACGCAATAGCTCGTCGGGGTTTCCCTGACAAAAATCTGGACGCAGACCGGCTGATTCTCCAGTGTTTCAAGGTAGGACTGAACCTTATCGTAAATCGTTTTGGCCACGACTTCAGTTGTCGGAAGCGAGTATCTGTCATCATCAGAAAATTCATCATGGTCATTCATCAATGTGTGGTCATAAGCGCCGTGCACCAATTTCTTCAGCACGCTGAAATTCACGAGAAAGCCTGAATCATCCAGTTCATCACCTGCGACGGTAATATTTACGGTATATGTGTGCCCGTGGACTCTGCTGCACGCTCCGGCGCTTTCACGGGGAATAAAGTGCGCGGCTGAAATGTGCATGTCCTTATTCAACTCAAACGAATAAGGATGCTGAACCTGCGGGTAAATTTGAGAAAGCAATTAATTCCGCTCTCCTTTCATTTTCATATATTCATCATATCCTTTATTGCGGAGCAGACATGCCGGGCATTCGCCGCATCCGTCCGCAATGATGCCGTTATAGCAAGTCAGTGTGTTATTCTTTACAAAATCAAGCGCGCCGAGCTCATCAGCAAGCTTCCAAGTTTCCGCTTTGTTCAGCCACATAAGCGGCGTATGAATGACAAACGGCTTTTCCATCGCCAAGTTGACGGTGACATTGCAGGACTTGACAAACTCGTCACGGCAGTCCGGGTAGCCGCTGAAATCAGTCTCGCAAACACCGGTAATGATGTGGCGCGCGCCGATTTGATACGCAAGAATGGAAGCAAACGATAAGAACACGAGGTTGCGTCCCGGCACAAACGTTGTCGGCAATTCCCCGTCCTTCGCTTCAATTTCGATATCATCCCGTGTCAGCGCGTTTGGCGCAAGCTGATTTAAAAGAGACATATCAAGCAGATGATTTTTGACACCGAGTTTTTCGGCAATCGATTTTGCCACATCAATTTCTTCTTGATGACGCTGATTGTAATGGAATGTAACGGTTTCTACTTCTTCAAAGTTTTGCAAAGCCCATAATAAACAAGTCGTGCTGTCTTGGCCTCCGCTGAACACCACAACCGCTTTTTCTTTTTTCATTTCATTCTCTCCCTTATCTATCATTCCATAAAAAAAGCGCCTTTCTCGGAGAAGGCGCCCTAAAAAACATAAAAAAAACCGTATCCAAGGATACAGCTCGTCCTTAGTTTTTTATAGAGGGTGTAGCTAGAACCTCTCCCGCATAGATACGGATTTTCTTCTTTTTTCACTTTTGCTATCATACCATAATGTTGTTTCCCATGACAATAAAAAAACAGCCTGAAAACCTGTGTCAGGCTGCAAAAGCCGGTTTAAGCCCCGCGCTTCTTCTTCGGAAACGCCATCAGCGCAATACCGATCAGAACAAATAAAGCAGGCCAGAAAACAGAAACCGGAACGATCGGATGATACGTCATCATAAAGCAAAGTGCTGTCAAAGTCAGCACCGCAATCGGGATGAGCAGCGCCTTTTGTTTCCCGCCGAACAGCCACAGCTCAAATAAACCGAATGCCGCCGCCAGCAGGTAAACAGGCCACGTCACACCGGAATAGGACCAATTTGTTGCCGTTTCAAAGACAAACAGGAGCCCCGTAATCAATAAAATTCCGCCCGGTACGAGAAGCCCCGCGTTTTTTACCGGTTTCGGGCCGAAAATCGGAATATGAAAAGCGGCGGCAAGCAAAAGAATGAGAGCGGGCCAGCCGCGTTCGCTGATGACTTCATTTGCATTCGTGAATATGCCGAAAATCCCTATAGCACACAGAACCGCCGCAGAAGCCAAAAGCCCTCTTTGCTTTCTGCCGAACATCCAAGCCTCAAACAGGCCGAACGCTACGGCAAAGAGATAGACAGGCCAGCTCACATTTGCGTATGTCCAATCCGTCAGCGTTTCAAACCATAATAAACCGCCCGTCACAAGCATAATGCCGCCCGGAATGAGAAGGCCCGTTCTTTTTTTCGGCTGCATGAAGGCAGCGGCATGAAACACAAGCGCGGCAGCAATGATCAAAAGCGGCCACAGCCCTGTCATCAGCATACCGGCAAAACATAGAGCGCCCGCCGCTGTCAGGATCAAAGCGGGAATCAATGCCCCTGTCTTTCTCCCGCCGAAATACCACAGCTCAAACAGACCGAGAGCAGGCGCCCAAATATAAACAGGCCACGTCATGGCTGAATACGCCCATCCCGTTGCCGTCTCAAACCAAAATAAGCAGCCCAGCACCAGAAACATACCGCCGGGAACGAGCAGTCCCGCTTGTTCAGGCGCTTTTTTCACAAAAATAAATCCAGCGTGGAACCCTGCGGACATTATAATGAAAAGAAACGGCCACGCCGAACCACCGGATATATGTATAACTCCCGCCTTCTGTAAAAAAAAACGCAATGCCGATACAAATAAAAATAAATCCCAATAACACACGTCGATCTTTCATCTCTTACTCCTCCCCATCATTTCCCAATTCATTATACAGAAATGACAGGAAAAAAGAAGGGGAATTCCCAAAAAATACAGACATTTTCCTTATATCCGTTATTTTTCTCTCGGGATTTTTTTGCAAACCAATGCGCCGATAAAGGCCAGGCTCACATATCCAAACACCGGGTAAACAGTGGAAATCAGCTGTCCGTAGCCGATTTGGCTGACAATAAAAGCAAACACCAAAATGCCGCCGTAAATATATGTACTTTTTATATGAAGAAAACTGTTTAATTGTTTTTCCAATCCGTATAAATTGCCGATGACCGACGTAAACACTTCCCCGAAAATAATAATCAAATAAATGAGATGAAGCGATCGTGAATAGAAATAGACAACTTGAGCCATCGGAATGTCAAACTCCAGTACATCCGGCAGCACCGATAATGATAAGAAACTCGCGGCAAGCACCAGTGTCAAAAGAGCGCCGCCTAAGTAAGCTCCCCTTCTGATCACCTTCTCTGATGACATTTCGTTCGCAAGCGGCACAAGGACAGCTTGGGCGAGCGATAAATTTAACGCGCCGTAAGAGACGGCTGACAAAAGCCAATTCCACTTGTCAGGCCATACCCATTCTTCCGCATTTCTCGTGCTTGTAAATACAAAAGAATCAGCGGCAACGATAAAAGAGAAGGAAATTAAAAGCGGCACAACCAATACATTGACGCCGAACACACCTTTAACACCGCTTGTCATGACGGCAAAACTCAATACGATCGTCAAAAGTATTCCCGCTTGTGCGGGCCAGCCAAGCTGTTCATGAAACAGCGCTCCCGCTCCGGACAGCATGACAGAAGTCACTCCCAGCAATATAAACATCATAAACATGTTAACGGCGCGTCCGATAGACCGGCCGAATAAATACGTGTTCAATTCCTGGTAAGATGCTGCATGAATCCGTTTGGAAATGATCATGATTTTGGCGCCTAAATATATAAACATCAGACCGCTTACCATGATACCGAACAGACCGATCCAGCCAAACCTGAGGAAAAATTCAACGATTTCCCGTCCCGTGGCAAAACCGGCTCCTACAACCGTTCCTACGTATACGAATGCAAGCTGACTTGCAGAACCTTTTGTTTGTCCCATTTCACCCTCCGGCTAAGCGCAAATTTGTCCAGGCCTTTTTATATGCTTATGAGACAAGTCGCCTGAAAAGAAGAACAAATCGTCCTCCCCGGGAAAAAACAGATTCAGCTCTCTTCTAAGCAAAAATATTGAAAGAAAAAAAGCGCCGGCGTATACTCTTCATCAAGAAAGGTCAAAGCATTTCATTTCCTTTCTGATCATATTGGTCAATAATAATCAAACATCACAAATAACACTTAACACGCTGTAAACTTTGATTTTTCGGGGTTTAAAACAAAACACTTGAAAGTCAAAGAAGGTCAGAGTATACTATTAATCAAAGAAGGTCAAAGTTAAGACCTTATTTTCTAATCCATTTGGTCAAAGATGATCAAACATTTCAAGGAGGTTTTGGCAAATGCGTTGTCAACATTGTCAGAAAAACGAGGCGACGATTCGCCTGAACATGCAAGTCAATTCCATTCAAAAACAATTCGTTTTATGTGAAACATGTTATACAGAATTAACCCGAAAACCGTCTATGAGCATGGGACCGCAATCTTTCGGATTCCCGTTTGAGCAAGGTTTCGCTCCGGATCAACATAAACAGCAGGCCGGCCGTAAAAAAGGCCTGCTCGACGAGCTCGCCCAAAACGTCACAAACGGCGCAAAAGCAGGTCTGATTGATCCTGTGATCGGCCGCGATGAAGAAGTGGCGCGCGTCATTGAAATTTTGAACCGCCGGAATAAAAACAATCCGGTGCTTATCGGTGAACCGGGTGTCGGTAAAACGGCTATTGCAGAAGGCTTAGCGCTTAAAATCGCTGAAGGCGATGTGCCGAATAAATTGAAAAACAAAGAGCTTTATCTGCTTGATGTCGCTTCCCTCGTCGCCAATACAGGAATCAGAGGCCAGTTTGAAGAAAGAATGAAACAATTAATGAACGAATTAAAAGAGCGGAAAAACGTCATTTTGTTCATTGATGAGATTCACCTTCTTGTAGGCGCCGGCTCTGCCGAGGGATCAATGGATGCCGGGAACATCCTGAAACCTGCGCTTGCCAGAGGCGAACTGCAGGTCATCGGGGCGACGACATTGAAAGAGTACCGCCAGATTGAAAAAGATGCGGCGCTTGAAAGACGCTTCCAGCCTGTCATGGTTCACGAGCCTTCTATAGAACAAGCCATCAGCATTCTTGAAGGCATTAAAGATAAATATGAGAAATACCACAGCGTCACATTCAGCGATGAAGCGATCAAGGCGTGTGTTACGCTTTCTTCCCGCTACATTCAGGACCGCCACCTGCCGGATAAAGCGATCGACTTGTTAGATGAAGCCGGCTCCAAAGCAAATCTGGAGCTTGATACCGTAAATGAAGAAGAAGCGGCTGAGCGACTCAAAGCAATTGACGCGGAGAAAACAAAAGCGCTTCAGGAAGAAAATTATGAGCTTGCCGCGAAACTGCGTGATGAAGAAGTGGCATTGGAAAAGCAGCTGGCACAAGAATCACCGGTCTCTTCTTCAGAAATCGGGGCGGAGCATATTCAAGCCATCATTGAACAGAAAACAGGCATTCCGGTCGGAAAACTGCAGGCTGATGAACAAGTCAAAATGAAAGAACTTGAAGAACGCCTTCATCAGCGCGTCATCGGTCAGGAAAAAGCCGTGAAAAAAGTGGCGAAAGCGGTAAGACGAAGCCGCGCCGGCTTAAAATCCAAAAACAGACCTGTCGGCTCCTTCCTCTTTGTCGGACCGACCGGGGTCGGAAAAACCGAGTTATCAAAAACACTCGCGGATGAACTTTTCGGCACAAAAGATTCCATCATTCGGCTCGATATGAGTGAATACATGGAAAAACACGCCGTTTCAAAAATTATCGGTTCACCGCCGGGATATGTCGGACACGATGAAGCCGGTCAATTAACGGAAAAAGTACGGCGCAATCCGTACAGCATCGTGCTCCTTGATGAGATTGAAAAAGCGCACCCTGACGTCCAGCATATGTTCCTGCAGATTATGGAGGACGGACGTCTGACAGACAGCCAGGGCAGAACGGTCAGCTTTAAAGATACCGTTTTGATCATGACAAGCAATGCGGGAACCGGCGAAAAACAGACGAAAGTCGGGTTCCAATCTGAAGAAAGCGTTATGGAAGAACAAACGCTGATTGATTCACTGAGCTCGTTCTTTAAACCTGAATTTTTAAACCGGTTTGACAGCATCATTGAATTCCAATCTCTGAAAAAAGAACATCTCGTAAAAATCGTCAGTCTGCTTCTCGCAGAACTTGAAGACACATTAAAAGAGCGCGGCATCAGTCTCTGCGTCACAGACGATGCGAAAGAAAAAATCGCTGAAATCGGCTACCACCCTGCTTTCGGTGCACGCCCGCTCAGAAGAACGATCCAAGAATTGATCGAGGACGAAATGACAGACCTCTTATTGGATGACAATGAAATAAAAGCCTTCCATGTTGTAATGGAAGAGGATGACATCAAAGTCCGTGCACAATAAAAAAAAGCGGTTCCCTGTCGTGGAGCCGCTTTTTTGTTTCTTTTACTCTGCCAAAAGGGCAGAAACTGTGAAGAATTCGGGAACAATTTCTCAATCACTCTAAAGTTCCATGCACTGCCACCGATATTAACCATAGAAAGCTAGTATAAAGGATTTGGTGAAAACTATGGATAAAACATCGATTATCGGTATCATCCTCGCCTTGATTGCTTTAAGCGTGGGCATGGTGCTGAAAGGGGTCAGCTTAAGCGCACTCGCTAACCCGGCAGCTATTCTGATTATTTTGTTCGGTACGATTTCTGCGGTGATCATCGCATTCCCCGGAAAAGAAATCAAAAAAGTGCCTGCCCTTTTTAAAGTGCTGTTCAAAGAAAACAAACAGCTGACCATTGCGCAATTAATTCCTATGTTCTCTCAATGGGCGCAAATCGCAAGACGTGAAGGGCTGCTCGCATTGGAAGCAAGCATCGAAGACGTGGATGACGCGTTTTTGAAAAACGGCCTGAGCATGGCGGTTGACGGACAAAGCGCAGAATTTATCAGAGATATTATGACTGAGGAAGTTGAAGCGATGGAGGACAGACACCAGGCCGGTGCAGCTATCTTTACCCAAGCCGGCACATATGCGCCGACGCTCGGCGTTTTGGGTGCGGTTATCGGCCTCATTGCGGCCCTTTCCAACATGAACAATACCGAGGCGCTCGGACATGCCATCAGTGCGGCGTTTGTCGCCACCCTTCTCGGGATTTTTACCGGATATGTACTATGGCATCCCTTTGCCAACAAACTGAAACGCAAATCAAAACAGGAAGTCAAACTGCGTGAAATCATGATTGAAGGCGTTCTGTCAGTGCTTGAAGGACAGGCCCCGAAAGTGATCGAACAAAAACTTCTCATGTATCTTCCTGCGAATGAACGCGCAAAAGTCATTGAACAAGAAGGAGAGGCAAACAATGGCGAGAAAAAAGAAGAAGAAGCATGATGACGAGCATGTGGATGAGTCTTGGCTGATCCCGTACGCGGACCTTCTCACCCTTCTTTTGGCTCTGTTCATTGTATTGTTCGCCATGAGCTCGGTCGACGCGGCAAAATTCCAAATGCTGTCTAAATCATTTAACGCCGTTTTTACAGGAGGCACGGGTGTCCTTGAATATTCAAGCGTCACCCCTCCCGAAAACGAAAAAGACGGCATTGATCAGTTAAAAAAAGACAAGGACAAGGAAAAAGAAAAAGAAAAAGATAAAGAACAGAAAAAGAAAGAAAGAGAAGCAGCCGACCGCCAAGAGCTTGAAGGTGTGCAAAAGCAAGTCAATCAATTTATAAAAAACAAAAAGCTTGAACATCAGCTGGAAACAAAGCTGACAAAAGAAGGCCTCTTAATTACCATTAAAGACAGTATCTTTTTTGACTCGGGACAGGCAGTTATCCGCCAGGAAGATATCCCGCTTGCAAAGGAAATCTCGAATCTCCTTGTGCTGAATCCGCCAAGGAACATTATCATCAGCGGGCATACCGACAATGTGCCGATTAAAAACTCACAATTTCAATCAAACTGGCATTTAAGCGTCATGCGGGCCGTCAACTTCATGGCTATTCTCACGGAAAACCCTAAACTTGACGCAAAAGTATTCAGCGCCAAAGGGTTCGGCGAGTATAAACCAGCTGCGTCGAACAAAACCGCAGAAGGGCGCAGCAAAAACAGGCGCGTCGAAGTATTGATACAGCCGAGAAACGCCGCCACTGACGAAAATCAGTAATATAAAAAAGGAAGCCTTTCAAAAGGCTTCCTTTTTTATTTCTGATGAAAATGTTTAGCGTTTAATCCCACTCTTTTCAGCATTTCCGTACACAATTCTATCTCTTCATCACTCAGCACACTGATCATTTCTTTAATCTCGTCTGCATGATCAGGGAAAATATCGTCCAAAAGACGGATTCCCTTTTCAGAAATCTGTGCGAAAGTCACTCTTCTGTCAGTCGGTGAAGCTTTTCTGATGAGAAGTTCTTTTTTCTCTAATTTGTCAACAACGTATGTAATACTTCCGCTCGCTAATAAAATTTTGTCGCCGATCTGCTGCAGCGGCTGATTGCCTTTGTGATACAGCAGCTCCAGCACAGCAAATTCCGTCGGGTTCAGGCCGTGCTTATGAATATGTTTATTCATATGGTCGTTAATGGACCGGTACGCCCGCGACAGTACAATAAATAATTTCAATGAGTTTTCTGTTTTATCCGTCATACATTCAATCATCCTTTTGCAAAAGAAACCGTTACAGAGAAACATTAATAAACAAAATGAAAAATGTCAACAAAAATGTTTCCAAAATTTCTCTTCTTTTTGACAAACCTTAATAAAATAATTTGTTTTTATATCATTTTGGTTATTTTTTCTTATTAAAGAAGTATAAACAATGATATAATACCTCTATTCAAGTGTAATGTTGGAGCGATGCAGAGTGAATACATTCAAAGGTGCCCGGGGAAAGATCAAGCTTTATCTCATATTGGTGATCATCCCGGCACTTATTATCAGCTTTTTCATTTATGAAAAAGAAAAACAGAAAATAGCCGATAAACACATACAGGAAGCCAGTATGATGCTCAACCTTCACCGCAACAAGCTCAATTATTTAATCGGTGAAACAAAAGCCCGGATGACAACACTTGCGATCGCTGTCGATAAGCCTGTCAATGAAGAAAAGATAAATGAAATTCTCGATCAGGCTTTTGAGGATGAACCCAGATTCAGCGGACTGTATATGCTGAATGCCAAAGGTGACGTCATCGCAAGCACGACCGATCTGAAATCAAAGGTGAATTTGGCCGACAGACCGTATTTTACGAAGGCAAGAAAGACGAAGAAAACGGTCATCACAAATGACTACCCCAGCAGAATTACAGGCCAGCGCATCTTTACGATCTGCGTGCCCGTGTTAGATGCAAACCGGGAGGTCACCGATTATTTAGTGGCCGCCATACAAGTCGATTATTTGAGAAATATGATCAATATGCTGAGCCCTGACGTTTATGTCAAGGCAACCCATCAGGATAAAGTGATATTTGCCAGCGGACGCGCTGATCAATCAGAAGGCGTGCAGCCGGTCAGCGGCTATCTGGATGATATTAACTGGAATATCAATGTTTTTCCGAAACCGGTTGAGCTGAACGAGCTGACCAAAAGCGTGCTGCTGCCGATGTCCAGTATCGCCGTGCTGCTGAATATTCTGTTCATCCTCGTTCAATATTATCTGCTTAAGCGCAAGACCCAGCTGGAGCGCGCTCAAAACGAGGCGCAGAAATTGGAGCTGATCGGAACGCTTGCCGCAAGCACCGCCCATGAAATCCGCAACCCGCTTACAGGGATCAGCGGCTTCATTCAGCTTTTGCAGAAAAAATATAAAACAGAGGAAGATCAGCTGTATTTCTCAATTATTGAGCAGGAAATTAAACGGATTAATCAGATTGTCAGTGAGTTTTTAGTGCTCGGCAAACCGACCGCGGAACGACTGGAAGTGAACTCGCTGCAGGATATCCTTGATGAGATTATGCCGATTATTTATTCGGAAGGGAACCTTTATAATGTGGAAGTAAATGTGGAGATTCTCGTCAATCGGCCGCTCAAGGTCAATTGCACGAAAGACCATATTAAACAGGTCATCTTAAATGTCGCGAAAAACGCGCTTGAGTCAATGCAGGAAGGCGGCCGGCTGTCCATCTATTTAGAAGCCCGCGACCATAAAGCAGTCATTAAGGTTGCTGACAACGGAATGGGTATTTCTGAAGATATGCTTGAGCACATTTTTCTTCCGTTTGTAACGTCAAAGGAAAAAGGAACCGGTCTCGGCCTTGTCGTGTGTAAACGAATCGTGCTGATGTACGGCGGTTCGATTGACATTCAAAGCGAAGTCGATAAAGGCACAGAGGTCACCATTACCCTCCCTGCCGCTTCACGATGAAAAAACACCCTGTAACAGGGTGTTTTTTAGATAAAGAAGAATATGTGTAAGAGGATATACCGGGGAACGGCATCATAGCCGGCAGATAGATACGAGGCGCTTCGTGAGCTGTGCCGGCGGAAAAACCCGCTGACTGTACGCGGTCATCTTTCGGATGCGACGCTTGATCAGGAAGCGCATTCAGTCTTCGTTATCTGTTTATCATTAATCATTTGTTTGCTTCATATGCAGGCATGATATCACCGCGGGAGAACAAGCCTATTTTCTTCACAAGGCCCTGTATTCCTTGGTGATGTGTGCGTTCACGGTTTATCAGCTGCTGATATGCGTTCATCAGACAGTCCAGTTCCTGGCTGTGCCTGATCGTGTCATACCCTGTAAACCCCTGCCTGTTAGCCGCATCTATCATCATTTTTCTCTTTTCATCAATAGATACAAGCAATTTTTCTTGTTCAGAATAACTGCCCATTCACTTCACCCCTCACCGCTAAAAGAATAGGAAACAAGTTTGATTGGGTTATTGAGCATTATTACAGATTATACTTTATTTGTAAACATTTTTTTACTAAATAACTTAATTTTTCATTTCATATTGGAATCTTTAGCATGATTACGAGAATAATACCCATTCAGGTAATGATATAAACAGAATACGGCATATTTCAACGCACAAAAAACAGAGACAGCTGATTTTATATTATAATAAAAAACCTCTCATGCCGCTGGCTGCATGAGAGGTTCGCAAGTCTATCAGTTTTGCACACTTTCATTTTCGTAAATCGGCACCCAGCCTTCAGTCGTCACGAAGATTCGGATTGCGACGACCCTGCGGTCTTCCTGAAGCGTAAAGTAGTGGCGGATGTTCTCCGGAACCGAAATCAAATCCCCCGGATTTAAACGGACGTCAAAAAAAGTGCCGTCTTTGCCTTGAATGACGAAGATGCCATGCCCGCTGACAATAAAGCGGACTTCATCATCCGTGTGGTGATGTTCTCTTTGGAAATTTTTCAATAATTCATCTAGATTCGGCGTTGAGTCTGATAAAGAAATGACATCCTGAGACTGATAGCCGCGCCGGGCTGAAATATCCTGAATCTCCTTGTCAAATGCCGCGAGAATCCGATCTTTTTCAGCTTCGGTTACATCATATTTCTCCGAAAGCTCAGGCGGAAGTTTTTCAATGTCCCACTGCTCATAGATTACCTGTTGTTCGTCTAAAAAGCGCGCTACTTCTTCCTGATTTTCAATGATCGTATTCTTTTCATCATGAATTCTGATTGTCGCCATTTTGCATTCCTCCTTTTATTTTACGAGCTGCGGCCGAAGTGACAGAAGCTTGATGTGACAGCCGAATAAAAATTCATAGGCTTCCAGCACCCTTTTCGCCTCAAACGCGGTCCGCCCCCATGCCGTAATGCCGTGATTGCGGATTAATACCGCGCCTGATTCGGTGTCTGCATGGCGCACGAAACTTTCGGCCAATGCCGGGATGTGCGCCGGATTGTCAATGATCGGAACGGTCACCGACGCGTTTTCCTCCCACAATCCGAGCGCCTTAATAATCTCCTGCCCCTGAAAGGTGATTTGTTTTTCATCTCCGTAGAGCTCTGAAATGACATTATTATTAACGGTATGGACATGCAGACAGCAGCCCGCGTCTGTCTTTTTGTATAAGTAAGTATGGAGAAGCGTTTCTGCCGAGGGTTTTAAGGAATGGCCGGTCTCAGCGGGCCTCCCGTTCTCATCGACTAAGAGAAAATCTTCGTCTGTTTCTTTTCGTTTGTCTTTGCCGCTTGCCGTAACGAGAAAAGTCAGCGGCCCGTCGGATACTTTAATGGAAAGATTTCCGCTCGTTGCCGGAAACCAGTCTCTTTCAGCCAGCTCGCGCTTTACCTCGGCAAGTTCGCGCCAGCGTTCTTCTTTTGCAGCCATGCCTGCACCTCCCCGATGTTTTCGATGCCTGTTTTCACCTCATGAAAATCTTGAAAAGGCAGATGCCGAAGACCGAGTTCTTCGCATTCAGTCAAAAGATAATCCCTTGCAAAGCACATATCGGATAATTTTGCAGCCTCGAGGTCCGTGACCGAATCACCGATCATAATGAGAAAATTCTGCTGATCGGACAGCTTTCGGATCACTGACGGTTTGCAGCAGCCGCATTGATTCGTGCAGCCGCCGTCACAGGCGTGCGGCCAATTGATATGAATATATTCATTGTCAAAGGATGCATGATTACAGAAAATCCGCTCCTTTTCTACGATGCCTTCCAAAAGCGGATGCACAAAAAAGTCCATTCCCCCGCTTACGATATAAAACGGGAGATCGTTTGACCGGACAAACGAGACAAAATCCAAAAAGCCGTCCCTTAATTTCGCATCCTTCAGGATAAAATCAGTCAGCTCTTCTTTTAAGCTACTCGGCAGCAGCCCGAACATCCGGCCGACTCCTTCCTGAATTGATAGGCTTTTAGACAGAACACCGTCTTTTAATTCAAGCCACTCAGGAGGCGCGAATTCTTTCATCATACTGACAATGTTGTCGTTCATGGTAACCGTTCCGTCGAAATCACAAATAATCAGCGGTGTGCGGGTCATACGGCTTCCACCCTTCCCCATTTGTCTAATGCGAGCTGAAGATCTTTGCACGACGCGGCTTTTTCTTCAATCGGCTGGGCTTCAAGCACCGCATCAATGATAGCGCGGAACGCTTTGCCGCCGCCCTCTGCTCCGTTCGGATGGCCGTGAACGCCTCCGCCCGCATTTATGATGTGATCAATGCCGAAATCACGCATCAAAAACGGCACCATGCCGGGATGAATGCCTGCTGACGGGACGGCAAACGAGGGATGAAAGACATCGTCTTTTACACATTCATCGTGAATCGCAAGCGCCGACTCCTTCGGCAGTGCAACAGATCCGTAAGGTGACGGAAATAAACTGAAATCAGCGCCGCAATAGCGGTTCAGCTTGCCGAGCAAAAGCGCATGCGATAAACCGTAAACGGGAGATGATGTGAATGCGCCGCTGACTGCCGGATGCGCCATAATCGGAAGCGGGATTTCACCGTCTTCCGCAAGGCTTTGCATCACATCCAAACCGTAGGCGAACACATTCAGCAAGAGGGCGTCCGCCCCGAGCTCCGCCGCGCGTCTCGCTTTATCCCGCAATTCAGCAGTTCTCCCCGTCAGGTTCACGGCATACAGCGTTTTATGCCCCGTCTCCTCCCGGGTTTCCTTCAGGACTTGTTTTCCTTCAATAATGCGGGTTTCAAACGGAGCCAGCTCATTTTCAAAGAAAATTTCGTCGTCTTTAATAAGATCCACGCCGCCGAGCGCCTGCTGTCTGAGCTGTTCTTTAATGTCACGGAGATCCCGTCCGATCACCCCTTTAAATATGCTCATCAAAAGCGGTCTTTCAAATTCGCCCAGCAGTTTGCGGATGCCGTATATGCCGAACTTCGGCCCGGGAAGAGAGCGTTTAAACCCTTCGGAAAACTCAAGATCAGTCAATTTTATTTTTCCGTCCAGTGACAGCTTTCCGAATACAGTCGTCAGGACGGCGGGTATGTCTCTTGAGAAGTTCGCCTCAGGATAGGCGATGGTGATGACGGCCTGTTTTTCGTTTTCCGGGGTTCCTTCTTTCTCCTCAACTTTTACGACCCGGCCTTTATGCTTTCTGAGCTGTTCCTGCTTCACAAGGGGCAGATCTGTCCAGGAACCTACCGTCAGCCCCGCTGCAATCTGTTCCGCCCGCTTTTCACTGTCTGTTGTGTCCGTCAGAAGATATGTTGCCAATACTTCGCTCATGCGTGAACGCCTCTCTTTCTTTCGAAAAACATAAAAAAACCTCTTCCGTATGAGCAGAAAGAGGCTTCGTGTTATGTCCGAATCTTATCTCTCAGCTCCTGCTGCAAGAATTAGCACCGTGCTTTAACAGTCGGTTGCCGGGCTTCATCGGGCTCGTCCCTCTGCCTGCTCTTGATAAGAATAATGATTTTATAAAGTATTTTGAATTATCGCATTGTTATTTTGATATGTCAATGCTTTTTCGGGTGAAAAGATTGAGTTTCCCGATCCGTTCCGCAGCCTCTTTAAGTCTTTCTTCACTTGTCAGAAGACCGACTCTGATATAGCCCTCCCCCCATTTTCCGAACCCGTTTCCGGCTGCGACCGCGACATTTGCTTTTTCCAGCAGCAGATCTGAAAACGACTGTGATGTATAACCGTCCGGCACCGGGAGCCATGCAAAAAAAGAGCCCGCGGGAGCCGTGACATCCCAGCCGATATCGCGGCATGCTGCAATCCATGCATTTCGTCTCGACTCATATCTGTCATTTTGCGCTGCGACGCACGCCTGATCAGCTAAAAGAGCTGCTGCCGCCGCCTGCTGCGCGGCGGGAAACAGGCTGACAAACATATGATCCTGATAAAGGTTGATCGCTTCGATAACAGACGCGTTTCCGGCGGCAAATCCGACACGCCAGCCCGCCATGTTATAAGTTTTTGACAAGGTATAGATTTCAATTCCTGTCTCTTTTGCACCTTCCGTCTGCAAAAAGCTCAGCGGTTTATGCCCGTCGTAGCCGACTGCTCCGTATGCGAAATCATGTACGACACAAATGCCGTTTTGTTTTGCAAAGCTGACCGTTTCCTCAAAAAACGCCTCTGTCGCCACAGCACCGGTCGGATTATTCGGATAATTGAGATACAGCAGCTTCGCCTCATTCTGCACCTTTTCAGGAATTGCGCTGTAATCAGGGAGAAACCCTCTATCTTCCGTCAGCGGCATCATTTCCATTTTCGCTTTCGCAAGGGCGACACCCGACCAGTAATCAGGATATCCGGGATCAGGCACAAGAATTGTATCTCCCGGGTTCAAAAGACATTGCGGAAGCTCTACAAGTCCCGCCTTGCCTCCGAACAGCACGGCCACTTCCGTTTCCGGATCAAGCGTAACCCCGTACTCCCTTTCATAAAATTCAGCGGCTGCTTTTTTGAAGCTGTAAGCGCCCCGGAAGGATGAGTATTTATGATTTTCCGGCCTTTCGACGGCGCGCTTCATTTCCTCAACGATATGCTGAGGCGTCGGTTGATCGGGGTTCCCCTGTCCCAAATTGATGACGTCTTTGCCTTCTTTCAGCTTTTGATTCACTTTTTGCACCAATGATGCGAAAAATTGTTCCGGCAGCTGTTTGAGTACATCAGAGATTTCAAAGTTCATATTTTCACCTTCTAAAAATTTCTTGAAATGATAGTCCATCATCATATATGGTTAAATAAAAAAAGTAAAGAGAAACTTGGGGTGTTGAAAAAATGAAATGGACCGTTTCTTGTTTGCAATTTGATATTTCATACGGAAATCCTTCAGAAAACTTCAAAAAAGCAGAATCTTTGATTGAGCAAGAAAGCCGCCGCGCTGATGTCATCGTGCTTCCTGAGTTATGGACGACCGGCTATGACCTCACACGGCTTGACCAGCTGGCGGATGAAAACGGCGAAACCTCGGTACAATGGCTTAAAAAAACGGCCAAAAGATACAATGTACACCTCGTTGCCGGATCTGTCGCGGTCAAAGAAGGAGAAAATGTCTATAACACCATGTACATCGCCGATAACAGCGGACAGATCGTGAAGCAGTATCAGAAAGCCCATCTGTTTCAGCTGATGGATGAACATCTATATCTGTCAGCAGGAAACAGCGACGGTTCCTTTGAGCTTGACGGTGTCAAGTGTGCCGGGCTGATCTGCTATGATATCCGTTTCCCCGAATGGATCAGAAAGCATACGTCCAAGGGAGCAAATGTACTCTTTATCTCTGCGGAATGGCCGTTGCCCCGCCTCGATCATTGGCGAAGCCTGCTTATCGCCAGAGCAATTGAAAACCAATGTTTTGTCGCCGCCTGCAACTGCACGGGATCCAATCCCGATAATGAATTTGCCGGCCATAGCCTGATAATTGACCCATGGGGCCGGATTTTGGCCGAAGGAGACCGGACGGAAGGCGCAGTCCCAGCGGAAATCGATGTTTCAGAAAGTGAGGCCGTGCGCGGCACCATACCGGTTTTCCAAGATTTGCGGCGTGATTTATATTAATTTTCAAAAAAACGTTGACAAGAATATTCCGCACCTGCTAATATTTTCATCAACTGATTAATCCGAATTGTGATACAAATCAATATATTTTTCTCTTATCGAGAGTTGGGCGAGGGAATCGGCCTTTTGACCCCAACAGCAACCGACCGTAATTCCATTGTGAAATGGGGCGCGTACATTTTGCGCCGAGACATTGTCTCATAAGGCACGGTGCTAATTCCATCAGATGTTATCTGAGAGATAAGAGGCGGACTGCACTGTTTCAGCCTCCTTCTCTTTCAGAGAAGGAGGCTTTTTTTCGGGCGTATTCTCCGTCACGATCTCTTACAGCCACTACATAATAGGAGGGTAAATCCATGTCTGCAACTAAAACAAGTCTTTATGAACAATTAACAGAAAGCTCCGCCGCCGCGCTAGCCGTGAAGCTCGGCTTGTTCCAAAGCAAAAGCACCCTGACATGCCGTGAAATCGGCGACGGCAATTTGAATTACGTCTTTCATGTGTACGATAAAGAAAACAAAAAGGGACTGATTATCAAGCAGGCGATTCCTTACGCCAAAGTCGTCGGTGAAAGCTGGCCGCTTACGATCGATCGGGCGAGAATCGAAAGCAGCGCCCTCATCCGCCAGGGCGAGCATGTGCCGCACCTCGTTCCGGCCGTTTACTATTCCGATACTGAAATGGCCGTCACGGTAATGGAAGACCTCTCGCATTTAAAGATCTCAAGAAAAGGGCTGCTGGAAGGAAAACATTATCCGAACTTATCGGCCCATATCGGTGAATTTTTAGGAAAAACGCTGTTTTACTCATCCGCTTATGCGCTTGATGCGAAAGTAAAGCAGCAGCTCGCAAAGCAGTTTACAAATCCTGAGCTTTGCAATATCACAGAAAGACTTGTGTTTACAGAACCGTTTCTCGATCATGAAACAAATGATTTCGAAGAGGAGCTGCGCCCATACGCAGAAAAAATTTGGAACAATTCCCGGCTGAAAGAAGGCGCCGATGAATTGAAAGCCATCTTTCTGAATTCAGCGGAAACATTGATTCACGGCGATCTGCACACGGGAAGCATCTTCGCTGATGAACATGAAACAAAAGTCATTGATCCCGAATTTGCTTTCTTCGGACCGATCGGCTTTGACATCGGCCAATTTATCGCCAACCTGCTGTTAAACGCCCTCAGCCGGGACGGTGACGACAGACAGCCGTTATATGACCATACTGCCGCCGTATGGGACACATTTGTGAAAACATTCAGTGAAGCTTGGGAGAAAGACAGCTTGCCTTCCTGCAGACATCTGCTGGAAGATACACTGAAAAACACGTTTGAGGAAGCGGTCGGTTTTGCGGGATGCGAATTGATTCGGCGCACGATCGGACTCGCCCATGTAGCTGACTTAGATGAACTCACTCCGTTTGACAAACGAATTGAACGGAAAAAGCTGGCGCTTGAAATCGGCGCCTGTTATATCGAAAACAGAAAAGAACTGAAGGATATCACTGAGGTTCTGGAACAATTTAAGCTCCGTGTAAAGGAATGATGCAGCATGACCAATGAATTTGCCATCCCCCGTTCTGTGGAATGGAAAGAAACATACATCCGCATTTTAAATCAGCAAAAGCTCCCTGACGTTACTGAATATGTGGATCTTGAAACAAAGGAAGATGTATTCGACGCGATTATCACACTGAAAGTAAGGGGCGCTCCGGCCATCGGTATAACGGCGGCGTTCGGACTCGCGCTCTCTGCCAAATCGTTTGAAGTCCGCGATCTTTCTGATTTCCGCCGTCAGCTCGCGGATGTCAAAGCGTATTTAAACAGCTCGAGACCGACTGCCGTCAACCTCGCGTGGGCGCTTGACAGACTGACGGACTCCATCAGAGATGCGACCTCAATCAATGAAGCGAAGACAACGCTCGTTCATGAAGCCATTCAGATTCAGATTGAGGATGAAGAAACATGCCGGATGATCGGCCAAAATGCTCTGCAACTTTTTAAAAAAGGCGATAAGATCATGACTATCTGCAATGCAGGTTCAATTGCCACAAGCAGGTACGGTACGGCGCTTGCCCCCTTTTACTTAGCGAAACAAAAAGACCTCGGTCTTCATATTTACGCTTGTGAAACAAGGCCCGTTCTCCAGGGGTCCCGGCTGACGGCGTGGGAGCTGATGCAGGGCGGGATTGATGTCACGCTCATTACTGACAGCATGGCCGCCCACACAATGAAGGAAAAGCACATTTCAGCGGTCATTGTCGGCGCTGACAGAATTGCTAAAAACGGGGATACGGCCAACAAGATCGGAACGTATGGCCTCGCTATTTTGGCAAACGCCTTTCAAATTCCGTTTTTTGTGGCCGCACCGCTTTCGTCTTTTGACTTACAGATTGAAAACGGCGATCAGATTCCTATTGAAGAAAGAGATCCGGATGAAGTCAGACAGATCTCCGGCATACGCACCGCTCCTGAAGATGTGCCGGTCTTCAATCCTGCCTTCGATATTACACCGAGCAGCCTGATTTCAGGCATTATAACCGAGAAAGGCATCGTGACTGATTCTTACACGGAAGAAATTGAACAATTATTTGCAGACTGCCAGCTGAGCTGAAAAACCGCTGATGATATTGCCTCAGGCAATGTCAGCGGTTTTTTTGTCTGCATAATGTAATCACTTCATCTTTTTGGGCGGCTGAAATCAGATGCATTTTAAAAAACAGCTCTGCATAGCCGGCTATCTTTTGCGGACGGCTCACTCTCATCAGGCTTCGTCCTCCTTTTTCGTAAGACCAACTTTTTTCACTTAATAAAATGATATGTCGGACGTGAAAAAACGGAACGTGCCATATGCTTTATTTTTCTTTATAGGATATTTGTTCGATGTTCAGCAGCACCGCTTTTACATCCGTCTGGGTGCCCGCGTAACCCGTTAAGGCGCTGTTTTTGCCGATTACCCGATGGCACGGAATCAAAATCGGCAGCCTGTTGCGTTTATTGGCTTGTCCGATGGCGCGCACCGCTTTCGGTTTGCCGATCATTTCGGCTATATCACCGTAGCTCCGGGATTCGCCGTATGGAATCACCGTCAGCGCGTTCCATACCTTTTCCTGAAAAGCTGTCCCTTTTTGTCTCAGAGGCAGAGAGAAATGCCTTCTTTCTCCGGAAAAATAAGAGGTCAGCTGCTGTTTCGCCTCAGATAGCAAAGCGGTTTCACACGATTTCACGCCGGGCGTATCTTTCCGCCATTTCTCAAAATCTTCCCCGTTGAGAAACAGGCCGGTAATAAAGCCCTCTTCCTCTGTTATGATGACGGTTCCAAAAGGTGCCTTCACACTTGTAAAACAGATCATTCGCCGCTCCTTCTTTCTTCAGTATTCTGCCGGATCGGAAGCGTCAAATGAAAGACGGTGCCCTTCCCTTCTTCACTCTCCACATGAATGCGGCCCTGGTGCTCTTCGATGATTTTATAGCTGACCATCAGACCGAGCCCCGTTCCCCTGTCTTTTGTCGTGTAAAATGGTTCGCCAAGACGTTTTAATTTGTCTTCGGACATGCCTGTTCCTTCATCTTGAAGAGAAATCAGAATATGGTCTTTATCAGAAGGCTGAATGGTCACGTAGATATTGCCGCCGCCCGGCATGACTTCAATGGCGTTTTTTAAAATATTGATAAACACCTGTTTTAATTGATTCGGCTCACAGTAAATCGGCGGGATGTTTCCGGTCAGGTTCAAATGGATCTGCACATTGACAAGATTGGCTTGGGCATTCAAGAGATCGGCCGTGTCTTTCATAATCTGCGTCACGTCTTTTTCTTCATATAATATCGCCTGAGGTTTCGCTAAAATTAAAAATTCAGTGATGATAGACTCGATGCGTTTTAATTCTGAGGTAATGACGTTAAAGTACAGGGAATGTTCTCCTTCAATGCTTCCTTGCAAAAGCTGAATGAACCCTTTCAGCGCCGTCATCGGATTTCTGATTTCGTGGGCGATGCCGGCCGCAAGCTCACCTACGACGTGAAGAGTGTCTGATTTCCGCAGCCGCTCCTCAAGCTCTTTGGCCTCGGTGACATCTTTAAAAATGGCCAGATTCATATTTTGAATGATATTCCTTTTGAAGGAGAATTCCAGTTTGCGGCTGTCACTGCTGCTTAACAGGAAGGGGATTTCATTATCCATTCCTTCTAAATCAATCTTTCTGGCGGGCACACCCGCGTTTTCAATATCAAATAATGAAAGAATATCCGGAACGGTGTACGCTCTCAGCTCCTCATCCGGCATGCCGAGGATACGGCTTGCGAGAGGGTTTGCGTCAATAATGCGGAATTGGTTGTCAAACAAGACTTTGCCGTCCATTGAGCCGTTGAATACTTTTCTGAATTTCAGCTCGCTTTCCCTCAATTCTTTTTCCATCCGCTTTCGATCGCTGACATTTCTTAAAATGGTTAAATGCTGACCTTCAAGTATGGTTCGTTTTGATGTGAATTCAAGCTCTTTATATTGGCCGTTTGCCATCTGAAACAGCATCTCTTCACGGATTTCCCCGTATTTTTCATATTTTTTCTTAATCTGTTTGTATTTTTTCTGCGGATCAACGATAAACGAACATAAATTCCGTTCCACCAGCTTATCCATCGGCAGTTCAAAAATACGGCACGCCGACTCGTTTGCTTTGGCAATCCTTCCGTCATCAGACCAAATGACAATCGCGTCCATAGCGTTTTCAAAGATTTCGCGGAAACGCTCTTCGCTTTTAAAGAGTTTCAATTCCATCGACCGTTTCTCCGTTATGTCCCTCATAATGGACATGTAAAACCCGCTGATCAAGTTGGACGTAATCGTAAATTCAAACAGCTTCTCCTCGCCGGACCGGAGCTTGACCGGCAGCTCTCCTTTAGCTTTTCCTTTTTTGCCGAGGGTGTCCCAGATTTCTTTCAGGTGCTTGTTGTTTTCTCCTTCTGTAAAATGGCGGAGCGACAGATGGGACAGTTCATTCTGACCGATCTCAAAGCTTTTGCAAAAAGAGAGGTTCGCATCAATAAACCCGCCGTCCTTGTCAAACAGGACGATGCCATCGACAGCTCTGTCAAACAGATCTTTAAACAGCTGCTCTTTCATGGAAAATTCACGCTCTAGTATTTTTTTAGAGGAGATATCCCTCATCACCACAAAAAAATAATCCTCCCCAATTCCGTCTTTGGCGAGGAATTCAATGTATTTCGTCGCGCCGCTGTCAAGCTTAATCGGCACCTCTTTCCACAGATGGCCCTTTTTCAAAAATTTTTTCACGGCCTTATTCAGTTCTTCCTGAGGCACAGAATATAAAAAGTCCAGGACGGAGCGGTTTATGAGGCTCTCTGCCTCAATCTGCATCATCCGGGCGGCAGCCTCGTTCGCCTGGACGATTTTCATTTCCTTATGGCATATAAAAATGGCATCAAGCGTGTTATTCATAATCACATGATACCGATGCAAATCACTCTTCAGGCGGTCATTTTCCTCCTTCATCCGCTTCAGCTGCTCTTTCAGCGACTCCTTTGTTTGCAAATCCAGAGTTTCAGCCATTCAGTACACTCCTTCTTCAAAAACCTATCCTTCAATATTTCTACAAAATACCTCATCTTCCTTCATTCGCCCTATACATTTCAGAAAATTTCAATGATATGACAAGTTAAAGTCTTTTTCTACGATCCTTACCTCCCCATTACATCATCCTAACAATCCCTTTTGTCCTCCTTCAATTTTTTGTTTTTTATTTTAAAATGAACATCATCAGGAAATAATCATGCAGTGGATGATTTTTTGAAAAGAAGGTGATGCTATGACAAAATCGCGAGACAGTTACTTTGACAACGCCAAGTTTATCTTGATTTTTCTGGTGGTGTTCGGCCACATTCTCCGGTCTTTTATTAACGGAAATGAGTTTATGCTTCATCTCTACAAATTCATTTATACTTTTCATATGCCGGCCTTTATCCTGGTTTCCGGCTATTTCGCTAAAAACTTTAAGCGGAAAGGTTATGTGAAAAAGCTGGCTGTGAAGCTGATTATTCCGTACCTGATTTTTCAGGGCATCTACTCGGTTTTTTACTACTTGATTCAGGATGAAAGCATGACAAGCGTCAATCCGATTGATCCGCAGTGGTCTCTCTGGTTTTTAGTCAGCTTATTCTTTTGGAATCTGCTGCTGTACCCTTTTACGAAGCTGCCAAAAATGTGGGCGCTTGGAGCGAGCTGCGGGCTTGCCGTTATGATCGGGTATCTGGATTTCATCAGCAGCACGCTGAGTCTCTCACGAACGTTTGTCTTTCTTCCGATGTTTCTCGTCGGGTTCTATTTGAAAAAACAGCACTTTGATTTACTGCGTGCCAAAAGAGGCAGGCAGATTGCCGCCGGCGTACTCGGGATTGTTTTCCTCTTATGCTGGTGCATTGATTTTGATTACTCGTGGCTGTTCGGGTCGGAGCCTTATTCCACATTCGGCACAGTGACGCTGTTGAGCGGTCTGTCGCGCATCGGCTGGTATGTATTGGCCTTTGCCGCCACATTCAGCTTTTTGGCGCTCGTTCCGCAAAAGCGTTATTTCTTTACGAAGTGGGGTACGAGGACGTTTTACGTGTATCTGCTGCATGGATTCATCATAAAAACGCTGCGCCAGATCGGGCTTGAAGATCACCTGTCTGATTACCAGAATTTAGTCATGCTCTTGATTTTAACGGCCGCTCTTACTTCCATTCTCTCCAGCAATGCGGTGAAAACGGCCGCACAGCCGTTTATTGAACTGCGGATAACCGGCTGGCTTGAAGCGGTGAAAGGAACAAGAAACGGTGTTTATTCGAAATAATAAAAAATACCTCTTAAGCGATATCGCCTAAGAGGTATTTTTTATTTTTTGCTGTCTTCTTTCTTCTTGGGTTTCGTCTGTTCAAGCGTTTCAATCAGTTTTCCGGCGTTATAATCACCAAGCTCGCTTGAAAATTCTTCTTCAAGCAATTCAGGGTCCATCGGCTTTTTATGGTTTTGCATGTCTCTACTGTGGCGATTTTTTTTCGTCATGTTATTCGCCTCCTTGTTTGCCGTGTTTTGATTTGCGGTTTGCGCCTCTCAGTCCGGGATCACCGTCATATTGCGTTTTGTATGCATCTTTGTCCATGCTCTCAGTCGGTGTATTGTTATTGGTCAAAGCTTCATTCTTCGCTGCTTTGCGTTTCATTTGATTTCCTCCTTCTGTCAGCAAATCTGTTTTGAATTCATCAAGCATTTTTTTCAGGTCGCGCACTGTCACGTTTTTGGCATCATCAATAAGCTCATAGCCGATCTGTCCGTTCGGCTCAAGCAACACATATTTAAAATCTTGTATATCCCCGAGGCCTTCCTGCCTGATCCGCATTGACAGCTGCGCCTCGGTGAAACGCATCTTTTTTAAATTTTCCGGTATGATTTTTCCGTCTCTGACAACGGCGATGGTTTTTCCTGAAAATAAAACCTCAAAAAAGTTTGATTTGATTTCTAAATATTCCATCAGGATCAGTACTGCAATAAAAATCGCAGCCGCGAAAATGGTTTCCCATAAACTATGTTCAATAAACGGCTGAATAATAATTGAGCCGATGGAAATCATGATGACTGTCTGGGTCACCGACAGCTGGCTGATCGATTTCCGCCCGGCAATTCGCAATAAAAAGGTACCGACCGCTATCATAATCACAGATTTCCAGAATACGGCAAACAATGACGTCACCTCTTTACAAATAGAATCTCCAAAAAAACTGCTGCCACACATCCATTTTCCGGAAATAAAATACACCGCTTTTAAAAAAGCGGTGTCAGCCGATTATAATTCTTTCCTTCGGATAGTGATAATTCGCTTCGATTTCCTTTCGGCCGATTAAATAAAGGAAAGTCAGAATGCCGATCCGGCCGATAAACATGACGATCATGATCACGCATTTTCCGATATCGCTTAAATGCGGGGTAATCCCAAGCGAAAGCCCGGTCGTTCCGAAAGCGGAGCAAACTTCAAAAAGCAGTCCGAGCAGCGTCTGATTCTTCTCCGTCACAGCCAGAATCAGCGTCGATCCGAACACAAGCAGAATCGCCATCATCGTAACGACCAGCGATTTCATGACATCAGCCTGATGAAGCTCGCGTTTAAAGACCTTGACCGCTTTATTCCCCCGGGCAAAATGAAACAGAGCAAGAAGGTTAAGCGCAAATGTCGTGGTGCGGATTCCGCCGCCGACTGAGCTCGGCGATGCGCCGATGAACATAAGGGCGCACATGAAAAATAGTGTCGGCGCCGACAGCTGACTGATATCAATTGTCGCAAGCCCGCCGCTTCTTGTAGCGGTTGATTGAAAGAGACATAAAAACAAAACATCATGCCAGCTTTTTCCCTTCATGGCATGGCTTGCTTCAAGCGCGTAAATTCCGACGGCCCCGAACAAAACGAGCATTCCGAACGTAACGGTCGTAATTTTCGTAAACAGCGTAAATGAGTATCTGCGCTGTTTTGAAAACAAAAAGTCCTTAACTTCTACGAGCACCGGAAACCCGATCGCACCGAAAATAATCAGAAGCATCGTAATAAACTGCACGAAATAGTCATGCCTGAACGGAACGAGTGAATTTCCCGTAATATCAAAACCGCCGTTTGTCGTGGCGCTGACACTCGCAAAGAATCCGTGCAAGTAAGCTTGTTCAAACGAATGGTAATACGTTAAAAAATATGTTCCTAAAATGATGCCGCCCAAAAACTCGATTAATAAAATCAAAAACAGGACTTGCTTCATCAAGTTGACGATTCCGGAAAACTGCGATTGATTCTGATCCACCATAATGAGCTTCCGTTCCCGCAGACCGATCCGTTTGCGCATAATCAGCCAGACGAATGTTCCGAGCGTCATGATGCCGATTCCGCCGAATTGCAGCACGAATGCCAAAATGACAATCCCGGTCGTGCTGAATGTATCAGCCGTGTTGACCACCGTTAAACCCGTTACACTGACTGAGCTGACAGCTGTAAACAGCGCGTCTATAAACGACCAGCTGGCCCCTTGTTTGTGGGCTGCCGGCAGACTTAACAATATAACTGCCACCGTCACAGCAAGAAAATAATATAATGCAATCAGCTGTGCAGGCGACAAGATCTGTATGAATTTCTTCAGCATTAATTTCATAAGATAATTCCTTTTGCCTCTCATTGTAGTACGTAATTATTCTAATGATATTGGGAGAATTTTTAAAGGTCTTTTTAGAAAGATTTTTTATTTACCTTATGTAATTTGCCGATCTTTAATCAAAAAACCTCTGAACCAATGTCAGAGGTTTTGTTGATTATTTGGCTTCAAGCCTGCGGATGCGTTCATCCAGATCAGGGTGTGTAGAGAACAGTGACGAATGCTTTTTGCCATTGATTTTTAACGTCTGCACCGCCGTCTGATCCTCTTCATTCACGTGTCCTGTGTAAGACTTCAGCGTACGCAGGGCGTGAATCATTTTATCCTTGCCGGCAAGGTCGGCACCGCCGCGGTCAGCGTGGAACTCTCTGTGACGCGAGTATGCGAAGACGACAAGACTGCCGAGAATGGAAAAAATAATCTGAAACACGATCATCGCGATAAAATGCACGACCGGCGCGAGGTCTTCTTTGACAAAGCGGCTTGCAATCCATGCCGCGATACGGGAAAGGAAGACGACGAACGTATTGACGATTCCCTGCAGCAGCGTCATCGTGACCATGTCACCGTTTGTAATGTGTGCGACTTCATGGGCAAGAACCCCTTCCACCGCAGCATCATCCATCTGCTGCAATAAACCTGAGGAAACCGCGACAAGTGAGCGGCGCTTAGAAGGCCCGGTCGCAAAGGCATTGACCTCAGGGGAATGATAAATACCGACTTCAGGCATTTTCGTCATCCCTGCAGTACGGGCCAGTCTGTGCACCCGGTCAACCAATTGCTGCTCTTCAAAGCTGAGTGACTGTTTCTTCGGATTTAACACCCGGACACCCATCATCGTTTTGGCCATCCATCTGGACATTCCGAGAGAAATAAAAGAACCGACAAAACCGACGACAAGACTGAACACGAGCAATGCCGTCAGATCGACGCGGCCATTTTGTATATACGAGCCGACACCGGTGACGCTTGTAATAATCGTAAGCACAATTCCGATTGTCGTAATGACCAAAAGGTTTGTTAAAATAAACAGAAATATTCTTTTCGCCATAATTACCTCCGTCTTTTTTAAGATCAAAAGAACTTATTTAATTAAATTATAAATGATCTGTTTGAAAATGCAACAATTTCGACGTATGATGTTAATGTAATTCTCAGTGATACAAGAAAGTGAACACGTAATCAATCAGAGGTGAACAATGAACACGTTTAAACTGACCCGAACTGATATGGTCCGGCTTCTTTACGCGTTAAAGGGCCAAGGAGACGCAACCCCTCTCCAAATCTTATTGCAATCTGCGGATATGACATTGGATGAAGCGGAAAACCGGCTGCATATCCCTGAATTTCTGACGAGATTCGAGCGAAAAAAAGAGAAAAAAGAATACGGACTTTCAACAAACGAGATTGTCGAACTGGGAAATCTGTGCGAGCTGACGTCTTTAAAATCAACCGCCGTCCAAAACTGGGTGAAACGCGATATTAAAGATTTGATCGGCCACCCCTTACTCGGAAAAAAATATACAATTGAACAAGCTGTCATCCTTCTCATTGTACGTGATTTAAAATCAATTTATGACTTCGAACATATACGCGGCATACTGAAGATCGCATTTAACACGATCACCGACAGAACAGATGACGTCATCAGCCCGATCAGCTACTATGAGAGCTGCGCTCAGGTGATTGATTATCTCCATCATAAGGGCAACCCGCCGATGAAGGAAACGAGCCTGCAGGAGCTCGTTGAACAGCAGACGGACAAGCTCAGAGGCTGCTTCAAAGAACTCGGAAACGGGCAATGGAACAATATCAGATCCATACTCGCCGTTACGGTGCTCTCCGTTTTGACTTTCCATATTCAAGCCTCCGCCTACAAAATGACCAGCCATTTATTATAATTCATAACGTTCTTAGCCCCGGTGTCTGCGCCGGGGTTTTTTTCAGCTGCACAACAATTGCCAGCATAATCAATACCGTTCCGTTTGAAACTAAAATGCGTAAAACATCTTGCCAGAGAAAAGGAGATGAAAAAGATGGCGAGCAGAAATAAACTCTTAGTTCCAGGGGCTGAGCAGGCACTTGACCAATTTAAATACGAAGTGGCTCAAGAATTCGGCGTGAACCTTAGCTCTGATACAGCAGCACGCGCAAACGGCTCTGTAGGCGGGGAAATGACAAAACGGCTTGTACAGCAGGCTCAATCACAATTAAACGGCAAAACTCAATAATGTAGCTTATTCGCCGGGATTTCTCGGCGAATTTTGATATTTATCGGCATTTTCCCTTCCGTGCCGGTAGCCGTTCGGGTTCCTGCGGTCTGACGAATCTTCATGGCGCCGATAGGATTCCCGCTGTTCATTGCGCTCATGATCCCGCTGATTCCAGTAATGATTGTTATACCTATGCTTGGGCTCTTTGTCGTTTCCGTTTTCCTGAGGATTTTGTGTTGGGGGCTGCTCTTTTTCCCCATCTTGTTCCTTCTGAGTGTTTTCCTCTGATCCGGAAGCTGCATTTTTTTCGGTTTGCTGATTGCCGTCCTGACTGTCCGGCTTCGCTTCTTCCGTGCCGGGCGTTGTTTCATTGTTTTCCGGCTGGTCCGCTGCCTTTTCTTCATCAGGAGATGTCTGCTCATCAGCCGCCGGCTTTTCTGTGTCCGGCTGCATGTTTTGATCAGTATCTGTTTCATTGTTTTTCTGATCGGTTTCTTGGCCGTCTGTTTTCTTTTCAGGCTGTTCTTCTTCTGTTTTCTTTTCGTTTCTTCTTATGTAGCTGCCTGTTGACATACCTTCCTGTTTCGCTTTTTCTCTTGTTTCCATATCTGATTCAAGCGATTGAAGCTGGTAGGTGCCCTTATATTTTTCAGTCATATCAGCCAGCTGTTTTTTGACGCCTTTTTTATATGTATTGTCATCTGTATTTTCATAAACCGTGGAAATTAAAATCTCTTTTGATTCCTTTACATATCCATGCTTGCTGCAATCGGTAATAATATCACTGATGACTTCCTTAAAATCGCTGCTTTTCCAGTCTCCGATGTCATTAATGACCTGTTTGGCGTCATGGTTCAGCGGCGTAAGTTCAATGACTTCATATTTGCTGTTTAAAGCCATCTCAATGCTTGGATTAATGTCCAGCGTCATATACGCGTAAGCTTTGTTATCAGAAAAAACCGGGAGCATGATTAAAATAAATAAGATAATAGCAGTCATCGTAAACACTCCCAATTTAAAAGGGCGCAGTTTCAGAAAATCAAAAAAGCTGGCCCTTCTTCCCATACGCGTTTCGCCTTCAAACGTAATTTCCTCTCCGATTTCACAAGTGCGGTGATCATTTTTTGTTTTTAAAAATTGTCCGTCAGGGGTTAGCAACGTGACGAATTTTTTATTTTTCTCTACTATGATCCCTCTTCTCATGAGTGCAACACCCCTTTAAGATAATCTTTTAAATAAATATAATCACCGGTAATAATAATACTCATGGCGATGATATATTTTCGGTTCCGTTCGATCGTTTTTCTGCTGACCGACACGAGCTGCTCCAGCTGTTTGACAGGAAGCTGTTTCTTCTGGTGCAAAATGGACGCCAGCTCTTCATTTTCAACAAGCGTGTAAGCTACCTTAATCGCATTCTGCCTCGCATCTGTATGCTTCGGCGATTGTTCCAGCAACTCTTTAAAAGACAGCCCGTATTCTTTCAGCTGCTTTTGAAAAAAAAGAATTTCTTCCCGGCGCTGCTCCTGTTCTATCTGTTTGCGGTATTCATCAATGGAAAGCTCTGCTTCGATAAGACTCTGCGAAGACTCCTGGTCGTCGCCTTCCTGCACATCCATATTAATGTGCTGAGCGGTTCTTGCTTCTTTTCTGATATAATCTATTACTTTTCTTTTTATGATAAGCTCTGCAAATGCAAGCAGCGAATTACCTTTTTCAGCCGAATATTTTTCAATGGCTTCGTTAAACGCGATCAGCCCGATGCTGAATTCGTCGTCTTTTTCATCTATATATCGTTTACAAACGGATGAAACCGTCTTTGCGATAAAAGGCTTATATTGCTGTATTAAATCGTTCTGCAGATCTTTGTCGCCTTTTTGTATTTTTTCAACAGATGTTTCAAGCGTTTGCTTCTTTTTTCCCAATTTAAACAAAAGGCTAAGCACTGGTTTCACCTCAGTTCCTCCCTATAACTACTCATAATCATAGCTAATTTAGTAGGGATTCGCAAAGGAAGAAAAAGAGAAATCGATTTCATTTGTCTCAATTATGACAAGCCAATAAGACGTACTATACATGATTTCGTGCCTTCAAGCAGAATTAAGGGGGTTTTCTGTGTGTTTTTTGTAACAATGCTGTTATAAAATTGTTATCATATGTCTTAAATGTAAGCGTTTCAAACAAAAAAAGGAACCTGTTTTTTAAAAAAACAGATCCCTCTATGACCCTTTTTATGCGTGTTCTCTTTCTGCGGATGCCGCATCCGTCTCTATTTGTTTTGCTCCTGACATAAACCATCCGCATACCGCAATGGCTGCCAGAACCGCCCAGAAAATCATTTTCCAGGCCGCCGAATGGATCACATCTGCTGGAACTATGCCGAGTTCCTCATGGGCCAGAGTATAAAGAGCGAGTTTCACGCCTACCCACCCGACAATAACAAATGCCGCCGTTTCAAGGCCCGGCCTCGTTTTTAATAAAGAAACGAACATTGATGCCGCGAAGCGCATAATGATTAAACCAATAACGCCGCCGGCTAAAATGACGAGAAACTGACCGCCGTCCAAGCCGCCGATGGCAGGAAGCGGTGTTCCCGGAAGCGTTACTGCAAGCGCGACCGCCGCTAAAATGGAATCAACGGCAAAAGCAATGTCCGCCAGCTCCACTTTCAATACAGTCTGCCAAAAACCGCTTTCTTTCTGTTTCTTCTGCCCTGTGTTATGTTTGAATACATACCGCTTCAGCAAATGGCTGACTGCGATGTAAAACAAATATAGGGCGCCGACGGCCTGAACCTGCCAAACATTCACCAAGAAAGAAATAGCGAACAGCGACCCGAAACGTAAAATAAAAGCCCCCGCCAAACCGTAAAATAAAGCCTTCTTCCTTTGTTTTTCCGGGAGATGCTTCACCATCACAGCCATCACCAGCGCGTTATCCGCCGCTAAAATCCCTTCCAGCCCGATTAAAACGAGAAGAACCCATCCATACTCCAATAATAATGATAAGTCCAATCCAATCCCTCCGTCTCTTTTCTGTCATCCGAGCTTATACCGGCGGTTTTTTTACGCAAAAAAGACCTTTGCCGATATAAGGCAAAGGTCTTGCTAGACATGAATCATTGGCATGCCAACAAAGCCGATGGATATGATCCATGAATTGACGACTTTGTTTCCGGAAGATCCGGACGCTACTCCCCTTTGGGATTTCAAGAAATATTTGTTTATACGCTCATGATAAAGCCTGTTTCTTCATTTGTCAACGCTTAACTTTTTTAACAAATTGAGAAATATTTTCTGTTTTGACCCGCTGCTTTCTTCTCTTTAAAACGATATAAGAGACGAGAAGCACCGCAATGAATATACCCAGCGGGAGCATATATTGATCAAGAATGGACCCGACGTTTTTCCAATTTTCCCCGAGTTTCATTCCGAGGTATACGTAAGCAAACGTAATCGGAAGCATCGCTGCATATGTATAAAGGGAGAACACCCAGACATTCATCTTCGCAATGCCGCACGGCAAAGAAATCAGCGTCCTGATCCCCGGTATAAAACGGCCGCTGAACGCTACCAAACCTCCGTGCTTCTGAAAGAAATCGTCTGATTTCTGCAGGGTTTCGGGTTTGATCCATATATACTTTCCGTACTTCAGCAAAAACGGCCGACCGCCCAGCCTGCCGATTCCATATAAAACAAGCGGGCCTGAAACACCGCCGAGCGAGCCGGCAAACACGGCTCCGGCAAGCGTCATATCCCCTTTTGACACCCAGTAGCCCGCAAGCGGAAGAACAATTTCCGCGGGAATGAATTCTATACTGAGCGCCAAAAAAATTCCTGTGTAGGATAAGCTTTTAAACGCCTCTATTATTGATATGATAAAACCTTCGATGATGTATCACTCCCGACATAAGTCTATATTCCGAAACTTAAGAATGATTTTAACACAAAATCTTGAAGCTGAAATATTTTTTAGACATGCCGATATAAATGTAAGTTGTTTCACGGTTTAGTAGGAGGAATCATCTTTGGAATTACATGTATATTACAATCTTCCGCTTGTCGGGTTATCCATTCTGATTGCTTGTCTGGCGGCGTTTACTTCACTTGAAATCTCCAGAAAAGTAACGCTGAAAACGGGGATTCGCAGTAAACTGTGGCTGATCGCCGGTTCAGTTATCATGGGTTTCGGCATATGGTCAACGCATTTTGTCGGGATGCTCGCCGTTTATGTGAACATGCATATGAATTATGAAGCCGTACCGATGGTCTCTTCTTTAGGCGCCGCGATTTCCGGGTCTTTCGCGGCTTTATATATCGTCAGCCGAAGAATCTTAACACTCAACCGGCTGATTACCGGATCTGTTTTTATGGGAGCGGGAATTTCACTTATGCATTACATGGGAATGTCGGCCATTTCCCGGGTAATGATTATGTATAATCCTTTTTTATTCTGTTTCTCTATTTTGATTGCCATTGCCGCTTCTTTCGTTTCGCTGAAAGTATTTTTCGGTTTAGCAGTGAAGAAACCGACAGAACATTTGACTTTTCAAAAAATCATCAGTTCTGTTTTCATGGGCGCGGCCGTCTCGGGGATGCATTATACAGGTATGATGGCAGCGTCATTTTATGCAGACACGCGAAGGCCTAGCAGCGATATGGAAATTCATTCGTTTCATTTGTCTGTTTTTATTACGCTGATTATCTTTTGTTTTCAGATGTTATTGTTTTTCAGCTCACATTTCGATCGTCAGTTTTTCCGCCACGATGAACGTATGAAGGATCATGAACAGCGGTTTCAATCATTAATTAAACATAACATTGACCCCATTTTCATCCTTTCTCCTAGTGGTAAAATTCTTTACTCTAATGAAGCAGGGGCCGAGATGATACACAGTTTCGGACTGGACAGCCAAAATTGGCGCAGACATATCAGCAGTCCGCTGAAGACCTATTTCAAACAGGTAAAAAAAGAACAGCAGGCACTGCATTTTGATGCTGATCTGAAGACAGATATCGGTTTATTTTATATTAATGTTACCTTTATTCCTGTTTTGGTCGATAACGGACTGGACAGTGTATATGTCATCTGTAAAGACATGACCAAACAGCGGCAAGCCGAGAAGGAAATTCACCGCATGGCGCATTATGATTCTTTGACCGACCTTCCGAACCGCCGCCATGCCGTTCAGCGATTGACGGAAGTTCTGGAAAAGAAACATTCGCATGGGCATTTGACCGTTGTGTTCTTTCTCGATTTAAATCGGTTTAAAGTTATTAATGATGCTCTCGGGCACAATGTCGGAGACAGACTTCTTCAATCAGCGGCTGAAAGACTTTCTTCCATCATCCCGGATAATGGTTTTATCGCCCGTCTTGGCGGCGATGAATTTATTATTATTTTAACGGATGCCCGGTCTGAGGACGATGACATTGATGATTTAGCAAAACAGATCATCATGCAGTTCGAAAAACCGTTTATCGTTCAGGAGCATGAGCTGATCACCTCCGTCAGCATCGGCATCGCCGTCTCTCCAAAAGACGGGTCGGACGGGATGGAACTGATGAAAAAAGCCGATATGGCGATGTACGCCAGCAAAGACCGAAACAAAAGCAAATACAAATATTACTCTGCCCAAATCGGAGAAAAAGAAGCGAAAAAGCTCCGGATTGAGATGGAATTGAGAGAAGCAATTGAGAAAAAAAGGTTTGTCCTTCATTATCAGCCTCAATACAGCTCCGCCGATCAGCTCATAACAGGAGTTGAAGCGCTTCTGAGAGTTGCCGGCGCAGATGGAAAACTGCAGAACCCCGGAGACTTTATACAGGCCGCCGAAGAAACCGGCCTGATTATCGACCTCGGCAAATGGATCATTACCGAGGCGTGCCGGCAGGCGAAGGAATGGCACGAAAAAGGTTACCATCTTCCTGTCGCCATTAATATTTCGGCTAAACAATTTCAGTCGGAAGAACTTGTCCCGTTTATTCAGAAAACACTTACCCATTACAAGCTTCCTCCCGCACTGCTTGAAGCAGAAGTGACCGAAAGCATGACGATGGAAGACCGCGAGCACAGCAAAAAAGTGCTAACGGCGCTAACTGAGCTGGGAATCAGTGTAAGTATTGATGATTTCGGGACGGGCCATAGTTCTCTCAGTTACCTAAAGGACTTTCCGATTCATAGATTGAAAATCGATAAATCATTTATAGATGATCTCCAGCTGCATCCTAAATCCGCGCAGATCACAGGCGCAATAATTGCCATGGGACATCAGCTTTCTCTTTTAGTCGTTGCTGAAGGGGTTGAAGGGGTTGAAACGGCGATGCAAAAAAAGCTTTTAGATGAAAAAGGGTGCGATTTTCTTCAAGGATTCTATTTCAGCAGGCCATTGCCGCCTGAGGAGATTGAAGAGCTGCTCCATGAAGCGCCGCGCCACCCATAAGTTGCTACACATGGAACGGACCCGTTTATCCACAATAAAGACAAAAAGGAGTTTTTATTCATGCACACGATGTGGAAGGGTTCGATCAGCTTCGGCCTCGTCAATATCCCGGTCAAGCTCTTTGCGGCCACTGAAGATAAAGATATAAAATTCCGCAGTCTTCATAAAGAAGACCATGCGCCGATTAAATACGAAAAAATCTGTACCGGATGTGAAAAGAGTCTGGAGCCTGGTGAAATCGTTAAAGGCTATGAGTATGTAAAGGGAAAATACGTCATTTTGACAGACGAGGACCTGAAAGACGTAAAACAGGAACATGAAGAGAAAGCGGTTGAAATTGTTGACTTTGTCCAGCTGCAAGAAATTGATCCGATTTATTTTAACCGGTCTTATTATGTCGGGCCGGGAGATAACGGCACAAAAGCCTATACACTTTTGCGGGAAGCGCTGAGGACGACAGGTAAAATCGGGATTGCCTCTATTACGATCCGTTCTAAGCAGCAGCTTGCGATTCTTCGCGTGTATGACAACTGTATCGTGATGGAGTCCATTCATTATCCGGATGAAGTCAGAAACGCCGGACATGTGCCGGGAGTTCCCGAGCAGACGGCCGTGAATGAAAAAGAATTGCAGACGGCGATTACGTTAATAAACGAGCTGACAACCGAGTTTGACCCAGAGCAATACGAAGACACATACCGGAAAGCCCTCCTCGCCAAAATTAATGATAAGCTCGAACATGAAGAAGCAGGCGTGACACCGGCTGCTCCCGGTCCGCGCGAAGATGTCATTGACCTTGTCAGCGCCCTGCAGGCGAGCATTGACCGGACGAAGCGGCCGAATCGCGAGCAGGCTGCACCGGTGCGGACAAAAGACACTGCGTCCGCAGGCGGCGAAGGGAAAAAACGGAAAACGACCAGACAAAAAGCCGGAACGTCTTAATTATGGTGCTGACGATGCAGCCGATTCTGACCTCTGCACCGCCCACAGGCAGTGAGTGGCGCTATGAGGTAAAGTATGACGGATTCCGCTGTCTTCTCCGCATAGACGAAAGCGGTGTCACATTAACCAGCAGAAACGGCCAGACGCTGACGAATCAATTTCCGGAAATCACAGCCTTTGCCGTCCTGTGTTTTCAGCACATGAAAGACAGGTTCCCCATTACGCTTGACGGTGAGCTTGTTTATTTAGTGAATCCGTACAGAGCGGACTTTGAGCACATTCAAATCCGCGGACGTTTAAAACGGGCGGAAGCCATTGAAAATATCGCCAATAAACGGCCGTGCCGCTTTCTGGCATTTGATCTCTTGGTTCTGAAAGGCGCCGCGACAGTCTCATTGCCCTATGTGAAACGGAAGCACGCCCTTTTCAAACTGTTTGAAGAAGCAAATCTTCCTTTAAGCCCCCGTCACTTAGCGGAAGAAGCGATTCAATACATTCCGGAGCACACTGACTTTGAAGCGCTCTGGGACAAGGTCGTCCGGTATGACGGAGAAGGCATAGTAGCAAAAAGGGTATCGAGCGGCTGGGCGGAAAATAAACGGTCTCCCGACTGGCAGAAGTACAAACATATGAAAACGGCACATGTGCTGTTAACCGGATTCAATCCGAAAAACGGGTATGTGACGGCCTCGGTTTTAAAAGACGGCACCGCCGTTCCTGTCGCATCCGTTTCCCACGGCATGCAGGCTGAGGAAAAAAACGCCGTCAGAACCATTATGGAGACCCACGGAAAAAAACTGAAAAACGGCGAGTATTCACTAGAGCCCTCCATCTGCATGACCGTGCAATATTTAACCATATTGCAGGACACCCTGCGCGAAGTATCTTTTGTTTCCTTTCAGTTTGGGATGGATTGGACTGAATGCACTTATCAGCAGCTAATCCTCCGATCTAAAACGCTGCCACCAGAGCTGCAGTTCACAAGCCTGGATAAGGTCGTTTTTAAGAAGCGTGAAAAAACGAAAGAAGATTTCCTTTGTTATATGGTGAAGATGAGCGATGTTCTTTTGCCCTTTCTTAAAGACCGGGCTGTCACAGTAATCCGATATCCACACGGGGCGCCGGGCGAGTCTTTTTTTCAAAAAAACAAGCCGGACTACACGCCGGACTTTGTCTCAAGCGTGTTTGACGGAAGCCATGAGCACATCGTGTGCAACAGCATACCGTCTCTTTTATGGCTGGCCAATCAGCTGGCGCTGGAATTTCACGTTCCTTTTCAGACAGTCCATTCTAAAAGGCCCGCAGAAATCGTCATTGACCTTGATCCGCCGTCAAGGAATGATTTCCCTATGGCTGTGGAGGCGGCGCATGTGCTGAAAGAGCTGTTTGACTCATTCAGCATTACATCATTTCCGAAGCTTTCCGGAAATAAAGGCATTCAGCTCTACATCCCGCTTTCACCGGAAGCATTCACCTACGAAGAGACCCGCGCGTTCACAATGCTCATTGCTGATTATTGCGTCCGGACGCGCCCGGATCTATTTACGACAGAGCGGTTTATCAAAAACCGAAACGGCAGGCTCTACCTTGATTATTTGCAGCATGCTGAAGGAAAAACGATTATCGCCCCCTATTCGACCCGGGGCAACGAATTGGGAACGGTTGCCGCCCCCCTTTATTGGAACGAAGTCAATTCCTCTTTAACACCTGATGATTATACGATTGATACAGTCGTGAATCGCGTCAGAACAGAGGGAGATCCGTTTTATGAGTTTTACCGCAATCCGCAGGACGGCCCGCTTTCAATCGTGCTTGAGCAAATCAAGAGAAAGAGCTGACGCTTTTCGTCAGCTCTTTTCCGTCTGATACGTGCACATCAGTTTTTCTTTGGAAATGAATAAATAACAGGAATAAGGAATGTTTTTGAGGGTGAGCTGCTTCGCAGTAAAATATAAAATCGGGATATGGGCAGCTTTCTTAAACAGCCTGTAGCAGCCGCTGGACGGCGTTATCACATCAAACCCGAGTCTTGCCGCCCCTTTATGAAGCATTGTAATGCCGACGACGCCTTTTATCTCGTCTTTCCGTTTATGCTGGTTAATATAATCCGCTAAATGAGGCATGGATTGATAAACTTTCTGATATAGCATAATCCCCCTTCTGACCGCGCTTTCAATAGGCTGCAGCTCTTTCAGGAGTTTGACATTATGGAGATGAATCTTCACTAACACGTCATTTTTTTTAATTCTCGTTCCGTCGCTCAGGACGACTTCTTTTCCTTTATATCTTGTCAAACGGACGCGGAATACATTTGATTGCCGTTTATCAATCAGCGTCAGCCGGGTAAAGAAAAAATAAAGCGGATCAAGTAAGTACCATATAGTCAGCAGACAGCTTCTCACACGTTCACCTTCTTTATATTCAAAGCACCTTCATATTTTGGCATGGGGCATATCACATTATGATTGGTAAATAATGATGCCGCCCTGTATCAGCATATGCAAAAACGGCTTCAGGCTCTACCGTCGGGACAGAAAAAAACACTCTCCCTGAAGAAGAGTGTTGTATCCGCTTTCTTTTAACGGAAAAGCAAATGCTGGCTGTGAATTCCCGCTTTTTTCAGTAAGGCTATCAGCTGTTCCTGTTCATCAGGCATAAGTCCTGAAAACGCTCTCGCAATTCTCAATGAATGAATCGGATAAATTTTGTCCAAATACTCGTTTCCTTTATCAGTTAAATGGGCGTAAACAGAACGTTTGTCCTTCGGGTCTTGTTCTCTGACCAAAAACCCGTTTCTTTCGAGCTTGTCGATGACATAGGTGACATTTCCGCTGACAAGCAAAAGACGCGAGCCGATTTGCTGAAGCTTTTGCGGACCTCTCGTATACAGCAGCTCCAAAACGGCAAATTCAGTCGGATTAAAACCGTGTTCTTTACTGTCGCGGATGCTGTGTTCAGACACACTCTTGAAAGCCCTTGCAAAAACTTTGTACAAATTCATCGCACGCATCACTTCTTCTTCATTAAATGATAATCTCATCATATCTACCCCGTATTTAAGATTTTTATAAAAAAATAATGTAAACCCTTACAATTCATAAGAGTCGTTCTCTGTTTTATATTCTATTCGTGCCGTTTTTCAGAATTCCTTCTTTTTTATATAAAAAAATACCCTTATACATCATTTAATTTGTATAAGGGTTACGTTCTTTATAGGGAATGTTCCGGAAAAAATACGCATATTCCTTTCTCAGCTCTGTGATTGTCATGGAATTCAGTATTTCTTTCGTATAGACTCCGATCTGAAGAAGCTTTTCGGAATAATGGTTTCTCTCTCTGTCCAGTGCATTTTGAAGCAAATGACTCATGACGGCCTCCTTTGTTTTCCGTTATTCTATGATCAGAATAACGCTTTTATTTCAATGACGTATGAAGCCATTGTAAAACTTGTGTGGAATTATGATGTTTTTCGGTAAAGTCCGTTCTGGACGGCTCTGAGCAGCGGAAAAGCGTGTTCCCCGGCAAGCTGCATAAACGTCTCCAGCATTTCATCGCGTTTCCTATCTAATTCAATGATTTCTTTTGCCAGCGAAACCGCTTTTTCTTTCTCCATTCATATCCTTCCTCTCATTGTATCTGTAAAGTAAGCATAAAACGGGATACAGAGCCATGCATTAACCTTGTTAATTTTTCTGACGCTTTTTTTCTAAAATCTTCTATTTCACGTCAGAAAACCTGACAAGCGTCAGGTTTTTTCTCTTTTTTTCTTATATAATATGAGTAAAAGACATCCAGGGGTGGAAAAATGACGACAGACGAACAATCTTACAAAGATAAAAAAGTAATCTCGATCGGCATTGTAAGCGAATTAACCGGATTGTCAGTCAGGCAGATCAGATACTATGAAGAACGGAAATTGATCTACCCGCAGCGCTCATCGCGGGGAACGAGAAAGTATTCCTTTTCGGACGTTGAGCGGCTGATGGATATTGCAAACAAGCGGGAAGACGGCGTACAGACGGCTGAGATTTTAAAAGACATGCGAAAAAAAGAGCAGGCCCTCAAAAACGACCCGCAGCTCCGCAAAAAAATGCTGGAAGGACAGCTTAATGCCCATTTTAAATATAAAAACCGCTGACAAAAAAAGTCCGCCTCTTGTGAGACGGACCTTTTTTTATAAAGCATGAAGAAATGCAGTGGCAATGCCGAAATAAATTAATAAGGACAAAATATCGTTCAGCGTCGTAATCAGCGGCCCGGATGCAATCGCCGGGTCAATGTTCAGTTTATGAAGAATAATAGGGACGATCGTTCCGGCCATCGTACCGATAATCAATGTGGCAAGCAGCGATGAACCGACGACAAAACCGAGAGTTAAGTCTTTCTGCCAGACGGATGCGACAATCGTGATCGCGATCGAACAGACGATGCCGATATAGATACCGGCCCTTAATTCACGGAAAATCAATTTAAAGATGGTTTTTTTATTCATTTCTTCTTTAGCCAATCCCCTGATGACGACGGCGAGTGACTGCGTACCTGTATTCCCCGTCGTTCCCGCGATCATCGGCATGAAAAATGCGAGGGCGACTACTTTTTGCAATGTATCTTCAAAGTAATTCAGGATGCTTCCGGAAATCAATCCGATAAACAAAAGCAGAATGAGCCACGGCAAGCGGCGGTACGCCGCAACATACGCTTTCGTATCAAATGTAATCGCCTTACCGGAGGCGGCGAATTTTTCGTAATCTTCATCGGCTTCTTTAATAACGACGTCAATAATATCATCGACAGTGACAATACCAACAAGCACATTATTTTCTTCAACGATGGGTATGGCTAAGAAGTCATACCGCTGGATCAGCCGGGCGACTTCTTCCTGATCCTGAAGCACTCCGGCTGAGATGACACGCGTAAACATGAGATCCTGCACCTTATCTTCAGGATCGCCGAGAATTAAATCTCTGTAAGAAAGCACCCCGACAAGCTGCTTGCTGTCATTAATCACGTACAAATAGTTTATTGATTCTGCGATTTCTGCAAAGCTTTTCAGCTTCACGACCGCATCTTTTACTGTATAATGCTGCGGAATCCAGACGAAGCGGTTCGTCATCATCCGGCCCGCCGATTCTTGCGGATAGTTCATCAAAAGCTGTACGGCCTTTGATTCCTCAGCTTCCATGCTGGATAAAAGCTGCTCTTTCAGTTCTTCATCCATCTCTTCCAGCAAAGCGGCGAGATCGTCGTTATCCATTTTATTCATTGCGAGAGTGGCTTTTGTTTTACCGACTTTATGCAAAACGGCAAGCTGAAATTCCCGTTCAAGCTCTCCGATCATGTCGGTGATATCGTCAACCGTCATATATGACAGATAGCGGGCCCGGTGCTTTTCCGGCATTTCTTTAAATAAAAACGCCATATCATAGGGCTGAAGCTCATCTATCATGCTCCGGAATTCTTTAATTTTCCCGTCCCGCAATAAAATGATAATGCGTAATATGAGTTCGTCATAGGTCATGTTTTGGACCATCGGGACTCGTACCTCCTTTACGGAGACGCGCCGTCCGTCAAGGGAAGTGCGGCGGTTTGTCTCCTCATCATGTCGTCATTGGTTATCTGGCTGTATATGGGTACTTCTTCTGACATACTCGAATGGGGAGAATCCATACTCCGCACCTCCTTATCATGCTCAGTCATGTACGTTTTGAGGCATAAAAAAAACCTTCCGATATGAAGGCGAAAACAAGCACGGCAAATAAACGTGCGGGGCCTTCAATCGTAGAGCTTTAGCACTGTATGGCATAGGACGGCCATCCAGCTGCGTTAAGAATCACCTTATGTCGATGATTCCTGTTGACCCATTGGCGTCTTTGGACATTTTTGGGCAGCAGCGTATCTCCATACAGGAGCCTCACCTAACGAAGTTCTTATTTGAATTGACACACTGAGATTACAGAAAAAAAAGGAATGTGTCAACCTTAAATTTGTTATTTCAGCATATGCCTATAAAATAAATGGAATAAAGGCATAAAGCCCTTATTCCGGCAGATCGCTTTCATCTTCTTCTGAAAGGAAATGATATGATTCATGCAGCATGAGCGCGTATTCCCCTTCTTTTGTCGGGTGCGGTACATACTCAGCCTCGTTGATATACTGCTCTTCCCTTTTCTTCATGGGACAGACCTCCTTTTCAACTTTAGATTGTCCAAAAGAAGATCCGTTATCATAGAAAAGAAAAAATCACCAGGTGAAGCGGACATACAGCTATATTTTTCGGATCGTGAAAAAGTTCCGCAGCAGCCACGGTCCCGGTTTGAAGCCGAGCGTTAACTGCCACGCACCGATCGCCTGCAGTCCGTACTGCCGCACGAGAACCATTTTTTCACTCATGCTCCGCACATCCTCAAACCATACTTCATGCGTTCTCCCATTTTCATCAGTATACCGAAAATAAGGGGAACGATCCTGCTGGGAATAACGGATCACTGATTGATGCTTCATGGCTGTTTCCATGGCGCGCTGATTGGAGATGGCGGATCCGACTGTTCCGGGGCGGTACGGAATCACCCAATCATACCCGTACAGCGGAACACCGAGAATCACTTTTCTTCTCGGTACCCTGCTGATGGCAAAATTGATGGTGTCTCTGACCTCTGTCAAAGGCGCCACGGCTCCCGGCTCACTGCCGGCGTGGTGCCAATCGTATGCCATAATAAACATATAATCGACGACAGCTCCGATTCCGCCGTAATCATATCCCCTCAGCCACGGCACTGCTTCACTTGTTTTCGCCGGAACCGATATCGTTAACGCGAGCTGGTGCTCCGAGAGCCTGGTTTTTAACTGCCGGAGAAATCCGGTAAAAAGATCCCGGTCGGCTTCTCTGCCCCGTTCAAAATCAATATTTACACCGCCGTATCCCTTTCTTACAGTCAAATAGACGATATTGTTGACGAGGTTCGTTCTCGCCGTCGGGTTTTGCAGGACTTGATGAGCTAATTCCGGGCTGAATCCTCCTTCTGTCAGATTCGTGATGACGGCAAGCGGCCGCACTCTGTTTTGCCATGTGGTTTCTATCGCGGTTCTGTCGTTTAAATCATTAATGATATCTCCGTTCGGGCCAAAATGATATTCAAACAAAGAAATCGCTGATGAATAGGGCGCAAAATCATTGATTAACTCTCTGTCCGCTTCAGGTGTCCGAATGACATAAAATTGCAGGGTTCCTGCCAGATAGTTAGATATATCAGGAATCTTCACTTTCATACCCGGCCGCAGCCGGTTCGGCTGAATATCCGGGTTTGCCTGCATCAGCTGCATCTGCGACACATAGGCCTTACTTGCGATAACGGCATACGTATCATTCGGCTGAACCGTATATTCATTAAGAGGGATCAAAAGCGCCTGCCCCGGAACGATATTCGTTTCCTCAAGCCCGTTGACGCTTCTGATGCTGTCAACAGGATATCCGTACTTTCTGCTGATGGAAAATAGCGAGTCGCCAGACTGCACTGTATGAACAAACATAGATGTCCTCCGTTTCCTTTTGATCAAAAGGGCGTGATATACACTCTTCTTATCTTTATGAATGATCATCCGTTCCGATTCCAAACTCTCTTTTCGAGAAAGGCTGTTTACAAATCAGACATGATCAACTATGATGATGTCATCATAAAAAACTGTATAGGAAACGCACTAGGGGTGCTGTTATCGGCTGAGATAAAACATGCGGCAAGCGTGTTTTGATCCCTTATAACCCGATCTGGATAATACCAGCGTGGGGAAGTGCAGATTGACCGGAGCGCGGGTTCTTTTCCATGCGTTTTCGTTCTGCTGCTGCATATTCCCTCGGATATGCAGTTTTTTATTTTTCATTAAAAAACGGGGGAGGACACCGCATTATGAAACGGAATATGAACCGCCTGTAACAAAATCAACTCTTTCATACATAGGACTATCCGATAAGAAAGCAGGAGATCAGAATGAAAAATTGGAAAATGAGAGAAATTGTCGTCATGTCCGTCATCAGTGTTGTATTCGCTGTCATTTATTTATTATCAACTCATGCAAGCAATATAGCGGCAGGGTTTTTCGGCCGGATGAGCTACGAACCGATTTACGGCATTTGGTTTATCGTCTCGGTGATTGCCGCGTACATTATTCAAAAACCGGGTGCGGCGCTCGTTTCTGAAATCATCGCCGCGTTTGTGGAATGCTTACTCGGAAATCCGTCAGGACCGATGGTGATTCTGATCGGCATCGCACAGGGAATCGGGGCGGAAGCGGTCTTTTTAGCGACACGCTGGCGGATTTATACCCTGCCTGTGCTTCTTTTATCCGGTATGGGATCTTCTGTAACGAGCTTCATTTATGATTTGTTCGTTTCCGGATACTCTGTTTTGAACCCGGGTTTATTAACCGTCATGCTTCTCATCCGTTTGGTCTCAGGCGCGCTTCTTGCCGGCCTTCTCGGCAAAGCAATCAGTGATGCGCTGGCTTACACGGGAGTGCTGAACGGCATGGCGCTCGGAAAAGAATTGAAGAAGAAAAAGAAACAGGTGAACCAAGATGCAGGCATTTGAACCCCTTCTATCAGCCCGCCGTCTCACCTTTTCTTATGATGAGGATGAGAAGCCGATTTTTCAAAACGTGTCATTTCAGCTCCGCAAAGGAGAGCGGGCTTTATTGCTCGGACCGAGCGGATGCGGCAAAAGCTCGCTCGCCCTTTGTTTAAACGGCCTGTACCCGGAAGCCTGTGATGCGGTTCAAACGGGAACCGTTTCCTTAAACGGAACACCGCTTTCAAACTTGGCAGGACCCGCCGCTGCATCCATCGGCGTAGTGTTTCAAGATCCCGATCAGCAGTTTTGCATGCTGACGGTTGAAGATGAAATAGCCTTCGGTCTGGAAAATTTGCAATATACAAAAGAAGATATGGATACCATCATTGATGACGTTTTGGAAAAATTAGAAATCACTCATCTGAAAACACGAACGATCGCCTCGCTGTCAGGCGGTTCAAAACAAAAAGTGGCGCTCGCCTGTATCATTGCGATGGATCCGGAACTCATTATTTTGGACGAACCGACGGCACAGCTTGATCCATATTCCGTCCGTGAATTTGTGCGGCTGATCAAAGAACTTCAAGCCAAAAGAAACTTCGGCCTTCTCGTAATCGAGCATCAGCTTGATCATTGGGTTCCGTGGATGGACAGGACGATTGTCCTTGACGAAACCGGTCAGATAGTGATGGACGGAGAGACGGACGCTGTCTTTGAAACAAAGCTTGAAGAGCTGACGCGGCTCGGCATTCCGATTCCGCGGGTAATCCCATTGCAGAAATACGTCAACATTCCTTTTACATTGTGCAAAGAAAGCCTGTTTCATAAACCTGTACCGGCTCTTCCCTGCCCCCGGGCCGCCGCGCTTTCGGCAGAGGATGCACTGAGTGTTCACGGGCTGTCATGCAAAAGAGGAACGGATGTCATTTTTCAGGATGTGAGCTTTTCCGTAAAAAAAGGGTCAATTACTGCGATTGCCGGCCCTAACGGAACAGGAAAGTCCACGCTCCTGTCCGCCGCGGCCAAGCTCATCCGTCCTGTGAGCGGAGACATCAAAATAGACGGCAGACCGATAGATTCCTATTCAGAAAAAGAGCTTCGGCGCCTGATGGGATATGTTTTCCAAAACCCTGAACACCAGTTTGTCACAGATTCTGTTATTAACGAGCTGCTGTTCGGCTTTGAAGACGGCAATGCCGCAAAGGAGAAAGCTCTTCAGCTGTTAACCCGGTTCGGCCTGAGACGCCATGCCTCACAGCATCCGTTTTCTTTAAGCCAAGGACAAAAACGCAGGCTCAGCGTCGCGACGATGCTTATGCACAATGTGAAAGTTTTGCTGCTTGATGAACCGACTTTCGGGCAGGACGCAAAAACGGCGCGTGAGTGTATGCTGATGCTGCGGGAGATTCAAAAGGAAGGAACGGCTGTTTTGATGGTGACACATGATATGGAGCTCGTCTCAGATTATGCGGACACGATCCTTGTGCTCTGCGGCACGAAGCTGGTATACCGCGGAACTCCCGATTCTTTGTTTACTGATCATATCGGAACCGCGGAGCGGGCGCATTTAGCTTTGCCGCTGCGGTATGAATGGATGAAACAGGACAGGAGGCGGAGAAATGAACGTGCGGCTGGAAGCTGTTAACCCGTCCATTAAGGCGGCGGCTGTTTTGTTATGCGTGGTTATGCTGTCGTTTATTTATAATCCGTACACCCCAGCTGTGTTTTATATCATCATTGCGGGAGGCGTCCTCTTGGCGGGAAGCGTGCCGCTGAAAAAATGGCTGCTGTTTACGATTCCGTTTGTCATTCTTGCCTTTGGTTCTTTATGGACCGCCGCCGTATTCGGAAACGTCCCGACAACCGGAAGCAATCTGCTGTTTAAGCTCGGGCCGATTGCCGTCAACAGTGCCAACGCGGCGCTCGGGATTTCTATCGCGTTTCGTATTTTATGTTTTTCCGCTTTGTCGATGATGTTTCTTTTCACAACCGATCCGATTCTGTTTATGCTCAGTCTGATTCAGCAGTGTAAGCTCCCGCCGAAGCTTGCCTACGGCGTTATCGCCGGGTTCCGGTTTCTCCCTCTTCTGAAAGATGAAATCCTGATCATCCGGCAGGCGCACAGAATCAGAGGCGCGGCGTCTGATTCCGGGCTGAAAGGAAAGATCTCCGCCTTCAGACGCTTCACCATTCCGCTTTTGGCAGGCGCAATCAGAAAGGCGGAACGAACAGCGATCGCGATGGAGTCTAAAGGCTTTACGGGCAGCCGAAACCGCACATTTTACAGAACGGTTACTGTGCGCCGCGCCGATTGGTTCTTTTTCCTGCTCGTGCTTCTGTTATTCGGCGCGAGCTGTCTCGTTTCACTGTTGTTTTTATAAAAACAGGCCGCCGGAGTGATTCGGCAGCCTGTTTTGTTATGTATGTTACTGATGGTAATTAAGAGCCTGAGCGAGGTTGGATTTGATCGTAATATCTGAGAAATTAATACCGAGCTGTACGGCGGTTTGGGCAATTTCCGGCCTGATTCCGGATAAAGTGGACGTAACGCCGATCAGATTCAGCGCCTCAATTAATTTAAAAATCTGGTGCGCCACCATCGTATCGACAACGACTACGCCTGACAAGTCAATTAACAGATGCTCAATCAGCCGATCCGCACATGTGCTCAGCGTATTTTCCAGAATGAATTTGGCGCGCTCCGTGTCAATATCTCCGACAAGCGGCAGAAGCGCCGTCCGTTTGCTCAGTGTAATAACCGGCGAGCTTAACTCTAAAATCATTTCTCTTTGCGCATTCAGCTGCATTTTTGAATTATGCTCGGCATGATCGACAAACTTGTATATTGTAAAATCAAATACTTGGACAATTAAATCCTCCCATCTCTTCCTTTCTCCCTCAGCAAACGCGGATTCATGTTCATCGGCAAACGCGTCATAATAACTGATATACAGCCTCCGGTTTCTCATGAATTCACGGACAACGTACTGGACGGGAGTATCCAGATGCTTCTGGTCTTTCGCAAGCTCAATCACCCACTGCTCGAACTCTTCTAAAAATTCTTTTTCCGGCATGATATACATGTTATTAATATGCCGATAAAATTCTTTATCCTGCTCCTTCAGTTCTTCTCTGATGACGGGATTTGTCAAAGAATAAATTGAATTCGGATCCGAATCTTCCATCGTTTCGATCCAATCTTCCGTAATTTGATCAACCTGTCCTGAAAAATAGTCGTATAATGCTTCACTTATCTTCATACCTCTTCTCCTTTCCCATTTTCCAATTATAGCGTTACCGGGTGATGAATCAAAATGAAAGCTGTTAAACTATCCATTTATTTGAAATTTTTTAGTGCGATAGATTGCGCCTTTTTTATGAAAATGCTTCAAATGACTCTTTCCGCGCGGCAGGCTCTGCCATAAAATAGTAGCAACACCCTTGAATCCACTCGCAAGCATAAAAAAGGAGGGCTTTTTTATGAATGGTGAAATGCGGTTGATTCCTTATGTCACGGATGAGCAAATCATGGATGTGAACGAGCTTCCTGAGGGTATTAAAGTGATTAAGGCGCCAGAATTGTGGGCAAAAGGGTTTAAAGGCAAGGATATTAAAATCGCAGTGCTTGACACAGGCTGTGACGTTAATCATCCTGATTTGAAAGACCGGATTATCGGCGGGAAAAACTTCACCGATGATGACGGAGGCAAAGAAGACGCGTTTTCCGATTACAACGGACACGGGACACATGTTTCCGGAACGATTGCCGCCAATGATTCAAACGGCGGAATTTCGGGAGTTGCGCCGGAAGCGAGCCTTTTAATCGTGAAAGTTCTCGGCGGTCAAAACGGCAGCGGAAAATACGAATGGATCATTAACGGCATCAACTACGCTGTTGAACAAAAGGCTGATATCATTTCTATGTCACTCGGCGGGCCGAGCGATGTGCCTGAACTGAAAGAAGCCGTCACAAATGCGGTAAAAAGCGGTGTACTGGTCGTTTGCGCAGCAGGAAACGAAGGCGACGGAGACGAGCGGACAGAGGAACTGTCGTATCCGGCCGCTTACAACGAAGTAATTGCCGTCGGATCAGTCTCAGTCGCGCGAAAATCGTCAGAATTTTCAAACGCAAATAAAGAGATTGACCTGGTGGCTCCCGGCGAAAACATTCTCTCCACCCTTCCCAACCATAAATACGGGAAGCTGACGGGCACTTCGATGGCCGCCCCGCATGTGAGCGGAGCGCTTGCCTTAATAAAAGGGCTTGAACAGGCCTCGTTTCAGCGGACGCTTTCTGAGGCAGAAGTTTACGCCCAACTTGTGCGGCGGACCCTTCCCTTGGATATCGCCAAAACATTGGCCGGGAACGGATTTCTGTATTTAGACGCGCCTGATGTGCTGATGGAAAAAGCCGAACAGGCACAGCTGCTGTCTTTCTGATATGTTTCTCATATAATGATTGATCAGCTTGTCACATCATCAATTTTTTAAAATGTGAGATTTTCTATTGACAGTGATCTGAATAAGCTGATAAGATAACCAACAAATGATGTAACTTTTCAAAAAAATTGAAATATTTTCTCTTATCGAGAGTTGGGCGAGGGATTGGCCTTTTGACCCCAACAGCAACCGACCGTAATTCCATTGTGAAATGGGGCGCGTGATTTTTGCGCCGAGACGATTGTCTCTTAAGGCACGGTGCTAATTCCATCAGACGTGATCTGAGAGATAAGAGAGGCTTACATTTTGATGTTAAAGCCTCTTTCTCTCATGAGAAAGAGGCTTTTTTGTTACATCTCACTTAAAGGAGGAGACTTAATGACAACTATTAAAACTTCGAATCTTGGTTTTCCGAGAATCGGCTTGAACAGAGAATGGAAAAAAGCGCTTGAAGCTTATTGGAAAGGAAAAACTGATAAAGAAACGTTTCTTAAAGAGCTTGACGGTTTATTCTTATCAGCTGTCAAAACACAGCTTGACCAAAATATTGATATTGTGCCGGTCTCTGATTTCACCCATTATGACCATGTGCTCGATACAGCCGTCAGCTTTAACTGGATTCCGAAAAGATTCCGCAGCATTACGGACCCCATTGATACATATTTCGCGATTGCCCGCGGTGTAAAAGACGCCGTTTCCAGTGAAATGACGAAATGGTTTAATACCAACTACCATTACATCGTTCCTGAATATGACGAAAGCATTGAATTCCGTCTGACGAGAAACAAACAGCTTGACGACTACCGCCGGATCAAAGAAGAATTCGGAGTGGAAACGAAACCCGTCATTGTCGGTCCGTACACATTTGTCACGCTTGCGAAAGGTTACGAAGAATCAGAAGCAAAAGCGATTCAAAAGCGCCTTGTCCCTCTTTATGTTCAGCTGCTGAAAGAGCTTGAAGCAGAAGGCGTCAAATGGGTTCAGATTGATGAGCCAGCCCTTGTGACAGCTTCTTCTGAAGATGTCCGCGCCGCAAAAGAACTCTATGAATCGATCACAAAAGAGCTTTCAGGGCTGAACGTCCTTTTACAGACATACTTTGATTCGGTCGATGCGTATGAAGAACTTGTTTCTTATCCTGTACAGGGAATCGGGCTTGATTTCGTGCATGATAAAGGCAGAAACCTGGAGCAATTGAAAAAACACGGCTTCCCGAAAGATAAAGTGCTGGCAGCGGGTGTGATTGACGGCCGCAATATTTGGAAAATCGATGCTGAAGAACGCCTTGATGCGACTCTTGATATCCTCAGCCACGCTGACATAGAGGAATTATGGATTCAGCCTTCAAGCAGCCTTCTGCACGTCCCGGTGGCAAAACACCCTGACGAACATCTTGAAAAAGATCTGCTGAACGGCCTGTCATACGCTAAAGAAAAGTTGGCGGAACTCGGTGTCTTAAAAGAAGGCCTCCTGTCCGGCAAAGCGGCCGTCAGTGCGCAGATCGAAGAGTCCAAAGCGGCACTGAAAGCACTGAAAGCTTTCGCAACAGGGGCGAACTCAGCTCAAAAAGAAGAACTGAATCAGCTGACGGAAAAAGATTTCTCCCGTCCTGCAAGCTTTGAGGAACGATTGGCGCTGCAAAATGAATCACTCGGTCTTCCCCTTCTGCCGACGACGACAATCGGAAGCTTCCCTCAATCTGCTGAAGTGCGGAGCGCACGCCAAAAATGGCGAAAAAAAGAGTGGACGGACGAACAATACCAAGCCTTTATTAATGCGGAAACGAAGCGCTGGGTTGACATTCAGGAAGAAATCGGGTTAGATGTGCTCGTTCACGGAGAATTTGAACGGACGGACATGGTAGAATACTTCGGTGAAAAACTGGCCGGATTCGCCTTTACGAAATATGCATGGGTGCAGTCTTACGGTTCACGCTGCGTACGTCCGCCTGTCATTTTCGGAGATGTCGAATTTATCGAACCGATGACGGTAAAAGATACGCTCTACGCCCAATCGCTGACGGAAAAGCATATGAAAGGCATGCTGACTGGACCTGTCACCATTTTAAACTGGTCATTCCCGCGCGTGGATATTTCAAGAAAAGAAATCGCCTTCCAGATCGGGCTTGCCCTCAGAAAAGAAGTTAAAGCGCTTGAAGATGCAGGTATTCAGATTATCCAAGTCGATGAACCTGCGCTCCGCGAAGGGCTGCCGTTAAAAACGCAGGATTGGGATGAATATTTAACTTGGGCCGCAGAAGCATTCCGATTAACGACGTCTTCTGTGAAAAATGAGACGCAGATTCATACGCATATGTGTTACAGCAACTTTGAAGATATCGTAGATACGATCAATGATCTTGACGCGGATGTCATTACAATCGAACACAGCAGAAGCCACGGAGGATTTTTAGAGTACCTGAAAGAACATCCATACGTAAAAGGCCTCGGACTCGGTGTATACGACATTCACAGCCCGCGTGTGCCGGCTACTGAAGAAATCTATCAAATTATCGATGACGCGCTTGAAGTGTGTCCTACAGACCGCTTCTGGGTAAACCCGGACTGCGGACTGAAAACAAGACAGCAGGAAGAAACCGTTGCGGCATTGAAAAATATGGTCGACGCTGCGAAACAGGCACGAAAAAAACAAGCTCAGCTTGTATAATAAAAAACAGCCATCCCTGATTTGCGGATGGCTGTTTTTTTTGCCTCGTTACTTATTTTTCAGCGCCTCTGCAAGTTCATACAGCGAATCATGCCGCTTAATTTGATAGCCCCGCCCTTCTTTCTGCAAATACCCTTTTTGGCAGAATTGCGTCAGTACATGTAAAAGATGACGGTAAGATACACCTAAATAATCACAAACCGTTATGTGCTTCTCTTTATAAAATCCTTCATAAGCCGTTTGCAAAATAAAATCGGCAAGCCGGTTTTCAAGCGGGAACGCCAGACTTTGTGAATACTTTGAAGCCATAAGTGTCGCCTTTATACTTAAAAACTTAGCCAATTCACGCAGGAATTTCGCATCCTGAAGCAATTGCGTGCGGCAGCGGTCAATCGGCAGAGCAAAACAAACAGTCTTCGCTGAGGCCTGAATTCCTTTTGTGTAATACACTTCATGTAATAGTTCCATTTCTCCGATATAATCATTTTTGTTGATAAAATTAATTAACGATACTTTCCCGTTTTGATGGGTTACATATATTTTCGCTTTTCCTTCAATCACGTAAAACAGGAAATCCGGCCTCATGCCCTCTTGAATCATCCATTCATCCCGCTGATATTCGCGCACTTCCATATACTCTTCCGCCGGAAAAGAAAATAAATGCGCGATTGAGTGTTTTTCTAAGTGGTGCCGCTTTTTCTCACCTTTATAAATTTCCATCTTCCACCCCAAAAATATGAGATATCTCATATTGTCTTTACGTCTTTACATGATAACATGCCAATTAAAGGAGGAACGGGAATGAACGCATATCGCTGGATGAGTCTGCATTTTTTTAGTTTTTTTATGACATGGGGAGTTTTCCTTCCCTATTGGACGGGATGGATGGTGCATATAAAAGGGATTTCCGTATCCGAAGCCAGTTTCATTATGAGCTTAGGCCTGACAGCAAGAGGAATTTCCACATTACTTTTCTTTCCTTATTTATCAGGGAAATTCAGCAGCAAAGCCTTACTGAATGGCGCCAGAATCGGTACGTTTCTTGCACTTTTATGTTATATTCCGGCTGATTCTTTCCCAAGCCTGCTTCTTGTCACATTAGGACTGCATGTGTTTTACCCGGCTTTGATGCCTGCTTTAGACAGCGCTTGCGGCGTCCTTGTACAGCATAACGAGTTAAAGGATTACGGGACCAGCCGCCAGTGGGGGTCCGCCGGATTCGTGTCAGCCGGCATTATCCTGTCCGTCTTTACAGGCATGTTTGGGGATCAAGTGATTTTATGGGCACTGCTTTTAGGCACTCTGATATTCGTATGCCTCGGCTTTATGCATGCCCCTGCTGTTCTTTCAAAACGGCCGGAAACAGACCGCGCAAAAAAAGAGGGCATGCTTTCCTTATTTCGCGTCAAACATTTCGGTCTGGTGCTCGCAATCGTCATCTTATTGCAGGCGGCACATGCATCTTACTACAATTACGGTTATCTCTTTTTGCAAGAAATCCATGCACCCGCATATGCAATAGGGATCATCATCAACATCGCCGTTATCGCGGAGATCATCTTCTTTGCAATCGCTGACCGATGCTTTCATCAATTTTCGGCAGGCTCTTTGCTCGCCATGGCGGCGCTTGGTGCAACCGTACGCTGGATACTGGTATTTGCCTTCCCGCATGTCATCATTTTCTGTATTGCGCAGACGCTGCATGCATGTTCATTCGCGATGGGACACTATGCATTTATGAAATACTTAATTAAGAATATTTCACCTGCGCAAATCCCGAAAGCCCAAGGCATGTATTCCGCGCTGGCGCTCAGCTGGAGCACAGCGGTATTTACCATTTTCGGAGGTTTTCTATACGAAATCGAACCTAGGTATGCCTTTATCGGAATGATTGTTTGTACGATCCCTTCTATGCTTCTTGCACTTTTATACAGGAAACTGGAAATGAAAAAGAAAGTTTTTATCGGAAACGCACAAGATATATAGCCAAAGCTTTCTGTATATATTTGATCTAATTTCCTGCATTCGATCAACTCGGAGGAACATGGGATGAATCAGCATACTTCATTTTTAAAACGGGCGGTCACACTTGGAGTTGAGAGCGTGAACAATTGGACATCAAGCAGCGATCCGGGATGCGTGCCGGACGCTTCAAACAGATCAGCTTGACGATTGTGTGATTTACACAAGCTGTGAACCGTGCCCTTAGAAAAACCTGCTCAAAGCGCGCAGGTTTATTTTTTTGTTTGCAATTGTCTAATTAAAGTAATCGGCTCAGAAACTTGGACAGAACAAGTGAATATATTGATACCGTACTGCTTTACGCTTTTTTTCGGGAAACTTTGTACGTAATGAAGAAATTTTCAACCAACTCATAAGGAGGGACGTTGTGTCACAGCCTAATTTACCGAATATCACCCCTGTCGTTACACTTTCCAGAGACGATACCATTAATCTTCTTCTGTCGGCAATTGCTATGGAAGAACTGGGAATGGCACATATTCTGAATGCGGAAGGGGAAAAAATCCAATACGCGCTCGGAACGATTCCCGGCTTAACTGGGCCGCCGTCAAGTCTTGCGGATATTCTGAACTTGAACGAGAGCGTCCGTGATACGCTTGACAGCTTAATGAAACAGGAGCTTCTTCTCGGTTCAAAATTGGACAGTATCTCAAATATTCCTACACTGGCGGGGCCGACAGGGGCTACGGGACCGACGGGACCAGCCGGCGGACCCACTGGCCCGACTGGAGCAATCGGGCCGGCCGGAGCTACGGGGCCAACCGGGCCGACCGGGCCGACAGGGGTCACCGGTGCGGGTCTTCAAGGGATTATCGCTTTTAATCCGTTAATTGCCCCTACTTATACACCCGGGCAGGTTGTCCTGTATAACGGCAGCTCCTATGTCGTGAACACAGCTTCGCCTGCCGGGGTTCCGGATACGTCTGCCGATTATACGCTTTTAGCTGCCGCAGGGCCGACCGGGCCGACTGGACCAACGGGCGCTACAGGAGCCGGATTGACAGGACTGACAGCTTTTGACCCTGCGGCTGCACCTTTTTATACGGCGGGGCAGGTTGTATTGTATGAGGGTGCTTCTTATGTCGTAAATATCGATAACCCCTCAGGCATCCCCGGGATATCGCCGGACTATACACTGCTTGCCGCCGCAGGGCCGACCGGGCCAACTGGTGTTACCGGCGCCGGACTGCAGGGCATCGTGCCGTTTGATCCCCTCGCCGCTCCTTCGTATACTGCCGGACAGACCGTTACGTTCAACGGCAGCTCTTACGTCGCAAACGTAAACAGCCCGGCGGGAACCCCTGGAGCTTCAGCTGACTATACACTTTTAGCCGCGACAGGAACAGCTGGTGCTACCGGAGGCTCCGGGCCGACCGGGATTACTGGTGTTACAGGAACCACCGGACCGACTGGAGTCACCGGCGTTACCGGAGCCACTGGACCGACCGGAGGCACTGGCGTTACCGGAACCACTGGGCCGACCGGAATCACTGGTGCTGCTGGAGCCACCGGACCGACTGGAGTCACCGGCGTTACTGGTGACACTGGGTCGACCGGAGCCACTGGTGCTACGGGTGTCACCGGGCCGACTGGAATCACCGGTGCTACCGGAGCCACCGGGCCAACTGGAATCACCGGCGTTACTGGTGACACTGGACCGACCGGGATTACTGGCGTTACTGGTGACACTGGGCCGACTGGAATCACTGGTGCTACCGGAGCCACCGGGCCGACTGGAGGCACTGGCGTTACCGGAGCCACTGGACCGACTGGATTTACTGGCGCTACCGGAGGCTCCGGGCCGACCGGGATCACCGGCGTTACCGGAGCCACTGGACCGACCGGGATTACTGGCGTTACGGGCGGCGGTATTGTCGCAGTTGTTGTCGGCGGCACAACCATTTCCTTGCCGAATGATCAAAACCTTTCCGCAGATATTACGGCTAATGCTGCAAATACTGTGTTTACCGTTGCTCCGGCAGGACGATACTATATCTCCTACCATATTAATTTAACGGCCGGCCTGCTTGTCAGTTCACGGGTCTTGATTAACGGCACTCCATTTACAAGTTCAATTATTGCACCGGTCGCGTCATTGGCAAACTTCAATAACTCCTTCATTGTGACTTTGGCAGCAGACAGCACCATCCAGCTCCAGCTGTTCGGATTATTGGGTGCGGCGACATTGCTTGGAGGGAGTGTCGGTGCAGCATTAAACATCATTCGATTATCTTAATGGAACATGCAAAAAAAGGATCAGGCGTTTGTCCGCTGATCCTTTTTTAATTGAGACAGAAGTTCTTGTGCGGGTTTATATTGAGGATTAGATTTCACAGATTTTTTGGCGTAAGCGATGGCCGTCATATCATGGTTTAATTCAGCATGACATTTCGCCATATAATAAAAAGCTCTGAAATCGGCGGCTCCTTTTAAAATTAAGTGATCAGGGTTTTCCTCTTCAATCCGTGTCCCGTTTTCAAATGCTTTGATTGCCGCTCTGTACTTCTCCAGATGATATAATACAAGACCTTTATAATAATGAAGATTACTGTAATCAGGATAAAGCCTGAGCACCTTTTCAATCCCCTGCTCGGCTTCTTCATACCGTTTGAGCTCAAGCAATATTGTATATTTTAAATTATACAAGAGAGACGGAGGCATTCGGTTTTCACTTAAAAATTGAAAAATTGAGCCGTTTACAAGATGTAATGCTTTTTCATAGTCTTTTATTCTGTAACATTCACTTGCCAAATGATAAATAAGCCACGGATCAGGAGTTTCCTCTGAAAGCTCTTCATTTAAAATGCTGATATTCCGTTTATGTTTTTGTTTGATCTTTTCTTCCTGCTCCAAATAGCCGTAGTGATGAATCACACAAGGAAGCGTAAAAAAAGTATTGTTTTCTTCCTCATTGGAAGACATGATATTTTCGTGAATTCTGCCTTGATACAAAAGGCCTTCATGATTGCGGAACAGTCTCGGCTGCATGCTTTCAAAGGCTTCATTTTCATCCAGCTGTTTTCCCGTATAATTGATAATCTTCAAAAGGCCCCGGCTCGGTAATTCGTCATGAAGCAGCGAAGTTAAAAAGCGGCCCGTCTCCTGATCGAGCTCTTCATCCGCGTCAAGCATTAAAATCCAATCCCCTTCGGCATGCTGCAGACCGTAATTTCTCGCCTTTGCGAAATCATTCTCCCATTCTAAATCAAACACTCTGGCTTGAAAGCTTTTGCAGATATCTTTTGTATTATCTTGTGATCCGGTGTCTACGATAACAATCTCATCAGCAATATCTTGTACACTTGATAAACAGCGGGAGATATATCTCTCCTCGTTTTTTACAATCATGCAAAGCGTCAGTTTACATTCAGCATTTCCGCTCATTTTCTCACCTTTCCCGCTTTTGGAGTTGTCGATTGAACCAAGGCCGTTCAGGAGTGCCGTTCATCGTTACGATGACAGGTCTCACCCATCTGACGGCAGGTTCGGCAGATGAAGCTGTATTCCATTCCTGCCATTCCTGAAGCTGCCTGACCGCCCGCTTCGTAATGGGATGCGCCCGGAATTCGCGCGGGCTTTCAGAAATGAATTTTTTTGTTCGTTCTGTCACTGTTTTCATTTCATGAAAGTGCCGCTCATACATCCGCTCCTGCTCTCTTTCCAGGCTGATCATTAAAAACAGCCGCCCGCCTGTTTCCATCTGCCAGCGGCACAATGCGGAGAACAGCCTGATTTCTTCCTTGTAATTTGAACCCCTTCTTTTATCAACGGTCACAGATAATATATTTAACAGCGCAATCGTGAGACAATGCATGGCTTCAAAAGATGTCTGTTTCGCTTTTGCGATGCTTGGATACGGCATATGCTTCACCCGTCTCTTTCTTTATGAACGCTCCCCGCCTTTCCTCTTCCATCCGCATTCCTCACAATCCTCGCACTCACAGCAGCCAATGCGGCCGTAGAACAGGCCGTCACACGGATCTTCAGGTGAAGGATTCGGAAAACACGGATCACATGGGCCGCTTGAATCGTCGCACGGATCATCCGGTTCGCAGGGATCATCCGGATCCCACGGGTCATCTGGGTCGTCCGGATCGCCCGGGTCACTCGGATGACTTGGGTCGCTCGGATCCATACAGGCCTCAGAATCCTGTAAGTAGATAATGTCCTCGAGTTTCGTCTGCAAAAGGAGCTGGGATTTCATGACGGTGCGCAGAAGCCGTTCGGTGCTTCTATTGATTGCTGACAATTCCCCTAAAGAGGGATCGCCGGAAGCGCCGAGAAAGGTTTGAATTCTTTCTGCTTCCGCCTGCAGAATATGGGATAATCCGATTTCTTCCAGAGCCACGGATGAAAGAAGGAGGTTCAAAGTCTCACATCTGGAGAGTGTAATGTCGGGGGTGATGTTCGGTATGTTTGGAAGAGACATCGATTTCTCCCTCGTTTCTCTTGGTGTCATTATGCTAAAGTGCTATATCGTATTCTTATTCCGGGAGAGAAGAGATCATTACTGATGTTTTCGTTAATAAAATATCCCGGATATAAGATCCGGGATATTCGTTCGTGCATTATTTGAGTTCAAGTTTGACGTCAACATTTCCTCTTGTTGCTTTTGAATACGGACAGAACTCGTGAGCGGCGTGTACAAGCTTCTCCGCCGTTTCTTTATCAAGGTCTTTTGTATCGATGACGAGCGTTACGCCGATTTTGTATCCGCCGTCGCTCTCATCTTTTAAAAGACTGACCTGTCCTTCAATTTCAGAGGTCATGTCGATGTTCTGTTTTTTGGCGGCGAGCTCAAGCGCTCCCCCGAAGCAGGCGGCATATCCTGCCGCAAACAGCTGTTCAGGGTTTGTGCCGGTTTCACCGTCTTTTTTTGCATTCGGCATGATGATGTCAAAATCCAACACTCCGTCTTCGGATTTAATATGTCCTGACCGTCCGCCGACTGCGGTCGCTTTTGAAGTAAATAATGCCATAATTATCAGCCTCCTCATTGTGCTTATTGTATATATTGCCCCTGCTCATATTTTTAAACATGATTGGAATAGGAAATGTGCCTTTTTTCGGCTACAATAGGGGTAACGTTAACAAACAAAGAGTTGGTGAAAGAAATTATGGCAGAAAAAGAATTTGAACATATGAAACTGGAGAATCAGCTTTGTTTTTTGTTGTATGCAAGCTCCAGAGAAATGACGAAACGGTACAAACCGCTGCTTGATAAGCTCAATGTGACCTATCCGCAATACTTGGCGCTTCTCTTATTATGGGAGCACGAAGAACTGAATGTAAAACGGATGGGTGAACTTTTGCACTTGGACTCCGGAACGCTGACACCGATGCTGAAACGGATGGAGCAGCGCGGAATCATTATGAGAAAGCGGTCGCCTGAAGACGAGCGCTCTGTGACGATCAGATTGACAGATGAAGGATGCGCCTTGCAGAAAACGGCGGCGGATATTCCCATTGCGATGCTGGAACAGACGGGACTGTCAAAAGAGGAATTAAAGCAGGTAAAGCAGGCGCTTTATGAGGTTTTGAAAACATTGCACGACGTAAAATAAGGATGCCCCGAATGGGCATCCTTGTTTTTATTCTGCTGCTAGAAGATTTACTTCAATATTTCCCGCTGTCGCTTTTGAATACGGGCAGACACCGTGCGCTTTTTGAATAAGTGCTTAAAGCTCCTCTTTATTAATGCCGGATGCTTTGACCTCGAGGGTAACGCCGAGTTTATATCCTTGGTCTGCTTCATCTTTCAGCAGACTGACATGCGCTGTGACCTCTGTTTCAATACTCAGGCGCTCTTTTCTCGCTACGAGCTGAAGGGCGCTGTCAAAGCAGGCAGAGTATCCTGCAGCAAACAGCTGTTCAGGGTTTGTGGCATGTTCGAGCCGTTTTGCTCTTGGCGTTCCCGGCATGGCAACATCAAGGTTCAGCACACCGTCAGAAGACGAGACTTTTCCCTCCCGTCCGCCGGCGGCTGATACTGTAGCTGTAAATAATGGTTTTGTCATGTGAATTCACCTCTATCATATTGTTTACAATTTAATTGTACACAATATAATGTGAATCGTCAATCTCCCCGCACAAAAAAAGCCTACCCTTTTTCAAGGATAAGCTTAAAAAGACTATACGCGGATTTGTCCGTTTCCTTTGATAATGATTTTTGTAGATGTTAACGCCGGAAGCCCCATCGGTCCTCTCGCGTGAAGCTTTTGCGTGCTGATGCCGATTTCGGCTCCGTACCCGAATTCAAAGCCGTCTGTAAACCGTGTGGAAGCATTATGATACACGGCGGCGGCGTCAACGGCTGTCTGGAAGTAAGCGGCATTCTCACCGTTTTCCGTCAGAATGGCTTCTGAATGGTTTGTGCCGTACTGCTGAATGTGACGGACCGCCTCCTGTACGTCATGCACCGTTTTTACACTGAGAATCGGCGCCAGGTATTCAGCTCCCCAATCGGCCTCTTCGGCTTGTTTCGCATTAGGCTCCAGCTCGCAAATCATCTGATCTCCGCGAAGCTCCACCCCTTTTTCTGTCAGCTGATTCAGCAGCTTTCGTCCGTGTTCTTCCGCCCATTTTTCATGGATCAAAAGAGATTCAATCGCATTGCAGACGGAAGGCCGCTGTGTTTTGGCGTTGATGACGACATCTCTGGCCATATCAGGATCTGCTGACTCATCTATGTACACGTGGCAATTGCCCGCTCCGGTTTCTAACACGGGTACGGTTGATTCCCTGACCACCAGATCAATCAAATTTTTGCCGCCGCGCGGGATCAATACATCCAGCCCGTCATTTAATGTGAAGAGCTGTTTCGCGGTTTCTTTGCTTGTATCTTCTATGAGCTGAACGGCATCAATCGGAAGCTTTGACAGTCCCAGTGCGCGTTTCATCACACTGACAAGTGCTTTGTTGCTGTGGATAGCTGACGAACTTCCTCTGAGCACAACCGCGTTTCCGGTTTTCAGGCAAAGTGTGGCAGCATCTACTGTAACATTCGGTCTGGCTTCATAGATCATGCCCACTACTCCGAGGGGCACGCGGATTTTTTCAATGGATAATCCATTCTCTTTTTGAATGGTCTCCAAAGATTCGCCGACGGGATCTTTCAGACCGATTAATAGTTCTACAGCATCCGCGATATCGAGCAGGCGTTTTTCGTCAAGAGTCAGCCTGTCAATAATGTCAGGCGTCAGTCCTCTTTTCTGTCCCGCTTCAATATCTTTCTGATTCTCTGTTAAAATCAGCTGGCGTTCATTTCTGAGCCCGTCTGCAATACATTGGAGCGCTTCGTTTTTTTCAGCGGTCGTTTTCATGACCATTTCGGCAGCCGCTTCTTTTGCCAAGGCAGCTTTTTGCAATACTTCACTCATTTGTTTTCCCCCTCGTCAAATAAATTCACCCAATCATTTCTGTGAATCACTTCCACCTGCTTCGCGCCCGGAAGCTGATCGCTCCGCTTCCCTTTGGCTTCCAAAATCTCATCGGATGAGTAATGCGTCTGCCCTTTGCCGATGATGCCGCCGGGACCTCTGACTTCCACTACGGCCCCTTTCGGAAAACTGCCGCAGACATCGGCGACACCGGCCGGAAGGAGACTTGAGCCGTTATGGATCATCGCCTGCTCCGCTCCCCCATCAATGATGATTTCCCCTGATATCGGAGAATGAAACATGATCCATTGCCGTGTATTATTAACGGAGGACAGCTCTTTATCACCGATATATGTACCGTCGCCTTTACCATCTAAAATCAGCTTCAGTTTTTCCCGTCCGGCACCGGTCCCGATAAACACCTTAACTCCGAGCGACAACGCGGTCTGGGCAGCGAGAAGTTTTGACTTCATGCCTCCGGTGCCGACTTTCGAGCCTGCTGAACCGGCATACCCGAGCAATTCAGGTGTAATGTCAGTCAAATAATCAAACCGCTTTGCGTCAGGATTTTCATTCGGATTGGCATCGTACAGGCCGTTAATGTCTGTGAGAATCATTAATTGGTCTGCATGAATCAGGCCGCTCACAAGCGCCGACAGCATGTCATTATCTCCGAACGTCAGCTCTTCGACTGATGTGGAATCATTCTCATTAATAATCGGCACGACTCCCCGCTCCAGCAATTCCATTACCGTGGCATACGCATTTCTGTACCGCTCTCTTTTTGAGAAATCATTTCTTGTTAATAAAATTTGCGCCGGCGTCAGACCGTATCTTTTTAAATGGTCCATATATTGCTGCATTAAAAGCGTCTGGCCGACCGCGGCGGCTGCCTGCTTTCCTTTTATTGTAACGGGGCGCGACGGATAGCCGAGAGCGGAAAAACCCGCTGCCACCGCGCCTGAGGTAATAAGGATTACTTCATGCCCGTTTTCTTTTAATAATGAAATGGCTTCCGTATGCTCCTTGATTTTGGCTTCATCAATACTTCCGTTACTGTTTGTGAGCGAGCTGCTCCCGATTTTCACAACAATTCTCTGCTTTTTCATAGTTTCTCCTCCGTGGCAATCAATCCAAACCGGCTCATCAAATAAAAAAGCCCATTCCATCCTGAAAAATAAGGACGAAATGGGCTTTCCGTGGTACCACCTTGTTTGAACGCGTTTTGCACGCGTCCCGCTTTCCTGTAACGCCAGGTTATCGCGCCTGAGTTTTCCCCTCAGGACTCCAAGGCAGGTTCGGCAGGTTTCATGCGGCAAAATGTTTCAGCGGGCCATTTTGCTCTCTGTCACAGAAAGTTCTGCGTACTGATCCTCTTCAACGCTCAATGATTTTTTTATATTATGCAAAGAAAACGAGTTCTTGTCAAGACATTTTCATCCATAAAAAACGGCCCGCCTCCCCGGCGGACCGCTATTAATTAAATACGATCGTTTTGTTTTCGTGAACGATGACGCGATCTTCCAAGTGCCATTTTACGGCTCTTGCCAATACGCTGCGCTCAATGGTTCTGCCGATATTCTTCAGATCCTCTGCGTGATCTCTGTGATCGACGCGTTCAATATCCTGTTCAATAATCGGGCCTTCGTCAAGGTCGTCCGTCACATAGTGAGATGTCGCGCCGATTAATTTTACTCCGCGCTCATAAGCCCGTTTATACGGATTAGCTCCGATAAAGGCCGGCAGGAATGAATGGTGGATGTTAATAATCCGATTCGGGTGTGCGGATACAAAGTCAGACGTCAAAATCTGCATGTAGCGGGCAAGAACGATCACATCAATCTCATACTGCTCCAGAAGCTCAAGCTGGCGCCGCTCAACTTCCGCGCGGATGTCTTTGTTAGCCTTCATGTAATGGAACGGAATATTCAGCGGTTCAACCACTTCTTTCGCCTCTTCATGGTTGCTGATGACAACCGCAATTTCGGCCATCATATTGCCGCTTTGCCATTCCCAAATGAGTTCATGAAGACAGTGCAGCTCCTTCGATACAAAGATCGCCACGCGCTTCAGCTCACTTGCCAGAGACAGGCTCCATGTCATGCCGAATGTTTGGGCGATTAAAGCGAACGCCTGCTTTAAGTCCTCTTTTTTCTCCCGAATGCCTTTGCAGTCGAATTCAATTCTAAGAAAAAACCGGCCGCCTTCAGGATCAGTCGTATATTGATTTGATTCAATAATATTTGCGCCATGTTCAAACAAAAACGCGGACACAGCCGATACAATTCCCGGCTGGTCGGGGCAGCTGACGAGCAGGCGCCCTTTTTCCTCATTCCCTTCGCGGTAGTCATTCAGCCGCTGTGTCATATATGAATTCATATGTTTTAATCCCTCGTATCTTCATAATTCGTAACTTATTATAGATTATACTGAAGATTTGTTAAAAATCAATTTACGAAAGAATTTTCAATCCTACGGCAGCGCATAAAATAAGCGCAATGAAAAAGATGCGCTTCGCATCCTTCTGCTCTCCGTAGAAAAGAATACCGGCTAACGCGCCGCCCGCCGTGCCGATACCCGTCCAGATTGCATAGGCCGTTCCCATCGCGATCGTTTCCATCGCATAAGAAAGCAGCGAAAATGAAGCCGCAAAACCGACGATAATGAAGAGAATCCATTTGACTTTCTTTTCTTTTTGAAATTGATTCATCAAAATGACCCCGAGCATTTCACAAAGACCCGCGGCTATCAGACTGATCCAATGCATTACGACTTCTCCTCCTTCGTCTCAGGCGTATCCTGTGTGACCAGCTTTAATCCGATGACACCGATCAGCAAAACGCCGATCAGCACGATTTTCACCGGATCGGCCTGCTCTTTGAAAAGCAAGATTTCACTCAGCACGGTGCCCGCTGTCCCGAGACCGGTAAAGACCGCATATACCGTTCCTACGGGCAGGCTGTTAGTCGCCTTGATTAATAGATAAAAACTGATGATGATGCCCACAATTGTGGAGCTCCACGTCAGCGCCGAATCTGCATGTTTCAGGCCGATGACCCATACAACCTCAAATACGGCCGCTAAGACCACTAAACCCCATTTCATGTTCTTCACCCTTTCTGTTTTCGGACAATACAAAAAAGCCCGGATAGTCGTCTCACATGAGATTGACTCTCCCGGGCTTTTTTCCCTCCGTGTGCATATGCGGGAATATGTCCGCATATGTGTTTTCTCTCGGACCAGGCCATGTGTGAACATGCGGAACCCTAGAAAACATGTCTGTTCGTATCATACTACATTTCGCTGAAACGTTCAATGTCAGATGTGATGTCAAAAACCGTCAGCTGCCTCTCCCATTTGTTAACGGTCTCGCCGGCTGCCATGCCGATTTTTTCCGCGACGCGGACGGAAGCAAGGTTTTCCGGATCGATCAGCGCCGCTATGCGTCCGTATTGCTTTGTTTGAAAACCGTATGTCAGACAGGCTTTCGCAGCCTCTGTCGCATAGCCGCAGCCCCAATGGCGGCGGGCAAACATATAACCGATTTCCATCATCGCGGTTCCGTTTACCGTCTGCGGAACGATTCCGCATTGACCGAGAAATGCACCCGTCTCTTTATCTTCTGCGATCCAAAGACTCACGCCGTATCCTTTGGCCAATCGTTTGTTCCAGGCAATCCATTCCTTCGTTTCCCGTCTGCTTTTAAGAGAAGGATAATATTTCATGACCTCTCTATCGGTAAACAGCCCGTACAAATTCTCTTCATCGTCATCCCGCATGGTGCGCAGGCGGATACGCCTGGTTGTCAGGATGGTGCCGGAAGACTTATGCTTCATCATACACGCCACGTCTCCTTTCCCTGTATTAGATTATGGATCCGGCAGGAAAAGTCCTTTTTCAGCGTAAAAAAACCGCTTTTTTAAAAAAGCGGTTTGACGATTACCAAGGCTTATCTGTCCCGAGCGCCTCGGCCAGGGCCTTGCTGTGTTTTAAACGGTTTTTTCGTTCTCCGGCGCGCTGAACGGCCGTATTGTGAAGCATGATTTCTTCCTCGGTTTCCGGCACGATCCGCGGAACGGGCACCGATTTCCCGTTTGAATCGAGCGCGACGAAGGTCAGAAATGACGTTGCCGCAAGCTCGCGTTCCCCAGTCATCAGATGCTCTTTAATGACTTTGACAAACACCTCCATAGACGATGTTCCGACCCATGTGACGTAGGATTCAAGGCATACGGAATCCTGCTGGCCGATCGGGCGCAAAAAATCTACAGAGTCCATTGAGGCCGTGACGGTTTCACACCGGCAGTGGCGGGCCGCGGAAATTGAAGCGATATCATCAATGTAGCTCATCAGCTTTCCGCCAAACAGCGTATTGTGGTTATTGGTATCAAGCGGAAAAACCCTGCTTGTTTTGACTACCCTTGTTTCTTTGCAAAATCTTGATTCTGGCAACTTCATTATTCAAACTCCCCTTTGGTGTCTGGTCGTTTCGACTCATTCATCTGCTACCACCTATTAAACAATACTTTTACCGTTTTGTCTAAAATTTTAAATGTTAAGTTGGTTAGATATTCTGTCAGAAATGTTTCATTATTCATCACATCCGGGAATAATAAACGCACATTGAATATCGATAGGAGGCTATCACATGCACGTATCCATTCCCAAATCCACGCCAAAACCGGCATGCCGCAGTGAATATGATGCTTTGAAGACAGTCATTTTATGCCGGCCGGAACACATGGCCATCAAAGATATTATTAACGGAACACAAAAACATTTTAAACAAGAAAATATTGACATCTCCACCGCCCTCAAACAGCATAATGAGTTTATTGACATTTTAAAATCCCATCAGATTGAAGTCGTCCTGCTGCCTGCCGATCCCGAATTGCCTGAGCAGGTATTCACCCGGGATATCGGATTTGTCTTAGGAGAAACAGCGTTTATTTCAAGCATGGCGGCTTCAGTCCGGCAGGGAGAAGAAAAGGTGTTTCAACACCTGCTTGATGATGAGAAAATCCCTTATACGCGAATCAGCAAAGCGAACATTGAAGGCGGCGACGTCATGATCGCAGACGGCACCGTTTATGCCGGGCTGAGCGAGCGCACGGATAAAGCGGCTGTCCGGGAGCTGCAGGAGGCGCTGCCGGAAATGACCGTCGTGCCGATCCCTCTTAAGGAGGATTTCTTACATTTGGACTGTGTGTTTAATATGATCTCGGAAACGGAGGCGCTATACTGCAAAAATGGCTTACGGCAGAAAGAAATTGATCTTCTTGCCGAACGTTTTGAGATGATAGAAGTGCCTGAAGAAGAACAATTTACGCTCGGACCGAATATCCTGTCCATCGGCAATCAGACAATTATCAGCCTGCCGCAGCACCGTCATACGAACCGAGAGCTCAGAAAAAGGGGATATAAAGTCATTGAAACCGAGTTTTCCGAAATTATCAAATCGGGCGGTTCCTTCCGCTGCTGCACCCTCCCGCTTGTCAGAACATCTTAAACATTTACAAGGCAGTTTCCTTCAAGATACGTTAATATAGAGAAGACAAGACTTAAAGGGGGAAACCGAATGGCTAAGTACATAGGATACGCGGGAACATATACAAAAGGCGGCAGCGAAGGCATTTATTGTTTTGAACTTGATACAGAAGCGAAACAGCTCAGCCAGCCGAAGCTTGCTGCAAAGCTCGGCAACCCGACATACGTCACACCGAACTCTGATAACAGCATGCTGTATTCCATTGAAAAAGCAGACGGAAAAGGCGGCGTCGCAGCCTATCAAATCAATCAGAACACCGGCGAATTAACTTTTGTGAACCACCAGCTGATTGAAGGCCCGTCTCCATGCCACGTCAGCATTGATAGTAAACATGAATATGTTTTAACCGCTAATTACCACAGCGGAAAAGTGCACGCCTTCCCTGTCAATCAGGACGGCAGCCTGCAGGAGCCTGCAGCTGAAGCAGCTCATACGGGGACCGGTCCTCATGAAAGACAGGAGAAACCGCATACTCATTTCGCAGGCTTTACACCTGAGCATAATTACATTGCAGCCGTCGATTTAGGGACGGATACGCTGTATACTTACCAAATGCAAAACGGCGCGCTCACAGAGGTAAAAACCCATTCTTTCGCACCCGGTTCAGGGCCGCGCCATATCGTTTTCCATCCGGCGGAAAAATACGCCTATGTCATGACGGAGATCAGCAATGAAGTCATCGCGCTTGAATACAATCCGACCTTAGGTGAATTCAGAGAGCTTCAGGTCATTTCCGCTTTGCCTGAAGGCTTTACTGACAAATCTCAGGGCAGCGCGATCCGCATATCTAAAGACGGCAGATTTCTTTATGCCGCCAACCGCGGGCATGACAGCATCGCCATCTTTAAGATCAATCAATATTCCGGGGAATTGTCTCTTGTTGAATGGGTGCCGACAGAAGGAAACTGGCCGCGTGATTTCGCGTTTGATCCATCCGAAACATTCCTTATCGCGTCAAATGAAGAAACGGGAAATCTGGTTTTGTTTGAACGCGATCCGGAAACGGGCAGACTGACTCTGCTTCAATCTGACGTACCGGTTCCGTATCCGGTCTGCGTGTCATTTCTGCATCAGGTTTAATCACAAAGAAAGCTGACGATTTAAAGTCAGCTTTCTTTTTTGTATAAGTGACAGGCGACAAAACGTCCCGTCTTCACTTCCTCAAGCTCAGGCGTAACTTTACCGCAGAGCTCCATCGCTTCAGGGCACCGCGTCCTGAAAACACAGCCGCTCGGCGGGTTAACTGGGCTCGGCAGCTCCCCTTTCAGAATAATCCGTTCACGCTTGTCCTCAAGAAGCGGATCAGGGATCGGAATTGAAGATAAAAGCGCCTTCGTATAAGGGTGAAGCGGTTCCTTGTAAAGCGCAGCGCTTTCTGTGATTTCCATCATGCGCCCCAAATACATCACGCCGATCCTATCGCTGATATGCTTGACCATTGATAAATCGTGAGCGATAAATAAAAATGTCAGCCCTTTCTCCTTCTGAAGCCTTTTTAAAAGGTTGACGACCTGTGCCTGTACGGACACGTCAAGCGCAGAAATCGGCTCATCCGCCACGATAAACTCGGGGTGCAGAGAAAGTGCTCTGGCAATCCCGATTCTCTGTCTCTGTCCGCCACTGAATTCGTGGGGGTACCGGCTGCCGAAATCCGGATGGAGTCCGACAGCTTCAAGCAGTTCATCCGCCATCATCAGACGGGCTTTACGGGTATTGTAAAGATTGTGGATTTCCATCGGCTCCATAATAATTTCCCGTACGGTCAGGCGCGGATTTAACGAGGCGTAAGGGTCTTGAAAAATCATCTGCAGCTTGCGGAATAAGACCGACCGCTGATCTGGCGCGGCACGGTGTATGTCCGTCCCTTCATATGATACCGAACCGGCCGTCGGGTCGTACAGACGAAGAATAACCCTTCCGAGCGTCGATTTACCGCACCCCGATTCTCCGACGAGTCCGAATGTTTCCCCTCTTTGAATGTGAAAACTGACACCGTCGACTGCTTTTACGGCTTTCTTTCTTCCTGCGTCAAAATGCATTTTCAGCCCGCTGACTTCAAGGAGCGGAGACGCTGTCATATTCATTCCCCCTTTTCGCTGATACAGCGGCGTACGATGCATAATTCCTTTTCATAGACGGTTCCTTCCAAAGGCAGCACTTCGATTGTTTTTCCCGTTTTCGGGGAGTGCAGCATCCGGCCGTCTCCCAGCGCCAAACCGACATGGTGGATCGCGCCTTGTCCTTCATCATAGGCGAAAAACAAAAGATCAGCCGGCCGGATATCGTTTACCGCAGCGCCGAATCCAGCTTTTGCTTGGTCCTGCGCATCACGGGGAAGGGCATAACCGTTTGCTTTAAATACCGAATACATAAATCCGGAGCAGTCAAACCCGAAACCGCTCAGTCCACCCCATAAATAAGGAAGCCCGAGAAACATCATGCCTGTTTCGATGATATCTATTGCCCGCCCTTTCCTATGCCGGAATTCGTCTGCGTCAGCTTCCTTTACGAATCGTTCTCCGAGCGGCGTCGCCACCCGGAAAAAGCCATTTTCACGTCCGGCTGCCGGAAGACGCGTTAAGAAACTCACTTCAAGATCCGGTTCGCCGTTTGAGTGATATAAAAAAGATGTCGGTTTGGTAATCCATACGGCAGGAGAAGATGTGGGAAAGCTGTTTTTTGAAAGCTGGCTTTTTTTCACCCAGCCAGGATATCCGCGCGCGTCCTTTTTTGAAGGCTGGCCGGGAACGGCAACAAAAGCCCATTCACCCTCCTCTTTGAGAATGATCACTTCTTCCCCGAAAAGCACTTGCGTTTGGACAAGGTTGTCTGTGCATAGTTGAAGCCGCTCTTCATATCCCATAGACGCCAGCCATTTTCTGATTTGCGGCGGGTTTTCGAGCACCGGTGCATCATACGGGCGGGGAGATGACGGCAGCGTCCATACATTGGCTGCCGCCGCTGTAACGGCTGCTCTCATTGTTTCGCCTCCTCTTGTATCGACACGCCGGTAATGCCCAGACCCGGTTCATCCGGGATCGTAATCTGACTGCCGCTGTATGTGATGCCGCCTTTTATGAAGTCATTTTTCAGCATAAGCGGCGCATCAAAATCAAACCTTGTAACATTCCGTTTGCCCGCTGCAAAATGGGCTGCGGCGGTAATGCCGAGCTTCGTCTCAATCATGCTGCCGACCATGCATTCCACGCCGCACGTTTCCGCCATCGCATTGATGGTTTCCGCCTGCTTTATGCCGCCCGCTTTCATCAGCTTAATATTGATTAAATCGGCGCTTCTCGTTTGCAGTACGTGAAAGGCCTGACGGGGCGTAAAGACGCTCTCGTCCGCCATAATCGGTGTGTCTACGGCATCTGTGACCCGTTTCAGCCCGGCGATATCGTCTTTATGAACAGGCTGTTCGACCAGCTCAATGCCAAGTCCGGCGTCTTCCATCTTTCGGATCGCGGTCACGGCTTCTTTCGGCGTCCAGCCTTGGTTCGCGTCCAGTCTCAGTTTGACGGTTGCGCCGACACGTGATCTGACCGCCTGAATCCGCGCGATATCGTCTGATATGTCACCTATGCCGACTTTTATTTTTAAAATATGAAATCCTTTGTTCACATAACGGTCTGCATCCCCTGCCATCTCCTCAGGAGAATTGACGCTGACGGTAAAATCTGTTTCCATCGTATTCCGATAACCTCCGAGAAGCTGATAAAGCGGCTGCCCGTGCATTTGCGCCCATCCGTCATATACAGCCATATCTACCGCGGCCTTTGCGCTTTGATTTCTTACCAAAAGCCGGCTGATGTCATACAAAACTGCTTCCCTGTCAGAAATGTTCCGGCCTAAAAGAGCGGGCTTCAGTACATCGCAAACGGCGCTTTCGATACTTGCTGCGCTGTCGCCTGTTATAACAACCGTCGGCGGCGCCTCGCCCCAGCCGGTCAGACCGTTGTCAAATGTAATCTTCACAATGACCGATTCAGCATTGTAAACCGTGCGCAAAGCGGTCTTAAACGGTTTTTTCAGCGGCACGGATATCCGTCCTGTTTGAATATCTGTTATCCTCACGTCCGGTCACTCCCTTCCCGAAATCCCCGATTCAATTGTTACCGCTTTGGCCGCCGTATCCATAACCGCGCGGACTCCGATCGGAACGGCGAAGCTCGGCGAACAATGGCCGATTTTAAAGCCTTTGAGCGCGGGCTTCCCTGATTTGACAATGTAATCGTTCAGCACTTGCTCTAATGTGAGGGACTTTTCTTTATTCTTCGGTTCGCATTTGTGAAAATCACAGACTAGAATTCCTGCTGCGTCTGATAGTTTGCCGGCCATTTTCAATTGATTCAGCATTCTGTCGATTTGATACGGCTCCTCATCAATATCCTCGATAAACAGCAGTTTGTCTTTCGTATCAATTTCAAACGGCGTACCGAGTGTGGATGTAATAAGCGACAGATTGCCGCCCGCAAGCTCTCCCTCGGCTCTTCCGTCTGTCAGCACCTCCAGCGGAGAAATATCCTCCGTATAGGTGAATTCCGTTTCTTCGAAAAGCTGATGATACGATGCCTTTGTCAGCGGATCAGCATCTTCAAGTCCCACATCCGTGCTCAGCATCGGGCCGTGAAATGTGACGAGTCCCGTATTTTGATGAATGGCGGTATGTAAAAATGTAATATCGCTGTATCCCCAGAAAATTTTCGGATTGCTGCGGATTAAGCCGAAATCAATGTCAGCGGCAATGCGGCCCGTGCCGAATCCTCCGCACGCGCATATCACTGCTTTGACATTCTGATCACTGAACATGTCATGGAGATCATCGAGACGCGCCCTGTCTTCTCCCGCCAAATAGCCGTGGCGGGTCTTCAGCGACCGGCCGAGTTTCACTTGAAGGCCAAGCTCATTCTCTAAAAAAAGCAGCGCGTTTTGTAAAGTCCCGCTCTCAGGGGGGCTTGCGGGCGCAATCACACCGACCGTGTCGCCTTTTTGCAGTGCTTTTGGTTTATGGTTCATGGCTTTTTCAATCTCCTCTCCCATGGATTGAAAAGTGAAACATACCGCTCCTTTAACGGCAAAAGAGCGGTATGTCGTTTCCGAGGTGATATCAGGACTTTTCCGCCCACTTCAGATCAACGTAACCGACGGGGTGCCGGACAATGCCCTTCACGCCGCTGTTTTGCAGATGCACCTGATTGTAAAAATAAATCGGAATGATCGGAGCCTCGTTCATGAGCAGCTTCTCCGCTTTATGCATGAGCGCAAAACGTTTTTTTGCATCGGCTTCCTGTTTTGCCTGCTTGATATAGCTGTCGTATGTCTCGCTGCCCCAGCCGGTGCGGTTCATGGAATTGCCCGTCTGGAAAGCCTCAAGAAAACTGATCGGATCTGCGTAATCCGGTAAAAATGAACTTTGAGAGAACTGAAACTTCAGCCCTTTTTGCTCCTCTAAAAAGACATTCCATTCCATATTGGCGAGCTTAACGTCTATACCGAGCACACTTTTGAGCTTCTGCTGTACCGCTTCCGCTATTTTTTTATGCTCCGGCTTTGTGCTGTATGTCAGTGTGACGGCAGGCAGTTTGTCATAATGCTCTTCTGCCATGCCTTTTTCCAGCAGTTTTTTGGCTTCTGATTCATCCGGAGTTAATAAACTGCCGCCTGCTTCGCGGAAATCTTTCCCGTCAGGCTGCGGAAACCCCGGGGATACAAAGGCATGTGCCGGCTTTTCACTGTTTTTGGTCACATAATCCGTGATTTCTTTCTGATCAATAGCCGCAGCAAACGCTTTTCTGATCTTTTCATTTTGGAACGGCTCCATTTTAACGTTAAAGCGATAGAAATAAAGTCCGGCCTGATCCCACGTGCGGACATTTTTTCCGCCCATCAGCTGCTCGCTCAGCTCTGCCGGCACAAAAGCGGTATCCAAATCTCCCGACTGGAACATCTGGTAGTCGGTATTTCGGTCACTGACCATCGCCCATGTGACTTTATCAAGTTTCACCGTCTTTTTATCCCAATACGTCTCGTTTTTGACCATCGTCATGCTGTCGTCATGCTTCCATTCCGTCAGCTTGAACGGCCCGTTGCCGACAAAGGTTTTCGCTTCAGTGAACCATTTCGGATCAGCCTTAGCGACCTTTTCATTAATCGGGAAATACGCCGGATTGGACACGACGCTCAGAAAATAATCCTGCGGTGCCGCCAATGTGACGACCAATGTTTTTTTATCTTTTGCCGTAACTTTCACGTCTTCTTTTTTGCCTTTTCCGCTGTTAAATTCTTCCCCGCCTTTGATCATATAGCCGAGAAATGCGGAAGACGCTCCCGTTTTCGGATCGAGCATCCGTTTCCAGGCGTACACGAAGTCTTCCGCCGTGACGGGATCGCCATTGGTCCATTTGGCGTCATCACGGAGACTGAAGGTATATGTCAGCTTATCAGCGGACACCTTCCAGCTTTTTGCCATGGCCGGTTCGGGCTTATTATCTTTTCCGAGCCTTGTTAAACCTTCCATTATGTTATTCAGCGGCTGCCAGGAAACATTATTAAACCCGATCGGCGGATCAAGTGAGGTCGGCTCATTTTCGTTATTGAGCCGGAGCACTGTTTCATCCCCCTGTTCTTTTGCTTTGCCGGTTTCTGTTCCCGCCTGCTCATTGGCCGTACAGCCCATCAAAGCAAACGACACAACAGCAATCACTCCGATTGCCCATTTCTTTTTCATTTGAATCCCCCTTTTTCCTCTGCTGCCTTCAGCTGTTTGTGCTTTTGCCTCTCTGCACGGTCATCCTGAAGCCAACAATTGACGAAATGGCTTTTGGATTTCACGGTTGTTTCCGGATATACCTTTTCACAGACGATCATCCTGTCCGGGCAGCGGGCGGCAAACGGGCAGCCCGGCGGCGGATCGAATAAATCAGGCGGCGTCCCGTCAATCGGCGAAAGCTCACTATCCTCCATATCCAGCCGCGGCACTGAGAAGAGCAGCCCCTTTGTGTAGGGATGAGCGGGCCGGTAAAAAATATCATGCCTCGTGCCGATTTCGGCGATTTTTCCCGCGTACATGACGGCGACCCTGTCAGCGGTCTGAGCGACAACGCCGAGATCATGCGTAATCAGAACAATAGATACGCCTGTTTTTCTTTGAATCTTTTTAAATAATTCAAGGATCTGTGCTTGAATTGTTACATCAAGAGCAGTCGTCGGTTCATCGGCAATCATGATTTCCGGCTCGCAGATCAGAGCCATCGCGATCACGATCCGCTGTCGCATGCCCCCGCTTAATTGGTGGGGATACTGCTTCAGGCGGGATTTCGAGTCAGGGATGCCGACAAGGTCCAGCATGGCGAGAACCTCGGATTCAGCTTGTTTTCTGGTCATGTCTCGGTGTTCCAAAAGCGCTTCTGAAAGCTGATCTCCTACAGTCAAAGTCGGATTGAGCGCCGTCATCGGGTCCTGAAAGATCATAGAAATGTCACGTCCCCGTATTCCCCGCATTTCCCGTTCCGTCATTTGACAAAGGTCTTTCTGTTTAAATTGTATGCTTCCGGATTCAATCTTTGCCGAATGTTTCGGAAGAAGGCCCATCACGGCTTGTAACGTCACGCTTTTTCCGCAGCCCGATTCACCGACGATCGCAAACGTTTCACCTTTATATAAATCGAAGCTGACGCCTCTGACGGCTTTTACGGTGCCTCCGTATGTTGAAAAAGTAACATGCAGATTTTGAACTGAAAGAACTTGCTGCGCCATTTTTCCTACCTCCTCAATTTCGGGTCTAACGCGTCCTGCAAGCCGTCTCCAAGCACGTTAAACGCGTACATCGTTAAGGAAATGAAAAAGGCGGGAAAAAACAGCCGCCACCAATGGCCTGATAAAATCGCCGGGAGCCCGTCGTTTGCCATGACTCCCCAGCTTGCAAACGGCGCTTGAATGCCGAGTCCTAAAAAACTTAGAAATGATTCCGCAAAAATCGCCGCCGGCACCGTAAGCGTCATTTGGACAATAATGGCCCCCATCGTATTCGGCAGCAGATTTTTCTTAATGATCCGAAATGTTTTCGCCCCAAACGTTTTCGAAGCAAGCACGTGTTCATCATGCTTCATCCTCAATACCTGTCCTCTGACAATCCGCGCCATGCCGACCCACCCCGTCACGGTCAGAGCGACGATAATAGAACCGAGCCCCGGTCCCATCAGCACCATTAACAAAATGACAACGAGCAGATACGGCAATCCGTAGAGAACCTCGATGATTCTCATCATGGCGCTGTCTGTCCGTCCCCCTTTGTAGCCGGCGATGCCTCCGTAAATGACGCCGATCAAAAAGTCGATCAAGGCCGCCATCACACCGACAAATAAAGATATCCTCGCTCCGTACCACGTTCTTGTAAATACGTCCCGTCCAAGCTCATCGGTTCCGAACCAATGTGAAGAAGACGGCGGAAGATTCTGCTCGGCGAGCGTCTGCCTTGTCACACTGTGCGGTGATATCACCGGACCGAACACAGCTAATAGAAACAGGCAAAATAAAATCACAAGGCCGGCCATCGCCAATTTGTTCTTTTTAAGCCGCCGCCACGCATCCTGAGTGTAAGACAGGCTCGGACGCTTGACCGACTCGGCTTCACCCTTTCTTTCCATGCCCGGCTGAAACCATTCATCAGGCACTTCTGTGTGTTTTACCGTTTCCTGCGGGAGATTCATCGGGATCACCCTTTCTTATGAAGTTTTATGCGCGGGTCTAACAGGCCGTATGCCAAATCAACCAGAAACAGCATGACGATCAGAATCACACTGTAAAATACGGTCGTCCCCATAATCACCGGGTAGTCACGCTGATTGATGCTTTCCACGAAATATTTGCCCATTCCCGGAATGGCAAAGATTTTCTCGATGACGAAACTGCCCGTCAGGATACTTGCGGCAAGCGTGCCAAGTACTGTCACAACAGGCATAAGAGCGTTTTTCAAGGCGTGTTTGATGATAATTTTGACAGGAGAAAGGCCTTTTGCTTTTGCCGTGCGGATATAATCCTGAGTGAGCACTTCAGCCATGCTTGATCTTGTCAGCCTCGCGATGATGGCCATAGGTCCGACGGCAAGTGCTGCAGTCGGCAGGACCATGTGAACTGGACTCGTCCACGTAGCAGCCGGAAACCATTTCAGATGAACCGCAAATTGCTGAATCAGCAGTGTCGCCATAATAAAATTCGGAATGGAAATCCCCAGCACCGCAAGGCTCATGGCCGCATAATCGAGAAATCCGCCGCGCCTCAGAGCGGCCGTTATGCCGAGCGCGAGTCCTGAAATAACAGCGATGATAATCGCCGTTATGCCAAGCTCAAATGAAACGGGAAACCCCCGTTCAAGCATGGCGTTTACACTGTCTGACGGTTTTTTAATTGAAGGACCGAAATCAAAGGTTAGAATGGATTTTAGATAGATGGCGTATTGAGTGATAAGAGGTTCGTTCAGATGGTAGTAGGATTCGAGATTTCGCTGAACCGCTTCGTTTGTGCCCCGCTCTTCGTTAAAAGGCGAGCCGGGTATCACTTTCATCATGACAAATGTCAGAGTGGTGATGACGAGGACGGTCATAATCATTGCGATAAAACGTTTGATAAAATACCGAAGCAATGCCGTTCACCCCTTTAACAGAATGTTGTTCTCATGGCGAGTTCTGTCATGACGAGCATGGCCTGATAGGCTTCCGGCATGTCTTTTGCCTGAAATTGAACGATTGTCGTTCCCGGTATGATTTCTGTGCCCGGCATTAAATGGGCCCATTCAGCCTGTCCGTAGTTGGCAAATTCAATGCCTAAGACCGGTCTTTCAGGCGGAGTGAGCGGCTTGACCTTATCTTTATTTTTGAGCGCATAAGCTGTTTTTTCCGTCAGGAGCTGCCCGGCTTTCAGAGGAGACAGGCATTTAACCGCGGTTCTTGAAATGGTTTGCTTGACGGCGGCTGTCGTCACATTCGGTATCAGCTCCTCCGCTTCTTTTGCGGCGCAATCATCCCCGGCAGCCATAATCACCGGGACATCGTAAAATCCGGCGAGATAGGCATTTAACCCCAGTTCACCGACCGGCTTATCATTTATGTAAAAGTGACGCACGCCGAATATCATGCTGTGCGACATGACTCCCGGCATTGAGGCTCTCGCATGGTAGCCGATAAACATTGCGCCAGAATAGGATTCATCAAGCCCCTGCATCATAGAAAACGGCTTGACGTCCCCTGTGATCAGCTCTGCCTCAGGATGAAGTTTTTCTGCGAGCAGATTATTCATCTTTGAATGGCTGTCATTTACGGTCACTTCCGTGCACCCGTTATTAAACGCTTCTGCGATGCACCAGTTTGCTTCCTCGGTCATCAGAACCCTGCCGCGCTCATAATTGTGCATGCGGGAATTGACAAATGTTTCATCCGGCAGTCCAGATATCCCTTCCATATCTACAGATAGATACAGTTTCATGTAATACCTCCTTTTTTATTTAAAATTTCGATATTAAATTATGAATATTCTAACAAATTATATTAAAAAAGGATGAAACATGCAATATACCATTCTGCCATTATAGGAAAAAACAAACCCTTTTCACCGGGAAAAGGGTTTGCTGATAGAAAAAGTTACATACTGTTTTCGGGGTGACGCTGAAACTGTCTGACCGCACTTCTGTATTCACTATCGGGAATGACCTGATGCCTGATCGGTTCAGTAGTTTTCCGCGGAGGCTGTTCAGCCTCCTGGTTACGGACGGCGTGCGGTTTATGCGCCAGCTTATGTCCCATGCCGGTCGCATTCATGACAAATGATAAACACACTAAAAGCAGGCTTAAGATGAAAGCAATAAGGAACAGATCGCTGTATGTCCCCATCAGCAACTCATGCGGCGATTGTGTGCCGTGCGCGCCCCAAAGCATGCCGGAAGCATCTCTTTTGGTAAAATACCCTATTAATACAGGGGCGCCCATATAAATGAACAGCCGCAAAAACTGAACTGCCGTCATGCGTTTCACCAGTTCCGGAAGCGGTCCTCCTAACGCGGCTCCCATCAGTCCGGCTGCCACGATAAGCCCTGTTCCGGCCGCCAGCATTACGAAAAGCCCCGCAAATAGAATAATAGGCATATGATGATCCGTCGTCATCCATTGAAAATTCACGAACACAAGTATAATAGAGCCTGTTATCCCGAGCATGCCCGGGCCGACTTTATCATATGCTAATGCACTGATGACAGCGGCAATGGCCACGCCTGCCAAAAGGCTCGCATATAAAAATATCAAATGAGTTTGTGACATATGATACGCCGCCTGAAGCTCCCCGCGAAATGCAGAAAGGCTGACCGCTATTGAGATACTGCCTGCAGCGATCATAAAAACTCCCAGAATCGGCTTTGGAATCAGCATAAGTTTAATCGAAATCAGCGCATGTTCGTTTCTGTACTGCATAATCAGCAAGATCAGCAGAATGACGAAGCTTCCTCCAAATCCCGCCAACGTATGCCATGACGAGAAACCCCATTTCGGCAGATGAATAAATGTAAAGGCAGCCAGCACGGCTGATACACCCGCTAACAGAAAACCGAAGCCGTCAAATGGAGATCTTTCTGCGCCTTTATGAGCATCATCCCGCAGCCACATATAGCTGAAAATGAAGCCGCAAAAAGACAGCAGACCAAAAATGCCGAACAGCCAATGCCAATGGCCGGCGCTTGCCGCGGCCGTGCCTAATACGGTCCCCATAATGACGGACCCGTAAAAGCCGCCGATTAACACAAATAAGGCGTAATTGCGGCGCTCAATCGGAAACGAAAGCACCAGCATCGGAATCATAATCATCAGCATAGTGCCCGCAGCGGCTCCCTGTAAAAAACGGCCCGCAGCGAGCGGGTAAATATCATTCGTACAAAAAGCTAGCAGCGCTCCGATGACAGCCGCTGCCATAGAAATCATATAGACAGGCCGGGAGCCGAACCTTTTTCTTAAATACGGCCCAGCCGGCACGAATAAGGCAAATGCCATATTACCGATAATAATCGGATGAAAAGAATCATAGTTTCCTCCGCCGACCGTCTGCCGGACAAGGCTTTGGACAGCCGAAAGAGCGGTGTTCGACATCAGTCCCGGCCCGACCGCCAACACAGCAAGCAGAGAAATAATCCAGTGATGTTTTTCTTTCATTTGACAGCTCCTTTCTTAAATTTGACAACGTAAAAAAGCTAACAGATTTCCCCCATTAGCTTGACAGAATTTTCATATCTTTTCATGTGAAGGATTGAGCATAATCTATCATTTATTATTTCAAATCCGATCGAAATTGTCAATATAAAGCGCCCCGTCCAATTACGTCTTTTTCACAATTTCCCACAATCTTTTCATTATTATCCCACACTTTTTGTGTAAGATGGAGTCAGTAATAATAGGCAAATCATGCTATGATGAAATAGAGAAACGGAGTGAACATGATGGATAACTATCGTGATGAAAATCGGACAGACCAAAAAGAACAGGAAGTCCTTTTAGCAAAAGAAAATCCGCAGCCGGCCAGATATTCAGCGACGGACGAGGACAAGAAAAAACGAAGCTTCGGCTGGTTCAGACCGCTCCTCGGCGGGGTGATCGGCGGAGGGCTCGCCCTTGGCATCTATACATTTACGCCGCTTGGAGACCATCAGACGCAAGATACGTCCAATCCGGCTCCCGCTCAGGAAACGTCATCTGTAACCGCTAAACAGACATCTTCTGATTCCGGCAGCAGCAAATCGTCAAGCAGCTCATCAGCAAATTCAAGCAGCATTTCAAATATGGTGGAAGACATTTCACCGGCGATCGTCGGAATCACCAATCTGCAAAAGCAGCAAAGCAGTTCAGATTTATTCGGATTCGGATCCGGTTCCGGTTCGAACTCAAATTCATCGGGTGAAGATGCCGAAACGGGGTCGGGTTCAGGCGTTATTTTTAAGAAAGCAAACGGCAAAGCGTATATTATTACGAATAACCACGTGGTCGAAGGCGCCTCTTCCCTTAAAGTGTCATTATATGACGGTACTGATGTAACAGCTAAACTCGTCGGCAGAGACTCTCTGACGGACTTGGCCGTTTTAGAAATCAGTGATAAACACGTGACAAAAACGGCAAGCTTCGGCAGCTCATCCGCTCTCAGAACGGGTGAATCCGTCATCGCCATCGGTGATCCGCTCGGAAAAGACCTTTCCCGCACCGTCACTCAGGGTATCGTGAGCGGCTTAAACAGAACCGTCTCGATTTCTACATCAGCCGGTGAGTCAAGCATCAATGTCATCCAGACTGATGCCGCCATCAATCCCGGAAACAGCGGCGGGCCGCTCTTAAATACAGACGGCAAAATCATCGGCATCAACAGCATGAAAATCAGTGAAAGTGATGTAGAAGGCATCGGCTTTGCAATCCCGAGCAACGATGTAAAACCGATCGCTGAAGCGCTTCTCACTAAAGGACATGTGGAGCGCCCTTATATCGGGGTAAGCATGATCGACTTGGAGCAAGTGCCGCAAAACTATCAGGAAGGCACACTCGGCCTCTTCGGCAAACAGCTGAATAAAGGGGTTTATATTCGCGAAGTGGCGCAGGGATCGCCTGCCGCCAAAGCCGGATTAAAAGCAGAAGACATCATTATCGGCTTAAAAGGGAAAGAAACCGACACGGGCAGCGAACTTCGCAATATTCTCTATAAGAATACGAAGGTCGGCAGCACCGTGGACGTGAAGATTATCAGAAACGGCAAGGAAATGACGAAAAAAATGAAATTGACTCAAAAAGAAGAAACACCTTCTTAACAAAAATCCAGGGCAGCGGCCTTGGATTTTTTTATATCAATGAAACTTTCAGCGCAAACCGTCCGTATGAATAGTGTACAAAGGAGGATACATACATGAAACATTCCGGACTTTTGCTGGTCGTTACCGGCCTGATCTTGCTGCAGCTGAGCTTTCAGCTTCCTCATCAAAACATTGCTTGGGGCATGACGCTGGGTGCAAGCATTTTATTGAATCTGACGGGAACCGGACTGATTATGCGCTCTTTGCACATGCAAGCCAGCCGCAGATGATTGAAAAAGCCGCGGGACACTCAGTGATCCGGCGGCTTTTTATTTCAGACATAAAAGCACCCTGTCCGCTAGAAGGACAGGGTGTTTCGGTTAAGACATATGCTGATCCCGATAAACCTTTTCGTTTTTAATGCCGTACGCTTTTTGCACGATATAGAGCGGACGGTCTTTTGCTTCGTCATAAATCCTTCCGATGTATTCGCCGATCATACCGAGAATTAAGAGAACGATGCCGCTGAATAAAAGCTGTATCACAATCAGTGAGGACCAGCCTGTAATGGTGCTGTCTGTAAAAAGTTTCATATATAAAACGACAAACATATAAAGAAAACCCGCTCCGGACATAATCATTCCCGCATAGCTTGCCGCCTTGAGCGGTTTATGGGAGAACGTTGTTATACCGTCCATGGAAAGCTTCAGCATTTTTTTAAGCGGGTATTTCGTTTCTCCCGCAAGCCTTTCATCGCGTTCATATTCAACAGCAGTCTGCTTAAACCCGACCCAGCTGACGAGTCCCCTGACAAATGGATTTTTCTCTTTTAATCTTTTCATTTCGTCACAGACTTTTCTGTCCAGCAGGCGGAAATCTCCGGTATCGAGCGGAATATCAATATCGGTCACGCTCCGCAGCAGCCGATAAAACATAGAAGCCGTCTGTTTCTTGAAAAAGGTTTCTCCTTTCCGTTTCGTTCTGACGGCGTACACCACATCGTAGCCTTCTTTCCACTGTTCAATCATATCAAGGATTAATTCAGGAGGGTCCTGCAAATCGGCGTCAATGACGATGACGGCATTCCCCTCTGCGTAATCCATGCCTGCGGTGATTGCGATCTGGTGACCGAAGTTTCTGGAAAAATCAATAATTTTCACTCTCGGATCAATCAGACTGTGCTCTCTTAATATCTCAATACTGCGGTCTTTGCTTCCGTCATTGACAAAGATCAATTCATAATGATCTTTTGTTTGATCCATGACTTCTTTCAAACGTTGATAGGTTGTCTGAATGACGAGTTCCTCATTATAAACGGGGACGACAATTGAATATTGAATATGTCTGCTCATGTTTTTTTCCTCCTATTCATCAGATTGCAGTTCGTATAATGAGGCTGACTGATTCATTCCGCCTGGGCCGCCGCCCATCCGGTTGTTTTCACTTGAATCCTTACTGGTTTCAGTATCAGCTGCATCATTATTTTTCGTTTTCTGATCATTGCTTGATTGCCATTTATCTGAAGATACTTTCTTGCCGTTTTTCTCAACCCATTGCACAATATCATTGTTTCCGCCTTTGCCCATTCCGGATGTTAAGAAGTATTTTACTTTCCCTTCTTTTACGAGCTTTTTAAATTGAGTCAGCGTGATGGCCGGGTCAGATCCGCTGAATCCGCCGATCGCCATGACGGCTTTTTTCGTTTTTATAATGTAAGGCGCCGCTGTGTTGGAATCGGTTGTTGCAAACAGATAGTCCGCTCCGGCGTTATGTTTCTCTAAATAGTTGATCAGTTTTTCATTTACAGATGCGTTATTCATCCCCATGCCTTTTTTGCTTGTTGAGGCGAGCTGAGGGCCTGTTTCAGGCAATGAGCTGTTGCCTCCGTACAGAAGCGGTGTGCTCGCCCAATAAATCGGCATTACCAGCAAGACGAGAAGGGCTGCAAGTGAAATATAAGAACTGAGCGGTTTTTGGCGCTGTTTGAACACGAACAGAGCGATTGCAGCCGCAGCGCCGATCACGCCTATACCGATGCTCCAGCCTGCACCGATTTGATCAATGTAGTTTCTGAGTATAAACAGCTCAAATCCGGTTGTCGCAAGAATGGCTGCCGGCAGAAGCCAAGTTTTCCATCCCGCCTGCTTGCGGTACAGATGAACAAGGGCGACCCACCCCGCGCCGGTAAGTGCCGCAATCGGAGGCGCCAGCATAATGAGATAATAATGGTGGAAAAATTCCGCCACACTGAAGAATCCGGCAATCGGCACAAGCCATGCTGCCCAAAAAATCGTTTCCTTCTGTTCTTCTGACAATCTTCTTCTTTCTCTCGCCCCGGCGATCAATAAACCGGCCATTCCAAAAATCGCAAACGGCAAGAGCCAGCTGATCTGATCAGATAATTCCGTTTGGAAAAGCCGCAGCGGACCAGGGGTTCCTGTCCCGAACATTCCTGAACCTGATTGCATTTTCGAGCCGGTGCCTGTACCGCCTTTTCCTCCGCTGCTAGGAGGACCTCCTTGACCGCTGCCTGGCATTTCGCCTCCGCTTGGCATTTGTCCGTTAGACGGAGGCGCCGTCATGCTGCCGTTTTGTGATTTGCCTTCACTTGATGAACTGCTGCTTGAAGACTGACCGGGCGGTGCTTGCATTCGTGAAGAACCGGCGGAAGAAGATATCCCTTTTGAAGCGTTTCCGTCCGGCCCGCCCTGGCCGCCGCCTGAATTTTGGCCTGTCAGCCGCTGAATCCCGTTATATCCGAAAGCCAATTCCAATACGGAGTTGGTCTGGCTGCTTCCGACATATGGCCTTTTGCCGGCCGGGATATTGTCAACAATGAGAGGCCACGACAATGAAACGGCTGCTAATACGGCCAGCGCGCTTACCAATGAAATGATTTTTTTCTTAATGGTCGTGTTTGCCGCAATCATATAGAACAGCAAGAAGGCCGGTAAAATCATATAAGCCTGAAGCATTTTTGTATTAAAGCCTACTCCGACGACAAAAAACGCCGCCAGAAGCCAAATCAGTCTGCCTTTTCGAATCGCTTTAAAGAGAAGCCATGTGGCGAACAACAGGAAAAATACCAGTAAAGCATCAACATTGTTCGTCCGTGCGACTGCTACAGCGATCGGCGTACATGCCATGACAAATGAGGCGATGCGCGCCGCCGTTTTTCCGAACGTCGGCTTTATTAATAAATACATAAAGAGAACTGAGCCTACACCCGCCAATGCCTGAGGCAGGATGACACTCCACCCGTGCATACCGAATATCAGCGCGCTGATCGTTTGAATCTGGTATGTAACAGGCGGTTTATCCACCGTGATAAACCCGGCTGCGTCAAATGAAGCGTAAAAGAAATTATGAAAGCTTTGAAGCATACTCGTTACCGCCGCGGTGTAATATGGATTCACCGTATCGTCATTCCAGATGTTATACATATTCAAGAATGCGGAAACGAGTAAAATGAGAATGAAGACTGCGTCTATCTCGCGTTTTTTCATGTTCACCTGTGTTTTCACTCCTTTTGTTTTAACTTTGAACAAGTGTAACAACCAAATATGAAAAATTTATTAATAAACAAAGACAATTATTTTGCCGTTTACAAATAGGTAAAAAGAATGACAAAACGGGTAAAAAAGCAAAAAAAAGATGCCCCCGTCAAGCCGGGAGGCATCTGTCTTTATTTCTGATTTACTGAATCGGTTTCAGCCGCGCTTCTATTTCAGAACGGCGGTGTTCGAGATAAGGCGGGAGCGCAACTGTTTTGCCGAGCTCCTCAGGTTTTTCATCGACCATAAATCCCGGACCGTCCGTTGACAATTCAAACAGAATTCCGTTCGGTTCCCGGAAGTACAGCGCTTTGAAATAATAACGCTCTACAATGCCCGAGTTGGTGAAGCCTTCTTTCGTGATTATGCGGTGCCATAAAGCAAGCTCCTCCTCATTCTGAACGCGGAAGGCCACATGATGCACGCTGCCTTTTCCCGGACGCTCGCGCGGAAGGTCGTTTCTTTCAATCAGATGAACTTCTGTACGCGCACCTCCGTTTCCGGATTCCAGCACCGTAACAGTGCCCCGGTCTTCATGCGTTTCTTTTCCGATTTCAGTAAAGCCCAGCACATCGGTTAACACACGCAGCGTCGCCTCTGCATACGGGACGGTTAATTCAACGGGACCAAGACCGCGGAAAGAATATTCTTCCGGAATGCCGCTTTGCTTCACCGCTTCACCGATATCTTTTCCTTTTTCGTCAGCCGTCAGCACAAGCCGCTGTCCTTCATGATCCTGAAAAGCGAGTGTGTCTCTGCCCGCTGTCTTCCGGATGTCACCATGAGCGACCTGATGCTCTTCAAATCGTTTTTTCCAATATTGCAGTGCTTGCGTATCCGGGACACGCAGGCCGATCGAAGAAATACTGTTTGTCCCCGCATGAAACGGCGCAATCCGCGGGATTTCAAAAAACGTCAGTTCAGATCCCGGATTGGCTGTTTCATCACCGTAAAACAAGTGGTACATTGTCGGTTCATCCTGATTTACGGATTTTTTCACAAGCTTCAGCCCTAGAATATTCCGATAGAAATCTAAATTTTTCTGTGCATCAGCTGTCAATGCTGATACATGGTGTATTCCGTTAACTTTCATTATGTTATCCTCCAGTCAATTATCTCGATTTCGAGATATTTTCTATATACAATTTATGTTATCCGGATCATAAAGTCAATACATCTGCTTCTCAGACGGTCAGCAGATTGCCCCCCTCAAAATAACGAACTATAGTTGTTACAAATCCGTTAATGTTCGCTTTTAAAACGGGATATTTTCCTTCTCAAAAGCAGAAACCTTGCTTTTTCAGGTAAAAACACTAAAATTAGAAAATTTATTTTATTCGTGTTTCAGCAATTAGGGTTTACAATATGTAAAATAGTTTTTTCAGCATGACGATTTTACATCTGGAGGGAAAGGATATGCAGATTGAAGAAAACGGACTAAAAAAAGAGATCGGCCTTACCATCGCCCTCTCACTTGTTATCGGCACCATCATCGGTTCCGGCGTATTTATGAAACCCGGCGCCGTGCTTGCCTACTCCGGTGATGCGAAAACCGCGCTTATCGCGTGGCTGTTAGGAGGCATTTTGACGCTTGCCGGCGGCTTGACCGTTGCGGAAATCGGCACTCAGATTCCGAAAACGGGCGGACTTTATACATATCTTGAAGAAGTGTACGGTGAATTTTGGGGCTTTTTGTGCGGCTGGGTTCAAATTATTATTTACGGCCCCGCCATTATCGGAGCAATCGGTTTGTATTTCGGCTCCTTGATGGCCCATCTGTTCAATTGGGATTCCGGCTGGTCTAAACTGATCGGGATTTCAGCCGTTTTGTTTTTAAGCATCATTAATATTATCGGAACGAAATACGGCGGCATCGTTCAGGGAATTACGACTGTCGGCAAATTAATTCCGATTATCTGCATGATTGTGTTCGGCCTTTGGAAAGGCGATCAGCATATTTTTACAACCGTCACAAGCAGCATGTCGGAAATGAATTTCGGCGCTGCCATACTGGCTACTTTGTTTGCCTATGACGGCTGGATTCTTCTTGCGGCTCTCGGCGGGGAAATGAAAAATCCGGAAAAGCTGCTCCCGAAAGCGATGACAGGCGGACTGTTGGTCGTCACCGCTATTTATCTTTTCATTAACTTTGCCCTGCTGCACATTCTTCCCGCGACCGATATTGTGAAACTCGGTGAAAATGCGACCGGCACCGCTGCCGGAATGCTGTTTGGCGACATCGGTGGGAAATTGATCAGCGTCGGGATTATCGTCAGCATCTTCGGCTGTTTAAACGGAAAGATTCTCGCTTTTCCGCGTGTCTCATTTGCAATGGCGGAACGGAAACAGCTTCCGTTTGCCGGACAGATTTCACGAGTGCATCCGACATTTCGCACTCCGTGGATTGCCGTGTCATTTCAGATCGCGCTGGCCATCATTTTTATGATCGCCAGCAATCCCGATAAGCTGTCTGAAATCTCTATTTTCATGATTTATATTTTTTACGTCATGGCCTTTTTCGCCGTGTTTATCCTCAGAAAAAAAAGCGGCGGAAAACCGCGCGCCTACAGCGTGCCCCTGTATCCGATCATTCCGGTTTTGGCCATTGCGGGTTCACTGTTTGTACTGATCAGCACGATCATTACAGATACACTGAGCTGCGGGCTGTCGATCTTGATCGGCCTCGCCGGGTTACCGCTTTATTTTTGGCTGAAAAACAATAGAAAAAACTGACAAAAACGGTTCCTTTTACGGGAACCGTTTTTTTTCGGCAAAATCACGTGTAAAAGTTGACAGCAAATTCACATCTTTTGTTATACTTTTTAGGCAAGATGTCTGAATTCGAAGTATGTTACGTTTTTTTGGCGAAGTGGGTAACATAAGAAAAACAGGATGAGACACGTTTTTACGAAAAAATCAAGAGGCGTTTTTTTCGACTTTATCTGTTTTTTTTCGACAAAAGGCTATATAATAATTTGATGTGTGCATTGTCTCATTCAAACAATGGAGGGTTTTTAATGATAAAAAGAAAAAAAGATAAGTTCTCACTCCTTTTAACAGAAATTGCAAAAAACATAGACGAAACCGCAGAATATTTTGTCAACTTTAAAGTGACGAACCAGACGACTTTAAAGGAATTTGCCGATACGTTAAAAGAGTTTGAAACAAAAGGAGATAATCATGTTCATGTCATGATCAAAGAGCTGAACAAAGCTTTTATCACTCCCATTGAACGTGAAGACATCCTTGAGCTGACAAACAGCCTCGATGACGTGCTTGACGGAATCGAACATTTTTCAGCGATGATGGAAATTTTCTCGATCACCTCTTCTGACGAACATATCGATAAGTTCAGCGGATACATCAGAGAGTGCGCGAAAGAAATTTTAATCACGATTGAACTGCTTGCAGAAAACCGATTAAAGGACATTCACCCTCACGCCATTAAAATTAAGGAATACGAGCACAGCTGTGATAACCTGCACCGTAAATCATTAAAAAATCTGTTCGGCACAGAAACCGATCCGATTAAAGTGATTCAGTACCGTGAGATTTACGAAACGCTTGAGGAAATTGCCGACTCTTGCCAAAGTGTTGCCAATAACCTTGAAACCATCATTATGAAAAACGCGTAACGAGGGGTTATAATGGATACTCTATTACTTTTAACGATATTAATTGTCATATGCGCTTTGGTATTTGACTTCATCAACGGATTTCACGATACTGCAAACGCAATTGCCACCTCAGTTTCGACAAAAGCGCTGAAGCCGCGGCACGCGATTATCATGGCGGCCATCATGAACTTTCTCGGAGCGATGACATTTACCGGTGTTGCGAAAACCATTACGAAAGATATTGTGAATCCCTATACATTAGACAACGGGTCGGTTGTCATTCTGGCGGCTTTGATCGCCGCAATCGCCTGGAACTTGATCACATGGTACTTCGGTATTCCGAGCAGCTCTTCACATGCGATTATCGGAGCGATCGCCGGCGCGGCCATTGCAGCGTCAGGTTTTGCATCGCTGAATTATAAAGGGTTTATTAAAATTATCGAAGCGCTTATTTTTTCACCGATCATCGCCTTTGTTCTCGGCTTTATCGTATATTCGATCGTGAAGCTGATTTTCAAAGACAGCAATTTGGCGAAAACAAATAAACGCTTCCGCAGAGTGCAGATTTTGACTGCTGCCATTCAGTCCTATACACACGGAACAAACGACGCGCAAAAAGCGATGGGTATCATTACGATGGCGCTTATGACGGCCAATTTACATAAAAGTGATGCGATTCCTTTTTGGGTGCAGCTCTCCTGTGCTCTGGCAATGGGTCTCGGTACATCCATCGGCGGCTGGAAAATCATTAAAACCGTCGGCGGAAAAATTATGAAAATCCGTCCGGTAAACGGCGTATCTGCCGACTTAACCGGCGCAGCCATTATTTTCGGGGCCACGTTTATCCATCTCCCTGTCAGCACGACACACGTCATCTCGTCTTCCATTCTCGGTGTGGGCGCTTCCCACCGCGTAAAAGGCGTAAACTGGGGCACGGCTAAACGGATGCTCATTACATGGGTCATCACCCTGCCGATTTCAGGTACACTCGGCGCCATCGCCTTTTTTATCTTAGATCTCTTTTTCTGATTACAGCATCCGCTTCTTTACAGGAGCGGTTTTTTTTGTGACAGGAAAATGATGCCACAGCATAGAATGAACATAGCAGACCATTTTTCGAATTGTGAGGGATGCTCATGCTTTTGTTTTATCAAATCATGGTGTGGACGATGGCGGCCGCACTCATTTTATATGTGTATGCATCCTGGCGGTATGAGGCAAAGGTAAAAGAAAAAATGTTTGCCATCCGTAAAACGTGGTATTTACTATTTGTAGTAGGCGCCATGGTCTATTGGACATATGATCCCGAATCGCTCTTTGCCGCATGGAGGCAATACTTGATTGTTGCCGTCTGCTTTGCCCTTATTGATGCGTTTATCTTTTTGAGCGCGTATATCAAAAAGCTCGCCGGCAATGAATTAGAGACGGATACGAGGGAAATATTGGAAGAAAATAACGAAATGCTTCACTCCTATCTTGAAAAACTGAAAACCTATCAATATCTGTTGAAAAATGAACCGATCCATGTATATTATGGAAGTACAGAAGCTTATGCAGAAGGCATCAGCAGACTGCTGGCCGCTTATGCAGAAAAAATGAATGTCACGGCTTCATTGTGCGACTATTCCGCACAATCGGATAAGGACCGCTTGACAGAGCATATGCCTGATGCGGCAGACGTTCAGTCCCGCCTTAACCGGAAAGACGTCTACTATGATCAAAAAGGAAGGCTTGTGCTTATTCCGTTTACAGTCCAGAACCGCCAGTATGTGATCAAACTCACGTCAGAAAACCTGTTGACGGAATTCGATTATTTGCTTTTCACATCGCTAACGAGCATTTATGATTTAATGCTGCCAATAGAAGAGGAAGGTGACGGATAATGGAGCAGGCGTTTCAAAACGGGCAGCCGGAACAAAGAGCGAAACCGTTCAAAATGTTTAAAAAACGCTCAATGACAAGTATCGCAAGTTACCAGGTCAGCCCTCACACCGCCAGAATTTTCAAAGAAAATGAGCGGCTGATTGACAAGTATAAACAAAAAAAAGCTTGATTACACTAAGGACAGGAGACACGGCTCTTGTCCTTATTCCTTTTTCCCTTATATTTCATATAATAATACCAACAAAGAGATGCGACAGGTGATGATGTGAAGAAAATTGTAAGGCGCGTAAAGTTTGTGGATTACGGACGGTTCGGGCTTTCCGCTTATTCGCTGAGGATGCGGGCGAGGAATCTCGGGCTATTAAACCGATTAAAAAAGAAGAAAGGCTGAATCCCGGGATGTTCGGGACTCAGCCTTTTTTTCTTAAAGCTGCTGCAAAATTTTCGCTTTTACTGCGGGGCCGTAGATGCCGTCTGACGGCAGTCCGTTTACAGATTGAAAGCGGGCAACGGCATTTGCGGTTTTCGGTCCGTAGATGCCGTCAATGCCGTTATTGGCAGCTCCTTTTTCAGGATAAAAATAAAGCGCGGCGAGCGCGTTTTGCACCTGGTATACCTTTTCACCGGATGTGTACGGCTCTGTCAGCTGAATCACCTCATCCGGAAGAGGATACAATCCCTCAACAGGCGGGCTGACAATCAGCACTTGTCCGACTTTAATCAAGTTCGGATCAGCGATGTTATTCCATTTTTGCAGATCGGCCACACTGACGCCGAATTTTCGTGCGATTGCCGACAGCGTATCTCCTTTTTGGACAGTATACGTCTGTCTATTTTCAGAACCGATTCCCGCTTTAAACTCATCCCATGTATCCAACAGTCTTCTCGGGCAAAGCTTTCCTGACCAATGCTTGTGCTCGACGACATTCGCAAGCGGGATGCCGTGCGACGTCATTAATGTGCGGATGAGCCATTGGGCGTTTGCCACAGCCTGTGAAAAGTTTCCGTCTGAATTTTCACAAATTTCAATACCGATGGATTTACGGTTGCCGTCCCCGTTTCCGTCTCCGGCATGCCAGCCGTTTTCGTTCAGCGGAAGATGCTGATAAATTTCCGTATCATCGACTGTGAAATGCCAGCTTGTCGGCGTATCGGGATTTTTCACATAGCTCGCGTGACTTTTGGCGTTTGCGCCGGCTGCGGTATTGGCCGTATTATGCACCGTAATGTAAATCGGTGTCATTGCATAGCCTGGGCGGTTATTGTTTCCCTCTGGAATGAAATCCTGTGTGATTTTCACCATGTTTTCATCTCTCCTATTTCGATAAATTGTTTATTTTTAATAAAGCCTGCTGTTTCTTCCCTTTTGCTGTAACGTAATTGTTTTTAAACCAGGCGGCCGCAGTCGTTGCGATCGTAAAAATAGCCGACCCGGCGGCATACAGTGTATCCGCAAGCTGATTGACCTGATCCTCCTGAATATCCAGCGGCGATTTGCCGAACATCAGCAGTGTTTGGTTCAATAAAGCAAGCAAAAGAAGCACCGTCCTGACGACCGTGCCTTTGTCCGCGAATTTCATATTTGTTTCCCCCTTACTTTTGCAGCAGATTGTACATGATGGCGATGGCTCCGCCAATGACGCCCGTGCAGATTGCTGTCACGATGGCTCCTGTAATGGTCCGCTTAATCCATGTTGTATTCTCTTCAATTTTGTTCAGCTTTTCATTCAGCGTCATGATTTGCTGATCCTGCCGGTCTGATACCCGCTCTAAAGCGGCTACCCGCTGTTCAAGCACCTTTTGTTCACCTTTGATGCCTGCGAATTCTTTTTGCACCGTTTGTTCATCCAGAAGCACTTCAGCTCCCTCCTCTTACATTGTTCTCACCTCCCTTCGGAAGCTTGATTCTTTTAAGAAAATGCCGTGCCTTTGACAGAAAGGCTTCCGCCGGAAATGCTCTTGATTTCCATGACGATTTCTTTAAAGCCAGCAATATCAAAAGTCCACACTTCTTCTGTGCCTGACGTGCCGGCTGCTGATGTCCCGTCGTCAGATCTGATTCCTCTGATCGGCACATTTTTCCCCGAGATGGATCTCCCCCAAAACGCGACTTCGCTTGACTCGGCGGTGCCGGTGATTTCGACGAGAAGTTTTTTCTCTTTAGTTACAGAAAAAACAGATCCTTCGGCGGCGCTTTCGGTCTGATGATGAAAAACAAAGTCGCTCTGACTTTGAATAAAGTCTACCGGTAAAGGGTTCGTCTTTTGCAGGTGAATATCGATTTCTCCCGCCCCAAGTGATTGATAAAGGACAAATTCAGATTGCTGCAAATTCCCATTCACATATCGGAAACGATAATACCTTTTAGTAAGATACACCCATTCAGACGCAGAAAACTCACCAGGGGCAACATTAACTGCGACAGTGGTTGACCATGAAAAATTATTGTCACTTTCTTCAATAAACAGCGTGCCTCCCCGGTCAGCATAGGCAAATCCTTTCACTTTGGAAATAAGCACTGCACCAAGACGGTCCTGTCCGTACTGATTGTAGACCTCTGTCGCTTTCAAAGCCGAGTTGGTTAAGAGCTCAGCCACTCCCGATAAATGGGATACAGGTGTTACAAAATCTGTTTTTTCTCCTCTGTACGGCTTTACCGCACCTGCTTTTCCGCTCCGATCTGCGGGAAACTCATATTGATATTTCACGGTAATCCTCCTCCTTTTTCTGCTTATTTCAAAAAAGACCAAAATAAAAAAGCCTTACATGGCTTTACCTGTAATCTCCTCGTATTGATCGGACGATATGAGCGACTGACGAACCCCTTCTTGCAGATCTTCTATCGAACAGTCTTTATAATGCAGAGCTTGTTTCACCATATCTGCCGTCGCCCACTGATAATGAAGGGCAATCACCCAAAAATTCATTATGCATTTTCTCCTTTCAATGACAAAAGTGTAAGCTTAACGTCTGACAGCTCATTTCCGAGCATAGCGTTCAGCTCTTCCAGCTGCTTGCGCGCAAGTTTTTCTCTTGACAGCTCCTGTGCAAGCAATTCTATGTGATCAGGCGGATCATATGGCGGATTTTTTTGCAGCTCCTCCCACCACGCCTCAAGCTGTTCCTTTGTAGGTATGGGAGCGTTGAGGTTCCATTTTTCAATATAAGATTCATTCCCGTCATTTCTTAAAACAAAGTCTTTTAACGGAACTGCATCAGGATACTTATACAAGATTACATCAAATAAAACCATATAAATTCCCCCTATACTGTCGGGTAATTCTTCCCGCCAATTTCCAAAATATCAAAATAATTTTTCCGTCCATCGGCATCTTTTACATAACGTGTGACGGTGCCGTTATAACCGATATAAGCATATATTTCAGCATAATCACCAGCATCAAGCGGCACTGTCACTGTTCCGGTCAGTGTAGCATTGAATTCATTTGAATCTGTACTGTCTTTCGGAGGAGGCATTCTAAAATGATCCATTAATTTGTATTGTTCTCCATTCACATATACGTATAATTCAAAGTTAGAATATTGCTGTGTGTTTTCTATATAAATACTGCCGCCGACCAGGTACATACCGGAATGCTTTGCGATAAATCTACTATTTTTCACGTCAAATAAGTTATCACTATCTTTTATTTTACGGTTGAAAAGGATCTTATTAACCTCACCTTTTTTCAACTCTTGCCGACCTGTTGTACCGATATTAGCGTGAGCAAATCCCGATATTTTTTCCCATGTTGTCCAGCCGGTAGTATCCCACCATTGACGAATCCAAGTACCTGTTTGATTATTCTTTCCGTTTCTCTCATCACCATTGCCGTAAAAGTATTGAACGAAACGCCATTTATTCAGATTTTCATTTTTCACAAAGCCATATCCAAGAGGGTATCCTGTGCTGTTTCCCTCATAAATCCCCATAAAAGTGATTCCCTCTGGATAATCAGTCCCAGGTGTTCTGGCATCAACAATTGTTTTTTCGTCCCCATCACGGTAACAAGTCAATCTTTCAATTGAAAAATTAGTATCCGCGTAAGTTTTGGCATTTTGCAGGGCCTGATCAGCTTTATTTTGAGCATCACTTTCTGTTCCGAGCTTTTGCCAGCCAAGCCAATTATTATTTAAATAATTAGTATAGATATTATTCTCGTAGTCAGTTGCGTAAATCCAGCCAAAAACAGCTTTACCGGATGAATCTTGGTTAGTCATTTGCCATAATCCGCGTATAGATTTTCCTCCATCAGGTGCTCCCGAATTCGTGCCATGAGCATAAAAAGTTCCAATGGAAGTGCCTTTACTTTGAATGGCATCCAGCAAATTTATATCGCTTTCGCTGCCCAAAGAAATAGTTGGTGCTCCATTATCAGCCGTCAATTTCATCAACTGCCCTGCATTCCATTTGTCTTTGTCAGACTTGGTTACATGAATGTCTGTTTTTTTGGCATGCTCGTTTACTTTTGCTTGTGCTCCGGCAGCTGTTTCATACGGTATCCATTCAGTCCAAATGCCGTTTTCCAGTGTTTTTCTCCAAAATCCTCCATCGTTTGAAAAAGCGGCCGCCTCCCCGTTATTCTTTGAAGAATATAGGTAAATACCGTCTGTCTGCTGAGGCGGAGTATTTATTCCCGTTGTTGCTGTCGAGAAAGTAAAGGTTTTATTTTGGCTGGCAGCAATCTGATGAAAATCCTGTCCCTCAGAGATATTAATAAAAGCGGAGCCATTATCGTTTGTCATTTTAGACAGCTGCCCGTTATCCCACTTCTGGCGCTCTTCTTTCGTCAAGTGCCGGTCCTGATCTTGATTGTGCTGATCGAAATCTTTTTTTGCTGCCTGCTGGACGTTGTCCACGTTTCCGAGGCCGATTTGCGCCTTTGTCGTTTTGTGCGGGTTGTTCATGTCGTTTTTATGGGCCGCCAGATCCTTGTGGGCGTCTTTTATGCCTTTTTCCCAGCGGTTGACGTCGTCTTCATTGATCGGATCGTCCGGAAGCCAGTCTGTTTTTTCTTCGTAAGCCATCGTTACACCACCTCAAAGGTAAATCTTAAATCCAGCGTTCTGTTATTGCTGAGATCCAAATTTGTTTTTCGTTCTGTGATGACGCTTCCTGTTTCGTCAAGCATCTGCACGGTTTCAATATGTTTGATGCCTTCTTCCCTGCGTGTGAGAACAGTGACTGCGGCTTCTTTTACAGAAATGTCCGCAATCGGTGTTTCTTTGCCGTTTAACAGCACTTTTGTGATCCTGTTTTTCAGATCGGCTGCGGCACGCTGTCTGTATGCGGCTGATATCATGGTAAGACCACCTCGTTATTATTGAGTGTGACGGAATAACCGACCTTCAGTTCACTGACTTTTCGGTATCTCCGATCGTTGAGAATGACCCGGTCTTTGATTTCCAGTGTTTCGTTTAATGCGGCTCTCAGTATATACGCCAAATGAGCGGGTTTAATCTTTTCAAGTGTTTCAATCAGCTCGTTCATGTGCTGCAGGTCGTCAAGCTCTATATCGGCATAAAAACGATATTCCCCCGGGAACATCCGAACGTAAGCCGACGGATGTTTTAAAAAACGGTTTAACGCCTGTTCGATCGCTTGATGCGTGATGGGCGGAATATTCGACATCTTCGAGATCAGCCTGAGCCGTCTCATGTCCTCCGTATCACCTGATTCACGCGGTATTTTCAATATTTTTTCCCAGCGGTCAAGCCCCCACGTCGCCGTCGTAATAAAGAGCTGATCTGTCAAATCGAAAATATCGTGATTCTGCCGCTCAAACTCAGGAGCTTCCGCCTGAAGCACTTCCGCCATCTCTTTTAGCCGGGTTAAAAAAGGCGGGAGGTACGCCGTCATCTCATCGAGTCTGCTCAAGAATGATCACCTCTTTGAGGGTAGGAATTTCCACGTCACTGAGCACAAGATTTTCCGCCGCACCGTTCATTTTGATATCGGCGTAGTCACTGACGGATGCCGAGTTATAAACAATATTGTTAATTTGTGATAAACGGACGGTGTTTTCTTCGAAGGCTATTTTCTTAAATAAATTCAGGACGCCTTTTTCAATCTCCGCTTTTACATCATCGATCGAGCTGTTCAGCTCAGGCAGCACGGAAGCGGAAATTTCGATCTCTTTCCATACCGCGCTTTCCACCGTTACTGCGGCTCCGATCGGCGCCTGGCCTTCTCCCTGTCCTTCATCCGGATCAATATAATCCTTTACTTTCTTGATCAGAATATCTGATGCCGGTTCCAAATTCGCGTTTGTGATAACGACCTTCACCGTTCCGTCTCCGTTCCATAGCGGGAAGATTTTCGCCCTGCCGACACCGTCAACTTCTTCGGCCCACTGTTTATAATGCAGTTTATTCGCGCTGACTGCCTCCCGGCGGACACGGGTAAAATAACGCGCTCTTAAACTGTTGTCGTCTTCTTCCTCACGGCCGGGAATTAAAATATCGCGCATGACAGCCTTCTCAAGCCCGGGAATCGTATCAAGCGGCAGCAGGTTTTGACCTGTAATGCCGGCATTGCCCGCATCACCGGCCGTTTCACATTCAAGCGTTCCATCCTCCGTATATTGAAAATACAGGTTATCGACGAAGAATCGGGAGCCTGGCGGAATGGTGATTCCCGGTGTGAATTCTCCGGCTCTGACCGCTTTTGTGGCAGCCGTTCGTTCAATTCCTGCTTCAGCAGCCCGCCTGTCCAGAAATTCGCCCTGAGCCGTATCGGAAAAAACAAGCTCCAGCACGGTATCAAGCCAAATATAAGACTTTGCGAGCTCAGCGGCCGCAGGCGCGAGCGCATTGTAAATGACGCTGCCTTCTCTCGTATCAACATCTGCCGTGATTTTCTCCAGCATTCTGTCCATAATGTTGTCAAATGTCTGAGCTTCAAACATCCTCACCCAGCACCTCCTCAATCTCAAGCATGCCCTCATCGGCTTCAACGGTAAAAGAGACGATGAAGGCATCATCTTTTTTCTCAATCTCAAAATTGGTTACGGCCAAAATACGGTCATCATACAGCAAGGCTTCTTCTATCAATCTTGGAATCTCCATTTTTTTGTAAGCATCCGTCGTGTTCTGATCTGAAAGCACTTCCTGCAGTTCATTTCCGATATCATGACTGAAAACCGAGTATGAATACCGTTCTGTGTGAAGAGCGATATAGACAAATTGTCTGATTGCGTCCAGTCCGTTTATCAGTTCATTGGTAATCCTGTTGTTTTCAAAATCAATTCGGTAGGTTTGTGACGTTTCAATGGCATCACTCGCATCCTCCAAATCTTCAAATTCGATTTCCGGTGTCAGGGCCATTGCACCCGCTCCTTTTTGATTGTTCATTAAAAAAAGCCCTCTTCAGCGACTGAAGCGGCTTCCTCTCTCTCTATTCCATTTCCATCCGGATCTCTCATGCGGAACGGATAACATTTCACGTTCCCGACATTCATCATACAGGAATGCGGTTAAATTTTGTCCAGCACAAAGAAGGACTGTCCGCCTGTTAATGCAGCGGTCATCACCCGGTCTCCTGCCTGGAGCTGATCATCTCCCCCGGACTTCAGCCGCTTCGGCACAATGAGGGCATCAGACGGAATCAACAATTTATCGTGATCTTTCAGCTTCAGCTCAAGCGGCGAAACGGAGGTCACTTCAGCCGGCATCAGCTCCACCGGCGCTTCGGCGTCAACCGCCCCGACGGCTAAATGTTTAATGGCATCGCTTAATCTCATCAGGATGTTCCCTCCGGAAGTGAGTTTTTCTCTGTGACATCAATCGTCATGGTATGTTTTGTTCCTTGGAATTCATGGCGGTCCGTATCCACGTAATAGGTTTTCTTCAATCCGATTTCCGGAATTGAGATATACACCGGCAATCCGCTTTCCAACCCCGGAATACCGATCGCCTGTATATTTTTCAGCTCTTTCTTAACGCCTTTTTTCTCAGCCTGCTTCACTTTTGCGCGCTGTTTCAGCTGGGCTTCGTTAATATCATCAGAAACCGTTTCCGTATACTGCAAAACGCCGAATGTTTTCATGCCTGCGCTGTCTGCGGCGGTAGCCTTCACCGTTTTATTGTCTTTTTGCAGCCGCATGACGACGCGGGTTGCGGTATCATCGATCGAGGTGCTGTACTGATACCCCGTAATATTAACGCCTGTTTCCAGCACCCATATGTCAGACGGCTCCGGCCATTCACGCAAGCCGAGCCTGCCTTTTTCTGAATAGAGCTGATAATTGCGGCCCGTCTGGCTTTTTGTCTGCTTTAACGCTTTTAACATCATATCGTAAAGGCTTGTATCATTTTTAAAAACGAGTGATTTAATGGTATGGCCTGTATTGGCAATGGATGTGACGGGAATTTGAAAATCGCTGGCAATCCTTTTTAATATTTGATCGGCGCGCTGGTTGGAAAACACGTATACATCCTGGTTTTTCACAAGATATTGGAGCATATCATATGCGGTGAAGGCGACGGTATGTTCATCCGGCGTTCTTGCAAAGACAATGCCGCGGAACAGTTCTTTTCCATCCCATTTGAACAAAACCGTATCCCCCTCTGACACGCTGTAATACGTCTGGCTGCCCTGCTTTACGACAATCGTCGCTTCGATGGAGCGGGGCGCCTGATATCTGTGGCCTTCCAGCGATACGCTTTCTGTTACAAGCTCGAGCCACTCCGTTTCTTTTATGACAAATAGTTCAATCATCTTTTCACCCGTTTCATTGCGGTATCTTCAGCTTCTGCCCCGGGAAGATCCAATGTCCCGGCTGCCGGATATTCCGTTTGCTGCGCTTTATCATGGCCGTTTTATTCGCATTCCAGATTTTCCGCCACTCTGTATGGTTTCCGTAAAACCTGCCGGCGATGTCCCAAAGCGTGTCCCCCTTTTTCACGGTATACGTTTTGGGCGAGGCTTTGGACGGGCGCTTCGCTTTCGTTTTTTTCTTTTGTTTGATTTTTCTTGGCGAAGCGGTTTTATATTCTTTCAGTACGATGTCAAAATTCCGGTCGCCGATTTCATTGTCACCTTCGCTGTAATTGAAGCTTTCAATGCTGCATGTGACATTGATTGTTGTTCCTGTAATCAAAAACTGAACGGGTTTTTTCGCTTTCATCCATGTTTCAATTTCTGAAATGGCTTTTTCCGGCGAAGGAATACTTTGATATTCGGCAATCGGGCTGTATCGCTTCGGAAAAAAAGAAGAGAACGAAATTTCTTTCGCCCCCGGTTCTTCGATAAACGTCACCTCTCCAAGTCCGGTGACTTTCACGGAATCATTCTGCACGCTGTTTGCGATATCAATCGCTTCAGGGAGAACGGGAAGCCGGAGCTTGTCCTTCCCCTGAGACAGCCAAAATTCATAAACAGATTTAGTCAAAAGCAACGGCCCCCTTTGCTCCGGTATAAATATCTTTTTGCAGTTCATCAATCAGCGCCTGCTTGATTTTGGCGGCGAGAGTGTCAGCGTCCTGTCCGTTATGAAAATGCTGATCACCGCTGAATTCGATTTTGATTTCTTTTGTTCCCGTTTTTTGAATGGTTTGGCCGCCGCCTTTAACGGCTGCGGAAACCGTGCCGGCTGAAAGTGCCGCGGGTTCCGTCTGTGTCGGGTCGGACACTTCCATGCCGAGCGCTTGAGCCGCTTGTTGAAGCAGGTAACGGCCGCGGATGCCCCGCTCTTCAGGGATGATCCATTCCCGTTTGTTCCCTTCGCCGACACGGGCGATCTGCTCTTTGGTAATGAGACCGCCATTGGCATAACCGACGTAAGGGCCGCCGCGGGCCATACTCTTTATCCCGGGCACATTGTTGATCGAGCCGTATCTGCTTTTAATATAGCCGATAGCGGCAGCGGCGTTGTGGATTGGGTTTTTGATATTATTCATTCCCGGCGCTTTAAATGATTCAAAGGTGCTCGGGATCGTCTGCATGAGCCCCTGTGACGGGTGGCCGGCTTTTGCATTGCTGTCCCATAAGTTAATGGCGTTCGGATTGCCGCCGGATTCATTTTGAGCGATGGTCATTAATCCCGGAAGCCAGCTTAATGGCGTATGTGTAGCGCTCATTGCAGCCAAAAGCCACTCCTTGACGTTTCCACCGGCAGCGCCCATGCCTGAAAAAGCGGCCGCAAGCGAGCCTGCTTGTTTTTCGGCGTATTTTTTCACATCAACAGAACCAAGTCCCTTTACGACACCGACTGAAGCAAAGCGGCCGAGACTCATCATGACGCGGGAAGGAGAATGGATATCAAGTTCTTCCCGGAAAGCCTCCTCAACCTTTTTGGCCATATCTTTCGCTGCCTGTTTGACTTCGCTTCCTTTAGAATTCATGCCGGATACGAAGCTGCCGACTAAGCCTGACCCCCATCCGTTTGCAGAATCTCTCGATTGCAGAAACGGCTTATCTACATGTGTGCTCACATATTGCGCCGTTCCTGTATCTTTCGCATTTTGTCCGGCCGAAAATCCTTTGACCGTTCCGATGCCCCAAGAGGATGATTGATTGACCGCAGATTGATAAGGCGTTTTGACTTTCGATTGTAAAAACGCATCGGTTCCCGTCTGCGCCGCATTTTGTCCTTTAGCATATCCTGTAACGACTTGCTTTCCGTAATCGGGTGAAGAAGAAATCAGAGCATTGAACGGCGTTCCGATATTCTTCTCTTTCCAGCCGTCCATATCCACCGCATTTTTGCTGATCCCGCTGTCAAAGCCTGCTGTAAACTGTTTTCCGAGTGATGAAGCCGTCCCGCCAAGTCCGGAAGCATCCACAGACGCGGCGGCCGATACAGACGCCGAAGATGAAACTCCGCCAGCTCCTGCGGGCGCAGCGGAAGACTGAGCCGAAGCCGCGCCCATATCATCGACAACACGCATGCCGAGCTTAGACGCAGCCTGTGAAAGCAGCATCTTCCCGCGGCCTCGGTTGTTGTCAACGGGAATGACAAATTCTTTACCGGCTTCACCGATCCAGGAAATGGTCGGTTTTGTAATGTAGCCGCCTGTAGCGTGTTTGTCCGGTTTTTTCTTTTTATCTCCGCCGCCTGTGATAAAGTTCATTACGCCTGAGATCATGCCGCCGCCGGTTTTATCCCAAATCTTTTTCACCCAGTCAAATGCTGCGGAAAAAGCATCTGATATGGCTGTACCTACCTTTACGAGAGGTTCCTTTATGTTTTTCTCAAACCAGCCGCTTAACCCTTTCCATATATCCTTTACCGTATCTAAAGCAGTCTGGAAAGCGTCTGATATTCCTTTGCCGACATTTTTCACCATGTCCTTCACCGGGTTCCAGACAGTATCTATGAACCAGCCGGAAACCGTACTGAAAACAGACTTAATTTTATCCCAGGCTCCCGTGATATTTCCCCAGATAGAAGAGGCCACGCCGACTACAGCCGATTTTACAGGCTCCCAGACGGTGCTCATAAACCAGGATGAAACTGTGCTGAAGACACCTTGAATCGTTGTCCACGCATTCACGATATTTGACCAGATGCTTGTCGCCACGCCGACTACAGCCGTCGAAACCGGAGTCCATACATTTTCCATAAACCAGGATGAAACTATGCTGAAGACACCTTGAATCGTCGTCCACGCATTCACGATATTTGACCAGATGCTTGTCGCCGCTCCGACTACAGCCGTTGATACCGGAGTCCATACATTTTCCATAAACCAGGATGAAACGCTTCCCCAAGTATCTTGTATCGTTGTCCAAGCACTTTGTGCTGCTTTGGATATATCATTCCACGTGTCTTTCAAAGCCCCTGAATCAAAGGCCTCTCCTAAGCTGGAACCGCCTAAACTTCCGGCGATGCCGCCTACCGCGCCGCCAATCAATGTCCCCACTCCGGGAACAACACTGCCGATTGCCGCTCCGGCCGCGGCCCCGGCAAGACCGCCTCCGGCTGAGCCGACCTTCTCTCCTGCATTATCTTTATTAATGCCGACTAAATCAGTAAGTGATAACAATTCACCTATGCCGGGAATTCCTTTAGCTGCACCTTTTAACCCTTTCATACCGCCTTTAAGCGCCTTAGAACCTCCTAAGTCTTTCAAAAGGGCGCCGATTCCTTTACCTGCCCCTTTTGCTTTCGGCGTGTTTACAGATGCGTGTTTGCTTTCATTTACGGATGAGCCTTTTTTTGAAGATTTATTCCGCTCTTCGACTTTACTGCTTTTGCCCCTCGTCACTCCAGTACAACAGCAGCATCCCCCAAAAGCCCCGCCGGTTTTTTTGGCTGACTTTCCTGAAGATCTAGGTGCTGTTGCCGTGCGCTGGGAACCCTTTGTCAGATCAGGACGCTTCGGGCCGTTGGAGCCGCCGGCAGAAATGCTTCCCTTACTCTTTTCTTTTTTCGTGCCGCCTCCTAATAATCCGCCGATATTGAGTTTTCCTAATTTTTCAGCAATACCTGATATTATTTTTTCGATCAATTCGCCGGCTTTTTCGATGATTTTATCCGGGCTGAATTTTTCAAATTTCTTTGCAATTTTCCCGACTATTTTATCAACAAATGCCTCAGCTTTTTCGATGATCGCATCAGGACTGAACTTGCCGAACTTTTTATCAATGCCTCCAAACAGTGAGGATGTAAACTGATCTACTTTTTCCAGAATCTTATCCGGATTGAGAAAATCGAATTTCTCAGAAATTCGGTCGATCGTGTCATTTACAAATTGTTCGGCGCGGTCGATTAGCTTATCAGGACTGAATTTACCGACAACGTCGTCGACTTTCTTCATAAACGAATCAGTAAAATGATCAAGCTCTTTCAATATCGCTTCAGGACTGAATTTGCTGACAAGGTCATCTACCTTTTTCATAAACGAATCAGTGAATTTGTCCAGTTCTTTCAATATTGTTTCGGGACTGAATTTACTCACGATCCCGTCTATCTTTTTCATAAATGAATCAGCGAATTTATCCAGCTCTTTCAATATCGCTTCGGGACTGAATTTACTAACAATCCCGTCTATCTTTTTCATAAATGAATCAGCGAATTTGTCCAACTCTGTTAATATCGTTTCCGGACTGAACTTGCTTGCGATTTCATCCACTTTCCCCATGAATGAGGTTGTGAACTTGTCCAGTTCGCCTAATATCGCTTCGGGACTGAATTTACTTGCGATTTCATCTACTTTTCCCATGAATGAGGTTGTGAACTTGTCCAGTTCGGTTAATATCGTTTCTGGGCTGAATTTGCTTGCGATTTCGTCCACTTTCCCCATGAATGAGGTTGTGAACTTATCCAGTTCTGCTAATATCGTTTCCGGGCTGAATTTGCTTGCGATTTCGTCCACTTTCCCCATGAATGAGGTTGTGAACTTATCCAGTTCTGCTAATATCGTTTCCGGGCTGAATTTGCTCGCGATCTCATCCACTTTCCCCATGAAAGAGGTCGTGAATTTATCCAGTTCTGTTAATATCGTTTCTGGGCTGAATTTGCTTGCGATCTCGTCCACTTTCCCCATGAATGAGGTTGTGAACTTATCGAGTTCTGTTAATATCGTTTCCGGGCTGAATTTGCTTGCGATCTCGTCCACTTTCCCCATGAATGAGGTTGTAAACTTATCCAGTTCTGCTAATATCGTTTCCGGGCTGAATTTGCTCGCGATTTCATCCACTTTCCCCATGAATGAGGTCGTGAATTTATCCAGCTCTGTTAATATCGTTTCCGGGCTGAATTTGCTTGCGATCTCGTCCACTTTCCCCATGAATGAGGTCGTGAATTTATCCAGCTCTGTTAAAATTGTTTCCGGACTGAATTTGCTTGCGATTTCGTCCGCTTTTTTCATAAAGTTTGCGGCGAATTTGTCCAATTCCGCTATAATCGTTTCCGGATAGAACTTGGATGCGATGTCATTGACTTTTTTCATGAAGGTGTCTGCAATGGAATCAAGCATTGAAAAATCGTTTTTCGGCGAAGCAGGAGCAGCAGATGCAGGTGCTTTTCCGAAGTCCGGCATATTCTTTTGCAATGCAGCCAGCTGTGCTGCCACCTTTTCATTTAACGATAATTGAATGACATTGTTTTTTCCCGTCAGTGAATCAATGCCCGCTGAGATTCGGCCGACTGTTTTCATGACGTGATCTATGACGCGTATAGTGACAGAGTACCCGTTCTTTAACGCAGACTGCATATAGCGTTTGATACGTTCCATGGCAGGTGTTACTTCGTCTGACGCATACAGTGAAACGGAAAATCCTTTGAAACCGGCGGCCAGATTCCGCAATCTCTCAAATGCCGCTGTCGCGCTATCTTTTGCTTCTATTTTAATGGTTAAAGACGCAGGCAGACCCGCTGATCGGACTTGCACTTTTTTAATGACGGCACTGGCTCCGTCTTCAGCTGAAATAGAGATCATTTGTGCGCCCAGCTTTCTTTTCATAGAGCGCTGAATGCGGTCAATTGTTCTTAAAACAGATTTACTCTCTTTGCGTATATCAATTTCACTTTGGCGTTTTGTCATTTTCCTGTATTTCTCAAGCGCTCTGAAGCCATTTTGGATTTTCCTTATTTTCTTCGACACCCGGTCTTCCAATTCAAAACGGGCGGTCAGCTTTGCCATGATGTCGCTCCCCCTTTCTTCGCTTGTTTTTCAAGAATGTCCAGCTTGTAACCGATTAAACCGTACAGCAGCGCCTTAAAATGTCTCGGTGCTTCATATAACTCTTTCAGTTCTGATGGAGAATAATGAAGCTCGTGCATCGCGTAATAAAGATACACGGCTTCCTTATTCCCATCTTTTATCAGTTTTTTGCTTCTTGCTCCAGGTCTTCTAATTCATCTTCAAATCCGTTGATCTCAATCGCTTTATTCAGCCAATTTGCATATTCACCGCCGACTGAAAGAACGCGTTTTGCCACCTCGACCGGATCTGCCGTTTTGTAGGCATCGCGGAGCTCCTTAGACCGGAAATCAGGGTAAATTGTAGATTCAACTGCGATCCGTGCATAGAAGCGCTGGCTGTCTAAGTCTTTGACCCGGCCTCTGCCTTTCACATTTTTATAGGTCGTGCTTTCCTTCTCCAGTTCATCAATGCGCTCCGTCGTAATTGCTTTAAAAATAAAAGGCACGATGTTTCCTTTTTTATCGACAAAACGCTTTGAAAGCGGAACCCGAATCTCCTCAGCCTCGACTGTTTTTCCCGGCATAAAGAATGACAGATCATATACTTGTTCGTTTTTTTCGCTCATGATGAAAACTCCCTTACTCTTTTTTTATTAAAAACAGGCCTGTAAAAGGCCTGTGTCACTCATAACGATCTTGATTAAAACGTTTCAGAAAGCTTTTCCGGCACATCGAAATCTTCAAAGGTAAACGGCACTTCTTCTTCGAGCGCCTCTGAGTCTACGTCCAGTCCGGCGATTTTAGCGGAATCAAAGTTGACGTCATACAGGGTGACGCGTTCTGTTCCGCGGCCTGATGATTTGTCGTCAAGAACGGCTTGAAGCGTAAAATACGGGTCGCTGCCTTTTTTGACGTAATCCATCATAAGCACGGCAAATTTGGATGTGACTTTATAGAACGTTGCCGTGCCCGTTCCGTTGGCGCCTGTCGTTTTATGTCCCGTCATGCGGCGGCCCATGATGTTTACTTCCGATTTGTTTTTTTCCACGTTTGCTTCAAAGGTTTTAATATGCGCCATCTCTTCCCCATCGAGAAATAAACGGCCTTCTTTTCCTGAAATGGTGTTTTGCGCTTTTAATGCCATCTTAGTTTACCTCCACGTTAAAGTAGAATTTTTCCGCTGCATCCACAGGCTGTACGGCGAGATCAATTAAAAAACCGTCGCGGTCTTCATTCAGGCCGATTGTGATATCAGTATCTGAATCAAAGTTTGCAATGCCGCCCGCATCCTGAAGTGTTGTCAAATATTGAATGATCATCGTTTTGACGAATTGAAGGCCATCGTTTGTCGCAGGCAGATCGCTGCCCGTGCCTTTTTTCGATTTAATTAAGGCTTTCAGTTCACGTGTCAAATCGTTATTCACCGCATCAAGCACGCGGACGATTTTGTTTTTCGCGAACTTTTTGTTTTTCTCTGCCGTAAATGTCACCAATGAGTTGATATCTTTTTCAACGCTGACTGATTTATCACGGGCGTCATAGGAGAAAAGGAATTCACCTTTGGCAAGACGTTCGATCACTTCATCATGAGTCAGGCGATGCAGCACGTCGACTGCGCCTTCGTATTCAACAAATGTGAGGGACTGATTAAATGCAGCGGCGGCACTAGCACCTGCCACCCAAGCGGTCGCTTCTTCAGCTTTAATCTCGGTTCCGTCTTCCAGCAGGACGCCCTCAGTAACATTGATAATGCCTTCATAATCCCCGCTGTAATGGGCGGTCACCCCTTGCACTTTTTGTCCCTGCGCATCGCGAAGGCGTTTAATGAATGCGGCAAATGTCGCTTTCAGCTGCTCGTTATCCGCGACAGGAAGAGCGATCACATCGAAATTCTCCGTTTCAGCCGCAGCTAAAAAATCAATATAGTCTGAGTTGGCTGGCGCTTTATCGGTTCCGCCTGCAAGTCGGATGCCCGCCTGCGGGTTTAATGTTACCCCGGACTCTTCCTCAGTGCCTGTCAGCGGGATGGAAACCGACAGCTCGCCTGTTCCCGTGAATGTGACATAGCCGTTTGCTTTTAATTCTTCGGCTTTTTTCACCGTTTGTTTGTCAACTTCCGCTTCATCCATGTATGTGGTCACATCGAAAGCGGTCTGATCAAGGACGTTTTCACTGATGCGGATGATGATGTCATTTCCTTTTGAACCGCCGTACAGAGCGGTTGCTTTTACACCTTGCGAAAGATCGGCGCTCGCTCTGAGTCCCTCTGTCAGACGGTACATCAAAACGGTTTTTGCTTTCTTCTTCGCCTCGCGCAGCAGAATCAGTGACGGGTCTTCAATACTGAGCCCCACTTTTTTATTCAAATCTTCAATGCTTGAAATGGAGACGAATGTTTTCGCTTCACCCCAGTTGGATGCGACGGGAAGGGCGACAATCCCCCGCTCACCGATCGATACCCGCTCCTGAGCGGTTGTTTTAAAGTTAAAATAGATCCCGGCACGTTCTTTTTCTTTTCCTTGCGTAAATGTTCCGCCGTTCATTATTGCATGACCTCCTTGGTTAAAAATGCTTGAATGTATGTCTGGGCTTGCGCTTTTGTCATTTGTTTCTGCTTCACGCCGAATAAAGCACCCTGGAGAATTTCAGGTTTTACGCCGAAAAGCTCCTTTGCGTGCTTTGTTAAATCCGCCGTGTCATAAAGAACCGCTCTTTCTGCCGTGGCGGCGTTCTTCTTTTTATGTTGTTTCACTTTTGTTTCACCCCGCTGTTAATGTCCACACCCCGAAGTGCGGGAAATGTTTGTTTCTTATAATAGTAGCGGCTCGTCCAGCGGATTGTAATCACTGCCTCGCCTTTGTCTCCGACTCTCGTTTCGATACGGCTGATGCGGATGAAATCACCGGTATCCTCCCCTGATTCAGTAAGCAGCGGAATCATCTGTCTAGATTCTCTCACCGCATCAGCAATCCGGTCTGCTTCATCGAGCGCCTGCACCGAGTCGGCATGGAACAGCTTCACATTCAGACTGTATGTTTTCTTAAAGGTAGTGACTGTGTCATTCTCGTCAAAAACAAAAGGGGGCGGGATGTAAAGTGACGGCACCTGAAATTGTTCAGGCAGTTCATTTTCATATACGGGCACGCCGCACTGATGATATAAAAATGCGGCGATTGAACCGGTTTCGCGATTCATCCGATATCTCCCCCCAACGTGTTAAGCCACTTGCTGAAGCGCTTGTCCAGCGACCTTGCGAAGATTGTTTCATATAAAAGAAGGGCTTTGTCCCAAAACCCATTCCCGCTGATCCACTGTTTTTTGAGCGCCATTCCGGTTGAAGCTGACGGATCATATATGAACCGGGAGCCTTGAAAATACCCCGGCACCCATCTGACATTTTCTTCTGAGACGGTCCAATGTCCGTCATTTATGAATGAGGCATACTCTACATTGGTGCCGATTTCAAGAGTCAGTCCCCCGTTTTCAATGATCCACACATGATCCCGCGCTCCTTTTCGGAAAGAAGACAGCAGGTTTTCTGTATCGATCCCTCCCGAATGAATAAGCTCCTCCCGTACCAGATCGAGAAAATCCTCTCCTGATTGTTCCAGCCATCCGCTGGCCTGACGGGTAAACTCGCCGGATGATGCCTTCAGCAGCGACCGATTCCATTTTTCAAGGCTTTTTATGCTCATAGTCTGTCATCTCTCACAGCGATGGCCTCCCAATGGTGCTGTCTTGCTTTCTTCGGCATTTCCAGAATATACGCCTGATCTTCCCAAACGATTTTGTCATTGACGCGCAAAACTGTCTCTTTCGGAAAATGAACGAGATACCGCTGATATACCTTATGATCAGGCTCAAGCTGAATAAGCTGCTGCTGTTTTTCAACAAACAGGCACGGCACTCTTTCAGCATCGGGAACTTCCGGATAAGAAAAGTCAGGCCGGAGCTTTTCAGCGGGAATGCCGAAACGTCCGGCCTTCGGAGCTGACACCCTCTCATGATAAATATCGCATCTGTCAGTAAGCAGCCGTTCGTAGCTCATAACGGCCTCACCTTTGCGCTTGCAGAAGCCGGGGTACAGCCCGGCGCGATATATTCACAAAGCAGGTGGTACACCGCCGGTTTTCGGATTCCGCCTTCACCGGCCACCGTATAGGAGTAGTCGCCTATCTTTTCAGATTGATAGGCTGAAGCGGCTGCTTCGTTCTGGTTGATCAGCGCAAAATATTGAGAAAGCTTTAATAACGCAAGCTTAATCTTTTCGGGAAGCGGTGAGTATACAGGATCAGTGAACGGATGCCCCGCCAGCCTGGCCGCTTCCGCCTCCGCCTCCAGAATGTCTTGGATAAGAAGCTGCTCCGGCCTGTTTTTGACTTGATCATAAACTGAATATGAAACAACGTCAGACGGCTGAATTAACATAACTGCCACCCCCGTCTTATTCTTTAACGTTTACGATTTTGGCGCTTGCATCTTCTTCTTCAAATTTGCTGTCAAGCTTAGCCGTCAGTACGATAATAAATTTGCGGCTGCGAATATCTTTATCTACTTCGATTCTGATATTCCGTGAAAAACCGAGAATGATATTTTTCGGGTGAGTCAAAATAATGTCTGATGCCTCGTACTGAGAATCACCTTCTCCGACTGAGTACGGCTGCAGGTTGGAAACCCCTTTAACCGGAACGCCGAATGCTGAAGACAAACCGCCCTGCACCGCAAGATCCCCCAGATTGGTCTGACGGTCAGCCACACGGTCCTTCCATTCAATCTCCATGCCTTGAGATGTGTAAAATCTGAATTCTTGAGGCAGACGCAAATATTTTGCCGGAATTGCTTTTAAGCCTTTTTTAAATGTGGCTCTGGACAGCTCTTCCCCGTTTCCGTCAATGACGTGAGAGACGGTCTGCTTACGGATTCCGTCAAGCTGCGCCAAATACGGATCAGATGAAGATGTATCGCCGTTTACGACAAGCTCTTCAATATCGACTGCCGCCCGCTCCGCTAAAATCTGCATGATCGTCTGCTGCAGACCGTCTTTTTCAATGTTGTTTTCAAGCGTGTCATAGGTAATGTTAATTTCCGCAATGACTTCTTTCGTATTCAGCTGCACCGTGCTTGTTGCCGGGACGGTCAGCTGATCGTCCGTTAAGGCTTTTCCTTCCTCAGCGGCACGCAGAATACGCTGGCCGAAACCGATTTTTTCAAATTTCTGCGAGTCGTTTTCCATTTGAATCACTCGCGATTCGCTGAAAATAGTCGGCGTGTTCTGCACCATGCGGATAAATGCTGAAGCTTGTGCGGGATTCATTAAACCGCCGCTTTTTAAAGCGGAAAGTGACATTTCCGCCTTTCTGATGATATCTTGATTTCTCACTCTACAGTTCCTCCTTCTGACTGGGCTTAAAGCAGTCCGCTCCAAATGGATTTTTTAACAGGCTCTTGGCCGCTCGTCTCTTCTTCCGGCTGCTTTGATGCGCCTCTTACTTTTTCAAGCGCTTCGATGCGTTTAATAATCGGCGCGAGCATGTCCTCGACAAGCGTTTTCAGCTTTTCTTCATCGGACGGCGCAGCCGCCCCGTCTTTGTCATCCGTATTTTGGTCCAAACTGTCAAGCCGCTTTAAGAGCGGGTGCAGCGCGTGTTCAATCGATTCTCTTACGTCTTCTTTTCTCATCTTGTTCAAGTCCTCTCCCTTGCGGTATCTTGATTTGCGGTCACGGTCGAGAAATTGCTTGACCGCGCCGAATAAGCCTGCTTGCTTTTCCTCCGGCTCTTCGTAAACGTCAGCGGTTCCCGCCATGCTGTAGCCAGTAATGACACCGGCTTTAATCTGATCCCATACTTCATCGGAGGCTTTGGTGACAAGCACCCAAGAGCCTTTCCGGATCACAGCATTCCCGATTTCAAAGTCATCCGGGGCGACGTACGACTCCACCACCTCGCCGGTTCCGCCTTCAAAATTATGATTTGTATCAATGTTGCGGGCGTCCGCCAAAAAACCGTGAGCGGCCTTTTCAATCTCTTCGGCCGTCATATAATCGCCATGGGCATCCGGGACATCCGGCTCGTATACAATGCCGTAAACAAGCTTCTGCTCATCCGGTTCGCTTTTTGTAAACACCTGCACCTTTTTTTCAAATGACGGAATGCCGGCCGCTTTTGTGAAAAAGAATTCCGTTTGGTTCGCCGCCTTATCGACATAGCTTACAAAACTGATGACGGCATTTCTTAATTCTCTCGGCACGAGATGTTTTCACCCCCTTTCAGGATTGCTCCTTTTTCCGTTGCAGCACCGGCCGGCTGTAGTACTCTTCAGGCCATTCTTCAAGCGTTTTGCCGAGCACTCTTCCGGCCAGATCACGGAGATCATTAGGAGAGACGGCGCCGGCGGAGATAAATGGCGTAAGCACCTTCGCAATTTCAAGCGGATCGCGAAAATCAGGCCCTTTTAGTGCGAGCTGTACATCGTGAAGCCCCAGTTCAGGCAAAAATAACGTATTGAGCTTATTAATCAGCGTTTTCCGCTCCGGCTGGAACACCTGCTCCTCCGTTATTTTCCGTGCCGTATCGGCTGTAGCTTTGTTGTATTCCTGCGCCTCGCCCGTATAAAGCGGCGGGAGACGAAAAGCGGAGCGGAGTTTATTTCTGCTTTTGTCGTCATATTCAAGAAACAGCGCATCATCCTGCAGAATTTCCGCAAGTGATTTAATTTCCACAGACACAGGCGTAATGTCTTCGCCTCCGTGAAGGTCCTTTTCCTTCGCAATGCCTTCCGCCTCAATCAGCAGAAATTTGTGGGCGTTTTCCACCCCTTCCAGGTCATTCATATAATCCTGGAGCTCTTTGTACGAGGTTTCTGACAGCATGCCGTTTTCAACCGTAATGGCGGCCGGCACGTGACGGCCCTGCTTGAAATACATAAAATTCAGTTCTTCCGCTTTCCGGGCGCCGTACAGATTGACGATATTGCCGACCCAGCGCGGGATACCGTAAGTGCCGCTGCCGATTTTTAAGTGAATGGCTTCATTTGCCCGGTATTCTTCAGGCAAGGTCTTTACGTATTCGCCGGTTCTCATGTCCATCATCCGGGGGTCGCCGTATTCCTTGAAAAATACTTTATGCCCGTTCAGCATCTGAACATATTTACGGAACCGTTTTTGCCTTTTAATCGTTTTGGATGAGCCGTTTTCTTCATATGAAAACGTGACTTCAACGGGATCAGTCACACCGCACACCCGCATATGTTTCACATCCAGATATTCAATCCCAGCCGGTTTTCCCGCTCCGTCACGAAGCACCTCGAGAAAACCGTTGCCCGTTTTTTCGCGGTCTTCTATCGCATAACCGAGGATCGTCTCAGCCGATTCATCAAAATGAAGGCATTTGTAAAAGCTCTCCAGCTTCATCCAGTTCTTTTCAGCCCGCGCTTTTTTATCCGGGGAGCAGTCTGAGCTATTTACGTCAAAGGTATATTCGACATCGAAACCGAAGCCCGTAATATTGACCCGATACGCGTCAATGCACTGCTGAAGAATGGTCGAATATTCGGCGATCGTTTTCAGCTCAATGAGATTATAGGGCGGAGAGATGATGTCTTCGCCGTACAAATCGGCAAATTGATCTTCTTGCATCTGTCTTGCCTGCGGCGCGGCCATCTTTGATTTAATGACGGTGGCTCTGACGTTTTGGTTTTTCGCCAACGGTTACCTCCCCCTTTCCCGATTCGGACGTGTCCGTTTTTGTGATGAATCTTTCAGATCCGCCGCGTCATAATCATCCAGCGCGTACCAAATCGCTGAAAGTGTGTGGGGATCAATTGAAAACTCATCTTCCGACAGAACGCCGTTTTTGTTTTTCGCGTATGTTAAGTTTTGCAATTCGCGGATTGTATTTTGACAGCTGTCTGAGCAATAGATGTGTTTGAACCGTTTCAGTTTTTTCGTATACTGAAGCCTTGAGCCGGGAAACTTTTTGGCCGCGACCATGCAAAAGCCCTGCCTGCGGAAATATTGGATGCTTTTCGGCTCGGCTGAATCCGCCTTGATCAGCTCTTTTTTATCCGCCAATTCCTGAAGCTCCTCAGCTGTCTGATCATCGGTCATTTTGTTTTTGTAATACTCCCAGAAAATATAAAGCTCTTTTTTATCCGGATCGACGGCAAGCCGGATGACCGCATTATATGACTCTTCAAAACCGAAATCCATGCCCGTCCGAAACAGCGGGCGTCTGATAGCGGCAATCCGCTCTGTTACTTCGGTGTGCTCCATGACCTGAAACTGCGGAAATACGCGGATGCCGTTGACGCCGAACTGTCCTTTGCGGGCGATCCGGTACAAATCGGGATCGTATTGCCGTAAGCTGTCAAGCTGCTTAATATAGCTTTTTAGCAAAAACAGATTGTCGCACGCGGTGGAATGGTGGTAATACGTATCCCCCTTAACGACGGTGCCTTTTTCATACAGCGTATGATCATCCAATACGAACCGTTTTTTTTGCTCATCACGAAAAAAATGCCGGTACGTCCAATTGGAGGTGCCGACGGGATTTGTGGTGCATATCATGTGAAGCGAAAGCTCGGGATGGCGCAGACGGCCGATCAGCTCCTTAAAGCCTTCATACTTCACTTCTGAGCATTCCTCAATCCAAATCAAAGAAATATGGTGAATGGATTTCAATTTGGCCGGGTTGTCCATTCCTTTAAACATAATCCGGCTTCCGTTTGCGAATCTCAGCTGCATCGGTGAAGAAACGGCCTTTACAGCATGTCCCAGCTCAAGCTCCTCGATAATGTCCTCAAACAGTGCAAAGGTAGAATCCCTGTGCGTATCGAATACTTCCCGAACGACAAGCGCCGTCCGTTTTTCACAAAGCAGCTTCAGGATGATTTTCAGCGCGGTATGATAGCTTTTTGACGAGCCGTAGCCTCCGACGAGAAATTGGTACGTTTCATTCCAATTGAACAAATAATCTTCAAAGCGCGGGTTGACCGCTTTTTCAATCATGGCCGTTCCTCTTTCCGCGTAATGACTATGTCAATCGGCTTTTGGCTCTCTTCTGTTTTTTCCAGCTTCTGCTGCGCCAGCTTTAATTTTTCTCGTTCAATTTTTTTCTTAAATTGATCAGGGAAAAGGTCAAAGTACAAGGACAGCTTTTCCAGTGCTTTCATCTTATCGGCAAGCTTTATTGCAATGCCTTCTTTCCCGAGTTTCGCTTCGGTGACGATGGTTCCGTCCAGAAGATTCGAATCTTTAACATCAACGTAGCTGATCTCCTGCATAATCGGATTATCATTTTCGTCAAAGAGCGGTCCTGATTTTCCGAAGGCCTGAACCTCCCTTTTTCCGAAGGTTACATAATCGGTAATGTCGGCGAAAGCGATTTTCACATAGACTTGCAGAACGTCCATTGCTTCGACAAACACTTTATTGACCATTTCCTTTTTCATGCGGCTGATTTCTTTTGCGACTTTTTCATTTTTTAACAGCCTGCTTCCCGTCACATGCGCGCTTTCCGGTGAATACCCGGCTTTTATCGCGGATTGGGTGGCGTTAAAGCTTTTCACATAATAAAGACAAAACAGCCGCTGTCGTTCGTTTAATTCATCTTCGGCCGGGGCGTTTTTTCCGCCGCTTTTTACATTTTGATTGAGCGCTTCGTCCCAGCGCCCTTCTTTTTTCCATCTGCCGATCGTTCTTGCGGATACGCCTGATTTTCCGGCAAGGGCGCGGTTTGTGATGCGGCCCTGATGAGACTGATAGATTGTAAATGCCTGTTCTTTTTTTGCGTTTTTCATGCTACGGCATCACCGCCACCTCCGACATGGATGTCTATAATAAAAAGCGGCTTCTTTCGGGCCGCTTTTTGGGATCGTCTGTTCACTTCTAGGTGGCAAACGTATGACAACTTATTAAGCAGGCGATTGATTTCTTTGTTCCTGCTGTTTTTGAATTTTTAGAAGCGCCCGTTTGACCGTCGTCTGTACGGTTGATTTCTTTACGTTCAGCAATGCGGCGATCCGTTCATACGAAAAGCATTCCGCTTTGTGGAGGAGAAGCATTTCTTTTTCTCTATCCGTTAAGACGGCTAATGCGTCCCGCAGTCTGATTCTGTCTTCTTCAGTCACATTTCCGGAAGGTACGAACATCAGCGCCTGTGAATAGGTTTCTATGATTCTCGGATCTTTAATCAGCATTCTCTGATAAGCGTCTCTGCGGTCTATCGCTCTTCTTATGCCGGGCTGCCGGCCTTTTTCAAGCCATTCAGTGACATATTCCAAATCTGTAATGATCGTTCTGATGATTTTTTTATCTTTCAGTTCTTCTGAAGTCAGCGCCGTTTCATCAGCTTCCTCAAGATGCTTGTACCATTTTTTCGTCTGTTTCAGCGTGCGTTTATATTCAAATAGTAAGTCTTCCATAATAAATCCTCCTCTTTTTCGGAACAAAAAAAGACACCAACCAATGCGCAAAATGTGCGCGATTGATCAGTGTCCGCAGGCTTTCCGTCTTGGACGTATTCTTTTTTAAAAATCAATTCAATTTAAAGCCGATTTCGTATTCAACCCGGGCGAGATCCCCTTTTCTCGTTTCGATAAGCGTTTTGCCGTGCTCCGGCGCTTCGGCGAGCCATACTTCCTTCTTCAGCCCGTCTACAATGATGACCCGCACCTTTCCTTCTTCCAGCTGGCTTTTTAATGTTGTATGTTCAATGTCTGACAGTTTTTTAGGATTCATGTTTTATGTCCTCCGTCTTTTTCAGGATGTTTACTTCATGTATGAGGCTTCCGAGTTCATTAATGAACGCTTCTTTATCTTCAGCGCTTTCTCCCCGAAGCAGGCGGAGAGCCGTTTCGGCCGCTTCAAAAAGTTCCGGGGCTTTAGCCATCAATGCCGCGTTGACTTGCTGCGAGTATGAACTTAAGTTGAAAACGGCTGCGATGAGCCTTCCGTTTGAATAAGGAAATTTCTCTTTATCCGATTCGCTGTATGCTGAATAAATGTAAATGGGTTTTTCTTCGCCGCTGTGTACGGCCCGCCACGGGGCGGGGCTGTTTTTTACTTGCAATGTTTATCCTCACTTTCCATCAGCCTCATGCCATGCTTCAATTTGCTTTTCTATCCGTTTCGCCCTGAACAGCAGGCAAAAAAGCCATTTGATATATTTATACACGTGCATCAAGCCTCGCTTTTGCGTCTTGAACCATTCGCTCAAGACGTTTAATGACCGGCGTTAAATCGGTCCCTGTTTTGCAGTTCGGGCAAGGGTGAAAGACAGCGCCGAAACCTGTTTCCGTCACAATAACCTTCTTCGGCCCGCACAGTTTACACATTATCTCGCCCCCTCTAATCTGTGGTTGACTTCATATGGGTTTCCATGAATGATGACTAAATAATCGCTGCACATCTCATATAATCTTGTGCCCAAGGCTTCATCAACCTGAACCAGTTCGTCACAGGCCAGCTCGCTCGACAGAAGAACCGGCTTATGATTTAAATAGCGGTAATTCACGACGGCGTACATTTGTTCAATCTGCCAGTCGGTCGCCCGGGGTTTTCCGTTCAGCGGTTTAAACAAATCGTCAATAAAGAGCACATCCGCCTGCTTCATACGGGCAAGCTTTGCGTCGAGCAGATCAAAATCATTTTTTAAATCCGTAAAGCCCTCCACAAAAGGAAAATACAGCACCGGTGTCTGCTTCTGCCTCATGACATAATTGCTGAGAGCGGTCAAAAGATGGGTTTTTCCCGATCCCGGACGCCCTAAAAGGGCAATGCTGTTTTTCCGGCAGTTTTTAATCGTGTCGAAGTTTTCAACAAATTCAAGGGCGCACTCATATGCGTCGATGACTGCCTGAGGCTTGCCCCGCGTAATAAATCCTTTGAAATCCAGCTTCCGAAAGGCGCCTGTAATCTCACTTGCGCCGAGGATACGCTCTACTTTTCGTTCAGCTGCGCAGCGGCACTTGACCCACACATCCATTCCCAGCTGTTTTTTGAGATAACCGCCCTGATCTTTACAAAGCGGACAGTCAAAGCGGCTTTCGTCTGATTCTTCCGGTCTGGCCGCCAGTAATGGACGTTTTCCGTTTTTCAGGTCGGCAAGAATCTGCTCGATCGTTCGTGTTGTCATGTATCGTATTCCTCTCTTTTTTTGTTGTGATTGTCCTTCCCGCAATTCGTGCATTCAAGCGGTCTTCGATAAACTTGGCGCAATAGCTGAAGGCCTTGATCGTTTCAGCTGATGAAGTGCGCCGCTGTTCAAAAGCGGCAAAGCATTCGCCAAGCCATTTGATTGCTTCTTGTACTGATGCACCTAGCGAAACAATACGGGCGATGGCCTGGTAATCTCTTGGCGATGGGTATACGCTCCGCCCCTCCTGTGCAGACCTTAACCTGATAAAATGGGCGGCAATTTCGTTAATCGCTTCTTCAGCAGTATGATTTTTTGTTATATCTATTTCTCTCTGGACATTTTTGTCCCGGTGATCTGCCGTTATTGTCCGGTCAGTGACTTCCGGGCGGGTCAATGTCCCTTTCGGCGTGAATCTTTTCGAGTGTTTTACGGAGATGATAAGTCCGTAAGGTGCGCGGACGGTTTTGATATATTCGTGCTGTTCCAAGATCTCAAGCCACCGTCTGACGGTTTTTTCGCTGACTGTAAATACATCGGCCATTTCTCTTGCTTTAACGGGCTTATGCCCGAGAACGAGCCCCCACTTGATGCCGTCTTTTATTTGTTCCTTTGTCGTTGAGCTGACGAACCATAAAAACAGCCATATGGCGGAACCCATTTTGTCATAATGTTCTGAATTCAATAATCCGGAATAGGTGAAAAACGGGTAGCTTTTACGATTCATCATGAACATCTCCGTTTTTCTTCAACCTTATATAACGTTCATACTGCAATCGGTTATCAAATCGGAACACCGGAAGTCCGCAAGCGGTAAAAGAAATCGAACCGCCTGCTTTTCCTAAACATTTCTGGTCAGCCGGATTGCTGCTGAAACAGATGATTATCGGCTGCATCTCTCACCCTCCTGATCAATTTCTTATCGTTATTTGATACATTTTGTATCTCTATGATGTTGATTATATACGATACATTTCGTATCATCAAGACCTTTTTGATACTTTTTTTATCATCCCTTTATTTTGATACATTTTGTATCTATAATCATAAGTAACTTAGGGTGTTGAAAAAAGAGAGGTCATTCGGATGATAGGCGGAAGATTAAAAAGTCTCAGAGGAAAGAAAACGCAGGAAGAAGTCGCTAATCATATCGGTGTCTCGCGCGCCAGATATTCTCATTATGAAAACGGCCGATCTGAACCCGATTATGAAACGCTGCAAAAGCTTGCGGATTATTTCAATGTGTCAACGGATTATTTGTTAACCGGAAAAGAACCTTCAGATGAAGATCTGTTTGCTGATCCCGACCTGCAGATCGCGTATCGGGACATGCAGGACTTTTCGCCGGAAAGCAAACAGCAGGCCATTGAATTCATTAATTATTTAAAAGAAAAAGAGAAAAACCGCAGGCCAAAACATAAATAATCCGCTCTTTTCCTTTAAATCGATTAAAGTTCAGCCGATATAAAAGCTGAATGTTTATTTTTAAAAGAAAAGGGAATTGATTCAAAGTCCGATCAGGGCTTTTCTTTCTCACTTAAAAAGAACATATGTTCGAAAGGGTGTTTTCAATTGGGCGATTTTTTAACACATCTGGAGGAATACGTCAAAAACTTATATTGCCGCATGGGAATGACCGCCCCTCTCCATATTGATATGCAAACAATTGCCAAGGAGCTTGATATTTGGATTCATTTTGAAGATACGCACAGCATGATGCTGAAGCGGGACGGCATGTACAGCATCGTCCTGAATCAAAAAAAGTCACCTGAGGAGCAATGGGAGGATTTTGCACACGAACTGTGCCATGTGCTGAAGCATACCGGTAATCATTTTCACATGAACAAGCTGTTCAGGGAACTGCAGGAATTCCAAGCCAACCATTTTATGTACCACTTCTGTGTACCGACCTTTATGCTGTTAAACATGGAGCTTCCCCAGCGGAGAAGCCATGCCGTCATTTTAATCGCAGCCGCTTTCCGGGTGACGGCATCATTTGCGGAAAAAAGGCTTGAGCTGTTTGAACGGCGTAAAGCAGGTATTCAATTTCAGAAGCGGCTCGCTTGTCTTCTATCCGACAAGCGTCCAAATGTGTATTACGAAGGCAGGCAAAAACACTTGCATGCCGCTGAAGAAAAAGCGCCGTATTTTATTGAAAGCTGACATCAGAAGAAAGGTATTGTGAAGCCTGTATCAGACGCTGTTCCCACCGTACTGCCCGCCAAGCGCTTCCTGCGTGATATTTAAGCTCTTTCACACAGCCCCGGTGCAGAAAGAATGGGCAGGCGGTGCGAATCCGGTTCATTTACTCATAAAAACCGAGCTTTACGGCTTCTACATACCGAAAAAACAGATCGGTCGGCGTGTACGTTTCTCTCCGGCAGCCGAAATTGCTGAACAGCGCGCTTCTCTGTGCCGTGCTTACTTCCAATTGCAGCCCCATTTTCCTTTTTGTCCGATTGACAATATTCCCGGGATTCACACCTGCCAGCCGATCGTTCATATCCGTTAGTTCGGCGCAAAACCCCGCTTCACGCAGCAGATCACAAATACGTCTGGCTTTTTCCAGATCCGCGCCCCCGACGAGTGTATTTGCCGTTTTCAGATCATGATACCCATGAAAAGCCAGTGCATAATGGTGAGCAGTTACTTTTTCTACAGCCAGCGGTTCGTCAAAACGTGTGCTTGTCAAGTGGAGAAAACGGTTGTTGCACTGCTTCGTGCCTTCAAATAAGTAAATTGAACTTTGGTCAGAAAATGCCCGCACCAGCTCACTGACACCGGGTTCAATTCTGCCGCCGTGGGGAGCGAGGACGATACATTCACTTCCCTTTTTTTCTTCATAAATAATCCGGTATTCCGATTCAGCAGCAGAAAGAGCTGCGAAGCTGTCATATCGATCTTTCATGTTTAACATGCTCTCCTTTACCAGTCAGCACCAGTTTACTCTACTCATCTAGGAATGAAAACCTTTTTATAGTATGATTTGATAGAATACGTATCAGGGGGGATATATCATGGGGTTCATCAATGGATTGCTTGGTAACGCGTCGACAATATCAACGGCTGAAGCAAGAGAAGAACTGGCCCGTATTTTGCTGGAAGGTGAAAATGTCAATGCCGCGTTTAAGCTCGTCCGCGATATCATTGTGTTTACGGATAAGCGTCTTATTCTTGTTGATAAACAGGGACTTACGGGTAAGAAAACGGAGGTTCAATCCATTCCGTACAAAAGCATTTCCAGATTCAGTGTAGAAACCGCCGGCCGCTTTGACTTGGATTCAGAGCTGAAAATTTGGATTTCCGGCGCGGAGGTTCCCGCTGTCTCAAAGCAATTTAAAAAAGATGAAAGCATTTATGATATTCAAAAGGCCCTTGCCGCAGTTTGTATGTAAGAAGAAACGGAAGCCCGGGGTGCTTCCGTTTTATTGATTACAGTTTTTCTTCGATTTTCGCCTTCGTTTTCGGGCCGTAAATTCCGTCTGCCGTTAATCCGCTGACAGATTGAAAACGTTTTACGGCATTTGCCGTTTTCGGGCCGTAAACACCGTCCGCCCCGTGATTTTTTGCTCCTTTATCAGGATAAAAATAAAGGGCGGATAAAGCGGTCTGCACTTGTTTCACGTTTGTCCCTTTCGTCAGCGGTTTCGTCACTTTGATCACCCCGGATGGGAGCGGATAGGATGACGCAGCCTGACTTTTTGAAGAAGAACCCGTCTGAGGGAGCTTGATCACCTGTCCGACTGTAATGCGGTTCGGATCAGTGATATGATTCATGCTTTGCAGCGATTTTATACTGACACCGTGCGATGCGGCGATTTCCGATAAGGTGTCGCCTTTTTTTACATGGTATTCAGACACGGAAGAAGAAACGGACGCCTTTTTCAGCGGCATACTTCCGTTTAATTGCTTCTCAATATCCGCCTTCACTTCATCCCAGCGTCCTTCAGACAAAATGCGGTGCGGGCAGTACTTTCCGTTCCAGTCCTGGTGCTTTCTGATTCTGTCAATCCCCCAGCCCCGCTCCTTCAAAAGCTGCGCCGCAAATTCAATCGCCAATTTCTCTGCGGCTCTGTACCGTTCGCCGCCTGACTTACTGTAACAGATTTCAATAGCAATCGACTTCCGGTTTCCGGTACCGTTCGTGCCGTCCCCCGAATGCCAGGCATTCCGGTCCAACGGAATTCCCTGGATCACTTCTTTGTCATCAACTGCAAAATGATAGCTCGTTGATTCGCTGTTCCCCGTCATATAGCTGATCTCATTAGCGGCGGATGCGTCATTTGCCGTGTTATGGATGGTAATATACTCCGGCGTCATCGGGTTCGGACATTTTAACGCATATTTATCAGCCGATACGAGCCGCTTTTTCACTTCAATCCCCACTCTTCATCTCTCCTTATGCCTTTTTCATAAATAGGTGGCATTCGTAGGACAGATATCTTGAGTACATAGACCCTTCAATCGGATAAAAATGGAATGGTTACGCACAGCAAAAAACAAGACCCTTCCAAAGAAGGGTCTTTATGTTATGTTTGGTTTCGCGCGGCAATATGGAATGTGCCGTCCGCTTGGTTTTCCAAATGGCTTTCATGGCCGATCACCTGTGTAAAGCTGAACCCGACAGCAACAAGCAGCAATCCTGACAACAGTTTAGATTTCATATAGACAATCTCCTCTCTGGATTTGTTTTTGGGCGTGCACCATTTTTTCATAAAACGTAAGTGCTTTTTCAGGCTGTCCGTGTTTCATGTAAAATTTGGCAGCATCATGCGCCAATTCTTCCACATACGGATACAGCATGTGTTCCTCCAGAAAATCAAACGTGTGCCTGACGGATGCGTTATCCATTTTCTTGCCGTATAACGCATGTAAAAATTGAAAGAGATTTACAAACAATTCATCATTGTATTCGCGGGCGATACTCAGCCCGAGGCGGTATTGCTTCTCTGCTTCGGCGGTGGTGTTCTGTTTATAAAGAACCTGTGTTAATGAGTAAATAGAATGCGGAAGATTATCGAACTTTTCTGACTTGCAAATGGAAACGGATGTCTCAAAATATTCAGCTGCTTTAGAGAGGTCTCCCATTTTTTCGTAACAGTTTCCGAGATTATATAAGGCTGAACTGATAAGACGTGGATTGCCTTCTTGTTTTGCAAGATCTAAAGCAAGTTCTAAGTGGGGCAATGCTCTTTCTGGATACTGCATGTCATCATAATTCCCTGCAATAACGAATTCACATTGGATTCTGCGGACGTTGTACGTCTCATACGATTGGTACGTTTCAAGGGCTTGTACCGCATAGCTCATGGAGACGTAGGTTTGTTTCAAGTTGTAAAAAATCTCGGCCATTTTAAAAGCAAACTCAGCTTTCTCGATGTCATCAGAAACGAGTGCGAGGTTTTTTTCAGCCCGTTTGTAATACATCATGGCGTTTAGGAACATTTTCTGTTTAAATTCATACATTCCTCGAAAAAAATTAAAATAGTAATCAAGCAGTCCTGTCAGTTTATACTGGTTGCCTTCAATGTCTTCCAATAATTCTGAAAACTCAGGCTGAGAAGGGTCCTCCTTTAAGGGCTTAATGTAATCCAGCATGACACGGTGTCTGAATTCCATTAATGAATAATACAAGAGCAGATCCTGATCTTCTTCCATATCCTCGATCTCTCTCTCTACTTCACGTTTGACGCGCTCCGCCTCAAGGACGTGAAACTGCCGGATATGGGTGTACCATTCATTAATTTTGAGCCCGACAAAAGAGGACGGAATAGTCTGCTTCATCCTCAATAAATCCCCCCTTTTGGAATGACCGAGATATGTCATATTTTATCATAATTGCTAGAAAAAGAAGAACGCAAAAAGACCGCAATTGTCGAATTTCGGATATCCGCAACGAAATATCACCATCAAGAGCTTATTGCTTGTTTCTTCCGCGCCGTTGATATAGCATATCTTTGCATCTTTATATTCTTGATAAATGGGGGTTTTCACATGACAGCACAAAATCAATTGGTCAGCCACTTTCTGTCACATCGAAACGTGACGATTGAGCTGGCGCAAAAAATCGGCCGCGAGCATTACGATTACAAACCGGCAGAGACTTCAATGTCCGCTCAGGAACTTGTAAAACACATGGTTTATTCTTTTCTCATGTTTGCAAACGTCATTAACGACGGAAACGGATCAGCCATCCAGAACAAACCGAATGAAGAATCAGAAACAGACCTCGTCAAACTGGCTGAAACGTGTACTGAAAAAACGGCAATCATCCTGTCACAGCTGACTGAAGAGCAGCTGAACCGCGAAATTGACCTGACCGCCTCTTTCGGCAGAAAAATTACCGGCGCCGCTCTCCTTCAGCTTGCCATGGAACATGAAATTCATCATAAGGGCAATCTTTTCGTTTATGTAAGAGAAATGGGCCACACGGAACTTCCGTTTTATCAGCAAAAATCATAAACCGATGATCCGCCGGTCTGCGATATAAAGCAGACTGGCGGATTTTTTGTTCCATATAAAATTTTCCGAAAATTCGATTGATTACTGCCCCTTAATCATATATAATCTGATAAAAATAGTAGGATTATTCAGGAGGCACACAGATGACTGTAAGCATTGTGTTCATGGGTTTCATCGTCGGGACGCTGGTCGGATTGACGGGTGTGGGAGGAGCGGCGCTTTTGACTCCTTTGCTGATCGTTTTAGGAATCAACCCGTCTATCGCCGTCGGCACTGACCTTTTATATAATTCCATCACGAAACTGTTCGGTGTCGTTTCTCATTGGAAGCAGCGTACCGTTCATTTTAAACTTGTCGGCTACTTGGCGCTCGGAAGCATTCCCAGCGCATCAGCCGCCATCGGCGTTCTTCACTTGTTCCCCGCTTTTCACCAGCATCAGGAGCAGATTATCAAACATGCGCTAGGCTACGTGCTGACACTTGTCGCCATTTCCATTATCGCCCGTCTTTTTTTCGATAAAAAACTGCGGCCGAACCGCTGGCAGCAAAAAACGCTTGAAGAAAAGCGGGGACTCATGATACTGATCGGCGTCATTTTCGGCTTCATCGTCGGCCTGACATCAATTGGGTCCGGCTCATTATTTGCGATCGCCATGCTGTACCTATTCAGAATGAAAACGGCAGAAGTGGTGGGAACAGATATCGCACATGCCTTTTTACTTGTAACGGCTGCCGGTCTCTTAAACGCAAGCTTCGGCAGCGTCGATTACCTGCTCGTATTGAATCTGTTGATCGGCTCTGTGCCGGGTGTCCTCCTCGGCAGTTTCTTTTCGCCGAAATTCTCACCGCGCCCGCTGCAGTTTGTGATGGCGGCGATTATTTTGATCAGCGGAATAAAATTAATATAAAAAAAGCGTCCTTTACAGGATCGCTTTTTTTATTTAGGATAAATCCCCCTAATCCAAAGCCAATGAGGTGGGCATCTCTTTATCAACTAATCTCAGGGAGTTCAAACTAATTGTCCGGTATTTCCTAATTCACATCCGCGTCAGATTTCCAATATCGAAGTTAAATATTACTTTACACTTATTAAAATATAAACAGCAAACGCAATAATGTATATCAAAAATGATCCAGTCATAAATTTTACAGGTTTTCTTGAGAAGTTTAATACTCCTTTTAATCCGTTATTCAAAATCATTCCGAAAAATATAACCAGCGTAACTCCTAAAGCGAGCATTGAAACTACGAAAATAACCTGCTCCATGTCATATCATCCTCCATTTACATTCTGTTATTTTCAAATATACGTACAAACATGAGAACAACCGAAATCGTTAGAAGGCTCATAGTAGAAAAAAATGCCGCTGCTAATCTTAATAAGCTGCAGCGGAAGGAAATATCCCTAAAAGCACTTTAAGCAATGTGCTTTTCCTGCCCCATTAGGACCTAATAAACCGTATATTTTCCCTTTTTCCAGTGTTAAATTTATATCATGTAAAATTTCTTTCTTTTTTATAGAAACATTGATATTCTTGGATATTAAAGCTGGATCAGCCTTTCCCGCTTCTCATCATCCCTTTCCGTCTTGTTCTGTTTATAATATAAACTTACGAGGTTAAAAAGAAGATATAATCAAGGTTAATTTAAGTTTAAATTTCTCAACATAAAAATACGTGAAACCGCTATGGCTTCACGTTTCTTCACTGCTGTTTTGGTTAATAATAAAAACCGTTCCATTTTGATTGCTCTTTATTTTATGTTCAAGCCTCATCTGGCTGAGCATCATATTAATGATAGATAATCCAATTCCAGCGCCTTTTCTTTCGGATTTATAATTCATTCCCGGGCCCATATCCTCAATTATGATAACGGGTTTGTTTTCAATTAACTTTGTCTGTACTGAGACGTATTTTCCTGAATTTGCATGGCGCAAAACATTCTGAAAAATGTTATCAAGAATTCTTTTCAGCCAAGTCTCGTCTATTTCCCACACAATGTTTTCTTGCAGGTCAATATCTATTGTAAAGTGCTCTTTCTCAAAAATCGGATACCAAGCTGTTAACGAGGAACGTATAATCTTTAAGATGTCACAGCTCTTTTTATGAAGAGGCAATTTACCTGCGGCAAGAAGAGAAAATGATGACAAATTGTCAATCAGTTCGCCCATAAAAGTTATTTTATCATTTATAATGCCTAGTGAACGCTTTCCCTTTTCGCTGTTTATTTCATTCTTTAACGTAAATGTATGTCCTCTGATAACCGTAAGAGGTGTCCTTAAGTCATGAGATAAATCAGCAATTAAGTTTTTTCGGATTTCTCCTTCTTCACGCTCTTTTAGTCTGCTGTTCCTCAGTTCTTCAACCATCTGATTGAATGAATATTCCACTTGTCCCAATTCATCATTCTGTTTAACTGTTACAAATTCCGGTATGCCGTCATTATCTTGTTTTTTCATATGATTCCCCAGAGAAATTAACCTTTTTTGTATTTTTGCAAAAAACATCCACGAATTGAACACAAACAGTGAACAGACAAAAATCAAAGCGATAAACCATATATAGGAATACTTAGCCCTCATAACTTCCCATTGAGATCCTATAATTGATCGCGGAGTTTCTAAAAATGCATACCCGCTGTCTTCATCTCCACTTAAATAAGCACTCAGCAATAAATATTTCGGTTGGTTTTGTTCCATGAATTTGGTCAATTCGCTTACATGAATCAGCTCACCTTTTTTGGCGAACCGATCTGATGTCGAAAAAATCACCTTTCCCTTATCATTTATCCAAATGATATCAGAGTGTTTATATTGCTTCATGTGCTGGAAAGCAGCCGTAATTTCCCGATTAGACTTTCCTGATAAGTTTTCGACATCGGATTTCCAATCACTTTCAAGTTTATTTGGTTCATAATGTACTTGTCCCTGATGATCAATAATATATGTTAACGTAACATAATATAGAAAATTAACGCCTAAAAACGCTATCGGAAAAAACAAAATTGAGGCAATGATATTAATAAGGTACTTTGTCGATAATTTCATTGTTTAATCCTGTATCCAATTCCTCTGATTGTTTCAAGAATCTCCGGCTCGTTTGGGTTTATCTCGATTTTTTGCCGTAAATGCCGAATATGTACCATTAACGTTTTATCCCCTTCGATATAAGGCTGTCCCCAAATATTTTCATAAATTTGTTCCTTTGTTAATATTTGATTGGGATGTCTAAGCAAAAGCAAAAAAATCCTTAACTGCTTGTCAGTTAAAAATATTTCCTCATGACTTTGATTATTTAAAATCCTTTTTTCTTTCAAGTAAATACTTAAGTGTTTTAACTTCAATTCATGAATAGCAGTCTTATCAAACCTTCTTAACAATACTTCAACTCGTGCGGCCAGTTCATCGGGATGAAAGGGCTTAGTCACATAATCATCCGAAAATTCTAAGCCTTTCAGTTTATCTTCTAAACCTGTTCTTGCTGTTAACAGCAAGATAGGGATCTGCGGATGTGTTTTTTTCATCCTTTGGCCGATTGTAAATCCATCTAAACCAGGCATCATAATATCAAGTACGATAAGGTCTGCCTTTTCTATGTATTTTTCGTAATTATAGGAAGAAGTGAGCCAGATAATCATATAACCCCGTTCTTCTAAATCATCCTTTACAAATTGTCCAATTTCTTGGTCATCTTCAATATATAAAATAGTATTCATTTGGATCTCCTCTGAAATTTCGTGATCTGAAAATCAATCTTCCATAATAATTATATATATTATAAAAATCTCCTTTAATTTAAGGCGCCATTCCGTTCCGTGCACCCATGCAATGCAAAAAGACGACCCTATCACGGATCGCCTTTTCCCTTATAACGTCACACCGGACTTAAAAATCGCAAGCTCCCGAAAATCATTTTTTTCGTTATTGACGAATTCTCCGCTTGCAACTTTGATGTTGTATTGAATGAATTCTCTTACAATGTGATCTTCTGTTGTTTGTTCTTCCGCCAATCTGCCAGCGTTATAATCAATCCAATGAGGCTTTGATTGAAATAAATCGGTGTTTGTTGATACTTTCACAGTCGGGACAACTGTGCCGAACGGCGTGCCTCTTCCGGTTGTAAACAGAACGATGTGGCATCCGGCTGCGGCGAGCGCTGAGGAAGCGATTAAATCATTGCCGGGTGCACTGAGCAGTGTCAGTCCCTTTGTTTTCAATGTGTCGCCGTATGCCAGAACATCCGAAACAGGTGCCGTTCCGGCCTTTTGTGTGTAGCCGAGCGACTTGTCTTCGAGCGTTGAAATGCCGCCCTCCTTATTCCCGGGTGACGGATTTTCATAAATCGGCTGCTCGTGCTTTTTAAAATATTGCTTGAAATCATTGATCAATCGGACTGTTTTATGAAACACTTCCTCGCTCGCCGCGCGCTGCATGAGAATTGTCTCAGCCCCGAACATCTCAGGAACTTCTGTTAAGACCATGCTCCCGCCTTGTGCAATCAAGTAATCTGAAAATCTCCCTAATAAAGGGTTTGCAGTAATGCCGGAAAATCCGTCAGAGCCGCCGCATTTCAATCCGATGTTCAATTCTGACAGCGGAATTTCTTCACGTTTATCTCCCCTTGCCGCAAAGTGTATGTCTTTAAGAAGCGCAGTCCCTGCTTCAATTTCATCTGTGACAGCCTGTGATTCGAGAAATTTCACCCGATCCTCGTTCACTTCAGAGAGCGTTTCCTTTATCGCTGCCAGCTCATTATTTTCACAGCCGAGCCCTAACACAAGCACACCGCCCGCATTCGGATGGCGGATGGCATTTATCAGTATTTGTTTCGTATTCTCATGATCATCGCCCAGCTGCGAGCATCCGTATTGATGCTGCCTTTGCCGAACTGAAGGACTTTTTCAGGATATTGAATGTATTCGCCGCACATTTTTTTATTCAGCTGCCGCAAGCTGTCCGCCTCCTTCTGCATTTTGCACACGTTAACATTTTTTCGCGCGAAAACCCGGTTATTCAGACGGGCCGTTATGTGAGTTTTTTGATTGAATCTCTGATCATCACCTCGGTGTTTTCATACATTTTTTCCGCCGCTGTATTCGGGTCGGCGATAAGCGCTAAAATCTTCTCTGCGCCGAGTATGCTGATTTTTTCAACCGGGCGTTTTACTGTCGAAAGCCTCGGCGTCATGTATTGGGAAATGCCGATGTCATCAAATCCGATAACGGATATGTCTTCCGGAACGTTCAGGCCTTTGGCGAAAATAGCATTCATCGCACCGATCGCCATATCATCATTTGAACAGAAAACAGCCGTGGGCGGTGATTGAAGCGCTAATAGTTTTTCCATCGCCTGACTGCCGCTTTCCATATCATAGCGGCCTTTTACACTGTATTCATGCTTAATCGGAATTGAATGATCAATTAAAGCCGTCAAATAGCCTTCTTTCCGCTGTGCGGTTGACCTGAATCCTTCCTTCCCCTCAATAATCGCGATATCTCTGTGTCCGTTTGCAATCAGACAGTCGACCGCTTGTCTGGAACCTTCTTTATCGTTTGATAAAATATTGGTGATGCTCCGGTCGTCAATGTCCCGGTTTAGCACAACGAGCGGGATGTTTTTCTCGCGGATATGATAAATAAAGGAGTTATCGCTGTCGCTTTGGCTCATTAAGATGATTCCGTCGTACCTCATGGGCGTAATGGTTTCAAAGCTTTTCAGATCGTCAATCGCGCGCACGAACAAATTGTATTCCTCACTGATTGTGCGGTTTACACCTTTGATGGTATCGGAAAAAAAGCTGTGTGAGGTTCCGTTTGTGATGCTTGTAAAAAACAGTCCGATCGTATGGGACTTTTGCATGGCAAGACTTTTTGCATTTACATTCGGTGTGTAATTCAGCTGTGAAGCGAGCTCTAATATTTTCTGTTTTGTATGCTCTTTAATGTAGGGGCTGCCGTTAAGTGCCCGGGATACGGTTGTGTGGGATACGTTGGCGAGTTTTGCGATATCTTTTATGGTTACCATTCGGTTTTCCTTTCTTTCTGTATACTGTCATTTATTTCTATTGTACCATTAACGGGCAGTCCATAAAATCACTAAAGTTGAGGTTTTGTATGATGTAAGTCCTGAATGAGCTCGGCATGCTGCCGATCCCTCGCGCCAAACCCTTCTCCCTGCAAGAGCTCATTCGTTTTTTCCCAAATTTCCGGTGCGGTTTTTTCATTCAATACGTCATAAATACCGAACCAGCGCTGCAGCTCTAAATGCGTCCAGCTGTACAGCGGGTTGCCTATCGCCATCGGCACTGTTTTAGCCCAGGCGAAAAACTTCTCTTCATCTGATGCGTTTCCGGTAATGCAGCGCTCTTCGATGCCGTTGGCTCTCATGATCCGCCACTTATAGTGATCACCGTAAAGCCATGCCTCCGTAATGGTTGCGAAGGTTTTATTTTCATAGATTTCCTTCGGGCTCAAGTGACAGTGATAATCAATAATCGGCATTTTTTCAGCGTATTCCCGATACAGCTTTACGGCAGTTTTACTATCAAGTAAAAAATCATCGCCCATAAAAGCTTTCACACTCTCATCCTCCCTTATAAAATGTTAACGTTAACAATTTTCGTTCTTTTTTATTTTAGCTTCCTCTTTCTCACATATCAATCATTTTTATTTTATTTTTCAAAATATTGTATTAACTGATACACAAAAAAAAGACATTGCCGAGAAAGTCCGGCAATGTCTTCATTGTCATCTGAAGGATTAGTAAGCGAGGCTGAATAATCCTTTGATATGTGTTAAATAACGTACGTTACTTGCTTCTTTCATTAATGATGCAGGAAGACCTTTCAGCGGAGTAGAGTTCGCTCCGATGATGGCAACCGCGTCTTTACGTCCGAGGCTTGCAAGCGTACCAGAGTTTACAGGCTTGAATGTTTCAAGCGTTTTTCCTTCTAAGTAAGCGAACAGGTTGTAACCGACAAGTTCACCCATCTGCCAAGCGATTTGAGCTGTCGGCGGGTACGGACGGCCGTCCGGCGCAAAGTATACAGCGCTGTCTCCGACAACAAATACATCTTCATGAGAAGTAGATTGTAAGAAATCGTTCACAGTCGCGCGGCCGCGGTTCACTTCAAGGCCAGATTCACCGACTAACGGGTTGCCTTGTACGCCGCCTGTCCATACAAATGTGTTGGCAACGACTTTTGAACCGTCTTTCAGATCAATGACGTTTCCTTCCACGTTTGTAACAGGAAGACCTGTTAAGAACTCAACACCGCGTTTTTCAAGACTTTTTGTCGCGCGTTCGATAAGATCATCAGGAAGAACAGGAAGAATTTTCGGACCTGCTTCAACTAATTTCAGTTTGATTTCTGTCGGATCTACGCCGTATTTTTTCGTAAGGTTCGGCATGATGTCAGCAAGTTCACCGACAAGCTCAACACCTGTTAAGCCGCCGCCGCCGATAAGAATCGTTGCATCAGCTTCGTTTTTCGTTTTAGAGTATTCACGCACACGGTCTTCCACGTGTTTGTATACTTTGTTGGCATCAGCAGCAGATTTCAGCACCATGCTGTTTTCTTCGAGTCCAGGAATGCCGAAATAAGCAGTAACTGAACCAAGACCGACAACAAGCGCGTCATAAGTCAGCTTAGAACCGTCAGAAAGGGCAACTTCTTTCTTATCAACTGAGAAAGAATTGACTTCTGCGATTTTAATGTCAACGTCTTTTCCTTTCAGGAGTTTTTCAAGCGGCATAGCAACAGCCTGTTCAGACACGTTGCCGGCTGCAAGGCGGTGCAGTTCCGTAATAATTTGGTGAGTCGGGAATTTGTTCACAACGGTTACGCGTGCTTCATCTTTACTGTAATGTTTGCGAACGGTTAAAGCAGAAAGAATTCCGCCGTAACCAGCGCCTAAAATGACAATATGTTTTGACATCGTATATCCTCCGTCCTTTATATCAATTTGAATCTGAGATTATTTTTGTTTTTCGTTCATGATTTCAAGATAGCTGTTAGCAAAACGGAACAGCTTTTGAGCTTGAGGATCTTTCAGCATGCGCAGCAGGCCGAAAAGTCCGATTGTCTCATTGCTTGCATCCGCGCGGTCTTTTGCTTCGATCGCAGTAGCTGCGACTTCTTTCGCTGTTTCTTTCACCGGCTCAAGAATTTCTGTAAGCGCACCCACTGTATCGCTCTTCAATACTTCGTCTGTCGCTACAGACTGTGCAAAATCATAAGACTTCGTTAAAATATTTACTAACTCAGTCAGTTTTGGAAGCTGATCCACTAAAACAGTCAGTGATTCTTGAACTTCAGGTTTTAGCAGCTGATCGATAAGATCGCGTTGGCCTTGGCTGACAGATGCATTTGTTTGATCGATTGTTTCTGGCATATCCGATTCTCCTTTACTATAAGCAGTATGCTGATTTTTTTGGAAAGGGTAGCCTTTCCCCTTTCATGCAGAAAAGCATGAAAAAGCAAGATTGTGAATTCATGCACAATCATTTACAAAAATAAATGTTTACTACCCAGTTTTTCACTTTGCCATATTCAGTATTATTTTTATATCAACAAAAACAATTGAATAAGTCAAAATTTCTTTTTTCCTCTCTGAAAATAGCAAACATAAAAAACCCCAATTTGATTTACTCTTATATAATAACACTTTTTGAACAAAATTTGAACGTGAATTGTTTCGTTTATGAAATTATTTATATGGCGGGGGTGTAATAACGTTTCTTTCAGACTATTTTTTTACAGACCATCCGCTTATCCCCTGTCATTTTCCCCACATTTTTAAAAGCGGTCCCGTTTTTCCCGTAAAGGGGTCATATTCCGGGAGCGGGACACGGCTGATTTCTTTTAAAGTTCTATCATTTTTCTCCGTTTTTGTATCGTACTGCCGGCCGCCCGGATAAGCGCCGATCACGGTAAAATCAGAACTGCCTGACAGTTTTTTATGTCCGGTGCCGGCCGGAATGACCGCTGCGTCTCCCGTTTCAAGAACGGCGTCCGCCCCTTGTTCTCCGCCGAACCTCAATACCGCCTTTCCTTTTACCGCGACAAGAACTTCGTGCGTGGTGCTGTGAAAATGGTGATACGGAAACACCCCGCCCGTCCAGCTGTTCGACCAATCATGCCGGCGGAGAACCGTCTCTGCTTTCCGCACCGTTTCTTCATTAAATACCGCTTTATAAATGACAAGCGGAAGATTCGGGTTATTCGGAATGCAGCCGTCATCTTCAAAATAAAGAACTTGAATATCCTCTTTCTGCATTGTGTTCACCTCCGTATATGTCTGTTTCCCATTCATCATTTATTAAAACGCTATTTTCTCATATTCCATTGCGGAGCCTGCCGGTGAATAGTATAGTATAAAAAAATATGTGTCAAAATGAGGGATTTAATGAAAGCCATCTTAATCGGAATATTGGCGTCTCTGTTTTTTGCAGTCACATTTATTTTAAACAGGGCGATGGAGCTCTCTGGCGGAAGCTGGATATGGAGCTCTTCCCTGCGTTTTCTTTTTATGGTTCCGTTTTTATTTGTGATCGTTTATGCGAAAGGAAAGTGGGGGCCGCTCTGGCATGAAATCCGGAAAAAACCGTTTTTTTGGCTGAAATGGAGTTTTACCGGCTTCGTGCTTTTTTATGCTCCGATTACCTTTGCGGCGGCATACGGGCCGGGCTGGCTGATCGCCGGCACATGGCAGATTACAATTGTCGCGGGCGTGCTTCTGTCGCCGTTTTTCTGCGAAACAAAAGATTCCCCGGCGGGTCCGGTTCTCGTCAGACAAAAGATTCCGCTTATTTCGCTGGTTACTTCCGTCATCATCCTGATAGGAGCCGGCCTGATACAGCTTCAGCATGCAGGCTCCCTGTCCGGCCGCACGATAATACTCAGTGTTGTGCCGGTGGTCATCGCCGCTTTTGCCTATCCGCTCGGCAACCGTAAAATGCTGGAACAATACGGCGGAAAACTCGATACGTTTCAGCGCGTGCTCGGCATGACGCTCGCCAGCTTACCGTTTTGGCTTTTGATTGCCGCTTTCGGCTGGCACAGAGACGGTCTTCCGTCAATGGGACAGACATTCCAATCCTTTATCGTTGCACTCAGCTCAGGCGTTATAGCAACAGTATTATTTTTCCGCGCCACCGATATGGTGAGGAATGAGCCGCAGAAGCTCGCTGCTGTAGAAGCGACACAATCCGGAGAGGTTCTTTTTGCACTGATCGGCGAGATCGTCTTTTTATCCGCAGCGTTTCCGTCACTTCTTTCGTTTGCCGGACTGTTCATTATTATTGCGGGAATGGTCATGCATACATTCGCTTCCCGGCAGGCTGACCCGAAAACGGCGGATCAAACATCAGCCGATCTCACCGGTTCCTGATTTTTTTACGAAAGGTGTTATTCTGTATGAAAGAAAAAATTCCGGCAATATCTTTTCTGTCAGCCGGCAAACGCTTTGAACAAAACAATACAGCCTTTGATGTCCTCAGCGGAGTAACCGGACATATACAAAAAGGCTCTATTACGGCGTTGATAGGGCCTTCCGGCGCGGGAAAGAGCACACTGCTGTCACTGTGCAATCTGATGAATACCCCTGATGAAGGCGAAGTGCTTGTATTCGGAAAAGACATAAGGCACTGGGACATCAGAGAGCTCAGAAAAACCGCGGGACTTGCATTTCAATCAGCTCCCGTTATTGAGGGCACGGTGCGGGACAACCTTCTGCTCGGAGAAAAACTCCACGGGACACAGCACTATACGCCCGAAGAGCTCGCAGATTTTACAGATCTGCCGCAGGAGCTTCTGGATCGGAATGCAAAAGAATTATCCGGCGGGCAGCGGCAGAAGCTCTCATTAGCGAGAACCCTCGCCAACCTGCCGTCCATCCTGCTGCTCGATGAAATCACATCTGCTCTGGACCCCTCATCTGTGCTCATCATTGAGAAACTGATTATGAAACTCCATCGGCAAAAGCAGCTGACGGTTCTGTGGATCACCCATAATCTTGAACAAGCGGAACGGATATCCGATACGATATGGTTTATGGCTGAGGGTCGGCTGTTAGAGACCGCGGAAACGAAAACGTTCTTTAAAGAACCGAAACACGAAAAGGCCCGGGCGCTTTTACAAAGGAGCGGGTGCTGATATGGATTATCTTTCTCTGTTATTGACAAGTGTATTTGTCATTATCGCTTTATTCCTATCTAAATCTTTTAAAGCCGGCGTAGAAAAAGATATGATCGTGGCAACTGTCAGAGCCGTCATTCAGCTTCTCATCATCGGCTATGTGCTGTCGCTGATTTTTCACGGTGATCATCCGGTGTTTATCATATTAATGGTGCTTCTCATGCTCACGGCCGCTTCGCACAATGTCGCCAAACGGAAAAAAATGCGCATCGGCTCATTTTGGCGCGTTTTTTTGACACTGGCTATTGTGGAAATCGTGACGCAGGGAATTTTACTGACCCTTCACATCATTCCGTTTACTTCAAGATATATGATTCCGATAAGCGGCATGGTCATCGGAAACTCCATGGTGCTCTCAAGCCTGTTTTTAAACCGGCTCAGTTCGGAAGCGGAGCTGCGGAAAGAAGAAATTCAGCTGATTCTCTCTCTCGGCGGAACGCCAAAGCAGGCGGTCAGGCATATGTTAACGTCGAGTATGAAGCTCAGTATGATACCGACGCTTGAAAGCCAGAAAACATTAGGTCTCGTTCAGCTTCCCGGCATGATGACTGGGCAGATTTTAGCTGGAGCTGATCCGATACAGGCGGTGCGCTTTCAGCTGTTGATTGTTTTTACAACGATGGCCTCCGCTCTTCTTACATGTATCATACTCAGCGCCTTGACATATCCATCCCTTTTCACGGAACATTGGCAATTAAAAAAATTCAGCAGGGAAGCGTAGGCTTTCTCCCTGCTGAATGATTGTTTATGATAAGGTCAGAGATTCATAGTAACGGGATAACTCGATAATCATCGCTCCCATCCGCTCGATGTCCGGAGCAAGGACTCTATTCACCCCTTCATCCCGGATCGCTTCAGCCGTCACTTTGCCGACTGCGGCGGCAAGTACATGTGTTTCGAATGCTTGCTGCAATTCTTTTGCAGACCCTTTTTCTTTTGCATAATCAAAGAGAGAACGCACTTGAATGGCAGTCGTAAAACATACGGCGTCGACCTCGCCGTTTAACAGCTCTCCCAGCATTTTATCGACCGTCTCCCTTTCAGGCGGAATATGCTGATAAGGCAGAACAGGGAATACCTCCGCTCCGTTTTTCTCAAGGAATTCCGTTAAGACGGGCGCTTTTTCCCCGTGAAGCTGGATCATGACTTTTTTGTCTTTCAATTCAAACCGTTCCAAGGAGCGGATCAGGCCTCTTGTCGTACCGTCTTCATCTGAAGCATGCGGCGTGACGCCGAGCTTTTTTAAGGCCGCATATGTTTTATAGCCCCTGCAGCCGATATTCGCTTCATGAACGGCCGCTAAAAATTCTTCTTTCAGACCGATTTTTTCCGATACTGACAATAACGTTTCCGTACCGATGCCGGTGGTGAATATCACCCAGTCGGCTTTTTGCTCAGCAAATGTTCTTACGTCGGGTTCAATCTGTTCCTCCGCCAGGTATACGGTTCCTTGGAGGGAACGGACAACTGCCGTTCCGCCCTGCTTTTCTATTAATCTCGTGATCTCTTCTGTTTTCCGCGAACCGCCGATCGCAATCCGTTTTCCGTTCAATCCTTTTCCCATCGCTGTTTTTTTCTTCCCTTCAGATGCCGGGCGCCCCATGGCAGGCCGTCATTTATTTCTATTATTGTTACGCAATCAGACCGGAAAATCAAGATAGGCTCCGTTGAATCCCCCGTGCAGTTGCTGTATCATTAACCGGGAAAACCGATTTGATTCGCGGAGGGACTTTCAATCATGGAAACAAAAAAAGAGTTCGAGACAAAAGGCTACGATACTTCAGTCATTTATGAGTTCAATGAATATCCTGATGTTCACAGCGGCCGATGTGATAATTGCGACTATACGCTGTTTAAAAGTTCGGTAAAGGGCGGAAAATTTTTGCGGGAATGCCGGAGATGCGGCATGAAGAAAAACATATAACAAAACAGGCAGCCGTCCGGCACGCTGCCTGTTTCTCAATCAATGTTCGACGGCCGCCTCTTTCAAAAATTCTTCAATGGCACAAACAGCCTGTTTGGCGCCGCCTGTTTCTTCTATTTTCTGCTGCATGCTTTTCACGCGGCTGAGGATGTTTTTATCGCCGTATACTTTCTGAACGTCTTTTTGCAGACGCGCCGCAGTGACTTCCTTCGGCGGCAGATGCACGCCAAGCCCCAATTCATCGACACGTTTTGCGGTGACCTCTTGTTCGTGCATTTGCGGAACGACAACGAGCGGGACACCCGCATTCATCGCCTCCATTGTACTGTTCATCCCGCCGTGAGATATGAACAGCTTTGCTTTCTCCAGCACATCAAGCTGCGGAACGTGCTGGCGGATGATAAAGTGATCAGGCACATCCGAAAAACTTTCCGGATCAATTGTTGTGCCGACTGACATAATGACCCGCCAATCTGAGTCCCGAAACGCATCGATACACATCTGGTAAAATTCGGGCCAGGCGTTAAACGCCGTTCCCAGTGAGATGAGCATAAGCGGACGGTCATCGGCTGCATCAATTTCCAGACTTCCCGTATTTGTGCGTTCCCCCAGGGACGGACCGGCAAAACAGAACCGTTCATCAAAGGTTTCCTGTTTCGGCTGAAAGGCCCTTGGCATAAAGACAATATTCAGTTTTTCAGGCATGAAAAATTCTTCCATTGTCATCCGTTTGAGCTGTTCATTTTCAATTTGCTCCTGGTATTCTTCTATCGCCTGTTTTGCCGCTTCCAGTGTTTCTTCGTCTCTTCCTAATTGAAAATACTCATTCATTGCATAGCTCGGGCAGAACTTCACGGCCGGGATGCCGCAACTGTCCGCAAACAATTTCCCGGCAAGAGCTAAAAAATCAAACAGGACGATATCAGGAAGGTCGTCTTTGTACAGCTCTTCCAGCTGCGGAAGCACTTCTGCCGCTTCTTCCAGAAACATCACAAACGCGTCATTTTTATTCACCCGTTCTTTTATCGTCTCCGGATCTGCCTTAAAGCTTGTGCGGTATAAAACGGGAATGGCACCCGTTTTGGCAACGGAGGCCTCGAAGTCCTCAGTTGTAGCGAATGTCACTCTGTGCCCGCGATTGACAAGTTCTTCGGCGACGGGCAGCGTGGGATTGACATGGCCGTGAGCGGCTACATTAATAATGGCGATATGTGTTTGTTTCATCTTTTTTCTTCTCCCCTGTTTTCGTTTATCTCCGCTTCTAAAGAGTCCAGCCCGTACATGACACTGTTTTGGATCGGCTCAACCCGGACGGGCTCCAAGTGTGAAAAGGCCTTTACAATGCCTCTCAGCGCGACTTCCGCTTCAAGTCTGGCAAGCGGAGCGCCTAAGCAGAAGTGTACGCCGAACCCGAAGGAAAGGTGCGGATTTGATTGGCGATGAATATCAAATACGTCTGCCTGCTCAAATTTGTTTTCATCACGGTTGGCAGACGCAATGTAGCAGAGAACGATATCTCCGCTTTTTAAACGGCGTCCGCACAATTCAGTGTCGTGCCGGACCGTCCTTCTGACAAATGGAGCGGGAGCCCGAAAACGAAGCGTTTCCTCCACCGTTTGCGCAATGAGAGAAGGATCATGCCTCAGTTCTTCATAAAGGCCCGGCGTCTCCAATATGCTGTAAACCGCATTTGAAATGAGATTAGTCGTTGTTTCATTTCCCGCCACTAAAAGCAGGTTGCAAAACGGGATCAGGTCTTCGGCCGAGAGCTTCTCTCCCTCTTCTTCCTCTTTTATCAAAATTGAAATAATGTCTTGGCCGGGCTGTTTTCGTTTGCTGTCTATTATTTCCGCAAAAAATGCCGCCAGCTCTGTCTCACATTGATCACGTTCCTTCTGATTTTTCTCCGCCTCTTCAGGACTCGCATCTTTCGGCATGCTGACGAGTATGTCCGACCATTTTTTAAACTGATCCATATGTTCGGACGGAACACCTAACAATTCAGAAATCACAATGACCGGCAAAGGATAGGAGAGATCTTTCACAATATCAATCCGCCCTTTGTTTTTTGCCTGTTTCAGCAGATTATCGGTAATCTCTTCAATTCTCGGCTCCCATTCCTTCAGTACGCGGGGAGTAAAAGCGCGATTGACGGCAGATCTGATTTGGGTATGCTTCGGCGGGTCCATATTCAGCATGGACTTTGCAATTGAGCTTTTCATGTCAGACATAAGGCTTGAGAAAGTCTCTTTATCACTGATGACTTTTTTGGCATCATCGTATAAAAACACACTCCAAACCTTCGTTTCTTCATCAAATTGAATGGGACTTTCGCGTCTCATTTTTTCGTACCAAGGAAAAGGGTTGTATACGTCCAGGCCGTCTTTTCCTTTCATCAGGGTTCTTTGGATGGCTTGTCTCGGGCTCCTCAGGTTACTCACAGTTATCACTCCTGATTACTTCATATTTGAATAGTTGATGTATCTTGAATTTTATCCTAGCACATATTTTCAATTTATTTCTATTCATAACCTTAACTATTAACATAACACAACAATAGTCATGAATCCGGAAGTGAAATTTTTCCCAAGAAAGCAGCGGGAGCGCACAAAAAACCCGAGCCATAGGACAGGCTCGGGAGATGATGTTCACTCATCAGTCTGCGGTTTTTGATGATGCTTTTGGTCTTCAGGAGGCTGCGTATTTCTCTCCATACCGCCCGTATCAGCACCCATGCCCTTAAGGAAAGAAAACAGCAGAGTGACGGCTTTGTTGATTTCCGGGTCTTTTAAAGCGCGGACGATATCAAAATAACCCGTCTTTTTGCCGCTGTCTTTCTCCTCGACAGCCTTTGTGACCCCCGCATTGAGTTTGACGATAAACGGTTCAAGCTGTTTTACATCAAGCATGCCGAGGACTCCGGTCAGCAGCAGGAGATTTTTCAGCATATTGGCCGTTTCCGGAGTATTCGCTTTTTTCACCAGGATATCCATTACTTTGTCGCCCTGGCCGAAGAGTCCGCGCAGCAGCGCCAAAACACCGCGCTCGTTCATGTGCTCAAGAATATGGAGTGACTCCAAAATCGCGTCCTTATTTTTTAAAAGAGCCGTCTCGATCTCTTCTAAGTCCTTTCTTCGTTTGTCTTCTTCTGTGACGGTCTGTTTTCGGATGTTGCTGATTGCTTTAGCCATTTTGCTGTTTCCCCCTTTTTACGGCGTCTCCCGGAAATACATAATCTTTACGCGCCCATTTCCGCTCAACCCGGACACCGATCTGCGGCTGCGGGTTTCCGTATCGGAAATTGATTTTCGGAAGCGGGTTAATGCCTTCTTTTTTCAATATCTCCATCTTCGCTGAAGTTTCTTTATAGGCCGGTGTATCGGTATCCTTATCCGCATAGCTGCTCGTTAAAAGGTTAATAGCGGCGTCTTTTGAATCGTTCATCGGCAGATATACCTGCTTGCCTTTTACCCGGTCTGTGATAACGCATTTGACTTTCACATTCCCGTATGGCGATGTCAGACGGACAAGCGTTCCGTCTTCAAGCCCTCTTTCTTCAGCGAGTTCGGGTGAGACCTCCAGAAATACACTCGGTGTTTTTTCGGATATCCCTTTTGATCGGTAAGTCAGATTTCCTTCATGAAAATGCTCAAGCAGCCGCCCGTTATTCACATGAAGATCATATTCTTCATCAAATTCCTTCGGCTCCGTCCACTGAACGGGATAGAGAACCGCTTTGCCGTCTGAAAACGGAAACTTGTCCGTAAATAAAAGCGGTGAATCGGTTCCGTCCGCTGCAACCGGCCATTGCAGTGAATTGTAGCCTTCGAGCCGTTCATAAGTGACGCCTGCGTAGAGCGGCGAAAGCATCGCAGCTTCTTCCATAATGTCTGCCGGGTGTTCATAGCGCCAATCAGCCCCGAGCCGGTTGGCGATGTCCGTAATGACCTGCCAATCGGGCTTTGAATCGCCCAGCGGTTCAAACGCTTTGTAAAGACGCTGCACCCTCCGTTCCGTATTCGTAAACGTTCCTTCTTTTTCCAGACTCGGGCTTGCCGGAAGCACCACATCGGCGAACTCAGCCGTACGCGAAAGAAAGATATCCTGCACCACGAAGAAATCAAGCTTTTCAAAGGCGGCATGAACATGGTTGATATTGGAGTCGACAAGTCCCATTTCTTCTCCTTTTAAGTACATAGACTTCAGTTTTCCTGAGTGGATGCCCTCGATCATTTCATGATTTGTCATTCCGATTTCTTGCGGCAGGTCTGTTCCCCAGCCCTGTTCATACTTTTTGCGGGCTTTTTCATCCGTTACTTTTTCATAGCCGGGGAAGCTGTCAGGCATACTGCCGAAATCACTGGCACCCTGCACGTTATTATGGCCCCGAAGCGGATATGAGCCTGCCCCGGGCTTGCCGTAATTTCCGGTCACAAGAAGCAGGTTGGAAATGGCCGTGCTCGTATCACTTCCTCCGATATGCTGGGTGACCCCCATTGCCCACAGTGCGCACACACTGCCGGCTTCATGAATCATCCGGGCTACTTTGATTAAGGTGTCCTTGTCCACACCGGTATGTTTTTCAGCATATTCCATCGTGTAAGGTTCAAGGCTTTTCACGAATTCATCCAGTCCGTTCACTCTCTCATTCAGAAATGCAGTATCCGCCAAATCGTGATCAAGCAAATATTTCGATACGGCATTCAGCCAGACAATATCTGATCCCGCACGCGGCTGGAAAAACACATCAGAGCGCTCGGCCATTTCATGTTTTCGCAAGTCAGCCACGACGAGCTTCTGTCCGTGCAGCTTATGAGAACGTTTAATGCGTGTAGACAGAACGGGGTGAGACTCAGACGTATTCGAGCCGATAATCAGCACGAGTTCTGCTTTTTCTATATCTGTAATTGATCCTGAGTCGCCGCCGTAGCCGACAGTCCTGAACAATCCGGCCGTGGCGGGAGACTGACAGTAGCGTGAGCAGTTGTCGACATTATTCGTGCCGATCACGGCTCTTGCAAGTTTCTGCATCACGTATGATTCTTCATTCGTGCATTTGGAAGATGTGATGAAAGCAAGCGCGTCCGGCCCGAAATGTTCTTTTATATCCGTAAATTTATCGGCGATCAGCTGCAGTGCTTCATCCCATTCCGCTTCCCGAAACGAGTCTCCTTCCCGGATAAGCGGTTTGGTAAGACGCTTTTCACTATTGACGAAATCCCAGCCGAATTTCCCTTTCACACACGTCGAAATTCCGTTTGCCGGCGCCTCAGCCTGAGGTTCCACCTTTAAAATGTCTCTTCCTTTCGTCCATATATCAAAACTGCAGCCGACACCGCAGTAGGTGCATACGGTTTTTGTCTTTTTGATTCTTTCATCGCGCATCGCCGATTCCATATCCGAAATGGCTAAAATCGACCCGTATCCGGTTTCGACGCCTTTTGTGATGTCAATCATCGGCCGAAGCGTCTCTTGGCTGATGCCTGTTAAATACCCCGCTTCGCCTTCCATGCCTTTTTCCATCATGGCATTGCACGGACATACCGTCGAACAATGTCCGCAGGAGACGCATGATGATTCATTGATCGGCACATCCTGATCCCAAATGACCCGCGGGTGTTTCCGATCCCAATCGATGCTTAAGGTTTCGGTTACCTGTACGTCCTGACAGGCTTCGACACAGCGCCCGCATAAAATGCACTGATCGGGATCATACCGGTAAAACGGGTTTGATTCATCTTTAGGATACGGTTTTTGATCAAACGGAATGCTTTGATGATTGATTTTCATTTCCTTTACGGTATTATGTACTTCGCAGCTTCCATTGTTGTAATCACAAACCGTGCAGTACAATTCATGGTTATGCAAAATGTTGTCCATGCCGATAATCTGCGCTTTTTTTACATCGGACGACAGCGTATCAATGATATCTCCGTCCTTTATTTGCGCGGAACACGAACGCACCAGTTCCCCGTTTACATCAACGATACAGGTATCGCATGTTTCAATCGGCCCGAGACTCGGATGATAGCACACGTGCGGTACGTCGATTGAACTATTGTTCAAAAGCTGCAAAACGGTTTGACCGTCTGCCGCTTCCATTTCAACCCCATTGATTGTAACCTTCTTTGTATCAGCCATTTTCCTTTCCCCTTTCTATACCCCTCTCTACATCCTCTATGATTCCCAGCCGGCCTTTCAGTAAAACATCTCGTTTAGCTGCGGAAACATACGGGTATGAGCGGTAGAAAGGAGGCATTCACATATGTTGAAGAAAAAAACACTCATCACGGGATTGTCGGCAGTGATGCTTACGGGAGGCGCGTTCGGGGCGGAAGCATTTTCAGATACACAGTCCGTCCATGCCGCAGCCGCTTCAAAATCGGAAAATCAAAGTGCAAAAAAACTGGTGAACAGCCTTTATCAATCGGCGTTCAATGGTGAAATGCCCCAAAATGTGAAGGGCCTGAAAATCAATGAAAGCACAAGACAGGACGTTTACGATAAAATCGGAGAGCCGGAACAAAAAGCAGACAGCCGCAATCCTTTTGATTTATACAGCTGGAACATGGGAAACCCCGGTTATGGATTTTCCTATCATAAAAACGGAAAAATCTCAGAAATCCGCTATTTCGGAACAGGGGTTGAACGGCGCTTAAACCTCGGCAGCGTCACCCCTGACATCTTAAGCAAACAAATCGGCAGCGCTGACAAAATTCTGACGGTGCCGAAAACGGGCGAAACAGATTACGTCTATCATACGGGGCAATATGAGCTCCACTTCGTCATCGGCAGTGATCAAAAAGCAGACCACGTCAATTTAAAAGCAAGATAACGCGAAAAAAGCGGCCTTCCGGGCCGTTTTTTTCATAGACAGCTTCTCCGACATTCCTTACAATACATGGGAGTACAAAAAAAGGGGAACATGTGAAGTGAATAGACATCCATTGACATACGGGGCATTGACCGTTTTTATCGTCGCCCTCGGTTTACTATCCAGAACGGCATACATAACCGCCCTGCTGCCCGGCATCATAAACGCTTATTTAGGGGATGCCCTGTGGGCGGCCATGATTTTTACCGGATTCGGATTTTTATTTCGAAACATCCGGACAGAAACATCCGCCATCCTCAGCCTCTCGTTCTGCTATCTGATTGAATGCAGCCAGTTATATCACGCGCCGTGGATTGACGCGATCAGAAGCAGCACGCTCGGCGGGCTGATCCTTGGCTGGCAATTTGTGTGGAGTGACATTTTCGCCTATACCGTCGGAGTATGCGCGGCCGCACTTTTAGAATGGGCCGTGAAAAGAAACCGCCGGCTCTCTTCATAATCGGAGCAAGCCGCCGATATGAAGGAATATAAGGAGGTGTGGAAGCTATGGATATCCCTGCGTTATCAATCGCAATGCACCAAGCATCTCTTGTGCAGAATGTAAATATCGCGTTAACAAAAACGGTCATGCAGAATGCCCAGGCCGCTGCGGAAGAAACAGTAAAAATGCTGCCGTCCCAGCACCCGACTGCCGGCCATGTAATTGACGTGAAGGTGTAAAAAAGATGCCGGATGATAACCGGCATCTTTTTTTGCCTGATGTACGTACACTATACCGGGCATACAGGAATATGGTAAACGGAATCAATATTACTCAAGGGAGGTTTTCCTCTTGTACGATCCTTTCTATCATGAATACACAGCCGAGAGCCAAGAACGGGTGCCATATCATTATCCGCGACCGCCTTTTTATTTCCCCAGACCATTTCCGTACTATCCGCGGCCATATCCTTATGTTCCGCGGCCGTATATCCCATTCTATCCTTGGTATTAATGTTTGAACTCGAGAAAGAAAAAGACCCGCAGACAGGGGAGCCCCCCTTTCTGCTATTCCACTTTGACCGACAGGATATACGGGAGGGATTGAACTTTCTCCATTACTGCCGCTTTTCCGCTTTTGCTTTTCACCCTTCCTTTCACTTCAAGCACCGCTTTATTCAATTCATAGGACGTAATGAGAATTCCCTTTGCTTCAAGTGAAGTTAAAAGTTCATGCATGACCGCTTTCTCCTCAATTTGGAAACTGACAGACAAAGAGTGCGCCGCAGGTTTAAACAGAAAATTTAAAAGTTCTAGCCCGATTAACGCCAAAACCGTGCCGCTGATGCCGATGACATACATCCCTGCCCCGATCGTCAGCCCGATTCCTGACGTAGCCCAAATCCCCGCGGCCGTCGTAAGCCCCCGCACGACATGCCGCTGCAAAATAATCGTGCCGGCTCCTAAAAATCCGACGCCGCTTACGACCTGCGCCGCCACCCGGCTCGGATCAAAAGACGTATGGCTGTTGGATAACAAATCAAAAAATCCGTACTTGGAAACAATCATCATTAAGGCGCTGCCCACGGCCACCAGAAAGTGTGTCCTCAAACCCGCTTCCTTCGCCCTGAATTCTCTCTCCAACCCAATCAGGGCACCAAGCAGACCCGCAACCGCCAGACGAATCACAAAATCAAGTTCCATCGTCTCTCCCCTTTCCTTATCTTTTTACCCGCTTTTTATTCCATGTATCTTTTTCAATCAGCACATCTGCTCGGCTGAAGGAGACTGTATTTTAATATATTCTTTAGTTCTTCAACTTATTGTCAGCACCGTTTTTATATGCTAAAAAGCTTTGTAGCCTGTGGCTCCTTTCTCTTCCATCTCCCAAAACAAAACGCAGTTCAATTTACTCGTGTTTAAAAACTTCTTTCAATCCGTTAAATTATATCGTATTATAAGATATAATCTTAATAAACGACAAGGATTGATGACTATGGCAAACGAAATACTGCAATTAAATGGCCTCTGGACAGATATTTATTATCGGCTCCGTTATCAGCATCATGAAAAAATCACTCACCAAGGTGTACGGATTCTGCAAGTCATTCAAAAAGAGAAGGCAGTCGGAATAAAAGACATTGCCGAAGCGATTCAAGTATCACATAATACCGCTTCGGAACATATAAAGCGTTTACTCAAGAAAAAGTACGTTTATAAAACCAGAAGTGTTGAGGATGAGCGGAAAGTCATTTTAAAACTTACCAGTTTGGGGGCGGATGTCCTTTACCGTCATTCCGGTCTTGATGAAGAAAAGCTTAAACAGCTTCTTTTTGACAACATGAACAATGAAGAAAGGACACTTGTCTTAAAAGCATTTAGTTTGATGAAGGAGCGGGCTGAAGATGTTTACGATCATTAAAATCATTGTCTCTGCTGCTATTATTGGGATTATCACTGAAATATCAAGAAGAAGCCCGAGTTATGGAGGCATTATAGCCGCTTTGCCAATTGTCAGTATGCTGAGCATGGTTTGGCTGTACATCCAAGGAGAAACGAAGGAGACATTAAGTCATTTTGCATTCAGTGTGGCTTCCGGCCTCCCCTCCACAGTCATTATGCTGGTCATTATCGGCATCGCCCTTCGTCATTCACTGTCTTTCATTGCCGCATCAGGACTTGGACTAACAGGATGGCTGCTATTCTTATATGCTCAGGATTTTATCGTAAAACATATCAACAGTCAGTAATAGGACCCGAATACACGCAAGCGCTTGATTGAACATACGAGTAATAAAAAGAAGACAGGGATTCCCCCTGTCTGAAGACCGATTCAGATTACACAGCCTCAACAGAAAAAGACACCGCCCGTACACAAAAACATCTTGTGTTATGAACGGTGTCCGTATCTGTATGGCCATACCGGCATGAAAAACCGTCTGATCCCTCAAACAGAATGTCCGGCAATCACCTCAAAAAACGAGGTGAAATCTGTCAGTATCCCGCCATCCGCCAGCTGTTTTTCTTCAAATAACGCGCGGTTTTTTCCGAACGGGTCAATGGCAATAATCTTGCCTGCACCTGCTTTTTTCGCCGCTGTGAGCCCCGAAAAGGCATCTTCAATGACTACACATTCTTCAGGTCTAAGGCCTAATTTCTCTGATGCGATGATAAAAATATCCGGCGCCGGCTTTCCGGGGAAGCTTCCGTCATCAAACGTGACTTTGTCAAAATCAAACCACTGCCCCAAATGAAAGACATCAAAGTAAAACTCGACATTTTCCTTTACCGTAGCCGTGGCGATGGTCATCGGCATTTCTGACTTTTTCAGATGGTTCAAGACGCCGATGAGCCCCTTCGTCAGCTTTAGCTCATCTTTGTTTTCAAGGCATAATTCCCTGTAATAGGCTTCTTTTTCAAAAGACATTCTCTTGATTTCTTCATTTGTTAAATCGCCAGAAATAAAATACGTCAGGATTTCACTGTTTGTTCGGCCGTGAATGTGAACGAAAATGTCTTCATCAGAAATCGCTTTTGGAGAGTATTTTTTCACCATGTAAAACCATGCTTTTTCGTGGAGATGCGAATCTTGAAACATAGTGCCGTTGAAATCAAAAATAACCCCTTTCATCGAACCGCCCCCCTTTTATTTTTTTGCGATTTTGACATCCACATATTGCTCATAATGAATCTGAACATCTTTCATCACTTTATCATCCGTAATCAGATAATCCATATCGTGTAAGTTGTAGAACACGTAAAAATCTTCCCGGTTAAACTTTTTATTGTCCGCCAGCAAAAATTTCGTCCGCGAATTATTCAGCGCGATTTGGTGGGCTTCTCCTTCTTCAATGCTGTAAGAAGAAATTTCATCATTATGTATGCCGTTTGCGCTGATGAAGGCTTTCGTAAAATTGAATTTTTGCAGATTACCGTTCACAATGGGCCCGACGAATGCACCGGTATTTTTTCGGAAGTCACCGCCAATCAGGATGGTATCCGGCGTGTCGCCATGCTTTAAAATATCAAACACGGGATAGTTGTTGGTGATAATCCGGATCCGCTTATGCAGCAGATGTTGGGCTAAAAGTTCAATTGTCGTGCCCGGCCCTAAAAAAACGGTATCGCCGTCATTTACATATGAAGCTGCGAGTTCCGCGATTTTCCCCTTCTCCTCCATTTGAACACCCAGTTTTTCATTATGCGATAATTCGTGATCAATGGAATAAGATATGCTCTGTGCGCCTCCGTGAATGCGCACGATTTTTCCGGCCTTATCCAGCTCATCCAGATCTCTTCTCACCGTCATATCAGAAACTTCCAATTCATCGATAATATCACTCACCGTAATAAATCCCCGCGCGTTTACAAAATCGATGATTTTTAAAAGACGCTCCTTTTTTAACATGTTCAATCATCCCCTCAACTTTACACACAATCTAACACACCGCAGCAACCCGGTCAACAAAAACAAACAATTACAAACAACGCTATCAAAATATAAAACATTGAAAAACTCATTATATCCTTGTAAATACAGATATTGTTTCCTTAAGAAGCTATTGACAGCAAAAATGTATGCGTTTACTATTAAACAAAAGATAACAATTACAAACATTAAAAAACTCCAATTCACACATTGGCGAAGGAGGATTCAGTAATGCTCAAATTACCTCATGGCTTTATTTTCGGCGGGGCGACTGCGGCATATCAAGCGGAAGGCGCCACAAAAGAAGGCGGCAAAGGGACTGTAGCCTGGGATGAATTTCTTGAAAAACAGGGGAGATTCAGCCCTGATCCGGCAAGTGATTTTTACCGGCAGTTTCCGGAAGATATAAAACTATGTGAAAAATTCGGCATAAACGGCATCCGCCTTTCTATAGCCTGGACGAGAATTTTCCCTGACGGCACGGGCGAAATCAATCAGGAAGGCGTTGATTACTATCATCGTATTTTCTCAGAGTGCCAAAAACGCAACGTCACCCCTTTTGTCACGCTTCATCATTTCGATACGCCGAAAGGATTATTTGATCAGGGAGATTTTCTCAACCGCGCCTCAATAGATGCGTTCGTCAGCTATGCGGAATTTTGCTTTAAAGAGTTCAGCGAAATCCGATATTGGAGCACGTTTAATGAAATTTATCCCACAGCCACCAACCAGTATTTACTGGGGGTTTTTCCGCCATCTATTAAAAGCGATATCACAAAAGTCATTCAGTGTCTTCATCACATGATGGTGGCGCATGCGATGACAGTCAACCTCTTTAAAGACAGCGGCTATCCGGGAGAAATCGGTGTCGTCCACTCACTGGAAACAAAATACCCCGCCAGTGACTCGGAAGAAGACCGCCACGCCTGCTTTCTGGATGACGCATTATCAGTGAGATTCCTCCTGGATGCCACCTACCTCGGCTATTATTCTGAGGAAACTATGCGTGCTCTGGATGAAATCTGTGAGGCAAACGGCGCTTCATACGAGTTTGCAGACAGCGATTTTGACGTGATGAAAAAAGCGTCAACGCGCAATGATTATCTCGGCATCAATCATTATCAATGCCATTTCGTCAAAGCGTACGACGGAGAAACCGTTATACACCATAACGGAACAGGCGATAAGGGCACTTCGGTCTATAAAGTAAAAGGAATCGGCGAGAGAATTTACAAAGAAGGCCTGAAACGGACCGATTGGGACTGGCTCATTTACCCTGAAGGCATGTATGACATGCTGATGCGCATCAAACGGGACTATCCGCAATATAACAAAATGTACATTACCGAAAACGGCATGGGCTATAAAGATGAGTTTGAAGACGGCATCATTATGGATAAAGCAAGAATTGACTATTTAAAGGTATATCTGGAAGCCATCAGTAAAGCGATTAGCGACGGAGTCAACGTAAAGGGATATTTCTTATGGTCCTTAATGGATTTATTTTCATGGACCAACGGCTACAACAAACGTTACGGTCTTTTTTACGTCGATTTCGACACCCAAAAACGGTATCCGAAAGAATCGGCCTACTGGTACAAACTTGTAAGTGAAACAAAAACAATCATTTAACGATCACACATGGTGAAATAGTGTCTTTTCATCGTGTACGTCTCAGGAGGTTTTTTCATGACAAAGGAAGAATTGCAGATGCTCGGCTTTGAAATTGTCGCCTATGCCGGCGACGCCAGAAGCACTTTATTGAAAGTCCTGAAAGAAGTCCGTGCCGGAAACTTCGAAAACACGGAAGCAGCATTAAAAAGCGCCGATGAAAATTTAACCCTCGCCCACAATGCGCAAACGAAAATGTTAGCTGAAGAAGCTGACGGCAAGGACATGGAATTAGGGTTTATTTTCGTTCACGGTCAGGACCATTTAATGACAACCCTTTTGCTCCGTGATCTTATTCAGGATTTTATAGCACTTTACCGAAGCCGCCGATAAGGAGTGGAAAAATGAACGGTATCATCAAGCAAATCGAAAAGGGAAAACCGTTTTTTGAAAAAATCTCAAGAAACATTTATTTAGGCGCGATCCGCGACGGCTTCTTAACTGCAATGCCTGTTATTTTATTCGCCAGCATTTTCATCCTCACCGCCGCTGTGCCGGAAGTGTTGGGTTTCACTTGGCCCAAAAGTGTTTCTGAATGGCTTTGGAAAGTGTATAACTATTCAATGGGCGCCCTTGGTCTGATTGTTGCGGCAACAAGTGCGAAATGCCTGAGTGAATCAATGAACCGAAAGATGCCGAAAAACAAAGGGATCAATCCCGTTTCAGCGATGCTTGCTTCAGTCGTCGGGTTTCTTATTTTAAGCGTCACACAAATCGACGGCGGGTTCTCGACGGAATACCTCGGCACGAAAGGTCTTTTAGCCGCTTTTGTATCCGCTTTCATAACGGTGAACGTTTACAGATTCTGCGTGCTGAAAAATATTACGATTCAAATGCCTAAAGAAGTACCGGGAACCATTTCACAAACATTCAAAGATGTTTTTCCGTTCGCCTTTTCCGTTTTGGCAATGGTAATCATTGATTTATTGATCAGGAACATGCTGAACGTATCCTTCGCGGAGGCTCTCTCCTCTCTCTTATCGCCGCTGTTCACCGCAGCAGACGGGTACCTGGGGATCTGTGTCATTTGGGGAATGATGGCGCTGTTCTGGTTTGTCGGCGTTCACGGGCCTTCTATTGTGGAGCCGGCCATCGCAGCTATTATTTACGCAAATGTGGAGGCGAACCTTCAGCTTCATAATGCCGGTGAGCAGGCGTCCAACGTGCTGACCGTCGGACTCGGGAATTTCGTCGGCACAATGGGAGGAACCGGGGCAACCCTTGTTGTTCCGTTCATCTTTCTTCTTTTCGCGAAATCCAAGCAATTGAAAGCAGTCGGAAAAGCATCCGCAGTGCCGGTGTCTTTCGCTGTAAACGAACCTCTTCTCTTTGCTGCGCCGATGATTTTAAATCCTTATTTTTTCATTCCGTTTATTTTAACGCCGATGATTAATGTCTGTCTGTTTAAATTTTTCGTTGATGTCATCGGAATGAACAGTTTTATGTATGTTCTTCCGTGGGCTACACCGGCTCCTGTCGGGCTGATTCTGGGAACCGGCATGAGTCTCTCGGCTGTTGTTCTCACAGCTGTGTTAATCATTGTCGATTTCCTGATATACCTGCCATTCTGTAAAGCTTATGACAATGTATTAGCGGCGAAAGAAGCCAAAAACACCGAATCTGAAACCGCGCTGCAAAAATCCCGGGAGATACAGCCCGCAATAGCCGGCGCCTCAGAAGACGCGGCCTCCGTCATCAGCACAAACCTTCAGGAATCCTCATCCGCCTTGGAACACAGCACCAATGTATTAGTGCTGTGCGCCGGAGCGGGAACGAGCGCCATGCTTGCGAACGCACTGACAGAGGGCGCCGAGGAATATAACGTGCCGATTACCGCTTCAGCAGGCGCCTACGGATCCCATTACGACATCATGAAAGATTTCGATATGATCATTTTGGCGCCGCAAGTCGGCTCTTATTATGATGACATTAAAGAAGATGCAGACCGCCTTCATGTGAAACTCATTGCAACGAAAGGAGCGGAATATATCAGCCTCACCAGAAATTCACAAAAAGCCATTCAGTTCATATTGGAACATACCTCAAAATAAAAGGGGCACAGATTTCGAAATGGATCTCGCCCTCAGAAACCGCACCTCTGAAGAATATCCGGATGGCATTTTTCACCCGCAAAGACGTCCATCATTGAGTTTTATCCCCCCGCCTTAAAGATGAGCTGACAGAAGTCAAAAGGTATTTGCTGATGAACCTCATGACATCGAAGCGGATAATGACGTGACACCGGAAAATACAGCCGCTGTTTTACAAAGAAAAACCGCAAATGTATGTTTACGCGCGCTGACCGATGCAGGTGTTTTTAAAATGACAGCCGAAGGAATGCAGGCGTCTCAGCGTTTTAAGAAGGTACTAGAGAATGGCAGCTGAAATTATTCAGCGAAGCCGGATGGGTGAAATCAATAGATGAAAAACCAGGAGGTATTGTTGATGTTCAAAAACCGGGTGAAACGTGTATTTGTAAACGCAATCTGTCTTTCTCTCATTTTCACCGCTTTTACATTCATTGAGAAGTCTCCTAAAGCAAAAGCGGACGCCCCGTTTGCCTATGGCGCTGATATAGGATGGCTGAAACAATTAGAGGACGAAGGTGTGCGCTGGCTGGATGACGGCGGGAAACAGAAGGATGCTTTGCAGATTCTTAAAGATCACGGGATAAATGCAGTGAGACTGAGAGTCTTTGTGAATCCGCCCAGCAGCTATTATTGGCAGAAAGACGGCACAACATGGACCATGCTCGGCTATAGTGACAAAGCAGGCGTACTTGCTGCGGCCAAAAGGGCAAAAGCGTTAGGGATGAAAGTAATGGTTGACTTCCATTACAGTGATGTGTTCGCCGATCCCGGCCATCAGATCAAGCCGAACCAATGGACCGGCTACTCCACCGGCCAGCTGCAAGCAGCCGTGTATAACCATACGTACGACGTTATGAAAGAACTTAAAAATCACGGCATCTCACCTGATTGGGTGCAAGTAGGAAATGAAATGAATTCAGGAATTTTACTGCCCGACGGCAGCACGAACGATTTCAGCAAATTGACCGGATTACTGAACAAAGGCTATGACGCCGTGAAATCCGTCAGCCCGGCCACCAAAGTAATCAGCCATTTGGCGCACGGCACGGACAACAGTCTATTCAGATGGTGGTTTGATCAATTCTTTAAAAATGGCGGCAAAACCGACATCATCGGCGTTTCGTTCTACCCCTATTGGGAGGGTAAGCCATATTGGGAGCTCACCGGCCATTTATCCTCTAATTTAAATGACATCGCCTCACGCTACAACAAGGAAGTCATGGTGGTTGAACTGGGCGGAGATGAAAATAACCCGAAAGATTCCTACTGGACTATAAAAGACACCATAAAACTGGTGAAAGCCGTTCCGAACGGCAAAGGAATCGGCGTGTTTTACTGGGAGCCCGAAGCTCACTCCAGCGTTCTGTCAGACGCGTATCCATTAGGCGCAACCGCCAAAGTGTCTAAAAACGTCTTAAAATACACAACCGCAATCGACGCTTTTCGTGACGCCGCAACAGGAAAACATAATTGATGCGAATCTTGTTTTACCAATTCGAGTTATTTAAACTTTCATAGCAAGACAAAAAAAGCAGGCTCTTTGTCCAGCCTGCTTTTTAGTAAGGACTCATACGCTATTCAAAGTAAAACAGCAAGCGGACATTGCGCTGTAGAGGCAGCCTGTTATAATTTTTGAAACAGAGCAAGTGACGAATACGGAAGACGTTTCTGTTAAAAAGCCGCTTTTATAACAGAATCCTTCTTAATGACAGCGCCTCCCTCCTTACCGATTGCAGTCAATATCTCTGCGGCCTATCGCTCAGCCCCCAAATAATAACTTTACGATTGTTGTAATAGAAACAAAAATTTTATAATATTGTGTAAGCACCACTGAGCAGGAGGACAGGCCATGGACAAAAAAGAACAGCTCCTCACGAATTTCAGGGACTTTTTTAACAAGATGGTGTGGCTTAATAGGCTGAAGATGGAAGAAAGCCTTAAGGAGTATAAGCCTTCTGAAGTGCATTGCATCGAATTCATCGAAAAAATTGAAGACGCCAATGTCACTAAACTTGCGGAATCCCTTTATATGACAAAAGGCGCCATAAGTAAGTTAACTAAGAAGCTTATAAATAAAGGCCTTATCGAAAGCTATCAGAAGCCGGTTAACAAGAAAGAAATCTATTTTAGGCTTACTGAGCAAGGGAAAGTCATTTATAAAATTCATGAGGAATTGCACACAGAGTTTCGAGAACGGGACAAAATCGTGTTTGAACAAGTAACTGATGAACAATTTGACACGATGCTGAGCTTCGTGGAAACTTACAGCAGGCATTTGGATTCAGAAATAAAGAAACTTGGTGCAGACATTAAGACAGAATAAATTTAAATGAAACCATAGGCAGCCCCTTTTTGAGAACGGGCTGCCTTTTCATCCTCCTCTTATTGTTGACAAAGAAACAAAATAACTCTATTATTTTGTTGACAAGGAAACAAAGTTAGCGATTTTGAGAGGAGAATAATATGTCAAAACATAAAAGAAAGGAACCCCGGCTGCCAAAAGAAGTTCTCACAGCCGCCTGGGCTATTGCACTGGGAGCAATCGCTCCAATGCTTGACTCAACGATGGTGAACATCGCCATCGACAAATTGACTAAAGATTTCAACACGACATTGGCTACCGTTCAATGGTCCGTTACAGGCTATGTGTTAGCACTTGCGATTGCAGTACCCGTATCCGGCTGGCTTATGAATCAATATAACGGTAAGAAAATCTTCGTCGGCTCAGTCATCGCCTTTGGTGTCATTTCTGTATTTGCGGGAATGAGCCGTGACGTTTCCAGCTTCATCTTCTTCCGTTTGCTTCAAGGATTCAGCGCTGGCATTATTACTCCGCTAATGTCAACACTCCTGGTTAAAACAGCAGGTCCGGAAAACCTGGGAAAAGTGATGGCAATCGTCAGCACCCCTATGATCTTCGGCCCGATTTTAGGACCTGTCATCGGAGGCTTCATCGTTCAAGGCGCTTCGTGGCATTGGATTTTCTTCATCAACGTGTTCATCGTTTTGATTGCTGCACCGCTTATGATGAAAACCATTCCAGACTTTGAACCATTCAACAAAGATCGTAAACTCGATATTTTCGGGATTATCAATTTGTCCTTAATGAGCGCGGCATTGATTTACGGTATTACGAAAGCAGCGGATCATGCATCATTTAATAATATCGATACAATTTTATGGGCGGGCATTGGTCTTGTATCAGCAGCCATTTACCTCGTATATAATCTGATCAGAAAAAATCAAACCGTGCTGCCGATGAATTTGTTTGCACACAAGAGCTTCACAGCATCTGCGATCGGTTTGTTTTTAGCGAATATTGCCATCATGGGACCGATGTTAATTCTTCCGCTGTTCTTTCAAAACTTTCGTCATTTCACGGCAATCGAAGCAGCGCTTTCCTTAATTCCCCAAGGAGTCGGGATGCTCGTTACCAGGCCGCTGATCGGAAAAATGATCGATAAGATCGGTGCGAAATACGTGGTTATGGTCAGTCTTGTTCTTTCTCTTATCGGGTCTGTCCCGCTGATCTATATCACCGATAAAACAAGTTTGATTTGGATTTCCGTCGTATTGTTCATCCGGGGCGCCAGTTTTGGAGGAATTATGCTTCCGTTAACGAGCGACGCTTATACAGGACTTGACGGCAAACAGCTTCCGGAAGCGGGTGTCGGTATTAATATGATTGAAAATCTTGGGTCCAGCTTTGGATCAGCTGTGATCGCCACCGTTACCGCAACCGTCATACAAGGATTGCAGCCAACGATTGAAAACAGTTTAAAGGGCTACCATGCCGGATTTTTAGTCTCCGTCATCATCCTTGCGGTCATCTTCATTCCAAGTCTGTTCCTTACCCATAAAAAGACTGCGATATAAAGAACTTTTTATCGTCTCCCTGAGAACTAAGAGAAATGAACTTTAAAGTAAAAAACCCTTGCTCAGCAAGGGTTTTAGTGAATGAAACTGAGATTGTTGTTGACAGAGTCGGCCACAATATAAAAGCCTTTTACTCACTCACATTGCTTTTCAGTATCCATTCTACTTCCGTTAATTCTTGTTTTTGAACGTCTTTTGTGTGTTTTTTCGTGAAATGGACTTTAACAGCTTCTTCGTTTTCCCAAATCTCCCAAAGCATGATTTTGCGTTCTGATGGTTCGAGCGGATAAGCATGGAATTGAATACAGCCTTCTTCTTTGTTCGTTTCTTCCTCAAGTTTTTTAAATTCCTTCATTATTTCATTAAGGTCTTTATCGCTGATGATTTTTAAGCATGCCGTTATGTAATGCATTGAAATTCCCCCTCTTCCCATCATTTTATGGTTTTTCATTATAACATCGAAACCGGCATACCGCATTCTCAACATATAAAAAACCGTTCATAAAAAATGAACGGCCGTGTGTAAAAAGTTTATTTGAGGTCATCAAGGGCGACTTTTGCAGCCTCGGCGATAAGAGCATTATCATACTCGGCATCTTTCGTAAACCGTTTTGACAGGATGGCCAAAACAATAGGAGCTCTGTCAGGCGGCCAAACAATAGCAATGTCGTTTCGTGTTCCGTAACTTCCGGCTCCGGATTTATCGCCGACTTCCCATCCCGCAGGAGCGCCTGCCCGAATCAGTTCGTCTCCGGTAGCGTTGCCCCGCATCCAATCAGTTAAGATCGTCCGCTTGTCAGTCGTGAGAGTGTTACCCAAAGTGAAAGCTTTAAGGTCGGTTGCCAGCGCTTTTGCGGTGCTTGTGTCACGAATATCCCCAGGGATTGCAGAGTTCAGATCCGTCTCGAATCGATCAGCTTTCGTTACATGATCCCCGATCTGTTTCAGTGATTTTTCGAAACCTTTAGGACCGCCAAGCTGCTGCAGCAATATGTTCCCGGCGGTATTATCGCTGTAACGGATAGCGGCTTCTGAGATTTCTTTCAGGCTCATGCCTGTATCCAGGTGTTTTTCTGTGATCGGAGAATATGTAACAAGATCTTCTTTGGTGTATCGGATGACGTCATTAAGTTTTTCAATCGGTTTTTGCTTCAGGACAGCCGCTGCGGCCAGGACTTTATAGGTTGATGCGTAAGCGAATCGTTCATTTGGCCGGTAGGCGATTGTCTTGTTTGACCCCGTATCAATCGCATAAACTCCAAGCCTGGCATCAAATTTTTTCTCAAGCTGAACAAATTTTTGATTCGTTATACAGCTTGTCATTTTTGTGTTTTCTATGGATTTTGCTTCAGCATGCGTTGAGCCGAATAAAGAATTGAAACCGGTAAAACTGACACATAAAAGCCCAATACATATTCCAAATTTTAATGTCGCTTTCCTTTTCACATTCATCAGACCTCCTACTTCAATGATTTTGTATACCCCTTCTAATTAACATCACAAACAGGAAAACAGTCAATATATTTCCTGGAGAATGTTTTCCGTGACAGTTAGGAAATCAGCTGAAAAGGTTAATTTAAAACGTCCTCACGTTAAAACAATCAGAGTCAATCAATCGAGTAGAAATGCGTCCTGCCCCTACGAAGGTGGTCAAGGTCCGCACTTTAAAAATAGATCATTGATAATACTCTGATAGGAAAGCCCAGATAATAATGAAGCTGTAAATTTGAAAGAGTTTATAGACGAAATTAAAACCCCTATTACTGACTCAAACCAACTAACTGTATCTGCAGCCTCTGGTAAGGGGTACAGTGGTTATGCTGCGATGAAGTGTTTCAACAGGCGATGCTTTTGCAGTGACTACTAATAAAATACAGTTGAAGTCAATCTAACGGCTGAACAGATAAACGATAAAAAGTTTATCCAGTAGCATGATAGTGATATTGAATTCACTCTTGGATGGGTGCAGAACAGAAGAATAATTTTTTCATGAATGTCCCTTTTCTTTTCAACGTATATCGATGTGTGTATGGCATGAAAGCAGTTCTTGGACCCTATCCTCCTTCAAATGCATCCACAACAGCTACAATTACAGATTTACCATAATCCAATAATAGGGAAAGGAAAGAAAGCTGTGTCCTTTCCCTATTGCTCCTCCTGCTTTTTGTATTCTGCGATTTCCTTAGGGGTAGCCTTCCGGACTCCGTCTGCGTCTGTCCTGTTTGCCACTTGAGCGCCTTCCATGTTTTTTATCTCACCGACTACTCCCAAATGCTCTAAATACACATAATCACCAATCTTGAAACGATTCAGTTTGGCCTGCTCCTCCGTCATGCTCCTGTATTCAGTTGCGGCTTTCATTTTTAATTCAGCCAGACACATTTGACAAAGGGTTACTGTTACAGAATTGCCGTTAAAATCAGTAAACGAAACTGATCTGACAGATTCCTTTTCCGGATGCATCGCGCATGTTTTCTTCATAGGTGATGGCCGTGTAAATTCAATCATGCCGCTTCCTCCTTAAAAAATGTCTTTTTGTCCCTCTGACATAACTCCGGATGAATGGGAAGTTCCATACTCCCGCATTCGAACCGTCACACTGCGTTTTGTCATTTTTCCGTATTGGATATACGGAACTGCTTCGCCCATTCATCAAAGCTGTATGCGTAATCAACGCTTTCAATGAAACTGATTTCCTCCTTCTAACGGATTTTCATACATCCTTCATAGCTGTAAGCCCATATTTCTTTATAATCCCTCAGCTCGCCGCATTCCCTGTTATGATGAAGTTTCTAAAGCTGTTGACCAGTTTCCACATGTTACCTCCATGCGAAAAGCCGCTAATTCATATGGGTAAACGTCAGCCCTCGTGAATCATCAACGAAGAACAGTTTTCTTAAATCATAAAGACGCTATGCGATCCTTTGACTTCGGTAGAATGTCCGGTGATCAATGCTTGCGATAAGCTATTAACCCACCCTCCCTTTGGGATATAAAGGGAAGGGAGAAATTCTCGGAAGAAACGTAGAACAAGGGTCAAATGTTGCTGAGGATGTCACCAACGCAAAAATAGTGTTGAAAAAAAGTATAAATGGGGAGTTTATTTTAACTGGTTATCCTATAAAATAAAGGAGTTCTAATTCACTATTTACGATAATTATGATAGTTTGGAAGAATTAAGTGATTTCCCAGACGGAACATTTCACCAGGACATGGGTTCACCAAAACAAGCCCTTGAAAACTTCATAACTGAATCCAGCAAAGAATGCCTAGTTTTCACAATAAAATTTTGTGAAGCATTTTTAAATAGTGACATATCTGAACAAGAAAAAGAAAGCTTTATAAAATCAAACTCGGAGATTTATTTTCCAGCGATTGAATTAACCCCCATACAATGGTTAGAAAAAGTAATAACTCAAATAAAAGAAACTCTCTAGGTAAAAGAAAGCCCCTCTCATAAGAGAAGGGCTTTATCTATACGTGGACTGGAATCATTTAACCGAAATCTGTTTTTTGTTAAGAGGTTTTGTCACTTTGATTACTGCTTTTATTTGTTGAGTACTCATTTATTTCAAAAGTAAGGATATTCTTAAAGATAACATGATCTTTTCTGCTCTCAAACGGTCCAATGTTATTACCGTGCTTGTCAATCTCGTATCTCGAAGGGCCTGTTCCTGAATCTTTTTGATCGTACCAGTTAATGAAATCATTTACCTCTTTCATCGAAAGATCAAATTCTTTTTCAAGTCCTGTTGTCATTGTTATAGTAAGGATAGCTCGATCATCGTGCCCTTCCTCAGGAATATTGCCACCAGAACTCGGATCTCCCAAGTTATCATCTGGGTTTTTCTCTGAATACACCTGTACTGTTTTCATCATACCTGAAGTATCTACACCAATAGAGCCACCTTTATTAGTTCCCCCGATAATAAAAATATTATTATTAATAGTTGCCGCACCTGCAGCTATTCGAGAACTGGTTAGATTTTGAAAATTGTTAACTGTATTTGCAATCGGGTCATAAATTACTGAACCATTTGATGCTTTTTTACTTGAATCTGATCCTCCCATTAAATATATTTTATTATTGTATACCGTAGAAGCTATATAGCTTAATTTATTCATCAAAGAGTATTTAAAGGTCCAATTATCAGTTTTGGGATCATACTCAAAAATGCTATTACTCAAACCACTTTTATTTTCGCCACCAATGGCATAGATTTTTTCTTTTACTGTTGCTGTGCTTAAAGCTCTTAATGGAATCGGCAGGGAACTTTTTTCAGACCAGGTTTTAGTCTCAGTATTGTAAATATAAGTATTGGAAGTTGGACCTTCACTAGGATTAAATCCACCTATTAAATAAATATCCTTCCCTATAACTGTTGCAGATGATCCCGTTAGAGGTTTAGGTATTTCTACACCTTTTGTCCATGAATCTGTGTTAATGTCATATATTTCAACAGTTTTTAAATAGGTCTTCGAACCAGAATTATCCTCGCCATAACCTCCGATTACATAGATTTTATGTTCAATAACTGCAATAGCAGCACCTTCTCTCCCTTCATTCATAGAAACTTTTTCAATCCATTTATTTTGTTTAGGATCATATACATAAATTTGGTTTTGAACTTTGCCGTTATTATTACCACCAATTACATAGATTTTACCGTCAATAACCGCTGTACTAAAAAGAGATAGTCCTTTCGGTAAATCTTCTTTATCTTCCCAAGTTTTCACTCCAGTTTGATCTGCATCTTGAGCTTTCACTGGTACAGTAGTAGTGAGTAACAGGCTTGAAAAAATGAGAAATAAAACTATAATTAGGTTTTTATTCAAAGAAATCACTCTCCAAAAAGTTAATCTAGAAAAGAACAATACTATTATCGGTTAATTTTTAAACTTGTTTATAAATAATGTTCTTCACTTTGTAAAGTATTAGTTCTGCTACCAACCTATTTATAAACCTGAAACTTTCCAAACGGAATTTTCCGTTTTTATGGGACATTTCCACCTTCTGATTTCATTGAAGACATTGTAGCCAATGAATACTTGAAATTGATTTAAGAAGTATTGGATGGTTCTATTGAAGAATATAAGATTCAATTAAACACCACCCCATAGCATATATAAAAGAAGATCAAACAGTCATAGAACACCTTTATTCAGAAAGTGAAAACGATAAAAGCTCCATGGAAACAGAAAAATTCAAAGAACTTATGCTCGTCTGGAGAGACAAGATCCCACAAAGGTATAAGAGTGATGATTGAAACTTTAGGTTCCTTGAAATTTAAGGGATCTTTTTATTACTTCAATACCGCTTCAAGTTTCGCTTTGTTTTCGATCCATAAATATAATCTGAAGAACTAATTAGGAACCGTCTGACACAAGGCACGTATCTTCTTGTTTTATCTGTACCCTCTGTAATAACTCTTCATCAGTCTTACCGATATGTCTATCAATTAGATGCCCGTCTTTTGCTTCATGAGCAGCTAATCCACCGCCGGGTGCCAGAGGCGTACTATCACCTTGTTTGACATTACCTATGCCCATGTTGTTAGAAGTTTCAGATCTTCTGAGAACAATAAAACCTTAACTTTAACACCAAATCATTATGTAGACGGACCGATTATTGATGTTGCATGATGGAAAAGTAATCTGAGTGTTCAAAAAAATGCAAACGGTGAGCAGGTATACATCAAAATATATTCAATTTGTTTTTAAAATACCGGATTGCCTCATCTTGCTCTTTATTTAAAATGTTAATCATTAAATCATGCTCCCTTAAGTATAATGTTTAAGTGTTTTTATATGGGGGAATACGTGTTAGGAGGTGGTTTATTTGGAAAATAATCAGAAAATAACGCTAAACTCTTCTTTCGCGTTATCCACTCTTATTGTCTTACTTATAGCATTGTTCCCGGCCTATTCCTCTTGGTTTGTCACGATATTCTTTTTAGGATTTGCACTAATATACACATTTGAAAAAAATAAGAGTAAATCCTCAAAATTAATTGCCATTATCTCTTATCCATTGTTTGTTGTTGCATTGGTTTACAGCATAATAAACAGTATGTAATAATCCTCCCATCTATAGGGAGTTAGAAAACTTTCCAGTTCATACGATTCTCAATCTTCAGGAATGTAAACAGAATAACGTTCCGCATCATCCTCTGAAATCCGGATCCATTTATAATCCCCTACAAACCAAAACCGCGGTGCAGCTTAAGAGTCAGTATTTTGTGTTTTCAACTCTTGCTGAAGTTCTTTTAAAAACTGAATATCTTAATTCATTCGTTCCTCCTATTCATCTATTTAAAATCACGATTTTAATTTAATTTTAATGTGTTTCATCTTGAGAAAATCCCCTTTAATTGGTAAACTCGTACCTAACTTACATACGAGTGGGTGTTGCCTTGAATAAAACAATCGGAATTACTGGATTAATCATTAGCCTAGCAGTGCAATCATTTTCGGCTGATGAATCGCTATCCCACAAGATTGCTACGGCTTTGTTATTTGTATCAATAATGATTTATAACTTTGAACATGCTAAAGATTATTCTAAAAAGTCACTTGTAATTTTAGGAGTTACCTTTATTCTTTTTATGCTAGGAATTTATCAACTTCTCTCTTTTACCAGCGATTACTTTGAAAAGCTTAATGTGAATTTTAGATATATCCTCTTATTTGAAATAGCATTAATTATTGCATTGGTAACGATTGCAGTAAACGTAATGAAGTACATTGCGAATCGGTTAAGGAAATCACCTAATGGTAAAGGGTTATAACTCTTTGGCTTTTTTATGCTAAATGCTTCTTTCTATGCGATCTTTTATGTTCAAATGCGATATCAACTTTTACCGGTTCCTGCTCTTTTGCTACTCGTTCCGTAACAACAATCAGTTGTCCATTTGCCTGGCGGTCAACGCTATGAACTGAATATCCTTTGGCAGCGTAATATTCACCAATAACCTCATCAACGTGGTTGCTAAGTAGATTTGTCTTAATCATCTAAATAACCTCCATTTATTGTATTTTTATTCTCTATTTGTTTATATTTATTCCATCTTCAGCCACACTCTAATCCATCTCTAGTACAGTTTCCGGGTCTATCACAACCTTTTTGATTTCGCCTTCTTTCAATTCTCAATAAATTCACTATAATTGCTCAGCTGAAATAAGAAGATTGTCTTTAAGGCAAAGCATTTCCTCTATCTGTTTACCATGTGATCTAAAGTGAAAATCAAAAATTTCTATAGATTCTTATTATATATTGCAACTACCATAACTCCCCTTACAAATTTCAAAAGTAATAATTCTTAAAACATCTTAATATTCGCATTCAAATGACATTAGTTGACACAAAAATTCCATATATATGGTAATAACTTCGCTATTTCTCTAATAACTTAAACCATATAATGGAATTGCAAGAAAAAATATATGAAATGGGGGATTTACATGAGTTACAAAAAAGTATTAACAGGTGTTGCATTATCGGTTGGTTTACTTGTTTCAGGATCTCCTGCGTTCGCTGCAAGCGCAAGCACGGATCAAGAAATAGCAAATGTTGCAAGTGATGATTTTAAAGCTCAAGCTATCACTTGGGATCTACCTAGCACTACAGGTATTTTTGCCAACACATTTGATCGAGACGGAATCCGCTGGTATTTAAAAGGTATTACAAAAGTCTCGGAAGGCCATTGGATTGGTCATTACGAAGGTGTACGATTATAAAGATTGCAATTGGGGGCTTCTAGCTCCCTTTTTTAACTTCAAAAACCACTTCTTCGAGTAATATTAAAATATGAACTTACTATAGCGTTTTATTATTGATTATTTTGCCCAGTCCTCTCTGAATAAAAAAATCCTTTTATTGTGATTCTGTTGCCTTAATTAAAAATCTCATTCTTTCCTTCTTTGTTTTGGTGAAATCGTTGCATTTTTTCAAAATGTCCTGAAACAAGTGAAATGGAATTGGATTTAAACCAAGGATTCTGACCTTATTACAATAGCCCCCGTAATAGGCTTACTCGTATTCCTTCTGCTCTGATCTTGAAGTAAATGGATTCACTTGTCTTCTCCCTTCTGACTAACTAAATATCTTAATAACATTCTTTAATTCAACATTTAAATTCTGCGCCAAACAATGAAATGGCTTATCATGTTGGTTCAAATGTTTATTCTCAAAGTGCGCTACGAAATCTTAGCTCGTATTCGAATAACTGTACTATCGGGATTGAAATGGGCCAAAACGATATGACAGGTAAGCCTCAGGCGCAACATATGAAAAAACATTAGAGCTAGCTTGCTCCCTCTTGAAAAAATACGGCCTGACACACGAAAACCTTTGGACTCACCATCAGGTTGTTGGGTGGAAAGATTGTCATAGATACTTCACTAACAATCCATCAGATTGGGTTCGATTTGTGCAAGACGCTTCTAAAATTCTAACTGGAAATCTGTCACGATTCCTACCCCTACTCCAACCAACATCAGTTGAAACTCTGATGAAAAGTTTCATTTGCGGATTTACTATGTGAATTCTTGGATCATCTGGAATCTCAAATAACCGGGAGCCAGTCTTGATTCCATAATCTTTTTTAAGTGCAGGAGACGCTGCTAAGACAACACTTCCCTGTCTATCCGTGTTTCCGACTACAGCGAGATAACATGTCATTGGATTCAATCCCATTGTTACAGCTGAAACCGAAGCATAAAAGGATTTCATATCTACACAAAGTATATTTTTACGTGGAAACTGTGAGTAATCAATCATTGTAAGCAACTCCTATGATGTCATTCATGGTGATGTATACGATTTGATCGTGATGATCTTTTATGTGTAATTTGTGTTGTTCGTAATTGAGATATTGAACTGTACCGATTAAATCCTCAGCAACCCCTTCTTTAAAGAGCTTAAACTTTAGTTCTTTATTCAGTGCCATTGCTTCAGAAACCAAGATGTCAATCTCCTCAATTTGTTGTTCATCTAAAGATGGCTCCATTTTCGAAACATCCAACAAGTCATGTTTTAGTTGCGTTAAATATTCTGGAAGCATCATGGAAGTCCAATTGATTGTTCCTCGATCTCTAAGCATTTTGAATCACTCCTTTATCGATCTAACATTAACAGAACAAACGTTCTTTATTCAATATAAATAAGAACAATAGTTCGATGTAGTTGTTGGAAATAAAGTATAAAGTTCAATGATATATGTAATATTACATAGGAGAATTTCTTTTCGTACAAAGAGAATATGAAGGTGAATGAAGCAAAGCTCCATGAATATTTAAAAGAAAATCTGTCTAGAGAAGCAAAGGAAAAATATAAGATTTATATATTCACAGATGAGGAGGATCATTTGTTCAGAGAAGATCATCGAAAATATTTTCAAAAAAACAAATTTGATAAGTGAAAACGCCCAGCAATTAAACTGGACGTTAATTCGCTCCTATTTCAAAGCTACCCTATAATGTATTAAATTATAGGGTAATTTTTAAAAATGCTTCGATGGATATATAGATTACTCCTAATGAACATTAATTATTCTTTATTTTTTTTTAGTATTCACGCGTAATTTCTTTCCGCTTTCTTCTTTAACAGAGGATACATAGTTTTTCGACTTTAATGCAGTTGCCAACGCTTTATTAGTTCTATTATTTAAGATCTTTATTCGCCTACCTTTTTCAACTATTTCGGAGTAAGGTTTCCCCATTTTAGTTAAATATTCAGTAATTAAATCATTATCGATATACTTTATTTGTCCCGTTAGCAATGATAACCTAGTATCCATTGTTGCGGGTGATTCAAGTAAAAAGTCAAGTAGATCATTGGTTATTTTCAGGTTATGCTCATTAATGAAATAAATTGTATCTTCAAGGATGTCTTTATTTCCATCTGTCATAAAGTTAGATTTTAACTGCTGTACAAAGTATTCTTTGTTAAATTGAGAAAAGTCTTTGCTATCTATGAGTTGCTTTACATCATTTGCATCAAGCGGAAAATCTCCTTGTTTTTTAATAAACTCATCAGAATTTCTTACAACAAGTCGAGTATGAAGTGCATCGAAATTTAATTTTAACTCTTTAAAATTTTCGAATGTTAGAGATAACAAATCATTCTCAATCATTAATTTTGCTCTTGTTTCAGTGACATTTCCGAACGGAAAGTGATCCCAAGAGTGGATGCTAGGAATCAACATCTCGAATGTTTTGTCTGTTATATCTCTACTATTAACGATTTCTTCTGAAATATCTTCTAAAATCACTTCGTCAAATCTATCATTAAGTGCCTCTATATTACTCTCAGAAAGCACACGCCAATTATCTGGATCATTTAGGAAATCTGTCAGGAAGTTCGGAATTGTTTTGTTGTACTCGATATAAGATGTAATAACATTTGACCAGTCTGCAATCATTTTATTTTCTTGAATCACTATAGGCCACAATTCTTTAGGTAATTCACCGATATTCGAGATGGTAAAACTTTTTTTCATGATAATTGAATGTTTAACTTCCACATCTAGCCCTTCCCAATTTAATAGTTCCAGTACACTTTCCTCTGGTTCCTCAGTTTCCTCAGTAAGTAGAACTTTTTTAACAAATACTGCAATATTTTCATTTACGTAATCAATGACAGCCTGTTGACCAGAATTTTTAACTGCAGCATACGTTACACTGGGAGTATTATTTAAAATAACCGATAAATTATTGGTATTGATTTCGTACAGATTATGTTGAACAACAAAGTCGTATATTGTTTCTGAGTTTAGTATATGCTCCAAACGTTTAAATTTAACTGAAAGTTTTATAAGTAGTTCTTTCGTTTTCCTTTCTTCAGGTACTAGCGCAAGAAAATCGGAGTGCTTTGATAATTTACAAGATATAGCTGACTCTTTATCCATTCGGATAATATCATCAGTATCAACATATGCGAGTATATCTGCCAAGTATTCATTTTTTTTCTGTTCTGTATAATCGGATTTATGTTCAATATAATTCCAAAAATCATCCCACTTATTAGATATCGATTGAATAAATGTAGCTTTTATTGTCGCTCTTTCTTTAAAACCATCTATGAAGGTAAGAGATGCTCCTCTTCCATTTACCAATTGTTCAATTATATGGTCATAACAACTTTGATAATCAGGATGTTCCATTATATAATTCAAAAGATCATAGTTGAGTACCTCTACTTGCTTAAATTCATCACCAGCAAGCTTCTTCATAATTTTAGTTTTATTCTCTAATGGATATTCAAAAGGTAGTGATTCATGGTTTTTAATACTAAATACAAATTGAATATCGGATAGGCTCAAATTTTCCGGATAAAAATAAGTAATATAATGGTTATACAATTCATCAATATATCCATGGCGCAACAAGTAAACAAGTAACTTTTTCTCGTAGATTTCATCCGAAAAAACGGTTTTCGATTCGCTTTTAGCAATTAGTGTTTGTAAAGATTGTACACTTATTTCTTGTTTTTCTTTTTTTAATTGTGATAGTTCTTTTTTTAGCTCTTGGATTTTATTTTGCTCTATAACTCTAACGGCTTCTTCTCTTTCAAAATAGTTTGGTTTCCTATTGAAAACGGTTGCAATATCTTTAATTGTCGCTGTACCATTCTTGTCTCTTAAATAACAATGGACAGTATCGGCATTTTTCAACTTTTCAAAAAATTGATCTGTATTAGCTGTGTTGCTTCTAAATCGCTCGCCATCTATCTGAATATAATAACTATTAGGTGAATTCAAATTTGATATCCCTAATTCGCCCAAGTATATAAAATTTAATTCAGCAATTGATTTTAATGGTTCAACTTCTGCACTCGCTATTGTCATCTCTATTTGTTGTATTTTTGCATCAATTAAGTTAATTTGTTCCTTAATTATGCGTTGTTTTTTTGAAAGAGTTCATATACCAACCCTTTATTATATTGTAATTTAGAAAAATCCACGGGATAAATATTCTTGTAGATTATCATTGCCAACAATTTGTTAGCATCAAGATCAATAGCACTTAATTTTTGTTGGTATATTACAAATTCATTAAAAATATTCTTTAATACTCTCATGTCATCAATGTAAATTGTTACATCTTCTAGAAAATAATCGTTTACCAATTCCGAGTAAGGTGAATATTTTATTTTCTTTTTAAGCAAATCTCCTGAATTAGATGCATTAATAATAGGTATTACTGGGATTATAAAATCAAAAAATTTCGTACGGTCTTTAGTTAACTTATCTGAATCTACATCTCCAAAAATATCATCTTTTATCGCATATATAAAAACCACACGTCTATCTATTTGTTCTGAATTATTTATAAGTTCATTCAATTCCCTCAGTTTTTCAAAAATATCGATAATATCAAAGCGATCTAAATCTTCAAAAATTACAACATTATATTTGGAGGCTTCAAAAAAATACAATATTTCATCTAAATATTTATCAAATATTGAGGAGCTCTCTTCTCCTGAATTCTTTTCTAACGTTGCGTTAGCAATTGTCACCTTATTTAGTTTTAAGTTAGCGTGAACAAAATGATAAATTCTTTTACATACAAATAAAGGATATATTATAAAAAAAAGTGTTAATAATGTAGTTAGTATTATTTGTTGCCGATCTCCACCACCAAGACTCCTTGAAATTAATGTCTCAGCATATATGTCTTTAAGTACATCAGGATTAATAAGGTATGTACCAACTATAATGAATGTAAAAAAGGAAATCAATTTTAGGATTATACTCTTCGTTCTTATATGCTTAATTCTTTTAAACCTTGAGAAAGGAAGGGTTCGGTCTTGTACCCGGTATATCATTTGTTGCAGGATGCTTTTCTCTAATTTATTTTCCACATCATTGTTATCTGTGTGGAATGTAGCTAAGGATATATTTAAGAAACTATATTCCTTACTATGTTGTTCCTGATAGGTATTTAATATGCTACTTTTTCCAGATCCATAAGGGCCAGTCAGTGCGATATTTTTCACTTTTTTATTTTTTAACCCCCAACTTAGTGCTTCTGAATATTTCCCATCAGTATCAACATCATTGCTAGGAGTAAGATCTTCAAAGAGACTCTCTGCCTTAACATTGGATTCATCTAATTTAATCTGAAGTTTCTGTAACCAGTTCATAATTTTTTGTTTGAATTTCCCCAAAAAAATATTTCCTTTCTATGCAATTTTTAGATTATTAAATTAGCAAGTTGCAAATGCCAGTCGAGATGAAAATTAATTACATGGTATCTTTAACTGACCTTAGTTCTATCTCTACAATTGACTTTCATATTTTAAATTGTAACATGAGAGGCAAAATATGTGTTTAATTAAGTATGTAATTAAATCTCTCTTTGAGTTTAAACCATCTTAAAAATTAAGTCTCTTAAAATGACCATTAACATAAAAAAAGAACTTGCAAAATGCAGGTTCTTTTTTTATTGTCAATTTATTGTGAATTTTTAACGACAAGGGCATTTTATGTATAGTATAATATTTCCTGTACATTAAAGCATGCTCACTCAAGGGAGTCTTGCTCACCTCCATGTCTCAAACAGAGGAGGTGAGGCCAATGTCAACTTTTCAAGTATTAGTACTCATGCTTGGATTTGGGTCATTTATAATTGCATTGTTGACCTATATAAAAAAATAGACCTCCCTTGAGCCCTGGAAAAGTTTAAGGGATGGTCTATTCGGTAGATCTGAGCAAGCCCTTTTGTGGGCAGCTTTAGTACAAACAATGACCTGTGGGTGTTGGCGCACCCCTGGTCTTCTTTTATTTTATGCATTTTTTAAGAAAGAAATACGCAACCAATCAAATGTCTTACAGTTCTGATTATAACACATTAAGCGAAACCATTGAAATAATTTGCAAAACTTTTGTTTTATGGATAAAACTATTATTTTATTTGGACTCGATAAGTATCTTTAATGTATCAATGTGCTTTATTACTTTCCAAATACTTTTCATGTTGTCTTTCTAAAACATTAATATCCTCTTTAATAATCTTAACTTCATATTTTTCTTTATCTTCATCGGATAAGTTGTCGTTTAAATAGCGCCGTAATTCTTCTTCACTTTTTGTTTTATCCATCCCAATTGATATGACTGGGTCTGTTTCTCCAATTCCAAAGCTAAATAAGCCAAATTCATCCCATGCACTTTCTAATACTTCCTCAGTGGATCTTTGATTTTTAAGAGGATGTGAAACTATGCTATACATGATCACAGAACAAACAATAACCAAGACTCCAATTAATTTCTTTTTCATTGTCTCCTCCTTTTCATTTCAAGATTACCACAAAATACAATAAATGGAAAAATAATTCCTTACCAACAGTATCTTATTCATTACGGGTTGGTTTTGAGAGGATAAATGCTAATCCGTATCTTAAAAACGATCTAAATAGATTAGCATAAGTTTACCGTCAATCACCGTTTGCGAGAGTAACCTCTCATACATTCACGGGAATTCTATTTTAATTTTTTTAGGAGTTTTACATATTCACCATATTCGTCTTCGCCAAGAAATAAAACGGTTGTAAAGCCCTTCTTTTCATATAGATGTCTTGCGTTTAAGTTATCTGTATCTACACCGAGTGTTATTTCCTCATATCCAAGGTGTTTTGCATAATCAATCAAATAATCAACAATAATACCGCCTATCCCACGATTTCGATATCCTTCTTTAACAATCATACGAGATAGATAAATGCGTTTATCTGGAATAGTATAATCTGGGTCATTTTTTTGAAAAACTAATGATCCTTCTCCTATAAACTCGTCATTCACTGAATAAATAAAAGTAATTCTGTTTCCGCTTACTAATTCGTCGTAAAACATCTTAGCCATTTTCTTTTTCTTTTCCACATCCCAAATATTGCCACACTTATTGTAGTCTTCGGGTTTTAATTTCTTTATTTGGTACGAATCCATAGCCTCTCTCCCTTTTTAAAATTATTTAAGAAAAAAGCTCTCTTTCTGAGAGCTTACCTTTGCAATACTTTTGTTTAACTGTTTAGTAATCATCATCTAAATATCCCATCATCTTCTTCAATAATCAAACCATGAAGTCAGAAAAAGAATTAGCGACCAAAAATGTGTCTTTCACTCCATCTGTCATTTCATGATCCAAAAAATAAACCTTTCCTGTTGCTTCTTCTTTCACACCCAGACAAATTTGATCTCCTCCGTCAGCATCAGCAATCGGAATAATCCAGTCTGGCATTTGTTCTTCATAAGCTACTGTCATTGATTTAACATCAAAGTCTTTATCATCCACGCCAAATCCGTAAAACAACCCCAGTCTTAAAAGATTATTGCTGGCTAAAGGATTTTAAGAGTGGGAATAACACATTGTCAGCTTGTATCGTGCTTCCACCATATCTTATTACAAAATCTTTGTACACCTCATCAAGGTTTATGTTTAATTCGTTTTCAAATGCTTAAATTTTTCTTTTGCTTTCTGATTCATTGCTTGAAGCGTTGCCCATCCAAAACAGGACGGGGGTTTACGTTTTATTTCACAATCGTGATATTATATTGAATTTATAAGAGTAATTTGGTAGATATACATTTTATAAGAGAATTACTAACGATTGACCTCATCTCTATACTTAGAAGTTGATCGTTTTTGAAGGTCGTCCAAATTTGGAGTTGATATATTCGCTTCCTTTTTCAATTCATCAAATGTTTCATATAAGGCTATAATCTCGCTAAAGGAGCACTCAAAAAATTTAGCCATCTGAAGTTTGTGAAATATTCTCAAACCGTGGTAGACAAAATTTCGATGGTTACGAACCATATTCAGTTGAAATGCTGGGTCAATTCGATATCCCAGTTTTTCTAAAACCATAAACCCCTCATCCATTACAGAAATCATCTGCATTAATGCATTCTTATCCTTCGCTATTTTTTTAAAGTCAAAGTTATTGATATAATGGATTGAGTTCATAGCAATAATCGGTATGAAGTGACTTTTAAGCCAACCATCAATATTTTCATTAAAACTTAGTTTATGTTTCGCTTCCTTAAAAGCCTTCTCTAATATAGATTTAAATGATAAGTCACCGTCTAAGCTACCGATTACCATTTGTCCTCCCCCCCGAATAAAAATAACACGACCATTTTCTTCCCTCCTCCCCCCACTAATTTGAAAACCAAACGCAATATTTTTTTTAACTTTGCTATTTTTATTTAGGAATGTTTGCATATTTGCAGCATCAGCGTTATTCCCAACAATCACAATATTGTTACTTATATTTTCAGCTAGAATCGGGAGAACCGATGAAAATTGATTGTATTTCATCACCACAAATATGAGATCGTAGTGTTCTTCAGGTTGTAGTTTATCAATTACATTTACTGCATCGACAGTATTTTTTCGTTGGAAACGATGTCGAATAACAATTCCATCTTCTTTCAATTGTTCATACCGCCTCCCTCTAGCTAAAATGGAAACATTGTTTCCTCCTCGTAATAATGAGTGGGCAAGATAACTTCCCAAAACACCAGCACCATAAACCAATACTTTCATCTCCGTCCCCTTTCCACTTATTCTCATCTAAATTTCACCATAGCCTTATTAACTGATTAACAGAAAATGGTTTTATCTCGTTCTGTAATAATTTTTAGCTGTATAGTATTTCCAGTCCCAAAAAGCATCCCCGTTCGACATAATATATCGGTCTAAAAATATTTCAAAGTTTAAATTTAATGGATTATATTCTGAACCACTTTCAAATATAAATAGATAGTTAGGGTCACCATGATTCACTCTATCCTTGTCGATCATTAAATGACATTCTTCCAACAAATAGCCAATAGGTATTCCATTGATACCTTCAAACAAATCCTCATACTTTAGTTCTTCTTCTATATCTTCAAGGCTGAATAGATGAAGTCCTCCACCAATATTCTCACCCTCTGCAAGAATTTCGAAAATTTTCGCACCATTATGCTGAGAAATAAACTTCAGATAATCCTCAGGAAGTGTGAATTTATGATTCGACTGAAAGTTTTGGATTTCATTAAGAGAGGCTTTGGTCGGAGAAAAAGTCACAAGGCCCTCTATAATATATCCTTCAGAACAAAACAATTTAATGGCTCCTTTTTCATCTAAAAGACTTTTCAAACCGTTTATAGTCTTATGGACAAAGTTAGTCAATAAAATCGCCCCCATATTTTCAGAATAAAACACCGAGAATACGAATTTGTTAATCAGTAACAATTTTATTCATAATTGAAGCAGCATTAGAAGTAAACAAAATATAAGTGTTTTTTGCTGTTTTAATTACTATCCTATCCGTAGAGCCATAAGGAAACCCTATCCTTACTGCACTTTTCTCTTGTCCTCCATAGTTCGGATCCAGAAATACACCGTTGATTTCTTTGATTGGAATTTCAATTTTAGATAGTTGCCAATTGATAATTAACTTTCCATCAGATTTTTTAACTTTAATCCCAAGCAAAATTGCATTCTCCTTTCAACTATACGGTCAGTTAAATTTTAACATATTAGACTTTTCCTTGATATTAACATGTTGAGCAAACTTCAATTTATAATATTTGGTTTTTTTTTTATAATTAGGAAGGTTTGTCCGATATAGAGACAGAACAAACAATTTGGAGGAATTACATTGAAGAAATGGTTATTAGGTATTGGCCACTCATACTCTAAAAATCACCCTGAATCCACCATATCATCAGGATTAATAATCGCCTTATGATATGCATAAAAGATGGATTATTAAAAGCGACACTGTATATATTATTGTTTACGCCGGCATATTCCGCAACCGCTCCTCTGAATTTTGGTTAGCGATTTCTTTCGGGCTTAGACAAGGTGAAATTTTAGGTATACGTTTCAAGGATATAGACTTCAATACTGGGGTTTTAAGATTCGAAAAATAAGTATGAACCCGCACTTGCCGGAATAGCGCAGGATATTGAAAATACTCACAATGTGAAGAATACTCCTTTATTGAAAAATATTATTGAAGGTCAAAAAGAGAGTGTGCTCAGCAAGTCTGTGACTTCAAATTTTAGTACAGGAAATAGCAAGTATACCACAGGTACAATGAAACATATTTATCATGGAGAAATTAATAAACGCGGTAAAGCAGTTGGCTACCACCATGAAAGTATGATGGGCGGAAAGATTATACCAGGTACAGAAAAGAAGCCTGACAAAAATGGAGTATATATGGCGAAAGTTGAAGTCGAGTCTGTAAAAAAAATAGCGGATTCAAGTTTCTTTCCAAGAGAATGGAACCGCGCTGACGTATTAAAAGCAATTGACGAAGCTTATCATACCAGAAAACAAGTACGTTCAAATAAGTATAGAGGAATCACTTCAACAGGAATTAAAATTGAAATGTATTTAAATAATGACGGAACAATAGCAACAGCATATCCGTTATATAAAAAATAATCTTAAAGGTGACCAGAGCACATGAAATATTTATACAAGTTTGATAAAGATCCATTTGGTGATATAAAAATAGTTTTACCAGAAGAAATCAGTCTTTTCTCTGACTTCATTGAAAATATTACAACAATAGAACAAACTGATGAGTATATAGAATACATTCAGAATGTTTTAAATGGGATACATGAGGATTTTGAAATTGATTTAAATGGGATAAGTGTATTGATAAAAAAAGATGTTACCGATGTTGAAAACCCTTTTTTGATCGACGACCCTTATAAAAACTCAATAGAAACAGACCAATTTAAAGAGCTATTATTAATATGGAGAAACAAAATTCCTGAGATATTTAAAGGTTAAGTACATTCATTATTCTACGCGGTGAAATTTGGTTCTTAACCTTTATTGAGCCGGTATTTAAATTTCCCAGAGACCAAGATATTAAGGCCTTTCTCATAAGAGATGGACTTTATCTATGTTTTCAATAGGATAGACTGTCTTCAGTCCGAGATCCCATCAACATCAGGCTGGCGACAAAGAACCTTGCATTATACAGCGAATTATTCAAATTCAGCTCAAAAAAATAATTTCGTCCCCAATTCGATGAATGATGACAAAATCAATAAATAAACAAAGTAAAAAACCCTTGCTACGCAAGGGTTTCGGCTATGATTCCGACTGGGCTCGAACCAGCGACCTCTACCCTGTCAAGGTAGCGCTCTCCCAGCTGAGCTACGGAATCATGATATGTATGTGTTGCTGGGTATGTTGTTGTCTCTCTGACATTTATAATTATATATCCTGGTTATCCGTTCGTCAACACTTTTTTTATCAAAAATAAAAAAAGGGCGCCGCGCAAATTTGGCGTCACCCTTTTCGTTTATGATCTCACTCCGGCGGGGGCGATTTTTTTCAGCGCCTGCTCGAAATCGCGTTCCAAATCTTCGGCGTTTTCGACTCCGACGCTCAGGCGCAGGAGGCCGTCTGTGATGCCGCGTTTCTCCCTCTCTGCTTTCGGCATGGCGGCATGCGACATGGCAGCAGGGTATGAGAGAATGGATTCGACGGCGCCGAGGCTGACGGCGAATACAGGAAGCGATACGTTTTCGACCAGCTTTTTGACGGCTTCTTTGCTTTCCAGTTCAAAGGACAGAACGGCGCCCGCTCCGCTCGCTTGCCGTTTATGAGTGTCGGCTCCCGGGTGTCCGGCAAGCCCCGGATAGTAAACGTTTTTGACGGCGGGATGCCCGTGAAAGTAGGCAGCCAGCCGTTCAGCCGTCCGGCTCGCTTTTTCCAGTCTTACCTGTAATGTTTTTAATCCTCTCAATACGAGCCAGCAGTCCTGAACGCCAAGCACCGCTCCAAACGAGTTTTGCAGCTTATACAGCTGATTGCCGAGCTCTTCATCCTTTACGGCGGCAAGCCCTGACAGGACGTCACTGTGCCCGCTTAAAAATTTCGTCGCGCTGTGAAGCACGATGTCTACGCCGAGGTCAAGCGGACGCTGCAGCGCAGGCGTCATAAATGTATTGTCAAGGTATGTCAGACAGCCGTGATCCTTTGCCAGTTGGACGACGGCCTTAATATCCGTTATGCCGAGCGTCGGATTTGACGGTGTTTCCATATAGATGGCTTTCGTATTCGGCCGGATGGCGCAGGCGACCGCTTCTGTGTCCGTCATATCGACAAAGGTGTGTTCGATTCCGAAGCGGGACAGCACCTCAGTCACCATTCGGAATGTTCCGCCGTAAACATCCTCCGTGACGAGCACATGGTCGCCTTGGGATAAGAGCAGAAATGCCGTCGAAATCGCAGCCATTCCGGAGCTGAAAGCAAAACCTCTCGTTCCGCCTTCAAGACCCGCAATTGTTTCTTCAAGCGCTGTTCTTGTCGGTGTGCCGGAACGGCTGTAATCATATGTCCCGAACTCCTCAAATGATGACTGATGGAATGTGGAAGCATGCTGGATCGGCACGCTGACGGCTCCGGTGGCTGCGTCTGTTTTAAATGGATTGTGCACAAGCTTGGTTTCCAGCGTCCAATTGTGATTACTCATGCGACACGGCCCCCTCTCTTACTTGCTGTAATGCCTGCTTTACATCCCGCTTCAAATCTTCTGCATATTCAATTCCCACTGAAAATCTCAGCAGACGGTTGCAGACGCCGTTTGCGATGCGGATATCTTCCGGAATGTCCATGTGCGTCTGTGTCGCGGGGTATGTAATAAAGCTTTCCACCCCTCCGAGACTTTCTGCAAAACAGATCGTTTTCAGCGCCTTTAAAAACGGATTGACCCATTCCTCTTTTTGCAGCCGGAAAGACAGCATTCCGCCTTTTCCGGGATATAACACATCGGCGATTTCCTCTTCTTTTTCTAAAAATTCCGCAAGTTCACGGGCGTTTTCTTCATGACGGCGCATCCTGAGTCCGAGTGTTTTCATCCCTCTCATTAAAAGCCACGAATCGAACGGCGGGAGAACGGCGCCGATCGCATTTTGGTGATTAAACATGACGTCGCCGAGCTCTTCATCCTTTACGACAGCCAGACCGGCAAGGAGATCATTGTGCCCGGCTAAATATTTTGTGGCGCTGTGAATGACGATGTCGGCTCCCAGTTCAAGCGGACGCTGGAGCACCGGGGTGTAAAACGTATTATCCACAATCAAAAGCAGGCCGGCTTCTTTCGTAATCCGAGCGATTTTTTCTATGTCCGCCTCCTGCATTAACGGATTTGTCGGCGTTTCAACAAATACAGCTTTCGTGTTTTCCGTTATTTTGGAGCGTAAACAGTCTTCATCACTGAAATCATCATAAATAAAGCTTAACCCGTATTTTCTCCACTCATTTTCAAACAAACGGTAAGTGCCTCCGTATAAATCGGAGGATACAATCAATTCATCCCCGCTTTTAAATAAAGCCATAATGGTTTGAATGGCTGCCATTCCCGAGCTGAAAGCAAAGCCTCTCGCACCGTTCTCCAACACGGCGATGGCGTCTTCAACGAGCTGGCGAGTCGGGTTTTTCGTGCGCACGTAATCAAAGCCTGTAGATTCTCCTATTCCTCTATGGCGGTAAGCGGTGGACAGATAAATCGGCGGACTGACCGTTCCCGTTGCTTCTTCGCTTCTATTTCCGATTTGGGCTAATTTTGTTTCAACATGCTGCATCATCAGCAGGCACCATCCTTTTTCAAAAATAAAAAAGCTCCCTCTTCATAAGAAGAAGGAGCTTTTCTCTTCCTCTTATCTTCCAAGCATGTGAATCGCTTGCTGGATTTAGCACCTTGGCACTTTGCCTTCCTGCGGCAAAGCAAACCGGTTGCTGAGGTTTCAAAGGGCCAGTCCCTCCACCTCTCGTGATAAGAATATTGTTTTGTATTTTCTGATTGTTCTATATTAACTCACTATAAAATGAATTTCAACAACTTTTTGATTTTCTGAACTCTCTCAAGAAGTGCATCTGAAGAAAGAAATTTCTAATAATTCATGGTACAATAGGGAAAAACCATTAAGACAAGAAGCGGCCTGGAGGAATGCGAAGTGGCACCGAAAAACGGAATCATTCATGAGAAAAAACTTTTCTCCCGTGAGCTTGAAGAAGAAATGACCGTTCTGGTCTACCTGCCAAACACCTACTCCCCCCTGTATAAATATCATACGGTCATCGCCCAGGACGGCCATGATTACTTCAGATTAGGGAAAATCGGGCGGCAGGCGGAAGAGCTCATGTCAAAGGGGGAAATTGACCGCTGCATCATTATCGGCGTCCCCTATAAAAATGTGCGGGAGCGAAGAGACACATACCATCCCGAAGGCTCTAAGTTCGCCTCATATAAACGGTTTATCGCAAATGAGCTCGTTCCTTTTATCGACAAAGAATACCCGACTTATCAAGTCGGATACGGCCGCACGATGATCGGGGATTCCCTCGGCGGAACCGTTTCGCTCATGACGGCGATTGACTATCCGAACATGTTCGGAAACGTCATCATGCAGTCTCCGTATGTTGACGGGCACGTCCTGGATGCCGTCCGGGAGTCGGAGGATCTCAAACAGATTTCCGTTTATCATCAAATCGGAGAAAAAGAAACCGACGTTCACACAACGGACGGCCAGGTTCTTGATTTCACCGCGCCGAACGAAGAGCTCAAACAGCTGCTGGAAAGCAAACAGTCTGAATACACGTATGAAACCTTCGACGGGGATCATAAGTGGACTTACTGGCAGCCGCTCATAACGCCGGCGCTGAAAAAAATGCTGTAACCATTCATTTAAGGAGGGAACTTTCATGAAATACGGTATTGTTTTATTTCCATCAAAAAAATTACAGGATCTCGCAAATTCGTACCGGAAACGCTACGACCCGAGCTACGCGCTCATACCGCCGCACCTGACGGTAAGAGATCCGTTTGAAGCGACAGAACAGGAAATCGAGCAGGTCGTATCACAGCTGAGACAGACGGCGAAAGAGTCGCACCCGCTCGTTCTGAAAATCACAAAATACAGCTCGTTTTCTCCTGTAAATAATGTGATATACATGAAAGCGGAGCCGACGGAGGAATTAAAAACGCTGAGTGAGAAATGCTACTCAGGAGCATTATCCGGAGAGCCGGAATACAGCTTCGTTCCGCATGTCACAGTCGGCCAGAAGCTGTCGTCAGATGAACATTCCGACGTACTCGGGCAGCTGAAAATGCTGGACATTTCCCACGAAGAAGTCATCGACCGTTTTCACTTGCTCTACCAGCTGGATAACGGCTCATGGACTGTGTACGAAACATTTTTATTAGGCAAGGGAGAATAACTGTTTGGAAGCCATCATTGCAAAAACGGAAAAACAGCTGAACGACGCTTTTTTCGTCAGAAAAGAGGTCTTTGTTAAAGAGCAGCACGTTCCGGAAGAAGAAGAAATTGATCAATTCGAAGACACGTCAGAGCATATTGTCGTATATGACGGCGGCCAGCCGGTCGGAGCCGGCAGATGGCGCTTGAAAGACGGTCATGGAAAATTAGAGCGCATCTGCGTGATGAAAAGCCATCGCTCTCTCGGTGTAGGCGCCATCATTATGCGGGCGCTTGAAAAAGCGGCGGAAGCCAAGGGCGCCGACAGCTTTATCTTACATGCGCAGACACAGGCGGTTCCGTTTTACGAAAAACAAGGATACCGAGTCACGTCTGGCGAAGAATTTCTAGATGCGGGCATTCCCCATCTGGAAATGGTAAAGAAACAAAAACTATAAAATCAAAAACACTCCTGTTGATATGACAGGAGTGTTTTTTTATGAAAATTATACTTTTTCAAGAATTTTATTGAATTTTATGGAATTTAATTGTATGTTTAGTATGCGAAGTATTACAATTCATACAAAAAATACAATTCATATGGGATGTTTAAACATGACAGCACCAAAAGGGAAGCATATATTCGGGACTGTGAAAGTGGGCACAAAAGGACAGATTGTCATTCCTAAAGAAGCAAGAGACGTTTTTGATATAAAGCCCGGGGACTCACTGCTTATGCTCGGGGATGACCAGCAGGGCATCGCACTTGTTAAACAAGAACTCTTTTTCGAATTTGCAAAAGATATCTTAAACGCAAAGCAAATCAATACAGATGGCGAGGATGAGTAAATGCACGCGATTGAGCTGAAGCAATTAACTAAACATTATAAAGAAACCGCCGCTGTTGACCGACTTGAATTTTCAATTGAAAAAGGAGAATTTTTCGCTTTACTCGGAGAGAACGGAGCCGGAAAAACGACATTAATCCGGATGCTTTGCGGCCTCCTTTCTCCAGATGAAGGTGATGCATCAGTGCTTGGTCACAGCATTTTGACTGATTTGGATAAAATAAAACCGAAAATGAATATGTCTCCGCAGGAAACAGCCATCGCCCCTAATTTAACCGTACGGGAAAACTTAGAGTTTATAGCCGGAGTCTACGGAATTCCGAAAAAAGAAGGAAAAAAAAGAACGGATGAGATGCTCGAATTGTTTCAATTAAAAGAAAAAGAAAGAGAAAAAACAAAAACGTTATCAGGCGGAATGCAGCGCCGGCTCAGCATCGCAATGGGAATGATTACAAAACCGGATATTTATTTCTTAGATGAGCCGACATTAGGTCTGGACGTCCGTTCACGCCGCGAGTTGTGGAAAAATCTTGAGTCATTAAAGGGAGACATGACGATCATTTTAACGACACACTATCTAGAAGAAGCTGAAGCCCTGGCAGACCGTATTTGCATTTTAGAAAATGGGACATTAAAAGCACTGGGTACGGCTGAGGACCTGAAAAAGCAAACTCATTCAGCCACATTTGAAGATGCCTTTTTAGCGATTTGTGACGGGGAGGCGGGGCTTTATGCTTGATTTCGCCATACGCAACCGCAAAGAAATTTTTCGTGATCCCCTATCTATCATCCTGGAATCGCTCTGCCTGTTATTCTATTGTTTCTGTTTACTACGATTGAGAAAAATGCGCCGCTTGACACTTTTAAAGTTCAGCATTTAGCACCCGGACTTATTGTTTTCGGTTTTGCTTTCCTCACGATGTTCTCTGCATTGCTGATCGCAAAAGACAAACAGACCGCCCTTCTGACCCGTTTGTTTGCTTCTCCTTTAAAAACAGCCGATTATGTCATCGGTTATGCTTTGCCAATGCTGCCTTTAGCCATATTACAAATCGTCATTTGTTTTATCGCAGCTGCTGCTGCCGGCTTATCCGCCGAATGGATCAATCTTCTCGCGGGTATCGCCGTGCTGCTGCCGATTGCGATGATGTCCGTTTTCTTCGGTTTATGTTTAGGAGCTGTGTTTACGGACAAACAAATTTCAGGTATCGGTACTATTTATATTACCCTTGTTCAATTTCTCGGCGGGGCTTGGATGGATGTCAGTCTGCTTGGTGAGACGTTCAAACATATAGCTTATGCCTTACCGTTTATTCACTCGATCGAACTGGCTCAGGAAGTCATATCCGGAGATTATTCTTCATTCCAACAGCATATTTGGCCGATAGGGGGATATGCCGTTTTGGCGCTTGCGCTTGCTTTCCTTAGTTTGATGAAAATCAGGAAGAGATAAAAAACCGGCACTCCGTAACGGGAGCGCCGGTCTTCTTTATTTATTTTTCTTTCAGAAGGCTTATCGTATGCGGCAGCAGACGGCCATCCCCCGGGCTGCCATGCCCCGGGACGACAATGCTTATGTCTTGGTATCTTTTCATCACTTTCTGAACAGCGCGCGGCCACTGATCCGGATAAAAACCCGGAGTAGGCACGATTTCCTTTGTTTCTAAAGACTTGATTAAGCATCCGCCGAATAAGAGCTTATCCTGAGGCAGCCAGACGGTGATATTGTCTTCCGTATGCCCTTTTCCCGGATAAAACGTTTCCATTTCCATATCGCCAAATTGCAGCTTTGCCACGTTTTTTAAATCTCCGAGCGGCCGGGCATATCCCTGCTTTCGGGCGAAGTCGGCTGTCAGCTTCGTGCTGTGCACCTTTACACCGTATTTGTACAGGGTGTTCAGCCCGCCTATCCGATCATCATGGGCGTGTGTCACAATGGCATCGGTCATCCTTTTGCCGGGAAACTGCTGGTTTATTTGTGTCATTAATTGCTCTGTAAGACTGTCATTCCACGGAGTGTCGATCAACACGATTCCTTTGGAAGTATCAAGAAGCAATCCGTTCGCAGGGACGGGTCTCCCGTCTGCCATACCTGTGCTTGTATGCATCCAGACATGCGGCGCCAGCTGTGTGAGCGTGACACCTTTTAATTCGGAGCCCTCTGCCGCGTGTGCCGGTTTCATCCCGGCTGTAAAGAGGCCCAATAGAAACAGCCCTGCGATGAATAATGTAAATCTTCTCAATTAAATCATTCCTTTCTTCTTTCATATATACGACTCGAAAAAAGCCCGGATATTTCCGGGCTTTTTTACACGCATTGATTAATCAATCGGCCTTTTCCCATGATTTGCGGGAGGCGGGAAAGAGAGCGCTTACGTTTTTCCTCATTGACTTTCTTTGCTGCGGCTGCGGTGTTTTCCTGACGGCGCTCCACCTCTCTGTACACCCTGTCATTGGCGAGGGCGGCCGCTTTCGTAACGCCGGCGTAATCAGGCTTATAACCCGCTGACCGGTTTGCGTATTGAGTGTATTGCTGGTTTTGAATCCGTCCTGCATAAATCATATGTACCCCTCCCCTTCGCTTTTCATTTCCCTTAATCTTACTTTTTGAAACGCGGTTCTTTTGTTATGATATTCTTTGTCTATCAAATGGATGAACACCTTTTAATGGGAGGACCCCTTTTTGAAATGCGCCCGACTGAATAACCGAACGATACATTTACATACATATTCTAGAGAACATTACCAATTCCTTTTTGAAGAAGCCCAAAAAGGGAATATTTTTTGCGCACATTGTGACCAGCCTGTCTTGATGCGGCTTTCCATTTTAGAGCAGCCGGCGTTTTATCACCGGCAAAAGGGAGATTTCACCGCCTGTGAAAAAGCATGCGAGGCGAAGGAGCCAAAAGCGGAGAAAGAAAAAGAAGAGTATAAGGAAGCCGGCATGTTCCGCCTGCCGAAAGGAAAAGCCATTTCCGAGAGTTCGAAACCGATCGTCTCAGAATGGAAAAGCCCGAAAAAAGTGCCTGCCCCCGAGCCGTTTTCACCGACATCTGAGGCAGCTGATACATCGCTGTTTCCCGGTATCGGACTGAACCGTGAACAAATGCGGGCCGTCACAGAAACGGACGGGCCTTTGCTCGTGCTTGCCGGAGCTGGAAGCGGAAAAACAAGGGTGCTGACGGCACGCGCTGCCCATATGATTGAACATCTCGGCATTTCACCTGAGAACATGCTGCTTGTGACCTTTACGACAAAAGCCGTGGCCGAAATGAAAGAGCGGATGGCAAATGAGTACGGGCTGGCAGCCGGGAGAGTCTCCCGCCTCGTGACCGGAACATTCCACAGCTTTTTCTATAAAATACTCTATCATTATGATTCTTCAAAATGGAACGGCAGCCAGCTCTTAAAAATGGAGTGGCAAAGAGAGCAATATGTGAAAAAGGCGCTCTATGAAGAAAACTTGGATGAGAAAGAGTTTCCCGTCGACCAAGCGCTTCAGCTGATCGGCTGCTGGAAAAACACGTATCTCCCTCATGAGACAATTCCGCTTGCGGATGACTGGGAGAAAAAAGTATACAGGCTCTACGAACATTACGAACGGCAGAAGCGGGAAAAACGGCAATTTGATTTTGATGACATGGCTCAAGGCTGTTATGAACTGTTTCAAAGCCGGCCTGATATTCTCGCACAGTATCAAAACAGATTTTCTCATATTTTAATTGATGAGTTTCAAGATATTAATCCTGTACAGTACAAAATAATGCAATTGATTGCAAGCCCTGAGAATAACTTGTGCGGCGTGGGGGATGATGATCAATCCATTTATGCGTTCCGCGGCAGCAGCCCGTCTTTCATTCTCGATTTTCAGAAGGATTATCCGGCAGCAAAGACCATTTACTTAACGGCAAATTACCGCTCGCCGCATCCGATCGTCTCGAGTGCCCATGCCGTCGTAAAGAAAAATAAAAAACGGTATGAAAAAACACTTTCTGCCGTCAAAGACGGTGTTCATGCCCCCGTGATGTTTTTTCCTTACGATGAGGAAGAAGAAGCGACTATGATCGTTTCCGATATGAAAGAGAAAATTCAAAACGGCGCGAGCCCTGACGATTTTGCCGTTCTTTACCGGACGAACAGCGCCGGACGGGCCATTTATGAAAGACTGCATCAATCATCGATTCCTTATCATGCCGACCGCGGCGTACAGACGTTTTACAGCCGCCGAATCGTCCGGCAGATCCTCGCCTACTTATATGCGAGTCAGAACGAGGATGATACGGATGCAGTGAAAGATCTGCTGCCCGCCTTATTTTTAAAGCAATCCGCCCTGCAAACCTTAAAGGCGCTGTCCATCACAGAAGATTGCACGATGATTAAGGCGCTGACGAAACTGCCTGACCTGAAGCCGTTTCAAATCGGGAAGATCAAGCAGATCGTTCCGTTTTTCGCAAGCATCCGGACAATGAAACCCGTTGAAGCCATTACCTTCGCAGAAAGCAAAATGGGCTTTTCCGAGTATTTAAAAAAACGGGGAAACGAAGGGAATAAACTGGAAAAAGGCTCTGATGATCTCCGTGATGTCAAAGTGGCCGCCAAAAAATTCAAAACCATTCCGGATTTTCTTGCGCATGTCGATCATATGCGCGCCGCCGAGAATCTGAAAACCAATGAAAACGGCGTCGAACTGCTGACCATTCACCGCTCGAAAGGTCTTGAATTCAATACGGTCTATATTTTAGGCGCGGCTGACGGCTCGATCCCTCATGACTTTGCGCTTGAGACGGCGAGACAGGGCGATCCCGCTCCGCTCGAGGAAGAAAGACGGCTTCTGTACGTCGCAATGACAAGGGCCATGCAGCATTTATATGTATCATGTCCTGCGAACAGGCGGGGAAAAACAGCCCGCAGTTCAAGGTTTCTCGAGCCCCTTCTGCGGATGGACAGACGGAGCGCACTCAAGATATAAAGAACCCGGCAGATGACTGCCGGGCTTTTCTCATATAAAAAGGCCTTTCAATAAGGCCGGCTGACGCCTATTTATTGTTCATCATTTTAGAAATGGTGCCAAAATCAAGTTTCTCTTTTCCGCTTGTAATAGATTGAACGATTTTGTCTTCCAATTCTTTCGGTACACGCTTGTTAGCCAGCTGGGATACCTTCTGAATGACGCCTCTCACCGTGTTTTCATCTTTGAAATTGGCATTTTGCAGTGATCCGGCGAGATTCATAACATCCTTCATGCTGACGCCTGTTTTCTTCTCAATATTTTTGAAAAATTGATTATCCATGTTGTGCCTCCTTTTTGTGGAGTAATACGATATTGTATGAACAAAGCGTGGAACATGTGCCCGTAAGACAACGGAAAAATTCTGCACACCCGTTTTCATGCTCCTTCATACATCAGGCAAGCACGGGACTGAACGATCCCGCGCTTATCCTGGGTCTTGCTAAGGTTTAGCCGAAAAAGGATGCACCGACAATGATCAGAAGGATGAACAATACGACAACAAGAACAAATGTTGAGCCGTATCCGCCTCCGACATAGCCACCGCCGTATCCGCCGCAGCCGCCGTAACCGCCATAGCCGCCACCGAATCCGCCATATCCGAATCCCATATCTAAGCACCTCCTTTACTCTCTATACTCTATGTGAGCAGACATGTTTGGCTTGGATAAATGCATAGGGCCGGTGCGGATTTCATTTATTTTATTGAGAATGCTCATTTTTCTTCAGTTTTGCTTCGGTTTCAGCGGCAAACACATCTATCCATTTCTCAAAGCGCAATCCCGCTTCATCAAACTCAGACAGCTGCTTTTCAATAGAAAAGATATGTTTGTTATGTTCCCGCTGATTTTGATTGTGCCGGCGGTATCTTCCGTTTATTAACAATTCAAATATATTCATAACATCCCCCCTCCTATGATCTATGCGGAACAGGGTCCGGTGTTCAGCCAAAAAACAAAAAAACCGGAATCTCCGGTTTCTTTTAGAAAACGGCTATTTCGGTTTTTTCTTTTGGCCGCAGCCGCAGCCTTTCTTTTTAATTTTTTTTCCGTAAGGCTGATACTCAGTTGATTTGTATGGAGAGTTTTGGGAAGGTTTGCTTGATTGATTCATGGTGATCCTTCCTTTCCTTATGTCATATATGCCATTTTATGCAGAAAGTGACGGCAAGTTGCTGATGGAACCGCCTTATTCCTGAAGAAGACGTGACACCGCAGCTTCAATGATCCCTGCCGCGCCGGCTATGGCTAAAAGTAAAATCAGCCATTGCGCAGCCTGCGGCATCACAATCTGCGCCGCAATTAAAAAGGCGGCGCACCATACGCCCGTACACCAGTAGCAGCTGAGAAGTTCACCGATAAATGCCCTGATGCCTTTCCCTTTTATGACAATGTAGGTTTCTGTCGTACCGTCGGGTGCGGTTTCTGTTTTTTCCTCATGAAAAAGGCTCCGGAGCGGCGCCATAATGGTGTCAAATACGAAAAGCCTTGCCAGCCGAAAAACGGCAAACGATAACAGAATAAATGAAAGCCAATTGATAACCACCTGTTCACTCCTTTTTAAAACATGACCTCTTTATACATATGCGAAAACCCTGATCTTCATGAATCGCACCTTGTCCGGTAAAAAAATAGGTGCGGTTTAGTTGTTTTTCTTATTCCGCTCAGCGTTTCATTTGCATTATATAAAGTATGAATGAGAAAGGAGTGAAGGTTATGTCGTTTGAAGAAAAAGTCGAAACACTGCAACCGCAAATATACGAACAATTATCCAACGAATTCGAGCAGACGATCGAAGTGATTGATTGCGAAAATGTCACAATAGATACAACACATATAACGGCCGCTCTTTCTATACAAGCCTCAGTTACTACGGCGATTATCCTCGCGACACAGCTCGTGATCGCAGATGAAGACACAGCCGACCAAATGGTAACCGAACTGCTGATCCTGGATGATTGCCAGATAAAAAAAAGGACCGTCATTCAAGTCCTGAACAGCCGCAATATTAAAATCACACTGACAGCAGACGATATTATGGCCTTTGTACAAATTTTATTTCAATTATTAAACATACTTTTTGCTGAACTAGACATCCTTTAACCTTTCTTTTCAAATATTTAAATAGAGGTGAGAACAAATGGCAGATAACGAAAAATTAAAAAAAGAACTCGAAAATCTACCAGAAGTGGATCCGCTTTTAAAAGTGCTTGTCAGCAATGTCTTCAAAAAACACGGCGTGACAAAGGATAAAATGCGGGAAATACCTGATGAAGAAAAAGAAATGCTGATCGCATTAGTCAAAGACATGCAGGCGAAATCAGAAGCTTTTCTTGAAAGCCAGAAACAGAAAAAAGAGCAGGAAAAAGCGCAAGAACAGCAGACAAATCCGCAAACCCGCAGAGAACAATTAATCGAACAGCTCCGGCAAAGACGCCAAAATCCCGGTCAATAACTAAAAAATAGTGATTTTTATCAGGATATATGCCTGAGTCAAAGTAAGGGGCCGGCTCATTTAATAATAGTAAAAGAAAAGGAGGAATAGATATGGAAAGCAGACCATACTCTTGGGTTGCACTTGATCCTGAATGCGAACATCCGCGAGAAGAAAAAGAAGAAAAAGAAGGCAGAAGATGTAATGTTTGCTGTAACGGAAACGGATTCGGCGAAGATAATGCCTTCCTTGACCAAGACCTGGCTCAGGCGAATATCAACAAACAAGTTTCTGAAGAAGCGATTATTATCAGAGACTCTTGTGATATTAACGTGACGTCAACAGACGTTCAAGCAGTCGCTTCAGTCATGACAGCAATTAATGCAGCAGTCGTAACGGCCACTCTCACTTCAATCGCTGACGGAGTCATCGCTGAATTGGTCGCGCAAGACTTATTGCAGCTAACAGCTAACAAACAAATCAATCGTCAAAAACTGCTCATCGAAAACTCCCGCGGCGTAAACGTGACAACAGTAGATGCCGATATCGCAGTGCTGATCTCAACAGCGACAAATTTACTGATTGCTGTCTTAGTCATCACCCTCGTCCTCTAAAAAGAAAAGCAGAGCTAAAAACGCTCTGCTTTTTCTTATTTTCTCCGCATATGATGAATATATAGACGTTCACCCACACCAAGTGAAGCACGCGTACATATGTTGTTAAAGACAAAAGTCAAATACCCTAAAAGAAGGAGCTGAAATCCATGAGCTGCGGAAAACACCATGGCCGAGATGAAAATTGTGTATGCGATGCAGTCGAGAAGATTTTAGCAGAGCAAGAGGCTGTTGAAGAACAATGCCCGACTGGATGCTATTCCAATCTGTTAAGCCCGACGGTTACCGGTAAAGATACCATCCCGTTTCTCCTGTTTGATAAAAAAGGCGGTTTGTTCTCCACATTCGGAAACGTCGGAGGATTTGCGGATGACAGCCAGTGCTTCGAGTCTATTTTCTTCCGGGCAGAAAGAGTTTGCGATTGCTGCGCGACGCTTTCAATACTGCGCCCCGTAGATGTGCACGGCGACACCCTCAGCGTCTGCCATCCTTGTGATCCGGATTTCTTCGGTTTAGAAAAAACAGATTTTTGCATTGAAGTTGATCTAAGCTGCTTCAGCGCCATTCAATGCCTTTCACCGGAGCTTGTCGACCGGCCTGCGCCGCACAAAGAGAAAAAGCACCACGGATAGTCATTGATTCGCATCTTTTCTAAAGGAGAATCCCCTTCCAACCTTCTATTACAGATGCAATCATCAGCCCGCCCGGACGTCCGGGCGGCTGACTCTCCGATATCGTTTAATCCGGTACCATTTAAAACGTGAAGTCAGGAGGGATATTATGAGCAAGAATACAACATACTGTGTGCGTGAAGCAGTAGAAAATATTGAAGACCTGCAAAATGCGGTTGAGGAAGAATGTCCGGCCGGATGCTATTCCAACCTTTTATCGCCGGGTTATTCATTAGGCGATACAGTGCCATTTGTGCTTTTCACTTCTAAATCAGCGCCGTTTGTCGCGTTCGGAAATGTCGGCGAGCTGGATAACGGCCCGTGCTTTAATACCGTTTTTTTCAGGGTTGAAAGAGTCTGTGACGGATGTGCCACATTAAGCCTGCTTATTGCTTTTGACGAGCATAAGCACATTCTTGATTTTACAGATAAAGATTCTGTCTGCGATGTATTCCGTTTAGAAAAAACACACTATTGCATTGAAGTCGATCTTCACAGCTTCTGCGCCATCAATTGCCTGAACCCGAGACTGCTGAACCGCACACATTCTTAATCGAAAAGCATAAAAATAAGCTGCCGGATTAAAGAATTCAGGCAGCTTTTTGTATGGTTAAAAACCGAGCGGATGCAGCGAGGTGATATCGCTAATGGCAAGCTCCGCAGGCGCACCGTTGCTCGTCGTCCTCAAATAGATGGCATCATTTTTTCTGCCGACGATCACGCCTCTGTAAGTTTTCCCGTTGGCTTCTATCAGACAAAGCGCCCGCGGCATATTATGCGGCAGCTTCGTTAAGAAATCAATTTTTTCAACAATGGACATTCTGCTCATCGGCTTTTTCACGCGCTTCGGCGGAACTTTCTCCTCCGGGGCGTCATTGTGAACCGCTTCAGGCTCTTTTTCAGCGGTGTCAGGTTCATCAGCAGCTTCCTGCACTTGCGCCGGAACTTCTTGAGAGGCTTCCTCCGCGCGGCTGTGCTGTACAGGCGTCTGATTTTCCGGTTTGGCAGACGCGGCTCCGTCGGGCTGAGTCTTACATTCTTCCTCCTGCTTTCCAAACGCCGGCTCTTCTTCCGGCGGCTGATGTGCTTTCCTTTTTTTGATTAATATGTCCTGCATTGATGATTGCGTGTCTGTATAATCCGGCTGAACAATATACATGAGCGGTTTTTTGTCCGCGCTTCTGTTTTGTTTTGACATCTTCATCCCTCCGATTCTGTCATGTTTTATCTATATGACAGAATGATTAAAATCAGAAGAAAGAAAAAAGCAATCCCTGAAAGGGACTGCTTGTCAATTAACGTGCGGTAATATGGAAACCGGAATCAACGTGAAGATTTTCGCCCGTGATGCCTCTTGAGAGGTCACTGAACAAGAATGCAGCCGTGTCGCCCACTTCTTCAGGCGTTGTCGTGCGGCGCAGCGGTGCGCGCTCTTCGATTTCTTTCAGGATAGAGTTGAAATCACTGATTCCTTTTGCAGACAGCGTGCGGATCGGGCCTGCTGAAATACTGTTGACGCGGATGTTTTCTTTTCCTAAGTCAGCGGCTAAATATCTGACGCTCGCATCAAGAGACGCTTTTGCCACACCCATTACGTTATAGTTTGAAACGACGCGCTCTCCGCCGAGGTAAGTGAGTGTAACGATGCTTCCGCCTTCAGTCATGATCGGACGCGCCGCTTTTGCGACCGCTGTCAGAGAGTAAGAACTGATGTTATGCGCAAGCAGGAATCCTTCACGGTTCGTATTTAAATATTCACCGACAAGCTCTTCTTTGTTTGCAAACGCGATGCAGTGCGCGATGCCGTGAATCACGCCGACCTGCTCTTTAATGCTCGCAAAGCAAGTTTCGATCTCAGCGTCATTTGTCACATCACACGGAAGGATGAGAGAATCATTTCTTTCTAATGTAGCCGCAAGGTCATGAACTGATTTTTCCAAGCGTTCTCCTGCGTATGTGAAAATGAGGCGCGCTCCGGCTTCATGCAGCGAGCGGGCGATTCCCCAGGCGATACTGCGTTTATTGGCGACGCCCATCACAACGATGTTGCGGCCTTCAAGTGAAAAATTCATATGTATAAAGCCTCCTGTAATCGTCTTAAAGACATAGTTTTAGTACCTGATCTTAATTTTTATCATATCATAACCTTGTCCAGATTGAAAGCATGGGAAAAAGACCGCTGGGTGTCGAAGCGGTCTCTTTTTATCTCGTCTGCAGACTGTTTCTTTTAAAGGCAAAATGATTGGTCGGGCCGTGTCCCGCTCCGATGCCGAGCGTATGTTCCACCGCTTCACGCACAAAATTGGCGGCTATCTCAAACGCGGTTTGAATCTGTTCTCCCTTTGCGGTTTCCGCCGTCAGCGCAGCCGCAAACGTGCAGCCTGTTCCGTGAGTATGTTTGGTGTCAATATAGGCGTGACTGATTTGGGTAAAAGACGAACCGTCAAATAATAAATCAACGATTTTCCCCTGTTCCGGCTGATGTCCGCCTTTTATGATGACGTTTTTTGCGCCAAGCCTGCAAAGGCATTCAGCCGCTTTTTTCCGGTCCTCAAACGTGCGGATTTCCATCCCCGTCAATGCCTCAGCTTCCGGAACATTCGGCGTAACCGCATAGCTGCGCGGAATCAGCAGCTCTTTTAACGCGGCCTGTGATTCCACCCGCAGCAGGGAAGCGCCTCCTTTGGCAATCATGACGGGGTCGGTGATGAGATGATCCAGCCCGTACTGATCTATTTTTTCCGCTATTTCCGCAATCATCTCTGCGCTCCACAGCATCCCCGTTTTTATCGCGTCAGGCCGTAAATCTTCCGCCACCGCGTCGATCTGGCTGCCCAGCGCTTCCCTGGTGAGCGGATAGATGCCGTGAACGCCCAATGTGTTCTGGGCGGTTACCGCTGTAATGGCTGACATTCCGAAGACACCGAGCTCCTGAAAGGTTTTGAGATCGGCCTGAATACCGGCGCCGCCTCCTGAATCTGACCCGGCAATCGTCAATGCTTTGCATATGCTCATGCTGTTTTTCTCTCCTTTCACATTATCCGATCCATTTATGATAAAAGGATTTCGCTCTGCTGATATCACTTGTACCGTGAATTAATGCTCTTCCGTCACGAAACAAAACCATCTTGACATTGTCTGCGCGGAACGAAATTAAATACGGGTTGGCTGACACGTCAAGCCCCGCCCGCCTGAGCTGTTCCGCAAGCCTTTGCAGATCAAACTGTTCGGATATCCCCGTTCTGATCTGTACCGTGTTCCGGCCGCACAGAACCGCCGCTTTCGTCTGATTTTCATAAGATAAAAACGGAAAATCATTTGTGCCGCAGCTTGGACAATCAGCCGACTTAAGCTGGGCGACGTTTATTTCTGACCGTTCATTTTTCCATAAATCAAACGAACGGAGAACATGCTCAACAGGTTCGCCCGTTAACAGCTTCAGCGCGTCTGCAGCCTGAAAAACGGCCGTCTGCAGGACAGCCGGGCTGATAATTCCCGCCGTATCGCATGTCATTCCGCCTAAAGGCAATGTCTCAAGCAGACAGTGAAGACACGGCGTGACACCGGGTATGACGGTGAATGAAAGTCCGTAGCTTCCGACACAGGCGCCGTACAGAAAGGGAATTCCTTTCTGTACAGCCGCGTCATTCACAATCATCCTTGTTTCAAAGTTGTCAGTGGCATCCACGATAAGGGATGCGTCACAAATCAATCCGGGTGCGTTTTCCGCAGTGACATCCATGACAAAACCTTCTACCTCTACATCACTGTTTATAGATCGCAGCCGCTTTTCTGCTGCCGCGGCTTTCGGCATTTCCTGTCTGACATCGTCTTCGGTATAAAGCTGCTGGCGCTGGAGATTACTCCACTCCACATAATCTCTGTCGGCGATCGTTACCTTCCCGACTCCTGCTCTGACAAGCATCTCCGCACTTGCCGTGCCGAGCGCACCCGCACCGATAATCATGGCATGAGACGAACGGAGCTTCTGCTGGCCTGAGGGACCGATCGGCTGAAACAGCTCCTGTCTGGAATATCTGTCCGTCATACCGGAAGACCGTCACGCGGACTGCTTGCAGTTCCGTAATCTTTCACCGGTATTCTGCCGGCTTCATAAGAAAGGCGGCCCGCTTCTACGGCAAGCTTCATTGCCCGGGCCATTTTGACCGGATCATCAGCGCCTGACACAGCAGTATTTAATAACACGCCGTCAGCCCCGAGCTCCATCGCGTAGGCCGCGTCTTTGGAAGACCCGACGCCGGCATCGACAATGACCGGCACCTTCGCCTGTTCAATGATGAAGGAAAGATTCAGCGGATTTAAAATCCCCTGGCCTGAACCGATCGGTGAAGCGCCCGGCATAATGGCATGAACTCCGAGCTCCTCAAGACGCCTTGCGAGCACGACATCATCTGACGTATACGGCAGAACGATAAATCCCTCTTCGAGCAGCTGTTCTGATGCTTTCAATGTCTCAACCGGATCAGGCAAAAGTGACCGGCTGCATCCGATAACTTCTACTTTTATCATGTCACAAAGTCCGGAAGCTTTGGCAAGCCTTGCAATTCTGACTGCCTCTTCAGCCGTTGCGGCGCCGGCTGTATTCGGCAGAAGCGTGTACTTAGATAAATCAAGCTGTTCGAGAAAGTTTGGCTGAGACTCTTCAAAGATGTTCATCCGCCGCACCGCAAAGGTTAAAATATCTGATTCCGAAACCGCCACCGCTTCTTTCTGAATCTCAAAACTCGGATATTTACCTGTTCCTAACAGCAATCTTGACTGAAACTGCTTTCCTCCTATTGTTAACATCCTCATCCGCCTCCTACAAAATGAACAATTTCTATGACATCCCGGTCACACAAACTTGTATTTTCATAATTCTTTTTTTCAATGATTTCTTTATTTCTCTCTACAACTACGATTCTGTGATCAAGCTGATACGATTCGAGCAAATCCTGAACCGTTCCCTCTTTTCGATCCCAATCAATTTGTTTTCCGTTCAGCTGAAGGATCATATGTGAACCGCCTCCTTGCGATCAATTCGAAACGCTTCTTCCCATTCATGTTTCACCTGTTTCCCCAGGATCATATCCCGCACCATTTCAGCCGTTGCCGGGGCCAATAAGATGCCGTTTCTAAAATGGCCGGCGGCGAATATGATGCCGCTGTCTTCAGGATGCCGCCCGATAAACGGCTTTCCGTCTCTTGTACCCGGCCTGAGCCCCGCCCAAAACCGGTCTATTTTCATATGTTCGATGGCGGGCAGCATGGTTTTCGCTTTTGAGATGACGGCTTCGATCCCGCCGATGTCAGGCGTATCGCTCCAGTCGCCCTGTTTCATTGTGGCACCGATGACAAGCCGGCCGCTTTTTCTCGGGACGACATAACTTTGACCATGGTAAAGGGTTTTGGTAAGCGGGATATGGTCATTCCACACAGAAAGGCATTCTCCTTTCACAGGGAAAAAAGGCTGTCCCAAGCCGAGCTGGCTGAAAAACCGGCCGCTCCATACACCGCTTGCAACTGCGACTTGGTCAGCATAAACATCCCCGCCGGATGTTGTGATACAGAATGCTCCGTTCACCCGTTTAACGGCGGTCACATGTGTATGCTCATATATATCAGCGCCATAGCGCCGCGCCCCTTTTGCATACGCTTTGCAGACATAATACGGCTCGACATGGACATCGTCTTTTATAAAACTTGCGCCGAGAATGTCCTTTGAAGCGTACGGCTCTTTTTCAAGGGCTTCTTCCGCTGAAAGCCAAGTGACGGAAGGTAAATCATCCATCTTTCGTAAACGGATAATGTCTTCTTCGGTATACGCCAGTTTAAGCATTCCGCCGTTATGGCGCCTGATGTCAATGCCGCAAGCCTCCTCCAGCTCGCGCCCTGCCGCTTCATACAGTCTTTGGCTGTACATGGCGAAATCAAAAAACGCATCCCGGTTTTCACATTCCGCATGAGCACCCAGCATTCCCGCAGCAGCGCTTGTCGTTTTTCGGCCGATCGCACCGTCTTCAAACAAGACAACGTTCTTTTGAGTCTTCGCCAGTTCATAAGAAATGGCGCACCCGATAATTCCGCCGCCGATAACCGCCGTTTCATAGTGCTTCTTCATAATCGGCCTCCCTTATTGCGCGTGCATACCGTTTTGCCGCTTCCTCAGGATTTTCAGCTGAGAAAATGCCTGACATGACGGCAATTCCGTCCGGTTTCGCCTGCTTTGCCTTTCCGATTGTCTGCAGTGTCACTCCGCCGATTGCGATTACGGGGATAGAAAGCGTGCTTTTAATATCTGAGAGCAGGCTGATGCCTCTTGCTTCAAGTCCTTGTTTACATTCGGTTTCAAATACATGGCCGAACACCACATAATCCGCATCTTCTTTTTCAGCTTGGACCGCTTCTTTCAGCGAATGAACCGAACGCCCGATATGAAGATGGGGAAATCTGTTTCGCACCTGTTTGACGGAAAAGCTGCGGGCCGGAAGCTGAACACGGTGTATATTGGCAAAAAGCGCGACATCCGCCCGGTCATTAATAACCAATTTGTCCTTATCGGCGCCGCCTTTTTTCAAAAGTGCCAAAAGCTGCATGATCTCTCCCGCTGTTTTGTCCCGCTCACGGATATGGATAAAGCTCACTTCATGCTGAATCGAAAGAATATCCTCCGCCAGCTCGGCAACGGGCTTGCGATTATCGGTTACCGCGTGCAGCTCCAAAGGACTCCACCTCTTTTCCGCCCTTTCCGGACCAGCCTTCTTTTTGATAAGCCATTCCCCAAAATTGATATTCATAATAGCTTGAAATCACAAAATTCTCTTTCATTTTCGCGCGGATTTCCTCTGTGCTGCTTTCAGCAATCTCGTTAAAACGGCTGATCTGTTCTTCGACTTGCTGTCTGAACCAGTCTCCGCCGTATGTGCCGATCCATTTTTCATAAATCGGATGTTCCGGTTTGCATTCCTTTAAGTGTTCGCCGACTTCATAATAAAGCCAATAGCAAGGCAGAAGCGCAGCTAAAATTTCTCCAAATTGGCCGCTCATTACCGATCTGTACATATGAGACGTGTAAGAATAAGCCGTCGGTGCCGGTTTAAAGGCCGCACGTTCTTCTTCTGTAATTCCTAAAAGCTCCGTAAACTCGCGGTGCAGCGCCATTTCTGCTTCATATGTACCCTGAGCGTGGCCCGCCATCCTGCCCGTCGTAAACAAGTCTTTGGCATATGCGGCTCCGAACGCCTGAACTTTTGCAAAATGCGTCAAGTAGTAGGAATCCTGCAGCACGTAATAGCTGAAACGGTCGATCGGCAGGCTTCCGTCACCGATTCCCGTTACAAACGGATGAACAAAACTTCCGTCCCACCATTCGGCTGCCGCCAGTCTGCATTCTTCAGAAAATGTCATTATATCTTCCCCCCTGATAAAATAAAAAAAACACTTTCCCGCATCGGAAAAGTGGTTTGGAATTTATATGGATAAAAGGAACCCAAAAAAATACCGCTCCACTTCCCTACGCAGGTCTGAACCTGTTCAAGTTATGAGGGTCTAAAAGTCTCACTTTTATCTCAGCCCTTATGAAGGACACCCCTAGTGGTCATACGATTGATTATTTACTTGTTATGCCTTCTATCTTATCACGAATTGCAATTTGGTCAAGCTTCAAGAATGTTTCTCAGTTCCGACACGTAGTTGCGCGAGCCTGTAACGATGAGACGGTCTCCTGTTTTCAGCCGCGTGTCTCCGTGCGGAACGATGCTGTCCACACCTCTGAAAATCCGGACGAAAATCACATCGCCCATCAGCGGAAATTCCCGGAGAATGATGCCGTTATACGCCGTGTTTTCCAGATTGATCTGATAAAGCGAAGACTCTTCGTTTGTCAGGAGGCTCATCACGCCGGGCGCCTCGATTAACGCGCGCAGCAGCGTTTTTGTAGACAGAAGGATAGAAAAAATACTGATGCCCTCTTCCTTCAGTTTTGTTTCATGTTCAACCGAGCCGACGCTTGCAATGATACGCTCAGTCCCTTTCTCTTTCGCAATTAAGGCGATTTCAGCGTTCACGTCTTCATTGCCCGTCGCCACTACAAGGATATCCGTTTTGAAAATATCATGGGACTCAAGCGTGCCGGGCTCGTAATCAGAAATGGTCTCAACCGAAAAAACGGATTCCGCAAGCTTTTCTCCGGCATTTTCCTGATCCACATGAACGACCCGAACTTCATATTCCTCATCAGGCAATTCCAGCGTCACCGGGAGCGTCATTTGGTTTGCGCCGATAAATGTAATGCGCTTTTTCTCCTGCGGCGCACTTTGCCGTTTGTATAATTTTTTAAATCCGATCGGTGTGATAATGCTGGCAATAACCGCAACCAACGTCAGCGCGCCGGACATATTGGCGCTGATAATGTGGAGCCTTTCTCCGATCGTAGCCGCCGCGATGACAAGCGAAAGCGTAGATGTCAGCAAAAACCCCGAAGCAAACACGGTTCTTTTGTCATACCATTTCTTTAAATAAAGCACCGGGAGCATTTTGCTGATAAACAGCGCAACCAGAAGCAGCGGAATCATCGTCAATATTTTCGGATCTTGGAAGAGCGTCCAAATGTCCAGTTTCACCCCGACCATGACGAAAAAGATCGGAATTAAAAACCCGTATCCGAATGAATCCAGCTGCTCCACCATCTCTTTATTCGGAGACAGAAGCGATACCAAAACGCCTGCTAAAAACGCGCCGAGAATATTTTCCGCCCCGAGAGATTCTGACAAAGCGACAAGCACGATAATCAGTGTGAAAATGGCTCTCGTGCCGATCTGGACGGTGCCTTTAGACATCGACTGCACAAATGAGCGGTGTTTAAAGATCCTGCCGAAGAAATACAGCACGACTCCCGCGGCAAAGAGAATCAAAAGAAGCCACATATTTCCGCTGTCTTCTCCGTAAAGAGAAGAGAAGAAAGCGAGCAGAATCATCGTCGCCAAGTCCGCAATAACGGCGACAAGCAAAATGATCTGGCCGATATTGGAGTTCATGATCCTTTCTTCTTTTAAGGTCGGAACCACCACTCCGAGTGATATCGTCGAAATAATAAGCGTCATTAAAAATGCGTTTTGAATAAAACCGGCTAAGACAAAGCCGTAGGACAGCAGCAATGATAAAATAAAGATGCCGAAAAATATAATCAGTGCGGCAGAAAACGTGTTGGGCGCTTCCTTGCCGTTCGGAAGGAATTGTTTTTTCTTCCCTTTCTCAAATGACGAAAAATCAATTTCCAAACCGCTTAAAAACATTAAAAAGATAAAGCCGAGGACAGACAGCGTCTCCAGCCATGTGTCTCCCTGAACGACGAGATTCAGGCCGCTTTTTCCGATAATAAGCCCCATGATGATTTCCGCGACGACAACCGGAATGCTGAGCTTAAACCGATGCAGAAGGAGCGGAGTCAAAAAAGCGACGATCAGAACGACGACTAAAGATGCGACTGATGTGTGTTCCATTAGTAAATACCTCCTTAAAACAAGGGTTATAAAAGCCCGCTTAATGCGGACAAAACCTTACTTTTTTAAAAACATAACGCATATTCTAACAAGGCTGACCGCGAAAAAAAAGTGATAAGGCTTTATTTCTTTAATTCTTTTTTTAATTTGTGCCAAAACGGCGTAATTAGGTATAGGAATTAACCCCATAATAAATAAAAAACCGTTCAAAGGAGGCTGACACAAATGGCTTATGACATCATCAGCGATATACACGGATGTTATGATGAAATGATCGCTCTAATGCAAAAGCTCGGATATGAAGTGAAAGACGGAACGCCCGTCCATCCTGAAGGCAGAACGCTTGTCTTTGCGGGGGACTTAACCGACAGAGGCCCTAAATCCGTTGAGGTGATGCGTTTTGTGACAAAAGCATATGAAAAAGGAGCCGTACGTTATGTCCCGGGAAATCATTGCAACAAACTGTATCGCTACTTAAAAGGAAACCCCGTAAAAGTGATGCACGGACTGGAAACAACGGCAGCGGAACTGAAAGAGCTGTCTCCCGCTGACAGAACGGAAATATCCAGACAGTTTATCCGATTATATGAGTCAGCGCCGCTTTACGACATTTTACATAACGGCGAGCTCGTTGTCGCCCACGCTGGCATAAAAGCTGACGATATCGGTAAATACACGCGTAAGGTGAAGGAGTTTGTTCTGTACGGTGATATCACGGGAGAAACCTATCCCGACGGCAGGCCCGTCAGAAGAGACTGGGCTGCCGCTTATGAAGGCAAAGCATGGGTGGTTTACGGCCATACCCCGGTAAAACGCCCCCGGATCGTCAACCGTACGATCAATATTGATACAGTCTGTGTCTTCGGCAATAAGCTGACAGGCTTTCGTTTTCCGGAGCACGAAACCGTTTCTGTAACAAGCTCAATGCCGTATGATGCATCACGATTTCGCGAGGATGACGGCACGCAGACATGAAAAAAAGCCCGAGACCGGTTAACGGTTCGGGCTTTATATGTGTTCAATCAATGTTTTCATATCGTCAGGAACGGGGGCATGAAAAACGAGCGTTTCTCCGGTCATGGGGTGTACAAATGAAAGCAGCTCACTGTGAAGAGCCTGCCGTGCAATTCCCTCGTTTTTTCCGCCGTACAGTGTATCGCCGACTAACGGATGGCCGAGATAACTCATGTGCACCCGGATTTGATGCGTCCGCCCCGTCTCCAGACGTAACGCTGCAAGCGTGGACGCATGTCCCGCTTTTTCCGCTTGAAAATGCGTCACTGCTTTTTGTCCCTCCGGCGTTACCATCCGCTCAATAATACTGTCGGGCTTTCTTCCGATGGGCGCGTCCACCGTTCCTTCTTTCTGCAGAATGACGCCGTGTACGACAGCGAGATACCGCCTGTTAACAAGGCCCTTCTTCTGCGCTGCCGACAAAAGGGAATGGGCAAGCCGATGCTTGGCGATCAGCATCGCTCCCGATGTATCCCTGTCAAGACGGGTGACAAGATGAACTGTTGACTGCACGCCGTTTTTACGATAGTGGCTGATCACTCCGTTCGCGATGCTTTCGGACGGGTGCTCTCTTGATGGAATTGAGGAAACATACGGCTGTTTATTGACCACAAGCACATGGTCATCTTCATAAAGGATATCAAGCGGAACCGGCTCAGGCAAAAGCGTTTCACTCACATGCTCCTTTGGGAATTCAATCTTAAGCACATCTCCGGCCGCTAACACGGTGCGGACGGTTACGTGCTCTCCGTTTACAAGAAGGTCTCCGCCGCCGAATTTAATATCAGCGAGAAGCCGCTTTGAAATGCCGAGCTGCGCCGTATATTCTTTTACCGTCATCCCGGCTTCCGGGGCAGAAATGTTCTTTTGGATAAAAAAGTTTTTCAATCCGTTTCCTCTTTCTATTCGCCTTTTCCGATAAAGGAGTCCTGCACTCTTTTCCAAAACGGAAACGGGCGGAATCTTGCAAATCTGACTTTTTCTTTTGCCACCCGGCACAGAATAGACTTGACATCCTTATGCAGCAAGGTTAAATGATCTATCGTGACTTGGAAGTCGACTTCGTTTCTCGGCTTGATGACACAGTTATGATGATCGGGAAGCAAAAGCGGCGAACCGACAGTCCTGAACACTCTGTTATTGATGGATGCCATTTCCGCAAGCTGAATCGCTCTGATGGAAGGGTGGATGATCGCGCCGCCTAACGCTTTATTATAAGCCGTGCTTCCGGAAGGCGTGGACAGACATAAACCGTCTCCCCTGAACGTTTCAAACAGCTGGCCTTTAATTTCAACGTCAGCGACGAGACTGCCTTCTATGCTTTTGATCGTACATTCGTTCAAAGCCAGATACCGCTCCTCACGTTCTTCATCATGATAAGTGACAATCACCTCAAGAAGGGGATACTCCACGGTGTGATACGGCGTTTTGGCGATGGCCAGAACAAGCTTCTCTATCTCCTGCGGAACCCAATCGGCATAAAAACCCAAATGCCCCGTGTGAACCCCGACAAAAGCAGTTTTATCGAGACGGTCGCTGTACCTGTGGAACGCGTAAAGAAGCGTTCCGTCACCGCCGACGGAAATAACGATTTCCGGCTCTTTTTCATCCAAGGTCATGTCAAAATCGAGTAAATACGCCTGTATTTTGCTTTTCAGTGTATCTGAAACCTCGTCTCCTTTTGAAGAAACGGCAAATTTCATGCCATTCCCCTCCTTTCCTACTGGTGGCCGCCCGCTTTTTTCTTTCGTGAAAACGCGGCTTGGGCTTCCTGGATCTCTCCGCGGATTTCTGACATTTCTTCATCGAGCCGGGATGCGGCTTCTGAGGCCCGCTGCAGCCTCAGCTTTACTTTTTCGGGAATGTTCCCGCTGTATTTGTAATTCAGTGAATGCTCAATGGTTGCCCAAAAGTTCATGGCAAGCGTCCGAATCTGTATTTCTACAAGAAGGTGCTTTTCTCCGGACGCTGTCTGTAAAGGATATAAAACGACAAGGTGGTAAGACCGATATCCGCTTTCTTTATGCTCTGCTATGTAATCCCGCTGGTCGACAACGGTAAAATCTTTTCTGGCAAACAGCATATTTTTGACGATCTGGATATCATCTACAAATTGGCACATAATACGAAGCCCCGCGATATCCTGCATCGTTTCAATCTGATGAAGCGGTATGCTTTTCCGTCTCGCTTTTTCAAGTATGCTCGCCACCGGCTTTACGCGGCCTGTCACAAATTCAATCGGTGAGTGATCATCTTCATACTCATAAAGGGTTCTGACACCTTTCAGCTTCACCTTTAATTCTTCAACAGCCTGGCGGTATGGCGCTAGAAATTGCTCCCATTGTTTGTCATCCATCGTACATCCCCCAATTCCGAACCTGTTCTAAAGAAATACGCTTTTCACTTTTTCTTCCATATCTCCGTAGTTTGCATTATCTTTAATATTTTCAATAAGATAATCGAGTTCTTCATGCAGCCCTGAAAGTTCAACCGTTTTGCCGCCGGCCTCAAGCACCGCCGGTTTTCTTTGGTCAAGGGCCTCTTTCAGATCCGGCCATACATGGTCTTTTATAATGACATATTCAAAAGAGTCAGCTGTTTCAAGTATGTATACAAAAGCAAAGTGATCGGAATCAACAAGCATTTGACCTGAGGCTTTGCGTTCCGCTCCGCTTAAGTCTTCTCCGCACTTCAGTCGGAGCGCGTCTTCTGTTAATGATGCATTTTGGATTTCAATTCTCTTTTGCATAATGTTCTCCTTTTTTAACAAAGTACAGCATTTATTTTATCATATCAAGGTCGATATTGATAAACGTAACCTCTAAAGAGATAATGGGAATTATACAATTTTTCGTCCTGAAAGGAAGACTGTCATGACCCAAGAAATAGAAATTGAGTTCAAAAATCTGCTGACAAAATCAGAATTTCAGAAACTAAGTGAAGCACTCGGCATGAAAAAACATGATTTTAAGCAGCAGATCAATCATTATTTCGACACAAAAGATTTTTCTCTGAAACAAAAAAAATCAGCCCTCCGCATCCGTGAAAAAAACGGCGCGTTCGTCCTGACATTAAAAGAGCCTGCCGCGGTCGGTCTGCTGGAAACGCACCAAGAGCTTACGTCACCTGACCTTGACGGCTTTAAGATTCCGGAAGGCCCTGTCAAACGGCAGCTGGAAGGTCTCGGTATCAATTCAGAACACATTTGCTGGTTCGGAACGCTGTCAACTGAACGCGCGGAAAAAGAATCAGAAAAAGGCTTAATCATTTTAGATCACAGCCGATATTTAGAGAAAGAAGACTTTGAATTGGAATTCGAGGCCGCTGACTGGGACGAAGGAAAACGGGCGTTTGAACAATTGCTCAAGCAATTCAGCATCCCGGAGCGGACCACTAAAAATAAAATCCAGCGTTTTTATGAACAGAAACAAAAAAAGGTGGAATGACAGAGTGAATATAACGAATTGGGCGGCCATTCTCCAGCTTCAATCAATGGCGCTGCAATCAATCTCTAATACAGGCACGGCTTCAAGCGGACAATCTTCACAAAGCCCGCTTTCAGATTTCAGCGCGCTGCTCAGCCAGTATACGGACACAGCCGTCCGGCAGCAGCCGGAAGCGGGAATTTTAAACGGGGTGCGGACCGCTCACACTTCATATTCACCGAGAATTCCGGTTACAGCCAGTTCAGCGGACGCATCACAGACCGCTTCTCAAAGCATTAAGCCTGCGAATGCGGCTTCTGACATCAGCACCGGAAACTTTTCAATAGACAGCGCCATTCAAAAAGCGGCCGAGAAATATGGAGTGGACGAAAAGCTGATCCGCGCCGTTATTAAACAGGAATCGGGCTTTAATCCGAAAGCGGTCAGCGGCGCGGGGGCAATGGGGTTGATGCAGCTTATGCCTTCCACGGCTGAATCACTCGGGGTGTCAAACCCGCTTGATCCCGTCCAGAACGCTGACGGCGGCACGAAGTACTTAAAGCAGATGCTCACGAAATACGACGGGAATGTGTCCTTGGCGTTAGCCGCCTACAACGCGGGCCCCGGCAACGTAGATCGGTACGGAGGCGTTCCGCCGTTTAAGGAAACACAGCAATATGTCAAAAACATAACCCGGCAGTATTACGCGTAAACCAGAGAGGCTTCCTTCTCTGGTTTTTTTGCGGAGTGAAATCTTACACATGAATGAAGGCGATGTGATATGATATGAAATACAAGCGCCTGACAGAAAGGCACTTTGTTTGTAGAAATAAAATGTTATTGCTAAAATATACAGTAACTGAAGATAGTAAAACTGAAAGATAATTTCGCAATAGGAATGATGGTTCCTATTAGCCATATAAAGGAGTAGTCAACATGGGACAATCGTTTAACGCACCATATGAAGCGATTGGAGAGGAACTTCTATCGCAACTTGTTGATACTTTTTATGAGCGTGTCTCGTCTCATCCCTTGCTGAAACCAATATTCCCAAGTGATTTGACTGAAACGGCCAGAAAACAAAAGCAATTTTTAACCCAGTATTTAGGCGGGCCTCCCCTTTACACAGAAGAGCACGGACATCCCATGCTCAGGGCAAGGCATCTTCCCTTTCCGATTACGGCCGAGAGGGCTGATGCGTGGTTAAGCTGTATGAGCAGTGCGATGGATCATGTCGGGCTAGAGGGCGATATTCGTGAATTTCTGTACGGGCGTCTGGAATTAACGGCCAGACATATGGTAAACCAGTCGGAAGCGGAGGATCGATCATATTGACGAATTATCAGCATGAGCAATACTTCGCCCATTGCCACGGACATCCAAAAAAACCGCTGGAAATTTACATGTTTGTTGACCCTTTATGTCCTGAATGCTGGTCGCTGGAACCCGCCATAAAAAAACTAAAAATCAGATACGGACGTTTTTTTACGCTGCGGATCATTGTCTCCGCGAGTATCACGTCGCTGAATAAGCAAAAACGGAAAAAACACCTTCTTGCCGAAGCTTGGGAAAAAATTTCGAACCGTTCCGGGATGCCTTGTGACGGAAGCCTTTGGCTTGAGCAGGAACAGCCTTTGTCATCGCCTTACCTTGCCGCACTCGCGTTAAAAGCGGCCGAACTGCAAGGAAGAAAGGCCGGCATCGTGTTTCTTCGCAACATGCAGGAAAGCCTGTTTGTCTCAAAGCAGAATATTACGGATGAAGACGTTCTTTTAGAGATTGCCAAAAAGACGAAATTGGATGTCGAAGAATTCAAACGCGACCTCCATTCACAAAGCGCAGTCAAAGCGCTTCAGTGCGATATGAAAATCGCGGCGGAAATGGACGTCACCGTCAATCCGACATTGACGTTCTTTAACAGCCTGCATGATGATGAAGGGCTGAAGGTGCCAGGCAACTATTCTTATGACGTATACGAAGAAATCTTATTCGAAATGCTCGGCGATGAACCGAAGCCTTCTGAAACGCCGCCTTTGGAATGTTTCATTGAATATTTCCGGTTTGTCGCATCGAAAGAAATTGCACTTGTTTATGATTTAAGTCTTGAAGAAGTTGAAAAAGAAATGAAAAAACTGGCATTCGCCAAAAAGGTCGCCAGAGTGGAAGCAAAGCACGGTCTGTTTTGGAAATCCCTGGCCGGCACCAAGGAAGATGTCACCTGCTATGATCATTAAAAAAAGCTGATTCCTTACGGAGCCGGCTTTTTTTGTGCAAATAAAGAAACCGCGCCGGGATAAGCGCGGTTTCATATGTCTTAACGACAACAAAGGGGATGGGAGAAATTTTTCACGGTCAAACAAAGGGGTAATGTTTGTTTGTGATCAATTTCACATCCTTATCATATCAAATCTTGTCGAGTTTTGACAAGCCATAAGCTTAATGTTCATATTTTTGTCACAAAACATAACTGACTGCTTGTTTTCATAGAATATATCAATGAAAACAAGGAGGGACATAAATGCTCCGCACCGTATTGATCATCGGAATGATTGTGTTTTTCTTCTTTTTAAATCTGCTGGCTATGATGCATATGCTGCCGATTTACATTACATCTCCCCTGCTGTTTCTATCCATATTGTTTGCCCTGTACCGGCTGAATCACCGAAAAACGTTTAAAGGATTTTAAAAAGCCTGCGCATCTAATGCACAGGCTTTTTTGTATTAGGAAGGATTCACTTTCGAAAGGAGTTCTTCCATTTCATTCAGTTTCTCTTCAAACATTTTGCAGGCAGCTTCGATCGGTTCAGGCGAAGTCATATCGACTCCCGCTTTTTTCAGGATGTCGATCGGATATTCTGAGCTTCCGGCTTTTAAGAAGTTGGTATAACGCTCAACCGCAGGCTTGCCTTCTTTTAAGATCTGGCTGCTCAGCGCTTGAGCCGCACTGTAGCCTGTCGCATATTGATACACATAATAATTGTAATAGAAATGCGGAATTCTTGACCATTCCAGGCTGATTTCTTCATCAATTACCATGTTGTCTCCGAAATACTTTTTATTCAGATCATAATAAAGCTTGTTCAGCAGTTCAGGCGTTAACGGCTCGCCTTCTTGCGCTTTCGTATGAATCAGATGCTCAAATTCAGCGAACATCGTCTGTCTGAAGACTGTGCCTCTGAAACCTTCAAGCATGTGGTTGAGAAGATACAGACGCTGTTTTTCATCTTTTAAGCTGTTCAGCATATATTCACCGAGCAGCGCTTCATTGGTCGTAGAAGCGACTTCAGCGACAAAAATGCTGTAGTTTCCGTACGGATACGGCTGATATTTTCTCGTATAGTAGCTGTGCACGGAATGGCCGAACTCGTGAACGAGCGTAAACAGATTATTGACAGTGTCGTGCCAGTTCATTAAGATGTACGGATTCGTGCCGTATGTACCGGACGAATAAGCACCGCTGCGTTTTCCTTTGTTTTCGTATACATCGACCCAGCGGTTTTCAAGTCCTTCTTTTAAAATAGACGCGTATTCATCGCCTAACGGAGCAAGCCCTTTGAGCATATAATCTTTTGCTTCCTCATATGTGACCTTCATTCCCGAATCTTTTACAAGCGGTGTGTACAGGTCATAATTGTGGACTTCATCAAGGCCGAGCACCTTTTTCCGCAGATCAATGTAACGGTGTAATAACGGAAGATGTTTATTGATCGTTTTGATAAGGTTATCATAAACTTCTTCAGGGATGTTGTTATTGGATAAAGCCGCTTCCCGTGCTGATTTGTATTTTTTCACCCGGGCGTAGAAATTATCTTTTTTCACAGTGCCACTGAGTGTAGTCGCCATCGTGTTTTTATACTGTCCGTATGTTTTATATACGGCTTTAAAGGCGTTTTTACGGACTTCCCGATCGCTGCTTTCCAGAAAATTAATAAAGTTGCCGTGTGTGATTTGAGTTTCCTTGCCGTTTTCATCTTTTATCGACGGAAACGTAATATCGGCGTTGTTTAAAACACTGAATGTATTGGAAGGCGAAGACAGCGCTTCTGACGCTTCCGCAAGCAGGGCCTCTTCTTTTTCGCTCAGCACGTGCGGACGCTGTTTTGTAATTTCTTCAATGGCATGGGAGTAAACCTTAAGCTCTTCTTTTTCCAGAATAAACTGATGCAGCTTGTCCTCCTGAATCGCCAGAATTTCCGGTTCAATGTAAGCAGTCGCACTGGCGGCCTGAGAATACAGACTTGCGGCTTTGTCGTTCAGTCCTTGGTAGAAAGAATTTCCCGTATCCTGATCTGAGCGCATATGCGCGTATGCATAAAGTTTTCCCAGACGGCTCGTCACTTCATCCTGTGCGGTAAGCGCCGCGTATAAATTATCGGCTGAATGAGCAAGCGTGCCTTTAAAGGAAGATAAATTCGGAATTAATTCTTTAACTGCTTGAAATTCTTTATTCCAGGCCTCATCACTAGGAAAAATATCCTCTAGTCTCCATGTATGCTCTGCCTTTACTTCACTTCTGTCAGGCAGCTGTGCTGCTTTATTTTCCTCAGTCATGGTGATCCCCCTCGTTTTCTTTATTTCAAGCCAATTGAAAAAATGATTGTTTCTCCAAAAGCTTGTGTTGTGATTATCTTCCGGCTTTTCACTGCCTTTTGTCAAATCATATGCGGCGTATAAGACCGAGCATACCAATAATACAATGAAAAACCGAAAACAAAATGCTTGTACGCCCTTCACATTCAGCCACCACCTTGACGTTAGGGTGAACGAAACGGAGCATTCTCATTCCCTAAAAAAGAGCAGGTCCCGGCGGTGCAGCTCTTCGGCCGTTTGAGGGCGCTTGTGTTGGGTTGAAGGCATATATACTTCATTCTCAGTTTCCCTTAAAAAATCCTGCAAACATAAGAAATCAGCATATTGTTTTATCGCCATTCTGATGAGATCTTCATGTGAATCATACCGCATCCTGATCTCCTGCCGCCGGATTTTTTGCCGCAAATAATGAACCATGCCGGATAACCGGATCGGTGCGCCTTTTTCACAAAGCTCCGCAAGCCGCAAGTATAAATGGCCCTGCCACACAAAAACGGGACTTGCAAACACAAAGCCCGCTGAAACGGGGATAAACACTTCAGAAGGCAGAAAAGGAAAGGCAATCTGATGCCGTTCGTAAAAAAGTTGCCGGATAAGACCTGCATCTTCAGATAAAAACCGGCCGCTTTTTTTGCGGAAGCCTGCTACGGCGCGTCCCCAAGAGGAAAGGTTGACGCTGTGCCGGCCCTCCGGGAGAGAAATGTCTTTCAGGTTTGCTTTATGAAGAGGGATCATGGTTAAGCCGGCATAAGAATAGCCGGTGTAAAACGGGGTGATGGAATGAAGCTTATAAAAGGAGCGGACATCGGGGCAGTAAAACATCAAGGAGGAAAATGAGTTAACTTCAAATAATTGCCAGTGATAAGCAGAAAGCCGGAAAAAATGCGCAGCCAGCCGTTTTAAGCGTTTTGCTCCGATGATCCAGACAGGCCGATACCCGGCGTTTTTCAAGCCGGCCGTCCGGCTCTTTAAAGAATCTGCCGAAAGGTTTGCACATTGAAATTCAAAAGCCAGCCGCTCTGTGCCGCTTTCCGCCGTCAGATCAGGCCGCTGTCGGGCGGAAGGCAGATACGGCTCTAGGCTGACGGCGCAACCTTGTGTCTTAAGCCAGAGAAAAAGCTGTCTTTTTCCTTCCAGATGATATTCGCTTTCGGGTTCGGATTCTCCCGGGCACAGCCTGCTTTTTTTATGAGCGAAGTGCGGCAGTTTTTCCCGTCCCAATTTAATATCAAGCTCACTTTCACAAACGGGGCAGAACCAGCGTTTCTTTCTCAGCTCCGCCGCTTTTTCTTTTGAATAGCTTCCGGCCAGCTGAATGAGCTGTCCCTCGGCAGTCAAAGCACTGAACATGCTGCATCTTCTCCTTTCCTGAATCTTGATGTATTCAGCAGAAAGAAGGCATACTCCTTTTTGCGGATGAGAGCCGTTATGCAATTTTCAGCCGTTCATAAAGTCATTCAGAACAAAAAAAAACCGATTTCTGCTGAGAGAAATCGGTTTGTTATGATGCAAAGTGTTTTTTTATCGTATATAACGCATGATCAGCGATCACCAATTTTCCGTATTCTTCAAGACGGTGAATGCTGACTGATGATTCTTGCGCGTACTCCAACAGGATGCTTAGCTGATTTTCAACCTCTTCATCAGTTTGCTCATAAAAATCTGCATATAAATAATATCGGTCTTCAAACGAATACAGGGTCGTTTTAATTCCGTTAAGATTCAATTTTGATAGCGAGATGAGATCCTCAAAATCGTCGAACCGCAAAGTGAACTGAAGCTTTTGCTCCTTATCCTCCCGATTCTCGGCCTGCTCTTCTTTCTGGAAATCATCAAGTAGAGCATCGAGATTTTCATCTGCCGGCTCTTGTTTTTTATCTTCCGGGATCGGCAGTTCGAGTTTTTGTCCGTCCTTGGAAAGCTGGGCTTTTGTTACGATTATTTCCAGTCCTTTGTCCAATGCCTGAACCTGAATCCAAAGAGGACCCTCGACAGCGAATTCCTCTTCATCATGCACTTCATCCATGACTTCCCAGAACAGTTCTTCACTGCGCTCGCGATTGTACCAGATTTCTTCTCTGTCAAAACCGCGATCTTCAATATCACCATAAGACATATAAAATTTTACTGTATGCTCATTAATTCTTTCTATTTCCATTTTGCCAACCTTCCCTTCTTTATAAGATGTTGAAGGGACATCTAAGCTCCCGATGAATAGTACTTTACTACACTTTACCCATTCCGTCCACATCTTAACCTTATAGAAGACAGCGCAAATTCTTTATATTTCTATTTTATGATAAAACAGTTATAAAAGAAATAAAAAAGCATTTTCACACCGAAAAACAGGCTTTCTCCCGGTTCTCATCATAAATAGCGCACCGCCTCATATATTAGCTGTACAAGCAACCGATCTATAAGCGAGGTGTTATTATGCCGCACGATTACCTGCTGTCCCTTCTGCTCATTATCGGAATTGACCTCATTCTCGGCGGTGACAATGCCGTCGTCATCGCGATGGCCAGCCGGAATCTGGCGCATAAGCAAAGACAGCAAGCGATCATCTTCGGAACGTTTATCGCAGTCGTCTTAAGAATCGTTCTGACGAGCGCCGCGGTCTATTTATTGAATGTTCCTTTTTTACAATGCGCAGGCGGAGTGTTTTTATTGTATCTCGGCTATCAGCTTCTGATCGAGAAGAAAGATGCGCAGCATGTGAAAAGCAGTTCTTCCCTTTGGAAAGCCATCCGCACAATCGTTCTGGCTGATATCTTTATGTCGCTTGACAATGTCATTGCTGTAGCCGGCGCTTCTCACGGTGAGCTTACACTTGTTGTGATCGGGCTCTTCATCTCGGTGCCGATCATCATCTGGGGCAGCAAGCTCGTTCATGCCGCTATGGACAAAATGCCTTTATTGATGTATGCCGGGAGCGGCCTTCTCGCGTTTACCGGCGGTGAAATGATTGCCGGAGACAGCAAACTGTCATTTTTCATGGCAGAACACAGCGCAATACAGATGATGCTGCCGATTTTGACCGTCGTTTTTGTCATACTCGCCAGTATGATTTATCAACAGACTGAAAAATAACAAAAAGCCCAAAACGCGATGGTTTTGGGCTTTTTCCATGCTTATCGTAAGCTTATATCAGTTGGCAAGACGCTGTGCTTCTCTTAATTGGAAAGAACGCACTTTTCTTGGCAGGAATCGTCTGATTTCGTCTTCGTTATAGCCGACTTGCAGACGTTTTTCATCAATGATGATCGGACGGCGGAGCAGTCCCGGATGCTCATTGATCAAAGTGTACAAGTCTTGAAGAGGCATTGATTCAACGTTTACGTTCAGTTTCTGGAATACTTTAGAACGGGTAGAGATAATTTCATCCGTACCGTCTTCAGTCATACGCAGAATCTGCTTGATCTCATCAATTGATAACGGCTCGGAGAAGATGTTTCTTTCTTCAAACGGAATCTCGTGCTCTTCAAGCCAAGCTCTTGCTTTTCTGCATGACGTACAGCTAGGTGATGTGTATAATGTAACCATTAATCTTCACTCCTCTAATTAGTAGGATGAACATGTTTGTATTCTCAAATTGAAATGACTTTAAAAAAGGAATCTTTATAGGTATTATACTATAAAAAAGTAAGTATGAACAGTCTCCTGAGAAAAAAATGTGTCAATCCGGCAAATTTACGTTTTGCGGAATTTTTTCATTCTCAATTAGCTCAGCTGATCGAAAATGTTTTTTCGTTTGTTCTCATCAATGACTTTGAGAACTTCATCCGTTTTTTCGTATGATTCTCCGTACCATTTTTCATCTTTATAAGTGTGAATGGTTTCATATGTCTGTTTCATCGCTTCAAACATTTCTTCTTCTGACTCTGTCTTAGGTGACCAGTACAGAATCTCCATTTTGTTCACTTCATTCGTAGCCAATGACCGGCGCCGATACCCGATTGACTGCGCGTGCTTGAAATGCTCTCTTTGATAAAAACGCAAACGCTTCTGTGTATCCGTGTCATCCTCGTCAACAGGCTCCACCTCAAGAAGAATCGGCTTGTTTTTCTTTTTCAGCCTGCCGATCAGCTTGCTTCCGAGACCTTGACCTCTGGATTTCTTTGACACAAACAGGTAATCAATAAAGATAAAAGAGTCAAATTCCGCATACATCAGCACGTGGTACTGGCCCTCTTCTTTATGATAAACATCGCTTTGCTCCTTCAACAGAGCTTCCATATGCGCTTTTGATTTCATTTCTTCAATCGGAAAATATTCACTCAGCTTCTCGTACCAGTTCATTCATTTGCTCCTTATGGGTTCGTTGTCTTCACACTTTTAGATATACCCCATTTCCGATTGTTTAAACAATCTTACATCTATTAAGACGTGTGATCCTTTGACATGGTTTCAATTTTTTTAAAATGGTGTGTAATCCACATTTTTTGTATAACGGTTTGCCGCGTCCCACAATAAAAATTCGTCAATCCCTTCATCATGCAGCGCTTTTATCTGGTCTTCCACCTGGCTTTTCCCGTATTCTTGGTAATTTCCGCTGCCGAGATAAGAAGCCGTGAAGTCCTGAAGCCACGGACGTGACACCGGCGGATGTTTCAGTTTGGACAGTTTTTTATTTTCCACCTTCGCGTATTCTTTGACGACTTTGTAAGGCTCAAGGTCCGGTTTATCAATTCCGAAATAGCTTGTCCAATGGCTCGGGTAAATCATGGATGAGATGACATCGACCCGTACTGAAATCTTGCTGAAATTCTGGCCGATCCCCGGTGCTTCCGGCAGCGTCGCAGAATAACCGAAAATATCAGCCGACACATCCGCACCGTACGGTTTGAGTTTTCTTTTCGCATAACCGACAAAATCAGTGACGGCGTGCACGCGTTTCTGCACATTGCTGTCCGCTGTTTTTCCGTAATCGCCGTGTCCGTATGTCAGTTCGTCATCACGTTTTTCAAAGCCTTCAGGAAAACGGACATAGTCAAACTGAATTTCTTGAAACCCCATCTTCGCGGCTTGTTTTGCAATCTTTACATTGTAATCCCATACTTCTTTCATAAACGGATTGACGAACGATTCTCCGCGGCCGTTTTTCCAGACACTTCCGTTTTTTTCTTTAAAGGACCATTCCGGCTTTTCGTTCGCGAGTTCGCTGTCTTTAAATACGACAATACGCGCAATCGGGTAGATCTTTTTTTCCTCCAGTTTTTTCATCATCTTTTTTGGGTCTTTGATGTACGGCTTGGCGATTTTGGCATACTCAGAATGACCGTCCGGCTTAAAGGTAAGATTTCCGTGGTCATCCTTCACATCGATCACCATTGAATTGAGCTCCGTTTTGTCCACAAAGTCTGTCAGCTCCTGAAATTTGCTGCCTCCCGCTGAATGCCCTGTAACGTAAATGCCCCGAACCTTATCAGGATGTGTAAAATGCAGACCTGACGGATAAGCGAACCTGTCATTTGCTTTTGGCAGTTCTTTTTCAGTCAGCGCCACTTTCACAAGCGGCTGTTCCTCTTTCACAGCGGCTTGTGCAGGATAAGCGCCTGCACTGAAAAACAGTCCCGCCGCAATGGCGCATAAAATAGTTCTCATACTGATCTCCCCCTTTTTTTCCATTATAGGAAAACGGGAGCAGCCTTAATAAACTTGGATGTGCGCAAAAAAAATCCTCCAAGACTAAGTCTTGAAGGATGATACTTTTATTGATAGGTTTTAAATTCAGCTTCAGTGCACATGACAAAGTGTCCCGGTTTGACTTCACGAAATTCCATCTTTTCTCCGTTTTGGAGCTGATGGATTGACGGGTCGTACTTCTTTCGCGTGCGATTTCTTTCATAGTCCGGATCAGGGAGCGGGATGGCGGACAGCAATGATTTCGTGTAAGGGTGAAGCGGGTTTTCGTAAAGCTCATCCGCCGGCGCAAGCTCCACCAGTTTCCCGAAATACATAACGCCGATGCGGTCGCTGATGTATTTGACCATTGATAGATCATGGGCGATAAACAGGTAAGTGAGTCCTTTTTCTTTCTGCAATTCTTTCATTAAATTGACGACCTGTGCCTGAATGGAAACGTCAAGCGCCGAAATCGGTTCGTCCGCAATGATAAACTCCGGATCAACCGCCAAAGCTCTGGCGATTCCGATACGCTGGCGCTGTCCGCCCGAAAATTCATGCGGATAGCGGTTGGCGTGTTCTTTATTTAAACCGACCGTTTCCAGCAGTTCGTGAACCCGCTGCATCCGCTCTTTTTTCGTTTTTGCCAGACGGTGAATATCTATCCCCTCGGCAATAATGTCGGCGACTGTCATTCTCGGATTTAAAGAAGCGTACGGGTCCTGGAAAATCATCTGCATTTTCCGGTTAAACTCCAGCAGTTTCTTGCGGGATTTTTTTCCGTGGACATTTTCTCCGTTAAAGAGAACTTCACCGCCGGTTGCCTCATACAGCCGGATAATACTGCGGCCCGTCGTTGATTTACCGCAGCCAGATTCCCCGACAAGGCCGAGCGTTTCACCTTTATAAATATCAAATGACAAATCATCTACGGCTTTTACTGTTCCTTTCGGCGTAAAAAAATGCTGTTTTAAATGTTTGATTTCGAGCAGTTTCTCAGTCATTTTTTTCACCTTCCTTCATTAAAACAGGCTGCTGATACGTATTCGGCAGCTGACGGATTTTAGCCTTCACCGCTTCAGGCGGCTCGACCTTAGGCGCATCAGGATGCAGAAGCCATGATTTCACAAAATGCGTATCAGACACTTTATACATCGGCGGTTCCTGTTCAAAATCAATCTTCATCGCATATGAACTGCGAAGCGCAAATGCGTCCCCTTTCGGAGGATTCGTCAGATCAGGCGGCGTACCTGGAATGGCCGTCAGTTTTTCCTGGTCGGTGCTGTCCAGGCTCGGCATTGAGGCGAGCAGCCCCCATGTATACGGATGGCGCGGATCATAAAAGATTTCATCCACCGTGCCCGATTCGACCACCTGACCCGCATACATGACGGCGACCCGGTCAGCGACATTGGCGACAACGCCGAGATCGTGCGTAATAAAAATGATGGATGTATCAATTTTCTTTTGGAGATCTTTCATCAGCTCAAGGATCTGAGCCTGAATCGTCACATCAAGAGCTGTTGTCGGTTCATCGGCAATTAACAGTTTCGGATTTGCCGCGAGCGCCATCGCGATGACGACACGCTGTCTCATACCGCCTGAAAATTCGTGCGGGAATTGGCCGATCCGTTTTTCAGGCATCGGAATTCCGACGAGATCAAGCAGTTCTACGGCGCGTTTTTTAGCCGCTTCTTTTGAGATTTTTTCATGTTTGAAAAGCACTTCCGTAATTTGTTTGCCGACTTTCATTGTCGGGTTCAGAGAGGTCATCGGGTCTTGGAAAATCATTCCGATTTCCTTTCCTCTGATGGCCTGCATTTCTTTTTCGGACATCGGTACGATATCGCGCCCGTCAAAAAGAATCTGTCCTCTTTTAAAATAGCCCGGCGGCATCGGGATCAGCTTCATAATTGCTTGGGAGGTCACACTTTTTCCGGAACCTGACTCTCCTACGATCGCCAGCGTCTCTCCTTTATTCAAATGGAAATTCACGCCGCGGATTGCCTGTACCTCTCCGCCGTATGTTTTAAATGAAATGGCTAAGTCTTTTACTTCTAGCAAGCGTGTCACTCATATCACTCCTTATTTGCGTAACTTAGGATCCAGCGCGTCTCTTAACCCGTCGCCGACAACGTTAAAGCCGAACATCGCCAGGCAGATAAAACCGGCAGGGAAGAACAGACGCCAAGGGTAATAGGTTAATGCAGGCAATCCGTCTGAGGCCATCGTTCCCCAGCTCGCAAGCGGCGCAGGTACGCCGAGCCCCAAATAACTTAAAAACGCTTCTGTAAAAATCGCCGTCGGAACCGTCAGTGTCATCGTTACGAGGATAGATCCCATCGCGTTCGGGACGATATGCTTAAACAAAAGCCGGCCGGTTTTAGCGCCGAGTGTCTGTGAAGCAAGCACATACTCCTGATTCTTTAATTGCAGCACCTGTCCGCGGACGATTCTCGCCATGTTGATCCAGCCCGTGATCGTCATCGCGACGATAATGGTCAGCAATCCTTTCGGCAGGACGACCATAAGCAAAATAACCATTAATAATGAAGGAACAGCCCACAGAATGTCAGCGATGCGCATCATCACTTCATCTGTGCGTCCGCCGCGGAATCCGGAAATGCTGCCCCAGATTACGCCGATTAATAAATCAAGCACGGCAGCGGCTACACCGATAAAGATGGAAATCCGCGCGCCTACCCATGTCCGGACGAATATGTCCCTTCCAAGGTCATCTGTGCCGAACCAATGATCTTTCGACGGTGCTTTATCGGCATTTAATAGATTGGTAGTCGCATAATCATATCTTGAAAAGACAGGTGCAAAAATCGCCATAAGAATAATAAGAACGATCAGTATAAACCCGACCATCGCAAGCTTATTGCTGCGGAAGCGGAGCATGGCGTCTTTCCAGAGGGAAAGGCTTTTTTTACTTATTTTTTCGGCATCGCCGGCATTAGCTGAAGCTGGTTCAAACATATTTTTAGGAATGTTCTGCATGGTCTAGGCTCCTTTCTTTGCTTTAGAAAGCTTGATTCTCGGATCGATTAATCCGTACAGCACGTCTACAATTAACACGCAAAAAAGAAGGATTACGCTGAAGAACACGGTAACTCCCATAATGACGGTATAATCACGGTTTGTAATACTGTTTACAAAATGCGCCCCTAAACCGGGAATTCCGAAAATAGATTCAATGATGAAACTTCCAGTTAAAATGGATGCCGCCATCGGCCCCATATATGTCACGACGGGCAAAAGCGCGTTTCGAAGCGCATGGCGCACGGTGACTGACGGACGGGAAAGTCCTTTTGCTTTTGCAGTCCGTATGTAATCGCTGTTTAACACTTCAATCATGCTTGAACGGGAGAGTCTGGCAATGAACGCCATCGGCATGGAAGCGAGCGCAATGGAGGGCAGAAAGGTGTATGCCCAGGATTCCCACCCCGCGACCGGGAACAGTTCTAATTTAATTGAGAAAATATATTGCAAAATCGTCGCCAATATAAAGCTCGGAACTGAGATCCCAAAGATCGTTAAGATCGCAATGGTATAATCCTGCCATTTATTATGGTACAGGGCAGCCAGCACCCCGAAAAGCACACCAAACGCTAAAGCGAGGAGAATAGCTTCTGCACCGAGAGTGAATGAGACGGGGAAGCCTGAGTTGATTAAATCATTAACACTTTGGCCTTTATATTTAAAAGAAGGTCCGAAGTCCCACAGCGCCACAGATTTTAAGTAGCTGACATATTGAACGAAAAGAGGCTTGTCCAGACCATAGTGTTCGTTTAAGTTTGCCTCAATTTCAGGCGGCAGCTTTCTTTCGCCGGAAAATGGTCCGCCCGGCGCTGCCTGCATTAAGAAGAAAGTGGCGGTCACAATCACAAACAGCGTGATGATCATGTAAATGAATCGTTTACCGATATATTTCAGCAAGGTGAACACCTCCATGTTTTTTACAATTTTATACTTTATCAGTAAGAAAGGTATATGGGGACATCCTCCCCATATACCTTGGGTCTTTTGTTTTCAGAACTGCCTTTTATTCAAAAGAAGCGTTTCTGAAGTAAACTTCACCTGTTCCGGTTATGATCACATTTTTGAGGTTTTTATCCTGCACCCAAGTATCTGTATAGAAATAAACTGGCGCGACCGGCATTGCGTCAATAAAGATTTTTTCTGCTTTTTTCAGCTCTGCGATACGTTTATCCGGATCCGTTTCAAGCTGAGACTGATTCAGCAGCTTTTTAAACTCAGGGTCTTCCCATCCGGTATCATTGTTTCCGCCTTCTTTATCGCGGAACAATTCAAGGAAGTTGATCGCGTCATTGAAATCGCCGAGCCAGCCCATACGTCCGATTTGGTAATCCTGGCTGTGCAGCTTGTCGATGTACACATTCCATTCTGAGTTATCAAGCTCCACTTTGACACCCAAGTTCTTTTTCCACATTTCCTGTACGGCCTGCGCGATTTTCGCATGCGCATCGTCCGTATTGAAGGAAAGTTTGATTGCCGGAAGGTCAGAGGCACTCTTGACGCCTAATTCCTTCAGTCCTTTATTTAAGAATTCTTTTGCTGTTTTGACGTCATTGTCTTTGAAATAACCTTTTGTGTTATCCTTGAATCCCTTCATTGACGGCGGTACTGCAGCCATGGCCGGGATTTGTTCGCCCTGCGTCACATTTTTCACGATTGACGAGCGGTCGATTGCATAAGCAAGGGCTTTACGGATGTTCACATTGTTAAGCGGCTTCGCTTCTGTGTTGAATTTGTACCAATACACGCCTGCGATCGGTTCAACGTGAAGAGATCCGTCTTTTTTCAATGTCGGCAGAGATTCAGTCGGAAGCTGACCGAGCGGCATTCCTGCCCAGTTAAGTTCGCCCGCCTGGAATTTTTTCAGTTCGGTGTTGTTATTGTTAATCATCACCATGTTGATTTTCTTCAATTTCACAGAATCTTTATCCCAATATTGATCGTTCTTTTCGAGCGTGATGGAACCGCTGTGTTTCCAAGCTGTCATTTTGAACGGCCCGTTTGACACATAATTGTCGCCCGCGTTTGTGTTCCAGTTTTTATGTTTTTCCGCAATTTTCTTGTTGATCGGCATATACGTATAGAATGAAGTTAATTGCAGGAAGTAAGGTGTCGGGTTATTCAGTTCAACTTTTAATGTTTTGTCGTTTACGGCTTTTACGCCTACGTCATCAAGCTTTCCTTTACCTGTATTGGCAGCTTCAGCGCCTTTGATGTAGTAGAGCTGATAAGCGTATTGTGATTCGTTGTTCGGGTCAAGCGCCCATTTCCATGCATATTCAAAATCCTGCGCAGTCACGGGATCGCCGTTAGACCATTTCGCACCGTCACGAATCGTAAATGTATAGGTCTTTCCGTCTTTGCTTGTTTCAATTTTAGATGCAGTTCCTTCTTCAGGCTCACCTTTGGAGTTTACGCGTGTCAACCCTTCAAAGGTCTGGCGGATTACGCCTCCCGAAACAGAATCATTCGCTAAACCCGGATGCAGTGAGAACGGCTCGGTTTTAATATTGATATTAAGTGAAGTCTGTCCTTTGGTGTCTTTTTTACCATCGCCTGATCCGCCGCTGAATCCGCCGCACGCACTTAACACAAGCGAGAAGATAAGCATCAAACCTACAATAGACCAACGCTTTTTCATGCACTAACCCCCTAATCAAATTTTTCAGCCTTTACTACTAAATACTCAGAAATATCAGACAAAATAACTTAATATTTTTCTAAACTTTAATTGTGTTCCGTCTTTTCTGATTATTTTATGTAAAGAAGCTGTAACAATAGAGTGAACAAGTTCATTATAATGAAATGAATAATTTATTGCAATACTATTTTCTCAATTTAAAATATTTAAATTTGGTCAGTTTTTCTGTCAATAAGGTGATACACTTCTATTGTTTAAAGCGTAACCTAACTAAATTTTTTCATTGTAATTTCCAGTTCATATTGCTTTTTACATATAATATTCGTTATACGAAATGTTGATATGCGTTATCATTTAGGCATTTTCAGTTCTTTTCGGGTATTTCCAGGCCGTAAGCAAATTGGAAATACGCTTGTATTCTCCTGATGACATTTGGCTATAATTGATTTATAATAGATCAATCAAATACATTTTATTGTGATTGCTATGATGAAGAGTAGTACACATGTTAACCCGTTTGAAGAGAGCCTGCGGTGCTGGGAGCAGGTAACGGACCATGCGGAATGGACTTCTGAGCAGCTGACCGAACATAAGTAGGCCCAGCCGGAGCAGCCTCCGTTACCAACGTCTCGAGCGATTCCATTTTAATGGAATAATCAGGGTGGCACCACGGTTCATTCGTCCCTTTTTTCTACGGGAAGAATGGGCTTTTTTTATTATGTTTTAAGAAATGAGGTAAGTTCTATGAAGAAAACGATTTTTTCAGGCATTCAGCCGAGCGGTTCCGTTACCCTCGGCAACTACATCGGCGCGATGAAGCAATTTGTCGATTTGCAGCATGACTACAACGGATACTTCTGTATCGTCGATCAGCATGCGATCACGGTTCCGCAGGATCGGCTTGAGCTGCGGAAGAACATCCGCAATCTCGCGGCTCTATACGTGGCCGTCGGGCTTGATCCCGAGAAAGCGACCCTCTTTATCCAGTCAGAGGTTCCCGCTCATGCCCAAGCGGGGTGGATGCTCCAATGCGTCGCATATATCGGCGAGCTTGAGCGGATGACGCAATTTAAAGATAAGTCAAAGGGCAAAGAAGCCGTCGTATCAGGACTGCTAACATACCCGCCGCTGATGGCCGGTGATATTTTACTGTACGGAACGGATCTTGTTCCCGTCGGAGAAGACCAAAAACAGCATCTTGAACTGACCCGCAACCTGGCGGAACGCTTCAATAAAAAATACAATGACATCTTCACGATTCCTGAGGTGAAAATCCCTGAATCAGGCGCGCGCATCATGTCACTGGCTGATCCGCTCAAAAAAATGAGCAAATCAGATCCGAACCAGAAAGCATACATCACGCTGCTTGATGAGCCAAAGCAGCTCGAAAAGAAAATCAAGAGCGCTGTCACTGATTCCGAAGGCATTGTAAAGTATGATAAAGAAAACAAACCGGGCGTCTCTAATCTTTTGACGATCTATTCTATTTTAGGAAACACATCAATTGAAGAATTAGAGGCCAAATATGAAGGAAAAGGGTACGGTGAATTCAAAAGCGATTTAGCCGAAGTCGTTATCGGCGCACTGACACCGATCCAAGAGCGCTATCGTGAATTAATTGAGAGCGACGAGCTTGACCGCATTCTCGACGAAGGAGCGGCGCGCGCTAACAAAACGGCCGGCAAAATGGTGAAAAAAATGGAAAACGCCATGGGTCTCGGGCGGAAAAGAAGATAAAGAAAAGAGGCGGGATAACCCCCGCCTCTTTTTTTTAGTTCACTTTTGATTCCTGTTCCATTTCCCAAAGCTTTTCGAAAAACGGCTGTCCTTTAATCAAATTCTCACAGAACGCGAGATGCTTGTCTGACCAGCCTTCAATTGTTTCATTGTAAAGCATGTCCCAAATCTCCTCAAAGCTCATCCGTTTGATCTGCTCGTACATATGCGGATTCCATTCCGTATACCAATACACAATCTCCGCGCGGTTTTTCAGCCCTTTCAGCTGATCAAGCGCCATAAACATCAGCTGCTTGATCTGCCGTTCTTTTCTCGTCAGGCCTCTGACATGCTCCGGCGCCAGTGATAAAATGTGATATTCCTTTGAAGACTCCAATTGCGCCGGCTCAAATTGAAACGATTCCGGCTCTACATCCTTGACCATTTCATAAACAAGCTGCTCCTGTCTCGGAATCAGGCGGCTCTTTCTGACCGGGATGGTATATCCGATCGTATCCACGGCAATGATGCCGATCCCGTCTGTCACGACAAAACAGTACTCAAGCTTCGTCCGCTCATGATTTTTTCGCACGTATGACTTTTGATGCACTTGATCAAGCAGCTCTTTCGGAAGCTCTGATAAGTCGTTTTCTATGTAATGAAATAATACTGACGGCACTCTGAGCAGCGGCGTCTGATCCAAAAGCTCAACCGTGTCTTCCTTCCGCCATTCGTGAAAATGGCAGACATTGTAGCCATTCTCTTCCCCTTCAAACCAATTGACCCACACATCATGAAGAAATAACATATTCGACCCCTCACTTTATAAAAACTGTTGTCCACAGTATAGGCAAGGGAAAGATAAATTATTCCATTTCGATATGAGATTTCCGCAATACAGGACTGGATTTCTGCCTGTAACGCAACAAAAAAATCTCCCGTTTCGTCCGGGAGATCATTTCACATTTTTCGGATCAAGCGCATCACGCAGCCCGTCTCCGACAAAGTTGAAGCACAATACGGTAAGAAGGATCAGCAATCCCGGGAATAACGGGTACCACCAAGCTTGAATCATAAGCGTAAAGTTTTGCGCATCCTGAAGCATATTGCCCCAGCTTGCGATCGGAGGCTGTATCCCGAAACCGAGGTAACTTAATGTAGACTCTGCCAAAATAACCGTTCCCACTTTTAATGTGGCTGAGACAATTATCGGTCCCAGCGCATTCGGCAATATATGAGAAAAAATGATATGATGATTTTTTGTACCGATCGTCTTTGCAGCCAGTACAAACTCTCTGGAACGAAGCGATAAAAACTCCCCCCGGACAAGGCGCGCTGTTGTTGTCCAGCCTGTAAGGGAGAAAATTAAAATTAATTTATCCATTCCGGGCTGAAAAATCGTAACAAGTGTAATAAGCAAAAATATATCAGGTATAGATAGTACGATATCAACAGTTCTCATGAGAATGGCATCGACAATCCCCTTAAAATATCCGGCAACAGCTCCGACAACTGTCCCGATAGTAATCGCACCGATCACAGAAGCGAATCCGACAAGCAAGGAAACCCGCGCCCCGTACAGAACCCTCGTAAAGATATCTCTTCCGAATTTATCAGTTCCCATTAGATGTTTTAAACTCGGCGGTTTCAAACGGTTGATAAGAGATTGACTCTCTGGAGAGTAAGGAGCGATTACCGAAGCGAATAAGGCAGACAAGATGATGATGGTTAATATAACGGCTCCGATGACAGCAAGTTTATTTTGAAAGAACTTTTCGAAAAAAATCTTAGTCATTGTTTCCGGTTTGGATTGAATATTTTCCTTTAATTTTATTTCACTGGGGGGTGTGCCGGTATTTGGCTGTAACATTTGATCTCTCACCTCTCTTTGTTAATATTCAATGCGGGGATCAACCAACGCATATAAGATGTCTGCAATTAAATTCCCCACCACAACCAAAACAGCTGAAATGACCGTCATGGCCATGATAACCGGATAATCTCGTGAAAAGGCTGAATCAATAAACAATTTGCCGAGACCCGGCCAAGTAAAAATCTGTTCTACCACTACCGCTCCCCCGATAAATGACGGTATCATCAGACCAAAAATAGTGATAACCGGAAGAAGTCCGTTTCTCAAACCGTGTTTAAAAATCACTTTATTATCCCGAAATCCTTTCGCACGCGCCGTACGTATATAATCCTGCTTTAACACATCAAGCATACTGGATCTTGTATATCTCGTTATTCCAGCCATGTCTGCCGTGGCGAGCACAAAAGCAGGCAGAATTAAGTGATGCAAACGGTCAAATATGTTGAAGTCAGCATTTAAAGTGCCTACTCCGCCAGTGGGAAACCATCCCAGATTTACAGATAAGACCATGATTAAAATCAAACCGAACCAAAAATTCGGAATGGCAAGCCCTAAAAATGAAGTAACAGTTATCCCATAATCCAATTTTGAATAAGGCCGTTTCGCCGACAGAACACCAAATGGAATAGAGATAAGAAGAGCGACAAGGGTTGAAAAAAGCATAAGCACAATCGTATTCGGTAAGCGGGATAAGATAAGTTCAGAAACAGGAGTGCCTTTCTTTACGATAGAAGTCCCGAAATCCCCTTGGAGCATATTCCCCAGCCATTTCACATATTGAACGGGTTCCGGATCGTTCAACCCGTATTTTTCAATGAATTTCGCCCTGTCCGCTTGACTGATTGTAGGGTCCATCATAAGTGACATCGGATCTCCGGGCGCTGCTTTCATGATGGCAAATGATAAAATCGTAATGCCTAAGAGAATCGGCAAGGACATTAATGTTCGCCGTAAAATATATGTAACCATGTTCTTGTCCCCTTTTTAAATAGGATAAGAGAGGAAAGGAACTTCCTTCCCTCTCAAGGGCTTCTGCTATTTTTGGTCCAGCCACCATTTTTCAATATTGTACAAGTCATTTTTAGGGTGGAATACATAGCCTTGTAAATTATTCGGCATCGCTCTGTGATAATTGTAATAGAATAAGAAGCTGTACGGCTGATCTTCCGCAATCAATTTGTAAATCTCTTCATATTTCTTTTGGTATTCTTTTCTGTCGGTAATTGACTTCGCCTCTTCAAGAAGCTTATCGACTTTCGGATTTTTATACCAGATATTATTCAGCCCGTTTTTAGATTGGCTTGAATGGAAGATGGAGAACTGATCCGGGAACGTTGCAAGACTCCATCCGAGAAGAAGTGCGTCATAATCCCAATTAGGGGCACTGGTCTGTTCAATTAACGCACTGAATTCAACAATCCGCGGCTTAGCCTCAATTCCCACTTCTTTTAATTGCTGCTGAACGACAACTGCTAAATCTTCGCGAATTTTATTGCCTTGATTCGTTTTAATTTCAAAAGAGAATTTTTTCCCATCTTTGTCAAGGTAGCCGTCACCGTCATGATCTTCCCATCCGGCTTCTTTTAACAGCTGTTTTGCTTTTTTCGGATTATAATCAAATGTCGGCACTTTAGACTTCGGATAATTCCATGACAGCGGACTCTCAGGAACATTCGCTACCTTGCCGTCTCCATTCAGCACTTGATCCACCATTGCCTGCCTGTCAAGAGCGTAAGTCAATGCCTGGCGCACTTTTTTATCCTTAAAGAGCTCTTTTTTCTCATTCCAGCCGATATAGCTGTAGTTTAAACCAAGGTCAGATTTGACCTTCACATTTCCAAACGTTTTAACCGAATCAAAATCAGTGCCAGGCACAACGAAGAAATCAATATCTCCCGCTTTTAACTGGGCCACGGCAGCGTTAGAATCAGGAATTGTTTTCACTGTCACTGTATCGAGATAAGGTCTGCCTCCAAAGTAATCATCGTTTGCTTTCAGTTTGACATACTCGCCCTTTTTCCACTCAGCAAACTTAAACGGACCGGAGCCGATTGGATTTTTACGGTTAAATTCATTCTCTCCCAGGTCGGCAACCGGAACCTTACCCAAAATATGTTTAGGTAAAATGCCGTAACTGTCGAGAACGACATTATAGAAATAGGCATCTTTTTTCTTCATTTTAAACTGAATTTCATATTTTCCTTTTTTCGTTACGGATTTAAGTGACTCAAAACCTGAGCCCCGCTCACCGTTGTAATCTTTGTTAAGAGGAATACTGTAGGTGAAAACTACATCATCGGCTGTGAGCTCTTTTCCATCATGGAATTTAACGCCTTTTTTAAGTTTTACGTTATACGTTAATCCCCCGTCAGCTTCTGTTACTTTTTCAGCCAGCGACGGCTTGACGTTCAATTTTTCATCGGTTTCTAATAATGTGCTGTAAATCATTCCTTCAATATCGGAACTTGCAACATCAGTGGAGTAAAGAGGATTAAAAAGTGTTGGTTCCCCAGTTGACCCGACAACCAAATCTCCGCCTTTTTGCGGCTTTCCTGCCGGTTTGGATTCGGTGCTTGTGGATTTTGAACCGGAGCATGCTGACAGGAAGATGGCGAGCGTCATAAAAACACTAAGCATCATCAGTGCGGTTTTACGTAATTTCATATCAATTCCCCCTTTGTGATATATATGCGGCAAACAGGTTATGTAATCCGGCATACCCCCTCTCGATGCTTGCCTTTTCAGGCGTATAAATGGCAGGAAACGTAATGGCCGGGAGCGGCTTCCTCAAATGCCGGGACTTGTTCCTTGCAGATCGGTTTGGCCATCGGGCATCGCGTGTGGAACACGCATCCTTTCGGCGGGTTTGCCGGGCTCGGCAGTTCTCCTTTCAGGATAATTCGTTCCCGCTTGACGGCGTCTTTTTTTCTCGTCACAGGCACTGAAGACAAAAGCGCTTGCGTATAAGGATGAAGCGGATTGTCGTACAGCTCGTGTTTATCGGTCAGCTCCATCATTTTCCCCAGATACATGACGCCGACTCTGTCACTGATATGGCGGACAACACTCAAATCATGAGAAATAAACAAATAGGTCAGATTGAATTCTTCCTGCAGCTCCTCCATCAGATTGATGACTTGGGCCTGAATGGAGACATCGAGCGCGGAAACGGGTTCATCCGCGATAATCAGCTCGGGATTCAATGTCAAAGCCCGCGCGATCCCGATCCGCTGACGCTGCCCTCCGGAAAATTCGTGCGGATAGCGGTTTGCAAAGCTCGGATGAAGACCGACTTTCGCCAGCAGCTCCTCCACTTTCTCGTTCCGCTCGCGCATGCTGTACATATGGTGAGTCTGTAACGGTTCTTTAATAATGGAGCGGAGCGTTTTTCTCGGATTAAGCGATGCAAAGGGATCTTGGAAGACCATCTGGATGTTTTTCCGGACGCTTTTTCTCAGCTTTTCTTCAGATAAGCCGGAGATATCCTGACCTTTAAAAAGAATCCGGCCGTCTGTCGGCTTGTATAGACGGATCATCGTTCTTCCCGCAGTTGATTTGCCGCATCCTGATTCACCGACGATGCCGAGCGTCTCCCCGCGCTTCAGTGAGAATGAAACGCCGTCAACAGCCTTTATGTCTCCGACTTTTCTTTGAAAAAAACCGGAGCGGATCGGGAAATATTTTTTTACGTCTTTCAGCTCTAAAATCGTTTCTTGGCTCACAGCTGTCATTTTGATTGGGCACCCTCTTCCTCATATAAAAAACATCTTACAGAACGGCCGCTTTCATGTGTCACAAGCTCTGGCTGCCCCGTTTTGCATTTGTCCATCGCTTTTGAACACCTCGGGGCGAATCGGCAGCCTTCCGGAAGATTATCCGGTGTCGGGACACTGCCTTTGATCGCTTTTAATGTATCAATCTCTCCGTCTATCACCGGTATGGAGTTTAACAGCCCTTCCGTGTACGGATGGAGAGGGTTTAAAAATAAGTCTTCCACACTCGCGCTCTCTACGACTTGTCCGCAGTACATTACAATCACCCTGTCTGCAGCTTCTGAAACGACGCCTAAATCGTGAGTGATAAGCAGAATGGAAGTATCGAATTTATTGCAGAGGTCTTTCATCAGCTCCAATACTTGGGCTTGTATCGTCACATCAAGCGCCGTTGTCGGTTCATCGGCGATCAAAAGTTTCGGATTGCAGCTGAGCGCAATGGCGATCATCACCCTCTGTCTCATCCCTCCGGACAGACGGTGCGGATATTCTTTCATCACTTGTTCCGCTCTGGAGAATCCGACGAGCTCAAGAAGCTCAACGGCCTTTTTGGCCGCTTCTTTTTTACTCATCTTTTTATGGTATTCAAGCACTTCGGTAATTTGTTCCCCGATGGTCAGCACCGGGTTCAGGGAAGTCATGGGTTCCTGAAAGATCATAGAGACGTCATTTCCGCGGATTTTGCAATATTCGTTTTCTGTGAAGGAGGCCAGGTCCCTGCCTTCAAGCTTAATCGAGCCGTCCATAATTTTTCCGCCCGATCCTTGGACAAGTCCCATAATAGAAAGCGAGGTGATGCTTTTGCCCGAGCCGGATTCTCCTACAAGTGCGACGGTTTCGCCTTTGTTAATGTGAAAATCAACCCCGTCGACTGCGGGAATCGGCTGTTTCTTTCTGAAAAAATAGGTCTTTAAATTATTCACTTCTAATAGTGTGCTCATGATACGCCCCTTTCTCATTCCGCTGCAGCAGAGGGAAACATACGTTTCGCTATCACAAAATATAGAATAGTCGAAAAATTTTATAGTTGTATATTATTACATCATTATTACAAAAGCAAGAATTTTTTAGGATAAATGTAATATCCTTAAATAATTTCCATTCTTTTAATCTTTTAAAGCGTTGCTTCCAGAAAGGTTTTTGAAGGTGTGGCCAATGCTTCTTTTACTGTTTTTTGATGGTCGGTTAAATATTTTTTTACTATATTGAATCCGACGGCATACCCAAGCATTGAGGGGAAGTATCCTTTTCCGTATAACAGCTGGGAAAACATCCTGTTGTCTCTCGTTAATCTGAGGTTCGGCTTGACTCTTTTTTCAAACAGAAAATCAAGCTGCTCAGGCGTATAGTAGGACGTCCATTCCGCCGTAAGACTTGAGCCGAAGCGCTCATATACAGCATATTCTGCCAGCCCCTCCATCATGATTGTATCAAGTAATGTCTCATCTTTTTCGTCCATTGTCACATGCTCTAACCGGCAGACGTGATTATATTCATGTGTCATAAGGGCGGAGACAGCTGAATTGGAGATATCCGACGATAAAAAGAGAAACATTTTGTCCCGGAAGGCAAGACCTGATTTTGACCCGAATTCCATACGTATTTTCCGGTTCCGTTCATCGACGGGCAAAACAACGATCGGCACGTCCGGCCCGCTCCACTTCTCCTTTAAATAAGCTTCCTCCTTTTGGATATGGCTGTAGCATCCCCTTTCTTTCAGCCGTTTACTGGTCACGACACCGTCCTTCAGATGGCGGAACATGCCGTGGTTTTGAAGCACCGCAAGTATCGATTTCCATTCTTTCTTTTCGGCCCCTGAAAAAAGCGGCAAAAGGTGCGGGGCCAAATCATTGATGGATGCCGCCTTTTCCATCCATTGATATGTCAGCTTGACGCTCATACCGGTTCGCCTCCTCTTGTTGTTATCATATGCACGCACAAAAAAACCGGCCACCTTTTTCAGGCAGCCGGTCAAAAACTGTATTATTGATATTTTTTAAAGATCAAAGTGGCATTATGTCCGCCGAATCCGAGCGAGTTGCTGAGTACGATGTTTACATCCTGCTCGCGCGCTTTGTCCGGTACATAATCTAAATCACACTCTTCATCAGGTGTTTCGATGTTAATTGTCGGCGGGATGATCCCGTCTTTAATCGCCATGACGGAGAAGATTGCTTCAATTCCTCCGGCAGCGCCTAACAAATGACCTGTCATTGATTTTGTCGAACTGACGGCAAGCTTGTACGCATGATCACCGAAAACCGTCTTAATGGCTTTTGTCTCGTATTTGTCATTGTAGTACGTGCTTGTTCCGTGAGCGTTGATGTAATCAATTTCTTCAGGCTTGATGCCCGCGTCTTTGATTGCTTCCTGCATCGCTCTCGCACCGCCTTCCCCGTCTTGGGCAGGCGCGGTAATGTGGTAAGCATCACCAGTTGAGCCGTAGCCGACAATTTCTCCGTAGATTTTCGCACCGCGGGCAAGCGCATGCTCAAGCTCTTCAAGCACGACGATCCCCGCGCCTTCTCCCATGACAAAGCCGTCACGGTTTTTATCAAACGGGCGGCTTGCCGTTTTCGGATCAGGATTTGTAGAAAGGGCTTTGTTTGCGCTGAAGCCCGCAAATGACATTCTTGTCAGCGGCGCTTCCGTTCCGCCCGAAATCATCGCATCGGCATCGCCGCGCTGAATGACTTTAAACGCGTCACCGATAGAGTTCGTTCCCGTCGCGCATGCCGTCACCGTACAAGAGTTGACTCCTTTTGCTCCGAGAGCGATTGAGATTTGGCCTGTCGCCATATCCGGAATCATCATCGGCACAAAGAACGGGCTGACCCTTCTCGGACCTTTTGTCAGGAAGATTTCGAATTGGGATTCAAGCGTTTCAAGGCCGCCGATTCCGGACCCGACCCAAACGCCGACTCTCGGCGCGATCTCTTCTGTAATGTTCAGACCGGCATCTTCAACGGCCATTTTCGCGGCTACGACAGCATATTGAGTGAAGCGGTCCATTTTTCTCGCTTCTTTTTTATCCATGTAGTTTTCAACATTGAAATCTTTCAGCTCAGCAGCTACTTTCGCCGGATACTCGTCCGATTCCACACGTGTGATCGGTCCGATTCCGGATACGCCGCTGATTGCATTTTTCCAGCTTGTTTCGGCATCATTGCCAAGCGGAGACAGGGCTCCAAGCCCTGTAACGACTACTCTTTTTTTACTCATCTTGTGTGCACCTCACCTTTTTTCTATCGTCCCCAGCGCATTGCTATGGCGCCCCATGTCAATCCTCCGCCGAAACCGACCATGACGATGACATCGCCGTCTTTAATTTTACCTGCTTCCAGTTCCTCTACTAATGAAATCGGAATGGATGCTGCGGATGTGTTTCCATATTTATGAACTGTTTTAGACATCTTTTCAACCGGAAGCTCCAAACGCTCCCGTGCCGCTTCCATGATGCGGATGTTTGCCTGATGGGGAATCAAAAAGTCTACATCCTCTTTGGAGAGGCCGGCTTTTTCAATTACATTTACACTCGATTCACCCATTTGCCGGACGGCGAATTTGAATACTTCTCTTCCATGCATGATTGTATGCCCTTTTTCATCTAAGTACAAGTGCTGACCGCCTGTACCGTCTGCTCCGAGCTCAAATGACAGTATGCCTCTGTCGTCGCTGACCGGTCCGATGACCGCCGCTCCGGCTCCGTCTCCGAACAGAACAGCCGTATTGCGGTCTTCCCAGTCTGTAATGCTTGAAAGCTTTTCAACGCCGACGACGAGGACATGTTTGTATGTTTGTGATTCAATGAATTGTTTGGCGGTTACGATACCGTACATAAATCCCGCACATGCGGCGCTGATATCCATCGCGCACGCTTTTTTAGCCCCGAGCTTTTCTTGTATCATACAGGAAACGGTAGGGAAAGACTGATCGGGAGTGACCGTGGCCACGAGGATCATATCAAGATCCTCAGCGGAAATGCCCGCCTGATCAAGCGCTTTTTGCGCAGCCTCGGCAGCCATGCCGGATGAGTACATATCTTCAGCGGCGATTCTTCTTTCTTCTATACCTGTTCTCGTACGAATCCACTCGTCCGATGTATCTACCATTTGTTCAAGATCATGATTTGTCAGCACTTTTTCCGGAATGTAACGGCCGACACCAAGAATTCCAGCTTTCATAGGAAAGACTCCTTTTTATAATGAATTTATAACTAATTAGTTATGATCAATTATTAGTATCAGGTACTAATTCTACCCTATTTTTTTTCTGTTGGCAATATATTCGTCTAAACTATCGGCTCTTGATCCTCATAGAATAAACGGAAGACGAAAGGAGGCTTTACTATGGATATTTTCTCTAAGATGATGTTCGGCAACTCCGAGGAGCGGGATAAAGAACCGGAAGAAAATCCGGAGCAGCCTCAGGCTGAAAACGAAGAGCAGATCGATTACAACCACGTGATGAATCAGCTGGGCTCCATCATGAACTCCCTGGATCAATTAAAGCCTGTATTTAAAGACCTCGGGCCGATGGTGTCCGCCATAAAGAAAAAAATCATGTGAAAAGCCACTTCATGAAAAAGTGGCTCTCTTTATTTATTCAGCTCCCCGGCATCAGATCTGCCAAGCTCATACGCTTCCGCCATGACCGATGTAAACAGGTTCATGAACGGCTGAATCATTTCCATAGACAGATCAATGCCTGATTTCTCAAGCTCCGCCTTTGCTTCCGGCAGGTATTTCATCGCGATCTGCATAAATTCAAGAGACTTTTCATGCTGCATGTGTATCCACCTCTATTCATTTGACGGCAGTTCATTTGTTTGGTTATACGTTTTTACAAGGTCTGAGATTTTGTCTTGAAAGGCTTTGTCCACCAAAGGGCTGAACGTCCCCATTTCAACGACTCCTTCCCTGAAATCGAAGTTGTGATCTCCGCTCTTGAGCGTACCTTTATTATATTGCTCGGCGATTAATGTATAAGCTTTGTCTACATTTTGCACGGTGCTTGTCAGCACCGTGTTTTTGCCGAGATACGATTGCTCGGCGACATAGCCGATGGCGTAAAGCCCGTCTTTTTTGATTTGCTGAATGACAGGAACATTATACCCGTCTCCGGCCGGATACACAACATCCGTGCCTTCCGCTTTTAACTTCTCGTAAAGATGCAGCGCTTCATTGCCGTTATCCCAGTGGTCCGTAAATTCAGTATTGACGGTGATATCGGGATTTTCGTATTTCGCCCCTTTGATAAAGCCGTCTACTTCAGGCTGCCATAAGAACGAGGCGATGACGCCGACCTCATTGGTTTTTGACATATGGGCAGCCGTCATTCCCCCGAAAAAGCCCATCGCTTCTCCCATGAGATGAACGCTTGTGACATTATCGTTTTTCGCCGTTCCGTTTGCGACGACGAACTCCATATCGGGATAATCCTTGCTGATCATATTGAAGATTTCCTCGTATTCATTTCCGTGCCCGTATAAAAGATTGACTCCTTTTTTATGCAAATCATCTATCGCTTTTAAAATATCTTCATCAGATCTGATATTTTCTTTATAATAAACGTCAACGTTAAATTCAGATTGTATCGCTAATAAACCTTTGTAACCTTTTGTGCCCCATACCAGGTCACTGATGGTATCGGGAAAAAGCATTCCGACCTTCTCAATTTTTCCTTTAAACGGAGTTTGTGCGCACCCGCTCAATAAAAGGAGGACAGAAAAGATCATGACAAGCCTGGTGATCAAGCCGTGTTCAACCCCTTTTCAAACTCATAACATGTATAATTAATTGACATACGTTTATTGTAGCGGTAATGCACATAACATGGAAGGTATTTCTTAAAAATTGTCGAATATTGATGAAAATTGTCTTTTCCACTCTTGAATTTTCTTTTCCGCTTCCGTTTTTTGCGTTTTTTCTTTTATTTCCAGGGTAATAATCTGATTTTCATCCTCTGTGCCGTCAGTTTCAAGCTTATTCATCAGACCGCAGACCGCGTCTTCTAAAAAGACCCTGTTTTCGCCGTTTTCTTTCGCTTCCGTCCACGGGCCGTAAAGAGGCGGAAGGATAATCGCTTTAGCCGTGTCCCGCTGACCGTTTTTTTCCCAGTCTTCGTGATCCTCACTGTAAACAATCCAATATAAAGGCTCCTTCCTGTCTTCAGGCAGACACCCGCTCCCATATTGAACACAGATTCGATCGTATTCCTTTTCGCCGATTTCATCTATTATTTGAAAAAGCCCGTTTCTCCCGAGCCACATTAAACGTTCTTCTAAATACAGCTGCCTCGTTTTGTCCTCCGGTTCATCCAAAATGACATCAACATGCACACCCTCATCCATCATCCGTTCGCATAATGAAAGGCCTAGAAATTCATCTGCTCCAATGATCAGCGCTGTCTTCATCACATCTGCCGCCTTTCCGGTTTTTCATTCAAACAAGCAAAACAGCCCTCTGAAAAGAGATGGCTTTTGTATTCTATTCATTACAGGTCTTTTTCATGACTGCGGAAAAACCGGCAGATGGCTCTGTACATCCGCGCTGGATTCTCAAGCAGGTGATACGTGATAGCGGTCTTACTTCCGGTCTTTTCCCGGGCTTCTTTATATACGTTCGCATGCAGGGTATACGGGTACGGCGCTCCGGTCGTTCTTTGCCATATATGTACCGGCGCGCAGGTGCTGCATCCGGTGATGGTCTGATAGTTCAGTGAGCTTGCCTCTTTTTCAGAAACACCGAAGCTTTGAGCCGTTTCTCTCAGAAACTGTTTATAAAAAAACTTATTTTCTTTCTCTGATTCGAAATGGGCTTGAAGATCAAGACAAGGATCTAACATTGCGGCTGAACGGATATGCTCGGGCGAAGATCGCAGCAATTGATCGGCGATGAGGGCGCCCATGCCTTCTGCGAGCAAGTGTATCTTCGGATTGAGGGTTTCTTGTTTCAGCACATAATGAATCAGCTGCCTGGCGTAAGCGGCGGCTTTTTCCGATCCCCAGTGCCTTCCGTATAAATTGCTGTTGAAGATCGTATAACCTCTGTCACGCAGCGTATTTAACAGCTGGTTTCTCCCTTCATGTTCGAGCCAAAAGCTTGAATCCCCGCTGACAAAGTGAGTTCTGTCTCCAAGAATAAAGATACAGAAGCCGTTCGGCCGATACGGCAGATGGATGACGTTCAGCTCAGATCCGAGTTGGAAAAATCCTTCCGTTATCCCCATGCCTTTCCGCCTCCTTTTACTCCTAGTCTCTCTATTGACTATCATATGTAAGACGAATGAAAACGGATCAGTTAAACCCCTATTTGCTTCTATGTTTTGGCTATTATACCAAGTGCGGGGACCGTATTTTCCATCAGACAGCCGAACTTGCGGGAGAAAGTCAGCTCCGGGCGCGCTTTTTGATGCGAAAATGACCTTCCGCCCGCGCTTTATGTATGGTATGATACAACGTAGAATAAAATGAAGGACGAGGTGGAAACGTGCGGTTTATTATCAGTTTTATTTGGACGTTCCTTTTATCACATATGGCCTGTTATTTGATCGCCTCCATGAACAGCGCGGCATACAATTTCAAGCAATCATCCGTTATTGCAGTGGTTATTGCGGTGCTTGTCTTTGTTCTTGCGGAGATCATGCCTGTCAAACAGGATGCAAGCCAGCATTCATAAAAGAACTAAAAAACCTGCTTTTCAGCAGGTTTTTTTGTATTCACGGTTTTCGCTGATACGTCCACAGTCTGTTGTGATTTGAAGTCTCGGGAAACATTTCTCCCGTTGTGAGCTTGATTTTTTGCGGATTTTTGACCATGCTTCCCGTTTCGCCGATTTCAACGTACACACCGTTATTCGGCGCTTTTTGTCCCGGGCGGAATTGATGCTGCTGTCCCATGTCATTTCCTCCTTTTTCTTTTTCATGTAGTATGCGCTTGTATGGAGGAAAATATTAAAAAGCCGCTGAATGAGGTTCAGCGGCTTTTTTGTTAATCCTGTTTGTAAAGAAGAGCTTTCAGGAGCGCTTTTTGCGCGTGAAGCCGGTTTTCCGCCTGCTGGAATACCGCCGAATTCGGACCGTCGATAATGTCGGACGTGACCTCTTCCTCCCGATGCGCGGGCAGGCAATGCAAAAATGTATAGTCAGGTTTGGCGAGACTGACGAGTGAGGCGTTGACTTGATAAGGGGCAAACACGCTCAGCCGCTGCTGCGTCTCTTCCTCCTGCCCCATGCTCGTGAAGACGTCGGAGTAAATCACGTCGGCATCCCGCACCGCTTCCTGCGGATTATCGGTCAGGGTGATCTTCGTTCCGGAAACAGCCGCGGCTTCTTTCGCGGCATTTACCGCCTCTTCCTCAACTTCATAGCCTTTCGGCGAAGCAACCGCAACGTCACAGCCCATTTTTGCGCAGCCGATCATGAGTGAATGCGCCACATTATTTCCGTCACCGATATAGGCGACTTTTACTCCTTTCAGCTTTCCTTTTATTTCTTGTATCGTCAACAGATCCGCGAGAGCCTGACACGGATGGTACCGGTCGGTCAGCCCGTTTATGACGGGAATGTCTGCATGCTCGGCAAGCTCTTCGACTTTTTCATGCGCGAAGGTGCGGATCATAATGGCATCAACGAATCCGGACAGCACCTTCGCCGTATCTGCGACCGTCTCTCCCCGGCCAAGCTGCAGGTCACTGCTTGAAAGAAAAAGTCCGGTTCCGCCGAGCTGGGCCATTCCCGCTTCAAATGACACACGCGTGCGGGTCGAAGATTTTTCAAAAATCATCGCCAATGTTTTCCCTTGGAAAATCGGCTGTATCGGATGTTGTTTTAACAATGAAGCTTCTGTAAGAAGCGCGTTGATGTCTGACGGGCTGACATCTTTTAAGGAAAGAAAATCTTTGCCGTACAAATGGGTTAATGTGTGTTCCGCTTTTACTGTGTGCATGATTCCACTTCCTTTTGATAAAGATCTTTGAGCGATACAGGCTGAGGTGTGCCGGAGCCGCTTGCCAAAAATGCTTTGACGGTTTCCAGTTCAGTAAAGACCGTCACACCGTGCGTCATGGCTTCTATCCGCTGTTTGCGCGCTTCTTCTGAGTGATTGAAATTGATATGAACCGCTTTATCCCTTCGGTCTGCCCAAGCCTGAAAAGAGTCTTGGCATACGGTGAATCCCGCTTCTTGGGTCTGCTGTGCCAGTTTTTCATCTCCGCCTTCCAGATAGACGCTGCCTTTTTTCTCCCAGACGTGCGCATAGATTTTTTTCAGGGCGCTTTCTGCGTCAAACGCGACACACATGCCTTCTCCGGTCGACTTCATTTCCGGGCCGGGCTTTACGTCCACGTCCTGAATGGCGTGAGAAGAAAATACCGGGAATTTCACTGCCGTTCCGTGCTGATTTTGTATCACGGGCTTGATTTCTTTAAGGGAAGCTCCGGCCAGCAGTCTGGCGGCAAGCGGAATCATCGGGACTCCCATAACCTTAGACACTACAGGAACCGTTCGGCTTGCCCGCGGATTCACTTCAAGAACGAGAATATCTCCCTTTTCATCAATTACAAACTGGATGTTCATGATGCCTTTGAATGCCAGTTTTACCGCAATTTTTTCGGCAGCCTCTTTTAACTCCCGCTGCATTTCAGGGGTGACAGAAGGCCCCGGAAGAATCGCAAAACTGTCGCCTGAATGGACGCCTGCCCGTTCGATATGCTCTGTGCAGGTCGGCACAAATACTTCATGTCCGTCAGAAATCAGATCGATCTCCACTTCTTTTCCTGTAATGTACTGGTCGATCAAAATCGGGTACGGCATGCCCGCTTCGTTTTCAAGCAGTTCTGAAATTTGCGCTTCTGACTCAACGATTATCATGCCCATCCCTCCGATGACATAAGACGGACGGATCAGCACGGGATAGCCGATACGGCTTGCTTTTTCCGCGGCTTCTTCTTTCGTATAAGCTGTTTCCCCTTTGGCATGTTTCAGATCCAGATCATCAAGCAGTTTATAAAACAGATCCCGATCCTCCAGCGCATCAAGGGTTTCAAAGGATGTTCCGAGCAGCGGAATGCCCGCTTTTTCCAGCGGTTCAGCAGCATTGATAGCGGTCTGTCCCCCAAACTGGACGATGGCAAAATCAATGTTTTCATGTTCCGCCACGTTTAAAATATGCTCTGTCGTCAGCGGTTCAAAATAGAGCCGGTCGGCAATTTCGTAATCCGTGCTTACTGTTTCCGGATTGTTATTGATCATAATCGTTTCATATCCGAGCTTTTGCAGGGTCAGGACGCCGTGAACGGCACTGTAATCAAATTCCACTCCCTGCCCGATGCGGATCGGGCCTGAGCCGATGATAAGCGCGCGTTTTTTCTCTTTTCGGCTGATATCTCCGTCGCTTTCCCCGAGATAGGTGGAGTAGAAATAATTCGTCTTGGCATCAAATTCAGCGGCGCATGTATCTACGATTTTAAACGACGGGACGATGCCCGATTTCTTTCTGAGAGCGCGGATGTCTTCTTCCGTTTTTCCCGTAAGAGATGCGATCATGACGTCCGTGAAGCCCTTTACCTTCGCCTGTTTTAAAAGCGGGACAGACAGGTTATCTCCTTCTTCCATCAGCTTGTTTTCCAATGTGATGATATTCCGGAACACATGGAGAAAAAACGGGTCAATTTTCGTTTCGGCATGAATGTCTTCTATTGTTACACCGCGGCTTAACAGTTCCATGACGACGAAGAATCTCCGGTCATCCGGCGTTACCGCTAATTCCCGCAGCTGATTGAGCGTACAGCCGCCGAGTTCAGGCAGGCGGGTGCCGATCGTTTTCAGCTCAAGGGAGGCCGCCGCTTTTTGAATGGCCGCTTCCATATTTCTTTCGATCGCCATGACCTCTCCCGTGGCTTTCATCTTCGTTCCGAGCGTGCGGTCGGCATATTTAAATTTATCAAACGGCCAGCGCGGGAATTTGACGATGACATAATCAAGCGCCGGTTCAAAGCTTGCATAGGTAGAGCCTGTCAGCGGATTTTTCAGTTCATCAAGCGTATAGCCGACGGCAAGTTTCGCCGCCATTTTGGCAATCGGATAGCCGGTCGCTTTTGACGCGAGGGCTGATGAGCGGCTGACACGCGGGTTCACTTCAATGACATAGTACTGTTTGCTGAACGGATCCAGCGCAAATTGAATGTTGCAGCCGCCGACCACATCCAGCGCCGAAATAATCGCCAGGCTTGCCGAACGAAGCATCTGATATTCCTCATCGGTTAACGTCTGGGACGGTGCAACGACGATAGAGTCTCCTGTATGCACGCCGACGGGATCGATGTTTTCCATGTTGCAGACGGTAATGCATGTATGATTTTTGTCGCGCATGACCTCGTATTCGATTTCTTTAAAACCGGCGATGCTTTTTTCGACGAGGCATTGGCTGATCGGGCTTGCTAACAGCGCCTGTTTAATCAGCGTCTGAAACGCTTCTTTCGTTTTCGCGATTCCGCCTCCCTTTCCGCCTAACGTATACGCCGGTCTTAGAATGACCGGAAACCCGATAGACTCAGCGAAGCGGAGGGCGTCTTCTTCGTTGTCGACGATTTCGCTTTCCGGAACGGGCTGGTCAAGCTCTTTCATCAGGGCGCGGAACTGCTCCCGGTCTTCGCCTTTTTGAATGGTTTCCACCGATGTTCCTAAAAGCTTGACGTGATGCTTCTTCAGCACGCCTGCTTCTTCAAGCTTAACGGCTAAATTCAGCGCGGTCTGACCTCCTAAATTGGCAAGCAGACCGTCCGGTTTTTCTTTTTCAATAATGGCCTCGATGCTTTCGGGTGTAAGCGGTTCAAAATAAATTTCATCAGCAAACGCCTCATCCGTCATAATCGTTGCCGGGTTGTTGTTGACGAGAATAACACGGTATCCTTCTTCTTTCAGAGCCATGCAGCCCTGTGTTCCTGAATAATCGAATTCAGCCGCCTGGCCGATGATGATCGGGCCGGAGCCGATGACCAATATGCTGGAAATGGTTGTATCTTTAGGCATGAGCGATTTCTCTCCTTGCTGGTATCACTTTCTCTAGAAATTCATCAAATATCCACTCGCTCTCAGCCGGTCCGGGATGAGCTTCAGGGTGGAACTGAACGCTTAATACGGGAAGGCGTTTGTGAATGAGCCCTTCCACTGATGTGTCATTGACATGATGGAACCTGATCGACAGCTCATTTTCGTCAATTGATGATTCATCGACGACATAGCTGTGGTTCTGGCTTGTCATAAACACCCGTTTCGTTTTCCGGTCAATGACGGGATGGTTGGCACCCCTGTGACCGAACGGCAGCTTATACGTATTCCCTCCGAAAGCGAGAGCAATCAGCTGATGTCCGAGACAAATGCCGAGTGCGGGGAAAGCATTCAGTAAAGCCTTAATCCGGGTCATGTACGGAGCAATCGCTTTCGGGTCCCCAGGCCCGTTTGAAAGCACGATTCCGTCAGGCTGAATGTCATAAACGGCGTTCATCTGGTGATACGGAATGACCGTTACTTTACAGCCGCGCTTGACAAGCGACGAAGCGATTGATTTTTTAAAACCGAAATCAATCAGCGCAATATGCCGTTCTCCGTCCCCCATTGAGGTGATCTCTTCGGCCTGCGCCAGCTCAGCCGGGTTTTCTGTTCCGCATGCCGCCGGAACCTCTCCTGTTGTTGATACGGCAGCGTTCATCGTGCCGCCGGAGCGGATGGTTTTGACGACGGCCCGTGTGTCCACTTCGGTTAAGAGCGGGATGTTCCATTTATTTAAATACTCTCTCAGGCTTGAGACTGCTTCATGGTGAGAAAAATGTTCACACGCTTCATACACGACAACAGCCTTGACTTGAGGGATCTTACTTTCAAGATCTTTTTCATTAATTCCGTAGTTTCCGATCAGCGGATACGTAAAAACGATGATCTGGCCCTTATATGACGGGTCTGTAAGCACTTCCTGGTAGCCCGTCATTCCGGTGAAAAAAACCGCTTCGCCAACGCAGCATGCCTCTTTTTCAAGTTCACCGCCGAATGATGTTCCGTCTTCCAATACTAAATAGCCTTTCATCTAAAGCCCACCTCTTGATGAATAATTAATTAAAAATATGAATTTTTATACCTTGATAACAAAAAAATTATCGTTTCACTGCGGAATTCGCTTCGATCGCTGCTTTCAGCATGCTGACGGCCGACAGTATTTCTTCTTCAGAAACCGTAAGCGGCGGAAGCAGCCTGATGACATTCGGTCCGGCCGGAAGCACGAGAAGTCCGCGTTCCTGCAGATCTCCGATGATGCCGGAAACGGGGCCTGCGCATTCAATGCCGATTAATAACCCTTTTCCGCGGATGTTTTTTACAAAAGGCACTGTCAGCTCACGTTTCAGCTGCGCTTTTAAAAAAGCACCTTTGTCCGCCGCAGCCTGGAGAAAGTCCGGCTGAAACACAATGTCCAAGGTCGCATTCACAGCTGCCATGGCAAGCTTATTGCCGCCGAAAGTCGTGCCGTGCGTACCCGGTGTGAAGGCTTCGCCAAGCTTCTTTTTGCCGATCACGGCTCCGACGGGAAAACCGTTTCCAAGCCCTTTCGCAACAGTGATAATGTCCGGAGAGATGCCGAAATGCTCATAGCCGAATGCCTTGCCCGTCCGGCCGATTCCGGTTTGAATCTCATCTGCGATAAGCAGCGCCTTTCTGTCTTGGCAAAATGTCTGTAATGCTTTGATGAATTCCGGATCGGCGGGATGAACTCCCCCTTCACCCTGCACCGTCTCAAACATGACGGCGGCGATGTCATCCTCGTTTGAAAGCGTGCTGAATGCCGACGGATCATTAAACGGCAGATAGTGAAAACCTTGAAGCATCGGTCCGAAACCGGTTTTGATTTTGTCTTGTCCGGTGGCGGCCATTCCCGCATATGTCCGTCCGTGAAAAGATTGATGGAATGTCACGATTTTTGTTTTTCCCGTTGCTTTACGGGCAAGCTTAATGGCGCCTTCATTCGCTTCGGCTCCGCTGTTGCAGAAGAAAACAAGATCCCCCGCGCTATGTTCAGCAAGCTTTGCCGCGGCTTTTTCCTGAAGGTCATTTTCAAACAGATTGGAAACGTGCCATACGCTGTCAAGCTGTTGTTTGACCGCTTCTGTCACCGCGTCATGGCAATGGCCGAGATTGGAAACGGCGATACCCTGAATAAAATCCAGATACGTTTTTCCGTTTTCATCCTCTGCGATTGTCCCTTTCGCTTTTTTGATATCGATAGGCCAGCGGCTGTAGGTTTGAAATAAGCTGCTCATGACACGCTCTCCTTTTCCTTGACGATTTTTGTTCCTTGAAAGGCTTGATCAGTGAAAAACGCTCCTTTTCCGTTCACAATCATCACTTCCGCCACATCTTCACTCAGTGCCGATAATGCCGACTTCACCTTCGGAATCATCCCTCCCGCAATGACGCCGTCATCGATGAGGGCTTGAATCTCTTGCGGCGTCAGAGTATCCAGCCGGTTCTCTCCGTCCATAATTCCTTCGACATCCGTGACAAATAAAAGTTTATCGGCGTGTAAGGCGGAAGCGACGGCCGAAGCCGCGGCGTCTGCATTTACGTTCAGCGTTTTGAAATCACTTGTCATGGAAAGCGGAGCGATAACGGGAATGATGCCTTCTTTCATTAATGCTTTAATAATGGCCGGATCGGTTTTTTTGATTTCGCCCACTTCTCCGTATTTATCTTGATCAAGATAGGATGCTTGAAGGAGTCCGCCGTCCTTTCCTGAGATTCCCGCTGCTTTCAGCCCGTTTTTCGCCAGTTCGGCCACGAAAAATTTATTGACCGACCCTGACAAAACCATTTCCGCTGTCTCAAGCACCGGTTTGGTCGTTTTCCGCTGCCCATCGACAAATTCCGTTTCTATCTGCAATGTTTTCAGCATTTGTGAAATTTCCGGGCCGCCCCCATGCACGACGGCAATGTTCCAGCCCGATTGCATAAGCTCTTTTACATTTTGAAAAAAAGCGGCGGATAACTCGCGGATCACGCTGCCGCCGCACTTAAAAACAATGGTTTTCCTCATGCCGCTCTCCTTTGTTATGTGCGATAGCTCGCATTGATTTTGATATAATCATAGGTTAAGTCACAGCCCCATGCCCGGCCGCTGCCGGAGCCTTCGTTCAGGCGGACTGCGATCGTAATTTCATCACATGATAAGTACTCCTTGGCATCGGTTTCTGAAAACGGCTGAGGTTCGTTGTTTTTAAACAGACACTGTCCGCCGAGGAAAACTTCCACTTGTTCGGCCGTTACGCTTGCCGCACTGTGCCCGATTGCGCCGATGATGCGCCCCCAATTGGCGTCCGTGCCGTAAACGGCGGTTTTCACAAGGCTTGAGCCGACGATTTTTTTGGCGATAATATTCGCTTCAAGATTATTTTTCGCACCTTCGACTTTGGCTTCAATTAATTTCGTCGCTCCTTCACCGTCTCTGGCAATTTCTTTGGCAAGGTCTTCGCACACAAGCTTTAACCCCTTTTTAAAAGCCGGCCAGTCGGGATGCTGCTCCGTCAGACGATCATTCCCCGCGCAGCCGTTCGCCATTACGAGCACCATATCATTCGTCGATGTTTCTCCGTCAACGGTGATTTGATTAAATGAAACATCCGTGATCTCCCTGAGCGCGTTTTTGAGCGACTGTTCTTCCACGGCCGCGTCCGTTGTGACAAAGCCGAGCATTGTCGCCATGTTGGGGTGGATCATGCCTGAGCCTTTCGCCGCTCCGCCGATCGTGATGATGTCTCCGCCGATCACCAGTTCATAACACGTCTGTTTCGTCACCGTATCCGTCGTCAAAATGGCTTCTTCAAATGCTCCGGACAATGACGGCGCTTGACCGAGCTGTTCAATACCCGCTTGAATTTTTTTCATGTCTAAAAGCTCACCAATCACCCCGGTTGACGAAACCGCCACAAGCTCTGGTTCAATACCGAGCTGGCTTGCGAAGCTGTCCCGCATTTGATAGGCGTCCTTTAAGCCTTGGTCTCCCGTACAGGCGTTGGCAATCGCGCTGTTGACAATTACCGCCTGAAGCACAGCTTCTTTTTTCAAGCTGTCTTGCGTCACTTTCAGCGGCGCTGCCTGAAAATGGCTCTGCGTATATACCGCTGCACTGACTGCCGGCGCCTCGCTGATAATCGCTCCGAGATCTTTTTTTGAATAGCGCAGCCCGCAGTGGACACCCTTTGCCTCAAACCCTTTCGGCGAGGATACGCCGCCTTTTATTTTCGTGATTTCCTCACTCAGCTGAATCATATTCTGAATCCCTCTTTCGTTCTATGGATAGACTGGCGTCATCGTGAGTCCCGTTTCTTCCTGCCAGCCATTCATGATATTTAAATTTTGCACCGCCTGCCCGGCGGCGCCTTTCATCAGATTATCTATGACAGAAACGATGGTCGCGCGGTTTGTTCTTTCGTCCACAGTGACACTGATATCGCAAAAATTGCTGCCGTATACTTCTTTTGTCGCCGGGTATTCACCCTCCGGCCTGATTCTGACAAAATATGAATCTTTGTAAAATTCGCAATACATTTCTCTTATCTGTGCAGAAGACATTCCCGGAGGGGCGTCAGTATACATCGTCGCCATAATCCCCCTTGTCATCGGCGCCAAATGAGCGGAAAACGTAATCGGACCTGTGCCCGGCTGCCATGCCGCCAATTGCTGTTCAATTTCGGGGGTATGCTGATGCTCATTGACCTTATAAATTTTGAAATTATCATTCAGCTCAGAATAATGAGTGCCCATGGATGCTTTTCGGCCCGCGCCAGATACGCCGGTCTTCGCATCAACAATCAGAAATGAATCTTGTAAAAGCTTATTTTTTGCCAGCGGGGCGAGACCGAGCAGTACAGCCGTCGGAAAACAGCCCGGATTAGCAATCAGCTTTGCAGTCTGAATCTCTTCTTTTTGCAGTTCCGCTAAACCGTAAACCGCGTTTTGAATCGTTCCTTCAGGGGCAGCCTTCCGCTTATACCACTTTTCATACACGGCCGGGTTATGAATCCGCAGATCGCCGGAAAGGTCAATGACCGGGATGCCCGCTTCCGCCAGCTTAGGTGACCACTCTCCGGAAACGCCGGGCGGCGCGGCTATGAACATGACATCAATTTCGTTTCGGATGGTTTCTATATGAAGCGGCTGGAGTGATTGGGACGCTATATTCCTCAGATGCGGATATGAAGCATTATATGCCTTTCCTTCGTCACTCGATGAATATAATATACAATTATCTGCATAAGGGTGATGGTTAAGAATCCTGACAAGCTCAGCGCCTCCATAACCAGTTGCGCCTATAATACCTATTTTCAACGGGTTCACCTTCTTGGTTTTTGTGAAATTATTTAACATTATAACATGAATAAAAATTAATTCAATTGTATATTTAATATTTTTTCACCCGTTTTTCCATCTGTTTTCAGAGACAAAAAAACAGGCTGATCGGATCAGCCTGTTTTCTTCAGCATCATCAGCCCGCTTATAAAAAACAGCACAGAGCTGGCGTAAAAAATAATATATACCGTAAAGAAATCAGCAAGAAAGCCGCCGATAATAATGGCGGCGGCTGAAAATACAGCCGTCCAGAAGTGGTAGCTGCCGACTTTTTTCCCACGTTCCCCGCCGTCGGTATAATCGGCGATCAAGATTTTTTCGCCGTGTTTTTGCATGGCCCCGAACAGGCCCAAAAGCACTTGCACAACATAAACCTGTTGTACGCCGGTAATATGCGGGAGCGTCAGAAGAAGCAGCGCCATGCCCCATGAATTCGCCATAAGGAACCAGCGGGGATCCAGTCTTGCCGACAGCCTGCCGAGCAGCGGATGGATCAAAGCACCGCTCAGGCCGAACAAGCCGTATGACAGACCGAATTGCGTGTAGCTGGAGCCGATGTTTTTAATAAATAAAATATAAAACGGAAAGATCAGGCTGCCGGCAAAAAAGACACTGCTTTGAGACAGGATCAGCCATTTTAAATGATTTTGTTTCATGATTTGTACCTCTGATAAAAATAATTCATAAATAAGTCATCCGGATCATACTTGTGTTTTTTCTGAAAGAATATATCGCTTTTCGGATATGCCTCGCGCATCTGCTCCTTCGTTTGGTACAGCATATACGGCAGATAATAGCTGCCGTGATGGCGCAATGCCGTATCCGTCATTTTTCTGACGATGCGGGCCGTATCCGCCTGACTGTCTTTTGAAAACCCTTCATTGATTAAAAGAACGAGCGAAAACATGTCATCCTTTGCGTATGACAGATCGGCTTTTTCATTTTTTTGCACGTAGCGGATCGTAATATTTACAAGGTTGAGGTCTTCATGTGACAGCGCCGCGCGTAAATCATGAATGTACGGCGCAAATTCGCCGACGGGTACAAAGTACTCTTGAAGCACATCGGTGTTGTCCGTGTTTTCATATTCCAAAAATTTCGATTCTGACCTCATGACATTGTTCCTTGAGATTTTCACGCCGTTTTGGCTGAGAAAATAAGACTGCTGTGCCGACCAGAGCCAATTTCTTCCCCAGTCATACCGGCGGGAGAGGCCGAGCGCGAATTTTGTCAGCGCAGGATGCTCATCTTCTTTCAGCTCATTGTGCTGCTTTAATTCTTTCTGATTGTCTGAAAGCGTGTAATCAGTCACATACATATCGTGCAAAAAGCCTTTATCTCCGGTTGCAATCCGTGCGAGATGCATGCGCACTGCAGGGTTGCGCCGGACATGCTGAGTAAAATATTGACTGTATGTATCAGCGTTCATGCGCTTCGTTTTCATTTCATACAGCTCATCATCCGTCAGCTCGATATCCGCGTCAAGGATGACGCCGAACAGGCCGTATCCGCCGATGACGGCTGAAAACAGGTCATCTTTCGGGGTGACGGTGATGATTTTGCCGTCCGCTTTTAAAAGATGAAATGATTTGACCGTATCTATCAGCGAACCGTACCGGATATCCCGTCCGTGGGCATTGGCACTCAGTGAGCCGCCGATCGTGAAAATGTTTTGTGACTGCATGACCTTTACCGCGAGCCCGTACGGATTGACATAGCGCTGAATATCATTCCACGTCGCTCCGGCCTGCACTCTGATGATTTTTTTCTTCCGGTCGAGACCGAGTATTTTGTTGTAGCCCGTCATGTCGAGAACGATACCGTCTTCATAATACGTCTGGCCGCCCATTGAGTGCTGGGCGCCTGCGATTGAGATGTTCAGATGCTTTCTCTTTGCTTCCTTAATCGTTTCGACCAATGTTTCTTTCTCTTTTCCTTTGACCGTCTGCTTAATTTTCACGGGCATGAGACGGCTGACATCCGTCATTGTTCCCGTCTTCTGCTCCCGTTCTTTGTGGAAGGCAGAAACAGCGAACAGCCCCGTATAAACAAGGATGCTAAGGATAATGAAAAGTATTTTTTTCTTCATAGGTTCCTCCCTCGCATGCAGCCGGTCTATTATATCATGACTCAAGCCCTCTTTTTTCCTTTTTATCCTTAAACCGCAAAACACCGAATGATGGAACATTCGGGGCTTTTTAGCTCCTTGTCTTTTTTTCGCACGCCGGCCTGCAACGACAATCCCGGCAGCGAAAAGAAGGCAGTACGAATCAGGTTTAATACAGCTTAAAGGCCAGCCGGAAAACAGCGCGGTAAACGGTGATCATAAAAATCACAGAAACCCTTAAAAAGTTTTTTAGTCGGTATATAATCGTTATATATAAGGAATAACAACCATTTTAAATGAGGTGGGAAAATGAACATAAAAGGAATCAATCATCTTCTTTTTTCTGTTTCACATTTGGAAAAATCTATAGAATTTTATGAGAACGTATTTCATGCACAACTCCTGGTTAAAGGACAAAAAACAGCATATCTTGATCTGAATGGGCTTTGGCTTGCGCTTAACTTAGAGGTGGATATTCCAAGAAATGAAATACATAAATCCTACACCCATATGGCTTTTACAATTGAGGCGAAAGATTTTGATGCAATACATCAAAAATTAAAAAGTCTAAATGTAAATATATTAAATGGACGTGCCAGAGATAAGCAAGATCAAAAATCAATTTATTTTACTGATCCTGATGGACATAAATTTGAATTCCACACAGGTACTCTGCAAGACAGACTAGCCTATTACAAAAAAGATAAACCCCATATGAAATTTTATATATGATGGTTTATGTAAACTTTTGTGCACTCCAACACGTTTTGCGATCCTAAGCAACCCCCGCAGCCAAAAGAAAAGCACCTCCGGATTTTAGGGTGATCCTAAATTCCGGGGTGCACTCAAAAAGCTGTCTTTCTTATTACTGAATCCCTAATGCGATTTTCGCGTAGCGTGACATTTTGTCTCTTGTCCACGGCGGGTTCCAGACAATGTGAACCTCAGTCTCTTTTACGTCCGGAATGTCGGCGAGCGCTTTTTTCACCTCGTCGACGATGATCGGAGCGAGCGGGCACCCCATTGATGTCAGTGTCATCGTGACGTGCGTCAGGCCGTCGTCATCCATATCAACGTCGTATACGAGGCCGAGATTGACGATATCGACGCCGAGCTCAGGGTCAACGACCTGCTCCAAGGCGCCCATGATGTTTTCTTTTAATGCTTCTTCCACGTTCCATCACTCCTTTTTCCTCAGTATAACGTATATGCGGCTTTTGTTAACACCTTTGTGCTTTATAAATGCTTATCGAACCAGGCGACTGTTTCTAAAACGGCGTATCGCGGGACTTTATGATCCGCCCGTTCGTCTTTCAGAAACTGAAGATGCTCAGGCCGGCTGCTGTAAAGCGGTTTAATCGTTTCATAAAAACCGCGGGTCGGTGCATACGGAACAACTTTGTCTTGGACACCGTGCCAGAACAACAGCGGGCGGCTGCGCAGTTTTTCCGGGTGCAGACTGAGATCGAACGGTTTGAGCCGCGCAAACAGTTCATCGACCTGTTCTTTTGTGACGTCAATTTCGATGTCCTGCTTCTGGATGTGGTCAATCTGCTGCTGAAAAAACGCCGTATAGTTCGGGCTTCCCATCAGACTGACGCCGGCTTTGACCCAATCATACGCAGCCATCGCGCCGAAAGTCGTAATTCCGCCCATTGACGTGCCGGCGAGGCCGATCCGCCCGTCTTCAATCAGACCGCGCGCTTCAAAATCCTTTTTCAGCACGTCAAGCTCCGTGATTTCATTTAATACAATGTCCCAAAAATGGACGGCGAGCTCTTCCGCTGCCAGCTGTTCAGCGCGTTCACCGTGGTAAAGAGCTTCCGGCAGCACGGCTCTGAAGCCCTTTTCAGCAAGCAGGTAAGCAAAATGAAGATTATGCTCCTTCGCGCTTGTAAAACCGTGAATAAAGAAAACAAGGGGAGCGGGACGGTCCCGATTTTCTTCTTTTACAATATGTAAAAACGGAATGCCTGATACGGTTTGATGATCAATAAGAATCACGTTGACTCCCTCCTTAGGATAACCATAATCATAAGTGTAACATGTAGACAATAAAGATGGTAAAAAGCTACACTGTACATAAGAGAAAAACAGCAAATCATAAAGGAGTTATTTATGGAGACAAAACCTTATCTCATCGCCTTAGATCTGGATGGAACTTTATTAAAAGATGATAAAACCATTTCCCCCGAAACGGCACGGACGATTCAATTGCTGACAGAAGCGGGACATCATATCTGTATCTCAACCGGGCGCCCTTTCCGTTCCAGTTCGATGTATTATGACGAGCTGGGGCTGACAACGCCGATTGTTAATTTTAACGGAGCGTTTGTCCACCATCCGAAAGACGAATCATGGGGACGCTATCATACGTCTTTATCAGTCGATGTGGTCAGACAGCTGGCCGAGCTTACAGAGACCTATCAAATACATAATGTGCTCGCTGAAGTTATCGATGATGTGTACTTCCATTATCATGATGAGCATTTAATCGAGGCGTTTCATATGAATATGGCGAATGTCACGTTCGGCGATCTGCGCGAAACAGTCAAAGAAGATGTGACGTCCGTATTGATTCACGCGAAGGAAGAGGACGTCGCGGACATCCGCGCGCATTTATCCGAGGTGCATGCCGAGGTCATTGACCACAGAAGATGGGCAGCTCCATGGCATGTGATTGAAATTATTAAACACGGGATGAATAAAGCGGTCGGCCTGAAGAAAATCAGCGACTATTACCAAGTGCCGAGAGAACGGATCATCGCGTTCGGCGATGAAGACAACGATCTTGAAATGCTCCGGTTCGCCGGCTGCGGCGTAGCGATGGAAAACGGCACGGATGAAGTCAAACAGGCGGCTGACCGTGTCACGGGTTCAAATGAAGCGGACGGTATCGCCGCATTTTTAACATCCTATTTCTCCCTATGAGGTTTTCCCGCTCATAACCAGAAGCCTTCCGCCCATACTAAAACAGACGACTCATCTCGTCTAAATATGGAAGGGGGACATTGCAATGGGTAAACGAAACAAATCAAAACGGTTTATTCAGCAAGGCAAGGACTCTGTCAGTCTTCATGACGCAAGATTTCCATATCGGTCTACATTAGAGGAAGCACAGCATGAGGCAGCAAAAGACGAAGCTGAAAGACAGGTTTTTTATTAATGAGAAACGAACTGTTTTCTCAAGCCAAGTCATTCGTCCAGCAGGCTGTCATGATTGCTAACGGTTTCGAGGACGGCGACCGGGAAAAAGCTGTCTCACGCGCCAAAAATGCCGTGTCTTCCGCGTACGCCAATTCGACAGATGCAGAACGTCAGCAGCTGCACCAATTTCAGGATCAGCTGGAGAAATTGCAATAAAAAACGGCGCCCCGTTTAGACGGGGGCGCCCTTTTTTTTACTTCACTTCAAATGTTTTTACCGTTTTCAGCCTTTTTCCGATCTGATCGGACTTTCCTAAAAACGTCACCGTGACCGTATATGTTCCCGGGCCGGGCACGTTTTTCCACACATCTGAAAAGTCATATGTTTCATTCGGCATTAATGTCACGGTCTGAAACGCCTGAGTAAACATTCTGTCTTTTGAATAGCGGTACAGTTCTTTGTTATGTTGATCATGTACGGTCAATTCGAATTTCTGCCCTGAGCTGAATGTGAAATCGATCGGGCTGCCGCTTTTGTTTTTTAAAGACATTTGAAATTCGATCTGCTGATCCGTCTGCACAGGATTTACGGCTAATTCAACTTGCTGTTCATTCATCTCTCCGGATACCTCCTCAGCGGGCTCCTTCTGCCCGGATTGACTGCTGCATCCGATCAGTAAAACGACCGGTAATAACAGGCCAAACAGCCATTTCATTCTATCCGCTCCTATCAGTCTTTTCTGAAGAAACCAAAGATCCCCGTCGTTTGCACGATGTTTGTGAAGGCTTTCGGGTCGACCTCTTTCACGATTTTCTCAAGATCATACAATTCGTACCGCGTGATGACGATGATCATCATTTCTTTCTGTTCGTTCGTGTAAGCGCCCTTTGCCGGCACCGTCGTAATGCCGCGAACCATTTTTCCGTAAATCGCTTCTTTGATTTCATCGGCTTTTTTCGTAACGATCATGGCGGTCAGTTTCATGTGGCGGGTGTGAATGGCGTCAATCACCCTTGTTGTGACATACAGAGCGACAAGGGTATATAATGCTTTCTCCCATCCTTGCAATAATCCTGCCGTCAAAATGATAATCCCGTTCAAAATGAAGAAATACGTACCGACCGGTTTATCCTTCCATTTGGCCAGCACCATCGACACGATATCAAGGCCGCCTGTGGAAGCGCCGAATTTCAGCGTTAAACCGATGCCGACAGCTGAGATGACTCCTCCGAATACGGTATTCAGGAGAATATCGTGCGACAGTCTCATTTCCGGGAGAATTCCCATAAAGACGGACGTCAGCGCTACGCTTAATATGCTGTATACGGTGAATGATCTGCCGACTTTCAGCCACCCTAACACACCGATGGGAATGTTTAAGAGGAACATGAGAACTCCTGTCGAAATATAAAAAGGGGCGTATTGATCAACGACGCTTGACAGCAGCTGGGCGACACCGGTAAAACCGCTGGCATATACATTCGCCGGTATCAGGAATAAATTCAGTCCCGCCGCATACAGAAACGCGCCGATGACGACAATTGTTAATTTTTTTGCTTGTTCAAGTACCATGGCTTGCTCCTCCGCTCATTTTCATTATTAGCTTTTCCCTTAAAACAAAGTTTTGAACACTAATTTGCCAAATTTATATGATATAGTTGGCATCACTCTCACCAATTGGAAAGAAGGGAATTATGATGACAGTTCACCTTATTGCTGACAGCGCCTCTGACCTGCCGAAATCTTTCATTGAAGAAAATCGGATCGGGTTCATTCCGCTGCACGTAACACTTGACGGAAACGAATATGAGGACACGGTCACCATTCAGGCGGATCATATATTTCAAGCGATGCGGGATGGGAAAGTTCCGAAAACATCCCAGGCATCGCCGGACACGATAAAAAAAGTATTTTTACATTACGCGGAACTGGGAGAACCGGCGATTTACATCGCCTTTTCATCAGGTCTTTCCGGCACCTATCAGACGGCCGTAATGGTCGCCAATGAAATCAAAGAGGAATTTCCCGATTTTGATTTACGGATTGTTGATTCCAAATGCGCTTCTTTAGGCTGCGGTCTCGCCGTGATGTACGCGCAGACACTCTGTGTTAACGGAAATACAATACAAGAAATCGAAACATCTGTAAAGAGCTTTTGCGCCCGGATGAAACATATATTTACGGTCGATGATGTCGCTTATCTTGCGCGGGGCGGCAGGATTTCTAAAACGTCCGCTTTTGTCGGCGGGCTTTTGAACATCAAACCGATTCTGCATGTGGATGACGGCAGACTCGTGCCGCTCGAAAAATTGCGCGGACAGAAGAAACTGTTTAAACGGATTCTAGAAATGATGAAGGAAGAAGGCGGCGATTGGGCGGATCAAACTGTCGGAATCAGCTATGCCGATAACGAAGATACCGCTCTCAGCATGAAACAGCAGATCGAAGAAGCGTTCCATCCGAAAGAGGTCATTCTTCATTCAATCGGATCAGCCATCGGCGCTCATTCCGGACCGGGGACGCTTGCGATTTTTTTCCTGAAGCCATAATTTCCAATGCCGGCGGGCATCCTAACGAAAAGAAGGGAGGCTTTCCGCATGAAAGACGATGACAAAAAACCGCTTGATAATAACGCCCTTAATCAGAAAAAGAACCGGCTTGCCGAAAAAAACCGCCAGGCAGGCAAGAAACAGGAATCGAAAAAACCCGATCACCTATAATCACAAAACAGCCCTCTTTTTCAGGAAGAGGGCTGTTTTGTATTCTATTTGCGTCTCACATCACTTATCACAAATCCGCTTTCAGGCAATGCCGGCATTCTGGACAGGCTGAAGCTCAAATCTTGGGGCGGAACATCGTATTCTATTTCATTAGTAAGAAACGCTAGGGAAGCTTTCATGACTTCCACGGTCATTCCTTCACCCGGACAGCGGTGGCCGTCAGCCGGATCACCTCCGCCCTGGGGAATGAAATCAAATTTATTTTCCTCCCGTCCCTGAAAACGTTCCGGGCGGAATTCATTCGGATTCTCCCAAAGCCGGGAATCATGGTTTGTTCCATATAGGTCAAGCATGACGGATGCACCCTTTTTAAACTCACAGTTCTTCCATACGAAATCTTTTTTCACAACGGCTCCTAAAAACGGGGCGAACGGGTAATACCGCCGAACTTCATGTACAAATCTTTCGGCCTCCTGATCATCTCCCGACCTCAGCTTGTCCCGATACTCAGGGTGGTCATGCAATGCCAGAGCTGAAAACGCAATGAAGTAAGAAATGGCGGCAATCGGGCGCAGAACATTAATAAGCTCAACAGCAGCCATGTGAGAATCGAGCCTGCTCCCGTCAAGTTCTGTATGAACAGCCATTTCATACAAGGCTGAGCCCTCCGGCGTTTGCAGCTTGCCGGACCGCACATCCTCAATGACCTCCTCTACCCATTTCTCCGTTTTCGGCCTCGCCCTTCTGCCTTTCCAATGACGCGGTCCGACAGCGCCGAATGCGTCTACCATATCGGTGAAATCCTCCGCCCGCTCTTTCACTTCCGAGTCTTTCAGCGGAACGCCGGCCCACTCACAGGCAGCCCGGCACAGCACTTTTTTCGCTTCATCAAAAAGGACAATTCGGTCTGCACCCTCCCACTTTTCCGCAGATGCTTTCCACTGTTTTGCCACCGCTTCCGCAAGCCGTTTTTGCCGGGGAGGTGTCATCAGCGACATAAATAGGAGCTTCCTGTGCTTATGCCGTTCACCGTCCATTGACTGGATTGCCCCTGTTCCGAATAACGTTTTCTGCACCCGTTTGGGGAGGGCTTGCTGGCGCTGAAATCGTTCTGTGTCATAAAAAAGCTTTGCGGCTTCCGCTCCGCTCATACAAATGAATGTCTTCCCTAATAATCGGGCGCGAAACACATCTGAGCGATAATTCTCCGCTCTGTTTTTCACAAATACATATCCATCGCGTAATAAAGCCAGACTATTATCAAGACCCTTTTCATGCGGAATTTGTTCAGTCATCCCGATTCCTCCCTTCTTTTTTCACCTTTCACGAAAAAGAATAAATGTAAAAACTTGTATATTCAGTATTTGTGTTTCATTCAGAAGTTACTCATGTCAGGCTGCAAAAATCAGGGGCGGGGCAAAAGCCTATTACAATGTAAAACGGCGGACCTGATCATTTAACCGTTCTGTCAGACTGCGCAAGGCATTGACACTTTGTGTCATGTTTTTAAAGGATGACAGCTGCTCCAAGGCTGAGGCTGAAATTTCTTCGCTTCCGGCGGCAGTTTCCTGAACGACGGCGCTGATGCTTTCGGCATGCTGCAGCACTTGCTCACCAAGCTGTTTCGATTCGCGGATCTGCCCGTCTAAGTGAGAAAGCTCCGCCTTAATGTGCGCGGCTTTCTGTTCGATATGGGCGAATGATTCTGACGTTTTCTCCATTAGCTCCTGCTGTCTGTCCCCTAAAGCGACGCCGGTCGTAACAGCGCCGGTAATAGATGTGATGCCGCCTTCAATTTGCTTTACCATATCGAAAATCTGCGCGGTTGCTTTGGCTGATCCGTCTGCCAGCTTCCGTATTTCCTCGGCAACGACGGCAAATCCTTTCCCGGCCTCTCCTGCTCTGGCCGCTTCGATCGCCGCATTTAATGACAGCAGATTGGTCTGACCCGCAATGTCAGAAACGGTCTGGGCCATCATACTGATGCCTGCCGCGTGTTTTATGAACAGATCAGCGGCTTTTGAGATTTCTTTTGACGTTTCATTGCTTTTGTCAATCGCTTGTTTTGTTTCTGCCAAAGCACTTCGGCCTGCAGCCACCGCTGAAATGGTGTCCTCGCTGCTTGCAGTGGTCTGTTTTGAGCGCTCGGCATTCGCTTTTGCGTGCTCATCCATTTTTTCAATAAATAACACCGCATGCTGCAAGTCTTCTGAAATGGTTTGTGAGCCCTTTGCCATTTCTTCCGTTGATACGGACACCTGCTCGGTCATTTCCGTGAGTGTCTGGTTTTCTTTCGTCAGGCCTTCTGCAAATGTTTCCACTTCGCGGCCGACCTCTCCGATCGCCTTGATTAAGGTGCGGAGCTGTTCTGTCATGATTCCGAATGAATCATTCAGCTCTTTCAGCTCGTCTTTTCCTTTGTAGTCGAGTTTTTCAACAGCCAGGTTTCCGCCGGCGATCTGCCGCGCGTTTTCGGCCATCAGGCGGATCGGCCCGGCAATTTTCTTTGTCAGCCTGACGGATGAGAGCACGGTAACGGCAAGGAGCACGATTGTTAACACCGCTGCGCTGTAAACAATAAATTGAATTTGATCGGCCGTTTGTTTCTGCATCTGTTCATAACGGCTGCGGCTTTCAAGATTGAGCATGTAAATGTCATTCAGCAGACCGTTGATGCGGGCCGCCGTCCTTGTCGCTTCGGCCGGACTCTTTGTATTCAGGGCCGCAGCAGCCTCCGTCTGCCATGTTTCATATTTTTTGGCGAGCTTTTCATAGGCGGCTTTTCCCGCCGGGTCAGTCATTGTTTTTTGTAGCGCGTTCAGCCGGTCGGAGCTGTTTTTCATATAGGTGCGAACGCTCTCTTTCTGGGCATCGGCGAGTGTGTAGGAATAGCTTGTGATGCTTTCTTTCAATGTATTGAGTTCAGCTTTCGCCGCCTGAACGCTTAACAGCGCTTCGACCTCATCTTCATTTGAGGCTTGAATCTTCATCATGTTTACGATCGTAAAACCGATGACAGCGGCAAAGCATATCATCGTCACGGCCGCGTTAACGAGAAGTCTGGTCCGTAATGTCACGCTCATTCCCCTCCCTTTTCGATCAGCTTGCTTTTCATATCAGCGATTTTTTTTGTCAGCTCATCTGAATTCTTCACGATTCTGATCTGGGCTAAGTCCATGCCATTTTCCTTTAATCCATAAACGATTTGGCCGTTTTTGATTTGCTTTCCGTTTTTTAAATCTTTGGCCAGCTCGTAAATCACATGGTCAACGTTTTTCACTAAAGAGGAGATAACGGCGTGTTCGGCAGTGTAATATTGGTCGCTGTCCACACCGATCGCGTATATCTTTTCGGCCTCCGCTTCCTTCAGCGCGCCGACACCCGTAAAACCGGCCGCCGTAAACAGGACATCGGCTTTCTGATGAATCATTCGTTTGGCGATCTGCTGCCCAAGCTTGTCATTATCAAACGATCCGCTGATTTCAGACAGTACACGAATATTTGGTTTGATTGATTTCGCCCCTTCCACATAGCCTTTTTTAAACCGTTTAATGACGTCGGCATCTGAGCCGCCGATAAATCCGATCGTGCCAGTTTTTGTTGTCAGGGCCGCCAGTGCTCCTGCTAAATAGCTTCCCTCATCTTCTTTAAAGGTAACGGAGGTGACGTTTTTCAGTTCTGACACTGAATCAATCAGCACAAACTGCTGGTTCGGATATTTTTTAGCGACCTTTTCTAAATCCGGCTGCATGCTGTAGCCGAGTGCCACAACAAGATCATTTCCTTCTTTTACAAGTTGAGTCAGTCCTTTTTCATATGTACCGGTATCCTTTATTTCTCTGTAGTCAAATGTGATGCCGAGCTCGTCTCTTGCTTTCATTAAGCCTTGAAAACCAGAATCATTAAAGGACTGGTCGCCAAGTCCGTTGTCCGTCAGCATCATCCCGATTTTTTTCGCCTCACGGCCGGCCGTTTCGTCTGATTGGCTGTTTGCACATCCGGCCGCACCGAGTGCGATCAGCAGAACAGCCGCAAATATCACCATTTTTTTCATTGAAACTCTCCTTTGCGGTTTTTTCTATATATCGGTCTGCGTGTCAGAATATTTTATTTCAATAAAATATTTATTTTTTTGAAAACAAACATGAAAACAAAGAAAATCAGGAATATTGTGGTTTTGAAGGAAATAAAAAACATCGGTTTTGTTCACCGATGTTTTTGCAGAAAATTTATTGTTTTTCGTATGTCCAGCCGTCTTCCTGATATACCTTGCCGTTTTTCATCAGGTGGCCGAGCGCCCGCTTAAAGGCGGCTTTGCTTAAATTGAACCGTTCGCGAATATCGTCAGGATGGCTTTTGTCTCCGTATGGCATCGCGCCGTTTCTTGATCTCAGATAGGTCAAAATCTCTTCAGCGTCAACAGAAAGCGCGTCCTGCTTTCTCGGCAGCAGCGACATGTTGACAGAGCCGTCTTCCTTCACCTCGATGACACGCCCTGTCACACGGCTGCCGAGTCTCGGCTCTTCTTTTCTTTCCGAAGAGTGAATAAACCCGCGGATGCCTTCATCTGTAATAATGAAAGAGCCTGATGCAATCAGCCTGTACACCGTTCCCGTCAGTTCTTTATTCATCATCTCTTCGCCTGCATCTGTAAATAATTCGCTGATGATGTCCTCCGGCGCCGGCTTGGCAAACATGCGCCCGCGGTTTGTCACCTTAAGCATGCAATACAGTCTGTCGCCTTTTTGCGGCCAGACGGATTTATACGGGGGCAGATGCTCCGTTGCGACGAGCGCGTCTTTTGACAGACCGACGTCGACGAATACGCCCATATCCTCCACTTGATCCGTCACTTCCACCCATCCGTAATCATAAAAGCTGATGAGCGGCTTTTTCATCGTCGCCGCGAGCCTTTCCTGATGGTCGACGTAAATAAATACGTCCACTTCATCTCTGTCTTCGATATCCTCTGTGATTTCACTGTTATGTAAAAGAACCGTATCCTCGCCGTCAGTTAAAAAATAACCGAAATCGGTTTGGTGATCTATACTAAGCGTGAGCTGCTGCCCTGGTCTCATGTTATCGTCCTTCCTGCTTCGCCCGTATGAGGCTGATGTTTTTCTCATTTTTTCCAATTCACACAAATTCATGCTTTATGCTGTTGGACATTTCTCTTTATTCTACTATAATCAACTCATAAGTGAAATGTTATAGGAGGTTTTCTCATGGCAAAAGAAAGTTCTTTTGATATCGTATCAAAAGTTGAATTTCCCGAAGTTCAGAATGCGATTCAGATGACGCTGAAAGAAATCGGGCACGCGCTATGACTTTAAAGGATCTAAAAGCGATGTGAGTTTAGAAAAGGAAGAACTTGTCCTGATTTCAGATGACGAGTTTAAATTGAATCAGCTCAAAGATGTGCTGAGCGGCAAGCTGATCAAACGGGATGTGCCGACGAAAAACATTGAATACGGCAAAATTGAAAATGCCTCGGGAGGCACAGTGCGCCAGCGCGCGAAGCTTGTACAGGGCATTGATAAAGACAACGCAAAAAAAATCAATGCAGTGATTAAAAACTCCGGCTTGAAAGTAAAGTCGCAGATTCAGGACGACCAAGTGCGCGTCACCGGAAAAAATAAAGATGATCTGCAGCAGATTATTGCAGCCGTCCGCGGTGCAGACCTGCCGATTGATGTTCAATTTATTAATTTTAGATAAATTATGTGATTCCTATTGATTATTGTCTCTATTTTCGGTAAATTTGGAGAAAGGGATTTTCACAGTTAAGTTTTGGAAACCCATGACAATTAAATGAACGTTCTTATCAAGAGAAGCCGAGGGACTGGCCCGACGACGCTTCAGCAACCGGTGTAATGGTTTACCCAAACCATGACCAAGGTGCTAAATCCAGCAAGCTAATAAACAGCTTGGAAGATAAGAAGAGAGACAAATGATCACAAAGTCTTCTTCTTAAGAAGACTTTTTTTATTTCTCTTTTTTCCTTGCTGAATGTGATGAAGGAGGCAAACAATGGGACTATTACAAGACTTGGAAGAACGGATATTAATCGGGGACGGCGCGATGGGCACTCTCCTTTATTCCTACGGCATTGACAGATGTTTTGAGGAACTGAACGTCTCAAAGCCCGAGGAAATCAAGCGGATACATAAGGCTTACGTGGAAGCCGGGGCAGACATCGTTCAAACAAACACGTACGGCGCGAATTTTATTAAGCTCTCAAGATACGGACTTGAAGATGACACGAAAAGAATCAATCAGGAGGCGGTCAGAATCGCGCGCGCTTCCTCAGACGGCGCTTATGTTTTGGGAACGATGGGCGGCATCCGCACCTTCAACAAAAACGCCTACAGCCTTGAGGAGATTAAACGCAGCTTTCGGGAGCAGCTTTATTTACTGCTTCACGAGGAGCCGGACGGCCTGCTCTTGGAAACATACTATGATTTAGAAGAAGCGCGCGAAGTGCTGAAGATCGCCAGAAAAGAAACGGAACTCCCGATCATGCTGAACGTTTCCATGCACGAACAGGGCGTGCTGCAGGACGGAACACCGCTTCGGGAAGCGCTCAGATCAATTGCCGGCCTCGGCGCTGATATAACGGGAATCAATTGCCGGCTCGGCCCGTACCACATGATTGAAGCCCTTACCGAAGTGCCTATTTTCCGTGACGCTTATTTATCGGTCTATCCGAACAGCAGCCTTCCGTCTTTAGAAGGAGGCCGGCTTGTTTATGATACGGACGATGCCTATTTCCGGGAGAGCGCCATACAATTCCGCACTCAGGGCGCGCGCATTATCGGAGGCTGCTGCGGCACAACGCCCAACCACATCAGAGCCATGGCTGATGCGGTCCACGGACTTTCACCCGTTACTGATAAAGAAGTGAAAATCAGACGGGAAGAAGAAGTCATCTCAGTCCGGGATGAACGGACCGATCCGGGTTTAGACGAAATCGCCGCGCAAAAACGGTCAATCATCGTAGAGCTTGATCCGCCGAAAAAATTGAATTTTGGCAAATTTCTGCAAGCGGCGGCTGAATTAAAGGAAACCGGCATAGAAGCGCTGACGCTCGCCGACAATTCATTGGCGACACCGAGGATCAGCAATGCAGCCTGCGGTTCATTACTGAAAGAGCGCCTTGATATCCGTTCTCTCGTCCACATTACATGCAGAGACCGCAATATCATCGGCCTTCAGTCACATTTAATGGGGCTGGATACGCTCGGGCTCACCGACATTTTAGCCATCACGGGCGATCCTTCAAAAATCGGCGACTTTCCGGGAGCTACCTCCGTCTATGATTTGACGTCCTTTGACTTGATCAGGCTGATTAAGCAATTCAACGAGGGCATTTCTTTATCAGGGAAACCGCTCGGCAAGAAAACGAACTTTTCCGTAGCCGGGGCATTCAATCCGAATGTCCGCCATCTTGATAAGGCGGTAAAACGGCTGGAGAAAAAAATCGAGTGCGGAGCCGACTACTTCGTGTCTCAGCCTGTTTACTCAGAGCAGCAGCTCATTGACATTCATCATGAAACGAAGCATCTCAAAACGCCGGTGTATATCGGCATTATGCCGTTAACGAGCAGCCGCAACGCAGAGTTCATTCATCATGAAATACCGGGCATTAAGCTGTCAGACAGCATCCGGGAAAAAATGGCGCAGGCCGGTGAAGATAAGCGGAAGCAGAAAGCCGAGGGCCTTGCCATCGCCAAGTCGCTTCTTGACACGGCGTGCGAACTGTTTAACGGAATCTATTTAATCACCCCGTTTCTCCGTTCTGATTTGACGTCAGAACTCGCAGCTTATATTAAGCAAAAGGATGAAAAACGGGCTGATGTATATTTGCATTGATGTGAAAACAAGCCGCCTGATATGACAGGCGGCTTTTTCATGGTACGATACAGAAAAAGAATCAAGCAAAGGAGGATTTTTTTTATGGTTGAAGTAAAACCCATCACCGCAGAAGACACGTACGCGATCAGACACAGCGTGCTGCGCCCCCATCAGACGATAGAGGATTGTAAATATGATCAGGACAGCGTAAAAGGAGCTTTTCATCTCGGAGGTTTTTACGACGGACAATTGATCAGCATCGCTTCTTTCTATCCGCAGTCTCAGCAGGCATTAAAAGCTGAGCCCGCCTACCAGCTGCGCGGCATGGCGACGCTTGAGGAATACCGGACACAAAAAGCGGGAAGCACATTAATCGCCTATGCAGAACGGAAACTGGCCGATATGGGGGCGGCGCTTGTCTGGTGCAACGCCAGATATCACGTGAAAGGATATTACGAAAAGCTCGGCTGGACAAGCATCGGCAGCCCCTTTGACATACCCGGCATCGGCCCGCATGTGATCATGTATAAAGAACTCGCTTGAAACAGACAAAAGCCCTTGGCGTCTCTTATAAGGGCTTTGTTTTGTTATTTTTAGCGTTAAGCGAATCCGTACATCACGTCCCACTCCCCATGCTTTTTTAAGCGCCGCTATTGACGCTCTCCCGCTTTTTTATTACCCTTTGTTCATTAAGCAACAAGCAATTCGGCAAGGACGGCAGGTGTGAAACGATATCTGTCAATTGCTGATTTCAGCTATTTTTTAAGAAAAGGGAGTAAAAGATGAATACGATCCAAAAACCGAAAATCCCGAAAGAATTGCCGGTGCTTTCTTTCACCAAAGCGCTTCAGGACGAACAGATCAAAGATGTCATAATTGAAAACGAAATCATAAGCGGAAAACTGCACAGCCTGCGCGCTGAAAAAGTCATATTCAGAAACATGGTTTTTACAGATGTCTCTTTCAGACATATGGAATGTACGGATGTTCTGTTTGAAAAATGTGATCTCTCAAACGCTGATTTCAGCGGAAGCATCATCCATAGAACGGTCTTTCAGCATTCAAAACTTCTCGGCCTGAACTTGGCGGATTCCGCTATGCGCAATGTGCGGTTTGAAGACTGCCTCGCAAATTACAGCTCGTTCAGCTATTCCAATATGAAGCATGTCCGGTTTGACACGTGCGCTCTTTTAGAAAGCGAGTGGAATGATGCCGCCCTTGAACACACAGAACTTAACGCATGTGATCTGAACGGCGCAAACTTCATCGGCACGTCCCTTTTTAACATGGATATCAGTACGTGCACATTTGATCACCTGCACGTCTCACTTGATAAGCTGAAAGGATGCCGCATCTCTCCGGCGCAGGCCGTTACATTCGCAGAAGCGCTCGGAGCCATCGTGACGTAATCCCCTGAACTACAAAACGAAACGGCGGGCGATGTCCGCTATCGTTTGAATGCCTTTTTCCAAGTCCGGCAAGGATGCGTACGAATAGGAAAGACGCAGACTTTGCCGGTCTTCGGGAAGGTAAAGAGCTCCCGGATTGATCAGCACGCCGGCCTCCAGTGCACGGGTGAAAAACGTTTGAACGGCGAACGCTTTATGAAAGGTGACCCAAATATAAAAGCCTCCCTCCGGTACATGCCACTCCGCAATATCTCCCGCGTATTTCTCAAGAAAATGCAATGCCGCATCTCTCCTGATTTTGAGTTCCTTTCTGAGACGCAAGAGACGCGTTTCATAGCGGCCGTTTGACAGCCATTGGCATGCCGCCCATTGAGATAACGCGCTGGAGCCGTAATCCGTCTGCATTTTAATATCGGCAAGCCTGTCTGCAACCGGCTCAGGGGCGACGGCCCATCCGATGCGCAGACCCGGGCTTACGGTTTTTGACAGCGTGCCGATATACAGCACGTTTCCCTCACCGTCCATAGATTTCAACGGAGGCGGCGGTTCTTTATCGATCCATAAATCACCGTACGCGTCATCTTCAATGACAGGCAGGCGTTGATTTCTTGCGAGCGCGATAAGATCTTTCCGCCGCTTATATGACATCACCGTTCCCGTCGGATTTTGAAATGACGGAATGGTGTACAGCAGCCCTGCTTCGTATTGCCATCCGTAAGCGGGAAGGTGATCCGTTTTGATTCCGTTCTCATCCATCGGCACCCCCTTAAGCCTGATGCCGGCTGATTGAAACACACGCAGGGAATGAAGATACGACGGATTTTCAGTCAGCATGACGGAGTTTGGTTTTAACAGCCCGATTGAAATGAGCTGAAGCGCCTGCAGCGCCCCTGAGACGATTAAGATGGATGCCGGAGACGCGTAAATGCCCTTTGTTTTTAAATGTTCCGAGACGCATTGCCGAAGCTTCAAGCTGCCCTTCGGTTCCTCATAGCCGAGCGCAAAGATTTCAGTCCCCGCTTCACGGAACAGTTCGGCCATCTCTTGCTCAGGAAGCAGCTCCGAACTCAGCTCACCCGTTCCCAGCCGAATCAGATCCGGACGCGGCTCGTTTTGATTAATGGCCTGAATCAAGGCTGAATTCGGCTGATGACTTCCCGATGTAACGTATGTGCTCCAATCAAGGGGCTTAGCCGCTGCCATGACGCTCCACGTATTGTTGACGACTTTTGTGCCTCCCCCGCTTTTTCCTTCCAGAAGACCTTGTGCGATCAACTCATCAATTGCTGCCGTCACTGTGCTTCGATTGACTTGAAGCTCCTCAGCCAGCTTTCTTTGTGAGGGGATTTTCGTACCGATCGTCCATTCCCCGTGAAGTATTTTTTCTTTCATATGCTGTTCGATCTGGAGATAAAGCGGTATGTATGACTCCCGATCCGGACGCCAGCTCTTCATACGGCACCCCTCCTTTTTTACTTATTATACATTTGGCTGGTTCAGATACCAACCAAATGGCCGGAGACATCAGCACACGATCCGTCTACAATGAGATTCAGCTGATGATTGGAGGAATTTATGATATGAATGCCATTTTTCACGGAGTGATGCTCGCTTTCGGCCTTATCTTGCCATTAGGCGCGCAAAACGTATTTATTTTTCAGCAGGGAGCCTGGCAGAAACATGTGTGGCAGGCGTTCCCCGCAGTGATAGCCGCCGCGGTATGCGATACGATTCTCATCACCGCCGCCGTCGCAGGCGTGTCAGTGATTATTGCGGAGATTCCTGTCTTCCGGACTGTCATGCTTATTTGCGGCTTTTTGTTTCTCAGTTTTTTAGGCTGGCAGACTTGGCGAAGCAAGCCGCAGGCCGAACAGGCGAAAAAAACGGTTTTCACGGCAAAAAAACAGGCAGCCATGGCAGCCGTGGTGTCCCTTTTGAACCCCCATGCGATCTTGGATACCGTCAGTGTCATCGGCACGAGCTCCGCCGCCTACCCGGGAATTGATAAATGGCTGTTTGCCGGTGCTTGTATTGCGGTTTCCTGGGTTTGGTTCGCCGGACTGGCATTTGCGGGACGGCTCGTCCAAACGGCGGATTCGGGCGGCCGGCTGCTCGGCATCCTGAATAAATGCTCGGCATTGGTGATGTGGGGGGCGGCTGTTTATTTTGCGGCGCTTTTGCTCCGATAAAAAGGAGTTCCGGCAAGTCATGTTGAATGTACCGAAGGGAAAAGGGGGAATTGGAATGTCAGAGATTCTAAAGCTGCATCACTACCACAGGTGGGCGAATGAGCAAGTCATTCAGCACCTGAAGACCATGCCCGCGGCAAGCTTACAGCAGGAACTGAAAAGTGTTTTCCCGACCGTGAACGCCGTGCTTGTGCATATATGCCGGGCCGATTACATCTGGCTTCACGTGCTTTACGGAGAAACTTACGAACAAATCGTCTCGCGATTTGATCAATTTGAAAAGCTTGGCGGAGATTTGGGGGCGATTGAACATAGAATGACAGAGCAGTACGAAGATTACAGCCGATTTTTAAAAGTACTGGAGAATCCAGAAGGTCCGATCTCTATTTCTCACCCGCGCCTGGGAACGCTGAAGACGACATATGCAGATGTGATCCGGCATGTTGTGAATCACGGCACATACCATCGCGGCAACATAAGCGCGATGCTTCATCAAATGGGATATAAAGGCGTGCCGACTGACTACATTTTTTTTCAGACGAATCATAAAAAAGCAAAGGCATGCTGAGCCTTTGCTTTTTCTCTTCGAATCTATCACAACCCGGCATAGCTGGAAGCGCCCGGGGTAAGCTTTACAGCCCTTCCGGTTTTAAAAGATTCCGTCGCGGCGATCCCGATTTCTAAGTTAATCGCTGCATCAACGTCTGTCACAATCGGAGTTTCCCCTTTTTTCACACATTCGGCAAAGTGCTCAAGCTCCAGACGATATGCGTCTTTAAAGCGGGCTTGAAAATCCGGGATAATTTCGTAGCTGCTGCCAGACTGCGTTAAAACGGTAACATGGCTTTTCCGCAGCGTACCGACTAAAATGCTTCCCGTCGTGCCGATAATTTCGGCGCGGATGTCATGGCCGTACGGAGAATTTCGGCTTGCCTCCACATCGCCGGCCGCGCCTGAGTCAAACTCAAGATACGTTAACGCCTGATCAACATCGCCGCATTCCTCCATGAACGGGTGCTTTAAAATTCTCCCGTGCCCGCTGACGGACGTAACCTCGGCATTCATGAGATATCTCGCGATGTCGTAATCATGAATGGAACAGTCAATGAAAAGCCCTCCGCTATGTTTGATAAATTCAGCGGGCGGTGCGCCTTGATCTCTCGTAAACCCTTTATAATAAATGGGGTTGCCGATTTCTCCGGCGTCAATTCTTCTTTTCGCGTCGGCGTAAGCCGGGTCAAACCGCCTCATAAACCCGACCTGGCAGATGACGCCCGTTTCTTCGATTTTTTTCATGACTTCTTTAGATTCCTCAAGACTAAGGGTCAGCGGCTTTTCAACAAAGATGTGCTTTCCGTTTTCAGCGGCCTTGGTAATCATTTCCGCATGTGTGCTTGTCGGGGTGACAATGATGACGGCGTCAATCGCCTCATCTTCCAGCAGATCATTCGGATTTTCCGTCCATTTGGCGATTCCTAATTCTTTCGCACACGCTTCCGCCTTCCCCTTCATTGGGTCACAGACGGCCGCAAGCTCGGCTCCCCGAACTTCGCTGACTAAATGCTTTGCATGAAAAAATCCTAATCGCCCTAATCCCAGCACCGCACATCTGATTTGATCTGTCATATATCTCCGCTCCTTTTACCTTGAGGCCGCATGCCGCGTTAAAGCAAGCGGTTTCTCTTATTAAACTTGCTTTTTTTCATCTATCATTCTTTCATAATCATCATTGAAAAAGCGCTTTATTTATAATGTAAGCTGATTGCTTATTTTGTTTTGCGCAAGCGCTTTCCCAAAAGCTGATTTTATTTTACAATGTTTTTCACTCGTTTGACAATGTTTTTCACAGAAAAAAACGCGCCTCATTGCTGCGGGCGCGTTTTTGCCGGTGCCGTAGACTGCCTGATGACAAGTTCCGGAGATAAAACAATTTTACTTTTTGCTTTTTTCTTCCCTTGAATCTCATCAATGAGAAGTTCAACGACGCGCCTCCCCATTTCGCGGATAGGCTGGGAAATCGTCGTGAGCGGAGGAGCCGTCATCTCAGCGAGAATGGTATTGTCAAAGCCGATGACGGACAAGTCTTCCGGCACCCGAATGCCCCGGGAGCGCGCAGCCTGTATTGCCGCGCACGATAACACATCATTAAAAGCGAAAACGGCGGTCGGAAGGTCTCTGTCAAACAGCTCGGCCGCTGCCTGTTTTCCGCTTTCCAGCGAATATTCCGTCGGAATGATGAGCGATTCATCGAGTGTCATCCCCGCTTGACGCATCGCTTTTTGAAAACCTTTGATTCTGTCTCTTTCACCCGTGGTCGAGCCGTTGCCGACGATACAGGCGATCTTTTTATGGCCTAAAGATATAAGGTGTTGAGCCGCCGTATAGCCGCCGAGAAAATCATCGATAATGACGACGTCCATCGGCGCGAGCGGTTTATCCTGAGTGATCATCGCAAGCGGGGTGCCTGATTTCACAATATCATCAAGCGCCGTGACGCTGTCATCATGATCAAGCCCCGTCGCGAAAATAATGCCGTCCGCCTGCTTCTGCCGCAGCATGGAGAAATACTTCGTTTCTTTTTCAGGCTGGTAATCCGTGCTGCAGATAATGATATGAAACCCAAGGACACCGGCACTGTCTTCAATGCTTTTCGCCAGTTCCCCGAAAAACGGATTTGAAATATCCGGGGTGATCAGGCCGATCATATTCGTCTTTTTGCCCGTCAAAGCGGATGCGTGAACATTCGGATGATAGTCCATCTCCTCCATGACACGGAGCACCATCCGCCGTGTTTTGTCACTGATCCTCCCCGTGTTGTTGATGACCCGCGAGACGGTCGAAATGGAGACGCCCGCCTTTTCGGCCACATCGTAAATTGTCATTTTCATGCTTACTAATCCCTCTTCTGTTCTCTGGTTTTAGGTCAGTCCGTTTTCCTGCTTACGAATTTGCGGTATTCAAGCGGCGTAATGCCTTCAATCTGTTTGAACAGTTTAGAAAAATAGGTCGGGTCCTCCATGCCGATGGCGTCTGCGATTGCCCCCATTTTGTCATTTGTGGCGGACAAAAGACGCTTCGCCTCCGTCATTCTGACTTTGTTCGTATACTGGCCGGGCGTAACGCCGAGCACCTGCTGCATACAGCGGGTCACGTAGTCTTGGTTGTAATGAAGAGCCGAAGAGAGCGCTTTGATGGTGGTTTTCTCCTGATAGTGCTCCTGCAGATACCGGGCGGCCTCCCATGCGACTCTTTCCTTTGCGGACGGTATTTGGAACGCTTCCTTTTGAAGATGAAGCAGCAGCTCTTCAAACAGAATCTGCTTTCTGAGCGGCAGATCGGAGTTCTCTGCGCTGTCATCAGTCAGGACGCTGAATTGCCCGGCCATAAACTGCGGGCGCCTCACCTTACCTTTTTGCGGCAGGGACAGGCGGTAGCGGGCCGGCTCTTCAAAGCTGCCTTTTTTCCGCCTCAGCTCCGCCCAGTTATTCCCGGTTGTTTCCGTCACCTCATATGCCGTTCCCTCAAAATGAAGCCACGAATAGGATGTCGTTTCTTCACTTCCTTTTGTCCCGTAATGTTCAAGGCCAGGAGAAAGCAGAATATATTCTCCGGCTTCTACGGAAAAGGCGTTTTCGTCTTCTGTAATGTAGAGGACGCCTTTTTTCACATACAGCAGATCAAACACCGGGAAGACCCGTCTCACATGGGTTTCGCCTTTTTTGAACGTCCCTTCTCCCGCAGCGATAAAGACCGGGAACGGAGGGACTGTGAACTCGAGAAAGGACATATTTTCGGCCCTCCTTTTTAAGTCGGATTTTTGCAAGAAGTTTCGTTTCTCTCCCTTTTTATTATAAGAAAATGGAGGTACACTTTTAAACGTTGATTTTGTCAGGAAAGGGGTTAAAAGAAATGAAACAAGCGATTTTAAAACGGACTGCATTCAAACAATCCTCTGATCACAAACTCTCATTATACGCGCTGACTTGGCCGATATTTATTGAGGTTTCATTATATATGTTTATGGGAAACGCCGACACTCTTATGCTTAGCCAATACTCTGACAACAGTGTGGCGGCCGTGGGTGTCAGCAATCAGATTTTAAATTTAATTATCGTGATGTTCAGCTTTATCGCAACGGGCACGACAATTGTGATTTCGCAGTTTTTAGGTTCTAAGCAGAAAAAAGAGGCGCAGGAAGTGGCTTATGTTTCGATAGGAGCGAACTTTGTCATCAGTCTCGCCATCAGCGCCGCCGTGTTTTTCGCGGCCGTTCCGATGCTTCATGTTATGGGTCTTTCCAATGAATTGATGCCCGATGCCAAAGTCTTTTTACAGGTGGTCGGCGGGCTGTCATTCATTCAGGCCCTGATTATGACGTTCAGCGCCATTTTAAAAAGCTACGGTCATACGAAGGATACGATGTTCGTTACGATCGGGATGAATATTTTAAATATCGCCGGAAACTTTCTTGTCATCTTCGGACCGCTCGGCCTGCCGGTGTTAGGCGTCGCCGGGGTTGCGATGTCAACGTCCATCGCGCGGATCATCGGGTTAGTTGCTATGATTGTAATCGTCAAAAAACGCATCGGACTCGGTCTGACATGGAAAAAGATCTTTCACGTTCATAAAGAGCACTTGCGGAAACTATTGAAAATCGGGATTCCGTCTGCCGGCGAACAGCTGTCTTATAACATTTCACAAATGGTTGTCACTTATTTTATCGCCATCATGGGCGCCCAGGCGCTCACAACAAAGGTTTATACACAAAACATCACGATGTTTATCCTGCTGTTCGGAACGGCGATCAGCCAGGGCACACAGATTTTGATCGGCAGATATATCGGCGCCAAACAGTTTGACGACGCTTATGACCGCTGCATGAAAAGTCTGTACTGGGCGCTTGGCATTGCCGCTTTGACATCCGTTATCATGACCTTGTTTTCAAAGCAGCTGATCGGAATTTTCACAAGCAGCCCTGACATTATTACGACGGCGAGCATGCTGATTGCCATGACGATCATTCTTGAGCCCGGCCGTTCATTTAATGTCATTATCATCAACTCGCTCCGGGCCGCCGGAGATGCAAAATTCCCCGTCTATATGGCGATGATCTCCATGTGGGGCATCGGTCTGCCTCTCGCTTATCTGTTCGGCATCCATTTCGGATTGGGGCTTATGGGCATCTGGATTTCATTTATCGCGGATGAATGGGTCAGAGGCATTCTCATGTACAGAAGATGGAAGTCGCGGATTTGGATTCAAAAAGGGATTGCATAAACGCCCGAAGCTTCGTTGTGAAGCCGGGCGTTTTTTTATGCCTGTGTAAGCCGCTTTCTCATGTCATCGAGCTCTGACCGGTAATGTGCCAGCAAACCGGTAACGGCCGGCCTTGAGTATAACGGAAACAGCTCCAGCTCTTCAGACGCCTCTTCGAAATACGCCTCGGCTTCGAAAGTGATATACTCCCATACATTCATAAAAGCTTTGTTGATGGTATGTCTCTCCAGCTCTTCTTCCGTATAGCCGAATTGTTCCATCACCTGACGCGGAAGACGCTTTTTCATCCGCTCATCCGTATGAATCCCAGTGAGAACCCGGGTCAGCTGAACGGCGGCTCCTAATGAAACAGCAGCATGGCGGAGCTTCTCTTGATTTCGGCGCGCGCAAACCGGCAGCAGAAGCAGACCGAGCGCTCCGCCTGTTTGGCCCGCGTACATCAGCAGGTCATCAAACTCTTGATAGGTCTCTTTTTCTCTGTCAGACCTTTGGCCGGCGATAAACTCACAGAACGGCTCTTCTTCCAGCCCAAATTGCTGCCGCACGTCGGCGAGCGCCTCCCACAAAAAGCCTTCGGGGCTTGTCCCGTTCAAAACGTCTTGTGCCGCCTGTTCAAATCCCTCAAATTCCTGAACATCCGCAAGCTTCTCAGCTTCATGAAACAAAGCAAGCACAGCCCATGCGGCCTGCCTGTTTTTTGGCGGCAGGGATGAAAAAGTTTGTTTATATAAAGGAAAATGCGCCTCGGCAAGCTGCGCGCATGTTTCGTATTCGGTCATGGTATCACTCCTCTGTTTTTTAGTGTACCATATGTTTCACAATAAAAAGACCGATATCCTCAGCGGAAACCGGTCGCGGCACTGTTATTCTTCTATATCAATGCGGTACGCCTCAAACCATGTATGGATTTGGGCAAGATGGGCGATCAGCTGCGGGCCTTTCATCAGCTGGCCGAACCATGGAACCTGAAAAGATGAACCCTCTGTTTCCAGCAGCATCTCCAGTTTTTTTCTGTCGAGCAGGGTGTGAAGCACGGAATCTTTTTGTTGTAAAATCGTTTTCAGCCACTCTGTAACTCCTTGCGTGTATTTCGGGTGATGCGTTTTCGGATAAGGACTTTTTTTGCGGTACAAAATGTCTTCCGGAAGCAATCCTTCAAGCGCCTTCCGCAAAATGCCTTTTTCCCGGCTGCCATGCATTTTCATTTCCCAAGGGATATTCCAAACGTATTCCACGAGTCTGTGGTCGGCGAACGGCACCCGCACTTCAAGACTTGCACCCATACTCATGCGGTCTTTGCGGTCCAGCAGATTTGTCATAAACCAAAGCATATTTAAGTAGAACAGCTGCCGTCTCGCTTTGTCTGTTCCCGTCTCACCGTCTAACAGCGGTGTTTCCGCAATGGTTTCTTCATATCTCGCATTCACGTATTCTCTTAAGTTCAGGCGTTTTTGCCATTTTTCGTCCAAGAGGGTGATTCTCTCCTCAGTGGATCTCATCCAAGGAAATCCGTCTTCTTCCGCCGCGGTATGAAACCACGGATATCCCCCGAAAATTTCGTCCGCGCATTCTCCGGAAAGACTCACGACAAAATCTTTTTTTATCTCACGGCAGAACCACAACAGCGAGGAATCAACATCAGCCATGCCCGGCAGATCTCTGACGAGAACGGATTCCTCCAGATGTTCAACCAGCTGATCCTGTGTAATTACGCACTGATGGTGCTGTGTGCCGAATGCATTTGTCATTTTATCGATCCACGGGCCGTCATCATTCGGCTGAAAGGCGCTCGCTTTAAAAAATTTGCTGTTCTCCTCATAATCAATTGAATAAGTATGGAGGGGATCTCTGCCTTCTTTCTCAAAATGAGCGGCGGCTATCGCGGTAATCGCGCTCGAATCAAGCCCCCCTGACAAAAATGTGCAGACCGGCACGTCAGATACGAGCTGGCGCGTCACCGCATCCTGAAATAAGTACCGAATATGAGCGGCGGTTTCATCGAAGCTGTCTGTATGCTTTTCGCTCTTTACATTCCAATAACGCCAGATGGACAAACCGTCCTTAGAAAAAGTAAACGCATGAGCGGGACGCACTTCGTGAATTCCTTTAAAAACCCCGCAGCCCGGTGTTCTGGACGGCCCGAGTCCGAAAACTTCCGAAAGTCCGCTGCTGTCTGTGCGGGCTTTCACATCAGGATGAGCAAGGATGGCTTTCAATTCTGATCCAAACAGAAAGGAAGAACCGTGTTCTTTATAAAAAAACGGTTTGACGCCGAGCCGGTCTCGCGCCCCAAACAGGCGCTCCCGCTTTTCATCCCAGATGGCAAAAGCGAAAATACCGTTCAAGCGGTGAACGCACTCCTCCCGCCACTCAATATAGCTGTGCAGCAGCACTTCTGTGTCAGAGGTCCGTTCAAAACGGTGGCCTCTCGCCTGCAGCTCTTTCCGCAATTCTTCCGTGTTATACAGCTCGCCATTATAAATGATGGTGTACGTTTCCTCTTGATGCGTGCAGGCCATCGGCTGGCGGCCGCCTTCAATATCAACGACCGAAAGTCTTTTATGTCCGAATAAAACATGGGGCTCTCCCCAGACGTTTGAATCATCAGGCCCTCGTTTTGAAAGAGTGTCTATCATATTGTTCATAATATGTTTCTCTTGGACGAGCTGCTTTTGAAAATCGACCCAACCCGCAATTCCACACATGTGATATCAGCTCCAATCCCGTTTCTGTCGGTATCAAATTCGTTTCTATCAGCACTTTACCCAGTTTATGCAAAGAAACGCAGATAGTTGATTTGTCCCACTAAGAGTTGTATGAGACAAGCCTGATTTGGAAAGAACGGAAGAGAAGATCAAACAAAGGAGCCTCGTGGTTATGAAACGAAAACAGCTTTTCTCAGAAAAAAACAAATGGGGGCGCGGCACTCTGATGATAGAGGACGGCATCTGCCTCGTCGAAAACGATGAGGGCGATATCCTGCTTGCAGACAGTCTCGGAAACGCCGCCGTATTGATGAAACGTGACGGCAGATGGCAGCCGGCCCGGATTCACGGCGGTACGGCCGAAATCGGCGCAGACACCATCGCTCTCTTCGGCGGAGAAGAGATCCGTTATGAAAAGGCGGTAAAACGGCCGCTTTTAGCCCTGCTGGATTCGCTGGACGATGAAACGTTTCTGCTGTTTCTCAGCCATCTGCACGGGTTCGGCCTGTCTGTATATGATTGCGTATTTTCCTACAATCAGTCGCTGTTTTCCGGTGAAGGCGTCTCGTTTTATCATTTCTCGGCGGATGATGCCCAATGCGCCCTGCAGCATCACCGCGGCGGCTCGGGTAAACATGACAGATTTGAATGGACGGCATCTGACGGGCGGCGCTCAATTATGTATTCAGCGGCAAAGCACGGCGGAACAGCGTAAAAAACAGGCGGCGCCCTTTAAAAGGCACCGCCTGTTTTTTATTTTACAACCGTTACTTTAACCGCTTTGCTTTCTTGTTTATCCGTGTCGGCAGCCGTCACATAAAGCACGGTGCCTGCTTTTTGCTTTTTGATTTTGACGGAGAACGCGCCTTTTTGATCCGCTTTCTGCGTCGCGATCACTTTTTTCGCTTTATCTTTGACGGTGATTTTTGCTTGGCTGTTCGCTTTTCCTTTAACCGCCGTATCTTTTGCTGTCACTTTACTGACCTTCGGCGTGCCGGACGGGGTCCCTTTGGCTACGACAAGCGTGACAGATGTTTTTGCGTCATCTTTAGAAGCTTTCACGTGTAAAACGGTGTCTTTTTTCTGCATCGGGATATTTACTTTAAACTTGCCGTCTTTACCTGCTTTGGCGCTTCCGATCTTTTTCTTGCCGTTCATCACTTCAAGGACCGTGCCCTCTTTCGCTTTTCCTCTGACAGCCGTCTGTGTGCTTTCAAGCTTGTTGATCTCCAGCCCTAAATCAACTGCGCTGACAGCCTTCATAATATTCAGGCGGCCGTGGCCGGAATGCCAGTCAACTCCCGGAATGACGGGAATCGGGATCGGGTCGCCATTGTCATCATACAGCTCTTCTTCCTTGCCGTCCTCGCTTTTAAACGAGATATCGTCTGCGGTCTGCTTTAATTTCGCTTCGACTTCATTCGGTTTAAGCTTCGGATTTTGAGAGAGCACTAAACCCGCGGCAGCCGCAACATGCGGGGCAGCCATTGACGTGCCGCTCATATATGTGACGTTTCCGTTCGGGACAAGACTCGGGATATCAGAGCCGGGCGCCGTCAAGTCAAGCCCTTTTCCATAGTTTGAGAAGTCAGAGGTCATATCCATCCGGTTGCTTGCACCGACTGAGATGACATACTTTGATGATGCCGGGTAGGAAAGTTCGTTCTGAGCTTCATTTCCGCTGGCCGCGGCGATGACAACATTTTTGGACGCCGCGTATTTCAGGGCGTATTCAAGCACTCGGCTGTATGCTCCCCCAAGGCTCAGGTTAATGACTTTTGCGCCTTTGTCGGCTGCATATTTGATGCCGAGGGCGATTTGCTCTGTATCTCCCGAACCTGTTGAATCAAGCACTTTCACGGGAATAATGCCCGCATTGCTGTTTAAACCCGCCATTGAATAGCCGTTATCTCGTTTGGCGGCGATAATTCCGGCAACATGGGTTCCGTGCCCTTGATCATCCAAGGCGCTGTTTGATCTGTCTACAAAATTGCGGCCGAGATCAGTCCTTACCTTTCCTTTCAAATCGGCAAGCGTGCTGTCTACGCCTGTATCAACGACGGCAATGAGCGTGTCAGTAAGCTTTCGCTTCGACAGCAGAGCAGACGCCTGATCAAATTTCACATCGGCTCCCTTGACGCCGCCGTCCGCTCCGCTGTTTTTCAGCGACCATTGATAAGGATACTGGATGTCGGCCGAGAGGCTTTTGTATTCACGCACCGGTTCTGCAAATTCTACAGCCGGCAGTTTGGACAGTGACGATGCCGTTTCTTTTACCCGCTTGGCACTCATCGTGTAAGCGCCGTTCTGGTCTTTCGGCATGTCTAGGGAATAAATACTGTCAAACAGTTTTTCTGCCTGCTTGATGCGGGACATGTCTTTTTTAGATTGCGCGCTTGCTTTAAGACCTGCCGCTTCTTTTGTGACCGCGGCAAGGCTTTTGTTATTTTTCAATTTAAAAATGACTTTCCCGGTCTGAAGCTTGCTTTTTGCAGCAAGATGGTTTTCTGTTAAAAACGCTCCGGCTGTTTTGCCTTTCAGGCTGTGAATGCCGAGTTTATCCGCCTTTTGCTCCAGCTCTTTTTTTATATATGACGGTACTGACTGAAGTACGGCGGCGTATAACCGTTCAATCGCCTTTTGGTCTTGCGCGGTCACCGTGTATGCGGAATCCGCGCCGTTTTCAGCCGTATCGCTGAACATCGGCTTCAGTGTTTTAAGATCCTGATACATTTCATCTCTTGCTTTTTTACTGAATACGAGCTTTGCCGCCATAAACGGAGCGGTTTTGTAATATAATTTTGACAACTCTTTGCCAGTCGGGGTTTGATTGAGCTCTTGATCACGGATCGTCCGCAAATCTTTTAAAATACCGGCTCCCTCTTTTTTCTGGCTGACACTCATTTCAACAGGGCAGGACTCCTCTTCTTCCAAATCTGCCGGCCCAAGCGACGTTCCTTCATAGCCGATGGTGTATTGCGCTTTTTCCGCATTTTCATTCTGAGCGCCTTCATCTTCGGGCTCTTCACCCAGATACTCTACTTTTATATAGTAGGGGCCTTCCCAGGCATGCGGAATATTGATTTCAATTTTTCCTTGGTCCGTGTAAGAGCGGTACATATCAAAGGTGTCATCACTGAGGGCTTTCTCTTTGCTGGGGTAAACGGATACATTTAAGAAAGATTGACTTCTTACAGTTAATGCCATGTGCGAATCTTGTTTCACTTCATCTTTTCCGGGCGTGATTGTATACCAGACTGATTGTTCCGGCTTATCAATGGTGCCGGACTGTTCTTTCCCCTTTGCCAAGGCTTTCGTCTGGCCGATTTGTTCCTCCGCTGACACTTCAGAAAACGGAGCGGCGAGGCTCAGCACTAGAACCGCTGACAAAACGGCTGCCCAAAAAGATGCAAATCTCCTTCGTCTCATCTCAAATCCCCCTATCTTTTGATTCTCTTGAAGAGTAGCATACTGAAAGAGAAACAGATACCTAAAAAAGGAATATTTAAGCTGAAATTAAAATACATGGAAATAGGCGCCGAATATAAAGATTTATGTCCAAATAAAAAAACCCGGATCGTATCCGGGTTTTCAAGCGATTGATTAAAATATGTGAAAGCCGATCGGCAAGTGAAGGCCGAGAAGCACCGTCAGGACGAGCACGATAATAAAACCGATCCACAGTCCTCCGGTTGATTTGCCTTTTTTCTTGCGGATGACGAGCATTTCCATCAGGCCGATGGTAATGATGCCGAGCAGCATTTTTCCGGCGTACTCTCCGTTCCAATTCGCAAAACGGACAAACAGTTCAGCGCCGGTCAAAATAATAATAATGTAGAATAAGCGCAGAATCATATGCGTAATTTTTGCGCCTTTCGCTTTCCCTGAGCCGTACAGCCCGTAGCTGACAAACACCAGTATAAGCGCAACGACCCATGAAGTAATATGCCAATGTGTCATTATGTTCAATTCCCCCCTATCAGATCAATCTGCCTCACTTATGGTACCACAACAAGCCGCTGTGAGCATTATCAATCGCGATAAAGACACACAATTATCCGATTTGGTTCGACAGCGTGCCGATCGGTTCAATTGTAATGTCAACGCGGTCTCCCGGCTTTAAAAATTTCGGCGGCTGAAACCCTTTTCCGACACCGGCCGGCGTCCCCGTCGCTATTATGTCGCCGGCTTCAAGCGTCATTCCTTTTGACAGCGTCTCGATCAGTTCAGCAATCGGAAAAATCATGTCACCCGTTGATCCTGATTGGCGCAGTTCCCCGTTCACCCGCGTTTCAACTTTCAGGCTTTGCGGATCACTGACGGCCGACTTATGTACAATGACCGGGCCCATCGGGCATGTCGTATCAAGGCTTTTGCCGATAAAAAACTGTTTATGCTTTTTCTGCAGATCGCGCGCCGTTATATCATTTACAATGGTATAGCCGAAAATATGGTCAAGCGCATTTTCTTTGGAGATGTGCGATCCGCTTTTTGATATAATAACCGCCAGCTCCCCTTCATAATCAAGCTGCTCCGTTGCATCCAAGTGGCTTTTCACTGTTTCTCCGTGGCCTGTAACGGAAGTCGGGGCTTTCGTAAAAACCATGGGATGCTCCGGAATATCCGCCTCACTTCCCATTTCAACGGCATGATCACGGTAATTTTTCCCGATGCAGATCACGTTCTTTGAAGGTCTCGGAATAGGCGCACAGAGCTTCACGTCAGACAGTGCATACATAAATGAACCGGACTCATCATTCGGTTTTTTGGCCCATTCCGCAAGCTGTCCGGCATGCGCGACGAACTTTTCTCCCTTTTGAATACACTCTATCAGCGAACCCGGAATCGTCTTTAGTTCAAACAATTTTTTTTCAGCCTTTTGCAGATCTAAGATTTTGTCATCATCCATGATCAGGCCGACAAATTTCCGGCTGTTCAGTTCCCCTGTCGCAAATTTCATGTTAATCCCCCATCATTTTTAAATCTGGCATTCCTTTATGTATTCTTTCTCCGGGCGGAAAATCCTCTTTTGAACAGGCTGAAAATATTCGTAAAAGAGTATCAAAAATTGTCACTTTTTCAGTCATATTGACGAAATAAAACCTTCTCAGCCAAAATGGGTTATACTATTACCATCCTATGTTTTCCAAAATAATCGAGAATTGGAGACCACACGATGAACAGTAAAATTGAAGAAAAAAGATTGACTTTATTCGAGACAGCGCAAAAATTCGGAATCAATGCGAGGGAGACCATCAGGTGCAGCCAAGAGCTGGACAGCCTCTTAAACGGGTGCCGGGGCGGGCTCATCCAACAAACGAAAGACAGCGGGCTGAACCCGGCCGCACAGCTTCAGCCGGATTACACTGTAGGGAAAAAAGAGGCTTTCTCATAAACACGATATGAATATAGATTTGAACCATTTGCTTTTAAGACCCGGCACGCGTAAAGCGCCGGTGTTTTTTTATGTCTGAGATTTTTCCGCTCACAAAAATGTGCGTTTGTCATAAGCTATTTTAGGCAGGCAGCCCAAATAAGCTCCTGGAGTGTATTCCATGAAAATCTTTACGAAAAGGATGTGCTCGTATGCCCGCAATTGTCGGAGCGTTTAAAATTAATGCCGTCGGTACGAGCGGAGTCGTTCATATAGGCGACTGCATCACCATTTCTCCAAAAGCAGAGGTTAAGACATTTGCCGGAGCGGGCAGCTTCAATACCGGAGACAATCTCACACTGACGAATTACAGGAATTCAACGAATGTGTACGATAATGATGTAATCGATCAGCCGATGGCAGGTAACGCATAAAGGAGGCGCCGTATGAATTTTTACGTCAATCAGTCGATCCATATCAATTACATGCGTGTAGAATCTGTCAGCAATTCCTCCATACTGCAAATCGGGAGCGCCGGTTCAATTAAAGCTCTTTCCAACCTGTATAACACAGGGAGTTATGTAGAGCCGGCGCCGCCTGTCACCGCGGGGCAGACTGCAACAACAGGGGGAGGTCCCGGCACCTCATCATTTGTACCGCTCCAGCCGCCAAGCCGGTAGTTCAATGAAGGAAACGAGACGCGAGGTGAATGTCATGTATGATCAATCGGTTTCATCCTACCTGCAGAATTTAAATTCCTTCGTCCAGCAGCAGGCGCTTCAGATTCAGGAGCTCGAACGGCAGCTGAAAGAGTTTCAGAACGAAATTTCAACGCTGAAACAGCAGCCGCCATCCACAAGAATCGATCGGCTCGAGTATAAATTTGATCAGCTGAAAATTGAACGGCTGGAAGGAACGTTAAATATCGGATTGAACCCGACTGATCCGAATGCCGTTCAAAACTTTGAAGTCGGCCAGACATCTCCGCAGGTCGGAATGATGCAGCAGGAACAGGCGGGCCAGCAAATGCAGCAAATCCGTCAAAACGTCGATATGTACCTGAATGAAGAAATCCCCGTGCTGTTAGAACAGCTCGAAACCCAGTATGAGAGCAGGCTGGACGAAACGAACAAATATCATATTATTGAAGATATCAGAAAGCAGATGGACAGCCGGATTAAGTATTATATGTCCCATGTCCCGAAAGAAGAAAACACGGCGCCCGCGCAATACGCCGAGGAGATTGCCGAACACGTGAAGCGTGATATTGTCAGGGCCGTCGAGCATTTTATTAAACACATACCTGGTGAAATGAAAGGTGATGATCCGTCATGATTTTTACAGTGATTAACCGGAACATTGAAGTCGGCGATATCCGGTCGACCGGTGTCTCCAGTTCTTCCTTATTATTAATCGGCGACACCGAATCCGTCTACCTGTCTTCCATCTTTGATACACCTCCGGAATCTCTCATTATCGGGCCTCTTGTGCCGCTGGCGCCGGAATAATGTTAAAGCGGATTTCACGCCTCAGGAGCGCCAAAGTCAATTCAGTCGGGATTGGGAGTGTTTTTCAAGCAGGCGATACGAATGAAATCAATATGAAGGTCAAAGTTTTGGCCGATCAGCGTACTCTTGCCGTATACAGAGACGATGAAGGCTCGTTTAACAGAAAAGAATACCAGATCTTCCGGCAGCCCGCCGTCATGCCGTTACCGGAAACGGGAGTCCAAAGTGCATTCTGCCATGAAAATCCTTCGATTCGGGTAAGGAATGTGAAAGTCCAAGGGGTATCGTCAGCGTCCGTGCTTCAAATCGGATCGTCATCGGTCGTATTGGGCGATTCACGGCTGAAACATATTAGGCAGATCGCCTCACCGAGCTCACAATCACCGCAGACCTGACATATAATGACGGTGAGACTTCTATAAAGGGTGTCGTTTATGCCAGCAATTACCGGACCTATAGCTATCAATTCCATATCGGGCGGAGTCGTAAACTTTGGTGATTCCTTTTACCTTTCTCCAAAAAGCTCTTCTAAATCTGCGCTCGGTTCGGGAGCAGGCAATACCGGAGATTTCCTTTTATTAAACAACGTTGTCAATGCGACAAACTATATAGACCCCGATGTCAGCGATCAGAATGTGGCCGGAAACGCATAAAAAGCAGCCGCTCTTTAAGGAGGGGGCTGCTTTTTTGTGTTCAGTGTTTTTTTCGTTCGTTTGATTTTTTTGTTTTCACAAGCTTTTCCGGCGGCTGTTTTCTGATCCATTTCACAAACCGCGCAAGTTTCGGATCACGCCGCAGCTCTTCTATTCCCGCGAGCCTTGCCGCAAGCTCCTGATTCGTATAAAGCGCGTGTACCTGTTTATGGCAGGGAATGCAGAGCATTGCGGTCGGAAGGAATGTCCCGCCTTCTTCCTTAGGCGTCAGGTGGTGTTCCGTCAGCCGCACATGATGGCGGCCGCATAATTCACATGTGCCCTCGGCAGAATCGGCCATAGCTCCTTCTCCTTTCTACATGATCTCCATTGTGACCCGGGTGCCTTTTCCGCCCGGTTCGGACGGATGAACGATTAATTTTTTCGGCAGCCGCGCTCTGAGCTCCTGCACATGGCTGATCACCCCGACGGACAAATTATCCGATTGCAGCTTTTCCAGCGCTGTGACAACGGTGTCTAAAAGCCCTTGGTCAAGCGTCCCGAATCCTTCATCTAAGAAAAAGAATTGCAGCGGATATTGCCCCCGCAGCTGAATCTGGGCAGACAAGGCAAGCGCAAGCGACAGCGATGTCAGAAACGTCTCACCGCCGGAAAGGCTTGATACGGGGCGTTTGACGCCGCCGTTCGCGTCATCGCGCATGACGAAGCCGCCTTCTGAATCGACTAATATGGCATACCGCTGTCTTGTCAGCGCTCCAAGCCGTGCAGAGGCGTCTCGGGCCACGCTTTCCAGCTGTTCCTCCGCTAAAAATTCGACGAATGTATTGCCTTTACATACAGACTGGAGCTTATCAAGCCTGTCAATCTGTGTCTGCCAGCTTTTCAGTTCGGCTTCAATCTCTTTAAAGCGCTTATGCTGTTTCTGCATCACCGCAAAGGCTTTTGCCTGAGCTCCTTTTTCCTCCTTGGCGGCGCCTGACTCAGCCTCTGCCTGCTCCAGCAGAGAAACCGATGCTGTCCATTCTTCTTCCGTTACCCGGCGGCCGGCTAATTTATCAGTGACACGGCGGATATTTGCCGAAAGCTGCTTTGAGCTGTCCAGAAATTCATCAATTTCTCTTTTCATTTCCTCGGCCCGCTCTTTCGGAAGCAGGCTTTTTTTGACTTGATCCGGCTCGGCAAACCCGGTGTCTTTTGATTTCCCGTACCAGTCATTTTGCGCTTTCTCAAGGGCGGACTCAGCGTCCCGCAGTGACATGAGGCTCCCGGATTCCCGGCCTTTTGCGTCATTCAGTGATTGCTGAGCCTGCTGCAGCGCATCGAATAACGACTGTTCTTTCGATTTTAAGAGCTGTAATTCCTGCCGCACTGCGTCAAGCTTTGCAGAAATGGATGTTTCTTCAGCTGCTGTTCCGAGCTCTTGTTCATATCCGTCAATGACCTGCTGCAGGCGCTCTGACGCATAGTGAAGCTCGAGCCGTTCCCGTTCAAGCTGATGCTTCTTCTCCTGCAGCCGTTCTTTCTCATCTTCATGTTCCTTTAGGAAGGCGATGCTTGTTTCAATGCGCTTCTCGAATTCCTCTGCCTGCCTGTCCTTTTCGTCTATCGAAGCCTGCCAGGCGTCAATCCGGTTTAACGGAATATCCCCGCAGGCTTCATTGTACTGATTCAAGCGGCTTTCTGACAGCGATTCGAGCTCTTCTAATGAATGTTTGAGGCGCTCTGCTTCTTTTTCCTCATAGCGGATTCGTTCGCCCAGCTGTTCAGCTTGTTTCACCGTCTTTTGATAGGTACTGATCAGTCTCGTGACCTTCTCTTTTACCGACAGCATATCCTGTTTCATTTGTTTCCACTCCAGGCGGACGGCGCTGAACGCTTCATCAAGCGGACGGCCGCTGATAGAAGAAGCGGCTTCCAGCTCCGGGACCCGGGCGTTTTGCAGAAACGGACATTCTTCGGTAAAACGCCCCGACTGCTCTTCTAATGCAACCTTGACCGTCAGCACTTCCTGAGAAAGAGCCGCCGCCTCAGAAAGCAGCGCTTCAACCTGCTGCAAACGTTCCTGTACAGCCGTATCGGGCGAATATGTTTCATGAGCGGAGCGCGAACGGTCATGCTGCGTTGAGCCGCATACAGGACAAGGCTTTCCTTCGATTAGTTTTTCCGATAATTCTTTTGTTAATGCAGCCGTTCTCGCTTCCTCTGAGCGCCTGCGCAGGTCGGTTTGCGTTTTGTCCGCCCGTTCGGCTGCGGCTTTCAGTGAACGTTCCGTTTCACAGACCATATGGTAAACGGTTTGAAGTGTTTGATAAGCGCGCGTAATGTCCTCTTCTTCCGATTTCGCCTTTGCGCTGAGCGCCTCGCTTTCTCCGTTCAGCTTCTCCATGTTTTTCAACTGGGCTGTCAGATTGACCCGTTCTTTCTTGATTTGTTCCTGTGTCTGCTGAAAGCCGGCTGCCAGCTGTGCGGCGGTCTGGCATTTTTTCCGTTCATCAGCGGTCACTTGAACTACTTTCAGCTCTTCTTTCAGCTCATTCTGCCTGTTTTGGCCGCGGGTCAGGCGATCTTTCACTGCGGTCAGCTGTTTCGAGGCGGCTTCGTATTCTTCCTCTTTTTTGCCGTGCTCCGCCTTTGTTTTTTCCGCTTCTTTTTTTGCTTCAAGCAGCTTTTGTTCAATGGCTGACAGCCTTTGATACAGCTCTTCTTCCTTGACAAGCTTCGGCTCTTGTTCAGCCTTATGAATCCGCCACGCTTCATAGGCTTCATTTTGCCGGGTAAATGAAGCGGTTTCCGCCTCTAATTTCCGTTTGGCCAGTTCGTGCTCCTTCTCGGCGCGCTCCTTCCGGCGGACGGCTTCCGTGTAGCGATCTGCATACGGTTCAAGAGCGAGAGCAGTTTCCGCTTCTTTAAGACGGTCAGTCAAATCCGTGATATACGGGCGTTTTTCCTCAAGCTTTTCCTGCCGCACCTCGTATTCGTTTCTCTCTGTCTGCAAGTTCCAAATCTCCTGGTGATTCTCAAAACGTTCTTTTGCTTGGACCCGTTTCTTCTCAGCCGCTTCAAGCCGTTCATTCGCTTCATGAAACTGCTGTTCAGCCAGCTTCAGCGCGTCTTCCCCCGCGTCTCCGAGGCCGGATTGTTCTGCCAGCATCTCATTTTTTTTCGCGGCCGCTTCCTGCGCCCGCCGCCGCAATTTTTTGACAAGCCTGTCACCGTACTGTTCCAGATTAAAAAGGCGCTGCAGCATATGTCTTCTTTCCGCGCCTTTCAGTGACAGAAACTCGGCAAACTTTCCTTGCGGGAGCACGACGGCTCTTGTAAAGTCGTCAATGGTCAGACCAAGAAGCTCTTCCACCTTTTTGTTCACTTCATTCGCTTTATCGGCAAGCACGGTTTGTTCCTCTTTGATTTCAATCAAGCGGCAAAGGGCGGTTTTCACTTTCGTTTCATCCGTTCTCTTAAAAACGCGCTCTACTTTGTAGGACACCCTGTGGCCGGATTGAAGCGCGAATGTAAAAGAGACGGCGAGCTGATCTTCGGCATGGTTCAGAATGCCGTGCGTATTATTTGCGGCGCGCTCCACTTTTCCGTATAAAGCGAGTGTCATCGCATCAAGGATCGACGACTTTCCGCTTCCCGTCGGGCCGAAAATTCCGAACACCCCGGCACCGGACAGTCCGTCAAAGTCAATGGTCTGTTCCTCTCTGAAGCTGTGGAGCCCTTTTATCGTTAACAGAATCGGCTTCATGTCGCATCCTCCTCATCATCCGCTGACGCAAGCTCTAAAAACAGCTTGACCATCTCCTCATCCGGCACGCCGCCGCCCGTTTGTTTTTCATAAAATTTCTTAAACCGGTCCTCAATTGATGTGTTTTTCACTTCAATCCGGTCAATGTCTGTCTCTTTTTCTTCAAAAACCGGCCTGATATGGATAAAGCCTGGATGCGCTTTTCTCAGCCGATGGATTTCTTCAAGAGAAAGCTGATCCGTCAAATGGATATCAAGATCGATCCAGGCATTCCGGTCACGCCCTTCATCGAGCCAGCCGTGAACCTCGCTCAGCCCCTGCGCTTTCCATTTGACAAGCGGTTTTCCGGAAGACAGGAAAATCTCTTCCCACTTCGCTTCTCCGCCCGGCTTCGCTTCTACCACCGTCACCGATTTGGCATAACCGGCTTCTGAAAAGCTGTATGCCAGCGGAGAGCCGGAATAGCGGGCAGCCGTTTTGGCACGCTTGATCGTTTGCGGACGGTGGAGATGGCCGAGGGCCACGTAAGCCGCATCAGCCGGCAGGCTTTCAGCGGCGACCGTGTAAGCGCCCCCGACTTCAATCGGACGCTCTGAATCGGTCTGATTTCCTCCCGCGACATAAATGTGGCTCGCCGCGACTTTCACGGCATCGTCCCGGCACAGACCGCATATGCGGGCAAACGCCTCTCTGATTTTCACATCGTAATGATCGCGAAGAAGCTTTTCCTCAAACGTATCAGACAGCACCTCGTTTAATCTCGCTTCTGACGGATAGGCCAGCGCGGCAACGGCTAACAGCTCGTCCGCCGACGGCACCTCAATATGGACGGGTTCTGTCCGCGGATAGCCGATTAAATGAATGCCGCGCTCATTTGTTAACGGAGAAGCAGCCGCCAGCCTGTCAGGATTGTCATGGTTCCCAGCAATGACGACAACCGGGCGTTTTCCGCCGTCAGAAAGCGCGGAAAGACTTTCGTAATACAGCTGTTCAGCGAGCGCAGGCGGATTGACCGTATCAAATACATCCCCTGCCATAATGACCGCATCAATGTTTTCTTCTTTGACAATGGTATTCAGCTCTTCCAATACCTCGGCCTGTTCACTCAGCCGGCTTCTGCCTTCAAGCGTTTTGCCGAGGTGCCAGTCAGCTGTATGTAAAATGCGCATACCGCATTCACCTCACTTTTCTGATAGAAAAAAAGATCCGCTCCAAAAAAGGAGCTTCGGATCTTATTACAGTGTAAGAACGTGACCTCCATCGAAGAAATAGAGCGCACGCCTTTTCACATTCGTTTTTGTAATTTGTTCAACCGCTTTTGTATACAATTCGATTTGTGTTTCATACCTTTTTTGCAGGATCGGAGCCGCGCCTTCAAATCCGTTCCGGAATTTCCCCTCAATTCGATCCGTTTTATAGTCCAGCAAATAGAGTCCGTCCGCAGTTTCATAGAGGCAGTCAATAATTCCCTGGACGAGCAGCGGTTCACCGGCCGTTTCGGCATCCTTGTACACCTCGCTGGCCGGAAGCGCCATACTGAACGGCACCTCCCGATCAATCCGCAGCGCCCCAACAAGGTCTTTTCCGATTTCAGTGCCGAAAAACTGAATCACTTCATCAATATCAATTGCGTCCTGCTGTTCTTCTGTCAGCAGCTCTTTTTCGTAAAGCATCCTGACCGTCCGCTCCGCTTCTTCGGCAGTCGGAACATGCGTCAGCGGTATGTGCTGCATCACCGTATGCATCGCCGTCCCTTTTTCGGCGGCTGTCAGCCCTTTTTTCATCATAAAGCCGGGACGCTTGTATAAAAGAGTGTCCCCTGACGGTTTGATGAGAGAGCGTCCGCTGTACTCATCCTCGTATTCTTGCTTTCTCTTCAGCTCAGAAACAGACTGCTTCGTTCTGATGGCGGTCAGCTTCCGATACGGATATTCCCATTCAAGAAGACGGCGCGCCTGATCATCAAATGAAAACGAATCAGGAATCGGCTCGCCATGCTGTATCGCTTTTAAACGTTTGCTCTTTTCTTCAGCACGTTCTTCAGGACTATCTTCCAGCAATTCACTTTGCTGCAGCATCCTGATGTGAAAACGCGCCGGGTCGTGCGCGATATCCTCCGGCGCCAAAAGCCCCGGCGCCCTGTGCGCCTCCATGTCACTGTGACGGATGAGCGCTGGACCGATAAAGTCCAAATAAGATGACGCCTGATAGCGGTCGAATTCAGAAAGGAGCCAATCAGCCCGGTCTGCTTGCGCCTGCCATTTGGCCAGCTGTTTTTCCCGGTTTTTGCAGGAACCGACGAGAAACAGCTTTTCCTTCGCCCTTGTCAGCGCCACATACAATACGCGCAATTCTTCTGATAAAAGCTCTCTGCGCATTTTTTTCTTCATTGCCACAAGCGGCAGAGTCGGATAGCTGATTCTAAGTTCCGGATGAATATACTTCGTGCCGAAACCGAGTTCTTTATCAAGCAGGTATGATTTGTTGAGATCCATCATATTAAAACTTCTGCCGAGTCCGGCGGTGAAAACGACGGGGAATTCAAGTCCTTTGCTGCTGTGGATCGTCATCAGCCGAACGACATCCTCCTGCTCGCTGAGCGCCCGCGCCGTCCCCAAATCATCGCCGCGCTCCTGCATCCGTTCAATGAACCGCAAAAAGCGGAATAACCCGCGGAATGCCGTCGCTTCATACGAACGCGCCCGGTCATACAAGACGCGCAGATTGGCCTGACGCTGCTTTCCGCCAGGCATGCCGCCTGCATAATCAAAATATCCGGTGTCGCGGTATACTTCCCAAATCAGCTCAGACACTGAATGATTCGTCGAGAATGACCGCCACTTTTGCAGACTGTCATAAAATATTCTCAGTTTTTGATACAGGTCGTCATGTCTGTCCCCGTTCGCTATATACGCTTTCAGCGCTTCATAAAACGGCGCTTTTTTCTTTTCAAGGCGTATGAGGGCGAGTTCATTTTCGTCACAACCGACGATAGGCGAGCGCAGCACGGAAGCAAGCGGAATATCCTGATACGGATTATCAATCACCTTTAAGACTGAAAGCGCCGCAGCCACCTCAACGGCTTCAAAGTAACCTGATGTCAAATTGGCGTAAACCGGAATGCCCTGGTTTTTCAGCTCTTCCATTAATTGCGGAGCCCATGGCATGGAACGCAGCAAAATCACGATATCCCGGTACTGGATATTCCGGTGTGTTTTTGTTTTGCCGTCATATACCTTAAACGGAGATGAGACAAGCTTCCGGATCTCCGCGGCTATCGCTTTCGCTTCCCAATGCACGGTTTCAAAGTCTTCAGCATCCTCGGGGCTGTCTGCGTCATCAGCGCTGTCAATCAGCAGCAGTTCCGTTTTCGCCGCGTCATTTGGCGGATACGATGCGCCAAGCTTTAATGCCGCCTGTTCATCGTAGTCCACTTCGCCGATTTTGCCGCCCATCAGCTGCTTAAACAAGAAATTCGTACTGTCCAAAATATCGGAGCGGCTTCGGAAGTTTTGGTTCAGGTCGATTTTCTGCCCGGCGCCTTCCCCATCTTCCGTAAACCTTTTGTATTTCCCGAGAAAAAGCAGCGGCTCGGCAAGTCTGAAACGGTAGATTGATTGCTTGACGTCCCCCACCATAAACAGATTTCCCGACTCTTCATTCCCGCTTTTAACAAGCTGCAAAATGGATTCCTGCACAAGATTGGTATCTTGATATTCATCAACCAGAACTTCATGGAACTGATCTTGATAATAAACGGCCGCTTCACTCGGCACACGCCGGCCTTCTTCATCCCTTGCAGTTAAAATCGCCAGACAGTAATGTTCCAAATCTGAGAAATCAATGATTGATTTTTCCTGTTTCGCCGCTTCAAATCGTTTTCCGTACGATATTACGAGCTGAACGAGGGTTTCAATAACAGGCTTCATGTCTTTTAAACTCTTTAAATGATCTTGCGGGCTTCTTGTAAAGTAATCGGTTTTTAACTTTTCGATCAGTTTCTTCGCGCCGTTTCGCAAATCAGTCGCTTCGTCCAAAAGCACCTTGTCAAATTCATCACCCTTTACCGCCTTGGCCCGTTTAAATGTGACCGCAGGAACCCGTTCATACAGCGCCTTAAAGTCATGCCGGCAGCTGATCAGCTCTTCTATCTGCTGAAGGTCATCCAAAATATTATCAGCACGCGGCGCCGGCCCGCCGGGCGCTTTTGTCAGTTCAAGCGCCTTCTCTAGCTTTTGTTTTGCCCCGAAGAGCGCCATTTCAGCATCTTCTCTCACATACTCGTAAAACGGCAGCTCTTCCATTTTGCTTTCTTCTGTCACATCATATAGGCGGACAAAGCTTTTCAGCCACGCTTCAGGGTCAGGATGCGACCGGGAATACTCATACACCCGCTTGACGAGGTCTTGAAGATCCAGATCATGCCTGTCCGTCGTATATCTGTCCACAAGCTCATAAAACGCCTGATTCCCTTTTGCGTATTCATCCTCAAACAGCTCATCAAGCACTTCGTCTCCGAGCAATTCGCCTTCCGTTTGGTCAGCCATCCGAAAACCCGGGTCAAGATCAATCATATAATAATATTTTTTAAGCACCTGCAGACAGAAAGAGTGCAGCGTCGAAATGCTCGCCCGATTTAATAGAGACAGCTGCCGTCTGATATGCAAAGACCCCGGATTTTTGGCGAGTTCTTTTTCTAATGCTTCAGCGATCCGATGCTTCATTTCCGCTGCTGAGGCGTTTGTAAATGTCACCACAAGGAGCCTGTCAACATCAACCGGCTCTTCTTCCGCGGTTATCTTTCTGATCATCCGCTCTACAAGCACGGCCGTTTTACCTGATCCGGCTGCGGCAGCGACCAGAATATCGCGGCCGGAAGAAACGATGGCGCTCCATTGGTCATCCGTCCATATGCTGTCTTTCGGTTTAGGAATTTGCATCATCATTCGCCTCCTTTTTCAGCCAATCCAGTATAGTGCCGTCTTTTTCCGCTTTCAGGCTGCGGTATTCATTTTCTTTAAGCGACTCATCAAACTGGCACACCGATTTAAACGCACAGTACGTACAAGGCGTCTTATCTTTCAGCTTATACGGGGTAATGGACACAAGCCCGTCCGTTATCGCTTCGCCCGCCTGCTCAAATGTCCGCCTCACATGGTCTGTCAGCAGATGAAAATCCCGTTCGCTGACCGCCGCTGAATCGGACCGTAAAGATCCGTCCTTTTTCAAACCGGCATTGATAATATTTGAACGCCCTTCCTCCAAAGTCGTGTCCATCAGGCTGATCGCCTCCCGGTCACCGAGGAGAAGGCCTTTCATTTTAAATTTCTTAAAAATTTCCTGCTCGATTTCATCAAGGTCCATCGGCAGACTGGCCTGAATCATCGGATCATGAATATGGAAATACAAAACGCCTGCCGGTGTCGCTTTCATGCCGAGCCAATCCGCTGAGTGTGTAATTGATAAGTCAAGGTATGTGAGCATTTGCAGAGCGAGCCCGTAATATACCTCAGCGAGATCAAGCCCCTTGTCGCTTGATTTATAATCAACGATTCTCAGCAGCAGGCCTTTTGAGCTTTCCGCTTTATCCACGCGGTCGATCCGGCCGACGAGTTCCATCGTACAGCCGTTTTTCAGCGTGAAAGTGAGCGGAGGCAGCGGTCCGCTTCCGCCGAAACCGAGTTCAAGGCCGATCGGGACAAAACCGCTCGCCTTCGCATGCTCGCTTAATATGCCTGAGACACGCGTGACGATCTTCTGCAGTTTTTCCTTCACATAAAAGTGCCTGTTTGAGCTGAGCAGAATCTCTTTTTGCAGCCTTGGCGCAAGCCGTTCCACCGCATCATAGGAAAAATTCCGGCACTGATCTTTCGTCAGATCGCGCCATTCCAGCTTCTGCTCACGAAGCCGGTCTGAAATCAGCTTCAGGCTGGAGTGAAACAGCTGTCCGATATCCGGCGCTTCCAGCTTGAAAAACTGCCGCTCTTTTAATTGCAGCCCGTGAGATGCAAAATGAGAAAACTGGCAGGCATTAAACGCCTCCATACGAGAGACGCTTCCTTTAATGTGCTCGCCGTAAAGCTGGCGCGAAACAGGCCGGTCAAGACGCTTTGCCTCATTTCGGAAAAACAGGCTTGAAAACAGCTTTTTCGCACGCTCGTGATCAGGCTCTTTCATCAGCACATTGTATGCGCTCCACCACACGTCACTGATCTCGTACTCTCTTGTCCACAGCCTGAGCTGGCTTGCCGTATACGTCTGTGCCACCTGTTTATTGACGAGATACTGAAGCTGTTCTTCTTCGCTTACCTGCTCGGGATCAGCCGCTGACAGCTTTTCCTGGTGATCGGGAAACAGCTCGCCGAGCCTGTTTACAACGATTGACGGCAGGAGCGTTTTTCCTTCCGCATCGGCAATCGGATATGTCACATACAGACGGTCAGACGGACTTGACAGCGCCATATAGATGAGAAAATGCTCATCAAGCAGCCGCTCACGCCCCGCGGAAGAAAGCTCCACTCCGACCGCTTTCAGCCACTCCCGGTCATCATCAGACAGCACGCCGTTTTCATCCGGGCGCGCCGGAAGAACGCCGTCATTGGCTCCGATGACAAATGTGCAGGATGTGCCGTACATTCTGGACAGATCCATATTCCCTACAAATACTTGGTCAAGCGCAGGAGGAATTAAAGAAAAATGAAGCGATTCGGTTCCCGTTTCAAGCATTTGCTGGAACAGCGCCAAAGACATTTCATCTTCACCCATCATGCCCGTAAACTCTTCGAGAAGCTGGATAACGGCATCCCACGCCTGGCCGTGCTGCTGCGCTTCAATCATGTTTCCGGCCTCTTCGGCCTGCTGTCTTTTCCGGTCCAGCTTCAGGGGAACATCGGTATCTTCCAAAAAGAGATAAAGAGCTTCTGCCATGCTTTGAACCGTTTTCGCTTTTTTCAGCCGGTTTTGAAGCCGGATGAGCGGCTCGGCCATCCACTCTCTCGTCTCATTCAGCATGTGTTCCATCTCTATTTCCTGATCCGTCTGCGCGAAATCCTCATCGAGCGATACGAACCGCCTGTATACAAACCGCTCCCCGTTCGTCCAGCGCTCGCCTTTGATTCCGTAGGCGATACAGTAGTTTTCAAGCTGATCAACCTGCTCTCTTATTTTCTGCTCCGGCTGATCAAGGGGGAATAACAGTTCGGTTTTCGCACAGCGGAACACCGCTTCATATCTCCAATTGCCCTTCACGACATCCAAGCTTGAGCGGATGAATTCAATAAGCGGGTGATGCTGCATAGAAGCTTTTCCGTCTATAAAATAAGGAAGCCCGTAATCTGCAAACACTTCCTTCAGCAAGTCTTTATAATCTTCCGGCTGACGGATGAGAATCGCCATATCTCTGTACCGGTATCCTCTGTCCCGGACAAGTGATTGAATTTCCCGGGCAATACCCTCGAGTTCAGCTCTTCTGTTCTGTGCCTGTATGACGGTAAAAGCTTCCTGTCCGCCCGTATACACAGCCGCGGGACGCACATCGTACTGCGATTCTATACAGGCAAGCTCCGGCACATGCTGATGCCGCTTCGTTCCATGCAATTCCTTGCAGGAAATATCGGCATTCAACTCCTTTGCCGTCTGATAAAGCTTATAGTATGTGCTGCCGGTCATTCTGAACAGATCGAGCTCATCCGGAGCCTGTTCCGCCGAAGGGCTGTCCGCCGTCAGAGAGAATGTGACATGTTCAGCATGCATGATCAGCTGCTCCAGCACCCTTAATTCCTGCGGCGTAAATTGATAGAAGCCGTCAACATAAACACGGGCGCCTTTTATAACATCCGCCAAAGGAATCTGCTGAGCGAGCAGCGTCAAATAATCCTCTGAATGCAAATAGTGGCCGGCGAGGCTTCTTTCCATCTGCTGATATAAAATGCCTAAGTCATGAAGTTTTTCAGACAGCATCCGCTCTCCGCGGTATTCTGACGCCGTTCCGCTTTCTGCCATGCGGCGGACGTCTTCAGGTTCAATACAGTACCGCTTAAACTCTGTCAGCATCCGTTCCACCTGCTCAGTGAATCCGGTTTTGTCACTCGCTTTTTGATAGACTTTAAAATCGTGCTTATGTTCTTCAATCAGTTTCCTTAAAAGCATCTGCACACCCGTCGTCGTCACAAACGGACGGTTCATGCCCCCCGTGTGCTGAAGCACGCGCCACGCCAAACGCGAAAAGCTGAACACTTGAGCGCGTATCATGCCGCCGATATCCGGCGTTTTAGCAAGCTCATATTCCATTAAAAACGTCATTTGATCCGGGACTAGAAAAATGATCGGTTTCCCGAACGGCTCCCGGCGCAGTTCTTCTTGAATGCTGTCGATAATCAGCCTCGTTTTCCCACTCCCCGATCTGCCTACTAAAAACTCAACACCCAAATTAGAAGACCCCTCTCTTTTTATCTTTCTACATTTTATCGAAAGTTGACGAAAATGACCAATCTCATCTGCTGGTAAAAACGGGATGACTGTTTTAAAAAGTATCGTTTCTGACCAAAATAAAGAAAAAAGGACTAAATATGATGTCAGAATATCCCGAAGTGATTGTACGAACCATTCTGTCGTTCAGCATTCTGTTTATCGGCGCCCGGATACTCGGAAAACAAACCATTTCACAGATGACGCTTTTTGATTTCATTGCGGCCAGCTCGCTCGGCGCCATCACGGCAAATCTGTCGTTTAATACAAAGCTGCCGATTCATTATACTGTCATTGCCTACATTATTTTCGTGGCAATCATTTACCTGGTCGCATATCTTTCGATGAAAAACAGGTCCGCCAGGGGTTTCTTTGCGGGCAAGCCGACCATTATCATTCAAAACGGCAAAATACTTGAGCATAATATGAAAACGATGCGTTATACCATTGACTATTTGAACCAGCAGCTGCGTGTTAATGACGTATTTGACATTTCTCAGGTTCAGACCGCCATCATTGAAACAAACGGCAGCATGTCAGTGGAGGTCAAGCCGGAATTTGCGCCCGTTACAAGACAGGATCTCGGCATTTTTGCCGGGCATAAAAAGAACTTCGCCGTTGAGCTGATTATGGACGGCCAGCTGGTGGCGAAGAACCTGGAAGAAAACCACGTATCGGAAAAATGGCTGAGAAAAGAATTGGACAGGAGAAACCTCAAAACGGAAGACGTCGTATATGCGGTGCGCGGAAGCAACGGCCGGCTGTTTGTCGATACATATGATGACCATATTACATCGCCGCTTGATAAAGAATAAACATAACATCCGCACATGTCACGGGCTGCCGCCGTATAATACCCTATAAACATCCGGGGGTGAGTCCAATGCACGAGCATTTTTTTCATTATACAGCGGTCTGCGGCGACGACTCTGTTCTTATAAAAGATCTGATAAAATCCATTAACGGCGAATACAGCGCCGTGATCTGCTACTCAATATTGGCCGAAAAAGCGCCGACCGCAGAAATCAGAAGACGGATCGAACATATCAGAGAGGAAGAAGTGCGCCACCTGCACGCTTTCTCTTCACTGTATACTTCAATTACCGGACGACAGTTGACTCCGAAACAGACGGAACATTGTCCGCACACATACAGAGAAGGACTGAATGCGGCCTTTCTTGATGAACAGAAAACGAATGATTTTTATTTGCATGCATCCGACAGAGCGGTAAACCCGGAAGCGAAGCGATTATTTGCCCGCACGGCATTTGACGAGCAGCGTCATGCCGTCTGGTTTTTATACCATATGATCCATTCCCCTTCCCACCACCACACAGGGGGAACGGTATCAAACGCACCGAACAAAGGCTATACTGAGGTAAAAACAGTAAATAATGGTCCGGATAGATAAACGCTCTCCCGCCGGAAGTCTTCAGACCGCAGACAAACCCCGTTCTTTCAACATGAGAGAATGGGGTTTACTTTTCGGGCTGATGTTGTATGCTCATCCGCTCTAAAAACAGATAACTTCTTCATTGTATAATCAGCAAAAACACTTTATAATAAAATAAACCAACTGGTCGGTTTTTAAGAAAATGAGCCCTGCTTGCCGGGACAATAACATGAATACGGCGGAAAGGATTTGTGTGAAGTGACAAATACAAAAGGCGGTGCCGGAAAGAGCGAAAAGACAAAGAATAGGCTCGTATCCGCTTCGCGTGACTTATTTGCAAAAAAAGGTTATTCAGAAACAACGATTCGAGACATTTTAGAGGCGGCCGAGATCAGTAAAGGCAACCTTTATCATCATTTTAAAGGAAAAGAGTTTCTGTTTCTTCATATCATGGAAGAGGATCATCGCGTGATGATCGAGACGTGGAGGGAAATGGAAGCTGATCTGAAAGATGCTGCCGAAAAGCTGACGGGCTTTGCAGAGCTCCTCAGCCGGATGAGCATCAATTATCCGCTGATGAGGGCAAGTGAAGAGTTTTATGCGAGTGCGTTCACGTCAGCGGAGGTCGTCAAGCGGCTCAATAAAATTGATATTGAATATGACGATGTGATGAGAGAGATCTTAGAAGAGGGAAATCAAGACGGCAGCTGGTCCATTCATCATGTCGAATCAAAAGTAAAAATCCTGCTATCCGTCTTTTACGGTTTAGATGTGTTATATAAAAACGATTCCATTCAGCAAAGAAAAGAATTGCAGAAGGAAGCCATCTCCGTGTTTATTCACGGGTCGATCAACGCTGATAAACAGAATGACAGCTGACAAAGGAGAAACAACATGCAAAAACCGATTCGAGAACAAAAAGCTGTACTCATCATCTTATTAAGCAACATATTTATCGTGTTTTTAGGCATTGGATTGATCATTCCCGTTATGCCGCTATTTATGAACGTGATGCACTTGACGGGCAGCACAATGGGGTACCTTGTCGCTGCCTTTGCCGTCGCTCAATTAATTGCATCCCCCATTGCGGGGAGATGGGTTGACCGCTTCGGCAGAAAAATCATGATTCTCGCCGGGCTGTTTCTGTTCGCATTATCCGAGCTGACCTTCGGATTGGGCACCCATGTCTCCATTTTGTATTTCGCAAGGGTGCTGGGCGGCATCAGCGCCGCTTTTATCATGCCCGCTGTTACAGCGTATGTCGCAGATATTACGACGGTGCAGGAAAGATCGAAGGCGATGGGCTATGTATCCGCGGCCATCAGCACAGGGTTTATCATCGGGCCCGGCATAGGAGGGTTTATTGCCGATCACGGCGTTCGCATGCCGTTTTTCTTTGCCGCAGGCATTGCTTTTATCGCAGTGATTTCCTCAGTCTTTATGCTGAAAGAGCCATTGACAAAAGAAGAACGCGCACAGCAGATGGAAAGCGTCAAAGAGTCAACCTTCTTAAAAGATTTGAAAAAGTCGATTCATCCAAGCTATCTAATCGCCTTTATCATCGTCTTTGTGCTGGCATTCGGGCTGTCGGCGTACGAAACGGTATTCAGTTTATTTACAAACCATAAATTCGGCTTTACGCCAAAAGATATTGCCATTATCATTACGTTCAGCTCCATTGTTGCGGTCATCATTCAAGTGCTCGCATTCGGCAAGCTTGTCAACTCCCTCGGGGAGAAAAAAGTCATCCAGCTTTGTCTGATCGTCGGCGCTGTTCTGGCTTTCGTATCTACGGTGATGTCAGGATTTTTGCCCGTGCTTGCTGTCACTTGCATCATATTCCTTGCGTTTGATTTACTGCGCCCCGCACTGACTACTTTTCTATCCAAAATCGCAGGAAATCAGCAGGGATTTGTTGCCGGAATGAACTCAACATACACGAGTTTAGGCACCATTTTCGGCCCGGCTCTGGGCGGTATTTTATTTGATATGAATATTCACTTCCCGTTTCTGTTCGCAGGTGTGGTCTTATTTCTCGGACTGGGGCTGACCCTTGTATGGAAAGGAAAGGTTAGTGAGGTTTCGGAGTAGAGTGTACTCACTCTTCTCCGGAGCTTTTTTTGTTTATGATAAGAAAAATGAATGGATTACGAGAAATAAATCATTATTTATTTATCTCAAAATCTATACTATAGTAATAGTAAGGTTAACGAGCTTAACAATTTAATATGAATGTTTCAGGAAGAAGGGTTTTCATTGAAGAAAGACAAACATCTCCTTACGGATATCTGGTTTATTCTTATCAGTGCGGCAGGGGGGTTTCTTCTTTCGCTTACAGGGATGTCGATCGCCTGGATGCTCGGAACGCTTGCCGCCGGCTGCATCCTCTCCATGACGCGGCCCCGCTGGCTGTTCATGGCGGCTGACAGAAGAGGCATTAACCGCAGATGGCTTGCGGCTGGGCAAATGATCCTCGGCATCGAACTCGGCCAGAAACTGAACCTGTCCGTGCTTTCAGTTTTACGGGAACATTGGCTGCCGGTAGGCTTTATGCTGATTTTCTCTATCGTGATGGCGCTTGTTTCCGGATACGTGCTCTTTCGGTTCAGCCGGACGGACATGATGACAAGCTTTGTAGGCACGGCGCCAGGCGGTTTATCCGCCATGCCCGGTATCGCCCAGGAAGTCGGCGCCAATACCGCGATTGTAAGTCTCATTCAGCTGACGCGCGTCCTTTTGGTCGTTATGACGATACCGTTTCTCGTCATTTTCTTATTTACCAAACAAAACGGTACGGCTCAGACATCAGCCGGAGCCGTTTCAGCAGGAGCCTCACATCCGGGCCTTATTCCCGTCTTGTTAACGGCCGGATTTATTTTGGCTGCCTGGCTTGCAAGTAAAGCCGCAAAACGGCTGAAATTTCCCGCTCCTTGGCTGCTCGGCAGCATGATCGGCGTTGCTTGTGCGGAAATCGGCATATCCGCCTTGGCGGGGAAAGACATGCTGGCTTGGTGGCCGCCACAAGCGAACCAACTGTCACAAATTTTTCTCGGCGCCACAATCGGTTCAAAAATGTATAAAAGCATGTTCAGCGGTGTTACTAGAGTGCTGACCGTCGGGTTTATTTCTTCCGTCGGGTTAATCGCCGCAATGATCCTGAGCGCGGTTGCCGTTTCTAAATTAACAGGCATCTCCATGATTACATCGGTTCTCGCCTTCTCTCCCGGCGGGATCGCCGAAATGGCGGCAACTTCGATCACTCTGCATGAGGACTCGACTTTTGTCGTTGCGGTTCAGGTCATCCGGATCGTTCTCGTGATCGCCATGCTCCCGCCTTTCTATCGCCTGCTGCATCACCTTTCTCAGCTGAAACGGGCACACGGCGAGAGAGCCCGGGCAGAAAGAGGAACCTGAGCTGAATAAAAAAACACGCATCCATATGCGTGTTTTTTTATTTTAACAGCTGCTCTCCGCCGCCATTTACAGACCGCCAGTTTGCTGAAAGATCGCGGAACAGCCGTTCAGCAAATAACAGTTCTTCGTCTGTATAGCGATCCAAAAACGCCAAGAGCCGCTTTTTTATCATCTCATGATATTTGTGATGAAGGCAATGCAGCTCTTTCCCGGCAGGGGTCAGCCGGAAGTAGACTTCTTTTTTATTGTCGCTCAGCCGGGTTCTGCGCAGGAAACCGGCTTCCAAAAACTTCGCGCAGCTTCTCGATACGGTCGGTTTTGTCGTTTTCATTTTTTCCGCTATTGATGTGACATTGATCGGTTCATGATCCCCGATACAAGATAAAATGTGAATTTCCGTCAAGGTCAGCTGAAGTTTTTTCCCGTTTTCTTCACGGAGTTCGTCCATCCGTCCTGCTAACGACGCCCTGATGTCCTCCTGACACCTCTCCTGCTCGTGGAAAATATCTGTCAATCCTTCAAGAATCATGTGTTTTGCATGGTCTGGCTGTCTTCTGTCCAACTGCGGGTCACCCTTCCGTATTGATTGTTTCTTTTACTATAACGTTTTGTTACGCAAGAAACAATCATACAAGCGAAAAAAGGGTATCAGATGAATCCCCATCTCTCCATACCGGCCAGAACGGTTTCTTCCGCTTCACGTCCTGAGCCGCCGGCTGCCCATGCCGCATGGCCGTCCGGCCGAATCAAAACGGAGTGGACGTCATCCCAATCGGCACGTGTTTCAGAAAGCTCCGCCCTGACAAACTCCACGCTGTCCGTGCCAATGCCGGCGGGAATGCTTCCTCTTAATGACAGCAGCACAAAGGCTCCTTTGTGAAGAAAATCATACAGCCGGGCCGGCCGGCCGTCATGAAGAGTCAGCTCTATATCGGGCAGCCGTTTTCCGTTCAGCCTATGAGGGGGCAGCTCCGGGTCCGGTTCATAATGCAAATCAAGCGCGGATACTTTTCCCGCCAATAAACGGTTCGACTCCTGAAAATCCAGCAAAGCGGTCATCGTATCTCTTAACGCCATCCCTGACTCGGTAAAATCCATGAGCTTTATCTGGGTTTTTATATTGTGCAACACTTCTTTTCCCGTGCTGTGCCTTTCCTGATGGTAGCTGTCCAGAAGATGAGGCGCCGCTTTTCCCTTTATTTGCGCCGCCAGCTTCCACCCGAGATTGAAGGCATCCTGAAGCCCCGTGTTCAGCCCTTGGCCGCCGGCAGGAAAATGAATGTGCGCCGCATCCCCGGCCACAAAAACCCGGCCGGAGCGGTACTGTTCAGCCTGACGTTCGGCATTGCCGAACCGTGACATCCACACCGGATCACTCAATCCGAAATCAGTGCCGCATATTTCCCGCAGATCTTCTTTCAGCTCATTTTCTGTAACCGGCTCTTCTTTCCGCTTTTGCGGAGCGTGCGGAGAAACGATAAGGACACGGAAAAGTCCGTTCGAAAGAGGGACAATGACAACCGATCCCTGCAGACGGCACACTGAAAAAAAGGCGGATTCAGGCGGATTTTTCAAAACGGCATCACAAAGGGTTCCTATTAAGTCGGCATCAGTCCCCAAAAAAGCGATGCCCGCCTGTTTCCGGACAAGGCTCCCCGCTCCGTCTGTACCCGCGGCATATAAGCTGCGCAGGGTGCGGATACCGCTTTCGTCCCGGAACACCGTCTCCACCCCGTCATCCGTCTGGGTAAGAGCCACTGCTTCTGCCCCGCGGATGATATCTGCGCCTAAACTTGATGCATACTCCTCCAAAAGCCGCTCCGTTTCTGCCTGAGGCAGCATTAACGAATAATTCTGCTTAGAATCCAGCCGAGAAAAATCCAGCCGTGTATCCAGCATCGAAAAATGGCCGGAAGACACCTTCGTTCCTTTATCCAAAAAGCGTCCCAAGATGCCTCTCATTGCAAAAAGTTCAAGTGTGCGCGGATGCATAATAAGCGCTTTAGAATATGGCACCGTCTTCTTCAATCGTTCAATGACAGTCGTTTTCACTCCGGCAAGCGCAAGCTCTGATGCAAGCATGAGCCCGACCGGACCTCCCCCGATAATGGCAGCCTGTGTTTCCATCTTATCAGCCCTCTTTCGCATTTTTTGTTGCACACGTAACAAAATAACTAAAAATAAAACGCGTGATTTTTGTTTCGTGCGTAACAATTCTATTATAATCTTTCCTTTGCTTTTTGACAATCATTTCTAAAAAAGACGCCGTTCACTTGGCGTCTGATTCACTGATAACACCGACAATGTCTTTATCCTTAATCGGTCCGAAATGACGGCTGTCGAGGCTGTATATGCGGTTGTCGCCAATCACGAAATATTGTCCCTTCGGTATCCTCTTGCGACCGGTCGTTTCCTTCAACGTATAATCACCGGTCACATGGCTTCCGGCGGACAATGATGACTTTAACGGTTTTAAAAACGGTTCCGCCACCCGTTTTCCATTCACAAACAGCTGGTCCTCCCTGTAAGTGATGGACTCGCCCGGGAGCCCGATGACACGTTTGATCAGCACTTTGTGGTGCGGGCCTTTAAACAGGACAATATCGAAACGGCGGATCGTTTTGTAACGATGGGAAAACTTGTTGACCATCAGCTCATTTCCTTGTTTAAAGGTCGGATTCATGCTGATTCCTTCGACTTTATAATCAATAAAAATGGCATTTTTTAATTGTATGGCCAAAACAACGATAAGCACGCCGGCTATAAACCAAAATCGTTTTTTCAAGATTCCTGTCCCCCTCCGTCTTTCTCATGCTGACTGATTCTCGTCTGTAAACGCCGTTCGATATGCTTTCCGGCATACCACAGCACCGCGATCACCGTTAGGGCGCCCGCCATCCGGAAAGGCTGTGTAATGAGTGCGTGAAGATCATACCCGATAAAGCTGATCATAAAGATCATGACCATTTTCCCCATAGCGGCCGCTGATATAAACTGCAGCGCCCCCACCCGTGACAGGCCGGCAACGACATGAACCGCAGCGGACGGCGTAAAGGGGAAGCAAAGTAAAATAAACAGCGGACCGAAACCGTGCCGCTCAACCCAGAGCATCAACCGCCTTATGGTTTGATGCCTGCGGATGAAACCGAAAGCTCTTTTCTGTCCGAAATGGCGGACGGCGTAAAACATCAGCATTGATCCCGCCGCAGATCCGAGCCACGACAGGAAAAAGCCTTCCCACAGCCCAAATGCATTCGTATTCGCCACCACAAATACAACAAGCGGCAAAAACGGAAGAAACGCTTCAATAAAAGGCAGTAAAACCGCAGCCGCCGGTCCGAAAGCTCTATAGCTTTGGAACCACTCCGTCAGCCGCTCCTCAGTCAAATATGATATAAATTCCTCCAACGTTTATACTCCTTAACGAGTTTGTCTATCCTTATTCTACACATTATCTCCAAAAAACGAAAATGTTTACGAGATTTTCCGACTTGAAATATCGTGTAAACGAGTATAAAATAAGAACAAACGTTCGCACCTAAGAAAGAAGGAGTATTTATGCCTGACATCCGGAACAACACCCGCGATCTCATCGAAAAAGGCCTGTTTCTGCCCATGACGGCTGCCATCCTGAACCGGGACCTCGAAGCGCTTGATTCGTGCCCGTTCAAATTAAAACAACCCTATAAACAGCTTATCAGCTGCTCTTTAAAATTAGCACAAAAGGATTTGAGTGATGTTCGAAAAGAGTTAAGAAAGCGTAAAATCAAAATTTACGAAGCGGAAAGAGATGAAGCATTTACACTTTATATATGCACCATTGACGGCTATGAAGAAAAACACCGTTATTTCAACCCGAGAATACGGGAACAGGTAACCGCTTTATTGGAATATTACCTGTCAGCCGCGACCATTTAAAAAAGCAGCCGGGACTGCTTTTCCTTTTCAACCGGTAAAATTCAGACTATTCACACTATACATTCGACATTATTTTCTTTATAATCGGGACACGCTGTTTTCAATGAAAAGGAGGAATGTTATGAAACTGATTCATGTTCTCGCTGCCCTGCCCTTTTTCGGAATTCTCGCCGGTATTCCATTTGCCAACCGGGTGACGCCTTATGTTTTCGGAATGCCTTTCATTCTTGCATACGTCGTCATCTGGGCGGTGCTGACATCGGTTCTGATGGCTGCGGTTTACAAATTGGACAAAGAAAACAAGGCGGGTGAGACGGAATGAACGCAGCATTTCCCGTAATGGCCGCCGTGCTCCTGTTTTGTGTATATCTCGGAATCCGCGCCCGAAAAGGAAAAAAGATGGACCTAGAACAATGGACGGTGGGCGGACGCGGCTTCGGCACGATGTTTGTCTTTTTATTAATGGCGGGAGAAATATACACGACCTTCACATTCCTCGGCGGAAGCGGATGGGCTTACGGAAAAGGAGGACCCGCCTTTTACATTATCGCCTACGGCTGCCTTGCCTACATTTTGTCATATTGGCTTCTGCCTGCCGTATGGACATACGCAAAAAAACACAAACTGATGTCACAATCTGATTTTTTTATTTCAAAATACAACAGCCCGCTCCTCGGCATTCTCGTATCGCTCGTCGGCATCGCGTCTCTCATCCCCTATCTCGTCCTTCAGCTGAAAGGGCTCGGTTTAATTGTTTCAGCAACGTCATACGGACAGATTCCGTCAGCAGCCGCAGTCTGGATCGGCGCTGTCTCCATCACGATTTATGTAATGATTTCAGGCATTCACGGTTCAGCGTGGATATCAGTCGTCAAAGATATTATGATTTTAGGCATCGTCCTGTATTTAGGCATTTATTTGCCCATTCATTACTACGGCGGGTTTACGGAGATGTTCAAACAAATCGACGCCGCAAAACCCGGATTCCTCACGCTTTCTGATACCGGGCAGAGCGTTTCGTGGTTCAGCTCAACCGTCCTGCTGACTGCCCTCGGCTTTTATATGTGGCCCCACACCTTTGCCGCGTCTTATTCGGCGGAGCATCCGCGGGTGTTTCGGAAAAACGCGATCATCATGCCTCTTTATCAGCTCGTCCTGCTGTTTGTCATCTTTACCGGATTTGCGGCGATTCTGCAGGTGCCCGGTTTAAAAGGGGCAGACACGGATCTTGCCCTATTAAAGCTGTCTGTGAAAACCTTTGATCCATGGTTTGTCGGACTGATCGGATCGGCGGGCATTCTGACGGCGCTCGTACCCGGCTCAATGATATTAATGGCCTCAAGCACGCTGTTCGCCAAAAATGTGTACAAAGCCATTCTGCCGGGCACGCCTGACGAAAAAGTCTCGCGGCTCGCAAAATACGCCGTACCCGTCATCGCTCTGATTTCCGTATATTTTACGCTGAAAGGCGGAAATACCATCGTCACTCTGCTTTTAATGGGCTACAGCCTTGTCACCCAGCTTTTCCCCGCGCTTTTATTCAGCCTGCCGAAGCGGCGGTTTATCACAAGCCACGGCGCTTTTGCCGGCATAACGGCGGGAGTCGGAACGGTGGCCTTCATCACGCTGACTGACTCAACCATCGGAACCCTCTTTCCGTTTCTTCCGCAGACCGTTAAAGATATGAATACAGGCATCATCGCGCTCGTTTTAAACACTGCCGTCATGTTTGCAGTCAGCGCCGCGGTCAGAAAAAAACAAATCAGTGCAGCCGAAAAAGCGGCTTAAATGGTAAGATAGCGGTAAGACACATGAAAGGGGAAAGCCGTATGATTATGACAACGACTGAAACCGTCGCCGGAAAACAGATTACTGAGGTAAAAGGCTTAGTGACAAGCAGCATCGTCCAGTCCCGTCACATCGGAAAAGACTTGCTCGCAGGCTTAAAATCTGTCGTCGGCGGCGAATTGAAAAGCTATACCGAGATGCTGGAAGACTCCAAAAAAGCGGTAAAAGAGCGGCTGATCAGAGAAGCGGAACAGCTCGGAGCCAACGCCATCGTCGGCCTGCGGTTCGAACTGACCGCCGGACAGAACACATCCGAATTAATCGGATACGGAACCGCCGTCACCGCCGAATCCATTTAAAAAAACAAGCCCTTTTAAGCGGCTTGTTTTTTTATTTTTCACAGGCAATATAGTCTTTATCACGGTCGAGTCTTTTATTTGCATCGTAAAGCGCTTTTGATACATACGGCTTGTACTTCGTTCTGCCGCCCTTGTTTTTCACTTTCGACGACCGGGCCACGCCGCCCTTATACACCTTATTCAGCGCCTTGCAGTTTTGATAGGTTTTCACCTTTGTTTTCGCTTCTGCCGTCTGCCCAGCTCCGTATGAACATCCGAATACCAGACCGAAAGACAAAAGCACAGCTGCCGTCTTTTTCATTCTCTATCAATCCCCTCTCTTGAGTCATGCGGTATTGCTGAACATATCATAGTTCAAATAATCTCCATTTTCAAGATAAATAGGAAAAAAGTTTTAATTTACACCCTGACACATTACTTTTATGGAATTTATTCCAAAACCTTTTATAATATGAATTGATAGCGCTATCTGACTATGATGATAGGAGGAGAAATGATGATGAAAAAAGGGATTCTTGCGGGTGTCCTCACCTCAGCCGTTCTATTCGGGGCTTGTGCGGCGGATATTCCCGGGGTAATCAGCCCCAATACGGCGGAAGCGGCGTCCCAGCTCAGCAAAGGAATCGGCGGAAGAGCCTACCTGAACAGTACGGGTTCTGTGCTCGTCACGAAAATTCAGCTTCCAAGCTCGATTCAGGTGTCAAACGGGACAGCCTATATTTACTCAGGATTCACCGGAGGCACAGAGGCCGATATCGGGCTTCAGTACAGTGAAACTTATCATGTATGGAAACCGATCATGAAAGTCGGTTCAAAGGGACAAAGCCAGGTCCGGTATCTGGAAGGAGAAAGCCAATTCACCTATACGAAAGGTTTCCGTCCCGGCAGCACCGTACAGCTGACCATTTACAAAAATATGAACGGCAATACCCGCGCCACATATTGGGGCACGAATAATGACGGATACACCGGCCGCATCATTTCAGAACTCGCCCAGACAAATGTAGGATCTATCACAAAATGGAAAGCGCTCGCCACTGTCGCGGTCACATCAGAGGATCAGCGCCCTTACATCAAATCAAACTTCTCAACAGCTTTTACAAACATCACGATCGACAATAAAGCAGTCACGCCTGTGATTGATACACAGGATTTTGCCAAATTGACGGTGTCAGGCAGCAGCGTCAGCATGTCTGTCGTCAAATAAAGAACCCGAACGCACGATTCCTGCATCGTGCGTTTCGTTATGTCAATATTGCCGCGGGTGAAAAATTGGAAACACGGCGGGTTTTCATGTACACTTTATGTAAATCATAAAAATGATTGACGTTCAGTCATTATTCATACAGGAGTGACATTTATGAACAGAGAAAAAAGGCTTGAATTAAAGAAAGTCGAACCGAAACATTTGCAGCAATTTAATCAGCTGCTCCGATATGTTTTCCAAGTAACGAACAGCAATCTGCATGAAGTGGGATGGAAGGAACCCGAAATCGCTTCCGCGAAACTCCCCGTATTGGAACAAGCGCATGTATTGGGCTGGTTTGACAATGACAAACTCGTTTCACAGGCAGCTGTTTACCCTTTCCAAGTCCGGATTTTTAATAAAACATTTGAAATGGGCGGCGTGACGGGGGTCGGAACATATCCCGAATACGCCAATATGGGATTAATGGCGAAACTGTTATACAAAGCATTAGTTGACATGCGTGAGCGCGGTCAGTCCGTATCCTATCTGTTCCCCTACTCTATCCCTTACTACAGAAGAAAAGGCTGGGAAATTATCAGTGACAAAATGACGTTTGAGGTAAAAGACTTTCAGCTCCCGAAAATGAGAACCGTTTTGGGCGAAGTGGAACGCGTCGATCCGGAACATGAGGTCATTAAAGAAGTATACAGCCGATTCGCTCATAAAAGCCATGCGGCCATGATCAGAAATGAACTAGCATGGGATGAATATTGGCGCTGGGATTTAGAAGATCTTACGGCTGCCGTGTATTATGATCAATCCAGACAGGCAAACGGTTATGTTCTTTACTGGATTGCAGATGAAGTTTTTCATATTAAAGAAATGGTATATGTAAATGAAGAAGCGCGCAGAGGCCTGTGGAACTTTATCTCGGCGCATTTCTCCATGGTGACAAAAGTCGTCGGCGACAATTATTCTAATGAGCCGATCGCCTTTCTGTTAGAAGATGCCGAAATTAAGGAGACGATTTCTCCTTATTTTATGGCCCGGATTGTCGATATTGAACAATTTATCAATCAGTATCCCTTTAAACCGCAAAAAGAGAAACGGACATGGTCTTTTACACTGGAAGATCCGCTGCTTGAATGGAATCAGGGAGTCTTTACCGCGGAGATTTCGCCTGAAGGAAAAGCCGTTTTAAGCCGGGGCGGTGATGCGGATGCCGCAAAGCTGGATATTCAGACGATGACGGCATTATTATTCGCATACCGGAAACCGGAATACCTTCACCGCACAGGCCGGATCGAATGCGCGCCGGACACATTGGAATTCATTGAGGATCTGCTGGAGACGCAAACCCCTTATTTCTCGGATTACTTTTAATAAAAAAAACAGCCCTGATCAGGGTTGTTTTTTTGTTTATTTCCGCCAAAACCCTGAACAGTCTGCCTTTTCCTTAATATTATACTGAATCATGCTTTCAAGCAGATCATATTGCACCGGATCAGTCCATTGAATTCTGAACAAACGGGAAGTGGCGCTGTAGCCGGCACGGGCGATGTCGTCGGCAAAATGCGCAATACCCGCTTCTTCGGGGGAAACACTTACATGATGCTTCGCTGCTGCAAAGCCGATAATAAACGTGCCGTGATCAGTAAACATCGGCGTATTCCACTTGATCTGCGGTTTTAAAATCGGAAATTGACCAGCCGTCCACGACAAGATTTCCTCCATTCGCAGGCGATGATCGGGGTTGTCGATTCCTGATACATATTTTGCAAACACATCCATGGCAATCTCTCCTAAAATAAAATGCAATTACTCTTTACATCATCATAGCCAACAGACGGACACGATACAACTCTGCCCGGGCATGTCAATCGTAAAAAGCCCTTCCCAAAAAGGAAAGGGCCCGTCCCTTCACATCACAGCTTTCTCTAATATCTCTCCCCCAGCTCCCGCAAAATAAAGTCGTAGATCATTTTCGTCCGCTCTTCTTTCGGGTACAGCATGAATTCCTGCCGCTTCGGGATATGGCTGCCCATCCTGTCCTGAAAAGTGGTTCTGAGATAGGCGGTTCTGTAGACTTGGTTTTCAAAAGAATGGTAGGATACTTCCAGCTCCATCGTTTTGCCGTTTGAGAACGTGACCGCCGTGTCATCAAATGCGGTCGGCTGAAAATCTTTAACGTGCACGTGAGATATCCAGCCGCATTGAGGCCGTGCTGAAGAAAGTGTAGGGAATAAAAAGATGTGATTTGAAGGGTCCACCATAATCGGCGGCTTGTGAGAAATTTTAATCGCTTCATACGTTCCCGCTTTTCTCCCGGCATAGCTTGAGCCAAAGTAGCGGCAGCTTCTGTCAATGATGTGAATCGGCTTCATGCTGACATACAGAATGCAGTCTTTTTCAATGACCTTCGACCCCATTTTACCGTCTATTTCCTCAGGCAAAACAGCGATGGTTGAACGATTTACTTCGTAGCTTTCTAAGGGTGCGTGTGTTTTCTGGCACATAATGTGCAGCCTCCAATCCTTTTCTTGAAAATTTATACTAATAATCTATCATCTGTCATTGGAAAACGACAGGTTTTTTTTGAATATAGCTAAAAATCACCTTTTAAAGTTATAAATTAGTCTTAAATTACTACTTAAATATTATTTTTCTCTTTCATTTCACATCATTTATACATGGTTATTTTTCGTTTTTTCGTCAATTTGCAGGATATGTCGATATATTTCCAAGTATTAGTTGTCTAAAAATTATAAAAATTAATTGATTTTTCCGGCGGTTATCCATATACTATAAAAAAGGCATTGGGGGGATTCTTTATGAAAGAGAAAAAATCGTACACTGAGCTCATGAAGTCCCGCAACACGCAAAAAGCAAATGAATTCGATGTGACAATGGCCGATATTTACATTCAAATGGTGCTTGATGAATCCTTGTATAAACGCCGGATCGCCATGCTGACAGAGCAGATTAACAAAGCGCTTGATGATAAAAATAAAGAAGCGTTCCTTACGCTGTCCAAAGAATATGCCGCACTCAAACAGAGTGAATAAGCCAATCCATATGGATTGGCTTTTTTATATTATCCGTTTACGATGGTGCCGCCGTTCACATGTATCGTCTGGCCCGTGACATATGAGGAATCATCGCTTGCTAAGTATAAATAGCTCGGTGCCACTTCAACAGGCTGGCCCGGGCGCTGCATCGGCACGTCTGAGCCAAAGACTTCCACTTCCTTTGCCGAGAAGCTCGCCGGAATCAGCGGCGTCCATATCGGCCCCGGCGCCACTGCGTTTACCCGGATGCCCTGAGTGACAAGAGATTGGGAAAGAGACCTTGTAAACGTGACGATCGCCCCTTTTGTCGCTGAGTAGTCAATCAATGTTTTATGGCCCTTGTAGGCGGTAATGGAGGCCGTATTGATGATTGAACTTCCTTTTTTCAGATGGGGGAGCGCGGCTTTCGTTAAGTAAAACATTGAAAAAATATTCGTCTGAAACGTTCTGATGAGCTGGTGGCTCGTGATTTTCTCAATCCCCGGCTGTACGTGCTGCTCACCCGCATTGTTGACTAAGATGTCAATGGAAGGAAAGGCTTGGCCCGCCTGGCGGATGACATCGTTGCAAAAGGCTTCGTCGCCGACATCACCTGCGATCAGCAGACACTTTGCTCCCTCTTTTTCTACATATTGCTTCGTCTCTTCGGCATCCTGATGCTCATCAAAGTAAACGATGACCACATTTGCGCCTTCCTTCGCGAACAAAACGGATACGGCGCGTCCGATTCCGCTGTCCCCGCCCGTAATAATCGCAGTTTTTCCTTCAAGTTTTTTCGCCGCTTTCGGTTTGTCAAACACAGGGCGCGGGTCCATCACATATTCAAAGCCCGGCTGCCGGTTTTGATGCTGCGGCGGCAAGGTTTTCTTCTTCTGATTAGCCAATTTGATCACTCCTTTACATTAATTACTATATTATGAGTAATTTGAGCATCTTATACGAGTTTCATGTATGAATATAGACTTATTGGAAAAATTAAGAATATACAACAGAGGAGGTAATCTGAATTGACTTCTTTTTCAAACGAGGAACCTGCTTCCTATTGGAGAGCAACAGCTGATATTCCTTCCTTTCCCGCCCTGACTGAAGATACGGAATGCGACGTTGCGGTTATCGGCGGAGGAATTACGGGCCTGACAACGGCATACGAACTGACGAAAAGGGGGTTCCGTGTCGCTGTCATAGAAGCGGACCGGATATTAAACGGGACGACCGCAGGGACGACCGCTAAAATCACTGCCCAGCATGATTTTATCTATGCCGATCTTATTCAGCAGATCGGACTGACCAGCGCAAGGCTGTATTTCGAAGCCCATCTTCGCGCTATGGAAGATATGAAGCAGATCATCAAGGATCTTTCAATTGAATGCAGACTGACTGAACAAGACGCCTATATATACACCAATACGGAATCAGGCGTCAAAAAAATCCGCAGCGAGCAGGAAGCTTACACTAAGCTCGGCATTGAACACGAGCTTGTAAAAGAACTTCCCGTCCCCGTTGATTGCAGGCTCGGCCTCGCCATGAAGAATCAGGCGCAATTCCATCCGCTTTTATATGGCGCGGCGCTCGTGAAAGAGATGGTCAAAAACGGGGCGCAGATTTTTGAACAGACGGCGGCAATTGACATTAAAAAAGAACCGCGGCCGGAAGTGGTCACGAAAAACAGACACGGCATCAAGTGCAGCTACATTGTGTGCTCCTCCCACTTTCCTTTTTATGACGGCGGCGGGCTTTATGCCACGAGAATGTATGCCAGCAGATCCTATGCCCTGGCGGTAAAACCGAAACAAGCGTATCCCGGCGGTATGTTTCTCAGCATAGACGAGCCGTCCAGATCACTGCGCTATACAGAGCTGAACGGTGAAGAACTGGTGCTCGTCGGCGGCGAAAGCCACAAAACAGGCCAAGGAAACGAAATGTCTGAACATTATGAAGCGCTGAAACAATTTGCGGAAGATACAATCGGAGTCGAAAGCATCCCATATCATTGGTCTGCACAAGACCTCGTCACCATTGACAAAATTCCGTTCATCGGCCCGATCTCAGGCGGTGAAGAACATATTTTGGCGGCGACCGGTTTTAAAAAATGGGGCATGACAAGCTCAGCGCTCGCGGCGAAGCTTTTGGCTGATCACATCCAAAACAAAAAGAACCCGTTTTCCGGCCTGTTTATTCCGTCCCGCTTCCACGCAGATCCCGGACTGAAAAAGCTGATTTCCTATAATGCCGACGTAGCCAAACACCTTATCTCGGGCAAACTTGAGAGGCCGGACGCTTCGCCTGAGGCTCTTCAGCCCGGAGAAGGAAAAATCGTAACGGTCAACGGCAAACGGGCCGGCGCCTACAAAGACGAAAAAGGCTGTCTGCATCTTGTTGATACGACATGCACCCATTTAGGCTGTGAGGTTTAATGGAATGATGGTGAACGGACGTGGGACTGCCCTTGTCACGGTTCCCGGTTCACACCTAACGGCAAGGTTGCCGAAGGCCCCGCCATCAAGCCGCTGAAACGCATCACCCAAGATTGACGAAACCATTCTGAACGAATGGTTTTATTTTTTTTCGCATTAAAATATTTTCATCAGATTCCTTCATTCAAGTTCCTTCCAAACCGATAAAAAGAAAAAGAGAATATCTGGGGGAACTTATATTGTTATTTAAAAAAGACCGCAAAAAAGAAACAGCTTATTTTTCAGAAGCCGATGGCAAAAAACGCATCGAGCTTTCAAATCAATATGCAGATGTCAAAAAGCAGCTGAAAATGGTCAGGCTGGGAAACGAAGAACTTCATGTGCTTGAAGAGCTGCAGCCTCTAATCAAAGAACATATCTCCACAATCGTCGATTCCTTTTACCGAAATCTGGATCACGAAAAATCGTTAATGACGATTATTAACGACCACAGCACAGTCGAGCGCTTGAAAAAAACATTACGGCGCCATATCCACGAGATGTTCGCCGGTACGATTGATGATGAATTCATTGAGAAAAGACAGCGCATCGCATCCATCCACTTGCGGATCGGCCTTGAACCGAAATGGTATATGGGAGCGTTTCAGGATCTGCTTCTGTCGATGATGAACATATATGAAGCATCAATCCCGGATTTGCATGAGCTGTTAAAAGCGATCAAAGCCACGACGAAAATACTGAATCTTGAACAGCAGCTCGTCCTTGAAGCGTTCCAGACCGAATATAACTGCCAGCGTGACGAACAAGAGGAAAAGAAAGCCCGTCTTCATCAAAAAATTCAGGAAACATCCGGATCGCTCGCTGATCTGTTTTCAGAAACGAGCAGAGCCGTACAGGAGCTCGTCGATAAATCCGAGGACATTTCCGAGGCGTCAAAAGCCGGCACCGTCACTTCCGTCCATGTGGAAGAAAAATCAATCGGCGGAAAAAAAGAGCTTGAAAGCCAGCAAAAGCAAATGAATAAAATCGACGCCAGCCTTCTGCAGATTGAAGAAGAAATGGATAAGCTGAATGACATTGCCCAGCAGATCGAAAAAATCTTCGGCATCGTGACGGGGATCGCCGAGCAAACGAATCTCCTGTCATTAAACGCCTCAATAGAATCCGCGAGAGCCGGAGAGCACGGCAAAGGCTTCGCCGTTGTCGCGACAGAGGTAAGAAAGCTTTCAGAGGATACGAAAAAAACCGTTTCCACCGTATCAGAGCTTGTGAACAATACCAATACGCAAATCAACATCGTCTCTAAACATATTAAAGATGTAAACGGACTCGTAGGTGAAACGAAAGAAAAAATGACGCAGATCAACCGTCTGTTTGATGACATCGTCCAAAGCATGAAAACGAGCAAAGACCAGACAGGTAAAATCGACGTTGATTTACAAGCCTTTCTCGGCGGCCTGCAAGAAGTCAGCCGCGCCGTTTCCCACGTTGCATCATCCGTTGATTCACTTGTTATCCTCACAGAAGAATAAAGTTAGACCGACCGGCCTTTTTCATAAAGGGCCGGTCTTTTTTATGTTAACTTAAAATATAATAAAGTTGACATATATAAAGACTCGCTTTATTGTATAAACATATTTTGATAAGCTGGAGGAATACATAATGAAATTAATAGAAATGATGCATATTGCCGTGTTTGCTGCCATTATGGGACTTTTGGGGCTGCTTCCGCCACTTTTCTTATCCTTTACGCCGGTTCCGATTACGCTCCAGACGATCGGTGTGCTTTTATCAGGAAGCATATTAAAACCGAAAGCGGCGTTTTTAAGCCAATTGCTGTTTTTGCTGATCGTGGCATGCGGAGCGCCTCTCCTTTCAGGGGGAAGAGGCGGGTTCGGGGTTTTTTTCGGGCCGAGCGCCGGATATCTCGTGGCATATCCGCTGGCGGCATTACTGCTGAGCCTCAGTATTCGGGGCCTTCGCTCAGCCAGCGTCCCCCATTTGTTTATCAGACAGTTTTTGTTCGGCGTGCTCCTGTTGTATGCTATCGGCATTCCCGTTCAGGCTGTTATGATGCACATTGACATCATGACTGCCGTAAAGCTCAGCCTCATCTATGTGCCCGGAGATCTGCTTAAAGCGGCCGCAGCCTCATTCGCAGCCGTAAGAATCAGAAAAACACTGCAAGCAAGCCGGCTTTTGCCTACGAAAGGAAGCTGATGAGACATCATGATTACATCAACATATTCAGATATAGCCGGACAAACGCCGGACAAAATCGCAATTCAGACAGAAACAGAACAGATAACCTATCAAACTTGGAATAGACTTATAAACCAGACCGCAAACTGGCTTGGCAGCCTTTCAGTTAAGCCGGAAAACATTGCGATTTTACTGCCGAACGGAATGCCTTTTTTACAGCTATTCGCAGGCGCGGCGCATGCCGGCTGCACGGCAATTCCGTTAGACCCCCGCTCGACAGCGGCGGAATTCGCAGATCAGCTGCACATCAGCAACACCGATGTCGTCATCGCTGACCGCCGGCTGAGCGGCAGGCTGGACGGCGTCAAAACGCCTGTTATCCTGTGGGATGAATGCAAACCTTTAATCGAGGCGGAGAAAGCGGAAGGCGCATTTATAAAAAACGCCGGCCTGCCCTTTTATACCGGGTTCACCTCGGGATCGACCGGAAAGCCGAAAGCCTTCACCCGCTCCCACCGTTCGTGGCTGGAGAGCTTTGCTTGTACGAAACGCGAATTCGGTATTTCCCCTAAAGACAAAGTGCTCGTACCGGGCACGATGCGCTCATCACACTTTTTGTACGGTGCCGTCAGCACTTTATTTATCGGGGGAACCGTCATCCTTCAAAGAAAATTCAATCCGGCCGGAATAAAAGACTGGCTGAGACAAGCTGATGTTTTATATACCGTCCCGACAATGACGGACGCCCTGCTCTCGGCCGAGGCGTTTCCTGATAAACCGCTCAAGGTAATTTCTTCCGGCGCGGACTGGCCCGCTTGGTCTAAACAAGCGCTGTCAGATCGCTATCCTCATTTGCTATTATACGATTTTTACGGAACGTCCGAGCTGAGTTTCGTGGCATTCTTATCGCCTGAAGACAGCGTGAGAAAGCCTGACGCGGCGGGCCGGCCGTTTGATAATGTTAAAATCGAAATCCGCCGTCCAGGAGGAGAACGCTGCCTGCCGGGCGAAACGGGGAAGATTTTTGTGAACAGCCCGATGAAATTTTCCGGATATATCAACGGCGCAAAGCCTGATGATTCCGGGTGGATGACGGTTGATGACATGGGGTATGTCGATAGTGAAGGCTATCTTTATATCGAAGGCCGTGAAAACGGGATGATCGTATCCGGCGGCCTGAATGTGTTCCCTGAAGAGATTGAACGTGTGCTCAACGGCTGTCCGGGTGTCAGAAAAGCGGCCGTAACCGGGGTTCCCGATGATTATTGGGGCAGTATCGCCGTTGCGGTGATCGATGGGCATGCAAATGTAAAGGACCTGAAGAAACGGTGCCGCAAACAGCTGGCGGCATATAAAATCCCGAAAAAATGGCTGTTTTCAGATATACCGGAAACAGCCGGCGGAAAGATCGCCCGTGCCGCCATACAAAAGCAGGCAAAGGACATGATGGAATGGAAGCTGTAATTACGGATGCGAAACGAACGATTTTCGCCCGGGAAAACGGCCTGTTAAAAGATTGTCTTCCTGAAAATTTAGCAGCTCCGCTGATCCGCTATTTGAGCCGGAACATGGCAGAAGACATTGATGAAGTTCTGATCGGAAATGCGACAGGCCGCGGCGGGAACCTCGCCCGGCTATCAGCCTTGACGGCCGGGCTTCCTTTGAGCGTGCCTGGGACGACCATCGACAGACAGTGCGGTTCCGGGCTGGACGCCATGAGAATCGCGTGCCATTTTGTAAAAGCCGGCGCGGGGAGCACGTACATCGCGGGAGGAGCGGAGAGCAGCAGCCGCTCCCCTTTTTCTTCCCGCGCGCGTTTTTCACCTGAACATATCGGCGATCCTGATATGGGCATAGCAGCCGAGTATACGGCACAGGCTTACGCAGTCACGAGAAAAATGCAGGACGAATATGCCCTCCTCAGCTATGAACGGAGCTTCAAAGCGCACGAAGACGGCCTGTACCGACAGGAAATCCTCCCGTGTCACGGATTCGCCGCTGACGAAAACATGCTGAAAAAGCGGAACATGGAACCTCTTATCGCCCGCGCCAAACCCGTCTTTCAGTCCGGCGGCTCTGTCACCGCCGCCAACAGCTGCGGCATTTCTGACGGGGCGGCGGCGGTTTGTGTAATGGAAGAACAAAAAGCGCGGTCCCTCGGTTTAAAACCGAAATTGCGTTTTATCGGAAGCACGGTAAGCGGCGTCCATCCGCATTATCCGTCAGCAGCTCCGGTTTATGCCGTCAAAAAGCTTTTGAAGGAGCAGAACCTGTCACCGGATGATATTGATATATACGAAATCAACGAGGCGTTTGCCGTCAAAATATGCGTCTTTTCACAACAGCTTCAAGTGCCATATTCTAAAATAAATGTCCGGGGCGGCGCTCTAGCCGTCGGGCATCCGTACGGGGCTTCCGGGGCGGCGCTTGTCTCCCGGCTTTTTTATGAAGCAAAAAGACGGCCGGATGCCCGCTACGCAGCAGCAGCGATCGGCAGCGGGGGCGGAGTCGGACTGGCGCTTCTCTTTGAAGTGTTAACGTAACGGCAGTATAATAGATGATATTGATAAAAAATGATCGGAGTGAACACATTATGACTGCCGTTTGTTTAGTAAGACATGGAGAGACTGATTGGAACGCCCAAAAAAAGCTTCAAGGCAAAACGGATATTCCGTTAAATGCGACGGGAGAGCGTCAGGCGAAAGAAACAGGAGAATACTTAAAGGTTTTCGAATGGGATGTCATCGTCTCAAGCCCGATGAAACGGGCCAGAAAAACAGCTGACATTATTAACGGATTTTTGAATCTTCCCGTTGTCGTCATGGAAGATTTCAGAGAACGGAGCTACGGTGATGCGGAAGGAATGTCTTTACCGGAACGGTCAGAGTGCTACCCGGATAAAAACTACCCGAACATGGAGACCGCAGAGGAACTGACAGACAGAATGCTGGCCGGTTTAGTAAAAGTTCAGGAACGGTTTCCTGACCAAAAGGTACTGATCGTCGCTCACGGCGCAGCCATCCACGCCCTCTTGTCTGCCATTTCTGACGGTGACACCGACATACAAAATGCAAAGCTTGTCAATGCATGCCTGAGCAATATCGAACGGATTGAAAATAAGTGGCGCGTCAAAGATTACAATGTAAGCAGCCACCTTTCGGAATCATAATAAAAAGGCCCGCACTCAGTGTCGGGCCTTTTTGGCGAGCATTTTTTTCTGAAGATCATGTAATATGGCGTCCGCACCGTCAATACTCCGCCGCTCCGTCCAAACCGCCCTGTCCGCGCGGTAGACGCGTCCATTTTTCACGGCTGTCAGCTGTTTCCAGAGCAGATGTTTTTCGAGTTCTTTCTCTCCGCCCAACAGCACGATGTAATCAGGATCGATACGCAAAAGCTGCCCGGGCGTCATTTTAATATGATCGTTTTTCTTCCCGGAAGCTGTCTGGATTGCATATGTAAACCCCGTGAGCGCCAAAAGCCGGGACGTGAAAAACTGATCATTCTTTACGGAAATGCCGCCATTTGCAGCGTCGATTAATAAAATCGAGCCGCCTTCTGCATCCAGCTTTCTTTTGATTTCATTCAGGTTTTCTTCCTGAGCCGATAATTGTTTCTCGATGATGTCCTTTTTACCGACCGCTTTTTCAATGGTCAAGGCAGCGTCAACCGCATCCTGATAATCCGCATCTTCATTTTTCAAAGCGATTGTCGGAGCGATCTTCGTCAGCTTATTGTATATCCCTCTGTGCAGGCTAGAATCTGCAATGATGAGATCGGGTTTTAAAGAAGCGATCTTTTTCAGGTCGGGATGTGATCGGGTGCCGACAGACTTTGACGGGTCATCGGCCGCAGCCGCCGGCTTTATGCCGAGATCATGGAGGGTATCAATAAAGCCCGGATTCAATACGGCGACGCGCTGCGGGTGCGCTGCCACATGCGCGGTCCCGAGATCATGTCTGATGGCGGTCTCATGTTCCGGTTCTGAACATGCCGGTATGAAGAGGACGGATAAGATCAGCAGCATACTGAAAATCGGTTTCATCAGTTCCCCCTCTTTCGTTTTTCCGCAATTATATCATTGACAATATCAACATCAATGATATTCATTATCATTATTTTTATAAAATGGTTTCACAGCTTTTCTCGGTCAAGAAAGCCAAAGACTGATTTCGCTTACGTTTCCATCAGTCTTCTGTATTCAACAAAAGATGACATTTATCCTGTTTTTGGAACAACCCCCAAAAATGGAAACAAACCGTTCGACCCAGGAAACAAGCGAGTGATTGCTCCTGTGTACATTTACTCATGTCCATCCATCGGTTTTTTCCATTAAAATTTAAATATTTCGAGTTCCTACGAAACGAAAGAGAGATGATATACCTAAATAGAAATAAAACAATCTGAAAAAAATTGGGTCTACTAAAATATTATTCCATACTATACAATTAATCCACAGAATAATCTGTCTATTGGTTATTCTGCAAATGAAAAAAAGGAGAGGATAAAGAGTGAGAGGCAAAAAAGTATGGATCAGTTTGCTGTTTGCTTTAGCGTTAATCTTTACGATGGCGTTCGGCAGCACATCCTCTGCCCAGGCGGCAGGGAAATCAAACGGGGAAAAGAAATATATTGTCGGGTTTAAACAGACAATGAGCACGATGAGCGCCGCTAAGAAGAAAGATGTCATTTCTGAAAAAGGCGGGAAAGTGCAAAAGCAATTCAAATATGTAGACGCAGCTTCAGCTACATTAAACGAAAAAGCTGTAAAAGAATTGAAAAAAGACCCGAGCGTCGCTTACGTTGAAGAAGATCACGTAGCACATGCGTACGCGCAGTCCGTGCCTTACGGCGTATCACAAATTAAAGCCCCTGCTCTGCACTCTCAAGGCTACACTGGATCAAATGTTAAAGTAGCGGTTATCGACAGCGGTATCGATTCTTCTCATCCTGATTTAAAGGTAGCAGGCGGAGCCAGCATGGTTCCTTCTGAAACAAATCCTTTCCAAGACAACAACTCTCACGGAACTCACGTTGCCGGCACAGTTGCGGCTCTTAATAACTCAATCGGTGTATTAGGCGTTGCGCCAAGCGCATCACTTTACGCTGTAAAAGTTCTCGGTGCTGACGGTTCCGGCCAATACAGCTGGATCATTAACGGAATCGAGTGGGCGATCGCAAACAATATGGACGTTATTAACATGAGCCTCGGCGGACCTTCTGGTTCTGCTGCTTTAAAAGCGGCAGTTGATAAAGCCGTTGCATCCGGCGTCGTAGTCGTTGCGGCAGCCGGTAACGAAGGCACTTCCGGCAGCTCAAGCACAGTGGGCTACCCTGGTAAATACCCTTCTGTCATTGCAGTAGGCGCTGTTGACAGCAGCAACCAAAGAGCATCTTTCTCAAGCGTAGGACCTGAGCTTGATGTCATGGCACCTGGCGTATCTATCCAAAGCACGCTTCCTGGAAACAAATACGGGGCGTACAACGGTACGTCAATGGCATCTCCGCACGTTGCCGGAGCGGCTGCTTTGATTCTTTCTAAGCACCCGAACTGGACAAACACTCAAGTCCGCAGCAGTTTAGAAAACACCACTACAAAACTTGGTGATTCTTTCTACTATGGAAAAGGGCTGATCAACGTACAGGCGGCAGCTCAGTAAAACATAAAAAACCGGCGTCGGCCTTGGCCCCGCCGGTTTTTTATTATTTTTCTTCCTCCGCATGTTCAATCCGCTCCATAATCGACGGATGGCTCCCTCTGAAAATTTTAACGAGAAACGGCGGGTTGACCCGGCTCAGTCCCGTAACGGCCAAGTCCTGAAACGTCTCAATCGCCGCTTCCCGGTTTCCGGTCAGCTCAATGCCGTAACGGTCGGCGGCGTTTTCCTGATACCGGGAGACGGCATTCGTAATCGGATCAGAAGCAAAACTGAGCACGGATATAAGCAGCAATAACAGCGGGAGAGCGGCCAGATCTTCAGGCCCCTTTATATGAAGCATTCGGCCAAAGGATTTGGACATCCGCCTGTAAAGCTTGTCAATGATATAGAACCCAACCAATGACAGCAGCAGATACCCGGCCAGTCCGATGTACACGTGCTTCATGACATAGTGCCCCATCTCATGCCCCATAATGAACAAAATTTCCTGATCCTTCAGTTTGTTAAGCGTCGTATCCCACAAAACGATGCGCTTATTCGAGCCGATGCCCGTCACATACGCATTCAGCGCATTCGTTTTCTCCGACATATTTACTTCATAAACATGGCTAGCCGGAATATCGGCCTTGTCGGCAAGCGACAAAATTTTGCTTTCAAGCTCCTTGTCTTTCAACGGATAGAAATCATTGTATAAAGGATCAATCACGACAGGCTGCAGGAAAAACAAAAACAGGGTAAACGGCACCGTAAGACACCAAGCGTAAAACCACCATTTTTTTGTATGCTTTGTGATCAGCCAGTAAAACACAAGCACACACACGGCGAACAGCGGAAAACTGATCCAGAAATCAATGACATGATCTCTGATCCAGCTGGCTGTTGTCTGCGTCGAAATATGATACGCAAGCGAAACCCGGTATCCGATCCACTCAAGCGGAAGCGAAGCCGCCGTAACGATGAGTGAAATCACAAATACGAAGCTTACGATTTGCAGCACCCGAAAGCGCACCGCTGCTTCCAGCCATTGCTTTATTTTTTTGGCAAGCCCCGTAATCAGCAGCAGAAAAAATAAAAACCAATCTAACGGCGCCCCGATAAAAAATAAAAAATCCTTTACATTTGAATAATTTTCAGCGGCTGCCAGGCGGCCCGGGTCCATAAACGAGGACGGATCAGCTTTCGTTCCCTTTACGGCCTCCGGGACGGCGGAGTCTCCTGTCATAAAGAAATACCAATAGAAAAAAAGGCCGTACAGCACATAGGCAAGTCCCGCTGCCGCTATCCATTTGCGCATGGAAGTCTCCCTCCTTACCCTTATGACTTACTCCTATTGTAAGCATAAATGCAAATAAATAGAACCAAGCCTCCAAAACAGATGTTAATCTTTTCACAACAGAAAAGAATGGAACAACAGGAAGCGGGAAAGACTAAAAGACGGAGTGATGAATATGAAAAAAATAATCGCGTTTATCGTAGTTATCGCCCTTTTGGTTATTGCTTTCTTCTATGTATACAGCCGGACCGGCGATGTATTTACATCAAGCAACGCAGATCTGATTATTCTGTCTGAGCACGGAAAAAAAGAAATTAAAATTAAAGACAGGCAGAATGTAAAAGATATGCTCGATATCTTGAATCAAGGAAAACAAGTCAAACTGACCAAAAGCGTGTCTCCTGATTACGACGGAACGGTCAAATACCATGAAGACCGTTTTGATTCATTCAGCATGTGGCTCGAAAGCGGCAATTATATGTTGTACAAGTATAAAAACACGTATTACAAACTGACCCGGCATGATACGAAGCTTGTGCAAAGCATCATTAAGGAAGAATCGCAGAGCTGACCGGATCAGTTCATGTAAAAGCGAAGCCCCCGGCTTCGCTTTTCGTCTGTCATTTCGGAAGCATGTCCCGTACCGCCCGTCTCAGCAGCTTCCCGGTCGCATTCTTCGGAATCTCATCAAGAAAAATCACTTCCGCCGGACGCTTATATTTTGCCAAATGCTGCTCACAGTAATCAAAAACGGCCTGTTCTGTCAGTTCACCGTCCGCAGGCACAATATAAGCATGCACCGCTTCACCCGTTTTGGCGTCGGGAACGCCGATGACCACGGCTTCTTTAATGCCCTCATGGCTGTAGAGCACTTCTTCTACTTCGCGGGGATAGACGTTGTAACCGCCGACAAGAATCATATCTTTTTTTCTGTCGACAATATAAAAATAACCGTCTTCATCGCGTTTCGCCAAATCACCCGTGTACAGCCAGCCGTCCTTCAGCGCGTGCTCCGTCTCCTCGGGCATCTTGTAATAGCCCTTCATCACATTCGGCCCTTTCACGATCAATTCCCCCACTTGATGGTCAGGCAGTTCGCGACCGAGCGTATCGACGACTTTATTTTCGACATGCAAAATATTCGTCCCGATCGAGCCGGGCTTTCTCCCCCGGTCAAACGGATTGAAACAAGTAACCGGAGACGCTTCAGAAAGTCCGTACCCCTCCAGAATGGTGACGTCAAAGGTTTGTTCAAATGTCTGCAACAGAGCGACCGGCATGGAAGCGCCGCCTGAAATGCACAGTCTGACGGACGCAAAATCCTCCGCCTTGCCGTGCTCATATTGATACAGATAGTTATACATCGTCGGTACGCCTGCAAAAATGGTTGCCTGCCGGCGTTTAATCAGTTTAAAGACAGATGCCGGGCTGAACTGCGGTTCAATTAATACACACGCTCCGCTCATCAGAGGCGCATTCATACAAACGGTTAAACAAAAAACGTGAAACATCGGCAGTGCGGCCACAATTTTATCTTTCTCATTCATTCCTAAGTATCCGGCGACATCATTTGCGTTGGAAAAAAGATTCTGATGGGTGAGCATGGCGCCTTTCGGTTTTCCCGTCGTCCCTGAGGTGTATAAAATGACGGCCGTATCATCTTTGGACAATACCGGATAGGTTCTGCTGCGCTCCGCCGGACGGAGCATTTTTGTAAACGTTGTCATTTTTAAGCGCAATTGAGGGTCTTCTGTCGATGGAGCGTTCTCTGCGGTCTGACTGATGATGATATGCTCCAGCAGCGGCAGCGAGCCGTGCAGGCTTTCAAATACGGGAATTAAAAGATCAATGCCGGCGATCGCTTTGACATCGCCGTTTTTCAGCATATACGCGATTTCTGAAGGTGTGTATGCCGGATTAACAGGAATGACGACGACTCCCGCTTTCAACGCACCGAAAAACGCAATGACAAAATCAGGCGTATTTCCGAGAAGCAGCGCGAGATGATCCCCTTTTTTCAGTCCCCTGTCCTCCAATCCGTTTGCAAATGCTTCGATTTTACCTGCCAGCTCCTGATACGTCATGTACTGATCTTGAAACAGACAAGCTGGTTTTTCCGGTTTCTGCGATGCCGTTTCTTCCAATTTGGAAACCAGATTCATTTTCCCACCCCTTTAAAAATGTAATGAATGAATAGTCATTCATTTCTCCGGAATAAATGTTCACTTTCATTATAGAAAAATATAGAAAAACACTCAAGGGCAAAAAGCCCCGAGTGCCGTAAAACCGGAAATTATAATTGTTTCAGCGCTTCTCTGACCGGCGTGCTGCCCGCCGTCAGATCGAACGCTTTTTCATACGTATTCGGTTCATCAAGGGATGCGATAACCGTATTGGCGACATCGTCTCTTGAAATGGACCCTCTTTCTAAATCAGCGGCGGCTTTAATATTGCCCGTGCCCGGATCATTTAATAACCCGCCGGGACGGATAATCGTATACGTCAAACCGCTCGCTTCAAGAATTTTGTCCGCATAATGCTTTGCAACATAATACGGCTTCAGTGCTTCATTCCAATTGGCGCGGTTATGAGCCTGAAGGGCGCTCACCATAATAAACCGCTTGATGCCGGCTTTCTTTGCAGCTTCTACCGCTTTCGCCGCTCCGTCAAGATCAATCAAAAGCGTCTTATCGTGTCCGGTGCTTCCTCCTGATCCGGCGGTAAATACAATCGCGTCACAGCCCTCGGCGGCTTTCGCGATGTCTTCCGCACTTCCTTCCAGATCGGCAAGAACGGCTTCTGTTCCCGCCGCTTGAAGCGCTTCTTTCTGCTCTTCTTTCCGGACCATTGCCCGCAAGGTATGCGTACCGTCTTTTTGAAACAGCCCGGTCAGCCGCTGTCCGATCTGTCCGTTCGCTCCGATGAGAAATACTTTCATCATGATCCCTCCTTATTTATTATGGTTCTATCATTTCACAAGAGCGGCCGCCCTTTCAAATCATGCGATCGGCAAATGTTCTAATAAATCAATTCGAGGAAATCTTCCAGCTCTATTTTGCCGAAATACTGTTTCAGATCAATCCCGGCCAGCGCCTCTCTGATAGCGGTTCTGTCATATTGTTTTCCGGTCAGCGCCTGTTCGATTTCACTTACATCTTTCGCACCGAAGAAGTCCCCGAAAATTTTGCAGTCTTGAATGATTCCTTTTTTCACTTCAAGGCGCAGATCAATCGACCCGACCGGATAACGTTTGGAATGCTGAAGATTAAATGCCGGCGACCTGCCGAAATTCCAGTCCCAGTTTTGATAGCGCTCTTCAGAAATCTTCCGGATCACTTTCCAGTCTTCATCGGTCAGCTTATATTCCGGCACTTCGGAAAGATCATTTGTATTAAAAATATGGTGAAGCAGGTGTTTTTTGAATTCATCAGCCGTCATTTTGTCATCAAGAAACTCGCTGATGTTGGCGACACGGCTTCTGATTGATTTAATGCCCTTTGATTCGATTTTGTCTTTTTTCACTTTCAGCGCTGATACAACATGGTCAATGGCGGAATCCAGCATTAATGTTCCGTGGCTGAAAATACGCCCTTTCGTCGAAAATTGAGCGTTGCCGGAAATTTTTCTGCCATCGGCGACGATATCGTTTCGGCCGCTTAATTCAGCTTCGACCCCGAGCTGGCGCAGCGCCTGAATGACGGGTTCGGTGAATTTTTTAAAATTGTGAAAGCTGTCTCCGTCATCTTTTGTGATAAAACTGAAATTCAGATTCCCGAGATCGTGATAAACCGCGCCGCCTCCTGACAGTCTGCGGACGACGATGATTCCGTTATCCTCTACGTATTTCGTATTAATTTCTTCTATTGTATTTTGATTCTTCCCGATGATAATCGACGGCTGATTGACATAAAACAGCAGGTATGTCTGTTCAGGGTCGAGATGCTTCACGCAATATTCTTCGATTGCGAGGTTGATCCTCGGGTCGGTTATGTTTTGGTTGTCAATAAATAACATGGTGCTCCTCCTTTATTTCTCCCACTTCAATCCGGAAGCCGCGATCGTCACTTTTCCCCCGAATACGGATTCCGCTTCTTCTTTCAGCTTTAGGTGCTCGCCGAAATGCGGCAGATGCGTGAGAATCAGTTCTCCCGCTCCGGCCTCCCGCGCGATACGTCCGGCTTCCGTGCTGTTCATATGGCCTGCCGGCGCGCCGTCTTGGTGCGCGTAAAAATTGCACTCGCAAATCAGCAGATCGGCATTTTCCGCAAACGGAATGAACGCGTCCTGATAGCTTGAATCAGCCGTATACACAACGGTTGCTGTACCGTCGGTAATACGCATCGCATAACAAGTGACCGGATGCACCGTTTTCAGAAAGGTAATGGTGAACGGCCCGGCAGAAAGCGGGCGGTCCGGCTGATAAGCCACTCCTTTTGTATGCGTTTTATATGTAAGACGCTCAAACTGTTCTATATCAGCATCATGCCCGTAAATCGGCAGCGCATCCGTTCCTTTTCCGAGAAAAGAGCCGACCTGCTTGGCAAATTGAAGCGGCCCGATATCAGCGATGTGATCATGATGATAATGAGACAAAATGACGGCATCAAGCTCTTCTGCCGGAACATAGGCAAACAGCTTTGATAATACGGCGCTTCCGCAATCGACCAGAAGAGAATAACCGCCGGACTGAAACAGGTAGCCTGAAGTTGCTTCATTTGCGGCCGGAAACCCGCCGCAGCATCCAATAACTGTAACTTTCATATCGTCCTCCGAATGTTTAGGATAAAAAGACTCTTTCCTTCAATATACCTATTTTTCGTACAAATTGCATGTTTTAAACATTGTGTCAAAACAGCCGTTGATTTTCACAAACTGTTATAATACAATGTAAAGACAAAACAATGAAAGAGGGATGGGTATGTTGGATAAAATAACAGAATTTTTTAGAAATCTACCCGGTAAAAAGTGTGCGGAATGCGGCAAAGAAATAGCTGAACAGCATGAATGCTATGGAAATGTTTGTGACAATTGCTTGAAAATAAAGGATATGTAACAAAAGGGCGCTGCACATTCGAAGATGTGCGGCGCCTTTTTTTACGGCCGGTATCATACTTTCTGAATAGGGCGTTATTCACCATTATTAGCAATAATCTGTATGTTTTGAACAATTCAGTATTTTCAATCTATATTTTTCTATAGACGGATTGTTTTCTTTTCTATTATAATTTGTTCTAATAGCTATCTTTTTAGATACTTATTGCACTTTTTTCTTCGGGAGGTAATCTATGAAAAAATTACGTTTTGGATTAGCGACGCAAATTTTCGTCGGACTCATACTAGGGGTTGTAGTCGGTGTCATCTGGTATGGCAATCCCGCTGTTCCAACTTTTTTACAGCCTATTGGCGATTTGTTTTTACGCTTAATCAAAATGATAGTGATTCCAATTGTCGTCTCCAGCTTAATCATCGGCGTTGCCGGCGCGGGAAGCGGAAAACAGGTCGGAAAATTAGGCTTCAGAACGATTTTGTATTTTGAGATCATTACTACTTTTGCCATTATTCTCGGACTCGCTCTGGCGAATCTTTTTCAACCGGGGGCTGGCGTTAATATACATGAAGCTCAAAAAACAGATATCAGTCAATATGTTGAAACAGAAAAAGAACAAAGCGGTAAATCCGTAGCGGACACATTCCTGCATATTGTACCGACAAACTTCTTCCAGTCATTGGCTGAAGGAGATCTGCTTGCCATCATCTGCTTTACCGTGCTTTTTGCACTCGGCATCTCGGCAATCGGAGAAAAAGGAAAGCCTGTACTGGCCTTCTTTGAAGGTGTTTCTAATGCAATGTTCCACGTTGTGAACCTGGTCATGAAAGTTGCTCCGTTTGGCGTTTTTGCATTGATTGGTGTTACCGTTTCTAAATTTGGACTCAGTTCCCTGCTTTCACTCGGTAAACTGGTCGGTTTAGTATATGTAGCTCTGGCTTTCTTTCTCATTGTTGTATTCGGAATCGTCGGAAAGCTTGCTGGGGTTAACATTTTCAAATTCCTTGCCTATATGAAGGATGAAATTTTATTGGCGTTCAGTACGTCAAGCTCCGAAACTGTACTTCCCCGCGTTATGGAGAAAATGGAGAAAATCGGCTGTCCGAAAGGTATTGTTTCCTTTGTTGTGCCGATCGGATATACCTTTAACTTAGACGGTTCTGTGCTGTACCAATCTATCGCCGCTTTATTCCTCGCTCAGGTATACCACATTGACTTGTCCATTTGGCAGCAGCTTACCCTTGTGCTCGTCTTGATGGTCACTTCCAAAGGAATGGCTGCCGTGCCCGGGACTTCTTTCGTCGTCCTGCTTGCGACACTCGGCACAATCGGCGTTCCTGCAGAAGGTCTTGCATTCATCGCCGGTGTTGACCGGATTATGGACATGGCCCGTACGGTCGTCAATCTGACCGGAAACGCGCTGGCATCCGTTGTAATGTCAAAATGGGAAGGCCAGTATGATCCCGTTAAAGGCGCGAAGGTCATGAGCCTCGCCAAAACAGAACAAAACACCACCATTTCAGGTTAAACGAAAAACCTGCACGGAAATTATTCCGCGCAGGTTTTTTTATGCCATCGGAGACAGAACATACCGGTGCAAAAGCTTCGCCGTATTCAGAAGCGATAATTCGTGCGTGCGTTCAAAGGCGTGTGAAGCGTCAATTCCCGGGCCGATCAGTCCGTGGACAATGTCATGGCCCGAACGGATGGCTGCTGAGGCGTCAGAGCCGTAATACGGATAAATATCAAGCTGATAGTCAATGCCATAGCGCTCCGCAAGCCCGGCCAGATGTTTTCTGAGCTGATAATGGTACGGGCCGCTCGCATCCTTCACGCAAATGGAGACGGTATATTCATCCGTAGACTGGCCGTCGCCGATTGCTCCCATATCAACAGCCAAGTATTCGACAGTTTCAGGGGGAATGTTGGAATTGCCGCCGTAGCCGATTTCTTCATTATTAGAGATCAGAAAATGCGTTGTATATGGAAGGTCGATCTTCTCTTCAGTGATGCGGCGGATTAAATCCAGGAGCAGAGCCACACTCGCTTTGTCATCAAGATGACGGGACTTAATAAAACCGCTCGGCGTGATCTGCACGCGCGGGTCAAATGAGATGAAATCGCCGACTCTGATGCCGAGATCGGACGTCTCTTCTTTCGTCCGTACATGCTCATCAAGACGGACTTCCATATTCTCCTGATTCCGCTCTGCCTTGCCGGCATCCTTGTAGACGTGCACTGAAGTCTGATGCATTAAGATGGTGCCTGTATAGGTTTTGCCGGAAGAAGTTTGAATCTCGCAATATTCTCCTTCAATCGAGTTGTATCTAAAACCCCCGATCAAGTCGATCTTCAGCCTGCCGTCCGCCTTTATTTCCTTTACCATTGCGCCGAGCGTATCGACATGCGCCGTCAGCAGTCTGTGTTTCTTGTCATCACGGCCGGGAATTGTGACAAAAAGACCGCCTTTGCGGTTTCTGTAAGATGAGACGCCCCAGTCTTTTAAAAGACTTTCTGTATATGCGATAACCTCGTATGTATTGCCCGTCGGACTCGGAATCGACACCAGTTTCTTAATCAGTTCCATCGTATGTTTCATATTTTCCACAGGTCATTCCTCCTATCAATTTTATTCTTCTTAAAATATACTCTTTTGATCCACAACCCGTCCAATCTTTTCCTTCTCTTTTTTCATAAGATGAAGGGAGCATGGGAATAGGAGGGAAATGTATGATCAGCCGTAAACCGCACAAGCGGAAAAGGTGTCGTAATGATTGGTTTAAGGATTGGTTTGAAGATGATTGGTTTGATGAAGACTCCTTCTGGTGCTGTAAAAAAGAAGAAGAACCATGTAAAAAGAAAAAAGAAGAGGAACATTGTAAAAAGAAAAAAGAAAGAAAGCATCATCATTCATGCCGCCATCACTGCCGTCACTGCTGCCGTCATTGGTAATGTTTCACACAAACCCGTTTCACAAATAGATGTCTCATGCTCCCCAACCAGCGGATGCTGCTTGGGTTTTTTTATTAAAATTAGTACCAAGTAATAATATCTGGTGTTATAATCTGATTATAAAGGAGTGAATCATAATGTCAAAATCTAAAATTACAGCAATCGGTACATATGCTCCGGCACGCCGATTAACAAACGCGGATTTGGAGCGCATCGTCGATACATCTGATGAATGGATCGTCCAGCGCACCGGCATGAAGGAAAGACGCATTGCCGGCGAACATGAATTCACATCGGATTTATGTATTGAAGCGGTGAAAAACCTTGCAGAACGATACAGCGGAACCCTTAATGATGTCGATATGATCCTTGTGGCTACAACGACGGCGGACTATGCGTTTCCAAGCACAGCGGCACGCGTGCAGGCTTACTTCGGCTGGCCGCACACGGGGGCGCTTGATATAAACGCCACATGCGCCGGGCTCACTTACGGCCTTCAGCTCGCAGACGCATTAATTACCGCCGGAACTCATCAAAAAGTGATCGTGATTGCCGGTGAAACATTATCAAAAGTAACGGATTATACTGACAGGTCGACCTGTGTCCTGTTCGGAGACGCTGCTGGCGCCCTATTGGTGGAACGTGATGAAGCAGCTCCGGGCTTTTTGGCAGCCGTGCAAGGAACGGTCGGAAGCGGCGCGGACGTGCTGTATCGGACGGGACTGAGCGCTGAATTAAACGGCCAGCCGCTTAAGGGCGGAGGAAACATGGTGCAAAACGGCCGAGAAGTATATAAATGGGCGGTCAGAACTGTACCAGAGGAATTCAACGTCCTTTTAGAAAAAGCCGGCTTTTCAAAAGACGATCTGGATTGGTTCGTTCCTCACAGCGCCAACATGCGGATGATAGAATCAATCTGTGAAAAACTTCCCTTCCCGGCTGAACGGACACTGACAAGTGTTGAATATTACGGCAACACCTCATCTGTTTCTATTATTCTCGCTTTGGATGAAGCCGTGAAAGCGAAAAAGCTGTCGGAAGGCCAGACCCTGGTATTATTCGGGTTCGGCGGCGGATTGACGTATACCGGACTGTTGGTAAGATGGGGATTTTAATAAACAAAAGCATCACTCTCTATAATGAGAATGATGCTTTTTTCAGATTGATCAATAAAAAACCCGCAAGTCCGGCAAGTGAAACCAGGGCATCGTTTACGTGTAAATGTCATGCTGCCCGCTCCTATGCTGACAGGCGCTGTAACGGGGTTCATCTGTTCGGGACATTCCTCTTTAACGTGTTTAACCGTAAAAAGCCCTTTCGGAAGCCTGAACCTCTGTATCTTCTCTTTTGAATAAAAGAGGCTCTGAGCATTTGCTCAGAGCCTCTATTTCTTATGCTGTTATTTCTTCTTCCGCTTTGTGTTCTTTTTTGCTTTTTACCGTAAAGTACACGATGGTCAGTGTGATCATGACAACGGCGATGCCCAATAGAACCGATGCCTGCTGCCACATGTAGCCGTAATCGCCATTTGAAATGACGGCACGGAATCCGTTGATGCTGTAAGTCATCGGCAGTGCGCCGTGAATCACTTGATAGAATCCCGGCAGGAGTTCGAGCGGGAAGGTTCCTCCGCTTGCCCCGAGCTGGAGCACCAGAATGATGACAGCGATAAAGCGTCCCGGATTTCCCATCGTTGTCGCCAATAATTGAATCATGGACAAGAACGCGATGCTGGTAATCATCGTAAAGAGATAGAATCTCCAAGTGCTTTCCACATCAAGCCCGATTCCTTTTAACAGAACCGTTGCGACAATAACGGATTGAATCAGTCCGACAAGCAGAATGACGCTGAATTTGCTGAGGAACCATTCAAAACCGTTTCTCGGACGCCCTGAAGCTTCACTCAGAGGGAATACGACCGTCAGCATCAATCCGCCGACATATAAGCCCATAGAGAGAATATATGGCGTCAGTCCGGTACCGTAGTTAGGCACGGAATGAATCGCGTTATCGTCCGTTTTTACCGGATCGGCGATCATGCTGTACGTTTTGTCATCTGTCTTAATGTCTCCGGTTTGATCGGCCGCATCTTTCAGCTGGCTGGACAATTGTCCGGTACCGTCTAAAAGCTTGCTTAAACCGGTGCCGAGAGACGCTTGACCCTGCTCAATTTTGGATGAGCCGTCATGGATTTTGTTTTGCGCATCCAGCAGCTTCGTTAAGCCGCCTGACACTTGGCCGCTCCCTGACACTAGCGCTTCAGATCCTGATTTGAGCTGGCCGAACTTGCTGTTGTATTCGCCGATACCGGCCGTCAGTTTGTTTTGGCTTTCAAAAACTGTCTGTGCTCCGCTGTACAATTTATCAGTTCCCGCTGTCAGCTGGTTAATCGCGTCTTGTACCGCCGCTGCACCGTTATACAGTTTCGAAGTGGACTGAGGCAGTGCTTTCAGCTGATCAGCCTTCGCTTTTACATCTTGGAGCGCGCTTTTAATGACTGACATATCCGGAAGCTGAATATCTCCGCCGGACGGAAGCTGGCTGACGATATTGTCTAAATCCGGAAGGTCAGCTTTCGGAAGCTTCTCATTCAGAAGCTGAACAAGTTTTGCTTTTTGCTCATCCGTTAAGAAATCACTGTCCTGAATCACCTTTTTGACCGCGTTATCCCGGGCATCGAGGCTGTTTTTCAGATCAGAAAGCTTCTTCTTAAACTGCTGCAATTCCTTTTCAGTCTGTTCGAGCTGCCCAACGGCTTTTTCTATATCTGACAGGTTGACGGAATTGATGGCATCTTCAAATGCCGCCGCTTTTTGCGATACTTCCTGCGCCTTGCTGTTTAACACGCTTAAACCATTCGTTAAATCCGGAAGCTTTTGCTGGAGCTGCTTATGCCCGTCAAGGCTCGTTTTCAGCCCGCTGGCCACTTGGCCTCCGCCTGAAGCAATCTGTCCTGATTTGTCTTGAATTTCGGCGCTTGCGCTCTGGAGTTTTGCGATAGAGCTGTCAAGCGTTTGAATTCCGCTTGTCACTTTTGCTGCGCCGTCTGTAAGCTGCTGCGTTTTATCGCTGATGGTTGCGGTGCTTTCAGTGAGTTTCGCTAAATTTTCCTTCAGCTTGGCGCTGCCGTCTTTCGCGCTTTTTGTGCCATCGTCTATTTTCTTGGCGCCGCTGCTGGCTTTGCCGAGTCCTTTGGCAATATCTTTAAAGTTGTCAAAAATGACTTTTGCGTATTGCTCCGTCACTTCTTTCGACACTGAGGCTTTCAATTTATCGATCGCCTTTTCACCGATTGTCGCGCCGACATAGTTGGAACCGGCATTCGTATGATACTTCAGATCCAGCTTCTTCGGATTTTTATCCATTACCGTGCTGGCGTTTTTAGAAAAATCTTCAGGAATCTCGACCAATAAATAATATTTAGCATTTAATAAGTCCTTTAGCGATTGATCAAGATCGCTTGAAAAATGCCAATCAAAATTATCATTTTTCTTTAACTCTTTTACAAGATCGTCACCGATCTGAAGATGTTTCCCTTCGTAGTCTGCCCCTTTATCCTGGTTGACAACGACAACCGGCAGCTGATCCACCGTGCCGTACGGATCCCAGTACGCCTTCAAAAACACTCCGCTGTAGATCAGCGGAACGAATAATATGGCAATGATGGGGATTAACAGTTTCTTGCTCGTTACAATGTCTTTCCACTGGCTTTTTATTGTATTCAACCCTGTTGCCTCCTTCCGCAAACTGACTCATTTGACAAAACGGTCACGGCACCTAAAAAGTGAAGGATCATCTATTTAGATAATCCTTGACCGACATAGATTTCCAGCAATTCGGCGATCGTCTCTTTTTCAAGAGGCGGATGGTTTTTTTCCCAGTCAAATATCAGCGCGATGTAGAGTTTGAGCATCACAAAAGCGGTGAGCTCCGGATCGCACGGTTTAATGCTCCCGTTTTCAATGGCACATTCTATCTTTTCTTTAATGTATGACAGAATGGCCCGCTCCATTTTCGCAATGACATCCTGAACGGCAATTGTACCAATCTCGGCGTTCTCCTGAAAAATTTTAATAGTCAGCTGGTGTGTTTTTCTGAATTCCAAAATCGCGACCAGCGCCCGATGGACATTTTCATGAAATGAAAGCTCCGGTTTCATCGCTTCGTCAGCGTGTTCCTTCATTTCTCTTAAAATAGTGGTGAAAATATCATCAAACAGCTCTTCTTTGTTTTTGAAGAACGTGTAGATGGTTCCCTTCCCCACGTTTGCAAGCTTTGCCACCAGATCCATTGTCGTTGCTTTGTAGCCGAATTGCGTAAAAGATTTCGTTGCCGCTTCCAGAATGAGCTTTTTCCGATCGACGGACATGTTTCCCACCTCGTTAAATTGACCGTTTGAACGTTTTAGTCATTTTGTACATAAGATAACTTATCACAGTCGCGAAGAAGATTCAAATGTTTTTTCTCTATAATGGTGTTCCCTTTACAGAACGGGAACATGCAAAAAAAAACCCCCGTTTTAAGATAACGGAGGCTGGTACGTTTCAAATAAATAAGCCAGTGAATCATATACTGCGGCTTTTCCCTGGTCGATACAGTCGGGGATGCCCACCCCTTCAAAAGATGCGCCCGTCGCGTATACACCCGGATAGGAAGCTTTCAGCTCATCTCTGAACTCTTTGATGCGCTCTTTATGGCCGACATGGTACTGCGGCATGCTTTCGTTCCAGCGGGTGACACAGGTCATTTCCGGTTCGCCATTGATTTTCATTACTTTTTTCAAATCTTCCATTACGATTTTAATGATCTCGTTATCTGAAAGATCTACGATGGATTCATCTCCGGCCTTTCCAACGTACGCCCTGAGAAGCGTTTTGCCCTCCGGCGCCGCGTGCGGCCATTTTTTATTCGTCCATGTGCAGGCCGTGATGGAGAAATCGCTGTTTCTTGAGATAACGAATCCCGTACCTTCATGCTCCATCTTGACGGCTCCCTCCGGAAAACCTAAGGCGACGTTGGCAACGGACGTAGAATGCATGTCTTTGAGACATGACACCGCCGGCAAATCAGAAAGCATTTTCGCCGCGGCTTTATGCGGCGCTGTCACAATGCATCCTTCCGCATGCAGCACACTGCCGTTATCAAGCGTCACGGAATATCCCTTCTCCTCGCGGCCGATATGGGTAACTTTCGTGCCTTTCATCACCTTTGTCAGTGTAAGCTGCTTTTCCAGCTCCTCCACCAAAGTTTGAAGGCCTGTCGTCAGTGTTAAAAACTGGCCCTGCTTTTTGGCCGTCAGCTGCTGTCCCGAAGGCTGCGGACGCGATTTTTTCATGCCGAGAATCAGACTTCTGTGCTTTTGCTCAGTCTGATAGAATTGCGGAAACGTGGACATAAGGCTCAGCTTATCAATATCTCCGGCATAAATCCCAGACAACAGCGGTTCTATTAAATTCTCAACAACTTCGTCACCGACGCGTCTGCGGAAAAACTCACCCAGAGACTGATCTTCCTTCGGTTTGCTCGCAGGCAGGACAAAATCCAGCGCCGCCCGCGCTTTTCCGGGAACAGAAAATAAGCCGGTGGAGATGAACGGAGCGATTTTTGTCGGGATGCCCATCACCGCGCCCTTCGGCATCGGATGAAGCGTCTCGTTGACAAGCACGTAAGACTGGCCGGTCGCATTGTTGACGAGCAGATGCTCAAGCCCCAGATCCTTCACGAGCTGCGGAGCGCTTTTTTTCCTTTCCAAAAAAGAATCCGGCCCCCGCTCGATGATGTAGCCGTCTTTATGGGCCGTCTGAATTTTCCCGCCCGCTCGCGGGCCTGCTTCGATCAAAGTAATCTCAAGCGGCAGCTGTTTTTCCTTGATTTCTTTTTCCATGTAGAAGGCGGCGGCTAATCCCGTTATGCCGCCGCCGATGATGACCAGATGTTTTTTATCGCCACTCATTTTTATCGCCTTCTTTACCGTTTAATTCTACTTGTCCAGCTCTTTCAGCACGACCGCTGCAAGCGCGTCGATAAATTCAGGCTGTGCGTTCGGCATAGCCGGACGATAGTAGCTTGCGCCGACTTCATCGGTCACAGCTTTGCATTCGTAATCATTATCGTAAAGCACCTCTAAATGATCGGCAACGAAGCCTGCGGGCACATATACAAATGCTTTATAAGGATGCTTTTGATACAGCTCGCGCGTGAGATCCTGCACATCCGGCCCGAGCCACGGATCAGGGGTGTTCCCTTCGCTCTGCCAGCCGACTGCGTAATCGGTAATTCCGGCGCCTTCGGCTATCAGTTTTGCGGATTCCTCCAGCTGGTCAGGATACGGATCGCCGTATTCTTTAATTTTTTCAGGAAGGCTGTGCGCTGAGACGATCAGCATCGCATCATCCCGTTCTTCTTTCGGCATGGAGTCATACGTTTTCTTCACTTGGGTGACCCAATAATCAACGAATTTCGGTTCATCATACCAGCTCTCAACCGACTTGATGGTCAAGCCGCCGAGCTTGTCCGCTTCTTCTTTCGCGCGTTTGTTGTAAGACTTGACGCTGAATGTTGAAAAATGAGGGGCGAGCACAAGGCTGACAGCTTCTGTAATGCCGTCTTTATGCATCTCCGCCACCGCATCTTCAATAAACGGTTCAATATGTTTTAATCCGATGTACACTTTGAATGTTACATCATCCTGAATTTCATTTAAACGCTGTCCGAGCTTCTCCGCCTGCTCCTGCGTAATTTTTGCGAGTGGCGAAATGCCTCCGATCGCCTCATATCTGTCTTTTAAGTCTTGAAGCATATGCGGCTCCGGCTTTCTTCCGCGTCTGATATGTGTATAATAACGCTCTATGTCCTCTTCTTTGTAAGGCGTTCCGTAAGCCATGACAAGAAGTCCCATTTTCTTTTTGCTGCTCATTTTGTTAAACACCTCTTTTGATGGTCTGTCTATCTTGATTTTGACAGGAAAATCTCCTTATAACCAACGATCTGCTCAGGAAGATCGTTCCGTTTTTTTGGCTGCGGAGTATTCATGCACAAACGCCGTCAGCTTTTTCAGCGTATCCGGATTTACATCAGGGAATACGCCGTGTCCTAAATTGAAAATAAACCGGTCCGTTTTCATGCCCTGATCAAGTATCGCTTTCGCTTTTTCCTCGATGACTTCCCAAGGCGCAAGAAGAAGCGACGGATCAAGGTTGCCCTGAACCGTTTTTGTGATGCCTTGTTTTCTGGCGTCATCTATGCTGAGTCTCCAATCAAGACCGACAACGTCAAGAGGAAGGTCATGCCAATCTCCGGCCAGATGGCTTGCGCCTACGCCGAACATGATCAGCGGAACTTGTTCTGCTGAAAGCTCCCGGAAAATTCTGTCCATCACCGGTTTGATATACATCCGGTAATCTTCGCGGTTCAGCGCGCCGACCCATGAATCAAAAATCTGAATGGCTTTCGCGCCGGCGTTAATCTGCGCTTTCGCATAAACGATAATCATGTCCGCGAGCTTGTCCATCAGCATCTGCCACGCTTGCGGCATACTGTGCATAAACGCTTTTGTTTTGTTGTAATTTTTAGAAGGCCCGCCTTCAATCATATAACTGGCCAGCGTAAAAGGCGCTCCCGAAAAACCGATGAGCGGGACATTCAGCTGTTCGTTTACGAGTAATCGGATCGTTTCCAGCACGTAAGGAACATCCTGTTCGGGATTCAGTTCGCCGAGCTTGTCAATATCCGCAGCAGAGCGCACCGGCTGATCGATCACCGGCCCGATTCCGTTTTTAATTTCAACATCCACTCCGATATAAGGAAGCGGCGTCATAATATCTTTATATAAAATGGCAGCGTCCACTCCGTACTGCTCGACCGGGAGTCTTGTCACATACGCGCACAGCTCGGGCTGATGCGTAATTTCAACCAGGCCGTACTTTTCCTTCAGCTTGCGGTATTCCGGCTGCGACCTCCCCGCCTGTCTCATGTACCAGACAGGGACGTGACCCGCTTTTTCTCCCCGTGCCGCTTTTAAAAACGTATCATTAAACGCTTCTCGTTTACTCATCTGAATTTCCACCTTTCCTCCTGCAACCATACGTTCGTGTTCTTCGCCCATTACACTATACCTTGTTTTTTCAAAATGGTATAGAATTGAGGCTTAATGTTCAAAAAATCGCCGAATTCATTATTTAAGAAGAAAAAAGCTTCGGCTGAACGTATTCCGTTCCCTCTCCTTCTTGATTCGTCTGTGTATTATATGGAACGACCTTGTATGAAGCCCCTGAGAACAGATTGGCGTACGGAATGTCAAAGCTGCCTTTTCCTTTCACCGAATCCAGAAGCTTGTCTTTTCCGTCTTTCTTTTCATATATTCGGTAAACAACCCGATCATCCTTTTGAGCATCCCATTTTAATTGAATCGTAATCAATCCCATCGCCTTAAATGTATAACGGGCCGACAGGGACTTCACCGCCTTAAGCTCAATCGGACTGCCCAGTTCTTTCACATTTTCAGGCTTTTTGAATGTTTTGCCGCTTTCTTCCGCTTTTGTGACGATATCTTTAAAGAGCCGGACCGGGTACTGGCTTCCGCCTTTCAGGTAATGGGTTTTATCCGTTTTGTCATAGCCCATCCAAATGGCTCCCGTCAGTCCGGGAGTGTATCCCGCAAACCAGGCGTCCTTCGTGGCACCGGGGACGCCGGTAAATGACGTCGTGCCGGTTTTCCCCGCCATGTCGCCTTGATAGCTTCCTTGTGAAGCGGTTCCTTCTTTTACGACCTGCTGAAGCATTCTCGTCATATTCCATGCGGTCTGTCCGCTGAAGACGCGCGTTTTGCCGTTTTTAGGCCCGGATATCGTTTCTCCGTCTTCGTCCGTGATTTTCTCAATAAAAAATGGCTTCGTATACATTCCGTTCGCCGCAAAGGTATGATAAGCTCCGGCAAGCTGAAGCGGGGTGACGCCTTCTGACAGACCGCCAAGCGCAATCGCGAGCCCGTTGTCAGAAATGTTTATGCCGTTTTTATCAAGATACGATTTTCCCGTATCCACGCCGATCTGCTTCAATGTCCAGACAGCGGGCGCATTTATGCTGTATGTGATCGCGTCCTGCATCGTCACTTGCCCCTTGTACTGCCCGCCATAATTTTTCGGTTCATACCCGTCGTAAGACTGCAGTTTGTCTTGAAGAAGCGAATACGGTTTGAACTTGTCTTCCTGCATGGCGGGCCCGTATACGGCAAGCGGCTTAAACGTTGAGCCCGGCTGCCGCGGCGCAGTTACCCTGTTGTATCCTTTTGTCACGTAGTCGCGCCCGCCGACCGCCGCGCGGACGCCTCCGGTTTTATTATCAATAAAGACGGCGCTTCCCTCTGCCGCCTGATCCGTCCCCGGAAAATAGCCGTTTTCCCTCATTAGTGTGTATGCCGTTTTCTGCAGCTTGGAATCAAGCGAAGTCCGGATCGTATAGCCGCCTTGAAGAAGCTGTTCTCCTGACATCGAATAACGGGATTCCGCCTCCTTGATGACAAGATCGATATAACTGTCAAACCAAGGCGTTTCAGATGTTTTCTTGACATTAAGCCCCAATGTCCTGCCCTGGGCTCTGACGGCTTCTTTGGCGCTGATATAGCCTTGATCGTTCATCATGGAAAGAATCGTATCGCGCCGTTCTTTATTTTTGCCGGGATGCTGAATCGGCGAATAAAGGGATGGCGCCTTCGGTATGGCTGCCAGAACGGCGCCTTCTGCAACGGTTAAATCTTTTACTTCTTTATTAAAGTAGTAGTGAGACGCGGCTTGAATGCCGTAAACGCCATGGCCGAAATAGAGCTGGTTCAGGTACATTTCAAGCAGCTTATCCTTGCTGTAATCACGCTCAAGATTGATGGCAATGATGACTTCTTTTGTCTTGCGCAAAAATGTTTTATCATTAGTCAGAAAAATGTTTTTCGCCAGCTGCTGGGTGATCGTGCTTCCGCCCTCCACCTTGCCGCCTGCTAAAACATCCCGGAACACCGCCCGACCGACAGACTTCACATCAATGCCGTGATGTTCGTAAAACCGTTTATCTTCAACGGCGATAAACGCATCTCTCACATCTTCCGGAACCTCCTGAATGGATACCGGTTCGCGGTTTTCCGTATAAAGGCTCGCGATTTCATCACCGTTTTGATCGACGATTTTTGAAGATGCGTGCAGTATTAACTTCTTTTCATCGATGACATAATGGCCGAGAAATATAATGATAATGTATCCGATTAACGCGAGAAAAGCGGTTGCCGCTGCAATTACAGCCGGAATAAAGAATCTTTTTTTCTTTTTCAGCATAAGTCACCTCGCCTTTCTTAACTTGTAGTATGGGAAATATTGTTTCGATTTATGTCAGAATGAGTCGCCAATAGAAACTTATACCACTCTTTTGATATACTAGCAAGCAGGAGGTGGCTGATATGAAGGTTTATATTACATACGGGACAGCCGATTTTTTAAAGACGATTGCAAAGAAACACCCTGGTGAGAATATGGTGCTGATGCAAGGGGATGAAAATGCGATTTTAATCCATGAGACAAATGGAGAAACCGTTTTCCAGGCGCCCCATTCATATGAAAGCATCGACAGCGTCGGGGAAATCAAAAATCCGGGCTACGCCGTCCTCAACAACATCGCAGTTACCCAGGAAGGCCGGCCGCTGTTTGAAAATCGGTTTAAAAACCGAGCCGGCAAAGTGGAAAATGAACCCGGCTTTAAAGCCATCCGCGTATTAAGGCCGCTCGAAGGCGATACGTATGTCATCCTGACCCTGTGGGAAGAGGAAAAAGCCTTTCAGAACTGGCAGCAGTCAAACTCTTATCAGGAAGCTCATAAAAAACGCGGAACATCAGCAGGCATTGATACGACGTCCATTTTCTCCCGTCCATCTTATGTAACCGCTTATTACGCTATAGACTAAAACCGCCGGAGATTCTCCGGCTTTTTTTTGTCCCGATTTTCAGCTTCCTTCTTTGCACCTTCCGCCCGCCTATGAATAACCTGTAGCAATCCTATTTATAAACGGAGTGGTTCAATTGGGGATCGGCGTCTACTCGATACATCTGCTTTATGTTGCTTTTATCGCAGCCATTATCGTTTTTATGCTTCTCAGAAAAGATACAACCTTTATTTCACTTGCCGGTATTTTTGTGATTGCGCTATGGACGACGCATTCATTCTCCGCTTCGGTCAGCAGCCTGTTTCACAGCTTCACGTATGCCGCCGGGGAATTGCTGCCGACGATTTTTATTATTTGTTTTATCGTGGCGATGAGCGGCATTTTGACCAAAACAGGTATTAATGAAGCGATGATTTCTCCATTTGCGAAGCTGATGAAAGGGCCGGCTGTCGCGTATTGGGTCATCGGCGGACTGATGTTTGCCATTTCTCTTTTTTTCTGGCCGTCACCAGGGGTGGCGCTGATCGGCGCAGTGCTGCTTCCCGCAGCGATCCGGGCGGGTCTTTCTCCGATCGCCGCAGCAATGGCGATGAACCTGTTCGGCCATGGATTCGCTTTATCAGGTGATTACGTCATTCAGGCGGCGCCGAAATTGACAGCCGATGCCGCCGGAGTTCCTGTGGGCGATGTCATGCAGGCGAGTATTCCGCTCGTTTTGATCATGGGGATAACGACGACAGTCACCGCTTTTTTTCTCATCATGCGGGAACGAAAAAAAACGCAGGCCCCCCTCTCCTTTTACAGCTCCGGTTCTTTGGACACAAGTATGTATCTTCCGAAAAAACTCAGGGTCATCCTGGCGGTTTTCATTCCGATTGTTTTTCTTGCCGATATTATTTGCATGCTCGTATACCGCCTGCAAGGAAATGACGCGACGGCACTCGTCGGGGGGACTGCGATCGGCATCCTCCTGATCATTCATTTCATTGTTCATAAGCAGCGGCATTTAGAAAAGATCACTGAGTATTTTATCGGCGGTTTTCAATTCGGCTTTAAAGTATTCGGCCCCGTCATTCCGATCGCGGCTTTCTTTTATCTCGGTGACGCGGGGTTTAAAAGTATTTTGAACACCCCTCTGCCGCAGGGATCTGCGGGGATCGTCAATGACCTCGGGCTGGCGCTGTCCCATTCCTTTCCGATGTCCGGGGAATTCGCCGGCATCGCCCTCACCGCAGTCGGTGCGATTACAGGGCTTGACGGTTCAGGCTTTTCCGGGATATCTCTTGCAGGCTCGATGGCAAAACTATTTTCCGCCGCGCTTCATACGGACCCGGCCGTTTTAACGGCGCTGGGGCAGATTTCAGCGATCTGGGTCGGGGGCGGAACATTGGTCCCTTGGGCGCTTATCCCCGCTGCGGCTATTTGTAAAGTTGATCCGTTTGAGCTTGCCAGGAAAAACTTTATTCCGGTGGCGGCCGGACTTGTCGTCACAACGATCGCCGCCATCATCATTCTCCCTTAGCAAAAAGATTGAAATCTTCTGACATTTTCTATACAATCATGGGAAAAGCAGACGAGGGGGCATCGCTTTGACATTAACGGCACTTCAAAAAAGCTTATACGCCGAGCTTGACGGCCTGTATGAGGAAATGGTTGAAATCAGGCGTCACCTTCACATGAATCCCGAGCTTTCCTTTAAAGAGAAAAAAACACCGGCGTTCATCGCATCGTTTTATGAAAAACTCGGCGTTCCCATCCGGACGAATGTCGGAGGAAACGGAGTCACAGCCTATATTGAAGGCAGTGAACCGGGACCGGCTGTCGCGCTCAGGGCTGATTTTGACGCTTTGCCTATACAGGATGAAAAAGATGCGCCCTATGCTTCACAAATCCCCGGCGTCATGCACGCCTGCGGGCACGACGGCCATACGGCAGCTCTGCTTGCGGTCGGAAAAGTGCTTTCCCGCAACCGGGAAAACCTGAAAGGGTCATTTGTGATGATCCACCAGCACGCCGAAGAATTATCTCCCGGCGGAGCAAAATCAATGATTGAAGACGGCTGCCTCGAACATGTCGACGCCATTTTCGGCACGCACCTTTGGGCGACTGAACCCGTCGGAACGGTTTTATGCCGCCCGGGCGCAGTGATGGCCGCCGCTGACGGATTTACGATTAAAGTCATCGGAAAAGGCGGTCACGGCGCGATCCCTCACGATACGAAGGACGCCGTTTTAATCGGCTCACAAATCGTCACCGCCCTTCAGCATATTGTGAGCCGGCGGGTAAACCCCATGCACCCGGCCGTCATCTCAGCCGGCTCGTTCGTCGCTGAAAATCCGTTTAATGCGATTGCGGATCACGCAGTCATAACCGGCACCGTCCGCTCGTTTGACGAAGAGGTGCGCAGCCTGCTCGAAGCAGAAATAGAAGCCGTCGTCAAAGGAATCTGCGCCATGCACTCCGCTTCTTATGAATATCGTTTCAAACGCGGCTACCCCGCTGTCGTGAATCACCCTGAGGAAGCGGCGCACGCGGCTGCTGCCGCAGCGGAAACAGACGGCGTCACAAAAGTCGTTGAAGGAGAGCCGCAGATGGCGGGAGAAGACTTTTCATATTATCTGCAGCATACGAAAGGCGCATTTTTCTTTACGGGCGCCGCTTTAGAAAATGCGGAATCTATTTATCCTCATCATCACCCGAAATTTGATTTTAATGAAAAAGCGATGCTGACGGCCGCCAAGGTGCTTATCGGCGCCGCGGTGAGCTACCGCCGCTAGGCATAAAAAAACAGCCGGTACATTACGTACCGGCTGCTGTAATTCTTAAATGAAAAACATGCCTTGCCGTCTCGCCTAGCTGTGACAGCAGTTTATAATTGGCCGCTCCGCCCACGGCTGCTCCGACGACCGGCAAAAGCTGAAACAATTTCACCACGTCCAGATAATCGCGGTATTCCTGCTGAAAAACTCTCCAATCGACATCATGCTTTTTTGAATCCCAATGTTCAATAATCGAGTATATGTGTTTCCGCCGTTCACCGCTTGAGAAAGCAAGCTGAAAAATAAACAGCAAAAACAATCGTTCATCTCTATCACTCACATCAAAGCCGTAAATGGAGGCAAGATCGAACAGGCATTTCATTTTAATCGACAACAGCAAAGGAAAATCAGCCATTCCTAAAAAAATTCCGCCAGCCCCCGTACCGATACCCTCGGCTGCCGCGACCTTCTGGTATGATGCGATGGTTTGTCTGGCCAGGGCATCTTTTTCTGAAAGGGTCATACCGTTTGTATCCCGATTGCTTTTTGCCAGATTTGAACCCGCCATTGTTGCTTCGGTCATTTTTTTGATGCTTTCTGTGATAACGGTATGAATTTTTTCGGGAATCCGCTCATTTATTTTCGCCTGCATTCCTTTAGAAAAACGTTCGAGCATCGAATCCTTACGCAAAAAACGCGCTTTCCATTGCAAGGCTTCATGTATCAGCTGCTGATCGCCGGTCATCTGCGTCTCCTTCTTTCGCTATAGGTTTCAAAAACCCGATTGATTACAGCTTGCCGTATTTTTTCAATCTGCCTCCCATATACGAAGGCATAATCACAAAGATCAGAACGGCTGAAGCGATAGCGGCATAAAGCGCCCCGCTGACTCCCGCGGCATAGGCCGACGCTGCCGTGAACAGCAATGCCTGCACGGTTAGCACCGATTTCATCAGGGAAAAGAAACTTTGCAGCTTCGCTTTCTGATTGACCGGGTAAAGCTCCTGTAAAGAAAGATGATGAAAATGCCCGAACAGCGGCAAAAGCTGTATCCCCGTAATAAAGACGGTAAATACGGTTAACGCCGCCGTTATCCACGGATTGGCGGAAACGAGCATAATTATCAGAATAAAAATAATCGTGAGCCTGACTTGAATGCCGAGATAATCATTTGAACGAAGAAAGGCCCGCGCATACATATATGAGAACGTTTTCCGCTGTTCAAACGGAATCATTCTGAGCAAGAAGTCGAGATACGCCCGGCGTTTTGCCTGTTTCTTCAGGTGAGGCACATCGGTAAACAGATTGGCGATTCTGTAAAACCGCTGCTTCCTTCTTAATTCATATTCAATATGAGCTTCCCATTTTAACGATTTATGTTTCGCGGCAGATGTGAAATACACATAAAGACCGGCCATCACAATGTAGACGGCGGCAGCGTACAGATAAAACGATTGCAAAATGAAGTATAAAAGCAGCATATTACAGATAAAGCGTATGATCGCATCCGTCATTTTCATGCTTCTGTCATTCATAAATGTCATCCGCCACTCCATGGCCTGATTCCATGCTTTTACCGCCAGCATCTGAATAAAAACGGCGGCATACGACGTAAGTGACGCTCCCGGGCTTACAGCGAAAAACAGAGGCATGCACACAAGCGACAGAGCGAAAAGCGGAAACAGCTGTGACAGATAGCTGTACTTGAATGAATGCTTAAAGTATGTCCCCATTTTCGGTTCAAGCGGCAGCAGGAACACGAGATCCGCTTCCTTTAACAGCGTCCGGACGTATGAGCCCGTCAGCACAAATGAAAAGAGCACCGCCATCACCCAAAATGACGGGAAATGATCGGGAATGTCTTTGACCCATTTGCTGTACCAGCTCGCCGCGCCGGCGATAAAAAAGATCAGCACAATGACGAGATGATCATTGAGCATATATTTCATATACATTCTTGTTTCCTTTATATGCTCCTCAAGCCGGGACTGCCAAATACTAGACATATTATTCATGGCCGGCGTCTTCCTTTGTCAATTCAATATACAAGTCATCAAGAGCGGCGTCTCTCATGCCGAACTGCTCTCTCAGTTCTTCCAGTGTGCCGCTTGCCCGCACTTCGCCGTTATGTAAAATGATGAAAGCGTCACAGTAGCGCTCTGCCGTAGCCAGTATATGCGTTGACATCAGGACGGTTGATCCGGCTTTTTTCGCGGCGTCCATCCGCTCTAATAAAGCATTGATCGCAAGCGGGTCAAGCCCGAGAAACGGCTCGTCAATGATATAAAGCGAAGGCTCTGCGAGAAATGCGCACATGATCATGACTTTCTGCTTCATCCCTTTGGAAAAGTGAGCGGGAAACCATTTCAGCCTTTTTTCCATTCTGAATTCCTTCAAAAGCGGAGGAAGCCTTTTTTCAAGCGTTTCTTTGGAAAGGCCGTACGCCATGGCCGTCAGCTCCAAATGCTCTTTGAGCGTCAGTTCTTCATACAGCACCGGTGTTTCGGGAATGTACGTAAATTGCGAACGGTAGCTTTCCTTATCCTCCGAAAACGTCTTGCCGTTCAGCTCGATTGAGCCTTTATGCGGGTCCATTAAACCGATAATATGCCGGATCGTCGTGCTTTTGCCCGCGCCGTTTAATCCGATGAGCCCGACGATTTGGTTCGGCTCAAGGGTGAATGAAACATTTTTTAAAACCGGGTTTCTCGTATAACCGCCGGTTAAGTCTTTTACCGATAGCAGAGACATAATTTCTCCCCTTCTGATTCGTTTTTCTTCATAGTACCAAAAATAAAGGCTGATTTGAAACGATTCCCTTTTTTTCTCACGTGAAAAGCGTGCATAGTTATCGTGATCTCGGACATCATAATGCGTGTAGAAGGAAACAGCTTTAATCAACTGAAAATGAGGTGTTTATAAAAGACGTCTTTGAACAGTTGGATGAAAATCAACATGTCCTATGCTTACAATTTCTTCACACACTGCTTTGATGATGTTCTTCAATCATGATGAAATAATCAAATGAGGTGTTTGTCCCAGGAATGATTAAGCAGACCCATAAGTCTTCATTTTAAAAACAAATGAGGTGCTTACAAAAGGCATATTAAATTTTCTGTGATAAAGCTCGTACTTCTGCATCAGGATGAACGCTCAGCCGTTCATCCTGTTTTTTGTTTTGGCCGTTTTTGTGGTAGGATGAGAATATACATATATTTCTTTTCAGGGAGGAAACCCATCTATGCACAAAGCGGACGATTGTATTTTCTGCAAAATCATTGCCGGTGACATTCCGTCTTCAAAAGTATACGAAAATGAACACGTCGTGGCGTTTCTTGATATCAGCCAGGTCACAAAAGGCCACACGCTCGTGATTCCGAAAACACATATTGAAAACGTGTACGAGTTTACGCCTGAGCTTTCTAAAGAATATTTTGAGGCGGTGCCGAAAATCGCGCGCGCCATCCGGGATGAATTCGAGCCGATCGGGCTGAATATTCTCAATAACAACGGTGAAAAAGCGGGCCAATCAGTGTTCCATTTTCACATGCACATCATTCCGCGTTACGGAAAAGGCGACGGCTTCGGAGCGGTCTGGAAGACACATGCCGAAGACTACACGCCTGACGATCTTCAGGAAATCGCTTCAACCGTCAGAAAACGGCTTGCCTCATCTTAAGGATGAGGTTTTTTTGCGTCTGAACATATATAAAACATAAAATTATATTTTTTTATATCAAAAAAATCAAAAAATTGTGATAGGATAATTGTATTATTTCTTACACTAAAGCGGAAAACAGGGAGAGATCGTAAACATGGAACGTACAACGAATTTCAATGCAGGACCCGCAGCCCTTCCACTGGATGTGCTGCAAAAAGCACAGAAAGAATTTGTCGACTTCAATAACACCGGCATGTCCGTCATGGAACTGTCCCACCGGAGCACGGAATATGATGCGGTGCATCAAAAAGCCAAAACCCTTCTGAAAGAACTGATGGATATTCCCGACGATTATGATATTTTATTTCTTCAAGGCGGAGCAAGCCTACAATTCTCAATGCTTCCGATGAACTTTTTAACACCGGAGAAGACGGCGCACTTCATCGTGACGGGCGCATGGTCTGAAAAAGCCCTCGCTGAGGCGAAACTGTTCGGAAACACATCCGTCACGGCAACAAGCGCAGATTCAAACCACAACCATATACCGGAAGCGGACCTCTCAGGGATCAAAGACGGCGCCTACTTGCATATTACGTCCAACAACACGATTTTCGGAACGCAATGGAAAGAATTCCCGAACTCACCCATCCCGCTCGTAGCCGACATGTCAAGCGACATCCTCAGCAGAAAAATTGATGTCAGCTCGTTTGATGTCATCTACGGCGGAGCCCAGAAAAACCTCGGGCCGTCCGGCGTTACGGTCGTCATCATGAAAAAATCTTGGCTTGAAAAAGAAAATACAAACGTTCCTAAAATTTTGAAATATTCCACTCACACGAAAGCCGATTCACTGTATAATACACCGCCTACATTTGCGATTTATATGCTGAGCCTCGTCCTTGAATGGCTGGCTGAAAATGGCGGTGTCGAAGCGGCTGAACGGCGCAACCGGGAAAAGGCGGATGTCCTGTACGGCACAATCGATGCGAGCGGCGGATTTTACGCGGGCCATGCCGAAAAAAACAGCCGTTCTCACATGAATGTCACGTTCACTCTCCGCGACAGCAGTCTGACGAAAAAATTCGTTGAAGAAGCGAAAGCGGCTAAAATGACCGGACTCGGCGGCCACCGCTCAGTCGGAGGCTGCAGGGCGTCTGTTTACAACGCCGTCAGCCTGGCTGATTGTGAAAAACTGGCTCAGTTTATGAGAAAGTTCCAGCAGGAAAACGAATAAATTTCTTCTAACATAACGGTTCCTTTGATATACTGTTTGCATATCAATTTTTCCGGCCATCGCAATAAATGACGAGCATATTATTGGATGGCGAAAAAGCTTAGCAGAGGAGAGCTTAGTATGAAAACAAAAGAATTAGTCATTATGGCCCTGTTTGCGGCAATCGGAGCGGTGCTTCACTCCATTATGCCGCCGGTATTATTCGGAATGAAACCCGATATGATGCTTGTGATGATGTTTATGGGCATTCTGTTATTTCCCCGTGTGCAGAACGTGCTGATGATCGGAATTGTAACGGGAATCATTTCCGCACTCACGACATCTTTTCCGGGCGGACAGCTTCCGAATATCATTGAAAAACCGGTAACGGCGTTTCTGTTTCTGGCGCTGGCGCTTTTGATAAAAAAGAGCGTGAAAACAGCGGCGGCTGCCGTCATTACGATAGCCGGCACCTTCATCTCCGGCGTGATCTTTCTGGCGCTGGCCCTTCTGATTGTCGGCCTGCCGGGCGGATTCACCGCATTGGTGCTCGCGGTCGTCCTTCCGGCGGCTGCGCTGAATGCGATCGCCATTGTCATTATGTATCCGATTGTGCAGACGATCTTAAGACGGTCCAATATGATTGAAACGGTGAAATAGCCGCATACTGAAACCTCTTCCGGCCGGAAGAGGTTTTTTAATGTGTTACAGCATGTTTTACACGAGAAGTTTTGTGAAAAAGATAAGGAACAATGCGAGGGCGGTTCCTGCTGAGCAGACAATGGCCTTTTGGCGGACGACCCGCTTCGGCGGATAAGAAGCGGCCTGACCGAGCAGTTTAAGGTAGTAAACGGCGCCCGCCGCGAAGACAAGAGCCATACAAGATAAAACAATCATGAAGACAGACAACCTTCTCCCTCCTTTTCCCTTAAAAAATATGCTAAAATAAAGCAAGCTATGTATAGAAGTTTATTCTTCTGAACAAAAATGATAAAAGTGACAAGAAAAAAACGGGGTGATTTCAAATGGCTGACGGACGTTCCCTTTTAAAAGGCCTTTTCGTAGGCGGATTGATCGGAGGCGCGGCGGTTTTGCTTTCGGCTCCTTCATCCGGAAAAGAGCTGCGGGGCAAAATCAAAGCGAATTGCAATTCAATTGAGGACACAATCAGACGGTTAAAAAGAGACGGAATGGCGCTTAAGGACCAGCTTGTCCAAACAGCGAAAGAAAGCGCCGAAGTCATTAAAGACGTAGGCGGAGAGCTTCAGACCAGCATTAAAAGGTGGCAGGAGGAAATCAAGCCGCACCAGCAGGATCTCCAAAAGGAAATCGCTGATATTGAAGAGAAAATCAGACAGCTGGAGAAAACCTTACAAAACTAATATCCTATACAACCAAAAAAAGTGCGGACATATTGCGTTCCGCACTTTTTTTGCGTGTTTAAAACCTTTCACAGCAATGGATTAAGAATTTATTATAAAATTCTTAAATTTTCATCTTTATTAATCTTTATTTTATTGGCATAATAGAGGGAAAGAAAAGGTGAAGCAGGTGATCTGTATTGAATCGTGTTGAACCGCCTTACGATCTAAAAGAAGCTTTAATCTATACCCAAAAAATGGCTCAGCTGTCCAAAGCGCTGTGGAAATCTATCGAAAAAGATTGGCAGAATTGGCTGAAACCGTACGACCTTAATATTAACGAGCATCATATATTATGGATTGCTTATCAGCTTAAAGGAGCTTCTATTTCAGAAATCGCCAAATTCGGCGTTATGCACGTATCAACTGCGTTTAATTTTTCAAAAAAACTTGAAGAACGCGGATATCTGAAATTTTCCAAGCGGCTGAATGACAAACGGAACACGTACATTCAGTTAACAGAAGAAGGGGAAAATGTATTCGAAAGTCTTCTTGAGGAGTTTGCCCCGTCGAGAAACGCGGTGTTTAAAGGTTCACAGCCGCTCTACCATTTATTCGGGAAGTTTCCGGAAATTGAAGAATTAACCTGTGTCATCCGCCACATTTACGGCGAAGATTTTATGGAGATATTTGAGAAATCATTGACAAACATAAACAATGATTTTGAAAGTGAAGACGGAAGTCTGAAGAAAAAAACGGGCGAATCGGCTGTCCATGAAACGGCTGAAGAACTGGAACCGATCAACAGTTAATCAAAGTGCTTCATAATCTCAATAAATTCTTCCATCAGCGCTGTATAAAGCCCCTGCTCATACAAAGCAAAAATCGTTTCATGAACATCTAATTTTTCGTTCAGCTGTCCCGCAAAAAGCGCAAGGAGTTTGTCGAACGTCACAAAGCCTTGCGCTTTTTGCGACTCCAGCTCGTCCTCCAATTCGCGGCAGATCCGCCCGACCTCTTCACCTTCCTCTTCGGTCAGCCCTTTTTCGATCATCATCGCATAAAAAGGGTACTTATCCATATCCACTGTTTTCACAAGCAATTGTATGTAATATTCTAACCGCCCGATACGCTGATCCATTGAATCCATCCGTTTCACTTCTTTCTATCTTTAATCTTATTTTAGCTGATAATGAATAGAGAAGAAAGCTTAAACCGTACATTTCCATGTTTCACCGCTCTCTTCTGATCTTCCCTTTCCGGGTTTATTTTTTTCTTTAAAAAAGGATTGATTTTTTCTCCTGAAGAGAGTAAATTATTTTGAGATTGTATTCCATCTTTGTACGGAAGGATGACTCTGATGAATTGCTGGAAAACCATTAATCTGATCAAAGATTATGGTGCGGTTCGTTTATTATTGACTGCTGTAGGTTTTATGATCCTGTTTTTTATATGCAACTTCTTGGCATTCGGGCTGCTGCGTCCGAATATCAGTTTAAGTGACGGGCATGTATTTGCTTTTTGCGTTCTGCTCGTCGTTACTTTATTTGTACATAAAGTCATACATGTCCTGCCGATGATCTGTAAAAAAAGAAAAAAGGAAATGAAAATGTACTTTTTGCGGATGCCGACATGGAAAGGCATACCAAAAACAACAATGCTGATTTCAACGATCAGCCCGTTTTTATTCATTACGCCGGTATTATTTTATGCCGGGCTGGCATTTCCGAGTCACGCCCATTACTTTTATATGATTTCGAGCATTCATGCGGGTTATTGCCTGCCTGATCTTCTGTTTGCGCTGCATCTGGTCAAAGCGCCCAAATCATGTCTGATTGACCAGGAATCCGACGGCTTTGATATTTTAGTAAAAAAAGTGCCGGAGTCTTGATGTCCGCTGATTTTTCAGCTTACATTCTATCTTTTTCAATAAATATTTGGTAATGTAATATGGGAGCAGTTCAGAGAGAGGGGGAATCTCCCATCATTTTATTCTATTTTATCGTGGCTGCCCTGTTTATTCTTTATTTCATAAACAGGCTCACAAATACATTATGCCTTGTCAGAGAGATTCCTGAAGACCGGCAGGATAAGGTATTCCGTTTTATTAATGTATCTATTTTAATTTTACTGATCTCTTCGTTCGTCGAGATCTCCTTTACTGTGTAAACAGGCAAAAAAATATGGCTGCCGGCGGATTAACGCGGACAGCCATATTTTTTTCTTAGTAAATCCAAGAAGCGCCGATGATGATCAATAAGATGAACAGAACAACCAACAATGCAAAACCGCCTGCAAATACTTCACCCATCTCCAAAAGCACCTCCTACAAAACGTTTTATTTTTCCAATTACATCATATGCAATTCACTTCAGAAACGATTAGGCGCTCGGGTAAGAAAATGGACCGCTTTAGAAAAAGCGATCCGGTCCGCTTAGCAAATGTAAGCTGCCCCTACAATAACAAGCAAAATGAACAGTACTACGAGCAGCGCAAAACCGTTTGAATATCCTCCGCCCATGGTTCATTACCTCCTTTTCATGATCAATATATTTGTATGTATCAGGAAAAAGTTTGACTAGACGAATGCCCTTTATTTAAAATCTTTTTACAGAAAGCCACAATATGTTATGATACGCATATGCAATTTAATTTGGATGATTAGGAGTGTTTAAAGGAATGAAGAAAATCGCGATAGCAGCTATTACGGCAACGAGCGTCCTCGCTCTCAGCGCATGCAGCAGCGGCGACAACGACGTGATTGCCAAGACGGATGCCGGCAATGTGACAAAAGGCGAGCTCTACACGAACATGAAAAAAACCGCGGGCGCAAGTGTGCTGACACAGCTCGTACAAGAAAAAGTATTAGCCAAAAAATACAAAGTATCGGATAAAGAAATTGATAACAAGCTGAAAGAGTACAAAACTCAGCTCGGCGACCAGTACAGCGCCCTTAAACAGCAGTACGGCGAAGATTACCTGAAAGATCAGGTGAAATACGAACTGCTTGCCCAAAAAGCGGCGAAAGACAACATCAAAGTCACTGACTCCGACACGAAAGAATATTACGACGGCTTAAAAGGTAAAATCCGTGCGAGCCACATCCTTGTCGCTGATAAAAAGACAGCTGACGAAGTGGAGAAAAAGCTGAAAAAAGGCGAGAAGTTTGAAACGCTTGCGAAAGAATACTCAACTGACAGCTCAAAAGACAACGGCGGCGACCTTGGCTGGTTCGATAAAAAATCAATGGATGAGACATTCAGCAAAGCTGCATTCGGCTTGAAAGTCGGACAAGTCAGCGATCCGGTCAAAACAAAATTCGGTTATCATATCATCAAAAAGACGGAAGAACGCGGCAAATATGATGACATGAAAAAAGAACTGAAAGAAGAAGTTCTTAAACAGAAGCTAAACGACAACTCAGCTGTACAGGCAGCGATTCAAAAAGTCATGAAGAAAGCTGACGTAAAAGTTGAAGACAAAGACTTAAAAGACACGTTTAACACTTCAGCTTCAACATCTTCTGAATCTAAATAAAAAAACTGTGCGGGCTCTCGGCGAGCCGCACAGTTTTTTTATGCGATGGAATGATTGGAGTTCTCTTCTGCATCCCCGTTTTCATTTTCGGGCGCCGCCATACGGCGCTCGCGTTCCTGCTCCATCCGTTCAATATACACTCTTCCTTCTTTTTCAATAAACGACTGGTCAAGCTTTTCCTCTTCTTTAGCTGTCGTGAAAAGCTTATAAGCGCTGAAAATAATCCCGATAATGCAGAGGTATACCCACCAAGGAAAAAATAGCACGTTGTTTTCCTCCCTTTTTCACCCAGAGTCTTTATTCTAAGCTATGCTTGATAAAGACAAGTTATGAGAGCTGAACGTAAAAAAGACCGATCGCAGAGGATCGGCCTTTTTTATCTTATTGATGGAAAGTCGGTTTGTAGAAAGAGCGGTTTTCAAGCGCAAATACACGCTCTGTGTACTCGCCCGGTTTCACCCGTTCCAGTGCTCTGTCCATCATGATCATTTTTGCATCCAGATTGTCAATGTAGTGCAGAATTTCCGCTTCTTTCACCATCGGCGGTTTCGGGCTTCCCCACTCCGCTTTTCCGTGATGGCTTAAAATCAAATGCTTCAGAATCAGCACTTCTTCAGCATCAATCTGAAGCTCTTCGGCTGCTTTTGAAAGCTCTGTCACCATGATTGAAATGTGTCCGAGCAGATTCCCTTCCACGGTGTACGTCGTGGAGACAGGGCCTGAAAGCTCTTTTACTTTGCCGAGATCATGCAAAATGACTCCCGCATACAGCAAATCCCGGTCAAGTGACGGATACAGATCGGCAATCGCTTTTGCCAAGTTCAGCATGGACACGACGTGATACGCGAGCCCTGAGACGAACTCATGGTGGTTTTTAGCCGCCGCCGGGTAATCCATAAAATCAGCGGCATATTTTTTGATCAAATGTCTTGTGATCCGCTGGATGTTTGGATTTTTCATTTCAAAAATATATTGCGTGACGGTCTCCATCATTTCATCTTTTGGAATCGGCGCCGTTTCCAGAAAATCATCAATGCTGACATTTTCATTCTCGGCGGCCGGCCGGATATTTCTCAGTTTAAGCTGGTTTCGACCGCGATAATGATGGACATCTCCGATTACCTTCACGATCGTCTGCGCCGCGTACGTGACTTCATCAGTCGGCTTGGCATCCCACAGCTTCGCTTCGATATCCCCGGATTGGTCCTGCAGCATTAATGTCAGAAACGGTTTTCCGTTGCTAGCGATTCCTTTAGTCGAAGATTTAATCAGAAAGTATTGATCGACCTGCTCGCCGACCTCGTGCAGCATAATACCTTTTGCCATTCTATTAAAAGCTCCCTCCATATCTTACATAATACCAGTATAGCACATACCTCTTTTTTGAAAATAAACTCTTTTATGACAGGAGCCGCATGACTTGCCCGCTGTGAAATGACCGGCTGACATGCTCATGGCAGGTGAAATAAAGAATCTGACGGCCGCCTTCTGAAAGCTGATTCAGCACATCAAACAGCCGCTGCAGCCGCTCCCTGTCAAAATGAACAAAACTGTCATCAAGTAAAAACGGAAGTGATACCGCAGATTCCCGTTCTGATGCAAGGGCAAAACGGATCGCCGCATAAAGCTGCTCGCATGCCGCCTGTGACAGCTCGCTTGCAGAAAAAACCGTGCCGTCTTTCTGCATGACCATAATGGAGTCATCAGCTTCAGAGAAATACAATTTCTGATAGCGTCCGTCCGTAAGCGGTCCGTACAATGCACCTGCGGTTTCCAACAGACGGGGAAGCGTGACTTTTTTATGCCGCTCCATTTTTTCTCTGATGATGTGTCTGACCGTCTGCAATGCGGCCCACTCTTTAGCTGTTTTTTTAACGCGTTCTTTCTGCATTTCTGTCTGCTGTTTTAAATCGGATACCAGCCCCGAGGACTCCAGCTGTTCTTGTTTCACCGTTAATAAAGCGATCTGCTCACGGAGATGGGCGATTTTTTCCTCAAGTGTTTCTTTCTCTTGTTCTTTCTGAACGGCTGTATGTTCAAGTTCGGGCACTGTGCGGCTCATGTACGGCTCCAGCTGTTTGCCGCCCTTGCCGGATAAGTGCGTTTTGATTTCGCACAGCTTCCTCTCTGTTTCCCGGCGGCTTTCATTCAGCCTGCCAAGTTCACAAAAGTGTTCACGGTTTTTTGCCCCTGCCTCTGTAAAAAGCTGTTTGACCTGCTGTTCGTAGTAATGAACTTCTTCGTTTAATTCACGGATTTGCTCTTGGGTATGCAGCAGGTCTGTTTCGAGCGCCTGTTTTCGTTTTGCATCTTCACGGGCCCGTTCTGCCTGCTGCAGCAAAAAGTGCAGCCTTTCTTTTACGGACAGCTCCCGGCCGTCTGAAGGACTCAGCTTTTTGACCCGTTCCTCAAATGCTCGTTGCAGTTTTTGCAGCCGCCCCGCTTCAATGGTCAGCTCATGCTTGGTAAGGATTTCTTTTTTGACATCTTTCATCACATGATATGCGTCGAGGAGATGGGACGGGCTGCCCGAAAACCCCAGTTCCTTCATAAAATGTTCCGTCTTTTTTTCAGAGGGCGCCATTTCGGCCTCCCATTCTTCATATTGGCGGATGACTCTTTCATATGCCGCTTCTTTCTGTTCAAGCACCGCTTGATCCGCAATCAGCTGCTGCCGATGCTGGCCGTCACGCCATAGCTCTTCCTGCAGAAGATCAGCCTCTTCTTTTGAGATCAGGGGCTTCTGCTTTTTGTGACCGGGCCGGCTTCTTTCAGACGGCAGCGCCTTTTGCATGCCAGTCAGCACGTACAGCATCAGAGCGCCGGTAAAAAGGGCGGCGGGCAGCCATTCCTTTAACATAACGAAAATCGCAATGAACAGAATGCCCGTACCGAGAAAGAGCTTTTTTTGTTTGGCGCGCTGTTTTTCCAGCTGCCGGAGATGAGCCTGCCATTCGTTTCCTTCAGTATCAGCCGTTTGTTTATATGCTTGTAAGGCGGCTTCTTTTTCTTTTCTGACAGCGGGTTCCAAGACGTTTTCTGCCGTCACGGCATGTTTTCGTTCAGCGTCTTCCAGCTCCAGCCGCGCTTGTTCAAATAGAGAGTCGAGCTGTGTTTTTCTTTCTCTGGCCTGTCCGGCGCTCTGAACGGCTTCTTGCAGCTGCCATTCATATTCATAATCGGTGTTCAGCGAAAGAATGTCGTCTTCCTCATGTCTGCCGAGCTGCTGTAATCCTGAAGAAACACGGGCTGATGTCTGCCGGATCTGTGATTGGATGGCGGCAAGCTGTTCGCCGCGTGATTCGTACATATGCTGCTCGCCGGAAAGCTCCTGCAGCTGCCGCTCTTTTTGTAACATGTCCTCATTTGGAGAGAGCAGATCAGCCTGCCGTTTGATTTCAGCCGCTTTTGCCCGAAGCCCCTCAAGCCGGGCCGCTTTCGGATGGAGATGCGATTCGTATTTTTCCAGCTGATGCATTCCGTCCTTCGGGAATTGCTCCGCTGCTTCCGGGTAAGAAGAAAGTTCGCTTTCCAGCGCTGTTTTTTTGTCCGCAAGCGGCTTTGCTTCTATCGCCGCTTTTACTGTTTTGATTTCTTCAGTTATATCTTTCAATTGCGCTTTGGCATCCTGCAAACGGCCGCCGGCGCTTTTTTTCTCTTCCAGGAGGCTGTGATAGCCCGCTTCCGCAGTTTCCGCCTGTTTGAGCTTGGCGCTGAGCCGCTTTAATGTATCCAATTCCTGATTTAAGCGGGGGTTCCGCCCGTTCGGCTTATACATTCTTTCAAGTTCTTTCGCCAGTCTGCCGTCAAGCTTCGCCGCCGCTTCAGACCCGAATAAGCTGGAAAACAGGAGAAACTCCCCGATTTTGTCTCGGTTAAAGGCTTGAATCTCCTGCAGTCCGAATACATCAAACGAATAGATCGCTTCGTACAGCGCACGATCTGTATCGGAAAGCAGCTGTTTGAGCCATTTTCCGTCCTTAATTTCGCCTGAAGCCGTGTACACTCTGACTTTTTCGGCAGCCCCTTTTGTCCGTTCGATTTTGACAGCACCGTAATCGTCATGATTCAGTTCCACAACGCCGCCGTAAACCCCGCCGGTTTTCGGTTCGTATTTTTTTGATTTCGGAAAACCGAACAGGACGCTTTTGATAAAGGACATCAATGTCGTTTTGCCCGCTTCATTTAATCCGTAGATGACTTGTACGGGGGAATCCGACAGCTGAAAGCTTCGATTGGAAAATTTTCCATACTGGTAAATATAGAGCGCCGTTATTTTCATCGCTGAAGCTCCTTCAGCTGTCGCTTTAAAACGGCTTGGGCCTGCCGCTTAATGTCCAGCACCTCTTCATCTGTAAATGAAGTCATCTGCCGCCGATATACGGGATGACGCTCGAGCGCTTCAAACCCACCACTCATGTCCGCGCATTGTTCTATGTCCTGAAGCAGCCCTTTAAAAAACGGATCGGGCGGGACGGTGTCTGTTTCATCCGTCCGATCCTCAATCGCAAGCGGCCAGACGAAACATTCCTCTTCGGCCTCTTCCTCCTGTAAAGCGGAAAGGAGCTCCTCTGCGATCCCTGCGGGCGCCTCCGTCCAAAAGCGGGGCGCCGCACCGCGGAGCACCAGCCTGATACATGCCGGGCGGCCCGCCGCACGCAAGCCTGAGAACGAATCCGTGGCGGCTTTCATAAGTGAGGTCATATGTTCAGCTCCGGAAATATCAAGGTCAATTTCCTCCCATAACACATCGTGCGCTTCTTTGAATTCCCAAGACATCTCACCGTTTGCCGCCCGGACGAGATAATATCCCTTAGGGCCGGTTTCTTTTAGATGGCGGGCTTGAATATTTCCGGGGTAAATGGCGGCGGGATGCTGAGCGGAAAGAACCTGCCGTTTATGAATGTGTCCGAGCGCCCAGTAATCCATGCCGCTCTTTTCAAGGTCTTCTTTCGTAAACGGGCAGTACGGATCATGTCCTTCCGCTCCTGATAACGTGCCGTGGAGCATGCCGATATGATAAGGCGCGCCGGTCATTTTCCGGTACCGGGCGGCCTGATTGGCCGTTACGCTTCTTTCCTGATAGCTGCATCCGTATATGCTTGCCGCAAGCTCTCCGTTTTTAAAGAAAGATTTTTCCTCCGGTGTATCCGAGGTGAATATATGTACATTTTCAGGCCATTCAATCGGTGTCCACTCACCGCCCAAATGATCATGGTTGCCGAATATGACGAACACTTGGATATCCGCTTCCTGCAATCTGGTAAACTGTTTTCTCAAAAACAGCTGGGCTTTTAAACTTCTGTTGGCTTCGTCAAACAGATCCCCCGAAAGCAGCACGAAATCGACCCGCTCCCCGAGCGCCCCGTCCGTAAGACGGCGGACGCTGTGAAATGTGCTTTCTTTAATACGCGCATATACCGGTTCAGGCAGATGCGAAATGCCGTAAAACGGGCTGTCCAGATGCAGGTCAGCGGCATGAATAAACGTCAGATCAGCCATCTCGCCCTCCCCTTTCTGTAGATTGAATTACCCTTTATTTTAGCATCGTTTTCATGCGAATGCACGTTCTGGATCATAAAAAAACAGCCCGGCTGTCTCGGGCTGTTTGGACTTATTTTTTGGAGATGCGCAGCGCTTGTTTGATCGCTTTGAATCCGCCGGCGTTTCCGTAAATCAAAACGCCGCCTTTGTAAATTTTCGCGCCGACCGTTGCAAAGATCACGATTGTGACCAGAGTCAGGGCGATTCCGGCCGCCGCCTGCCAAAACGGGATATCGAGCATCCCGACGCGTAAAAACATAATCATCGGCGTGAAAAACGGAATGTAAGATGTAACGGTAATAAAGCCCGCATCAGGATTGCCGAGGCCGAACATGGCGATCATAAAACCTGCCACGATTAAAAAAACCATTGGCTGAATCGTCTGCTGCACATCCTCTATCCGGCTGACAACACTGCCGAGAAACGCGGCAAGCGTCGCGTAAAGAAAATAGCCGAGCAGATAGAAAATGACGGCATAGACAATCGTCGAGACGGGAACATCCGTAAAATTGAGAAATGCACTGATCGGCGACGACTCATCATTTTGAGGGTTCAGCTTCAGTGAGAGAAAACCCGCCGCAAGCAGCACCGCAAACTGTGTGATCCCGACAAGCGCGATACCGAACAGTTTGGCAAACATCTGCTGAATCGGCGGCATGCTTGAAATTAAAATTTCCATGACCCGTGACGATTTTTCCGTCGCAACTTCCATCGCAATCATGCTTGCGTACATGATGACTGAAAAGTAGATGACAAACAGCATGATGTATACAAGCCCCATCACCTGACCGAGCTCTTCCTCAGATTTCGCCCCTTTTTCCAGCGCGTCTTTGCTGACTTCAGGCGGAGTGTAGAGGCTGCTGACTTTTTCTGCCGAAATGCCGAGCTTGGCGGTTTCAACAGCGGTCTTTGTCTGTGTTAAAGCCTGCTTGAGAAGTTTATACGCTGATTCATCAGAAATGGTCAGCGCCTTGTAGGCTCCTGTTATCGTTCCTTTTTGATCTTGTCTGATGATAAAAAGCCCGTCCCATTCACCATCTTTGACACGCTTTACGGCATCTTTTTCGGACTCCTTCGTCTGCATCGCCTGCAAATCATTGTCTGTATCCGCCGCTTTAAGCTGTTTTGCAAATGCCGGGTACAGCCCGCCCGTTTCATCAATCACCGCGATTTGCTGCTTGCCGTCATCCGATTGGAACACTGAAATGATCGATTGCAGGTTGGTCACCGCTAAAACTAATAAAACGGTAATGGCGGTCGAAATAATGAATGACTTTGTCGTAATTTTGTTTTTATATGTATGAAACAGCATAATCCAAAATTTATTCATAAACGGCCCCCACCTTTTCTATAAAAATATCATGCAGTGACGGCTCTTCCAATTCAAACTTCCGTATAAAACCTTTCCCTTGCAGCGCCTGAAAAATATCCTGAGACACCGGTTCATTCGCGACCTGCAGCCTGATCCCGTCATTTGTTTCCTTCCATTTCACGACACCTTCATGCGTTTTTAAAAAGCTGAGATCGTCATCTGAATGAACGGTGATATTTTTTTTGCCGAAAGACCGCTTAATGTCTTTCAGATTGCCTTGAACGACAGGTTTTCCCTTTTGGAGAATGCATAGATTCTCGCAAAGCTCTTCCACATGCTCCATTCGGTGGCTAGAAAAAACGATGGAAACGCCGCTGTTTTTTAAAGAAATAACGGCTTCTTTCAGCAGCTCGACATTCACCGGATCAAGGCCGCTGAAAGGTTCATCGAGAATCAGCAGCTCAGGCTTATGCAGGACAGCGGAAATGAACTGGATTTTCTGCTGGTTTCCTTTTGACAGCTCTTCGACTTTCTTATTCTTGTAATCTGTAATGCCGAACCGCTCAAGCCATGTGATGAGCTCTTTTTCCGCATCTTTTTTTCTCATTCCTTTTAATCTCGCAAGATAGACAAGCTGGTCACTCACTCTCACTTTCGGGTACAGCCCCCGCTCTTCCGGGAGATAGCCGATTTTTTCGCTGATAGAATAATTGACCGGCTGCCCTTTCCATCTGATATTTCCGTCAGTCAGGCTTAAAAGACCCAAAATCATCCGAAAGGTCGTCGTTTTTCCCGCGCCGTTTGCGCCGAGCAGCCCGAACATCTCCCTTTCAGGTATTTGCAGGTTCAAATTATCAACAGCGGTAAAGCTGCCGAATGTTTTCGTCACGTGTTCAATTGTAAGCACGAATCCAACTCCTTCCGCTACCCATTATATACTAATAATGGGTAAAAATTAATGGAGGATTTTAAATTCTTTATCAGAATATCATTCTATAAAGGAGGTGACGTGATGGGACAATTTGTATTGACCGCATTCCACGCATCGGGGGAAACACTGCTGAATGAACGGATCGAAGCAGAAAATGAGGCGGAGGCGAAAGCCGCCGGAGAGGCTTTATTAAAAGAAAAAAAGCTTGAGAACAATACTCATCGCTTGGTGAATGAAGCCGGAAAGCTGATTTTATTTCACAGATAACAGAAGCTTTCCGGCTTCTGTTTTTTACCGGTTAAACTGCGGCGTCCGCTTTTCTAAAAAGGCGCGGATGCCCTCTTTATGATCATCCGTTTTTCTCATATTTTCCTGGGCCTTTCGTTCAAGAGACAAAACATCTTTTAACCGGCTGATATGGAGGCTTTGATAAATAGCCTTCGTTTCAATCATTGCTGACAGCGGCGTGTGTAACAATCGGTCGATATACGGTTTTGCCCCGGCCGCAGGGTCACCGCTGAACAGCCCGTCGGCAAGCTTGAGCCGCACCGCTTTTTCTGCCGGCAATTTTTCACCGCTCCAGATCAGCTTTTTCGCTTCGATCTCACCGACGCGTCTCATTAATAAGTAATGGCCTCCCCCGTCGGGAACCAGACCTATGCCGATGAAATTCATCGCGAGGCGGGCGTTTTCTTCTGCGAGCACCACATCGGCGCACAGCGCAAAACTCAGCCCGAGCCCCGCCGCGGCCCCGTGGATGGCGGCTATCACAATTTTTTTCATATCATAGAGGGTCAGTGTAATGGATTCGATCATTTTCATGAGCCGTTCATATTCTCCTGAATCATGTTCCGACGTCATCATCTGAATATCACCGCCTGCGGAAAACCCTCTGCCTTCCCCCCTCAAAAGGACGATAAGCGCCTCACTGTCAGCTGCCATGACGCATGCATTCTCCAATTCCCGCAGCATTTGTTCATTCAGCGCATTGTAACTGTCAGGCCGGTTCAGCACTATCTCTGCGATCTTTCCCTTTTCTTCATATCGAATATACTGCATGTTTACATCCCCCTTGTATCCGCTTACATATTTTGTTCAAATAATATATTCCTTCCGCCGAAGCGAAACTCCTTTATTTTTCAAGGTCAACAGATACCGAAAAATGCATATCATTTGAAACTGAACATACATTTTTATATAGTGAAATTGACACACAAGACAAAAAGGGGGGAACGCCGATAATGAAATATGTGATACTCAGCTTTTTACTGAGCTTTTTTATGGTGCTGTTTCCCCCTTCGGATGTCGCCCTTCCTTCCCAATTGGTGACAGAAACAGACAGCCACGTTCAAATTTCGGTTTACCCGCAGGAGACGGACTCGGCAAAAACGCCGGCTCATACCAAAACCGCTCCGTACGGCCTGTCTAAAGGATACGACGTATTATCCCGGATGGTCACCCTGCTGTCTGTCAAACCTCTTGATCAATTTATTGATTCCACTCTGGAAAGGACGTGCGCCATTCCGATACAATACCAGTCAAATTACCTCCGGCATCAGACAATCTCTCAATGCCAGTCTGTATTTACGGTTTAAAAACAGTATATTCCGGAGGGATTTTTTATGAATATTAAAGAAAACGATCTGCCCGGCATCGGGAAAAAATTCGAAATCGAAACGAGAAACCATGAAAAAATGACGATCATTATTCATGATGACGGCAGGCGGGAAATTTACAGATTTGATGACCGCGACCCTGATGAGCTTCTGGCAAGCATTTCACTTGATGATGCGGAAGCAAGGCAGATTGCCGCGATTATCGGCGGGATGGTGTACAAACCGCAGGCGCTTGAATCAATTGAAATGGCGTTCAGCGATCTGATCATCGAATGGTTCAAAGTTGAAAAAGGAGCAAAAGCGGCCGGGCGGACGCTCGGCGAACTGGATGTGCGCCAGAACTATGATGTGACGGTGATCGCCATCATTAAGCATAACCAGAAAAAGTTTTTGAACCCGGGCGCTGATTCGCTTCTTGAAGCAAACGATACACTCGTTCTCTCAGGCGAAAGAAAGCATCTGAAGAAACTGATCCAAGACTTCCTCTCCAGAGACGGAGTGTGATCTGTTTATGGACCATCTCGTATTTGAAGTCGGTACGGCGCTAGTTCTTGTGGCCATTGCGAGTGTCATCGCCAATAAAATTAAATTTTCGATCATTCCCTTCCTGATCATTTTAGGGATGCTTGTCGGGCCGCACGCCCCCCAAGCGGGCATCATTGACCTGACGTTTATCGAAAGCCGGGAAGTGATTGAATTTTTTGGACGGATGGGCGTCCTGTTCCTCCTCTTTTACCTCGGACTTGAATTCTCGGTCGGAAAATTAGTGAAATCCGGCCGCTCCATCGCCGCCGGGGGAACGATTTATATTCTGATTAATTTCAGTTTAGGACTGATATACGGCTTTATCACGGGCTTTTCCTTTTTGGAAGTGCTTGTATTGGCCGGTGTCATCACGATATCATCAAGCGCCATTGTCGCAAAGGTGCTTGTCGACTTAAAACGCACGGCCAATCCGGAAACGGAGCTGATTCTCGGCATCATTATGTTTGAGGATATCTTTCTGGCGGTTTACCTATCCGTCGTTTCCGGACTTGTACTTGGAGACGCGACGTCTGTCGGGGGCGCGCTGCTGTCAATCGTGATCGCTTTCGGATACATGCTGCTGTTTTTCATCGCCGCGAGAAAATTGCCGCCTCTTCTGAACAAACTGCTTGATATCCGTTCAAACGAGGTATTTGTCATTGTCATTTTCGCCGCGCTCTTTTTCATCGCCGGCTTTTCCGAAACGATTCATGTCGCTGAAGCGATCGGCGCGCTCTTGCTCGGGCTCGTGTTTTCGGAGACGGCCCATTCTGACAGGATTGAACACCTTGTCGTGCCGTTCCGTGACTTTTTCGGAGCCATGTTTTTCTTCAGTTTCGGTCTGAGCATTGACCCGTTTTCACTGGGAGAAGCGGTATGGCTCGCCCTCGGCGCCGTTCTGCTGACGATTGCCGGAAACTTTATCGCCGGCATGATTGCCGGGCGCCGGGCGGGGCTTTCTCATAAAGCATCGTCTAACATCGGGCTGACCATCGTCTCCCGCGGCGAATTCTCCATCATCGTCGCAAATCTCGGCATCGCCGGCGGCCTGTCCGCTTCACTCAAGCCGTTCGCCGCCTTATATGTGTTGATACTGGCTATTCTCGGCCCTTTGCTCACGAAAGAATCGAAGCGGATATATCTCCTGTTGAACAGTGTTTTCAAATGGAAAAAGCCTGAAAAGAAGCTGCAGAAATCATAAAAAAACTGACCTCTTTCTAAGGGGTCAGTTTTTTCGCGCGGGAAGAAATTGCTGAAAAGCTGTTTTTTTGTTAATGGAGAAATGCTCTCTTCCCAGAATCGTATTGATGATTTTTTGGTTTCTGTAAACAGACAGCTTCAAATTCGTAGCGCCCGTTCCGTGGGCATGATCAAGATTCGTTAACGTGAAAAAATGATGCCGCCTATCGTCCTTAAACACAAGACGGGAATCTGCCGTCACTTTAAACCGTTTCTCATCCTCCCATTCGATATCGGGAGAAATTGCCGTAAACCATTCCGGAATATGAGGTTTAAAGCCGGTCGCCAAAATTACTTTTTCTGAATCGGCCGTAAAGCTTTCATCCATCTGCCATTGATGAAAGCTCAGTACACAGCGCCCGTTTTGCTTTTCAATTTTTTCAAGCTCCGCCATCGGCTGAATATATACATCAGGCGAACCTCCGCTGATCGACCTGTGATACAGGGCGTCATAAATGGCGGCAAGTGTGTCAGAATCAATGCCGTGACGCAGTCCGTCCAGCTCCGGCAGTGTGTTCAGCCGTTCTTGAAAAGGCAGGCGGTTAAAATATTCCACATAATCGGGTGTAAACATTTCCTGCCCGAGCTTGGCGGTTTCTAATTCTCGAAATCCGGCGGAACGTGTCACCCATTGCAGCCGGCAGCGGCGGTATTGTTCATCTTGCAATAAATCAGAAAAAATCTCCGCTGCGCTCTGTCCGGAACCGACTACTGTGATTGATTCGGCGCCGGCGAGCTCATCTTTCCGAAACAAATATTCCGTGCTGACCATCGTGTCCTGACGCGCTTCGTCATCAATCTCTGCGGGAATAAGCGGCTCAGAACCCGTTCCCATAACGAAATGCTTCGTTTGATAGACACTGATGCTGCCGTCCTCGATGTTCTTAACGCTGACGTCATAATGCCCGCCGGCATTTTTCACGTCAATCACCTCTGAGCCGAAACGGCATGATTTGATTTCTGAAGCTGCCCAGCTTAAATAGTCATTAAACTCACGTCTTGGAATATCAAATTCATTAAACGTGTAAAACCGGTACAGCCGGTCATGCTCATGGAGAAAATTTAAAAACGTGTAGCGGCTTTTCGGATCAGCGAGCGTGACAAGATCCGCCAGAAACGCCACCTGTAAATCCGTTCCTTTAATTAACAGGCCCGGATGCCACGCAAATTCTTTCTTTTTATCGAAAAAAAGAGCGCTTGTTTCGGGTATATCCTCTAACAATGCGGCAAGGCCTAAATTAAACGGCCCGATTCCCGCTCCTATGACATCATACATATTGTACACCTCTTGCAAATAGCAGTCTGAATGGTCTTTTCCCGTTTTGACTGACGGATAAACATAAAAAAACGGCACGCTGATTCCGTGCCGTTTTTTTATTATAATGCAGATTTGACAAACATCTCATCTAAGTATTTTATTTTCTCTTCTGTATAATGCTCGAATCGGTCATTATATGATTTCGGGTCTTTCGGATTGGCGAAGTGCGTGATTTTTCCGGTTTCCGGATGAATGAATTTGCTTGCCGCGCCGCAGCCGATACCGATAATCGTCTGCACCTCTTCCATAATCATAATGTTGTAGATGCTTTCCTGACCCGGGAAGGAGTAGCCGACATTTTCAAGGTTCCCGAGAATATTTTTCTGCCGGTACAAGTAGTACGGCGTATAGCCGTGCTCTTTTGTCCAGCGCACGGCGTCATCCATCATCCGGGACACTTCCTGCCTGTCGGCAACCTTATACTTATGCTTGTTTCTCGTCATTTCTGACGCCCGTTTAAAAGAAAGCGTATGAACGGTCAAAGATTCAGGCATCAGCTTTTCCGTTTCATCAAGACTGTGCCTGAACTCTGCCGTCCCTTCTCCCGGCAGGCCGATAATCAAGTCCATGTTGATGTTATTCATGCCGTGTTTGCGGGAAAGATGGTATTTTTCGATGGTTTCTTCAACTGTATGGTGTCTGCCGATGGCCTTAAGCGTTTCGTTTTCATAAGATTGCGGATTGATGCTGATTCTGTCAATCTTATACTTATTTAAAACGGCAAGCTTTTCCTCCGTAATCGTGTCGGGTCGTCCCGCTTCAACGGTAATCTCCCTGATATTCTCTACATTCGGGAAAGAACGGACCATTTCTTCATATAAAAGGTCCATTTCCTCAGCCGTAATGCTTGTCGGCGTACCGCCGCCGAAATAAATGGTCGTCACTTTGATATCATGCTGTTTCAGCCATTCTCCGATTTTCTGCATTTCATAGTGAAGCCCCCATAAAAAGGAGCCGACTCTGCCTGCCTGTCCTTGGATGGCGTAAGCCGGAAACGTGCAGTAGGCGCATTTCGTCGGGCAGAACGGGATGCCGATATATATGCTGACTTCATCTTTGACCCGGTACAGATCGGGAACCGCGGCGAGCTGGCGGTCGACAATCTCCTGCATCAGATTGATTTTTTCATCATGTATCAGATAATCTTTTTTCAGATCGGCGTGCGCTTCTTCTTTTGTCAGGCCGCTTTGCAGCTTTTTATGAAGGAGTTTAGTAGGCCTGATGCCGGTTAAGATTCCCCATTTTTGTGTCATGCCCGTATGTGATTGGAGAAGATTTAAGTATACGTACGACAGCGTATTTTTCACCTGTTTAAATACTTCTTTTTCGCTCCAGCCGGCAAGAAGCGGTTTCGTGTGATGCTCCTTTTCACCGGTTCCTTTGATTTCTCCCGATACTGACACGCTGTCTGCATCTTGAGAAATGGCAAGTGAAATGACGAGATCAGAAGGTTCCTCCGTTTCGCCGTACGCAAGAACACACTCTTCAAAAAATAAATTCGCGATATTCTGCAGCGGACGATGCAGCCTGTCATCCGTTATGCCGTCTATTTTTATTTGCAATGTGATCACCTTATTTTTCAGATTCAAAACTTTCTTTAGTGTACAGAAAGAACAGGCTAAAATCAATCCGCGAAAAAGCCGCAGACGGCGTTTCGTGTCTGCGGCTCTTCATTATGACCGTTTCATGTGGAACTTATCGAGAAAGCCTTTGCGGTGCTGCATGCGGAAGTATTCCTTAATCATATAGGCGACTCCCTGTTCATCATTTGACCTTGTCACCCAGTCCGCTTTTCTTTTTAATTCATTGGAGGAGTTCCCCATCGCGACACCGAGGCCGGCCAGCTCAATCATTGGCAGATCATCTTCCTGATGGCCGATGGCGACAACCTCTTCCATTGAAAGCCCAAGTTCAGCGGCGACCATCGAAAGTCCGCTTTCTTTTGACACCCCTTTAGGCACGATGTTCAGTTTTTCCTCATTGACGCGGATCACGTCCACGGCCGGGAATGCTTTCCCTATCGTATCCGTTATGTCAGCCTGCAATCCGTTTTCAGCATGCACCTCAATGACGGGCGCCGAAACCGGCTCATCAAGAAGCAGATCACTTAATGATTCGACAAACTGCACCGGGTAAAAAATCGGGTCAGACGGATGAATGATCGTTTTCCCAACCAGATTGGAGTTCACTTTCTTCTTGTTTCCGATCGAATATTTTTCGTGAAGAAGCCGGATATTGCATTGATAGCTTTCAAGCACCTGAACAATATTAAACGTATGATCTTCTGATATTTTCTTTACAAAAAACGGCTCATCTATTTTTTCGGAAATGTAGGCGCCGCTGTGGGTAACCAATTTTGCATTCAGCTTTAATATTTTCGCTACTTTTTGAGCGGAGCGAAAGTGGCGGTTTGTGACCAGTGTGACGTAAATTCCCTTTTTCTTGACGTATTCGATGGCATCCTTTGTCGTCTGATGCAGTTTGCCGTTGGAGCGAAGAAGCGCTCCGTCTATATTTAACGCCAGCATTTGTTTTGACACAGAGAAGTCCCCCTCCTTGATGACTGTACTTGTCATTAGGATATGACCCTGTCTCTTTGTTTAGAACAACCTTTTCCGAGCAGCAAAAAAGCCTGCCGTCAGCAGACTTTGAACTGTCGTTTTGTTGGGATACGATCGATTTGCTGCCTTCTCCCCAATGTGTACTTCTATTTAAGAAATCTATCAGGAACCCCTTATTTGACCGTTGATGCGCTCGTTTCACTTACTCTCTGTTGCTACCCCTTAACATATCAGGCAGTATCGGCGACCGTATCCTTGGATCATCCTGTAAGTGTAGGCGCTTTCAAGGTTATTATCACACTTTTATTGTCAAAAGACAAGGGTTTTTTTAACTAAAAAAACCAGAAGAAATATCTATGCTGAATGTACGATAAAGCTCAAAAGGAACAGAAACCGCCATCACAAAGCCTTCAGCAAGCAGCATTCCTTGATTTTCAGTTGAATAAAAAAACCCCTCCATATCCGGGATGGAGGGGTCTGGAGCTTATTGCGGGTTTCCGTAAAGCTCTTCAAGAGGTTTCATGATAATTTTGTTTAACTCGCCGATCAGCATGCTCATGCGCTGTTCCGCTTCCATCAGCTGAGAAATCAAATCATGCTGCTGTACGAGAGCAACCGTTTTTTGCGCCTGCTCTACCTCTTCCTGAGTGATTTCTTCACCTGACATCTGTTTTTGCTGCAGCTGCAGCTGTACGTTGCGGAAATTATCAAACATGCGTTTTGCGGATTCATCTGCGTTTACCTGATCATAAAGCCCTCTCAGACGGCTGTATTCATCACTGTTTCGCAAAGCTTTTTCAAGATCATAAGCCGCATCATAAAAATTAACTGCCATAGTAACCGCTCCTTTCTTCCTTACAGACATACCACTCCACTATAACAGACTGCGGAGCGACTTTCATCCTCGGCGGGTGTTTCCCTTAGAAAAGAATGACAAACAAAGCCTGAATTGCTCCAATAACTCCGCCGAGCAGACCGCCTAAATACGTAATCATCTTAAATTCTCTCTTGGAAATCGACAGCACCATTTCCTCCAGCCGTTCAACCGGAAACTGATCGACCTGCTCTTTGACCACTTCCTCAAGCCGCAGGCGTTTCAGCACATCCTCCAAGTGAGCGGCAATACCGCCGAGCGCTGCATCAAGCAGCTTCGGCGCATACGTTCCCGTAATCTCTCTTTCATAACGGGAGATGATCTCACCGAGCCGGCTTTCAAAAAAGGGTGCGGTTTGAAGTGCGGCCAGACCCCGTTTTTTCAGGCTGAACAGCAGATCTTTCGCATTCCACTTTTCATCGGCCTCATAAAGTGTATAGGATTTGAGCTTGCCCCATTCTTGAGAAAGCAGATCAGCCAGAAGCTTTTTCGTTTCCTCATTGCGCAAAAACTTTAACAGCTCAGGCAGCACGCGTTCCGCCAGACTTGAATTGCCGAGGAACATCTGCACCATGCTGCCGAGCATCCCCCTGGCATTCAAAAAGTCGTCAATCATATTGCCGAGTCTGTCTTTTCCTTCTTCACTTTCAAAATAGTCAATGCTCCGCTTCAGGATATAATCAGCGGCCAGCGGGACTTTTTCATCCAGCTTTTTCTGCAGCTCATCAGGGAGCCAGTCTTTTATGGCGCGATGCTCATATTTCGCGTACAGTTCCGAAAGCTTTTCATCTGTAAAACGGTCAATCCATGCATCTGTTTTTTCCTGCGGATTCCGGATGCCTGCAGCGGCCAAGGCTTCCTGCACCGTCATCTCGGACGCGGCCATTTTTTGCGTGAATTGTTCGGCGAATCCAAGCGCCTGGTTTTTAACGGTATCTGACAAAAGCCGCTTTTTTATGCCTTCCGGAGTTAACAGGTGGTTCGTCACCATGAGCCCCATCTGTTTTGCCAATTCGTCCCGTCTTTTCGGGATCAGACCCGGAGTAAACGGAATCCGTTTCCCGAAGAGGTAATACGGGCGGTACGGACGAAATAACATCTGAATGGCAAGATGATTCGTCACCGCGCCGATCGCGGCTCCGATCACAATCATAAATAGAAACGTTCCTGCTATGCCCATTCCTTTTCTTCTGCCTCCATCTTATGTTCTTTTTTTCTAGATGATATATCTATTCGTATTATAGAGGCTGGCGTGAATGCGGGCAAATGAAGAACCTGAATTGTTGTTTGTCAGGAATAAGGCAAGATGCTGTTTCGTACTCTTTACAGTAGATCATCTTTTTATGCTGCGCTTGGCATGTTTATTGGATGGAAGGGCCGTTCCATCAGCGGCTTTTTGAATAAAGGGGGAGTAACAACATGACAACACTCGGTTTTATGTCCGTATCCCGCCGGCACGAAGAAGACTTCGCCGGTGAATTGGCTGAAAGGGCGCCAGAGTATAATGTGCGCTTTGCCCGCTTTACACCGTTTGATATCTCTCCGGATTCTTTACGAGTGAAAGCGCTCGTGTATCATCCGAAAAGCGGAAAATGGAACGAAACAGAAATTGATATTCCTGAATATATTTACGATCGCTGTTTTTACGGAAAATCCGCCGAGGCTCAAAAAGCCAAACCGATCGTCGAATGGCTGAAAAAATATCCGAAAACGGAATTTATCGGCCGCGGGCTTCCTGATAAATGGACGGTCACGAATGCGCTCCAGCAGCATCATCTGATCAGTCCCTATATTCCTGAAACGGCCGAAGTCAGCCGCTATGAAGAGGTGCAATCATACTTAGCGAAGGAAAAAGCATGTATACTTAAGCCCGCTTTCGGCGCGGGAGGAAGAGGCATCATCCTCCTTAAAACAGGCAAAAAATCAATTTCAGCCACTTACTATATCGGAAAAAATAAACAAACAAAAACGTTTTCAAACCACGTATCTTTTAAGTCGTGGTGCAAAAAAGTGCTGCAGCACCGCTATTTGCTTCAAGCCTACTTAAATATTCAGGATAAAGAACAGCACCCGTGCGACATCCGCATTTTCATGCGCAAAAATGAGTCAGGAGCTTGGGAAACGGTCGGAAAAGCGGTCAGAAGGGGTTATCAGAACGGTCTTTTATCTCATTTGCCGGGAAGATCCGAACCGATTAAATTTGACACGTGGTTTGAAGACATTCCGAAAAAGCAGCAGGCCGTATTATTGGATGATGTCTTTTCGATCACCCAGTCCGTCCCTTATTTCCTTGATGAGCAGTTCGGCCCGCTGTTTGAGCTGGGTCTCGATATTTGTTATGCCAAAGACGGGCGCATCTGGCTTTTGGATGTCAATTCAAAGCCCGGACGAAACGCCATTTTAAGCGTGGCTCCCGAGTCGAAAGAGGATTTGTATACCAGTCCGCTGAAACGCTTCAGAGATCTTCAGGCACAGGAAAGCAGGAAAGGAGCACTTCCGCGTGAATCATAAAGGGATGATTGTCGGCATCGATAAAAAAAGCAAAAACACGCTGTATCTCCCTTTTTCCATGAAACGGGAAGGGATGTTATCCGCTGCCTTCGGGACCAAGGTTGTCAAATGCCGTGTGGCCTTTTCTCAATCACTTGAAAAAAGCGCGCTCCTTTCTGAAGATTTGTTTGAGGAGCTGATGATACCGCATAAAAGCCGGGCTGATTTTCTCATTCACGGCCAGACGGTGCACATCGGACCGCTGATCGGCGTTTTCACAGCCGGTTTCACCTCATCAACGTCGCGCCCGTTAAGAGACCGCACATCCTTCTTTTCCAAGCTGCTCTCCCTGCATGAGCAGGCGAACGGATATTGTTTCGTTTTCGGGGCTCATCAGATCAATTGGGAAGAGGGCACCGTCCAAGCGCTGATTTATAAGGACAACAGCTGGAAACGGGCGCACGTCCCGCTTCCGAATGTCGTATATGACAGGCTCCCGAGCCGAAAAACGGAAGAAGTTCCGCTTTTACAGCAGACAAAACAAAGGCTGATGAATGACTATCAGATTCCTTGGTTTAATCCGCAATTCTTTAATAAATGGGACATTCATAAGCTTCTGGAAAAGAACAGCCTCACCGCTTCGCTCCTGCCCAAATCGGTCCTCCATCCGAATGCAGAAGCGATAGAGACGTTATGCGGCACGTTTAACACCGTATATATCAAACCTGCGGACGGCGCTCTCGGAACGGGAATTTACAAGCTGGAAAAAACAGATGCCGGCTTCTCTGTCAAACACACAAATGAGGAAAGAACGGTGTTGACGGCAAACTATTCAGACGCGGCATCCTTCATGAAAGCATTTGAAGAAAACAACGACCCGTCCGCTTTTTTAATACAGCAAGGGATTGATCTGATCTGTCTGGATGGGCGTCCCGTCGATTTCAGGGTGCATACGAATAAAAATGCCGAGGGAAAATGGACAGTGACGGCCATCGCAGCAAAAATTTCCGGTAAAAACAGCATTACGACACATCTGGCAAACGGCGGTGAAGTCAGAACGTTAGCTGAATTATACGGCGATCCGAAAGAGAGAGTCGGCATGATCCGGAAGCTTTCGAAAGCCGCCTTGGCGGTCAGCCGTGTGTTAAATGAGCATATAGAAGGTTTTATCGGTGAAATCGGCTTTGACCTCGGCGTCGATGACACAGGGAAAGTTTGGATGTTCGAGGCCAATTCCCGCCCCGGACGCAGCATTTTCTCTCATCCGAAGCTGCGATCTGTCGATTACCTGACAAAACGGAGAAATTTTGAATATGCGTCATATTTATCAGAACGGTCCATTACCGCCCCGGAAAAACTTTGGCGGTGAGGCCGTCTTTTTTTCGTTTACCCGGGACAGGCACAGAACTATAAGCTACAATGAACAGGATCAACATTTCCCGATAAGGAGCGTGAACGTCATGATTTCGCACTTCAGCTGGAAACCGTTATTCAAAAAAGAGAAACTGCCCGGATGGCGGATTTCGTTTTACTGGCAGGGTACTCATTACGAAGGGATTTACCATAAGTCCGGAGACATTGAATGGGGACATACACATCCGGGGAAAGAAGAGCCGGCTCTTGTAAAAGAGCTGCATGAATTAATGCTTTATCACATCTATGACTGAAAGTTCAAGCTCAGCCGACAAAGGCTGGGCTTTTCTTTTTCTTCCGCTATTTACCACACCGTTTTCCGAATGAGATGCCGTTTGATTCACCATAATACGTAGTACAAAGCGGCAAACAGCATTGGGTGAAGCCGAGCTGGCAATGGTTTTCATTCCGGAAACCATCAGCTGGTGCAATTCCAGCAAACCCAACCATACTAATTTATAAAGGAGATCATACAAATGGCTAACAACAACTCTTCAAACCAACTATTAGTACCTGGCGCTGCTCAAGCAATCGACCAAATGAAATACGAAATTGCTTCTGAGTTCGGCGTAAACCTTGGCGGAGAAACAACTTCTCGTGCAAACGGTTCTGTCGGAGGAGAAATCACTAAACGTTTAGTATCTTTCGCGCAGCAGCACATGGGCGGACAAGGCATACAATAACTCAATAAATGGCTTGCAGAAGGCGCGGGATACCGCGTCTTCTTTTTATGCCGTCACCCTTTTTTCCTATTCCACATACCCTAGGAAAAAAGGAGGGAAAACATGTCATTCATTGCCTCAGTCAATTGGGAGCTGTTTCAGTTCGTAACTGTTTCTTTGGTCAATGAATATGTTGCCCACCATTTCCCCTTTATTCACAGGTATTCTTTTCCCCGCTGCTTTGAATGATATAATGAGCGGCGAGGAGGTTTTTTACATGAAAATCGCTTTACTCGGAGCAACGGGAAGAGTCGGACAGGCTTTTATAAAAGAAGCGCAGAAACACGGACACAGTGACATATTCGCTCTTGTCAGATCAGCTGAAACAGCCCTTCCCATTCCTGAAAAACATATCATAACAGGGAATGCGAGACGGCGGGAGGATGTCGACCGATTGATCTCCAAAGCGGACACAGTCGTGAGCTGTCTCGGCACGGATGGCGGCGATACCCTTTCAGCCGCTGTGATCCATATAATAGACAGCATGAAACGGCATCATGTTCATCGTCTGATTACGATCGGCACCGCCGGTATCCTTCAATCACGGCTCATGCCTGACAAATACCGTTTTGAATCGCCGGAATCAAAACGAAAATCAGCAAGAGCCGCAAAGGAACACGCCCGCGTATACGAGATGCTTCTGGGAGAGGATGTTGACTGGACGATCATCTGCCCCACCTACCTTCCTGACGGAGATGCTTCCGGCGTTTACCGGTTCGAACAGGATATCCTGCCTGAAGGCGGTTCGCGAATCACCGTCGGAGACACGGCGCATTTTCTGTACCGTGAGCTGTTGAATCCGCAGTTTGTCAGAAAACGGGTGGGACTGGCTTACTAATGAAAAAAGGGCGAATCTTTAGATTCACCCTTTCCGGTTACACCGCGGACTGCGCCGTTCCTTTCTGTAATTCATACATTTGATGGTACTGCCCCTTTTGCGCCATTAATTCGTCATGGCTTCCCTTTTCAATGATGCGCCCCTTTTCCAGCACGAGAATCTGGTCTGCGTGTCTGATCGTGGAAAGCCGATGGGCGATAATAAATGTTGTGCGCCCTTCTTGAACCACTTGCAGCGCTTTTTGAATGATTGCTTCTGTTTCGGTGTCAATGTGCGCCGTCGCCTCATCCAAAATTAAAATGGCCGGATCGAACGCGAGCGCCCTTGCAAAAGAAATCAGCTGACGCTGCCCTGAGGACAGTGTGCCGCCTTTTTCCGTGACGGGCTCCATGATGCCCTTCGGCAGGGATTGCAGAAGGCTTTCGGCGCCGACTTGGCGAAGCGCTTCTTCAGCTTGCTCGGGAGAAATACGCTGATCATCAAGGGTGACATTGGAGCCGATCGTGCCCGAGAAAAGATACGGGTCTTGCAGCACAATGCCCATATGCGACCTCAGCTCCTGTCTCGACATGCCGTAAATGCTTTTGCCGTCCAGCAGTATATCGCCTTTTTGGGCATCGTAAAAACGGAACAGAAGATTAAGGATGGAGCTTTTGCCGGATCCCGTATGGCCGACGAGGGCGACCGTCTCACCTTTTTCAGCTGTAAAGCTGATATGTTTCAGCACCTCTTCTCCCTTTCGATAACCAAAAGAAACATCGCGGAATTCCACAGTCCCTTCCGCCTTTTTGTGTGCGGGAGCGCCTGTTTCTTCCGTTTCCTCTTCCTGTAAAAGTTCAAATACCCTGCCCGCAGAAACACGAGCCAATTCAAGCTTCGAAAATTGGTTGACAATCCCTGTAACAGGCTGAAACAAACGGTTTAAATAATCAACAAACGCATATAACACGCCGATCGAAACAAATCCTGCCGCACTCAGACTAGCGCCTCCGAAATACCAGATCAATCCGACAAACGCAAGATTGCGAAGAACATTGACAAGACTGTGGGACATGAGGGAATTTAAGGACAGCATTTTGTTCTTGAAGCGGAAATGAGCTTCATTTAATTCTTCAAATTCCTTCATCGTTTCCTTCTCACGGCGGAACGCCTGAATAATCGGCATACCTTGAATGGACTCGTTCATTTTCGCATTGATGTCACTGTTAATTGAACGAATTTTTTGGTTGAAGACGGATGCGTATTTACGGTACACAACCGACCAGATTATTAAGATCGGAATAATCAGAAGGCAAACGGCGGCCAGCCTGACATCAAGCATAAACAGCGCCGTAAAAATGCCGAGCATGTAGACGCCGCTTGTGATAAACGTAGACAGCACCGTTACATATAAATCTCTGACCGCTTCTGTGTCATTCGTAATGCGGGCCACGACCTTTCCGGCGGGCAGATTATCAAAGTAGCGGATCGGCATTTTCTGAATGTGCGAAAATACATCCTGCCTCATGCGCTGTATGATCCGGTTTGCTCCCATCTGCAGCAGGTAATGCTGGCCGTAATGAAAGCACACGGAAAACATGAGCAGCCCCGCATATATGGCGGTCAAAGTCAGCAGTCCTTTTATTTCCGGCCGGTAAAATTGAAAAATTTCCTGTTTGGATAACGTAACGGCGGGATATGACCTGCTTTCCTTACCGTTTGATATCGTCAGCCGGCCGTCAGACACCGAACGGTTTCCGTCAAAACTGACGGGGCGGTCAACAAAATAGTAGGCCGCACCGACTTGATAAATGTGCACCTCTCCGGTTTTGTCCGCCCCCGGTTTGATCCGGTCTTCCCTGACATAATCATGCCCCCGGAACCTGACGGCGCCCGGATCGTCCGCAGAGGCTTTATACCATATTTTTTCAATGCCGAGAATATGATCGTCAATCATTTTTTTTCCGATAAACGGGCCGGTCAGCTCAGTGCCGACCGCAATAATAAGCAGAACGACCGCCCAAATCAGCAGTTTTTTATATTGAAGCGCGTAATTCCATAATCTTCTTCCGGTCTTCATGCGCTGGTCCCCCCTTCTTCAAGAGAGGACAGCTGCTGCCTCTCATATTGTTCCCGATACCAGCCGTTCTGCGCCAATAGCTCCTGATGTGTGCCTCTTTCAGACACCCGACTTTCGTCCATGACGAGAATGAGATCTGCGTGTTCAACCGCCGAGAGCCGGTGGGTGGTGATAATCGTTGTTTTATCCCGCCGTTTTTTACGGATGCTGTCAATAATGGCCGCTTCCGTTTTCGCGTCAACGGCGGAAAGCGAATCATCTAATATGAGGATGTCGGGATCTGTCAAAAGCGCTCTCGCAATTGAGATGCGCTGCTTTTGTCCGCCTGAGAGCGCTACGCCCTTCTCGCCGACAAGCGTCTCAAGCCCGTCGGAAAGCATGCCGATATCGTTTTCAAAATGCGCATCTTTCAGCGCGCTGCCGATTTCTTCTTCGCTTGCGTCCTGCCGTCCGTAAAGCAGATTTTCCTTTACCGTCTTTGAAAATAAAATATGATCCTGCGGCACATAGCCGACCCACCCGCGGAGCTGATCAAGCGGAATTTCCTGAATCGGTACGCCTGTGAACGTGATCGCCCCCGCACCGGGCGGATATTCACGCAAAAGCTGCTTAATGATCGTCGTCTTTCCGCTTCCCGTTTTCCCGACAATGCCGAGCGTCTGCCCTTTTTCTACGGAAAAAGAGACATCAGAAAGAGCCGGTCCCGCTCCGCTCGGATACGTAAAGGTCACTTGTTCAAAAACGAGACGCCCGGGCTCCTTGATACCTGCGGGATGCTTGGGCCCGATCACGTCAGGCTCATAAGAAAGCGTCTCATTGACACGATCCAAGGAGGCATTGCCGCGCTGCATGATATTGATTAATTCGCCGATCGCAAACATCGGCCAGATCATCATTCCGAGATACACGTTAAACGATACAAGCTCTCCCAGCGTCAGCCGGTTTTGAAAAACGAGATAGGCGCCGTAGCCGAGACCGATGAGGTAGCTGAGGCCGACGAGAAGTTTCACAGTCGGCTCAAAGAGAGAATCGATAAACGCCACCTTCATGTTTTTCTCATATACATCAGCCGTCATATCTCCGAATCGGCTGACATCATTTTTTTCCTGCACGAAAGCCCGAATGACCCGGACGCCGGATACCGACTCCAGCACCTTGTCATTTAATGATCCGAAAGCATCCTGCGCTTCCGTAAACCGCTCATGAATCTTTTTTCCGTACAGACTGACCGCAGCCGCCATAATCGGCAGCGGGATAATCGCGGCGAATGTCAGCTTCCAGCTGATGACAAACCCCATCGTTAAAAATATCGTCAGCATATACATCGTCGAATCAACGAGCGTTAAGACCCCGAAGCCCGTCGTCATACTGACGGCCTGCAAATCATTTGTCCCCCGCGCCATTAAATCGCCCGTCCTGTATTTCTCAAAAAACGGCGGTGACATGTGAAGAAGTTTTCCCATCAGCTTTGAACGGAGAATCTTCTCCATGACATTCGCTCCGCCGAAAAGCTGATACATCCAAAAATAAGACAGCAAGTAGACGGCTGCCGTTAAAGCGAGAAAAACACATATATAAAACAGCATCCCGCTTTTCGTAAACACACCCGCCTTCATATCGTCTATTGCGTTACCGAGAAGTTTAGGCGGAAACATTTCAATGACATTCACAATCAATAACAGAACAATCGCCGTCGTATAGCGCAGCCAATAGGCTTTAAAAAACCAAGCCAGCTTTTTTAATACAGTAAACAAATACCGTCATCCCCTTTCATTAGTCAGCCTCCCTCAAGCTTTTCCGGATTGTTGTACATTTTTTTCACTAATACCGCCACATGCATCACACCTGTCTTTCTTCATTTTTTTGTATAAAAAAAGACATGAAGCGTCAGCTCCATGCCTCTTATTATGATAAATAAGGTACAGACCCGCCTTTTATGCGCGACTGCACCGTTTTTAAGCAAATGTTCAGAAAACGGAAGGTGTATGGCAGTCACGCCGGTATTTAGCTGAAGCTGAGTTGACACGCTGTAATGTTGACATGATCCATACCTCCTTTTTCCTATATTCTTCCTTCATCATATAAATAAATCCTTTTATTGTCAATCCGGGTTTTAGCTTTTTTCCAAACGGGTATTGTTCTGCAAACCTTTTTTACTGAAAGGATGAGGCCGATGTTTCATGCGGACCGGTTGATTGCAGCTTTTGACGGAAGTGATGACAGTAAGAAAGCGCTACAAAAAGCCATAGACCTTTCAAAAACGTTTCACGCGGATTTAACGGTCGTGCATTCCCACAATGCAAAAGATACCCAGACGATTGTTGATCCTCCGAGGCCGGGAGCCGGGGCGACGTATATCGGAGGCGGGATTGCAAGCGTTCCTGATCCGCTCCAAGCGGAAAGAATCTCCCCTGATCCCATGATTTATGAAGACCGCACGGAAGAAATCATTGCCGAAGCGAGAATGCTGATGAACGACGCCCAGATTGACGGGGATATCGACATTTTAGAAGGTGATCCCGCTGACGCCATTATCGAGCATGCCGACCGCATATCGGCGGATTTGATCGTCATCGGAAGCCGAGACCGGAACAGGCTGAAAAAACTTTTATTCGGAAGCGTCAGTGAAAAGCTGTCGTCTAAATCCGATATTCCGGTGCTTATCGTAAAATGATCTTTCTATGCAGCAGCTTTATAAAAAGCTGCTTTTTTTCTGTGTTCGTCCGTGCATGAAGACGATTTACATCTCCCGGCTGTTTCCTCTTTTTTTCGGCATCACAAAAAAGCTCGCCATGATCAAAAAATCGATGCACAATACGACGGACCAGCCCTTTAACAGGCCGCTTATCGCTTCGGTCCGGGAAGCGTCGTGAATGAGAAATACCGTTCCGGCCAGAAGAATGCCGCCGATGATAAACGCTAATACATGCCTCCCCCATCCTTTTGCATAATGTTTGGCATAATCCAGTCCGTACCGCTTGACTGGTTTTGCCCCTTCCTTTACCACATAATAGCGGAAACGCTCATCCGCCCATTGAATCATGCTTTTTCCGAAGGCGACAGACACTCCGATGTAAACGGCGGCCAAAGCATGCGCCAAAGTCGCTGTCGCCCCTCTGTATAAATCAGCCGCGGCCGCAAGAAACAATACGGCATCCAAAAGAGGAATGAGAGCGAAAAAAAACATTCCGAGCTTTTGCCGCCTGAATAAATACCGTGCCGCCAATCCGCAGATGACAGCCGCCCAAAAAGCAGCCTCACAAATGACAATCAACCAAGCAACTGCGTTCAATCCGGTTCCCCCTTATCGTTTTCTAAAAAGCATTGTAACACCTCTTTTTATTTAATACAATCGTATTACAAAATTGCAAGAAAATTTTTTTCCTGTTACACTGGAACCATGCCTAAAATAATCGACCACGAAAAAAGAAGAAAACAAATAGCCGAAGCCACATGGCGGACGATTTTGGAGCGGGGCATGGAAGGAGCGACAGTGAGAAACATCGCCCGGGAAGCGGGTCTTTCTTTAGGCGCGCTGAGGCACTATTTCACCACCCAGGACGAGCTTTTGGGGTACGCGATGACACTCGTAAAAGAAAAAGTTGCCGCCAGAATAAACGAAGTCGCCATGACAGATCTGCCGCCGAAAGAAAAAGCGGTGCGTCTGATGCTTGAAATCATCCCGACAGATGAAGAATCGATGGCTGAAATGGAGGTATGGTTCGCTTTCACAGCTTACGCCAGACATAAGGGGGAAGAATTTCATCCCCAGCATGACGGGATCTTGGAATATATCCGCAGCCTGATTGACTGGCTGGATGAAAATAAGCATCTGAAACCAAATCTTGATAAAGAGATAGAAGCGGAGAAATTGTATGCCATCGCAGACGGATTGGCGCTGCATGCCATGCTTGAACCGAATCGTCTTTCAAAAGAGAAGATCTCCCGCGTGCTCATTCAGCATATCGAATCTCTTTTTATCTAACAGAAGCAAAAAGGCCGGATGTGTTTCCGGCCTTTTTTCCGCTTATGATTGAACCCCGATCTCCTGCTGAATGCGCGACTGAAAAGCCTCCAGAATTGTTTTGGCTACAGGACCCGGTACACCGCTGCCGACCGGTTTTCCGTCAAGGGTTACGATCGGAATTAGTTCAGACGTCGTTGACGAGATAAAAATTTCATCCGCGCCTCTGAGTTCGTCTTCAGTAAGGGGCTTCTCCCGCACCTCAATCCCATTTTCTTTCATCAGTTCTAAAAGTTTTATTCTGGTAATGCCGTTTAAAATCAGCTCGTTTGCAGGATGCGTCCGGACGGTGCCGTTAATGACGGCGTATACATTGGAGGAGGTTCCTTCCGTTACCGCCCCGTCTCTTATCAGCACTGCTTCATATGCGCCTGCTTCATATGCTTTTTGTTTGATCATCACATTATACAGTAAATTCAGACTCTTAATGTCACATCTCAGCCAGCGTTTGTCTTCCGCCGTTATGGCCTGCGCTCCGGCTTTTTGTTCATTTTCCGGTTTTTTCACTGAAAAGGTGTATGCCGTCGTCTGCGGCTCCAATCCCTTGTCATACTGGTGCTTTCGCGGCGCCTTCCCTCTCGTCGTCTGAATATAAACTCCGCCGTCAATGAGTTTGTTTTCCTGTACGAGCTTTTGCAGATCCCATTCTATGTCTTCTGCGGAGAACGGCAGGGTGATGCCGATTTCTGCGGCGCTTCTGAAAAGACGGACGATATGCTCCCGCAGTCCGAATAAGGCGCCGTTATACACTCTGATGACTTCATACACACCGTCACCGAATTGATATCCGCGGTCCTCAATATCAACTGCCGCTTCCTCACGATCAATCAACTGGCCGTTTACTAATGCCTTCATGTAAACCCTCCTAATCGTTATCTGCCGTGATGTGCATTCTCAGCTGTTATTGTCAACTATTCTATCATATTGAACAAGCAAGCCGGCAGCGGAGTTTATTTTTTTCTTAAAATCTTATCATTCGACATATTTTCTATGTCTTTTCCAGTTTTGTTCCTGTATACTTGATTCGACATACATATGCTGTTAACTTATGGCACTTTGCAAGCCTCCGTTGTTACCAGCATTATGAAGAAATTTATGCTACTGGAGAGATTGTTATGCGCAAGACAAAAGAAGGTGCTTCCCCTTCTCTGTTTTCATTGGCTTTTAAACTTACGAGTTTAGCAGTTTTGTGCGGACTGCTTCTGGTAATCGTCATAATGGGTTATTCCGCTTCCGCCGCAAAAAACAAACAGGTCACCGTGACCGCAAACGGGCAGCTTCGAGATGAAACAGAAAGCCTGCGGCTGAAAAATGATTCTCCCGACGTCTTACTTAAACATTTGCAGAAAGAGCAAGACACAGGGAAAAAAACGGTATATTTAACCTTCGACGACGGGCCGTCTCCATATACTGAACAGCTGTTGAATGTATTGAAGGCAAATGGCGCAAAAGCCACTTTTTTTATGCTTGAACCGCGGATGAAAGCCTATAAGCATTCCGTGGAAAGAGCGAACCGGGAAGGAATCGCGCTCGGCCTGCATGGCGTGACGCACGATAATCATCTGTTTTATCAAACACCGACATCGCCGCTGAAAGAAATGCAGCAGGGACGCGATACGCTCCAGACAATCACGGGAGTGAAAACGGATCTTGTCCGTACGCCTTACGGCAGCAAACCGTCATTGACAGACACCCAGATTAAGCATCTCGAAAAAGGCGGCTTCGTGTACTGGGACTGGACGATAGACAGCGAGGACTGGAAGTACAAGAATGCCCGGTATGTGCCGGAAGTGCTGAATCAGCTCGCATATTTGGAAAGCGTTCATACGAGCAGGCCGCATGTCATTTTAATGCACGATCTGCCTGCGACGGTGCATGCTTTGCCGAGCCTGATCCAAAAACTGAAAGCTCAGGGCTACTCATTTGACGTGCTGACGGATCAAATGATTCCCGTCCATGAATAAGAAAAGCCGGATCTGTATATGATCCGGCTTTTTTTATGTCGCGGTGCTGATCCGCTTTGCAAATTCACCGATCTTCTCATGAATGACAAGATCAAATAAATGGTCGCAATATGTCGGCTCAAGGTTAATGATCACTTGCTTCAAACCGGGAATCCGGCTCGCATCCTCAGGGACAAACCTTGCCGGCGCCACCTCAAGCGAAGTGCCGATCACAAGAAGAAGATCGGCTTTATCAAGCTTTTCATAAAGGGTTTCAAAATGCTGAACAAGATCGCCGAACAGGACGACATCCGTCTTTAATACAGCGCCGCATACCTCATGATCTCCGGTTTCCGCCGTACATTCCGGCACTTCTTCCTTCAGCAGATGTGAAAGCCCGTAGCGCGCTCCGCAGCGGGGGCATACGGCGGTCTGAATTGAACCGTGAAGCTCATAGACACTGCTGCTTCCCGCTTTCCTATGAAGCCCGTCAATATTCTGCGTGAAAATGTCTACCTGTTTTCCCCGCTTTTCAAGATCCGCCAAATACTTATGGCCGGCATTCGGTTCATAACTTCCGCTCATTTTCATCTGAAACAGCTGTTTGAATTTAGGCCAGAAGTCGCGCGGACGGCGTTCAAAGTATTCCCTGCTCATCGCTTCCATTCTGGAGGTGTCTTCGGTCCATATCCCGCCTGCCGAACGAAAATCAGGAATGCCGGATTCCGTGCTCATGCCCGCTCCCGTCAGCACCATGATACGTTCAGCCTGATTGATCAATGTCATAAACGCTTCCACTCTTCCACCGCCTTTTTCTTTTTATCATATCATGAAAAAAGAACGGCGCCTGTTATGCCCGTTCTTTTTCTCCGGAATGACCATTGACTTGAACCGGTTCATCCTGATTTTTCTGTTTCACAAAAACCGTTTGGCCCGGATAGGCGAATTCCACGCCTTCCTCAGCAAAAAGATCTATAATCCGGCGGTTGATATCCTGCCGCACATCCAGGCTTTCCGCCCAGACGATGGTCTTTGTGTAGAAGTTAAAAAACAGATTGTAATAGCTGTCTGCAAACACGTCAAAATGAACCATAATCGTATCATCATGTACGCCTTCATGTTCACGCAGCATTTCTCTGAGCCTGATGATGCACCGATCTAAACGGTCAATCGGCGTCGCATAAGAGACACGAACGGAAAACGTAACCTGGCGCTTCGTCATTCTCGTCCAGTTTGTGATGGCTTCCATGGACAGCGTTGAATTGGGCACGGTGACAAGCGCCCCCTGCGCCGTGCGGAACCTTGTGCTTCTGAATGTAATATCTTCTACGCCCCCCGTCACAGACGACGTCTCGACCCAGTCGCCGATCGTAAACGGCTTCTCCGTAATAATGATGATGCCGCCGAAAAAATTGCTGATCGTATCTTTAGCCGCAAGTGCGAAGGCCAGCCCGCCAAGTCCGAGTCCGGCCACGAACCCGTTTACATCATAATTAAATTCCTGCGCGATTACACTGACGCTGAGCGCGAGAATGACAAAGCGCAGCACCTTGGATAAAAACGGCGCCAAAATGTCATCCATATCAAGCTCAAAGCGCTGATTGACTTTATGAAATAAAAAGGAAGACGCGGATGTCAGATTGCAAAGCCCCCAGGCGATCAGCGCCACGATCAGAGAGCGGTACATTTTTTTGACAATGTCCATCTGCCCGTCTAAAAACGGCGAATACTCAATCGCCAAAAACAGCCCCAGCGCCACGAAAAACCATCTGGCCGGCTTGTCAAACGCGATGGCAATCTGTTTGAATATGTCGGTTTTCGGTTTGTTCGCCAATTTATAAACAAGCTGAAAAAAGTATTTGACAAACAGCTTTCTCAAAATGAGAAAAGCCGCTAAAATTCCAATGCTGATACCGATCTGTGAAATATGGTCAAGAGTAAAAAAGCTCTGAAAATGTGTCATCATGGCATATGCTCCTTTGTCTTGTCGAAAATCCATTATACTAAAACATTCGGACATCAGCTTCTTTTAATGTCTTCAGGCAGCCTAAAAACCCCGGCAGCAGAACACAGCCGGGGTTTTCACAAAATTCGTTCATCTTTCAGCCAGATACAACAGGGGCAGGCACTATTTCTTCTTCGATTGTGTCTGTTTCAGGAGAGTCGCTTTTTGAATTTCAGCATCGGTTTCGGCTTTAATTCTTTCTTCCACTTTCAATCTCCCTTTTCCCATGATCTCGCCTCCTTTTTGCCATTATAAATCACCACTGCGGATTGTAAACCGAAAAAAGCACTATCTTCATTCCAAAAAAATCCTCTTTCGCACATTCACCAGTTTGAATCGCTGTGCATATATGAATTTGATATAATAACAGAAATGCCCTTGAGGGGAGCTGACAAGCTTGTATACCATCGCCCATCGCGGCGCATCCGGTAATGCGCCCGAAAATACATTTGCGGCATTTGATATCGCGGCCGAATTGAACGCTGATTTCATTGAGCTTGACGTCCAGCTCACAAAAGACGGACACATTGTCGTCATTCATGATGACAGAGTCGACAGGACAACGGACGGCTCCGGTTTTGTAAAAGATTACACGCTGAAGCAGCTGCAGTCTTTGGACGCCGGAAGCTGGTACGGAGCTGAGTTTAAAGGAGAGCGGATTCCCCTGCTCGAAGAGGTCTTGAAGCGCTATCATTCTAAAATCGGATTTTTAATTGAACTAAAAGGGCACGCTTCTCAAGTCGGTCTTGAAAAAGCAGTCGGCCAGCTGTTAAGCAAGTTTTCCTTTTCCATTTATCATATCGTTCAATCTTTCAGCCTCAAGTCGATTCAGATCTTTCATGACATGTATCCGTCCGTTCCGACTGCGATCATTGCCAGGCCCAGCTTTGGGATGTTTTCCAAAAGCCAGCTGACCGCCTACAAATCAGCCGCAAATTATGTCAATATTAAATACACCCGCCTGAATCGGTTCTTGATTTCCACCGCCCACAGACACGGCCTGAAAGTATTTGCATGGACGGTCAGAAACAAAAAGACGGCCGAAAAGCTGCAAATGATGGCAGTTGACGGCATTGTAACTGATTTTCCGGATTTTATTTCTAAGGATGGCTGATATGAAACAATACATCGCAATTTTTATCGGAGGGGCGCTTGGCGCTTTGCTCCGCTTTGAATTGAGCACGCACATTCACAGCAGTTCTTTCCCCGCGGCTACTTTCCTCGAAAACGCGGCGGGAAGCCTTTTACTTGGTCTTATCACGGGTTATTTTGTCATTCGGGCAAAGCGCCCTCTTCTAACCGCCTTTTTCGGAACCGGTTTTTGCGGAGGTTTCACGACGATGTCAACCTTCGCAAAAGAAACCGTCTTTTTGCTGCAATCGTCTCCCGCAGCTGCTTTTTGTTATGCTGCCGCGACATTATTCGCCGGCCTTGCCCTTGCGTATGCCGGCATTTTCTGCGGACGGCGGATTGCTCTCCGTTCAGCGGGAAAGGGGCATGAAACGTCATGACGATTGTTTTGATGCTTATCGCAGCGGGAATCGGAGCGGTATTGCGTTTTCTGCTGGGTCAAACCATTTCAGAAAGGACAAAAGGTTTTCCGATTCCGCTTGGAATGGCTGCGGTCAACCTGCTCGGCTCTTTCGGTCTCGGCATGTTCACCGGACTGGGTCTGGATAATCCTTCCGCCGGTATCATCATCGCGACAGGTTTTTTCGGTGCGTTTACGACCTTTTCCACCTTCAGTATTGAAGCCGTGCAGCTGATGATGAACAATCGCATAAAGGAAAGCCTGCTCTATATCGCAGTTTCAGCAGCCGGAAGCCTTTTGGCGTTCTGGTGCGGCCTCATTATCATATCCATTTAAAAAAACCTTGAGCTTATTTTTCGCTCAAGGTTGCGTTATGAAGCATGACCGCTTCAGGCACGGGCAGGGGGCGGTTTATTGTTTCCTGACCGCCAGCGCGGCCCTGTTCTTCTTTTACTTCAAGACGTTTAATAAACCGGCCGTCCATTTCTAATACGAGGACAGTGTATCCCCCGATCTGTATCGACTCACCCGAACAGATATCAATATTCCGCTTCAGCACAAGCCCGCCGATCGTGTCGACTTCCTCTTCAATCCCTGCGCCGAGCAGATGATTTACCTGATCGATGCGAACCTTTCCGTCCAGCACATAATGGCGTTCGGACAGCTTTTGAATCAGCGGCTGTTCGTCTTCATCAAATTCGTCTCTGATATCGCCGACGATTTCTTCAAGGATGTCTTCGGTCGTCACAAGACCGGACGTTCCGCCGTATTCATCAGATAATATCGCCAGATGAATACGCTCTCTCTGCATTTTTATCAGAAGATCGTGTATCGGAATCGTCTCGATGACTTCAATGACCGGACGGACGTAAGAGGCGATGGATACTTCCGCTTTTTCATCTTCTGTCATAAACAGCAGATCTGAAAAGAGATGCTTCGTATTGATCATGCCGATAACGCTGTCTTTGTCCCCGTCCGTTACGGGCCAGCGCGTATATTTATCTTTCAGCATCATATCAAGCATTTCCGGCACTGACATATCAGTTGAAACAGCGGCGATTTCTTTTCTCGGAATCATGATTTCCCTGGCGATCCGATTATCAAACTCAAAAATTTTATTCACAAATGTATATTCAGACGGATTGATTTCTCCGTTTTTTAAACTTTCTGACAGCAGGATCCGCAGCTCTTCTTCAGAGTGGGAGCCTTCATGCTCAGATACCGGCTTTAATCCGGCCAAACCGGTCAAAATTCTCGCGGAGCCGTTCAGCACCCAAATAAACGGGAACATGAACACGTAAAATAACCGAAGCGGCCCTGCAATCCATAACGTCAGCTTTTCCGCTTTTTGAATGGCAACCGTTTTAGGCGCAAGCTCACCGACGACGACATGTAAAAATGTAATCAGCCCGTACGCCGCGGCAAAAGCAATCACATGCTCAGCAGAATCCGGCAGTCCCATACCCCGAAACACAGGATGAAGCATCCGCTCAAATGCTGGCTCTCCCAGCACCCCGAGCCCGATGGATGTCAGTGTAATGCCGAGCTGCGAGGCGGATAAATACTCATCAAGATCCGTAATGATACGCTTTGCAAGCACTGCCCGTCTGTTCCCTTCTAGGATGAGCTGATCGATTCTGGATCTCCTCACTCTGACGATCGCAAATTCACTCGCCACGAAAAACGCCGTTAACGCAATGAGCACACCGATTAAAATCAAACTGTCAATATCGTCCATTTCACCTTATCCCTGATTGAAGGATAAGGACGTCACCTCCTGATTTCATCATTTTTTCTTAAGCGAGAGGAACGAAATGGGTGATTGACTATGCAGAGGGCCCCATCCTGCCACCTCCTAAGTCAAAGCATGATTATAATTTGTATATTTTATTGTATCACAACTCAATTCTTTCTTCATTTTCAGATTTTTTTATCATATAAAAAAACAGCCTTCAAAAAAGAAGACTGCCGTTATCTGCTTCGGAAATGATTTTCTAAACAAAGCGCCGTATTAATCCCTCCGAATCCCATGCTTAAGCTTAGCGCATGGTGTACGGTATGGGCGATCGGTTCGTCCGTCACCCACTGGAATGCGCCGTCGATCGGCTCCGTTAAGTTTCTGGTCGGATGAAGCTTGGATTCCCGCATTTGCAGGAGCGCCGCAATGATTTCTACCGTTCCGGCCGCACTCAGGCCGTGACCTGTAATCGATTTTGTCGCATTAATCCGTGCGTGCGACAGACCGCTTTCAGAAAGCGCCCGGCATTCAGTCTTATCTCCGATCGGCGAACCGGTGCCGTGCGGATTGATGTAATCGATCTCTTTCGCTGAAAGACCGGCCCGCTCCAGTGCCTGGCGGATCACCGTCATTTCACCCTCTGCTGAAGGATTCGGATTGCGGTTCGCATCGGAAGCCATGCCCCAGCCCTTTAAGCCGGCCCATGAACGCGCGCCCCTCTGTTCGGCAGATTCAGCGCGTTCCAGCACGATCGCCCCGCACGCTTCTCCGAATATAAACCCGTCCGTATGCCGGTCAAACGGGCGGCAAGCGGCTTCAGGACGTTCAGCGTATGTATCGGTGCCCATTGCTCCCAGTGAGCGGAGAGCGTGACACTCCATATACGACAGATCGGCCAGCGCCCCGATCACGATACAGCGGTCAAACAGGCCGCCATTGATTCCTTGAGCGGCCTGGATAACCGCCGCCTGACCGCTTGCCGACGCGCCGCCGACCGTAAAGGCCGGCCCTTTTATCCCGAATTGCTCCGTACAAAGCCCCGACAAATCACTATCCATAAAAGAAAGCCCGTACGTCGGATTCACAAATTGCGGCATTTCACCGTTTTTCTCAAAGACCTGCATCAGTTCGCGCTGCGTCGTATTTGAACCGCCGATGATCAGACCGGTGCGGCTGTGATCAGCGCCGTCTAATTGAGCGTCATGCCATGCCTCATATAAAGCGATAAGCGCCGCCTTTCCTGATAATGCGGCCCTTCGGTACAAGCGCTTCGACAGCGCATCAGGCGGCGTTAATCCGCTAAGCTCCGCGCCGATAAACGAACTGCCTTTCTGCCGGCCGGGGCGTTTCATCACATCGAAGGCGTGCCGCCCATCCATAAGCGCATCAAGAAACGCCTCCTTGCCTTGTCCGACCGCGGTTAAGACCCCGATTCCTGTAATGCTGATGTCTGACGTGCCATCATTTCTCCTCGACATTTGACCGTTCTCCCATCTTTATGTATTGGAAGCTATGAAGAAAAATCTTGATACAGTGCTTTGAAAATGTCCCGCGACTGTCTGATCTGTTCTGAAGGCACGCTGAAAGATAATCGGAAATAGCCGCTTTTTCCAAATCCGCTGCCGGGTACGATCAATAGTTTATATTTCTGTGCGGCATGCATGCAGAAAGCCACCTCGTCTTCAATCGGTGATTTTGGAAAGACGAAAAAGCCTCCTTTCGGCATTTCAAATTCAAAGCCGGCTTCTGTGAGGATGTCCACCATAAGATCTCTCCGCTTTCGATAAGGTTCGGCGTCAATCGAAAGATCGTCCATTTTCGCTATTGCGCGCTGCATCATGACCGGTGCATTCACAAAGCCGAGCGTCCGGTTGCAGAAAACGAGCGCATCCGTCAGAAGGCCGCGCTCAGGTATTTGGGCGTCTGTTGCGATATACCCGAGCCTTTCCCCCGCAATGCCGAGATCTTTACTGAACGAACTGACTAAAATAACGCGGTGATACGCCTGAAACGGATTCGCCTGTTCTTCTCCGTAGATCAGCTGGCTGTACGGTTCATCAAACAAAATGAAGATGCTTTGCCCGTTCCGCTCCTCGGCTTCTTTTAATAAGGCGCCCAAATCATTAAGATTTTTCTGGTTCAGCACAGTCCCCGTCGGGTTATGCGGCGTATTGACGATCAGTCCTTTCGTACGGGGAGTGATCGCTTCTCTCACCGCTTCAATATCAATCTCAAATGAGTCAGTCAGCGGGCAGATGACGGGGCTGCCGCGGTAATTTTCAACATACGCTTTATATTCCGCGAAATAAGGTGAAAGAAGGATGACTTCTTCCCCCGGGTTCAGGATGCTCTTCAGCGCAACATTCAGCGCTCCGCCTGCCCCGACCGTCATGACTGTATGCCTGGCAGAAATCTCGGTCTGAAACCGCTCTGACAAAAAGCCTGCAACCTTCTCTCTCGCCTCCGGAAGCCCCTGGTTTTGTATGTATCCGTGCCTACCTGTTTCAGCCGCTTCGCAAAGCGCCTTTTTAAATGTTTCTGGCGGCTCCGCAACCGGATTTCCTATTGAAAAGTCAAACACCTTATCGGCGCCGAATTCTTTTTTCAGCCGCGCGCCTTCATCAAATAGTTTTCGTATCCAAGAGCCTTTCTCCAGATTTTCTGTCACTTCCCGTGATAAACCGGCCACTGTCATCTGTCCCTTCTGTCTTTTTCTTCCGTTTCTATTTACAATGATTATGAAAGATTTACATGGCGCAGTCAACGCTTTTTCCGGAAGCCTGCCCCCCGTTTCAGAGGAAAGACGGAAAACAATAAACTTGTGCAAACTCCCCTTCATATATTAAACTATTCTCATAACTATAACGTGATGGTTGGGGAGGGATTTAGATGGGGCTGAGACTTATCGCATCAGTGAATTAGCAGAGCTTGCCGGTGTAACGAAACGCACGGTGGATTACTATACAAACCTCGGGCTTTTGAAGCCTGACAGATCTTGCTCGAACTACCGTTACTACGATACACTTGCACTCAATCGATTACAGTTTATAGTCGCTTGTAAAAAGCAGCGATTGGCCCTGTCTGATATAAAAGACCGACTGGAAAACCAGTTTCCCTCTTCAGCCTTGCCTGACGATATTGGAAATCTGGCATCGGAAATTGATCATATGAATCAAAACATCTCCGGGATCCTGCATCGGTTTGAAAAGCTTGAACCAGAGGAGCGCGCCCAGCTGAAAAAAAGGCTGGCTCCTGAAAAGCTTGCAGTGCTTCAATCATTTATGCTGCTGTTAAGTTAAACCATTATCTTACTAACAGGAGGTGTTACCTTCATCTTCCCAAAAGGAGTGAAGGTTCTAATTGGACATTGTGAATTTGATTTTAGTCGCGGTTTTAATCGCGCTGACGGCATTTTTCGTAGCATCTGAGTTTGCGATAATCAGAATCAGAGGCTCACGGGTTGACCAGCTTATAGCAGAAGGAAATAAAGCCGCAATCGGTGTCAAAAAAGTGACCACGCATTTAGATGAGTATTTATCGGCGTGCCAGCTCGGCATAACATTGACTTCCATTGGTCTTGGTGTCTTAGGCGAATCAACGATTGAACGCTTGCTTCATCCGCTTTTCACAAAAATAAACGTACCAAGCTCACTATCGCACATTATTTCATTTATTCTCGCCTACGCGATCATTACGTTTTTACACGTGGTCGTCGGAGAATTAGCGCCGAAAACAGTCGCCATCCAAAAAGCGGAAGCCGTTTCGATGCTGTTTTCGAAGCCGCTCATTTGGTTTTACCGCATCATGTTCCCGTTTATATGGCTTCTGAACAACTCCGCCCGTCTTTTAACGAAGATGTTCGGTCTGGAGACGGTGTCTGAAAATGAGCTTGCCCATTCGGAAGAAGAGCTGCGCATCATTTTATCGGAAAGCTATAAAAGCGGTGAAATCAACCAGTCTGAATTTAAATATGTGAACAAAATCTTTGAATTTGACGACAGACTCGCAAAAGAAATTATGATTCCGCGTACGGAAATCGTCAGTCTGCCGCATGATATCAAAATCTCTGAAATGATGGAGATCATTCAGATTGAAAAATATACACGCTACCCTGTCGAAGAGGGTGACAAAGACAATATTATCGGCGTCATTAACATTAAAGAAGTGCTGACCGCCTGCATCAGCGGCGAAGTATCAGTCGACTCGCCGATCACCGATTTTGTCAATCCGATCATCCATGTGATTGAGTCGGCACCGATTCACGACCTGCTTGTGAAAATGCAGAAGGAACGGGTTCATATGGCGATTCTGTCGGACGAATACGGCGGAACCGCGGGGCTTGTCACCGTTGAAGACATTATCGAAGAAATCGTCGGGGAAATCCGCGATGAATTTGATATAGATGAAATCAACGAAATCCGCAAACTCGGCGACGGCCATTACATGCTGGACGGTAAGGTTCTGATTGATCAAGTGAACGAGTTGCTCGGCATCCATTTAGAAAATGACGAGGTCGACACCATCGGCGGCTGGTTCCTTACCCAGAAATACGATGTTGAACAATACGATTCGATTATCGAAGAAGGCTGCGAATTTATCATTAATGAAATTGAAGGCCACCACGTCGCATATATCGAAGTAAAAAAACTGGCGTTTGATGAACTGCTGGAAACCGCTGAACAAAAAGAAGCATAATAAAAAAGCTTGCGCGTCTGATACAGACGGCAAGCTTTTTTTGTTTACATTTGATCAAGTTTTTTCTCAAGCTCTTTAATTCTGGCATTCAGCTCTTCTGTCATGGCCGCAAGCCTCTCCTTCGGCGCAAAATCAGAAAAGTCCTCCAAAAAAATCGGCTCGCCGATGATGAGCCGCATTTTTCCCTTTTTAAACAGCTCTTTACCCGAAGACGGGCCTCTGTATGCGGCCGGAACGAGCGGCGCTTTCCCCATTTGGGCGATGGTCACGGCTCCTCTTTTCAGCGGGACGTCTTCTGATGTTCTCGTGCCGCTCGGAAAGATCCCGACAATCTGTCCTTCCTTCAGAAGCTTAATCGGCGTTTTAATGCTGCTCGGACCCGGATTTTCACGATCAACCGGGAATGCGTGAATCTTCTTCAAAAAACCCCCGATCCACTTTTTCTGAAACAGTTCTTTTTTGGCCATATAATGAATCTGATGAGGCAATATTCCGACACCGAGCGTGAGGACGTCCACCCAGCCCGCATGCGTGCACGCAATAACGAATCCTTTATCAGACGGAAGATTCTCCTTGTTGTACACTTTCACTCCCCCGCGCAGGGAAAGAATGGCTTTTATGGCATTTGCACAAAACTTATACATAACGCACTTCCTTTGTTGTAATGATCAAAAGTGTTCTCCCTCTATTATAACAATATTTTTTATTACCTGGTACTAATAATTATATTTTTCCTTTGCCGATCCCTATCTTTTATGACGGATTTTGGGTACTATAAAGAAATGGTGTTTGATTAGGTGAAAATGAATTTAAGCCGTTTGCATGGAACGTGCAACTTTAAACCTTTCTTATGCGTGTATAACATAGAGGGGAGAAAAGGCAGTGACGATCGATGAAATTTACCAAATGTATATGAATGATGTTTACCGGTTCCTGCTCTCCATGACAAAAGACAAGCATCTCGCTGAAGATTTGCTGCAGGAAACCTTTATGAGGGCATACATACACATTCACTCCTACGACCACAGCAAAGTAAAGCCATGGCTTTTTCAAGTGGCGAGAAATGCGTTTATAGATTATGTCAGAAAACATAAAAAGGAAGTGACCATTTCCGATGACTTAATTGGGAGCCTTTTTCAGACGGCTGTTCAAAGCCCGGCTCATCAGATTGAAATCAAGGAAGTGCTGACAGGGTATATGTCCGAACTTCCCGACAATTATCGGGAGGCCTTAACACTGTATTATTTAAAAGAACTGAATTACAAAGAAGCATCCCATATTATGAATATTTCAGAGGCTAATTTTAAAAGTGTTTTATTTCGTGCCAGACAGCGGCTGAAAGCACTTTATAATAGAGGTGTTAATGATGAATGAAGAATTTAAAAAGCGTTTTTACCAATACAAAAATGGAGAAATGAGCGACCGGGAAATGGCCGCCTTTGAAGAAGAGCTGGAAAAGCTGGAAGTCTATCAGGAATTGATTGAAAGTGAAATGCAGGACGACCGGGAATGGGACGTCGGCATCAGCCCGGAAAAACAGAAGGCTATTTTATCATACGGAAAACGCAAATCGTATTTGCGGATTTCAGTTCTCGCCGTCATTTCCACTTTGATGATTTTGCCGCTTTGTACTTTGGGAAGCTACCTCTATTACGGTTTGGGAGGAAAAGAAAGCACAGGCAATCAATTAATGGAAACCGCGGCCGTGACAGTGGCGACCACAATGCCGAACGTCCTCGTCGATACCTCCGGACTGAAAAGCCAGGTGAAACTGTTTGGAATGAATACGGAATTTCCGCTGCAAAAGCAGATTGGCACAAAAACGAAATCCGTCGGCGGAGAACGGATTGAAATGTTTTTAGATACAGTCAAATCGCCTGCCGTTAACTACTATGATCTAGACGCGGCACAGGCAAAGCATTATTTCGCCCATCCTTCCGGCTTAAAGGAACGCACGATTGACAAAGCCGGACAGACATTAAAAAAATTGCCTGAAGGAAGCGTGGCGGAGGTCTATCTTTCTTATGACCGGGCCTATCCTTCTTCTCAAGTATATTCAACTTTTAAAAAATACGATGTGAAGTTTTTATGGAACGCGATCGAAACGGAGAAAAACCTGAAAGACAGTCCTTATGCCGATCCGTTAGGATTTCCCGGGAAAGATTCTAAGCTGGCTCCCTCTTTCGAAGCGCAGGGACAGACAGACCGAGAACAATTTATCAGCGCCCTTGAATTTATGTCCCATCATAAAAAATGGGCGCAGGTGATATCGAAACGCAAAGACATGAAACTGAGCAGCAGAATCGACTATGTTGAACATCACGGAATGAACGTATACGGCTCTGTCGTGACGGGGCCGACAAAAGAAATCGAACGTCTGCTGAAAAACAAAACAGTCAAAGCAGCAAACATCGGTGAGGTGGAATTATGGAATTGGTAAGAATCTTTAAAGAGCATAATGTTTTCGGCTGGATATCGGTCGGTACCGCGATTTTGTCGCTGCTGCTTTTGAATGTGGCGATCATCAGCAATGTGACATTCTATTCTTATCAGATGCTGCCGTTTGCGATGGCCGCCGTGCCGTTCGGCATCATTGAGCTGTTTATTAAAAAAGGACGGACCGGACCGGGACTGCTCGGTGTCATACTCAATCTGTTCGTCATTGTCTGCGTATATACGATCGTTGCGGTTGATACGAATCTGCAATTCGGTTTTTAAGCATAAAATAAAAACAGGCCCTTTTACGGGGCCTGTTTTTTTAAAATGAAAGAACGCCGGTTAAATGCAGCAATACGACAATGATAGCCAGCGGCACAAGATATTTCAGAAGGAAATACCACAGCTGAAAGAAACGGTAGCCGATGGCGGAGCCGCTTTTCATCTCGGCAAACAGCTCCTGCTTCGGTATTTTCAGCGGAATAAAGATTGATATTAATAAGGCGCCGAGCGGAATCAGCACATTGCTGACGGTGAAATCCGCAAGATCAAAAAACGTTTTTCCGAACAAATGAACATCACTGAGAACACCGTATGATAAACAGGACGGAATTCCGACTAAGAAAATGAGCAGACCGCTTGTCCAGGACAGCTTCTTTCTTTTCGTTTCATCCCCTTTCCCCACAGTCGCCACGATAATTTCCACCATAGAAAAGGCCGAAGTCAGCGCGGCAAAGAAAAAGACTGCGAGAAAGCTGATAAAAAACAGCGAGCCGAACGGCAGCCGGTCAAAAACAGCCGGCAGCACGGTAAACAGCAATGTCGGTCCTTCATCCGGTTTAAATCCGAACGAAAAAACCGCCGGAAAAATGGCCAGTCCCGCAAACAGCGTGACGAGCACATTCATGATAACAATTGAACCTGCCGAGCCCGGGAGGTTTTGGGTCTTCGGCAGATACGAACTGTACGTCACCATGACCGAAACGCCGAGCGTTAATGTAAAAAACGCCTGTCCCAAAGCATAGAGGATGGATTCCGGCGTCAAATCTTCAAAATGCGGAACCAGTAAAAATTTAATCCCCTCAACGGCATGATCAAGCGTGACAGAGCGCAGCACAAGCAACAGAAACAGCACGAATAAAATCGGCATCAGCACCGCACTGACACGTTCAATCCCTTTCTGCACGCCTTTTGCGACGACCGCAACCGTCATGATCATAAATACCAGCTGCGCGGCGAGAGTCTGGATCGGATTTTCAATGACCGTACCGAACACCGTACCGTACTGCTCCTGAGTGAGTCCTGATAAAGAACCGGTAACGGCTTTCAGCACATAGAGCAAAATCCATCCGCCGACAACACTGTAAAAAGACAAAACTAAAAAACAGGCCGCCACACCCACATAACCCGTGAGGTGCCATACCGACTTTGGCGCGGCTTGTTTGTAGGCATCAATCGCATTTGTCTGGCCCCGTCTTCCGAAAATAAATTCACCGAGCAAAAGCGGATAGCCTAAAAGTACGGTAAAGAGGACGAAGACAAGAAAAAAAGCGCCTCCTCCGTTCGTACCCGCTACGTAAGGGAACTTCCAAATGGCTCCCAGGCCGATCGCCGAACCGGCAGCGGCCATAATAAATCCTATTTTTGAGGCCCATTGAACCCTTTTTTGGTCAGACACGACTTTCCACTTCCCTTCCGCCCTATATTATCCCTTATTCGCTGCGATAACTTAAGCCCATTTCAATATGTTTCACTCTTCTGAAAAATAAAAGAAGCGGCTGATGCCGCTCCTTACAAATCCCCGTTTAATTTTGAATGCTTTCTCGAATATAAGAAATAAATCACCAAACCGATGATCAGCCAGATAAAGAAACGAAGTATGGTGGCGGCGCCAAGGTTAATTATTAAAAACACGCAGAACAGAATGGACAATGCCGGAATAAAGGGAACTCCCGGGCATTTAAACGCTCTCGGCAGATCGGGCTGTTTCTTTCTCAGCACGATAACCGCCACGGAAATCAGGACAAACGCGGCAAGCGTGCCGATGTTCACCAGCTTCGCCAGTTCATCAAGCGGGACGAGCGAGCCGAGCAATGCCGACAGAATACCGAACACCCATGTCACCACATGCGGCGTTTTATGCTTCGGATGGACTTTCGAAAGCGCACCCGGCACTAAACCGTCACGGGACATGGCAAACATCACCCTCGTCTGGCCGTACAGCATGACGAGCATCACCGTTGTCATTCCCAGCACCGCGCCGATATCAATAATGCCCGCCACCCAGTTCTGCCCGGCCATCTGCAGGACGAGAGAAACCGGGTGATCGACGCCTTCAAAGCGGGCAAACGGTACGACACCCGTCATAATCGCCGATACGGTCACATACAGCACGGTGCAGACGATTAATGAAAAAATAATTCCTTTCGGCAGATCCTTCGCCGGATTTTTCGTTTCTTCAGCGGCGGAAGAGACGGCGTCAAAACCGATAAAGGAGAAGAAAACGAGCGCCGCGGCACTGAAAACACCGCCGAACCCCATCGGCATAAACGGCTGCCAGTTGTGCGGTTTGACATATACGGCCGCAACGGCGATAAACAATAAAACAACCAGAATTTTCAGAATTACCATAATATTATTGACCCGCTTTGATTCTTTAATGCCTAAGTAGAGGATAAATGTAATCGCAAGCACAATAACAAATGCGGGAAGATTAAAGAATGTGACCGTGCCTTTAATTGATCCCGGCGCGGCCGTTAATGCGGCCGGAAGATGAATGCCGAAGCCAGCCAAAAATGATTGAAAATAGCCGGACCAGCCGACCGAAACCGCGCTGACGGCGAGCATATATTCCAATATTAAATCCCATCCGATGATAAAAGCGAGAAGTTCGCCCAATGTCGCATAAGTAAATGTATAGACGGAACCTGAAACCGGCACGCTTGAAGCAAATTCAGCATATGACAAAGCCGCGAATAAACACGCAAGAGCGGCTATAACAAATGAAATGGTCAGCCCCGGTCCCGCCGTGACCGCGCCTGTTCCGGTTAAAACAAAAATTCCCGTTCCGATGATAGCCCCTATCCCCAGCAGGGTCAGATCAAAGGCTCCTAGCTCCCTTTTCAGCGACTTTTCGCCGCCGGTTGCGGCAAGCAGTTCCTGAATGCTTTTCTTTCTGAATATGCTCCCCTTCATCTGCTTCACTCCTTGTATATCAATCTCTTATGTTAGAATATTCAGATAACAATGGATGTAATGACTAAATTCTTATTTTTCGCATGAAATATTTCAGCACATCATTCCTTTCTCCTATACCATATTATAACGAAACATATAAAAATGAAAATAACTTTTTGAAAATTCTATATATTATTTTTATGATTTCTTAAAGCAAAACGGAACCCATAACGTCCCTTCATACAGCGGGTTCTCATGTATTACAATCTTTGAGTTCACGATTTGACTGACAGCTGCCGCATGATATTAATATGTATGTTCAAATAAAAATCCCGCACCTTTTAGCAGTGCGGGATAAGGCTTACGGATTATGTGGAAATAAATCTTCCGCCATTTACGTGAATGGTTTGACCTGTCATATAGGAAGATTCGTCTGAAGCCAAAAGCACGTAAGCTCCGGCGTGTTCCGCCGGCTGTCCCGGCCGTCCCATCGGGGTGTCCAGACCGTGGTTTTCTACCTTTTCTTCAGTAAATGTCGCGGGAATCAGAGCGGTCCAGATCGGGCCCGGCGCCACTGCATTAACCCTGATCCCCTGATCGGCCAATGACATCGCCATCGAACGTGTAAAGGAAACGATGCCGCCTTTCGTGCACGAATAGTCGATCAATGATGTATCGCCCTGATAAGCGGTAATAGACGTTGTATTAATGATGGCGCTCCCTCTTTTCAGATGAGGAAGCACAGCTTTTGTCATATGAAACATGGAAAACATGTTTGTGCGGAATGTCTTCTCCAGCTGTTCAGCCGTAATATCAAGGATCCCGCTTTGCGGATGCTGCTCAGCCGCATTATTAACAAGAATATCAATTTTCCCGTAGTGATCTAAGACTTGCCGGACTGCCTTCTGACAATGCGCTTCATCACCGACGTCTCCCGGAATTAACAGGCATTCGGCCTGGCATTCTTCCGCGCGCTTTTTCGTTCTCTCGGCATCGGCATGTTCGTCAAGATACAGGATGGCAAGATCCGCTCCCTCCTTCGCGTAAGCGATCGCAGCCGCCGCGCCGATGCCGCTGTCTCCGCCCGTGATGACGGCGACTTTTCCTTTTAATCTGTCCGACCCTTTTACATCCGGATCTTCCAGAAGGGGCTTCGGGTCCATTTCCGACTCAATGCCGGGCTGGCGGTTTTGCACCTGCGGTTTTTGTCCTTCCGTTTGTCTGTCCATCGGATTCATATTCTCACACTCCTGCAATTGGTATTACTGAGACGATACCACGCAGTGCGGAGAGCTAAACGGATAAATATGCCGGGCTTAAAGCGGCTGAGCCGTTTCGGGTAAGGTACCGGTGTATTTCGCAGACGGCCTGAAAATCATATTGTCAGCGGACTGTTCAAGTACATGGGCGCACCAGCCCGTCATTCGGCTTGCTGAAAAAGTCGGCGTAAACAACTCATTATCGACATCAATGGCCTGCATCACAGCCGCTGCGTAAAATTCCACATTTGTATACAGCTTCCGTCCCGGCTTATATTGCTCTAATAAGCGGATGGCTTCCTTCTCCACATAAAGCGCCAAGTCAAGCGACGGATCATTTCCCGCTACCTCTTCAGCCTTTATGCGCAGCGCTTCTGCCCGAGGGTCTTTTGTTTTGTACACTCTGTGGCCGAAGCCCATCAGGCGCTCTCCCCTCATAAGCTTCTGTGTCAAATAGGCTTCTGCGTTTTCTTTTTCGCCGATGTCTTCAAGCATTTTCGTGACACCTGAAGGCGCGCCTCCGTGCAGCGGCCCTTTCATCGTACCCAGTGCGGAAGTGACGGCAGACACTAAATCAGATTCAGTCGAAACGGTGACCCTCGCTGAAAAAGTCGATGCATTCATCCCGTGCTCCATCGCCAGAATCATATACGTCTCAAGCGCTTTCTTCTGAGCTGCGGACGGCTGCCTCCCGGTCAGCATGTACAAATAGTTTTCCACGTGGCCGTATCGTGCTTCAGGTGACAATGCTTTCAGCCCTTTTTTCCGGCGATATCTGTACGCAATGATCGTCGGTGTGACGGCAATCAGTTTAATCGCTTCTTCCTGCTGGGGCGGATATGTAAATGAATCTGTGCCCAAACCTGAAATAGCCGTTCTCAGCACCGCCATGTCGTCCATCTCGTCCGGAAGCGTTTCCAATAAGCCGATGAGATGCTGCGGAAGCCCGCGCTCAGCTGCAAGTTCATCCTGAAACGCAAGCAATTGCCGCTCATCCGGAAGCGTTCCGTTTAAAATGAGATACGCCGCTTCTTCAAAACTGCATTGCAGCGCGATATCCTTTGCGTCATAGCCGCGATATATTAAATGCCCCTTTTCTCCGTCAATGTGGCTGATAGCCGTTTCTGCACAAGTAATTCCTTTCAATCCACGATAAATCAATTTCATTCCCCCTTATCCTCTTTCTGTTATTATAGTAAATATAATATTTAAAAAATAATGAATATTTTTAAGGGAATTAATTAAAACTTTTAATCAGAGGAGTGCATCTATGGATTTTAAATGGCTTCACACCTTCGTTACCGCAGCAAAATATGAGAATTTCAGAAAAACGGCGGAAACGCTTTTTCTATCTCAGCCGACCGTCACCGTTCACATAAAATTATTAGAGAAAGAAATCAGCTGCAAGCTGTTTCAACGAAGCGGGAGAAAAATACAATTAACGGAAGAAGGAAAAGCATACGTGCCGTTTGCCATGAGGCTTTTGGAGGATTATGAAAACAGTATGGCGGAGCTGCACAGGGTGCGCCAGGGCTACTTCCACACGCTGACGCTCGCTGTTTCGCCTCTTATCGCCGACACCGTTCTTCCGTCTGTCATGAAGCGTTACACAGCGGACAATAAAGAGACTGAAATGACGGTCACCATCTACGAGTCGGAAGAAATCGCCTCCCAAATCAGAAACGGCTCAGCCGATATCGGGCTGAGCTGCTTAAAGGTGCAATCATCTTCCCTCACCTGCCGCCCCCTGTACAATGACCCCGTTGTGCTCGTCGCGCCCCCCGGCCGAAAATCAGCATCAGGGAAGGCGGCTGAAGTGAAAGACCTGTTCGGACAATATCTGCTCCTGACCCATAACCATCCTGACTATTGGGATGATTTGCTCCGTCAGGTCAGAATACAATTCCCTTTCGTCAGAACGATGAAGGTGACACAGACGCATATTACGAAACGGTTTATTAAAGAGGGGCTGGGTGTCTCATTTCTGCCGCTGTCAGCTGTAAAGGCCGAACTCGCCGCAGGCAGCATGATTGAAATTCCATGCGAATTCGCCCAGATACCGAGCGCAGGCGCGTACGCCATCGCACTACATGAAAATGAAAAAAAGCAAACCTTTTTAGATTTTTTATCACATTTTCATTTTTAGGTGAAACAAATGGAGTTCTGTCCCGTCTAAATAAAAAAACCCGTTCTGATGAACGGGTTTCCCTGGCTGCTAGAATCTTTTCGCGCCCAGGTAGCGAGGCTTCCAGTAGCTGTTATTCAGGTCACTGGTTGTGACGCCGTCAGAACCGGCATGGATGAACTTGTTGTTTCCGATGTACACACCCATGTGTGAAGGGCCGGCCTGATATGTTGTAAAGAAGACGAAGTCCCCTTTCGACGGGCTGGACACGCTCTTCATTGAGCTCCAGTATCCCGCAGTGCTGGTTCTTCCGACACTCGTCTGTTTGTTCAGCAGGTACCAGATAAATCCGCTGCAGTCAAAGCCGGAAGTCGTTGTTCCGCCCCATACATACGGCGTGCCGATTAAAGATTGCGCATCAGAAACAAGCTTGTTTACATTCAGGCTCGTCTGTGCAGCGTTATAGTTAGATGAAGACTGATTTGATGAAGATCCCGTTGACGTTCCGGAGTTTGAACCGGAAGTTGATCCTTTTACTTTAAGAACTTGTCCGATGCAGATCAGGTCTGTTTTTAAACCGTTTAAACTTTTCAATTGGTTTACAGACATTTTATATTTATTCGCAATTTTCCAAAGGCTGTCGCCCTTTACGACTTTATATGTAGACGATGATGAATTGCTGCCAGAGCTTGAACCTGAAGATGATTTACCGTTGATTGACAGCGTCTGTCCGATGTAAATGATATCCGATTTTAATTTGTTCTCAGATTTAATGGAATTAATTGACGTTCCGTATTGATTTGAAAGTCCCCATAATGTATCGCCTTTTTTTACCTTAATCGTTTGCGCAGATGCCGCACCCGCAAACAAAGTCGTCCCTAAAACCACTGCCGTTGTTGCTGTAACAAGTTGCTTTTTCATGTTTTCCTCCCTGAATGATTCTATCTATTTTATAAGTCTCTTTTTTAAAGTTTTTATCTGTTTTCTATTATAAGGTTCAATTTCCACTAGAAATAGACTTGACTTCCCGTGACAAATTTCTTACTAATTCGTTTTTGTAAAAAGTTTTTAAGGGTATTAAATATTTCAATTTGATTTCAAACGTGACGAAAAACGAGCCGTTTTGTCATGTTTTTTTCCTGTGATCCTCGTTTTTTGGAAAAACAAAGAAATTCATTTTCCAAATTGACCCTTGTCAAAAAAATCCTCGTCTTTTTTGAAAAAGTGAATGATTTTCACCTTTTCCAGAAAACATAACCTTACATCGGAATTTACATTTCTAACAATGTTTCACCTGAAATTTACAGGAGGGACAGGCGCTCTTTACAAACATCCCCTACCATTAGACGTACAGACACGATTAAAGGAGGACGATTTGAGAATGAGTTTATTTAAACAGGTTCGATCAAAACTTCTGCCGGCGGCAGCCGTATCCGTGCTGACAGCCGGTCTGATTGCGGGTGCGGGGCTTCAGCACTCTGATCAGGCTGCGGCAAAAAAACAGCCTGAGAAAAACGAGATCAGAAACGTCATCTTCATGATCGGAGACGGAATGGGCGCGCCATACATGAACGCCTACCGTTCGGTCATTAACAAAGGAAAGCCTTCTGACGGCATGAAACTGACGGCATTTGACCCCAATCTTACCGGCATGATGATGACTTATCCTGACGATCCTGATTCCAATATCACCGATTCCGCGGCGGCCGGCACGGCAATGGCCACCGGCGTGAAAACGTATAACGCGGCGATCGGGGTCGATAAAAAAGGAAAGCGGGTAAAATCCGTCCTTGAAGAAGCGAAACAAAGAGGCAAATCAACCGGACTTGTCGCGACTTCAGAGATTGCCCACGCAACCCCTGCGGCATTCGGAGCCCATAACAAATCCAGAAAAAATATGGATGAAATCGCGAGCAGCTACTTTGATGACCGCATCAACGGACAACAGAAAGTGGATGTGCTCCTCGGAGGCGGCAAATCAAACTTTATCCGTAAAGACCGGAATATAACGAAGGATTTCAAAAAAGCGGGATACAGCTATGTTACATCAAAACAGGAGCTTAAAAAGGACCGCAATAAAAAGGTTCTCGGCCTGTTTGCCGATGGCGGACTCGACAAAGCGATCGACCGTTCAAACGCCGTCCCTTCATTAGAAGACATGACAACGGCAGCAATCGACAGACTGAACTCGAATAAAAAAGGGTTTTTCTTAATGGTCGAAGGCAGCCAAATTGACTGGGCCGGACATGACAACGATATAGTCGGCGCAATGAGCGAAATGAAGGATTTTGAAAAAGCGTATAAAGCAGCGATCGCATTTGCCAAAAAGGACAAACATACGCTTGTCATCGCTACGGCTGATCACACGACCGGCGGATTGACAATCGGAGCGAACAACGATAAAAACTGGCATGTTGAACCGGTTCTTGCAGCGAAAAAAACGCCGGCATTTATGGCTGACCAAATCAAAGCTGGCAAATCCGTATCTTCCGTGCTTGCGCGTTATACCGACCTGAAATGGTCAAAAGATGAAATCAAACAGATCGAAACGGCTGCAAAGCAGGATGCTGACAAGGGCGCCTACAAAGCGATCATTAAGCTCTTTAATGCAAAAACCAACAGCGGCTGGACAACCGGCGATCATACGGGCGAAGAAGTTCCCGTTTACGCATACGGTCCAGGAAAAGAATCATTTGCGGGGCTTTTAAACAACACGGATCAGGCCAAAAAGATCTTTCACATCTTAAAAAGCGGCAAATAAAAAAGGATGCGGGGTTTCCCCGCATCCCTTCTTCTTTTTTAGAGATATCTCCGATGCACTCCTTTTCCGTCATACGAGAACATCACTTCTTTATCTTCGAGAACTGATTCGATATGCACGCTCCTGCCCCACAGCTGGTACAGATACGGCAGCACTTTCTCCAAATATTTCAGATCAAGCTCAATTCCCTCATACCAATGTTTAATATAAAGCTCGTTATTCTTCAAATAATCTCCGTCATTGACGGTCAGATAAGGAAATCCCCCGTTCACCCGCATGTTCACGAGCTGGTCGCGCACAGCCTTCCATTCCTTGTCGATCACTTTATAGTCTCTGCCCTGCTTTTGGAATAAATACAAATCCTCGCGCAGCACAAGATCTTTCGTCAAATAATTGCGGATGAATGAAATATCCGATTCAATTTCCCTGACCTCAAACATTTTCTCCCTGCCGGAACCGGGCTTTACTCCTGTTTTTTTCATTTCTTCTGTCGGGTTGTCGTAGCGCTCTTCGATGTCTTCAAAAATTTTCAGCCCTAAATAATACGGATTGATTCCCGTTTTTGACGGCTGAATGACGCCTGCGTTCAGCTTCGCAAACTCGATCGCTTCATCCGAAGTCAGGTCAAGCTCTCGGATAATCCGCTGATGCCAATAGGATGCCCAGCCTTCGTTCATGATTTTCGTTTCCAGCTGCGGCCAGAAATACAGCATTTCTTCTCTCATCATCGTTAAAATATCACGCTGCCACGGTTCAAGCTCCCGCGAATGCTCTTCGATAAAAAGCAGAATATCTTTTTCCGGCCGGGGCGGGAACGGTTTTTTCCTTTTTTTCTTTTTAATCTGCTTCGGCTTATCCATATCCCATAAATCATCGTACGGCGATGACGCGGTTTCCTCTTCGTCCTCCTCCTCATCATCGACGCTCCACAGCAGCTTCGGCCTGACGAGCGACGGATCGATATGCTCCTGAATCGCCAGAATGGCATCTAAAAAGGACTCCACTTCTTTAATCCCGTGAATTCTTTCGTAATGCTTAATCCGCTCCGCTGTAGCCGCCATGCTCTCAACCATGTCCCGGTTCGTATTTTGAAAGCGGCAGTTATTTTTGAAAAAATCACAATGCGCAAGAACATGGGCGACAATTAATTTATTTTGGATCAGCGAATTGCTGTCCAGCAAAAAAGCGTAGCAAGGGTTGGAATTAATGACAAGTTCATAAATTTTGCTCAAACCGAGATCATAATGGAGTTTCATCTTGTGGAATTGTTTGCCGAAGCTCCAGTGGCTGAATCTCGTCGGCATGCCGTACGCCCCGAATGTATAAATAATCTCAGCCGGGCAAATTTCGTATCTCATCGGGTAGAAATCAAGGCCGAATCCCTTCGCAATGTCGGTTATTTCCTCAATTGCCCGCTGTAAACCTTTTGTCTCCTCCGCGTTCAACCGAATCCCCCCTACTTGGACTTATTTATAATGTATGACCCCTCCTCTCAAAAGATGAAATAACAGACGGGTTTCCGTCTGAAAACTTTCGGCACATCCGCCCCGTTTGCTTTATATGTAAGTGGGTAAAACACACACCACACCCTAAAAAAAAGAAAAAGGAGCGATTCTACTTGAACACAGCAGACATGCTTACCACGTATCTCAGCAAACTGCCGAATCTGATCATTGCACTGCTCGTCCTGCTTATCGGCTGGGGCATTGCGAAAATCATTGAAAAAGCCGTATACAAAGGCCTCCAAAAAACAAAAATCGACGACAGACTGTTCGCCGAAAAAAAGCCGGCGCGCTATTCCTCGGAAAAAGTCATCAGTAAAATCATTTATTTTATCGCATTAATTATCGTTTTTATTCTATTCTTTAACATTCTGCATCTGACAACCGTGGCTTCGCCTTTTGTCAGCATGCTGTCGGCGATAACGGCGGCTGTGCCGAGCGTTTTAAAAGCCGGTTTGATTCTGCTGTTGGGCTGGGCGGCCGCTTCGCTTTTCAGCTATCTCGTCAAAAAAGCGGGCATGAAACTGGCTGAACACGGCTGGCTCAGAAAATGGACCATGGTTTCTGAAGAAGCGGAGATGAGCAGATCCGTTACGGCCGCTTCACGAATCGTTTTTTATTTCGTCTTGCTCTTGTTCCTGCCGGGCGTTTTGTCCGCTCTCCAGATCAGCGGAGTATCAGAACCGTTTACAAATATGATCCAAAGCGTTTTGTCCTTTATACCAAAATTATTCGCCGCGGCGCTGATTGTATTAATCGGCTGGCTTGTTGCCCGTCTCGTCCGTGATATTGTCACAAACTTTCTGGCGAGTATCGGCACGGAAAGACTTGCCGCACGTATGGGGCTTTCTATTTATCTGAAAGATACAAGCCTGTCGGCAATCATCGGAACGATTGTCTACGTGCTGATTTTCATTCCGGTTGTCATTTCTGCGCTGGATCGGCTTGATGTAGCAGGCATTTCTGAACCGGCGTCCGCAATGCTGAACACGGTCTTCACAATGCTTCCTAACATCATCATCGGTATTGTGCTGATCATCGCCGGCATCTGGATCGGAAAATGGGTAAACAGCATTGTAACAGGACTCTTGCACCGGGCCGGCTTCGACTCACTTCTTGGAAAAATGGGCTTTGAACAGGCGGAGCGCCCGAAACTTACGCTTTCTCAGACGGTCGGCATGATTGCGCAGATCATCATCGTCCTGCTCTTTACGGCAGAGGCGCTGCAGCTTGTTCATCTCGAATTTCTCGTCGTCATCGCGACCGGCATTATCGCTTACCTGCCTAATGTTCTGGCCGCTGTATTTATTCTCGGAATCGGGCTTTTGGCCGGACAGCTCGTCAGCAGACTGCTTGTCGGCATGCTGAGCGGAAAAGAATTCAGATTCCTGGCGCCGCTTGCGAAATATACAATTATCACTCTCTCAATCTTTATGGCGCTAGATCAGCTCGGCGTCGCCGATACGATCGTAAATGCCGCGTTTATTCTCATTCTGGGCGGTTTTGCACTTGCCTTCGGACTTTCATTCGGTCTTGGGGGAAAAGAGTTTGCCTCCCGTTATCTCGCGAAATTGGATCGCAAAATTGAAAAACATCAATCGGCTTCTGACGATCGTAAGCCGCCGATGTCTTAATTCAAAAAAAACGTGTGCTCAGAAGGAGCGCACGTTTTTTTGAGTTTGAGGGGCAAATTCCTTTTTTTTCATTTTGAATTCCTTTATGATAAAATGTAACAGAAGTAAAATCTCTTTTTTCGAGGTCATTCTATGAAATTAACGAATTACACTGATTATTCTTTACGCGTTTTGATTTTTTTGGCTTCCAGACCTTCCGAAGAACTTTCTAACATAAAAGAAATCGCAGACACGTATTCCATCTCTAAAAACCACCTTATGAAAGTGATTTACCGTCTCGGCCAGCTCGGGTATGTAGAAACAATCCGCGGCCGTGGAGGCGGTATTCGATTAGGAATGATACCGGAAGACATAAACATTGGCGAAGTCGTTCGAAATACAGAAGACGACTTTAACATCGTAGAATGCTTTGACTCCCAAAAAAATCTCTGTATCATATCTCCCGCCTGCAACTTAAAGAACCTGCTGTATGAAGCTCTCCAAGCTTATCTGGCCGTTTTAGACAAATATACGTTGAGGGATCTGGTCAAAAATAAAGAGGAGATTATGAGACTGCTCAAAAGCTGAAGGAATGTCCGCATTCCTTCTTTTTTTATGCCCGCATAAGAAAAAAGGACTAATTCTCTTAATATATGATAAATGATTGCAGACAAGTGCCGATATAAAGATTATCATTACTGATATCCTCATCTTGCGGCTGCAACGAATGGGGATAGTAAAATCATCGCAGGAAAAGGGAGATTCACTATGAAAAAAAAGTTAGCGGTCGGTTTGACTGCATCTGCGATTGTCGGGTCTGCATTAGCTGTAACACCGGCAGAAGCACAAACGATTAAGGTCAAAAGCGGAGATTCATTATGGAAGCTTGCCCAAACCTATAATACAAGCGTGGATGCCATTACATCAGCGAATCATTTAAAATCCAGCGTGCTTTCCATCGGGCAGACGCTCACCATCCCTAACGGCAAATCAGATTCCGGAAGCTCATCGTCACCTTCAAAGAACAGCGGCACATCTAAAGGTGTGTATACGGTTAAAAGCGGAGACTCGCTCTGGCTGATCGCATCTGATTTTAAAATGTCCGTGCAGGAACTGAAAAAACTGAACGGTCTGACAAGCGACTTAATCCGCGCGGGACAGAAGCTGCAAGTGACAGGGAAAGTTTCCTCAAGCACCGATCAGACAAAAACCGTGCCGGGCAGCAGCTCAAACAGCAGCAAAAATCAGTCATCATCTTCCGGGACATATAAAGTCAAACTCGGCGATTCACTATGGAAGATCGCAAACAGCGTCCATATGACCATTGCGGAACTCAAAGTTTTAAACAACTTAAAAACGGATACGATCTACGTCAACCAAGTCTTGAAAACAAAAGGAACGTCTTCTTCGGGAAGTACGCCGCCAAAGGACAATTCAAACCAAAATCAAAACCAGACGCAAACGTCCTCTTACACAGTAAAAAGCGGCGATTCGCTCTGGAAAATCGCAAACGCATACAATATGACGGTTCAGCAAATCAGAAGTATCAATAAACTGACGTCAGACATGCTGCGGGTCGGACAAGTGCTTAAGCTGACAAAAACGTCATCTTCCGGCTCTTCGTCTCCGTCAACTCCGAACCAATCCGGAGATAAAGGGAAAACCACTACATATACCGTGAAAAGCGGGGATTCTTTATGGGTGATCGCCCAAAAATTCAATGTAACCGCCCAGCAGATCCGTGAGAAAAACAATCTGAAAACAGATGTGCTTCATATCGGACAGAAGCTGACGATTACCGGACAGCAGACAAACCCAACACCGAATCAGTCCGGCGGAACAGGCGGCACAGGTTCAACAAGCGCGAAGATTAATGTAATGATCGATGCCGCAAAAGCTCAACTGGGCGTACCGTATGTATGGGGCGGGACAACGCCGAGAGGCTTTGACTGCAGCGGTTTTATTTATTACGTTCTCAATAAGGTCACTTCCGTATCCAGACTTTCAGCCGCAGGCTACTGGAATACGATGACATCAGTAAGCCAGCCGGCGGTCGGTGACTTTGTCTTTTTCTCAACTTATAAAGCCGGCCCTTCCCACGTCGGCATTTATCTCGGAAACGGACAGTTTATCAATGCCAACGATTCAGGTGTCGTCATTTCCAGCATGAACAATTCCTATTGGAAACAGCGCTACCTCGGAGCGAAACGCTTCTTCTGATACAGACAAGCTGCATAGCCGCATCAGGCTGTGCAGCTTTTTTTACAGTCTGAAAATATTAATGCTGATCACATGTTTTGTCACGGGATGAAAATACACTTCAGCACGGGAAGAAAACGTGTCTTTTTTTGTTTTTACCGTAACGCGAAACACGTCTTTCGTCTGTTCCCGGTTTACTTTCGTACGGCCCATGTATGAATAATCGGTAAGCTCGGCTCCCTCGTATTCACGTTCCAGCTGATTCCATGCGAGCTGCTCCCATTTTTCAACTGATGGATCAAGGTGTTCTGTATGTCCTTTTTCAGCGATCGAGGCGATGAGAATTCCGCAAAACAATAAGGCCAGCGCAAATGGAAGGGATTTCATTGTTATGTTCTCCTGAGTCGTTTTTAGTCAATCTTAGCGTGTCCAAAAAAGGGGCGGATATGCGGTTTTATTTTATGTCTCCCTCATATTGCTATACCGCAGTTATACGGGCACCAACTTTTCCCCCGTTGCATTCCGGCTTCGGCGGCATAAACTAACGGAGAACTTCTCATTGAAAGGAGAAGCGTAAGATGGATCATGCCGATTATGATAAAGCCTTGTATTACACACACCGGTCCCAATGGGACAATTTGTTAATTTTGATGGTACGTACGAAAGACGATTTGTTATCAAAGCGTATTGAGCACTTTCTGCACGCGTATCATTTCGAATATGATGATGCGGTGCTTGAAAAAGAGCTGTATTCCCTTCTCGGGTATATTGATCATGCGGCAGAACTCGCGTATGAAGATCAATTAGCCATGCTGACATAAAACAATCCCGGCGTCAAACGCCGGGATTTCCTGTGTTTATAAACATGTTCAGCTCTTCCATCATGTCTTTCAGGCTGACCGCCATATCCTCAGATACGGTCTTGCGCTCCATGTCAATGTGAATCGGATCTAAAATCAGCTGTTTCGGAATAACATTTGCATAGACGCCCCGCATGACCGTCCGCATATTCGCCAGTGCGTTCATGCCGCCTTTTCCTCCGCCCGCCGCAGCAATGATTGCCACCGGTTTATAGGTCCAGTGTTCGCTGCTTAAAAAATCAATGGCGTTTTTTAACGCTCCGCTCATGCCGCTGTGATACTCGGGAGATAATAAGACGACGGCAGACGACTTTTTCACAAGCCGTCTCAGCTCTTGCACTGAAGGCAATTCATTCTGTTCTTCTTCACCGTTATATAGCGGCAGTCCGCTTTCGCTCAAGTCAATAAAATCGGTATGAAACCGGTCTCTGATATAAGAAGCGGCAATTCTAGTCCGCCCGTTTTTTCTCGGGGTGCCGCTGATCACTAATATGCTCATTTATTTTACCGCCTTTCCAGAAATATTATATTTTACGGCATACAATGCCGCTTGCGTCCGATCGGAAAGATTCAGCTTTGACAGCAGGTTGGACACATGGGTCTTCACTGTTTTTTCAGAAATAAACAGAGATGCGGCAATTTCCTTATTGCTTTTCCCTTTGGCTATTTCTTGAAGAACATCTTTTTCACGAGGGGTCAGCTGATAATATTTTTCCTTATTCTGATCATCCTGAACCATATGATTGAGCACGTGAGGCACAATGTCCGCCGACAGCCTGTAACGTCCGGAATATACTTCACGGAGCGTTTTCACTAAGTCATCGGGCTGGGCGTCTTTCAGCTGATACGCTTTGGCGCCGGCTTTTAGGGCGGGAATGACATGCTCCCGGTCAGAATAGCTGGTCAACACGACTATGCTGATGTCAGGAAATCGTTCAGCCGCAATGTTTGCCGCTTCAATGCCATCCATATCAGGCATTGATAAGTCCATTAAAATGATGTCCGGCCCCGTCTTTTCAGCTTGCTGAAGCGCTTCAGCACCGGTAGACGCCTCACCGACAACTTCAATATCTTCCTGAGTGGCGAAGAAATAGCGCAGTCCTTTGCGGACAACGTGATGATCATCAGCGATCACAATTTTCATCAGTCAGACCCTCCTATCCCGAAAAACGGAAGCCGAACGGAGACAATCGTTCCGCCGCCAAGCTCAGATTGCAATGTAAAACGGGCTCCGATTGCTTCGGCGCGCGCTTTCATGCCGGCAATGCCGAGCGACGGCAGTCCCACATGCGCATCAGTGCTGAAGCCGGCTCCATGGTCGCTAATGGTAAGCTCAGCGTAATCCGGCTTTTTAACGGCGGAAATGGTAACGAAGTTCGTTCCCGCATGCTTTTTGCAGTTATTCAAAGCTTCCTGGGCGATCCGCCATAGCGCATGTTCCTGTTCATCCGTAAGCTCCAGTTCATCTTCCATGTCACAGACGGCTTCCAGACCGATGAGAGCGGCATAGCTTTTGATCGACGCATACAGCCCTTTCGTTAAGCTTTCCGGCCTCAGCTGCCAAATGAGCGCCCTCATTTCTGTTAACGCATCCTGAGAGAGCTCCTGGATGAACGTAATCATCTGCCGGAGCCGTTCATCATCTGTCAAGCTTTTAGCGGCTTTTGCCGTTAAGCTGACAGAAAACAGCATCTGATTGACGGAATCATGCAGCTCTTGCGCCAGTCTGCTTCGTTCCATCAACAAGGCGTTCTGCTGTTCAAATTCAGCCAGTTTCATCCGCTGGATCGCCGTTCCGATTTGAAACGCAACCGCTTCAAGAAGATGCAGTTCTTCTTCGTTGAAAAATGTCTTTTCACTTGCAGCGACATTCAGTAAACCGAATTTCCGGCCGCCGTCTTCAAGGGGAACGGTCGCATGATGGGTAATGCCCTCCGTGTCGCGGCAGTTCGTCGTCTGTTCCGCAAATTCAATCCGTTTACAATTCATAATGTTTACAGCCTTGGTCAACCCGCCGTTACTGAATTTGGTCAGACAATAGCAGTCCCCGCTGCACATTAATGCATTGTCCCGCTGACCGAGAGCCGGCGGTAAATAAGCGGATGCGGCGAGCGTATAGGATCCGTCCGGCTCAATCAGAAAAATCCATCCTGTCTGCAGCCCGGTCAGACTGAGCAGTTCGCGCAGGACTTTATCAAGCGCTCCTTTCATATCGTGGCTTTGGTTTAATGTTTCCGCAATCGCTTTTAATGTTTTTAACGTTTCTACCGTCGTTTTCGTCAAACTCCCTCACTCCGGCCAATCAGAATTATCCATATTATATCAATTCTTATCTGCATATTCCTTTGTTTTCAGCATGATTTTTTCTCATACTTTCGGATGAGGCATAAAAAAAACCGCCGGATGTCGCTTCCGGCGGTTTGTTGTTTATTTCGTTTTTTCCACTATGCTGTCCACCGTTTTCATGACGGCGTCAGATAATGCTGCAAGACGCTGTTCGCTGTCTTGTAAAGAAGTGCCTTTCACTGCGAAATAGAACTTCACTTTCGGCTCCGTTCCTGATGGACGAAGGCAGAACCAAGAGCCGTCTTCAAGGAAATATTTCAGGACGTTTGACTTCGGAAGATCAATATTCTCTTCCCGATGACCGGCAAATACAGTCCGTTTTCCTGTTGAATAATCCTCAGCTTGCGTAATTTGTTTTCCGGCCATTTGCTTTGGCGGATCATTTCGGAATGAAGTCAGGATAGCGGAAATCTGTTCGGCTCCCTGTTTTCCTTTTAACGTCAATGACTTCAAGCCTTCACGATAATATCCGTATTCTTTAAAGATGGAGAGCAGCGCGTCATAAAGCGACATGCCCTGCTTTTTATAAAAAGCGCATACTTCGACGGCTAACAGCGCAGCCTGGATCGCATCTTTGTCACGGGCGAAATCTCCGATTAAGTAGCCGTAGCTTTCTTCATACCCGAACTGGAATGTGTATTGGCCGGATTTTTCATATTCTTTGATCTTTTCACCGATAAATTTGAAGCCTGTTAACGTGTCAACCGTATCTAATCCGAACGATGAAGCGACGGCGCGGCCCAATTCGCTTGTGACAATCGTTTTCATGACAACGCCGTTTTCCGGAAGGGACCCCTGTTTTTTCTTCTCGGAAAGCAGATAGTGCAATAAAAGCGCGCCTGTCTGGTTCCCCGTCAGTACCGTATACTTGCCTTCACTGTTTTTCACGGCAATGCCGAGACGGTCGGCATCCGGGTCCGTAGCGACGAGAATATCGGCATTTTGTTCTTCTCCGAGCTTAATCGCATATTCGAATGCCGCGTGCTCTTCAGGGTTTGGCGATTTGACGGTTGAAAAATCCGGGTCCGGAAGCTCTTGTTCCTTTACGACAGTGACGTTTTTGTAACCGAGTGCTTCAAGACCGCGGCGTACCGGTTTATTCGCCGTGCCGTGCAGCGGAGTGAACACAACGCTGACGTCCACTTCTTCTGAAAGCTCGGGATGAACGGAGATGGAAGTCAGTTTTTCAGTATATGATTTATCAATTTCTTCACCGATAATCTTAATTAAACCTTTTTCCTTCAGCGCCTGTTCATCTTCAACTTGAATCGTTAATTCATTTTCTATGGCATTCACTTCAGCAATGACGATGTCCGCTTCTTTCGGCGGCAGCTGTGCGCCGTCATCGCCATACACTTTATATCCGTTATATTCAGGCGGGTTATGGCTGGCCGTCACGACGATACCCGCATAAGCGTTCAGCTTTCTCACCGCAAAAGACAGCTCAGGCGTCGGGCGGAGCTCATCAAATACGTATGTTTGAATGCCTTGGGAAGCAAGGGTTTTGGCAGCTTCCATCGCAAACTCAGGGGATTTATGACGGGAGTCGTACGCGATCGCAACGCCTCTTTTTTTCGCGTCCTCGCCATGTTTGGCGATATACGCCGCGAGTCCGGCGGATGCTTTGCGGACCGTGTAAATGTTCATTCTGTTTGTGCCCGGTCCGATTTCTCCTCTCATGCCTCCTGTTCCGAACTCCAGATTTTTGTAGAAAAAGTCTTCCAGCAGCTGCTCGTTTCCTTCTGCGGCCGCCAATAATTTTTTCAATTCTGAATCTAAATGTTCGGCCTGATTCCAGCGTTCGTAACTCTTACTCCAACTCATGTTCGTCCTCCTATAATTTCAGCTTATGACCATATTTTAATATGAAGCGGCTGTCCGTGTCACTTGATAACTTAACTCAACGCTTTATGTAAAAAGAAGGGCTTATGCCTTTTCGGCACAGCCCTCCGATTATTATTGTTCGAGCGGAACAACCGCATCATGCAGCAGCGTGTTTAACCACTCGGTGTGTTTCGCTTTCGTTTCATCATCCCATTGGAATCGGTCGCTCATGTAATCAATCACAGCCGTTTTATACGTTTTCACCCATTTGATGTCGAAGAACAGTCTGCCCGTTCTGCGGACGAAGAAATCAGCAGGTGTCGCAGCCATCTCTTCTTCAATGCTGTAAGCCGCTTCCGCCAAAATGTGAACCGGGATCTGGCGTTTTGCCGCTTCGTCTTTCAGACCTTCAATGCGGTTGAAGACATTATCAACGTTAGAGCCGTATCTGATGGCTAACTGCTTAGCAGTTTCCTGTGATAAACCGATTTTCAAGCCGTCTTTTGTCTTTGCTTCCACAAATGACTCGAAGTTTTTAGAGCCGCCGACATGTCCTCCGGAAATCGGCATCGTCTTCGTTTTACAGCCGCCGAAGTCCTGGCCGCCTTCTTCTTTTAAACGGTCGCGGACAAGATCGACAATGTGCTCAGCCATTTTTCTATAACCCGTCAGTTTTCCTCCGGCGATTGTAATCAGGCCGGATTGAGATGTCCAGATTTCATCTTTACGGGAGATCTCAGACGGATCTTTTCCTTCTTCGTGAATGAGCGGTCTGAGGCCGGCCCAGCTTGATTCAATATCGTCAGCCGTAATATTCAGTTCCGGGAACATATAATTGATAGAGCTGACGACATAATCACGATCCTGCACAGTCATGCGCGGATGCTCAAGTTTTTGTTTGTAAACCGTATCTGTCGTACCTACATATGTTTTTCCTTCACGCGGAATGGCGAACACCATCCGGCCGTCCGGCGTGTCAAAGTACACTGCCTGCTTAAGCGGGAATACGGATTGGTCGAATACAAGATGGACCCCTTTTGTATGCTGGAGATGCTTACCGTTTTTGCTGTGGTCTTTTTCTCTCAGCTGGTCAACCCACGGACCTGTCGCATTGACGATTTTTTTGGCATAAATTTTGTATTCCTTGCCTGACAGCAAATCTTCAACTAAAACGCCGACAACTTTTCCTTTTTCATACAGCAACTCTTTCACTTTAGAATAGTTGACAGGCTCTGCACCGAATTTAACGGCTTCTTTCATGACTTCAATCGTCAGTCTCGCATCGTCCGTCCGGTACTCTACATAGTAGCCTCCGCCTTTTAAGCCGTCTTTTTTGACAAGCGGCTCTTTCTGCAGTGTTTCTTTTGCAGACAGCATGCTTCTGCGCTCTGCTTTTTTCACCCCTGCTAAATAGTCATACACACGCAGACCGATGGAAGTAGAGAATGAACCGAATGTGCCTCCTTTATGGAACGGAAGCAGCATCCATTCCGGCGTCGTCACGTGCGGGCCGTTTTCATATACAATGGCACGTTCCTTACCGACTTCAGCGACCATTTTGACTTCAAATTGTTTCAGATAACGCAAGCCGCCGTGGACAAGCTTTGTAGATCGGCTTGATGTGCCAGCCGCAAAATCCTGCATTTCGCTCAAAGCGACTTTCATTCCTCTTGAAGCAGCGTCAAGCGCCGTACCGGCACCTGTAATACCTCCGCCTATAATAAACAGATCGTATGTTTTTTTAGTCATGTCTTCCAGCATATGATCCCGTTCCAAACTTGAAAATTGGTGATTCATCATTACGTTTCCTCCTTGTTGTCACGGTATAGAAAAAGAGACCACAACAGCCAAAGCGCTGTCATCACTTTGGTGCTGTGGTCTCTCCTCATCTCAGGACCGTTCCTATTAACTTGTTTTCAGTATACCACAATTTTATCTTATTTAAAAGCCATAGCTGCATTTACTGCTTTTTTCCAGCCACTGTACAATTCTTCGCGTTTTTCATCTTCCATATCCGGTTTGAATTGCTTATCCAGATTCCATTGATCAGCGATTTCAGCGCTGTCCTTCCAGTAGCCGACAGCAATTCCGGCTAAATATGCGGCACCGAGCGCCGTCGTTTCATTAATTTGCGGACGTTCGACCGGAACATCAAGCAAGTCGCTTTGGAACTGCATAAGGAAATTATTTTTTACCGCTCCGCCGTCTACACGCAATGTTTTCAAAGAGATGCCTGAATCAGCCTCCATGGCGTCAAGAACATCTTTCGTCTGATATGCGAGCGATTCAATCGTAGCACGGATAAAATGCTCCTTCGTCGTTCCGCGTGTCAGGCCGAAGACTGAGCCGCGCACGTCACTATCCCAGTACGGTGTGCCTAATCCGACAAAAGCAGGCACGACATAAACACCGTCAGTGGAATCCACACGCTCTGCGTATGTCTCGCTTTCTTTCGAATCCTGGAACATCCGCATGCCGTCTCTCAGCCATTGGATGGCAGAACCAGCGACAAAGATGCTTCCTTCCAGCGCATACTCAACTTTTCCGTCTAATCCCCAGGCAATTGTCGTCAGCAGGCCGTGCTCTGAAGTAATGGCTTTTTCACCGGTATTCATGAGCATAAAGCAGCCTGTGCCGTATGTGTTTTTCCCCATGCCTTCTTCAAAGCACGCCTGACCGAACAGCGCTGACTGCTGATCTCCTGCCGCCCCCGCAATCGGAATATTTTTACCGAAGAAATGATAATCAACCGTTTTCGCGTATACATGAGAAGACGGTTTCACTTCAGGCAGCATGGATTTCGGCACGCCTAAAATATCAAGCAGTTCATCATCCCATTTTAATTCATGAATATTAAACATCAGCGTTCTTGAGGCATTGGAATAATCCGTTACGTGTGCCGCGCCTCCGGACATTTTCCAGATGAGCCATGAATCAATCGTTCCGAACAGAAGATTTCCGTTTTCCGCTTTTTCCCGGGCGCCTTCTACATTGTCAAGAATCCATTTGACTTTTGTTCCTGAGAAATAAGGGTCGATCAGAAGCCCCGTTTTTTGTCTGAATGTATCACTGTATCCTTTTTCACGAAGCTCTTCGCAAATGCCGGATGTTTGTCTGGACTGCCATACAATCGCATTGTATATCGGCTTTCCGGTGTCTTTATCCCATACGACCGTCGTTTCCCTTTGGTTCGTGATGCCGATTCCGGCAATTTGATCAGCGCTGATCCCGGACTCGGAGATAACAGTCGCGATAACAGCGAGCACCGTTCCCCAGATTTCGTTCGCATTGTGCTCCACCCAGCCCGGCTGAGGGAAATGCTGTGTGAATTCCTTTTGAGCGGAATGCACGATTTTTCCTTCTTTATTAAAAAGAATCGCTCTTGAGCTTGTTGTGCCTTGGTCAATTGATAAAATATAGGTCTCCATGATGCCGCTCTCCTTTTTAAATATATTTAGAATTTGATAATGTTTTCTGTGATTGAGATTTTTTGGTGTAAATATAGAGTATGAAAAGCACGATAACCATTATAACGCTTACAAACCAAAAGCTAGGTGTCACATTCCCTTTAAACGCGGCATTGTAAAATACGCCGCCGAACGCACCGCCCATGATCGGACCGAGAACGGGAATCCAGGCATATCTCCAATTTGACGGCCCTTTTTTCGGAATCGGCAGAAAGGCGTGCGCGATTCTAGGCCCCAAATCCCGCGCAGGGTTGATCGCATACCCGGTCGTTCCTCCAAGAGAAATTCCGATGGCAACGATGAGAAATCCGACAATCAGCGGGTTCAGCCCTTTTGTAAATTCATTCGCTCCGATTGCCAAAATGCCGAGCACAAGCACAAATGTACCAATGACTTCACTTATCATATTCCCAAATGTATGAGGAATACTCGGTCCGGTTGAGAAAACGCCCAGTTTAGCGGCCGGATCATCCGTCGCCTTCCAATGGGGCAGATAATGAAGGTACACAATAACCGCACCGATAATGGCTCCGATCATCTGTCCCGCAATATAAACAGGGACGTCTTTCCAAGGAAAACTGCCTTCAAGCGCAAGGCCTATCGTTAAAGCCGGATTCAAGTGAGCGCCGCTGATGCCGCCGACAGCATATGCCGCCATGGCTACGCCCAGCCCCCAGCCAAATACAACAACAATCCATCCGGATTGGTATGAAAGCGATTTCTTTAAGTTGACTCCCGCACAAACGCCGCCGCCGAAAATAATAAGCAGCATTGTACCGATTACTTCTCCCCAAAATGCTGTCATCATCATTCCTCCTAAATGACAAAATAGCAGGTTTGACAGAGTTATAGAGAATAAAAAACCCACAACAAACCGCTTTACGCTTTATTGCCTTTCGTAAAGAGCTGTTGTGGGTCTCCGGGTCTCCATCACATAGTATTAACCTAGGTCTATTGTAACAACGGGTGTAAGCGGTGTCAATCTTTTTTTGTCATAGAATGTTCATATTTAGCCCATAAATCGGTGTCTGAAGTCGTCACGGCCGTAGCCCCTGCCTGCAGGGCGTTTTCAACGTCCTGCTCCGTGCGGATAAAGCCGCCGGCAAAAATCGGTATCCCCGTCATCTCTTTAATTTCCCGGATTAAAGTCGGAACGATGCCCGGGAGAACCTCGATAAAGTCGGGCTTATGCTTACCGACGAATTCCATACTCTTTTCCACGGCGCTTGTATCCAAGAGAAACAGACGCTGGATCGCATATATTTTCTTTTGTTTCGCTTTGGCGATGACCGCGGATCTCGTTGAAATGATGCCGGCAGGCCGGATGTCCTGACAAATGAACTCCGCACCGTATTCATCATGTTTAATGCCGTGAATTAAATCGACGTGAATCATCAGGTGTTTTCCGTGTTTTTTCGCTTCATTCACGACACCTTTTAATTGACCGAGGTGAATATCTAAAATGACGCCGTATAAGAACGGACTTTCTAAAAATGCATCGAATTGCTTCATGTTCCGGATAGCCGGTAAAATCTGCTGGTTGTGAAAACTCATGTTTTACTCCTTTACATTAAAAATCAATGCTCAGCACGCTTTCCTTGACGGTCGAAATGATGAAAGAAAGCTCTTCGTCAGTCAGGCAAAAAGGCGGTGACAGCTGAATGACATTATTATATCCCGCAACAGTATCGCCATTTTTCCCGACAAGCAGGCCTTTTTTCTTACACGAGGTGATGACGTGCTGCACAGCGGCGGCATCAGCGGGTTCCCTGGTGATTTTGTCCTTTACAAGCTCGATGCCTGTGAGAAGGCCCTTTCCGCGTATATCTCCGACCGCGGGATGTTCTCTGAGCGGCTGAAGCTCCCGGAGCAGCCTTTCCCCAAGCTCCCGGGAACGGGCGATCAGATTTTCGTCCTCCATCAATTGCAGGTTTTTCAAAGCGAGAGCGCAGGCTGCCGGATTGCCTCCGAATGTATTCACGTGCCGGAAGCGGCCGTACGGCTCACCGCCCGAGTATTTCTCAAAAATCTCCCGTTTCACTGCCGTCGCCGACAGCGGCAGGTAAGCGCTCGTGATGCCTTTTGCCATTGTGACGATGTCCGGCGAGACGCCGTAATGCTGAAATCCGAACGGCTCTCCCGTGCGGCCGAAACCGCAAATGACTTCATCACTGATCAGCAGCGCGCCGTGGCAGCGGCAAATTTCCTCTACCTTCGCCATATACCCGTCCGGAGGCATCAGTATCCCACCGCCTGTAATAATCGGTTCCATAATAACACCGGCAATCGTTTCGCTTAACTCCCACGTCATGATCCGGTCGATTTCATGTGCGCTTTCCAAAGTGTCAGCATCGGCGGGATTCCGATAGAGATCAGGCGGCGCTGCATGCAAAAATCCTTGTGAGAGCGGCTCATATTTATATTTTCTCTGCGCCTGGCCGGTAGCGGCGAGCGCCCCCATCGTATTGCCGTGATAGCCTCTGTATCGGGAGATGAATTTGAAGCGGCTGTGATCGCCGTTTTCAATGTGGTATTGGCGGGCAATTTTGAACGCGGTTTCATTTGCTTCCGATCCGCTGTTGGAAAAGAAGATTACATAATCGCCGCCGAGCCATTCATTCAGTTTTTCCGCAAGTTCAATCGCGGGTTTATGGCTTTGGGTCAGCGGATAATAAGGAAGCTCTTTCAATTGGCTGTAGGCCGCATCGGCAAGTTCCTTTCTCCCGTATCCGATATTGACGCACCACAGTCCTGACATGCCGTCCAAATACCGCCTGCCGTCAATATCCGTAACCCAGGCGCCTTCCCCTTTTTGGACGATTATGCTGTCATCCGGCTCCGCCCCTTTCATCGCGTGCCAAATCAGCTCTTTATCCTTTTGTTTGAGTGACTGATTTTTTTGTACATGTTCCACACCGCTCATCTCCCTTTCAATATCATTGCACTGTATCGAAAGCTGCACGGCTTCTGACGCCGATTTTCTTGGTGAAGTTTTCCTCTTAATAAGAATATAAAGGCGCAGCGCGGGCGAGTCAACAAAGCGGCGGCAAATAAAAAACGCTTTCTCCCAGAAAGCGAAAGGGCTACAAGAGCATATCCCGAAACGGGGTACGGTGCAAGTGTTTTTATAAAAAAACCCGCCCCTAAGCGGAGCGGGCTTTCTTTATTTAAGATGCGTAATCCGGTAAATGTCTTTGCGCCGGTCTTTCAGCTGGCGCACGGTTCCGTTTTCACGCTGCCTTCTTAAAATTTCAAGGTCGACGTCCCCGATAACGACCATTTCGATATTCGGATTCGTTTCACCGACGATTCCGTCTCTGGCGAATTCAAAATCAGACGGAGCAAAAATGGCTGACTGCGCGTACTGAATATCCATATTTTCTGTTTGCGGCAGGTTTCCGACCGTGCCTGAGATGACGGTGTAAATCTGATTTTCAACCGCCCTCGCCTGAGAGCAGTACCTTACGCGCAAGTAGCCTTGGCGGTCTTCAGTACAGAACGGCGTAAAGATAATTTTCGCCCCTTGATCCGCGGCAATTCTCGCAAGCTCCGGAAACTCGATATCGTAGCAGATCTGAATGGCGATCTTTCCGCAGTCCGTATCAAATACGCGCACCCTGTCTCCGGCGCTGATGCCCCACCATTTCCGTTCATTCGGCGTAATGTGAAGCTTATATTGTTTTTCAATCGTGCCGTCACGTCTGAATAAGTAGGCGATGTTATAAATTTTCCCCTCTTCTTCAACAAAGTGGGAACCGCCGATAATGTTGACATTGTATTTCACCGCGAGGTCTGTAAAGAGGCTGATATAGTCCTCGGTATATTCGGTAATCCTCTGAATAGCCAGACTCGGAGAACGCTCCTCAAGGAAAGACATCAGCTGCGTCGTGAAAATCTCTGGGAACACCGCGAAATCAGATCGCGCATCGGAAGCCACGTCCACATAATATTCAACTTGATTGGCAAATTCCTCGAAGGAATAAATCTTTTTCATTTCATATTGAATGACGCAAATGCGCACCGGAAATGCCGATTTGTAATAGCGCTTCGACTGCGGCAGGTAATCGACATTGTTCCATTCCATTAATGTCGCATATTTAATGGACGCGGTGTCATCCGGAAGATAATTCGGATTGATCCGCATAAGCGTAAATCCGTTCATCAGCTGGAAGGAAAGCACCGGATCATAAATCTGATGGCGCGTCACCTGTTCAACATAGGCTCTCGCCGTCATTTCTTCCGCATACTTATGGTAATTCGGAATCCGTCCGCCGATAATGATGCTTTTCAGATTCAATCGTCTCGCCAGATCTTTTCTCGCTTCATACAGCCGATGTCCGATCTTCATCCGTCTGTATGCCGGATGGACCATCACTTCAATCCCGTACAAGTTCAGCCCGTCCGGGTTGTGGTTCGTGATATAACCATCGTCTGTAATGTCCTGCCATGTGTGGCGGTCATCATATTCATCGAAATTGATGATCAGGCTGGAGCATGAACCGATAATTTCCCCTTCATACTCCGCGCAAAACTGACCTTCCGGAAAATGCGCGAGGTGGCTGATTAAATGCTCAGGCTCCCAAGGCTCCATCCCCGGGAAACAATCTTTTTGCAGCTCAATAATTTTGTTGATATCTTTTTCTTCCATATTCCGTATGACCATTTTCTTTTCAAAACGGGTCAGATCAAGTTTCTCAGACAATGCTGTTTCCCCCTGCCGGTTCGTTTTGATTGTTCAATCGCTGTAAAAGTAATTCAAGTTCCATTTCCGCCATTGATTCCAGTCTGTGATCGTACTCTTCAAACAACAGAGCGCCCGTTACCTTATTCGGCACGATGACACATTTCATGCCGGCGCGTTTGGCGGCGATTGAGCCGTTGACGGAATCCTCAAAGGCAAGGCATTCAGACGGTTCAACGCCTAAATGTTCCGCCGCTTTCAGATAAAGCTCCGGATTCGGTTTCACTTCCTCTACGTCGTCAGCGGTCTGAATCACTTCAAATTCATCAAACAGACCTAATTCCTTCAGATGGCCCGATACCCATTTGAAATCTGAGCTTGAAGCGAGCCCCACCTTCAATCCTAATTCTTTTGCCGCGGCTAAATAAGCCTCAACCCCGGGACGCGCCGTTTCCGTCTTCATCCGCTGTTCGAAGCGCGCGCGCCTGATCGCCGTCAGTTCGTCATGATCAAGCTTTCTTCCCAGCTGCTCCTCTAAATAGGCGAACGGCTTAAACCCCGCAGCCGTTCCGATCACCTTTCCCCAGACGGATAAAGGCAATGTCGATCCGTGTTCTTCAAACATTTCCTGCAGCACTTCATATTCGTGGGTTTCTGTATCTAAAATTAACCCGTCAAAATCAAAGATTAATGCTTTTATCACTGTTTACAGCTCCTTTAGCTAATCGTACTGACTTATGTATACACTATACCTTGAATGTCTTTCGCGTTCAAAAAGTAACATTCGGACGGAAAGAAGAGCCTGCATTCAGTGCAAGCTCTCTTCATCCGTTACTGTGTGTTTTGGCTGGAAATATTAGAAAGAGCTGCTCCCGCAGACTCATTTGAACGCTGATCGACCGCTAAGTCTCCAAGCGCAACGATCCCGACCAGATGATTTTGATCGACAATGGGAAGGCGGCGGATTTGGTGTTGGGCCATCAGCTGTGACGCCTCTTCAAGACTCATCTCCGGATTTCCGGATACCACTTTAGAAGACATCACGTGTGAAACAGGTGTTTGGCCGTCACGGCCTTGAGCCGTTGTTCTCAATGCGATATCACGGTCTGTCAGCATTCCTTTTAACTCTCCTCCGTCAACGACGGGAATCGCTCCGACATTATGCTGATGCATCAGCGCAGCCGCTTCCTGAATCGTTTGGTTAGGAGAAACGGTAGCTACGTGGGTAGTCATTGATTGTTTGATTGAACTCATTGTAAAGCACCCCTTTCGACATTTATTATGCTCGGGGGTTTGTCTCATTATAAAGGGAGTTAGAGGAAAGAAATTGTGGTATCATGTCAAAGAAGCAAAAAAAGAGCCTGTAAAAAGGCTCTTTTCATCCGTCAGATCAGCCTTCTGTAACCGCAGGCTTCTGATCCGGCCCCTGTCTGAAAATCATCATAAGTAAACGGAAAATTCATCCCGCAATCATTCAGCAAAGCGCAATTTTTATTAAACAGCGCCCATTCTTTCGCATCATATACCCGGTGCTGCTTTGACAGCATGCTATGTACCGTTTGCAGACAAGCCATAATTTGAAACGCTTCCTTTAAAGTTCCTTGGTAAAGTTGGTTTTGTAAAGATAATACGCCCCTTTTTTTAAAGCGCTGAATTTCCAGTTCGGGGAAATAAAGAGGAAAGACATTTTGGAACAATTCAGAGGAAAGCTCTTGTATTACGCTTTCTTGTCCGTCAGTCGCTGCGTTCACAATTCTCACATCAATCACCTTTCTTGCCATGTGAATATCCTTAATCTTTATCAAGAATAGCATAGAAAAAAACGCGAAAGCTAAGGTAAGTGTTTCCTATTGAAACAGCCGCTTTCCGCTTGAAAAGGAGCTTTATGATATGAAACAAAATGACCGCGGGCTGGAGCTTCTGATTACGGAAAAACACGCCGGACAATGGCTGTTTTCTGTCCTGAAATCAGAATTTCAGGCGTCAAAACCCGTGATAACTGAATGGATGAACCAAGAAAGCATTCAAGTAAATCGAACATCTCCCAAAAACAACATCATACTGAAAACCGGAGACCGCCTATTCATTGATCTTCAGGAAAAAACGGACTCTACGGTGGTTCCGGAATATGGAGAAGCGGAAATTTTATTTGAGGACAGTCATATGCTGATTGCAAATAAGCCGGCGGGGATGCCGACTCATCCGAATGAAGAGGGTCAGACCGGAACCCTCAGCAACCTGATCGCTTATCATTTTCAAATCAATGGCGAACAGGCGAAAGTGCGCCACGTTCACCGTCTTGACCGGGACACGTCAGGTGCGGTCGTTTTCGCTAAACATCGGCTGGCTCATGCAATCCTTGACCGTCAGCTCGAAACCAAAACATTAAAACGCACCTATATCGCCGCGGCGGAGGGGAAAGTGAAGCCGAAAAAAGGCACGGTTGATTCTCCGATCGGCCGTGACAGGTCACATTCCGTCAGAAGGCGCGTCTCACCCGGCGGACAAGCCGCCGTCACCCATTACAAAGTGAAAGGCTATCATCCCGGCGCACAGCTTTCACTGGTTGAGCTTGAATTGGAAACCGGAAGAACACATCAAATCAGGGTGCATATGGCAAGCATCGGCCATCCGTTAGCGGGAGATGAGCTGTACGGCGGAAGCCGGGCGCTGTTTCACAGACAGGCGCTTCACGCAAAAAAGGTCAGTGTCGTCCATCCGATCTCCGGAGAAGAAATTGTTGCCGAAGCGCCGATGCCGGCTGATCTGGCACACTTTGCCGAAACGTATTTCTCTTAAACCGGGTCGGCATATATAATGTATCGTTTCGGCGCATTTCCGATATAAGAAAACGGGTAGCAAGTGGTCAGGATCAGTTCCTCCCGCTCGTGCTGAAGGGTGATGACGGACGTATCATCCCGGCTGACGATTTTTGTATGCCTGATTTTATAAGAAAACGTGCCGTAAGACAGAATCACGTTCAGTCTGTCTCCTTTTTTCAGTTCGCCGGTCCGGCGGAACACCGTGTCCCTGTGGCCGGATAATACAATTTGGCCGTGTTCATCCGGATAATAGCTGTCTTTGTAATGTCCAACGCCTTTTGCTAAATCATCTGCGTCAGTCCCTTCCACAATCGGGAGGTCAGCGTCGATTTTAGGGATTTCTAAAATACCGCTTGCTTCACCTGTTTTGGGGTGAAATTCTTTTTTGCGCTGCGCCAAAGCGGCTCTATTCGTTTCTTTCTTTGCCAGAACGGGTTCAGCCGCTTTTTTTGCTTCCTCAAGCGATTGGTTTGTTTTCATATGTGAATCGACGATCTTCCAGCTTCCATAACATGTGATAATGACACCGATGATGATGACAAGAAGCGGAATGTGTTTCAGCTTGTTCATGGTGTGCGGGTTCTCCTTTTCATTCTGTACAGCCAAAATACGCCGGCGCCCGTAATCAGCATGCCGGCCAGCGCCGTCTGATGGCTGCCCGCTGAAGTATCAGGCAATGGGCGGCCTTTTTGTGTGCCGCTTTCAGTCTGTTTTGTGCTTTGTTCCAGATTTGGAGCCGGCTCAGCGTGGGTTTCAGGAATTGGTTGCACGGTGTCTGAAGCTGTTTCTTCTATGACAGGACGTTCAGGTTTTTTGGTGTGATCAGGCTGTTCTGCCCCAGCAGGTTTATCTTCTTTAGCTGGTTTTTCCGCCGGATCGGGTTTTTCTCCGTTATCAGGTTTGCTGCCTCCGGGTGTTTCCTCTCTCCCCGGCGGGTTTCCGGTGTCATCAGGTGATTCGGTTCCTGATGCCGTGCGGATGCGGCCCTCCGCTTGATAAGTAATCGGAGCTGAAAAGCTTTTGACATAGTCTACTGTCGCTTCCAAATCCTCCGGCCCCGTCACCGGATGTTTCCCAAGTTTCCCGATTGGGCCGTATTTTGCCCCGGCTGCGTTTGCCATAAAATCATTGACTGTTAATGTATATACCTTTTCGGGCTGTATGTCTGTCCCGTCCGCCATTTTCATATCAACCGCTTTTCCGGTTTCCGGGTTCCATGTATAAGAAAATCCGCTGATGCTGTAATCCGGGCCGTAAGCCGGGGAAATTTGCGCATTGATGATGTCTCGCAGATCTTTCCCTTTGATTTCAAGCTTCGTCAGTACATTGCCGAACGGCTGTATATTATAAAGATCTCCCCATGTGATCGGCCCTTTTTTTATGCCGTCCCGGATGCCGCCGCCATTCATTAGCGCAAAATCGGATTTCATCTTCGCTTTCATACCGTCGGCAATCAGATTTCCGAGTGCCGTGTCCCCGTCATTTGAATAGCCGCCCGTTATTTCATGGGCCGCTTCCCCGACCACTTCGCTGACAATCGGTTTCACTTTCTCTTCATATTTGCTTAATATGCTTGCCGCTGCCGGGTCAGGCTTAATTTTACTTTGATCGATGTATTGGATTTCCGCTGATTTTTTTACGATATCCTTCGACTTTTTATCAAGTTCGAGATCGGCGATTCCGATTGCTTTTCCATATTCAAATGCCTGCACGATCAGCTTCCCGTTGACTTCCCCGTTTACGACTTTGTGATTGTGCGCGGCGAAAATCACGTCAATCTCCGAGTCTGTCCCGTCGGCCAGCTTTGCGGATTCTCCCGTGATCGCTGTGCCATTTTGTTCAGCAGACATATGGGCAAGCACTGCGATTGCTTTAATTCCTTTCTTCTTCAGGTCGGCGGCGGCTTCATTTACGGCCTTTACCTCATCGGTAAACGTGATATTTTTGATTCCGTCCGGAATGACCATGCCTGCTGCCGATCTTGTTACAACCCCGATAAAAGCGACCGGAATTCCGGAAACGTATTTGATTTCATACGGCGGCAGAAAGGACTCTCCTGATTTCAGTTTACAGTTGGCGCAAACGAGCGGGAAATTTTGGCCGTCATAACCGCTTGTCCCCTTACCGTCCGGATGATCTCCTCCATTGATGATCCGCATCAGCTCATTTGTTCCTTCATCGAATTCATGGTTGCCGACAGTTCCGACATCAAAACCGATGTCTTCCATCAGTTCAACTGTCGGTTCATCTTGAAAAAGGGCTGACACAGGGGAACTGCCCCCGATCATATCGCCCGCATGCACCACGAGGGCGTTTTCTTTCTCGGCTTTCGCCTTTTTAATATACGCCGCAGCGTAGTCCATCCGGCCGAAGGTGCCGTCCGGTTTACCGTCTCCGTTAAGGTCCAGCTCATATTGCTGATCAATTTTTCCGTGCAGATCATTCATGCTGATGATTCTGAGCGGGACACGGCCGGGGTCTTCTGTCCGCTGTTCTTTATCTGCCTTATCCGTTCCAGATTCATTCAGAGGACCGGCTTGTCCGACTGCTTCCGCATCTTTTACGCTGAAAATCATAAAACAAACCGCCAGCAGACAGAACCACTGACGCATACACCTTTTTTTCTTCATACATTTCCCCCCTTGTCTTCTAAGAAATACGTTAGCTTATTTTCTTAAAAATCACATCACTTTTTTGTAAAGATTGTCTTCGCTGGCGCAAAATAGTAAATAATCACCATGTAACGAATTAGGTCTTGATGTATAACGGATCGGCTTTCTTCACATCTGATTTGACATGAAGGAGGAATACAACCAGTGGAACAGCAGCAGAATCAGCAGCAGCAGTCGCCAGTAAATCAGGGGATGCCGGGTTCACCGCAAGTGAATCACGGAGGACATGAGCTTTTCGATATGCATGAAGTACTGGCCGGAACAGTCGGCGTTTTGGATCAATTTATGATGCTCAGACAATTTATACAGGATCAGCAGCTGGCCGATATCCTTGATCGCCAGTACCAATTCATTCTCGGACTCTATAATCTGACGGCAGAATGCTTTAAGACCGGTCAAAAGCCTTCTCAGGAAACTTCAACATATATGATGAAGGAACAGAACCAAGCCGTGTACGGTATAAAACCGACACAGCCGAAAAAACCGAATCAATCATTAAGTGATGTCAAAGATCTTGGGATAAGCGGCCATATGCTCGGCCTGATTAAAGCACAAGCTTCTCTCTTGACGATGAGCTCGCTTGAAATGACCAATCCTGTGACAAGAAGAGTGCTCTCCGCTCAAATTCAGCAATACGTTGAAATGGCTTATGAAATCTTCTTATACCAAAACAAACACGGTTATTATCAGGTTCCTCAGCTCAATGCACAAGATATGCAGACCATGCTGAATTCCTTTGCGCCGGCGCAGGGGCAGCCGCAGATGCCTCCGACTAAAGGCCAAACGGGACAGCAGCAGCAAAACCTGCATTGATTAAGAAACGGCGTTGGATACCTGTCTCTCCAATGCCGTTTTCTTTTTTTCATATGCTTTTGTGAAATCATGTTCAAAGCGTTTCAGGCTTTCTTTTGTAGCCGCTTCAAAGCCTTTTTCAAAATCCTGTGTTTCGGCTGTTTTGTTAATAATGGTTAAAATAATGCCTTCTCCGAATGTATCGGTTAAATCCTTTATCATATAAAAGCTTTGCAAATACACATCCGTCTCATATTCCATACGCGATTTCTGCCATTTTCGGTCGGTCGTTAATTGATCAAACGGCACGACGGAAAATGTAATCGGATCAATGACTACATCATAATGCGCGACCCACTCGCTCAGCCCCTCATGAAACCAAAGCGGAAATACAGACGTAGCCGTCCCCATTTGACGTGTTTTTTGATGAAACGCATAGTGCGTATATTCATGTATAATCAATTGCTTATACATAAAAACAGCCAGCTCATCTTTTTTCAAAAGCTGTTTTTTCTCTTCAGGCAACAGTCCTATCATCTGCTCCTGCTCTGAATAAAAACCGACTACATTTTTTAACCCTGAATATTGCTCAATTTCAGCTTCATCCGAAAAGAAAATGAGTTCAAGGGGCGCTGTTCCTTTATAACCGACAATGATTTGGCTGATACGCTTTGCGTAGTCTAGCGTAAGCTTGGTCAGATCCAAGAGCGGCTTTTCATCCGCCGTATAGTAAATCGCTGTATGTTTGTAAATTTCTTTATTCATGTGTTCAGTCACTTGTTCCTTCGTCGGAACAGAGCGGCTGTTTTGGCCTGACAGGACGTACATCATACTTACTGAAACGGCTGAACTGACAGCCAATATGACAAGGACTCCGCACAGGATCAGAGTGAATACCGCCCGTTTCCCCATGCTGTCACGCAAACAAGCTCCCTCCCCGATCCTTCAATTTTCATCTCATTCTTTACCTTATGCGCCTGAGCGTTGGGACGTGACGGCAGATAAAATAAAAAAGCCGCAGCAGAATGCGGCTTTTTCAAATTCATTTATTTATTGGGATTTGGGAATACACGCTGCACCATTTGACCGAATTCATCAAACAGACCGGATACAGGGTGGCCGTTTTTGATTCGTTTTACGTAGCCTTGCATACGTTCAACGAAATCCGGGTTTGCTGATACATATACTGTCCGGACATGTTTATCGGCTGATTTCACTTTATCGGTAATCTTTTGTTTTAAATGGTTGGCACTGGCGCCTTTTTGCCCATTTGTCAAAACAACGGCAACAAAAGCGCTGTTTCCGGCAACGATCACAGTTGCATTTTTAACTTCTTTCAGATCAGTCACCTTGTCTGCGGCTTTATCAGCTACTCTCAGGTTACGGTTGTTATTATGATCAGTAGGCGTGTTGCGGTAATTTACATTCTGGGTACGGTTGTCATTTCGTTTTCCTTCTCCCTGGTTCCCCATGCTGCACCCTGCGGTAATCAGCATCGGCAGAAGAAGGGCAGAAATAACTGCTTGTTTTTTTATCATGTTGAATTCCTCCTTTCTCACTTTACGTATAGGTTTTTCTATTCGGCGGGATTTATGCACGCCGTTTGCTTTATGCGGCTTGGATAAATTTCAGAAGGAAAGGAAAAGATAAGCGTAATCAATTGAATGAGGAGGGATTTAACTTGTTCAGACAAAAAAAAGGCATCAGCCCGACAGCGCTGCTGATCGGATCATCACTTTTGATCGCAGCTTTATCACCGGAAATCCGCCGCAAAATCACCGGAATGGTTTCAGGACAAATGCAGCATAAGGATGGCGCTCATTCCATGCAGCCTGCTGAGCTGATTAAACAGGCTTTCGGCGGGGAATCCGGCCGCCAGCAGCATACAGACAAAGCCCGGCACTCACAAACCGGCTCCATGCAGCCTGCCGAGCTGATCAAACAGGCTTTCGGCGGGGAATCCGGCCGCCAGCAGCATGAGCAGACTTCCCGCAATCACTCCGGCGCATCATCTTCGTCTCATGAACACAGCCGGAGGCATACAGACGGACAGACAGACCGCAGAAAAGAAACTTCGGCAAAGCCTCACTATACGGAGCCGATTCACTTTGAAGAAAGCGCGGTAAATGTTTTAAATGACAGCACCGTGATGAATATGCTGGAAGAAATCGAACCCGGAAATCAGTAAAAAAACCCACGAATCCTTGTCTAGTAAGGATTCGTGGGTTCTTTAATCCCGCCGGTTTTGGACTCGGTGAGCTAAAAAATCCTTCATTCGTTAACAATTGTCACAACAGGCATCTTGTTTAACCGTAAGGCTCCATCCATCATCCCAAGCTATAAATTGATTTTGATATTAGTCAGACGATAGATTACAAACGACATCTAACAATACATGGGCACCCGCTGCAAGGTCATGATCTTTCGTGTACTCTTCAGGGTTATGGCTGATCCCCTCTACACTTGGGACAAAAATCATAGCCGTTGGACAGATGCGGGCCATCATTTGTGCATCGTGCCCGGCTCCGGAGGTCATCCGTTTCGATTCCAGCCCTCGTTTATTTGCAGCCCGCTCAATCAATTCAACGATATTTTTATCAAATACCACGGGATTAAAACGGACTAATTGTTCAGATGTAATAGATGCGCTTTCAGACTCTACCAAATCTTTCAGGTAATTGGCTAGTGCCAATTCTTCTTGAGGTCTCTTTTCGTCCGGATCACATAAATCAACTGTAAATGTCGCTAATGACGGAATTACATTGATAGCATTTGGCTCAAAACCTAGTGATTAATACTGAGGGAGACACTGATAGTCTGGGGAACAGACAATTAATGCAGCGGCAAACGTCTTTCTTCTCACTAAAAAAAGCCTTAACTTCCGGGTGAAGTTAAGGCTTTTTAAGGTCGAGAATTTTATTTTTATGAGACCAGCCATGCAGTGTGGCTGACAAAAAACTTATGTGCCAATGGCAGGCTTTAGTTAAGCTTCTTCAGCTTCAATGACGATGGAAGAATCATTATAAACCGAGGTATCGGTTTCCTTCGTCATTTTACTTGTTAACAGTCCCGCAGTCATGCTGCCGCTGACATTTAAGGCGGTGCGCCCCATGTCAATTAACGGCTCAATTGAAATGAGCAGACCGGCAAGCGCAACAGGCATGTTTAAAGCGGATAAGACGAGAAGAGCCGCAAATGTCGCGCCGCCTCCTACGCCTGCTACACCGAAGGAACTGATTGCCACTATCGCGATGACGGAAATGATAAATCCCGGTTCAAACGGATTTTGCCCCACCGTCGGCGCAATCATCATCGCAAGCATCGCCGGGTAAATGCCGGCACAGCCGTTTTGTCCGATCGATAAGCCGAATGAACCTGCGAAGTTCGCAATTCCTTCCGGTACGCCCATGCTTTTTTGTGTTTTAATATTGAGCGGCAAAGCCCCTGCGCTAGAACGGGACGTAAAGGCAAACACCATGACCGGAAATGCTTTTTTCACATATGTGACCGGATTTAAACCGCTGAACGTAATCAGCAGCAAGTGAATGATAAACATGACGATAAGCGCGGCGTATGAAGCGATAACAAACATGCCCAATTTCACAATGCTGTCGATGTCGCTTGTCGCGATCGTTTTTGTCATAATCGCCAATACCCCGTAAGGCGTCAGCCTTAAAATTAATGTAACGACTCGCATAATAATCGCGTAAACCGCATCGACAATTCCGCTGAATGTCGCAGCGTGCTCCGGCTGCTTCCGTTTCACTCCGAGGAAAGCGATGCCGAGAAAAGCGGCGAAAATAACGACTCCGATGGTGGAAGTCGGTCTTCCCCCCGTGAAATCAAGAAACGGATTCGCCGGCAGAAGTTCAACGATTTGCTGAGGCAGCGTTTTGGCCGTCATATCCTCAGATTTTTGCTGCAGCTCCTGTCCTCTTGATAACTCAGTGCTCCCTTGGTCGATATGAACGGCCTTCAGATCAAAGGAAAGCGCCGAAACAATTCCGACTGCCGCGGCAATTGCTGTCGTGGCGATTAAAATTCCGATGATCAGGCCGCTGATTTTTCCGATGTTATGGGTCAGCTTCAGTTTCGTAAATGCGCCGAGAATGGAAATAAAGACGAGCGGCATGACGATCATCTGAAGCAATTTGACATAACCGCCGCCGGCGATATTAAACCAATCGGCCGTTTGTGTAACGATATGTGAAGCCGGCCCGTAAATCAATTGCAGTGCAAAACCGAATACAATGCCTAATCCGAGCGCGGTAAAGACACGTTTAGAAAAGGAAACGTGTTTTTTTTGCATCACAAACAGACCTGCTATAAGCAAAAGCATTATGAAAACATGTAAGACAACAAATAAATTCTCCAAAACAGGTAAACACTCCCTTGTTCATTATCCTTTAACACTATATTATATCAATTCCGATCGGTCAAGTAAGAATTGACAATATATGTATTTTTATAGACTTTTCTCTTTTCTTTCCACCCTTTCTTTAGTAACTTATATAAGGGTGATTGTTATGCTGAAGGAACTGTTTCTTAATTTGACGATTTTAATCACATTTAATTATCTCTTCACCCTTCTTTTTAAAGAGTCGCTTTCGCATAAAGAAGACCGTCCGATGTTTCAATTACTGAAGGGGACGGCCTGCGGGCTTTTAGGGGTTTTTCTGATTGCTTTCGGCTTTTCTTACTCCGATTCCATCATTGATCTCAGAAATATCCCCATTATTATTGCCGCTCTTTACGGAGGCTGGGTGTCTACGGCAGCTGCCTTTATGATTATCGTCGCAGGCCGGATACTGATCAATTTCAATGCCAGCGCCATTTTTTCCATCGTCGCAGTCGGGATGATTGCGATTCTTTCTGTGGCCGTCCTCAGAGGAAAAAAGCCGGATCGCAAAAAGGCGTTCGTTATGCTGCTTTTCTCAAACGTTATTTTCACCTTGACGATGCTGTTACTTATGCCTGAACAGCAGCCTGCCGGGGCCCTCGTTTATTATTGGCTCATTTCCACCGTGGGCGGAATGCTGTCACTGTATATCATCAAACACGAAGCCGACGCCCGCCTTTTATTCAAGCAATACAAGTTTCAAGCGAATTATGATTTTCTGACGGGAATTTTTAATAAGAGAAAATTTGAGGAAGTCTCGCGCGTTCTTTACGACCGGGCGTCTCAATCCGCCTCATCTCAGCTCGCGCTTATTTATTTTGATATTGATCACTTTAAACAGATCAATGATCAATACGGCCATTATGAAGGCGATCAAGTGCTGAAGGAACTGGGGGCGCGGCTGAGGTTCTTAATCAGCGGCTCTGATCCGTCAGCCCGGATCGGCGGCGAAGAATTTGCCGTGCTTATACCGAATTGCACATATAAAAAAGGGCTTCACCTCGCAGAAGAAATCAGACAGGCTATTGACGGGAACCCGATTCTTTTAACGAGCGGAGATACAATTCCCGTGACCGTTTCCCTCGGCATCGCGCATTATCCGACAAATACGGCGGATCCGCAGACATTGCCTCTGATCGCAGACCGGCTGCTGTACAAAGCAAAAACATCGGGACGCAACCAAGTATGCAGCACTGAAAAAAAAGAATGACCGCCGCAAGGGGAATCATTCTTTCTTTTCAGTGAGAACGCTGCTGCCCGGCAGGAAAACAGGAACCAGGCTGCCCTGATATTCTTTTTCAATAAACGCCGCGGTATCATCTGATTGATACAAAGACAGGAGTGTTCGCATCCGCTCATCATCTTTATCTTCAGCTCTGACGGCGATCAGATGGAGATACGCTTCCTTCATCTGCGCCGATCGGATCAATGCGTCCTTCTCCGCATGAAATCCTGCTTTTTTCGCGTCACTTTGACTGAGAACTGCTGCGTCAGCATGTTCCGCCGCTTGAAATGCGTTCTTTTTTGTTTCCGTTTTTAAGATCAGATGTTTCGGGTTGTCCTTGATCATATCTGCTGAACCCGTCCCGTTGAATCCTTTTTTCAATGTAATCAGTCCGGCCTCCTGCATGAGAAAGAGCGCTCTGTCGAAGGCCGCCGCTTCGTCAGGCACGGCAATGACCGCGCCGTCCGGTATATCCTCCAGCTGTTTATACTGCTTGGAATACACCCCGATCGACGCCGCATATGTCGTTCCTAAAGGAGCCAGCTTATTTTTCACATTAGGCGGCAAGGATTTAAAATAAGAAACGGTTTGAAACGCATTGGCATCGAGATCTCCGCCGGCAAGTGCCAAATCAGCCTCCGCATAATCCGAAAACGCTGCCAATGAAAGATTCAACCCTTTCTCTCTTGCTTTTTTTGCGACAAAATCCCAGATCATTTGATCAGATTCATTGATTCCGATAGTAATTGTCCGATTCCCCGCGGGGGAATGGCATGAAGTAAGTGACATGATCACGATGAAGAGAAACAGACTGTTTATAAGCCGCAGGTTCAAGATAACCTACTCCCTATCTATTGTTATGTGCAAAAGCTGCACCATGCATTCGGGCTATGATTATGTTAACAATACCGATTTAAAAAAGGGTTGTCAATTGCTTCCTTCACAGGGTAAAAAGCGGCTTTTACCAGCTGAAAATGTGCTGTTCAGTCTCAGATCGGCTTTCCCCACCAGAGTGTTCCGCCTTAAATAATGTTATTTCAAAAAAAGTTACATTTAGCAGTTGTTTTTTCTCCGGATTACTGGTAGAGTAAAGGTAATTATTTTTGTTCGAACTATCTTTAAGAAGAAAGTTTTGTAAGAGTTTTCGTCTTGGAAGTTTGTTTTAGAGCAAGAATAGTGAATTTAAGCGTTATGTCGCTTTAGGAGGAAATTTCATGTTAGAAGGTAAAGTAAAATGGTTCAACTCTGAAAAAGGATTCGGATTCATCGAAGTAGAAGGTCAAGACGATGTATTCGTTCACTTCTCTGCTATTCAAGGCGAAGGCTTCAAAACTTTAGAAGAAGGCCAATCTGTTTCTTTCGAAATCGTTGAAGGAAACCGCGGACCACAAGCTGCTAACGTAACAAAAGCATAAATGTCTTAAAAAACCTGCCGGTGTACGCCGGCAGGTTTTTTTAATTTAAAAGCTGTTTTGCAAAGGCAAAACAGCTTTTTATATCAGGTAGCAATATCCCGTTTTAAGAAGACGCCGAATGCGAGCGCCATAAAAATGATGAAGTAAATCACAAGCATCACAACCGAAAATGTCATCGTCATGCCCTCTACTAAAGGAGTCCCGTTCATATATTGCGATAAATCCGTATTGGCAAATAAAATATATTTTGCCCATTCAAATTTCGCAGCGAGAAATACAGTCGCCGTGCTTCCCATAACCAATAGAAAAATAGAGAATCCGACCGCTAACGAACTGTTCCGGAATACTGCAGACAGCATAAACGCCATCGTCGCAAGCATAAAGGCCGAGACAGATTCATATACGTATGTTTTCGCCAGAAATGCGATGATATTTTGCTCAAAAACTTGTCCGTCTTTGTATACGAGATGAACATTAGCGGCTGTGTCGCCGCTTGTGCCGAAAAAGAGTAATCCCAACAGAGCGGAGCCGGCAAATAAAATTACAAGCATAAGCAGCCCGAACAGCAGCACCGTCATATATTTAGAAAGCAAAATCTGAAAACGGCTGAGCGGGCGGATGGCCAGAAGCTTGATCGTCCCCCAGTTGAACTCATTCGCCACGATGCCTGCGGCAATGATGATCGTAAACAAGCCGGTCAAAACAGTCATCATCGCAGAATCAGCTACGTATGACCATACTGTGTACCCTGTATCTTTCGGGATATTATGATCAATGCGATATTCATTTATCGCGATATTCTGTTTCAGATTATCAATGAGAGTCTGATTTCCGGTTTCCTTCATCTGCTGTTTCATTTCTTTGTTTTCAGCCTGGAGCTCTTGTTTCCAATTCGGATTGGCTTCATTGGAAGTAAAGTGGTTTGACAGAAGCGCAAAGCCTATCATCGCAACGCCTAAAATCACAATCATTGCCCACGTGCCGACACGGCTGAAAATTTTAATCCATTCATTATAGATCAGGTTAAACATATTGAACCTCCTCTTTCGTTCCCCCGGTAATTTCCAAGAAACGGTCTTCTAAAGATTTTGTGACGATTTTCACTTCATATAAGCGGACATTTTCACGGACGAGAAGTGAAATCACATCAGGCACTTCCTGTTTTGACAGCTTGATCTCAAAGCCGTTTGTCTTCTTCACACAGTCAAATTGAGTCAGGACGGCAAGTGCCTCTTCTCTTTGTTCAATATGGAAGAAGTATGCATCTTTATCCTCTTTTCCTTCATCCCTTACCTTTTGTATATCGACAAGCTCCCCCTTTTGCAGAATGCCGATTCGATCGCACATTAACTCCATTTCTGACAGCAGATGGCTTGAGACGATGACCGCCATCCCTTTTTCACGTGTCAGCTTTTTCAGGTGGTCCCTGATTTCCCTGATGCCTGCGGGATCAAGGCCGTTTGTCGGTTCATCCAGAATCAGAACCTTAGGATTATGCAGCAGGCTTTGGGCAAGGCCGAGGCGCTGTCTCATCCCAAGAGAATAGGTTTTTACTTTGTCATGTATTCTGTCCTGTAATCCGACGAGCTCGATGACCTCATCTATTTTTTCTTTCGTAACGCCTTTTACCATCCTTGCGTACTGCTGTAAGTTTTTATAACCGCTCAGGAATTTGTACAGTTCCGGGTTTTCCACGATGGCTCCGATGTGCCTGACCGCTTTTGAATAGTTTTTCGTAATGGATTCTCCGCAGATTACGATGTCTCCATGAGACAGTTTCATTAATCCGACCATCATTCTGATCGTAGTGGTTTTTCCCGCTCCGTTCGGCCCTAAAAACCCAAATACTTCGCCCGCTTGGACGGAAAAGCTCAGATCATGAATAATCGTTCGTCCTTTTATCGTTTTCTTTACCTGTTGCAGTTCCAATACCGTTTCCAATTAGAATCCCCCTTCTTTTTCGTGCTTCTGCATCACGGTTTTATACCATTGAAGCACGGACATTCCTTCCTGTTCGCGAATTTCTTCGACCTCGCGCTGTTCAGCGATTTTCCCTTTTCTGAACACCATCACTTCGTCTAACAGCGTCTCAATCTCATCGATCTCATGTGTGGCGATGACTACGATCTGACTGTCAAAATCAATATAAGATACGAGACTGTTGACAATCGATTCCCTGACCGCAGGATCCAGGCCGGAAAACGGCTCATCCAGCAGAATAACGGATGCTTTTCTTGACAGGGCCAGGACGATTTTCAGCCTGCCCCGGCTGCCTTTGGACAGCTCTTTTATCTTCTGCTCCGCTGAAAGATTCATTTCCGATAATAGGCCGTGTGCTTTTTCCAGCTGAAAATCCGGGAACTGTGAATGATAAAATGTGAGCATATCACCGACAGTCGTCCGGGCGAAAAACATATCATGTTCGGTTAAATAAGCCGTGCGAAAAAGCATGTTCCGGCTTACGGCACGGCCTCCGATCCGGACGGTTCCCGCGGTCGGGAACGCAAGCCCGGCAAGCATTTTCAGCGTTGTGGATTTACCGCTTCCGTTCGGCCCTAATATTCCGTAGATCTTACCCGGAGACAATGAAAATGAGACATCACTGACCGCGAGCCTGCGGCCGTATTTTTTTGTTACGTGTTCAAAATCAAGATTCATCGTTTGCTTCCTCCGCATATTGTTTGATCCCGTCGAGCATTTCTTGAGCAGATAGCCCCAGCTCCGCCATTTCCTGAATAAAGCGTTTGAATACGTCTTTTGTCAGCCGGTCTTTCAGCTCTGCTTTCAGATCAGGTCTTTCCGCTATAAAGGTTCCCTGTCCTCTTTTCGTTTCCACGATCCCCAGCCTTTCCATTTCACTGTATGTTCTTTGTATCGTATTCGGATTCACTTTCATCTGTAAGGCCATCTCTCTAACGGACGGCAATTTATCTCCCGGTAAAAGCTCACTTCGGATCAGCCGGTAATATACACGGTCGGCAATCTGCAGATAAATCGGCTTAGATGACTGAAATTCATGCTCCATCATTACACCTCAACCTTGCGATTCAGCAGCATAGAGGCCAGCGCGAGACAAACCGCCGAAAACACGATCACGGCAAGGAAGCTGAAAAGCGAGAAGTGGACGGCCGTCAGTTCCATCTTCCAGCCGGCCAATTTTGTATAGTGAAAATCAAAATCCGCATACACTTTTACCGGCCATAAATGATGCTGAGATGAAGTGAAAGGCGTCATGATTTTATCGTCAATATAAGACCATACTGCGGCAAGCACGATGCAGATCACCCAACGGAGGATGGGAAAATGTTTTAACGAGTGAAAAACAGTCCAAAATACGGCTACGATCACAGATAAGTACGCTGAACTGATCAGCAGATAAGCATTCAGTCCGGTCATTGTGCCGGCAAGGGGAACGGGCTGTTCAAGGGCTCCTTTTGCAGAAAGCATCCGGTACATCCAAATGCCGTAGCCGGTCAGCGCCAGCTGTCCGATAAACTGATACAGCAGTGAGGCCGTCAGCTTCGAAGCCAGCAGATAAAACCCGCCATTCGGATTGTAAAGCCACAGCTGATTTTTCCCTTCCTTATGGAGGTGATAGTACATAAAAAGCGGCGCCACAAGAAATTGAAAAAACCCCATTGCCGCAAAAAAGCCGAAAATGACGAGCGGTTCTTTCTGCCGGGCAGCGATTATGTGGGCTGTAAGCGCCCAGCAAATCATGACGCAAAGCCAAACTGCGAGCCAGACCCATGAAACCTTCGCATCTTTTTTCAGCAAACCTAAAAACGATGTCATTCTTTTTCTCTCCATTCGAATCCAGTGTATGAGTAACATAGTACACTAGATCATAGTGAATGACAATATCTTCAATAAAAAAAGGCAAATCCGCTCTTACGCAGATTTGCCTTTTCCGTTACTTCTTTTTGTTTTTTAAGGAGAGCAGCGCATCACGATAGCTGCTATCCTGCATTTTGCCGCCGCTTTCGGGATCATTTGTTTCCTGATCCGTGTCAGAAGTCTTAAACTTCTGAAGCGCCTGACGGTACACATCATCGCCCATTGTATTCTTTTTCTCACGGGGAGCTTCAGATTTTACAACGACGGGAACATGCTCGGCCGAGCGTTCCTCGGCCGGATCATGCTTTTCCGGCTGTTCGGCTGCAGTGCCGATCGCTTCTCTGGTTTCTTCTCTGACATTCTGTCCTGCAGCAGTGCTGCGGACATTGAATGTGATAAGAAGTGCAATTACAATGACAGCAGCAATAACCGCTATAATAATGGCCATATAACCCTCTCCTTACTGTCGTCCGGCTGTTAAATTACCTGTAACCTGGCTGACACGTCGGCCAAGCGCTCGGCCTAATTGAAGGCCTTCTTCCGTCATCAGCACATCGCTGTCAACCGGGCATGTGACGCCTGCGCCGTAGTAAGAGCCGTACAGAGCGTTTTCAGGGACGTTTCCGGGAAGGCCGACAACAATCATGCCTTGGTGAAACATCGGAGTAATCAGATTGTGCATTGTCATTTCTAATCCGCCGTGCGTTGTCGCCGTCGTGCAGAATACAGCGCCGACTTTATCAATCAGCTCGCCTTCAGCCCACAGGTAGCCGAGTTTGTCGATCCACGCTTTTAAGCCTGAACTGATAGTGCCAAAGTGTCCTGGGCATCCCCAGATAATGGCATCCATATCTTTCAGCTTGCGGATGTCGGCTTGATCGACATGGTCAATCAGAACCTCAGCCTCAGCGTTTTCTCTTGCTCCTTCCGCAATGGCTTCGGCAAGGTGTTTTGTGTGTTCGCCTTCACTATCGTACACTACGTAAATTTTCATTCAGGAAACCTCCCATTCAGATGATTAAGATTCCTTCACTTCTTTAGGGGCCGGAAGCAATGACAGCTCCTCTTTTTTCTTCGCCCGCTGTTTGTCTTTCCGTACGTCACGCAAGAACAGGCTCAGGACAACGCCGATAACAGCGAAAATCGTCGCCCACATAAACGCGTCATTAATCCCCATAACATTGGAATTAAGTGAAGCTGTTTTGTAGAGATATGAATAAACGGTTTGTTTCGCCGCATCAAGCGACATGTTCATGTTGACCATTAAATTCGAAACCGCGCTTTGGAACGACTGCATGAAGTTTGGATCAGCCGTGCTCGTTTTATCCGCAATCTGCGAATAATGCATAGTCGTGCGGTTCGTATAAATAGTTGTGATCAAACTTGTTCCGATTGAACCGCTGATCTGGCGGAGCGTGTTGCTCATCGCCGTGCCGTGGCTGTTCAATCGTGCCGGAAGCTGGTTCATTCCGGCTGTCATAACAGGCATCATTAACAGTGACATACCGAATGCGCGGATGGCATAGACAAGCATGATATGCGTATAAGGTGTGTCAATTGTCAATTTTGTATACTGGAATGTCGTTGCGACCGTGATGACCAGCCCGATGATCGCAAGCGGTCTCGGACCGATTTTGTCAAACAGAATACCGGAAATCGGCGACATGATCAGCATGACAATCGCGCCCGGCAATAGCAAGAGACCCGATTGCAGCGCCGTAAAGCCGACTAAGTTCTGCAGGTAAATCGGAAGCAGGAACATTCCTGTGTAAAGCGCAATGGTAATAATGATGTTAATCACACTGGAAAGTGAGAAAATATCATATTTAAATACCCGGAAGTCGAGCATCGGTTTTTCAGAGCGCAATTGCTGAATGACAAACGCGGCAATCGCGATGATACCGACAATGACAGTAGACAGAACGATCGGATCTCCCCAGCCGTCACTGCCCGCTTCACTGACTCCGTAAAGCAATGAAGCAAATCCGACAATGGATAGGATCGCACCCAAGCTGTCGAGTTTGATTTTTTGCGGTTCCACCAAGTTCTTAAAGAGGAAGAACGCTACGATAATAACGATCGCCCCGATCGGAACAAGGCCGTAGAACATAATGCGCCATGTGTAATGCTCAATGATCCAGCCGGAAAGAGTCGGTCCGACCGCAGGAGCAAACATCATCGCAAGACCGAAAATCCCCATTCCTTTCCCCCTGCTTTCAGGCGGGAAGATAAGCAGAATGGTTGTCATGACAAGCGGCTGCAGGATACCGCCGCCGACCGCCTGAATTAACCGGCCGATCAGCATGGTTGAGAAGTTAGGCGCGATACCGCAGACTAACGTTCCCGCTGTAAAACAGAACATGGCTACGAGAAAGAGGCTTCTCTGCCCGAACCGGGTAATTAAGAAGGCCGATAACGGAATCAAAACGCCGTTGACCAGCATGTACCCGGTCGTCAGCCACTGAATCGTCGTCGCACTCACACCGAACTCGGTCATTAAGTGCGGCATCGCCACGTTAAGAAGCGTTTGGTTCAAGATCGCCAGGAATAACCCGGCCATAAGCACAATAAGCAATGTTTTAGGACTTTTTACTTGATTATCTGATTTAGCCACCTAAGACAACCTCCCTTCATGGTTTGATGACTGATCTGTATTATTCAGAGATTTTTACAGATGCGTTCATACCAGGAAGCACCTTGTCAGATGGGTTGCTAAGTGAAATTTTAACAGGAACTTTTTGCGTTACTTTTGTGTAGTTGCCGCTTGAGTTTGAAGAAGGCAGCATATCAAAAGTTGAAGTTGTCGCATAACCGATTTCTTCTACAGTTCCGTCAAATGTTGTATTCGGGTCTCCGTCAACAACGACATCTACTTTGTTTCCTACTTCAATGTCTTTAATGTCTGTTTCTTTAATGTTCGCAGTGATGTAAAGGTGTTTCATGTCAATTTCCTGGGCAATTGTCGTACCGGCTTGCACCATTTGGCCGTTTTTCACTTGGTTTTTCACGATTGTTCCATCCATGATGGCTTTTACGTCAGCATTTTGCTGTCCTTTGATTTTTGCAACAACGTCGTTTTTACTTACTTCTTTCCCCTCGTCAAGGTTCCAGTCAGTTACTTTACCCGCAGCAGGAGCTGTGATAGCAGCCATGTCGCCGGCAACTTTCGCTTCATCGGTTTTTACATAGTGTGTGCTTTGATAATAGTAGTAAGCACCTCCGCCTATAATTGCAAGAACAACAATCAAACCGATAATGTTGGTCAGAATTAAACGTCCTCTGTTCATTTTGTTTTCTCCTTTCGTTTCTTCCTCTATCATTTTGTGGAATGATGATAAAAATATGTGGGGATTTTTTTATTTACCGTTTTTCACTGCACAGCCGTTTGCAAGCTTCGTTAAACTTTCGGCAAGCTTGCGCAGGTACTGCAGGTCAGCGGTATTGAGCTGCTGGTATAAGATCGCCGCTTTTTCGGCATATTGAACAGCAGCTTTCTGTAGAAGTTCTTCCCCCTCTTCGGTTAACTGAATCATAACAACACGCCGGTCGTCGTGATAGTCGCTCCGATCCATTAAGCGGCGCTTATACAGAATATCGGTCATTCTCGTGACAGACGCCGGTTTCAGATCAAGCGACAAAGCCAGCCTTGAAAGCTGCGTGCTTTTGCTCTTATGTATTTTGAACATCAGCAGATACTGCAGGACTGTAATATCATAAGGTTCCAGAACTGTCTCCAGAATCATTTTCTGCTTTTTGTAAATCGATCTGGAAGTATCAAACAGCTGTTCAAAACTGAGCAAAGCGAGCTCTGATTCAATCACCGTATTTTCACCTCATTCCCTTAATAATAGTTCACAAGATAAAATATTAATAAATGTAAGAAGGTTTGTAAAGAGAAAAGTTTCATTTTTTAAGGATTTTTTTTATGCCGCTTTTTCTCTTTATTTTTAATTAAAAAAAGCCGAGAGGAAGAATCGCAGCCGCACGATTCTTCACTCGGCTTTTTGTTTAATACGATGCTTTGCTTACACCCGCTTCTTCTTTTTGAAAAAAGCTTTTCAGCGCTTGAAATACGTCTGATTTCTGCTTCAGGATGTAATATTTAAATTTATCATCTTTGACATTTTTATAGGCGGACATGAGTGTGGAATGCCTGTTATATTGATTGACCTCACCGTAGCAGAACAGATTCGATTTTTTCATGATGTCATTGACAAGCTTTACGCACCTCGCATTATCCGATGTTAAATTATCTCCGTCTGAGAAATGGAACGGGTAGATGTTGTAGCGCGCGGGATCATATTTTTCATCAATTAATTCAAGAGACTTCCGGTATACGGAGGAGCAGATGGTTCCGCCGCTCTCGCCTTTTGAAAAGAAATCTTCTTCAGACACAACCTTCGCTTCCGTATGATGGGCGATAAATTCGATATCAACCGTTTCATACTTTGTCCGTAAAAATCGTGTCATCCAAAAAAAGAAGCTCCTCGCCATATATTTTTCCCATACGCCCATCGAACCGCTTGTATCCATCATGGCTAATACGACAGCTTTCGATTCCGGCTTCGTCACATCATTCCATGTTTTGTATTTCAAATCTTCCGGATAAATCGGGTAAAACGACGGCTTGCCTGACATGGCGTTTCGTTTATAGGCCGACAGCATCGTCCTTTTCTTATCAATATTCCCTGTCAGTCCGGTTTTCCGGATATCATTGAACTCGATATCGGTATGGACGATATTGTCCCTTTCTTTTTGCTGCAGATTCGGCAGTTCTAATTCCTGAAACAGCGCTTCTTCCAGATCCATCAATGAAACTTCCGCTTCATAATAATCCTCGCCTGCCTGATCGCCGGCTCCCTGGCCTTTTCCGGCCCCCTGCTTTTTATCTGCGCCGTCTCTTGCGACGACATCGCCGACTTCGCTGTCACCGTCACCTTGGCCGACATGTTTGTTTTTATCATAGTTATAACGGATTTTATATTCATCAAGCGAACGAATCGGGATTTTCACGACATCCTTTCCGTTGGACATAATAATGCTTTCCTCAGTGACAAGGTCCGGAAGGTTGTTTTTTATCGCTTCCTGTACTTTCTTTTGGTGGCGCTGCTGGTCGTCAAAGCCTTTGCGATGGAGGGACCAGTCTTCCTCTGAAATCAAAAAATTTCCGCTGTCATTACGGGACATGAATTCCCCTCCTTAACCGTTATGGTCGTTTTACATGTGTATTCCGGCTTGTTCCTGTTTATGAAACAAGTCCGGCGAAAAGATTTATTCTTATCTTATGCCGGACGGACTTTCCAATTGACAAACAATTGCGAAAAACAGACAAAAGAACCCGTCCTTATACGGACGGGCCTTTCATGAATCAAGCATCAGCGGTTTAACAAGCTTCCGACATACTTCAGCAGTTCATTTGCGCTTGTCGAATTATAGCCGTGTTCATCTATTAACCGCGCCACTACCTCATTGACCTTTTTAAGCTGCTGCTCATCCGGCGTTTTGGTTGAAGTCGTAATTTTCACCACATCTTTTAAGTCGGCGAACAGCTTTTTCTGAATCGCTTCCCGGAGTCTTTCATGTGAATTGTAGTCGAAGCGTTTTCCTTTTCTTGCATAGGCCGATATGCGGATTAAAATTTCTTCTCGGAACGCTTTTTTCGCGTTTTCTGAAATGCCGATCTGCTCTTCAATGGATCTCATCAGCTTTTCGTCAGGATTCATTTCTTCTCCCGTCAGCGGATCGCGGAGCTTATTTTTGTTGCAGTACGCTTCCACATTATCTAGATAATTATCCATGAGTGTTTTAGCGGATTCTTCATATGAATAGACAAACGCCTTCTGCACTTCTTTTTTGGCAATGTCATCGTACTCTTTCCGGGCGGCGGAAATAAAATTCATATACCGCTCTTTGTCCTCGGCAGAGATGGAAGGATGCTGGTCAAGTCCTTCTTTTAAGGAACGCAGCACGTCAAGCGAATTGATGGATTCCATATTTTTTCTGATAATTGTTGAGGAAATGCGGTTGATGACATAGCGCGGATCGATTCCGCTCATTCCTTCATCATGGAATTCCTTCTTCATATCCTCCAGATCAACAGAATTGTAACCTTCAACGCTTTCCCCGTCATAGAGCCTCATTTTTTTGACAAGATCAATATCAGACCGGTTCGGTTCCTTCAGCCGGGTTAAAATAGAAAACATCGCAGCCACTTTTAATGTATGGGGGGCGATGTGAACGTCAGAAACATCACTTTCAGAAATCATTTTTTCATAAATCCGTTCTTCCTCGGACACCTTTAAATTATAAGGGACAGGCATCACGATGATTCTGGAATGAAGGGCTTCATTTTTTTTATTGGCAATAAACGAGCGGTACTCCGTTTCGTTCGTATGCGCAACAATCAATTCGTCAGCTGAGATGAGCGCAAACCGCCCGGCTTTGAAATTCCCTTCCTGCGTGAGTGACAGAAGGTGCCACAGAAATTTTTCATCGCATTTCAGCATTTCCTGAAACTCCATCATTCCGCGGTTTGCTTTATTTAATTCCCCGTCAAACCGATAGGCGCGTGGATCTGATTCCGAGCCGTATTCGGCAATCGTTGAAAAATCAATGCTCCCCGTCAAGTCGGCAATATCCTGTGATTTCGGGTCGGACGGACTGAAGGTTCCGATTCCGGTACGCTTATCCTCAGAGAAGAAAATGCGTTCAACCTTTACATCTTCAATTCTGCCGCCGTAATCTTCTTCAAGCCGCATGACATTAAGCGGAGACAGGCTGCCCTCAATTCTGATCCCGTATTCTCTGTAGAAGTCTTCGCGCAGATGATGGGGAATGAGATGGAGAGGATCTTCATGCATCGGGCAGCCTTTGATGGCGTAAACTGCGCCGTTGTCTGTCAATGAGTAGGCTTCAAGCCCTTTTTTCAGCATGGTGACAAGGGTTGATTTCCCGCCGCTGACGGGTCCCATTAATAGCAAAATCCGTTTTCTTACATCGAGCCGCTTGGCAGCCGGGTGAAAGTATTCCTCCACGAGCCGTTCCAGAGATTCTTCAAGGCCGAACAGCTCCCGCGAGAAAAAGCTGTATGTCTTTTTACCGTCATTCTCCTCGATTCCGCTGTCTTTTATCATATTAAAAACGCGAGAATGAGCAGACTGTGCGACCAATGGATTTTCTTTTATGATCTCCAAATAATCAGCGAACGTCCCTTCCCATTTGAGACGCTGCTCTTCCTCTCTGTACTTTTCAATTTTCTTTAATATATCCATAAGAACCTCCTCTATCATGGTTAATGCACTAGAAATAAGGTACTTTGTTACAATCTATGCGGTGATGTGAAATACATGCTTTTCGTTTCTTAAAAATAAAGGCGTTTTAAGGCGGTCATTGACAAGGGTCCGGTGCACCGTTCATAATGAAAGAAATACAGTTTCATCCAGACTCGGACAGCAAATGGAAAAGCAAAGAGGAGGAGAAATGATGAAAACGATCATTTTACTGGGGGTCATTCTCACTTTTTTAGTATCCATTTTTACGGCGGGTTACGACAGCAAGCCTGAAAACGAATAACGGCAAAAAGGGTGCTCCTTATGAAGAGCACCCTTTCCTGTACAACATAACAATGTTTCATATTTGAATGTGTTCTTGGACAGTTGATTTCTCATGTGTTTTACAGCTTGTTCGATACTCGATTTTTCCGATTTTGCACCCCGGGCCGATTTCCACATGCTTCCCTCTGACGATGTCCGCTTTCGTATATTCGAGGTAAACCGTGTCTCCTTCAATCAATTCAGCAGAAAGCATTCCCGCTTTCCGTTTAAGAAGACCGGGTTTCCGTCTGACGGTAATCGATGTGCCGCCGATTTCTTTGACTTTGCTTTGGTCATAACGCAAATGGATGTTTACGTCTCCCGCGTTTAACAATCCCGCCACATTGATACAGCCGGTTACATGAAGCTGCTCCGTCTCGCAATCCCCGCTGACGGTGAGACTGCCTTTTATATGGCACTGCTCTCCCGCAGCACTGCCGGAAATGTCAGCAAGTCCTTTCAGCCTCATTCGGGTGAAACGCATAGAGCCGCCAATTTTCAGCGTGCCGATCACATTTGCGGAACGAGCCGATAAATCTCCTTCAACCTCATGCTCTCCGAAAATTTTCAGCCGATTGGTTTCGGCATCTCCGAGAAAACGCCCTGTACCGAATATCCGGCAGCGTTCGCTTCGAAGTCCTTCGCCGACAGTCCCTTCGCCTTTAATGCTTACATTCTGGTAGGAGCCTCCGGCCGCGTGTCCGGCTCCGTACATTTTTAAATGACTCAATTTTTTTGTTGTTTCCACTGCAGCTCCTCCTATATTTTCACGACTTTGTTTACTGAAGCGGAAGGATCACATGTAAAATCGCCGCTGTATTCCACCGTCTCAATGATGCATCCCGCGCCGATCCGCACAGTTTTCCCGCGTACTGTCTGCGCGTTTGTGTCCGCCAAGTCAATGATGTCACCTTCAATCAGCTCTGCGGTCAGCACCGGAGCCGGCATCAGTTTAAAACGCGTAAGCACGCTTTTTCTGCTCATCACCTTCAAATGGCGGCAGCCGATTTCCTTCACATGGCTCTCACCCGCCGCCAGCTTCATACTGACTTCATCGGCATTCAGCAGGCCGCCGATCTTGCATTTGCCTTCCGAACGGAACGTCTCTGTCTCACAATCGCCTTCGATTCCGACTTTCCCGGATATGAAGATATCATCAGCTTTCACACCGCCGCCGAAAGATGAAAATCCCGCGACGTTCAACCGCTCCGTTTTGACATCACCTTTAATGACACCCGTTCCGTTGATACGGATAGATTCGGCTTCAGCGCTGCCGGAAATTTTCCCCGAACCGCTGATCGTCAGCGTTTGCGTCTTGACATTCCCGTCTGTTTTTCCGCTGCCGTTAAACAGAAGGCTCGTGCACTCGACATCACCCGAGACCGTGCCGCTTCCGTTGATCTCCACCGTATGAAAACGGCCTCCTTTTGAACTTCCTGAACCGTTGATGACTAATTTATCTGTTACGTCCATTGATGGTCCTCCTGCATCCATTTCGTTTTTAATTCTTCTGATGCCGCAGCAAGCGCCACCCGTTCAACCACTTTGACAGATGGTTCAAACAGAATATGTTCAGCGTCTGAGATGAAGCACGTCGTTACGCCGAGTTTTCGGAGCATGACGAGCTCCGTATTTGCTTTCAGCTCGGAATCCTCATACACTTTCAGCACCTCCGCCGCCATTTTCCCTTCGTCAAGATTGATATTGCCTGACTGCAAAAGCCCTTCAAGCACATATAAAGACAGCAGCGCGCGAGCTGTAAATGTCACGCCGCCTTCTCCGTAAACTTGCAGCGCGGCCTTTGAAATCAGCCCTTTTTGAAGCAGCTCCGCAAACGTTATGTTGACATCAGCCATTTGCGGAGACAGCATTTCCCTCATTTCATCCAAAGACAGATTTTCTTTCATTTTCTGTATTTTTGAGATACGTTTTAATATTTCCGCTCTCGGAAAAAATGTTTCCTGGCCTGTAAACGTTGATTTTCGGATAAACCATTCCTCAGGAATTAAATTTTTCCGCTTCCAGCGGTACAGCTGTCCGTATGAGATTGATGTTTCTTCAAGTAATTCTTTTTTAGAAATCAGTTGTTCCTCCATAAATCCAGCTCCTTTGATGAAAACATTGTAACATAACACTGTTACGTTTGTTAAGCCTATAAATATAAAAATGTCATGAACCACGGCTACATAAAAAAACCGCCCCGTATCCGGGCGGTTTTTTCTCAGGTCAAATCTCTGTAATTTTGCTGGCGCAGCGCTTCATAGACAAGAATCGCGGCAGTGTTGGACAGGTTTAATGATCTCACATGCTCGGTCATCGGAAGACGCAGGCAGCGGTCCATATTGTTTTCGATCAATTCTTTCGGAAGTCCGCTCGTTTCTCTGCCGAATACGAAGAAAACATCTTCCTCCGTATTTGAGTAGTCAAACGATGTATGCGGCTTTTGCCCGAATTTTGTAATGAAGAAAAACTTTCCGTTCTCATATGCCTCAAATAATTCGTCCAATGAATCATGATATACGACGTTGACGAACTCCCAGTAATCGAGTCCGGCGCGCTTCAGCATTTTATCATCGGTTGAGAATCCGAGCGGGCGGATCAAATGAAGCGTTGTGTCTGTTGCCGCACAAGTACGTGCGATATTTCCCGTATTGGCCGGGATTTCGGGTTGATATAAAACGACATGTAATGCCACGATGTTCACCTCTGTTTTTTATTCCGCCCACCATTATATCATTAATTACTCTTTTGTCGTATCATCCGTAATATGAAAAAACGCATATCTGATGGAAGGAGTATACGCCGTTGAATCCTCATATGACCAATATCTCATTCTGCTGTCATACGTTTGGGCATTGACAAGCGGCATATTGCTTTTATCTTTTGCGACGACAATCGTCGTATGATTAAAACGGCCGTCTCCTTCAAAATCATAGCAAATCACATCCCCGGGCATCAGTTCTTCGGCGCTTGACACCTGCACCGCGCGAAGACCGGCCTTTGATTGAGCCAGATACATCTTCATGGAATGCGCGACCGTCCAGCTGTAGCTCCATGAACTTTGCTTCATCCACCAGCCTGAGCCTCTGTTCGGATGCCCGCGCATCGGCGCTTTTCCGGCATGCAAACATTGCGAAATAAAATTTGTGCAATTGTCGCTGAAATTTTTATAAGCGGGGTTTCGTTTATTCCAAAACTTTTCCGCGTACTGAACGGCAGCCAGACGGTCGTATTGAAATGCCCTCCCGAAATCTTCCCGTTCACTCCGCTCATATTCGATTACGCTGTTTCCGTCAGAAAATCCAGCCGGTTTTTTCTTTACTTCCCGATCTTTAATCAGCAGCTGATCATAGAGAAATGCAGTCCGTTCCTCAATCTGCTCTTCTAAATAAAGATGTCCGTCCTGCTCCTTGCACAAATATTCGAAATGAATCGTGTACAATACGCATAACGTGCCGTCGTCCTCAAGACTGCTGTTGACAATGACGGCTTTCGCCTTCGCTTTAACGATGTCAACTTTCCGTTTTTCAAGCAGCTCTTTTTTTCTCGTCAGGGCTTCAAGATCGCCGGCCGGTCCATTCTGCCTCATCTCGGTTCCGTTGACTAAATAATGAAGCCGGGCCTCCGCTAAATCTTCAATAATATGCTTCAAGCGCTCCACCCACCATACTTTTTTATAAAGAAAAAACACTTGAACTCCGGCCAAGTGCTTTTTCTCTATACATATGTCAGGACTGGCCGGTTTTAGTCTTATCAGAAACCGATAGCAGTTCCAGTCCCTTTTTAATTTCCTGTATGGCTTCCTCATCCTGCTCTTTATAAAGCGCTTTTTCTAATTCCGCTGCATATTCCTGATCACCGATTTTCCCGATGGCCCAAGCGGCCGTTCCCCTGATGACAGGGCGCGGGTCTTGGTGCATCAAGGCCGTTAATTCAGGAAGAGACGATGCATCTTTGAAATGGGCCAATGCCAAAATGGCATTCCGCTGAATCGGCTTCTTGCCGCGCCATGAGCCTGATACATGTCCGAATTTTTCTTTGAATTCACGGTTGCTTATGGTCAAAAGCGGCTTTAACAGCGGCTTTGCGATTTCCGGGTCGGGCTCCATCTGCGGATGAAGATGAAAATCTTTCCCTTTATTAATCGGACAGACCGTCTGGCACGTGTCACAGCCATACAGACGGTTTCCGATTTTCGTGCGGAACTCATCCGGCAAAAATCCCTTTGTCTGGGTAAGGAATGAAATACAGCGCTGGGCGTTAAGCTGTCCGGGATTGACGAGTGCGCCGGTCGGGCATGCGTCTAAACATTTCGTGCATGAGCCGCACATATCTTCAATCGGCACATCCGGTTCAAAAGGCAGATTTGTGATCATCTCAGCCAGATATACGTAAGAGCCGTATTCAGGTGTGGTGATCATGCAGTTTTTGGCGCTGAAGCCGATTCCCGCCCGTTCAGCCACGGCCCTGTCGGACAATTCTCCTGTATCCACCATTGACTTGGTGCGGATATCTTCATGTTTGCTTTGAAGAAAATTCTCCAGCAGATCAAGCTTTTCCCGCAGAACGTCATGATAATCCTTTCCCCAGGAAGCTCTGCAAAAAATGCCGCGCCGGCCGTCCCTCGTGCTCCTTGGCGCATCTTTCATTTTGGAAGGATAGGCAAGGGCGATGGCGACGATCGATTTGGCTTTCGGCAGAAGCAAAGACGGTGTGACCCGTTTTTCAATATCCGGTTCTTCAAAGCCGGATAAATAGCCGAGTGATTCCTGAAGAATCAGCCGGTCCCTCAGACTGTCGAATGTATCAGCCGTCGTAAACCCGATTTTGTCGACTCCGATGCTTTTGGCGTATTCGATTAATTCCTCTTTCAGTTTATGGATATTCATTTTTTGCACAGCCTCCTTTCTTTGTGATCAGGCTCCAGCCCGGGTATAATAGAGTTTTATCATCCCGGAATGGAGTGAACACAATTGAACATCAGTTTAGATCCTCTTATTGCTGAACGGGTGCCGGGGATCAAAGCGGCAGCCGTATTATATGAACAGATCGAAGTCGGGCCCGCCCCGCAAATGCTGAAAGGCCGCCTCCGTTTATTTCAAGAATCGCTTTACTTTGATTATGCAGACGGCGGCATAGATGAACAGCCTTTTGTGAAAGAATGGGCGCGTATAATGGAACAGCTCAGCCCCGCCTTTTCTGGACAAAAAACGCCGATGGAACTTATGCTCGGCGATATTTCCCGGGAACGATTCGTCGAAAGTGTGAATTCAGCCCATGATACCATACTTTTTTTCTCCTTGAAATATTCATTGCCCATCATGGCGTATGATGCCCCAGACATCGATGAACCGATTTCCATTACGATCGGAGAAAAAGAAGACGTACTGGCCTTCTCCGGCCCGGACGGCGTTTTCGGCAGCCTTACCGGACATATCAATACCCGCCCCGTTACGTCCGATACGAAAAAAATGCTGCAGCTGATCTTTTTCCCGCCTTCGTTTCACGCCGAAGCGGCCGAAGAGCTGTTATCATCCTTAACCAATATGTTTGAACAAATTCACGGAGGCACCCATACCGTCTCTTGGCTTTCATAAAAAGACACGCCTTTCGTGTCTTTTTTCACATAAAAAAACGCAATACTTCGTTTATCAGAGAAACGAAACACTGCGTTAATAACGTATGTATGGAGCGGGTGATGAGAATCGAACTCACGACATCAGCTTGGAAGGCTGAGGTTTTACCACTAAACTACACCCGCATCAAAATTATTTTTTCAGTACCGATTTGATGTTTCTAATGTTACATGTTTATTTATTTTTCGTCAAGGGAATGTTAAAAAATTTGTCGAAAAAAATTCTTTTTTTGTCCACATGTTAAGTTGAGTTTACATTTTGTTAAGAATCTCATACAATATGAAAAAGAAGAAAACTTGAGGTACGTCTGATGATGAAAAATAAAGTAAAAGAGCTGAGAGCCAGATACGGCTATTCTCAGGAAACGCTCGGAAAAGAAGCCGGAGCCACCAGACAGACGATTGCAGCGATTGAAAAAGGAGATTATGTGCCTTCACTCTTATTGGCGCTTAACATCTGCCGGGCTTTCTCCCTGACGATGGAGGAAGTATTCTGGCTGGAGGAGGAGAAAAAATGAGTTTAAAAAGCAAAGCGTGTTTTCACCTTGCTCTCTACGGATTGTCCTGCTGGACGCTGATTTCTTTTATGGAAGCAATACCGCAGATCGCTCAGTTTTTCCAAACGGAAGGGAGCGGTTCATTTGAGCTGAATATCACTCCGTTTCTGCTGTTTTCCGTTTGTGCCGCACTGTATATCTATGCTGAAAAGAAAAAACGGAACGGCAAACAGCACAGGCTTGTGCCCGACGAATTTGAAGAGCAGGATGAGAGAGAACGGATGATGACGGCAAAAGCATGCCGTTCCTCGTATATCGCCGTTTACTTCTCATTACCGGCCGCAGCCGTTCTGCTTTTGTTTTATCCGCTTATTCAGCCGCATCTTCCCTTTTTTCCGATTCTTTTGATTTTCATACTGATGATGATTCAGCATTTGGCTTATGTTTTCACTTTTCATAGGCATGGCAAAAACTCCGGTTCGTAACAGACCCGGAGTTTTTTATATTACCAGCTCGCTTTTTTCACCCCGGGAATCCGGCCTTTATGGGCCAGCTCCCTGAATGCAATTCTGGACAATTTAAATTTCCTCATATATCCGCGGGGCCGACCCGTCACCGCACAGCGGTTATGAAGCCTGGCCGGAGCAGAATCACGCGGCAGTTTGCTCAACGCTTCCCAGTCTCCTTTTGCCTTTAATTCTCTTCTGATGTCCGCATATTGTTCAACAAGCTTCTGCCGCTTGAGTTCTTTGACCGCTTTTGATCTTTTAGCCATTTCAGCACTCCTTTTACAAATCGTAATCATATCGCTTTAATAGTATCATCTGTATGTTTATAAAGCAAGCTTCCGGCATAAAGAAGACGGGCCTCCGCGAAGCCTACTTGTTCAGCTTCACATAATAGAGTAATGCGTCAGAATGGCTGATCAGCATCTTCTTATCTCGTGACATTTTGACGTGCTCTCCTGAATTCTTCACACTCGCGCCAATCAATACTGGTTCCCCATAAGTCACTGACTCGGCAGAGGAAATAAACACGGACGCTCTGTCATCTCCCTGATTCCGGGTAAAAACAGCGTCTGCCGAGACTTTCCCGCTATCATCGGCGATACCGAAACGAACCTTGTCTTTTTCCTGTTTCCCTTTGTCTTCTCGGTCCGTGTAACAGATGAATTGCAATTCTTTTGGTTTATTCGCATCGCCGCTGTAATCTGATTGAATCGGCCCTGCTTTATCCGTCAGTTTTCCGTTTTGGTAATGTTCAATATACATCTGTGCGGCCGCCAAGTCTTTTGTGACACCTGTCACTACTGCCGCTCCGCTTTCTGACGAGGCAATTTCCATTCTGTATTTCTCTGTCTTTGATAAATCAGCTTCTTTTATCTGCATGCCATTGGAATGTCCGCATGCCGTTAATCCTGCCAGCAGACAGCACGCTGCCGCCCAATTGAATACCTTCACCAAAAAACACCTCTTTTTGATGATTGTAACATTATCAGAAAAAAGAGGCATTTGTTTATTCAGACCGTCGCTTTGTTCCCTCTCGCAAAATGGTCGTTGCCCATTGCTTCGCCCAGTCGGTGCTCAAGTTTTTTAGTCCGCTCATTCTGAAACGGCAGAAGCGGAAAAACAAGCTCAGCCAGATAATAAGCTTCTTCCAGATGCGGGTAGCCAGAAAAGATGAACGACTCAATGCCGAGTGCCTGATACTCTAAAATACGATCAGCGACGGTCTGCGGGTCACCGACAAGCGCCGTGCCCGCTCCGCCTCTGACCAGCCCGATGCCGGCCCAGAGATTCGGGCTGATCTCAAGCTTCGTCCGGTCACCGTTATGAAGATCGGCCATCCGTTTTTGTCCTGAAGAATCAGCGCGTCGCAGCGCAGCCTGCGCTTTCGCAATCGTCTCTTCGTCTAAATGGCTGATTAATCGTTCAGCTGCTTCCCATGCCTCTTCTTCTGTCTCCCGGACAATCACGTGAAGCCTGATGCCAAAACGCATCGTCCTTCCTTCTTTGGCGGCCTGTTTTTTAACGGTTTCAATCTTTTCTTTTACCTGCTCCGGCGGCTCCCCCCATGTTAAATACACATCTGTATGTTTCACCGCAGCCTCAATTCCCGCTTGTGATGAACCGCCGAAATATAATGGGGGATGCGGTGTCTGTTTTGGCGAAAACAGCAGATTGCTGTTTTCCACTTTAATATGGTCCCCTTCATATGTCACCGTTTCGCCCCGCATGAGTCCGCGCCAGACGGTCAAAAATTCTTCAGTCGCCTTATAACGTTCATCGTGACTGATAAACATGCCGTCTCCCGCCAGTTCATAAGGGTCTCCGCCCGCTACGACATTTACGAGCAAACGGCCGTCTGAGAGCCGGTCCATTGTCGACGCCATTCTCGCGGCGACAGATGGCTGCATCAATCCCGGGCGGACCGCCACTAAAAATTTTAAATCCCTCGTTTCTCCCGCTAAAGCCGCAGCCGTCAGCCACGGGTCTTCACATGACCTCCCCGTCGGCAAAAGAACCCCCGTATATCCGAGTCTGTCTGCCGCCTGCGCCACTTGCTTAAAATAAAGATGATCCGCCGTTCTACCTCCCGTTTGCGTCCCTAAATACCGGCCGTCTCCATGCGTCGGAATAAACCAAAGAATTTCCATATGAATCTCTCCTTTTTTATCGGTTATCCTTCATAACTGTTCCGCCATTTTAAGAGTTTCCGTTCGAGCATTCTGACCAGCGCATCTGTCAGCTTGCCGACAGCCGCAAAAATGATAATGCCGACAAACACCTTATTTGTCTGTGAAAATTGTCTCGCATCCATAATCATATAGCCGACGCCCTCACTCGATCCCATAAGTTCCGCCACCACAAGACCGAGCCACGCAATACCGAGAGAGAGCCTGATGCCGAGCAGTATATTCGGCAGGGAAGCCGGAAGAATCAATTTCGTCATCTGCTGATACCAGTTAAATTCCAGCACCCTTGCGACATCAAACAGCTTCGCGTCCACACCGCGGATGCCGAGAAACGTATTAATATACACGGGGAAAAAAGCCCCCAATGCGATCAGCAGAATTTTTGAAGTCTCATCAAATCCGAACCACAAAATAAACAGCGGAGTCACAGCCAAGTGCGGAACAGTTCTGAGCATTTGCAGAGACGGATCAAGATAGGCTTCCGTCCGTTTTGAGAAACCGACCAGCAGCCCGAAAACAAGTCCGAGGCCAGCACCAAGCAGAAATCCGGCAGCCGCCCGGTATAAGCTGATCTCTAAATGACCCCAAAGCTCTCCTGACAGAAGAAGTTCCTGAAAAGTCTGCAAAATGATGACAGGTGACGGGAGCACCGTGGCTGAGACGATGCCCAGACTTGCGATAAACTGCCATACTGCGATGACCGCAGCCGGGAGTACAACCCCTTTCATCCATTGATATGAATACCGCCGGGGCTTTGCCGGAGCTTTCTTTTCTGATTGGCTTATTGCGCCGGCAGCCGTTGATGCTTCTGCTTTCATTATTTACCGCCCCCCGTTTTAAGCGCCTTTTGGATAAATGAATTGTCGACAACGTCCTTTACATCAATTTTCTTTTGAATCGCCTTTGTCTGATATTGAAAATCCGCGGTTTCCTGCTGGGCTTTGACTATATCATCATTGATCGGTTCATTGAGAGGCTCAGTATTGTTGAGCACGTTTCTTACGACTGATGGATCAAGATTTTTGATTTTCGCATATAAGGAGACAGCTTCATCTTTATGTTCCTTTTGCCATGTAACTGCCTTATTGAACACTTTCAGAAAACGGACAACCCCATCCGGGTGCTCTTTGGAAAATCCCGTTCTGACTAACGTGAAACCGGGAGAATATAAATCTGTGCTTTCTCCGTTCGCCAACATTTCCGCGCCGTGCTGCAGCGTCTCAATCGACAAATACGGTTCCCAAATGGACCACGCATCAACTGATTTGTTTTCGAAAGCGGAAACCGCCTCATCAGGCTGAAGCTGGATGATGGTGACGTCATCGGCGGAAAGTCCGGCTTTATCCAACGCTTTATAGAGAAAATCAAAGCCGCTGCTGCCTTTGGCTACGGCGATTTTTTTCCCCTTTAATTCTTGCAGGCTCTGAATCCCGCTGTCTTTGTTTACAAGAATGCCGTTTGCTTTTAACCCGTCCTGAGACAGCCCGATCTCTTTAAAATCAATTCCTGCCGCTTGACCGGAAATGACCGGTGAGTTGCCGACCTGAGAAAAATCAAGCTTATCGGCGGCAAGACCTTCGAATTGCGGGGGACCGCTTTGGAATTCGACCCATTTTACCTTTATTCCGTCTTTTTTGAAGGCCTCTTCAAACCAGCCCTTTTCCTTTGCAATGAGAAGCGGGCTTAAACTCTGCTGGATGCCGATCCGGATTTCTTTCACCGTTTTCCCGCTCCCTCCCGCTCCGTGGGCACTGCATCCGGTTAACATCATGACTGCTGCGGCTAAAAGAATAATGGTTTTTTTCACTTCGCTTCGTCCCTTCTATATTCCAGATCCATCCGCAAACCGGAGGTCTTCCGTTTTCTCAAACTCAGAAAGCACCTTCTGCCTGACGTCCTGAAAATCAGCTGACGTACGATTGCGCGGATGCGGAAGCTGAATCGGCATCAGACTGTGCAGCCGGCCGGGCTTTGCCTTGAGAATCGCCAGCTTATCGCCTAAATAAACGGATTCATCAATATCATGCGTGACCAGAATCATCGTCGTTTTTTTCTCGCGCCATATATCAAGCAGCACATCCTGCAAATGTTTTCTCGTAAAGGCGTCAAGCGCTCCGAACGGTTCATCTAAAAGCAGCACCTCCGGCTCACGCAACAGGGCTCTGGCGATGGCGACCCGCTGCGACATGCCGCCGGATAGTTCGCGCGGATAAGCGTTCTCCGCTCCCTGCAGCCTGACAACCTCAATCAGATCATCCACTTTTTGACGAACGGCCGGGTCGTTGATATTGAGGTCGGCAGCAATGTTTTGTTTTACCGTCAGCCAGGGAAACAGCCGATGCTCCTGAAAGATAAATCCCTGCCGGATGCCCGGTCCCGACACATCGCGGCCGTTTATTGTGACAGAGCCTTCATAATCGGTATCAAGCCCGGCAATCAATTTTAAAAGCGTGCTTTTGCCGCATCCGCTCGGCCCGATCACAGTCAAAAATTCTCCCGATGCAATTGACAGTTCAATATCATTCAGCACCGGTGTTTTCCGGCCTTCATGCTCAAATGCTTTTTCTTGTATGCTGATGGTTACAGCCATCTGTCTTCCCCTCTTTTTCTGCCGCATCGCTCGAAAAACAAAAAGGCTCCCATCTCCAATTGCTTGTAGAGATGGGAGCCTTCGGCGGTCCGATCGGCTGCCCGTTTGTTTTTAAATTTGAATATCATGTTAATTCAAATTATTCCGACTTGTCAACTGTTTTTTGTATGAATTAAAATACGCTCTCCGGCATTTACCTGCCAAAGAGCGCATCAGCTGTATCACGTATTTACTTCCTTTTGCGGCCGGGCGATTTTCAATAATGTTCGCGCATTGTTTCCGAAAATTTTTTCTATATCTTCTTCCCGCATATTGATTTCCCGGCAGGTCCTGACTTGCTCCTGAAGATATCTGTATACATATCCCCGCGGAAAACCGTTTGAATCCGTCCCGAAGATGATGCGTTCAGCACCGATTAATTCGGATGTCTTCCGAAACAGAATTTCCAAATCAAGCGGATACGGCATCCACCTCATCCACTGGTTTGAACCGGACGTGTCAATATACACATTCGGGCAGCTCCAGCACAGCTGAAGCAGTTCCTGATAATATCCGGCGCCGAAATGCGGAATGATGAACGGGATATCAGCATACTCTCTCGCGACGCGATAGATGGAGAGCGGATTGATGTTGCGGTGGCTGACAATGCCCCCGGCCCTTCCTAAAAGCCCGAAGTGAATGAGTACAGGCAGCCTTTTATCAGCCAAATACGTCCAAAGCTTTTTCAGCGAAGGATCATGAAAATCGATGTCTGTCAGCGGACCGAACAGTTTATACCCTCTCAAACCGAGCTCTTCAACCGCTCTTTTCAGCTCTTCATACGCATCCTCCCGCTCCAAAGGGTGATATGCAAATCCGGTAAATTTCGCGGGATTGGCTTGAATAAACGCCGCCATCCGGTCATTGCTCTCCGCTGTTAAAAAATTCAGCACATCGATGCCGTACTTATTTAATTCATTCTCCCACTTTGTCATCAAAGGGGTTTCTCCGTCATCGCCATCAGCATCACGCGGATCAGGAAAATCCCAGGTAAGATTCATTCTGTCTGAACGCTCTTGGTTATAATCGGAAAATGTTTTATCGTTTTTGCCGAAATAAAGGCTGTACGGCAGATGACCGTGAATATCGACAGGTTTAAAATGCTGCCGGAAAAGCATACAATCGCCGCCTCCCTTACCGCCTGACAATGAAAAAAGGCCCTTATCCCATGAAGAATAAGAGCCTCTTGTGTCCAAGTCAGCGGTTGCTATTTTTTCTCATCTTAAACCTATTATTCCTGTCAGTCAAGCAAGCTTTCAAAACTCAAATTCCTTATTTCGATAATACAAATAATTATTTTATAATCATTATAAAATAATATTGACTTTTTATTGATAGGTGATATTATATTTTTATAAATCTAAAGAGGTGATCACATGAGTTCAAATAAATTAACAACCAGCTGGGGCGCTCCTGTGGGAGATAACCAAAACTCAATAACGGCCGGCGATCGCGGCCCCACTTTAATACAAGACGTCCATCTGCTTGAGAAATTGGCGCACTTTAACAGAGAACGCGTTCCGGAGCGTGTCGTTCACGCAAAAGGCGCGGGGGCACACGGTTATTTTGAAGTCACAAATGACGTGACAAAATATACGAAAGCCGCATTTCTGTCAGAAGTCGGTAAACGCACACCGCTCTTTATCCGTTTCTCAACCGTTGCAGGCGAACTGGGCTCTAGTGACACAGTGCGCGACCCGCGCGGATTTGCCGTTAAGTTTTATACAGAAGACGGAAACTACGACATCGTCGGAAACAATACGCCAGTATTCTTCATCCGTGATGCCATCAAGTTCCCTGACTTTATCCATACACAAAAAAGAGATCCGAGAACACATCTGAAAAACCCGACGGCCGTTTGGGATTTCTGGTCTCTGTCACCGGAATCACTGCACCAGGTAACCATTCTGATGTCAGACCGGGGCATTCCGGCAACCCTTCGCCATATGCACGGATTCGGAAGCCATACATTTAAATGGACAAATGATAAAGGCGAAGGCGTCTGGATTAAATATCACTTTAAAACAGAACAAGGCGTGAAAAACCTTGATGTCAATACAGCCGCAAAACTCGCGGGCGAAAATCCTGATTACCATACGGAAGATTTATTCAATGCGATTGAAAACGGCGATTTCCCCGCATGGAAATTATATGTTCAAATCATGCCGTTAGAAGACGCAAACACATACCGCTTTGATCCGTTTGATGTCACAAAAGTATGGCCTCAAAAAGACTATCCGCTAATTGAAGTCGGCCGCATGGTTCTGGACCGCAATCCGGAAAATTACTTTGCTGAAGTAGAACAGGCGACATTCTCTCCCGGAACATTAGTCCCGGGCATCGACGTCTCACCTGACAAAATGCTTCAAGGCCGATTGTTCGCATATCATGACGCACATCGCTACCGTGTCGGCGCAAACCATCAGGCGCTGCCGATCAACCGTTCCCGCAATGAAGTGAAAAACTATCAGCGTGACGGACAAATGCGTTTTGACGATAACGGCGGCCGCTCCGTCTATTACGAGCCTAACAGCTTCGGAGGACCGAAAGAATCACCTGAGGATAAACAGGCGGCATACCCTGTATCAGGTTTGGCAGACAGTGTAAGCTATGATCATCATGATCATTACACACAAGCCGGCGACCTGTACCGCCTGATGAGCGAGGAGGAACGCGCACGCCTTGTCGCCAATATCGTCAGTGCGATGGAACCTGTGGAAAAAGAAGAAATTAAGCTGCGCCAAATCGGCCACTTCTACAAGGCTGATCCTGAATACGGCAGACGCGTTGCCGAAGGACTCGGACTGCCCTTACCAAAATAACATCAAGAAACCTGCCGGTCTGTCCGGCAGGTTTTTCCTGTTTATTATCAACAAAACCCGTTTTTTCTCAATTACACAAAGTGGCATGCCGCAAAATGATGAAGCCCTTTCTCGGAAAGCGGCGGACTTTTTTCGGCACATATCTTCTTGGCGGCCGGACACCTCGTTCGGAATTTACAGCCTGAGGGCGGATCAGCGGGGCTCGGAATATCGCCCTTTAACATCACCCGCTCCCTTTTTGCTCCGGGATCAGGAACAGGCACGGCTGATAACAGTGCTATTGTATAAGGGTGAAGCGGTCTTGAAAAAAGCTCTTCCTTTGATGCGTATTCCACAATCGTCCCTAAATACATAATGGCGACCTTTGTACATAAGTGCTCCACCACGCTTAAATCGTGGGAAATGAACAAATATGACAGCCCGTGCTGTTTTTGAAGGCTGCTGAACAAATTGATCATCTGCGCCTGAATGGACACATCCAGCGCCGCCACGGGTTCATCCATAATGATAAATTGCGGCTCAAGCGCCATCGCTCTAGCAATCACGATCCGCTGCCGCTGCCCTCCGGAAAATTCGTGCGGATAACGGTCGATCAAGTTTGCGGAAAGACCGCAGGCTTCAAGAACCTCCGCCGCTTTATCACGCGCGTTCCGCTTCACCGCCAACTGATGCTCGATCATCGCTTCGCCGATGGCTTCTCCGATCCGGCGCCGCGGGTTTAAAGAACTGAAGGGGTCTTGGAAAATGAACTGTGCTTCCGATCTGAATGTTTTCAGCTCGCGCCGATTCATCTGGAACACATCACGTCCCTGAAAAAACACTTCTCCCCCTGTTTTCTCATGAAGCCTTAAAATCGTTTTTCCGATTGATGACTTACCGCTGCCCGATTCTCCCGCCAGGCCGAACACTTCTCCCTTTCCTATCGTAAAACTGACGCCGTCGACCGCTTTTACGGGTTTTTTATGAGTCTTTCTCATTCCCCCTTGTTCCTCATAATATTTTTTCAGTCCCTTGACCTCCAGCAACACATCACTCATCTGCTTTCTCCTCTCTGTAAAGCCAGCACGCCGCCTGATGTCCTTTCCCAAATTCAGTAAAATGCGGGCTCGATCTCCGGCATATTTCCGTGCTGTGTTCACATCGCTCCGCAAAATAACAAGATGATCCGGACAGATCCGCAAGCTCAGGGACCTGCCCCGGGATGGTGTACAGCGTCTCCCTTCGTTGACCGATGACCGGTTTTGCCGCGAGCAGCCCTTTCGTATACGGATGCTTCGGATCGGAAAACATCTCCGCAACCGGTCCTTCCTCCACAATTTTTCCCGCATACATGACAATCACATAATCAGCCATTTCGGCAACCACGCCAAGGTCATGGGTAATGAATAAAATAGACGTGTGAAATTGCTTTTTCACATCCCGCAATAAATCCAATATCTGCGCCTGAATGGTTACGTCAAGCGCCGTCGTCGGCTCATCTGCAATGATCAGTTTCGGATCGCAGCTGAGCGCGACAGCCGTCATAATGCGCTGCAGCATACCGCCGCTCAGCTCATGGGGATATCGGTGCATGACCTGCTCAGCATGAGGGATTTCGACTAACGTGATCAGTTCGACTGCCTTCCGCCACGCCTCTTTCTTACTCAGCAATAAATGTTCGCGTATAGGTTCAGTCAGCTGCTCACCGATCGTAAACACCGGATTCAAAGAGGTCATCGGCTCCTGAAAAATCATACCGATTTCGCAGCCGCGGATTTTCTGCATTTCTTTTGGTTTCAGCTCCAACAGGTTTCTTCCGGAAAAATGCACCGCTCCCCGTTCGATTCTCCCCGTCTCGGGAATAAGCTGCATAATGGACAATGACGCCATGCTTTTCCCGCAGCCGGATTCCCCTACAATACAAACCGTTTCCTCCTCATGAATCGTAAAGCTGACATCATCCACGGCCTTTACTGTGCCTTCCTCTGTATAAAAAGCCGTTTCCAAATGCCTCACTTCTAAAAGCGGTTTTTTCATTTCACTTTCACCTGCCGTTTTACTTTAGGATCAAAAGCATCTCTTAAACCGTCTCCAAGCAGATGAATCGCCACAACGGTCAAAAAAATGGCCGTTCCCGGGGGAATCCACAGCCACGGACGGAGTGTAAAATCCATAAAATTATTCGCCGCTTCCATCATGTTTCCCCAGGAAGGAGTCGGCGGAGCAACGCCAAGCCCGAGAAAACTCAGCGCCGATTCACTCAGCATCGCTCCCGCCACATGCAAAGTCGCGGCTACCAGTAATAACGGCAATGTATTGGGAAGCAAATGATAGAGGATTTTTCGTCTATCACTAAGCCCCAGAACTTCCGCGGCCATCATAAACGGCTGCTCCTTCAGCGACAAAATCTGTCCGCGCACAAGCCGCGCCAGACTGGGCCACCCGATCAGACTTAACATCATCATAATCAAGTACATTCTGTATTCAGAAGGCACTTTCCATTCCGACATCACCGCAGCTAAAATCAAAAGCAGCGGCAGACCTGGGATAGACATGAGCATATCAGCAATGCGCATAATGATCATATCAGCGGCTCCCCGATAAAATCCGGCCGCTGCTCCGAGCAAAGAGCCGATGACAAGTGACAGCACCATTGAAGCAAGCCCCACGGTCAGAGAAATCTGCCCCGCCAGCATCAGCCTCGTCAGCACATCTCTCCCGTACTGGTCGGTCCCCAGCCAATGATGAATCCCGGGATGCTGATTGGCATTAGAAATATCCGTCCGATCTGTTATGTACGGAGAAAAAGACGGCCCGATAAAACACAATAAAAACATAAAACATAAGAACAGAAGACTGATGACCGTCAGCTTATGATGCAGCAGGCGGCGGTACGTCTGCTTCCAAAGCGAAGGCGGCGTCCCTTTCTGTATTTTCATCCGTGAATCCCCCCTATTTCAGCCTGACTCGCGGATCAATCGCGGCATAAGCGATATCCGCCAAGAAGTTCCCAACAATCGTTAAACAAGACAAAAACAAGGTAAACGCCATCAAAACCGGGTAGTCCCGATAATGCACAGATTCCAGCTGAATACGGCCGACACCCGGCCACCCGAAAATCTGTTCAATAATGATGGCCCCGGAAAACAATCCCGGCAGTTCAAAAGCAAGCAGGGTGACAGCCGGAATGAGCGCATTTTTCAACGCATGCTTCCAAATGACAGTGCGCTCTTTCAACCCCTTCGCCCGCGCCGTTCTGATATAATCCTGCCTGATCACATCAAGCATCCCGGAGCGGAAATATCTTGTCAGCGAGCCGATGCCGAGCATAGATAAAATCACAACCGGGAGAATCATATGCCTGGCGGCTTCAAGCACGTAAGAAAAACCAGAACTCGTGCTTCCGGTATCAATCATCCCTCCGACGGGCAGTATTTTTAAATCCACTCCAAACCATTTAATAAACAGAAGGCTGATAAAAAAAGACGGGAATGCCATGGAAGCAAAAACAAGAAACGTTACGATCCCGTCAAACCATGAGTATTTCCTGACAGCGGATATGACACCCGTTATCATCGCGGCAGACCATGTGATAAGCAAAGCCAGAAACGCGACAAAAAACGAATTCCAGACATATTTCTGAAGCAGCGACAGGACGTTTTCCTGATACTTCAAAGAAAACCCCAAATCTCCGCTGAACACATTGCCGAGCCACGTCACATAACGCCGCCAAATCGGCTGATCCAGGCCGTAAAGCGCTTTTAGCTCCTTCGCTCTTTCCGGAGTCAAGTTTACATTCGAATCAATATAATCGCCCGGCAGCATGGCGAATAAGAAAAAAATAATAAAGGACGTACCGAATAAGATCACAAGCATTTGTATGAATCGTTCTGCGGCATACCGTTTCACAAAAAGCCTCCCCCTTCCGCTGAAAGGGCAAAATACCCAGGATGCACCGGGTATTTTGCCTAATTGTTTTTATTGAATTGAGACCTTTGAGAGACTTGAACTGATTCCCGAATAATTGTCAGGCTCAAGCCCTTTTATTTTTCCGCTGACAGCCCTTGCGCTTTGACGGTAATGGATCAGGATGTAAGGCGGATTCTCCCCGAGCTCCCGATACAGCTGGTGATAAATCTCTTTTCTTTTGCTGATATCAAGCGTGCCGGCCCCTTCCTCTATCAGCCGGTCCGCTTTAGGATTGGAATATCCCGTCACATTATTGGGATGGCCGGAAGCCAGCTTTTCCACCGTGTCATTCGGATCAAGAATCTGCGATGTGGAAACGGCGGCAAGATCATACTGTTTATCATTTATTTTCGCTACCTCTGTATTAAAATCCATCACTTCCGGTTTTAATGAGATTCCGATGTCCGCATAATTTTCTTTCGCGATCGGGATGAAATCATCATCCGCTTTAGAGGTGTAATAGCTGATTTCAAGCTTTTTGCCGTTTTTTTCACGCACGCCGTCTTTTCCCGTTTTCCAGCCTGCTTCATCGAGAAGCTTCTTGGCTTTTTTCGGGTTAAACGTGTACGGATTGACACCTTTGTCGTTATAAGCCCACGAAACCGGAGACACCGGCACATTTGCGACCTCTCCGTAGCGTTTAAAGCGGACATCGACGATTTTTTGACGGTCAAGCCCGTAAATAAGCGCTTGGGACACTTTCTTGTCTTGGAAAGGCGGACGCTTATGATTGACGTACACAAGCCCGTAATCATTCACGACAGATACGCTGATATTCGCAAAACCAAGGCTTTTTAAATGCTCAACCGTATCATCATCAGGTGAAAAAGAAGCGTAATCAAGGTCACCCGTTTCAAACAGCTGAAGGGAAGTTGACGGATCGATAATTTTATAAATCAGCTTTTCTGTTTTCGGTTTTCCGGAATAATAGTGTTCATTGGCCTGATAGCGTATTTCCTGTCCCGGAAGGTATTCTGTAAATTGATAAGGTCCCGCTCCGATCGGTTTGGCATAAAGCTCTTTTAAATAATCCAGTTTGCCGAATCGGTAATTCTTTCCGTAGTAGGCTTCTGACAGCACCTGCCCTCCCAAAAGAAGCAGCGACTTCGCACTGACTTTCTCGGTCGTGATTTTAATGGTTCTGTCATCAAGGACATGAATGCCCTCTATCGTCTTTGCTTTTCCTTCTTTATAAGCCTTACCGCCTTTAATATAAGCCGTGGTGATATCTTCATAGCCCGCGTATGCAGGATCATGCAGCAATGTTAAAGTGAATGCGACATCCTTTGCGGTCAGCGGCGAACCGTCGCTGAAAACGAGGTTTTTTCTTAAGCGGAACGTGTAGGTAAGCTGATCTTTGGAAATCTTCCAGCTTTCCGCAAGAGCCGGTGCGGGCTTCCCCGTTTTATCCAGTTTGACTAACGGTTCAAAAATAGGATCTGTCGCATTTCCGTCCCAACCGTTTTCATAAAAGTACGGCAGAAATACCCCGCCCGGCGCGGATATCCCCGCAACAAAAGTGTCGGTTCTGGCTTTCGACTTTGCGGGAAGCGCCTCAGGATGAGAAGCTTTAAATTCTTTTGTTTTGACATGGGCGATACGTGTTTCTTCCTTTTTATCCGTTGCAGAAGATGCTTCTTCTCCGGCACTTCCTAACGCGCACCCTGATAACATGAAGGCTACAGACGACGCGAGTAAGATGCCCGTTGTTTTTATCTTCAATGTGTTCCTCTTCATTTTGATCGGACCCCCGCATGCTTTTCATCTATCTTTATATAAATCTGCTCCATCTGTTCTTGATTCCTCATAATCTCCCGTTTGTTTTTCTCTACAAGCAGTTCGAAATTCAATGTGTGTTTTCTGTACTTTTTTCGCTTTTTACTCTTTTTGCGCACTGGTGTTGCCTTTTGTAACGCCACTTTTCATCCCTCCGCTTTTCATTCAATGGCTTTTACGCAAAAAAGGCCCTTATCTGTTTACAAGATAAGGGCCTTCGGTGATCCGATCAGCCATCGTTTGGAAATATGTAATGATTATGTTAATTCATACAATCCCTACCTGTCAACTATAATTTTAAATAACGTTTCCTCCCGGGGGTTTTCCTCATACACTCTCTTATTTTTCCGCATATGTTAGAAAAAATAGCAGATTACGAGTGAAAGAGAGTGAGAGTATGGAAAAGACAACATTGACCGGACGCATCGTCAGAAGGGATGATCCGGACTATAATGAAGCAAGAACCAATATCAACTTAAGCCTGCAACGATATCCAGACATCATTGTGTTTTGCCAAAACAAACATGATGCCGTCAATGCGCTGAAATGGGCGCGTGAGAATAACGTACCTTTCCGCATCAGAGGCGGAAGACACAGCTACGAGAATTTTTCCCTGTTAAATAACGGGCTTGTCATTGACCTCAGTGAAATGAAGAAAATAAGGGTAGATAAGGATAAGCGGCTGGTCTCGATTGAAGCGGGTGCCGAATTGGGAGATGTGTACCGGACACTCTGGCGGTACGGCTTGACTCTTCCTGCGGGAACCATCGCAAATGTGGGAATCACGGGGCTGACGCTTGGGGGAGGAATCGGATATTTAACAAGGTCTGCCGGCCTTACTTGCGATCGTCTCCTCCAGCTCGAGATGATCATAGCAGACGAAAAAGAGGGTGCCAAATTGATCACAGTCAACCGCGCAAAGCACTCTGATTTATTTTGGGCGTCTCAGGGCGGAGGCGGCGGCAACTTCGGCATTGTCACTTCCATGATGTTTAAAGCCGTGCCGATTTCGTACGTGACTGTTTTTTCTGTCACTTGGGACTGGGATGATTTCGATGAAGTATTTAATACGTGGCAGAACTGGGCTCCTTTTACAGATAACCGGCTTACTTCATCAATTCAGTTTTGGCCTAAGGAAGTCAACCGCATAGAAGCGCTCGGCCAATTTATCGGGACAAAAGATGAGCTGAAAGAACTGCTGGCTCCGTTAATGAAAGCGGGAAACCCGACAAGCGGCATGGTCAAGACAGTTCCGTTTATTAGAGCGGCAGCCTTTTTTAACAGCCCGGGAGGCAATGAGCCGCAAAAGATGAAGCGGTCAGGATCCTTTATTGAAAAACCATTGTCAACACGCGCAATTTCTGCTTTAAAATACTACTTGCAGCACGCTCCGAATAAAAACGCCAGTGTCTGGCAGCAATCTCTCGGCGGGGCGGCCGGACGGATCGCTCCGGATCAAACGGCATTCTACTATCGCAATGCAATCATTGCTCAGGAATATATAACAAACTGGACTTCTCCTGAAGAGGAAAGACAAAACGTCCGCTGGATCGAAGGGCTGAGAACATCTCTTTCAAGAGAAACGATGGGGGATTACGTGAATTGGCCTGATATAGACATCAGAAACTGGCTGCGAACATATTACGGAGGAAATGTTGACCGCCTCCGTCAAGTCAAAACGAAGTATGACCCGGAAAACGTATTCCGCTTTGAGCAGAGCATTCCGCCGCTTCGCCGGTCACCGTTTTTCTAAAAAGATGAAGATGGACACACTCCATCTTCATCTTTTCTTTTTATTGATATAAACGGCTTCCCTTTTCTGCAAACTCTTTTGCTTTTTCCTTCAATCCTTCATTGACTGCCTCGTCTTCAGTCAGACCGTTTTCTTTCGCATAATCGCGAATATCCTGAGAAATTCTCATGCTGCAGAACTTCGGACCGCACATCGAACAGAAGTGAGCCGTTTTTGCGCCTTCAGCCGGCAGCGTTTCATCATGATATTCCATTGCTCTTTCAGGATCAAGCGACAAATGAAATTGATCGCGCCACCGGAATTCAAACCGCGCCTTAGACAGAGCGTCATCACGGATCTGAGCGCCCGGATGCCCTTTGGCAAGGTCTGCGGCATGTGCCGCGATTTTGTACGTAATGACGCCTTCTCTTACATCATCACGATTCGGCAGTCCCAAATGCTCCTTCGGCGTGACATAACAAAGCATCGCCGTCCCGTACCAGCCGATCATCGCCGCGCCGATCGCAGAAGTTATGTGGTCATAGCCCGGAGCGATATCAGTCGTTAATGGCCCGAGCGTGTAAAAAGGCGCCTCTTTACAAATTTCCAGCTGCTTGTCCATGTTTTCCTTAATTTTATGCATCGGCACATGGCCCGGTCCTTCAATCATCACTTGCACATCATGCTTCCATGCAATTTCCGTCAATTCTCCGAGAGTCTCCAATTCAGCAAATTGCGCTTCATCATTGGCATCCGCAATCGAACCGGGACGCAGCCCGTCACCAAGAGAAAAAGCAATATCATATGTCTTCATGATTTCACAGATTTCTTCAAAATGCGTGTACAGAAAGCTTTCCTGATGATGAGCAAGGCACCATTGCGCCATAATCGCCCCGCCGCGGGAGACGATCCCCGTCGTGCGTTTGGCCGTTAACGGGACGTAACGAAGCAATACGCCGGCATGGATGGTGAAATAATCCACGCCCTGCTCCGCCTGCTCAATCAGTGTGTCACGATAAATTTCCCACGTTAAATCCTCGGCAGCGCCATTTACTTTTTCAAGCGCCTGATAAATCGGCACCGTCCCCACAGGCACGGGGGAATTGCGGATGATCCATTCACGTGTCGTATGAATGTCTTTTCCCGTCGATAAGTCCATCATCGTATCGGCGCCCCAGCGAATCGCCCACGTCATTTTTTCGACTTCTTCTTCGATAGAAGATGTAACAGCCGAGTTGCCGATATTTGCATTGATTTTCACATGAAAATTCCGGCCGATAATCATCGGCTCGCTTTCCGGATGGTTGACGTTAGAAGGAATAATCGCCCGGCCGCTCGCCACCTCTTCCCTGACAAATTCGGGAGAAACATGCTCGCGTATTGCGATAAACTCCATTTCCGGCGTAATAATGCCCTTTCTCGCATAATGTAATTGTGTTATGTTTTTCCCTGCCTTGGCCCGCCGCGGCTTCCGCTGTAAACCGGGGTATTCGGCAGTATGATCTTCTTTTTTATAGCCGTTATCCTCAGGCTTCACAGTCCTTCCGGCATATTCCTCTGTATCGCCGCGCCCGGTTATCCACTCTGTGCGGAGCGGCCTCAGGCCTTCATGAATATGAATCTGTACATCCGGGTCTGTATACGGTCCGCTCGTATCATAAACACGGACCGGCGGATTCTCCTCTTCACCGAACGCCCCCGTTGTTGCACTGAGGCTGATTTCACGCATCGGCACTCGTATGTCAGGCGAAGAACCCTTAACATAAACCTTTTTACTGCCTGAAAAACTCGACATAATAGAAATGTTCGCTTGCTGTACTGATTGATTTTGCATACAAATCTCTCCTTTATCATTTGAATAACAGAACCAAGCTCAGCACCAGCACAAAAAACCGGGTTCTCTATAGAACCCGGTTTTGCAGTCAGAAAGAAACTATTATTGTTTCATCAACAATAATAAAACCTTTACTTCCCCACGCTGGTACGAACCAGATCAGGTCCAAAGGGTTAAGAAGCCGCCGCTTCTCTCTCAGCCCGCTCAGACGGGCACCCCCAGTAACTATGAATTTCGGTTTCATCGTAACATAAGTTGCATACAAAAAAAAGTATATTATTAAAATTCAGATAACGAAACGGTCTTAAGCTCTGTTTCCCTAACGCCTTCTTCGGTATCAAAAACCCGATACCCCTTTGCCGTTTTCCAGGAAGAGACAGCTTGGAACAGCTGACCGTCTTTATAATGCAGCGCAGCGCCGTCATCAGCGGCATAGCCCTCCCGGAGTTTCTTTTCTGAAATCAGACGGTGATACGCCGGTCTGCGCTCCGCCTCTCCGTTATAGTGAGGACAAAAGCTGCCCGGCAAAAACCCTAAAGCCCGCAGCTCTCTCAAATCTCCCGCTGAATCCGTCACACCTTCTTCAAACCAGCAAATCGCCCCGGCGCTGAGACCTGCCAAGATGATGCCGCTTTCCCAAGCCTCACGAAGAATAAGGTCAAGCCCCCACTCTTTCCATAAGACAAGCATATTACGGGTATTGCCGCCGCCGACATATATAATATCCTTCTTCATGAGAAAAGATCTGAGGTCAGAACGAGGCGGTTTAAACAGCGACAAGTGATCCGGCTCACACTCCAGCTTATGAAAGGCCTGATAAAACCTGGCGATATAATTCTCCGAATCTCCGCTTGCCGTCGGCAAAAAACAAACTCTCGGCTCTGATCTCACCGACTGCTCCAAAATATATTGATCCAGCACAAGATGATCCGGCTCCATGGAAAACCCCCCGCCGCCCAATGCAATAATCTGCTTCATCGTCCTCACCTCTTTTTTCTCAAGTATAACTTAAAAAGGCGTTATCCCATTCCGGATGCCGCCTTCAAATTATTTCTTTGTTATCTGAAAAATGAAAAGACACCGTATAAAACAACGGAGATCCCTGCAGCGATAAGCGCCGGAACAAGCTTCGAACGGGCATACTTCACAACATCGATCCCCAAAACCGTACAGGTTGTCACCGTATTATCACTGAGAGGGGAAGCAAACGCTCCAAATGTTCCGCTGGCAAAAACGGCCCCAATCGCTAATAATAAGCTGGTATGCGACTGAACCGCCAGCGTCACGCCGAGCGGCATTAAAAGCCCCCAAGTCCCCCAGGATGATCCGATAAAATAGGATATAACCGCTCCAAGTATGAAAAGAGATGGCGCAATAAACATATGTGGGATCCATGACGTTAAATGAGAAGTAACATATTTCGAAAAACCCAGATCCTCAGATACTGCTGTTACGGCCCAAATCAGCGATAACATAATTATAACGTTTACCAATTCGTTTCCGCCCTTAATAAAATGCGTCACAAGCTCGCTTGCGTGAAAACGCTGAAACATAAAAAGAGCAAATGCTGCAATAACCGCTGCCAATAAAGCGGTTAACATGACGCCAAGCATATCGCTTTTGATAAAAGCATTCAAAAACCCTTGTGCTTTTGAATGGCCGTCCCACCAGCTGAGAAACAGTGTTAACAGTAAAAACAGCCCGATTGGAATGATTAAATTCCACGGCCGAATCGGTGTTTCCTTAATATAAGCACGGTGCGCCGAATCTAACTCCTCCTGCTGGTCAGCATGTACATCCCCGCTCTTTTCGAACATCCCCGTATGTCCTCCGTGAATATCCGGGATCGTCCCTGTTTCCATGTTAAATGAGCCGGAGCCTTTTGAAAGCAATACACCGCTGTTCTGCGGAATCGGTTCCGTATGTTTACTATGTTCCCGAGAAGGAATTTGTCTGTTCCGTTCTGTTTTTTCCAAGCTTTCATCCTCTTTTTGTTTCTTAAAAAAGCAGTAATAAATACCGACTAAAATAATCACAATGGAGAAAAAATTGAAGGGAATACTTTTCACATAGACCGTGTAAGCCGGCTGATCTATCCCTGACGTTTTGAGGGCCTGTCCGATAATGGAAACCATGTACCCGACAAATGCCGTTGCTACCGGAATCAAGGCAATGACCGGGTTTGCCGTAAACTCAATAGCATACGCAATTTTCTGTTTTGACAGGTCCAGACGCTTGCTTATCGCTTTCATGATCGGCGCAATTGTAACGATGCGAAAGTCCGGTTCGCTGAATGTGCCAAATGTCGACAGCCATGCAAGCAGCATCGCGCCTTTTTTGGTTTTAACCTTTTTACTGATCAAATGGACGAACCCTTTTATCCCGCCGGTTAACTTTATAATCCCCACAAGGCCGGCAAATGAATATAGAAAAACAATGATTCTAATATTATTGATTACGACAATGTTGCTGATCAAATAATGAACCATATGCTCAATCCCGCCAAGCAAGCTCGGATGTAAAAGATAACTTCCGACCAGTAAACCGACAAACAGACCGGACTGTACTTGCTTTGTAATGATTGAAATAGGAATGACCAGAATAAATGGGATAAGGCAAGCCCAAGTACCTTCCATAAAAAACACCTCTTTCAAAGAACTTTTTGTTAGTATCTTTGAAAAATACGGATTTATACAATCCGCAGGTGTATCATGTTTTTATACAACAAAAAAGGCTTCTACATTATGTAGAAGCCTTTGTATACCGGTGGCCGGGGTCGAACCGGCACTCCAGAAGGAACACGATTTTGAGTCGTGCGCGTCTGCCAATTCCGCCACACCGGCATGTAATGTCGTGTTCAACCGACGTATATAAATATAACATGCATTTTATAAAGTGTCAACGGTTTTAGTAAAGTTTTTTTGATGGTAATGCTGTATACACACGAAATAAGGAGATACCTATATTTATAGTCTTTACGTTTTTATTATAAAAAAAGTGATCTGCAATATGCAAATCACTCTCATATGTGTTTTATAATGTGAAGTTTGATGACCAATTTAACATGATTCGTCCAAAGTTAAATTGGTGCCGAGGGCCGGACTTGAACCGGCACGGTAGTCACCTACCGCAGGATTTTAAGTCCTGTGTGTCTGCCAATTCCACCACCCCGGCAAAAGAAAGGCGACACCCGGATTCGAACCGGGGATAAAGGTTTTGCAGACCTCTGCCTTACCACTTGGCTATGCCGCCGTAATTTGGAGCGGAAGACGGGATTCGAACCCGCGACCCCCACCTTGGCAAGGTGATGTTCTACCACTGAACTACTTCCGCAGTATACACAAGAACTCAATACATCTTATGCAGTTATTTAAAAAATGCAACTGGGCTAGCTGGATTCGAACCAACGCATGACGGAGTCAAAGTCCGTTGCCTTACCGCTTGGCTATAGCCCAATGATAATATGGGGCGATTGATGGGAATCGAACCCACGAGTGCCAGAGCCACAATCTGGTGCGTTAACCACTTCGCCACAACCGCCATAATCTGAAGATGAGTAAAAAATATAGTGGCAGGGGCAGTAGGAATCGAACCCACACCGGAGGTTTTGGAGACCTCTGTTCTACCGTTAAACTATGCCCCTATTGATAAGATGGTGGAGGGGGGCAGATTCGAACTGCCGAACCCTGAGGGAGCGGATTTACAGTCCGCCGCGTTTAGCCACTTCGCTACCCCTCCATCATTTAGAGTGCCGGCCAGAGGACTTGAACCCCCAACCTACTGATTACAAGTCAGTTGCTCTACCAATTGAGCTAGACCGGCAAATGGTGGCTCGGGACGGAATCGAACCGCCGACACACGGATTTTCAGTCCGTTGCTCTACCAACTGAGCTACCGAGCCTTTTTTTATAAATGGCGGTCCGGACGGGACTCGAACCCGCGACCTCCTGCGTGACAGGCAGGCATTCTAACCAACTGAACTACCGGACCATTTTTATTTTTGGTTGCGGGGGCAGGATTTGAACCTGCGACCTTCGGGTTATGAGCCCGACGAGCTACCGAACTGCTCCACCCCGCGATGATAATGGTGGAGGATGACGGGCTCGAACCGCCGACCCTCTGCTTGTAAGGCAGATGCTCTCCCAGCTGAGCTAATCCTCCATCATATAAGTGACCCGTACGGGATTCGAACCCGTGTTACCGCCGTGAAAGGGCGGTGTCTTAACCGCTTGACCAACGGGCCCTGGTATTTTTCATTTGTTATGTATTAATAATTAGTGGCGGAGAGCAAGGGATTCGAACCCTTGAGACGGGGTTACCGCCTACACGATTTCCAATCGTGCTCCTTCGGCCACTCGGACAGCTCTCCATAAATGGCTCCGCAGGTAGGATTCGAACCTACGACCGATCGGTTAACAGCCGATAGCTCTACCACTGAGCTACTGCGGAATGAAGTCTGCCTGGCGATGTCCTACTCTCACAGGGGGAAACCCCCGACTACCATCGGCGCTGAAGAGCTTAACTTCCGTGTTCGGCATGGGAACGGGTGTGACCTCTTCGCCATCATCACCAGACATTTTAGTGACATGTATTATTATACTATGTATTTCAGAAAAAGCAAGAGTTTTTTTAGAAATTCTCTCAAAACTAGATAACAGGAAGCATACATTCAAAATTGGTTAAGTCCTCGATCGATTAGTATCTGTCAGCTCCATGTGTCGCCACACTTCCACCTCAGACCTATCAACCTGATCATCTTTCAGGGATCTTACTTCCTTGCGGAATGGGAAATCTCATCTTGAGGGGGGCTTCATGCTTAGATGCTTTCAGCACTTATCCCGTCCGCACATAGCTACCCAGCGATGCCCTTGGCAGAACAACTGGTACACCAGCGGTGCGTCCATCCCGGTCCTCTCGTACTAAGGACAGCTCCTCTCAAATTTCCTGCGCCCGCGACGGATAGGGACCGAACTGTCTCACGACGTTCTGAACCCAGCTCGCGTACCGCTTTAATGGGCGAACAGCCCAACCCTTGGGACCGACTACAGCCCCAGGATGCGATGAGCCGACATCGAGGTGCCAAACCTCCCCGTCGATGTGGACTCTTGGGGGAGATAAGCCTGTTATCCCCGGGGTAGCTTTTATCCGTTGAGCGATGGCCCTTCCATGCGGAACCACCGGATCACTAAGCCCGACTTTCGTCCCTGCTCGACTTGTAGGTCTCGCAGTCAAGCTCCCTTGTGCCTTTACACTCTGCGAATGATTTCCAACCATTCTGAGGGAACCTTTGGGCGCCTCCGTTACCTTTTAGGAGGCGACCGCCCCAGTCAAACTGCCCACCTGACACTGTCTCCCCGCCCGATAAGGGCGGCGGGTTAGAAGGTCAATACAGCCAGGGTAGTATCCCACCGATGCCTCCACCGAAGCTGGCGCTCCGGTTTCCAAGGCTCCTACCTATCCTGTACAAGCTGTACCAACATTCAATATCAGGCTGCAGTAAAGCTCCACGGGGTCTTTCCGTCCTGTCGCGGGTAACCTGCATCTTCACAGGTACTATAATTTCACCGAGTCTCTCGTTGAGACAGTGCCCAGATCGTTGCGCCTTTCGTGCGGGTCGGAACTTACCCGACAAGGAATTTCGCTACCTTAGGACCGTTATAGTTACGGCCGCCGTTTACTGGGGCTTCAATTCGCACCTTCGCTTACGCTAAGCGCTCCTCTTAACCTTCCAGCACCGGGCAGGCGTCAGCCCCTATACTTCGCCTTACGGCTTCGCAGAGACCTGTGTTTTTGCTAAACAGTCGCCTGGGCCTATTCACTGCGGCTCTCTCGGGCTTGCACCCTAACAGAGCACCCCTTCTCCCGAAGTTACGGGGTCATTTTGCCGAGTTCCTTAACGAGAGTTCTCTCGATCACCTTAGGATTCTCTCCTCGCCTACCTGTGTCGGTTTGCGGTACGGGCACCTCTCACCTCGCTAGAGGCTTTTCTTGGCAGTGTGGAATCAGGAACTTCGCTACTATAATTCGCTCGCCATCACAGCTCAGCCTTCACGGGAAACGGATTTGCCTATTTCCCAGCCTAACTGCTTGGACGCGGATATCCAATACCGCGCTTACCCTATCCTCCTGCGTCCCCCCATTGCTCAAATGGTGAGGAGGTGGTACAGGAATATCAACCTGTTATCCATCGCCTACGCCTTTCGGCCTCGGCTTAGGTCCCGACTAACCCTGAGCGGACGAGCCTTCCTCAGGAAACCTTAGGCATTCGGTGGAGGGGATTCTCACCCCTCTTTCGCTACTCATACCGGCATTCTCACTTCTAAGCGCTCCACAAGTCCTTCCGGTCTTGCTTCACAGCCCTTAGAACGCTCTCCTACCACTGTTCGAAGAACAGTCCGCAGCTTCGGTGATACGTTTAGCCCCGGTACATTTTCGGCGCAGAGTCACTCGACCAGTGAGCTATTACGCACTCTTTAAATGGTGGCTGCTTCTAAGCCAACATCCTGGTTGTCTAAGCAACTCCACATCCTTTTCCACTTAACGTATACTTTGGGACCTTAGCTGGCGGTCTGGGCTGTTTCCCTTTCGACTACGGATCTTATCACTCGCAGTCTGACTCCCAAGGATAAGTCATCGGCATTCGGAGTTTGACTGAATTCGGTAACCCGGTAGGGGCCCCTAGTCCAATCAGTGCTCTACCTCCGAGACTCTTACCTTGAGGCTAGCCCTAAAGCTATTTCGGAGAGAACCAGCTATCTCCAGGTTCGATTGGCATTTCACCCCTACCCACACCTCATCCCCGCACTTTTCAACGTGCGTGGGTTCGGGCCTCCATTCAGTGTTACCTGAACTTCACCCTGGACATGGGTAGATCACCTGGTTTCGGGTCTACGACCACGTACTCAATTCGCCCTATTCAGACTCGCTTTCGCTGCGGCTCCGCATCTTCTGCTTAACCTTGCACGGGATCGTAACTCGCCGGTTCATTCTACAAAAGGCACGCCATCACCCGTTAACGGGCTCTGACTACTTGTAGGCACACGGTTTCAGGATCTCTTTCACTCCCCTTCCGGGGTGCTTTTCACCTTTCCCTCACGGTACTGGTTCACTATCGGTCACTAGGGAGTATTTAGCCTTGGGAGATGGTCCTCCCGGATTCCGACGGAATTTCACGTGTTCCGCCGTACTCAGGATCCACTCAGGAGAGAACGAAGTTTTGACTACAGGGCTGTTACCTCCTATGGCGGGCCTTTCCAGACCTCTTCATCTACCTCGTTCCTTTGTAACTCCGTACAGAGTGTCCTACAACCCCAAGAGGCAAGCCTCTTGGTTTGGGCTGGTCCCGTTTCGCTCGCCGCTACTCAGGGAATCGCATTTGCTTTCTCTTCCTCCGGGTACTTAGATGTTTCAGTTCCCCGGGTCTGCCTTCTCATATCCTATGTATTCAGATATGGATACCACTCCATTACGAGTGGTGGGTTTCCCCATTCGGAAATCTCCGGATCAAAGCTTGCTTACAGCTCCCCGAAGCATATCGGTGTTCGTCCCGTCCTTCATCGGCTCCTAGTGCCAAGGCATCCACCGTGCGCCCTTTCTAACTTAACCGTTAAAAAGAATCACTACGTGATATCTTGCATTACAATTGAATGTGAATTACTTCTGTTATCTAGTTTTCAAAGAACAACGCATAGGACATGCTAACACATGCGTTGCCACAGGAAGTGGCGCATTTAGCAGGTGTTCCTATGTTTTGAAGGAATGATCCTTCAAAACTAAACAAGACAGGGAACGTTCTGTTTATAAGACCCAAGGTCTTATATTCCGTTAAAATCCTTAGAAAGGAGGTGATCCAGCCGCACCTTCCGATACGGCTACCTTGTTACGACTTCACCCCAATCATCTGTCCCACCTTCGGCGGCTGGCTCCAAAAAGGTTACCTCACCGACTTCGGGTGTTACAAACTCTCGTGGTGTGACGGGCGGTGTGTACAAGGCCCGGGAACGTATTCACCGCGGCATGCTGATCCGCGATTACTAGCGATTCCAGCTTCACGCAGTCGAGTTGCAGACTGCGATCCGAACTGAGAACAGATTTGTGGGATTGGCTTAACCTCGCGGTTTCGCTGCCCTTTGTTCTGCCCATTGTAGCACGTGTGTAGCCCAGGTCATAAGGGGCATGATGATTTGACGTCATCCCCACCTTCCTCCGGTTTGTCACCGGCAGTCACCTTAGAGTGCCCAACTGAATGCTGGCAACTAAGATCAAGGGTTGCGCTCGTTGCGGGACTTAACCCAACATCTCACGACACGAGCTGACGACAACCATGCACCACCTGTCACTCTGCCCCCGAAGGGGACGTCCTATCTCTAGGATTGTCAGAGGATGTCAAGACCTGGTAAGGTTCTTCGCGTTGCTTCGAATTAAACCACATGCTCCACCGCTTGTGCGGGCCCCCGTCAATTCCTTTGAGTTTCAGTCTTGCGACCGTACTCCCCAGGCGGAGTGCTTAATGCGTTAGCTGCAGCACTAAGGGGCGGAAACCCCCTAACACTTAGCACTCATCGTTTACGGCGTGGACTACCAGGGTATCTAATCCTGTTCGCTCCCCACGCTTTCGCTCCTCAGCGTCAGTTACAGACCAGAGAGTCGCCTTCGCCACTGGTGTTCCTCCACATCTCTACGCATTTCACCGCTACACGTGGAATTCCACTCTCCTCTTCTGCACTCAAGTTCCCCAGTTTCCAATGACCCTCCCCGGTTGAGCCGGGGGCTTTCACATCAGACTTAAGAAACCGCCTGCGAGCCCTTTACGCCCAATAATTCCGGACAACGCTTGCCACCTACGTATTACCGCGGCTGCTGGCACGTAGTTAGCCGTGGCTTTCTGGTTAGGTACCGTCAAGGTGCCGCCCTATTTGAACGGCACTTGTTCTTCCCTAACAACAGAGCTTTACGATCCGAAAACCTTCATCACTCACGCGGCGTTGCTCCGTCAGACTTTCGTCCATTGCGGAAGATTCCCTACTGCTGCCTCCCGTAGGAGTCTGGGCCGTGTCTCAGTCCCAGTGTGGCCGATCACCCTCTCAGGTCGGCTACGCATCGTCGCCTTGGTGAGCCGTTACCTCACCAACTAGCTAATGCGCCGCGGGTCCATCTGTAAGTGGTAGCCGAAGCCACCTTTTATGTCTGAACCATGCGGTTCAAACAAGCATCCGGTATTAGCCCCGGTTTCCCGGAGTTATCCCAGTCTTACAGGCAGGTTACCCACGTGTTACTCACCCGTCCGCCGCTAACATCAGGGAGCAAGCTCCCATCTGTCCGCTCGACTTGCATGTATTAGGCACGCCGCCAGCGTTCGTCCTGAGCCAGGATCAAACTCTCCGATAATGGATCACAGACTAAGTTCACTGCATCCTGCAGTAACGTCTGTGTGATCTGCGTCGTGCAGACCTTAGTTTGACTGACTACGCACATTGCTGTGCGATTTATTTAAAACTTTGAATTAACAGGTACGTTTTGTCTTGTTTAGTTTTCAAAGATCATCTCAACCTCATCTCGAGGCGACTTTTTTTAGTATAACATTTCAGCAAGTTGCTGTCAAATGTTTTTTTGTTTTTATTTCTCCGCCGCTGTGAGCTTTTTGTTGAAGCGCATCAGCGACGTTTAATAATATAACACGCTTATAAATCAGCGTCAACACTTTTTTTAAAAGAATATCCTCGATGATATACTTCTTGTCCTTTGGTTTCTATTTGGGATACTTCAATAAAGCCTTTTTCCGTCAGGTAATCAAGCATGACACCGAGATCTTGAGTGAAGTGCGCCAGTTCAGGATGCTGAAGCAATTCTCCAAACTGCCACATTTCTTTTTCTTTCATCACTTGAAAAAGATGGGCAGAACCGATTTCAGCTTTTGAATGAATGAGAAAATCATTTGCTAAGAATAATAATTCGAGTCTTTTCTCCAGGCTTTCGTGACTCTCGACAAGTTCGGAATATAACTTATACACCTGCGGCTCAATATGACGGACCTGATTCCAGACTGTCGTTTCCGGATAAAACCCCCGGTCAATCACTTCTATGCGGGCCAAGTGGTGAAGAGCATGCACTACCGCATAATATGCGTCCAGAAAATGATCAGCTTCAAAAAACGCTTTTCCTTCTACAAACCTTCTGATCAGCTTGCCGTACTCCATTCCGATTTTTAATTTGCGCTCGGCGAACGGGAATGTGCTGAGCCGGTCAGCAAGCTCAGCTATATATTCATTGCGGTCAAACAGCACCTTGCCGTTGATGATCCAATCTATAACTCTTCTGTTTGTCCCCAGCAAAATCCATTCCTGAAGCAGAGCATCCGTTACAATATGTAAGGAAGCGGTTTTGTGTTCGAATTCATAATGCTTTATAAAAAGAGGCTCTTCAGCCTGTTTGACAATGACAAGCATGACCGCATCAAAGTTATCTGTGATGGATGATGCTTTGCTCCTTCTCTCAATCATAAGGACGGCCAGCGTATCGGGATGACTTGCTCTTTCTTGGTAAATTGGACGGAGAAGATTGTCCATTACGATTCCTCCAATGCGATTGTTTCACTAGCTATTGTTTCTACATTTCTATGATAAAACATGAAAGTCCTTTTTTCTAAACACATTGCACTATTATAACAAATTTCCTTTCGGCTGCCATATTTATTCTTCCCTTTTCTTACGAGAACATGAAGAATATACCATCTGTTTTGTGCTATAGTTAAACCAGAGGGGGATGGACATGGCGAAATACTCAAGCAAAATTAATAAGATCAGAACGTTTGCGTTAAGTTTGGTTTTCGTTGGGTTTATCATTATGTACATCGGGCTGTTCTTTAAGCAGTCTGTTTTGCTTGCCAGCTTGTTTATGATTCTCGGCCTGCTGTCGATCGGGCTGAGCACCGCCGTTTATTTTTGGATCGGCATGCTGTCCACAAAAGCGGTCCGGGTGACGTGCCCCGCCTGTGAGAAAGAAACGAAAATTCTGGGCAGAGTGGATATGTGCATGCATTGCAGAGAGCCGCTTACATTGGATAAAGGGTTGGAAGGCAAAGCGTTTGATGAGTCTTATAACAAAAAAAACAGTGTGAAATAAACAAAGCTGACCGTATCAAAGCGGTCAGCTTCGTTTAATGGTTTTCTTTTTTGGAGCATTCTTGGCAGACACCGTAAATCTCCAAACGATGGTGGCTTACCTTAAACCCCGTTACGTGAGCCGCAAGCTGTTCAACTTCGTCAAGCCCGGGATAATGAAAGTCCACGATTTTTCCGCAGTTTTCACAAATGGCGTGATAATGGTCAGAGGTGACAAAGTCAAACCTGCTGGACGCATCTCCGTACGTCAGTTCCTTTACAAGCCCAGCTTCCCGGAATACACGCAAATTGTTATATACTGTTGCGACACTCATATTAGGGAATTTCCCTTCCAAGGCTTTATATATATCGTCCGCTGTCGGATGAGCCATAGAGTCCACGAGATATTCCAGAATGGCATGACGTTGAGGAGTAATCCGGACTCCCGTATCCTTCAACGTGTCTAAGGCTTCTTTTAATTCATGTGCAGCCATCCGTCATGCACCTCTCTTCTAAAAAAGATTCTTACTTTATAATGTTTATAATTAGTGTACATCTTTTTCCGGTCTCCTGTCAAATGTAATCTGAAGAAAACCCCGTGATTTCAGCATTTGTCCATTAATTTGCCGCAATTTGTTCCAATTCGCGAAGAGCCTCCGCAACATGATCTTTCACTTTTACTTTTCTCCACTCCTTCACAAGACGGCCTTCTTTGTCTAACAGAAAGGTGGATCGCTCGATTCCCATATATTCTTTCCCAAAATTCTTCTTCAGCTTCCACACGTCAAAAGCTTCCGCCAGTTTATGCTCGTCATCGACGAGGAGCTGGAAAGGAAGATCGTGTTTCTGTTTAAATTTTTCATGTTTGTCACGGCTGTCAGGGCTTACTCCGATAATGACCGCATCAAGTCCCGCAAAACTTTCGTGCTGATCACGGAAATCGCATGCTTCCGTCGTGCATCCGGGTGTCATGTCTTTCGGATAAAAATAGAGCACGACGTACTTCCCTTTAAAATCCGTTAATGATACTTCTTCTCCGCTGTCGTTCAATAATTCCATATCCGGTGCCGCTTGTCCGATTTCAATCGTCATTTCTTATACCTCCGGGTTTTTTATTAAGCGTATCCAATTCACGTTAAGATTACAACCGTTATCCCCCGCTCTTTTCTGGAAGCAAGAACCGTTGTGCTCGCAATGAAGCATGCTACAATAGAACATGATGTAAGGAGATATTAGGAGGGTCATTTTTTGTATACAAAATCAGTTGAACTTCATAAGGAAGCGTTAGAACATATCGTCGGAGGCGTGAACAGTCCGTCCAGATCCTACAAAGCGGTAGGCGGCGGTTCACCAGTTGCGATGGAAAAAGCGAACGGCGCTTATTTCTGGGATGTAGACGGGAATCAGTATATTGATTATTTAGCGGCTTACGGCCCGATTATTACCGGACATGCCCACCCGCATATTACAGAAGCGATTACAAAAGCAGCTGAAAACGGCGTACTGTACGGGACTCCGACCAAACATGAGGTCACTTTCGCCAAAATGCTGAAGGAGGCCATCCCGTCACTTGATAAAGTTCGGTTTGTGAACTCGGGCACGGAAGCCGTGATGACAACGATCCGGGTTGCACGCGCTTATACAGGCCGGACAAAAATCATTAAATTCGCCGGCTGCTATCACGGCCATTCTGATCTCGTGCTCGTCGCTGCGGGTTCAGGACCGTCCACACTCGGCACCCCCGATTCCGCAGGTGTGCCGAAAAGCATCGCCAATGAGGTAATCACCGTTCCTTTCAATGACATTGAAAGCTACAAAGCCGCATTGGACAAATGGGGTTCGGAAATTGCAGCGGTCCTCGTCGAGCCGATTGTCGGCAATTTCGGCATCGTTGAACCTGAAGAAGGCTTTTTAGAACAGGTCAACGAATTGACCCATAAAGCGGGCGCGCTCGTCATTTATGATGAAGTGATCACGGCGTTTCGTTTTATGTACGGAGGCGCGCAGGATCTTCTCCAAGTGAAGCCTGATTTAACGGCGCTCGGAAAAATTATCGGAGGCGGCTTGCCGATCGGCGCTTACGGAGGCAAAAAAGAAATCATGGAGCAGGTTGCTCCGCTCGGCCCGGCATATCAAGCCGGCACGATGGCCGGAAACCCGGCATCCATCTTATCAGGCATCGCCTGTTTGGAAGTGCTGAAGGAAGAAGGCGTTTATGAGCGGCTTGATCAGCTCGGCGCCAGACTTGAGCAAGGCATTCTCACCCATGCGGAGACACATGGCATTACCATCACCGTCAATCGATTAAAAGGCGCGCTTACGGTTTATTTCACTGATGAAAAGATCGTCAATTATGAGCAGGCGGAAAATACGGACGGAGAAGCATTTGCCAAGTTCTTTAAGCTGATGCTTGAGCGCGGCATCAATCTCGCCCCGTCGAAGTATGAAGCTTGGTTTATAACAACCGCACATACTGAAGAGGATATCGACGCCACTTTAAAAGCGGTTGAAGATGCGTTCAGACATATGAAAAATTAACTGCCGAAACAAGCGGGAGCCCGGGGCTTCCGCTTTTTCTTTTTGTCCGATTTGTGAGATAATGGTTTTTTCAAAAAAAGACCTTGAATAATTAGCACGATCCCTGTATATTACTTTATTGTTTAGCAAATCAACCGACAGGGAAATGTAAGTGTCAGCCGTTCGTTCGGCACATAATTTATTAGAGAAAGGAATGCACGCACAAACCAATGAAACTTGGTGCCCGCATTTTTAAAACAGGGATTGCGATTACGCTCGCGCTCTACTTAGCATCATGGATCGGACTTCCGTCGCCGATCTTTGCCGGGATTGCAGCTATATTTGCCATACAGCCCTCTATTTACAGGTCTTTTCTTATCATTATTGATCAGGTGCAGGCAAATATCATCGGCGCTGTCATCGCTACGGTATTCGGACTGATTTTCGGACCGAGTCCGATTATGATCGGACTGACCGCAGTGATTGTCATCACGATTATGTTAAAACTGAAAATTGAACACACCATTTCGATTGCGCTCGTGACGGTTATCGCAATTTTGGAAACACCGGGAAACAGCTTCCTGACGTTCGCTCTGATACGAACAAGCACCGTTATTTTAGGGGTGCTGTCTTCTTTCATTGTGAACCTTGTGTTTCTTCCGCCGAAATACGAAACGAAGCTGACTCATCATACGGTTGAATATACCGATGAGATCATGAAATGGATCAGGCTGACGATGCGCCAGTCTACGGAGCACTCGATATTGAAAGAGGATATTGAGAAGCTGAAGGAAAAGATGATGAAGCTTGATCATACGTACCTTCTTTATAAAGAGGAAAGAAGCTACTTTAAGAAAACGACGTATGTAAAGTCACGCAAGCTTGTATTATTCAGACAGGCGATTATTACGGCGAATCGGGCGCTTGATATGCTGAAAAAGCTGCACCGCTATGAAAATGAGATTTATCATATGCCGGAGGAATTTCAGGAGACGCTGACAGAAGAAATCGATTATCTGCTTCATTGGCACGAAAGAGTTCTGATGCGGACAGTCGGCAAGATTAAACCGCATGATGACGATGCTGAAGAAAGCATTAGATATAAACAGCTTTTGACGAAGTCTTTCTTAAAAAACCAGCAGAACTGCGAAGATGAACTGCTTGATTACAATATGCTCAGCATTATGGCTGCGGTTGCGGAATACCGCGAACAGCTGGAGCATCTCGATACGTTAATCACGAGTTTTCAGACATACCACCCGAAAGACAGCGAATTAGAAACAGACGATGAGTAACCCGGTGCTTCAGCAGAACCGGGTTTTTTGTATAAAAAAACTTATGCCGCCAAATCGGACGGCATAAGTTTTTCGGTCAGTTTAAATTCTGGATCGTAAATAAGTGTCTGTACTGGCCTTCCCGCGCCATTAATTCCTCATGCGTGCCGGTTTCAATGACAGCGCCGTTTTCCATAACGACAATTTTATCCGCGTGCGTAATCGTGGACAGCCTGTGAGCGACGATAAATGTCGTCCGGTTTTTCGCAAGCTTGTCCATCGCTTCCTGAATGTAGTGTTCACTTTCAAGATCAAGAGCGGATGTCGCTTCATCCAAAATTAACAGCGGCGGATTTTTTAAGAAAACACGGGCGATGGAGATCCGCTGTTTCTGTCCGCCTGACAATTTGACGCCCCGTTCGCCGACTTTGGTCTCATAGCCTTCTGGGAAGCCCATAATAAATTCATGGGCATTTGCCGCTTTCGCAGCCGCAACCACCTCATCCAAAGACGCTCCCGGTTTACCGATGGCGATATTTTCACGAATCGTCTCACTGAACAGAAATGTATCCTGAAGCACCATTCCGACTTGATTGCGGAGGCTTCTCGCTTCATAATCGCGAATATCGGTGCCGTCAATGAGCAGGCTGCCGCCGGACACATCATAAAAACGCGGTATAAGGCTGACAAGTGTCGATTTACCGCCGCCGCTCATCCCGACGAGTGCCACGGTTTCCCCTTTTGTCACCTTTAAAGAAACGTCCCGCAATATCGATTCTTTCCCTTCTTCGTAACGGAAGGAGACATTTCGAAATTCAACCTCGCCTTTAATGCCGTCAGCTTTTACCGCATTCGGTTTATCAGTCAGTTCATACGGTTCGTCGATAAATTCAAATATGCGGTCCATTGAAGCGATCGACTGGGTCAGCGTCGTCGATGAGTTGATCAGTCTTCTGACCGGATTGTACATTCTGTCAATGTAGCCGACGAACGCAACCATCGTCCCTACGGTCAGCGGGCCGTTTATGACAAAATAGCCCGCAAACGCGATAACGAGCAGCGGCGCCAAATCCGTAATGGTATTTACGACCGCAAACGTTTTGGCGTTCCAATTCGTATGACGGATCGCTTTGTCAAGAAAATGTCCGTTCTTTTCATCAAAATTGGCTTGCTCATATTCTTCAATCGCGAAGCTTCTGATAACGGGCATTCCCTGAACTCTTTCGTGCAAATGCCCCTGCACCTGAGCGAGTGCCTGAGAGCGCTCGCGTGTCAGTTTCCGGAGACGGCCGTAAAAGTATTTCACTGAAATGCCGTATAACGGGAACAAAATGACAGAAATCAATGTCAGTTTGACATCCAATGTGAACATAATGCAGATGACGATCAGCACTGTCATCATATCAAGCCAGATATTCATCAGTCCCGTTATGACAAAGTCTTTTGTCTGTTCGACATCATTTATCACCCGGGAAATGACTTCGCCCGTTCTCGTGTTGGCATAAAACCGCAGGCTCAGTTTTTGAATATGGTCAAACAATACTCCCCTGATATCGTAGAGCACCCGGCTTCCCGTCCATTGCGCGAAATATTGCCGATAATACTCTACCGGGGGACGCAGAACTAAAAACAGCACGAACATGATGCCCATAATCGTGAATAGTGTCGATGTTTTAGCGCTTGCCGTTCCGCTCCCTTGAATAATGTCATCGACCACGTATTTTAACAGAAGCGGGAGAGCCAGCGGGATGGAGAATTTTATGATACCGATTAACACTGTGATAAAGATTTGTTTTTTATAGGGTTTTACAAATTGCATATAGCGTCTGATTACGCCCACACTTTATCCCCCTCTCTCTTTAAGGCGTGTGAGCCCATGTGAAAAACCTGTTGACACCCCAACAGGTTTTTATTGTATTCTTTATTTTGTATAGCGCAGATACCGTTCATACCACATATCAACAAATTCAGGAGCAAAAGGGCCTTTCCGCTGATGAATCCAGTGCAGCAGCGTATTCAGATACTCCTTCAGAATGCTGTCGATCTCTTTAGGATAATTCATTGATTTGCGGTGATCATCGTATTCATCCTCGTCCAGAATGTTATATGTCATATCCGGAAACACTTTGACATCCAAATCGTAATCAATATATTTGATGGCCTCTCCGTCATAAGCGAACGGCGAGCTGATGTTGCAATAATAGTGAACTCCGTCATCTCTCAGCATTCCGATGACGTTAAACCACTGACGGGCATGAAAGTAGCATATCGCCGGTTCTCTGGTCACCCACGTCCGTCCGTCGGATTCCGTCACCATTGTCCGGTCGTTAGCTCCGATGATACACAATTCCGTACTTTTTAAAATCGTCGTTTCGTTCCAAATTCGATGAAGCAGCCCGTTATGCTTATAGCTGTGAATTTGAATCGTTTCTCCTTCCTTGGGATATCCCATATTTCTCCCCTACTTTCTGTAAAGCCCTGCAGTCAATGCAGCCGCAATTGCTTTCCGACAAGTCTTTTCACTATTATAACGTTACGAATTAAAAAATGAAAATAAAAGAACCACTCCGCTTCCGGAATGGCACATTCATTTCTGCACATAGGAAGACGGCTTTTCCGTGCTGCGATAAGACTGGATGACTTGCTCTGTCTGCCTTTGGAATAACTCCTGTATGCCGGCCAGATCTTTTCGCTTTGTCGCAATTTCGTCCTGTACATTGTCCAGCTTTGCATCTTTTTCCAGACTGATGAGTTCCGCTTCCACCTGCCGGCAGCGGTCAAGTTCTGACTGCAGCTCGAGAAGCTGATCCATGATCTTCATCTGTTCACTTACAAGCTTTTCAAACTCTGACATCGGGTTCCTCCTTAGGCTTTTAGGTTGATACTACTTACCATTTCGAGTTTCTGCCGGAAAACCCTTTGACTCATTCTGTAGAGGAATCACAAGTTTTGTCGTTTTGATAAAAGAAAAAAGCACTTCCACCCGAAGATGAAGTGCTTTTTTGTTTCAGTGATTAGCTGTTTTGTTGTTTGTTTTGCTCAGCAGATTGGTTTTGCTTTCTCACCTGCTGCGCATCAGTTTCACTGCCGAATTCAGTACCGTATTGACCTTGGCCGGAAGCTGATTGCTGGTTTTGTTTTTTCACCTGCTGAACGTCAGTTTTGCTGTATTTTGAGTTTTCCATTGTTATCACCTCCACGCAATTTAGAATGCGCAGGAGACGATCAGGCTATTCATCTTTTTAAAAAAACTTACACGAGCAGAGAGCGTCCGCCGTCAATAATGATGGTCTGACCGCGGATCATGTCCGCTTTTGAAGAAACTAAAAACTCCACCGTGTCGATCATGTCTTTAATTTCGACCATTCTTCCGGCCGGCGTATTTTGACGGGCATCTTCAAGCAATTCTTCTCTGTTAGGGAAATGCTTCAGCGCGTCTGTATCAATCGCTCCGCCTGAAACGGCATTCACGATGATATTTCTCGGCGAAAGCTCAACCGCCAGATAACGGGTTAATGATTCTAAAGCGGCTTTTGAGACACCGACCGTCGTATAGTTCTCAAGATAGCGGATGCTGCCAAGTGAGCTGATGCTGACGATGTGGCCGCCTCCGGTTTTTTCCATCAGCTTTGCCGCTTCCTGGGCGCAGAAAAGCAATGCTTTTGCGTTAATATTCATTGTCCAGTCCCAATGCGTTTCTTCAAGTTCCATGACCGGTCTCAGCACGCCTGAAGCCGCGTTATTGACGAACACGTCGAGTCTGCCGAAGGCTTCGTCGATCTGACGGAACATGTCTTTGATTTTTGCCGGCTGGCCGACATTGGCTTTAACGACGAGCGTTTTGACGCCAAGTTTTTCAATTTCTTCAGCTGTTTCTAACGCCGCTTTTTTACTGCGGGCGTAATTGATTACGATATTGTAGCCTTTTTCCGCGAGTCTGATGGCTGCTGCTTTCCCGACGCCGCGGCTGCTTCCCGTGATTAATGCGCATTTATTTTGTTCCATTTTTCCTCAGCTCCTTGCTGCGTATAGTTCTTTTCATTCAACAAACAATAAAAGCATTACCTGTTGAAAGGGGTCTTTTCATATGTATGTCGGACGTGATATGGGCGAATTGGCCATGATGCCAAAAAAAGATTGGAAGGATTCAGAGCTCGCCTATTTCCATCATGCCTTCCAGCAAATTATGCCGTATTTAAACGAAGAAGGCCAGTCCAAATACCGGGAGCTGATTCAGGAAATTGAAGCCCGGGGCGGACTGAAACGGAATGAGGCGGATTACGGCCACGGCACACGCGTCAGCTATGACTGACGCTTCTTACCGGCGGCCGCCTTCGTCCGCCATTTTCCAAATCTTTTGATGGGAAACGGGAAAAGCGTATTCTTCGAGTTCCCCTTTTGTGACCCGTATTAATTCTGATGTGTCCGACACTTGTTTTACTTTACCGAAAAAGACCGAAATATTCCAGACGAGATGAGTGAAAACATGTTCTACGATGCCTTCCAGCTCTCCGATTTCAGCGGTTGCTCCCATTTCTTTTTCTAAAAAGGCTTCGAGCTGCTCTCGTTCGGTTTTGGTTCCTTTTTGGGTTTCGGTATTCGGAAACTCCCACAGATTGGCGAGCAATCCTTTTGGCGGCCGTTTATGAATATAGACATTGTCTTGGTCGTCTGTCAGCACAACGGCGGCCATTGTTTTTACTCCGGGTTTTTTCTTTTTGCTTTTAACGGGCAGCTCCCTCTCTGTCCCTTCTGCAAATGCCGAGCAGTGCTTTTGCACGGGACACAGCAGGCAGGACGGAGATTTCGGGGTGCAGATGATCGCGCCGAGCTCCATTAAACCCTGATTGAATTCAGATGGTTTTTCATGAGAAATGAAAGCTGATACCGCCTGTTCGAAAATCGTTCTGGTTTTAGGTTTTGCGATATCGTCCCATATGGAAAGAATTCTCGACATGACACGCATCACATTGCCGTCTACGGCGGGAATCGGTTTGTTGTATGCGATGCTGAGCACGGCGCCTTTTGTATAAGGGCCGACGCCTTTCAGTCCGCCGAATTCCTTTTCCTCAGCAGGAACGATTCCGCCATACCGCTCGTGCACTTCCTGTACGGCGCTTTGCAGATTTCTCACACGGGAGTAATAGCCTAACCCTTCCCAGGCTTTGAGCACTTTTTCCTCATCGGCCTCAGCAAGCGCCGAGACGGTCGGAAACTGCTCAACAAACCGCCGGAAATAAGGAATGACGGTTTCTACCCGCGTCTGCTGCAGCATGACCTCTGACACCCACACCCGATACGGGTCCTGATTTTCTCTCCATGGCAGAATTCTTTGTTCTCTTTCGAACCATGTAATTAAGTCCTCGCGAAATTTGTCTATATCTTTTTGTTTCATTTTTTCTTCAAGTGCGTTCATATCTTCTCCTCAGATGTTTCGGGTCCCGCTTTTCTTGACACTGTATTTTGGTGTAAACTAAGGGCACGTTACGATAATATGTTACATTAAATAGAGATAAAGAAAAAGCGGAAACATATGAAAACGGCTGATACACGCCATGATTGGGCAAACAGAAAATGGGGAATATCTTATAATGGAAATATGCGGGCGGACTGATTTTTAACGCCTGCTAGGAGGTCACCAATGGATACTGGCACTCACGTTGTCATGGGCATCGCGCTTGGCGGAATCGCAACTCTTGATCCTGCCGTCGGCATGCATACCCCCATGTCTCAGGCAGTTATGATCGCCGCTCTTGCCGGCTCTCAGGCACCTGATATTGATACCATATTGAAGCTGAAAAATAATGCTGTTTATATTCGAAATCATAGAGGGTTCACACACTCCATTCCCGCCGTTTTATTTTGGTCCATTCTGATTCCGGGCATTTTGTTTATATTTTACCCGGAAGCGAACTTGCTGCACCTGTGGCTGTGGACGCTTCTGGCTGTCGTTTTGCATGTATTTGTGGACATTTTTAACGCGTACGGAACGCAGGCCATCCGCCCGTTTTCGCGAAAATGGGTCGCTCTCGGTATAATCAATACCTTTGACCCGTTTATTTTCATCAGTCATTTGGCCGCGATTGCCGTGTGGTATATCGGAGGTCATCCGGGCGTGACATTTTTGACGCTGTATATCATCCTTGCGGGTTATTACGCCGTCCGGATTATCATGCAGCTGCGGATAAAGCTGCGGCTGCGCGAGATGATTGAAGAGGAGATTGAAACCATCATCATTTCGCCGACGATGAAATTCAGGCAGTGGCGTATCGCCGTAACGACGGCCCATGCCTTTTATGTCGGCAGAAGCCTTGACGGTCATGTTGTGATATTGGATACATTCAACCGTGTGCCCGTTCCGGAAACCGATGTGATGAAGGCGGCGAAACAAGATGAAAATATTGCAGCTTTTCTTTCGTTTTCCCCCGTTTACAGGTGGGAGGTCGATACCTTTAAAGATCATTATGAGGTGCGCTTTATTGATTTGCGCTACCGGAGCAAAGGCCACTATCCTTTTGTCGCCATCGTCCACCTCAGTCATGATTTAGAGGTTCTTTCTTCTTACACGGGCTGGATTTTCAGCGAGGAAAAACTGCAGAAAAAATTAAAGCTCGGCTCTGTTTAAGAGCCGGGCTTTTTTTGTCTTCTCACATATATGACGGCAAACACGAGACTGATCACCGATATAGCGGCCGCCGGTTTAAAATACGGCGGATAATACGTTAATTGAATATCATTTTTTCCTTTTTGCGCTTTAAATCCGATAAAGGAATAATCCGCTTTTTCAATCTGTTCTTGTCTGCCGTTTATTTTCAGCTCCCAGCCTTTTTCATATGGAATCGGAAGCATGATATACGGCGCGCGGGTTTTGTTTTCATACGAAATATGAAGCGTATTTCCGCGCCAGCTGAGGTCGGCTGGCGGTTCTTTTTCCGCTTTTCGGTATGCGCTTTTCAGCGTCGCGTACCGTTCTTCGTAAAGCGCCAGTCTGTCGAGCTGATACGATCCTTTCGGCAGCCGGATTTGGATGTTTTTTGTTTTCGGCACTCTGACGGTGAGATCGTTGACACCTGTTTTGTAAATGGATTGATTCGATTTTCTCGTTGTCGTGTAATCGTTCACTTTTAATGTAAAGCCCTGGTCCTTCGCTTTGTTCATTAAATAAAAGCTGACGTAATAATCTCCGCCGTCAGCCGCGGCGCCGTGCGGCGTAATGATCAGGCCGCCTCCGTCTTCGTTTACCGTCAGGATGCCGTCACGATAATCCGCATGTTCGGGGGCTATCTCTGCCTGACGGATGATATTTTCCGCTTCTGGCGGTTTTTTCGTTTTTGTTGTGTTCGATTCCGTGACGATCCCGTCAAGCATTGCCCGTTCCCTGGCTAGGGCGGGCGCTTTTTTCAGGTCGTCCTCGTTATATACTCGATCGGCTGTCCGTACGAACGGAAGTACATATTGATTTTGATAAACCGCATAGCGGGATGATTCCATGATCTTTTTGAACCCGTACGGCACGCCGGCCTCGTTTGTTTTTTCCGTCATATAATATTTTCCGTAAAGCAGGCTGTATAAATTAGCCCTGTTTCCTAATGTCGCATAGCGGCTTACGCTTTCTCTGCCCATGTCAATCTGGAGGTCATTCCAGTAGAAGGACAGCAGATTGCGGTTCAGGATGCTTGAGTAAACGCTGAATCCGTTGAACCCGTATATGATCGGGGTATTATTGAATACGCCGTTCATCCAATCTAAACGGGCAAAGGGGTCCGGGTCTTTTTCTTTCAGACGCTGAATGAGCTCTGCTTGTTCTTTGCCTTTATAGTCAGGACCCGTCATGAATGTATGCGATACCGTATAAATCTTCCCGCCTTCTGATAAAGCATATTTTTCATATGTATTGGCCGTCAGCACCGCAGTCAAGAGAATGACGCCATAAACGGCGGGCACCGCGCCTCTCAGTCTTACCTTTGCTGCAAAAAAAGCGGCAATGGTCAGCCCCAGAAGGAGCAGGATGGACAGGTAGGCGTGATCAGAAATATCCAGGCTGAACCGTCTCATCTGGCTCCAATAGAGCAGAACGGCGAGTACGGCGGATATCAGCATACTCTTCCTGCTGATGTCCGAAAGCTTAGAAAGCCCTACCGCAACCGTTCCTGCAACCGTGAAGCACAGGACGTATTCAAACCTGTTTTGCGGAGCTGAAAAACCGTTAAAGGCGCTTGCCGCAAACGGACTGAAGTGAAACAGAATATACAGCAGACTGATTCCCGCAAACAGCCGGAACAACCGGTTTTTGTATAAAGAAAATGTAAATAGAAAAAGCAAAAAAGCCGCCGGCAGGATGATAATCCGGCTTGAAAATAAAATGTTGTCGGAGAAATCAAGCCAATCAATATGCTGTGAATACGGCGGCCGCAGATTATTGAGATATCCGTACACGACAGGGATAAAGGAGACTGCGCTTATACCGAAACCGAGCAGGCCTGACAGAATAAACATCCGGCATTGAGTGAGCCTTTTCGCCTCATTGTCTTCAAGGCGGATGATCCACCGGAATAAGATGTAAATGCCAATGAAAATCAGATTAATATACGCAAAATAAAAGTTGTTGATCAATGTCAGCGCACAGGCGAAAATAAACCACGCCGGCTTTTTTTCCCTGATGATCTTTTCCGCGCCGAACACGAGCAGCGGCAGCCACACCATGCTGTCAGTGAAAAAGTCCCAATACACCTCATGCCGGAAGTAGATAATCGAGACCCCGTACAACACGGCGCCGACAAAAGCAGGCAATGTCCGTTTGACGAAATAACGGAACACACAGGCCGCCGTGAATATGATGAAACTCTGCTTGGCGATGCTGATAAAAACGGAGGCCTGCGCCCAAAACAGCGCATCCGCCTCACCCGACAGCTGCATAAGCTGCAGAATGCGGACAGCGGCGGAAATAAACAGAAAAAGAAAAGAAGTAGAGAAATAATAGCCGAGCTGACTGTACACTCCCCCGCCCAGTCCGAACGAATAGCTGTAAAACAGCCTGCCGTTCATATATTGGTCAAACAGCAGCTTTTTGAAGACCGCCATTTGGGCGATCCCGTCTCCAGACCCCGTCATATAGCGGCCTGCCGACCACTCTTTTAAGAAAAAAACATGAGCGGCTGCCGCAGCCAGCACACAGGCTGCCGGCAAGATCCATTTATTTTTTTTCATACAACGTCTCCATACCCTGCGCACAGCGGCGGCTGTTTAATGGTTCCACTTGCGCTTTTTTGTATAATTCGTTTCATTTTGTTCTCCGTACGTAATATTCGCTTCTTTAATTAAATAGTGCGGGCGTTTTTTTGTTTCATAGTAAATCCGGCCGATGTACTCCCCGATGATGCCGAGACTCAAAAGCTGGATGCCTCCTAAAAACAGCACGGCGGAAATAATGGTGAAGTATCCGGGTACGGACACACCGTGTGTCAGAATATGAATAAAGGTCGTGACAATATAAACCATCGACAGAAGCAATATCAGAATACCGGTGAAAAAGCAAACCCTCAGCGGTTTGTTGTTAAAGGAGACGACGCCGTCCATTCCGTAGTTGAACAGATTGCTGAATGACCATTTGGACGTGCCGTTCTGCCTTTCGACATTTTCATAAAATACGATTTTCTGGTCAAATCCGATCCAGCAGAACAGCCCTTTTGAGAAGCGGTTCCCTTCACTCAGCTTCAAAAGGGCATCTACGGCCTGTCGGCTCAGCAGGCGGAAATCTCCGACCCCGTCACGCAGATCCACTTCGACGGCTTTGTTGATAAATTTATAATACAGGGAAGAAAGCACGGAACGCACGGGGCTGTCCCCTTTTCGGTTGCGCTGCGCAATGACTTGGTCATACCCTTCTTCATAGCCTTGAATGAAGTCTTTCAGCAGATGCGTCGGATGCTGCAGGTCGGCGTCCATCACGATTACCGCTTCGCCCTGCACGTGTTCAAATCCTGCCAAGATGGCCGCTTCTTTTCCGAAGTTGCGGGAAAAAGATATGTATTTGACGCGATGGTTTCTGGCGGCCACTTCTTTAATCTGCTGAAGCGTGTCATCCGCGCTTCCGTCATTGATGTAGAAAATCTCATAGTCATAATGAATCGTCTGAAACTCTTTTTTTAAAGATTCATGGATGAGCTTGACGTTATTCCCTTCATTGTAAGACGGAATAATAATTGAGATTAACCTTTGTTTCATGAAGGCACCTTCTTTGTATTATTCTTTTTTAGTACGGCCTTAAAGGCATAGTCCGCAAAACTTCAGTAAGGCTTTTCCTTTTTTTAATGTCGTTTAAACCCTTTTTTCGTTACAGGGGTAAGAAAAATTTTTCTGCATATGGTTTTATTTTGTCATGTTTTTCGGCAAAAGAAAAAGTCTTTACCCGGGACAGACTTTATTGATGAAGGTATTCATGAATCAAATGGCTGACGATGCGCGGTTTTTCGTGAATGACCCAATGGGAGGCATCATCGATGAATATTAATTCGCCGTTGGGAATCATCCGTTTTGTTTCCACGGCGAGCTTTTTGCTTAGCGCACGGTCATTGACGCCCCATATCAATCGGTACGGAACGGGCATTTTAAACGGTACGGCAGGTCCTAAACCGCCGGCTCTGATCGCCCGGTACCAGTTCAGCATAGCCGTGAGCGCTCCTTTTCTGTCCCATGCTTCTTTGTAGCTGTCGACATCTTCCCGTGAGAAAAGCTCCGGGCGTTCGGATAAGCCGATCGCATGATCCAATACGCGGTAATTGTCTTCAGATAATCTCCGTTCAGGTTTTTCCGGAAGCTGAAAGAACGCGATATAAGAGCTTTTCTTCCACTGCGGCGGGTAGAACGGGGTGACCTTCCGCATAACCGCCGGGTGCGGAATATTGACCGTGATCAATTTTTCAACGTATTGCGGCCGCGTGGATGCCAAGTGCCAGGCTACGGCTCCTCCCCAATCATGACCGATGACGACGGCCTTGTCATTTGTAAAATGAGTGATCAGCCCGATAATGTCGTCTCTGAGCGTATCAATGGTATAGTTTTCAATGCCTTCAGGTTTATCACTGAGATTATATCCGCGCTGATCAGGCACGACAACATGGTATCCGGCATCGGCAAGCGGTTTGATCTGGCTCTTCCAGCCGTACCAAAACTCCGGAAACCCGTGCAGCAGCACCGCCAAAGGACCATCTTTCGGACCGGCTGAAGCCGTGTGCAGCGTCACCCCGTTTGTTTCGATCATATGAAAAGTAATGTCATTCAATCGGTTCTCCTCCCCTTTTGTTTTAATCTTCTTTCTGTTAAGGCTATGATCAGGGCGCTGATCGCGATCAATAATACGGCCTGAACGGTCAGGCTGTACGGCTGAGTGAGCTGAATGAGCAGGCTGCCCGCAAATCCGGCTGCAGCCATCAGAAGGCCGAACAGAATCATGAGGAGCGCACTGAAACGGTTGCCTTCTTTCCACTGGAATTCATCCGCCATAGACCGTTTCGTCCGATATCCGTACAGGCTGTTAATTGACTTCGGCGGGAAAAGTGTGACTAAAATGCCGGCCGCAGCCATCAGAAGGCCTCCGATTACCATTATCATATCTGTCACTCTCCTTTTCATTTCATACGAAAGGAAAGGCGGAAAGTTTCAGAAAAAAAGCAGGCTCATCCGCCTGCCTGAATCTCTATTTTTGAGCTAAGTCGGCCGTCTTCACATAGCCTGCTTTCCCGCCGTATGTGACGTATGCCCATTTACGGTCAAATCCTCCGTCATGGCTGAATCCCCAGCCGAGCACATTGACGGTTTCACCCGCTTTAACGGAGCTTTTTTTGCCGGTTTCCAAAGTCGGCGTATAAAAATCGGTTTGTTTCGCGGTCACTGCCTTCATCGGCTGCTTCATCAGAAAATGAGTGGAGATATAGGCTTTCTGACCTTTGTAGTTAATCTCGGCCCAATCTGCCCCTTCAAGCTGTTTAACCTTTACGGCATCTTCTGAACGGAGCGTGCCGACAATCACCCCTTGTTTATTTGGTTCTTTACGGACGTTAAGTTCTCCTGCTTTCACGATATATGTATCTGCTGCGGTGTCCAGTTTTGTCTGATGAGCTGGTGCGGCATTCGCTGCCGGATCAAAAAAAACGGTGCCTGCGGCTAAAAATAAGCAAAGTCCTGCGGCCGGAATAAATGCGGTTAACCCTTTTTTCATGTTCATTGTGGTTCCTCCCCGCTATTTTATAAGTTATTACACATTTCCACACTCCGCGGGTTATCAAACATGTTTTTCCTATTTCTTTTATAAAAAGAAAAAACCGCCGGGAGATATCCGGCGGAACGCACTGGTATGTTAATGCAGGAGTCCCCTGCTTTGATCCAAATAATGAGAAACGTCTTCCCGCATGCTTTGGAACATATGGAGCTTGCTGCCGTATGATTCAATCCATTCCTTAACGACGCGTTCTGTCATTTGCTCTCCTTGATACGGGCGGCCGGCTTTTGCGTAAGTCGCTTCGAAATCTCCCCATAAGAGCTCAACCCAAGTTCGCGCTTGCAAATAGCTGATCATGTCATTTTTCTCAAGCAGCAAATTCGTCAGTTTGTCGATATATGTATTCATGTCTCTGTCTCCTTTCCTTGGGAAAACCTGCTGCTTTTACACAGCTTGTCACAGGCATATACTAACTTTACGTCTTCAGTCCAGAAGGCGCAACCTTTTGATATTGGCCGAGGGGGAAAACAAATGGTCCGGAACAAGGCAAAAGGATTTCCAAATCAGAACAACAATAAGTTTGAAGGCGAACCGCGGGCAAAGGATGACTACGCTTCTAAACGGGCGGACGGTTCAATTAATTCGCACCCGCAAGAGCGCATGAGAGCTTCAGGCAGACGATAACACATAACGTAAAGAGACCGGGAATGGCCCGGTCTCTTTTTTGCGGCGAAAAAAAGGTCATAACGCCAAACAAATTCCATAATATGTTAAATGTTAAACCGAAAGCCGGTAGACAAAAAAGGAGGGGGTTTTATACAATGAAGACAGTTTCAAAACGATTGCTGAGCTTTACCGCATTCTTTCTGTCAGTTTCATTATTTGCTGTTTCAGCAGAAGCCCAAGGCAGTCCGCAGACATCCGTATCGAACAGCGGTGAGGAGTTTGACGCAAGTCCGAATCAGCCTGTAAAAACAACACAAACATCTCCAGCTTATGAAGGAACGGGCCTCACCAAAAAACATCCTGCACAAAACGGCAAAGCCGACATCAAGTCATTAAAGCCTTCCAGTATTATAGGGACAGACGAACGAATCAGAATTTCTCCGACAACATCATTTCCTTATCGCGCGACAGCACAGCTGACCGTTACATACAGCGGCAGCACAAGCACTTACGGATGCACCGGATTTTTTGTCAATGCAGACACGATCGTCACGGCCGGACATTGTGTGTATGATCAGAAAAACGGCTGGGCATCGAAAATCACGGCAGCTCCCGGCCGCAACGGCTCATCGTACCCGTACGGATCATATTCAGGCAAGACATTCTACAGTGTCAAAGGATGGACAGAAAACGGTGATACCAACTATGATTACGGGGCAATTAAAGTAGACGGATCGCCCGGGAATACTGTCGGCTGGTACGGCTACCGGACGACCAACAGTTCCAGTCCGGCCAGGCTGTCTTCAACTGTGACGGGATATCCATGCGACAAAGTGTCCGGTTCCATGTGGTCTGACAGCAAGCCGATACGTTCGGCCGAGACATATAAACTCACTTACACGACAGACACGTTCGGCTGCCAGAGCGGATCGCCCGTTTATCACAATTACAGCGATACCGGCCAGACCGCCATTGCCGTTCATACAAACGGCGGGTCGACTTACAATCTGGGAACAAGGGTGACAAATAGTGTTTTCGACAACATTCAATATTGGTCAAATCAATAAAGTTTTTATTTTCTTTCTCGCCGCGGCTGTTTTATGCGGATGCAGCAAAGCGGATGATTCCGCCGCCGGCAAAAAAACACTGCCCGTTACTCTCCATTTTGAGGATGCTGACGGCTCACCTGCTGACGGTGTGACGGTCACAGTGATGAAAGCGGCGGAGTCAGATGATCAGCCGAATATAGACCGCGGAGAGATAATAGGCAAGACCGATCACCACGGCAATATCGCCTGGAAAAGCGGGACGGAAGGAACCTATGCCGTCGTTTTTGAAAAAGACGGCATACCGGAAACCCGGAATATTTCCTTAGTTGAGAGCGATAAACATACGGTGATCAGCTTTACATTGAAACATTAAAAAAGCTTGCAGGCGGATTATCCGCTGCAAGCTTTTTGTTATCCTTTATGCACTTGGTATTCATAGACATCTTTCTTCTCAGACAGATGAGCGAATGTGGAAAGCACAAGGCCGAGAGCGGTCATCAGCGCACCGCCTGCAAACAGCCATGAGTAAGATCCCGTTCCGCCGAGAATCAATCCGCCGAGCCAAGCGCCGAGCGCGTTTGCAAGGTTAAATGCGGAAACGCTCACCGCGGCGGCAATTGTCGTGCCGTTTTCAGATGAAGAAATAACCTTTGTCTGTAAAAGCGGCGGCGTGCCGAACGCGCATGCGCCGAATAAAAATGTCGCGGAAACGGCCGCGGCAGGAAAAACAGCGATATAAGGGAAGATCGCCAAGACGCCGATCAACGATCATCACACCGATCATTGTGCGCGTCAGCAGTTTGAGCGGCACTTTCCCTGCGAAGAAATTCCCCGCCACTCCGCCGAGACCGTAGGCAAATAATGCGCCTGTAATGCCGACCGTGCCGAATCCCGCTGAATCTCTTAAAATCGGCTCAATAAACGTGTAAGCAATAAATACGCCGGAGTAGCCGAGAATGGTGATCGCAAAGGAGAAGATCACTTGCTTATGCTTAAAGACACTCCATTCATTCATCAGCATCGGAATCACTTTCGGTTTTCGATTCGGTACGACCAGCATCAGGCCGATCAGCCCGATCATGCCTAAAACGGAAATAATGAAAAAGACGGCCCGCCAGTTAAGAACATCCCCTAAATAAGAGCCGAACGGAACGCCGAGCATCAGCGCCACGGTTAATCCCCCGTTCATGGACGCAGCTGCGGCGGAACGTTTTTCAGGCGGCACCATTTCACTCGCAAACACCATGGCGATCGCAAAAAAGGCTCCGTGGATGGATGCGGATAAAATTCTTGAAATCGCCAGCACGGCGAAGTTTGGCGCAAAGACGCTCATCAGGTTGGCAAGGACAAAGATGCCCATCAAGCTGAGCAGCACCGGCTTTCTCGGAAGTTTAACCGCGATAATCGTTACAATCGGGCCCGTCAGGCAGACGCTTGCCGCATACGCGGTAACAAGCATACCCGCTGAAGAAACATGTATATGAAAGTCATCGGCAATCTACGTCAGAATACCCATGACAGCATATTCCGTATAACCGATGGAAAAAGTGCAAATCATTAAAACAAAAATCATTAATTTCACAGATGGCTGTTTCATTTTGATATTCAACGCTAATCGCCTCCTTTTACTAAAAAACAACGAATTCCATCTTAAAAGATATCGAAAATGAATTCAAACATTTTTTACTGAAAGTGTGAAACGAATGTGCCCGAAAATAAAAAGAGACCGGATCCGGTCTCTTTCGTTAACTTTTTTCTTTTAAAACGGAAATCGGCAGTGCTTCTTCCTGATCAGGCGACGAAGATCTGTGTCCCCAGGCGAATACGCCGTTCATGTAATCAATGCGGAACGTATCATCAGTACCTTCTATCTGATACTCCGCGCCCGGCAGAAAGTCTTCCGGGTTCTGCATGTAGGCTTTGGCCATCGTGATTTTCCGTTCAAGCACGGCCAGTTCATTTACAATGCCCATCTGTTCTGCTTTTCGCGCTTTTTCAGTCAGGCCCGCAATTTCCGTCTGTAGTTCATGAGGCGTCATTTGACTGTATCGTTTGTCCATTTCAGCTTACTCCTCTTCCTGCAAAAATTGTTCAATGTCGTCAATCGAGAATCCTTTTCTGAATAAGTACTGCTTGACCTTCATTCCGCTTTCATAGCTGCCGTCATAGCGGTATTTCCTGATTGCTTTTTCCGCATGAGTCTTCAAAGCTTCCATCTCAGCTTCGTCATCATTCTCATACTCCGTCTGCTCCAGAGCGGCATTGATGACGTCGAAAGGGAAGCCTTTTCGCTGAAGCTGCATCTGGGCCCGCTGTCTGATCTCTTTTGTGGACAGCTTTTTGTCTTTTTTCAGGATTTTTCCGATATGTTTCAGCGCTTCCTGTATCTGCTCATCAAACGTAAACGCACTGAGCGTCTCCTTAATGGTATCGTCGTCTATTCCTTTCGCTTTCAGCTCGCGAAACAGGACGTCAGGCCCTTTGCCGTTTGTTTTTTTGTGGGTGCTCGCATAGGCTTCGGCAAATTCTTTGTCATTTAAGTAGCGGTAATCGTACAGTTTGTGGATGACTTCAGAAATAACCATCTCAGGTGTTTCTTTTTTTTTCAAATGGTCCCGGACTTCTTTTTCAGAGCGCATCCGGTATGATAAAAATTCGACGGCGCGGTTAAAGGCTTTTTTCACTTCATCGCCGTGACTGATTTCAAGAATGTCAAGCTCGTCCAGTTCTTTCCCTTTTTTCAGGTCAAAACGAACAAGCACGTCGGCGTCGACGCTGAATGCATATTTCTCATCAAGGAAGATGTTGAAGCGTTCGGTATTTTTCTTTTGGGTCGATATTTTTGTAATAAACGGCATCCCGATCTCCTTTCCCGCCCCGATTTTCAGGCGTTTTTCTTTTAGGCAAATGAGGTAAAGTATATTTATCAACGTGTAAGGAGAGATGGATATGAATATCGCGATGACAGGCGGCACGGGTTTTCTGGGCCGGCATCTGACAGGTGTGTTTACCCGCCAGGGACATCATGTCTATATTTTATCAAGAAAACAAAGAGAAACCGAACAAAAAAATGTGACATATGTTCAATGGCTGGCCGAAAACGCGGCGCCTGAGCGCGAGCTTCCCCCTATTGATGTATGGGTGAACCTCGCGGGCAAATCCATCTTTGACCGCTGGACGGACACAACGAAGGAACAAATCATCTCAAGCCGGGTAGAAGCGACGAGAGAAGTCAGACGGATTATCCGGCAGCAGGCAAAAAAACCCCGGGCTTTAATTCAGGCAAGCGCCGTCGGCATTTACGGCACAAGCACAGAGAAAACGTTCACTGAGCAGTCAGATACGTCAAATGAAGACTTCCTCAGTCATACGGCTCATATGTGGGAGCGTGAAGGCCAGAAAATTGAAGCGCTCGGCATTCGGACGGTATATGCCAGATTCGGCGTGATGCTCGGTGAAAAAGGCGCCCTGCCGCTCATGGTTCTCCCTTATAAGCTGTTGGCGGGCGGCACCGTCGGCTCAGGACGGCAATGGCTGTCATGGGTTCATGTCGATGATGCGGCGGAACTCATCGCTTATGCGGCGGAGCATGATGACTTGTCCGGCCCGATGAATGTGACCTCGCCGAACCCTGTTGAAATGAAGCAATTCGGTAAGACGATCGCAACCGTCCTGCACCGCCCCCACTGGATTCCCGTACCGGAATTTTTTCTGGAGAAGGCATTGGGAGAAATGAGCCTGCTGATCGTAAAAGGGCAGCGCGCCCTGCCTAAGCAGGCGCTGACATCCGGTTTTCAATTTACGTATGAAGAGCTTGATTTCGCTTTAAAGGATCTCTTACCTGCATAAAAACGGAAATAAAAGCCAATCCTATTGGTATTCTGTTTTGAAGGAGGATCTTCTTTTATGGAAAAGAAGCGCGAAAAACATCAGCAGGGAGCCAACCTGAAAAAAATGCAGGAAGTCCTTTATTCCGGTGAATTCAAAAAAGCGGAAAAAGCAGCCAAACGGAAATAAGCTGAATAAAGATCGGGACTGGGCAGATACTATGTTTGTTTGATATCACTTTTTTCAGGGGGCGATTGATATGGGCAGAAATCATACTCACAAAAACCGTGATAAAAACAAACAAAAGCTTCCTCAAGTTCCGGACGCTTTGAAACGCGAAACGGACGGCACATATGAGGAATATTCAAGCGAGCTTGCTGATTCCGCTGACCGCGAAGCGCAGGCGCGGATGAAAGCCGCTGACAACAGAGCTAAAAGCAAAAACCGCTAATACAAAATCCCCGCCTCTTGAAGGACGGGGATTTTTTTACAGTTCGGTAAACAGGCTTTTTGCCGGCGTCCGTTCTTTCGCCTTAGGCTGTTCATCCGGATAGCCCGTTTGAATGATCGCCGCAAAGCGCTCATTGTCTGCAAGGCCGAAGTCTTGATGCATCTGTTTGTCATACATGATACGGCCGCTTTTCCAAACCATGCCGATGCCGTTTTCATGTGCGAGAAGCTGAAGGTTTTGAATCATGCCGCTCAGCGCAGCGAAATCATCGTTTCTCGTAAATTCATTTTCATCTTCTTTTAAGACGACCAATAAAAATCCCGGAACGGCGCTGAGGTTTTTTCTCATGTTCTGCTCTTTTTCCTCGTTGAAATCATCTTTTATCTTCTTGAAAAATGAGACGTAGCTGTCCGCAAGCTTTGCTTTTCCCGCTTCGCTTGCCGCGTAAATAAAACGCCACGGCTCCGTCAGCCTGTGGTTCGGTGCGTAAACGGCCGTTTCAAGCATATCTAATATGACTTCAGAAGGTACGGTTTCCGGTTTAAACGACCGGATGGATCTTCTGTTTCTGATCGTATGTTTAAGTCTCTCGTTTTGCTGTGATTGTTCGGTTTTCGGCATGCCGATTCACCTTCCTATTCAATTGAAAATGATTATCATTTATAATATAACGGATAGAACCGTCTTTTGTAAACCGTTACGGAAGCTGAAGATTGATTGATTCGGCATACACAGCCGTTCCCGTCATCTGGATATTCATCTCTCCGTCTTCCTCCGTGATCCTGATTTCCACTTTTCCGTCTTTCCCTATTTCCTGACCTTGTTCAATCGTCAGCCATTCGGCACCGGAGCCTCCGTATTGCCGCATATAGGCTGCCATGACGCCTGAAGCGGTTCCCGTGACGGGATCTTCGGTCGTTCCGGAAAAGGGGGAAGAAAAATGGCGTCCGTGCAGATCGCTTTCAGAATGCACGGTTTCCAGAGAAAAAGGATGAACGCTCGCTTTCGGGAGATCGTGCAAAATGGCGGGAAATTGTGTGTTGTCCGGCACCATATTTCGTGATGCTTCCAGTGATCTCAGCGGAACAATCAGTGTCCAAATTCCCGTTGATCCGTAAACAATCGGAAGCTCATCGTGAAAATCCTCCGCCGTAATGCCGAGAGAGGCCGCAAGCTTTTCTTTGTCTCCCGTAAACGGCAGAAATTGCGGGGAAGCCTGTTTGAGCGTGATGTACACCCGCCCTTTTCGTTCAGCGGCTTTTACAGGAAGAATGCCGGCTTTCGTTTCAATTTGATACGTCTGATCAGCCTGAAGCTTTCCCTTTTCAATTAATGCATACAGAGAGGCAACGGTAGCATGTCCGCATAAATTCATTTCATGGCCGGGTGTAAAATAGCGGATTTTCAAATCGGCTTCTCCGCTTTTGCAGAGAAATGATGTTTCATTGTATCCTGCCATTTCGGCGATCATCTGCATTTCTTCATCTGAATAATCATCTCCGTTAAGAACGATTCCCGCGGGATTTCCCAAATCAGGAACATCGGTAAACGCTTCGTATTTCAATACGTCCGCCTGTTTCATTCATCAATCTTCCTTTCGCCTTATGATCATGTTATTCAGTATAACAAAAGAAGCGGGAATTTTCGGTTAATTACCCAGAAAAAAAGACGCCTTTTTAACGGCGTCTTTTTTTGGTTTTTCCGATCAGGCGGGTGACGAGAATCATCGTGACGGACAGCGATCTGTTTTTGCGGTACGCCAAGTATTTCCCGCGCCACTCCGGTTTGTATTTTTCTTTAAAGGCCCGCAGACCGCTGAAGCTGTACATATACCGGACGTTGTTAAAGATGACGGCCGCGATTCTTTCCGACCAGAAGGATGAAAAGGCCGTTCCTACGTTTGACAAAGGCGCCATGCCCATATTAAAGGTGGTGTACCCTTGTTCCTGCGCCCAGAGAAACAGACGGATGAAAAGCGCGTCCATGATACCGTTCGGCGCGTTTTTCCGATAACGCATTAAGTCGACTGATATCTCGCCTTCCTGATACATCGGCATAAGGTTGGCAAAAGCGATGATCTCCCCTTCTGTGTCTTTCACGTAAGCAATCGGGGCCTGTTCCAAATAATCCCGGTCGAAGAAACCGAGAGAAAAGCCTTTCTCTTTTTTCGGTCCGAGCCATTCGTCCGAAATATCTTTCAGTTTGGCGATAAACTCTGAGGAAAACGGCGGTTCCCCGACATGAAACGTGTAGCCTTCGCGGTCAAATTTGTTGTTAATCGCCCGCAGACCCGCTTTTTTCTTTCCTGACAGCGTAAATGCCTCCATATCCACGAGCGCCTCTTCTCCAAGCTTGAAGAAGTTATAGCCGAAGTCATGATACAGCGCCATGTCTTCACGTTCAATCTGATAGAACATGACACTCAGGCCCTGCTTATGCGCCTCATTCAGAAATTCCTCAATTACAAGCGGAAAAGAGTCTTTCTGGCCTGACGGATCACCGAGCACGACAAGCCTTCTGGAAATCTGGCCGAACAATAAAAGTGCTTTGCCGTCGCTTGAGAAATAAAACCGCTTATCCCCGAGAAAGCCGAGGTGGCTGAGCGCGTTTCCGCCTTCTTCCGCCAAAAAGGACTTCAGCCGCTCAGGATCGGCCTCTTCCCCGATCGGCTTCGATCTTTTATGATAAATTGCCGTAAACACAAGGAAAAACAAAGGCACAACAATAATGGCCGTCATCGTGGCGTATGTAATGTGCGAATTGTTATGGACGAAATAATCGTGGCGCAGCAGCCGATTCATTTTATCCCAGATAAAGCCGGCAATGAGATTGTAGTTGAACAAGGCGATAATAAACAGAGCGGCCGCAAAAATCATCTGGCCGAGCGTATACGATGCCTGTTCTCTGATAAACTGCCTCTTTAACAGCACAAGCAATACGATAACGACAGGCAGAATAAAGATCGCGCTGATGTTCAACCCTTTTAAGAAACTGAACACAAAACCGCCGACAAGCGCGGCGACCGCCATTGAATAAGAGCGTTTCGTCCGTTTGTATAGTTCAATCGGCAAAATTAAAAGAATCAAAGCCGCGCTTAACGATAACGCGTTAAACGCAAGAAGCGCCGGATGCGGAATATGCGGAATGACCGTCTCCCTGTCGATCGGCAAGGCGACAGACGCAAGCACGACGACTCCCGACACGAAAACCAAAAGCGCCAGCGAACCGTAAAGCATTCTGATTAAGATGGCGCGCTGCAATACGAGAAGCACGTTCGTCGTTTCCACGGCAGGAGCCATCTTCGGATTTGATTCCAGCCGTTTAAGCGTATTTTCCGTTAAGTCGCCGGCCGCAAAGAACAGCCCGAACACAAACGGAATAAATGAATACACAATCCGGTAGATGACGATGGATGTCACAACCGCCTCCTGCGGAAAGCCCATATTCTGCATGCCGAGCAGAAACAGAAGGTCAAACGAGCCGAATCCTCCCGGCACAAGGCTGATGATTCCCCCGATAGCGGCAATGGCAAATACACCGAATACATGGCGGACATCTGCTTGAATGCCCATGACATACAGTGAATAATACATGACGACGGCTGCCGCAAACCATTCGGCAAACGATGCTCCGATGTATGAAAAAACCGGATGCCTCGGCTTGGCTTCACCATCTTCTGTGTCAGCTTTTTTATTGTTGATCCGGGCGGCGATTAAAGCTGCCGGCACAATCAGCGCCACACCGGCGATGACAGCCCACAGCCACGGCTTCTCGCTTGTGATTTCACCCACCGGGAGCACCCGGGCGACGGTCAGAATACTGAAGACCGACAGCCCGAGCAGAGCTGAAGAAGTAAGCCAAGCGATTCCTGCGACAAGACGTTTTACGTCATTCGTGTGCTCTTTGTAAAGCATCGTCCGCAGTCCGACACCCGCCAGACCGCCGAATCCAAGGACATTGTTAAAGGAATTGGCGATAAAGGAAACCCTGAACACTTTCCAATTCGGAATGTTGAGACGCAGCGTTCGTTTCAGCACAAAGTCATAAAAGGACATCGCACTGACGGCAAGGAGGCCGAGCAGAACGAGAATAAATAAATCGTAACGCTCAATCCCGTTAATAATGTACAGCGTGCGTTTAAAAGAAAGGTCTGTCAATTCCTTTTTGGACTGATAAATGACTAAAAGCAAAACTGCAATAGGAAATAATACTTTTAATATCGATAAGGCATTCTTTTTAGTCAGCAATGTTCTCTCCAATCATCATAAAATAGCTTATTTATTATAATTCCCCCAATAATCTCCAACATATTATACACTACCACCTCATATTCAAACAAAACTCGTCTGCAACTTTCTTTCTCAGATTAAAATCAGTAATATGGGATACAGGAGTATTAACGAGGAAGTGAGACGATGGATTATAATCTGCATGATACAACGGTATTAGGCGGCGATATTTTTTCTCCTGAGGAACGGGATATTTGGGTTTTGTATATGAAAGTGATGACATCGGCGGGACTCGGCGATGTGTCAGAGTGGATGAAGCTTGATATGAGCATGCCGCAAATGAAGGTGCTGATGCTTCTGAACAACCACGGGACACTGAAGGTGAGTGAAATCGCGGAAAAAATGGGCGCTTCTCTTTCAAATACGACGGGGCTGCTTGACCGTTTGGAAAAATCAAGTTTCATTACACGCGCTCCGTCAGAAGAAGACCGCCGTTCAGTCGTCGTTCAATTAACGGAAAATGCAAAAGATATTTTCCGCAGCCTTTATCAAAAAGGACATGTAAAATTGAAGCGTTCATTGGAAACGCTGACCGCTGAAGAAAAACAAACGGTCAATCAAGGGCTCGCCATTTTGGCAAGAGCGCTTGGATCTTCCAATCAGGCATAGAGATGAAAAAGGCCTGCCGGTATCGGCGGCCTTTTTTTGTTTGACATTTAATTCATTCAAAGTGAATAATATATTCAAAGTGAATTAAAAATGGAAGGATTGATCAATATGCCGGAGCCATTGCAAACAGAAAAAAACCAGAGCTGGGCCATCACCCTCTTTACGATCGGTGTGTTCATGGCGGCGCTGGACAACGGAATTATTTCCGCTGCTCTGACGACGATTAACAGCTCTTTTGATGTTTCCCCTTCATGGGGCTCGTGGGGAGTAACCCTTTACACATTGGGACTCAGTGTCAGTGTGCCGATTGTCGGCAAGCTGTCTGACCGGTACGGGCGGAAAAAGCTGTTTATGATTGAAGTCGGGTTGTTCGGCCTCGGCTCTTTGCTTGTCGCACTCAGTCAAAGCTTCCCGATGTTTTTGGCGGCAAGGCTCATTCAGGCGCTTGGCGGCGGAGGGATTTTTATTATCGGCAGTTCGCATGTCTTGGCTGTGCTACCGAAGGAGAAACAGGGAAAAGCTCTCGGGCTTTTAGGAGCGATGAACGGTATGGCGGCCGTCCTCGGACCGAATATCGGAAGCTTTTTGCTTGATGTAACCGGGTCGTGGCATTGGCTGTTTTTGATTAATCTGCCGATTGCCGCCGCTTTGGTTGTGTGCGGCGGTTTGTTTATCACTGAAACGAAAGAGCCTGAGGTGAAAAAGCTTGATCTCTTCGGCACGATGATGCTGTCTTTTGCGATCTTATCCTGCATGATCGGTATTACGAACCTCGATGGGGCGAAGCTGTCAGAAAGCATAATGGACGTAAAGGTGTACGGGTATCTGTTGGGGGCGGGACTTCTCTTTGCCGCGCTGCTTAAAGTCGAAAAGCGGGTTGAAAACCGCGGGGGTGATCCGATTCTCGCCTGCTCGCTGCTGCAGAATAAAGTGTTTCAATGGACGCTCGTCATCGGATTTTTATCAGGCGGGCTGCTCGCTGCGGTGATTTTTATTCCTTCTTACGCGGAGCAGTATTTGCACGTATCGGCGGAAAAAGCAGGTTATTGGATGACGCCGCTCGCTTTGGCGTCAGGCATCGGGGCATGGCTCGGCGGGGCGGTTACGGATAAAAAAGGGCCGGTCTTCTCTGCGGTTGTATCAGGCGCCATCGCTTTTGCCGGATTCAGCCTGTTTCCGTTATGGGTGACGGATAAATGGGAATTTGTCACGGCGAGTGTGATTGCGGGGACCGGTTTCGGATTTCTGCTCGGAGCTCCGCTGAATGTGCTTGTATCAGAAACGGCGGGTCAAAACAAAGGGACAGCGCTCGGCACGCTGTCACTCGTGAGGCAGGTCGGGCTGACGCTCGCTCCGGCCTTATATGCCGGCTTCATTACAGCCGGCTTTGACCGGATCGGAGATGACATCAAAAACCGTTTAGCGAAAAGCGGCATTCCCGCTGATCAGGCGCAAATGCCCGATATCGGCGGCGGACTTTCTTCGTTGCAGGAACAGGTAAGCCGAATCCCCGTCCCCGCCGTCAAAAAAGCGGTTTCTGATGCGATTGAAGCGGGCGTTGCCAGCGGCTACCACCATCTTTATACGGCAGCCGCCGTCATTTCGTTATGCACGATTGTGTCTGCGGCTGTTTTGGCGTATTTCCGGAAGCCGGCATCCTCTAAGAAAAATGCCAGTCCATCCGCCGGGAAAGCTCAGTAATATGGGCGATGTGATGTTCAGAGTGCCAGACATATAATCCGAGCGCCTGTTCCAGCGTAACCGTCTCCTTAGATACAGGATGGAAAAATGTCCGTTTGAATTGAGCTTCCGTCATGGAGCGCAAAAGAGCGGCCCACCTTCTGTGCAGGATCGTTAACAGCTCAAGCGTATCCCCGCAAGCGGCGGTTTTGGAATCATGGAGATCGGCCCAGCCTTTTTCATCATAAGGACGGATTTCCGGTTCATCCTCCGTTAAGCTCAATTTAAACCGGATATAGCTGTTCATGTGGCTGTCCGCCAGATGGTGAACCACTTGGCGCACAGTCCATCCCCCTTCGCGGTACGGCGTATCGAGCTGACTGTCCGACATCTCTCTGACAGCTTGTTTCAGTTTGGCCGGAGCGTGTTCCAGCGTATTGATCCATTCTTGTTTCTGTCCGGCTGAAATCGATTCAGGCGGCTGATATTCTCCAATCGGATAGCTGAGGGTTTGTGTTTCCATATTGTTCATCTCCCATTGATCGTATTAAGAAAGTATGATGGTGATGTCGCAGCCTTCCGCTTTCGCTTCACGGAAAACCTGAAGCACACTCTCGGCGCCATTTTCAGTCAGCTGCTTGCTTTGTTCAAACTGCCTCCATTCCAAAACGAGCGGGTACTCCACCCATCCGGTCAGACAATCCCATAAAGCGTCCAGGTTTTCACCGTAGTATTCCGGAAGGGCAAGCTCCTTTTTCAATGTCTGGTGGAGGTCGCTGATACTTCTGATTTGTTCCCCGTTAATGACTGCTTTTTTCATGTGCGGCTCCTTTCTTATGATTTTATTCTATCAGTTTACCATTTTTCTCTTCAGAAATGGCCGGATTCTGCCCCGGTTTCAGCTGGACGATGTCCTCCTGTCTCGGACGGCTGCAGATTGGATTTGCCCGGCTGCGCTGCTTTTTTAACAGAGCTGATCCATATAAAGAAGGCGGCCGAAACGCCGCCTTTTTTCAGACTGTGCGGCCCGGGGACGCCGCCGTGCTTCTTTTGCTGTGCTTCGGCTGATACACTTTTCCGACAAACAGGTATCCGTACCTGAAATGGTTGCATCCCCACGATACGAAAATGGGACCGAGCGTGCAGATCAAAAATAACAGCAGGATGGCAGCCGGCAAGGGCATTGACCGCAGATAGCTTTCCAGGAGGTACCCGCTGATTAAAAAGTAGGAGTGGAGCAGATAGATTGAAAACGAATAGTTGCTGATCATCATCACCATCGCGGGCACTTTATTGAGCTTTGAAAACAGATGAAAGCACAGAAAAATAATACTGACCGCATAAATCATAATATCCGGACGCTTAGAAGAAATGGAGCCGCCGCTGACATATGAAACGGCCACAATCAATATCGCCGATACGGCCGCACTGAAGTAAACCGCATAGCGGTACTGATTGATGAGCGCTAAAAAACGCCGGTATTCCTTTCCGCAATAAAATGCCAGACAGAAATAAAACAGCCAGCCCGGAAACGGAACCCAAAAGAACGGAAAAATAGAATCAAGCCCCGATGACGCCGGCGGATGAAGAATTGAAAAATAGCCGAGATAGACGGCATTGATGATAAAAGAAACAGACAGCACCCATGCGGGAGATGTTTTGTTCAGCCAGCGGTGCAGCAGCATATGGAGAATGTAAAATTGAAAGATCACAAGAATGAAGTAGCCGATAAAGTTTCCCAAAAAGACATTTTCTAAAAATTTACCCATCACTGAAACGAAACCGGCGCCTTCTTCTGCCACGCTTTTCATTAAAATGGCATCCACCGCGGCAATAAACAGAAACGGCACGAAAATGACTTTTCCCCTTTTCTTTAAGAAACCCGCGGGCACGCCTTCCGGATAGGACCTGGCAAGCAGAAATTCCGAGATAAAGATAAACGCCGGCGTGCTGAACATCAGCAAGGTCCGGAACGCATCAACCGTATGGGCGGCGCTTGCTAAGGACTCTTCCTGAATCATCAGCACCATTGACATCACGTGCAGCAGAACGACACTTAAGCAGGACAGGCAGCGGATCACGAAAATTTCTTTTATCTGCATGCGGCCGCTCCTTTTTCACAAGCACGGCGGACTTTGGCGTACGCCTGGCGCAGCCGCTTTTCCCGCAGCTCGGGTGTGCTCGTTTTGACGGCGGACATAAAGTTCCGTTCGGCTTTTTGAATGCCGCAAAATTGCAGAATGCCTTTTTTCAGCGTAATCCAGTCCGCGTTTTTCCGGAACCACTTTAAGTGCCGGTTCGGGGAGTCCGCCGTATAAAACACCTGTGCCGTCTCTGCCCGGAGCAGTCCTTTTACACGGCCGTTTTCAAATGTGTAGGCTTCTCCGGCGACAAACACTTTGTCAAAAAAGCCTTTCAGAATCGCCGGAACGCCTCCCCACCACAGCGGGTAAATGAAAATGAGATGATCCGCTTCTTTCATCAGTTTCCGGTATTTCTTTGTTTCAGCGTCCCGGTTCATATCCCTCCGCTTTTTTTCATCTCCGACCTTCAGCACGGGATCAAATTGATCGGCGTATAAGTCAATGACGGTATAGCTTCGTCCGCTGTCCTTTAAAGCCATGGCGACGTATTTGACGATCGCCGCATTGAAACTGTTCTCATCCGGATTTGCATACACAATCACCGTCTTCATATGTCCCTCCCAGTATTTTTTAATTTTTACAATGATTATATCATTATGCAGTATGAATAAGGCAAAGACATGATGAAAGGCTTTTTCGCCGACTGAAACGGCGGCCTTCCCTTCTGTCTGTTTCCGGCAGCATTTTGATTCGTTTTAAACAGGATTGAAATGCGGTATCCGACACTTCTGCGTTTTTAAGCAGCCGTATGGTATACTAGCTGTCAAATGAATGGGCTTGGAGGACAACATGAGAATTTTAAAGTACGCGATTTTAGGACTTTTGCGAAAAGGCGAATTGAGCGGATATGATATATCGAGCTATTTTAAAGAAGAGCTAGGCCAGTTTTGGAGCGCAAAGCACAGCCAGATTTATCCGGAATTAAAAAAGCTGACGGCTGAGGGATTCATTACGTTCCGCACTGCGATTCAGGGAACGAAGCTGGAGAAAAAAATGTACACGCTGACTGACAATGGAGAGCGGGAGCTTTGTGCATGGCTGACGAAAAAAGATCCGATTCCGGAAACGGTGAAGGATGAATTTATGCTGAAGGCTTATTTTATCTCAGCTTTGACGAATGAAGAAGCGGATGAGCTATTCACCGATCAGCTCGTAAAGCGAAAGGAGAAGTTGTCCGATCTGGAAAACAGTTATCATGAACTGATGACATCCTCCGAGGAGGCGGATTCCTTTTCTTCTCCGGATTTCGGCCATTATCTCGTGCTGACAAAAGCGCTGGAGCGGGAAAGGAATTATATTTCCTGGCTTGAGCATATTTTGGCTCTCATCAAAAAAGCATAAACAAAACGGGGCGGCTCTGTATGCAAGCCGCCTGTTTACGTTCTGAGACCCGCCGTAATAAACGAATCTGCCATTAAAATAAGAAAAAGCAGACTGAAATAAACAATCGAGTAAAAAAACATCCCTTTCGACCATTGCGTGTCATCCGCTGCTCGAAAACCTTTGACGCTCCGGTACAGCCAGATGGCTCCGAGCAGGAGAGCGGTCGCGGTATAAAACGGGCTGACATCGATATAAAGAGGGACGAGCAGCGAAACCGCAGTCAGAACGGCGATATAGCGCAGCATTTTTATTTTTGTGACACGATTGCCTTTTATAATCGGCAAAAGCGGAATTCCGGCAGCACGATACTCTTCCTTTCGCCTGATTCCGATCGCCCAAAAATGCGGCGGCTGCCACAAAAACATAATCGCATATAACAACACCGCCGGCATATCAATGTACCCGGTCAGGGCGCAATAGCCGATCAAGGGCGGAGCCGCCCCCGGAAAGCTGCCGACAAATGTGCCCAGACGGATTGTCTTTTAAACCAAAGCGTATAAACGACGGCATACAGCAAAAATGCAAGCAGGCCGAGAACGGCGGTCAGTACATGAAGCGAAGCAAGCATGATGAATCCGCATGCGCCGAGACAGGCGCCGTATAGGATCATAACCGGCGGCGGTATTTTACCCGTGACGCTTGCACGGGTGCGGGTTCGCGCCATCTTGGCATCCATGCCGCGGTCAAAGAAGTTATTAAAAACAGTGCTTGATGCCATGACAAGCGCCGTTCCGATCATGGCGATCGTCATAGCGGCAAATATACCGGGCCCTTCGCCCGTCCTTTCAGACTGAAGCCATGCGATCCAAAATCCGCCCAATGCGGCGAGTGAATTTGAGATGATAATTCCCGGTTTGGCAAGAATGATAAAGTCCTTGACCGTCACCCGGTTTCCGTTATGCTTCATCGGCTGTTCCGTCCGTGCTGCATTTGAATTCATTTGTTCGGGTTCTCCTTTTTCGGCTTATCATATCAGGAAGAATCAGGAATCACAATTCATTCTGTCTATTTTTCACACAATTGTAAATTATATATAAAAAGCCGCATCTTGACCGGATGCGGCTCATTTCCTTTACTATTCAAAATCTGCCCATAAAACTCCCTGATCCGGCTTGAAGCGAGCAGATCAATTTCAAACACGGGCATTAAGAAGGCTAATCCCGTATCGTTTTTGTTTTCGGGGAAGTTTTCAAATAAAAAACCTTGCCATTGATGGCAAGGTTTTTTTCTTACAGTGTAAATGCGATATCCGCCCCTGACACAGGGTCTTTGACGAATATGCCATCGTTTTTTTCTTCAATTTCAAAGCCGGCATCAGTCAGCGCTTTTGTCACACGTGACAGCTCTTCATGATGCGGAAGCACGATGGTGTAATAATCCAGCCCGCTTGCGTTTCCCGGTTTCGGCGGCGCGTGTTTTCCGGCCCATATATTCAGACCGATGTGATGGTGATATCCTCCCGCTGAAACAAACAGCGCGGACATGGCCGCGTAATTGCCGACAATGTCAAAACCGAGAATATCGGTGTAAAAAGCCTTGGCTTCCTGTAAATCCGTCACATGGAGATGAATGTGCCCGATAACGGTTCCTTCCGGGAGACGGCTTTTCCGTTCAGCTCCGGCTTCTTCCAAAAGCCCGTCCACATCGACGGGCGCCGTTTGCATGACGTAATTGCCCTCTGCATCGCGCTGCCACGTGCTGCGGGGACGATCGGCGTATATTTCAATGCCGTTTCCGTCCGGATCAGACAGGTAAAGAGCCTCACTGACCGCGTGATCCCCCTGACCGAGCGCGATGCCGTTTTCAATCAGCCGGGCCAATGCGATGCCGAGTTCTTTCCGATCAGGCAGAAGAATCGCGAAATGGTAAAGGCCGGTGACAGACCGCTCCGGCAGAATGACGGCGCCTGGATTTTCTTCAAGCACCAGCAGGACGCGTTTTCCGTCTGCTGACAGTTCTGCGGAACGATCGGTTTGCGAGATGACTTGAAAGCCGATCACATTTTGATAAAAGTCGAGCGACCGCTCCATATTTTTGATGGTCAATTTGACATAACCCAGTGCCGTATCTTGATGAATGCCGGTCATCTGAACGCCTTCTTTCTTATGCTGAAAAAGTTTCTCCCTTTTTTGATTTGAAAAGGAGCTGATCCAATGAAAGCAGACGGCTTCCTGAAAGCGCTAAGTGAATTGACGCAACCAGCAAGATGAAATCAAATTCCGATCCGCCCATAAACGGTGAGGAAAGCTTCGCCGTGAAGATGGCGCCGACTAATGTGATGGCAAACAGAACGCCGATAATGCGCGTTGCCAAGCCGAAAAAGATCAGAACCCCGCCAACCAGTTCAATCGTTGCGATGACATAGACCATAAAGGCCGGAATCCCGATGCTCTGGAAAAATTGCGTTGTGCCTTCTAAACCTTGAAACTTGGATAAACCGTGAACAAAAAAGATAATACCTGTTACAACTCTTAAAAGCAGTGTTCCTGTTTCGAATGATTTATTCATAAAATCCTCCTTGAAAATTATTATCACTTACTTTATGTAAGCTAGTATATATACATAACTTATTTACGTCAAGTAATTTCGTTACATTTAACGAAAATAACTTAAAAGTACTAGTTATCCCCGCAAAAAAAGACCTCCGCACTCTGTCGGAGGTCTTTGTTCCTATTTATGATTCCCTGAACTGGCTTTCATATAATTCCCGGTAAAAACCGTTCTGGCTGAGAAGTTCGGCATGGGTTCCTTTTTCAGCCATTTCGCCGTCTTTCAGCACAAGAATCTGATCGGCTTTTTGAATCGTATTCAGCCTGTGAGCGATGATGACGCTTGTTCTGCCCGCCATTAAACGGCCGAGCGCTTCTTGTATTTTCACTTCCGTCACCGTATCAATGTTGCTTGTCGCTTCATCCAAAATGAGCAGAACCGGGTCGGCCAGCACAGCTCTCGCAATGGAAATGAGCTGTTTTTGGCCTTGGCTGATGCCCGCGCCGTTTTGGGTAAGAACGGTATCGTAGCCTTTGGGGAGCCGTTCAATGAATCCGTGGGCATTGGCGGCTTTAGCGGCTTCCTCCACCTCTAAGTCAGATGCATCCAAGCGGCCGTAGCGGATATTTTCCCTGATGGTGCCCTGAAAAAGAAATGAATCCTGCAGGACAAACCCCATATTTTTTCTCAGACTGGATCTCGTCAGTTTTTTGATGTCCGTTCCGTCGATAAGAATTTTCCCTTCATTCGGCTCGTAAAAGCGGGCGATCAGACTTGTGACGGTTGTTTTACCCGCTCCGGTCGGGCCGACAAAGGCGATTGACTGTCCTTGCGGAACGCTGAAGGACAGATGTTTTAAGATCAGGCTGTCTTCCTGATAGCCGAAGGAGACATCTCGGAATTCAATCTCTCCCGTTTTGATCGGCTGGTACAGCGCATGCTCTTCGTCTTCCCGCTCCTCTTTTTCATCAAGCACGTCAAACACCCGTTCAGCCCCGGCGATGGCCGATAACATCGTGTTGAACTGATTGGCTAAATCATTCAGAGGGCGCGTGAACTGCCGTGAGTATTCGGCGAATACGACGATGGAACCGATTGAGATCCACCCTTTCAGCGCAAACAGCCCGCCGACCGCCGCTATAATCGTAAAGCTTAAATTGTTTAAAGAGTTCATTACTTTCGGAATGAATCCCGAAATGGTCTGCGCCCAAAATCCCGATGATTTTAACGCCGCGTTTTTTTCTAAAAATTGCTCCATGACGCGGTCTTCCCTCGAGTAGGCTTTAATGACTTTCGCTCCTGATATCGACTCTTCAATAAAACCGTTCAGCTCGCCGAGGTTTTTCTGTTGCTGCTTAAAGAGCAGTCCCGTCCGGCTGGTGATCCATTTAATGCTCAAAAACATGATCGGAATAATCAAGAGCGTGATCAATGTTAAAAGCGGGCTCATGTACAGCATGACGGCGATTGTGCCGACGAATGTAATGACGCTCGACAGCACCTGAATGACTGATGTATTTAAAGTGGAGCTGACATTTTCAATATCATTGGTGACCCGGCTCATCAAGTCGCCGAGCCGCTGTTTATCAAAAAACGGAATCGGCAGTTCATGCAGATGAGTAAACAGCTCGCTCCGCATTTTAAACACGGTGCTTTGAGAAATATTGATCATCCAATAGTTTTGAAACCATAAGGACAATGATTGCACGAGGTAAATCCCAAACAGTATGAACAGCACCCCCGCCAATCCGTCTGTCGTCCGCCCGACGATGAAATGATCAATCGCTTTCCCGATGACGAACGGTCCGAGGAGGCCAAATATGGCGCTTATGACTACCATGATGATCACGAGGGACAAAAGCCCTTTTTTCTCGGCTACATAAGACCAGATCCTGCGCAGCGTGCCTTTTGTATCTTTTGCTTTCGCGCGTTTTCTGCCGCCTTCATTTGATTTGAGCGGTATTTTCGGATATCGGAAAGGTTTACGAATGTCTTTCTGCACTGTCAGCTCCCTCCTTTCCGAATTGTGATTCATAAATCTGCCGGTACAAATGAGACTCTGCCATCAGCTCTTGGTGCGTGCCTTTTGCCAGCAGCTCGCCGTCTTCAAGCAATAAGATGGTGTCAGCCTTTATCGCGGTCGTTATTTTTTGTGTAATAATCAGTGTCGTACATTCATAAGACCTGATCGCCTTTAAAAGCTTTGCTTCCGTCTGAAGATCCAGCGCGCTCGTACTGTCATCTAACAGCAGGAGGGACGGCTTTCTGATAAAAGCGCGCGCGATGGAAATACGCTGCTTCTGCCCGCCTGACAAATTGACGCCCCGCTGTCCCAGCACCGTGTCGTATCCGTTTGACAGCTTCATAATGGTTTCATGGATTTGCGCGTCTTTGGCCGCTTCCATTACTTCATCTAGTGAAGCATCCTCCCGCCCCCATGCGATATTTTCACGGATTGTGCCTGAAAACAGGAGTACTTCCTGCGGAACATAGCCGATTTCCCTGCGCAGTCCATGAGCGGAGAATTCACTGATCGGTTTGCCGTCAATGAAAATACTGCCCGAATCAGCCGTGTACAGGCGCGGAATCAGCTGAAAGAGCGTTGATTTTCCTGAGCCCGTCGCGCCCATAATGGCAACCGTCTCTTTCGGATTGGCAGAAAAGGAAACGTGATGCAGCGCGTCTTTTTCCATGCCCGGATAGCGGAAGGACACTTCGCGAAACTCAACGCCGCCTTCAAGCGTCTGTGCCGGGTCGTGCCCCGTCCCCTCGCCGCCTTCTGTTTCCAGCACCTCGCCGATTCTTTCTCCGGAAGCTTTCGCCCGGGAAAATACCATGATAAGAAAAGGAAGGACGGACAGCGCGCCTGTAATCCGCGTCGCATAGTTAATGACGGAAACGACATCGCCGACCTGCGCTCCGCCCTGATCAATGCTTTTGGCGCCGAACCATAAGATAAATAAAATGCAAATGTTCATCAACAGCATTAAGATCGGCATCGCCGCTTCCACGAGCCGAAAAGCGGAGACTGTCTTTTCCATCAGCTTCGTATTTGATTGCAAAAAACGTTTCACTTCGTGGTTTGCACGGAGGAGCGCTTTAATCAGTTTGATCGCCGTCAGGTTTTCCTGCATGATCGTGTTGACCTGATCGAGCCGCTTTTGTACAGATCGAAACAGCGCGCCGCCTCTTTTCAGCACCCACAGTAAAAACAAAAGTAAAATCGGCACCGTGACCAGCAGAAAAAACCCGAGTTTCGCATTGACGGTCAGCGAGAGAATAATACCGCCCGCGATCATTAACGGCGCCCGGAGCATAAATCGGAGACTCATAAAAAGCATATTCTGGACCTGCGTCACATCGTTTGTCAGCCTAGTGATAAATGATGTGGATGAGAATTGCGCAAACGTCGAATAGGAGAAGGATTGAATTTTTTGAAAAAGTCCTTTTCGCGTATCATACGCATAGCTCTGGCTGATATGGGCGGAGTAGAAAGAATTTAAAATGCCCGAGGCGAATGAAACAACGGTCAGTCCGATCATCACGCCGCCCCACAGCCAGACCGTTCCGAGCTCCTGCTTCAAAATTCCTTCGTCAATGATTTTCCCGATCAGCAGGGGCTGTATCAGCTCTACCGCAAGCTCGATGAGCATGAAAAACAGAGCGATCCCCGCCAACAGAGAATACGGTTTTACATATGATAAAGCCTTTGACATGTGTAAGCCTCCAAATTCTTTGTTCAGTTGTATGTATATTTATTTTATTTGTTTGTCGTAAATGAATAAAGGATTAACCCTTGAACCCGCACTTTTATTATGTACTTTATGAAGAAAAAACGGAAATCATTGAAGACCAAAATTGAAGAATAAGGGATGCAGATATATGGAGGCTGTCTTTTCTTTTTACCAGCTTTCTGAACCGGAGCCTTGATTTTAAAATGAATTAGCGGAGCCTTTAAAAAGGCGTCCGCTAGTCATTTATGCTTTGTCATTTCATTTAACGAATAAAAACGAGAGCGACCCCGAATCCTTTATCAGCATCAAACTCTTTGATCACTTTCATGACCTGCCAGCGCTGGTCTGGAGAATCGGATTTTGTGGCAATCCCATTATGAGCGTGAATAAAATCTCCCGCTTCCACAGTCTCATCGCATCTGACAAATACCTGACCGATAAGCCCGACAATGTTCCACTCGTCTCTTTCTTGTCTTGAAGCGTAGTCTTCTTCAGGCCGAAAGTCCGGATTTTCTTTTGGCGCCATGACCGTATGGCCGTTTGCATCTTTCTGTTCTTCATAAACATAGCCGCCAAACTCATTCTTTACGTATCGTCCCGACCAGTGAAAACTCGACTCACCAAGAATTACTCCGGCAGTCTCGGAAATAACCCCAAGCATGAGATCACCCTTTTCAGCCGGTCTGATCTTATCACCTTCAAGTGTGACAAGTGTTCCCGTCGGAATCTTCTCCCCGCTCAGGCTCTCAAAGTACTCAGCGTAGTCAGAGAAGGTCGAGGAACCTGTTACGCCTCCCGAAGCCTTAATTGTTCCTTCTTTTGCGTGAAGCTCAATTTTTCTGTTTGCCGATGACGGAGTGCTGCCGGCACCCCAGCCCCATACAGTTGAGTTAGCTTGTGGGTTAATCGTATTATATGAACCGATTACCCCGGATTGAGAACCACCTGCAGCCTGTCCCCGGACAGAACCGACGACAAAGCCATTAGTTCCTGTAACGTGGGAATCTTTAGATGCCATAACAGAAGATCCTTTATGTTTAAACAACTCATACGGTGTTTTTTTACCGCCTACATTAAATGTTGTTTCATATCCCTGAAAATCAATATTTGATATATTCAGATCCGGACCCGAAGAATAGAGTCCGACCGTTCCGCTGCTGGCTCCCAATCTATGCCCGTATACATTGCTCACTGTGCAATTATCAACGCCGCCGCCAAAAGCAAGACCCGTCGTGCCGCCGTCAACTAGAAAAACGCCGTCAATCATGCACTTTCCTACCGCATTTTCTCCGCCGAGAACATAAAGATCATGAGCAGCGGAGCGGAACCCGCGGACCGTAATATTCTTCAGATTGACATACCGTCCTTTGTAATAAATCATAATGATCGTGTCATTGCTGTAATCATATGATCGATCTTCACAAATCGCCTGGAAATTCACTATATTAACTGAATCATAGCCCGAAACAACCAAAGCACTCGCTCCGACGCCTTTATATATAGAATTTTGTTTAGGATTTGTTGCCTGGCAATTTACTAATTGAACATCATGGGCAGTTTTTGATGTCGGCTCAGTCGATAAATGGTGGCCAATATGTCTAATACAAAAACCAATGGCATTTTCGTAAGCACGGCAATTAGCTAGCTGAACCCGTTTAGCTGCCGGTGCATAGTCATGCGCCTTAATTTCAAAACCGCGGGCGCCGCCAATTGCAACACAGCTATCTACAAATACATCTTGGGAACCGTCATCGATCTCAAAGCAATTTGAATTTGACGTGCCATTCCCATTTCCCATCGGGTGATAGGAAATACAATGACTAAAAGTAGTATGGTACCCGAAATGACAAGTAAAGTTATCATCGCCGGACCCTGTTGCTTCACAATGAGAAAACGTTACAAAGTTACAGCCATTGGGCTGATAATAAGTCGGGTCGTCCATTTCTCCATGTCTGTTATAGTTCGGGCTTGTAGAATCAAAGCCGTGCAGGCCGCCGTTCTTCGCAAACACATGTTCGACAAAAGAATAGTCCACATTCGCAAAAAGCAGACAGCTTGAAGTGGGCCCTTTCGGAATCTTCCAGCCGGCAGGACGCGTATCCTTATTCCAGTCCAGCGTGAGATGGCCGACGTAAATATTTTCATTACCGTTCGTATAGTCACTGTTGGTCAGAACAGAACGGCCGACAGGTGTTTCGTCTAATAACTTAATGACCGTTCTTTTCTTACCTGCTCCGACAAGCATTGTATTTGACGGAACAAACAATCCCGATGTTCTGAATACACCTGCGGGAACGGTTACGACATAACCTCCGTCGGCCATCGCATCATGAAATGCTTGCGTATCATCTGTTACTCCGTCACCTTTAGCCCCAAAATCCATAACGTTTCGCTCTGTAACGTGTTCAAACCTGTTTTCATACATTTTAAGTCTTTCGTTTAAGTTTTCATAAGTTGACGTGCCATCGTTAAGGGCGGCACCGATTTTGCTGTCAATCGCTTCAAAGTTTTGAGCAATGCTTTCAACTTCAACACCCTCAGTTTTATCAGGTTTGTAAAGTCCTAAGAAAGTCGTATAGTTTGTCATTGGTTTGCCTCCTATTTTTAATTGCTAATTAAAACACCGAACATCACAGAAGTCATTCACTCCTGCATGTACAGGTGGCAAAGGTATGACAAATTCAGACATTTTTTCAACACACATAAAAAGAGCGCCGGATAAACCAGCGCTCTTCCCGTTCTGCACACAGCCTGCTGCTGCGGTATGCTAACCGTTCAGTATTTTCTCAACACGCTCCCGCATTTGCGGCACGCCTAATCCGACGATGACCTGAAGCGCCCTGCCTTTTCTGACGACGCCGTGGGCGCCCAGCTCTCTGAAATCGGCATCACTTTTGACTTTTGAATCATCAGCGACAGTGACGCGGAGACGGGTGGCGCAATTGGTGACCTCCATAATATTGTCTTTTCCGCCAAGCGCCTCAATATACAAAGCGGCTGTATCCCGCTGTGTTTCGTCTGCCGCCGCTGTTTCTTTTGAAGCCTGCTTCCGTTCTCTGTACTCCTTTTTCGAATAGAGCTTTGTTTCCTGCCCTTCTTCTTTTTCTCTGCCCGGTGTGGCGATGTTGAATTTGAGAATGAGGAAACGGAAGACGAAAAAGTAAATGGCGGTAAAGCACAATCCGATGATGATCTGGTATACATACGTCATGCCGTGGCTTGACGCCAGCGGGATCCAGTTTAAGGTCGCCGTTTCAATCAAGCCGCCGCCCATATTTCCGACGACGCCGGCCATATACATGACGGTTGCCATAGAAGCGGCAAGCAAAGCGTGAACCGCAAATAAAAACGGCGAGATAAAAAGGAATGTAAATTCAATCGGCTCCGTAATCCCGGCGATAATGGATGTCAAGGTGACCGGAATCAACAGGCCGGCGACGATTTTTTTCTTTTCCTTTGAAGCCGTGGCGTAAAAGGCGAGCGCGATTCCCGGAATGCCGAAGATTTTCGAGTTGCCGTGAAGTGCGAAGCCCCCCTGCGGGAACAATTCTTTCAGCGGTTTGACGCTTTGGGAGTATTCTCCGAGATGCTGCGCCCAATAGGTGACGATACCGCCTTCAGCCACAGCCGGACCGTAAACAAACGGCGAGTAAATAAAATGATGCAGGCCCGTCGGAATTAAGATCCGCTCCAAGAATGTGTAAATCCACACGCCGATTGCCCCGGAAGAAACGAGAAAGCTTTGCAGTGATCCGATTCCGGACTGAACCATCGGCCATACGTATGCCACCGCGAGTGAAATCGGTATCATAATGAAAAAAGAAATAATGACGATGTACGAAGATCCTTGAAAAATTCCCAGGAAATCCGGCAGTTTTTTATCAAAATACCGATTGTGCAAATAAACGACAATAGATGAAATAAAGATGGCGCCGATAATATTCGTATCAAGCGTTTTGATGCCGGCGATCATCGTCAGCCCGCTCGTTCCGCCGACTTCCTGATTCATATCGACATGAAAAGCCCCGCCCCAAACCGTCAGAATCGCATTGATAAAGTAATTGAATGTCAGATATACTGTAAGCGCTTCCAAACAAGCCCGCGCCTGCGCTTTTTTCGCTAAAGCGACAGGTATGCCGATCGCAAACAGGAGCGGCATTTGATTAAAGACGGTCCAGCCGCCCTGTTCAATGACGTACCAGCATTGATACCAAAGCCCGTCAGGATCACCCAGCGGCCCCATCAGTGTTTTATTTTTAAAGAGCGTACTCAGACCGACAATAATGCCGGAAAATGCAAATAACAAAACAGGCACAAACATCGCGCTGCCGAAGCGCTGGACTTTTTGCATCATTTCATGTGACCTCCCGCTATTTATCAAAATTTTCAAGCTCTTCATAATCAACATATGCACGGAATAACGCTTCGCCCACCAGAAAAAACGGGGCAAATGCGACGATTTCCGTTTTATCGCTTAACGTCACCGGCTTGCTGGTCGCATAAAGGTTATACGGCGTTGTTTGCGCCAGTACGTTGTTTTTCAGATTGGTGATTGAAATAAACGGAACTCCCTTTGCGGACAGGGTCCTTACCTGCGGAATTAATTCGGGTGTTTCCCCGGATAAAGAAATGATGATGAATACGTCATCGACCTTAAAATCGTCACACATGATATCAAACTCTGTGATGTCCTGAATTAAAATCAGATACTTCCGCCGGGATACAAACATCCGCTGCAGCTCACGGGCGCACACCCTCTGAGCCGTGCCCGATCCGTAAACGAAAATCCGTTTTGCTTCATCTATCAGCCGGCACATCTCCGTCATATCTTTTGACTTCACGTATTTTACGTTGGCTTCAATATCATCCAGAAGCTTTTCAAACGTCATATTCTCGCCCTCTTCAGGCTGATCCTCCCATTTCAGAAAAACCCGGAATTCACTGTAGCCGCTGAAGCCGAGTTTTTGGGCCAGCCGCAGGATGGAAGACCGAGAGACATTGCAGGCTTTCGCCATATCATTGATACCGAGATGGTAGCACGTATGCTTATTGTTCAATATATATTTTAAAATATAAAAATCGTTGTCATTTAATTTCGCGTAATGCTGATTAACCAGTTCTTCAAGACTCATTCCAAAATCCCCCCGTTTTCTTTCTATTATATAGAATAACAGATGAAGAAAACGGGGAAGATTGTCATCAGGAAATATGCGACGGACTTACGTCAAGCTCAGGCCAGTAGTCTTTATTAGCCTCCATCAGATCTTCAAGGATCAGTCTTGCCACACGGGCATTCGGCACTGTTTTTGACAGGATCAGCGCCTGCCACAGCTTTTGAAATGACCGTTCTTCCCAAGCTTCAACCGTCAGTTTTTCGACAGATAACTGCTGCTCCATCAGGCCTTTTTGAAATTGCGGAATGTTCCCGACTGAGAGCGGTTCCGGTCCGTTTGAACCTACGAGACAAGGAATCTCAACCATGGCTGATGAATCAAAGTTTGCGATCGCGCCGTTATTTTCAACGATTAACAGCATTCTCTCCCCGGTGTTGTAAGCGATGGCCCGGGCAAGGTCGACGATATAGGAAGCATGATCGTCAATTTTAATTTCACTGTTTTCCGACGACTGTTCACGTGTAATCATGTCACATTGGCTGAAGATGAAAGCTTCGCGCCCTTCCATGACTTCGTTGGCTCTCGTATGATTCGGATTTGATTTTTTCACCATATCATCCGGGAATAAGTAATATTGCAGATACGTGTTCGGAAGCGTATCCGGATCGGCCGCCTGAACATCGCGCGCTTTTTTGAATGTGTCATTCCAGCTTGCTTCAGTCTGCTCTGCCTCTGTCTTCGGAACGTAGCCATATTCACGGACATGCTCTTTCAGCTTCGGCATTAAATCATTGCCGTGCTGATCTGTAATGGAAGTCCACCAGCCGAAGTGGTTCAAGCCGTAATAGCGGACGTTCATTTCTTTTCGGGAAGATAATCCGAGGATGTTCGCCATGCGATCCTCAATTCCGACCGGCATGTCGCAGATGTTCAATATTTTTGAATTCGGTCTGAGGCGCCGTGTAGCCTCAGCCACAATCGCCGCCGGATTGGAGTAATTCAGCATCCATGCGTCAGGCGAGTACGTTTCCATATAATCAAGAATTTCCAGAACGCCGCCGATAGACCGCATGCCGTATGCAATTCCGCCCGGCCCGCATGTTTCCTGTCCGACCACGCCATACTTCAGCGGGATTTGTTCATCAAGCGCGCGCATCGCATATTTCCCGACGCGGATATGCGCCATGACGAAATCAACATCCGTAAAAGCCGTCTCTGGGTCATCAGTCGCCAAAAATTCAATGTCCGGCGCTTTTTCTTTTAAGAATACCTCACACGCACCCGCAATCCGCTCCTGCCTTTCTTTATCATTGTCATAAAGTTTCAGCTTTCTGATCGGAAACTCTTCCAGGTGATTCAAAAGCATTAATACAATTCCGGGGGTAAATGTGCTGCCGCCGCCTGCAATAACGATTGAGAATGATTTGTCTGTCATGTGAAGCCCTCCTCTGATAACGTTTACATTTTATTTATATCATGAGAACGGCTTCTCTGTACCGGGTTTGGGGGAGTTAGATCATTTAATCATTTTTAGTTATTTTTCTCAAAAAGCGGGAAAGTTCTCACAGGAACATAAAAGGTCTGCTTTGATCAGCAGACCTTTTCTCAAAAATGCTCTTGTAAATCAGAAAGCAGCACTTCCTGCTCAAATTGAGGATTTCCGACCGGAAAAATCCTGGCTGTTTCTTTGTCTTCGTTGACATGCTGAATATAAATCGGGACTCCTTCATACGTCACATACGCCATGGCGGCGGATTCAGCAATGTCTTTCGCACGCTGTGTATTCACGTCTCAAACCTCCTTTGGGCCTCACACATAACGTGTCCGGCAGCCAAGAGAAGTATGCTTGTTTCTTACAATTGTCCGGCGGTGAGTTTGAATTTTTTGAGGCGTTTGTAAAACGTGCTACGCGGAATCCCCGCAATTTTGGCGGCCTGCGTGACATTTCCCTTCGCCGATTCAAGCGCGTTTACGATCATGTTTTTCTGAATGTGCTCCCGTATAGAGACAGGAGGCGCTTCTTCTTGTTCAAAAGGCTGGGCCGCCTCTTTAAGACCTGACGCTTCAAGCAGGGATGCGAGGGGACGTCCGGACAGCCGTCCGTCCGGGAACATGACGGAAAGACGTTCAAACACATTAAACAATTCTCTGATATTCCCCGGCCATTTCCAGCCCTTTAATATGTCTAAAAAGTCATCAGGAAGCTCTCCCGGCCACCTGCTGTTTCGCTGAAATTCAAAGAAGAGGCCGGGAATGTCTTCAGTGCGTTCTCTTAATGGCGGAAGATGAATCGGACAGACGTGAAGCCGGTAAAATAAATCTTCTCTCAGCTTTTTGCTTTCGACAAGCTGTCTCAGATCAGTGTGTGCGGCGGTGATGATTCTGATGTCGATGGGAATTTCTTTTGTCCCGCCGACCGGGGTGACTTTCCGTTCCTGCAGCACCCGTAACAAAGCCACTTGCATGGAATGTGATATTTCTCCGATTTCATCGAGGAAAAGCGTGCCTTTATCGGCTTTTTGCAAAGCGCCGATCTGTCCTTTCCGTTTCGCTCCGGTGAAGGCGCCTTCCATATAGCCGAACAGTTCGCTTTCAATCAGCTTTTCGGGGACCGCTCCGCAGTTGACGGCGATAAACGGGCCGTTCTTTCTGGAGCTGTTGTTATGAATCGCCCGGGCGGCAACCTCCTTTCCCGTGCCGGTTTCCCCTGTCAGACAGACGGTTGCGTCCGTTCGGGCGACAAGCTCCAGCTGCTGCAGCATATTTCGGGATGACCGGCTTTTGCCTGCGGCACCATGAAATATAAAAGCCGGCTTTTCTTCCCGTTTGGTTACATAAAAGCATGTGAAGCCGTTCTCCTCCCGTTTCGCCTGCTTGATTTGAAAGCCCTGTTCCTCAAGCTCACGCAGCATATGTCCGGTAAAATGCTGAACGGGGGGGCTTGCGGCGATAATCCGGTTGATTTCATTACAAAGCACGATTGGCTCACGAGACCGGGTAAGCCCGGCGAATTTGCTGATCATGTCAAGCTCTGTCATCTTCATCTTTAAGGCAAGCTCCCGTTCCGCCGTATAGGCGATGGAGGAAGCAATTCCGAGCATAAAAGGCTGAGCGCGGGAGGCGGGGCAGGAAATATCAATGACACCCGCCAGCCGCCCGTCTTCATAACGGATCGGCGCGGCGGAACAGCTCCATTGATGGGAAGCGAGCGAATAATGTTCAGAACCGTGTACCATGACCGGCTCATTTGTATAAAGAGCCGTACCGATCGCATTCGTGCCGACCGCCTTTTCTGTCCAGCAGGCGCCTTTTAAGAAATTGATGCGGTTCGCTTCATGAATGGTGCGCGGGTGGCCGTCAACTGAATGGACAACGCCGTCGGCATCAATCAGGAGAACCATCATTTCCATTTCCCGCATCGCCGTTTTCATTTTTTCTGCATACGGTGCCGAGGCCGCTAAGAATAACGCATGCTTCTCGGCCTGCCTTTCTAAATGATCTGCCGGCATCACATTCGGCCCCTTTTCAAGATAAGGATTGACATCAGCTTTTTTGCAGCGGTGCCATGAGGCGGCCACCCGCTTCTGAATACAGGATTCATCAAGCACGCCTTCTTTCACAAAGCGCTTCCAGGTTTTAAAATCATTCCGAATGACATTCATTGTATTCGCTCCCCCCTGTTCAGACCATCTTTTCATATATTGTAGGGGAAAAGTAAAGCGCTTTCAACGAAAAATACCCCTTCTCAGTCCTGAGAAAGGGTATCCCGGCTATACGGAATGCACAGCGAGGCCGGTGACATTCAGAAGGGCTTCCTGAAGCGTTTCCGAAAGAGTCGGATGCGCGGTGATAAAGTGCTCCGACATATCCGCCGTCATTTCGCCGTTCATCAGCATGACCGCCTGCCCGATCAATTCCGTCACGTCAGGCCCGATCATTGACACCCCGACAATTTCTCCGAATTCCGGTTCGGCGATGATTTTCATTTTGCCTCCATGCTGATGTTTAATTAATGCCTTGCCGTTAGCGGAAAATGAACATTCTCCGATTTTTACATCTCCGTATTTCTCTCTCGCCTGTATTTCCGTCAGCCCGACAGCGGCCATTTCCGGAGATGTATAAATACAGCGGGGCACCGCCCGCATATTGGCTTTGCTGTCCTTTCCCGTGGCATGCGAAGCGGCGGTGATTCCTTCATGAATCGCGGCATGCGCCAGCTGCATTCCTCCGGCCGCGTCGCCGCACGCGTATATATGCGAAACATTTGTCTGCATATGGTCATTGACTTCAATGCCGCGCGGAGAATAAAGGATGCCGGCCTGCTCCAGATTCAGCTCTTGCAAACGCGGCTTTCTGCCGATTGCGACCAGAATGTGATCAGCCTGCGCCTCAATTTCTTTTCCGTCTTTTGTCCACACGGCGGTTTTTCTTTCCCTGTCAATCCGCTGGAAGGAAGCTTTCGTCTGAATATCAACTCCGCTGTCTCGTAAAGAGTCTTCAAAAGCGGCCGCGATATCTTCGTCTTCTGCCGGGAGCAGCCTGTCAGCCGATTCAATCATCGTCACTTTCGTTTTAAAACGGCTGAATAAAGAGGCAAACTCACAGCCGATCACACCTCCGCCGACAATGAGAAGGGAGGACGGAATCTGCTGTAAAGAAAGGACATCTTTGCTGTCGATCACCCAATCGCCGTCAAAGGGGGCAAAAGGCAGCCCCGCGGGTTCAGACCCTGATGCGATCAATATCCGGCCGGCTTCCAGAATTTCTTTTTCGCCTCCTTCCCCTTCAATCAGCAAAGTTTGATCTGAGAGAAATGAAGCAGTGCCGCTGATGACTCTAATTTTATTTGCTTTCATTAAGTATTGAATGCCCTGCACGAGCCGGTTGACGATTTGCCGTTTGCGCCCCTGCATCCGGGCCCAATTGAGCGTAATGTTTTGCGGAAGTTCGATGCCGAATGTATTTGCGTGCCTGATTTTATCAAGCACATTCGCGCTTTCCAACAGCGACTTTGTCGGGATGCACCCCTCATTGAGACACGTGCCCCCGAGCGGCCCTTTGTCTATCAGAACGACTTCTGCTCCCCTCCGCGCGGCAGCCACGGCAGCTGCATATCCGGCAGGCCCTCCTCCGATAATGGCTAGTGTCAATCTCTTCACCCCTCTCTATAAAATCAATCCGGCCGGCTCTTCAAGCAGCGCTTTAACCGTTTTCAGGAAGTCCGCAGCCGGAGCACCGTCACATACTCTGTGATCAAAGGTGAGGCTCAGCGGCAGCACGGTGCTTTTGACAAGCTCATCTCCTTTGAACGCCGGCGTTTCATAGCTTGCGCCCACTCCGAGAATACCGGCTTCAGGCGGATTAAGGATCGGGGTGAAATGTTCAATTCCATATCCCCCGAGATTTGTAATAGAAAAAGTCGACCCGTGAAGATCATCTCCGGAAGCATTTCCTTCCCGCGCCCGGCGTGCAGATGTGCTGATTTGATCCGCAAGCTCAAGGAATGAAAGCTTTTCCGCATCACGGATCACCGGCACGACAAGGCCGTTTTCAAGAGAAACTGCCATCCCGAGATGGACATGCGGATAGGTAATGATCCGCTCCTCTTGATAAGAGCTGTTCAGCTCAGGATGCTGTTTCAGCGCAAGCACCGCGGCCCGGGATACAAAATGCGTGACCGTCAGTTTAACACCGCTCCGCTTTTTCGCACTGTCGGCCAGCTGTTTCTGCCATTTCACAAGCTCCGTAATGTCCGCTTTCATGGTCAGTGTCAGCTGGGCGCTGTTTTGCAGGCTTTTGTGCATTCGGTCTGCAATCACTTTTCTCATTGCTGAGGCCGGTTTTCCCTCCGGCTGTGCCGTCTGAACCGAAGACCGCGGTTCAGCTTCCGTCTTCATCGCCTTTATGACGTCGGCTTTTACGATTCTGCCCCCGGGCCCCGTCCCGTTCAGCGTATCAACTTTCAATCCTGCCTTCTCCGCCATTTTTCGGGCCACAGGGGATATTTTCACGCGGTGTTTACGCTCTTTCCCGGCTTTGGGAGCGGGAATAGTTTCAGGTTCTGCTTGTGGTTCCCCGGCATTTTCAGGGGCCGGTGCCTCCTTCTCCTGCACCTTTTCACCGTTTTCCCCGATATAACAGATGGCCGTTCCCGGCGGAACTCCTTCTCCCTCTTTGACTTTAATGTGAAGGAGCGTGCCGCTTTCGGGCGCTTCTACTTCCATTTCTATTTTTTCAGAGTTGATGCTGGCGATGCTTTCTCCCTTTTCAACCGGATCGCCGACTTTCTTATTCCAGACTGATACTTCACCTTGCTTCATCGCCATTCCCAATTTCGGCATTACTACTTTTACAGCCATACTATATCCCTCCTTTAATTCATTGCCGGCTCGCCAAGCAATTCAAGCGTGACGCTGACAATTTGATCTGATGTCGGCAAATATTGATCTTCAAGCACTGGCGAAAACGGTACTGGTGTATGCGGCGCTGTAATTCGTTTAATCGGCGCATCAAGCAAATCAAAGCCCTTGTCGGCGACAATCGCTGCAATATCCGTAGCGATGCTGCAGCGCGGATTGGCTTCGTCAATGATGATCAGCCGGTTTGTTTTTTCTAACGATGTGAAAATCGCTTCCTCATCCAAAGAGACAGACTTCGGGGATCAAGCACCTCAGCCTCGATGCCTTTCTCAGAAAGCTGTGCGGCCGCTTCAAGCGCGGTATTGACCTGTTTGCCGATTGCAAACAGCGTGATGTCGCCGCCTTCACGTTTGATATCCGCTTTTCCGAGCGGGATTGTATAATATCCTTCCGGCACCTCGCCTTTCATGCTGTAGGACGTTTTGTCTTCAAAAAAGAATACCGGATCATTGTCTTCTATTGCCGCCAGCAGCAGGCCTTTGGCGTCATACGGATTGGACGGAACAACTGTCTTCAGACCCGGGATGCTGGTGAAAAGGCCATACAGCGCCTGTGAATGCTGGGCAGCTGCCCGGAACCCAGCTCCGTATGTGGTGCGGACGGTAATCGGCACTTGCGCTTTTCCGCCGAACATATAGCGGAATTTCGCCCCTTGGTTGATCACCTGGTCAAAGCACGTGCCGATAAAATCATTAAACATCAGCTCCGCAATCGGTCTCAGCCCGGTTGATGCCGCAGCCATAGCCGCACCCATGTAGCCCGCCTCGGAAATCGGTGTGTCCAGCACTCGGCTGCGTCCGAATTCCTGTACGAGCCCCTTTGTGACCCCCAGTACACCGCCCCATGCTTCATCATCCTGTAAATGATCGACAGCCGCTCCCCCGGCGACATCCTCACCGATTAAAAGCACATTTTCGTCTCTTCTCATCGCAAGCTTCATTGCTTCATTGATCGCGTCTGACATGCTTATGACTCTCGCCATCTCACATTCCTCCTTTTTCATATGACACGTAGACGTCTGTCAACAGCTCTGACTCTTTCGGATATGGACTGTCTTCACTGAACGAGACGGCTTTTTCAATCGATTCGCTGACACGCTGTTCGATGTCGGACAGTTTATTGGCATCTGTTTCTTTTAAAAGATAGTTTTTAAAGCCTTGAATCGCATCCTTTTCTTTAATATGCTCAGTCCTTTCATCCTTTGTTTTATAGGTTTGGGCATCTCCTTCGAAATGGCCGTAGTTTCTGTAGGTCATACATTCAATCAAAGACGGGCCACCGCCGTTTCTTGCTCTTTCTATCGCTTCCTCGGCTGCCTGGTAAACTGCTAAAATATCTTTTCCGTCCACCTTGACCCCCGGCATGTTATAGGCAGCCGCCCGATCAGCGATTGAATCACAGGCTGACGCGTACTCAAATGTTGTGGCTTCGCCGTAGCCGTTGTTTTCGGCAACAAATACGACAGGAAGGTTCCATACTGCCGCTAAGTTCAGCCCTTCATGGAAGGTGCCTTGGTTATTTGCTCCGTCTCCAAAAAAGCAAACGCTTACATTGTTAGTCTGTTTATATTTAGCGGTGAGCGCTGAGCCGCATGCGAGCGTAAATCCGCCCCCGACGATTCCATTTGCCCCTAGCATCCCTTTATTGAGATCGGCAATGTGCATTGAACCGCCCTTTCCTTTACACAGTCCGGTCGCTTTCCCGAATATTTCCGCCATCATGCCATCCAGATCACAGCCTTTGGCGATACAATGGCCATGTCCCCTGTGCGTGCTTGTAATACTGTCGCCATCATGTAAATGAGCGCACACCCCTACAGCTACCGCTTCCTCACCGGCATACAAATGGACGAATCCGGGAAGCACTCCCTGTGCGAACAGTTCATGAACTTTGTCTTCAAAGCCCCTGATTTCCAGCATCTTTTGGTACATCCACAGCGCTTTTTCCTCAGTTAATGACAAGCCTTCTCGTTTTAACAATTCCATTTTTTGTGCGCCTCCTTCTATTTAGGGTTCACATTAATAAATGCAAAAAGTGTGCCAGCTTTTTGAGCCCGTAAAATCAATGGTTTTGTTTTTACACTGTGAGACAGTTTGAGACAGGTGTCTCATTTTGTCTCGATCTGATCCACCTGTCTCGTTTTAAGGCACACAAAAAGACCGGACATCACCCGGTCTTTGACAATGATCGACGTATTTATTTCCTCGGAAATGTTTTAATCGCTTCATTCTTCTGCACCTTTTGTCTGAATGGCTGTTTTCAGAAGAAAATCAATTGATATTTGACATAACCGAAACTGCCGCCCCCGTCCTTCTGCATACAGTCTATCGTGCCGTTTGCGTATGCATTTGCTGTGCTACAGTTCTTGCTTTTCTTCAACTGCCCGATTCAGCGCTTGAAGCATGTAGCCAATCCCTTTGTACGAGGACAGAGGCCAGCTGAGATGCTGATGTTCTCCGATGACGGCGTTTAGGACGCTTCGGTATTTTTTCCCGCCAAGCATGATAAGCTCTTTTGTATTAGAAAAGCCCTTTTCATAAAATTGGCGGCGCAGCTCCTCCGCTGTCATGATCTCCGGATGGCCTGTTCCAAAAGTAACATCGTAATTTTCGGGAACGGTATCATCAGGACGAAGGAATCCATGCTTCGCCGACAAAATCACCCACTCATCGAAAAATGCTTTCGCATACCGCTCGCACGCCTGATGAAACGGGCTGAGATAAGCGTCTTCCGCCCTTATCGGCCCTGTATCCGGATGGATGTCCCATATTTTTTTCTTGCCGCATGGGATGATGCATAGTCGTTTCATGTTTCTCTCCCTTGTGTTGTTTCTCATATCAATGTACCACTATCCGCTTATTTCTGCATGACTAATAATCAGGGTGCAGGCGGGGTAAAGGCTGCACACAAAAAGACCCGGAATTCGTATTGAAATCCGGGCCGAATGAGAAATTGTTTATATCACTGCTGCTCCATCCCATCAAGATACTTTCTCTCAAAGTCATCGAGCAATGCACGCACTTCATCTGTTGACTTTGTGTTCATGCATTGATTTCTTAATTCACTTGCTCCTCGAAATCCGCGGAGATAAATCTTGAAAAAGCGAGGAAGAGGTTTGTATGGACGTGCTTCTAATTTTGAATATTTATCGTGAAGATCCAGATGCAGCCTTAAAAGATCAAGCAATTCCTTACTGCTATGCTCTCTCGGCTCCTTTTCAAAGGCGAATGGATTTGTAAAAATACCTCGTCCGATCATAATCCCATCAACACCGTATTGTTCGGCAAGTTTTAAGCCGGTTTCCCGGTCAGGAATGTCCCCATTGATCGTCAAAAGGGTATCTGGCGCTATCTCGTCACGAAGGTTCTTGATTTCCGGGATCAGCTCCCAATGCGCATCTACTTTACTCATTTCCGCTCTGGTACGAAGATGAATGGAAAGATTGGCAATATCCTGCTTCAATACGTGTGTCAGCCAGCCGCGCCATTCGTCTACATCCGTGTAGCCAAGTCTGGTCTTCACACTTACCGGCAGTCCTCCCGCTTTCGCTGCTTGTATTAATTCGGCTGCAACTTCAGGACGGCAGATCAGGCCGCTTCCCTTTCCGTTCCCCGCCACATTAGGTACGGGACAGCCCATATTGATATCCAGGCCTTTAAACCCTAATTCCGCCATCCCAATGCTCATTTGACGAAAGTTTTCAGGCTTGTCTCCCCATATGTGGGCAACCATCGGCTGTTCATCCTCCGTGAAAGTCAAACGGCCGCGGACACTATCCCTTCCATCCGGATGACAATAGCTTTCTGAGTTTGTAAACTCAGTAAAAAACACATCAGGCCTGCCTGCTTCACTTACGACATGGCGGAAAACAACATCCGTCACATCTTCCATTGGTGCCAGCACAAAAAATGGCCGTGGCAATTCACGCCAGAAATTATCTATCATAATAATTCATATCCTTTCATTAGAGACTACGGCTGTATCATGTATTCCAAAATTAAAAAACTGACCATGCTTTCCTTTTACACTTATAGCACGCGAAAGCATTTCTTATCAAACGATAGTAAATTTTGAACATTTCACTTTTTACAAGTTAAAAAGTGAAAAAGCTAACTGAAATAGAACAGATCTAATAGAACACCTTCATTGAGTTAATGTAATAGAGTGTCACTATAAACACAGTCAACTCCTTAACCTTATAATAGGTTCGAGAGCGAAAAAAGTGTGATGATTATCTACACGTATTTTTTATTTATATTGTGGTTTATTAATACTAGCGCTGATCTTCCTCTTTCTTAGCAGCCTTACTTTTAAACTTTTTGGATAAAAAGTATTCCAACCCAAATAGAATATCATATGAGTTCTCCCTATTACCAATTCAAAATAATTATCCTGTTATCGAAGAGAAAATATTTAACACTGCACCATATCCGTATCTCAATATCATTTGCGGAAAAACTAATTTCAAGAGCTATTTGATTAAGCAAATTGAGTTTGGGGTAGTATATCTGATACTCAAGAGAATGTAAAAAGAAAAAGCCCTAACTTGCCGCTTGTGAATCACATGGAGTAAAGAGGATGAGATGAGATGGGAAGAGAAAATAAACTCGAACTTAAAAGAATTCAAGAACTTCAATCTGGATCATTTGGGATTTGGCTTATGGTTTAGAAATAACCAACGAACAAGCGGCAACCTGACAAAGATTGCTTTTTTCTGGCCTATACAGTATATGTACTAAGGGTCGATTGGCTTTCAATGGTTTCGATTCGGTAATCCTGATCCAGAGCCAATAAAATAGACTGCTGACTAAGTGTCGCAGTCTTCATTCATAAGATTAATAAGAAAGTGTTCATTTTCTTTCATAATTAAATAAGGCATCAGAAGTTATTGCTTTAATTTCGAATATCCTTTGTTATACCGGTGATTATTTGTATAACAGTGAAAACCCCTAAGAAAACAGTGACAATATTAAACCATGGATTTTCATAGAATGAAAGATATTTTTGAAAGAAATCCAGTTCAACTATGTTTGCTGGGAAGCCATTCATTTCTCTATACTTAGGACCCCATCCCGTTAATTCTACAAAATTAAAATAAAGCTGTGAAACTAAAAATGCCAAAACCGTTTGAAACCAACTTCTTTTATATAACGGTCGTTTTTTGTTTACTTTATCCATTTAATTATCAGTTTCCTTTTCTGCAATACTTTTTTAGCCAAGTGTCAATCTAAAATCATTATATTATGAAGCATGATTGTCGCAATAATTACTTATTAAGGATATAACCATTGTAGGTATTACTGTAATAGTTGTTATCGTTGGTCCCACTTGCGGTTCCACCTCGGCACTATTATTTAATTGTTGTAATGCTAATACGTTATTCATAATTAATCCTCCATTCTTCATTTGATAAATTTAACATTTGAATTTAGTCTTACATATAAATAAAGAACTAAGTCACCCACTTCATTCATTTTCCATTGACAATAAATAAGAAGTATGGGATAGTGAAAAGAATTTATATGAAAACTAAATTTATTCCTTTTTTAGAAACAGGAAAAGGATTGGGGTCCTTTTCCTGTTTAGGCTTTCATATAATGTATGAAGACCAAGCGTACTTTTTTAGTGTGTTTGGTCTTTTATCCGCAGTTATTGCTAATAGTAGATGTGCCAACTACCGTTGTGATTAGTGTAAGTAAGCCACCTTTGCCTTTTGAAGCTTCTACTTCAGTTCCTTCATTCAGTTGTTGAAGTTCCAATACATCTCTCATTCAATTTCACCTCCTTTTTATTATTTATTACAACTATTGCTAATAGTAGATGTATCGATGAGTGTTGTCAAGAAGTGTCCACCCAGCTGTTTCTACTTCAGCACTAGAAATATGCAGAAAATCTTTTTTTGTTATGTTTGGTCTTTTATTAGCAGTTGTTGCTAATAGTAGATGTGCCAACTACCGTTGTGATTAGTGTAAGTAAGCCGCCTTTGCCTTTTGAAGCTTCTACTTCAGTTCCTTCATTTAGTTGTTGAAGTTCCAATACATCTCTCATTCAATTTCACCTCCTTTTTATTATTTATTACAGCTATTGCTATTAGTAGATGTATCGATGAGCGTTGTCAGAAGTGCCCACCCAGCTGTTTCTACTTCAGCACTCGCAGAAAATCTTTTTTTGTTATGTTTGGTCTTTTATCCGCAGTTGTTGCTAATAGTAGATGTGCCAACTACCGTTGTGATTAGTGTAAGTAAGCCGCCTTTGCCTTTTGAAGCTTCTACTTCAGTTCCTTCACTCAGTTGTTGAAGTTCCAATACATCTCTCATTCAATTTCACCTCCTTTTTATTATTTATTACAGCTATTGCTAATAGTAGATGTACCGATGAGTGTTGTTAGAAGTGTCCACCCAGCTGTTTCTACTTCTGAACCTTTACTCAATTGTTGCAACTCTAGTACTTCATTCATTTGTTCATCCACTCCTCTTAAATATCTTAACAGTTGTTGCTAATAGTAGATGAGCCAACTATCGTTGTGATTAGTGTAAGTAAGCCACCTTTGCCTTTTGAAGCTTCTACTTCAGTTCCTTCATTCAGTTGTTGAAGTTCCAATACATCTTTCATTTAGTTTCACCTCCTTTCAAGTACTCTTTCTTAGATTATCCTTCTCTCTCATTAGCAATGATTACTAAGGGTAGATAATGTAACTGAAATAGTTGTTAGAGTAACAGTCCATGCCGTAGGCTCCACTTCAGATTTTTCATCAAATTGTTGAAGTACCAGCACCTCTTTCATTTTCTTTTCTCACCTCCCTTCATAAGTTCTGTATATTAACTGCTTTAATTCTAATCTTCAATGATTATCATCGAATATAAGTGTTAGAGTTTTAATTGTTTAATAACAATTCTTTTTTTGTCTTTCTTAAGAAACTATCAATTTTTATTATTGGCAACCAATATAACGGATTTGAAAACTGGATAGAGTTTATGCCCAATATTATGCCAGCACTTCCGGAGTAGTAATCATCTGCTAAACGAAAGCTGAAGTTTCCAGGGAATAATACTTGATCATCTTTGCGGATAAGAAACAATTCTAGTTTTCTCAATGCCAGCTCAATATGCTGACTGATTTCATTTTTTTCCTTAGTCATTGGCGGGATTAACAAGAAACTACCGATCCCATCAAACAATCCACCGCTATATGCGATCCTTACTTTATTTAAATTGATTATTTGCTCTAATTCTTCTCTAAATAAATTATTATTTTTTACATAATTTAAATACCAAATAGCAATTCCTATTCCGATTGATCCCCCAGATAAATAGGGTAATAATCGAGGGTTTTGATCATCATATGTTTGCAAAGTATTCGTCTCTTCATCTACCTTACAATGTTTTAAATCTCGCTCAATATATTCTTTTGATTTTAAATAATATTTTTCATTCTTAGTAACTGAATATAATGCCGCATAGAATAAAGATATTCCTGACCAACCATCAATCAAACCTATAGGTACTGCTGCAAAATCAGTCACTGATAATTTATCATCTTCAATAATCCTTTTTTCTATCTGATCAGCAATTTTTTCAGAAGTAACCAAAAAATCATTATTATTTTCTTCCATGTATAAGCTAATTAATGAAAGACCTATTCCCGACAATCCTGACCTTAATGAAATATCTTTCATATCTTCATATGACAGATTATTGAATAAGTCCATAGCTTGCTCTATGTATCCCAATTCATACAATGTTGCTGCGATACCAGCTCGTCCTGTAAATAACCCAACATCATCATTAAGAACATTCAATTTTTCAAGTAAAACATTTTCAATCCAATCCCAAACTTCCTTGCTGACGTTTCCAGATCTGTACAATGCCAATGCAGCTCCAGTTCCCCCAGTTAGTACATTTAACTTTCCAGATGGCATTACAAATTGCCGTACATCGCCATGAATTAGCGAGCTGTTGGGCAAAATATTACTCTCTATACTGTTTCTCAATCCTTTTATTACTTTTGACATGTCCATTTCTTTTTGTATTTTACTGTCATAACTATTCTTGAATATCTTTTCTTTGGTGTCAGATAAGTATTTGTCACATAGATTTTCTGTATTTACAACATATTGATAGACATCTTTGCCAAACTCGTCCTCTATCCACATATCATGTTTCTTTTTAATGGTTTCTTCTATATCAGCAACCGGACCTATTGGCAGAATACAAAATCTTAAAACTTTCTTTAGTGCATACCAATCACGCTCTTTATGATTCTTATTTTTCTTATTTGTGTAGCCAATTGTTTGCAACGCTCCGTTTTCTTCAGAGAGAGCACTAGCAGCCTCAAAATCAATAATCTTAACATTTGATTCGGGGGTTATCATTATATTTTGGGGTTGTAAATCTCCCATACCAACATCTTTACTATGCACTAGTTTAATTGTTTTGACCAAGCTATTAATTATTTTTTTCACCTTACTAATGTATTCATTTTTATCATTTTCAACGTTGAACGGATAATTGATTGCACACCAGGTTTGAAGAGTTACACCTTCTACAAACTCTTCAACTAAAAATACATGTTTCCAAGCTTTAAAGTAATCAAGTACATTAACAACACCTTCAACATCTGTAAGTTTATTTAATGCTTCGTATTCTATATTCAATCTATCAATCGCATCATTAAATTGACCATCTAACCCTACTTTAGGTCTTCCTTCTTTGATTACTACTTTTTTCCCATCCAATTTCCTTATTCCAGTATATATACCGCCACCATTATTAAACCTAAGGACTCCTTGGAACTCATAATCATTAAAATTACTTACATCTTGAGTATCTAATAAGTTATTCTTGGAATCTAAATACTGATCAAAATCACTTACGAATTCAGGTATTTTATAATACGGCTGTCTATTATCCGGAATTAGGTTTCCATTTTCGTCTTTAATACAAAGTTCTCCTCTTTCATTGTAAATATTCTTAAACGCACCATATCGGTAATATATATTGCTGTCCTTCCACGATTTATCATTTAGTATGTATGGTCCATTCTCATAATGTTTTAATTCTTCATAAAGTTCATTCAATAACCTGAAGAACATGTTATTAGAGGAAGGATAGATAGCGATAAATTTTCCAGATGAAGTTCGATTACCATGCTTCGAATTCATATTAAATAGAGATTGTTTATCTTTAATATGTTTAAATGGTATCTGATGTTTAAATATAATTTGACTCACAACTTCTAATATATCCTGAGCATTATTCATTGTTGCACTTACGTGTATTTTCCAGCCTTGTTCTTTGAGGGTATGATTTGGATTATTATAAAACTTCCATGGTGATTTGTATTCTGTACTAACAGTATAGTAATTTGGTATATTATGTACTTCATATGGATCAGTCTCTGCATTTGGGCTTTTCTCTATATAGTATTTTGAATCTTCACTCATGTGTTGGAAATAAACTAATTTTTTGTCCATTTTGTTTTCGCCTCTCTTAAGCCGCTCTTAATTGGTTAATACTAATGGATCGGTACTATCTTCTTTAAACTGCTGCTCACAGAATTGATGATACAATTTATGACTATTCTTTAACTCCCAATGATTCCCTTGACCTGTGATCTCACCGTTTTCCATAAAAATGATATTGTCAGCATTTATAATGGTGGATAACCTATGTGCTATTATAATAGCGGTTCTATCCTTCATAAGCTTCTTCATTGCTTCGTTCACAATTCGTTCAGAATGACTGTCAAGACTTGCAGTTGCTTCATCTAAAAAGATTATATTTGGATTCTTCAGAAACATTCTCGCAATAGCAATTCTTTGTCGTTGTCCTCCTGATAAGTTCAGACCTTTTTCTCCAATATTAGTTTCTAAACTGTTAGGCAATTCACTTATAAATTGCCATGCATATGCCTTCTTACATGCTTCTACTATTCTTTTTTCATTTGGGGGATTTTCTAAACCAAAGATGAGATTGTCTCTAATAGTACCGCTTATTAAATCATGATTCTGTGCTACATATCCTATTTGGCTACGCCATGAATTTAATGAAAATAACTCAATATTCTCGTCACCAAAATAAATATTTCCGCTGTTGGGCTTGTAGTATCTCTCCAGAATAGAGATGATTGTGGTTTTACCACTACCACTAGGACCTACTAAGGCATTAACACTTCCTCTTTTTATTATTAAATTAATATTTTTCAAGGAAAATGCTTTATCCTCATTACTGTAGCAAAATGATAAATTTTCAATCACTAAATCTTTATTGGTTTCCGCTAATTCTTTTCCTTTATGCTGATCTTCTCCTTGCTCATATATCAATTGAGAAATTCTTTCTGTTGCACCTATTGTCTTTTGTATTTGAGTAAAGAATAGCCCAAAGTTATTAAGTGGACCCATGATATAGAACATAAGTGTCAGAAATGCTATAAACGTTCCTGGCGATAAACTTCCATTGGCTAATTTAACCCCTCCGAATCCAATTATGCTAATAATGATAAGCATCATCATTAAATTAATGATAGGGTTTAAAATAACCATCCATTTTGTCTGCTTTAGGCCTATGCTTCTTAAAGCTTCAACATCTTCTTTTCCTTTTTCTACTTGTAATTTTTCTGCAGTTGAAGATTTAACCAGTCTTATTGCAGATATTGTTTCAACAGCTCTTACATTTAATTCACCTGTTAAGCTTTGCGTCATTTTAGATAATTTAGATAAAATTCTTCCTAAAGGTATAAAAATTAATAAATAAACTGGAATTGCTACGACAATCACTAGTGTCAATTGCCAATCATAGTAAAACAACCAAAATCCACAAAAAAGCACTATTAATATAGCATTGATAAATTGCGAAAAAGAGTTACTTACTAAGTTGTAAATCACCGTAGTATCATTAACAAATCTACTTGCTATATCCGCAGAACGATTCTTATCGTAAAATTCTACAGGCAGTATAACTATCTTTTCCCATAATAAATTTCTGAGATTTGCGACAACATTATATCCTACTACACTTAACATATAACTACCAACTGCCCCAATTACTCCGCTGCTTAAAAATATCCCTAGCAGTCCTAATAGGTCCCACAAATTGATCTTTTCATGAATATTGTAATAGTCTATTAGACTTTTTAAATAATGAGGCACTAAGGTAGAAGCTATTGCGCTTAATCCACTTAAAAATATTGCCAATATAAATAATCTTATATTCGGTCTGGTTTTACTCAGTAAGAAGAAAAACTCTTTCGATTTAAAATTAGGGTTGGTCATCATTTTCACCTCTTTCGTTTAATTCCAATGTCTCAACTTTTTATATCGAATGACTCTTGAAATGACATACGCCATATCTTTCCTGATTTTCCTATAAACAATATTTCACACTCAATAACTGTAAGTCAATATATAATTTTACAAATTATAAAAAAAACAGGTCTTTGGTTATACATTATTCTACTTTTGTATATTACGAAATGTATATTCACTCTTAATATTTCTGCCCACAAAACCATAGGCGTAGTATAAAAGAATAAAAAGAAATTTAAATTAATCATACTAAAGGGACGTTTCCGGGGATAATCACTTCTAATTAGAAAAATATGCATTGACTGATTTACTTATATTTTATAAAATTGAATTAAATATACTTATATTTCATTTTTTGGAATGGGAGGGTGAATTATATACAATCTTATAATGAAATGTATAAAGAGAAAGGAGTATAAAAAATGAAGAATTTAAGAAGAATTTCGATAGTTTTCATATTTGTAATTGTATCTAGTTTACAACCTGTTAGCTCTCGTGCTGAAGAATCAAATCATGATGAATCTATCATAATTAACCTCGACTCAAAAATTAGTGAATCGACAATAAACAAGGTTCAGGAAAAGTATTCAAATATAGAAACAAATTATATTAAAGAACTAGATTTATTGGTAATAAATAATATAAAACCAAGCCAATTCTCAGCAATCAAAGATATTGCTAAAGAAAAATTAGACGCAAATGAAATTATTGAGGATAAAGAAATTTCTCTTCCTGAAAAAAGTAAACAGATTCCTGCTAAAGTGGCATCTTCATCACAATTCACGGAAGATAATGACACTCTTTATGACAGTTGGTTATGGAATATCAAGCAAGTTACAAATGATTATCGAAGTTATCAGATAAATAAAGGATCTCATAATACAAAAGTAGGGATAATCGATTCAGGCATAGATTTCAATCATCCAGACCTCAAAAAAAATATTGTAGATACTGGAGAGTCTTTTGTTCCAGTTGAAGATAATACACAAGACTTTTATGGGCATGGAACTTCTGTGGCTGGAATAATTGCTGCTAATGGGGATGTAAAAGGAGTTGGACCAAATCTTGGTTTAGTGCCGTATAAAGTATTTGATAAAGACGGTAAATCTAAAAGAAGTTGGGTTATAAGCGCAATTGTTAAAGCTACGGAAGATGATATGGACGTAATTAATTTAAGTTTATCTACTTTTTTATCAAAAAAAGATAAAGATGATAGAGAGACTATAAAACTTTTTGAAAAAGCTTTTAAATTCGCTAGAAAACACAATACTTTAATTGTTGCAGCAGCTGGAAACCATGGATATGATATCTCAAATTCAAAAAAACTTGCACAACAATTAGGTAAACCAAAGGACAATATCCTACATCTTCCTGGTGGAGATAACGATGTAATTACTGTATCTGCCACCACAGCGCAAAATACAAAAGCTTCTTACTCAAATTATGGAAAAAACATCTCAATTGCAGCCCCAGGTGGTGATCTGGATACAAATAAGATTGATCTATATAGCTTGGTATGGACTACTTCCCCTGTCAATATCCCGCAAACTCCGCTAAGTAAGTCACTAGGCTTTCAAAAGGGATATGAACCTACTTTAGGGACAAGTGTAGCAGCTCCAATAGTAACTGCTACAGCAGCCCTATTAAAGACAGAATACTACGAAAAATATGGAGAGGAAATGCCAAATCGTAAGGTTGAAGAAAACTTATATCAGAACACAGACCACGTTGAAAACTTAGATAAGAATGAAGTAGGTAGCGGTATCGTAAATGCTTACGAATCATTGCTTAATATTGAGAGATAAAAGATATTAAGCAGTTCTCGAACTTCACTAAAAATACTTTGATTAATAAAAAAAGATTACTAGACGATAATGATGATGAAGTAGAGATGAAATAAATTATATTTACGGGATATTGAGAATAACTAAATAAGTTAAGTTCACAAGCAACTTAATATTACTAAGTTGCTTGTGTCATATTTTATTTCAGCCTGAGTATTCAATTCTTTAGCTATTGTTGATTTCTTTATCGCACAAAACCCAGCATGTAGCAGCACCTTATAAACAGACCAATTCTTTCCCTTGCTTTAATCTATCTTCAATAGCCCACTTACCTTCCTTACCCTAAATCCCTCTATACGATTTTGTGTACGGACTAAATTTTGATTACGGAACCATGAACCGACTCATAAAGTTCTCCTAAAATTTAAGGGCTCACTCTAGTTGGTTTTCTTTCTGTTTGTAAAACAATTCATACTATTATTACTCCTTCTTTAGCAGTCCCAAACACTCTTTATCTCTCTTCCCAATCAACAGTGCTTTTCTCTTGTTATTCGGCTTTATTCTCGGTGTTACTTTGTAATACCATTCCCAATCATACTTACAAAATCCACGTATGCAGCCCTTTTGCTGTCCTACCCAATCCAACAATTGTCTCATCAAAATAGGGACAGCGATACTTGAAGCAAGTAATGTAAACTAAAACAAGTCGCTCCAATAAATCCAATTATCAGACCTCTTTTTATATTGCTTTTCATTCAAATTCACCCTTAACAAACCATTTCATAATCATAGTGAACAATTAGCTAATTAAGCAAAATGTAACGATGCCAACTATTATTAATACATGAAAAAATGCACCTGTCATAGGACAGTTGCAAAGGCCTTACTAGAACTAGAGCATCAGCATGTTGTCTACGCTAAGCCAAAAAGTGGTTATTACATTGTTGACTATTATCAAACCCCTAGTCCAATTAAAGATCATATTGATTTTATCTGCTGATCCGGATAAACGCATTGCCTTATCGGCACTTTAACATTGTATGAATCAAGCGATAGATCATTATAAGGAGCAATTATTCACGTATAGTTAGCAACAGGGGCTTTACTCTTTAAAAAAGGAGTTTACAAAATATTCACAGGAGTTACAAGTATTCACGAGACTTGAACGAGTCGTTATTGCTCTTCATATTTTGTCTGTAATACCGTTTCCAAACGAAAAAAAGAATATGTTTATGGAGCAGCATGATAGAACTTTACTGTTGAATCATGTTACAGCTTTAGGAATTGATCTAAAAAATGAGGGTTTCCGCACGTTTTTTCAGCTCTTTTCGTCAGTGAAAATAAAGTTCTCTGAGAAAAGACAGTCAGGGCAAAGGCTCCCTATGAAAAAGACCCGGAAATCGGCAAGGTTCATTCTGCCGAAATCCAGATCTGATCAGGAATCGTTTTTTAATTAGACGATTTCAATACAAGCTTCGCCACAGCTTCCACATGAGCCGTCTGCGGAAACATATCCACAGGCTGAATATATTCGACGCGATAGTCCTTCGACAGCGCCTGCAAGTCTTTCGCCAGTGTGGAAGGATTGCAGGATACGTAGACGAAGCGTTTCGGTTTTACTTTTTTGATGGTATCTAAAAATGTTCCGTCGCAGCCCGTTCTCGGCGGGTCGACGATGACCACGTCTGGGCGGAAGCCTTCTTTCGTCCATTTCGGGAGCCAGTGTTCAGCTGTTCCTGTGACATATGCCGCGTTTTTGATGCCGTGTTTTTTGGCGTTCTTCTTCGCATCGTCAATTGATTCTTTAATGACGTCCATGCCGCGGATCTCTTTCGCCCCGCTTGAGACCCACATGCCGATCGTACCGACGCCGCAATATGCGTCAACGACTTTTTCTTTTCCGGTCAGCTGCGCCGCTTTTTTCACTTCGTCATACAGCTTGACCGTCTGCTCAGGGTTGAGCTGGAAGAAAGCGCGGGCGCTTAATTCAAATGACACGTCACCAAGTACCTCTTGAATGGCATGGCTTCCGGCCAGCGCTTTTGTTTTGTCCCCGAAAATGACGGATGTGCGCGCGCCGTTGATGTTTTGAATAATCGATTTCACTTCGGGCAGACGATTCTGAATGGCTTTGACGATCTCGTCTTTATTCGGAAGTGTCTCTTTCGCCGTGACAAGCACGACCTGCACTTCGCCTGTTTCAAAACCGACTCTCGTCACGATGGTGCGGACATCGCCTTTTTTGGTCCGTTCGTTATAAACAGATACGTTGTGTTTTTCCAATATGCGGCGGACAATACCCGTTGTTTTGTTCGTCGCCGGATGCTGGACAATGCATTCCTTAATCGGAACAATTTTATGGGAATCAAGTCCGTATAAGCCGGCAATGATGCTGCCGCTTTGCGAGCGTCCGACTTGAAACTGGCTTTTGTTCCGGTAATTCCACGGGTTGTCCATTCCGATCGTTTCTTTAATGTTCATTTCTTCAACATTGAATCTCGTATGACGTTCCAAAGACTGAATGACGATATCGCGCTTTTCGCGAAGCTGCTGACTGTAGGCCAGATGCTGAAGCTGGCAGCCGCCGCATTGATCGTATACCGGACAAGGCGGCGTGACGCGGTGTTCAGACGGCTTGCGGATTTTTTTGACGCGTGCTTCTGAAAATTTCGGCTGAACGTTTGTCGCTTCGGCAACGACTTCTTCGCCGGGCAGAGCGCCGGGAACGAAGACAACCTTTTTCTTAAAATAGCCGACGCCCTCTCCATTAATGCCGAGGCGTTTGATGGTCAGCGGAAATGTCTGTCCGATTTTCAATTCGGCAGGCGCCTTTTTTTGATGTTGATTCACGTTTTATTCTCTCCGTTTCTATAATAAAGCCATCCTCATGGGAAAACGGCTGATTTGAAATATCACATCTTTTCAGTATAACATGCAGCCGGCGGTTCCTTCATGTTTTTCACCGGAAGTTTCCAAAAAATACTCGGAAGCGATCAAATGCCATCGGTAAGCCATCTTGTTTTTATTCAATACTTCTCCACAAATACAAGGACGCGTAGCTTAAATACGGCGCCCATTCCCTGCTTACTTGAAGCATCAAGTCTTTTGACGGTTTATCCTCAAGGGCGAAGCGGCGTTTGACGGCGTTTTGCAGGCCGATATCTGCCAAAGGAAACAGATTCGGGCGGCCGAGGCCGAACATGAGGACGTTTTGGACGGTCCATGGCCCGATGCCTCTGATGGTGATCAGCTTTTTCATAATGTCTTCATCCGATAACTGGGGAAGTTCCGCAAGATTGAGCGCTCCGTCTGCAATCATCCGTGAAAGGTCAATCGCATATTCCGCTTTTCTCATGCTGAACTGAAGCTCCCGCAAGTCCTGATACTCAAGCGCCGCAATCGTTTTCGGCTCGGGGTAGCACCAGACGCCGTCTTTTTGTTCGCCGAAGGCATGGACGAACCGTTCCGTTAAGGTAAAAGCGAAGGACAGGTTGAGCTGCTGGTGGATGATGCATTTCATGAGACAGTTGTACACATCGTATTCCAGCACGAGCGGGGTTCCCGCATGCTCTTCAAAAAGCGCAGACAGATTTGTTTTTGAAAAATGATCAAGCACAGGCTGAAGCGGCTGCTCCCACTGAAAAATGTGTTTGATCCGTTCAATCATCTCCTCGCGGTCCGTTTCGCCGCTGACGAGGAAAACCGGATCTATGGCGGTGCCTTTCGCTTGAACCGTGATGACCGACAGTTTGCCGTCCCGTGTTCTGAGCGGAACTTTAATTGACCTTGCTGTAAGATCGACCGCATTCAGCGGATCGAGTGACAGCCTTTCAAGCACTTTATCAAAATGATACGGCGGCGTGACCGAAACCGTTTCCTCCCACATATGCTCCACCCCTTTTTGTCCAAGTATATCACGAAGCGTTCCGACGGCAATTCGTATACTTTTCTTCATAACGCCGCATGATATAATGGCAGGCGGAGGGTTGTTTATGATACATATAACCGCAATCACAACACATAATGAGATATTAGATAATATCCCCCTATCACGTACAGAACAACCGGACATCGCATGGTACTGGATTGATTTTTTCGGAGCCGAGATGCATGAAACCGAGCTGCTGCGGGATTATTTCCATTTTCATCCGCTCGCGATTGAGGATTGCTTTCAGCACATGCAGCGGCCGAAAATCGACCATTATGACGGCTACCGTTTTTATGTGCTCCACGCCTTGAACCCGGACACACTGGAAATGGAAGAGGTGGACATTTTTCAGTCCGACCGTTTCATCGTCAGCTTCCATCTGCACGAATCGCCCGGCATCTCGAGAGTAAGAGAACGGTTTTTCGCTTCTCCGGGGTTAGCCAAAAAAGGGCCCGGACACATAACGTATATGATTATGGATCAGCTTGTCGATGAATATTTCCCTGTGCTGTACAAAATTGAAGACCGGCTGAATGAAATTGAAGACAGCAGAACACATAAATCTTACGGCACTTTAATGAATGAAGTGTTTGAATTGCGGACTGATCTTTTGAACCTGAGGCGGACGATCATTCCGATGCGCGATTTAATGTACCGGATTTTGAGTCTTGACCATGTAAAAGAAAGCCGTGAAACAAAAGCATATTTCAGCGATATTTACGACCACCTGTTAAAACTGGCTGAGCTGATCGAGTCAAACCGTGATATGACGTCAGATCTGCGGGACAGCTATGTAACACTGAATTCAAACCGGATGAACGCCATCATGATGACGTTAACCATCGTCTCGACCATTTTTATTCCGCTCACGTTTATCGCGGGAGTTTACGGCATGAATTTCGATAACATGCCTGAGCTTCATTGGAAATACGGGTATTTTATCGTTTTGGGTGTAATGGCCGCTCTTGTGGCCGCCATGCTGTTTTGGTTCGCCCGCAAAGGCTGGTTTAATATTTTCAAGTAAGAACGGCTGCCGGCTGTTCTTTTTTTTGTGAAAACATGATATGTTGGAAAAAAACGTAAAGAGGTGTGCGCCGTTACCATTCTTTCTCACAAAACCATTTCTTCCGCCCTTCTGCTTCTCAGTGTCATGTCCATTGCCCCGCTGTATAACGGCTGTACGATGTCTGATTACATCTTTGAGTGGCTCGGCTTTTCTTCTTGGTCTGAAGATGGAGCCCATATCTCCGTCATTCCCGGGGTCGTGCTATATTTTGCGGCGTTAATCTGGTGTGCCGCCTCGTTCAGACGGACGCTTCCCGCTGTGGGGCTGTTTCTGATCTTTCTCAGCATGGGGGTCTCTTCCAGCATCAGTCCTGTCACTGAATATGCCGCTTTTTCCTTAAAACAGTTCGCGCCTGAAAGAAAAGCTGTCGAATATCTGAAGCACCGCAGTGAATGCAGTCATCTGATTGAGCGCAAAAAAGCGAGAATGAGCTGCACGATTTATATCAATTATTATGGAAAAGGGGAACAAACCATATCTATCACACCTGACCTATCTGAGAACGTAAAGGGCGTCACATTCAAATCAAAAACATTCACTGTAAAGCCCCGATCGAAAACAATCATCAAGGCGCAGTTTACCGGCTTTTATAAAGGGAAAGCCGCATCAGACAGCGGATGGTCTTCAGAACCTGACCTAAAAGTTGCAAGCCTGCACACAGCAGAATAAACGTTTTGCATGTATAATGATGGAAAACATTTCATTGGAGGGACTGCAAATGAAAATCGCCATCGTCGGACTCGGCAATATGGGCCGCCCCATCGCCGAAAATATCATGAAAGCCGGATACAGTCTGACTGTCTATAACCGGACGAAAGAAAAAGCGGCTGATCTGCTGGAGAAAGGGGCCGAATATGCCAAAACGCCCCGTCAGGCAGCTGAACATGCGGACATTGTGCTGTCAATGCTGTCAGACGATGAAGCCGTAACAGGTGTGACTTTCGGGCCTGACGGCATTATTGCCGGGTTATCTGAAAAAGGCATTCATATTTCAATGAGCACCATCAGCACGGCGCTGTCAGAACAGCTTTCCGCTGCGCATTCGAGCAGAGGACAGTCCTTTATTGCCGCTCCCGTCCTCGGCCGTCCCGATGCGGCTGAGAAGGCCGAGCTCCGCATCATCACAGCCGGCCCTCAGGAAGCGAAGAAAAAGGCCGAACCGCTGTTTAAAAGCCTGGGTCAGCAAGTATTTGACACCGGTGAAGAGACCAAAACAGCCAACGCGGCCAAAATCAGCATCAATTTCTTGCTCGTTTCTATGCTGGAGGCGTTATCTGAATCATTCTTAATGATGGAGAAGTACGGCTTGGGCCAAAAACAATTTTTAGAAATCGCCAACGCGCTCTTTGGCTCTCCCGTCTATCAAAATTACGGAACCATCATGTCCGAGCAGAAATTCGAACCGGCCGGTTTCAAAATGTCTTTAGGCCTGAAGGATACCAATCTGGCGCTTGCCGCCGCAGAACAGGTTGCCGCAAAGCTCCCTCTTGCCGAGCTGGCCAAGAGCCATTTTGAAAGCGGGATCGAACAAGGCTTCGGGGGTCTGGATTGGGCCGCTTTGATTAAATGCCTGAAATAACAAAACACCTCTCCAATAGCAGGAGAGGTGTTTTTTACAAGCGCGGCAGCTTCATTTCTTTCTCAAACATAAGGTCATCAATGCTTTTAAACGTGTATCCTTCTTTTTTTAAATCGGTAATCGCATCGTCCAAAGCTTCTGAATTGTCCTTTGAAACGGTGTGGAGAAGGTAGATCGCGCCGGGATGCGCCTGCTTGATCATGTGATCGTAGGCGTATTTTTTCCCTTTCTGCTCCTTAACCTTCCAATCGACAAATGCGACGGACCAGAAAACGGTTTGATATCCGAGGCGCTTCGTTTCTTTCAAGACATATTCGCTGAATACGCCGCGCGGCGGACGGAGATACAGGTTATCCCGCTTTCCGGTGATGTTGTAAACAGCTTCCGTGACGGAATCGAGTTCGTCCTGAATCTGATCACCCGTTTTTGTCGTCAGATCAGGATGGTGAAAAGAATGATTGCCGATAATATGGCCTTCCTTTGACATCCGCTTAATCAAATCAGGCTGCTCTTTTACAAAATGGCCTGTGACAAAAAAAGTGCCCGTGACATGATGTTTCTTTAACACATCAAGCACCTTCGGGGTGTATCCATTTTCATATCCGTTATCAAACGTTAAATAAATGGTCTTTTCTTTCGTATTGCCTAAATAAAAGGCATCATATTTTTTGACCAGATTGTCCAGCTGCTTGCCGGCATCCGGCGGCTGATGATTGACGCTTCGTTTAAATCCCCAGTTTATCCGCTCATTCGGCACGGCCTCTGCGCTGTTTATGCCTCCCGCAAGTAAAACGGCCATGCAGCAAATTGAACAAAACCATTTCATGCCCAGCACTCCTTCTGCATTTTTCCTTATTTTGCAGTAGGCTCTCCCCTTTTATACAGCCGCATTATGGAAAGAGAAAAACCCCGGCAGATGCCGGGGTTTATTCCCAATCCTTTTTAAACCGTTCGTATTTTGCTTCCAGATCATCAAGCATGCCGATGAGCCGGTCTATATCTTCAACGTCCGTTGATTCAGGGTCTAACGAATCAATGACATTCATAAACATATCGAGTCTGTTCTTCAAGTAATCGAGCTGCTGATCTTTGCTGTTTACTGCATTCCCCATACTTCCACTCCATTCATTTTTTATAATGGTAGCGTATTTTTTGCCGTTTTTCAATGGTTCCGCTACTTGCGATCTTGGCAGATCAGGTCTAAAATTAACAGTTGGCAGACGTTAGTATGCCCATTTATAAAGGAGTTAGATAGTCATGACACAAAACACAGCACTGCGTCCGATCACACCGGAGTACGATCCTTGGGAAGCGTACATGGATGTGGACCAGTATGGAGATATGAAACTGACGAACGTTGAATTCACAACGACGACCTTGTGCAATATGAGATGCGAGCATTGCGCCGTGGGATACACGCTTCAGCCGAAAGACCCGAATGCGCTGCCGCTCGACCTTTTATTAAAGCGGCTCGAAGAAATTCCTCTGTTACGCTCCATCAGCATTACGGGCGGCGAACCGATGCTTTCTCTGAAATCGGTAAAGGAATATGTCGTCCCGCTTTTGAAATATGCGCATGAACGCGGTGTGCGCACACAGATCAATTCAAACCTGACGCTTGATATCGGGCGCTATGAACGGATTATTCCTTATTTGGACGTCCTTCACATTTCCCACAACTGGGGAACGGTCGAGGACTTTGCCGACATCGGATTTGCGATGATGGAGAAGAAACCGACATTTGAACAGCGGGCGCGCTATTTTGACAAAATGATTGAAAACAGCCGCACGCTGGTGGAGGCAGGCGTCATGGTTTCGGCGGAGACGATGCTGAACAAGCGCACGCTGCCGCATATCGAACATATTCACCGGCAGATTACGGAAGAAATGAAATGTCAGCGGCACGAAGTCCATCCGATGTATCCGAGTGATTTCGCCAGCGCGCTGGAATCACTGAGCCTGAAAGACATGAGACAGGCCATTCATCATCTGCTCGATATTCGTGATGAAGAGACATGGATGCTGTTCGGCACGCTGCCGTTTTACGCATGCAGCCCTGATGAAGAAGACCAGAAGCTGCTCCGCCGCCTGCGGGAAGCGAAAAACGTTACGGTGCGAAACGACCCTGACGGCCGCTCACGCCTGAATGTCAACATTTTTGACGGAAATATCATTGTCACGGATTTCGGCGATACACCGCCGCTCGGCAATATTAAAACAGACAGCCTTCCTGAAGCGTATGACAGGTGGAGACAGACGAAGCTGAGCAAAGAGCTGAACTGCCGCTGCTCAAACGTCCGGTGCCTCGGCCCGAACGTTCTTGTCAAAAACAGTTATTATCAGGAGACAGATTTTTCATTACGCAAAGCCAGAGGTTAACAGAAGATGGAAACGACAATTACAGATATTTTGAAAAGCAAAGTGGTTGAGATCATCATCGTCGCTCTCGTGCTTTACGTCGGTGTTTTTCTGATCAACCGCTTTGTACAGATGTTATTTAAACGCACTGATTTCTTGGAGGAACGGAAAGGAAAGACAATCGAAAGCCTCGTCCGGTCCATCACCCAGTATACGGCGACGATCGGTTTTATCTTTTACGTTATTTCATTATTTGTTCATGATTTCGGCCGAATTTTAGCCGGGGCGGGCGTTGCCGGTATCGTCATCGGTTTCGGAGCCCAGTCTTTAATCAAGGACATTTTGGCCGGTGTATTTTTAATATACGAACGCCAGCTGCATAAAGGCGATTACGTGACGATTAATAATCTGTTCAACGGCACAGTCGAAGAAATCGGACTCCGTTCTTTGCAGATCCGTGAGTTCTCCGGCAAGCTGCTTACCATTTCAAATGGTGAGGTCAGACAGCTTCAGAACTATAACATTGATTTTATGCGGATTACCGAATCTGTCGTGATCAGCTATAAGGAAGACCCTGAACGGGTATATGCCATCTTAGAAAAAGCCTGTGACATGCTCAATGATGAACTTCGCGATTCACTGAAACGGGATGAATTTCTCAATGCAACGGAGCCGTTTCAAGTGCATGGAATCATGAGCCTGAACAAATTGACGAGAGGCATTGAATTTACGGTTAAAGGCATGGTTCAAGACACAGAATACTTCTCGGCAAGCCTTGCGGTGAGGCGCGTTCTTGCCCGCGAGCTGTACAACAACAATGTGCAATTGCTTGAGGAGATGTATCACACACAAAAAAGCTGATTCCCAAACCGGAATCAGCTTTTTCATTTATCTCGGCTGCGCTGTAATTTGAAAGCCGAATGTGACATGATCCTGCACCGGAATCCAAGCGCCGATTCCTTGCGAGGTCACATTTTTGACGACAAGTTTCCGCTTGCTGCCTTTCAGCACCAAATACACTTCGCCGTATGTTACTTTTCCTTTTTCATTAACGGCCGGGGCATAGGCGTGTAAATAGCCGAGCCGCTGCGGAGAAATTTTATAAGTTTGATCGCGTTTTGTGCCTGCGCCGATGACTGTTTCAAATGCAAGCGGCAGTTTTGTTTTCTTCATCGCTTTTTGCATCATCATGCTTTTCACATCTTCTGCGTTCGGCACTTTTGCTGTGAGCCCGCCTTTGATTTTGTATTGCTGTTCTTGTGCGTATGAAATTTCCGCGGCTTGCTGCCCGCCCCGGTTATCCGCTCTGTTTGTGTTGATTTTTTTATATTCCCAGTTGGCGACCGTTTCGTTCGACTGATAGCCGAGCGCCCATTTCCCGAGAAATATTTTCGCCCGGTATCCGATGGCGAGCGGCGAACCGGAAACCGTGGTTTCATTCAGCATTTTAATCAGATGCGGGTTTTCGATGTTGATCTCTGATGTATCTAACAATTCCTTTGCCAGTTTGCTCGGCTGAAGCATCGGCTGGTCCTGTGAAGCATTCGGATACGTATTTTCCTTTGAAATGCTTACGACAGAGTTGGGAACCTTAAACGGTTTCTTTGCACCGGCAGACGGCGTTGCGAAAAAACTAAAAGATAACAGCAGAATCAGTGTGGCATGAAACAGCTTTCTCATCATATCACTCTTTCTATAGCATTTTCCTTTAGTCTTTTCCTCCGCAATCGTTGTTATCCGCATTTTTTTACAGGTTAAAGCAGGAAAAATCCGATCGCCATAATGACATAGGCCGCAAGGAGCGTAGCCCCTTCAAACCAGTTCGAATCACCGTCATTTGAAATCATCGTCATCAAAAGGACGGATGATATCATTGCGACAAGCTCAGGCAATGTGAATACAAGCGGCATATTGACCGGGAAAAAGACGGAACAGATGACAAGCACCGGGGCCACAAACATGGCGATCTGCAAAGTCGATCCGACCGCGATTTCAACGGCGACATCCATTTTGTCTTTGTACGCCATAATGATGGCGGACGCATGTTCTGCGGCATTTCCGACGATTGCGACGATAATCACTCCGATAAACAGCTCGCTCCAGCCGAACTGTTCAGCCACCGCATGAAACGTATGGACGAGATTTTCAGATATGTAGGCGACGATAATGGTGGCGATAAATAAGACGGCAGTCGCTCTCTTCCCAGACCACTCAGGCTGCTCCTCTTCTTCCTTGGCCTCCGGCTGGTTCGGCTGATAAACACCGCGGTGAGTGACGAGCTTGAAATAAAGAGCCGCCACGTACAAAAGGATCATGATGATGCTGATGCCGACACTTAAATCAAGCTTGCTTTTTTCCCCCATATCCATGGAAAACACTTCGGGAATGACAAAAGCTACGATAATGGCAAATATCAGCAGGCCTGAATTATGCCGGGCATCATGAATATTGAATTCCTGCCGCTTGTATTTCAAACCGCCGATAAAAAACGACAACCCCGCGACGAGCAGAAGATTGCCGAGCACCGAACCGGTCAGTGAAGCAAGCACGATGCCCGTCAGCCCTTCCTTTAAGGCAAAAAGCGATATAATCAGCTCTACCGCATTTCCGAACGTGGCGTTCAGCAGGCCGCCGATCCGCGGACCCGCGATAATGGCAAGAGATTCAGTCGCTCTCCCCATATAACTTGCAAGCGCAATAATCGTCAAACAATAAATAATAAACAAAACAGCTGACGGCCAGTGTATCAGGCTTCCGATAACTGAAAGCGGCACCCCCGCCGCAGCCGTAAAGAAAAAAATCCGATTCATACTCAGCCTGGCTCCTTTTTCGAATGAGTCTTTTTTATCCTTCTCAAAAACTCCCTCAATTACACTTCCGTAGAAACCCAAATTGGCATTTTCAGGTTGCCGGACGCGAAAAATCCGTGTACGATCAAGACAGATACTGAAGAAGGAGAAAATACGCGATGTCACGACTGCACTTCTTTATTTTGGTTCTGCTTGTTTCCATCTCCGGTTTTTCCCAAGGCATGCTTTTGCCGGTGATTTCCGTCATTTTTGAAACGAACGGAGAATCAGCCGCCATAAACGGCCTTCACGCAACCGGCCTGTATATCGGCGTGCTTCTCGCGTCGCCGTTTATGGAAGCGCCGCTGAGAAAGCTCGGATACAAACCACTGATGGTAACGGGCGGATTTCTTGTCATCATCAGCTTATTCAGTTTTATTTGGCTTCAATCCATATGGATATGGTTTTTTCTTCGGCTGCTTATCGGAATCGGCGACCATATGCTTCATTTTTCAACCCAAACGTGGGTGACTTCAAAGTCAACGCCTCAAAACAGAGGAAGAAACATTTCGCTGTACGGGCTGTCCTTCGGGCTTGGATTCGCTGTCGGTCCGTTCATGGTTCCTCTTGTGAAAACAAGTCCGTCCCTTCCGTTTATTGTATCCGGCTGTATCAGTCTTGCCGCCTGGCTGTTTGTGTTTTTCTTACGTAATGAGCACCCGCCGCAAGGTCCGGATGAAACAGCCGGGGACAACAGCGCAAAACGTTTCTACCGCGCCATTCTTTTCGGCTGGGTCGCTTTTCTTCCGGCTTTCGGCTATGGCTTTTTAGAAACGGCGCTGAACGGAAGCTTCCCCGTGTACGCCCTGCGCTTAGGCATATCCGTTGATGCCGTCGCGCTGATATTGCCCGCTTTCGCCATCGGAAGTATTGTATTCCAGTTTCCGCTTGGTTTATTAAGCGATCGGTTCGGTAGAAAACGTGTCCTGCTCGTCATTTTACTGACGGGCGCCCTGTGTTTTTCGACGGCCGGATTGTTTCCGTCGCCTGCCGTTATCGGCGGCTGCTTTTTCATGGCGGGGATGGCGGTCGGCAGTATGTTTTCCCTCGGTATCAGCTATATGAGCGACCTGCTGCCGTCCCATCTGCTTCCGGCGGGCAATCTGCTCTGCGGCATTTCCTTCAGCCTCGGCAGCATGATCGGGCCGGTGGCGGGCGGCTGGTATATGCAGCGGTTTGAAAGCGCCAATTTGTTTTATTTTATTACGGTGATCCTCATCTGTATTTGGCTTGCGCTCGTCTTCGGAAAAACAAAGCACAGCCCTGCATCTGAATCCCATTCTTTCCCGGTCTCATAAAAAAAGCCGCCTGTTCCATGCCAGGCGGCTTCTTTCTAGTGGTATCCGTTCTGCCCGTTCGCGCTTCCGCTTGTTTTATTCTTCGGGCCGTTTTTTGAGTTTTGTTTATTATGGCTTCCGCCTTTTTTCGTATGCTTGGTCATAATCGGTTTCCCTCCGTTTTCAGCTTGAACGTCATCCGTTCCTCTATAGCTTGCTCCCGCGGTAGGGATTTTCATCAGGAAGCTTTTTACGTTTATGTAAAAGCGCGTTGATTTCTCCTCCTAAAATCAGCAGGGTTCCCGTCAGGTAAAACCAGATCATAAGGACGATAATTCCCCCGATGCTCCCGTATGTGGCGCTGTAGTTGGCAAAAGTGCCGACGTAAAATGAGAACAGCATACTGACGATAATCCAGCCGGCTGCCGCAAACACGGCTCCCGGCAGCACAAAGCGGAGAGAAAGCCTTTTATTCGGCGCGAAAATGTAAAGCGCGGTAAACACGATTAAAAGGATTAGCGGACTGATACCCCAGCGGACAACCGACCACACCTGCAAAAACAGGCCGGGGGCGCCGATAAAATCTGCGGCCAGCAGCCCGATTTCTCTGCCGAACACCGGCAGAAGCAGTGCGATTAAAATCGTAACCACCATCGCGATGGTTAAAAAAATTGAGGTCAGGCGAATGATGATAAATGAGCGGTTTTCTTCGACTTCGTAGGCATGGTTAAATGCTCTGACAATCGCATTCATACCGTTGGAAGCCGACCAGATGACGGCGATAATCCCGAATGACAAAAGCCCGCCGCTGCGTTTGTTCAGCGTTTGCTCCGTAATGGATTTCACCATGGACATGGCGCTGTCGGGCGCATATTGATCGACTGCGCCGAGCACGTCTTCTGCCGATATGGGAAGATAGGCGGTGAGCGTCAGTATGAAAATGATTAACGGAAACAATGACAGCAGAAAAAAATACGCCAGCTCCGCCGATTTACTTTGTCCTTCATGCAGAGAAAACCTTGCAAACAGCTCCTTCATAAAACTCATGACATCCCACCTCAATGATCGTTTTTCGAAAAATGCTCCTTCGTTTCTTTTAACAGCTCAATGACCTGCGGTGTTGTCTGCTTCAGCTTGGAGATCTGATTGTTTAAAAAACTCAGATCGTCTGATACGGTATTGGCCATGATTTTCACTTGATCCATTTTTGCAGAAGCCTCCTGTTTCAGGGCTTCAGGATTTTTCCGGTAAAATGCAGCACGCTGCCTGCACGCGTCCATATTCCGGAAACATGCCTCTCTTGTCGGCTTATGTAATAATGACAGTGCTCCGCCGGCGGCAGCGCCGATCAGAATTGCTTTTGCCATGAAGCGTGTCTGTTTCATCGGTCAATCCCCCTTATAAATGATGGTCTTTCTTAATTGTGTCCAGCAAATGATGGCACCCCGACTCGATCAACGCGTACACCTCGCTGAAATTCCCGGTATAGTACGGATCGGGCACGTCCGCAAGATCCGACTCCGGTACATAATCAAGCAGCCTTGCGATACGCGGCGCCGCTTTTTTATAACCGGCCATGCTGCGCAGATGTCCGATATTTTCAGCATCCATTGCAATGACGTAATCGAAATCGGTCAGATCAGACTCACGGACCTGCCTTGCCGTGATGCCGCTTGTGCTGATTCCTTTCTCCTTTAGAATCTCCTCTGTCCCTTCATGCGGCGGATTTCCCGCATGCCAGGCGCCGATTCCCGCTGAATCAATGTTAATCTGATTTTCCAGCCCGTTTTTCTTTACCATATCAGAAAATACCGCCTCTGCCATAGGCGACCGGAAAATATTTCCCAGACAGACAAACAGAACATGTACCATATCGTAACCTCCCTATTCTTTCCCCATATTTTGAGGATCAAAAACCTTATCATCATCTTAGCAACTTTTCTGCGGCTGTGGAAATATGCTTTTATTCTAAATGAATTCTGTTAGAATAAAGGATACGAAAACGGTCATGAAAGGATGCATGAATTTGCCGAGCCAACAAACAGAAACGTTAAACAAGATGATTGAAGACATTTCGCAGAAGCTCAATATGCTCAATGTCGGCGTCATCAAAGCGGAAGATTTCAGTGATGAAAAAATAGAAGATCTTACATATCTTCATCAAATGGTCATGAAAAAGGAATCATTCAGCCCGAGTGAAATGCAGGCCATTGCCCAGGAGCTCGCCTCTCTCAGAAAATAAACCCATGTCAGACCTGCCGAAAACGGCGGGTCTTTTTGAATTAAAAAAGTGAAAAATAAAAGTTCATCGGTTTGACACATATAAAAAGAAGGAGTATAGTAACTGTGAACTTGGTAGAACGATATACTAAATGAGCGGGCCGCTTATATTTTTTTATTTAGTAGAACGATATACTTGATTGGTATCAGCGTTACGCGAGTATATCCGTTTGTCTCTGCAGCCGTTTTATCAAACCAGTTTTCAGAGAAAGGCAGTGGTTCAATAAAGGGGAATGGTTCTAGGCTTTTATCAGTTTAAAAAATAAATTAATTCTTTATTAACCGCATTAGGGGATGTCATCATGAAAAACATATACACCAAAATGGCAGCGGGTCTTTATATCAACTATTTCCTGCTGGGCATGATCAATATTATTATCGCATCCAATATGGAGGCATTATCAAAACAGCTTCATACATCAGCAGCCGGAGTCAGCTATTTGGTCTCCGCCATCGGAATCGGGAAGCTGATTTCGCTTCTGTTTGCCGGAAAGCTCTCGGATACATTCGGGAGACGGCCGTTTATCGTGGCGGGCGCATTTCTGTATCTGATTTTCTTAATCGGAATTCCGCTTTCGACAAGCTATACGGCCGCGTTTATCTTCGCCATTTTCGCAGGGATCGCAAATTCCTTTTTGGATTCCGGGACATATCCTGCTCTTATTGAAGGATTTCCGAAAAACGCAAGCTCTGCAACCGTGTTAATCAAAGCGTTTGTATCCATCGGCGCGACGGTGCTGCCGTTTTTTATCGCATTTATTGCGGACAGGCATTTGTTTTACGGCTGGACTTTTTTCGTGCCGGGCATCATTTTCTTCCTGAACGGCTTTTTCCTGCTGAAGGTGCCGTTTCCGAATCATAAGCAAAAAGACGACGGCGGCCTGACGGAAGCCTTTCCGCCGGATGACACGTTCAAATCACAGCCGTCGATATGGCGCGAAGGACTTGCCATTATTTTGTTAGGCTTTTCATCTACGGCGCTGTTTATGCTCGTTCAAGTATGGCTTCCTAAGTTCGGACAATCCGTTTTGGGCATGCCGGAGGTGCAAGCCGTTAAGTTGCTTAGCTATTACAGCATCGGGGCGCTTGTGTCTGTGTTATTGTTGGCCGTGCTGTTAAACAGAGTGATTCAGCCGATTACGGTAATGGTGCTGTACCCGGTGATCGCGGCAATCGCGCTGCTTGCTTTGATTTTCATTCATCAGCCGGCCGTATCGGTCATCAGCTCCTTTGTCATCGGTCTTTCAACTGCGGGTATTCTGCAATTGGCGATGACGGTTATGGCTGTTTTATTCCCTAAAAATAAAGGTACCATCACATCTTTTGTTAATATAGCATCAAGCTTATCTTTTATTGTCATTCCGCTTGTAACGGGAGCGATATCCAAAGCGGCCGGCCTGACCCCTGTTTTTCTGCTAGATATCGGAATTGCGGCTGTCAGCGCACTTCTCGCATTGTTTATCGGAATCCGCTTTAAGCAAGTGATGAAAGCCTGACTATTTTTTAAGGGAGAGGATTTATCATGCATACTATTACAATCAAAAACACGGTTATCGGCGAAGGCCTTCCGAAGATCATTGTGCCGCTGATGGCAGCCGGAGAGAAAGAGCTTCTTGAAGAAATGGAAGCCGTTAATAAGCTTCACCCGGATATCATTGAGTGGCGGGCGGATGTTTACGAGCATGTTGACAGCCTGGACGCCGTAAAAGACATGCTTGAAAAATTGCGGAAAGCCGCAGGCGAAACACCGCTGCTTTTCACCTTCAGAAGCCATAAAGAAGGCGGAAATAAAGTCATTGACGGCCGCTTTTACATTGAATTGCTCAAAACCGCAATCGAAACAAAACACATTGACCTTATAGACGTTGAATTGTTTACAGGCGATGCCGAGGTCAAATCAATTGTAAAAACCGCTGAAGAAAACGGCGTATATGTCATCATGTCCAATCATGATTTTCATCAGACACCGAAAAAAGAGGAAATCATTTCCCGGCTGCGCAAAATGCAGGCGTATGGCGCGCATATTCCGAAAATCGCGGTGATGCCGCAAAGCACTGAAGATGTTTTCGTCTTATTGGATGCCACACACACGATGAAAACACAATTCGCAGACCGGCCGATCATCACGATGTCCATGGCAGGCACGGGCCTGATCAGCCGCCTGGCCGGCGAAGTCTTCGGCTCGGCATGCACGTTCGGCGCGGGCAAAGAAGCATCAGCGCCCGGACAGATTCCCGTTGATGAATTGCGCAGTGTACTCAGCATTTTAAATAAAAATATGTAATCAGCGTTTTTCTTCCCCCGAGCGGGATGAAAAACAGATGAATGGACTAACGGAGGAATACATCATGAAGAAAGATTTAGGACGGATTAACGGAAAAACTCAGCTTATCGGATTATTCGCGACACCGATCGGACATTCTTTATCTCCGGCGATGCACAACCTGGCGTTTAAAAAATTAGGGCTGAACTACGCTTACCTCGCGTTTGAAGTCGGCAATGAACAGCTTGAAGACGTGGTAACGGGAATGCGCGCCTTAAACGTCAGAGGCTTCAATGTTTCGATGCCGAACAAGATGAAAATTCTCCCTTACCTCGATGAACTCGCGGATTCAGCGAAATTCACCGGTGCAGTTAATACAGTGGTTAATGAAAACGGCACATTGATCGGACACTCCACTGACGGTATGGGATACGTCCGCAACTTAAAAGAACACGGCATCGATATCACAGGCAAAAAAATGACGCTTGTCGGTTCCGGCGGGGCTGCCACTCCGATTGCGATTCAATCCGCATTGGAAGGTCTCGGCGAAATCTCAATTTTCGCCCGCAATGACGCGTTTTTCGAAAAAGCGGAAGAAAATGTCCGCATCATCAATGAAGAAATGAAAGGCTCTTCTTGTAAAGCGAATATCTTCCCGCTAGAAGATCAAGATGCGCTGCGTGCTGAAATCGCCACAAGCGATATTTTCACAAACGGAACGGGTGTCGGCATGAAACCGCTTGAAGGCTTGAGCGTCATTGAAGACACATCCATGCTCCGTCCGGATTTGATTGTGACAGACGTCGTTTACAACCCCGTTACGTCGAAATTGCTCGAACAGGCACAAGAGGCCGGCTGCAAAACCATTAACGGCCTCGGCATGATGCTTTGGCAGGGCGCCATGGCGTTTGAATACTGGACAGGCCGTGAAATGCCGGTTCAGTATATTAAAGAGCAAATGTTTGAATAACCTATTGTAACAAAAGCGCCGAAGGACAATCCGTCTTCCGGCGCTTTATCATTTTCTCCCCCTCTCCCTTTCTTCTCATGCGCCAAAACGCTTATAATGGTTGTAACAATAAAAACCAAGTGAGGAATGCACGTATGAAACAGCAAAAAAAACGCCGGGTGACATTGCAGCAGGTCGCTGAGCATGCCGGCGTCTCAACATCGACCGCCTCATTAATCGTCCGCAATAATCCGCGAATTTCCGAAGCGACCCGTGAAAAAGTGCTGCAATCCATGCGGGAACTGGGGTACGTGTATGATCGGGTCGCCGCGAATTTACGATCACAGACGTCTACAACGGTAGGACTGATTATTACTGACATTTCCAATACGTTTTTCTCAGAATTTCTGATCGGCGTTCAGAATACGCTCGAGGAAGTCGGATTAACGGTGCTGTTAGGCACGACATTTGATTCTGTCGCGAAGCAGGAGCAGCTGATCTCGACTATGCTGGAACACAGGGTCGGCGGATTGATTTTATGTCCGGTTTCAGGCGCGGCCGAGGAAACCCTTTCCCGCCTTGAACAGCTTGACATTCCGGTCGTGCTCGCCGTCAGGGAAATCGCCGATGCCGACTGTGATTTTGTCGGAGCCGATTATGAAGAAGGCACCTATAAGGCAGTGCATCATCTCATTGAAAAAGGCCATCAGGAGATTGCGTTTCTGGGCGGCGTGAAGCACTCATCTACATGGACAAAACGGATGAAAGGTTTAAAAAAAGCGCTCCGTGAGGCCGATCTTGAAGTGAAAAATGAATTTGTCATTGACAGTGCACCGACCCGCGAGGCAGGCTATGAAGCAGTGATGGAGCTGCTCCGCCGGCCTGAGCGCCCGACCGCGATTTTCTGCTTCAGTGATTTGGTCGCGTTCGGTGTCATGCAAGGGATCAGAAAAGCCGGGCTCATCCCGGGCGAAGATATTGATATTGTCGGTTTTGATAACGTGCCGGAAGCTGAAATTTCTTATCCCCCGCTCACAACCGTTTCTTCCTTTCCGCGGCAGTCGGGAAAAGAAGCGGCTCAATTGCTGCATGATAAAATCGCCAGTTCCCAGCACAAAAAACAGCGCATTATTCTGGCGCCTGAGCTGGTCATTCGGGAATCTTCATCAAAAAAGCGGAACGCCTGATACGGCGCTCCGCTTTTATATTACGCAAGCAGTTTTAATGATTCGCGGTTGAATGCCGGAATGTCATCCGGAGTGCGGCTTGTGACCAGCTGGTTCTGGCAGACGACGACTTCTTCATCCACTACATTTGCGCCTGCGTTTTCCATGTCAATACGGATCGATGTAAACCCTGTCGCTTTGCGCCCGTCCAATGCTTTCGCGTTGATGAGAAGCTGAGGGCCGTGGCAAATGGCGAAAACAGGTTTTTTATCATCCATAAACGCTTTGGCAAATTGGACGAAACGGTCATCCGCTCGCAGCATGTCAGGTGAGAATCCGCCCGGGATCAGCAATGCATCAAAGTCTTTCGGATTCACATCATCGATGGACGCATCCACTTTCACTTCCGCTTCCCCTTGTTTGCCTTTTACTGTTTTTCCTTTTTCCTGTTCAATCACTGTTAATTCATGACCTGCATCTTTAAAAGCTTTCGCAGGTTCAGTATACTCGACATCCTCGAAATAATCCGTTAATACAACTGCAATTTTTTTACCCATAGTTACTACCTCCTGCTTTGATGAAGTCTACATAAATCCATGACCCCAGCCAGACTAATATCAAACATGGGAGACACGTTTGCCGCCCATCCGTATTACATAGGTCATTATCCTCATTTTTCATCTTTTTACAAGAATCATCATGAAATCTATATAAACTTTCACAAAATATTCTTACAATGGTACTGCATGACAAAATTTGTTGAAAGGTGGAGAACAGGTGAGAATACAGAAAAGACGATGCAGCGTCAATATGACACTCCGTATTCTGCTGCCCCTAGTTATGATACTTAGTCTAATCCTCCCAACATCACCCATTAAAGCAGAAGAAAACAAATCCTCCAGTGTGAATCTCAGCATTTTAGCGACAACTGACGTTCACGCTAACATGATGGATTACGATTACTACAGCGACAAACCGACAACGGAATTCGGGCTGGCCCGAACGGCTCAGCTTATTGAGAAGCACAGGCGCGAAAACCCGAATACGCTGCTTGTCGATAACGGAGACCTGATCCAGGGGAATCCTCTCGGTGAATACGCAGTAAAATATGAGAAAAATGATATTATCTCAGGTGCAAAGACCCATCCGATCATTCAAGTAATGAATAGTCTGCACTATGATTCAGGAACGCTGGGCAATCATGAATTTAATTACGGGCTTGAATTTCTGGACGGGACGATCAAAGGCGCCGAATATCCGATCGTCAACGCCAATGTAAAAACATTAAGCGGCGAAAACCGCTATACGCCTTATGTCATAAAAGAGAAAACCGTTACAGATGAAAACGGCGGAAAGCATCAGATAAAAGTCGGCTACATCGGCTTTGTTCCTCCCCAAATCATGACGTGGGATAAGAAAAATCTTGAGGGCCGCATTCAGGTCGAAGACATTGTGGAATCCGCAAAGAAAACCATTCCGAAGATGAAAGCTGAAGGAGCCGATATTGTCATCGCCCTCGCCCACAGCGGCATCGAAAAGAAAGCGCAGTCTTCCGGCGCGGAAAATGCCGTTTTTGATCTGGCAACAAAAGTCAGCGGAATTGACGCCATCGTATCCGGGCATCAGCACGGGCTGTTCCCTGATGCCGAATACAAAGGCGCTGATCAATTCGACGTCGATAAAGGCACGATTAACGGCATCCCCGTTGTCATGTCCAGCAGCTGGGGCAAATATGCTGGCGTCATCGACCTCCGGCTCCAGAAAACAGACGGCGCGTGGCATGTGGAAGATGCAAAAGGCAGCATCGAGCCGATTGCCGGAAATGTGACTTCGGAAAACGAAACCGTCGTCAATACCGTCAAAAAAGCGCATGAAGGCACGCTCAAATATATCAGAGAACCTGTCGGCCAGACAAAAGCCGATATCAACAGTTTCTTCGCCCAAGTCAAAGATGATCCGTCCATTCAAATCGTAACGGATGCGCAAAAATGGTACGCCGAAAATAAGATGAAGGATACGAAATATAAAGATCTGCCTATCCTCTCTGCGGGCGCTCCGTTTAAAGCCGGGGGGCGGAACGGTTCAAACTACTATACAAACATTTCCGCAGGTGACCTCGCCATCAAAAATATCGGCGATTTATACTTGTATGACAACACGGTTCAGATCGTCAAGCTGAACGGAAGCGAAGTGAAAGACTGGCTCGAAATGTCCGCGGGGCAGTTTAATCAGATCGACCAGGCAAAAGGCGGCAGCCAAGCCCTCATAAATGACGCCTACCGCTCATACAATTTCGATGTCATTGACGGCGTCACCTATCAGGTCGATGTCACAAAACCGGCGAAATACAATGAAAACGGAACAGTCATTCATCCCGACGCAAGCCGGATCGTCAACCTTTCTTATCAAGGGAAGCCCGTCAGCGCCAAGCAGGAATTTCTTATCGTCACAAATAATTACCGCGCTTCAGGAGGCGGAGGGTTCCCTCACTTAAGCAATGATAAAATCGTATATTCATCAGCCGATGAAAACAGACAGGTCTTAATGGACTACATCATCCAGCAGAAAACGATTAATCCGCAGGCTGATCATAACTGGTCCATCCTTCCGGTCAAAGGGACGAACCTGACATTTGAATCCTCCTTGGCCGCAAAGCCGTTTGCCGACCGTGCAGATGACGTTGCCTATATCGGAGAATCCAAAAACGCTGGCTACGGACAGTACAAGCTCCAGTTCAAGGATGATGAACCGGGCACAGATCCGCCGAAAGATGATCCGTGGAAGCTCACCGTTATGCATACAAACGACACGCACGCCCACCTTGATAACGCGGCGAGGCGGATGACGAAAATTAAAGAAATCAGAAGCGAAACCGACAGCAGCATTTTGCTTGATGCGGGAGACGTCTTCTCAGGCGATCTCTATTTCACAAAGTGGCAGGGACTGGCGGATTTAAAATTGATGAACAGCATGGGCTACGACGCAATGACCTTCGGAAACCATGAGTTTGATAAAGGACCGGGTGCTCTCGCCAGCTTCCTGAGCGGTAACGGAAGCGCGGTTGATCCGTCCGGAAAATATCATTTCCAAGCGCCTGATTTTCCGCTCGTCAGCGCGAACGTTGATGTGTCCAAAGAATCAAAGCTCAGTCCATTCATCAAAAAAGCAGACACGTTTACGGCAGGAAAAAAGAAAAAAGCAGGCATCTATCCATACATTCTGCTTAATGTAAACGGAGAAAAAGTCGCCGTATTCGGCTTAACGACAGAAGATACGTCCGTCACATCAAGCCCGGGAAAAAGCATAGTCTTTAACGATGCCTTCCAATCGGCGCAAGATACGGTAAAAGAGATACAGAACAAAGAACACGTCAATAAAATTATCGCTCTGACCCATATCGGGCATCAGCGCGATCTCGATCTCGCCAAAAAAGTAAAAGGCATCGACTTAATCGTCGGCGGACATACGCATACGCTTGTAGATAAAATGGAGATAGTCAAAAACGAAGAGCCGACCATCGTCGCACAAGCAAAAGAATACGGTGAATACCTAGGCCGGGTTGATGTCGCATTTGACAAAAACGGCGTCGTCCTGCCGAAACAATCCTCTCTTCAGGCGCTGCCTGTGAACGAGCAGACGAAAGAAGACCCGGATCTGAAAGAAGAGCTTGATCCGTTTAAAAAAGAGCTCATCTCAGTCAAAAATGAAAAAGTCGGCTCAACGAAGGTCGCACTTGACGGCCAGCGTGAGCATGTCCGCTCCAAAGAAACGAATCTCGGGAACTTCATCGCAGACGGCATGCTTCAAAAAGCGAAGGAAGCGGCCGGCGCCCAACTTGCGATTACAAACGGGGGCGGCATCCGCGCAGGCATTGATAAAGGAGACATCACACTCGGTGATGTACTGAATGTGATGCCGTTCGGCAACACGCTTTACGTCGCGGATTTAACCGGAAAACAGATCAAACAAGCCCTGGAACAAGGGTTAAGCGGAATTGAGGCTCAAGGCGGCGCCTTCCCTCAAGTTGCCGGCTTGACATACACGTTTACACTGAATAAAAAACCGGGACACCGCGTTCTTCAAGCCGCGGCCGTGCAGGATGACGGCAGCTTAAAGCCGATTTCTGATATGGAAACATACAGAGTCGCCACAAGTAACTTTGTCGGTGAAGGCGGAGACGGATATTCCGTCTTTAACGAAGCATCACATAAAGAAGACCTTGGCTTTGTCGACTATGAGGTCTTCATAGAACAGCTTGAAAAAGCAGGAAAAGCGGTTGAACCGAAAGTTGACGGCCGCGCACAAGAAGTGTACCTGCCGACGAAACAAAAAAACGGCTCATGGACCCTTGAAGATGACAGCGCATTTGCCGTCTATGCCAAAAACGCCAACACTCCGATCGTGTATTACGACAAGAATGACGGCGCCAAAAAGCAGATTGACCTCAGTGTGACCAAAAAACAGATCGGACTGTTAAAGGACAGAACAACTGATTCTTCCCTTACGATCCTGCATGACAAGTTCAGCATGAAAATGCCGATGGCAAACGCAGCCGCAGCTGATACAAGGTTCGGCGTATCGCCGAAAGGAAAAGTAAGCGGGTCGCTTTCAAATGTGTACGATTTTACAATGAAGCAGAACAACAAAGAAGTAAAAACATTCAAAGCGCCGGTAAAGCTCACCCTGCGCATTGAGAATACGAAAAAAGCGAAACAGCCGGGCATTTATCATGTAGACCGGAAAAAGCACGTCTATACAAAAACAGAAAACGGTTCGGTTTCACACGATCTCGTCACGGGCTATACAAATCATTTCAGTGAATACACCATATTAAACGCAAACACGAAGAGCGCGCCGCCGGCAAGCGGAGATCACGGCTCGGGAAAGCAGCCAAACGGACAAAACCCATCATCCGGCCCTGCGCAGGACGGAGTATCGCCGGGCGGCCTGCTTCCTGATACGGCCACAACTATGTATACCATTCTCCTTGCAGGGTTTCTCATCAGCGCGCTCGGAACGGCACTGTATCTGTATCAAAGAAGAAAAGCAAAAAAAGTGAACGAAGCATAAAAAAACCGCTTTTATCGGGCGGTTCGGCACAAGAGCTCCCCTGATCTGATATCAGGGGAGCTTTTCTGTCGGTCCCTTTCTGAGTCGACAGCCGCATGTCCGAATGATAAAATATCGCACAGACGTACAATCTATGGTATGACACTTCATGGCGGGTCTGGCTTTCCCGGCGCCGCCTGTTTGGAGGACTTTTATTGAAGATAACAGGAAAGATACGAAACAGCATGACTTACAAAAAAAAGCTGTTTTACGCAATAACAGCACTTTGTTTTATCGGCTCGCTCATTTTCGTCAATTACAACGCTTCTTTTTATGAGCGCCCGATTGCCAAAGTGACGAAAACAACATTGGAGCATCAATCTGACGTGCAGGACATGCATAAAAACAAAGATAGGATTTTCAATCAGAGGATCACAGCCAAACTTGAAAACGGCAGTCGGAAAGGACAGCTCATTCATTTGTCCAATCAATATTCATCCTCCGGAGCGAATGATCAGAAATATTCAATCGGCGATGAAGTATTCGTTTCTATTGATAAAGGAAACACGTCAAATAAGGATATATCGGGAAGCATTATAGATAAAAAACGGGATAAACAGCTTTTGCTGATCGCTTGGATTTTCATATTCACCTTGCTTATCGTCGGTAAAAAACAAGGCTTCTTTTCGATCATCAGCCTGATCTTTAACGCTGTTTTGCTGTCGTTTGCATTAGATTTGTACCGGAAGCACCAGAACATCGGGCTCATTTTCATCTGCGGTATCTGTATTCTCATCTTTACTGTCATATCATTGCTGCTTGTCAGCGGCTTTCACGCGAAAACATATGCGGCCATAGCCGCGACGCTCGCAGGCACATTTGTTTCCCTGCTGATTACGTATCTTGTGATGACGGCTGCCGGAGAGAAAGGGCTCAGATATGAAGAAATGCAGTATTTAACCCGCCCTTATCACACGGTGTTTATGGCTGGGGTATTCATCGGATCACTGGGAGCGGTCATGGATGTGGCCATTACCATGACGTCATCTGTCTTTGGGTTATATGAAGAAAACAAGAGTATCTCATTACAAGCGCTTAAACGGTCCGGGATGGAGATCGGAAAAGACATAATGGGGGCGATGACCAACATTCTGTTTTTTGCTTATATAAGCGGCTCTATTCCGATGATGCTTTTGTATCTGAAAAATGATTCACCGATAGGATTCACTCTTTCTATGAACATTTCCTTGGAAATAGCCAGAGCATTGGCCGGGGGGATCGGAATTGTTTTAACCATACCTGCCAGTCTGTATGCTTCTATCTTTTTCATTAAACGAAAGAAGGCAAGCTCATGAATGTCATCGTAATTCTTGCGGCGATTTTATTTCTATTGATGGTCATGATCGGCGGTAAAAAGGGAGCGAGATCATTTATTGCGTTATTTTTAAATTTCGGTGTTCTCTTTCTCACCATCATTTTAATGACAGACCCGCATATCAATCCGATTGTTTTAACATTGCTCTCTTCCGCCGTGATTTGCAGCATTACACTTTTTTATATTAACGGGGGAAACGTCAAAACCGTAACCGCCTTTATTTCTGCAATGCTGACGATTGTATTGCTGCTGTTTTTTATTATGGCCGTAACGAAACATACTTCGATTCAAGGATTTGGTGAAGAAGAACTGGGTGATATCGGTATATTCACGCTTTTTGTCGGGGTGGATTTTGTGAAGGTGACCGCTGCGATGATCATTATGGGCACGATAGGGGCGATTACCGATGTGGCGATTTCCATTACCTCGCCCATGAGAGAAATTCACAGCCATAATCCGTCCATGAACAGAAAAGATCTGTACAAATTCGGTTTAAGCATCGGGAGAGATATTTTAGGAACGAATACGAATACTTTATTCTTTGCTTTTTTCGGCAGCTATCTGGCTTTAATTATATGGTTTAAAGACTTATCATACTCTGCTGAAAAAATAGTGAACTCAAAAGTCTTCAGCGCAGAAGCCGTCACCATTCTTTGCGCCGGAATCGGGATCGGCTTGATCATTCCCGTTACGTCCTGGATCACCGCCTATTTTTTAGCGAAACAAAATAAACGTTAAAAGCTGCCGGCAGTTTCCCGGCAGCTTTTTTATCTTATACCCACTTCACAACGTCTTTTGAGACAGATCTTGTTTTCGGGCGCGGTTCTCTGACACGGTACCCGAATGCGGCCATGACGGAGATGTCGAAACTTCCGTCTTCAAGAAGCCCTTCTTCTTCAAGAATCCGGTGAATTTCTTTGTAATTGAAGCCTTCTACCGGGCAGGAATCAATGCCGATCTGCGCAGCGGCTGTCATCATATTGCCGAGGGCGATATATGTCTGCTTTGATGCCCAGTCAAACAGCGCACGATCTGATTCAAGCAGATTGAAATCATGTTTCTGGAATTCTTCCGTTTTGCTGATATAGCCTTCATACATATCATCCGGCATTTTTTTGACTTCCCGCAAGTGGTTTTTGACATAGTCGGCGTCAAAACGGATATCCTTTGCCGTCCGGGCAAGCAGAAGAACGAAATGGCTTGCGGTCGGCAGCTGCTTTTGCGCGCCCCACGTGAACTCGCGAAGTTTTTCGCGAAGCTCCGGATTTTGGACAACGACAAATCTCCAAGGTTCAAGACCGAGTGAGCTTGGGGATAATCTTCCCGTTTCTAAAATGAATTCAAAATCGCTTTCTGAAATTTTTTTCTCAGGATCAAATTCCTTTGTGGCGTGTCTGAATTGATACGCTTCGATGATCTCGTGTTTTTTATCTGACATTCTGATCTCTCCTTTACAATCTCGTATGTACTATTGTAGCCAACATTTTTAAAAGTACCAGTACGCACATTTTTGTTGGATAGTATCCATTTTGATACTGACAAAAAAACGGACTGCCGCGGCAGTCCGTTCTTATTTTTCTCTTCTCGCAAAGTCGACGAAACGAAATTTATCGAGCCTGTGCCGGCTTTCCGTATATTGAAAGAGGCTGGTGTCCTCCAAAAACACACGGTTTTTCACGACCGCCATATGGCTGAATCCGCCGAGATCCAAATACTTTCGGTCTTCTTCCCCTGCCGGCTCCACGACAATTTCTTTTTGCGCGTAGCTGATTGACAGACCGAGCTCTTCTTCGAGATACTCGTAAATCGAATCTTCGCAAATCGCCTTCGTCAAAAGAGGAACGTGCTTTTTCACAAAGTAATCCTTGTCCAAAATAATGTGTTCTCCGTCAATCCGCCTTGATCTGACGACTTCCCACACCTTTTCATCCGCCTTTGTGCCAAGCTCTTTTGCGGCTTCGGCGGGAGGCGGAATCAGCCCGAGACGGTGAACCGTCGTTTTCGTCTCTTTTCCGAGCGTTTCCGAAAGCTCCTTAAAGCTGATCAGGCCTGAGACGGGAAAACGCATTTTTTCTCTGTCTAATATGACGGAGCCTTTGCCTTTGATTTTCTGGATGTAGCCGTTTTGCGCCAGCATATTGAGCGCTTTGCGGACGGTTTCTCTTGATGCGCCGTATTGATCGCACAAATCATTTTCAGACGGAAGAACGTCTTCCGCCTTCCGCATGCCGCTTTCGATTTGCTGCACCATGTCTTTATAGATTGTGATGTATTTATTCACTTTCATTCATGACCACCCAGATTAGTGTATCACGCTTTGGTCAGATGATAAACGATCGATTCATACGGACGGAGCGTCAATCGTTCCGGCCGCCCTTCCCTCTGTTCATCATTCGTCAACAGCACCGTAAACCGCCAGCCGGCCATGTCTTCAAGCGGGAGCGTAAAATCCGCTTCTTTTCCATAGAAGTTGTTGATGCACAGGAGTTTTTCATCCTTGCCGTGTCTCACGTACGCCAGAACCGACGGATCGTCTTCAGCAAGCAGTTCAAACGTTCCTTCGGTCACGATGTCATATTCCTTTCTGAGCCGGATGAGCTTCTGATAATGGTAGAAAATTGAATCCGGGTCCCGCAAAGCCGCTTCTGCGTTAATGTCCTGATAATCATCCGCCGCGGGAATCCAAGGCGTTCCCGTCGTGAAACCGCCGTTCGGTTCGCTGTTCCATTGAACGGGAGTCCTTGAATTGTCTCTTGATTTCTCTTTTAAAATGGCGATAATGTCTTTTTCGGGCACGCCCTCTTCCTTCATCTTCTTGTAAATGTTCAGTGATTCGACATCACGGTATGAGCCGATGTCATCGAATTTCGGATTGCCCATGCCGATCTCCTCGCCTTGATAAATGTAAGGCGTTCCCTGCATCATATGAATCGCCGACGCCAGCATTTTAGCTGATTTCGTCCGGTACACGCCGTCGTCTCCGTATCTGGATACGACCCGCGGCTGGTCGTGGTTGCACCAGAATAAAGCATTCCAGCCCCCGCCTTTTTGCATCTCCGTCTGCCAAAACGCTAAAATCCGTTTCAGCTTCAGAAAATCAAACGGAGCGAGCGCCCACTTTTCACCATTCGGATAATCCACTTTTAAATGATGAAAGTTAAAGGTCATATCGAGTTCTTTACTTTCCGGGTTTGTGTACCGGATGCAGTGATCAGCCGTTGTCGAGGACATTTCACCGACCGTCATGCTGTCATATTTCGAAAACACTTCCCGGTTCATCTCATGGAGAAATTCATGCACACGCGGCCCGTCCGTATAATAAGGACGCCCGTCATGTCCGTCCTTGGCATCAGGAAACGATTGGTCTTTAGAAATGAGATTGATCACATCAAGCCGGAAGCCGTCGATCCCTTTTTGGAACCAAAAATGCATCATGTCGTAAACCCGTTTTCTCATCTCTTCATTTTCCCAGTTCAAATCAGCCTGCGACACATCAAATAAATGCAGATAGTGCTGGCCTGACGCCGGATCGAGCTTCCAAGCGGAGCCGCCGAATTTTGATTCCCAGTTGTTCGGCGCCCGGCCGTCTTCCTTTCCGTCTTTCCAAATGTAAAAATCCCGATACGGACTGTCAGGTGACGAGACCGCTTCTTTGAACCACCTGTGCTCGACGGATGTATGGTTTACAACAAGATCCATGACGACCTTGATCCCTCTTTTGTGCGCTTCATTGAGAAGACGTTCAAAATCCTCCATTGTTCCGTATTCTTCATAAATGGTGCAGTAATCACGAATGTCATAGCCATTGTCATTCTGCGGTGAATCGTAAATCGGCGTAAGCCAAATGACATCAATCAAAAGCTTCTGTAAATAATCAAGCTTCTCGATAATGCCGTTAAGATCGCCGATCCCGTTTCCCGTCGTATCATTAAAGCTCTTCGGATAAATTTGATACACCGCTGCCTTTTTCCACCATGGTGTGCTGTCTGTTTTCATTTTTCTTCACCGCCTGTATTCGTTTGATTTGAAAAGGGAAAGGGACAGCCTGAATGAAGGCGTCCCGCAGGTTATCTATTTTTTCCGCTTCAGCCGCGCATACCCGTATGTTCCCGCAAACGGGAGAATCAGCACGATCAGCATTCCGAGCGCAAACGGCCCCCAGTACCGGCTCATGATGGAGAAAATCCCCGGCACGCCGCCGACTCCGACTGAGCTTGCCAAAACGCCTTTAACGGAGATGTACATCCCTGCGATTCCCGAACTGATCATGGCGATCACAAACGGAAATTTGTAACGCAGATTTACGCCGAAAATCGCCGGCTCGGTAATGCCCAAATATGCGGAAATGCCGGCCGTCAGTGAAAGCCCCCGCTGTTTTTTATCTTTTGTAATCAGCATCATGGCCAAAGCCGCCGATCCTTGAGCAATATTTGACAAAGCGAGCATCGGCCATAGAAATGTGCCGCCGAGCTTTGAGCCGATTAATTGAAGATCGACCGCCAGAAACGTATGATGCATCCCCGTAATCACAAGCGCCGAATACAGCCCTCCGTACAGCAGGCCGCCAATGGCGGAGAATTGGCCGAAAATAGCGATCAATCCCGCTGTCAGCGCGTTTCCGATCGCAAAAGTGATCGGTCCGATGATGACAAACGACAGAAAACCGATGACCAGCAGCGTCACAGGTGCGACGACTAACAGCTGAATGCCTTCCGGCGTCCGTTTGGTTAAAAAGAGCTCAAGCCTGGCAAGTAAATAAGACGCCAGCAGAATCGGAAGCACCTGACCTTGATACCCGACTTTCTGCACCTCAAGGCCGAAGAGGTTCCACACCGGAATATCGCCGCTCTGCTCGGCAGCCCCGTAGCCCCATGCATTCAACAGATCAGGATGCACAAGCATCAGCCCGAGCACGATGCCCAAAAGCGGGCTTCCCCCGAACCGCTTCACTGCTGACCAGCCGATTAAAGCCGGCAGAAAAGCGAAGGCCGTCCCCGCAATCAGATTAATCATATTGGCGAGATCCGCCCATTGCGGATACACTTGGACAATCGATTTTGTGCTGAAGAAAATGCCTTCCGCCGTTAAGATGTTGTTCAGACCCATTAAAAGCCCGGCTGTGACGATCGCCGGAAGGATCGGAATAAAGATGTCCGCAAGCGTTTTCACAGCGCGCTGCAACGGATTCATTTTTTGCGCTGCCGCCTTCTTTACGTCATCCTTTGACGCTTCGCCTATCCCTGTTTCCTTCACTAACTCCGCATATACTTTGTTGACCGTCCCCTGCCCGATCACGACTTGAAATTGTCCGTTTACCGCAAAAGAACCTTTGACAATGTCTATTGCATCAAGCATTTTCTGATTCACTTTGGTTTCATCTATTAACGCAAACCGCAAACGCGTAACACAATGAGTCGCCGCCTCAATATTTTCGATTCCGCCGACAGCTTCAGCGATCTGCCGCGCAGCCCGGTTAAACTCACCCATGCCAACCCCTCCGTAACCGTTTTCATTTTGTCTTGTAAACTTGTATATACATGTTTATGACTCTATTGTAATGATGTATATACATGTCGTCAATCTATTTTTATAGCGCTTTCATCACAAATATACTGCGAAAGACCCTTACACAAAAAAATCCCCGCCGGGACGGGGTCTTGATTACTTGTTTTTCCCGGAGCATGTCCAGGCGGAATCACAACAGGAGCAGCAAAAGCATACAGTACTGTACAACTAAGTTAAAGAGGTGTGAAGAGATGCCATCCACTGTTATCAACCTGTACTATTTGAAGATTAACAGTATTTCTGGCAACGGATCTATTACGATTGGGGAAGCGGCATACAACAGTCCCACCACAAATAACAAATCACAAGGACTGAACTCTTCATTCGGCGATACGTCACCTATAGAATCGATGATGGAGAACTTGTTAAATGATCCTGATGTAAACGACCAGACAGCCATCGGAACCGCAGATACCGCAAATATTACGCCGGTGCCGCCCATTATAGATTAAAGGGGTTTTTATGAATGCCTTACCAAATTAACGTCGTCAATATAAAAGTAAACGGAGCAACGCAAAACGGAAACGTCGATATCGGTCAGACCGTACAAAACAGCCACACCGCCAACAGTAAACTTGTCGGCGCGAACTTTTCTTTAGGAGACTTTTCGCCGGCCGCCGGATGTTTGAATTCGGGCCATCTTGACCCTGACGTGAGCGATCAGGATCAGATCGCCAACCCGTCAATGCCGATCGCAAATCAAATATAGGGGAGCTATGCTGAAGTGGATATCGAAAAAATGAGAAAGTGGCTTGAGATTACGAATGAGCACAAGCCCAGCGACTTTTGGACCAATGTCCTGAAACGGAAATCTCCCGAAGAGTTTTTCTCCTTACAAAAAAACACCCTGATTTATGATATCTATCAGGATGAACAGTACACATTTGTCATTGTGGAATTGCCCGGTGTTTACGAAGAAGAATTAACATTGAGGCTGCTGTCAAGAACACGGCTGCATATAAAAGGAAACATCACGCCCCTTTTTCCCAAGGACATGGGAATCTGCCAAAACCGGTATTACGGGGAAATTGATGAGACGATTGATCTTCCTGAACCGGCTGAGCCCCATCTTTTACAGGCGCAGTGCGTCAACGGCCTGCTTCACATTTCCTATCCGCGTCTGATGGAACACATTCCTTTTCAGAAAAAAATATAAGGAGCCGGCTTACGGGCGGTTCAGCCATCTGTACACTTTCTCCTTATAATGAGAAGATGCGGGTTTTGAGAACATGGCTTTCTCCTCCGTCAGCTTGTCGAGCCTGACTTGTTTTTCCGTCCGTTTGTTCCGCAGGTGATCCAGCTCCGTTTCATTGCGGCACTTGGCGATCAAGTAATCGAGTGTCATCAGCTCTTTCTTCAGCGCGCCCTCATCCTCGGCGATCCCGGCATTTTTCAAGATTCGGTAGCCCATTCTGAGCGACTCCGGAAGATGTGCAGCATCGTCTTTCGGCAGGGGCTTTCCCATTCCTTTGATGCCGGCGAATTCTCCATCCTTAATGGCGCGCTTGATTTTATCTTCAGCCACGATATGGGCAATATCCATCATTTGTCACCTCTTTTTTTCGATTGAACCGGGTCATATCACACGGAAATGATGGTCCCAGTTTATCCCATCTTTATTTTTAAAGCTGTCATTCAACAGATAAACTGCCTTTGCGACAGCGTTTTTCGCCCTTTTTCCGATGAGCCTTTTCCACCTTTTCTATTTGCTGGTTTCATGGTATATTGATTACGTTCGTTTTTTCTATCGTTCCGTGTAAACCGTGATCGGAAAAAAGGAGTGTAACAATGAAAACATTTATAAAAGAAAGAGGACTTGCCTTCTTCTTGATAGCGGTCGTGTTATTGTGGGTGAAAACATATGCTGCTTATATTTTAAACTTTAACCTCGGCATAGACAACACGATCCAGAAAATATTGCTTTTTGTGAATCCGCTGAGCTCCAGCTTGTTCTTTCTTGGATTTGGACTTCTTTTCAAGAAAAAATTACAGCAGACAGCCATTATTGTGATTCATTTTTTATTGTCTTTTTTGCTTTATGCAAACATCGTCTATTATAGATTCTTTAATGATTTCATTACCATCCCGGTCATGATGCAGGCAAAAACAAACGGCGGCCAGCTCGGAGACAGCGCGTTTTCATTAATGAGATGGACAGACGCCTTCTACTTCCTGGATACCGTCATTTTGATTATTTTGGCCCTTAAGATGAAAAAACCGGCTGAAAAACCGGCGAAGAAATCATTCAGAATCGTTTTGGCTTCCGCCGTGCTTGTGTTCCTGATCAACCTGGCCGTCGCGGAATCCGACCGACCTGAGCTTTTGACACGCTCATTTGACCGAAACTATCTGGTGAAATATTTGGGCACGTACAACTTCACGATTTACGATGCCGTGCAGAATGTGAAGTCAAACAGCCAGCGCGCGCTTGCCGATTCAAGCGATGTAACGGATGTGGAAAACTACATGAAGGCCAACTATGACGTGCCGAACAACGTCTATTTCGGAAAAGCCGAAGGGAAAAACGTCATCTACGTCTCATTAGAGTCTCTGCAGTCCTTTATCATTGATTACAAAATTAACGGCAAGGAAGTGACGCCGTTCTTAAACAAACTGGCGCATGACAATCAAACATTCTACTTTGATAACTTTTTCCACCAAACGGGACAAGGTAAAACATCAGATGCGGAATTTATGATGGAAAACTCTCTGTACCCGCTGTCGCAAGGTTCGGTTTTCGTCAATAAAGCGCAAAACACGCTTCAGTCCGTTCCTGCGATCTTAAAAGGCAAAAACTATACGTCTGCCGCTTTCCACGGTAATACGCAGACTTTCTGGAACCGTAACGAAATGTACAAAGCGGAAGGCATCGATAAGTTCTTCGATTCCGCTTATTATGACATGAGCGAAGAGAATACGAAAAACTACGGCATGAAAGACAAACCGTATTTCAAAGAATCCATGCCGCTCTTAAAGAGCCTGCCGCAGCCGTTCTATACGAAGTTCATTACGCTGTCCAACCACTTCCCGTTCGGAATGGATAAAGAGGACACAGACTTCCCGGCAGGAGACTTTGGCGATTCAGTCGTCAATAACTACTTCCAGTCCGCGAACTATCTGGATGAATCAATTGAACAGTTCTTTAATGATCTGAAAAAAGACGGTCTGTACGATAAGTCGATTATCGTGATGTACGGAGACCACTACGGCATCTCTGAAAACCATAATAAAGCGATGGCGAAAGTGCTCGGCAAAGATGAGATCACTGATTACGACAATGCTCAGCTTCAGCGGGTTCCGCTCTTTATCCACGCTCCAGGCGTGAAAGGCGGCCGTAATCATAAATTTGCCGGCGATGTCGATGTCGCGCCGACCGTTCTTCATCTGCTCGGCGTCGATACGAAAGATTATCTCATGTCAGGTTCTGATATCTTATCGAAAGAGCACAGAGAAGTGATTCCGTTCCGTAACGGCGACTTCATCTCACCGAACTATACGAAAGTCGCCGGCAAGTATTACGATACGAAAACCGGAAGACTTTTAGATGATTCAGAAGTCGATAAAAAAGAAGACTCTCTCGTCAAAACCGAGCTTGAAATGTCTGATAAGATCATCAACGGCGATCTGCTTCGTTTCTATCAGCCGAAAGGCTTCAAGAAAGTGGACCCGTCACAATTCGATTATACGAAGCGTGAAGATTCTTCATCAGATGATCAAAAAGAATAAACAAAAGCCAGATCATATTATGATCTGGCTTTTTTATGTTCAACTTCCGGCTGCGGCCATTGAGCGCTTTTGCAGGCTGTCGGAAAGAACCGAATAAGCGACGACTTTCTTTTTCTGCTGTTTGACGACATCTACATGATCTTCGTAGCTGTATACAAACACCGTCACATCTTTTTTTCCTTTTCTCGTCTTAATGACAAGCGGATCGGCTCCGTTTTGCGGATGAAGATAACGCTCTTCATCACCCGGGTATATATAATGCCGTTCTATAAACACAGCTTCGTTAAAGTCATCAATCACCCGGCGTTTGTCTTCGCCTTCCAGACGTTTTCCGCCGAGGGATACGGCAGCGGACTCGTCACTGAGCTTTGAATGGGTTTCAAATTTGCGGAGAATCCATTCCACCGCTCCGGTAGGAAGGCATGTCAGTACAATCTTAATCAGGCTTATGACAACAATTGAAACAACTGCAATCCACGTCACCTTACATCATCTCCATACTTGTTCTACATGAATCTTAACACAGGAGGAAACGTTGTTTTTTGTACATTATGTGAAACTTGATAGATATGCAAAAAATCCGGATCGCATATATGATCCGGATTTTTCAAGTCTACTTCTGATCGTCACGGCGGACGGCCTCTCTCAGCTCCTCCGCGACAAATTCGACGTTCGGGCCGATAATGACCTGCGCCGTTTTATTCCCCGTTTTGATAACCCCTTTTGCTCCCGCTTTTTTAAGTGCCGCCTCATTAATGAGAGACGTATCATGTACGGTCAGTCTGAGGCGGGTCGCACAGTGGTCAATCGTTTCGAGGTTTTGTCTGCCGCCGAGCCCCTTGAGCATGGCATGTTCTTCAACGGAACCGGCCGTATCTTCACTAAGCACTTCCTCTTCCTCATCATCTTCCCGTCCCGGCGTTTTCAAGTTTAACGTTTTGATCAGTACGTAGAAGACGACAAAATAGAGCACCGCATAACAAATCCCGACAACGAGCAGCAAAAGCGGTTTTTCGGCAATGCCGTAGCTGAGGAGATAATCTATCGCCCCCGCTGAGAACGAAAAACCTGACCTGATTCCGAGAATATTGACGATAAATAAAGAGAATCCGGTTAATAAAGCATGGACCCCGTACAGAAGCGGTGATAAAAACATAAATGCAAATTCAATCGGCTCTGTAATTCCGGTAATAAATGCCGTCAGCGCGAGTCCGATCATCATCCCGGCCGTCGCTTTGCGCTTACTTGGCTTAGCCGCAGCAATCATTGCCAGACATGCGGCCGGAAGCCCGAACATCATAATCGGGAAGAATCCCGTCATATAAGTCCCGGCCGTCGGATCTTTTGCAAAGAAGCGGGCCAGATCTCCCGTTTTTCCGTGAAATTCACCAAACTGGAACCAAAAAATATTATTCAGCACATGATGCAGACCGAACGGAATCAAAAGACGGTTAAAAATCCCGTAAATCCCGGCGCCGATACCGCCAAGCCCGATCATCCATTCTCCGAATGATGTAATCACTGACTGAATCGGCGGCCACACAAAGCCGAAAATCCCGGCCAAAATAATGGTGATCAGCGCCGTTACAATCGGCACAAGCCTGCGTCCGCTGAAAAATCCGAGATATTCCGGCAGCTTCGTATCCTTAAAGCGGTTATACGTGTAACCCGCAATTAACCCCGCGATAATCCCCCCGAAAACGGCCATATTATTTGTCGAATTGATTGATTTTACAGCCGCCTCAAGCATTATATAGGAAATTGCTCCCGACAGAGCGGCGGCCCCGTTGCTGTCTTTCGAAATCCCGATCGCGATCCCGATCGCGAAAATCAGCGGCAGATGATCAAATACCGCTGTCCCCGCCGCGTAAATGAACGGAATATTTAATAAGTCCTCCCTGCCGATGGCCAAAATAATACCCACGGCGGGCAGAACGGCAATCGGAAGCATAAAAGATTTTCCGAGTTTTTGCAAAAATTGAAGCATTTTACCCATCCCCCTTCTTTTTTCTTAAATATAACACATAAGTTATCTAGTGATCTATACCAATTTTCCTTCATTTATTCAGACACGGCTTGTTGGTTTTCTATTTATAAACCAGTTGTGGTAAGCTTGAATAAGATGAATAAAAATAGAAAGCGGGAATGACAATGATTGTAACAAACGATCAAGAATTAGAAGGCCTAAAAAAAATCGGCAGAATTGTCGCGCTGGCACGGGAAGAAATGAAGAAAAAAGCCGAGCCCGGCATGAGCACGAAAGATCTTGACCTGATCGGAAAGGCGGTGCTTGACGAATACGGAGCCGCTTCCGCTCCGGAGAAGGAATATGATTTCCCGGGCGTGACGTGCATCAGCGTAAATGACGAAGTCGCTCACGGCATTCCGAGCGCCTCTAAAATCCTAAAAGCGGGGGATCTTGTAAATATCGATATTTCGGCGGAGTTCGGCGGTTTTTACTCTGATACGGGTATTTCATTTGTGCTTGGCGAAGGTGACGAACTCCTGCAAAAGCTCTGTAATTGCGCAGCTTCTGCATTTGAAAAAGGGCTTGAACAGGCGAAAGCCGGCAAGCGCCAGAACCAGATCGGCAGAGCCGTCTACCATGAAGCCCGCTCTAACGGCTTTACCGTCATTAAAACGCTGACGGGCCACGGAATCGGCAGAAACCTCCACGAAGCGCCGAACCACATCATGAATTACTACGATCCGTTTGATAACGCGCTTTTTAAAAACGGAACCGTGATCGCGCTTGAGCCGTTTATTTCCACGAAGGCCGAAACGATTGTTGAAGCGGGAGACGGCTGGACGTTTAAAACGCCGGATAAAAGCCTTGTCGCCCAAGTGGAGCATACCATCGTCATCACAAAAGACAAACCGATTATTTTAACGGCATTGTAATGTTTCATTTCCCTCCCAAACAGGTATACAACAACTAACCCGAAGGAGGGAGACGCATGAAAAAAGATAAAGAACAAATCAAAATCGAAAACGAAATACACGCCATGCACGGCGTAACGAAGCAGCAGATTTTAGAGGATTTCGAGGAATTTAAGGCGTACCTTCACCAGAAAATTTCCGCCGGAAAAAAACTAGGCCTGGATGACAGCAAAATCATCAAAAGCGCCGCCATCCTCGGGGACTATCTCGCCAAGCACGAGGAGCCCCGCAATGCGGAAGAAAAACTCTTACAAGAGCTGTGGGACATTGCGGATGACAATGAAAAACAGCATTTGGCCCAGCTGCTTGTCAAACTTGCCGGACACTGATACAGTGCCCGGCTTTTTATGTTCCGTTATAAGAGATGTGCTACACTGGAGATATGTCTGTGAAAGGAGCCATTTTTCAACATGTGGTTTATTATCTTCGGGTTTATTTTCTTTATTGAAAGCATCATTCTCACCGTTTACGGGGTGAAGAAAAAGAAGGGGCTGCTGATTTATTTCGGCGTCGTATTCGGAATCATGACGCTCGGCACGGTGCTGTTAAAATTGACCGGCCATTAAGCATGAAAAGACCGCCCTTTACATATATATGTAAGAAAGCTTTACATCTCTGAATCGAAAGGCTCAGTTTTTGCTTACCCCCTTTTCAGCGTCTTTTTATAGATGTTACAATGCCAAAAGTTTGGCAAAAACTGAAGAAACTCTCCTAAGCGGGAGAACGGAGAAAGGAGTTTTCTGACATGCATTATGGCAGTAAAGGCTGGTATGTAGAAGAGTTAAAGAAAAAAGGAATTACCCACTATGAAGGAAGAAAGCTTCAAAGCTTCAAAAAGTATTTCCTTGCCAATCTGCTCGAAACAAAGAAACAAGCATAACGTAAATCAGCCGTGCTGTCAGTCAGCACGGCTTTTTTTCTATACATTCATCAGTCTGTCTCTTTTTTTAAGGAAGGAGTCCCTCCAGCTTTCTGACAGCGCTTCTTCCCGCAGTACTTCTTCGATCGCCGCCAGATTGCCGGAATCGCGGTATTTCACTTCATTCGCATACCAGACGGAAATGCTTTCTTTGCCTCTCGACAGACGCTTGAGGACCGGACGCGGATCGACATATCCCTCTTCAAGCACCCTGAAATAAAAGCCGGTAAAGCCGGTCTGCTGTACACGGAGCACCATATCCTTGATGTCATATTTGAGCGCGAGTTTGACGCAGGGCTGGCGCGGCTGGCTCACTTGGACGACGGCTTCCCCCAGCTGAAACACGTCTCCGATCCACACGTCTTGCTCGGCCAGCCCTTTGACCGTTACATTTTCTCCGAACGCGGCGGCGGGAAGTTTTCTCTCAAGCGTTGTTTCCCAATATGAATAATGCTCGGCGGGATACACGCACACCGCTTTATCCGGGCCGCCGTGATGCTTCAGATCAGCTTGTCCGTCCCCTGCAAAATGGGTTTTATACAGCATGACGGGGGAATCCGCGGGCCGCTTTACGATGCCGGAATTGATTTGTCTGCCGGCAAATTCATGAATGGCGGGCTTTCCGAGATTGATAGATAAGACAGAATAGTCTTGCGTCACCTCGTTCACATCCTTTGCGAAATATCATATTTATCCTTTATCATAGTAAGAAAAAGGTGGTTTTTCCATGCTTCAATATCGTATGGTTGCAGACGGCCGGGTTCAGGGCGTCGGTTTTCGCTACTTCGTTCAGATGGAAGCAGACAGACATAAGATCGCCGGATGGGTAAAAAACCGTGATGACGGCCGGGTTGAAATTCTTGCCGAAGGCCCTGAAGAGTCGCTGAAAAAATTTGCCGAAGCGGTCAGAAAAGGGAGCCCCTTCTCAAATGTCACAGGCGTAACCGTCGAAGAATCACGCCATCTGAAAGGGTACCGCACCTTTTCCATCAGTTACTGATAAGGCTTGTCCTGGTAAAAATAATTCGGCTTCACAATCGTATTGTCATATGATTTATGGAAAATGTGGGTGGAAGCAGGCGAGATCGGCGGGATCAGCCAGGTCCAGTCTCCCGTCAGCTTTCTGCCCGCGTCTTGTTCCTGCTCTTCAAAGCGCTTAAATTGGTTCGCCGCCGTATGGTGATCCACGATACTGACGCCGTGTTTTTTATATGAATAGAGCACTGCCTTATTCAGTTCCACAAGCACCTGATCTTTCCACAGATCGGTATTCAGGCTGGCGGAAATCCCCATGACCGACGCGATTTTTCTGAGCAAGTCATACCGTTTTTCATCAGCAAGGTTCCTTGCGCCGATTTCCGTTCCCATATACCATCCGTTAAAAGGCGCCGCGTTGTACGACAGTCCGCCGATTTCAAGCTTCATATCGGCGATAATCGGAACCCCGTACCATTTGAGATTCATATCGGCAAACTCTTTGATATCCGGATGGGAGATCGGCACTTCTTTCACGAGCGTCTGAGGCAGGTCATACCAGACCGGCTGCTCGTCCCCTTTCATTCGGAAAAGCAGCGGCAAAATATCAAAATCGGTCCGCTTTCCGCGCCAGCCGAGTTTTTCACAGACAGCCGTCAGCTCATATGATGCCGGATCGCCGATTCTTCCTTGTTCTGTCTCATACCCCGCATAGCGGATGAGCTGGTGATTCCAGATTTCCACTTGTTTCTCCCCATTCTTCTCAGGGGGAAAAATCGTAATCGTCGGTTTAATTTTTCCGCCGTTCGTCGCGATTTCGATATGTTCAAATAATGCGTCGCGCACCTCTTCTTTCGTGCTCACGCCGCGCCGGTCAATGACGTTCAGCGATTGCCAAAAGAGACGTCCGATACAGCGGTTGCTGTTGCGCCACGCCATTTTCGCCCCGTGTTCAAGCTCTTCCGCCGTATGGACGTAACTTCCCGTCCGATCTATCTCATCTTTTATCGCGTGAAGACGCGCATTGGTTTCCGATTCCATTCCGAGTTCCTGATAGCAGACATCAATAAAAGCTTTCGCCTCATCCCAGAGTAATTCCGTATGTTTCAAAAAACTCTCTCCTTCAATTTACATCTGCTTCCCATTGTATCGTTTTTAGAAGTGAACACAATGGTTTTTTTGTATCATACTGGAAAGTACAAAGAAAAAACACCTGTGATTTTCGCAGGTGTTTTACAAAACGGAATGCAGTTTTTCAGCCAATGTAAGCAAATCCTCACGGTAGTTTTTGCCCGTCATCGGAATTCCGTGACCCGTCAAAAGCGCTTCCGGCTCCAGTTCGGCCAGTTTCCGGACGGATGCTGCCGCAGTCTGCGTATCCGCTGTGAAATACGCCGGCGGGCCGTGAAGCTCTTGCTTTTGAATGACAACGTCCGCAAGCGATTCCTGTTCAACAGTGATGACGGCATCACCGGCAAGCAGAACGCGGTCTTTTTGCCGGAAAAAAGAAATATGGCCGGGCGTATGGCCGGGCGTATGCACCCATTTCCATTCTTCAAGAAACGGAACGGTGCCGTCTGAAGGCAGGGTCTGAACGGACGGAATGCGGATCGCATGGCGCGGAAACAGCGGCGACAGCTTTGCGACAAGCCCTTTTTTCGCATCGGGCCTGGCAGGCGGATAATCCGCTTTTCCCGTCACGTACGGAAGCTCCTGTTCATGAATATAAACCGGCACATCCCACATTTCAAGCAGCTCTTCAATCGCTCCGACATGGTCAAAATGGCCGTGCGTCAGCATGACCGCCTTCAGCTGATACCCATCTCCGAACCGGCGTTTCATTTCTTCTGTAATCATCTCCGCTGATTGCGGCATTCCCGCGTCAACCAGAATGATTTCCCCCGGAGCTGAGGGATTTTCGATAAAGTAAACATTCGCAATCTGGACGGTCAGCCCGTAAACACCGTCCGCCGCTTTAAAACCGACACCGCTTTTCAATGAAAAGAGCGGCATAAACGGATCACTCATCATGGCACCTCCTCTGATGCCTTTAGTGTGCGACGAAGCGGATGTTTTATGTTAAAAAATCGTGATCGCGCCGATGATGAGCGCAAAGGCCGTCATGACGATAACGGCAAGAACCGCCCATTTCATCGCAAATTTCTGGTGTTCATCAATGGTTACCCCGGCAAGCCCGACTAATAAATGCGTCGACGGCACGAGCGGGCTTAACATATGAATCGGCTGGCCGATAATCGAAGCACGTGCGATTTCCACCTTATCCACGCCGTATGCCACGGCAGTTTCAGACAAAATGGGCAGCACGCCGTAAAAATAGGCGTCGTTGGGCATCAGAAACGTAAAGATACCGCTCGTTAAGGCAACAATCGCCGGAATAAATCCCCCCATCTGCTCCGGAATAAGCGATACGAGGGAAATGGCCATTTCATCGACCATCTTCGTCCCCGTTAAAATTCCGGTAAACACGCCTGCTGCAAATATCATCGAACCGATCGCAAGCACATTGCTCGAATGGGCTGAAATTCGCTCCCTTTGATCGTTAAGCCTCGGATAATTGACAATCAGCGCGATACAAAACGCAATGATGAACAGCACGGTTAAATTCACTTTTCCCGATACTAAAAACCCCACTAAAGAAAGTGTTAACAGCAAATTGAACCACCACAGTTTCGGCCGCTTCCATTCATCTTCCACTGCCGCAGCAGTTTCATTTGTATGGGACGGCTGCTTTAATTCGATCACCCCGAGCCGTTTCCGTTCTATTCTTCCGAGCACATAAGCGGACACCATCATACATACCATGCCGCTGGCAATGACAGGAAGCATCGGACCCGTCAGCTCTGCCGGGTCCACACCGAGCGCGCTTGCCGCACGCGGCGTCGCGCCGCCCCATGGAATCGTGTTCATGATCCCCATGCCGACACCGGCAATTCCCGCTAAAATAATCGGACGGATTCCGAGCATAATATACAAAGGCAGCATCGCGCTTGTCGTAATCATATACGTCGTCGAGCCGTCACCGTCCAGCGCGACGAGCATGGTCAGCGCTGCTGTTCCGACAACAATTTTGAGCGGATCGCCTTTGACCAGCTTTAAAATACGCGCAACCATCGGATCAAATAAACCGGTATCAATCATAATGCCGAAATATAGAATCGCAAACATAATCATGACTGCAATCGGCGCCACCTGTTCAATACCGGAGATCATCATCTCGCCGACCCGGTTAAAAGAAAAGCCGGCAATCAGCGCGAACACGATCGGCGTCAACACGAGCGCCGTTAACACCGAAAGCCGTTTTGTCATGATCAGCACCATAAAAACAAACATCATAAGAAAGCCTAAGATTGCTAACACAATATGTCCCCCTTATCATGAATACGCTTACATTTTAAAGGCCCGATTCCCCTTTATCTGCCTTTTTGCTATCTTATGAGAATTGCATAATGAAGTAAATATTTTGGATTTTAAAGATTTTTAATTTTTTATAACCTTTTTGATCATTTTGTTCATTTATAAATAAAAAAGCATTCCGCAAGTCTGCGGAATCCTTATTTTTCGCTGCTCATCATCTCTTTATAAAACTCAGTCTGCTCTTCTAAAAAGCGTTTTGCGCCGCTGCTGTTTTTATAAAAGCTCTCCCAATCCCGTTTTTTCATCATTTGCTTCCACTCCGCGGATGAGGTAATCTGTTTCAAAGCCTGATCCCAATAAGCGATCTCGCCTTCGGTCATGTCTTTCGGCCCCATGATGCCCCTCCAGTGCGCAAAGACAAACGGCACCCCTTGCTCTTTCCAGGTCGGGACATCGCTAAAGCCGGAGAGCCTTTTGTCAGAAGTAACGGCCGCTAATGTGATTTTTCCCTTCTGATAGGCGGCTCTCGCTTCTGAAATGGTCATTGAGGCGGCATCTATATCGTGACTGATAAGCGCTTCAATAACCTCATTGCTGCTCCCGTATTGAAAAAAGCGGATATCAAACGGAGAAATTCCGGCCATTTCCGCGGCTCTCGCAAAGGAGAGCTGGTCATCATTTCCAAGACCTGGCGCAAATCCGATTTTTATGCCGCCCGGATGTGTTTTAATAGCACCGAGCAGCTGCTTCCCACTTTTTATCTTTGAATTTTTCGGAAGAGCGACAGTCTGCCACTCTTTTGCGATAATGGCCAAGGGCGTAAAATCAGCTGCCTTCAGCCGGCTTTGGCCCAAGATTTCATTGCTTAACAGCAGGCTTGAATTCATACTGATGACATCCGTTTTTCGTTCATTCACGTATTTCCACCCGCTGTCTCCGCCTCCGCCGGGCTTATAGACGATCTTTACAGGCCGTCCCAAAATATGTTTCCGCTCTATTACTGATTGCAAAGCCTTTGCCGTTACATCCCAGCCCCCTTGAGGCGCTGCGGGTACGACAATTTCAATCGGTCCCCCGGCTGAGCGGATGCCCGCCATCTGCCGTCCGTCCAAAGAAACCAGCGCCGCAAGCATAATAAGAAGCACTCCAAACCGCTTCATTTCTCCCATCCCTTATTCATGTGCTAAATAATATTTTCGTTCCGGCCTGCCGATAATGCCGTATTCTAATTCAGCGAGCGCTTCTTCCCGAGAAACGAGAAACTCGGCGTAGCGCCGCGCCGTTGTTCTGGAGGCGCCCATTTTTTCGCCCAGCTCTTCAGCCGTCATCCCTTTTTGGGCAGTCCGGAGCGCGTTTTTGATTTTTTGAAGGGTAATAGAGTTAATGCCTGTCGGCAGATCACTGAGCTGTTTTTGTTCTTTCTGACTGCTTCCGAAAAACATGTCGATTACGGATTGGCTCAGCTCCGGCTGTGAGTGCAGCCATTCTCTTTTTTCACGGTACTGCAAAAGCACATCTGTAAATTTACGTGCCGAAACCGGTTTTATGACATAGTGGGAAACGCCTGATCTGAGCGCTTCCTGCAGCAGCCTTGTTTCAGCAGAAGCCGTAATAATAATGATATCAACGGAAGGAAAACGGCGGCGGATGAGCGGGAGCAGATCTGTTCCCAGCTCATCCGGCATATAAATATCCAATAGCAGCAGATCAGGCTGCTGTTTCTCAAGCAGAGATAAGGTGTCTTTGGCGTTGATTGCTTTGCCGATGACATTGAACCCATCCAGATGTTCGATAAATTTTTCATGGATTTGCGCTATTCGAAAGTCGTCCTCTGCAATCGCGATGTTAATCACACGGATTCCCCCTTTGGCCTTTCTTTCGGTATAAACACCGTAAATACGGCACCGCCGCTCTTTTGCTGTGAAATCTCTATCCATCCCTGCAATTCACTGACGGCTTCCTTCAGATTGGCTAAGCCGTATCCTCTCCTTGTCCCCTTTGAAGAGTATCCCTTTTCAAATATCGTTCCTGTTTTTTCCTGAGGCACGCCGTCCCCTGAGTCCGCCACTTCTATGACGATATCCCTGCCGATATCGGTCATAAAAAAGGCAACCTCTTTTTTCTCTTTTTCGGCGACGGCGTCAAAAGCGTTATCAATAAGATTTCCGATGATCGTAATGAGCTGGGATGAACCCACATGCTCCGGCAGCGACTCTAAAAAGCTGTTTTCATCTATCGAGAGCTTCACTTTTTTCTCAGAGGCTTTTCCCATTTTTCCTAATAGTATGGCCTGAACACGCTGGGAATGAATGTTTTGAAATAGGATTTCATGCTGTTCATTTTGGATGGCATACTCTTCTTTAATCAGTTCAATGGCTTCCTCGTATTCTCCCAGCTCTAACAGACCGAGTATCGCGTAAAGCTTATTCGAGAATTCATGCGTTTGCGCCCGCAGATCCTCCGAGTATTTTTTCATTTCGGTCAGCTTGTTAATCAGCTTTTTGAGCTCCGTTTTTTCGCGGAAGCTTATGACCGCTCCGTATACTTGCCCGGCCTGCCTCATTTCTTTCACGTTTAAGATGAATACTTTATCTCCGGCACGCACCTCAACATTCGGCGGCACTTCTCCCCCTGACAAAACCGGCATGAGCTTTGCGCCGGGCATGATTTCTTTTATATGCCTTCCGATCATCGGCTCCGGAAGATGCAGCATATCAGCCGCGGATAAATTCATCATCGTTATCGCGCCCTCTTTGTTTACGGCGATAATTCCTTCTTTAATCGCAAGGAGCATCGCATTGCGCTCCCGATACAGCGCTGCAATTTCATGCGGTTCAAGGCCGAGTGTATCTTTACGGATGCTTTTTGCGAGTGCCGCCGCTCCCCCGATACCGATAAGAAATACCAAACATGCAAAATAGCCCAAATGCCGCAGATGCGCTTTCATATCTTTTTCTATCTCATCTTGTAAAAACTCGACTGTCACCGTTCCGACGACTTCGTTATGATTTTTTTCATCCAGAATAACCGGCGCGCTTCCCCGGACGGCTTTCATTCCATCGGAAACCGGAGATCCGCCGAACATAACGGTTTTATTTTGCAGATTTTGATTTTCTTTTGGGATGCTGCTGCGGGCCGAATGAAATGCAACATGCCCTTTTTGATCAGTAATGTAGACGGCGTGCGCACCTGCCTGTTCTTTCATTTGTTCAATGACGTCTAACTTTGTAAAAGCACCTTCGTCCGCAAGCCGGAATGCCTCTTTTACAGGCGGCATGTAAGAAATGGTTTTTGCTGTTTGCACCGCCAGCTGTTCAGCCTGCTTCTGCCCTTCATTTAATTGCTGAAAAGCAAATATAACGGTGAGCGTTCCGATGACAAGTATTAATAAAGCCGTGATTAATCCGGCTATTTTCATTTGCAGAGAGACATAAAACCGCTTCTCTTCCAACACAGCACCAGCCGTCCTTTCCTCCTAAAATGATACCACTTTTCAAATCTTTATTTCTCATTTTTATGAATTTTCGTGATCTTTTTCTCTTGTAATTCCTGTAAAAAAGTGCGATAGGTATCATTTTCCTCAAGAGAGATAAGCAGGACGACCTTTTTATAACCGCTGTGCAAAAAAGAGACTGACAGAAGCCAGTCTCGGGAAGTTTAATTACTGACGTATATCCAGTTGACAGAATGATTCTCTAAGATGGCTGAGATACATTTGAATGACCGGCAATATCAATCAACTTTCCTTTGACGGCCAGACGTCCTTCGGTATTTACCGCTTTGTCACATGTGATTAAAGTAATCTCTTTTTCTTTTGTCTCCTGAATTATGTTTGCTTCTATTTCTGAAATCGTGCTTTTTGATGTTACAGAATAAATATAGTCTTTTCTAAAATCGGTAATTACGATTTGCGCGCCTTTTTTTATGTGTAAAAGAGGGCCGAACAATAGGTTCTCCTGCCTCAGATGGTGACCAGCCAACGGGTAGTTTCCCTCTCCCATTTTCTGATCCGGCCGCATAGTTGCCGCGCCGATCAGCAGGTTTTCATTGGTTGTGCCTTTTAAAATCGGGAGCTCCAAATTGACGCTGCTGATGGTGATCCGTCCGATTATCGGTTTCGGTTTGCGGTTAAAACTCGACTGAACGGTTTCCCTAAAACCGGGAGGATGAATTGAATCAAATGCATAATCCGCTTTTTTCATGTTGTTTTTCCGCGCCTGTTCTGCGGTCAATTCAGCTTCACTATGGCTTTTACTGAGGTAAGCGATAAGGCACCCTTTCATGAGAGGAGAGGTGACAAGAAGCAGCCCGGATAGAATCAGAACAGCAATGATCGTTTTTTTAAACATGAAGAAAATTCCTTTCTTGTACATAATACGGGATGGGTACTTGTTGTGAAATGACTTTCGTTTTAAAAAAGCACCTGATCGATTCTTACATGATCAGGTGCGGTAACGTCTATCTATTTCTTGCCTTCTTCTTTCTTGATACAAGAGCCGCGGCTCCGCCGGCTAAGAGCAGCAGAATACCGGCCGTCACCTGCATCATACCGTCCGTATCACCGGTTTTCGGCAGGCTTTTGCCTGTATCCGGATGATTGGCATTACCATTGGTATCAGGGTGATGCCCGCCTTGCTTCGTTTGATGATTCGGTGTGTCTTTCCCAAGTGCGGGATTTTTTAATTTCTTATTCGAAACGACAACTTCAACAGCTTTTGACTGTCCTTTTTCAATTGTGAATTCAATTGGTTTTTCGTTCAGCTGATAGCCGTCAGGCGCTTTTGTTTCGATAAATCGGTACTGTCCCGGGGCTAAACCTTTCACCGTAAACTGTCCCTTTTTATCCGTTTTCCATAACGCCGGCCGTTTTTCGCTGGTTCCGCCGGTGTTTACCGGATGTCCGCCGGAATCTGTTATCTTGAATTCAGCACCCTCTAACACCTTATTTTTATCGTCATGATCCACTTTTGTCAGTGTTACATCGCCAGGTGTTAATTTGTTCTTCGCACTGATTTCGATTGGTTTTATGTCGGTATTTGTAACCTTGAATGATATTGGCGTTTGATCCAAACTGTAAAGTTCAGGCGCTTTTGTTTCGATAAATTGATATTCGCCCGCTTTCAGTCCCCGCACAATAATCCGCCCGTGCTGATCTGTAGTCAGACCCTCTGTCAGCACTTTGCCGTTTGCATCTGTCAGTTTGAACTCTGCATCTTTCAGGACTTTCCGTTTGTCGTCTTGATCGAATTTTGTGAGAACAACACTGTTCTTGATGTTAACTGCAGTCAGGACAGCCTGATCCGGTTTTCCGCTGTTCTCAGCCTTAATCGTAAACGGCACAGGTGTTGTTGACAGCAGATAACCATCCGGTGCTTGTTTTTCAACAAATTGATAGCTTCCCGGTGCCAAACCGTCGGCGTCAATCTTGCCGCCTTCTTTTGTCATCAGATCGTCTCTTACAGTTTTTCCATCACTGTCAGTGATTTTGAATACTGCACCGTCTAAAACATTTCCGTCTTGATCCTTCTTGACCAGCTGGACAGAGCCTTTGTAGTTGACGGCCGTTCCTGCGTCAGACGGCTTCGGCTTTCCTTCCGCCGATTCTGAGATCGTAAACTCCACTTTCTCCGTATTTAACACATAACCGGCTGGCGCTTTTGTTTCGATAAAAGCGTAGTGCCCCGGTGCAAGTCCGGATGTTTCTACTTTTCCGTCCTGATCTGAAACCAGATCTTTTTGAACTGTTTTTCCATCCTGATCGATAATCTGGAAGACTGCACCTTCAAGTTTCCGGCCTTCCGCATCTTCCTTCGTCAGCTGAACAGAGCCTTTATAGTTGACGGCCGTTCCTGCGTCAGACGGCTTCGGCTTTCCTTCTGCTGATTCTGAGATCGTAAACTCCACTTTCTCCGTATTTAACACATAACCGGCTGGCGCTTTTGTTTCGATGAAGGCGTAACGCCCCGGTGCAAGTCCGGATGTTTCTACTTTTCCGTCCTGATCTGAAACCAGATCTTTTTGAACTGTTTTTCCATCCTGATCGATAATCTGGAAGACTGCACCTTCAAGTTTCCGGCCTTCCGCATCTTCCTTCGTCAGCTGAACAGAGCCTTTATAGTTGACGGCCGTTCCTGCGTCAGACGGCTTCGGCTTTCCTTCTGCCGATTCTGAGATGGTAAATTCTTTTTTCTCCGTGTTTAACACATAACCGGCTGGCGCTTTTGTTTCAATGAAGGCGTAATGTCCGGGTGCAAGTCCGGAAGTCTCTACTTTGCCGTCCTGATCTGAAACCAGATCTTTCTGAACCGTTTTTCCTTCCTTGTCGATGATTTTGAAGACTGCACCTTCAAGCTTCCGGCCTTCCGCATCTTCCTTCGTTAAAGCGGCTTTTCCTTGATAATTAACCATTGATCCCAATTCAACATCAGGCACTTGATTCTTTTCGTTCTTTGCGACTGAGAAGTGAATCGCTTTTGTGTTCACGATAAACCCTGAAGGAGCTTTCGTCTCCATCAGTCGGTAGTACCCCGCTGGCAAACCGTTTATTTCAACCTTCCCGTTTTTATCGCTTTCAATATTACTTCTTATTAATGTATAGGTACCGTCGCTTGATTTTTTCTCCAGCTTAAATACGGCACCAGCCAAAGGATTGTTGTTTTCGTCTTTTTTGATAAGCGTCACCTTATTTTTTTGATTTATGACTTTGTAGGGAGCACCCGCCCCGGAGGATTTACTGTCGACCGTTACAAGGACCCCGTTTACATAGGCGTCGCTGATGGTGTAGCCGTCCGGCGCTTTTATTTCTTTCAGTACGTAGGTTCCGTAACGGATATTCCCAAACGTAAGTTTACCGGCTTCATCTGTTGTGCCTGAACGCAGCAGCTGCTTGCCGTCTTTAGACCATAATTGAAAATCTGCTCCCGGAAGAGATGCACCGTCTGATCCTGTTTTGGATATCGTCATGCTTCCCTTCTCTCCTGATCCTGAACCGCCGCCGCTTGAAATGGCGACAAGCACTGAGCTGTTATTCTCCTGGGTCTGCTCCTTAACACTTGTCCCTGATATTGATACTTTGTTGTTGACCTGACCGCTGCTGCCGGAAATATTAATGAGAGAACGATATTGTATGACATACGCACGGTCTATTTGTTTATAGCTGCCTGTAAAGGTGAGGACAAATGATTGTTCACCGGTGGCATTGTCGGTTTTAACATCTAATTTATAGTCCTTATCTTTCTCAAGCTGCACATCACCCGCAGCAAGGTTTCCACTGCTGTCTTTCATAACGCCGTTCTCATCATATTTTGCTTGATATACTTTAAAAGAATCTTCATCTATTATTTGGTTCTCATCTGGGGTGTCTTTGACTTTTACGTCATCCAGTGTCGATTGGCTGGCATTGACATTGATGTTCCAATCGATATAGTTCCCGCTCTGTTTACCGCCTTTAGAAACCAGGTTTCCGCCGTTTGCGATTGATACTGAACCCGTCAACGTTCGGTCTGCATGGTCATCATTATAGTACTCTGCTTTGTTTGTGTATTGATTCTGTTTAATGACCTGACCTTTCAGTGACGTTTTGAATTCAATCAGATATGGTACAGAGTCCTCTGTTTTAAGATGTACGGTTAATGTATTTTTGTTGCCGTCTGACGGTTCTTCCACTTCGTATTTCGAAGGATCCAGCGCCTCTCCTTCAGTGATGGAACCGTTTTTACTGATGGTGTACTTTTTGACGGCAACCGACCCGTGCAAAAATTGCTGACCATCTGTTAGCGTATCTTTTATATAAGGATTCTTTGAAGGTTCGCCATTGTAATTGATGCCGACTTTCCATGTGATTTCTTTTGAAACGGCGTTGTATGAGCCGTTTTTGAATCCGTTATGGGAAGTCTGATTGTTCGGTGTGAAGCCGCTCGATTCCTTATTTGTGCGTTTGCCGCCATTTTGATCGGTCCATGTCGACTCCGCCGTATTCTTGATGTTTTCATTAGAAAAGTCAGTGTTGAATTTTGTCGTATACGTGATCTTAAACTGACTGTTTGTTTCTGCGTAATCCCCGATCAATGCTATTGTAAAGCCTTGATTTCCGGGTTTTTTTGTTATTGTATAATCTGTTCCTTCTTTCAGCGTTTTGTTCTCAGTCGTATCTTGCATGTGAAATGAATCATCAATGAGCGCCAGACCTCCGCTGGTGAATTGATCATCCAGAGTCCAGTCTTTCATTGTGTAACGGTTTTTATTGATTGTGATTGTCCAATCAACCGTCTTCTTCTCATAGTCTGCGTTTGAATAATTTTTGATCAGATTCTGCTGAATGGCTGTCCCCGGAGTTTCCTTTGATTCCCCCGTATCTGTAACTGCTGTGTTGGTGTATTTGACAGGACTGTCAATAATGACCCCATCGTTGACTTGAGATTGATAAATGATCTTATATGCTCCTGATTTGATCTCAAAGCCGTTCCCGTTATCAGTCAGCGTATAATCCCCGCCTTCTTTTAATGGGGCGCCTTCTTGTTCGCTGCCGTTTTGGCTGAATGTAATCGGAAGGACTTTCAAAGATCCGGGAACAAGGTGCAGATCGTCTGATCCGAACGTATCCTTGATGCCGGCTTTGGATTGATCAATCTTTTTCTCACCGTAATTGTACATAACAGCCCAGCTGAACGTTTGGGTTTCCCCTTTATAACCGGTCGAAGATTTTTCAATCATTTTTCCGTAGCCCGCCGTTACGGAGGCTTCCGCAGAAATCGGCTCCGCATTATCCCCGCTGAATGCCGCCTTGTTTGTCAGCGTGATATTTCCGCCTTTAGCAGGCTTTGCATCGTCATCAATAACTGTGTCATAGATGAGCCGATAGGCTGAATCAATCGTCCCGGCGAATGTGACATTTCCTTTGTCGTCGACGGTATAGCCTGACGTTATCTCACTTCCTTGACTCACCGAGCCGTCAATATTCACATCGAGTTCATACACTTTCACAGAGCGGAAGGTCAAACCGTCCGGAAGACTTTCCGTCAATTTCGCATTTTTGACTTCTTCTTCCTTTTTATTAAGATCAACCGTCCACGTTACCTTTCCGGGGTTAATGCCTTTATCCAATGACCCTGATTTATCAATGGTTTTAGTGACATTCGGTTTAAAATAAACCGTTACTTCCGGGGTATCAGAGTTAACCGGAAACTTAATCTTTTGTGTGGTTGACCCTTTTATTTCTTTCTGATTGAATTGGGTGTTTACATACAATGACCCTTTGACATTAAAATCTTCTTTTACCTCGCCGTTAAACGTCATGATGACATGGCCGCTCGTATTAATGGAAAAAGTTCCGTACGTCATGTCGCCGTTGGTCAATGGCTGGTTCGTAATGTCATTGTGCATGATAAATTCTTTAGGCAGGTCAAATTCATATCGATCACCGTCGTTTATTGTTTTCCCCAGCTCATTCGGGATCGCCCATTGAATGGTGATATTTGCCGGAGAATTCGTATTCGCACGGTTGTTTTTGTCAAATGGTTTTCCTTTTTCATCCGTCAATTTCACATCAGTTAAAATATTTTGCGTAATCTGGCTTCCGCCTGATTGAAGACTTTTAACAGCAGATTTGCTTGAAATCACCATTTTTGATTGATTGCGTTCAGCAGAAGGGCTTGATTTCGTTGTCTGTTCTTTCTTATCCCTGCTGTCTGCAGATGTTGACTTTTTCTCTGCTTCTTCCTGAGGTTCAGCAGGTTTTGAAGAGGTGTTTTTTTCTGTTTCGGAATTCGTTGTCTCATCTTTCTTCACAGGTATGATCACCTGCTGGGTCTTGCCGGCGTCCAGTTGAAAAAGAGCTTTTGCCGTTTTCGTTTTATCTGTTACGTCAGGTGTAAACTTCGCCGGCAGTGTAATGGAGCCTTTGACATCATCGGCCTCCGCCTTTTCCTTGTTCACTTTCACCTCAAGAGTGCTGCTTTTTGCTTCAGCTTTATATATACCGATCACCCGATCAGCTGATTTCAGCTCACCTTCGATATCGTTATCTAATGTAAAACTTTCAGGGATCTTTAAGGTGATATTTCGGTCACTTGCATCTTCCTTGTTTTTCAGAGACCATTCGTATGTCAGTGTCACTTCATCTTTCGGTGCTAAAGCCGGCTCACTGCCTTTTGATCCGTCAACGGTCTGATGTTTGCCGTCTTTGACCGTGACTGAATCAAAGAATCCGCTCTCGCTTAGCTGCGATCCGGAAGCGGCTGCGATCGGAGTAAAGCTGACAACTTGGCTGAAGATGAAAAACAGCGTGAAGCATGTGATCAATGCTGTTCTCAGCCTTTTGCTTTTTTGCGGGCTGAACGAAAAGTTCCTCACTCCCAATGTCTTATTCCTCCCCTTTTATATAGACTTACGTTCGAACAAGCCCGTAAGCATGGGATTCTCCTTATCCGAACCAAACTACATTGTATGAAATCGACCTATACAAATTCTGTACATAGGATCATTTCAGAAATAACGCACAAAAAAAGACCGGCATCAGCCGGTCCAGTCCTTCACTTGTTTATAGCGTTCATATTCTTTTATCGCCTCTTCTACTTTTCCCAATTGATTAAATAACTGCAGTTTGTATTGTATAATTTTATCGTCACGGGGCTCTATTTTCTCGACCTGCAGGCAAACGTCCATTGCTTGATGCTCGTTCTTTTCTTGAATGAGAAAATCAATCAGTTCGTACGCCTTGCTGAGCCACAGATGCGCCAGACGTGTTTTTTCCGGCTCCGCCCACAGGTAGCCATTCTCCATCAGATAATGGTTCTCATATGACATGACAATGTCCATGTGCCGGGTTAATGCGGCTTGACTGAGCGGGGGAGCTTCTTTTAATGTATTTTCCCAGTCAACTGTATCAACCTTTACCCCTGAAAGCCGAAGAATATATCCTATATCGGTATTTTCTATGGATTGGCTGAAGGGAAGCTGACTGATTAATTTCCGTATCTGATATATTGTCGAGTAGAGCTGAGTGCTCGCTTTTGAAACTTCATAAGCAGGCCAAAACATCTCAATCAGCATGTCTTTACTGACCGTGCGCCCTTGATTAAGAAGTAAAAATGCATACAGTTCACGCGCTTTGGATGTTCTCCACTTGACTGTTATGTATGTTTTGACACCATTTAACGATTGATAAAAGTCCAGGTTTCCAAAACATTGTATAAAATAATCCGTCCCGGTGTTTTCGTCTGCCGTCCTGAGCTTTTTATTCATTCGGATTCGCTCAACGGTTGTCAGCAGCCTGGCATTGTCAACCGGTTTTAAAAGATAATCAACAGCATTTAACTCAAACGCTTTTATAGCGAATTCATTATAAGCGGTGATAAAAATAATTTGAATATTTTCATTAATTGCCTGAATTGATTCAGCAAGCTCAATACCGTTTATCCCGGGCATTTCAATGTCAAGAAACACCGCATCAGCTGCTGAAAGCCCCGAATACTCCAGAACGTCCGCCGGATCTTGAAACATTAAAATAGATTGAAAGGCGTTTGTCCGCTCAAGCATATGATTAAAATGAAGCAATGCCAATTCCTCGTCATCCACAATTATCGCTTTCAAAACGCATCCCACCCGTCAATATAGATATCTGAAAATAATTTCAATTATACCATGCCCAACGCCCTATATAGTTGGATTCTTTTTCTTTCTCTTGTTGTTTTATGAAGTTTAGGATTACAATATTTATACATTGAATAGGATAATAGAATGACCCTGAATGGGATAAAGGAGTAATGATGTGAAAGAAAAATTCATTTCTATTTCGATTATTTGCGGCTACGCTGCCTTCTTTATCATTTTTATAGCCATGGATCATTTCTCCGGAACAACTCTCCCTAAAGCAGAACAGGGAGTGATCAATCTGAAGAATTGGGATTTTCATAAGGACGGGAATGTCCAGCTGAATGGGAAGTGGTTTCTGTATCCAAATCAAATGCTGTCACCGCGGGATCTTCATTCAGAAAAAGGAAAAAAACCTGTACTCGTTGATGTCCCTGTCAATGTGAAGCTGTTCAGAAAAACAGCCGATACGGATTACGGAACGTACAAACTGACAATCCGCTCAAATAAAGAGAATCAGGTTTTCGGAATCAGCACATCTTTTATCTACAGTTCAAACCGCCTTTATCTTAATGGACAATTGATCGGACAGAGCGGCAGCCCTTCAGAGAAAGCTGATTTTGAGGCTCAGAACAAACCGTATACTTGCTTTTTCATGCTTCACAAGGGTGATAATGAACTTGTCCTGCAATTTTCGAATTTCGGAAAAGTGCCTGGCTGGGGGATCGCAAAACCGATAACGTTTGGGACTCAAGAACAAATTATACGCGAAAATCAAATTTCCTTTCTTAATGATTCCATTATGATCACGGCTTTTTTCATTACCGGTTTATATTTTCTCGGTTTTTTTCTGCAAAGAACAAAGGCTAAACATTTATTGTTCTTTTCTGTGATGTGTCTGCTTTTTTCTGCGATTATTCTTATGATCGGAAAAGAAAGAATGATCTTTCTCATCTTTCCGTCTATATCATTTTCATTGCTGAATTTGTTGCGCAGCACCTCTTCCGTGCTTGTCAGCATTGCGGTTTTTCTCTATCTCTTTTATGCATACAGAGAAATTGTGTCAAAAACGACAATAACCATTTTAACTGCTTTTTCGGGGATCATCTTGGTCACTGATTTTATGTCTGTAAGTTTTATTGACCACCTCTCTTACATTTTACATTCGGTCCTTGCCGTTACGACTTTGTTTTATATTACATATATTTTTACGATTGCTGCCATACGGAAGATAAAAGGAAGCATGTACCTTACGCTGGCATCTGTTTCAATGAGCGCCTTTGTGATTCTTACGACAATTTCAGCTTACAGCGGCAGAACGGCTGTTTCTTTTAATTCGATTTATTCATTGCCGACAGTCATTGCTTTATTGGCACTGGTTCTTCTGATGGCGCAGCAATTCGCCGGGGCTTTCCGGGACAATGAAGTCCTCTCACGTAAATTAGTCAAAATGAACCAGCTGAAAGATGAATTTATCGCCAAAACTTCACACGAATTCAAAACGCCGCTGAACAGCATTATTAATATATGCCAGACGCTTGTAGCCGGCAGAAAAAAGAAGACGATAGAGGAAGAGAAAGAAAACATGCAGCTGATCATCAGGATGGGCTACAGACTTTCCAATCTCGTAAATGATATTCTTGATTTGGAAAAAATGAAGCAGGGTCTGCTGCAGATTCGTCCTGTTCCTGTTGATGTGCATGCCGCAATATGCAGTGAGATGAACTTCTACCGGCTTTTGTCCAAGCATAAAAATCTCGACATTCTTAATCATGTACCGGACGATCTCCCCTTTGTGCTTGCAGATGAAAACCGATTTCGGCAAATCTTAACGAATCTTGTTGAAAATGCAATCAAGTATACATCCGAGGGGAAAATTATTCTTTCTGCCGAAAGCCTGAATAACAGCATGATTCAAATAACCGTGGCCGATACCGGCAGCGGCATTCCTGAAGCTGATCTTGAAACCATTTTTGATTCTTTTCAGCAAGCGGGAGGAAATAACGAGGATGGAACGGGTTTAGGTTTAAGTATTGTGAAACAGCTCGTCAAGCTCCAAAACGGGGACATCTGGGCAGAGTCGGAAGAGGCGAAAGGTTCAGCATTTCATTTTACATTACCCGCCGCTCAAATTGATTCTTTACCGGAAGCAAAGATCGGACTTCCTAAATCGCAGCCCGGACAGAAAATGCCGGATATTTCTTTGAGAACGCCTTATCACTCAAAAAAAATCGATGCTCCGACAATTCTGATAGTCGACGATAACATCGAGAGTTTAAAAATTTTAACTGATATGCTTGAAGGTGTTCCTTATAACGTAATCGCAGTAAAAAGCGGAAAAGAAGCGCTTCAAGCTGTCTCTTCCTCGAAGCTTGATTTGGTGATATTAGACTTGATGATGCCCGACATGACGGGATTTGAAGTCTGCACAAATATCCGCGAAAGATTCAGTATGGTCGAGCTGCCGGTTCTTATCGTTACGGCAGCCATAATCAGCCATGACAAATACAAGGCTTTTCATGTCGGTGCAAATGATATTTTACAGAAGCCTTATCATTACTCTGAATTCACCGCGCGTATTAAAAATTTAATTTTGATGAAGCATACGGCTCACCAAGCCACAAATTTGGAAATGGCATTTCTTCAGTCGCAGATCAAGCCTCACTTTCTTTACAATGTATTAAATACGATTATCGCGCTTAGTCATTTGGATATTGAAAAAGCACGGGAAACCACTGCTGCATTTACAAACTATTTAAGAATGAGTTTTGATTTTCAAAATACTTCGGACATCAGCTCATTCAAAAACGAACTTTCTATCATTACGTCGTATCTGGCTATCGAAAAAACACGCTTCGGCAAGCGGCTGGAAATCCTTTTTGACATCGATGAGGACATGGACTTCAGCCTTCCGCCTTTAATGATACAGCCATTGGTGGAAAACGCCGTTCATCACGGGATCAGCAAGAAAAGAGGCGGCGGATGGGTAAAGCTGACGGCAAAAAAACAAAGCGAAAACACATATTTAATTAAAGTGGAGGATAATGGAACCGGCATCATGCCGGATATACAAAAAGATATATTGTCTTCCCATGTTGACCGCAGTGTCGGCCTGAAAAATATCAATCGGCGGCTGAAGCATTTTTGCGGAAGTGAATTGACTATTGAGAGCACACCGGATGCAGGCACCGCGGTTTCGATGATGATTCACATCACCGGCACAACGGATGATTCAAACTCATTAAAAACGTCTTCATCTGTTTAAGATACTGATTAACTTCAGAAGGATGAAATACTTCTGCCGGCTGTCGGGAAATTCCCGTCAGCCTTTATTTACTCAGAAAGACGAAAAAACAAAAAAGCTTGAAGAAAAAGTGATACCTTCTCCAAGCTTAGATGATTCACACCAGTCTGGCCGTTTTCACTTAAGAAATCGTAACTCCCGCGCTTGCATATCCCGCCACTGTATTAATAAGAGAAAGACCTGTCGCAGTGGCGGAGAATACCATTAACAGCCGGGTTTGAGGAGTTACCGCAATGTTCAGCCCTGTAGTGATTCCATTGCTGATGCTGCCGATGGATAATACGCCGGTAAGGGCAGGAGCCAAGGTGACAGATGCTCCGGGAATCGGTGTGAACGTATTGTTCGGCACAGTTGAACTGTATAATTGTGCAGTTATCGTGACAGTCGAGCCGACAAGTGACAATGCTGCGGTTGTACTGAAATAGGCGGCAATTGATGTAATGGTTCCGCTTCTCGGAGCAGAAAAAGCAAAGTTCAGCAGAGTCCCTCCGGCCCCGGTAAGATCAATTGCACCTCCTCCTCCGACATTGACGCCCGTCACAGAACTGCCGAACCCGACAAGGCTCACCGTTCCGATTAATCCGCCGGCAATGGTGGTCACGGCAGTTGGAAGGCCTGAAGCATAAGGAATGATCGCGCCTGCTCCGGTGGCTCCAGTGGCTCCGGTCGTTCCGGTTACTCCGGTTGCACCCGTTACTCCTGTGGCGCCAGTTACCCCTGTTGATCCAGTGGCTCCAGTATCTCCGGTCGAACCCGTTACTCCCGTGGCTCCGGTGATTCCCGTGGCTCCGGTGATTCCCGTGGCGCCTGTTACTCCTGTGACGCCGGTTACCCCTGTTGCTCCGGTGGCGCCGGTGATTCCCGTGGCTCCGGTTACCCCTGTTGATCCAGTATCTCCGGTCGAGCCCGTTACTCCCGTGGCTCCGGTTGCTCCCGTTACTCCTGTGACGCCCGTTACCCCTGTTGATCCGGTTGCGCCGGTCGTTCCAGTGGCACCCGTTACTCCCGTGGCTCCGGTATCTCCTGTTACTCCTGTGACGCCGGTGATTCCCGTGGCTCCGGTTACCCCTGTTGATCCAGTATCTCCGGTCGAGCCCGTTACTCCCGTGGCTCCCGTTACTCCCGTTACTCCTGTGACGCCAGTTACCCCTGTTGATCCGGTTGCGCCGGTGATTCCCGTGGCTCCTGTTGCACCCGTTACTCCGGTCGTTCCAGTATCTCCGGTCGAGCCCGTTACTCCCGTGGCTCCGGTTACCCCTGTTGATCCGGTTGCGCCGGTCGTTCCGGTTACTCCGGTTGCTCCTGTGGCGCCGGTGATTCCTGTTGTTCCGGTATCTCCTGTTACTCCGGTGGCTCCGGTGGCTCCGGTGGCTCCCGTTACCCCGGTGGCTCCTGTTACTCCTGTTGATCCGGTGGCTCCGGTGATTCCTGTGGCTCCAGTGGGACCGGTGGCACCCGGGTCTCCAGTCGCTCCCGTTACTCCTGTTGCACCCGTTACTCCTGTGACGCCTGTTGCTCCTGTGACGCCGGTTACCCCGGTGGCTCCGGTGATTCCCATGGCTCCCGTCGCACCAGTTATTCCTGTTGCTCCGGTGACTCCTGTTATCCCTGTGGCACCCGTTACTCCAGTCGTTCCGGTTACTCCTGGATCTCCTGTTGGACCAGTTACTCCTGTGGCTCCAGTGGGACCAGTGGCACCCGGGTCTCCAGTCGCTCCCGTTACTCCGGTGGCTCCTGTTACTCCGGTGGCTCCAGTCAGCCCCGTTGCCCCAGTCTCTCCTCTTCCATGATAATGATTCGGATGACAGCACGGACACCATCTTTCATGACAGCAAGAGTTTTCGCAACAGCATCCTTCACAGCAATGTGCCCGATTATGATAGCTGCGCCTTTGATTTCTTCTTTTATGTTGAGAATGACAGCAACAATCATTACAATGCCGGCAGTCGCAATCCCAAGAATCACATCTGCTATACCAAGTATCTCCTTTTCTCATTACACCACCTCTTCTTGCATAATATTTTCACAAAGACAAATGGTGTTTCAAAATTCCCTTTAAAAATATCAACTGGTCTTTAAGTTTGCATGCTGCACAGCATTTACAGAAAAAAGACCCGACCGTATATCAGTCAGGCCTTTCACCTTTAAAATATCAGTTTGCTATTTTCATGAGGTTGTCGGAAAACTAATGCTGTTAAAATCAATATTGAGAGCTGTTGCTGTTGTTATATTACTAGCAGTTGTGAAAACAACTCTCAGCTGGTACGTGTTTGTTCCTGCGGTCGGAGCTGTATCTACTGTAGTATCAGCAATCGGAAACCTTTCAGTAGTTGCGCTAATAATAGATCGCGACAAAAGTCTTGTATGAATCTGTACTGCTCCCCTATATAATCTTATTTCAAAGACAAAGTTTGAATTGGCTGTAGATGTTACCTCGACGCTGACTGAATAATCCAGCTTTATATTCTGCAAAGCATTAACTGGGATTGCCAGCGTAGCAACAGGAATTTCTGTATTTAATGGCGGGTAAACAGTGAGCGGCCCGTTGGTTCTTGTGAAGAGCAAGGTCGGTGTACTGCCTGTTGAGCCTGTTGGGCCGGTTACTCCGGTTGAGCCTGTTACTCCTGTTGGGCCGGTTGCACCTGTTGATCCGGTTATTCCTGTTGATCCGGTTATTCCTGTTGATCCAGTTGGGCCGGTTACTCCGGTTGATCCTGTTATTCCTGTTGCTCCTGTTGATCCAGTTGATCCAGTTGGGCCGGTTGCACCAGTTGACCCCGTTGGGCCGGTTGATCCAGTTGACCCCGTTGGGCCGGTTGATCCAGTTGACCCCGTTGGGCCGGTTGATCCAGTTGACCCCGTTGGACCGGTTGATCCAGTTGACCCCGTTGGACCGGTTGAGCCTGTTACTCCGGTTGAGCCTGTTGAACCGGTTGAGCCTGTTACTCCGGTTGCGCCTGTTGCTCCAGTTGATCCCGTTGGGCCGGTTGCGCCGGTTACTCCTGTTGATCCAGTTGGGCCGGTTGCGCCGGTTGTTCCAGTTACTCCAGTTGGGCCGGTTACTCCGGTTGCTCCTGTTATTCCTGTTGCTCCTGTTGATCCAGTTGATCCTGTTGATCCTGTTGATCCAGTTGATCCTGTTGATCCTGTTGATCCTGTTGATCCTGTTGATCCTGTTGATCCTGTTGATCCTGTTGCTCCAGAAGCACCGATTTCTCCTGTTGGTCCTGTTGATCCTGTTTCTCCAGTTACTCCGGTTGCACCTGTTGGACCGGTTGCACCTGTTGACCCCGTTGGGCCGGTTACTCCGGTTGAGCCTGTTACTCCTGTTGGGCCGGTTGCACCTGTTGATCCGGTTATTCCTGTTGATCCGGTTATTCCTGTTGATCCAGTTGGGCCGGTTACTCCGGTTGATCCTGTTATTCCTGTTGCTCCTGTTGATCCAGTTGATCCTGTTGATCCTGTTGATCCTGTTGATCCTGTTGATCCTGTTGATCCTGTTGATCCTGTTGATCCTGTTGCTCCTGTTGATCCAGTTGATCCTGTTGGGCCTGTTGCTCCGGTTGGACCCGTTGCTCCAGTTGTCCCCGGTGATCCTGTTACTCCTGTTGGCCCGGTTTCTCCTGTTAATCCCGTTGGACCGGTTACTCCTGTTGAGCCGGTTGCTCCAGTTGATCCGGTTAAGCCGGTTGGCCCGGTCGACCCCGTTGGGCCGGTTACACCTGTCGGGCCAGTTGCTCCGGTTGAGCCGGTTGGCCCGGTTGAGCCTGTTATTCCAGTTGAACCTGTCGGCCCGGTTTCTCCCGTTACTCCAGTTGATCCGATTTCTCCTGTTGCACCGGTTACTCCAGTTACTCCTGTTTCTCCGGTTGGGCCGGTCGATCCCGTTGGGCCGGTCGATCCCGTTGGGCCAGTTGCTCCGGTTGAGCCGGTTATTCCTGTTGGGCCGGTTGCACCTGTTGCGCCGGTTGATCCCGTTACTCCGGTTGGGCCGGTTGGACCCATTGTTCCTGTTATTCCTGTTGCTCCAGTTTCGCCGGTTGATCCCGTTGCTCCGGTTGGTCCGGTTACACCAGTCGGACCAGTTGCTCCTGTTGCGCCTGTTACACCAGTAGGGCCAGTTGCTCCGGTTGAGCCGGTTGGCCCGGTTGCTCCAGTTGTCCCCGGTGATCCTGTTACTCCTGTTGGACCGGTTTCTCCTGTTGATCCCGTTGGACCGGTTACTCCTGTTGAGCCGGTTGGCCCGGTTGAGCCTGTTATTCCAGTTGAACCTGTCGGCCCGGTTTCTCCCGTTACTCCAGTTGATCCAGTTGATCCGATTTCTCCTGTTGCACCGGTTACTCCAGTTACTCCTGTTTCTCCGATTGGGCCTGTTATTCCTGTTGGGCCGGTTGCACCTGTTGCGCCGGTTGATCCCGTTACTCCGGTTGAGCCTGTTGATCCCGTTACTCCAGTTGATCCGGTTTCTCCCGTTACTCCGGTTGGCCCTGTTGCACCAGTCGGGCCAGTTGCTCCGGTTGAGCCTGTTGATCCTGTTGCACCCGTTGGGCCGGTTGGACCCGTTGAGCCGGTTTCTCCCGTTATTCCGGTTACTCCAGTTGAACCTGTTGCTCCAGTTGATCCTGTTACTCCGGTTGGGCCGATTTCTCCGGTTGTTCCAGTTGATCCAGTTGCACCAGTTACTCCGGTTGAGCCTGTTGGGCCCGTTGTTCCGGTTTCTCCCGTTACTCCGGTTGCTCCGGTTGACCCCGCTACTCCTGTGACGCCAGTTACCCCTGTTGCTCCAGTTGTCCCAGTTGATCCTGTTACTCCTGTTGATCCGGTTGATCCTGTTGCTCCGGTTGAGCCCGTTGCACCAGTTTCTCCTGTTGCTCCTGTTGTTCCTGTTGGACCGGTTATTCCCGTTGGACCCGTTGGGCCGATTTCTCCTGTTGATCCGGTTGCTCCAGTTGATCCTGTTGCTCCTGTTGATCCTGTTGTTCCTGTTGATCCTGTTGATCCGGTTACTCCTGTTACTCCAGTTGATCCCGTTACTCCGGTTGGGCCGGTTGCTCCAGTTGAACCGGTTACTCCGGTTGGGCCGGTTTCTCCGGTTGGACCGGTTTCTCCGGTTGAGCCCGTTACTCCGGTTGGACCGGTTTCTCCGGTTGAGCCCGTTACTCCGGTTGGACCGGTTTCTCCGGTTGAGCCCGTTACTCCGGTTGGACCGGTTTCTCCGGTTGAGCCCGTTACTCCGGTTGGACCGGTTTCTCCGGTTGAGCCCGTTACTCCTGTTGAGCCTGTTGGGCCGGTTACTCCGGTTGATCCTGTCGGCCCAGTCGATCCCGTTGGGCCGGTTACACCTGTTACTCCGGTTGTTCCAGTTGGTCCTGTTGTCCCCGTTGCACCTGTTACTCCGGTTGGACCGGTTACTCCGGTTGGGCCGGTTGCTCCGGTTGAGCCTGTTACTCCGGTTGGACCGGTTACTCCGGTTGGGCCGATTGCTCCGGTTGAGCCTGTTACTCCTGTGACGCCAGTTACCCCTGTTGCTCCGGTGGCGCCGGTTGGACCGGTTACTCCGGTTGAACCAGTTGATCCTGTTATTCCGGTTGGACCAGTTGAACCTGTTATTCCGGTTGGACCAGTTGAACCTGTTAGACCAGTTGAACCTGTTACTCCCGTTACACCTGTTGATCCTGTTATTCCGGTTGGACCCGTTACGCCTGTTACTCCGGTTGTTCCCGTTGGGCCGGTTGAGCCCGTTACTCCTGTTGATCCTGTTGTTCCGGTTTCTCCCGTTACTCCAGTTGGGCCAGTTTCTCCGGTTGTTCCCGTTACTCCGGTTGTTCCCGTTGAACCGGTTTCTCCAGTGGCTCCGGTTATCCCTGTTGCTCCAGTTGCGCCTGTTGGGCCGATTTCTCCGGTTGTTCCAGTTGATCCAGTTGCACCAGTTGATCCTGTTGATCCTGTTGCACCAGTTGATCCTGTTGATCCTGTTGCACCAGTTGAGCCCGTTGCTCCTGTTACTCCGGTTTCTCCAGTTGCGCCGGTTGATCCTGTTACTCCAGTTGATCCTGTTACTCCGGTTGGGCCGGTTGCTCCTGTTGGGCCGGTTGCTCCTGTTGGGCCGGTTGCTCCTGTTGTTCCAGTTACACCAGTTGGGCCAGTTTCCCCGGTTGGACCTGTTACTCCGGTTGAGCCGGTTGGCCCGGTTGAGCCTGTTATTCCTGTTGGACCAGTTGATCCGATTTCTCCTGTTGCACCCGTTGGGCCAGTTACTCCAGTTGATCCTGTTATTCCTGTTGCGCCGGTTGATCCCGTTACTCCGGTTGGGCCGGTTGGACCCGTTGAGCCGGTTGCTCCCGTTTCTCCTGTTGTTCCAGTCGGTCCTGTTGCTCCGGTTGCACCCGTTGATCCTGTTATTCCTGTTGGACCAGTTGAACCTGTTACTCCCGTTACACCTGTTGATCCGGTTATACCGGTTGGACCCGTTACGCCGGTTTCTCCGGTTGAGCCGGTTGCTCCGGTTGTACCAGTTGATCCTGTTATTCCTGTTGCTCCTGTTGGGCCAGTTACTCCGGTTGCTCCGGTTTCTCCCGTTACTCCGGTTTCTCCCGTTACTCCCGTTGCACCGGTTACTCCGGTTGAGCCGGTTGGACCCGTTGGGCCGGTTTCTCCAGTTACTCCCGTTGCACCGGTTACTCCGGTTGGGCCGGTTTCTCCGGTTGAGCCGGTTACTCCGGTTGAGCCCGTTACTCCTGTGACGCCAGTTACCCCTGTTGATCCGGTGGCTCCGGTTGGACCTGTTATTCCGGTTAGACCAGTTGCGCCGGTTACTCCGGTTGCACCCGTTGATCCTGTTATTCCTGTTGAACCTGTTACTCCCGTTATACCTGTTGATCCGGTTGATCCTGTTGATCCTGTTACTCCAGTTGCTCCAGTTACTCCTGCTGCTCCAGTTGATCCTGTTGATCCTGTTACTCCAGTTGCCCCGGTTGCTCCGGTTACACCAGTTGCTCCGGTTGGGCCTGTTACACCAGTTGCCCCGGTTGAGCCTGTTATTCCAGTTGAACCTGTCGGCCCGGTTTCTCCCGTTACTCCAGTTGATCCTGTTACTCCCGTTTCACCTGTTGGACCCGTTGGGCCGGTTTCTCCCGTTACTCCGGTTGCTCCGGTTGACCCCATTACTCCTGTGACGCCAGTTACCCCTGTTGCTCCAGTTGTCCCAGTTGATCCTGTTACTCCGGTTGAGCCTGTTGATCCTGTTATTCCTGTTGGACCAGTTGCTCCTGTTGAACCTGTTAGACCAGTTAATCCTGTTACTCCCGTTTCACCTGTTGGACCCGTTGGGCCGGTTGCTCCGGTTGTTCCAGTTGCACCAGTTGGGCCAGTTGCTCCTGTTGAGCCTGTTGCTCCGGTTACTCCAGTTAGCCCGGTTATTCCAGTTGGACCCGTTGGGCCGATTTCTCCTGTTAATCCTGTTGGTCCGGTTTCTCCCGTTACTCCTGTTGAGCCGATTGATCCCGTTGCTCCTGTTGTTCCAGTTGGACCGGTTGAGCCTGTTGCACCTGTTGCGCCGGTTGAGCCTGTTGCACCTGTTGCGCCGGTTGAGCCCGTTACTCCTGTTGGTCCTGTTGGTCCTGTTGTCCCCGTTGGACCGGTTGCTCCGGTTGACCCCGTTGATCCTGTTACTCCCGTTGCACCTGTTGAACCGGTTTCTCCTGTTGGACCCGTTGGGCCGGTTGAGCCGGTTGCACCTGTTGGACCGGTTACACCAGTTACTCCAGTTACACCTTTTGATCCCGTTACGCCTGTTGCTCCTGTTGCGCCGGTTGGTCCTGTTGGGCCTGTTACACCAGTTGCTCCGGTTACTCCCGTTGCTCCAGTCGCCCCTCTTGCTCCGGTTACTCCTGTCGCTCCCGTGGGCCCCGTCGCTCCCGTGGGGCCTGTAATTCCTGTTGAGCCAGGGTCACCCCCGGTTTGCGCCAATGAAACGTCGTCTATTAATACTGTGCCAGAAGAAACTTTACTTAATATAATGACAGCAGAGGCTGTGCCAGAAGGAACCGTACTTGTTTTATAAATTTCAGACCATGTATGAAAGAGCACGTTCGGCAAATTTCCGGGTGTGATATTTTCTTGAATGGAACTGATTTCTTCACCTGCTGCACTGACAAATATGATCTGGAGGGTTACCTGGGGACTTGGCTCATTTCCTAGCGTTGCCAGTGATACGAATAGAGTCAGTGACTTGGCTGAAATTGGGACAATTTGACTGAGGTAAGCATATGGCTGAGTTCCAATAAATTGCGCTGAGTATCTCCCTGAATGTGCAAACAAACTGTTAATCTGGGTATTTGCCGAACTCCATCCTGCTAATGTGCCGGTTTCAAAGCCTCCGTTCATAATCGGATTATTCATTCAATCTTTTTCCCTCTCCTTCCAGTAGACAGCCTTACTTTTTAAGACAGCATATTAATACGGGCTCTCTTTTGACAACCTAAATAAAAAAGGTGATTTCTTTTCATCACCTTAGTCCGATCCTTGAACGGGGAATCCCGTCGCGATAAGGGAGCCGTTTTCCGCTGTCACTTGTGTTACATAATTCGAAGAAAGCACGGATAAAAAGAGCTGGTACGCGGCTGTTTCTCCCGCTGCCATTTCGTCGATGTACGTAAAAGGAATTCCTATGATTTGCCCGCCTGAAGAAAAGAGGTTCCGCTCTTGTCTCTGTGTTTGAATAGATACCCCATTTCTTTGCAGATCGACAGCTAAGACCAGTGAGAAATTAGACGCGAGCGGATCCAGTTCCACATTTACTTGTATGACGGCATCCGTTTTTACAAATTGATCCGTCGGCGCATCTATCACAGTGCTTAACACGTTTATCGGTGTTCCTTCTAACGGAATCGTCATTTGTTCTGTATTATTTTGAAAAGCGACAACCGGAACCGCTCCCGGCGGTCCCTCAGGACCCGGAGGACCGGGCGGACCTGCCTCCCCTTGCGGACCTCGGGAGCCGGCGGGGCCTCTTTTGCCTTCAGGGCCTCGCAGCTGGGGTGCGCACAAGGCGGATCGATTTTCATCTAAAGACGGAAACTGTTTTTTCGTCACTATTTCCGGCTGTTCATTATCACATAGTAACTGTTCATACCAGCGTTTCATATGTCTGCTCATATATTTGTAAGGCTTCTGTTTCAATATCATGTATTGATTACGGCTGCTGCTCATATTATCACCCCGGCAATATTGTATTCCAACTGAAGCCATCATGTGCTGGGCCTTCCCATCCCTTATAGAAACAAAAAAAAGGCAGACCTGAGTCTGCCTTTTTTCTTCTACCATAAACCTAAAACTTTCCACCATAATCCACCGATGACAAGCCATGTCACAATATGGACGATCGACAGGATAAAGCCGATGGACCACCATTTGCTTTGTGATATATAGCCTGCTCCGAAAAAGACCGGAGCCGCTCCTGAGCCGTAATGCGTCGTCGAACCGAAGAGGTTGCTGAAAAACGCCAGGCTGAGCGCTGCCAATAGCGGCGGCGCGCCCGCTGCCACGATTACGGCGAGAAATGCCGCGTACATGGCGCTGATATGCGCGGTTGCGCTCGCAAAGAAATAATGAGTGTAATAATATACGACAATTAAAATCATAAATGCCACAATCCATGAAAAACCGGAAACAGAAGATTTCATCATATTGCTGAACCAAGACACCATGCCGAGTTCATTCAGGAAATTCGCCAGCATAACAAGCGCCGCGAACCAAGTCAGCGTATCCCATGCACCTTGTTCCTTTTTGATGTCCTCCCATGTTAATACCTGTGACAAAAGCAAAACGGATAATCCGATCAAAGCCGTTGTCGTTGCGTCGATATTTAAACTTCCTCCGAAAATCCACAGCGCAAGCACCAATAAAAAGACGATGACCATGGAGAGTTCGGATTTTTTAAACGGACCCATTTCTTTCAATTTTTCCGTTGCGATTTTAGCCGCGTCCGGTGTTTCTTTAATTTCCGGCGGATACAGCTTATAAATGACGAGCGGCGTAATGATTAAGCTCGCCAATCCCGGTACAATGGCCGCGATTGCCCAGCTTGTCCATGTGATGTCCACCCCTGCGACATCATGGGCCAGCTTGGCGATCAGCGGATTCGCCGCCATTGCCGTCAAAAACATCGCAGACGTAATCAAGTTTCCTTGAAAACCGGTCTTTAATAAGAAAGCGCCGATTTTCCGCTCTGTTCCGTCTGCCGGCGTTGATCCGAATGTTTCGGATAATGATCTGATAATAGGAAAAATAATGCCGCCCGCCCGTGCCGTGTTGCTCGGAATGGCGGGAGATAAGATTAAATCACTGAAAAGCAGTGAATAAGAAAGGCCGAGTGTTTTCTTCCCGAACCGTTGTACGAATACGTAAGAAATTCTGGCGCCGAGCCCGGTTTTGATAAACCCCCGGGAAATAAAAAAGGCGATGACAATCAGCCAGATTGTCTTGTTTCCAAATCCGCTTAACGTATCTTCAATAGACAGCGTTCCCGTTAACGCGGTGACTGCCAATGCAAAAATTGCAATTGCGCCCATTGGCAAGGGCTTGGAGATAAAGCCGATAATTGTTGCGACAAAAATAGCGAACAAATGCCATGCTTTAGGTTCAAGTCCGGACGGCGCGGGAATAAACCAAATGATTAATCCCACAGCAACAGTAATAAGCAATGGAATGATTTTTACTGCCTGCTGTTTTTTTGCGTCTTTTTCTGAAGCCATTACAGGTCTCCTCCTATTTTGTTATCTTCCATCCCCTATCCCATTTTACTACTTAACTAAGTTAATAAATGTTTTTGTTAATTAAAAAACACAAAGGAATATTTTCCTTTGTGTTTCTTGTTTCTTATTTTAATATTCCCGCACCGGCATTAGATATAACATCGGATTTTACATTTGATGATGAGCCGATGGAGCCGTGCAATGACGGTGTCCAGCCGACGGACTGACTTAATCCGTTGGCGGCTGACGCGTTAATGGCGGCGCCGTTTAAAAGCGTGCCGTCTTCATGAAGCGCTTTTCCGCCGCTGAAAACGCTGATGACCTTATCAGCAGCCAGTCCCGGCACTTCAAAGACATTATTCTGGGCATATATTTTTGACGCATGTCCCGCGCCCCATGCATAGCTGAACGGGTATGCGGCGCTTTTCGAGCCTGCGTAAAAATTATTATAAATGTGAACCTGCCCGTACCGGACCCGCGGTGCGCGCTGGACGATGTTCTGGTAATAGTTATGGTGAATGGTCACCTTCAATTTTCCTTCATCTGACGTCTTGCTGTCGCTGTTTCCGATGACGGAGCCTTTGTCATGGTCATGATATTTATTATAGGATAATGTCACATAATTCGCCCCGTTGGCCATATCCGTCTGGCCGTCATGGTGCTGATATTTTCTCCCGTAATAGTAGGGAAAACCGCTGTCAGGATTCGATCCGTCATTAAAGGTGCAATGATCGATCCATATGTGCGTCGCCCCGTTAATGGTGATATTGTCATATTCCGAGTTCCAGTTGCCGCTGTCCCCGTCAGTCGGGTCCCATTGCGGAAAATAATCATAAGCGTCTTGAAATTCAATATTGCGGATGATGACATTGTCGACGCCATTCTTAATATTAAAATTTCCGCCTGTCACTTTGGCATTTGAGCCTGAGCCGATGATGGTCGTATTTGAAGGGATGTCAATCACGACCTGCGCTTTCTGTTTTTTTTGGGATCGCTGTCTGGCATCTTCCTGGGTGCCTGACGGCGCTTTTTTCCCCCATTTAGCCGGGTCGTACGCCTTCAGATATGCGTTTAGATCATATGCCGGATCTTTATAATCATTAAAGCCGAGCGTTTTATTGTTATCGTTTGTATTCATATTGATTGTGCCTTGTATGTAAATAATCTTCGGCGTGCTGTTGGCGCTTCCCCCTAATGCAGAAACAAGCTGCTTTCTGTTTGATACGGTGTATACGTTGGATGATGAGGCTTTCGCTCCCCCGGTTGTTCCGCCAAAAGCAGCTCCCCAGCCGTCATTTGTTCCTAACGTCTGCCGGCCTAGGTCAGCGGCATGGACGTCCGCTGGGATCATACATAAACAAACCGCCAGCATAAATAGCATTTTTTTCATAAATTGTGCTCCTCCTGATTTACATTCCAATTTATTGCAATCAAATTGTATCAAATCAGTTGAAAAACAGCACCGCAAATGTAGTGAAGGTGCCTTTCGGTTTTATTGCGGAACCCGCAAAAAAATCCCAAGGGACCGAAAACCCCTTGGGATCTAATTCAGCTTACGCCCATGATTTTACTTTTTCGTTATCCGTGACAAACAGAAGAACTTTTCCTTCATCTAAGCGCTTTTCAAATTGTGATGCTTCCTCCTCCGAAAAGCCGATTTCGTGAATTTTGTTGCGGAGCTCGTCGCCTTTTTTATTAAACATATTGCCGACCGCGTGTTTAATGCCCATTTCTTTCGCTCCGATGGTATTGACATCCGTATTGTCGGCCAGGCGATCCGTTCTGTCGTCATCATGAGAAAGCACATATACGTCTTCTTTTGCGACACCCAATTGCTGAAGCTCTTTTACGTCCTGCATCAGTTTTTGATCATTTGTATATTCTCTTACTACCGGTTTCATTGATAAGTCCTCCCTTTTGTTTTTGTATATTGGTTGTTTACCCGCTTCATCGAGTATCAAACAAAAGAAAGAGAGTTCCATAAAAATTCAGGAAGATTGTCAGTGGATATTTTCTTCCGGGACATGTTACAGTAGGAGAAGACACTTTGTCAGAAAAATAAAAACCTTTACGAGCCGATCAAGCAGGGAGGTGCTTCCTATTCATTATTTTTCACCGGAACAGCGATTTAACGCTTGGGTTGTCAGTGATTTAGTGAAGCAGGTATTCCGCCGGCATACCCGCTGCCCGGACGGAATAAAAGAGCTTACGGCCTTTGCTGAAGATACCTTTCATATTAATATCGATTTCGTTTTCTCTATTATTATAAATATCGGTGATATAGAATCCGTTCTGCCGAAAGAAATTGAGAATACGCTCGGTTCTTATCTGACCGCGCTTCGGCCTGTGATCACCGCCGACATGCTTCATTCTTCTAAAACGAATGCCTATGAATATTTGGAACATGAGAAAAACACCGACATATATCAGTTATTCTTTTAAATGACGCTTATGAAGAAAGAAGGGCCCCAGCCCTTCTTTTTTTTATGCCGGCTGACGGTTTGATTTTGTATTCGGGAAATGGTTCGTGTTACATTTGGAACAAACACTCATGTTGAAGGAGGATGTAGTATGACGAAAAATCAGCAGCAGATTCAATTGGCAAGACGCCCCCAAGGCGTTCCCGTCCATGACGACTTCCGATTTGAAACGATTGCCGTTCCCGAACCGAAAGACGGCGAAGTGCTTGTAAAAACGAGTTATGTTTCCGTTGATCCGTACATGCGCGGACGGATGCAGGATACCAAATCATATGTCGAGCCGTTCGCTTTAGATGAAGCCATAACAGGCGGAGTTATTGCCGAGGTTCTGACAGACGGAAATAAGCTAAAAAAAGGCGATGTTGTGATCGGGAATCTCGCGTGGCAGGAATATTCAGCCGTCAATGAGTCCGCCCTCCGCAAATTGGATACGGATATCGCACCCGCCCAGGCCTATCTCGGCATTTTAGGGATGACCGGACTGACCGCTTACTTCGGGCTGCTTGATATCGGCCGTCCGAAAAAAGGCGAAACCGTCGTCGTTTCAGGAGCTGCGGGCGCCGTCGGCTCAACAGTCGGGCAGATTGCTAAAATCAAAGGCGCGCGCGTTGTCGGCATTGCCGGATCTGACGAAAAAATCGCGTATCTGAAAGAGGAGCTTCAGTTTGATGAAGCCATTAACTACAAAACGGCAGATGATATTCAAAAAGCGCTTGAACATGCATGTCCTGACGGCGTCGATGTCTATTTTGACAATGTCGGCGGACCGATTTCAGATGCGGTGATGAACCTGCTGAATGAATTCGCCCGCATTCCGGTATGCGGAGCAATCTCTTCATACAATACCGAAAGTGAAGAGGAAGACATGGGCCCCCGCGTGCAGGCGAAGCTGATCAAATCAAAGGCGCTGATGCAGGGATTCATCGTCGGTGATTATTCTGACCGCTTTTCTGAAGGCGCGAAACAGTTGGCTGAATGGCTCAAGGACGGAAAGCTTCATTATGAAGAAACGATTACGGAAGGATTCAGCAATATTCCTGACGCGTTCCTCGGCCTGTTTAAAGGAGAAAATAAAGGCAAACAGATCATTAAAGTATAAATCAAAAAAACGGAGGGCTTTTTTGCCCTCCGTTTCTTATTTCTCAGATAGTCTTCCGCCTGAATAGACAGCCTCTTTCAGTTCAATTCCGAGTGACTTGGCCATTTTTTTCAGTTTGGATTCTTCCATCGGCGTGACAAGGCTGAGTACGGTTCCTTCTTTACCGGCACGCCCCGTCCGGCCCGATCTGTGGATATACCCGTCTTCATTCGGTATGTCCGCGTGAATGACATACGGAAGATCATCGATATCGAGTCCGCGCGCCGCAATGTCAGTGGCCAGAAGCAGCGGAAATTCTCCCCGTTCAAACGCTGATAATATGTTTGCCCGCTCCATTTTTTTCGCTTCCCCGTGCAGAATGCCGAGACCCACATGGTGATACGCAAGTTTTTCCGCATAGACGCTTAAATTCCCGATATCTCTGACGAAAACGAGCGCATGCATGCCGTTCAGCCGTGACAGCTTTTGCAGCAGCTTCACTTTATCCCGCTGATCGCAGACGAGGTATTGATGCGTGACCCGCGCCTTTTCCTCCGTATTCCGCTTCACTCTCAAAACGGACGGTTCGTGTGCGATCGCATTCAGCACCTCTTCTGTCTCCGGCTGCAGCGTAGCTGAAAAGCTTAAAAGCTGGCGGTCTCTCAGCGTCGTTTTAATGATTTTTTTCATCGTTTCGCGGTGTTCCTTTGTCACAAGCTGATCAGCTTCGTCAAGAACGATCGTCTTGACTTCATGCATTTTCAGCTTTTTCGCCTGAATCAATTCAAGCACCCTTCCCGGTGTGCCTGCAATGATATGCGGTTTATTTTTGAGCTTTTCCACCTGCTTTTTCACGTTTGCTCCGCCGATCAAAGACAAAGCGCGAAGATCAGAGCCTTTTTTCCAATCTTGAATCACTTGGAAAATCTGCATCACAAGCTCGCGGGACGGCGCTAAAATAATCACTTGCGGATGTTTTTGCTCCGGGTTGATCCGCTCCAAAACCGGAAGCGTGTACGCCAATGTTTTTCCCGTTCCCGTCGGGGATTCGGCGATGACGTCTTTTCCTTCCATGATCACCTGAGCGGCTTTTTCCTGAATGACGGTCGGCTCCTGAAAGCCTGACGCCTCCCAGTTTTCGGCGATAAATGGTTGTGTATGCTGTAAAAATGGCCATGTTTGGGTCATGTCGTTCTCCTCAATTCTTAAAATCTACTCCATAGTATCTCAAATGCACGCGCCAAACGCAATTTTCTTTTTCCTTCCAAGCCTTTTAACAAACGGTCTCCTCCTTTATAATCATAAATGAGAAAGACACATGACGAAACAGCGTGTCTGATAACGATAGAGGTGTAATGATGAGTATTTTATCCGTAAAAGATTTAAGCCACGGCTTCGGTGACCGTGCGCTTTTTAACAATGTATCGTTCCGTCTTTTAAAAGGGGAGCACGTCGGCTTAATCGGAGCAAACGGCGAAGGTAAATCAACGTTTATGAATATTATTACCGGAAAGCTTGAGCCTGATGAGGGAAAAGTTGAGTGGGCGAAAAACGTGCGCGTCGGCTATCTCGATCAGCATACCGTGCTTGAAAAAGGGAAAACGATCCGCGATGTGCTGAAGGATGCGTTCCATTACTTATTTGCGATGGAAGAAGAAATGAATGAGATTTATAACAAAATGGGCGAAGCGGACCCTGACGAGCTTGAGCAGCTGCTGGAAGGTGTCGGTGTCATTCAGGATGCCCTGACGAATAATGATTTCTACGTGATTGACAGCAAAGTCGAAGAAATCGCCCGGGGCCTCGGCTTGCAGGATGTCGGACTTGACCGTGACGTCACTGACTTAAGCGGAGGACAGCGGACGAAAGTGCTGCTCGCCAAACTGCTTTTGGAAAAGCCGGAAATCCTTCTGTTGGACGAACCGACCAACTACCTCGATGAGCAGCATATTGAATGGCTGAAACGCTATTTGCAGGAATATGAAAATGCGTTCATCTTAATTTCTCACGACATTCCGTTTTTAAACAGCGTGATCAATTTGATTTATCATGTGGAAAACCAAGAGCTGACGCGTTATGTCGGTGACTATCATCAATTCATGGAAGTATACGAAGTGAAAAAACAGCAGCTCGAAGCCGCCTATAAAAAACAGCAGCAGGAAGTGGCTGAGCTGAAGGATTTCGTCGCCCGAAACAAAGCGCGGGTCAGCACGAGAAACATGGCGATGTCCCGCCAGAAAAAGCTTGATAAGATGGATATGATTGAACTGGCGGCTGAAAAACCGAAACCGGAATTCCATTTTAAGCCTGCGAGAACGTCAGGCAAGCTGATTTTTGAAACGAAGGACTTAGTCATCGGCTACGATACTCCGCTGTCACGCCCGCTCAATCTCAAAATGGAACGCGGCCAGAAAATCGCCCTGTACGGCGCAAACGGCATCGGGAAAACGACACTGTTAAAAAGCCTGCTCGGTGAAATTCAGCCGCTCTCAGGCACGGTGGAACGGGGCGAACATCAATACACGGGCTATTTCGAGCAGGAAGTGAAAGAAACCAATAACAATACGTGTATCGAAGAAGTGTGGAGCGAATTTCCTTCCTTTACCCAATATGAAATCCGCGCCGCCCTCGCCAAATGCGGCCTGACGACCAAACATATTGAAAGCCGCGTCTCCGTTCTCAGCGGAGGAGAAAAAGCGAAGGTCAGACTGTGCAAACTGATCAATTCAGAAACAAACCTGCTTGTGCTTGACGAGCCGACAAACCACCTGGATGTCGATGCGAAAGAAGAGCTGAAACGCGCGCTGAAAGAATACAAAGGCTCTATTCTGCTGATTTCCCACGAACCGGAATTCTACATGGATATCGCGACGGAAACATGGAACTGTGAGTCTTGGACGACGAAAGTGCTGTAAATACAAAAAGGAACTCCCGCCTGTGCGGAAGTTCCTTTTTTTCTTAATGTCCGGCTTTTATTCCGGCGAGATGTTTGCGTCCCAGAAGCAAGATCAGCATACCCGCCAGCACGACCGCTCCTCCTACAAGGTACGGCGTGTGGGCTGTAAAACGCTCTGACAGCATTCCCGCAATCCACGGCGCAATGGCTCCCCCGATGAACCGGACAGAGCTGTATGCAGAAGATGCGATGGAACGGTCGACAGGAGCGGACCCCATGACGGCTGTCGTCATGATGGTGTTGACCATCCCGAGCACAGCGCCTGCGATGACGATGCAAGTAATGACAAGCGCCATGTGTTCTGTCCAAATGCCCATAATAAACAAAATCACGGCAAAAGAGATGAACAGAACGACGAGCGAACGGACTGTGCCGAGCGCTTTATGCAAGGCCGGCGCTGTAAATACAGACGTAACCGCAAGCAATAAACCCCAGCCGAAAAAGACATAGCCGAGACCGTGCTCATCCAGATCAAGCACAAACGGTGAATAGGCAAGCAAAATAAAGAAACCGAAGTTGTATAAAAACGCCGCCGACGCCATGGTCAGCAATCCTTTATACTTGAGCGCCTTCATTGCGTCAAACACACCGACGCGTTTCGCCGGTTTCGGCAGCTTCGGCAGCATGAGCGAAATCGCACAAAGTGCGATTAACATGAGGACAGACACTCCGAAAAACGGAGCGCGCCATGAGATGCTCCCAAGCTCTCCGCCTGCAAGCGGTCCGACGGAAATCCCCAGACCGAGCGCGGCCTCATACAAAATAATGGCTTTGGCGCTGCCCCCGACGGACACTCCGACGATGACGGCAAGCGCGGTTGAAATAAAGAGAGCATTCCCGAGTCCCCAGCCGCCGCGATAGCCGACAAGCTGAGCGATTGAACCTGAGCTTCCGCCAAGGGCGGCGAACACGATGATAAAAATAAGTCCGAGAAGCAGTGTCCATTTTGCGCCGATCCGGCTGGAAATCGCCCCGGAGAAAAACATCATAAAACCGGTCACGAGCAAATAACTTGTAAACAGCAGCGATACTTCACTAGGTGAAGCATGTAATTGTGCGGCAATTGCCGGAAGAATCGGATCGACAAGTCCGATTCCCATAAAGGAAATAACACAGGCAAACGCAACCGCCCAAACGGCTTTCGGCTGGCTGAATAAGCCTGTTTTCTGTTGTGATGATGTATCCATTTGATCAGGCCTCCTATTTGATCCATTAAAAGAAACGCTATATCCATAGCGTTTACAGCAAAATCATTCGATTGATTGAATGGCGCGGTCAGCTTTTTCTTTCATTCCGTTAAGGCGCTCTTTAAAATGCAGGAATGTGCTGATCTTTTCATCAATCATCTCAAGCTGGTGATTCAAAGCGTGCTGAATTTCTTCCAGCTTTTCTTTCCGTTCCTTCGGATCCAGTGACAATAAGTACCCCTCTTTGTTTAATTCCAGCTGACGGCTCATCTCCATAAACTGCTGAAGCTCCTGAAGGGAAAAACCGAGCACTTCTTTTGTGCTTGTTACTTTTTCAAGTTCCTCCATATCATCCTCAGAGTAAAGCCGGACGCCGCCTTCTGTCCTTTTAGGAGCAGGAATTAAACCAATCTCCTCGTAAAACCGAATGGTTCGTTTTGTCAATCCGCTTCGTTTGGCAACTTGATCAATCTTCATCCATTCCAAGGTGAATCCCCCTCTTGTCGTATCTGATACTATTATACACCTTTTGAACCTTAACGTAAACGTAAACTTTTAAAGAAAAAATTTTGTTATAATATGCTATCATTAGATATTTCGATGCGATTTGTGTTTAAACTTGGACGGTTTCGGACGCTTTGCTGGGATTGCTTTAGACGGACATGAACAAGAACATATCGCTCAAGCGGTATGTTCCGGCAGACATCTGTTTATGACAAAAAAGCCGGTATGACCTGGGGATCATACCGGCTTTTCTTAATTCTCAAGTTCTTCAATCATCAGTGACAGTTCAGTCCAGCGTTCCATCGCCGCTTCAAGCTCTTCAGCCGTTTTTGCCTGTTCGGCCATCAGTTCTTGAATCTTTCCGAAATCACTTCCCGCTTCGGCGATTTCCGCTTCCAGACGCTGATGCTTCTCTTCAAGACCGGCGATTTTGTCTTCGATGCCGTCCCATTCGATCTGATCCTTATACGAAAGCTTTTTGCGCTTTTTCTTCGGCTCTTCCTCCGCCTTTTTCTCTTCAGCCGGCTGTTTTACCGACGTTTTCTTTGCTTTTGCATATTCCATGTATTCGCTGTACGAACCTTGGAAACGGGAAATGACGCCTTGCCCTTCAAATACGATCAGGCGGTCAACGACTCGGTCAAGGAAATAGCGGTCATGGGATACCGTGATGACGACGCCCGGAAACTGTTCGATATAATCTTCGAGCACGCTTAATGTTTCTGTGTCCAGATCATTGGTCGGCTCGTCTAAAAACAGCACATTCGGCTCCTGCATCAGTACATTCAGCAAGTACAGACGGCGCTTTTCCCCGCCCGACAGCTTTCTGATATACGTCTGCTGCATCGGGCGCGGGAACAGAAAGCGCTCAAGCATTTGTTCCGCGGTGATGACATCGCCCTCCGCCGTTTTGACGATTTCAGCCGTCTCTTTTATATATTCAATGACTTTCATATCACCGTTCATTTCACTGTGATCCTGGGTGTAGTAGCCGATCCGGACCGTCTGCCCGATGGTGATATTGCCGCTGTCAGGCTGAACTCGGCCGGCGAGGCTGTTTAATAGTGTTGTTTTCCCGATTCCGTTCGGCCCGATGATGCCGATTCTTTCCCCCGGGATGACAAGCTCGTTAAATTGGCTGATCAGCGCTTGGCCGTTATAAGTAATGGTGACGTTTTCCGCTTCGATCACCTGTTTTCCGAGACGGTGGGAGCCGATCGCGAAATCGAGCGATCCGGAGACTGCCGGCCCTTTTTGCTCCTTGAGCGCCTCTGCTCTGTCCACTCTCGCTTTTTGTTTTGTCGAGCGCGCTTTCGCCCCTCTTCTGAGCCATGCCAATTCGCGGCGCAGAAGATTTTGACGTTTTGTTTCTTTCTGCTCTGCCAGTGCTTCCCGTTCGGCCCGCTTTTCCAGAAATACTTCATAGTTTCCCTTATACGTATAAAGGCTGCCTCTCTCAAGCTCGTAAATTCTGTTCGTCACCCTGTTCAGAAAATATCTGTCGTGCGTGACAAGCATGACGGCGCCCGGATATTGCGATAAGTAGCCTTCCAGCCATTCAATCGTTTCATTGTCCAAATGGTTTGTCGGTTCATCCAAAATGAGCAGGTCAGCCGGCTGGATGACGTTTTTCGCAATCGCGACGCACTTTTTCTGGCCGCCGGACAGCTCGCTGACATCCTTCATTAAATCGGTAACGCCAAGTTTTGTCAAAACCGTTTTGGCTAACGTATTCGCTTCCCATGCATCATTCGCGTCCATTCTGGCCTGCGCATCAAGCAGGTGCTTCTGGCGCTGTTCATTTTCAGGCTCTTCATTCAGCGCCTGAAGCGCTTTTTCATACTCTCTCATCGTTCTCATGACTGCCGAGTCGCCGGAATAAATATGTTCAAGCACGGTTTGTCCGGCAGGAAGCTCGGGGTCCTGATGCAAAAATTCAATATGCACGCTTCCTGACGCCGTAATCTCGCCTTCTTCCGTTGATTCAAGGCCGGCAATGGTTTTCAGAAGCGTTGACTTGCCCGTTCCGTTCGGGCCGATTAAACCGATTCTTTCATTCTCTTCAATATGAAAGGAGATATGGTCGAATAATGTCTTATCTCCGTATGTTTTATAAAGGTTTTCCGCTTTTATGATGCTCATGGTTCCTATCAATCCTCACGTAAGTTCATGTGTTCATTTTAAATCAGGCGCTGGAATAAAACTAGTAAAAGGGCAGACAAATTTCTTGGAAGAGATCATTTTGTCCGAAGAATGTTTCCGCCTCTCCTTTTATACACTGGAGGTGAAGAGGTGATGACATGATCAGCGTCAGTTTGTGCGTTATTGTAAAAAATGAAGAGGAAGTGCTTGCGGGCTGTCTTGATTCCGTCAAAGACATTGCGGATGAAATGGTGATTGTTGATACGGGCTCAACCGACCGGACGAAAGAAATCGCGGCCCGTTATACGGATAAGATTTATGATTTTGAATGGGTCGATCACTTTGCAGCCGCCCGGAATTTTGCGTTTTCCAAAGCGGAAATGGATTATATTCTGTGGCTGGACGCCGACGATATTTTTTTGGAAAAGGACCGCGAAAAACTGCTTGAACTGAAGGCGTCACTTTCAAAAGAAGTTGACGCGGTATCCATGTATTATCACGTCGGCTTTGATGATCGGGGAGAGGTCAGCTTCAGATACCGGCGCAACCGTCTCGTCAAGCGGGAAAAAGGGTTTCACTGGATCGGAGCCGTGCATGAATATCTGGAAGTATACGGAAACATCATAGAAACCGAGATCGCCGTCACACACCGCAAATCCGAGAAGCAGCATTCGCCTCCCTCAGACCGCAACTTGAGGATTTACGAGAAAATGGCGGAAAACAATGAAACGATGACACCCCGCGATTTATTTTACTTTGCGAATGAATTAAAAGATCACGGCCAGTATCAGCGCGCCATTACGTATTATCACCATTTTCTTTCCACAAAACAGTGCTGGATCGAAGATGAGATCAGAACATGCCAATACTTATCCGATTGCTACAGGGCGGTCGGCCATGAAGAGGCAGCCATGACGTCTCTTTTAAAATCATTTTTGATCGATTGCCCGCGGCCGGAGTTCTGCTGCAGGCTGGGTGACTTTTTTGCTGAGAAACGGCAATACCGGCAGGGCGTGTTTTGGTATGAGCTCGCCCTATCCGCCAAAAGCAGCGATGCAGGCTTTACCCAGCTCGAGTTCTCCACCTGGTATCCCCATCTGCAGCTCTGCGTCTGCTACTGGCAGCTCGGCGACAGAGAAAAAGCGAAGATTCATAACGACAAAGCCGCCTCCTACCACCCGTCACATCCGAGCGTACTGTATAATCAAAACGTGCTCGGCACATAACATCAAAAAAAGAGCTGCCCCGTATGAAGGGCAGCTCCTTATTGATTACGCTGTCGGAATTCCTCCGCTTACACTATAAATTTGGGATGTCACATAGCTGGATTCCTCTGAGGCCAAAAAGACATAAATCCCCGCAAGCTCCGCCGGCTGGCCGGCACGATTTAATGGAACGGCCGGTGTTTCCTTGCCGAATTTCGGAATGTTTTCACCGGGCTGTCCTCCCGAAATCTGCAGCGGCGTCCAGATCGGCCCCGGCGCTACCGAGTTGACTCTGATTCCTTTATTCGCCAGCTGCTTTCCTAAGCCGACGGTAAAACCGATAATAGCATGTTTCGTCGCGGCATAATCCAATAGCATCGGGCTTGGATTATACCCTTCTACGGACGTTGTCGTGATAATAGACGCGCCTTTTGGCAAATACGGAAGCGCCGCCTTGACGAGCCAATACAGTGAAAATACATTGACTTCGAAGGTTTGATAGATTTGTTCTGTGGCAAGATCGCTGATATCATCCACTGCCTGCTGTTTGCCGGCGACAAGAGCGAGCGTGTCAAGACCGCCAAGCTCTTGATACGCTTTTTCCGCCAATTCTCCGCAAAACGCTTCATCGCTTAAATCACCCGGCAGCAGAACGGCTTTTCTTCCTTCTTTTTCAATTAATGCTTTTACTTCTTCGGCATCCGGCTGTTCCTCAGGCAGATAGTTAATGGCTACATCCGCCCCTTCCCGGGCATAGGCGATTGCGGCAGCCCGGCCGATTCCCGAATCGCCTCCGGTAACAAGGGCTTTTCTTCCCTTCAGCTTTCCTGCTCCTTTGTAGCTTGTTTCACCGCAGTCCGGCACAGGCTTCATCTCTTTCTGCAAACCGGGCGGTTCCTGATATTGTTTTGGAAATTCATCATGGTCATATTTCGTCTGCGGGTTGTGCAGATTTGCATCAGACATACAAAACTCTCCTTTATCATTGGTGATGTATTCGTATGTGTACCCTTGAGCATGACGGGTCAAACGTGTGAGGAGCAGTTTCCGAATGCTAAGATAAAACAAAAAAAGGAGCCCGTAAGCTCCCCCCCTTTTTTATGAATCTCCGAGCACGTTTTCAGCCATTTTCGCTAAATGCTGGGCGCTTCCCGAAATTTCCTGCATCGTTGCAGAAATTTGTTCAACCGCCGCCGCTTGGCCGTCTGTGTTCTGGTTGATGGATTCAATAGAATCCTCCAGCCCTTTCAGCAGGCTGTGGATTTTTTTCGTAATCTGGTCAATTTGGCCGACATTGTCTTTTGAATGAGTGGCAAGCTTGCGGATTTCGTCCGCCACAACGGAAAAGCCCTTGCCGGATTCTCCGGCTCTCGCGGCTTCAATAGCCGCATTTAAACCGAGCAGATTGCTTTGATCTGAGATGCCCTTGACTGTGACGGAGATGTCTGCGATTTCTCCCGCGCTTTCACTGACTTGTTTCGCCTGAGCGGAAATCCCGGACATCTGTGACGAAAAGCCGTTGATGGATTCTGAAATATCCGCGACCGCTGAAGCCGTCTGTTCCACGACGGCGGACAGGCTTTCAGCGACATCATGAAGCTTGGCTGATTTTTCAAGGCTGGTGCCGAGACCGACGCCGCCGATAACTTTTCCGTTTTCATCGTGAAGCGGAATCGCTCTGGCAATCAGCGGAAATCCGAACAGCTCTTTCGGCACCATGCTTGTCTTCTTCTGATTCATGCGGATCGCGTCTGTAATGATATCCCCTTTTTGCAGCGGGTCGCCCGGCTTTACGTTAAGAGAAAAAGTTTTAGCCGGAATGTTCACGATTAATTTTTCCGTATCATAAATCCCGATGGTGATGTCATCTTGGATCAGACTGTTTAAAAAAGGCGCAACTTTGACAAAAGCGTCAAGCAGGCTGTGCGTTTGCTGCTCCGTCTGTATACTCATTTCTTTCACTCCTTCTTAATATGGGAATTGCCGTTTTTCATGCTGAACCGAAATCCATTTCAGCGTGGTGAATTCTTCAAGGCTCCATTCGCCGTTCAGCCTGCCGAGACCTGATTGCTTCTCGCCGCCGAACGCGACATTCGGTTCATCATTAATGGTCGTATCATTGACGTGAATCATGCCGGTCTCGATCCGCTTTGCAAACTCAACGCCCCGCTCAACGTTTGCCGTATGCACGGCTCCGCTTAAACCGAACGGTGTCGCGTTTGCGATGCTGACAGCTTCATCCTCCGTTTCAAACGGCATGATGCAGACGGCCGGGCCGAACAGTTCCTCCTTCGCGATGCTCATATCAGGCTTCACATCTTTTAAGATGACAGGTTCAGCGATCGTTCCGCTGAATCGGCCGGACAAGACCGGAACCGCTCCCTCTTCTATCGCCTTTTCAACAGACCGTTTTAAACCTTCCGCCTGTCTCTCATTGATTAAAGGCCCGATAACCGTATCAGGGTCCATCGGATCGCCGACTTTCAGCGATGACACTTTCGCTTCGTAAAGCTCTGTAAATTTGTCATATACAGACGTGTGAACGAGCACGCGGTTCGCCGACATGCAGATCTGGCCCTGATGCGTAAACCGGCTGAATACGGCCGCATTGACGGCGTATTCGAGATCAGCATCCTCAAGCACGATCAGAGCGCTGTTTCCGCCAAGCTCCAACAGCGGTTTTTTAAAGTGTTTAACCGCAAGCTGTCCGATATAGCTGCCTACCCCTGTTGAACCTGTAAATGAGATAATTCGCGGCACGGGATGTTCGACAAAGCTGTCGCCGATCTCCCCGATATCCGTAACGATGACGTTCAGCAGCCCGTCCGGTACGCCGGCCGCTTCAAAAATTTTCGCGATAAGCGTGCCGCCGCAGATCGGTGTTTCTTCATGAGGCTTCAATACAACGCCGTTCCCCGCGCCGAGTGCCGGCGCAACAGATTTCATTGAAAGGAAAAACGGGAAATTAAACGGGCTGATCACCCCGACGACTCCGGCGGGTATTCTGTACAGCCTGTTTTCTTTTCCGTCAATCGTCGACGGGAGAATTTTCCCTTCCATCCGCACCGGAAATGTTGCGGCTTCTTTTATCATATTTTTAACAAGTCCGATTTCAAACTCAGCCTTCAGTCTTGTTCCGCCAAGTTCCTCCATGATTAAGTAAACAATCGCTTCTTCATGCTCTTCGATGAAAGATACCGCTTTTTCCAAAATGGCCCGCTTTTTAAAAGGGTTTACTTTGTCCCATTCTTGTTTCGCAAGAGCCGCGGCACGGTACGCCGCATCCACATCATCAGGCGTCGCTTTTCGGAATGAGGTGATGACTTTCTGAGTATAAGGATTTCTGTCTTCCAATACGTTCCGGCTGCTTCCATCCCTCCATCGGCCGCCGATAAACTGCTTATTTAGTTCTTCATATTGAAACATGTAAACATCTCCCTTTCACCGAAACTTGAAAATAGTTAATGGGTCATTTTTTGTATCGGTCTTAACGTGAGAAAATTGAACTATTTCACGATAAAATTACTTTCTCTTCCTCACATCGACGCTTTTGAGCTTTGTCCTTTTAAAGTGGAAAATTCTTTAATTGACTGCGCGAAATTTCAACAATATAATACAAACGTCAGTGTATATAATGATGAGAATATTATGAATTTTCAGGAGGACCCATATGTCTTTACTATTTCGGAAAAAGCCGCTGGCCGACTTAAAGGCACAGAGCAGACAGACCAGTCTGGCCCGCTCGTTAAGCGCTTTTGACTTGGTTTTACTCGGAATCGGCTGTGTTGTCGGCACGGGGATTTTTGTGATTACCGGGACCGTGGCCGCGACAGGCGCAGGGCCGGCTTTGATTCTTTCGTTTGTGCTCGCGGGGCTTGCCTGCGCGCTCGCCGCGTTTTGTTATGCGGAATTTTCTTCATCCATTCCGATTTCAGGCAGCGTATATACGTACTCATATGTCACCCTCGGGGAATGTCTCGCGTTTTTAATCGGATGGGACTTAATGCTTGAGTATGTCATCGCGCTCGCCGCCGTCGCAACCGGCTGGTCATCGTATTTCCAGTCGCTTCTCGCAGGCTTCGGGCTGCATCTTCCGGAGGCGCTGACCGCCGCACCCGGAAGCAAAGCGGGCGCCGTGTTTAATCTGCCGGCCGTTATCATTATTTTGGTCATTACCGCAATTGTTTCAAGGGGCGTGAAAGAAAGCACCCGCTTTAACAATGTCATTGTATTGATGAAAATTGCGATCATTCTGCTGTTTATCATCGTCGGTTTCGGCTACGTGAAACCGGAAAACTGGTCGCCGTTTATGCCGTTCGGAATGAAAGGCGTCATCGCGAGCGCCGCGACCGTTTTCTTCGCGTATCTCGGATTTGATGCCGTGTCAAACGCGTCAGAAGAAGTGAAAAATCCGCAGAAATCAATGCCGATCGGAATCATCGGCGCGCTCGCCATCTGCACCATCCTTTACATTACGGTGTCGCTCGTTCTGACAGGAATGCTTCCGTACACCAAATTAAATGTCGGAGATCCGGTATCCTTTGCGCTCCAATTTGTCGGCCAGAACAAAATAGCGGGCATTATCTCCGTCGGCGCGATTATCGGGATTACAACGGTAATGCTCGCTCTGCTTTACGCTCAGGTGCGCCTTACATTTGCGATGAGCAGAGACGGCCTTTTGCCCCGCATGTTTTCCAAGGTTCACCCGCGCTTTAAAACACCGTTTCAAAACACTTGGGTGACGGGAATTGTCGCTGCCGGGATCGCGGGTTTTATTGATTTGGGAACCTTGGCGCACCTTGTCAATATGGGCACTTTGGCGGCCTTTACGGTCATCGCGATCGCCGTCATCGTTTTAAGAAAGAAACATCCGGAGATCACATCTTCCTTCCGTGTTCCTTTCGTGCCTTTTGTGCCGATCATCAGCGCATGCTTATGCCTTTATCTCGCATGCAGCCTGCCGGGCGTGACGTGGCTCTCCTTTGTCATCTGGATCGCCGCCGGGATCGTCGTTTACATGGTGTATTCGAGAAAACACAGTTTGTTAAACAAATAAAAAGGGAGGCTCTTTTTTCGGTTTGAGAAAGAAGAGCCTTTTTTGCTCTTGATAATTCATTCACCTTATGAATAATATGGTGTATGCTTCGCTTACAGAAAAAGGAGGAGAATAACTGTGGCAATTGCCGCCCCGCTGAAAGAAAAACCTGTCCAACGTCCCGAGACAACCATGTATTCCATTTTATTGATTATCGGGATCTGTCATTTGCTGAACGATTCGCTGCAAGCGGTGATTCCTGCGATGTTTCCTATTTTGGAACGTTCCATGAGCCTTACCTTTACGCAGCTCGGAATCATCGCCTTTACGCTGAATATGGTGTCATCCGTGATGCAGCCCGTCATCGGCTGGTATACGGATAAACGCCCGATGCCGTATGCTTTGCCGCTCGGACTCACCTCAAGCATGCTCGGCATTTTAGGCCTCGCGTTCGCCCCGTCTTTTCTGACGATTTTATGCTGTGTATTCTTTATCGGCCTTGGCTCCGCCGTCTTTCATCCTGAAGGGTCGCGTGTCGCTTACATGGCGGCAGGCAATAAACGCGGCTTGGCGCAATCGATTTACCAGGTCGGCGGAAATACCGGCCAGGCGATGGCGCCATTGATTACCGCGCTGATTCTCGTTCCGCTCGGTCAATTCGGTTCTGTCTGGTTTACGCTTGTCGCCGCAATCGCTGTGCTGTTTCTCATTTATATCGCCAAATGGTACAAAGACCGCCTGATTCATTTGCGCGCCGCAAGTAAAAAATCGCCGGCCGCCGCTGTACAGACCGTGATTACAAAACCGATTATTCTTGCCCTTATCATGATTATCTTCTTAATTTTCGCACGCTCCTGGTATGTGAGTGCAATCGGCAACTTTTATACGTTCTATGCGATGAATGCTTATCATGTCAGCATTCAGCAGGCACAGAGCTACATCTTCGTCTTTTTATTTTTCGGCGCTGTGGGAACGTTTCTCGGCGGACCGCTTGCAGACCGTTTCGGAAAGCGGAACGTCATCATCGTTTCGATGATGGCATCGGCTCCCTTGACGATTTTCCTTCCGTTTGCGGGCCCTGTCATCGCTTATGGCGTACTGGCCCTGATCGGCGTTGTCCTGATGTCCAGCTTCTCCGTAACGGTTGTCTACGCGCAGGAGCTTGTTCCGGGGAAAATCGGCACGATGTCAGGGCTGACGGTCGGACTCGCCTTCGGAATGGGAGCGATCGGAGCCGTTGCGCTCGGCGCCCTCATTGATTCGGCGGGATTAACGCCGACCATGACAGCCGTCGCCTTTCTGCCCGTTTTAGGCCTGCTCGCCTTTGTCCTGCCGAGCGACAAAACCTTAAAAGAATGGCACTCATAAAAAAATCCCTGCCAAAAAGGCAGGGATTTTTATGTTTCAACCGTATAAAAATGAGTGTCAGGAACCGCATATCTCGGAATAAACCCGTCTCTGAAATCTGGGAACGCTTGTTGAATTTCATCAATCCATTTTTTAATATTTTTGATATACGGCACGTAAATATAGCTGACTGTCGCCTTGTCATCGATGTGATAGTACCAGCACAGATTGAATTCGTTCTCCGTGACGAGTGTAAAACCGGAAAAATGATAAAAAATCAGCGGGGTGTCATTGACATATACAGCTCCGTCGCGCAGGCTGACTTTATATTTCTCAATATTCCACAGCGCCGCATTCGCGCCGATCGACTCCGAGACATGGACGTGTTCAAATTGCGCGGGCCACTTTTCAACATACCTTTGATCACCGTATGTCTTTTTTTCTTCATTCATCTCCACGGTACAATAAGAGATACAATCCTGTCTCCATTGCCAGACCGCCCGGTACGCTTCCTCAGTATTCCGCGCGCCGACAAACCCGGTGTTGTACTGCCCGGTCAGCTTGTAATAGGACGCAAACCGTTTTGAATTGCGGTGATCCGTCAGAAAAAGAGAAGCATCCGGCTTTTCCGCAAACAGCCTATCCACATCTGAGAAGAAAAAGAGATCGGTATCCAAATGGGCAAAATATTCGGCTTCCTTATACTCCGTCATCACATGGAACAGAAATGCCGGCTTCAGCGTCCAGCAATATTCATGAAACGTCCGGCCGCCCTTTGCTTCAAGCAGCTCCGGATCCTCCATTTCATGGAGCTGAACCGCCGTGACATGCTCCCACGGCACCTGCTGAAGCAGTTCATACGCCTTCAGGTCGACACACAGCACATACAGATGAAAATCACGGCAATGCTCATGGAGAGAATGAATCATCGGCATCAGTTTAAAGATATGCGTTCTTGAAACAATGGTTGAAAAATGATATTTACTCACCATATCACATCCAGTTTATTTAAGATCCACATGCAGTAAATCAGCAATCAGCGCTTTGAACGCCCTGGCAAAGTGCGTGACGCCCAGCTTTTTTTCCGCTTTTGACAAAAGCTTTTGGACCTCCGGCAGATGAAAGCTGTTCGCCGTGATACGCGGGCTTTTCGTCTTCCAGTCCGGGTCGAGGTTGCGGTCTTTAACCACGTGCAGCAGCTCGAGAAAGATGTGCAGCAGGCTTTCATATTTCTCATAATCAAGCAGTTTTTCGATGTCTGCCATAATGCTGTTGGTCAACTCCGCATCAAATGGGCCGTTAAATGCGAGGTGCACGTCAAGCGAATGAATATCATTGTACTTGTCGCACATGTACGCGATATTCGTCCTGATGTCATCAACGGAAGCGCAGTTGCTCGGATGCTCCTGATGGACGCTCATGATATCGCGCCGCAGCTGAAACGCCAATCCCGACTGATGAAGCCTGATGCCGAGATCATAATCCTCAAAGCCGTATCTGACAATGCCTTCATCAAACAGGCCGAGATCTTCCACGTGCTGTCTTTTCACTGATGAATTGTTCGTAATGAAAAAACGCCACGGCAGACGGTAGCCTTTCAAATCGTCCCCGTATTTTCCCAAAATACTTTTCAGCGCGCGGATAAAATCGGTATCTAAGTCAAAGCATTGGTCAAGAAAGCTTCCGTCTCTGATCGCACTTTCATCAAGAAGCGGCTCTTTATCTCCCGGCAGATCTTCATACAGTTCGGCTAGCTTTTCCTTATGCTCTTTTTCAAAGCGGTCATAATAAAAGCTGTACAGCCGCTTCCAGAACATACCGCAAACGACAAGATCGTCCCGGTTCTCATGAGCCTTGATATGCTTAGCCACCAAATCCTTTTCGGCAAGCATGTCACTGTCATGGAAAATCAAAATATCGCCTCTGGCATTGCGAACCGCCTGATTCCGTCCGTAAGCGATCCCTCTGTTTTCTTTAATTCTCACAAAAATCAGCGGAAAATTCGCGCTGAATGATTCAAGCATGGATAAGGTTCCGTCTTCTGAACCGTTGTCAGCCACAATTACTTCGAACGGCTCTGTGCATTCCTGTTCATTCAGGGAGAGCAGGCTGTTATACAGCCTCTCCTTGGAATTATATGCGGGAACAATGACGCTTGCCTTCACTTTTTGTTCACTTCCTGTATATGATCATTTATTTGTTATCATCCTCAGATGCAAAGCCGCTGAACTCCGGGCAGACGGCGCTGACCGTCCCGATCACCTGCTTCAGAATGTCCTGGTAAAGCTGATGGACAAACGGCAGGTCGGTCCGGGTCGTCTCGTGAATCTGCCGAATGTCGTTGGCTGTGACGATCCGATATCCGCTGAAATGATAGAAAATCAGCGGACTTCCGTCTTCGAGCACAAGGCGCCCGTCCTTCCATGAAAACGTATGCCGTCCGTAATTCCAATGGCCGATATTCACGCCGGGCGTGGCAATGTCACACACATTCGGGAACAGATCAGACATGTAATCCAAATAGCCCTGATCTCCGAATTTTCCTTCCCCCGGCGCATTTTTGCATTCTTCCAGGCAACGTTCTTTCCACCACTTGAGACAATCTGTGCCGGCCCGGTCGGCTTTGAAGCTGAGAAAACCGGAATTATACCGGCCTAAAAGACGCTGCAGCATGTCAATTTCCTGTTTTTCAAATGAGGGGATGACGATATCGCCCCGTGACAGAAGCACCGAACAATCCGGCTGATTTTCAAAAATCGGGCGCGGATCAGCGAAGAAAAACAAATCGGCATCAATGTACGTGACACGCTCTAAGTCCGGATGTCCGTCCAGTACGAATTCGAGAAATACCGGCTTCACCGTCCAGCAGTATTCGCTCTGATCCCTCGTCCGCTTCAGTTCAAGGAGCTCCTCATTTTCCAGTGCCGACACCTGAATCAAGGTGACATTATCCGGCCGCATTGCTTGAAGCACGTCATAGGTGTCTTGATCCATGCACAAAGTAAAAATGGGGGCGTCCGCCTGAACCTCTTTCAATGAGCCGAATAAAGCGATGGCCTGATATAGCCTTCCTTTTGATAAAACTGTGCAATATGCGCTTGTCACGTCTTTATCTCACCTCTGTTTTTGTTACTTTTGAAAAAAGGCTTTATACCATTCAATCGTTTTTTCCAATCCTTCATCAATGGCATGCGCGGGTGTCCAGTTCAGAAGCTTCCTCGCCTTTTCAGCCGATAAATATTGATGCTTGATTTCGTGGCTTCCCTGGTTGAGCACCTTCGGCTTCAGATCACTGTCCATGGCCTTAAGAATTTTTTCTACCAGTTCCAGCACCGTCAGCTGAATCTCATTGCTGAAGTTGAACGCTTCTCCCGCAAGATTGAGCTCCTCCATCTTTTCCGCCAGCAAAAGGTATGCTTCGACCGCATCCTCGATATAAAAATAATCACGGATAAATGTGCCGTCGCTGCGGATTTCCGGCGCTTCACCGTTCAGCACGAGCTGAATCGTCTGCGGAATGATCCGGTTGAAATTCAAATCCCCGCCGCCGTACAAATTGCCGCAGCGCGTAATACAGACTGGAAGGCCGTACGTATTAAAATATGTGTGGCTTAACAGATCGGCACAGCTTTTTGACACGTCATACGGATGTTTGCCTTGAAGAGGCATGTTTTCATCGTACGGCAGTGTCGGCTGGTCGCCGTATGCTTTATCACTGGAAGCGACGATCACACGCTTGATAAGCGGATGTCTGCGGCACGCTTCAAGGATGTTCCATGTGCCGAGAATATTGGCTTCAAAAGTGGAAATCGGATTGCGGTTTGCGACACCGACGATCGCCTGAGCGGCTAAATGAAAGACCGTGTCAATTTCATATTCGCCAAGCGCCCGCTCAATCACATCCAGATCTTCAAGCGCGCCCTGCACGATATTCATTTGCTTCACTTGTTCTCCCTGATACAGATTTGATTTGGGCACAGTGTCACGGACAAGTCCTGTCACATTGGCCCCCTGATCGATCAGTTCCTTCACCAAGCAGCTTCCTAAAAGACCTGTACATCCCGTCACAAACACATTTTTATTTTTCCAGAAACTCAAACCTGATCACCATACCTTCCATACATGTTGTCCTTGATCCCACATCTTGTTGATTTCCAGCAGGTTTTTATACGTATCGATCGCCGTCCAGAATCCGTAATGCCGGTATACAGCTAATTCGCCGGCCTTCGCCAGCTCCTTCAGCGGTTCTTCTTCAAACATGACATCCCTGTCTTTCGGCAGATAATCGAATACCTTCGGGCTGAGCACGAAGAATCCGCCGTTGATGATGCCGTCGCTTGAGGTTTTTTCAGAAAAGCTTTTCGCCATGCCGTCTTCGACTCTCAGCGTCCCGAATTGCGAGGTCTTCTCAATACCGGTGACGGTTGCCGCAGCCCCTTTTGATTGATGATAGCTGATCAGATGAAACATGTTGATGTTGGCCAGTCCGTCCCCGTACGTCATTAGAAAGGTTTCATCCCCGATGATGTCCTTTGCCTGTAAAAGCCGCCCCGCCGTCTGCGTGTGTTCCCCCGTGTCTAAAAAAGTAATTTTCCACGGCTCGGATTTTCCCAATATCCGCACTTCTCCGGTAGAGCTGTCCAGCGTCATGCTGTGATTCTTCCAATCATAATCTAAGAAATATTCCTTAATCATCTCTCCTTTGAAACCAAGAAGCAGGATAAATTCGTTCACGCCATAGTATTGATAGAGTTTCATAATATGCCATAGAATCGGTTTTCCGCCAATCATGGCGAGCGGTTTAGGACGTTCATTGGTGATTTCGCTCATTCTCGTTCCTTTCCCGCCGCAGAGAATGACTGCTTTCATCTCTACCCCTCTTCTCTGTGAATATTGGATTCGAAACCGCCCGTACAAGAGAAACCCAACCCGATAATTTGTCCGATTCTCTATTACCGGTTTCAAAATCTACTGTAAGATATGAGAGATTGGCGCCCTTTGTGACCAAAAGCTCTCCCTTTTTTCAGATTAGTGAAGATACACACAAAAAAAAGAACCTTACGGAAGATATTCCGCAAGGTTCTTTCTATTATTTATTATCCTGATTGAGCTTTTCTTTGCCGTAATGATATTTTGACGGATCAACCGGCGTAAAGTCGTTCATTTTGTGGAATCTGAGCAGGTCTTTGTACATAACGCTGTCAGACAGCTTCAGCTGCTCTGTGACTCTGGCTTTCAGGTTTTTCGTTTCCTGATTGCCTTTCAGTTCTTTTCCTGTCTTCGTATCGTATACGACATTGGAAATAGAAGTATATTTCGGCGTGACGTAATCTCCGTTACGGAACGTCACCGTGTCATCATGGTCTTTCGAGAAGAGATCGGTACCGAAATTAATATATTTCTTAGAATCGATGCCTTCTAAGTGAAGGATCGTCGGCATTACATCCATTTCACCGCCGTACGTATGGTTCACTCCGCCTTTTTTGCCAGGGACGTGAATCATAAGCGGCACACGCTGGTTCTGCGCGTTTTGATAAGGCGTAATTTCTTTGCCGAGAATTTCTTTCATCGCGCGGTTATGGTTTTCAGAGATTCCGTAGTGGTCTCCGTAAATCATAATCACCGAGTTGTCATATAAACCGGACGATTTCAGGTCTTTAAAGAACTGTTCAAGCGCTTCGTCGAGATAACGTGCGGTCTGGAAATAGTCATCCACAGTCGCGTCTCCCGTTTTCGCTTTTTCGATCGTTGCGTCTTTTTCATCAAGCGTAAACGGATAATGGTTCGTCAGCGTGATTAAATGCGCATAGAACGGCTGTTTCAGCGATTGAAGCTTCGGAATGGATTCTTTAAAGAATGGTTTATCCTTCAGTCCCATATTGACAAGGTTGTCGTCAGACATATCGTATGTGCTGGCGTCAAAGAATTTGTCATAGCCGATATGTTTGTAAATCTGGTCACGGTTCCAGAATGATTTGTAGTCACCATGTAAAACGGCGCTTGTATAGCCTTCACTTTGGTCAAGGATGGCAGGTAGCGATTGATACGTGTTTTCTCCTTTTGTCACGAAGGCTGACCCTTCAGGCAGTCCGAACAGGCTGTTATCCATCATCAGCTCTGCGTCAGATGTTTTACCTTGGCCTGTTTGGTGGAAAAAGTTATCAAAGTACGTCATGTCTTCTCCGCCGCGGGCGAGTTTATTCAGGAACGGCGTGACTTCTTTACCGTCAAGTTTGTAATTGATCAAAAACGATTGGAAACTCTCCAAGTGAATCTTAATGATGTTTTTGCCTTTAGCCTTGCCGAAATACTCGGCGTCCGGCTTCGCGTAATGCGACGATGTGTAGTTTTCAACGCTCGTCAGGTCATCGCTGCTTGCATATGCCCGCTGCGTTTCCGTCTGTGCCGTCTGCACGCCGTCATAAATCGTGTAATTATAAAGGCCTAAGTATTTCACAATGTAGTTGCGGTCGAATGTTCTTGTCAACAGCTCCGGGCGGTCCTCTTCGGCAATCGCCAAGTTAATGAAGAACAAAACGATACCCGTAACGATAATTAATGACGTATAACGTTTTTTCAGCTTGAATTCCTTCAGCTCACGTCTCCACACCAGCAGTGCGATTAAAATAATAATGTCAACAAAGTATAAAATATCATGGCCGGACATAATGCTGAAGATGCCGTCTCCCATATTTCCGACATTACCGGATTGCTTTAAGTTAGGGAATGTCAAGAAATCATCGAAGAATCGATAGAATAGGATATTTGCATACAAAATAAACGTCATGATGAAATCAATAATCACCATAATAATCGCTGATTTGCGGCCTTTCGCAAACAATGCCAGTCCTAAAAAGAAAATGGCGCTTGAGAACGGATTGATCACAAGCAGAAACTGCTGTGTCGGCCCCTTCACCCCAAGGTTGAATTCAGCATGATAGGCTAAATACGTTTTGGCCCAAAACAAAATAATAGCCAGTACAAAAAAACTAAGTCTGTAAGAAAATAATTTCTTCATGGCAACCTCTACTTTCCTAAACACTTTAAATCTGTATTCTTACTTTTTGCTTCAATTCCTGCTTTCCGAGCAAAACGAAAGCATCACACAGCCCCATAAACACACCATTTTTAAAAACGATATATTTATCATTCGTGTCATGCCCATTGAACATCTTATCCCGCCAGCCATTAGACGCAGGATATCCGTTCTTCGTTTCACATTTTTTTCTTACATTAAAAGGATACCGTATCAAACCGGGTCTCCAAAATATGAGATACCAAATATAAGAATAACACAAACTTGTAAAAACGAAAAATGAATATCAAAGACAGCCGCCCACCAGGCGGGCTGAAGTTATTGTATGCAAAGGGTTTGAAAAACTTGAAGGTTTTTTTCGGCTGATGCAAAAAAAGGACTGGAGTGATCCAGTCCCCATATGCGTAATTTTTAAATTCCCGCCCAGACATCTTTTGCATAAATGCCTTTTGTCTGGAGATCCAAAAGCCACTCTTGTGCTTGCCGTTCATCTGTTCCGTGAGCCGACTGATATGCTTTTTGCAGCGTTTCCTCTACATCAGGCGCCATCTTGCTTCCGTCGCCGCATACGTATAGATGCCCTCCCCTGTCAAGGATCGAAATTAAAGTTTCGGCATCTTCCGCCATTAAGTGCTGCACATACGTTTTCGGTACGCCTTCTTTGCGGGAGAAAGCCGTATGAAGCGTCACGATTCCGTCTTTTTCATAAGCTTCAAGCTCGTCACGGTAAATAAAATCATAATCGTTTCTGCATCCGAAGTAGAGATGGGCCTCCCCCAGCTCTTTTCCTTCTCCTTTTAATGCCGCCCGCGCCTGCAAAAATCCGCGGAACGGGGCGACTCCTGTGCCCGGACCGACCATAATAATCGGTTTTTCCGGATCTTCCGGAAGCCGGAATTTTGTTTCCGGCGTGCGGACAAACATCACGATACCATCGTCAGGACTGCGATCCGCCAAATAGTTCGAAGCGACTCCGCGATACTCCCCCAAACCGCTGCGGGCGGGGCCGCGAACGACGCCGACGGTAATTGAAGCCTGCCCGGGATGTTTCAGCGGCGAGCTTGAAATCGAATAATAACGCGGTTTCAGCGGACGCAAAAGCTCCAAAAATCGTTCAAACGGAAGCTCACACGCTTCATATTTTTCAAGGAGATCGAGCATTGAGACGCGCAATGTCAGGATTTGCTCCTGATAGACACCCTCCTCAAGAAGACCTTCCAATTCATGTTTGTGCGGCGGGCAGACAGTATAAGCGGCCATTTCACGGATTTGAGCTCTTGATGCCGCTTCCTGCAATTCGACGCAGCTGCTCAGAAGATCGTGCAGCCTGACCGGCCGATCGAGCGGGAGATGAGCCGCGCTCTGTCCGCTGGCCGTCAGCAGCACTTGGTCGTTGCCGTTCAGATTGTACCGGCGGAGAACACGGCTGACCTGCTCTTTGCTGTTTACAGGCAGAACGCCGAGATGATCCCCTTCATTGTAAGCAGCCTCCTTCGGCAGAATGATTTCAATATGCCTTGTGCTTCTATCGCTTTCCGGCGCTTGGAGCTCCCTGTTTTCCGCAACGGATGCGTAAACCGCTTCATACGTCTGAGCCAAGGGAGAGCCGCCAAGCCCGCTCACAAATTGAAGGCCCAGCGTACTCCGCTCTTTTTCGGCATTTTCATTCAGCTTGAGACCGAACGCTTTCATGGCGTCCTTCCACATACTTTTTTTCCATTCATCAAGCTTTCCTTCAAAATCGCCGCTGACATCACCTTCACCTCGTGAGGAAAAGCGTTCCGCCCCTTTTTCAGCAAGCTTTTCATCAATAAGTCTCGGAACGGCCTGATATGTCGCCGCCCAGTTATGATCACCGCAGCCGAAGACGGCATATCGGACGCCTTCCAATTCCCCTTGTTTGACTTCTTCAAGCCATTGAACGAATTGTCCGGCGTTACTCGGAGGCTTTCCGTTATAAGAGGACGTAATGATCAAGAGAGCTCCTTCTTTCGGCAATTTTCCGATCCGGTCATTCAAAGGTGCCGTTTCAGTCCGGACGCCGTGCATCCCGGCAGTATCGGCAAGCTCCCACGCAACGCCTTCTGCGGTTCCCGTATCTGAGCCGTACAGAATCAGAAGCGGTCGGTTGTCAAGCCCGATAATGGAAGCGCCTTTTGTCTCCTGTTTTTCTTTTGTTACGTCTTCCGCCGCTTTTTCAGCCGCCGTGAAAGCCGCCGGAACGGCTTCTTTGCTCCGCGGCCGCACCCGGATATGAAAGTCGTTGGGCTTGAGCGTTAACGTCTGTTTAATATCCAGCTCATAATCGGTATGGTCTGTAAAGGTAAAATGCTGAAGAATCATCCCCAGTACAAGAGTCGCTTCATGCAGCGCGAACTGCATGCCGATACACGCCCGCTGACCGTTTCCGAACGGCTTGTACGCATGGTGGGGCACTTGATCAGGATGTTCAAACCGCTCCGGATAAAATTCCTCCGCATTGTCTCCCCACGCGTCTTTATCACGATGAAGCTGAGGAATTAAGACGGAAATTCTGTCTTTTGTCGTGATCGGATATTTCCCGCCGATCACCGTATCCTCTTTCGCATAAAGACTGAACGCAGGCGCGGTCGGCCATAAGCGCAATGACTCCTGCAAAATCATCCGGATATAGGTAAGCTCCAGCACTTGTTTATACGAAGGAACGGGATCGGTCAATACCCGATCAGCTTCCTCATAAGCTTTTTCCAAAACGCGGGGATGCTTCAGCAGAAAGTAGATGGCAAAGGAAAGCAGGCCGCTTGTCGTTTCATGGCCGGCAATTAAAAACGTGATGATTTGAAAGCGGATATTTTCATCATCAAGTTTTTCACCTGTTTCCGGGTCTTCAACATTCAGCATCCTGGCCAGCAGATCTTTTTCATCCCGGCCGCCGTCTGACCTGCGCTCTGCGATAATACTGTCTACCAACGAAAACATCGCCTGAATATCATGATGAAATTGGCGCTTCGTCCTGATCATGAGCTTATCCTGAACATCAAGACGCTGCATTTGGTGCATCGCTTCATCAAGTGCGCGCACCATGCTGTTAATAAACGGATGAGGCGTTTCTCTGTAATAGCTGTTAAACCGATAGTTAAAACCGCACAGTCCGATCGTATCGAGCGTCAGCCGGGTCATATCAGCAGGCACATCAACGGCCTCATCAGGATTCAGCCTTGCCCATTTTTGAATCAGCTGCACCGCGATATCAGTCATCATCGAATGATAATCTTTCATCGCGCGCTTGCTGAAGGTCGGCATCAGAATATTGTGCGCCTTTCGCCAGTTAGGCTCGTGCGTCCAGCTTGTAAACAGCCCGTCACCGGAAAACGCGCGGACTTTTTCCAAAGCCCCTTCAATACTTTTATCAAACCGCTCTTCGTCACAAACCTCTTTCACCAGTTCATGGCCGGACACGACGATAATGGTGCCCGCCGGTGTATGCAGCTGAAAAATGGGCCCCTGCTCTTTGGCCAGTTTGATAAGCGACATTGTGGGCTTGTCTTTATCAAGCAAAGGGAGATTGCCGAGCGGCCCGAACGTCTTCGGCTTCGGAATCGGACTTGTTTCCTTCATTTACAACACCCTTTCTTAAACGTTGATGCGTTCCTTCCAACTACAGTGCCCTTTTCACCGGCCGATTATCCGCCAGGACGGATCAATCCTCTGATTGACGATCGATTACGGTTTTTTCTATACTGGAGAGGCTTGTCAAATACAGAAATAAGGTGAGTTCACATATGGATTTTGAAATCAAGTTTTTATCGTTTTATGTCATTCAAGTGGAAGGAAAAGACGATCAGGCAAACAAACAGTTCAAACATTTCCAGACGCTTGATACGGAAGAATTTGAAGAAAGCGAGCTGAAGGATTTTCTTGACGGGGAATTGAAGAAAATCGTCAAACGGAAAGCCGAACGGCACCCGCAATCAGAGCAGGTCCCCACAAAAATCGGCCATTTTATCACGGAGCCGGGTCATGAGCTTGATTCAAATCCGAATTACAACCTTTTCAACCGCGCCCGGCTTGCGGATACGAAGGAAGCATTTATAGAAGCAAGTGAGCAGTTCGTCCGCACGTACCTCGATACAAGCGCCGTTCGCGGCGGTGTTTTCATTGTGGCATCGGCCGTGCCCCGCAAATATTTTGAGGACAAATTCGTCTTTATGATGAAATGCGATTTCGAGCCGAAGGTCGCCCGCATCTCAGACGCCGCGTCTCTCATTAAAAAAGTCGAAATGGCCATCACGACAAAGAATATGAAAAGCATTCAATATCCTTATATGCCGGAAGAAGGCATGACCGAAGAGCACGAGCTGAAAATCCATCAGGCCTCGCACGCCCGTTATTTCGAGGATTTTCTCAAATTTGTCGAATACGGCGAATCGATGCCGGAAATCATGAAAAACCAAGTCATAAACATGGTGCAGGAACACGTGTATGAAACCTTTGAAGAAAACAGTGAAGAGCTTCAGCAGTTTGAGCACGACATCGAAATTTGGGAAGCGAGTGAAAAGCGGGAAATTCAGGAGCGCCTCGACACCCATCAAGTCATCGAGGCATCCGCGCAGATCATTGAGCATACGCCTGAGGCCGAGCTGAAAATGAAAGTCGGAGAAACAGAGATTAAAGGACTGCTGGCCGATTTCGGCGAATCCATCCATCTCGCGAAAGTGAACGGACGCTATGTCGCGCTCATTGAAGCAGAAACGATTTCGTTTGAAAAAGGCAGTTCACCGGTGGAGTTTCACAAGCCTGAGGGGCTGCATGAGGTGATTGAGCGGATCCGGAATAAATCTGAACAAGACTGACAAAAGTCCAGACGCCATGTTCTGGACTTTCTTTATTTAATAAGGCTCTTTGAGCAGCCGATGGCATTCACCGATGATGTCTTGGACACCGGGTGTTCCCTTTATCTCGCGGCGGACGATTTCAGATGACAGATTCTGTATCTGTAAAGCCCGCTCCGCCCGTCTTTCGAAGTATGCTTGAAATGCAGTTTCATGGTTTTCATCATTTTGCAGTTCTTCACTAAGAACGATCGCGTCTTCAATCGCCATCGCCGCTCCCTGCGCCAATGTCGGCGCTCCTGCATGAACGGCATCCCCGCCCAGAACGACGCGGCCTCTGTGCCACGGTTCTTTGACCGCCATCTGCTCAATTTTATGAAACAAAACAGGATATTCCTTTGACATATTCTCTGTCACAAACTTCACTCCCGGAAATCCGTGCAGCAGGTCTTTCACCCGTTCAAAACGTGTATCCTCGTCATCCGTACAGTCAGCGTCATACGGCCGGATGATAAATACGTATCCTGTTTTTTCGGACAGCGGCACGACACCGACCTGCGTCTGCCCCTTTTTATACATCAGTGTCGAATCATGAAAAACCCGCTCGGGAAAAGAGATGAAAAATCTGTGCGCTCCCATGCCGAGATACTCCGTTTTCACTTCTCTTTGCAGCATTTGATCACGGACAACAGAGCGGATGCCGTCAAAGCCGGCGAGAATGTCCGCCGTCATCACGGTTCCGTCTGCGAAATGCACCGTTATTTCATCCGCCGTTTCTTCGTAAGACACGACTTTTTTCCCCAGCAAAATCGTGGCCCCCGCCGCTTCAGCATGCTTTCTGAGGATATCATTTAACGTTTGCCGCAATATATTATTCCTCCCCGGCAATGAATCATCTAAAAACGCCTCTCTCACTTTAAACAATAACGACCCGTTTTCATCATGCTGCTTCAGCCATTCCGTTTGAAAACCGTTTTGGCAGCATTCTTCATACACACCGATTTCACGCAGCACCCCGAGCGCATTTTGAGGCTGGAGAATGCCCGCTCCGCTTTTACGCATTTCAGAAGCCGCCTCGCAAAGGGTCACTTCAAACCCCGCTCTCCCGAGAGAAATCGCTGCACACAGGCCGCCGATCCCACCGCCCGCTATGATGATCTTTTTCACTTCATGGTTCATTACGATACCGCCTTCTTATTTATTATCTATTAACTATTAGCCACCTTACTATATTGGCTGAAAAACTGTCAATCTTTATAGGTTGCCTTTTGAATCCGGCAGGCTTATACTTTGAATCACTAAAATGGTACGGAGGCTTACAAAAATGGAGTTGAGACATTTGCCGGATTACTCGCAGATTGCCGGACACGCTGAGATTTACGCCGATATGGATGCTGAATCATTGAAAACATTTTTGACGTTATTAGATATGTCGAAAAAAATGAATCAGGTCATGGAGCATTATTTCTCAAGTCATGGACTGTCCGAAGGCAAATTCAAAATTTTGATGTTTCTGTTTGACGCGCCCGGCCACAGCCTGAGTCCGACGGAGCTGGCGAAAGAATCCAATGTCACCAAAGCGACCATTACTGGATTGATCGACGGACTTGCCCGGGACGGCTTTGTGAACCGCAGGCGGCATACCGGCGACAGACGAAAAATCAGCATCGACCTGACCGAGGAAGGAAAAGAAAAGCTGATGCGGTTTCTTCCCGGTCATTTCTCCAAAATTTCAGGTGCCATGGAAAGCTTCACCGCAGAAGAAAAAGCGGAATTGACAAAAATGCTTGAAGTTCTATTTGATAAGCTTCTGCTGTTTTCCGGCGGCAGAACATAAAAAGGCGCCCCTTTTAGAGGGCGCCTTTTCCGTGCGATTAATCATCACTGTTTAAAATTCCGAAAAACCGGAGCAGGTTGATAAACAGGTTGATAAAGTCGATATAAAGCGTCAATGCCATCAAAGGAATCAAATCCGCCGTGATGTCCCGGTGTTTGATCTGGTTCAGATCGTATAAGATGTACATTGAAAACACAATCGTGCCGATGACGGAATACGCCATCATGGCGGCGGAATTCAGCGGGCTGAAAATATTAAAGATCCCCACCGCGAGAAGCGCGATAACAGCGACAAGCAAGAAGGACCATAAAAACGACAAGTCCTTTTTCGTCTTAGCGCCGATCGTGCCGAGCACCGCAAAAATCACAAATGAAGAGCCGAATGCCTCCAATACGACATAGGCGCCCGCTGCGGACGCATAATGGCTGATAATCGGAAACAGCGTCATTCCTGAAATGAAAGCGAATGTAAAGACAAACGCATATCCGACGGCTTTTTTACGGCGCAGCCAAAACGCGGCGAAGATCATGATAACCTCTAAGACCGACAGCGGAAGCATCAATGCCGGCGGAATGAACTGGCCGGTATACAGGCCGATTGTCGCAACTAACAGCGTAAACACAAATACCGTTATAATGCGCTGCATAATAGATTGTTTGCTCTCATAAGCAGCAGTTTGCATGTCAAAAGTCCTCCCAAAAAATGATCGTGATAGGTCTATTATAAATAAAATGGGAGAAATTTGCATGATTTTAAGAAGATTTTAAGGATATTCAAGCCTGGCGTTTTGCTGCGCACTCCTGCATATCCATGAAATCATGCAGTTTTTTCGTCAATCCCCCGTGCCCGAATCGGATATTCCCCTTCTGTCCCGGCGTTTTCGCAAAATCGAGAAACGCCAGCACATAAAGACGCCTGACGGGAATGGGAATGATGCCCGCATCATAAAACCAGCCGTCAATTGTGTTCAGCACTCCTTTGTTAATGCCGTATTGCTTCGTGCACCAATGCAGAAAGCGCACTTCAGGCAAGTGCAGATACCGGCTCTCCCGGAAAGGGACAGTTGAATGCTTCATATGTACCGCCTCCTGTCATCGGCTGTTTTTTAAGATTGCTGTTTAGCTTCTTTGCTCTTCAGGGAAAAGCGGTATTTCTCCACCTTATCAATTTGTGTTACTTGGGAATTATGAACCGTAATCTGAACAGTCCCGAAATCGATCGTTTCCAGCGCACTGATAATCTTTTCAATCACATGCGGATCTACGCTTCCTTTGGACGTCATCATGCTCCCCCTTTATGTCTGCCCGTTCGTCTTTTGACAATGGCTTTTTAATTCATACTATTCTGATAAGAAATATACACTTATACTATTATGTTTTCTTTCAGAAATCAATAACATTTACACAATTTTTGGATTTGATTTCTCCACTCTTTTCCTGCTTAAAAAAGAAAATCAGTTGACTGGCGGCCAGCTTTCGTTTGTGTACGATCAGCTATTTGTGCCGGTTCGATGTGCTGCCTAATTAAGTTTTTGAACATTTAAATTTCCCGCCATAAAAAAAAAGCGCCCCGCCTCTGGCCGGAGCACCTTTTTCTCACACTTTTGTTTCCTCAATAATACATGTGACACCCATGCTGGCGAGCGCTTGCTCCAGGCTGCCGTATGTTTGATACTCTGAAAAATCAAGTCCCAATTGGATTGAAGTCTGTGCCACATCAGGCCGAATGCCGGAAAATACTGTTCTGATGCCGAGGAGAAATAACGTTTTCGACAGCATGTACAATTGCTGCGCCACCATCGTATCGACAATGGGCACACCGGACAGATCAATCACAAGGTTTGTGATCCGTTTTGCGACACAGTTTTCCGGAACTGTCTCCAAAATCACACGCGCCCGTTCCGTATCAATCGCACCGATGAGCGGCAAGGTGCCGATCGTATCCGCAATCAAAATAACCGGACAGCTAATTCGGAAATAAGCTCCTGCTGAGATGACAGCCTCGAAATCATTAATATCTGATACTGTTCGGTAAAATCCGTCATCAGCTGATCAATTGAGCCGTTGACAAGGTGATTCCAGCGGCGGGCATCCTCGCTTGTTACGATGTCCTGATGCTCATCCATAAAACGGGTGACCGCTTCCCAAAAGACGGTTCTTGAATTGCCGATCGCCTCAACGACCTCATGAACCTGAGCGTCCTGCTCCACTCTGCTTTTCGCTACCTGTGCGGCCCATTTTTCTTTGTTCTGCTGAAAAACGGCCGGATCTTCCAGCAAAGCGCTGGCGATGGTTGTGTTCGTAAACGTATGCTGCTCGATCAGCAGTTGTTTCTTTTCTTCACTTAATTGATCCTCGGAATAAAACCGCCCTCTCAGCTTCCGTCTCAGCTTGAGCCATTTTTCCGTCAGCTCGGCCGAATGTGTAATGATATAATCATGAAGTAATTGGTCTTTGTTCACTGCCGTCTCCTCTTTCAAGATATGTACTTTTATAAATTATAAATCGGAAACGCCGTTCGTACTAGAGGAATTAAAAAAAGCCGGCACATTGAAGCTTTTGGTTGCTTTTTTCGGTTGCGGGATACAATATAAAAAGAAATGAAACAGGAGGTCGTAAAATGATTAAAAAAATCGCGACAGTCGCCGTATACACTAATGATCAGCAAAAAGCGAAAACATTTTGGACGGAAAAAGCGGGGTTTGAAACCGTCGCTGAGCATCCGATGGGCCCGAACGCCTTTTGGCTTGAGGTAGCGCCTAAAGGAGCCGGCACTCATTTGGTTATCTATCCGAAAGCGATGATGAAAGGAGCCGAGCATATGAAGGCTTCTATCGTATTTGAGTGCGAAGATGTGTTTGCCGCATACGAACAGATGAAAAAGAACGGCATCACCTTTTTAGATGAACCGAAACAAATGGAATGGGGCACCTTCGTGCAATTTAAAGATGAGGATGGGCATGTTTTTCTCCTCAAATCGTAATCAGGTGTCTCAATTGACTTTGAGAATCATTTTCATTTAAAATAAAACGTGAAAATGATTGGAGAGATGCCAGATGTTCGTGCAAATCAGAAAAATGACCGTAAAAGAAGGACATGCCGACAAAGTGATCGAACGATTCAGCTCAGAAGGCGTGATTGAAAAGCAGGAAGGTTTGATAGACGTAACGGTTCTGGAGAAAAAAGTCCGCCGCGGCGATGAAGAAGTCGTCGTGTTAATCCGCTGGGAGTCAGAAGACCATTGGAAGCAATGGGAAAAAAGCGAAGACCACATCGCGGCCCACAAAGCAAACCAAGGCAAGCCGAAACCCGATTATATGCTTGGGACGGATGTCGGTATGTATCATGTCAAAGCCGTTAAAACAGGCGTGTACGGAAAATAATAAAGAGCATTTGCCCCAGGGCAAAGCTCTTTTTATTTTTTCTCCTCATATGGAAGGACGAACAGCGGTTTATCATGCTTCCATTCCGCATAAAATACATCCTCCGTTCTTTTGATGTTCTGCTTTTTCAGGTCCTGAATCAGCTGTTCTTCTTTCACCCCGGCTTCTTTCAGATTTTCATACAGCACTTCACCGTCAATGATCAGTGTGACCGGTAAAGAGACCTGCTTCGGCTTGATTTGCATGTCGCCGTTTTTCGTCGTGTCATACGGAAATTTCGGCAGGACACTGACCATCCCGTTTGTTTCTAAAATCGCGTATTCAGCTTCCTGTATGGAAAAGCAATTCGCCTGTCTGAGAAGGCTTTGCAGCTGATTAATATCCAGTTTATTCTTTTTCAGCACATCATATTTCAGTTTTCCTTTATGGATAACAATATTCGGCTCGCCTTCCAACAGCTTTCTGGAGCTTTTGACTTTCTGCGTAATCAGTTCGATGAAATAAATTAAAATACCCCATAACAGAGAAGCAAAAATGATTTCGACGATCCTGACGCCTTTATCATACACCGCATTTCCGACCAATTCTCCGAGGATGAGCGCGGAAATAAAATCAAACGGCGTAATCTGCGAGAATTGAGTTTTTCCCAGCAATTTTAGAATCACAAATAAAATACCCAAACCGCATACTAATTCCCAAGCCACTGTAAATAAATGTCCCATATCTGCACCTTCTTCTTAAAAGTCATTACCATTATGGACATTCGCCTGTTTTCTATACAGCGGCTGACAAACACAAAAAAACGCAGCCGAGGCCGCGTTTCTCTATTTCTGTTTAATGTTTTTGATTCGATCTCACGACCCTAACGCACGCCTCAGCGGCATAACCGGCGGCCGCTCCGAAACCGGCAAACATCGCGGCAAGCCCCAGGCCCATCCCTTCCCAGCCGCCGACACCGACCATACTGTAAACAACCGTACCAAATGCAGCAAGGCCGAGCACCGCCAAAAGACATTCGGGCCACATCTTTTTCGGCCATTTCTTACGGAGTAAAGCAGATATCCCAAAATTAAGACAGAACGCGGCCAGACAGATCAGATAAAAATACCACATGTCTTTTGCACCTCCGTCGTGAGGAGCTTTTTATTTGCTCATCTCTTTTTCAAATAAATGATAACCTGACGCCAATCCCTTTGATTCATATCCCATCCCGCTGTAAAAAGACTGAAGCGCCTTATTTTCGGACACGCAATCGAGCCGGATTTTCGTTTTTCCCGGACAAGACACACCCGTCTCCGCCCATGTCATAATCGTCCGTCCGAGCCCGGCGCCTGCAAACCGCCTGTCAATCGCCAGCCGGTGCAGATACACGGACTCTCCGTGGCCCTCATCGCCCCAAAGACGTCTGTCCCACTCGCTTGCTTCGGGAAGCAGCATGACGACGCCGGCCAGCTCTGCTTTCTGCCTGAATAAAAAAACATGTCCTTGGGCGATCGCCTTCCGCATATTGTGGGTATCTTCCCCCTGTAAAAGGCCGCTCCACTGGCTTGACCCTTTATCCCGAAGCCATTCTGCCGCTGACACGAGCAGATCCATGACCTCTTTTGCATCATCCTTCCGGGCGGGGATGACCCGGAATGCCCCCGCCGTCTCCTCCGTGATCGTAAATGGTGTCATAAAAGCCTCCTGTAATCAGAATATTCGACACCTTTATTATAGACCAAGCGCAGGACGGAAAAAAACAGCCGTCATGTTTGAGGGCCGTTTAAAAAATCTTCTTCTTATCACGTTCTTCTTTTAAAATCTCAACCGCTTCCCTGAAGCGCATGGAGTGAACGATTTCACGCTCACGCAGAAAACGGAGTGAATCATTCAGATCAGGGTCATCGGAAATATCAATAATCCATTGATACGTCGCTCTCGCCTTTTCTTCAGCCGCAATATCTTCATATAAATCAGCGATCGGATCACCCTTCGCCTGTATGTAAGACGCTGTGAACGGAACTCCGGCCGCATTGTGATAAAACAGCGCGCTGTCATGGTTGACGTAATGATCGCTGAGCCCTGCATCACGCAGCTGCTGCGGGGTCGCATCTTTTGTCAGCTTATAAATCATCGTCGCAATCATTTCTAAATGCGCAAACTCCTCCGTGCCGATATCCGTCAATAGGCCGATCACTTTATCAGGAATCGTGTAGCGCTGGTTTAAATACCGGAGCGCTGCGGCTAATTCGCCGTCAGCCCCGCCGTATTGTTCAATCAAAAACTTAGCCAGCATCGGGTTGCATGTGCTCACTTTAACCGGATATTGCAGCTTTTTTTCATATACCCACATTTACAGATCCCTCCTTATACTTGCCATGGCCAAGGACCGCGGCTCCAATCCCACTGCGCGCCGACCTGACTCACGCCGAATTGCAGAAGCGGTCCGTACTCAGGCTCAAACCGCTTTCTCAGCTGCCTTGAGTACCGGGAATATTCATGAAACTGCTGAAGCGCGAGGCGGTCGTGTGGATGCGTATCCAGATAAAGCGTCAGCTCCACCAGCACAAAGTCCGCCGCCTGGATTTGCTCCAGCAGCCGATAGTATTCATCATCAATCTTTTTCGCCATATTCGATTCCCCCCCGATAAGGATTATCATAGAAATCGTAAAGATCCTTCCAAAGGGTCCCTTTTTTCAATGCCTCCATCGGAGAAAACTGCTCCAAGTGATACGGCTGAAACCGCATATAAAGATGCGGCGGCGTTCTGAAGTATTTTCTCCCGATCGGCGGGCAGGGATCAAACCGGCTGTGGAAGGGCTTATAAGATTTGACCGGTGTAAACGGCTGATTTTCTTTCATTACGATCCTCCTTTCCTAAACACATGACCTTAATAGGTATGAATCCGTATCAGCTTTTATGCTCCGCAAGAAATAAAAAAAGCCCGTTAAAAACGGACTCAAGGTAACGCTCCGGAATTTGAAGTGAAAAAATCACAATGAAAACTCTGATTGAAAACGCTGATAATGTGTCAACGTATATTCCGTAATTTGCTGATCATATTCAGGATATTCATATCTCAATAAAACAGCGACTGACTTTGAATATGCTCTAAAGAGACCCTGACAGTCAAACAATGCCTTCCACACGCTTTCATAAGTATTGCCGACAAAAGTATTCAGCAGGATTTCCCAATCTTCCGCATTCATGTATTTTTGAATATACTTATAATTCTTCCCTACACTTAATGAAAACTGATTCTCTATCCCGATCTTCCACGCAATCATACGCAAAACATTAGGCCTTAGAATGTCATTCATATGATCCAGCGCAAACAGTATTTCTTTACGCATTAATCCTTTAATCACATAGGTTGAAACCATCCAAAATTCATTGCAGCAATCATCAAACTCTCTGGGAGTCGGTTTCTTTATATGATATTGTTCATCACTTGCAATAATCTTGCGCTTGATCCGGTCATCCTTGTCTAATAATATTTCCGCCAAACCATCACTCTGTGTAAAATAATGCTCTGTTTGATTTACAGGGATCAAAGTTAAATCGATTTTATGATGATCTTTAAAAAGCATTAAGTAGGAGAACCAGTCTCCGAGTTCTGGAGGGAAAAGTTCCATATCTTCAGGTTTTTGCATCATCATTCTTTCGCCAAACTGATCCAGCCAGCTTTCGTCAGATGTGAAGGAGTCCATATCGGTCACAAAATAAGAAATATCATAGTCTTGAAATCTGTCTCTCGGTACATTTTTATTGGTTCTTGATCCTTCCAAGGTCACAAGCCGGATTCGCTCGTCCTTCATCGCAATATCAAGAATCAATTTCATCATTTCGTTTTCACTTCTCACATGTAAAATCTCCCGCATAAAGAGAGCCTTTAGGGATGCTGTAAACGGCAGTTAAAATTCATAAAGAAAAAGTTTGTGAGCTTGCTTATAATTTACAGAAAAGCCCTATGTACTCGTGATTTTGCTCAATCGTAACACAGCTGCAAGAACATGAGTAGGGCACTCCTGCTGCTCAAGAGTGCCCTTCTCTTATGGTCAGATATATTGGCTGTCCCGATGATGATGATGGAACGGGTAGCCGCCGTAGCCTCCGCCATAGCCGCCAAAACCGTACCCCGGATATCCCCCGAAGCCTCCGTAGCCGCCAAAACCGCCGTAACCCCCGTAACCGCCAAAACCGTACCCCGGGTAGCCGTAGCCTCCGCCGAAACCGTACCCCGGATAACCTCCGAAGCCTCCGTAGCCGCCAAAACCGTACCCCGGGTAGCCGCCTCCGAAGCCTCCATAGCCTCCGCCGTAGCCTCCGCCGTAAATCGGTCTTCTTTCATTCATGATTTATCGCTCCTTCACATAGGTTACAGTCCAGCTTATGACATCAGGAACGAAACGTATGGGCATCCGCCCATTTTTAACGAAATAATCAAAAAACGCTTTACGGAGGAATCCGATACAGGGCGGCCGCACAGGCAAAATAAAAAGCCGGAACATGCACGGTCCCGGCCTTTTCGTCTTTATTCGCCTAAATCTACATTGTGATAAACCTGCTGTACGTCTTCCAGGTCTTCCAGCACATCAATCAGCTTTTCAAATTGAGCTTTCGCATCTTCCGGAAGCTCGATTTCATTTTGCGCAAGCATCGTCAGCTCCGCAACTGTGAACTCTTCAACGCCGGCATTTTTGAATGCCTCCTGCACGGCATGGAATTGATCAGGCTCGGCATACACGATAACACTGTCATCCTCTTCTAAAATATCGCGAACGTCCACATCAGCTTCCATCAGCAATTCCAGCGCTTCATCCGCCGTCTTGCCTTCAACACCGATAACGGCGGTCGCATCAAACATGTAAGCGACAGACCCGCTCACACCCATATTTCCGCCGTTTTTTCCGAATGCGGCGCGCACTTCAGGCGCCGTGCGGTTTACATTGTTCGTTAACGCATCAACAATGATCATTGAACCGTTCGGCCCGAAACCTTCGTAACGCAGCTCGTCAAAGTTCTCCTCCGCGCCGCCTTTCGCCTTTTCAATCGCACGCTCAATAATATTTTTCGGCACACTGTACGTCTTCGCGCGCTCAAGCACCACTTTTAAAGCCTGGTTCGATTCCGGATCAGGCTCGCCCTGTTTTGCCGCCACATAAATCTCACGGCCGAACTTCGCGTAAATCCGGCTCGTATTTGCGTCCTTTGATGCTTTCTTTTCTTTAATATTGTTCCACTTACGGCCCATTTTGTTCCACTCTCTTTCACGAATTGAATCTGTATGATAAATACTCTGTTTCTATTATACCTCAGCGGTTGGGTTGTTTCGAGTGTAAGACTTTAGAAAAAGCAGGGACGCTTAAAATAGCCGCGGCGCACTAAGCCGAATCTGAGGGTTACTGTACAAAACATAAAAAGCCTCCCTTCATACAGGAAGGAAGTCGCAAGCCAAAAGATTCATTTTATTCTTATTACCTATTTCCTACACTGTATATCCCGACTCACGTGGTAAAATTTTGATATCGAACAAAAGAAAGGATATGGTCATGAAAGTTTTCGAAGCAAACAGCCTACTGGCCGCCGCCAAGCAGCGTGCGAGTGAATACAAAGAACTCCGCGGCCAAATGGTCAATCTAAAAAAAGCCTTCCAAGGCATGGCTGATCTCGGTGACGGCGATTTCTCTGGCCGGGGCGCAAATAACATTAAAGCTTTTTTCAAGGACCACGCCGGCGTCACAGACAGCTGGCTTGATCTGATCGATATGAAAATCGCATTTCTCACAAGCCTTCCCGGCAAAGTCGAAAATGCCGAACTTTCCAATTCGCATGTGGAGGAATCATTTCTGGAGCACGAGCTTACCCACGCCCTCAGAAAATCAAAGGCGATTATGGAAGAGCAGAAAAAAGACATGCGCTCCATCCTCGGAGAGATCGAAGACATCATTTCGCTCGAATTGTTTTCAACCGAGAGCACAGATCAGAAGCTTTCCTCAGCTGACAAAAAAAGAAGCGAAACCATACATAAGCTCGGCAAGCTCGATCACGATCTAACGAAAGAATACGCAGAAACCGAAGCGAACGAACAGTTCATCAAAGCCGACTTTCAGCAGCTTCAAAATGCCACGGGCAAAGGAAAAAGCGCCACGCCGCTTCATTACAACGCCAAAGCATACCGAGAAAGCGACATCCATAAGAAAAAAGGCGAGATTGCAAGACATTCGGATGCTTATTTGACGATTAAGAAGGAAGAAGCGAAAGAGCGGGGAGATTGAAAAACTGAAAGAAAGACTGAAAAACTATGATTATGCGAATGCCGATGAATTCTATGAAATGGCCAAAACGATCGGCTATAAAAACCTGACAAAAGGACAGCAGCGCTACTTCACTCAAATTGAAAACACGCGTGAACTCACAGACGGTTTCAAAGGCGTTGCCGTCGGCCTTTATGATTCCGGAAAAGACGCGGTCACAGGCCTGTGGGATATGGTCACAGATCCGGGCGGAACCGTTAAAGCCATTACAGGAGCGGTGGCTCACCCGATCAAAACGTATGAAGCCATTTCAGCCGCAATTGAAGAATCGTACCAAAAAGACATGGTCAACGGTGACACCTACTCAAGAGCAAGGTGGGTGTCATATGCGGTGGGCACAGTTGTGACATCAGTTGTCGGCACAAAAGGCGTCGGCGCCGTCTCAAAAACAGGCACAGCAGCCAAAGTGACGACCAAAGTCAAAGCAGCAGCAAGCAAATCAGCAACAGCTCAAAAAGCCATAACGGTCTCAAAACAAACCGTTGATCACATCAAGCAAAAGGTCAACACAGGCATTGAAGTATCAAAAAAGCGCGTCAAAACCAAGTTGAATCAAATCGGAGATCTCACTCTAGCTGATATTCTCCCGTATCATCCGCGTCACGACTTAGTACCGGCAGGCGTCCCTTACAACGCAGTCAACGGGGTCACACTTAAAGAGGGACTGCAAAAATTCGCCAAGGTCATCCTCCCGAAACCGTACGGAACCTCCGCAAGCGGCAGACGGACACCGGCACCGCATGTACCGCCGGTAACGGTCAAATACGGCGAGCATTTTGCGAAATGGACCAGAAAGAAAGTATTGAAACCGAATGTCATCTACAAAACAAAAGAAGGCTACACGTACACCACTGACAACTATGGTAGAATTACAAGTGTCAAAGCAGACTTGCAGCTGGGAGAAGCAAAACGCAACCAATATGCACAGTCAAAAGCAGGTAAACCAGACCGTCTGACAGATGACGACGGAGGCCACCTAATCGCCACTCAATTCAAAGGCTCAGGCCAATTTGACAACATCGTGCCGATGAATTCTCAGATTAATAGGAGCGGCGGGAAATGGTATAAGTTAGAACAGGCATGGTCGCAAGCGCTTAAAGAAGAGCCTCCAAAAAAGGTTACGATCACAATTGAAAATGTGTATGAGGGTGATTCGTTAAGACCCACTTTATTTGATATAACATATAAAATTGGAGAAGAAAGAACAAAGAGCATCACAATTAGAAACCAAATTGGAGGCTGATGAAAATGGAAACTTCAAAAATGGAACAACTATATCAAAAGATTGCTGAAAAAATAAATGATATGATTCCCTCCGAATGGATGAGGGTTACTTTATATGCCGAAATTTTGGACGACTCCAGAGAAGTTTATTTTTTCTTTAACACACAAGAAGACGAAGAATATATTTATTCACACGATATTCCAGAACATTTTCAAGTAAGTAATCGAATTTACAAAAATATGCTACTAGACCTTCAAGATTTATTTGATGAATTAAGGGATGAATTTAAAAAGCAATCTTCAGATATTTGGACTAACCTCACACTAAATTTAGATAGAAACGGTGAATTCTCAATCGATTATGATTATGAAGATGTACTCGCTTCAAAATATACTGATACTGAGCGACAAGTAATTTGGGAATATAAGCACTTGGGAATTACGCCAATAAGCGAGAGCAGCAGAAAGTTCCTTGAACAATATCTAAATGAACAATGAAAAAATTGGTGAACTATATCAAAAGATTGCTGAACATCTAAATGAAATGATTCCATCTCAATGGGAAAAGATCATTTTATATGCTGAAATACTTGAGGACTCAGCGGATATATACTTTTATTTTACAACACCAAATAACAGTGATTATTTATTTTCTCATTATATACCTGAACACTTTGATGTGAGTGAAGAGATTTACGATCAACTGCTAATTGAACTTCAAGAGCTATTTGAAGAACTAAAAGAAGAATTTAAACTAGGCAACCAAGATATTTGGACTAATCTCACTTTAAAATTAGAAAACACCGGAAAGTTTTCAATTGATTATAATTATGATGATGTTTTATCCTCTGAACTTGATGACCTTCAAAGACGAGATGTTTGGAAATATCAAAATTTAGGGATATTGCCTAAAGATGAGAACGATAAAGAATTTGTAATAAACTACTTCGGTCTATAAATCAAAAAAATGGCTCAGCCCTTCTCTGCTGGGCTATTTTTGATAACTAGGATTTCTCGATGGCTGGAGGTGAAAGATTGGAGACTAAAAAAACGCAAGATTTGTACCAGCTTATTAGTCAGAAATTAAATGACATCATACCTTGTGAATGGACAAAAATTTACCTTTATGCAGAAGTATTAAATGACTCTACCATGGTTCTTTTTTACTTCAGAACACCAGAAAATAATCAAATTATTTATTCACAAGATATACTTAGCCATTACAGCGTAAGTAAAAATGTCTTCAAAACTTTATTAAGGGAAATCCGTGAAATTTTTGAGGAATTAAGAGTTGAGCACAAAAATAATATTGATCAGGTCTGGACTAACTTACATTAACATTGGAGAGCAATGGTCAATTCTAACTTGATTATAATGATGACGATATTTTGGCATTTGAGTTAGATGGGGATCAAAGAATTGCATTAAGGGAATAAAAACCCTTGGAATTTTGCCTGTAGACGAGGAAGAAGAGGATTTTTAATTACTTATCTAAATCAATAATAAAGACTGGAGGCATCATGAAACTGCAAAAATGGGTGAATTATATCAACAGATAGCTGAAGGCATTAACGAAAAAATCATTCCTTCTGGATGGTAAAAGGTCTTTCTTTATGCGGAAATTCTCGACGATTCATCTGAGGTTTTCTTTTATTTTAATACCCCCCAAAGTGAGGATTATATCTATTTTCAAAACATTCCAGAACATTTTCATGTCAATGAGGGGCTGTTATTTGACTTACATAACGTATTCAAGTTTTCTTTCAAAACAGGCAGCACCCCATAAACGGATGCTGCCTGTTAAATCCTTATGTATAGTCTGAAGAGGTCATTTATTTTGTTTTTTAAATATGAAAATAGATATGACGGTAAATATGATAGCTGTAATAACAATGATCCATAAGCTTGCAGCCGTACTGATAAAATGGCCGTTTAACTTGTAGACGATCCCGTAATGCTTTTCATATTCCTGTATTTGGTCCGCAGAAGCATGTTTAAATACTTTATCAACCGAGTCCGTCATAAACGCTTTTCTGAACAGAACAGCGGTGTGGCTGATAGGGAAATACATAATAATCTTCTGTACAAACACCGGTACGCCGCCGATCGGTACATATACTCCGCATAAAAAACCGATGGCTGTTCCGACGATCGTACTTAACGTTGAAAATGCATTTTGTGTGTGAATAAACAGCGTTAAAAATAAATTAATGGAGCTTGACAAAGCAACTGAAAGAATGATGATACCCAATACTTCAAGTATATCAGCTCCGCTTAAAAGCTTGCTGCCTGTTGAAACGAGAAAAATTTCACAGCCTAAAAAGGCGATGAAGGAAAAGATCAAGCCGATAACAAATGAATGAATGACGTAGCTCAATTGAATGGTCGCTCTGGATAAAGGAGCTGTTAAAAAGTCATACGTTCTCTTGCTTTCTTTATCTTTCACCATAATTCCGAAAGCGCCTAAAGTCGTTGTTACAGCTGTAATGGACAGCAATCCCGCCACCATCCATTCGTTCACCATGGCTTTGGAATCATCTGTCGAACCAACCAGCGCCTTAATGGCGTCCAGCTGTGTCTGCTGCAAGAACACGGCATATAACAGAATGACGATAAATACTGACAGCAGAGAAAGAAGCAAAAGCGTTCGATCACGGAAGTAGATTTTTATGTTTCTGCTGATTAAACTGGATAAAGACTTCATTTACGCAATGCTCCCCTTTACTGGCAAAGTGCTTCCTTGTTCTTCGATAATATGGATAAACACATCATCCATATTCCCTTTGATCACCTCGAAAGATTCGACTTTTCCTTCAAGACTTTTCAAAATGTCAAACGCATGGAGAGTGGACTCTACACGAAGAGAATAAATAGAGTTTTTAACCGTAAAGGCCAGTTGTTTACTTTCAAACCATGCCGTCGGATCAACGTCTTGCTTAAACAAAATATGCAGACTGTCAAACGCATATTGATCTTTCAGCTGACTCGGTGTGCCCTCTGCAATCAGCCGTCCTTCTTTGATGACCACAACGTTATCAGCCACAGCGGCCTCTTCCATGTAATGGGTCGTTAAAAAGATCGTCATGTTTGTTTCTTCCTGCAGCCTTTTAATCGCATTCCAGACAAATACCCTCGTTTGCGGGTCAAGACCTGTCGTAGGCTCATCTAAAAATAATATGGTCGGTTTATGGATGATGGCGCGGGCAATATCCGCTCTTCTTCTTTGTCCGCCTGACAAATCGCTGTATTTTTTCTCCTTAATATCATCCAATTTTAAATAGTCTGATACAAACTGATAGTTTTCCTGAACTTGTGCTTTGCTTAAATGATAATATTGTCCGCGATTCATGATATTTTCAAATACGGTCAATCGTTCATCCAAAATACTCTCTTGAAAGACAACCCCAATCTTTTTGCGGATATGATTGTTCTCTTTCCCCTCACCAAGCGTAAAACCGTCAATTACCACTTTTCCGGATGTCTTTTTGATCAGTGTACAGAGAATGTCAATAGTGGTTGATTTCCCCGCACCGTTCGTTCCCAGAAATGCAAACAGCTCACCGCGTTTGACAGAAAAGGATATCCCTTTAACTGCTTCAAATGATCCGTATTTTTTGCGCAGATCCGTTACTGTAATAATGTCTTGTTCTTCTCCCATTCTGTTCACCTCGAAAAGTAAGATTTTATGCCGTTGACCACTAACTTTATATCGACTTTGCCGCTAGGATTTTTCTCATTTTTATCCAACTTTATTATCTTTTTATAAATAATTATCTTGATTATGAAGGTATACGCACATAAAAAGGCTTCTTAAAAGAAGCCTTTTTATCGTTTTACGTTAATATTATGCTTTAATTCCCCAAGTCATTAACCATCGCCACTTTGTTGAGAAGCTTTGTAAGGATCTCCTGCACAAATAGATTTTTCTTTTTCTGCAAAAACGGTAGAAATTTTAGTCGCATTCGTTAAAAAGCCTTTAACAGTTATCGCAAAATCTTGCCTCCCTGCTCTTTTTAAAGGTATAAGATCATAGCGTGATGTTTTTCCCAATTCCGTTTTAATAAATAATTAAAAAAGGTTTCATTGGTGCTTATATGTGGCTTTTTCTTCAGCAACTAATGAAGACTTAAAGAACTCATTCTCTTTGTAATTCATTTGCATATGTTTCAGCCTTTTAAAAAAGTAATTTTCTAATTGTTTGTCTATACAATAAATAAAACAGCCTTTTTGTCCCCGGGTCATCAAAGTTCTGTATGTGTTGCGAATAATTTCGTCTGCAAGCTTCTCAGCTTCTTCTGAATTTTGCTTTAGCATTTTCTTCAAACCACGTAAGGAGGTATCTGTTTTCGCCCGCTTTGAATGATCAGTCAATACTACTCCATCCCTGCACACTAGATCATTTCCTATAATTACACCTACATAATCAAATTCCAAACCTTGGCATGTGTGTATACAACCTATTTCATTAATAGAATCTTCGTCAATTGCCCACGTGTCTGAGTTATTTAAATTCCAACTCATTCCGAATTGATATTCAGGAATCTCTATATCATGAAATTCTGTTTTAGCTTTTCCTTCCTTCACCCAATCCCAACAGTAACCAGCAACTATTCGAGCTTTATTATTAACTTTATTCAGATCTTCTATCTGTTTACGCAATTCATTTGGATTTCTATATATACGAAAATCGTAGTTCATTCCAATATAATTAGAATTCGCAGTTTCCCGAATTTGAAGAACATCATCTAACCAGCTTATATAACCATCTGAACCATTGCAACGAAACTGTGAATCCAGTTTCATATTTGTAACCTGAGCATCTAATTCTTTTGAGAATTTAAGGATTGTATCAGTACTGCCAATATCTTTTAACGTTACTCTTTGATGTTCATCTATGAAAAAAACAGAAAGTTTGGAAGCATTTATTATTTCCTTAATTTGATTTTCCCCAAGGTTATTAAATAAACCGGATTTCTCATTTAATCGATGCGCCTCATCAACAATTAAAACGTCAAATTCACCTGATGGAGCATTGACATAACTGCCCGATCCTTTAAATAAATTATCAATGTGCCCTTTCCGAAAGTTTTGTTTTAACTTAGTAGCATATACATTTCTGGGAGCTGCATTTTTTGTTACATATTGTGCAACGAGACTTCGGTTTGTTGCTTCTACTAATAAATTTACAGCAAGAACAGATTTTCCTGTACCTGGCCCGCCTTCTACAACTAAAACTTGTTTAGTGTTTGTACGTAATGCCTCATTCGCAAAATGTAAGGCCGTCTCATACACAACTTTTTGATTATCAATCATCATAAACTCTCGATTACCTTGAAGCATACTGTTTAACGAATCTTGAAGAGACTTTGAAGGCCGTATTCTTCCTTTATCTATTGTATATAGGATTTCTTTGCTGTCTCCATACTTAATATACTTTTTAATGAAATCACGAAGCTTACCTGAATCACCTTTGATAAAAACCGGAGCTTCTTTTATATAATATTCATATATTGAATCAGTTAATGGATCGTCTGTACCCTGATTCAAATAGTTATGTAAGTATGTACAAGGATATAGGTTGATATCTTCTTTTTGCGCATTTTCATTGTAATCCTTTATTAACGATGCGTATGACCAGGCTTGATAAGATGGATGGGTTGTTTCGCGAATTCCTTTATTTATAAACGTTTTAACGATGGCCTCTTTACTATCAATTTTCTCTACCTTCTCCCATTGTTTAAGTTCCACAATCACAACAGATGAACGATCATTCTTATCTGATCCAGATATAAGAAAATCAATACGCTTTGAAGTATTGGGTATTTTGAACTCAATAGCAATTCCTGCGTCCTTAGGAATTTCTCTATCACTTAATACCCTATACATATACTGCATAGAGTTATCCCAAGATCTAACCTCTCTCTCATTGATTTTGCCAATTTTATCATTGTAGTTTTTACAAATATTTGTTACCAACTTATCGTCAAACACATCACTTAAAAACTCTTCTTTTGTAGCTTCATAGACTATCATTGTTTCACCTTTTCATTAACTTTTTACGTTATCTCTATAATTCGCCACTCAAAATAACTAAATTGAGTTATATTGAGAATACCATTTTTCTTCAAATTAATCTGTTTTAATATGCTCTTTGTAATTAATAATTAAAAAGGATCCTTCACATACTAATATAAAAAAAGCAGCGTTCTCAAAAAGAGAACACTGCTTTATTTCAATTCGAGCTTTGCCACACACTCCACATGATTCGTATGCGGGAACATATCCACCGGCTGCACTTCGAGGGTCTGATATCCGCCATCCTCAAGCACCCGCAGGTCTCTTGCAAGCGTGCCAGGATTACATGACACGTACACCACCCGCTTCGGTTTCATCTCGATGATCGTCCGCAGGAGGGCTTCGTCGCAGCCTTTTCTTGGCGGGTCGACGACAAGGGTGTCGGCCGTGATGCCTTCTTCGTACCACTTTGGAATCACGGTTTCTGCTTCTCCGACTGCGAATTCCGCGTTTGTGATACCGTTCAGCTCAGCGTTGCGTTTCGCATCCTCGATGGCTTCCGGCACGATTTCGACGCCGTATACTTTTTTCGCCTGCTTCGCCAAGAAAAGAGAAATGGTTCCGATGCCGCAGTAGGCGTCGATGACGGTTTCTTTGCCTTGAAGCTCTGCGTACTCAAGCGCTTTGTCGTAGAGCACTTTTGTCTGTTCCGGGTTGACCTGATAGAACGATCTGGCGGAGATGGCGAATTTGACGTCTCCGATGAGGTCGTAGATGTATTCTTCGCCCCAGATGACGCTTGTTTCGTTTCCGAAGATCACGTTTGTTTTGTTTGGGTTGATGTTTTGCACGATTGATTTGACGTGCGGAAATTGCGCCGTGATGTCTTCGATGATCTTCGCTTTGTGCGGAAAATCGCTTGTTCTTGTGATGAAGACGATCATCATTTCGCCTGTGACGACGCCGTATCTCACCATGATATGGCGGAGCCAGCCTTTGTGGCGTTCTTCATTGTAGGCTTTGACGCCATAATTTGCGCAAATGTCTTTGACCGCTTGGACGGCTTCGTCGTTTTTAGATTGCTGAATCAGGCAGGCGCTCATGTCGATGATGTCATGGCTTCTTTGCTGATAAAATCCGGCGACGAGTCCGCCTTCTCTTTCTCCTACCGGCACCTGCGCTTTGTTTCTGTAGTTCCACGGGTCTTCCATGCCGAGTGTCGGGTGCACGATAACACTGGACAGATCCAGCTTGCCGATCCGTTCTAAAACGTCTTTGACTTGTTTCTGTTTAAACAAGAGCTGGCCCTCGTAGGTCATGTGCTGAAGCTGGCAGCCTCCGCATTGCTTGTAGATCGGGCACGGGGCATCCGTTCTGTGCGGGCTTTCTTCCTTCAGCTCAATCAAGCGGCCGAAAGCGAAGCCTTTTTTGACGCGTGTCACTTTGATTTGCGCTTTTTCCTCGGGCAGGGCGTTCGGCACGAAGATCGGGAAGCCCTGAATCTTTGCGACCCCCGCTCCTTCGTGCGTCAAATCCTCAAATGTCACGTCATAGTATTCATTTTTTTCTACCGGGGGTTTCATTTTCATCTATAATCACCTCTAGTTTTACCAATAGCCTTGTTTCAGCGTGCTGGCAAACCTTCAAATCTGTCAGGCCTTCAAAGGTTTCCGATCACGCTGAAAAGATGACAAAATCCTAAAACGAATACTGTTTTAGGATTTTGTCCGCGTATTAATCATCCAGCTGTTCAGCTTTCTCCTTCGGCATGACGACGTGAATATGTCTGTACAGATTCACGAATTCGCCTGGCAGCATGCCGCCGTATTCGCCGTCCAGGTTCAGCTGCATCTTTTCTGATACATTGACTTTCACACGGTTCGCTTTTGTGTAAATAATGTGCTGATCGTTAATATGATCGCCTCTGAGCGCCATGCTCGCGACTCTGATAAACTCCGCGAGATTGGCTTTTTTCAAAATAATTAAATCAAACATGCCGTCATTCAGGCTGGAATCAGGGGCCAGCTTCTCGAATCCGCCGACCGAGTTGGTCAGCGTCACTAAAAACAGCATGATTTCGCCTTGAAACAGCTTGCCGTCATATTCAATCTCGACTTCTGTCGGACGAAGTGAAGGCAGCATTTCCATTCCTTTTAAATAATAAGCAAGCTGGCCGAGCATCGTTTTCAGTTTGCTTGGCACATCATACGTCAGCTCCGTCAGACGGCCTCCGCCGGCGATATTGATAAAGTACTGTCCGTTCACCTGGCCGATGTCGATCGGGCGGGCCACGCCGTTAATGACGGTATCAGCGGCATTCAGTATATTTTCTCTCGGAATGCCCAGCGCTCTGGCGAAGTCATTTGTCGTGCCGACCGGAATGACGCCCAGCGTCGGTCGTTTGTCTAACGGCGCAAGGCCGTTGACGACTTCATTAATCGTTCCGTCTCCGCCGGCTGCGACAATTAGGTCAAACTCCCGCAAAGCGGCTTCTTTTGCGGCATGAGTGGCATCTCCCGCACATGTGGTGGCATGGGTGGAGGTTTCATAACCGGCTTGTTCAAATTTTTGCAGGACCTGGGCAAGATTTTTCTTAAAAAGCTCACGTCCTGAAGTCGGATTGTATATTATGCGTGCACGTTTCATTATCTCATCATCCTACTTAAGAGTATCCGATCCATTATTAACACTAACAACCTTTAATTATACTATGACTTGAGAAAATCGCAACAATATGTACAGGAATTGGCAGAAGAAAAAAGGCCCTGGCTCCATTTAAGGAGCCAAGGCCCGCTGTCTTACTCTTCTTCCGTTCCAGGTTTTTTCTTACGGAATTTCACCAATACTTCATATACGATCGGTACAATCAGAAGGGTAAGCAGAGTTGAACTGATTAAACCGCCGATAACGGTGACACCGAGTCCTTTAGATATGACCTGACTTCCGCCTTCGAAGCCCAATGCCAATGGAAGCAGGGCGCCGATTGTCGCGATCGCCGTCATCAGAATCGGACGCAATCTCGTAGAGCCGGCTTCAAGGAGCGCTTCTCTCGTCGATAAGCCTTCCGCTTCTTTATGGATGACGCGGTCAATTAAGACAATCGCGTTTGTGACGACGATTCCGATCAGCATCAGCATACCGATCATGGCATTCAGGCTGACTGTCTCTCCGGATACATACAGTCCGACTAATGCGCCGATGACCGTAAACGGAAGCGAGAACAGAATCGCAAACGGCGCTAATGCTCCGCCGAACGTGATCACAAGAACGAGGTATACGATGGCGACTGCGGCAAGCATCGCTAAGCCGAGTTTCGTAAAGGAATCAGCAATATCCGCTGATACACCGCCGGTATCGATCGATACATTGTCCGGCTTATCCAGTTTGTCAACTTTCTTTTGAACGGCTGATGACACCTTCGTGATGTTGTCAGAAGTGACGGTTGCCGTTACGTCAGCGTACACTTTGCCGTCGCGTCTGGAAATGGTGTCAGATGTCGTGCCGTTTTTCACTTTCGCCACATCGCCGATTTTTACTTCTTGGCCTGCAGGCGATGTGATGGTTTTATCCTCTAATTCTTTCACACTCTTATACTGGTCTTTTTCAGTCTTGATATTCACGTCAAGCTCTTTGCCGTCTTTTTTCACCGTTGTCAAAGGAGACTGTGACGTTTGAGACATCAGGGCCTGGGAGATTTGCGAAGCCGTTAAGCCGAGCTTGCTGAGCTTCTCCTGGTCAGCGACGAACGTGTACTCATCATATGTGCTGGAAAGGCCTGAGTTTACGTCCTTCAGATCCTTTTGCTTTTTCATGATGCTTTCGATTTCTTTGACCGTGCCTTTAATATCAGACTCTGAATCTCCGTACACATAGTACGTTAATTCATTGTTGTTGCCTGACGAACTGAAATTTTGCGTTTTCCATTCGCCGCGGCTGGATGTTTTTTTGATTTCTTTTAAGACATTGTCTTTTTCTTTGTCAAAATCAGGTGTGTCTTCTTCGTATTTCACGTAGAACAATGCGCCGTTCGAGCTTCCGCCGAGCGGGCTTTGCGAGCCTAATGAATACTGGACGGTATCGACATGTTTGCGTTTAAGCAGCATGTCTTCCGCTTTTTGCGCAGCTTTTTCAGCTTCGCTTTTCGTTTCACCCGGTTCAGGTGTATATGTGAGCTGCATCGTTTTGTCCGCTTGTGCCGGCAGATAGCTCGCGCCGATCAGCGGTACGAGGAACAAACTGCCGACAAGCATCAGAACCGCGATGATGGATGTAATCCATTTATGGCTTAATGACCAATTCAGCACTTTTTTATAGAAATCGGCCAATCTGCCCGGCTTATGCTCTTTCGCTTTAACAGGCGCGCCTGTGAGCGATTTTTTGAATAAACTGTGCGCAAGCATTGGCACCAGTGTGATGGAAATCAACAATGATGCGGCAAGCGCGAAAACAATTGTTAATGCAAACGGCATAAACAGTTCGCCGATCTGTCCGCCGACCATGGCAAGCGGCAGGAATACGGCAATGGTTACGATCGTTGATGACATGATCGGTTTAAACATTTCTTTCGTCGCTTCACGCACCAACTGTTTTCCGCGTAAAGGCTCATCTTTCAGCCTCATGCGGCGGTAAATGTTTTCGATAACGACAATGGAGTCATCGACTACCCGTCCGATGGCGACCGTCATCGCACCGAGCGTCATAATGTTTAAAGTGACATCAAGCTGATTCAGCACGAGAAGCGCAATCAGCAGTGACAGCGGGATGGAAACGATAGAAATCATCGTTGATTTAATATCTCTTAAGAATAAGAGAATGATCACGACCGCAAAGATCGCGCCGAAAATCGCTTTGCTTAACATCGTATCCACTGACTCTGTAATCGGCTTGGCCATATCAAGAGTCGAGCTGTACTTGAACCCTTTATGGTCTTTTTTGTATTGATTCAGTTCATCTTTAATCGCATCGGCCACTTCTACCGTGTTGGCGTCATTGGCTTTTACGATATTAATTCCGATGCTGTCCTTTCCGTTCGTGCGGGAAATGGATTCTGCTTTTTTCACATCTTTAATGTCGGCAATGTCAGAAAGCTTAACCGTCGGAACCCCTGCTGATGCGCTTTGCTGTGCCTGCTGCGCAGCCTGAGCGTCCGCCGCAGATGCCGCACCCGCGCCGCCTGCTTGACCTTGAGCTGCGGAAGAAGATGTGACCGGAATTCTCATATCTTTCAGATCTTTAATTGACGTAATATTTCCGTTAACGACAACTGATTTTTCCTTGTTGCCGAATGTGTATAATCCAAGCGGCGTATTGACGTCAGAGCCTTGGATTACTTTCTTGACGGTATCTTCATCAAGTCCGTACTCTTTCATTTTTTTATCTTTGAAAGAGAATTCCACCTGCTCTTCCTGCTGTCCGGAAACTTGCACGGACGCAACGCCCTGGATGCCTTCAAGCTTAGGAACGAGAGTGTTTTCCACGTTTTTGGTCAGATCTTCAAGCGAGCTTTTATCACTTGTCACACTGAGCGTCAAAATCGGGAAAGAGTTGATGCTGTAACGGGAAATGTCGGGCTTTTTCGCGTCGTCGGGAAGGCTGACATTATCCAGCGCTTCAGCGACTTCGGTTTTCGCCTTGTCCATATCCTTGTTGTAATCATATTCAATCATAACCGATGAGACGTTTTCAGAGGATGTGGACGATACGACGTTCACTCCTTCTAAATTCTGCACCGCCTGCTCGATCGGTTTCGTCACGTCATCCGCAACTTGACTCGGAGCAGCTCCGGGATAAGTCGTATTTACTGAGAGGTAAGGCATGTTGACGTCCGGTATGGATTCCTGCTTCATATTCAGACCGGCATACAGCCCTGCTACAGTAACGATAATCGTCATCAGCCAAACTGCGAATTTGTTCTTCAGTACAAAGTTAATAATGTGGTTCATCATGTCCTCCGTTATTTTTTATTGACTGACTGGTCATTCTATATAATACTAAACGGTATAACTCAACATCGTCAACCAATAAGGCAGTAAATTTTTCTAAATTTTTCAAGGATTAAGGGGAAGCACGTCATGAACGAAAAAAAAGAGAAAATCATTAAAACAGGCATCCATTTATTTGCCAAAAAGGGGTTTTCTTCAACTACAATTCAGGAAATCGCCGGTGAGTGCGGGATCTCAAAAGGTGCTTTCTACCTTCATTTCAAATCAAAAGAAGACCTTTTGCTGTCAGCATGTGAGTATTACATCGGCATGTCTATGGAAGAAATAAAGAAAATCAAAACAGAACATCAGCATAAACCGCCTAAGGACGTATTCCAAAAACAAATTGCTTATCAATTCCGGGAATTTATGGAGCACAAGGATTTTATCATTCTCTTGCTGAGCGAAAAGGTCATTCCCGAAAATCAAAAGGTAAAACAGTATTTTCATGAGGTCAATATTCAATTTAACATGCTGTACCGGGATGCTCTGCTCTCCGTTTACGGAGATGCCGTCACACCGTTTCTGGCGGATGCATCCGTTATGGCGCAAGGAATTGTAAGCTCTTATATCCATTTCTTGATTTTTAATGAACATACGGCATTTCAGACGGAAAATGTGGCGGCCTTTCTGATTGCCAGGATTGATGATCTGATTACGGGACTGATAAAAGACAATCCCGACCCGCTTTTATCTGAGGATATCTTTACTCAGCCCGCGGCGGACAGAGAAAAACTGCTCGCGGATATTCAAATGGCAAAAGCGCAGCAGGGGCTGCCTGAGGACGTTCTCGTATCGCTTGAAGTCATTGAAGAGGAATGCCAGAAGGAAGAGCCGCGAAAACCGATTATTAAAGGAATGCTGTCCAATTTGGCCGGCAGCGGAAATGAACAGATTGAAACACTGCGGGCTTCCATTGAAACTCATTTCAGCCTTACCATATAAAAAAAGCAGCGCCCTTACAGGCGGCTGCTTTTTTTTATCGTTTTTTGATTTCTTCAAGTAAGATCTTGTTGACCATCGGCGGGTTGGCCTGTCCTTTTGAGGCTTTCATAATCTGCCCGACAAGGAAGCCGATCGCGCGGTCTTTTCCGTTTTTGAAGTCTTCAATTGACTGCGGATTGCTGTCAAGCGCATCTGTGACCAGCTTCAGAAGCACGCTTTCGTCAGAAATTTGCACAAGGCCTTTTTCTTTGACGATTTTTTCAGCGTCGCCGCCTTTTTCAATTAATTCTTTGAAGACTTTTTTCGCGATTTTAGATGAAATGGTCCCTTTTTCAATCAGCTTAATCATGCCGGCAAGACCTTCCGGAGTCAGCGCGACATCCTCAAGCTCTTTTTGTTCGGCGTTCAGGTAAGCTGAAACTTCACCCATCAGCCAGTTTGACGCCTGTTTGGCTTCTGCGCCTTTATTGACCGTTTCTTCGAAGAAATCAGCCATTTCTTTCGTCAGCGTCAGCACCATTGCGTCATAAGCCGGCAGGCCGAGCTCTTCGATATACCGCTTGCGGCGCTCGTCCGGAAGCTCAGGAATGGTTGCTCTTACGCGTTCTTTCCATTCGTCATCAATGTAGAGCTCGACAAGGTCAGGCTCTGGGAAATAGCGATAGTCATCTGAACCCTCTTTGACACGCATTAAAATGGTTTTTTTCGTCGCTTCATCGTAGCGGCGCGTCTCCTGCTGAATGACTCCGCCTGACAGAAGCACCTGCTCTTGGCGTTTCTCTTCATGCTCAAGGCCTTTTTGCACGAACGCGAAGGAGTTCAGGTTTTTCAGCTCTGTTTTTGTGCCGAATTTCTCCCGGCCGATCGGACGGAGGGAAATGTTGGCGTCACAGCGCAGTGAACCTTCTTCCATTTTACAGTCGGAAACGCCTGTGTATTGGATAATTGATTTCAGCTTTTCGAGGTATGCGTAAGCTTCCTCCGGTGTGCGGATATCCGGCTCAGATACAATCTCGACAAGCGGCGTGCCTTGGCGGTTGAAGTCAACGAGGGAATAGCCGTCGCCCGTATGCGTCAGTTTTCCCGCATCTTCTTCAAGGTGAAGACGGGTAATGCCGATTTTTTTCGTTTTTCCGCCGACTTCGATTTCGATCCAGCCGTTTTCGCCGATCGGCTTGTCAAATTGAGAAATTTGATATGCCTTCGGGTTGTCCGGGTAGAAATAGTTTTTCCGGTCAAACTTCGTATCCGTTGCGATTTCACAGTTCAAAGCCATTGCGGCTTTCATCGCGAATTCGACCGCTTCTTTGTTTAAAACGGGCAGCACGCCGGGATAGCCGAGGTCGATGACGCTCGTTTGGGTATTCGCTTCCGCGCCGAATGGCGTCGGTGAGCTTGAGAAAATTTTAGATTTTGTTTTTAATTCCACATGGACTTCAAGTCCGATTACCGTTTCAAAGTTCACTTCATTTCACCCCTTACAGTTCAGGTTTCGCTTTATGATGATCTGTTGCCTGCTCAAAAGCATGAGCGACACGATATACAGTGCTTTCATCGAAGTGTTTTCCGATGATTTGCAGTCCGAGCGGCAGGCCGTCCGCAAATCCGCACGGCACGCTGATTCCCGGCACACCCGCGAGGTTGACAGGGATCGTTAAAATATCGTTGGCGTACATTGTGAGCGGGTCGCTCGTTTTTTCGCCGATTTTGAATGCCGGTGTCGGTGTTGTCGGTCCGACGATGACATCGTATTTCTCAAATACGTCTTCAAAATCTTTCTTAATGAGCGTGCGCACTTTTTGCGCTTTTTTGTAATACGCGTCATAGTAGCCTGAGCTGAGCGCGAAGGTGCCGAGCATGATGCGGCGCTTCACTTCGTTGCCGAAGCCTTCAGAGCGTGTCTGTTTATAAAGATCGATCAGGTTGTCCGCATTGTCTGTGCGGTATCCATAGCGGATGCCGTCAAAGCGCGCAAGGTTCGCGGACGCTTCGGAAGAAGACAGCAGATAATATGTCGCAAGCGCGTATTTGCTGTGCGGCAGAGATACTTCTTCCCATGTCGCTCCGAGTCCTTCAAGCACTTTTAAAGCGGCTAAAACGGATTCTTTCGCTTCTTTGCCGACACCTTCTCCGAGATATTCTTTCGGTACGGCGATTTTTAAGCCTTTAATGTCGCCCGTTAATGAAGAAAGAAAGTCCGGCACTTCGACATTGGCGCTCGTAGAGTCCATTTTGTCCGGGCCTGAAATCGCCTGAAGCAGGAATGCGTTATCTTCCACGGTTCTTGTGATTGGTCCGATCTGGTCTAATGAAGACGCAAAAGCGACCAAACCGTAACGGGACACGCGGCCGTATGTAGGCTTTAATCCGACGACGCCGCAGAAAGAAGCAGGCTGGCGGATGGAGCCGCCCGTATCAGATCCGAGTGAAAACGGCACTTCGCCCGCGGCAACCGCAGCTGCGGAACCGCCGCTTGATCCGCCGGGAACCGTATCAAGATTCCAAGGGTTTTTCGTCGCTTTATACGCGGAGTTTTCAGTAGAAGAACCCATCGCGAACTCGTCCATATTCAGCTTACCGATTGTGACAGCTTCAGCTGCTTGAAGGCGCTCCACTACCGTCGCATCGTAAATCGGATCGAAGTTTTCGAGGATTTTGCTTGAGCATGTTGTGCGAAGCCCTTTGGTCACGATGTTGTCTTTGACGCCGATCGGCATTCCGAAGAGAAGACCGTGTTCAGACCGTCCGTCAACCGCTTCGTCAAGCTCTTTCGCGTAAGCGCGGGCTCTTTCTTCATCAAGCTGCAAAAACGCCTGCACCTTATCATCCACGGATGCGATCCGTTTGTAAGATTCATCAACAAGATCGGAAATCTTGATGTCTTTTTTATGTATCATTTGTTTCAGTTCTGTGATTTTGTGATCAAATAATGACATACTGTCTCCCTCCTTTAATCCAGAATAGATGGCACACGGACATAGCCGTCTTTATGATCGGGAGCATTTTTCATGACATCCTCGACCGGAAGGCCTTTACCCGCTTCATCTTCTCTCATTACGTTCTTCATTTTCAGCACGTGTGTTGTCGGTTCCACGTTATCCGTGTCCACTTCATTAAGCTCCTCGGCAAACGAGATGATGCTGTCAAGCTGTTCTGTGAACATTTCAGCTTCTTCATCCGTAATGGCGAGTCTCGCCAAATGAGCGACATGCTTTACTTCTTCTATAGAAATTCGTGACATAAGATCCACCTCCGCATAATTCTCCGTTTCGTCATATAATACTGATCATATCAAAAACGAGCCCTCTAAAGCAACAAAACGCCGCCTTCTGAGGCATGATGAAACCTTCTCTATTTTATCCTAAATCGGGGAGAAAGAGAAACGAATTATATGTCAGAAAATTTTTACTTTTATAATTTATTGGTAGCGTTTTCATCTTTAAGCTGTTCTATGTTGGCGGGGATTTTTTCCTTGAATGGGGCGGGTTTCGAGAGTTGATTGATCGGGGATACTTTGTTAGGTTTAGTAACCATAGCCTGCACAAAATCATGCGAGCCGCATGTAATGATGACTAAAGGCTCACCGCCGGCGCAAAATTCCGGCACTACTAATCTACAGAGGTGATGCAACATTTACTTGAAAGAAGAGAGGGTCCAAAAACGTGAGTATTGAATTAATTATATCTCTTGGGATTTATTTTGCTGCCATGCTGTTAATCGGCTGGTACGCATTCAGGAAGACAACGAATATCAATGATTACATGCTGGGCGGAAGAGGACTCGGCCCGTTCGTAACGGCGCTGTCCGCGGGTGCTGCGGATATGAGCGCATGGATGCTGATGGGGGTTCCCGGCGCAATGTTCGCAACGGGCTTATCAACCTTATGGCTGGCGCTCGGTTTGACGATCGGCGCGTATTCAAATTATCTGCTGCTTGCTCCGAGGCTTCGCGCGTATACGGAAGTTGCGGATGATGCGATTACGATTCCCGATTTCTTCGATAAACGGTTCCGCCATTCATCATCATTGCTGAAAATTGTTTCCGCCGTGATTATTATGATCTTTTTCACACTGTACACATCGTCCGGAATGGTATCCGGAGGCAGGTTATTTGAATCGGCATTCGGCGCCGACTACAAATTCGGTTTATTTTTAACGGCCGGTGTTGTTGTGCTTTACACGCTGTTTGGCGGTTTCCTTGCTGTCAGCCTGACTGACTTCGTACAGGGAGCGATCATGTTTGCGGCATTAGTGCTTGTGCCGATCGTTGCTTTTACCCAGCTCGGGAGCGTTTCGACGACGATTGATTCGATCAACGCCGTAAACCCGAAACTATTGGATGTCTTTAAAGGCGCGAGCGTCATTAGCATTATTTCTTATTTGGCATGGGGACTCGGTTATTACGGCCAGCCTCATATCATCGTACGATTTATGGCGATTAAAGAAGTGAAGGATTTAAAACCCGCCCGCAGAATCGGGATGAGCTGGATGGCTATTTCAGTTGTCGGTTCATTGCTTACCGGGATTATCGGGGTTGCTTATTCTCATCACTTCGGAGTCTCCGTAAAAGATCCGGAAACGATTTTCATTATTTTTTCTAAAATCTTATTCCATCCGCTGATTACGGGCTTCTTGCTGTCCGCGATTTTAGCGGCGATTATGAGTTCCATCTCGTCACAGCTTCTCGTAACGGCAAGCGCCATTACGGAAGATTTATACCGCGCCTTTTTCAGACGGGAAGCGAGCGATAAAGAATTGGTCATGACCGGACGCTTGTCGGTATTGATCGTGGCCGTTATCGCCATTTTGCTTTCCATGAATCCGAACAGCACCATTCTTGACCTGGTCGGCTATGCGTGGGCAGGCTTCGGTTCGGCTATCGGCCCGGCACTCTTGCTCAGTCTGTACTGGAAACGAATGAATGAATGGGGAGCGCTTGCGGCGATGATTACCGGAGCCGCGGCCGTTTTGATCTGGATTACGACAGGGCTTGCCGCTTCAACCGGCGTATACGAAATCATTCCGGGGTTCTTCCTCAGTCTGATTGCCGGTATTGCCGTCAGCCTGCTGACCAAAAAACCGGCCGATGCTTCTTATCAGCTGTTCAGCCGGATGGAAGCTCTTTTGAAAAACAAGAAATAGACAAAAAGCCGTCAGATCTTATCCCTGACGGCTTTTTTCTTGCGCACTTGTCCTGCTATAAATACTGTGAGAAAATCATATCAATTTACTATAAGAAAAACTGCGGAGGTGCTGTGTAAATTGAGCTGGCCTATCGAACCGGACATTTTATTAAAGCTGGGCATTGCCACGCTGATCGGTATGATCATCGGTCTTGAGCGTGAGTTGAAAAATAAACCGTTAGGACTGAAAACCTGTATCGTCATCGCCGTCAGCTCCTGTATGCTGACGATCGTCAGCATTAATGCGGCATATCACTTTCCGAAATATTACCGTATCATGATGGACCCGCTCCGCCTTCCCGCCCAAATCATTTCCGGCGTCGGTTTTATCGGTGCGGGCGTGATCCTGCGCAAAAGCAATGACGTCATTTCCGGTCTGACGACATCGGCTATCATCTGGGGCGCAGCCGGGCTGGGTCTGGCCACAGGCGCCGGCTTTTATAAGGAGGCATTCGCAAGCCTCTTGTTTATCCTGATCAGCGTCGAATTTCTTCCGTGGCTGATCAGAAAAGTCGGTCCCAATCGCTTGAAGGAGAAAGATATCCGCGTGAGGATGTCTCTTTCCGACAAAGATAAAATGACCGAGATTCTAAAGGAAATGAAAAGCAAACAGCTCCGCATTCACTCGGTCCGGATTGACGATCTGCGTGAAACAGAAAATCCGATTATGGAAGTGAAAATCAGTGTCCATAAAAACCGCTACACCACTGACGTGTATTATGATATTAAAGAAATCCAGGGTGTCGTCGGAGTGAAGTGTGATACGTTATAAAAAACGCCGGACTGGATTCAGCCGGCGTTTTTCTTTTTATACGAGGGAGGTAAAGTTATATTCAGTAATCGGTGTTTTGTTTTCGATATCACGCCTGAAACCTTTCAGCATCTCAAGCTCTTCATCCCCGAGTGAGTCAAGATCAAACGCCTGATGCAATAATCCGTAGATCAGCATATGGCGCAGGCGGAGGAAATCCGGAATTTTTTCAAGCCATGCAGGATCAAGATCATTTTCTTCCTTGTACCCTTTCATAAAATGAGTCATAAACTCCTCTGTAAATGCAACCTTGTCTTCATACGGGATGACCGGATACCACAAAATATTGTACAGCAAAATACTGATATCATTCACAAACCAATTGTAGCCGCTGTCATCAAAATCAAATGCAGTGATTTTTCCGTTGTCCCAGTTGAAATTGCCATGGTGCAAATCGGCGTGCACAAGGCCGTAGTTTTCCGGGTTCTTCGGCAATTGCCGCAGTTCTTCCATTAAAGCATCCGCCCGTTCGAATACAAGATGCTGATCTTCGGGCACATATTTTCTTAGCTTCAGCTGCTCCTCTTCATCCCATTCTTGCCTTTTATATTTCGGGTCGCTCAGACTGTAGCTTTTCGTCAGCCGATGCATGTTCCCCGTATACTTGCCAAGCTCATAAAACAGAGACCCGTTCCAATCTGATTCCTCCACTTTGCGTCCGGGCGCTTTTTCATAGACTCTGAACAAAAACGCTCCGCCTTTTTCGTCCGGCACTTCTTCGACATCTCTGCCATTTAATGAAGGAATCGGTTTTGCTGCCGAAAGCCCGCCCTTTGTCAGATGATGAAGCCATTCCATTTCCCCGAAAATATATTCCGGTGTTCTGCGGATCGTATGCGTAATTTTTAAGATATAAGCTTGATTATCTTTTACAATTTCGTATACGTAGTTCTCTGCGTCCGCAATAAATTGAAACTTAGTAAATCCGTATATTTCACCGGCTTTGGCCAGCACCTTATCTTCCTCAAAAATCGCTTGAATATCTTTATGCATGCTGATTCACCCTCTTCTTAACTTTTGTCGGTGACGTGAGTACTCAGCAAATGTCATTCATCAACATTCCTGCCCTTCTTTTGTTCATAGCAGATTAGTAAAATCCGCCTATAAACGAATCTATTTTCCTGTTAATCCCTAATTATACAAATATCATAACATACCTCATCTCTCTCACCAACGATATACACAATAAAAAACCCTTGCTCATATAGACATGAACAAGGGCATCTTGGTTAATCGTAAATATGGACGGTCGGTTCTTTGTCACCCGCATTGCGGACGATAAGCGCTTCCTGGCCGTCTGATGAGGTGATGTTGATTTCGACATCGACTGAGCCTTTTGAATAATAATCCATCAGCTCACCCGTTAAGTATTGGGTAAAAGCGATGACTTCGCTTTTTCCGTAAAATTGCATCGGGATTTCAATTTTCATTTTTCTCATTTCATCATTTTCATACATCGCCGTTCCGACTACTCCGGTGTAGTTCGGGAAGTAGCTGTCGATCGCGTTTTTGAAGCGTTTAAACACTTCGGAATCGTCAGGGTATTTCTTTGCTGTGTCAGTATCAGCCGGATAGAACACGTACTTTTCTTTGACATCATCCCAGTTTGAAATGGTGGATGAGCCGGCTTTGACTTCTGTTTTCGCAATGTAATTCCCCGGTACGATTGATGTCTTCGGCGCTTGTTTATAAAGGGCGACGGTAATCGGCACATTTTTCAGGTTATCCATTTTCCGGAGACGGTTAACGACTTCCTGGGCGATTTCTTCACCATGACTGCGGATCGTTTTGTCGCTGAGCTCCACTTCCTGCTGCGGATCCCCTGTATTTTCGCGATAATAGTATACAGAGTTGAGAGCGAGACCGATCATGATACCGCCAAGCTGGATGCTGTTTTTATCTTTTCTTACTAAGTAATCCTGCTCAAGCATAGACGCTAAGTAAATCGGGCTGTTTTCGTTTTTCTCTTTTGCCGATCCCGAGTTTGGCAGCACCGGATTTAAGCCGAGATTCTGGAAGTTGGCGTCTGCTTTTTTCGCCTTTTTCAGATCACTGCCTTCTTTTTTGCGGTCAAGCCAGCTGAGTACCGTATCCTCATCTAAATACTGGCCTTCCTGATACAAATAGTCATCCGTCGGGAACGTGTCTTGGGCGAGCCGCATCAGTCCCGTCTCGAATTCATCGATGTCCAGCCTCGTATTCAGCCGGTCCGCGGTCAGCCCGCGCGCTTTTCCGGCCTTAAACGGAAGCACCATCTTATAGTAGGAATCAGAGATATTATATTTCGGTATGATCGCTTTTTCAGAAGACTTTGCCGTTTTCTGCGTGATCTCTTCCTCTTTGTTTCCCCCGAAACTCGGCGAACAGGCTGACAGCATCAATACTGCCGCCGTTGCCGTCGCCGCCAATGCCAACATCTTTTTCAATAGAAAACACTCCTCTTATTTCTTTAGCTCTCCCAATAGCTGTGCTTCATCCCATACTTCAATGTTTAATTCCTGCGCTTTTGTCAGCTTGCTTCCGGCCGCTTCTCCGGCAATCAGCAAGTCTGTTTTTTTGCTGACAGATCCCGTCAGCTTTCCGCCGAGCGCTTCAATCTGCGTTTTGGCTTCATTTCTGGACAGCTCTTCAAGCTTTCCGGTTAACACGATGGTTTTGCCGGCAAAATAAGAGTCGCTGTCCTCCGCTTTTACTTTTTTCGGGCCTTTATAGAGTGTGTTCACACCGAGCTCTTCCAGTTCATTCAAAAGCTCAAGCATTTCTTCTTTTCGGAAATAGGTGATGACGGCATCGGCCATCTTTTCACCGATTTCATCTACTGCCAGCAGCTCTTCTTCCGTGGCTTGTTTCAGATTTTCCAGGCTTTCAAAATGCATGGCGAGTGTTTTGGCCGCTTTTGAGCCGATAAAACGGATGCCGAGACCGAACAGCAGGCGTTCCAATGAATTCTCTTTCGATTTTTGGATGGAGCTGATCAGATTGTCAGTTGATTTTTCTCCCATCCGCTCAAGCCGGATGACCTGTTCTTTTGTCAGCTTATATAAATCAGCGACATTACGGACGAGATGTTCACGGAAAAGCTGTGTGATGACACGTTCTCCGAGTCCGTCAATATTCATCGCGTTGCGTGAAACAAAGTGGATCAGGCCTTCTCTGATTTGCGCCGGACATTCCGGGTTGATGCAGCGCAGCGCGACTTCTCCTTCAATGCGCACAAGCTCGCTTTCGCACTCAGGGCAGACGGTCGGCATATTGAATTCTTTTTCTTCTCCGGTCCGCTGTTCAATTAAGACATTGACGACCTCAGGGATAATGTCGCCCGCTTTTTTAACGACCACTTTATCGAGAATGCGGATATCCTTCTCTTTAATTAAATCTTCGTTATGAAGCGATGCTCTTGAGACCGTCGTTCCCGCGACTTTTACCGGTTCCAGAACGGCGGTCGGCGTAATGACGCCTGTTCTTCCGACATTCAGTTCGATATCGAGAAGTTTTGTCACGACCTCTTCTGCCGGGAATTTATATGCAATCGCCCAGCGCGGGCTTTTTGCCGTATACCCGAGCTCTTCCTGCTGGTCGAGCGAATCGACTTTGATGACGATTCCGTCAATTTCATACGGGAGGTCGGCCCGCTTCGCCTGCAGCTCCTCGATCATTTCAATTACTTCATCTATCGTGGCGCATTGTTTCCGTTCCTGGTTTGTTTTAAAACCGAGCTCATCCAGAAAATCCAGGCCCTGACTCTGTGTTTCCACACCCATTTCGTCAAGCTCCGCTATACTGTAGACGAAGATGTCAAGATTTCGTTTCGCTGCAATTTTCGGATCGAGCTGTCTGAGTGAGCCCGCAGCAGCATTCCGGGGATTGGCGAACGGCTCCTCTTCATGTTTCAGCCGTTCTTCATTGAGCGCTTCAAATGACTGTTTCGGCATGAACGCCTCTCCGCGCACTTCTATGGAAAGGTTTCGTTTCATTTTCAGCGGAATGTTGCGGATCGTTTTTAAGTTTTCCGTAATATCTTCGCCCGTTGTTCCGTCTCCTCTTGTCGCGCCTCTGACGAAATAGCCGTCTTCATAACGGAGAGAAACAGCAAGACCGTCTATTTTCAGCTCCACATTGTAAGCGACGCCGTCCCCGACAGCCTGACGGACGCGGCGGTCAAAATCGCGAAGATCATCATCGTTAAATGCGTTGCCGAGACTGAGCATCGGCGTGCCGTGCTGCACCTTTTGAAATGATTCAAGCACCGCTCCCCCGACCCGCTGTGTGGGCGAGTCAGGCGTTCTGAGCTCCGGGTGCTCTTCTTCTATCGCAATCAGCTCCTGCATCAGTCTGTCGTACTCGGAATCCGGTACGCTCGGTTCATCTAAGGTGTAATATTCGTAACTGTACTGATCGATGGTGCGGCGCAATTCATCTGCCCGGTGTTTCGCTGTTTCTTTGTCCATCATGTTCTTCCTTTCCTCTTCAGGTTACTGCTTTTCAATCGGCGCAAAGGCGGCCAGCAGCCGCTTCACGCCGACTGGGCTCGGGAATGCGATATCAAGCTCCGTGCTTTCGCCTTCTCCTTTTACGCTGACAACCGTTCCGGTGCCCCATTTTTTATGGCCCGCTTTATCGCCGACAGCCCAGCTGAGCGAGTCGCCGCCTGTTTTATTCGCGTAGGAAACAGGACGGGATACGGGCCCGCGTTTCGGCTGCATTTTTCTCCCCGGCTGCATGCGCGGGTTTTTCTTCTCATTTAGGTTCTCCAATAAATCGCCAGGTATTTCCCTGATAAAGCGGGATTCCGGATTCATATTGGTGCGTCCGAATAGGGTGCGCATTTTGGCATTCGTTAAATACAGTTCTTCTTCCGCCCTTGTAATGCCTACATATGCGAGTCTGCGCTCTTCTTCCATCTCAGCTTCTTCCATCAGGGAGCGGCTGTGCGGGAACACGCCTTCTTCCATGCCCATTAAGAACACGACAGGAAATTCAAGCCCTTTAGCGGCGTGCAGAGTCATTAACGTGACGGCATCCTTTCCGCCCGATTCCTCTTCCTTCTGGTCGAGCTGGTCAATATCCGCAATCAGCGCCAAGTCGGTCAGAAACGCGACGAGAGACTTGTCTTCGCTTTTTTGTTCGAAGTTTTTCGTCACAGAAAGAAACTCGTCGATATTCTCAAGACGGCTTTGGGCTTCAATTGATTTTTCAGCCTTCAGCATTTCTCTGTATTCCGTTTTATCGAGAATTTCTTCCATGAGTTCCGTAATGGACAGGTAATCCTGCATATTCGTCAGATTTTCAATCATTGCGCCAAAGCCGTCAAGCGCGTTTGCCGCTTTGGCACTGACGCCGATGAAATCAACCTGTTTGATCGCCTGGAACAGTGACATCCCGTTCATCGCCGCGTATGAAGCGATTTTTTCAAGCGAAGTGGCGCCGACACCCCGCTTCGGCACATTGACGATCCTTGTAAAACTGATATCGTCGTCCGGGTTTGACACAAGGCGCAGATACGCGAGAATGTCTTTAATTTCTTTCCTGTCGTAGAACTTTGTTCCGCCGACGATATTGTAGTTCAGTCCGGCTTTTAAAAGGGTTTCCTCAATAACACGGGACTGGGCGTTTGTCCGGTATAAAATCGCGATATCGGAAAGCTTCCGCCGGCCCGAGCTGTTCAGCTCATAAATTTTGCCCGCGACGAATTGGCCTTCGCCGAATTCATTGTCGCCGCTGTAATAAGAAAGCTTGACTCCTTCGTCATTCCCCGTCCACAAGTTTTTCGGCTTGCGGTTTGAGTTGTTTTTAATCACTTCGTTGGCCGCTTGCAGAATCCGCTTTGTGGAGCGGTAGTTTTGTTCGAGCAGAATGACGTTTGCGCTCGGGTAATCTTTTTCAAAAGAAAGGATATTCGCGATATCCGCGCCGCGCCATCTGTAAATGGACTGGTCGGAGTCACCGACGACGCAGATATTTTCAAGACGGGCAGCAAGCTGCTTAACAAGCAGGTATTGCGCTCTGTTCGTATCCTGGTACTCGTCTACGTGAATGTACTGGAATTTGCGCTGGTAAAACTCAAGCACTTCCGGCACACGCTCGAAAAGCTTAATCGTCGTCATGATTAAATCATCAAAATCGAGCGATTGGTTTTTCAGCAGTTTTTTCTGGTAATCGGCATACACGTCACTCGTGACCTGGTCATAGTAGCCGCCGGCCGTTTTTGCGAATTCCTCCGGTTCGATCAGCTCGTTTTTTGCGCTGCTGATGGAGCCTAAAATACTTCTCGGATCAAACTTTTTCGGATCGATATTCCGCTCTTTCAAAATCCCTTTAATAACGGAGAGCTGATCAGCCGTATCAAGAATGGAGAAGTTACGGTTGATGCCGATCCTGTCAATATCCCTGCGCAGTATCCGCACGCACATGCTGTGGAAGGTGGATATCCAGATTTCATCCGCGCCGGGCCCGAGAATGCTCTCGACCCGCTCCTTCATTTCTCTGGCGGCTTTATTTGTAAATGTAATCGCCAGAATATTCCATGGCGCGACGTGTTTTTCCGCCATTAAGTATGCGATTCTGTGCGTCAGCACACGTGTCTTTCCGCTTCCCGCTCCCGCCATCAGAAGCAGCGGACCGTCCGTCGTCTTAACCGCTTCCTGCTGAACGGGATTTAATCCGCTTAATAATTGATTGCTAATATAATTCATATCCGTTCACCGCCTATCAAACATATGTTCTATCATAAATCAAATTCGTCTGCTTGGCTACTTCGTCTTTACAGCCGCCACCGTTTTGAGCGCCTGATCAAAATCTTCATATACGGCATTTCCTACAACAATGACATCGGCATGGCGGCCGAACCGTTCCGCCGTTTCCGCATCTTTAATGCCGCCTCCGTAAAACAGGACGGACTTGTCCAGCACAGCTTTCGTTTTCTCCACCGTTTCTATGTCCGCCAGCATTCCGCTGTATTCCAAATAAAAAATCGGAAGATGAAGCAAATGCTCCGCGACCCGCGCATAAGCGAGAATATCTTCTGTTTCTATATGTGTATCCGCCTCCGTCAAAGCGGCCGCTTTACAATCAGGGTTGACGATGCAATAGCCCTCCGTCACGATTTCCTCCATGGACATCAGCTCGCCGTATTCTTTCATCGCCTGATGGTGCATGCCGACAATCCAGTCCGCATTTTTGCTGTTGAGCACACTCGGAATGAAATAAAGATCAAATCCGGGCACAATGGAATCAATCGTCGATACCTCAAGTACGCACGGCACTAAAAAACGCCGCACCTTTGACATCAGTCTCAGCACATTGTCCTCGGTGATATTGTCGCTTCCTCCGATCACAATGGCGTCAGTCCCTGATTCACAAAGCCGTTCCAGCTGTTCATCCGGTAAATCTTTATTCGGATCGAGTTTAAAAACGTGCTTCCACTCGTTAACATCGTACATGCGTTTTCGTTCCTCCATTCGTTTCTTGCCATTTAAACATTATAACAAATTCATTTGGCCCGGAAAAACGGAAAAAGACGTCATTCATCTGATTCATAAAAAAAGATGGCGCTCCGGCGGACGGGAAACGGCCATGTTTGAAAACAGACAAAATGTGGAATGTCAAAGAGAAAAAAGGCAAGGAGTCTGATTTCAATGGAACAAGCCATTATCGTACTGATATGTATATTGATTTTTATTATTTTAGTTCCCGCCGTATTGCTGCTTTGGATATACATAAGAGACGAAAAACAGGAAGAACATTCAGTGCTGCGCAATTATCCCGTAGCGGGAAAGCTGCGCTATATATTTGAAAAAATCGGACCAGAACTGCGGCAGTATTTATTCAGCAATGATAACGAAGAACAGCCGTTTTCCCGGAGAGAATATGAACAGACGGTCATGTCGGGAAAGTATAAAAGCAGAATGATGGGCTTCGGGTCAGAACGGGATTTCGATCAGCCGGGCTATTATATCCGGAATGCCCTCTTTCCGAAACAAAGGGAGGAGCTGCGCACAGATCAAACGCCGAAGATCGACACGATGGTATACAAGATTGACAAGGACAACCTGCTGAAACGCAGCGAACACCGCGAAAAAACAAAAGCGGATCCTTATTACCTGCATCCGGACGATGTACAAGTGATCGGCCGTGACACATGCAAGAAACCGTTTTATGTGAAAGGATTAATCGGACAATCAGCGATGAGCTACGGCTCACTTGGCGACCGGGCAATTACCGCCCTGTCAAAAGGGCTGCACCAGGCCGGAGGCACGTGGATGAATACAGGCGAAGGCGGCCTGTCTGAGTATCACCTGAAAGGCGGTGCGGATATTATCTGCCAAATCGGCCCCGGACTGTTCGGCGTCCGTACCGAAGAAGGAGAATTTTCGTGGGAAGAATTTAAGAAAAAAAGCCGTCTCGAACAAATTAAAGCCTTTGAATTAAAGCTTGCGCAAGGAGCGAAAGCAAGAGGCGGGCATATTGACGGTTCAAAGGTTACCGAAGAAATTGCCGCCATCAGAAATGTGCAGCCCGGACAATCCATAGACAGCCCAAACAGGTTCAATGAATTCTCAAATGTTCCGGACATGCTTGATTTTATTGAGGAATTAAGGACTGTCGGTGAAAAACCGGTCGGCATCAAAATTGTCCCGGGCAGCCGAAAAGACCTTGAAGATCTTATTTCCCGTATGAGTTCATCAGGCAAGCTTCCCGACTTTATTACCATTGACGGCAGTGAAGGGGGAACGGGTGCTTCCTTTCATGAGCTGGCGGATTCCGTCGGTCTGCCGATTATGACCGGCCTCCCCCTTGTTGACGGCCTTTTGAAAACATACGGTATAAGAGATAAGCTGAAAATTTTCGCATCCGGAAAGCTGCTCACTCCGGATAAAATCGCCGTCGCCCTCGCGTTAGGCGCGGATTTTGTCAATATTGCCCGGGGAATGATGTTTTCAGTCGGCTGTATCCGCGCTCAAGTATGCCACACCAATCATTGTCCTGTCGGAGTGGCAACAACCGATCCGAAGCTTCAGCGCGCGCTCAGTATCGAAGACAAACAGCACCGCGTCTGCAACTACGTGCTCTCCTTGCGTGAAGGACTGTTTCACCTTGCCGCGGCGGCGGGCATCAGCTCGCCGATTCACTTCTCAGCTGAACACATCGTATACCGAGAGGAAGACGGCAGCCTGAGGGAACTTCCCGGCCTTATGAATATGAATCAGCACGCATAAAAAAAACCGCCTGCCGTCATCGGCAGAGCGGTTTTTTACGTTGCTGAGGAGGATTCTCCTTTGTTTACACGGTCAAGCGCCATTTCATAGGCGTCGTTGCCATAATTTAAGCAGCGTTTCACCCGGGAAATCGTCGCTGTTGAAGCACCCGTTTCGCTTTCTATTTTGTGATACGTGTTTCCTTCGCGGAGCATTCTTGCCACTTCCAAACGCTGCGCCAGCGATTGGATTTCATTAATCGTACAAAGATCATCAAAGAAACGATAGCATTCCTCCAGATCTTTCAGCGATAAAATAGATAAGAATAACTGGTCCAGTTCTTTTCCGCGTAATTTATCGATTTGCATCGTCAAACACCTTCTCCTTTACTAATGGAAGCTGCATCGAGATCAGGCACGATATTAATCCATGTCTTTCCTGGCACAAACGGAAGAATCTCACCGCCTTTTACGGGCAGAATACGTCCGTCTTTATATTCCCAGTCTGACTCAATAACATCGCCGTGCTGAAGCAGGAGGCCCTTTCCCCCTGATTGAATATCGATGGCCCGCCTTCCATCTTTGTCTGTAATGCGATGGCCGGCTTCAACAATAAAAATGTTGTGCATGGCTAAAGGCTTTCCGGTCTCCCGGTCTGTCGCTTTCACACCATCAGAGCTTCTTGTATAAGCATCAGCTTTTTTATCATAATCGTATTCGACAAGATTTGTAACGTTTTGTGTTCCATAATCTATCCGAATATTGTAGGTTTCGTTTCCGGGTTTTGCGTCTGATGTCTGAAATGGAAGCGGTTTTGTTTTTTCGTTCAGCTTGTATCCCTTTTGTTCCGCCGCCTTTCTGATATTGTCATAAGACGTGTAGGAATTGTGGGGAGGCTTGCTGAAATCGGCTCTCCAAAACAGGCTTCCGTCAAAATCCAAACCGTTTATATAATCGTAAGCTCCGGACTCCAGCTGCTTTTTAGCGCCGGGACTCCAGCCATGATGGACAAATATGCTGTTAAATCCGCTGCTGAGGGTGACAAAATATTCCCTCGCGCTCCGCACAGGTCCGACCGTTTCCGGCATCTCACTCTGAAAAATCGCGAGAAACCGCGTAATCCGGCCCTCTGCCAGCGCTTCGATGACAACATCCGCCTTTGACAGCCCGGATTGGGGCCTCGCCTTCGGATGATTGTTCACTGCGACTGCAATCGGACGGCGTTCTGCAAGCTTCCGCTCAGTTTTCAACCCTGTTAAAGGGGCTTCCGCCTCTTTCGGCTGCACCTGATCGGCATCATTCTGCCGGCAGGCGGCAAGCAGCAAAAACGCAAAACAAAGCATACAAACGGTTTTCCATCTTTTCATATGTCGGCTCCCTGCTTTTATATTTTAACGCATTATCGATGGAAAGAGTACAATTTTTTTCATCACGTCGAATATTCCTCTCGGCGTAATGCGAATATAAGGCAGGTGTGTGCTCTGCAAAAAGAGCAGCGTATAGATCGGATCGCAGAATCGGTAGCCCCGCTCCTCCAGCAGAATCCTCAGTTTTTGTTCTTTCTCAAGCACCTCTTCATAATTCTCCGCAGATGCGGAACCATTTAAGGCGAGGGGAATTTCATGAAGAATTTTCCCGTTTTCGGCAAGCACGATTCCCCCGCCGATTTCTTTCATCCGTGAGAAGGCGAGCAGGATATCTTCCTTATTTTTTCCGACAGCGATAATATCTCCGGTTGTCGTGTAGGAACTGACAAAGCCCTGCACCCGCTCGGCAAAACCTTTCAGCATTGTATTGACCCGCCATTTTCCATGCTTATCGAGAAGCGTGAGATAGCTTTCATCATGATCAAAAGAAAGCTGGTCAACAGAATTATCAATCGCAATCATATACGGCTCCATAATGACCGCGTTGCGCATTTTCACACCCATCGGCATTGAAAACTGTAAATCATCCATCTTCATATCATATGAAAGCTCAAGAGGGACAAGACCGCCCTTTTTCCAATCCGTTTCTGTAAACGCCTTCATATTTCGGCCGTCTTCTCTCAGCAGGATGCCTTTGGATATCACCGTAACCGGGTCCGGATTCATAGGGTCATCAAGAATGTTCAATGAGGCAAGCCGTCCCGGGCCGACTACACCGAGAAAGTCGTCCATCTGATAATACTTCGCGATATTAAAGGACGCCATATTGTAAGCGTCAATCGCCGGAACTCCTTCCTCCAGAGCGATTTTGATTAATTCATTCGTCATGCCGCCTTTATAAAAAAGCGGCGACGCCCCATCCGTCGTGTAAAAGAAATGATCATAATGCCGGAAGCCTTTTTGATGGAGGTCCTGCAGAATCGTCCTCAAATCAGGGCGGATGGATGAATGCCTGAGCGACACATAGTAGCCCAATTCAAGCCGTCTCATCACCTCATCGCCATTCATCGCCTCATGATCGGAATCAGCGCCGAACAGTTTCATCTTCGTAAGTGTTTTCTCAGAAGCGCCGGGGAAATGCCCTTCGATCCGCTTGCGCAGTTTCTTTGTCGCCTGCATGCAATGAAGCATCAAGTCATCCCCGTCCATGAGCCGCGGCCAGCCGGTCAATTCTCCGCCTTGAATGACATCCGGGTGCTCAATCCATTGCTTGCGGACATCAAAAGAAAGAAGCTGGTCCTCATTCAGCACTTCAGTCTGCAGATCATATCTGGACCACCAGAAATATTGCACCGGCTGTTTTTTCAGTTCTTCTAATATGGTAAGCGCTTTCTTTTTTCCGCTGTGCAAAAGGAAAAACAAGTTATCATTAACAAACGTCGTTGTTCCGAATTGAGACACATATTCGGCGAGCGTTTGGGGATTATATATTTGAAAAGGATGTGTATGCGGTTCAATGTAACCTGGCACAATGTATTTTCCTTCACAATTTATGGTATGAATGTGCTCTGCTGCATCAGGAAGCTCATCACCGACATATACAATTCGGTCTCCGTAAATCCAGATATTCTTTTTCAGCCATTGTTTTAAAAAAGGATTTAAAACGAGAGCGTTCCGTAAAAGTAGCGTTGGAAGCAGCTTTGAGTCTACAACATCCGCCTGTGATCTGATGTCTTTATTTTTCCAGTTAAAGGTACGTTCGGACATTCACATACTCTCCTTCGCTTATATTAGACTCATCGTATCACATCCGCACAATTATCGCACGGTTAAAACGTTACAAATTATTGAAGATGAACGAAAAGTAAAGGAGCTGAAATAATGAAACCGAATATCAGTTTATTAAACGCCGTTATGCGAATCACTTGCGGCCTTACCATTTTGTCTGCTGCGTCAGCAAAATACACGAGAAAACCGTGGTGCAAAATGCATCTTTTCTGTATGATGATGGGCGCAATGAAAGCGGCGTCCGGCATCCTCCGCTTCTGTCCGGTAACATATATGTTCCAGGCTGGAATGAATCAGGATGACAGCCGCCAGTAAGAAAAATAACAAGCCGTTTCGGCTTGTTATTTATTTTCTCCTGTTATAAAAGAGTCCGGCGAGTCCGAGAAGGATCGGATAACAGAAAGCCCAGCCGCTGAAGCTGTATATGCCGATACAAAGTCCGAGTGACGCCAGCGCGGACCACCAGCCGATACCGAAGCGGCGCAGCAGCTTGAGCCCGGCCGCCATCGTAATGACGTATGAAGCGATAAATGCGGCACTCGGGCCCTTCAGCAGCACTTCAGGATTGAGCTGAAACACCCATTGAATCAAAAGCACCGTAAAAAATATGGCGCCGAGCGTCGTCAGCACACGCACAGGGGTGCGGTTTTTTTGATGCAGCCGGTCAAAGTATTTCGGAATATGCCCTTCCCGCGACATCGCATACACCATTCTTGAAAAGCCCGCAATATTGGCATGAACGGTGCTGAATGTAATAAACAGCGCCAGACATGCGGTTATGTATACTCCCGTCCGCCCCGTTCCGTTTGCCATCAGCAAATTGAGAGACGCGATGCCTTTTTCGTCTCCGTAAGCATGGGTTCCGACCGTAACATAAGCAGTCAGCGTATATAACAGTCCCACACACGCGGCAGCCGCAAACAGGCTGATCGGAATATCCCTTTTCGGATGTTTAAACTCTTCGGCAAGCGGCGTAATCATTTCCCAGCCGACAAAGGAGAAAAAGATCATAACTGCGGCCGAGCCTGCGGCATGCCATCCGTGCGGGAGAAACGGATGAAAAGAGCCGGACGTGACATGCGGCAGTGAAACGGCAACAGCCGCGGCTAACAACAATATAATCAAACAAATGATCAGCGTGCCGATCCCTGCGGATAGCTGAAGCCCTCTTAAATGAAGAAACAGAGATAAAGCAAGCATCGCTGCCGCAATCAATGTAACGGCACCCGCACCCGCTCCGGTGACGCTTGTGATGTACTGAGCACCGGTCAGCGCGATAATCGGGACGCCGATCGGAACTGATCCAAGCATGATCCAGCCTGAAACCGCTCCGGCCTTTTTCTGAAAAGCAAGTTCCGCATATGCTGTAATCCCTCCTGCACTCGGCACTTTCTGCACCAAGGCGGAGAGTGTCCCCACAATCGGAAAAGCCGCCAATGACATTAAAAGCCAAGCAGCGAGCGAAGCAGGCCCCGCTGTATTTGCCGCAACAGAAGGCAGAATTAAAATCCCGCACCCCAAAACAGCCCCTATCGTCAATGCGGTTCCCTGCACCCATGTGAGAGAGCGGCGCAGCGTATTCATGGTGATTCCCCCTTTTTGAAAAGCTGGCTTTATTATAAAGAAAGAAAACGGTCTTCCATATGCTACAATTAAGCAAAAACGGTTTCTTTCATTTAAAAATAAAGGAATTACAGGAAGATCACTTAAAATGAAAAGGGGCAGCCTTATGGACCAAACAGACTTACATATTTTATCGCATTTGCAGAAAAACGCCCGGCTGACAATGGTGGAGCTCGGCAAGCTTGTCGGGCTCAGCTCTCCAAGCGCCGCTGAACGGGTCAAAAAACTTGAAGAAAAAGGCGTGATCACGGGCTACGGCGCCAATATCAATTTTGAGAAACTGAATAAGCACGTTACGGCTTTTATCCTGATGGAACCGAGAAACTGCAAGCATTATGCCGCATTTGCCGGCAAGCATCCGGATGTTATAGAGAACCACAGAATCACCGGCATGTACAGCTACATCACAAAAGTCGTGACAGAATCCGTCCATACGCTGGAAGACTTTATCGATGAATGCATGTCACACGGCAAGCCGACAACCTTGGTCGTCCTGTCTTCCTCAGCCTTTGAAGGCGCCCTTACGTAAAAAGAAACCCCCCGCATCTTCATGACGCGGGGGTTTTCCTCATTATCGCAGCGATGCTTTCAGCGCACGGACGCCGATATCGCTTCTGTAAAACAGTCCGGGTTTTGTCAGACCGGAAACGGCGCTGTACACTTTATCTCTCGCCTCTTCAAATGTCTCAGCAAATGCCGTGACATTGGCGACCCGGCCGCCGTTTGTGACAAATTGATCGCCGTCTTTTTTCGTTCCGGCATGAAAAACGGCGATCCCGTCTTCAGCGGATGTCAAACTGCCGATCGGTGTCCCTTTCGCATAGCCTTCAGGATAGCCCTCAGAAGCCAGCACAACGCTGACAGCGGCCGTATCCTTCCACCTTAGGTCAACATCCTTCTCATGAAGCAGATCCAAAAGCACCTGAATGAGGTCTGATTCCATTCTCGGCACCACAACCTGTGTTTCCGGATCACCGAAGCGCGCGTTGAATTCAATGACTTTTGATCCGTTTTCCGTCAGAATCAGCCCCGCGTACAGCACGCCTGTGAAGGAGCGTCCCTCTTTCACCATAGCTTTTGCCGCCGGCTTCACAATCGTTTCGACAGCGCTTTTGACGATGTCATCGGAAATGTGCGGCACCGGTGAGTAGGCGCCCATTCCGCCCGTATTCGGCCCTTTGTCTCCGTCGAAGGCGCGTTTATGGTCTTGGGCGATCACCATCGGATAGACGGTCTCCCCTTTTACAAACGCCATTAAGGAAAATTCTTCACCGGCGAGAAATTCTTCAATGACCACGGATGCGCTCGCCTCGCCGAATTTCTCATCCTCGAGAAAATCATGAAGGCATTCAATCGCTTCCTCTTCCGTCATCGCGACCGTCACACCTTTTCCGGCGGCAAGCCCGTCCGCTTTAATGACAATCGGCGCGCCTTTCTGCTGCACATATGCTTTCGCCTCTTCAAATGAAGTAAACGTCTCATACTCCGCCGTCGGTATACCGTATTTTTTCATTAAATCCTTCGCAAACTGTTTGCTTCCTTCAATGATTGCCGCTTGTTCGGACGGCCCGAAAACAAGGAGTCCGGCTTTTTCAAACTCGTCCGCTATCCCTTCAATGAGAGGAACCTCGGGACCGATAATCGTCAGGCCGACATGATGTTCTTTCGCAAAGGCAATGAGTCCGGCATGATCGCTTTCTTCGATGCTGACCAGCGTCGCGCAGTCTGCCATACCGTCATTTCCGGGCGCGGCGTACACCGTGTCAGTAAGCGGACTTTGCGCCGCTTTCCAAGCCAATGTATGCTCTCTGCCGCCTTTACCGATAATCAATACATTCACGCTTCGTTCCTCCCTTAATGTTTGAAATGTCTGATGCCTGTGAAGACCATGGCGATGCCGTATTCATCCGCTTTTTTAATTGAATCTTCGTCGCGGACCGATCCGCCGGGCTGGATGATCGCCGTGACGCCCGCTTTTGCGGCTTCTTCGACTGTATCCGGCATCGGGAAAAACGCGTCTGATCCGAGCGCGCTGCCTTTTGCTTTTTCTCCGGCCTGCTCGATGGCGATTTTGGCCGAACCGACGCGATTCATCTGTCCTGCACCCACACCGACCGTCATATGGTCTTTTGCAAGAACGATCGCGTTTGATTTCACGTGTTTGACGACTTTCCAAGCCAGCTTCAGATCTTCCCACTCCTGCTCGCTCGGCTCTCTTTTTGTCGGAATGCTGATTTTTGCGTCATCAAATCCGTGCACGTCTAAATCTTGAATCAAAAGGCCGCCCTGTACGGAAGTCAGCTGTTTTTCTTTCTTCCCTGCTGCATTCACGTCAAGCGTGAGCAGACGAAGGTTTTTCTTCGACGTCAGCACATTCAGCGCTTCTTCACTGAAAGAAGGGGCGATGATGATTTCTAAAAAGATGCCGTGAAGGGCTTCGGCCGTTGCCTGATCAACTTCACGGTTGAGCGCGATGATGCCGCCGAAAATGGACGTTTTGTCCGCTTCATACGCTTTATTGAACGCTTCCTCAATTGTGGCTCCCGTACCGACTCCGCATGGGTTCATATGTTTAACGGCAACAGCGGCGGGTTCTGTAAATTCCCGGACGATTTGAACGGCCGCATCCGCGTCTTTAATGTTGTTGTAAGAAAGCTCTTTGCCGTGAAGCTGTTTTGCCGCCGCAATGGAACCGGAGACAGGCAGTGCGCTTTGGTAGAAAACAGCCTCTTGGTGAGGGTTTTCGCCGTAGCGGAGCGATTGTTTTTTCTCAAATGTAACGGTGAATTGCTCAGGGTCTTTCTCACCGGCCTCGTGTGTTAAGTAATCAGCAATTAATGCGTCGTATGCCGCGGTGTGGCGGAATACTTTGGCCGCAAGCTCGCGTTTTCTTTTAAGCGAAACGCCGCCGTATTCTTTAATCTCATTGAGCACGGAGCTGTAATCGGCCGGGTCCGTGATGACCGTCACATCCTGATGGTTTTTCGATGCGGCGCGCAGCATGCCGGGACCGCCGATATCAATGTTTTCTATCGCTTCATCGTATGTTACGTCTTCTTTTGAAATCGTTTCTTTAAACGGGTAAAGGTTGACGACCACAAGATCAATGGGTGCAATGCCGTGTTCATTGATCTGCGCCATATGCTCTTCATTGTCTCTTACGGCAAGCAGGCCGCCGTGAATATTAGGATGGAGCGTTTTTAACCGTCCGTCCATAATTTCAGGAAATCCAGTCACTTCCGAAATGCCGATGACATCCACACCGTTTTCCTGGAGAAGTTTTTTTGTTCCTCCGGTCGAAATGACTTCGACGCCGAGCTCTGTCAGTTCCTTTACGAAAGGTACAAGATTTGTTTTATCAGAAACACTGATTAGTGCGCGTTTGATTGTCATGCCTTTTCACCTCTGTTATTTAGTCCCAGCAGCTGTTTCACAACGCTCGGATACCATTTGTGCTCAAGCTCGTGTATTGTATGTTCCATATCTTCAAGCGTATCGTTTTCCTGTATCTCGAATGCTTTTTGCGCGATAATCGGTCCGGTGTCCATGCCTTCGTCGACGTAATGAACGGTAATGCCCGCCACTTTCACACCGGCACGATGCGCTTGTCCGACAGCGTCAATGCCCGGAAACGCCGGGAGAAGCGACGGATGTATATTGATAATCCTGCCTCCGTATGCTTCAAGCAGCGTATCTCCGATCAGTCTCATATAGCCGGCGAGAACGATTAATTCAACCCCGTGAAGGCGAAGCTGCTCAATAATGGCCCGTTCAAAGGCGGCCTTGTTTTCAAAAGCTGACGGTTCAAAGGCGAATGACGGGATTTGTAAAGCCTCGGCCCTTTCCACCGCCTTCGCCTGAGGCTTGTCCGTCACGAGAAGCGATAGCTCCGCGTCCCACTTCTCTTCTCTCATGCGTTTGGCAATGGCCTCGAAGTTCGATCCGTTTCCTGAAGCAAATACTGCAAATTTTTTCATGAAAGAGCCGCACCGCCGAAAGAAATGCCTTCGCCCTGCTTGACCCGCCCGATCAAATAAGCCTTCTCGCCCTTAGCTTCAAGCGTGTCGATGACGTCTGTCAGGTTTTCTTCTTTAACGGCAAGGACAAAACCGATGCCCATGTTAAAGACGTTGAACATTTCTTCTTCTTTCAGCTTGCCGTGCTCCTGCAAAAACGGAAAAATCGGCGGGATCGGCCATGACCCGTGATCAATTTCCGCGCTCAATCCGTCCGGCAGCATCCGCGGAATGTTCTCGATGAATCCTCCGCCTGTCACATGCGCCATGCCGTCCACCTTACCGCTTTTCACCGCTTCAAGCACCGGCTTCACATATATTCTCGTCGGTTCCAGCAATTCTTCTCCGAGCGGCCGCGCGAAGGGTTCATAGACAGTATCCAAATCAAGTCCGCCGTCATCAAGAAGCACCTTTCTCACAAGGGAAAATCCGTTGCTGTGAAGGCCGCTTGAAGTAAGTCCGATTAAGAGATGCCCCTCTTCGATATGTTCACCGGTGACGATTTCGTCTTTTTCCGCGACTCCGACTGAAAAGCCGGCAATATCGTATTCATCAGCCGTATAGAGCCCCGGCATTTCCGCCGTCTCACCGCCGATAAGCGCTGATCCTGACTGCTCGCAGCCATCTGCCACGCCCTGAACGATCTGCTCAATTTTTACCGGATCGGCCTTGCCGACTGCTAAATAATCAAGGAAAAACAGCGGCTCCGCTCCTTGGGCGAGCACATCATTTACACACATCGCCACCGCATCTACGCCGATCGTGTCATGCTTATCCATTGAAAAAGCGAGTTTCAGCTTGGTGCCGACACCGTCTGTTCCGGAAATTAAAACAGGCTTTTGATACGGGAGCTCTGACAGATCAAACATTCCGCCAAAACCGCCCAAGCTTCCCATAACGCCGAGCCTTTTCGTGCGCTCCACATGTTTTTTCATTCGTTTGACGGCTTCATATCCGGCTTCAATGTCAACTCCGGCATTTTTATAAGCATCAGACATCCCTATCACTCCTTGTCAATTCGTTTCTCCTCAAAAGGCAGAAAGAGAAAGGCAGCCTGAAATCGCGCTGCCTTTATATCATTTTCAGACTTTATTTTGTCAGCACTGCTTCTTTTACGTGAGGAAGCACTGTATCCTGATAAATTTCCGTCGGATATTTGCCCGTAAAACAAGCGAGGCATTGTCCGCAATTGGTGTCTTCAAATTTTCGGCCGACTCCTTTTAACAATCCGTCTACACTTAAGAAAGAAAGCGTGTCGGCGCCGATAATCTGGCGGATTTCTTCCACTGAATGCGAGGAAGCGATCAGCTCCTCATGGGTTGATGTGTCGATGCCGTAGAAGCAAGGATGGGCGATCGGAGGCGAACTGATCTTTACATGCACCTCTGTCGCTCCCGCTTCTCGGAGCATTGTGACGATCCGGCGGCTTGTCGTCCCGCGCACGATGGAATCATCAACCATGACGACCCGTTTTCCTTCAACAACACCGCGGACGGCGGACAGCTTCATTCTTACTCCTTGCTCACGAAGAGCTTGAGACGGCTGGATAAACGTTCTGCCGACGTAACGGTTTTTAATGAGACCGAGTTCGTACGGAATGCCCGTTGCCTCGGCATAGCCGATGGCCGCGGAAATACTGGAATCAGGCACGCCTGTGACGACATCCGCTTCAACAGCGGACTCTTGGGCAAGCATTTTCCCGAGGCTCTTCCGGGCGCTGTGCACGTTAATGCCGTCGATATTGCTGTCCGGACGGGAAAAATAGATATACTCCATGCTGCAGATAGAACGGTTGATATTCATGGAGAAACGCTCTGATTTCAAGCCTTCATCGTTTATGATAAGCATTTCGCCCGGTTCTACGTCACGAAGGTACGTGGCGCCGACCACATCAAATGCGCATGTTTCTGATGCGACGACGTAAGCGTCGCCGAGCATGCCGAGTGAAAGCGGTCTGAGTCCGTTCGGGTCAAGCGCTACAATCATTTCTGTTTCTGTCATGATTAAAAAGGCGTAAGCGCCTTTCAGCATGGATAGCGAATTTTTGATCTGATCCTTCAGTGAAAAGTGGCCGCTGCGTTTAATCAGATGAGCCAGCACTTCCGTATCGGAGGAAGTCTGAAAGATGCTCCCTTGGTTTTCAAGCTGCTGTTTCAATTGTGTGGCATTGACCAGGTTGCCGTTATGGGCGAGCGCGAGACTGCCGTTGTTTTGCGAACGGAACAGGAGCGGCTGGACATTTTCATATCCGCCGCCGCCGGCCGTCGCATAGCGGACGTGACCGATCGCGCCTTTGCCTTTCACTTTGCTCAGTTCGCCGTTTTGAAAAACCTCGGTAATAAGCCCCTGCCCTTTATGAGCCGTCAGTTTTTGGCCGTCGGTCGCCACGATGCCGGCGCCCTCCTGCCCTCTGTGCTGCAGGCTGTGCAGGCCGTAATACGTAATCTGCGGAGCCTCTTCATGCCCCCAGATGCCAAACACACCGCATTCTTCATTCAGGCCTTTGATTTCAGCAAGCATGGAATAGCTCCTTTCCACGCGCGCTCAAGTTCTTTCGTTTGCGCGTGAACCAATTGTTGTCCTTCTTGGCTTCGGATCGTCAACTGTCCGTCCCCTGTCACTTCACCGATATGAACGGCATCTGCCGCAGCCGCTTCAAACGCCGCCTTGTTTTCTTCCTTTACGGAAACGACGAAGCGGGATTGAGACTCACTGAACAAAAGAGCCGCTTCATTAAATGCCGTGATGTTTGCGCCGAGTCCGTCTGTCGTCATGACGCTTTCTGCAATCGCCACACCCAATCCGCCTTCTGACACGTCATGCGCAGATTGGACCAGACCTTGTTTAATGGCGTTCAGAAGCGATGTTTGGCGGGCTTTTTCAACGTCAAGATCAATTTCAGGCGCTTTGCCATAGATTTTCCCTTCAGTCATTTTCTGAAGTTCACTTCCTGCATACTCAGGCTTCGTTTCACCGATGACGTAAATCAAGTCTCCCGCCGCTTTGACATGCTGTGTCGTAATATGAGCCGTATCTTCGATTAACCCGACCATACCGATGACCGGCGTCGGATAGATGGCCGTTCCGTTCGATTCATTATAAAGTGATACGTTTCCGCCGATGACAGGTGTGCTGAGAACATTGCATGCCTCGCTGATGCCGTCGGCCGCTTTTTCGATCTGCCAGAAAATTTCAGGTTTTTCCGGGTTTCCGAAATTCAGATTATCCGTGACCGCAAGCGGCTCGGCACCGGAGCAAACGATGTTGCGCGCCGCTTCGGCAACGGCGATTTTTCCGCCTTCTTCAGGATCGAGATACAAATAGCGGGCGTTGCAATCCGTCGTCATTGCCAGCGCCTTTTTCGTGCCGCGGATTCTGAGCACTCCCGCGTCAGAGCCCGGAGCCACCACCGTGTTCGTGCGCACCATGTAATCATATTGATCGTACACCCACTCTTTGCTCGCAATTGTCGGCTGCTGCAGCAGGGCAAAAAGCGTCTCTGTCGCGTCTTTTACTTCAGGCGCGGGAACTTCAGTTTCCTGAAACTCGCGGTAGTACGCGGGTTCTGCTGACGGCTTATGATATACAGGGGCTTCTTCCGCCAGCGCGTCAACCGGAAGCTCGCAAACAACCTCTCCGTTATGGCGGAGGCGGAGCATTTTATCATCCGTGACATGACCCACGGAAACCGCTTCAAGATCATATTTATTAAAAATATCGACAATTTCCTGTTCACGCCCGCGTTCAATAACGAGAAGCATGCGTTCCTGAGATTCGGAAAGCATCATTTCATAAGCGGTCATACCCGTTTCCCGCTGCGGAATGAGATCAAGGTTCATTTCAATGCCTGATCCGGCTTTACTTGCCATTTCAGCGCTTGAACTTGTCAGACCGGCCGCTCCCATATCCTGAATGCCGACTAACGCGTCGCACTGGATGACTTCCAGGCAGGCTTCAAGAAGAAGCTTTTCCATGAAAGGATCGCCGACCTGCACCGCGGAGCGTTTTTCTTCAGATGAATCTGACATTTCTTCTGATGCGAAAGTAGCGCCGTGAATGCCGTCGCGTCCCGTCTTAGCGCCGACGTACATAACCGTGTTGCCGACACCTTTCGCCTGGCCTTTTTTAATATCCTTATGATCAATTAGGCCGACGCACATGGCATTGACAAGCGGATTGCCCTCATAGCTTGCGTCAAACTGAACTTCCCCGCCGACCGTCGGAATGCCGATACAGTTTCCGTATCCCGCGATTCCAGCCACTACTTCTTCAAACAAGTACTTCACACGCGGTGAAGTGAGTTCACCAAATCGAAGAGAGTTTAATACAGCTATCGGACGGGCGCCCATTGAGAAAACGTCACGGATGATGCCGCCCACTCCCGTCGCAGCACCCTGGTATGGCTCAAGCGCTGACGGGTGGTTATGCGATTCAATTTTGAACACAACCGCCTGATTGTCACCGATGTCAACGATCCCCGCGCCTTCCCCGGGACCTTGCAGCACGCGTTCGCCGCTTGTCGGGAATTTGCGTAAAATCGGCTTAGAATTTTTATAGCTGCAGTGCTCTGACCACATCACGGAAAAAATCCCGATTTCCGTGTAGTTTGGCAATCTTCCGATAATAGATTCAATGAGTGCGAACTCGTCATCACTGACACCCATTTGCTGATAGAGTTTCTCTTCTTTTATTTGTTCTTTACTTGGTTCAAGCAGTAGCGACATGAATTTCCCTCCAATTTTTCACGATAGACTGGAACAATGTAAGACCGTCTGCGCTGCCGAGCAGTTCATCGACCGCGCGCTCCGGGTGAGGCATCATGCCTAATACGTTGCCTTTCTCATTCACGACGCCGGCAATGCCGCTGACGCTTCCGTTAATATCGCCGCCGTATGTGAAAGCGATTTGATTGTTTTCTTTTAATCTTTCAAGCGTTTCGTCATCACAGTAGAAATTGCCTTCGCCGTGGGCAACGGGAATCGTAATTGATTGTCCCTCTTTGTAGGAAGAAGTGAACATTGTTTCACCGTTCTGCACGATTAATTCAACCGGGCGGCAAATGAATTTTAAATCTTTATTGCGTCTCATGGCGCCGGGCAGCAGACCGAGCTCCTGCAAAATCTGGAATCCGTTGCAGACGCCGAGAACCGGTTTTCCTTCAGCAGCCGCTTTTTTCACGGCCGGCATGATGTTGGCGAATCTGGCGATGGCGCCGCATCTCAGGTAGTCGCCGTAAGAAAAGCCGCCGGGGATGAGCACGCCGTCAAATCCGTCAAGGCTTGTTTCCTCGTGCCAGACATACTCCACTTCTTCGCCGAGTTCGTCCTTTACGGCGTGATACATATCAATATCGCAGTTAGAGCCTGGTAACACAATCACCGCAAATTTCACTGTGCGACAACCTCCTCAACTTCATATCGGTAGTCTTCAATGACTGTATTGGCAAGGAGCTTCTCACACATTTCTTTCACGAGTTCATCAAGATCGCGGTCTGATTTTTCCAGCGTCAGCTCCATGTATTTTCCGATGCGCACATCCTGCACTTCATTGTAGGTCATGCTGTGCAATGCATGCTGCACCGCGCTTCCTTGAGGATCAAGCACACTTTCTTTTAAGCTGACATAAACTTTCACTTTATACATTATGAAATGCCTCCCAGTCTTTTGAAAATCTCTTCATATGCGTCGGTTAAGCTTCCCAGGTTCCGTCTGAACAAATCTTTATCGAGCTTTTCGTTCGTGTCTTTGTCCCACAGACGGCACGTGTCAGGAGAAATCTCATCCGCTAAAAGCACCCGTCCCTCTGCGTCTAAGCCGAATTCCAGCTTAAAATCTATTAATCTGACACCGCAGTCTTCAAAAATAAGCTGCAGCTCTTTATTCACCTGTCTTGTAATTGATTTGATCGTTTCCACCTGTTCGGATGAAGCTGCTTTTAACAGCCAGATATGATCTTCGGTTATGAGCGGATCACCGAGTGCGTCATCTTTATAGTAAAATTCGATAATCGGCTGCGGAAGCTCTGTTCCTTCCGGGATGCCGAGGCGTTTCGACATGCTTCCGGCGGCAATGTTTCTGACCACGACTTCAAGCGGAACGATGCTTACTTTTTTGATAAGCTGCTCTGATTCTGAAACACGCTCCACAAAATGGTTGTCAATTCCTTTGGCGTGCAGATGTTTGAAGATCAGGCTTGAAATTTCATTGTTCAGACGGCCCTTTCCAGTGATCTCCGCTTTTTTCTCGCCGTTAAAGGCTGTTGCGGAATCCTTGTAGACCACACGGAGAATCTGTTCGTCCTCAGTTTGATAAATTCGTTTCGCTTTTCCTTCATAAAGAAGATTACTTTTCACAATATTCACGGAAGGCCTCCTAACCCGAATGTTGGGAATATTCAATCTATGGCGGCTGAAGAAGCCGCCTCCGGCTGGCTTCTTCTATAAACCTAAACGATCAAAGATCAAGTCGACGTTTTTCAAATGATAATTGTAGTCAAAGCAATCGGCAATCTGTTCCGGTGTAAGACGGGACGTGATTTTTTCCTCCGCTTCGACAAGCTGACGGAACGGCACTTGTTTTTCCCACGCTTCCATCGCTTTCGGCTGAACCGTGTCATATGCTTCTTCACGAGGCAGACCCGTGTCAATTAAAGCGAGCAGCACGCGCTGAGAATAGATTAGACCCAGTGTGCGGTCCATGTTGCGTTTCATATTTTCCGGGAATACCGTTAAGTTTTTGACGATATTGCTGAAACGGTTCAGCATGTAATTCAGCGCGGTTGTCGCGTCAGGAAGAATGATGCGCTCAGCTGATGAATGAGAAATATCACGCTCATGCCATAACGGAACATTTTCGTATGCCGTCAGCATGTATCCGCGGATCACGCGCGCCATCCCCGTCATATTTTCAGACCCGATCGGATTCCGTTTATGTGGCATAGCTGATGAGCCTTTTTGTCCTTTTGCAAAAAACTCTTCCACTTCCCGTGTTTCACTCTTTTGCAGACCGCGGATTTCCACTGCGAATTTTTCAATGCTCGTCGCGATCAGGGCAAGTGCCGCCATGTAATCCGCATGACGGTCGCGCTGTAATGTCTGAGTGGAGATCGGCGCCGCTTTCAGGCCGAGTTTTTCACAGACATACTGCTCTACGAACGGATCAATATTTGCATATGTGCCGACCGCTCCGGAAAGCTTCCCGACTTCGATTCCTTCTTTTGCCTGCTTGAAACGTTCAAGGTTGCGTTTCATTTCTTCGTGCCACAGCGCGAGCTTCAGGCCGAATGTCGTTGGTTCTGCGTGTACGCCGTGTGTGCGGCCCATCATGACCGTGTATTTATGTTCTTTCGCTTTTTCTTTTATAATGTCAACAAATCTCTCAATGTCCTTGAGTAAAATCTCATTCGCCTGTTTTAATAGATAGGAAAGAGCGGTATCCACGACATCTGTTGACGTCAGGCCGTAGTGAACCCATTTTCTTTCTTCGCCCAATGATTCTGAAACCGCGCGTGTGAATGCCACGACGTCATGGCGCGTATCCTGCTCGATTTCTAAAATGCGGTTAATGTCGAAAGACGCGTTTTCTCGCATGACTTTGACGTCTTCTTTCGGAATGACGCCAAGTTCAGCCCAGGCTTCACAGGCTAAAATCTCGACTTCCAGCCATGCCTGGTATCTGTTTTCGTCCGTCCAGATCGCGGACATTTCAGGTCTTGAATAACGTTCGATCATTATGCTCGTCCTCCGTCTCTTTTCATCCATATGTTCGTGATGTCCTGAATCCATTTTTCATCAGGCTCCCGCAAAAATGTCATATGCCCCATTTTGCGGCCTTTTTTAATCTCATGTTTTCCGTACAGGTACAGTTTGGCTTCCTTTAAAAGCTCCGTATGCTCCTCCGCCAGCTTCACTTCGTCACCGAGAAGATTCACCATCATTCCCGGTTTAAGCAGATCGGTTCTGCCGAGAGGAAGTCCGCAGACCGCTCTGATGTGCTGTTCGAACTGGCTCGTTTCACAAAGATCGAGCGTATAATGCCCTGAATTGTGAGGACGCGGCGCCAATTCATTAATCAAAAGGTCTCCGTCTTCCGTGACGAACATTTCCACCGCAAGCGGCCCGACGAGCTCCAGTTTCTCCGCGAGCTGAACGGCAAGCGCCTCTGCCCGCTTTTGAACCGTTTCCTCCGCTCTCGCGGGCACGATGCTTTGGAACAGAATATTATGGTGGTGGATATTTTCAGCAGCGGGAAAGGTTGAAATCTCTCCGTGCACCGATCTCGTCACGATAACGGAAAGCTCCATTCGGAATGACACCCAGCTTTCAAGTATGCACGCGCCGTTTTCTAACAGTGCGGCCGCTTCATCTGTCTGTCCTTCTTCCTTAATGACAAATTGACCTTTGCCGTCATATCCGCCCCGGCATGTTTTCAGCACCGCCGGAAGACCCAATGACTGAACGGCTTCCTCAAGCTCCCGTCTGCTGTTTACGATCCGATAAGGAGCGACCTGACATCCGGCTGACTGGATCGCCTTTTTTTCCGTTTCCCTGTTTTGGGTGATGAGCAGCAGCTCGCTTCCCTGGGGAAGATATGCATGTTCTTTGAGCCAGTTGAGCGCCTCGTAATCGATATTTTCAAATTCGTAGGTAATGATGTCACTGACTCCGGCCAATTTTTGAATCGCTTCACGGTCATTGTACTGGGCGGTAATCTCAATATCGGCGATCTGTCCGCATGGCGAGTCTTTTACGGGATCGACGACTGCGACTTTATACCCCATCTGTTTTGCGGCGACAGCCATCATTTTTCCGAGCTGTCCGCCTCCGATAATGCCGATGACGGCGCCGGGAAAAATCGTTTTTTTATCAGACAAGCTGATCACTGCTTTCCAGCACCGTTTGTTTTGTCGCATTTCTTCTCGCCTCTAGTTTATCCGCAATGTCATCGTCAAATGCCGACAAAATTTGCGCGGCTAACAGACCCGCGTTCACTGCGCCCGCTTTTCCGATCGCTGTCGTCGCGACCGGCACGCCGCCGGGCATCTGTACGATAGACAAAAGAGAATCAAGCCCGTTAAGCGATTTTGTCTGAACCGGAACACCGATCACCGGCAGTGTCGTTTTGGCCGCCGTCATTCCCGGCAGATGCGCCGCTCCTCCGGCTCCGGCAATAATGACTTTTAAGCCTCTGCTCCTGGCGCTTTCTGCATATTCAAACATCAAATCAGGCGTCCGATGCGCGGATACCACCTGTTTTTCATAAGGAATGTGAAGTTCGTCAAGTATGTCGCATGCATGTTTCATTGTCTCCCAATCGGAGGTGCTTCCCATGATGATTCCTGCTAGCGGCTGCATTCTGTTCCCACCTTCTCATGCTTTGTTTTTCAGAAAAAAAAGCCCGGCTCGTATTGCACTATGAGGAAGCAATACAAACCGGGCATGGCGCGTATCGGCAGTCGTTCGCTTCTGCGATATCCATGTCAGCTGTTTATCACTTTCCTGCATAGTCCGGCCGTTTACGGCAGCCGGGTAGAAACTTATGGGCCATATTCCCAAGATTATATGAGGTCGTGTTTTGATTTCATGTTTATCTTAACAACGGACTTGGATAATGTCAACGACATTATCGAACGATATAAAAATTCTTTCTTTTAATGTTCGTGTTTAGATCAATTTCCCTTCAAATACGATTTTTCTCCCGCAAGGAACGACTTGAATTGATCCATTTTCTTTCTTTTCTGTAAAGATCGGCTCTTCCATCCGCCGGACGGGCATATACCCCTCTTCCTTCATTAAAGCGAGAATGGTGTCGATCGTTTCATGTTCCGTTACTTCAAACCGTTTCTTTTTTGGCTTTGTCATTCCTTAATTCTCCTCTTCTTCACTGCTTTCACCCAGAATCCGCCGTGGATCGTTTTCGGCTCAAAGGCGATGATAAACGCTTTTTCATCAAGCGTTTTAATCGTATCATAAAGCTGAAGCTCATATTTGCGCGGCGTCAGAATCTGCATGGCGGTCCGGTCTCCTTCAAGTCCGCCCGCCACCCAGCTTGTGACCCCGTATCCTTTTTCCCGGAGCTGTTTCGGCAGGTCCAGATCAAGCTCTTTCGTAATGACGTTGACTGTAATATAGCCGAGCGCCAGTTTTTCTTCAATTTTCATACCCACTATGACGCCGAGGCCGTAGCCGAGCGCATAGGCAATGACGTTTTGAATTTGATTCAGATTGCCGAGCACGAGACTCAAGCCGGTCACATACACAAGGATTTCAATTGTACTGATGCCTGCGGCGAAATAGCGCTGCCCCTTTAAGGTAAGGATCATCCTGATCGTAAAAAAAGAGACATATATAATGTTAATGATGAGAATAATGAGAACCATACCTATACTGTTGGATAAAATCGTCTGCATCATTGATTCCCCCTCCTCTGATCTTTGAAAAAACTGACCGGGACGGCCGCGTCAATCTTTCAGGTTAAGGATAGTTTACCCTCTTTTGATCATTTTCAAAAGAAAAAAAAGCCCGCCCCGGAAGGCAGACTTTCAAACTCTTATCAGTGAAGCTCAGCTTTTTTCAATCGTTTGACGGCTTCATATTCCTTTTCTAGTTCACTCAGCGTATATCCGGACAGTTCCTGAACATGGTTTTGATAAAACCCTGAACGGATCAGCTTTGTCCTCAGATGCTGTTTTTTCCGATTAATGGCTTCTCGCAACAACGGGGCCATCCTCATCATCCTTTCCGAATCATAAAGATTAATGCCGTTTTCAACTTGCTGTTGCTCCCATCATATATCGGCCGGCTGCTCAAAACAACACGCTTTATTAGAAATATTTGTAAACATTGTGAAAGACAAATTTCGACTTATAAAGGAATCAGTGAGGCGGTAAAGTACTCTGAAATAAGCGGCCATGTCACAGCCGTAAAGGCGAGCATGATGATGACCGCCGCAGAAATACAGTACATCACGTCAGCCGCAGGCTTTTCAGCCGATTTGTACAGGATCTGCACAAACTGGACCATTGCCGAGGCGGCCAGAAACAAGGTCAGGGCCGTAAACACCACGGTGATGACCGGCAGATTCAATATCGCGAAAATCATCCATACTATAGAGCAGGCGACAGCCGGAACCAAAAGCGAACCGACTCCTGCCGCCGCAGCCCGCATCGTAATTTTCTGTTTCATCATATAGCGTGATACAAGCCAGACCGCGCCGGCCGCAGCGGCTAAAAAGACGAGCGAATACACGAGTACGACGGTAAAGCCGTCAAAAAACGTATGGTGCCGTTCCCCGTAACCGAGCGGTCTCTGCTGGCTTGCCCTCAGCTGAAACCAATTTCCGATTGAGAAAAAGATACTGAATACAAGCATTGAAATAAGAGCATATTTAAAGCGGGAAAAGCCGTCTTCCCCAACGACCTTTACCGGTGATGTCAAAATGCGCAGCGCGAAACGGCAGTAACGTTTGACCGCAGCCCAAGCAGAAGCGAGTTTTTCCGTAAAAGCCGGAGCCGGGCGCCGTTCCTTTTCTTTTTTCTTTTGCTTTTGATAACGTCCCGCATTTCTGGACATTCTCGACAGCGGTTCTTCATCAGTTCCCTGATGCTGTTTTTCTTCTTCCACCGTTTCTTTTCTTTCTTCCGTCATGTCAGCAACTCCTATCAAAAAAATACGGCGGAATTTGTTAAGCAAGAAAATAAAACACTTATATAAGGTACCGAAGCGTCCTTAAACAGTCAAGCGGTTTCTTCACCCGGACACCCACATGACGTTTTATCTTATGTATTGGTTTTACGGAATAGGACAAAAACAAAAAACCGGCTGTCCTCAGCCGGTTTTTCCGTTATTTCAAGAAGATGAAATACAGTATAAAGATAACGAACAGCCCGTACATAATCGGGTGAACGCTTTTTCCTTTTCCTTTGCAGATCATTGTAATCGGGTAGAAAATAAAGCCGATCGCAATCCCCGTCGCAATGCTGTACGTCAGCGGCATCATAATCATCGTTAAGAATGCCGGCACAGCCACCTCGAATTTATCCCAGGCAATTTTACCGAGCGGCGCCACCATCAGCGCGCCGACAATAATTAAAGCCGGAGCCGTCACATTCGTAGTGACAACTGACAGAAGCGGCGAGAAAAACATCGCCAGCAAAAAGAGAATGCCCGTCACAACAGCCGCGAATCCGGAACGCGCTCCCGCCGCAACGCCTGAGCTTGATTCAACATAAGAAGTCGTTGTAGACGTACCGAGCACCGCTCCGATAACGATTGAAGTTGAATCCGCAAGAAGCGCTCTCCCCGCACGCGGAAGTTTGTTTTCCTTCATCAGCCCTGCCTGTGTCGCCACAGCCACCAGCGTTCCGGCCGTATCGAAAAACCCAACGAACAGGAAAGTTAAAATGACAATCAGCATTTGGACGGAGAAGATATCCGGAAGGTGCATCCATGCCTGTCCGAAAGTCGGCGCAAGACTCGGCACACTGCCGACAATGTGCGTCGGAACCGGAATCAGCCCGCAGATCATGCCGGCAACCGCCGTCAGAAGCATTCCGATAAACACGCCGCCGTTTACGCGAAGCACCATCAGAATGACCGTCACAATGACACCGAAAACCGTCAGCAGCACAGGACCGCTGTGAATATTGCCGATAGACACCAAGGTCGATGAGTTCGCTTCAATAATGCCGGAACCTTGCAAACCGACAAATGTGATGAATAAACCGATACCCGCGCCGACCGCCAATTTCAGCTCGGGCGGAATTGCATTAATGATTTTTTCCCGCAATCCCGTCAGCGAAAGTGCCACGAAAATAATTCCGGAAATCAAAACGCCGGAAAGCGCAGCCTGCCAGGAAATTCCCATGCCGAGTACGACAGAGAAAGCAAAAAACGCGTTTAACCCCATACCCGGCGCAATCGCGATCGGATACTTGGCTATCAGCCCCATTAAAATACAGCCGGCCGCAGACGCAAGGGCTGTAGCGGTGAACACCGCGCCCTGATCAATTTTTAATGCTTCCGGAAATCCTTTCACACCGTTTAAAGACAATGTCAGCGGATTGACGAACAGAATGTACGCCATTGACAAAAAGGTCGTTAAACCGCCGATGATTTCATTACGATAGCTTGTCCCCAGCTCATTAAACTGAAAAAATTGCTTCAAGCCAATTGCCTCCTTCATTCTCTCCCATTTATTCTGCCCGTTATCCGCCAAATAAAAAACGCCCCAAATACATTGGGACGCTTGACTACATACGTTCAGTCTAAATAAATAAGAATGGATTATTTATATCAAACGATTGAGATTGATCCGTAGTCAAGCCATTTACGGTAGCTTGGTAGAAACTTGCGGGCCATATCCCCGCCATTATACGATATCTGCATATTTGATTTCTGAGTCTATTGTATCAATACAATTTTGAAAACTCAATATAAAAAACGAACAATCCCGTTTAAAAAAATTAGTTTATTCGTTAATTGACCAAAAATGGAAGACGGCAAAAGCCGCCTCCCTGACATCATTTTCCGTCCGCAGGCCGTACCGGAACCGCGAATGTGATCTTGCCGTCACCTGCTAAAATGTTCATAACCGTTTGATTGACATACAAAGCATATGAATCGAATGAGAAATCGCGCAATGAATAGTCATTATCAGATGAATCATCCAATTCAAAAACGGATTCCATTTCACCCGTTTTAAGATTCGTGACTTTCGCCTTATTCCCCTTGAGATAATAGCCCTTTTCATATTTATCAACTGATGACCAAGTTTTCATTTTTTTCGTATTGCCGAGACCGATTGACTCACCGACATTCATCAGCTGATCTTCATCCGTCTTGCTTACATTAATTCCGCTGAATTGATAATCGACGATCACCCGTCTGCCTTGCTGTTTGATCTTTTTGATGGTGATGCCGACATGGTGATGTTTCGTTTCATAGCTGGCGGGCAGTTTTGTTTTCAGAGGGACGATTTCTCCCGGCTCTGATTCTGATTTTATATTACCCGTTATGAAAAGTGTTTTCGCTTTCGGGTCTATCGGTTTGCTGAATTGAGTTTGGCCGCGTATTCTTTTCCCGCCGCCGGGAAGATTTTCTCTGCTGCCAAGTTCAATAGCCGACGTCGTCATTTCATAATGGTTTCCTGCATCATCCGTTGCTTCGTAAATCGAGATGGCATCATTTTTGGCTGCATCGTGAAAGTCAACTGAATATATGAGAGCCGATCCCATCGTTCCGTTTTCCGCCCGGATATCGAAAAAGCGGTATAATTCGTTATTTACATTCACAGCTTTCGTTCCTTCCAGGGAAACTGACTTTTGCTTTTTGATCGGGAGTGTAAAGCGCCAGTTTCCCGGGATGTCCTTGATTTTTGTAATGACAAGCGGAAGCTTATCACCGTCTTTCAGCCTTGAGCCGTCCGTGAACAAGCGAAGCTGGCCCCCGTACCGCCCGTCTTTCATTTTTTTCATATCAGTCCTGTCATAATCCTCAGATAACATATTCCGGGTATTTTTATAATCGACTTGAAAAGGAATACTCTCCTCATCTGATTTCAAATTGTCAACGATAAAGTTATAAACGAGCTGTCCGCTGTCGTAATATACACTTTTTACTGTAACCGTGATCCCGCGTGATTCCGCTTTCTCGTTCAGTTTTGTCACCAGATTGCTTTTAAACAGCGCAGAACCTGCCTTATCCTGAAACAGACTGTAAATTTGTCCGGCAACAGGAATGTTTCCCATAGCCGTATTAACGGAGGGCATGAACAAGCCTGAGGACAGATACAGAAAAAACAAAGCAGCAGCAACCGCGAAGCCGTTTATCAGTTTTCTTCCCCATCTCCGTCTGACGGCGCCTTCTTTTCCGGCACGGACAGCCGCGCTGTGTATCACGTTTTTCAATTCAGCTTTCGGCACGTCAATGTCCTGATACAATTGCTTCATTTGATGCTTTTCCATATTTGTTTATCCTCCTTTTCCAGCTCTTGCTTCAATGCTTTTCTCGCCCTGTGCAGATGCGTTTTTACGGTGCCTTCCGCCATGCCGGTCTGTTCAGCGATCATGGAAATCGAGAAATCCTGAAAATAATAAAGCTGAATGGTCAGCTGTATATGTTCATCAAGTGTTTCCAGAGCATTTCGAAGGTCTATGTATTCTTCAACGTTCTTGTTCTCCGCACATGTATCGTGGTGCGGCTCAAACGGGATGACGTCACCGTGCTTTTTCCTCATCGCAAAAATCGTATTAAGCAAAATCCGGATCAGCCACGTTTTAAAATATTTCGGCTCCTTCAGCTGCGCGATATGAAGAAAAGCCTTGTAAGCCGTTTCCTGAACAGCGTCCAGGGTGTCTTCTTTGTGATGCAAATAGAGATAAGCTGTTTTATATAAAGTCTCCTGATGAGCTGTGATCAGTTTTTCAAAGGCTGAGGCATCACCTTTTTTCGCCTTTTTGATCAATCGTTCTTCCTTCACCTTATCCACCTCCTATGCTGTTAGATACGAATCGGGGCGAAACGGTTTCAAAAAGATGACAAAAAAAACGCCTCTTTTTTAAAAAGAGACGTTTTTTATCTTGATTTATTCCCACTCAATCGTCGCAGGCGGCTTACTTGTAATATCATACACGACGCGGTTGATGTGTTTCACTTCATTGACGATACGTGTCGAAATCACTTCAAGCACATCCCAAGGGATACGCGCCCAGTCAGATGTCATGCCGTCGATTGAAGTTACGGCACGGATACCGATTGTGTAATCATACGTTCTCGCATCTCCCATGACGCCGACGCTGCGGATGTCAGGAAGAACCGTGAAGTACTGCCAGATGTCGCGCTCAAGGCCGTGGTTTGCCACTTCTTCGCGCAGAATCGCGTCTGATTCACGAACGATTTCAAGTTTTTCTTCCGTTACTTCGCCGAGTACGCGGATGCCAAGACCAGGTCCCGGGAACGGCTGACGCCATACGATATCATCCGGAATGCCGAGCTCTGTGCCGAGCGCGCGCACTTCATCTTTGAAAAGAGTGTTAAGCGGTTCGATCAGTTCAAACTGCATATCTTCAGGAAGACCGCCGACATTGTGGTGCGATTTGATCGTTTGCGCTGTTGCCGTTCCGCTTTCAATAATGTCTGTGTAAAGCGTTCCTTGCGCAAGGTAATCGATTCCTTTCAGCTTGACCGCTTCATCATCAAATACGTAAATGAATTCGTTGCCGATGATTTTGCGTTTTTGCTCAGGATCAGAAACACCTTTCAGCTTATTTAAGAATCTGTCTTTCGCATCAACTTTAATGACATTCATATTAAAGCCTTCGCTGAACGTTTTCATGACGCCTTCCGCTTCGCCTTTACGGAGCAGGCCGTGGTCGACGAAAATACAAGTCAGCTGGTCGCCGATCGCTTTATGAATCAAAACGGCTACGACAGAAGAATCAACTCCGCCGCTCAAAGCGCAAAGCACTTGTTTGTCTCCGACTGTTTCGCGGATTTTTTGCATTTCGATTTCGATAAAGTTTTCCATTGACCATTCGCCTTTACATTCACAAGGACCGAAGACAAAGTTTTTCAGAAGGTCATTTCCGTATTCTGAATGGCGGACTTCCGGGTGGAACTGAACGCCGTACCATTTTTTGTCTTTTTTACTCATCGCTGAGTTCGGGCAGTGATGGCTTGTCGCATCTACCGTAAACCCTTCCGGCACTTGTACGACTAAGTCGCCGTGGCTCATCCATACCACTTGTTCTTCCGGAAGATCTTTGAACAGGTCAGGAGTTCCTTGAATCTGAATGTTCGCTTTTCCGTATTCGCGCTGGCTTGCCGCCTCGACTTTCCCTCCGAGGTAATGAGTCATCAGCTGCATACCGTAGCAGATGCCCAATACAGGAATATCGAGTTCAAAGATTTTTTCGTCACAGCGGAAAGATCCTTCATCATATACACTGTTCGGTCCGCCTGAAAGGATAATTCCTTTTGGATTCATTTCTTTGATTTCCTCAGCTGTCAACGTATGGGGATGCAGCTCGCTATATACGCCAAATTCACGGATCCGGCGGGTAATCAGCTGGTTATACTGACTGCCGAAATCAAGAACAAGAATCATTTCATTCACTAACTTCGTCATGGTTGTCACCTAATCTCCTCTAAGTTTTTGACACAGAAAAAACGGAGGACACACGTTCAGCCCTCTGTCGCGCAAGACTTGTCCGGAAGCCCGGCTTTTTAACGCTCCCGGGCTCCCATTTAACATTCATTTATTCTAACAACAGGACGATATGCGGTCAAGACTATCTTGTTTTAATTATATTTTCCCACAACTGTACCGATTCATTCCAAAGCTCTGCGGCATTATCGCTGCGGTATAAAGCACGCTCATAGCGCAGCGTCAGCTCGGACATGTCGTCTGTATGGTACGCCTCATCAATCCTCGCGGCAAAATCACGGAGCGTTTCTCCGTCTCCCCTGCTGAACCCTTTTCGTTTCAGCTGGCGGAGCAGCGCGGCATATGCGTCGAAAAAGACGTCTTCATCCGTGCGCCGCTTCAATCTGGCTGCTGCAACATGCGGAATCCAGCGCGCCCGCAGCACCCAGACGAGCGCGGCCGCGGCTGAAATCACGATGATGATAGCTGCATACGGCCACAGCTGTGCCGCGGTTTTATTGTGCATCACAGGATGCGGAGCCGCACTGTGCTCCCGCTTTTTCGGCGTTTCTTTTTTTTCGGGCTTTGTTTCCTGGCGCTGCTTGTCAGACGGTGTATCCGAATTCCCCGCTGAGCTTCCGCCATCTTTTCCCGCTGTATGATTCTGCTCTGACGTAAACTCCGTCGGATTGGTGAAGCCTTTCGTCGGCTCAAACGTCACCCAGCCCTGATCCGGAAAATATACTTCTACCCACGAATGGGCATTGTTGTTTGTGACTTCATAAAGATGGCCGTTTTGATCGCCCGCGCCTTTATATTCTCCGGATGTATAGCCTTTCACCCAGCGGGCGGGAATTCCCGCAGATCGCAGCAGCACAGCCATTGCCGAAGAAAAGTTATCACAATAACCTCTTTTCGTTTCAAACAAAAATTGATCCACATAATCCTGGTTGTGCTCCGGAACGGCGACATCCTGTGTATCATACGAAAATGCGGAAGATCCCAGATAATCCTCGACCGCCTTCGCTTTATCGAACATATTATGATGATCCCGCGTCAGCCTGTCGGCAAGCTGTCTCACTCTTTCCGGAAGGCTGTCGGGAAGCTGCAGATACCGGTCATTGAATTGATTCTGCTCACGGTATCGTTTCACTTTCACTTTTTTGAGGTCATTCAGTTTAAAGACGGGCGCGTGAAAAGTCACCGTGTACCGTCCCATATTGCGGATGCTGCCCACTTGTTCACTGATCGGCGTGATTTGCTCGGTGTTTCCGTTCATTTCAAGCTGAATCGAGTGCTTCGGTTTAATATTGGAGACGCCGATCGGATACATGACGTGATTATAAAGATAATTCTCATCAATGGACACCTGCGCCGTATAACGTCTCGTCTGCACACTCCGGTCAAACCATATATCTTCCACATTGCCGCCATTCAGTTTATAGGACATGCCCTGATCGGTCTCCACCCAGCCTTTTCCCGTGTATGTATCCTTCGTTTCCACCCGGAAGTACGCCCGCTCTTTTCCCTTCCATGTGAAAACCGGCGTATCGTCCTGCTGAAAAGGCCCGCCTAATGTTTCATCATGGTTGCCGTAGCCGATTTTGCTCTCAGCGGCGGGCACCTCTTTGTGATTTGTTATTTTTTTCAGAAACGGCACGGGGTCCGGCCAGTTCGGATCTGATTTCGGAGCCGCCAGACCGAATAGGACGGAAGCGCAGATAAACAGCGCCAGCGGCAGAAACCATTTGATGATCAACCTTTTTTTAAACGCTATGTGTTCCGTCAGGCGGATGCGCTCCATATTCAAAAGCCCCATCATCAAAAAGCCGATAAAGACAATCCGGATGACGGCGTATGCGGCATCATAGGGAGTAAACGTATCAAGCACGGTGATATAGGCCACCGTCATGATAAAAAAGAATAATATTTTCCGCTGATAGATCACCCAGTAATGCAGTAAATATACGAGCAGCCATAATAGCACAAAAAACAGCAATGTGCGGAATGACGGGTTCATATCATTCCATCTTCCGGTCCCGATGTGCCGGGCATTCAGCATCACGTCCCGCAAAAAAGAAGCGAGCCATTCCGGCTGAAAAACCGAACCTTTATAAAACAGCATATGAATACTGATCAACGTAAACAGAATGCAGGACGGCACGGTGACGTACCACCTCATCCGGAAGAATGACAGCAGAAATGCCAAACCGATAAAAATGATGAAAAAACCGGTATGTTTTGTATCCGTAAAATTGTGCAGCGGCCTGAGCCATTCCCATAACAATAAAAAAGCGAGAAAATAAAACAGCAGCAGACTCAGCCTGCTTCCCTGGTTCTCGTCATGCGGCATGGCGCGCCACCTCTCTTTCTAAACAACATGGGACACCCGTTTGTCCCTGATCATTTGCACCTTGATATTCTTCTGAGCGAAGATGAGAGCGAGATTCCGTTCTTTTTCCGAAAGCACGGCATTCGTTTCTTTCGCCAAAAACACCGTCATGTCAAAAGGTCCTGCCTCAGCCTGTTTGAGAAGCTCTTCTGTAAGGCTGCCCGTCACGACGGCAATAAAAGCTTTGCGGACACGCGGATCTGCCAGCTCTTTTCTTAAGCGTCCGCCGGCATCAGCTTCTTCCGATTCTGAAACTGCAGCCAGATAACGCAGCACATTTCTGAAATGCTGCTCTCCCTCCCGGACGGGAAAAACAGTCCGGTCGTTCCCCAATGAAATAAACCCCGCGGGAGAGCCCTTCACAAGCGCCGTGTAAAGCAGGGATGCCGAGGCTGAGACCGCGGCTTCAAACGAAGGGGACGGCGTGCAGTCCAAAAGGAGAACCATATTCATACTCTGCAAGGGGTCAAATTCCTTCGTCATCAGCTCATTGCGCCGCGCCGATGTTTTCCAGTCGAGTGCGGAAAACCGGTCGCCCGGCTGATAATTTCTGACGCTCGCGGCCATTGCGGAGCGGTGAGTCTGAAACGGCGCGCCGGCACCCGCACCCTCTTCTCCGGATACGGTCTGCGTCTTATAATGTACAGACCCGTACGCCGGGAAAACTAAGACCGTATCCGTTACCGAAAACGAGGCCGTCTTGTCCAAAAGCCCGAGAACATCTCCGGTCCGCACTCTTATCGTATGTAAACGATGCTCTCCGCGCGGAGCCTGCGGCAGCTCATATTGAAACGTCAGCTTTTTTTGAAACCACGGAAACACGAGCTGTTTCGCACAGCGCCTCTCGCCAAGCGTTTCCGGCATCACATCTTCAATGACCATATAAGTCAGCGGAAACGGCAGGCGCCTCGTCAGCCTGATGGTGACAGACAGCCTGTCACCCGAGGTTAATTGAGCAGAAGAAATCTCACGCGTCACCCGAAACGCCCGCAGCGGATACACAGCGACCAGCCCGGCGTAAACGGTAAACGGCAAAAACGCATAAAATAAAAACCAGCTCACAAATCCGCCCTGAAACATGGCATAAGAAAAGACCGCTGCCGTCAATACGGCCAAAATAAGCAGCTTCCAGCCGTATAGCAGCCAATGCACTTTCTTTCTCATTATCGGACCGACATCCTTTGAACGGGAACTTTTTCCGTCTGCATGATGTCTTCGATCACAGCTTCCGGCGTGACATCATTAAATTTCGCCTCGGCCGTTAAGATCATTCTGTGAGGCAGCGTATACGGAGCCAAATACTGGACGTCATCAGGAATGACGTAGTCGCGATCATGAAGCAGCGCGTATGCCTGTGCGGCTTTCATTAATGAAATCGAACCGCGCGGACTTACGCCCAAATGTACGGACGGATGCCGGCGGGTATGCTGAGTGATGCCGACGATATAGGCTTTAATGCCATCATCCACCCGCACCTGCTCCAGCTTTTGCTGAAGACTGATAAATTGTTCTTTAGAAATGACGGGCTCAATTGTTTCAAGCGGATTGCGCCCTTCCTGCAAAGACAGAACCTTAAGCTCCTCCTCGGCAGTCGGATAGCCCATCTTCAGCTTAAATAAAAACCGGTCAAGCTGGGCTTCAGGAAGCGGATATGTTCCTTCATATTCAACCGGGTTTTGTGTGGCCATGACGAAAAACGGCTCAGCCAGCCGCATTGTCTTTCCGTCAATCGTGACATTTCCCTCTTCCATCGCCTCAAGCAAAGAAGACTGCGTTTTCGGAGAGGTTCTGTTAATTTCGTCGGCCAGCACGATATTCCCCATAATCGGTCCCGGGCGGTATTCAAATTCCATCGTTTTCGTATTATAAATAGAGACACCCGTCACATCTGACGGCAGAAGATCCGGAGTGAACTGAATCCTCTTAAAGTCAGCTCCGATCAGCTTGGCCAAAGCGCGGACCATCATCGTTTTTCCGACTCCCGGCACGTCTTCCAGCAGCACATGCCCTTTTGCGAGAATGGCGGCCAAGCTGAGTATGGCGATATCCCGTTTTCCTATGATGATGTTTTCAATATGCTCAACGGCTTTCTCCAGCAGCGGATGCAGCTCTTCTTTATAAGCCATTCTTCTCCTCCTAGTCATCTCTCAAATTTCAATTATCGTAACCTAACTTTACCACAAAATATAAACAGTATAAAAAAACGTTTCCAGCGAATTGTTTCCAGTCCGCAAAAGGAAAAAAGCTCCCTTTAGAAAGGAAGCTTTATTTCAGCTGGAGAGGCTCCATATGAACATGTGAATGGTCGATGGCATGTTCATCTTTCATCTTTCGTTCTACCTCATTTGCGATATCATGACTCTCTTTAATATTCATATCAGACGGCACTTCAATGACGACATCAATATGAACGGAGCTGCCCAGATATCTCGCTTTAATATCTTTTAAACGGCTGACGCCCGCAATCTGTTCGATCGTCTTTTTATAATCAGAAATATTTTTGACATCAAAACCGTCAGTCAGCGAATGAGAGGATTCTTTGAAAATATCCCACGCGGTTTTGCAGATGATCAATCCGATGATAAACGCCGTGACCGTATCAACCCAAGCCAAATGGAACTGCGAAGCAAAAATTCCGATAAACGTGCCGATACTGACGAGCGCATCTGATTTATTATCAGCAGCCGCGGCTGAAAGGGCTTGGCTGTTTACCTTTTTGGCAAGCCCTTTTATATAGCGGTAGACAATCAGCATCACGACGGCGCTCCCCGCAGCCGTCCAGGCAGCAATCATATCCGGTGTTTCCTCTTTTACGGAAAAAATAGATTGTGCGGCGCTGAACAGCACTTGCATTCCGACAAGCATCATAATAATGGAAGCGATAAGTGACGCGACGGTCTCCGCCCGAAAGTGGCCGTAAGGATGATCTTCGTCAGGAGGTTTCTGAGAGATGCGCAAACCGATGAAAACAGCGGCAGATGCCACGATATCAGTCGTGTTGTTTAAACCGTCGGCTTGAAGCGCCTCTGAGTGAAACAAATAGCCGATCACAAGCTTCACAGCCGACAATACTGCATATGCGGCAATACTGACAATCGCTCCGGTTTCGCCTTTTTTCAATTCATGATATCTCTCCACTGAAAACCCTCCTTCCCGTTCATTTTTTCCTTCATTATCATACAAAGCGAAGGCACAGTGGGTCTATAGAAACATGATTCACTTTCCACAGAAAAATAGTAATCATAGAACATTTGTGCATACAGGCAAATTATTTTTATTCACGAAACCCCAGTCATCCCAATCGTACCAAGGCTTCTTGCCGCTCTGCTTATATGGAATTATTTTCAATACCATCAAAACATATAAATCACAGAAAATTATTTCTTTTCCTTCTGCTGTACGAACGAGAAAAAATGTCATATTTTCTTACATCATTTTCAAAAGTCATATGTATTTATGATAAAATAAAACTTGTCGGAATATTCAGCATAAACAAATTAAAAGGAGGCAAAGAATGAATCAGCCTAATTCTTTATCGAAGGGATTAAAAACCCGGCATATGACAATGATTTCAATTGCCGGCGTGATCGGCGCCGGATTATTTGTCGGAAGCGGATCCGTCATTCATTCCACCGGACCTGGAGCAATTGTCTCCTATGCATTAGCAGGACTATTAGTGATTTTTATTATGAGGATGCTGGGGGAAATGTCCTCCGTCAACCCGACAAGCGGTTCGTTTTCACAGTACGCACATGACGCCATCGGTCCGTGGGCCGGTTATACCATCGGATGGCTGTATTGGTTTTTCTGGGTCATCGTCATTGCCATTGAAGCAATTGCGGGCGCCGGAATCATCCAGTACTGGTTCCCCGGCATTCCGTTATGGCTGACGAGTCTGCTTCTGACCGTGCTGTTAACACTGACGAATATTTATTCAGTTAAATCGTTCGGCGAATTTGAATACTGGCTTTCCTTAGTGAAGGTGGCGACTATCGTTGTCTTCTTAATCGCGGGTTTTGCGTTTATTTTCGGCCTCGTCCCCGGCAGCAAACCGGTCGGACTTGAAAACCTGACGGGCAACGGCGGATTTCTCCCAAAAGGGCCAAGCTCCGTTCTGCTCGGCATCGTCGTCGTTATTTTTTCTTTCATGGGATCTGAAATCGTCGCAATCGCAGCGGGAGAAACGTCAAACCCGGTCGAATCCGTAACAAAAGCGACCCGCTCAGTCGTTTGGCGGATCATCATTTTTTACGTCGGCTCCATTACGGTTGTGGTCACGCTGCTTCCGTGGGATTCAGCCAATGTTCTGGAAAGCCCCTTCGTTGCCGTTTTAGGCCATATCGGGGTTCCCGCGGCCGCTCAGCTCATGAATTTCATCGTCCTGACAGCCGTTCTGTCCTGCCTGAACTCCGGGCTTTATACAACATCACGGATGCTGTATTCACTGGCAGAGCGTAATGAAGCGCCGCGGCGGTTTATGAAACTGAGCAAAAGAGGCGTACCGGTTCAAGCCATTGTCGCCGGCACCTTTTTCTCCTATATTGCCGTTGTGATGAACTATTTTTCTCCTGACTCCGTATTTTTGTTTCTGGTCAATTCATCAGGGGCAATCGCACTGCTCGTCTATCTCGTCATCGCAGTCTCACACCTGAGAATGAGAAAGAGAATTGAACGGACAAACCCTGAATCTCTTAAAATCAAAATGTGGTGCTACCCATACTTAACCTACCTGACGATCATCGCTATTTGCGCCATCTTGTTATCTATGCTGTTTATCAGCTCAATGCGGTCTGAATTTCTGCTGACAGGATTTATTACATTAGTGGTCCTTGCCTCATATGTATTCCACAAAAAACAAAAACCGAAAGAGAACGCTTCCGCAAGCCGGGTTGCGCAATAACCGCAAACACCCGCCCTCAAAAAAGGGCGGGTGTTTTTTTAACCAACCTGTTCCAGACAGCATTAACTGTAGTACAGGATTTCAATAAATGATAAGGACAGGATGAATAATGGCACTTGAAAAATTTGCAGATGAACTGCCGATTATCGAAACACTGAAGCCGCAGAAGACATCAAACGGCAGCACGTATTATGAAGTCACGATGAAGGAATGCTTTCACAAGCTGCACCGTGATCTCCCGCCGACCCGGCTGTGGGGCTATAACGGTTTGTTTCCCGGCCCGACGATCGACGTGAACCAAGATGAGAACGTCTATATTAAATGGATGAATGACCTGCCGGATAAGCATTTTCTCCCTGTGGACCATACCATTCACCATTCAGAGGGCGGCCATCAGGAACCCGACGTCAAAACCGTCGTCCATTTACACGGAGGAGCAACGCCGCCGGACAGCGACGGCTATCCGGAAGCCTGGTTCACACGGGATTTCAAGGAGAAGGGGCCTTATTTTGAAAAAGAGGTATACCACTATCCAAACAAACAGCGCGGGGCGCTATTATGGTATCACGACCACGCCATGGCAATTACGAGGCTCAATGTGTACGCCGGGCTTGCCGGCATGTATATCATCCGCGAGCGAAAAGAAAAGCAGCTGAAGCTTCCCGCCGGAGAATACGACGTACCGCTTATGATTATGGACCGCACGTTAAATGACGACGGTTCCTTGTTTTATCCGAGCGGGCCCGATAATCCTTCCGAAACGCTGCCGAATCCTTCAATCGTTCCATTCCTTTGCGGAAATACCATTCTCGTCAACGGCAAAGCGTGGCCGTATATGGAAGTCGAACCGCGGACATATCGTTTCCGTATCCTTAACGCCTCAAATACGAGAACATTTTCCCTCTCGCTCAATAATGGCGGCCGGTTTATTCAAATCGGTTCTGACGGCGGACTGCTCCCCCGTTCTGTCAAGACACAGTCCATCAGCTTAGCCCCGGCTGAGCGGTATGATGTGCTCATTGATTTCTCCGCTTTTGACGGAGAACATATTATTTTAACGAACGGCACCGGCTGCGGGGGCGACGTCAATCCGGATACCGACGCCAATGTGATGCAATTCCGCGTCACAAAACCGCTGAAGGGAGAAGACACCAGCCGGAAGCCTAAATATCTGTCAGCCATGCCTGATATGACATCAAAAAGAATACACAATATCAGGACGCTTAAACTCACAAACACGCAAGACAAATACGGCCGGCCGGTTTTAACACTCAATAACAAGCGCTGGCATGATCCCGTGACAGAAGCGCCGCGGCTCGGCTCAACGGAAATCTGGTCGATTATCAACCCGACGCGGGGAACCCATCCGATACACCTGCACTTGGTTTCCTTCCAAGTCCTTGACCGGCGTCCTTTTGACTTAGAACGTTATAACAAATTCGGCGACATTGTGTATACAGGCCCCGCCGTCCCGCCGCCTCCAAGTGAAAAAGGCTGGAAAGACACCGTGCAGGCGCACTCCGGAGAAGTCATCAGAATCGCGGCGACATTCGCGCCTTACAGCGGACGGTACGTATGGCATTGTCATATTTTAGAACATGAAGATTATGACATGATGAGACCGATGGACGTCACAGAAAAGCAGTAATCCCCCTTTTTGAGAAGGGGCTTTTTTATTTATACAAAAAGAAAAAATAAGGATCCGCTTATTTGCATATACTGTAATAACAGGAAGACGGTGCACCCTCATTGGAAATATGGATAGAAAAAGGAATTAGGAGATTAGGGAAAAGTATGAGACAATGAAGGTGTGCACGAAAATTCATAAGGGAAGAAGTGACTTTATGTCTTACTACAACAAACGTAATCAGGAACCGCTGCCTAAAGAAGATGTCAGTACGTGGGAATGCACAAAAGAGGACTGTATCGGCTGGAGCAGAAAGAATTTTGCCGGCAGTGATACCCCGACTTGCCCCCTTTGCGGCAGTAAAATGATCGACGGCGTCCGTTCGTTGGTGAATCTCCAAAACAACAGTCAAACGGCATCAAGTTAGACCTCCCTTTTACGAGTCTCAACATAGAGAAGGCCTCCATGTCTCATGAGAGGCCTTTGCGTTATCATGTCCTTTTACGATGCAAAGGAGCAATGAACATGAAAAACGATCGGCAGCAGAAAGATCTCAAGGAAATGGCAAAACAGCAGAAAATGAACCTTGCCGCACAGTCATTCATCGAATCACTCCATTTTGCCGTTCCGATTCTCCGTTTTTTCAAATGGCTCGCCTCAGCCGCAGCCAGCTTTGTTCATTAAAAAACACCCAGCGGGCGCTGAGTGTTTTTTTCATGATTGGATAACGGAAAAACTGTTGATAATGCCATTGTCATTTTCCCAGACTTTTTCACATTTTTTCGTATCCAAATGATAAGCATAAATGGTCCTGACCTTCGCGTTCCGTCCTGTTTCATCCTTCAGACGCTTAGCGCCTTTGGCTTCCGCCATGAAATAAATGATGCTGCCGTCTTTAGAAAACTGAGGCTGGGCATCAATCAGCGGAGTGAAATCCTTCCCGTTTGAGATAATCGTTTCATCTTTTTTCGTTTTGACATTCATCAGACGGATGGACGCTTTTTGTTCAGTCCCTTTTTGTGTATAAGATGTAAAGACAAGATTTTTGCCGTCCGGTGACATCGCGATGTCGCTGATAAACTGTTCAAGGTTTGTCAGATCCTGAAGGTGATCGCCCGCCCCTGCCGCAAACCGTATATTCGTCGGTTCAGGGTCAACCCCCTTCTCATTTGCCTCATCCGTTTTTTTATAATCCTCTTTCACGGAATAATGCAGCAGCGCAAAATCGTTTTGGCTGCGGTTATAAAAGAAGCCGCTCACACTGTCGTCTTTCTCATCCGCCGCAGGGTACAGGTTTTGATAGCGTTTCGTTTTCAGATCAAAAGACGCGAGACGGAAAATATCTTCATCCGCTTTTCCGAGACGGAAATAAATGTGCGTCTTATCCTTGGATAAAAACAGACTGTCAGCGCTTGCCGATCCTTTATAAAGCACCGTCTTCTGTTTCGTCTTCAGATCAAGCTTATACAGACGCATCTCATTCTGATCATTATTACCGACATAATAGAGCACCTGATGGGCGTCATCCAGCGCAAACGCCGGATATGCCGAAAGCTTTTCCTCGTACAGCATACGGCCGTCTTCGTAATATTTCGTCATCAGATCTTTGTCTGTAATGGAAACAAGCAGCTTGTCATGGCCGCCGGAGACAACGGCTTTTCCGCCTCCGTCGCTTTTTCCTTTGATCAGTAAAACGGCCGCGATGACCGCCGCCGCCAGAACAGCGGCTGCGAGGATCCAGATCCATCGTTTCTTATTCATTATCAATCTCTCCGTCAATCAGAAAAAGCAAGAATAGTCTCCTTGCTTTTTCTGATGGTCTATTTTAATAGCTGTAATGTCCGGATACTCTTCCTTTGCTTAACGGATATCCGAGCGCTTTGAACGCTTTCGGGCTGACATCCAATACGGCATTCGGCAGACGGCCTACATCATTTTTATATACTGTGATAACCTTTTTCGGTTTTGCTTTAGCATAAGCTCTGATTTTCGTTCCGTTTCTCGGAACGTCAAATCCTAATTTTGTCGCGCAATCCCAATGTCCCAGTTTTTTACCGGAAGATCCTTTTTTACCGACTCCATTATACCATGTAATATTTCCGTTCACTTTTTTAGCACTTGCATCAGAAGAGTAACTGATCGCTCCCAGCGTACTTCCTGCTAAAATCAATAATGCTAAGAATAACTTCTTCAAGCTTTCGTCCCCCTGATTCTTTATTCTAGGCAAAATTATACACCAAGAAGACGATTATAATATTTCAATCACTTTACATGTTCATTACAACGCGACGGAGACACGCACACAATATTGACACAATTTCCAATTCTATATAATCCCATGGTAAATTATACTACAAAATTTAATTCATAAGCGTTATAATATCCCTAGAGTATTTCTGCATTCAATATGGACTTTTTATAAGGCCTATTGATAGTTGCGTAATATGATATATTTTGAGAAATCAGGCTTTAGGAAGCACTTTTTTTCCTTTTAAACCGTGGTTCATATTGATCATGTACCTATACTCGTTTCCATCAGACTAGGAGTGATAATCAATGAAAGCGGCAAGATGGCACAATCAAAAAGACATTCGAATCGAAAACATTGATGAACCTAAAGCAGAACCGGGAAAAGTCAAAATTAAAGTCAAATGGTGCGGGATTTGCGGAAGCGACCTTCACGAATATCTGGGAGGTCCGATCTTTATTCCGGTCGGCGAACCCCATCCGTTAACTAAAGAAACGGCGCCTGTCACAATGGGTCACGAATTCTCAGGAGAAGTCGTTGAAGTGGGCGAAGGCGTCAAAAATTACAGTGTCGGCGACCGTGTCGTCGTGGAACCGATTTTTGCCACACACGGACATCAGGGAGCCTATAACCTTGATGAACAAATGGGATTCTTAGGCTTAGCGGGAGGCGGCGGCGGATTTTCTGAATATGTGTCCGTTGACGAAGAATTGCTGTTTAAGCTTCCTGAAGAGCTTTCTTATGAACAGGGCGCGCTTGTTGAGCCGTCAGCGGTAGCGCTTTACGCCGTCCGTCAAAGCAAATTAAAAGCGGGCGACACGGCAGCCGTTTTTGGCTGCGGACCGATCGGGCTGCTTGTGATTGAAGCCCTGAAAGCAGCCGGCGCCACAGATATTTACGCGGTTGAACTTTCACCGGAACGTCAGGAAAAAGCGAAAGAACTCGGCGCTATCATCATCGATCCGTCAAAAACGGATGATGTCGTTGAAGAAATCGCAAAACGCACAAACGGCGGCGTTGATGTTTCTTATGAAGTGACAGGCGTCCCTGTCGTTCTCCGCCAGGCGATCCAGTCAACAAGCATTGCCGGTGAAACGGTTATCGTCAGCATCTGGGAAAAAGGAGCGGAAATCCATCCGAACGATATCGTCATCAAAGAACGTACCGTAAAAGGCATTATCGGATACCGTGACATCTTCCCTTCCGTTCTCGCACTGATGAAAGAGGGCTACTTCTCAGCAGATAAGCTCGTCACGAAAAAAATCGTGCTCGACGATCTGATTGAAGAAGGCTTCGGCGCTTTAATCAAAGAGAAAAACCAAGTAAAAATCTTAGTAAAACCGAATTAAACCGTTCAGCAAAATAAACAGACACATCCAAAAAGAGCCGTTCAGGCTCTTTTTTTCGTCCCTTCGTCTTTCCTTCCTTTTCCTTTTAAAAATGATCCGCTCTGCGCAAACTATTTTTCACCCTGTTCCGTCTATCCATAGGTAACAGCCTATGATACGTATTTTTAAAAAAGGAGCCCTTTAAAGCAATGAAGAACGAAACAGCCAAAGCGTCGCTTGTGACGTGCATAACTGAGCGCAAAGAAGACTTTTACCGCCTGGCATACAGTTATGTAAAGAACAAGGATGACGCGTTAGATATTGTTCAGGAATCAATTCAAAAAGCGCTGACATCAGTCGAATCCGTCAAAAACCCCGATGTGATAAAAAGCTGGTTTTATAAAATTTTAGTGCGTACGGCCATTGATTATCTCCGCAAACAGAAAAAACTTAAAGTGATGGACGATGAAACGATCGAGTTTTTAAGCCGCGGAAAGGAAGATCACTACAAAGACACGGACCTTCATGAAGCGCTTGACGACCTGCCGCATCAATATAAAACCATTATCATTCTGCGTTTCTTTGAAGACTTGAAATTAGAAGAGATCGCGGACATTACGGGGGAAAACATCAACACCGTCAAAACACGCCTTTACAGGGGGCTGAAGCTCATGCGCATTCAGCTGACGAAGGAGGATCTTTCTTAATGGAAAAAAGATTAGAACAATTAAGAGAAGAGTATAAAAGTGTGCCCATTCCTAAAGAACTGGACAGCATTGTCGAAAAAGCCCTTCAGCACAAACCGAAGAAAAAACGAATCGTGATGTGGCCGACATCCGCGGCAGTCGCTGCGGCCGTCTTATTTACCGCCGTAGTCAATATCAATCCGGATGCCGCACAAGCCATGTCTAAAATCCCCGTCATCGGCAAAGTCGTCCAAGCCATCACATTCGTGGAGATGAAAGAAGAAAAGAACCAATCAAGCATCGATGTGAAAACGCCTGCTCTGTCCGGCCTTTCCAATCATGAACTTGAAGACAGCATCAACCGGCATTATATGAAAGAAAGCAAAGAGCTCTACCGGGAATTTATGAAGGCGACCTCAAAAAGCAAAAAAGGCCACCTCAGCATCTACAGCGATTATGAAACCGTAACTGACACATCGGATCTGATCTCAGTCCGCCGTGATATCGAAAAAACCCAGGCTTCATCTTATACCCAAAGCCGATATATCACGATTGATAAAAAGAATGAGGCCGTGCTTACGTTAAAGAGCTTATTCAAAGATGACCGTTATATTAAAGTCATCAGCCAAAATATTAAAGAACAAATGAAAAAACAGATGAAAGAAGATCCGAATAAAATATATTGGGTCGAGGAAGATGATATGACGGAGCCTTTCAAATCCATTCATGCCGATCAGAATTTTTATATTACAGATCAGCACAAACTTTTCATCTCATTTGATGAATACGAAGTAGCACCCGGATATATGGGCGTTACAGAATTTAAAATACCGACCTCCGTCATCTCAAAGCTGCTTGTCGGAGACCGCTACATCAGATAAAGAAAGAAAAAAATCCATGATATCCGCAGATCATGGATTTTTTCTTTTTCCCCGGCAACAGCCGCTTGCACAGGGGAACCCTTTCATATAACAGACGCCGGACGAGGGCTGAAAAGTTTAAGAAAATCACAACATTTCATTCATTTTTTCTGAAACAAAATCCCCTTCCGAATGCGTCTATCTAACGGAACAAATGGAAGACTGTACAGAAATCTGCCATAACCATCCGCAAAACAGCGAGAATTTCCGCACACATTATTGGAGGAATACCATGTCAGACAAGTCACTGAATCATCGCTATATTCCCGGACTGGATGGACTTCGCGCCTTTGCCGTCCTCGCAGTTATCGCATATCACCTGAATTTTAATTGGGCCGACGGCGGTTTCATTGGTGTTGATATCTTTTTTGTTTTATCGGGGTATTTAATCACATCTATTATATTGCCTGCCCAAGGCAATGACATCACCCTTGATTTGCGTGATTTTTGGGTGCGCCGGATCAGACGGCTTCTGCCGGCGGCTTATCTCATGATTATCACGACAGTCATTTGGGTCGTATTATTTAATAGCGAGCTCCTGCATACCGTACGCGGAGATGCGGTCTCCTCACTTTTTTACATAAGCAACTGGTGGTTTATCTTTCATAAACTTTCTTATTTCGACAGCTTCGGCTCTCCTTCGCCATTAAAAAACCTTTGGTCGCTGGCGATTGAAGAACAGTTTTATATCATATGGCCTTTCCTGCTGCTTGCAGGAATGCACATATGTAAAACACGGGCCCGGCTTGCGGCAGCGGTCACATTCATCGCGTTATGCTCAGCAGTCGTGATGAGTATGATGTATGTCCCTGGCGGAGATCCGAGCCGCGTTTATTACGGGACGGACACCCGATCATTTGAATTGCTTATCGGCTGCGCTTTAGCTTTAGTGTGGCCGATGAAACGATTATCTTCCAAACGGCTGCCGAGCAGCATGAAACACCTGCTTCACGGGACGGAGCTTGCCGCTTTTGCCGCGCTGTTGCTATGCGTCTTTTACACGGATGAATATGAACCCTTCCTGTACAAGGGCGGCATGCTTTTGATCAGCATCACCGCAGCGGTCCTTGTCGCATGTATATGCCATCCGAGCAGTTTTTTGGGACATGTCCTTTCATGGAAACCGCTTCGCTGGATCGGAACGAGATCATACGGAATCTATCTTTGGCATTATCCGGTTATCGTGCTGAGCACACCCGTGCAGGAAATCGGAAATCCGGTTTATTGGCATTGTGCCGTCAGAATCGGCGCCACTTTCATTCTTGCCGAACTTTCTTATCATTTCATTGAGAAACCGATCCGCACTGCGGGCTTCAGGCCTTTTTTCCGCCGCGTGTTTTTGAACCGCTTTCTGGAATGGAAGACGTCCTCTGTCATCAGCAGAATGTCGCTCGGCCTCATTCTTGCCGCCATCCTCGTATTTGCGGGCGGGCTGTCAGGAATAGCCGAGGAGAAAAAACAGCCGCAATGGACATACGCGCAAAGCGGGCAGCAAGAAACAGCCGCCTCTTCACACAAAACGGCTGATCATGATAAACCGGCAAAAGAAGATGACAGCCAGAAAAAATACGGCGGCGAAAAAACAGACGCCGCATCAGACAAAAACAAGAAAGAATCAACAGGCAAATCAGATACGAAGAAAAACGAAGACAAAAAAGAGCAATCATCTCAAAAAACGGCTGATTCAAAACAAACACAGCCAAAAAAAGAAGTGCTGGCCATCGGTGACTCCGTGATGCTCGACATTGCGTCATACCTGCGACAGTCCCTCCCTCATGTCACCATCGACGGAAAGGTAGGAAGACAAGTCTCTCAAGCACTCCAGCTCACATCGGAATACGCGTCATTTAATCAGCCGAACAAAGCGGTCATCATCGAGTTAGGGACGAACGGCTATTTCACAAACAGCCAGATTGAATCACTGATCAGCTCCTTTTCAAAAGCTGATATCTATCTTGTCAATACGCGTGTGCCGCGGCAGTGGGAAAGCAAGGTAAACGAGTCATTGCGCCAGCAGGCCGAATCACGCAAGAATGTCACCCTTGTCGATTGGCATGCAAAAGCATTGCAGCACCCTGAATACTTTACACCCGACGGCGTACATCTCATCCCTGAGGGATCAAAAGCGCTGACATCCCTCATCGTCCAAACCATGAAATCATGACAAAAAAAGAGGCCTCAAAAGGCCTCTTTTTCGTATATCGTCAGGCAAGCTTCTGTCCGCAATTCGGGCAAAAATTCGCGCCTTCCGTTTTCGTTCCGCAGTTCGGACAGAATTTCGGCTTAGCCGCTCCTTCTGAGCCATTTGCCGGTGCCGTCCCCTGATTCTGCTGATTTTGACTTTGCTGCGGCTGGTTCTGCTGATTTTGATTCATTTGGTTCATCATTTGATTTGCCATATTCATTCCCATCATCATGCCGGCCATATCGGAGGCTGTGCCGCTTCCGCTCATTTTGCCGGATGACATTCCGTCCGTCATGGAAATCTGCTGATAGCGATTCACATCGCCCACCATGCCGTAAGAAGCGTTCTTCGTAATCATATCCTGAACTTCCTGCGGATAGTTAAAGCTCATGATATTGAAGCCCGTAATCGACATCCCGTCTCCGATCAGCTGCATATCAAGATCTTCTTGAATCCCTTTTCCGATTTCAAATGAATTCGACTGCAGATTGAACATGTCTTTTCCTTCTCTGGTGATCCATTTCATCAAAAGCTGATCGAGAATAGACGTAATCCGGATTTTAATGTCCTCTACTAAATAGCTGTCTTTGACACCCGCAATCTTATCAATCAATCCGATGTAGTCAATGACCTTGAAGTTAAATGTACCGTTTGCGCGGATCGGCATACCGCCCGGCATTCCCGCCGCCGGAATGTTGATGGCGTTTTTTGTGCCCCACTTCACGGTGAACTCCTTCGTATTCACAAACAGCACTTCCGCCCGCATGCCGCTGTTAAAGCCAAACTTAAACCCTTTTAACGTCGATAGAAACGGAATGATTTCTGACTCGATATCATAATCGCCGTCATCACGGAAGATCCCTTCAATCTTCCCGTTGTGTAAAAAGATGGCATCCTGTCCCGGCCGGATGATCAGACGGCTGCCTTTTTTAATTTCACGGTTGTTCCATTTATAGAAAACCATGTCGTCTCTGAATTCTTCCCATTCCACCACATTCGCTAACTGATTTCTGAAAAAACCCATGTATGCTCAAATCCTTTACGTAAAATTTAAAAACTTCCTTTGCTTCCGCTGTAAGACGTGCCGCCCCTCGTGACTCCGCCGTCATTGTCATTATCTTTGTCAGGCTTTCTTTCTCTTGTAACGTCCGTCCGGATATATGTGTCGTGCTGGTCCAGCACTTCAGACGTATCGTGATCCATATACGTGCTGCCGGTGACGGTGACCCTGCCGCCGGAATTGTACACCATCACAGTGACGGCAATTCCGGCTGCGGCTGCGGCGATAATCAGCTGAAACCACCACGTGAGCAGCAGATTGTCAGACTTGTTCTCAGGGTTTTTCCCCATATCTTTGTAGGACATTTTAATATAAGTCTCAAACGCCTTTTCGTAATGGCCTGCGGAAATGTCTGACGAAATCGTATTCCTGATCGTATTCAGCCGGCTGCTGTTCAAATACGTCTCCGCCTTTTTGTATCCGGAGATAAATACTTCCCGATCTTTCATATCAATGGTCAATATCGCCGTGCTTCCGTGAAAATGACTGTCATAAAAATCACCGGCGTACTGCGCGATGTCCTTACCGCCCGTTCCGTTTGCGGTAAGAATAATAAAATCGGTATGGCGCTTTGCCCCCAGCTTCCCCGCCAATTCCTCGAGTTTCTTAGTTTCATCCTTCGTTAATAAGTGAGCATTGTCATAAACATATTGCTTCTGTTCAGCGGCAGACGCTGATGTATGTAAAGAAAAAGACAGCATCAGAAAAAGGACGAAGCAAAAGAGACACGCTTTTTTTATCGATACTTTCATCAAAAACCGCCCCCTATCATAAGTGAGACGAGTCTTAATGCTAAAAACGTGCCGGCTGTAATGCCGCCGAACCACGCGGCCACTTTTCCGGCGCTGATCGGCGGTTTGCCGACAACCTTGCCCGTCTGCCCGTTCATCGCAAAAATGTGCTCAGTCCGCTCATAATCATAGCTGACCATCCAGACCGGAAGAAGCACGTAAAAACTGCTGAGTTTATCCGTCTGAATCTTTTCATCTGTAATGTCAGCCGTCGTATAGCCGGAGAAGGTGGATCTGATATAAGAATCAATATAATGGCTGATTTTATCCTTCGCCCGCGGAAAGAGATCGTCATCGGTATAATTGTACTTTTCCGCTATATATCCCGCCAAATAGGCTGTATTAAACTCCTTCAGCTCACTGTAAGAATAAGGCTCCAGTTTGTCCATTAATTCATCATTCATTTTTTCTGAAGCGTCGACCGGAATTTTGAGATAATCAAGATTAATATCGCGGTACGCGTTGTAATACTCGGTCTCCGTCACCCGGTATTCTCCATCATCATAGTGATGCACTCTCGTACAAACGGCATTGACCTGAACCTTGCTGTTTAAGTCAAACATCCAAAACGGCACGTACATACCGGTTATGTTCTTCACCCGATCGGCATTCATAAATCCCTTAGGTGTCAGGCGGCCGTTTCTGCACCACTTTTTAAAAGCGCTCATGGCCTCTTCTTTGCTGATCGTAAAAGGAATCACCATGGAAGGCGCGAGATTTCCCGATAATCGATCGGCGAGAACGGCCGCACCTCCGCAAAACCCGCACATCGTTGCAGTCGTCTCCGCCTCAGTCATTAATACCGCGCCGCAGTTCTCACAGTGATACTCCTTCGCCTCATTTTCAGAAAATCTGGTCGTAATATACTCTTTAGGCAGGCTTTCTATTTGATCCTGCCGCCCGCAGCTGCGGCATGTCAGCTTGCCAGATGAACTGTCAAAGACCATATCATCGCCGCAGTTCGGGCATTTATAAGAAATGATCATTCTGTTTCTCTCACTTTCTCTTTATATCGGACAAAGCTCAGCCCGCTGTCTATTGATCTTTACTGAAAAGCATTTTCTGCTTGAGCGCCGCCAGTTCATCATCGACACTGCTTTGATTGCTGTCATATTTAGCCGTCAGCTCGTCAATATCGTCTTTCGGAGACGCATTCAGCTCCGCCATCGCATTGGCATGATCAAGCGCCCGGTTGACCTTGTCTTCCATTCTATCGAAAGCTGTCATCGATTGGCCCGCATTTGAAACAGAGGATCCCAGTTTGTTCATTTTCTCCTGTGTTTTTGCCACAGACCACTTCGCTTTAATGGCATTTCGCCGCGACTCAAGCTCCCCGATATCGGCAACAAGCTTGTCATGCATGCTGCGCATTTGAGACGCGTTGGAAGAAGCAAGCTGATAAGCCGTTTGCAGCTCAGTCAGCCTTGATTCAACGGCTGCTTTCCTTTCCAGAAATGTCCGCGCATCAGCTTCATTTCCGGCCTGTAAAGCTTTCATCGCGTAGCTTTCCATCTTTTCGGCCTCAGCCTGGCATTCCGTTAACGCTCTTTTCGCCCGCTGTTCCTCAGCCATGACAGAAGCCGTCTCCGCCTTCACTTTTCCTAAATCACTGTTCAGATTCCGCAAATATTGATCAACCATTTTTTCAGGGTTCTCAGCTTTATCCAGCAACGCATTAATATTGCTTGACATAATGTCTTTAAATCGTCCTAAAATACTCATTTTTCATTTTCCTCCCAAAATTAAATAGTAACAAGTTCACAGTTATATATACTGGTTTTTTTCAAAAAAGTTTCATTTTCTCATGAGTTTATGTATAAATATATGAAAAAAGTCTCATTCAGCCCATTTGTGCCGGCGGATATTCTTTATGACCAAATACAATGAAAACAAAAAATAAATAAACAGCCCGATCATCAAACCGCTCACTAACGGATAATGCTTCGCAGAATACACAAAGAAATCCAGCTGCGATATCTGTTCGGGACTTGTGATCGTATCCGTATTATTCAAAAGCTTTGAAAATTTAGCCGTATAATTCCAATCAAACGAATCAGAAACAAACTCACTCCCCTGATACCAATTCACAGCGGCGAGGCAGAAAAAACAAAAAACAGAAAACGCGCATTGCACGATAAGAAAAACATTTTTCATGTAAAGCATTCCTCCGCGGTTCAATTTCATATGCCGTCACACTATACATGACGGCAGCAGCAGAAACTTGGTTTTACTCCGATTTTATAAAAACATTATTGTATGTACTTCACATTGGTTCAATTTACTGGATATCCCTATAAAGTATACCGTATATCACAAAGGGTTTCAGACCTAAATAAAAAGGATGCCTCCTGAAGTCCGCTGACTTTCAAGAAACATCCCCGATATTTTACAGAGACACTTCAACCTCTTTTAAGCTCGGCAAAGCATCAATCGCACCGATTTTGGTGCACACGAGCGCCCCCACCTTATTGGCAAATGACACAATATCACGCAGCTTCGCAAAATCTTCGGCTGCCGTCTGAATTTCATCCGTGCGTGCCAGCTGATACAGCGCCGCGCCGACAAACGCGTCTCCCGCTCCCGTTGAGTCTATTGATGTCACCGGAATGCTCGGGATGATATCAAGATCCTTCCCATTTGAAAGAAGGGTCCCGCTTTTCCCAAGTGTCACCGCCACAATGCCGGCCCCGATCTCATGAAGGATTGCAACACCTTCTTTATGATCCTTCGCACCGCTGATGATCTCAAGCTCCTCATCACTGACTTTCACAAAATCACTTACGGCAATTGCTTTTTTTGCGGTGCTTATAAACTCTGAAACTCTTCCCTTCCATAAATCCTCGCGGTAGTTAGGATCGAAGGAAACAAACTGTCCATTGTCTTTCGCAATCGACATCAGCCGTAAATAGGCCTCGCAAAACGGATCTGATAACAATGCCGTCGCTGAACCGAAATGAAGGATTTTCGCATCGTTTACCTTTTCCAGATCAATATCCTCCAAAGTAAACAAAGCATCCGCTCCTCTGTTAAAAACAAAGTCGCGCTCCCCATTTTGTTTTAATGAAACAAACGCAAGCGTTGTAGGCGCTTTCTCATCCATGACGAGCATAGAAGTATCGACGTGTACGGCGTCTAAAGTCTGCTTCAGAAAGTACCCAAACGGATCCTTGCCTGTTTTTCCGCTGAAAGCCGCGTCTCCGCCCAGCTTCGCGATGGCCGCTGACACATTCGCCGGTGTGCCGCCTGCACTTTTTAAGAAATTGCGTCCTTCCGTCAAATCAACATCCACATCGGTACAAAAGAAATCAATTAACAATTCTCCAATACAAATAACAGATTGGTTTCCCACATTATCACACTCATTTGTCAGTTCTCGATTATAGTTTCAGTATAGTGCTTTCTGTCATAAATACAACCGTTTACATAGAATATTTTAAATTTTACGTATACTTATCTTGCAGCTCTTTGCTCCAGGTCAGACATCATCTGCTTATATTTTTTTTCAGTTAAAGGATAAAAAGAAATGAGAATAATAGACAGCAGAATGAACAATCCCGGAATGAGCGCATTCATATTTTTAATCGCATTCAATGACGATGCCGTCTGCTCGGTATTCGCGGCATACCCGGCGATTCCGAGATAAACAGCCGAGAATGACCCGGCTAACGCGACTCCGAGCTTATTGATAAAACTCATGCTCGAAATCACCACGCCATCAGCGCGGACTCCGGTTTTCCATTCCGCATAATCAACACAATCGGCAACCATTCCCCAAGCAAGGGTATTCAAAGGCGTCGTGAAAAACCCAGAAACGAAAAGCCAAAAGAAAATAAGCGGAATCGAAGAATACGATGTAAACTGAAGGCCTGCGTAAGAAATAAGCGATAACGCTGCCGTGATTATCATGACTTGTTTTCTGCCCCTCTTCTCTGAAAAGAAAGGAATAAACAGATTGCTGATCAGCGCTGCCCCGAAAAACAACACGGTTCCTAAAAACACAAATTCCTTATGGTTGACGTTATACGTAAAATAGTACACCATCGTGCTGAGTTTAATGTTAAACCCGATCGCAAACGCCAAAAATGAAGAAACCAAAATGAGCAAAGGCTTGTTTCGGAACAAAACAGATAATGTTTTTTTCATTCCTTGTTTTTTTCTTTTTTCAGGCTGAATCCGCTCCCGTACAGTAAAGAAACTGAACAGATTCAAAGCGATGCTCACCGCCGCATAGATAAGCGCCGTCATCTGGAATCCAAACGCCTGGTTTGTCCCGCCGATGGCGTCCGCAAGCGGTGTCGCACAGGAGATCGATAACAGAATTCCGATATAAACCAAAATCATCCGGGTCGTCGTCAGAACCGTTCGTTCCTCCACGGAATTCGTCATCCGCCCCGTTAAACTGTTGACCGGAATCGTCTGCATGCTAAAGGACATCCCAAGCAGAATATAGGTGATGTACGCATAGACCATGTTCCCCGTCTCGCCAAAATTTGGGGTCGTAAAACATAAGAACGTAAATAACGCAAAAGGAAACGCCACCCACAGCAAATACGGCCTTGCCTTTCCCCATCTTGTGCTCGTCTTGTCTAAAATCACGCCCATAATTGGATCAAAAATAGCGTCCAGCACTCTTACAATCAGAAACAAAGCTGCTATCACCGCAGGCTTAATGCCGCCGATGTCTGTATAGTAGAATAATAAGTATGCGTTTACAAATTGAAAGATAATATTGTACGACATATCGCCGAATCCGTATCCGATCCGTTCGATCCAGGTCAGGCCGTGATGTTTCCTTTACTGCCGCTGCTTTTTCTGTTTCAATCATCATATCCCACCCCAAGAATCCGTTTTCATTTCCAGTAAACAAGAGGGAGAATGCAAAGATTCTCCCCGTTCACTCAGCGATTTGGATACACCATCACTTTTAAGCATTCATTTTTATATTGAAATGCCCGTTCCATCGCCTCTTGCGTCTGCTCCAGTGAATATTGATCCGTTACAAGATGCTTCGTGTCCACAATGCCGGAAGCGAGAAATTCAATTCCCTTCGGATACGTATTGGCATAACGGAAGATCCCGTATATATCAATCTCGTTATCTGCAATAAACGGCACATTGAGCGGAATCTCGTTCTGTGAAGGCAAACCGACAATCGCCAATTTTCCGCCCCGGCGCACGGAAGCCAGTGCGGATTGCAATGCCGCCGGATTCCCCGCTGTTTCCCAAGCAGCATCAACGCCTCTGCCATTTGTGATCGTTTTGATTTCTTCACCGGCATCCTGTTCCCGGATATTAATGACGTGCGTCGCTCCCATTTTCTTCGCGGCATCTAATCGCAGCGGCTCCAAGTCGGTCACAATGATTGTGCCTGCCCCGTATGCTTTCGCTGCCGCAACGGCCATTAACCCAACAGGGCCCATTCCCATGATCGCAATCGTTGCCCCGGGCTGAAGCTTCGTTCTCACGGCCGCATGAATGCCGACAGAAAACGGTTCAATCAAAGCCGCATCTTCATAGGAAAGAGAATCCGGAATCGAAAAAACAAAGTCCTGACGCATTTTGATATATTGGACAAACGCGCCGTCAACCGGCGGTGTCGCCAAAAACTGCACATCCGGACAAAGATTATAACGCCCTTCCTTGCACGCCTCACAGCGTCCGCACGTGACACCAGGTTCGACAGCAACACGGTCTCCCACCTTGAATTGATCGACAGACGATCCGACGGCGGCAATTTCTCCCGCGCATTCATGACCGAGGATAAATGGTTTTTCCACCAAATAATTGCCTATTCTGCCATTTGTATAGTAATGCAGATCCGATCCGCAAATTCCGACAGCCATCACCTTTATCAGCACTTCATCATGATTGATGTCAGGAACGGGCAATGTTTCGATTTTGATTTCTCTCGTGTTATGCATAACCGCCGCTTTCATGTTTTGAGGCACTTTGTGAGTCATTTGGCAAATTCCTTTCTCTGCTCTGAAATGTAAGTGCATACATTTTTGTTTTCTCTGTTACTGCCACCATTTTAACTTCTTTTCAAGACGTTCAACAGCCTTTCCTGCTGTATAAAAGGACAGCCGCACTGTACTTTTTATTTTTTCATATACAAAAAACACTGAATTGATAAAATAGTACTAATAGGAGGTGCAGGCTAAATGGCTGAACTAGAAAACCGGATACAATTTGCAGAACTGCTGGCACCTGCCGTCAAATCGCTGAAACTTCATCCTGATTACAAAGTCAAAAGGACAAAAAACATAAAAGCAGGACAGACTTATATAGACAAAATTGCACTCAGATTAGGCGTTTCCTCTAATACGATCAAAAGCTGGATCGGACAGATGGGCGCAAACTATATCCCCGGACGAATTGACGACGGAAAGCTGTTCGGCATGATCTGGATCATTATAGAAAAGACTGACATGGGTCCTGAATGGCTGACCGGCCTTCTGGAAACCACCACCATTCCCGTCATCAAACCCGCATTGCCCGTTTGGACGGCGTCCTGTCTAAAAAAAGCAAAAATACTCCGGAAAGACGGATCATTCGGAGCGCCGAGTGATGAAGATGTTGAAAAGGCAGTGAAGCGGCTGTTTCAGGACAGCCCCGGCCTTGAAACGAATGCGCTTACAGAACAGCCTGTGACACATAACCTGCCGTCACGCCGGACGGGGAACTTTATCGGCCGCGGCTTTGACATGGAAGCGATCCGGCAATGGATGCTGTCTCCGTCACCGGTCTGTTTAATCACCGGCTGGGCCGGCATGGGAAAAACGACAATCGCCCTTGAAGCGGCCTATTCGTGTATCGGCGGTTCTTCAGATTGGACGGCATTTTGCAGCATCATCTGGATCAGTGCTGACTGGAAAGGATTGAGCTTCAGCGATTTTTTAAACACGATCGCCTATCACCTCGGACGCACCGAACAAATCGACAAATCAATCAACGAGAAACGGTTCGTCGTCCGCAATGCATTAGCCGCTCATTCAAACGAAAAACCCGTACTGCTGATTATTGACAGCATCGATATGGCGGAACGTGACATTCACGAATTTATCATCAGCCTTCCGCAAGGTGTAAAAGTCCTCCTTACGGCGCGGGAAAACGTAAAACAAACATACCGGGACGGCCTCGGAGAAATGGAGGCCATCCAGCTGAGCGGCCTTGAGCAAACGGATGCCCTTGAATTTTTTCAGCAAGAAGTGCACCGCTGTCTGAAAACATGCAACCTCCCGCATAAACGGGAGAAGCTGGAGCAGCTGTTGAAGCTATCGCCTGACCTTAAGAATGAATTCATCTCGGCAGCCGCCGGCAACCCGAAGGCCATGGCACTCAGTATCGCTTACATGTCGGACGACGACATCCCCGCTCCGCAGCTCATTCAAGAACTTAAACAAGCGGGCTACTCATTATTGGAATTGTTTGAGGTTCTCTTTGGCCGCACATGGGACAGATGTCATGAAGACACACGGAAACTATGGCAGACGCTTTGCTTTTTCGCTAAGCCCCCTGATGAGAAAAGTTTAGCGGCAGCGGCCGGATTAGACGCCCGCCGTTTTCATTTCGCTATTGAACAAATGCGGTCATATGCCCTGATTCAGCCGGAACGAAACGAAGGAAGAACACAGTACTCAGCGCATCAAACCGTTGTTGCTTACGGAGAACAGCACTTATCCGAACATCAGGAATTTGAAAAAGAAGCCCGCAGCCGCTGGGCGCATTATTATATTGATTATGCGGAAACCCATATAAAACGGGAACAGCCCAATTCTGTCTATTGGAGCTATCTGCTGGGACGGAATTTAGAGCAAATGAAAAAGGAATGGCCGAATATCCTAAAGGTCATCGAATGGTCAAGCGAAACCGGACAACATGAAACCCTGATCGAACTCATCACCCGTATCAGTCATTTTCTAAGCAGAATCAACCTGCCCCTGCGAATCGAATACGGATTAAAATCCGCCGATGCCGCCCGTCAATCAGGCGAACACACGCGGGAAGCTTACTTCAGGATCGACACGGCAGGCTGGGCGCTGATGGAAGTCAATGATTTAGACGGAGCTTTGCAGCAGGTAGAAACCGGCCTGAAGATTCTGGAACAATCAGGAGCGCCGGATCACGACGACTTGAAAGTATGGGGGCTCGCCCTGCAATCGAGGCTGCTGTTAAAAACCGGAGACCCGGAAAAAGCGGCAGCAATGCTGGACGACATAAAAGATCAGCCCGTCTCGCCCATTATCCGGCACAGGGTTCTTCTGGTCCGCGGCGACCTGAGTTTCGCCCATTCTCACTACGAAGAAGCCATCACATTATACGAAGCGGCAAACACAACCAGCGCCGCATACGGCGGCGAAAAAACGATAGAAGCCTATTTCAATTTGGGCATGGCTTACGTGAAGTGTAATCAGCTCGAAAAAGCGGAAAAAGCCTTTGAACAGATGCTCTATGACAAACATAACGCCAATCAAGTTGAGCTGATCTATTACTATTACGGAATGGCACAGCTGTTGTACCGTAAAGGAGAGAAACCGAAAGCGATCGAATCGAATCAGAAGGCGATTCGTCTGATTGATTCGTGGGAGCCTGGGATTGGGATTCGGGGTGAGGTGGAGCAAATGGACATTCTCATTTAAAAGACAACTACATTGCGGCTAGCGGTACGAGCTTTGAAAAACACTCATAACCTTGTTGTTTTTAAAGATAAAAAGGTATCTTTATCAGTACAGTAAATTGATTAAGATACCTTGATTGAAAAATTAATATTTCACAGAAAACAAATTTCTAAAGTTAAACTTTTTAACAAGAAGAGGTTAATACTTATACAGCCGTATTAATGCTGTACTGTAATATAATGTTTTAGTTCACCTGACCAATATCTTCCTCCCCACTCCTGTCCAACTTGCACATCATACTTACCTGCAGGAAGATTTTTCGTTGAAAAACTCACACGAAAATTACGTGAACCAATACTATGCAAAATATCTTTTCTGGCAATTACTTTACCTTTATTATTTAATATAATTACTGAAAAGCCATTATCTAAATCCCTAGCCAAAGTACCAGTAACCACAATGGAAGTAGCTCTTTTCGTATATGTATTAGCATCTGTTTTAAATTTGATTGTACCTTTCGAATCCATAGCAAATGCTTCTGACCCACCTGCGAAAATGATAACTCCCAAAAGTGCTGCTGTAAACAGTGTCATTACTAACTTTTTCATCTTTAAAATTCCCCTTTTCTTTTTAATATTTTAAATCCACAATTATAATAACATATCCCCCTAAAAAAAAGAGGTTTTTCCATATCCTTCTTCTGAGAAATGAATAAGTATGATAGAAATTTATTAATATTAATGCAAATTTGAGTTTCTTGTGAAATGAATCTTAAAATTTGAAGTATCATCTATAAAACCTTTGCCAAGGTGGCCAATAAACCCATATACTCGAATAAAAAATTACAAAGTGTTAAACAAATACACTTTTACAAAAAATTTTATTTTTTTCAATTCTAGTAGGCGGATGTGAGGAGAATTTGTTCGCGCGCATTTTATTTGCCTGCTCGAAATAACGAATCAGTTATTATTTTCATCTGCAGAATCGCGTTCTATTTTTTCATAGGATTTTTCCTGAAACTTTAAGTGTTTTTTCCAACCTCTTCTTTTCTTATGGTTTTCCCATACATGCAGGGTGATGACTTTTCAACGGATCTTTGATTTTGTGCAGTTCTAAAGCAGAGGGTATGATGAACACATTTAAGAATTGATCTATATCATCAAAGCCTTTTCAGTCAGTTATTGTGTATGTGAATTTTTGTATATCTTTTCGATTGTTTTCTTGTGCATTTACTCTTGTTGGACATTGGCTTTAAAATAAGTGAAGACACGTCCGGCTATTATGATTGATAGCCTGAAGTACAATTTTATCAAAAACACCTTGTAAGTCGGTTGTATTTTCATAAAGTTAGTGCATTTCTTCTAGTCTATAATGAGTGGTGCAGAATATTATATCGTTGATATTCAATCCAAGAAACCATATGTTACGCCCCTCCCACACAACTATTCCTAGAATTCCAAGCGCCCAATGGATATGGGTAGAAAACACAATGTGAATAACAGCATGATAAGTGACACTATCCCTAAATATCTCCTCATGTTTCCCCCTTTCTCTTTCCTTCCATACTATTAAATTTATTTTTATAATAGCTTATATCTTGAGAAAACAAGACTATTATAATACTCTTGATCTGCATTTAAAATTGGCTTAGTGTTATTATTTAATAAAGATCTGTGCAATGAAAACTCTTTCTGTCCGATATACCCTTAAGTATTCCTAATCAACATTATGCTGGTGAGTTCAAATATTTCTTCATTCAAACTCTAGTTCTTCTGCTCTTTTTCAAGATCCAAACAATTAATGCAATAAAAACGATGTTAATTATAAACGCAGAAATAACATAAGTTTCATCTGAAACGCCAATATACTTCCCTTTCGATTCTAAGAGATTCCTTACTTGCTTACTCCATAAAGAACCATTCAGCGAACTATCGTCTGCTCCAAATGTAATTTGTGCTGTTTCCTTATTGTTGCTTGTAATATTAACACCATAAAATACTGTATACCTATTGTTATAAAAGATAGGCATATAAGAATAGTCAGAAACTAAAGGCTTTACCTTTTTGGCAGGTAATGATACGTACAAAATCGCAGAATAATTACCTATCCCTGTTTCAAATTGCTCTGCTTTAATAAACTTCGTGTTTGAAGGTAGATCAATATTATAAAAATGCTCAAAAATTTGAATATCTTCTTCCGAAAAATCTGTTAATTGGTAGTAATGCGGATCAATAATACATTTATGAAAATACCATCCATTAAACAATAAAAAACAGGCACTTATTAAAATTACTAATACTGCCTTATATATAATCTTTAACTGTATCACAATGATATGCGCCCCCCTCATAATATGCATTATAACGCTTTTCCCAAAAGTAAATCAAAACAGCGATTTACTTTTGGGAAGAATTAATTATTCAGATTTTATTTTTTCTTTAAGGCAATCTGCAAATGCTTGTGCAATTGCTTGACCATCCTCTTGGGTATAATTATTAACACTAAAATGCTGTTTAAATTCCAAACAGACAGGATTGTTGGTGTTTAAATAGTACTCTGCATCCTTAGTAACTGCTTCAAATGAATTATTAAATCTGTTTTTGAAAAATTGAGAGTATCTTGTACTATAGCCGGTAGTATAGTATTCTTCAAATACCTTGTAAACTGGTTGTGAGGCAATCCCTGTTCTTGTATTCATAGCAAGGTTAACAGCGTCTACATCTCCTAATAAATCCGGAAGTCCAAATGTACCAATTTGACCTCCTATTAAATCTATTGCAGCATCATAAGTTGTTTTATAATTAGCATTATATTTGACAGTGTCTCCCCCTACTGTAATTAAATCACCTGCCCATCCTGCAAGATCTTGTATCATTCCTACAGAACTATGAATTATTGCATTAAAAGTGGCCATCATATGTGCGTCATCTAGTGTCAGTTTAGAAATTGGATCTATCAGGATTCTCTTTTCTTGTCCCTTCAATACATCATCAGCTATTTTAACAAAATCTGAGTCAATAAAATCCGCTGTTAAAATCCACAATAAACCATCATATTCATCTTTTCTTAGATACTGGGCAACTAATTCATTTGCCTGTTGAGTAATATTCCCGACCGGATTAGGTTTATTTCCTTCCTTTTTAGTAACATAATCTACTGCTGTATTATATAAAACTTTTAATTGATTTAAGAACTTATTATTTGTCGTCGAAACATAATCGTTACTATTTTCTTTATTATAAACTATAGAATTAACGCCTTTATCCTTGCCCGATGAGATATTATTATCAATCTCTATTTTCCCAAGCCCATCCCCTATACTCCTTGTTTTAATTTGGTCAAATGCCCAATCGGTGGGAAGTGAATAGCCGCGGTTACCGCTAAATCCTGAAGACATATCACATACAAAACTACTGACTGAGTAACCTGCTGCGGCCACGCGGCTACAAACATTTCTCGCGCCATAAATACCAATTTGATAACCACTATTGAGTTGGGCAAATGTCCTTTTAATTGCTTTAAAATAAGGGAGTATACGACTGGTAACCTCACCGTCAACAGCGTCGTAATCTACAGTAAAATAAATAATAGTATTTTCTTTAAAACCATATCCCTTAGCCGCACCAATAGCTGCTCTTGCATCGAATACCCCTTGAGTTTCTGTAAAATAAGAAGCTTCAGTTGATTTTCTCTCGTAAATTGGAAATACGCTAAGACCTGCAGCAAATATAGTCTCTAATTCAGGCAACGTCATCTGATGCGATCCAGTAAGGTATCTCCCAACCGTTTTATACCCGTTGGATTTCAAAGTTGCTGCTCTGGCAGCATTAATTGGTGTCGCACAATCACAAGCTGTTCCTTTCCTATCTTCGTCACCTTTGCTTACTAAAAGAGATGCCCAGGTCTGCATTCCAGCCACTCCATCGGCAGGTAATGCTGAAAACCTTTGAAAATCAATAAGTGCTGTTCTCATATTTTCATCGAAGATACCATCAAATCTTCCTGGATTACGATTATTACAGTACAAAGCATATTGTAAGAGCTTTACAAAATTAGCTTTTGTGCTACCCATTGAGATTGTCGGGCATTTTGATTTTGTAGCAGGTCCAAATGTTCCAGTTGGTTCTGCTATTCCTTCTTCGACCTGGAGTGCGTAAATTAAAGCCTCATTAGTTTGTCGGGAGTATCTACCGTCACATGGATTAAGGCCAGTGACCTTATAATATTTCCGATTCAGCTCTTGTTGAATATTACGAATTTTGGCATCTCCTACATTTACAAAAGCGTCCATATTTAATAGCGCTTTAAAGATTATAGGAGTTGCAATTCCATCTTGATTAGACAACCCTGCATCAGTTTGAAATTTTTTTATAGCAGCCTTTGTACCATCACCATAGGTTCCTGTAAAACCAGTTGGATTATATCCCTTGCAATACAATGCACCTTGAAGAATCATAATTTGATTTCTTGTTTTTTCATTCGAAGAATCAGATTTAGTTGATAATGTAGGACATTTTGCCATAGTAGCCGGTCCAAATGTTCCAGTAGTTGACGTAATTCCTTCTTCAATTTGTAATCCTGTAATCAAAGCCTCAATCACAGGCCACCCTGTTTTTCCATTTTCATCAATTTTTACATAACCTGGCCTGTTTAAGTAAACAAGATTTACCCATTGTTGAACTTTTTTTACCATTTCATCCATTTTTCCCACTCCTTATTTTTTGTTAGTATGGTACTTTCATTTAAAGGTGGCAAACGTATGACAAATTAAGAGTATCTACTCTTACTTCAAAAGATGTAAAGAATAAAACCTATGAACACAAATCCTTCTACAAGATTTGTAACAAAGTCATATACCTTGATGCAATTGAATAAATTATTCTAATTTATTCGTAATTTGAGATTAATGATAGAAATAAAAAAAGGCCTCTCACAAATTCATTGAACTTGTGAGAAGCCTCGAACATTCATAAATAGATCAAAGGGGCATCAAAATGACGTCCGTTGCCGACAAACCCTTGTAAATCAAGGGTTTTTTGTCGGTTTTACATCATGCCGCCCATAAATCAATCACTTTCAAGAACATACATTCCTATTCATTTAAGTAATTCGATATTTGTTTTTTCGCTCGATTTTCCTTATATCTTTCATTGATATTCATATTTGAATTTATAAAGCGTGACCAATTGTGTGACCAAAATTGAAATCGGAAACTAAATTCGTTTATACTCCCGTTAGGAGTTGATTCACAATGACCGATTTTGAACGGAAAGTGTATCGGATTATTTTTAATATGAGCCGCTTCGGGAAAAATCCCTCCATGGAACAATTGAAAAGGAAAACCGGGAAAGATGAGCAGACGATACGTGCTGCTGTGAAAAATTTGATGAGGGAACGTATGTTGAAATGGGATAAGCATAAAAAGGTGTGGATTTTTTAGAATAAAAAAAGCTCTCAATTAAATGAGAGTTTTTTTACAGCGCATGTTGGTGATATTGAGTAATAAGTTCATCAGTTATTACACAATTTTGACCTGGTTTGTATACTCTATGCCACGGCCCACCATCTTGATGAGTTTTTTCAACTAAACCAAATGCACTATATCGTCCGTACTTAACAAGAACTTCTATAATACATCCAAGAGCTTCAATTCCATACTCAGAAGATAAAATCTTCATAAAAGAAGGTGTTATTACTACATCGTCTGTACGAAGCTTTATAGAAGCATCTTCTTCATAATCTATTTCACTTTTGCCATGAGTTTTGTATTTATAGAAAATGCTCTCAATAACTGGCCCATATTTAAACGCTACTATAGGTTCTTTGAATAGCTTTTCCCCTGTTTTCAACAAAAACTCCGCATAGATATAATAAAGTAGTTTTTGTAATTTTAAGTGAGACGCTGGTTTAAAAGACAGGACAAATTTCGCCACATCATATGCGGTTAGTTCTTTGTCTTTTGAGATCACATCTATAAAGGTTGAAATATCTTCTGTAACATAAACATCATCGAAAAAGGAATCTTTCTCGGTTACAGATTTCCAACTAGTTGAATCGGTTGATAGTTTGTGAATTCCGAATTGAACCATGCCACATTTTTCTTTAACTCTTTCAAAGAAGTCGGAAATGTAGTTTTTATCCAATCTTTCTTCACTTGAATAGTGCCAGCCCATTCTTCTACCACCAGAAAAATCACTAATGATCGCGATAAAATGAAATGCCATGTTTATCACCTCTACTTCTCCACTTCTGTGGAATTCTTATAAATCGACGCCCAACCTTTATAAGCTTGTTTATGAAGTTGATGCGAACGATTATTCGCTTCTTTATCGTCTGTTCTCCAGATTTGAAGCTCCCATGGGAAGAAAAAAGTACTCTCACCATAAAAATAAAAATGAAATGCTTTGTAGTCGCCTTTGGAAGAATCCATACAATTTATTTTGTATTGTTTTTTCAACAACTCACACATGTCCTGAAAGCATTTATTATTATGGTCAAAAGAGTCAATTGTTATTCGAATACCCAACAAATCATTCAGGCACTTTCTTAAAGCTATTTGCCCGCTTTCTTTTTTTCCCACACGATAATATTTAAGCTTATTGACAATGGAATCTGGTTGTTTTACTCTAAGCCGCAAATCAAATTCACTGTACAGATATTCCAAGTCATTATAAATGACAATATCTTCTAGTTTATCTGCGTAATGTTGGAGCAAAATAAAAAAATCATTGTCGATTGAGAAAATGTTCCTTTTTTCTGTAACTTCTGTTACGTGTCTTATTTGAGTTTTTTTTAAATGAACATGCTTTACATCTTGTTTTAAGCTGAAGTTGGTTGAAAAATCACTATGCAACTGATTTATTTCAAGTATCAACTGATGAAGATGGTTGCAAAATGACTCAATCCGACAAGTACATTTGATCAATTTTTTCTTCCTCGGTTATTTTAGTTTGATTTTACTCTTTTATCGTCATTTATACAATGATTTGCGAGGGTTTATTTGAAGTTTTTCTTGATTTTTTTAATCAAAAACTTTATAATACTACATTTTGTTCTTCGAAAACAAAATGACATACCATATGTAGTGTTTTTTTCTTCATGCCCAACTTTTTAGCACTCTAAACACAATATGTAGATGAAATGACCGTAATCACCTATTTTATCTACATATTGTGTCAAGAGTTATTAATTGTTCTACGTCAAGATTAACTCATAAAAAGCCCCCTTAGAAAAAGGAGGCAGCTTAGGATTACTTCAATAGTGATTCAAGTTTTGCTTTCGTCTTTGACCCGTAAATGCCATCAGCAGACAGGCCATACATAGACTGGAATCGCTTGACCGCATTTGCTGTTTTCGGCCCGTATGCGCCATCTATTCCGAAGTTCTTTGCGCTCTTATCGGGGTAATAATGAAGAGCCGCCAGCGCCGTCTGAATTTGTTTTACGGCCTCCCCTCGGGTCAATGGGCTTGTGACTTTAAAAGTACCCGCAGGCAGGCTGAATTTTGATTTCTGAGTGTTTTTAGGCTTTGAGGCTGTTACCTTCTTCTTGCCGCCGCTTTTCAGCTCGTTATCGCTTTTGATATAGGAAACATTCACATAGCCGTGGAATGTCTGGCCTTTTGAATTGGTGTATTCAACATATCCCCATCCGTTGACAGTTGATCCAAGCTGATATTTTACAACCGTACCATTCGGCAGGTTAAGCACCATGGAAGAAGAGGCGCTCCGTTGCGTACGTAAAACAAGGCCGTCACTTGAAACCACCGTGTTTTTGATAAAACGGCCTTTATTCGAATCGGTGTTGGTTTTCGATTTGTTGTTAGTTGGTTTGTTAATTACTACCCCACCTAATCGCGCTTTTACTCCATTCTTAAAATCAGTAAACCCTTGGGATCTGCTTACCCATGGGGCCGGACAGATTTTGTGTGTAATGTCATAGTGCCGCACGATGTCATTGATCGGATCAAGTTTAAACTTCTTGCATAGCTCAGCGCAGACTTGTTCTGCACGGGCAATGGTATCCGGATGGAAAGTGCCGTTCTTTTCAATGCAAAGCTCCACGCCGATAGATAAGAAATTCGCATTCGGCTTCAGCGCCGCGACACCCCGGTAAGGCTGCCCGTTAACAATCTGTTGGACATCATTCGCATGATAAGCCACCTCATTCAACGGAATGATACAAATAGCCTCTGTACGATCGACAAAGATATGTGCAGAAGCAAACGTCTGTTTCTTCTCAGATAGATTTCTGTTCTGTGCGGGGAGCGTTTGACCAAAGTATCTATAATGATTGGCAGCAGGCGCGCCGGGGTTTGCCGTGTAATGCACCACAAGTTTCTTCACGCCGTTGTTTTTGATTCCCGGCCGCGTCCATTTATTAATATCAATATATTGGTTTCTGTATGCTGACATAAAATCTCTCCTATTCTGTTTTTGGATTCAAAAAAAGCAGCCGGATTAACCAGCTGCTTGATCGTCTTTTTCTGTTTTCTGATCGTTGTCGCTTTCAATTACATGGAGCCGGTCAGTGATGACGGCCGGAATTTTAACGCCGATCTGCGCCAAATTCTCCGTGATGGACAGACCCTCATTTGCGATATAAAAAAGAACGGTTCCAAAGGTCAGAACACCGTTCAAATTTGTTATCGTATCAATAATGTTTGCGACGATGACCACCATAAAACTGAGCATCTTCCGGACATATCCAAACCACGCACTGCGGCTCCGAAGCTGCTTCATTTTCCACGCTTTGATAATTCCGGTGATGACATCCAAGATGCTGAGGATCAGAAGCAAGTCAAGGTATTTCACCTCCCCGAAAAGATATGTTCTTGCGATCTGTAAGCTTTCAAAATTCATCCACACATGTATTCCCTCCATTTTGATCACCTCCTTCGAGGCAAAATAAAAACACCTATTCGGTTACAGGTGCTGGTTCACTACGGCCTTCATTTGCTGACAGTGCAGCATTTAATTGTTCTTGAAGTTCCTTTCGCTTCTTTTCCGCAAATGTATATAAAGCCTTGTATTCGGCACGTTCCTTATTCTTTTGATTCAATTCCTCCTGGAGTGAAATGGAGTTATAGATTTCAATCTGTAGCTGTTCCTGAAGCTGCTCTTTTGTCATTTCTTGCATCCTGTTCCCCTCCCTATTCTTGATCTGGATACGCATTACCGCGCTCTTTTGCTGTAATTTCATCATATTCCGCTTGTGTGATGCGGCCTTTCTCAACAGCCTTTTTCATTTCAACGGTCAAAACAGTTCCATTTTTCCAGCAGTCTTCAAAAAAACCGAAGAGAACGCTTCGATTCTCCAATGAAATTTCCTCCGCTTCTTATGATTGATTCATTAAGAGATTGCAAACACGCTGAAGATCAAGAGTTCTGGCTTTTAAATTTTCCTCTTCATCCGTTTGAGAACCTTCGCTTTCTTCTTTAATACGTTCAATATCTTCCGTTGATAAGCCCTCAGTCCAGCAGTTATTTTCAAAATCTCTTTTAACCATAAAAAACTGTTCGGCCGGAGCTTCATAAAAACCTTCAGGCGGCTCACGATCTTCAGAACTCTGATAAAACACGTCGTTTACAAAACCTTCTTTATCAACTCCTAAAAAAGTTTTCATGGCAATCCCACCTATTTATCTTTTGGTCTAAAATGAATGTTGCTAATTGACACTTCATATTCTCGGCCGTCAGTCGGTCCATAGAATAGCTTTATATCGCCGCTAGGGTACACAGTAAAACGTTCCTTTCCAGTTCCATTCCAAACGTAAGCAGGAAAGATTTGCTGATACTCCGGTGCAACTTCTTCAGGCAGACTGCAAATTACATAATCACGCAGCTCCCCAGCGCCCATTTTTCTCAAAAAGCCCCGCAGCATTACATCGCCGCTCTCATTAATTCGATATTTAACCGGACCAAAAGAGCCTCCTTTACTTGCAAAAGGGCTCATAACCTGCAAGAATTCCCACCCACTGTCTTTATTTCTTATCACAAATCTTGATTTTTTGTGCTCCAAAACCGCTTCATATCTATCTCCAACTAAGCCGTCGTAATTTACAGTGTTTTTCAACTGCATAACAACCTCATTGTTCAGCGAAAAATCAAAATATGTGCCAGCTGAATCACGAGTATCAATTTGATTTTGTGAATAGATTTTCAGTGCCGAAGTATAAGTTTCTTCCGGAAATGTTTTGCCTCCATCTATCGTAATTGTGCCATTCTCGATTAACACACGGTTTATGTCATATTTAACATTCCCACTTGTATCTTCAGCCTGCCTTCTTTGTGAGAATGATGAAGCTGTCAATTCTAAAACATCATAGTTTAAACCTTCACTTGCTCTTTTTCTTTGATATATTGTACCCGCTTCAATATAGGCAGTCAGTGAATCCGAGTTTGAGATTGGCTCAAACCGGGCTCCTTTTATCAAAGAACCTTCTATCGTGATCCCCTTGATCGTGCCGGCATTTATTTTATCAGCAGACAAATTGGCGATTTTTGCGTTTGTAATTGCGCCGTCAATGATATGCGCAGTGTCAATTATGGCCGTTCCGAGATGCGCCTTTTTAATTGCGGCGTTCGCAATAGCAGCAGATCCTACCGCCGCGTCTGCAATTTTCGCTGATGTTATCGCGGCTGATTGAATATTGGCGGAACCGACCGCAAGGTTTGCGAGATAGTTATTCGTGATGACCCCATCAACCAGGGCTACGTCATAGGGACTGTAGCCATATACTTTAATTACCGATCCTTTTCTGACTTGAACTTTTCTTACGACATAACTGCAATTACTGTTATCATCCGAACCACGGCCGCCCAAACCAATTGTGTAATTATTACCGGTTTCCGGTGCCGTGAATTGAATATTCACTCTCACGAATTCATCAGCCGGGTAATTGCTTATGTCTGTGAGCCCGCTTGAATCCAAGGAAATAAACGTGCTGCCTTTTTTCAGGTGATTCCAAGATATATCTGTTGTATTATTTCGTTTCACTTCAAAAGACAACGTATATACTTGATCTTTTACAAGCGACATCGTCTGTTTTACAGAGAGTTGACACACACCAAAAGCCTTGTTTCCATCCTGATAAATTGTCATTTCATTGAATTCTTTTTTGTCTATCGTGTACTTTGAGCCAGAATAGGCATACCACCAGTTGCTATCCAATAATGAACCCGGCAAAATATTGGCATCATCAAAGTTTCTGGAAAGCTTATCAGCGTCAACAGCCAGCTCGGCCAGCTTTTCCTTTGTGATCGCTCCAAAAACAATATCATCCGTCAGAATGCGCTGAGTGGTCGCGGAAAACTGATCCGTGAATTCGCTTGCTGTGCCTCGTGTGTTGATTGAGCGCAAACGATAATACCAAACTTCATTTACTCCCGTAAAATGCTCATATCCGCTTGTTTTGCCTCTGAAAATGCGATTCTCTTTTAATGGGGTGAACCCATTTACTTGTGAAGCATATACCTCATAGGCAGCAATAAAACTGGACGGATCATAGTCCCATGTCAAAGCCACATTCTGAAACATAGGCTTGATGGTTACATTCGACGGAACAGGCGGGGCTTTGTCAGGGAAGCTGCCGTCCGTAACCTCTCCGGCGTCCGGTTTGCTTTCCCAAGTGCCACGGTTCTTTTCGATCACACTTTCAATCTGCTCAAGCCTACCGTCTTTTTGTAATGCCGATAAAAATTGCCCGATCTCAACAACGCAAGTATTTTCAGGATCGGTAATATCGTATTCCATTGAAATAACGCGCTGTGATGTCTCAATTGGGATAGCGAAATTTCGATCAATTGCGATCGTTGTATCTCCCAATTCCACATGTTCGTGTTCGTGTCCCGGCACGCTCTCGAGCAGTTGCACGGACAGTTCGTAATTGATTTCTGTCTTACATGCAGTCGTAATCAAATGATCATATGTGGCCTTTAAGAGCTCTTCCGGCTCCGTTATGTCTTCATTATTGAACTGGCCTTCCCGATGGATCAGCTTTCCATCTTTAAGGCGCCCCAATCGTTCTAATAAATCCGGATCGCCAACCCATTCCTGGCCTAAAGGCTTATCGACCGGGTCGCCTTTTGATTTTTTCCATTCTACTTCAGAGAAATCAATAAAACGGGAATAACCGCCCGTTTCCTCTCCTTCCTCATCGGTAGATGGAATGGATGCCCCGTACCCCCACAGGGCTGTCACTGGGTAGCTGATGACAGTCCGCCGGATATTCGTTGTATCCTTATCACTCTCAAAGCGCTTCCCGCCGTCCTTACCGCGACGGGGAAGTATTTTTATGATTCGTTTGACGACCTTATTTCCATCAAATTCTATAGTGTCCTGAAGCTCTCCGCCCCATATATTGATCACGTCAGCAATACAATCCAACGCTTTTTTCTTATAGAAGGTAGTCGAATTCACCCCAAGCTCCGCCGTTACTTCCGCCACCCATCTTGACCGAGAAAGAACGTTGTCCAGTACAAACTGAGCAGTTTTATTGGTGGGGCGAAAATCTTTTACAAAGGTTTCGGCAAGCTCCATCATAGCCGCTTCACACGTAACCAGAGTGTTTGTCTCTCCTTCTTCGTCTGTATCATCCAATTCCTTAATGACAAAGAGACGCAGTACACCGTCCTTATCCTTGAATACCACTTGATTCTCTTCGAATAGGAAGCGAGCATCAGGGTGGGAAGCGTCTGCTACAAAAGAAAAAGAAGAGCCCTTGTTGAGCTCTTCCTTGTATTTCGCATCCCAGAACGTACAGGTTTCTCGTCCGTGGCTGGACAGCACTGTCAATAATTTATCATCTGGTGAAAGTATATAAATGTCAGCCATGACCGGACCTCCTTACAAATATGCCTCATTAAATTTGATGCTGCTTTTATGACTGAATTTGATTTTAACTGGCGTCTTGGGCGGCAGTAGAAACCAATCTGATTGAATTTGAAGTGCTGTCATGATTAAATTACCGCTGCAAGTGACCTTTCTTTTTGCTGAATCAATTACAAGAGTGTCACCAGCGATGAAATCGTACAGCAGCTTGATTGTTTTTGATACAGATCCATCAGCATTAAGAAGAGCCACCTCATATGAAGTGGCTTTCTCTTCAAAAACGCATTCGATTGTCGGGTCTACGGCTGCATAGCCCGGATTAGTGATAGTCTGAATGCCTGAATTAAATTCAAAATCCTTCGCCGGGCCGTATTTTTTGGGATCGGGGCAGATAAAAGTCAATGTTGCAATCTGAAAACCTCCCCGTTCTTCGCCTTCTGAAATACTTTCAAAGATAGCATTATAGACTCTGTCAGGCTCATCGTAAAAAATTAACGGTTTTGGCTCTTCAGTGTGCAGAATAAAAGTCAATTCCTCCTGCTTTTTCTTCAGCTCTTCTTCACTGCTGAAGGCGAACAGAACCTCAATGGTTATGACTCTTACAGGAATTCTTGTGTCCCGCAGGAAACCTCCCGGACGATTCCCGATAGTGGCTGTATTCACTTCCCTCCCTGTCACGCCTCGGCCGCCCGTAGACTTCACATAAAAGAAGGGTGATATATCAATGCCATCAAATGTGATTTTCCATCGGTTAGGCAGCAGCTCCTGATAATTGATCAATTAAATCTCGTCCTCCTTGCGTTTGACCTTTTTTGTGCATTTGTGACAGGCTTTTCTACACCTTGACCGACTTTCTTGCTGTCCATCTCAACAACAATCATTCTGTCAGGCAATTCAAGGTTTCGGATGTCCGCGCTCAATTCCTTTTTAACAGTGCCAAGATCACCACTAGAAATGGATGTATCATAAGCAAAATTGACATCCTCCTGCTGAATAGTCATGGCATCGCTGACAGCTCCCATTGCTTTCTGAACAGTGCCGATGCCATTCTGAATCCCCACAGCAATACCAGCAGGAACCATGATCCCTACCTGATCTCGCATCAACCTTGATGGGGAATGAATTTTGAGCTTCTTCTTGATGGTTTTTTCAATCGTCGATGCGATGGAATTTGCTTCTTTCGCCAGCTCACCCTTCATGTTCTGCATTCCAGAAATAATGCCGGCCATAGTATTTGACCCGATGGCTTTTCCGCTTTTCTTGAGAGAACCGAGTTGTTTTACATCGACTGTAAGCTCCTCAATTTTGCGGAGATAGTCATTTTTCAGAAGTGCCAGTTCTTTGTTTGCGGCCGATCGTAATTCAACTATTTTCTTGGTAGTCTCGTTCTTCAGTCCAGTTAATTCTTGTTCCGCCTGAGTGCTCGCCAGCTTATGCTTTTCCTGCCACAGCTTGACATACTCGTTTAACTCGGAATCTGTCATGCGTGAAATCGCATTAATCTGATCAGCTGACCCGATACCCATTTCTTTCAATTCGTCTGTGAATGCCTTCGGTGCCCGGCTTGCTATTTTTGAAATGTCATTGTTGAACGTCTTGATCTTGTCCAGCTGCTTTTTAAGATTTGCAGTCAGCTTTGAGCCGCTCACTTTTTCACTTGAGACATCGTCAAATAGACCGATGGCGTTATAAATCGCGTCAGTTCGGTCTTGCAGCTCCTTTTTATAGGCATCGTTGGCCGCCTTAATATCGGCAGTCAGTTTATCATTCACGCTTTTGAATTTTGAGAGGTAAGTGTTGTTTGCAGAAAGAATGCCCTTGTTAAGTTTGTCAGCCGCTTTCTTTTCGGCTTCCTTCTGCTTTCTGGCCTTATCAGCCGTCGCTTTTTGAGTCTGATAGATTTCCCGTTGAACCTTTATTTGCTGGTCAGAATTCAGCTTGTTCTTCTTCTTGATTTTCTCAAGCGTTTTGATATAGGTATTCCCGCTGATTTTTCCTGTGTCGTATTTTGCCTCAGCTTTCTTAATCTGATCTGATACTTTCTTGGTATACGCCAGTTTCGCCTTCGCTTCCTTGCGCTGCTGCTCTTTCAGTAGCTTCTTCTGTTTATCAGAGGCGCTTTTGGATGCCTGATATATCTCACGCTGGATTTTTCGGTTTTGCTCACTGGTCAGCTTGTTTTGCTTCTGAATCTTCTGCAATGTTTTGATATACGTATCGGCGCCCATTTTCTTGGTGTCATATTTCACTTCAGCGTTCTTAATTTTGTTGGATACCTTTACTTCAGCCGCCTTCTGAGCCGCTTTTGCTGCTTTTGCCGCGGCCGCTTTTACTTTGGCCTGCGATTTATCAATACCAGCCGCCATACCAGTGCCGACGTGATAACCGACCTGGTCACGCATTACCCTTGACGGAGAATGGATTCCCAGAAGCTTTTTCATGCCGTTAGGAATTGCATTTGCCATTGATTTCACTTTACTTGCTAAAGCTCCAGCCATTCCGCCGATACCATTTATCAAGCCTTGGATAATGTTCTTACCGATCTGCCATAAGTTAATGCCACGGAAAAATTTCATGACACCGTTCCATATGCTTGTAATTGTTGATTTTGCTGTTTTCATTGCACCCGAAATGGCGTTTTTCATACTATTGAATAGGCTTTTCGCTGTACTCACGAGCCCTTTCCAGAGTCCTGTCACAAAACCTTTGACGGCGTTCCATACGCTTGTAAAAACACTCTTGATACCATTCAGCGTGCTGCTAAAAAATGACTTCAACCCATTCCAAATGCTCTTGGCTGTAGAAGATACAGCTTTCCATACTGTGGTAACAACAGTTTTTATCGCATTCCAAACAGTGCTGAAGATTTTCTTTTGCATATTTAACCAACTGGTGAAGAATGTTTTTAATCCATTCCATGTTGTCTTCCCGACAGAAACCATGCCTTTCCAGACTGCCGTGACCGCCGTCTTGATTCCGTTCCAGACAGCTGTAAAAACCTTCTTTACCCCGTTCCATAAATTAGTAAAGAATGTTTTTAATCCATTCCAGACAGATTTCCCGACTGACACAATGCCGTTCCAAGTTGAAGTAGCAAATGACTTAATGCCGTTCCAAACTGTTGTGAATGCGGTTTTCATCCCATTCCAGACTGATGAAAAGAATGTTTTCAAGCCATTCCAAGTGGATTTACCTACACTAATAATTCCGTTCCAAACTGTTGTGGCGAAGGATTTTATAGCGTTCCAAACCGTTGTGAAAATGGTTTTGTATAGATTGAATTCCCATTTAAAAAAGGCTGATAGCCCGTTCCAAATGGTTTTAGCTGCCGATACAATTCCATTCCAAACAGTAGAGAAGAACGACGTAATTGCGTTCCATGTTGTTGTGGCTGCTGTTTTAATGCCTTCCCATGCAGATTGAAGCCACTGAGATATGACGCCCCAAACTTGAAGGGTATACTGCTTGACCTTGTCCCAATTGGCAATGATGAGGACAACCAAGGCTATAACAGCCGCAGAAATCCAAGCGATAGGCCCCATTGCAATGATCCAAGACGCTGCCATTCGCGCCGCGTTTGCCGCCGCTTGAGCCGCAAGAATGACCAAGCGTTTACCAAATAAGATCATTTGCTTAATTCCTGCCGCCAACATTGACACAAATGAACTGATTTTTGCCGCAGTCCACGCCGCTGCCATTCGTGTTGCTTGAGCTGCTGATTTTGCCGCTAAAACAGTTATTCTGGCAATGAAAAGCCCCATCTGCTTAATGCCGTTTTTCAGCATTGTTATGAAAGAGCTGATTTTCATCGCAGTCCATGACGCCGCCATTTTAACAGCATTAGCTGTTGCTCTTGCTGCCATCGCTGTATACTTCGCAATGAATTGTCCCATAGTTGCTATCGCTGATTTTAATTGACCAATCAGGCCGGCCAGCTTTATACCCGCAGCTGTGGTTTTGAAGGTTCGTAGATATTCAGCTGCATCTTTAAAATCTTTAAGACCGTTGGTAACAGCACTGACTGCTACTATCGCCGGAACAATAGCTCTTAAAGCACCGATTAATGAAATGCCCGCTGCAATGAACTTCCCAATTGCCGGGTTTGCTTCCATCGCCGCATTAGTAAATTTCAAAAACCCGTTTACATTCTCCAAGATCGTTTTGCCGAGTGGAGCCATGCCAACAAGCAAGTTGATGATAGTCTTCGCGATCTGCCCCAATGTGCTCCATACTGTAGGGCCGTTAGTTTTGATATAGTCAATGAACGATTGAAATTCTTTTGTTTTCGTAACGCTGCCAGCCCACTCATTGAACCGCTTTGTCATACCTACCAGCGATGTCATCATGTCTTGAGACATAGGAGCGAATCCAGTAAACAGCTTAGTCAGACCGCCCGAAAAGTTTCTGATGATCTGCAGCAGTTTCGGGCCGTTGGTTTTTGTATACTCCACGAAAGCCTGAAATTTCTTTGAGGAGCCCAAGTTCGCTGACCACTTCACCCATGATTGGGTCATTCCTTCGATGGATTTTGTCATGCTCTTTCCGGTCGGTCCGAATGCTACGATCAGATTAAAAACTGTCCGTAAGACATTCCCGGCAGATCGGCCGAATGAAGCAAACGCCCCCGGAGCTTCTTTGTTCAGATAGGAAATGAATCTCTGCATGTCCGGAGCTTTAAAAGCCTTGTCCATGCTTTTAGCCAGTCCCACGCCCTCTTTTGCCAGTCCATCAAACATTGGAATGAGTGAGTTAAGCGCGAGTTTAAACGTATTTAGAGACATACCGAATGTTTTTAAGATCGGCTTTTGAACCATCGTACCGATGTCCCGCCAATTGTCTTTAAAGTCTTCGAGGTTCTTTAATGCCTCTCTCTCTTCTTTTCCAAGAGATTTTTGCAGATTATTGATCTGTTTCATGATTTTAGCGCGCTCTTTCGCGCTTGTTGCATTGTCCAGCTTCTCCTGCAGCTTGGAAAGGTCTTCGGATGCTTTGAATACACCGCTTATCGAAGTAATAGCAAGGGCGCCGAATGCCGCCGCGCCTGTTCCCGCTGTTGCAAATGCACTGGTTAACCCCATTACTCCGCCGGCTGCCACCCCGAGCATAGGACCCAATGAGCCGATTACCCCGACAATACTTGCAAGGGCTGGCGAGATTGCAGGGAGTAGGGACGTTAGTGCCCCGGCAATTGAATGACCGATGACCGTTGAAACTGAGTTTGTGATCTTGGCAAGCCTGTTCATTGACGTTTCAAACCGATCAATTCGAGCTTCTATACTAATCCATACTTTTCTCGGCAAGGACGCCAGAGCAGCGCGTGCCGTTGCTACAGAGCGCATAAGCGCAGCTGTGTTTCCGTTTATGACCGTGGTAATTCTGTTTGGCAGTGAAGCCAAAGCTGAACGGACTGCCGAAACCCCGCGCATGATAGGCGACGTGGCCGCATTAAAAGTGGTAGTTACGTTATGAGATACTGATGCTATGGCTGACCGCGCAACAGCGACAGCACGCCCTAAAGGAGTGGGATTTCCGTCTATCGTCGTTGTGATTCTGTTCGCCACCGCCGATAGCCCTGCTTTAGCGCGTGCCAATGCGGAAGATAACGGCCGCACATTCCCCATTAATTGCGTGGTGACAGTTTGGGGAATCTGTCTTAATCTTTGCTTCGCCCAATTGATGGCCCGTGTTAAAGGGTCTGAATCCGCATCTAAATCAACCCGCGTTCGTTCATGTCGATGAACAAAATTATCTATTTGTTGCGCCGCCTGCCGTACTCTTGCTTGAAAGCTGGCAATTTCGGCGTCAATCTCGACAGTGTGATGATCAGCCATCCGGCGCATTATATCGTTGACACGATCCATACTGCGATTAAATTTTCGTGTCTGTGCTTCAACTATCGCTGTCAGTCTTTCGATCATTCCCTCACCCCATTCCTTGTCCGGATTTTGAAAAGTGGTTGCGGATTGCATCATTAAACCGCTGAACCCCTTTGGCTCGTTTGCCAAGCTCGTTTACATCTGACTTGCGCCATTTGTCGTTATCGCCAGTGATATTGCGCTCCAATTGACGTCTGGCCTTCTTTGCATCAAACATTTTCGTTTCTTTGGGGCGCTTCTCATTCATGGCGTAACGGTGAAACATGGCGTTTCTTGCCATAAGCTCCAATTCATCTATTTTTCGCAACTTGGCCCCTTTGAGCAGAAGCTTGTACTCGTTAGGAGTCCATGACATGATTAAATCCACATCATAAACCCCGAGCCAATGTGCGGAGTTCGTAATTATTTGGTCGTAGTCGATCCCGTTCTCTCTTTGTATGCCTCTTTCATCATCTTCAAGACTTCCTTGCCGTTCTCTTCGTCCTCCAACCGTTTCGCTTCCATTTCCGGTGTTTCGTTCGGAGCCGGTTTCTTCCCTTTGTTCATCTTCTCCATCATCTTCCAACGCTGACGGATCACACCTTTGAAAAAACCCGCTGAGTCCAGTGTCGTGAATGCTTCATTGATCATCTTGTCAATTGCCTCGCCTGTCTCGTCTTCATCAATGATTTTCATGATTGCTTCTTCAATAGCCTCAGTTGAAGGCTTTTCTTTCTTCAAGTAAGCAAGTGCGCAATCCCAAAAAGCAGAAAGGTAGGAAGCCTCTTCATTCAGCAGACTCATGTAAATATTCATTGTGCCGCCTTTGCCCTTTTCGTCCTCAGTGGAGTATTTTTCGTTTGCCAATCTGTCAAAAGCAAAGTCGCAACGTGATTTGTATTCTTTATCTCCGATAGTTAAGTAAGCCATTTATAAAACCTCCGATTATTTTTGTATGTTAAAAAAGAGCCCGGGAAGCCCGGACCCTATGATTCCTTTTCTGTTCGTATCGTAAAATTGGCCGATCGTTCCGATTCCCCGGCCGAGTTCACTGCCGACACGTTAAAAATGTAGGCGGTATCCGGCTTCAGGTTAGGATTCGACGTGTACGAGTTCGTTGAGACAGTCGCTATTTTTGCGTAAAATCTGTAAATGTTGTAAGATGTCGCCCCTTTCACCGCATCCCATGAAAAACTCACCTGATTTGAAGTGGCGCTTTTCGCAGTTATATTGCGGGGTACGTTAGGGCGTAACCGCTTGTGTTTGCGTAACAATCTCAGACATTGAGGACTCGCCCGCATCGTTCACAGCAGAGACGTTGACCGTCAGTTTCGTGTCGGCCGCAATTCCTGTCAAGGTGTGGGATGTGCCTGTGACATTTGCGTCCAGTTGCTTGCTCGCTCCCCTGTATACCTTATATGAAGTTGCCCCATCTACCGCATCCCATTTCACGGTCACGCTGTCAGTCGTAGCCGTGAACGATAGATTTTGGGGCGCATTAGGGCGTAGTCGTGCCGCCGAATTCCTCAAACTTAGTCGCGCCGGCAGAGGATTCAATCATCGCTAAAATTTCATCTGATAGTGGCGGCAATTCGCCTTTGAATGTTTTCCCGAGCACAGGCAGAGTTATTGAAACCTCAACAAACCCATCCTGCGGCTGACTGAATTCCAAACTTTCAATAATTGCATGTCCAAAGACAGAATCATGCTTATCATTTTTGTTTTTGTTTTTATTGACTTTCCAGACCTTAATTGCCTTTTCGTTATCATAAGCACTTTCAATCGCTTCCTGCCCCGGATCGGTCACAGCAGCATAATAAGTCAGCTCAAAGCTTTCATTTTTTGTACCATAACCAACAATACGGCCTGATTTTGTGGACTCATCCAGCGTGTCCTGTTCTTTCGTGTGTGACCCTTCTGTTTGAAAGGCGATGAACAGCCCGTCTGCCCCTTTTGCATCCATCGGCTGCACAAAATAAATCTCATCTTTACCGTTTAATAAATCTGGCATTTCTTTCATCCTCTCAATTGTTTATTGTGAAGCGCATTCTGAGAATGCCGTGACGCGTGTACCCGTCAATATCGGTGATCACCTGCATGCTGCGCATCTCAGAACGGCATAAAGAAAAGCCCTCTATTGTTAGGGGCCTGCTTGTTAACGCTTGAAGCATGAGGCTCAGAATCTCCATTGCTTCTTTTTTTCCGTTGTAACCTGACCAGCAGTGTAAAACCACATTGATTTCTTCACCGCTGGATGTCTTGGTTTTAAATGGGGATACATCATCATCGCCCATTGTCACATAAGGCTTTTGCTGATCTTTCGGGACTGCATCAAAGACGCCCGTGACGCGCCCGTTCAGCTCTTCGTCTGTTGATAACCTCTTAAATAGAGCAGCCTGCAACGGCCACAGGGCAGATCGCATGATGACAGCTCCTTCCTATCACATTTGACTGGCAAAATACCGCATGCCTTCGTCCACCGCTGGATTCCAGAACGGCTGTGCCCGCATTCCCCGCGTGACCACCCATCTATTAAGCTTGGTGTCATAATAAACCCATGGCGTTTGCCGGCCGCCGCCTTCCTCTGCGTAAATCCCTGTCCCGTATTCCACATATACGGCATAATCGGCACCAACAGAAATAACGGCCCGTAAGCCGCCCTCTTGGTAGTCGATTTCAATTGAATTTTTCAGGTTCCCCCCGTCTATCGCGGCGGTTGGAGCATTCAAAACAGCATGGCTGTAAATCAGCTCGGCCGTGTCCGTGACCAGTTGCTTAATATCGTCTATGACCCGGTTACTGAACTCGCTCGTGGCTCTTTGCATCTGCCTGACCCATCTACCACTCACCTCAGCCATTTCCCTTCAGCACCCCCGTAACCTGACATTTCAAATTCATAATCTCATGCATGCCGCCCTGGTCGATCGGATCTGATTTGAGAGTCAGCACCTTGTTTTCGTAGATGATCCGCATTGTCTTCTCAATATCATTGCGATACGGGAAATATACATTGCAATCAACCGGATTCTGAAGCTGCTGAGCCTGATAATATTCCCGGGACGTAATCCCACCCACAAAAGCCTCTGTTGTGAGATAATCGGTGAATTTTTCAACATAGCCCCCGCCGCCGTCTGGCACCTTTTCCACCCGCTGAAACGTGACAACATGCGGGAATTCTTCATATATCATCGGAATGCCTTTCTGTATGGGTACAGATTCTTCATAATGTGTTGCGGGAATTCCGTGTTATACGAATATGACACATCCCCCATACTTCTCCCAGACAGACCAGACGGCGTCATATTGTATTCAGCCGCTTTCGCAACAAATATTTTTACACCAGCGGGCAGCGCTTTTGGATCAAAAGTATTTTTGCATTCGTCTGCGGCAACCTCAATTAAAATAGGGACAACCTCAGACAAATAAGCGTCATGCTTATCGGTGGTTATCCCTATCATTCGTTTTACTTGTTGGATGTCCATTGGATCACCCTTTCAATTTTTCGAGAAGTGTTTCTCGTTTCATGTTGTAATAACCTGAGATCCCTTTATCCTTCGCTACCTGCTTGAGTTGCTCGACAGTCATTTCGTCATAAGACAGTTTTTCTTGAGCTGCCTTATCGATGTTTGCACGCCTTTTCAATTCTTGTTCCAAGAGCCAAAAGGTTGTTGCTCCCATTTATTCGCTGCCTCCCTCTGCATCGGTTTTAGTTGCGATTTCCGACATTGCAGATTCGCCGCTCTCATTAACAGAAGTGACATTGATTGTTAACTTAGTATCAGGCGTTAGACCGTCCGTGCTGTATTCAGGCTTGGTTACATTCTTATCAAGACGTTTGTCTGCTCCCCGATAAACATTGTATGAATCCGCCCCAGCTACGGCATTCCAATTGACAGTCACAGAATTACTCGTGCTTGTAAACCGTAGATTTTGGGGCGCGTTAGGGCGTAGGAGTAGGCTCATCCACTGGAAGTGAATCATCAACAATAATGGACTTTTGAAGGTATGTTCCAAAACCTACATCAGCCCTGTTGTTAGGAATGAACTCAATCAAGTTTTGTTTCTGTAAATTTGTATGCGTTACTGAATGCATTGCAATTGAAGTGAATTTCCCTTTAGCATCCCCGAGTAATTGAGCTGCATCAAGAATCACTTCACCGCTTAATTTTGATTTAGCTGCTGCTTCTGGTCCTTCATTGGAAATGATCTTCACAATTCGGACTTTCTTTTTGTCATAAACACGTTCATAGTTCTTTGCGCTTGCCAATTCTTTGAATGTAGGCATTTCGGCAGCAACATCAGCTTCGGTCCATTTGAAACCACGAGGATGCATAATGAACTTCTTACGATTGATCAAAATGTCCTCACCTTTTAGTGAGTTTCGATCTGTTTCGGTTGGTGTTTTCGGCATACCTGGGGCATAACCAACGGCACCTCCAGCAAATAGGTAAGTTGTGTACTTTTTCCCGTCACCGCTCGAAATATCTAATACAAGATCGCCATCATTATTAGTGATGTTGCTACCAAAGACACCATCCAACATAAGGAAGATCATTTTTTGAAACTGTCTTTCCCAATAGTAATTGACACGATCCCCAATTGCTCTCGTTGGATCTGATCCCGCAAGCTCTCCCGCTAAATCTTCTGCGCTCCAAGCCTTACCATATTCGAATACCCGAGCAACGTCTTTCCCTGCTTTGATTTTTTCTGGAGTCAATGCAAAGTTTGATTGAATCGCCTCTGGATCTCCTTCAAGATCGTTCCAAAAAGGCATATTGACTGTATCCCCACCACTCGGAACAATTAAGCCCGGTACAGGCTGAATAATTCCACTTCGATATACCGCTGTTTGTTCAACAGTATTGTTCATTGTGTATTGGTTAAAAATTTCTGGGATGATAACATCCTGAACTCTAGTTACTGTCATTTAAATTCTCCTTTATAATCCATAGATTGCAGGATTTCCGCCTGCTTGGATAATTAATTTTCTTGCTTGTTCTGGATCACTTTTCAAAATGTGACCTTGCTCAGTCAGGTTTAAATGGTCCTGACTAAATGGATTCTTGCCTGTTGGTGAATGAACACCTGAATTTGCTGTGTCGTGTGGCTGCCTTCCTGCTAAAGACGGAGCACTTTTTTGATCTTCCTCAAAAAGATAGCTATCGCTTTCCCTGAGAGCCGTTATCTGTTCGTCAAGACCAATCACCTTGCCGTCAGCTAATTTCAAACCATCAAGATTTAAATTGGCTTTAACAGCCTTGATGTTTTTTGACTTCGCATCCCGCAATGCTGATTCAATCGCGAAGTCAAAAGCCTGCTGATCTAATTTTTGCTGATACTCATCAGCAGTTTTTTTGTTGTCTTCTTGCAATTGTTCAATTGCCGCCTGAAGCTCTTCGTTTCCTTTAGCCTGTTTCTGCAAGGCATTCAATTGCTGGTCCCGCTCGTCAAGCTGGCTTTTCAAGTCCTTCTTCTCATTGTTGACTGCATCAAAACGCTCCTTCGGGAACCATTGGCCGTTACTGACAATATCAATCTTTTGATCTCCGGCTTTTTCGATAACCTGAGCATATAAATCATCACCGAGCAATTCTTTTAAACTCATTTCAATTTCTCTCCTTTGATGTTTTTTTGCGTGTCCACCTCACGCACAGGATTTACGTTTGTTTTTGCTCTAAACCTTTAAAACGAGCAGACAAAAGAGCCTTTTAACGTCATGCTCAGGACAAATAGAAATCAAACACGTTAACCTTTTGTTAAGTGATACCAGGATCTGTTATAGACCGTTTTGCAATTTGTTCAGAATCAATATCTGTATCCAAATTAATAACCGTCTGTATTGCTTCAGGGATTAATTCCAAAGAAGCAAGGGTTTCAGCATCAATGTCGATATGTTCAGTCGTAAAACTAATTGTGCATTCATTAAATTTTTCCGTTGACATACGCAGCGTTAGGTCTGTTATTAAGCTGGGTTCTTGACCATCAATCAATATGTCATAATCACTGATCTTTAGCGAATGCATAGAGGGAGATTCAAGTTTTCTTCTTCCCTCTTCATTTAGCTTGATTTCAAGTTTAGCCACTCATCATTACCCCTTTTCCTCAATGGATTTGTACCACTCTTCATAGGCTTGGTATGGGATTGTTTGGCCTGCCCCGCTGCCGCCTTCCCTCGCCCTTCTCGTATCCGGCAGCACGCCGTTTACTTTAAAAGCAATCGTACAACGGCAATTTATGTCATCTTTCGCATTATTCATGTGCCCCGGAGCCGGGCCGACGCCGCCGTAAATAGATTTGAATAGCCCATTTCGTTCAACAGTCTTGCCGTCCAGTTTCCTGTGCCCGGCTCGTGTTTTAAGATCAAGGGTAGCATTCCACATTTTTTCAAGATTGCTCCGTTTTGAGGCCTTCTCAGCGCTTTCCATCCTCGCCGACACTTGTACCCTATGAGCTTCTGTTCTCGCTACGTCACGGGCTTTTCTGCGCGCGAATTCCGTCGCTCTTTCAATGCGGCGGGCGATCTTTGAATAATCCTCCCCCGCTTGCAGGCCCTGAGCGACGGAAATTTGAATCTGTCGGACATAATCGTCTCGATGTCGCCTGTATATCGCTGACAAAGTCAATTCGGCTATAGGGTTTAGAATGGCCTGCCGAATGACTTCGGCTGTCGGGATGCTAAAACCCAAGTTTACCACAGATTCCAATTCAAATAGATAAGCAGAACGCATGTAATTCTCTAAAAACTGCTTGGCTGCTAATGCCTCAACAATTGTCAGAATGGTTTTGAAAGCCTTGTGAGATTCCTCGGCCATCCTCTCCATTTCCTTGTTCAGACGATTGTATTTGTTGGCATCGGCAAAAGTAAGCTGGCCGTCCTTGCTGTACTTCGCATACAGCCGGGCAATTTGTGCATTGATCTCCTTTAAGCGAGACGCAAAAACGACATCAATCTTCTGAGCATCCTCAGTGATCATGTCGTCCAGGTACTTATCAATATCATTCTGGTTCATCTTCATCACCGCCCGCGTCTGTTTCCACATCCGTTAACGGCGGCATGCTGTTCCTGTATTCGATTTCTTCAGATTCAATTCGCTTCATTTCAGCTTCTACATCGTCAACCCATGGATGATGAGCGAGACGGGTTTCTTTGCTTAAATCAGTGCTTTGATTACCCATCTGCACCTCTTCAAGTTCATTGGTCATACGTGAACGATTGAATGTCATTTGTAAGAGAGTGTGATCGTATTCCCCTTGGCCGGTCATCCGCAAATATTCAGTAAAAAACCAAAAGAAGGCATGCAAAGCCGGACGGAATTTCCTCTCAGCTTCATTTGCCTTCAGATCAAGTAAAGAATATAGGTTTTTAATTGCAACGTTCGTCGGTGAATTTCCCACTTTGTCAGGATTATTGTTAACTCCCTGCCCGAACCGGTATATATTTTCTTCAAGTCGGTCAAGGTGGGTGTTCGCGCTGTCAATCGGTACTTCAGCAGTTTTCATATCCATTCCGCCATCCGAACCGACTTCAACGGCCTTGTAATAACGTAGATTTGTCATGAACTCGCTCAAATTTTGACCGCCGAAGTTTTTAAGGATGTAAATGAAGTCTTGCATTTCATCAAAAGTATTTGCGTTATTTGAAATGTTGCTGTTGTATTGATCAATTAAATCCTTGTAAAAAACAAGATCGCTGACGCCTTCTTCATTGTTCTTGAACTCGATTAAGGGGACTTTTCCCCATCCATACCCGGCATTACCTAAATAAAAATGACTCTCCGGGTTTCGTTCGTAGTCAAAATCAAGAACGAGAGTGCCATCGTGCATTACGTAGTAGAATATCTGCTCATCCGTATACAATTCGACCTTACGAGTGTATTCATCATCAATGTTTTTCACATCATAATACCTGATTGCATACAGAAGCTTCCTCTTTTTCGTTGTATCGTATACCGCAATGACTTCTTCAGCAGGAATCCGGATAAAATCAAATTTCCCGTCTTCATCAACAAACGGGTGGAGCCATTCACTGCCCTTATTACTGGCGTTTTTCAAAAGCTCATTCATTACGTCATCAAAATCTTCGTTTACAAAGTCGTTGACCAGCTCCAAGAACTTTGAATCTTCAGCATTAAAAGTGATTGGTTTCCCGACCAGATATTGCACTTTCTGTTGGACCAGCAGCTTGTGCCAGTTATGAGAAATACGGTTATTGGGCTTTTCCGTATCTATTTTGCGTACGCCATCCTCATAGAAATAGCGCAGTCTTTTTTTTATGTCGGCCTGATTCATGTAATATGCGACGCCCTCAAGCATTCGGTCACGATCTAATTCGTGTTTATCAATCATCTTTTGAATAACCGTAGTGTCCGGCAGAGTATCTGATGTTTCTGCACTGTCCTCAATGATTTTCAACAGCTCTTCTGTGTGTGTTGGGGTTATTGGATACAATAGAAATCAGCTCCTTTCTTTTTATCTCGTCATGACCCGTACGCCCGGCCGCTTCATATCCCGTTCAAAAGCATAACGAGTGGCATCTATAGTGTGGTTGTCAGCGTCCTCAAGCCGCGCCTTCGGATTGCCATCTCTATCAGTCTGATAGTCGATATTCTCGAATTCCCGGGCGATATTAGGAGTTCTCAACGGATCAATGATAATGGCGTCTAAATCATCAAGCCATTCCTCGCCATATTGAACCGAGTCAGGTCCTTTTTTCGCGCCTGTTATGCGTCGGATACCGTGATCGATTTTCAGTTCATCAATACTCTTAGGCTCGGCACTGTCAGCAGTAATTTCCTGACTCTCATATCCTTTTGACCTGATCCATTTTGCCAGCTCTCTATTGGAAACCTTTTGATCATAAAGCTCATCAATCGCATAGATACTGTTCCGCTTCTTGTCATAGTGCCACCTGACGTAAGCGAGAGGATCAGGACCATATCCAAAGTCAACGCCCTGCCGGATGTTGTCGAATGAACGAACCATTTCATCAGTAATGCAGCCGTTCTCGATTTTCAAATTATCAAATGGCACAACACCACTCCCTAACGCTTCGCCGAGATATTCCCATCTGTACTTTAGTGGGTTCCGTTCCTTAACGATCTCAGCCTCTTCCTTAAAGGCTTTTGAGATATAAGGATTTTCGAGATATGTTGAATGATGGATATATGTGTTCTTTGGTACGAATGAAGATTCATATTTTTTGTTAACCCACGATTGCTTTCTTTTCGGCGGATTGTATGAATAATAAAAAGCATAAAAAAGACCGTCCGGGAGTTCAGCCCGCAGGACGGAATTTTCGATCATTGAAATTTCTTCTTCAAGTTTAAATTCGGCCAGCTCTTCGACCCACAGGAAGGCAACCGGAAATTTTGCGATCTTGAGTGACTTGATTTTTGCCGGATCGTCCGCACCCCTGAAAATGATGCTGTTTCCCCTGGGTTTGTACGTGAGCCTCATCGGCGATTTATTGACATGCCAGTATTCACCCACGCCCAGCAGATCAATTGCCTCTTTAAGCTGCTCGAAAACCGATTCCCCTAATGTGTTGGCGACTTTCCGCACCACAAGTGTACTGACCGGGTATTTCATCATGTCGTTTACTATTCGGGTGCCAATATGCGTCGATTTCGAAGAGCCACGGCCTCCCTTTAAGACATACCGAAGATATTTGTGACTGTTGGCTGCCGCCCAGAACGAACGGAATTTCGGCGTTACGATGTCCGATATTCGCTTAACCTTCGTCAACGTCTTCACTTCCTATATCATCAATGATCGTCACGCCGCTGTCTTTTGGAGCGTCTTTCTCGACTTCGTTCCGTGTTTTCTCGATATTTAAGCGCATTTGTTCCAATTTAAGGCGCCGTTCATCTTGCTCATGCGCCAGCTGGTCGAACTGCTTGATCAGACTCCGGAGCTCACCCATTGCCCGAGATTGAGCGTTCAGGAATGTAGCATGACGATCCCAAGCAAATTGGAATTCATACTCTTCCTCTTCAATTTCGCTGACCTCAGATATTAGGGACCTTTTCTTTTTCAATTCTTTAATCATTTCTTCCTTATCAGAAACGAACATGATCTTTTGCGCCCGTAGAATAGCCGCGTATTGGATCTGAATCTGATCCCATATCATATCAGCAGGCGAACGCTCCTGAATCTCTTCCATAATGGACAGAGTTTCTTCCGGCAGATACTTTGAGAAGAACCCATGTGATACAGCATTTTGATTTCTTGCCGGAGCCGCCCCGCCGCTATTTCCTAATGCGTTTTTGTTGCCGGGTTGCCCGCCTATTTTTGTGTGCACACTTTTTTCAGGGGGTGCACCCTTTTTCCTTTCCCAACCATGCCGCTGCTTCCACGATTTAATGGTGTTCACCGACACCCCGTATTTCTCAGCAAGGTCCTTATATTTCATGCCTTTGACGTAATCCTTATACGCCTGAATGTGCTTTTCAGCCATCTACATTCACCGCCGCCCCCTTCTGATTCGTGTTTGTTTTGGAAAAGATATTCCCTCTAAACCGACGCCGCACTCAGACCATTAACCGCCAATTGTTTTTCTGAGATTTACCGGAATCAGTTTACAGAGAACATAAAAAAAACACCATTCGATTGGAACGGTGTCATTTCTGTAGATTTATGAAGTCTTCACGAATCACAGAATTTTAGCTCTTTAAAAGCATTTATCAATTTAACTATATATTTTGCTTTAACAATACTAGTAAATAGACCTCTAGTTACTATTTCAATTCCGGCATTTGTTGAGTAGGTTTTAGATTGGCCTTGTACTATTCCAATTAAACTACCGTTACTATCAAACACTGGACCACCACTACTCCCAGCACTTACGCTAATATCCCCCCAAAAATAAGCATCAACTTCATCATAAGCTGCTATTCTTCCAAAACTAAACACAGGACGAGAAACAATTGTAGTTTCTTCTAACGCCACACCAAATTCGGGTGTTATTCTTGATATTGAAGATGGGACATCAGGGAAACCAACCGTAAATATATCCGATCCTTCAACTAGTGATTCGTAATTTTCCTTTAATAAAAAAGGCGTGTACCCATCTTTCCGAAGTGCTTCTCTGAAATCTTCGGTCTGCTTATGTTCAAGAGATATAACAGCCAAATCTACATCTTCAAGATCATCACCGGCGATAAAAATATCATAATCAGGGCTTCCAAATTCTTGACATAACACAGCTGTTGCAATTGTATTCTGTTCATTGACGCGTTTAGCTTTTATTATTTCTGAATTAAATCGTTTTTTAGGTTGCCCAATATCTTCAAATATTAAATGTCTCGAAGTTATCAAATATTCCTCATCACCAAATCGAGCATAAAGAGCTGTCCCTTCTGTTCTGATATCAAATCCAAACTTGCATTGAATATTAACAATATTTTTTTTGTGTTTTTCTAAATCCATTAAATCACCCCTTCCTTATTATCGGTTAAGGAGTGTGATAAAGGAACTATTTGCAAAATTTGTCGAACGAAAGCGCCCTTCATAAATAGGTGGCAGTCGTAAGACGAAAAAACACCCTTTTGACAGGGTGCTCATTTCCGCCTATGTTTTTGGAAATCCAAAATATCCTCTTTCAGAAAAAGTCTGTCCCGGGGCATTTCTTTCATCGGCTCCAATTCCCCGGTTTTTACTAACTGGTTCAGATACTGACGGGTGAACCCCAATATCTCAAGCGCTTCACTTGTATTGAGTATCTCTTCATTCAGGAATTTCTTGATTGCGTCACGCTCTTTAGGCTTGTACATTTTTGAATCATCCTTTTTTCTCGCGATATTTCAAGTAAAGGGAAAATGCTTTCTCGATGATCGAAACAACAAATAAAATGATCAGGCTAATGTCGAGAGCCGTTTTCAATGGTCCCGCTGCCACATCCTGACGGAAAAACAGCATATACGCCAGAGCGAGAAGAACAACAATATCGGTGGTGGACTGTACACTTTTCATTTTTTTGAAAGTGGCTGGCTTTCAGGTATTTTTCTTTAGTCGCCGCATTTGCTATACTTGGAGCAAGGGAGAAGCGCTACCTTCTCCCTCGGCTCAAAATCATCTGCGCTTTCTTGGACGTCTGCGTTTTTTGATTTTGGGCTTTTTTGTTTTAAGCTTTTCCCTGATGATGAGGACTTTTTCAACAACTGTGAGAGTTGTGAGGATAATCCCCAGTACCAATGCGATTTCAGCCACTTTCTTTCCCTCCTTTCTATACTTTAATTATACCTCGTTTATTTACTCACGTCAAGTAATTTAATGGGCTTTTTTCATTATTTCTCCAATAAAAAAGAGCCTATTCACGCTAAACAGAATAGGCTGTGATCTGCTCTATTTTTCATTTTCAGGCGGGAACGTTCGATGTTCTTCTGCACGGTTCCTTTTTTAATCCCCAATATCTGCGCTATCTCTTCGAATGACATGTTTTGCACAGCGTGCATCATGAAAATGTCTTTTTCTCTTTCGGTAAGCACGGATAGGGCATCAGCGATTCTTTCCTTATCCCAATCACTTACCTCTCCCTCAGCCTCTTGAACGATTGCATATTCTTCCGGCAGCGCATCAATTAAGCGCGGATCAGCAAGAATCGTCCTTTGATATGCGTCTCTTCTGTCAGCACCTCGGCGGGCGCCCGGCTGTCTTCCGTTCTGCAGCCATTCAAGAGTGAATTCAATATCGCTGATCATGCTACTGATAATCTTTTTGTCGTTAATCTGTTCAGCCGTCAGATTGACTTCAGCCGTATCTTTGTAGAGCCGATACATTTTTCTTGATTCTCTTAAAGCTCGTTTGTATTCAATGATTAAATCTTGCATTCTGATTCCTCCCTTTATTTGCGCTTAAATGCGCCGCCCTTGCCTCGTTTAAGTGTTTGCATGTTCGTGTTCATCATTTGTTGCCAGAAACGATCTGAGCGCTCCTGCGTGTTTTTATTGGGCTTTTTCTTTTCCTGCTTCATGTCATCCCTCCGCTCAAATAAAAAACGGACACCAATCAGAGCACAGTGATTCTGTGCAGTGATCAGTGTCCGCAGGCTTTCCGTCTTGGACATAGTTCAATTTTCAAGAAAATATTGCTGGTTATATTGATTCTTTCTCAAATTCAAATAACTCTTTTCGCAACATTGGATATATAAGTTTGTAAAAGGCATATCCCACGGCAATACCTAAAGTATTTAATATTAGATCATCAACATCAAAAGTTCGATATGTAGCCCCAATTATACTTGAGATTGTTAATTGTGATATTTCAATAAGAAGAGACACACAAAATCCTACTATTATCAAACGTTTTAATTTACAAAATTTCTTTGATAAAACAGGTAGAAATACTCCTAGCGGCGACAAAAGAATTAAGTTTCCACCGAGTGTACGAGTAATTATAAATAAACTTCCAAGACTAAAAGTTGAAGCCATGCTTTTGAAAGGAACAAAGTTATTATGTTCACCCATGTTTTTAGTTTCTTGTATATCAACACTACTGATTGGCAAAGGGAACAATGTAACAGCTATTAATGCTCCAAAATAAATGAATGTCGCGAAAACAATGATATGCTTTTCAAAATCCCACTTATTTTTTTTCAAGACTAGACGAGCTATTACTCTGTAAATGAGAAAGAGCAAATAAGCAACGACCGACAAAAATAAAGGTAAGGTTCCACGAATCACAAATAATCCCCACTTTTCAAATTATTTGTTCTTAGTTTCTCATATCTACCCAACCTTGTGTAGGGATTCCATTATTGGTTTTTGTGAATTTCAAAAAATACTTTCCACTTTTGTTGTTTTTATAAGTTTCAGTTGATGTAGCATTCCCGGGGAAAGACTTTGTACCAATTGATTCATCACTAAACCAACCTGTAACCCTTCGAACATTAATGTTAAATTTAATTGCTTTTCCATCTGTATGGGCATGTGCTGTCAACTTAATATTAGAACCACCCATACTATAATTTGGTGTAGTAAATTGATGATAAAAATCGAACTTCGGACTATAGCTTGCAGCTAATGCCCCAATTGGAATCAATAGAATAGCACTAAAGACTACAGCAAAAATACTTTTTCTTACTTTCAACATATAAATCTCCCCTTTTATTTTCCATATTATTGTAACATTCGTCCCGAAAAAATCAACTGAATTTGTAAAATTATCAATAAATTTGTAAAATCGTTTAGGGAAATGATTCATTTTACTCGCAACAATTGGGCTTATTGATTTTTGATTACTTCACATAGAATTTAGCTGATTCAAATGTTCCGATATAGTTCCGCTTGCCGGAATCAGAATAGCAGTCAAGCTGGATGACATAGGTTCCTTTCCCGGTCTTATTCCAGATCGTTTTCACGTTGAATGATTTCAGAGGCGTTGCCGTTTTGAAGCTGCCCCGCTGTACTAAATTCGTATCAGTCAGCCCGCCGCCGCTGCGTTTCTTGTATACGCCGGCCGTGTAATAAAGTGTTTCTGCTCCTTTTTTCTCGGCTTTCCAGTCCACCGTTGAGGCGCCGGTCGTGTATGTCGCAGCATCCGTAAACACCCGGCCGCTGTACCCGGATTCATTTTGCCAGCCGGACCATTCCGCGGAAGCAGACGGCGCAACGGCCGCCGCTCCCATAAGTAAAGTTGCTGATAGAATGATTGATTTTAATAGTTTTTTCATAGTTATTAATCCTTCGTCCTTTCGGTTACTCCATTTAGTTTTTCAGAAGTGAAATGAAACGAACTGCAAAAATTGACATGGAAAGGCTTGCGGCACTTCTCACAATCCATTTCGAATTCGCCTGACATCTCGTATTCATCAAGATAAGGGTCATAGTCCATTAAATACTCGCAATGCGGGCATTTAATTGCGTCAATAACTGAAACTGATTCATTTTTCATCATTTTGTTTCTTCCAATATCCTTCACTCCGCGCCCTCCTCACTCATATTTTTCGGAATAACTATCCCAACCGCAACGGCACTTTTGCGCGCACCATATTGAATGCCCTTCTTTATTCCGTTTCAACAGCTTCCCTGTTTTAACTGAGGTTTCATACTCAACCGCCATTTCTCCATAATCAATAATCTGGTCGTTCCCGCATTCCGGGCATTCGGTGTATTCGTTCATTCCGTGTCCTCATCTTCATCATTTTTACCAACTAAAACATAAGGAAATTCTTCCCCTTTTCTATAGTGTCTGTCAAAAGACCATTCCAACGCTTCTGTGAGAGCGTCGTGTAGACTTTCGTCACTTGTTTCAAAGTCACAAGAAATTCCGATGTCATTGGGACAAATATCAAGTTCGAAAAGGTGTACGCACCATAGTTCGTTTGATGAGAAAATTTCCATTTGGTGTCGTTCTCGTAGCTTCATTATTAATTCATGAGAGTTCATTTCATTTCTTTTAGTCGGGTTGTCAGTGTGGTTCATCAGTACCCCTCCTGCTGCCGCTGATGATTGACGGCGTTTTTCTCCATGTAAGCCGCTTCGATCTGTTCCGTGGTAAAATCGAGCATTACTCCCAAGCCTATGAATATTTGAAATAGAGATTCATACCTGTACCTCGCCAATGATTGCTCCGCTGGAGAATGACCTCTCGCTGCTTGTGCCATATATACGATTTCCTCAAATAATGAGGCGAATTGTTCTGTCAGATTAACTTCACAAAAGAACACTTGTAACTCTTTAGCAGAGACGATTTTATAATCAATGTGATTCCCGATGCTCAAGATAAAATGCAGGCAGTCCACGTATTCCTCAAGCAGAGGATTTGTTTCACCTAACTTTCCAGAGCCGTTGCAGTCTTGGCATTCGGAATATGGTTCAGTTGCATGTCCTTCTTCGAGATATTGCAAGTTAATATCGTGGTTTTCATCGCCAGTGCCATCACACGTTGAACAAAAATGCTCTATTTTCGTACGCGGCTCCCTGTTATTGCTCCAATGCTTAAAGCCGCGCCATTCATTCGCACACTCGGCAAGCTCAACCTGTAGAGCGAGGATGAGGTTCGGCAGCAAGTCCTGTCCCTCAAGCCCCTTTTCTTTGATGATCCGATCATCAAGCACCTTCTGCATTTCGAACATTTTTTGTAGATTCATGATTCAACTTTCTCCCTTCTCCGTTTACGCGGGATGCCTATTTTTCTTCCATGATAAAAATAAGTATCAATACATTCGAAACCGAAATGCCGCGCAATTTGGAAGTGTGTCCAATTCTGGTTACGAAGCTCCGTCCATTCTTCCAGAGTGAACAGGCGATACGGTTTCTGGATTACTATCCCGTTAGCCTTTTTCCAGACGGAAAGAGTGGATGGAGAGCAATGGAGTTCCTCTCTCGCTATTTCCGTATCAGACATACCGCGTTCACGAAGCTCTCGATATTGCTCCTCTGTGAAGCCGATGTCATCAAGTAAAGTCACACTATTCCCTCCTAATTAGCCTTTAGTCTTGTAAACTTGGTCATATGTTCACTTACGCAGAATTCAGGAAGGTTTGCCCTGACAAGCTGCTCGGCGAAGGGCGGCGGAACTGCGTTACCACATCGCTCAATCTGTTTCTTTTTCGAATACGCTACACCGTTTATATCTCTATCAATCACGTAATTAGTCGGGAATCCCTGAGCCGCAAATAATTCATGAGGCTGAAGCATCCTCATCCCAATGTCGGCGATCTGATAGTTTTCACCTTTAATCGTGACCAGGCCGAATCTGTCTTTTGTGGTGACTGTATGCAGAGGGTCACTGAGAGCCTGCCCCGTATCTGACCCGTAATATTTCGTCAGGAAAGCCCTGACTTCGCCAACGTGCAGGCCACCCGCCGTTATTGTTGGCATTGGGTTCGTCACCGTTTGGCCGTCTCTGCATGTGCCGCGGAGCTTGATCAAGTGACTTGTGGCAATGGCGAATTTATTGCCGCCGGCCGTTATGGTGCCGAGTGGTTTTTTCAGATCGAGCACCCGCCGGCCTTCCGGATCGCCGTATCCCATTTGAATGAGTGAATTACCGCGCTCCCCTATAACAAAAGGTTTTTTACTGTCAATGACAAAACGTTGTATACCTCGAGCGATGCGCCGCATTGTATTTTCTGAAAGAGGCTTTTTCCTGTTGAAAATTGACGGCGTTTCCAGTGACCAGTCCATAATCTCGGAGGCAGTCCGCCACGGTTTAAGCTTTCCGGACTTCACTGTCGCACTTTTTGGATCGCCATGTGTCGGCTCGGGCCATATGATCGGCCGCCCGTCACGCCGAGCGATTAAGAACAGCCTTTTCCGTATTGTCGGGGCGCCGTAGTCGCACGCCTTCAGCTCTTTCCATTCGACTTTATATCCGTGTCTGTTTAACGCTCTGACAAAGGAACGGAACGTATATCCTTTTTTGTCCGGGTCCGGCCTTCCATCTTTCCCAAGAGGCCCCCACGTCTTAAATTCTTCGACGTTTTCAAGAATGATTACCCGCGGACTTACCGTTGCCGCCCACCTGACCGCTACCCATGCAAGCCCCCGGATGCTCTTCTCAACGGGTTTGCCGCCCTTGGCTTTCGAAAAATGCTTGCAGTCCGGGGAGAACCAGGCTAAACCAATCGGCCGCCCCTTGGCTGCTTCCCTTGGGTCTACTTCCCAAACAGACTCACAATAATGTTCTGTATCCGGGTGGTTTACCTGGTGCATGGCAATGGCCGCCGGATCATGGTTAATCGCAATGTCCACCGAAAGCCCGGTAGCCAATTCAATTCCGGTACTGGCTCCGCCTCCGCCCGCGAAGTTATCGACAATGATTTCTCTGAAAAGTCCCAGTTGTTGCTTGATCATCCCGTCACCCCATCAATCCCGGCAGGACAGCGACAGCGAAGAAGAAAAGCCCCACGCATGCCCCGACCAGCCAGATACTTGTTTTATCCCGTTTAGCGATAATGGTATCGCCGATCATTTTGAGATCGTCAGAACGAGCGACAAGCGTCGGGATGTAGTCCGGGTGAACCTTTAAAAGCTCGGCCGCCTGCTCGACGGTCATTGCTTCGTCCTTCGTGGCCTTCACGTTCCGTTGCAGTTCTACTTGTAATGGCATCATTCCGCAGCCCCCTCCAGTGCCTGAGTTGCAATATGTTCAGCTATTTCAAGAGAATCAACTTTAGGATTTCCGGCTATTATATCGAGAGATTTTCGATAGTGTTCTTTTTCCTTAGTAAGCCGCTGAATCTCTTCCCGCGCCTGCCGAAACTGATTGACCGTGACTTCCTGCTGGCGTTGGTGTTCCTCAATGATTGCCTGCTGCTTAACAGACAGTTCAGTTCTATCAATCAGAAAATCAACATGTTCTTTAGTCATCCAGTATTGATCTGTTGACTTAGCATTTTCATAGCCTTTTAATTTTGAAATACGCGCTTTAATTTCCTGTAATTTATCCATGCCCGTTCCTCCCCCGCAGGGGAAACCCCTGCTATTTGAATTTGTGGCCGATCTCGTAATCACAACGAGCCAGGCCGCCTTTTATTGTTTGAATGATTGTTTTACCGTGTTCCGGGGCGTCCATTAGATGAGCAGTCCCTTCAGTGCCATCTAAAACGATGATGCGGACTTTCCCCGGCTCGATGCTTTGCTGAATAGTTGTTTCATGATTTTTTATTTCTGTTGGCTTGTTCACTCTGGCCGCCCCCTGTGCTATGATAGAAGTACCAGTTCATATCAGAGCATCGGGGCCACGGCGTCGGTGCTTTTTTACGTTTTACGACGGAAGCCGCATCTTTACGCCGGCAGATGGCTTTAATTCCTCGCGGTAGATGATCGGATGCTTTTCGACGTAAGCTGCCAATTGCTCCGGCGTCATTTTCCACTTCTTAACTGGACCAGGCTTATATGGATTGATTTTTTCTTGCATAGCGATAACCTCCTGAATTGATTTTGGGAATTTCTGAACCTCCAAGCTTTTTGCAATCCGCTCCCATCCGGCTGGCGCATCGTTTGTAATCGGAACAGAGCGTCATGCAGGCCATGAGCTTATCTTCTTCCTGCACCCACAACGGCCGATCGTCTGCGATTACCACGTTTTGCAGTGGTCTTCCCCGCCTTTCTTTTGAGTTTTTTCAGCTCGTCCAGCTCAATGAAGCCGAGTGCCTTATCCAGCGCCAGCACCTTGAGTGGCGTCTCGTAAAGCCGCTCATACAGCTTGCGTTTGATGGCAAATTCCTTTGTTTCCACGCCCTTGATATCAATGATCTCGATACTGCCGTCAAGGTTATGAACCTCAAAGTCTGCAATATATTCAATCTTCCGAAAAGTCTTGCCGTTCTTTTTGAATGCCTCTTGAAGCAGGAACCGCGGCTGCAGCTTAAAATCTTTGATCTGCTTGCTCATCTTGAGCCATTTCAGCTGTTCATAGTATTTGGCTTCAGCCCGGCTATCGAACGTGATGCCGTCCACCTGTGTTTTTCTGGCTCCGTATTTATTTGCTGGCATGTGAGGCCTCCAAAAGCTCTGGATCTTCATAAATGTTTCCGATGACTTCAAATTCATCAAACCATTCAACAAACGAATGAATATTAAAGTTACGGTTAGTTTTCACGGCTCCTACGCCATTAATGAACAATTCTTCAAAATCCTTAATATCGAAAACAAACGATAAGTCATATTTGACCGTTCCCTTATGAACCTTTCCTGATTTATGTTTTGCTATAAAGCCGTCTCCCTCATAAATCTCCCGGCCGTTTTTGTCCTTCAATCCGGTGTATTGCATTAAAGGTGATACATTTGAAAACTCGTTTTTGAAATAACAAGCTAACTCCTCTTCGTCATTATTGAGAAGTTCATCCCAGTCAAGCATTCGCGGAAATTCTTGACCGTCTCTTTTCTCTGTATGATAAGCCCGAAACTTAATCTCTCTCATTCTTCCGCCTCCATATCTCTGACTATTTCCTTATCGGCCCGTTTCCGCTTGCCGTCGTTACCTCCCGTCAATTTGTTCCCAGTGCTGAATCTGCTTTTCCTTGTATGGCGCCGTGAAGATGATGGCCGGAAGCAGAATAACCGCTTTAAGCACTGTGCATCAGCTCCATTTGTTTGATTTTTTCCTCAAGCACCCGGATCGCCGGGGTAAGGTCCTGGCCGGCCGATTGCTCGGCGGGCCCGAACAGATACATGCCGCCGGTTGCTGTGAAGTTCGCTTTTTCGGTCATTCCCAATCTCCTAACCTATGATTTAATTGCATCCGGTCGCCCTTAATGATCACCGTGTAATCTCTGCACATTTGATGAATCCGGGAGCCCAGCGCCTCGTCAATATCCAAAAGTTCACCCGTGTCGAGTTCGGAAGAGATTAGCAGAGGCTTATGATTCAAGTAACGATAATTCACAACCGATTGAATTTGTTCCACTTGCCAATCCGTCGCCCGCGGCTCCCCCTTCACTGGCTTGAATAAATCATCAATGAACAGGACCTCAGCTTTTCGCATGGCGTCGAGCTTTGTTTCCAGCTGGTCAAAGTCATTCCGCAGATCGCCCATTCCCTCTACGTACGGGAAATACATGCAGTAAATTGATTTTTTCTTGATCAGGTTGTTCATGATCGCCGTTAACAGGTGCGTTTTTCCACTGCCCGGCTGCCCGAGCAAAGCGATACTGTTTGAACGTTTCCCCTTGATGCTCTGAAAATCCTTATAGTATTCCACCGCGCACTCATAAGCGTCCTTGATCATGTCCGGCTTCCCGTCTTTAATGAAGTTTCCAAAAAGGAGCTTTTCGAATTCCTCCGTGATGCCGCTGGCCTTCATAAGCCGGGCGATCTTTTTCCGTTTTACACACTCACATTGCTTTGAAAATGTGGTTTTCCATTCCCGGGCCTTATCCGGCAAGCATACTTTCCCCGCAAGATAATCCTCTTCTCTTACCATTTGATCGGGGGCCAGGCTTTCCATTGTCTTATGCTCTTTTCTCAGCTGACGCTCTGTGTCTTGGTGAATCCGGTAAACGATAATGCCCTTATCCTTGCAGTCAGAGCACTCGTATTCAGCCTTTTCTTCTGAGGCGGCCTGTCCCACTGAAGATGCTGCTGACCGATCCCGGAGCTTGGTTAGAATGGCCTTCATTGCCGCGTCCATATCTTGCGTTTTGCGAGCTTCCATACTGCTGTTTCTCCTTTCGTCTCTGGCTGAATGGGTTTGAGAGGATTGCTTCAATGTAATTCAGATTGACGTTGTTGCCCTTGCTTCTGAAAGCCTGTTTCATTGCTTCCATGACTTTCTCTTCGCCGTAATCATCCACCATATACCCGAGCCGCTGAACCTCCATTGTGCCAATTGTGCGGGCTGTTTTGTTTTCGAATAGTTCAAATGCGTTTTTCATTTTTTCGTCAACCTCCTGCTGTGCTTTTGGCGCTGATTCTTTTGGCGATGCTGCGTCTGGTATATCTGCTTTACCGTTCTCTGTTTCCTCATTACGCACTGGATTTTCAAAAGAGATCAGTTTGTATTTCCCGGCCTTTCTCCCCTGCGGCTCATATTCTATTCGTTTGAGCTCGATTAGAATTTTTCGATGCTTTATTAGTGTTGCTTCTGTGATTTCTATTTTGGCTTGAAGAGTGGTATTTGAAGTGGTGAACCACTCCCGCCACCCGGTTTTATTGTTGATGTGCATCAGATGGAACCATAACGCTTGTGTTGTTGCAGACAACGGATTCGTTTCTAACCAATTCATGAAGCCGTTCATTTCTTTCAGGTAGTTCATGGCTCACCTACTTCCTTTCACACAGTGCTGTCATGCCGCTGATGCGGACTAAACGTAAGCCAGGTTCATTTGTTCTGAGATAGCCTTCGACATAATCACGGAACAGCTGGGCGCGATTTGGTGCCCCTTCCGTCATCCACTTGTAACAGAAAGGGATGCCAACCTTAATCAAATGGCAGGTCATTTTCACTAATATCAACAGGCTTACCATCAAAAGGATCAGCATTCTGCGCGCTTGGCTTTTCTTCCGGTGCTTCAGCATCAATAATCTCTGGCTCTGCCATTGCGTCAGTAATGTCAATCCGCTCACGTTCCTCGTTATCCTCGATGACTGCCTTTTGCATTTCAACGGAGAGAATCCCCCATTTACTAAGCATGGATTTAAGAACGGTTTTAAGCGCCATTGCGTCCCAGTCCTTGCCCCAGCCAAAGTCCGACTTACTAAACTTCTTTTTGTGTTTCTCTACTTGCGTCTTTGTCCAATACACTGTTTTCCGGAAACCGTTTAAAAGCTCAAAGTAAGCAGCGTAGCCAATAACCGCATCTGATTCCCGTTTTTCAAAATCAATCTCTATTTCCTCGGTTAGTGGGTTCCACTTTTGCAATTCTCCTTTATGGACAGGTATGCAATTGATAGATTTATATTGGCCTGTCCGCAAAGCAAGCTGAATGTATCCTTTGTAACCAAGCTGAAATTGCGCGCGCCCTTTATACGGAACGATCCAGGCATAACCCAAGTTCTTATCCACTGGCAGATCAAGCGTTGCCGCCACCATAGCCGATGAAATTACACTCATAGGTTCTGCTTTTTGAAGAGTATTTTCACTGTTGTACAGACTTAAAATTGATGCTGTGAATTGAGACGCCCTTTTCCCCAGAACTTCTTCAAACCGGTTCATGACTGCCGGAGAAGAAAGCAGGCCTTTCATCGTTGTTCCCTGCGGCTGCCCTGGCGCGTTATTCTGTTTTTGAATGTTATTTTTAAGTGATTCATTTGTAGCCATATTTAGCTAACCTCCTTAATTCCAAAGCGTCTGTATTGAACTTCTTTTGTGACTTTCTCATATACATCTGGAAACTGCTCTTTCAGTTTATTAGTGTCGATCCGGTTAGTTATAACCGGTTTCCAGCTGGTCTGATAGTTTCCAATGAATCCGTATTCTGCTTCCTTCATTTCGTGCTTGATTTGGTTTTCTAATTCTTTCGCCTGCAATTGCAATTCAGCGATGCTTTCCTTTAATTGCAAATACTGCTTTATCCGTTCACGGTTTACCGCTGTAAGATCAATAACCTTGTTGCTTTCCGTTTCCGCATACCTTTTTTTCAGATATTCTTCTGCTGCGCTTGATCCGTCCAATGCGGGAGCAACCCCACCCAACACCGCAGTATTCCAAAACTCGACTTCGGCAGTGAATATCATTTCGATTAATTCATCATCCCGCTCAATTTCTTTCCAGACGAATTTATTGCCGCCGATCAGAACAGCAAAGTATGCTTTTTTATACTCGGGACCAAGCACTCCAAGATAGTGCTGGACCTGAACAATATAGTCAGCAGGGATCTCGTCATTTTCCCATTCTTTCAAGTTGTATTCCGATGTGGTCTTACATTCCAGAATGGCCTTTTCTCCAACGATCATTCGGTCAATATTCGCCAAAATGAAATCATGTTCAGGATGCTTCAGCATGGACCTTTTACGCCTAACTTTTTTCCCGCTCCGCACTTCAAATTCTTTTGCGACAATGTCCTCAAGGATTGAGCCGAAGTAAGCCGCCTCACTGGCTGACTCACTGACCGGGACTTGTCCCGTTTTGTCCAGCCATAATTCAAATGCGGTTCTCCATTTGTTTAACCCCAAGATTACGGAGGCATCTGAACCGCCGATGCCCTTCCGTCGCTCAAGAAGCCATTCGTCCCGACTCATGTCCGCTGTCGAAGCGAAAACCTCTGCTTGCATTAAATAATCCCTGCCTTTCTTTTGTATGCTTCCGCACCAAGCCGCTGCCATTCTCGGTATGCGTCCATTGACGGGAAGGAAAATATGGGTTTGCCTTTACTGAACATGATTGAGCCGCCGACTTCTCTCAGGCGCTGTTGATCGTCCGCCCGGTCACTGAAAGATGCTGTTATTCGTTTAGCCATGTATAAAACCTCCATTGTTTTTTATGGGGCGTTTTGGTATAATAGGAATACAATCAATTACCAAAACGCCTTACCTAGTCCACTCTGCCAAGTGGGCTTTTTTATTGCGCTGAATGAAACCTAAATCCGAGTTGTTCCTTTAAATAGCGTTTAAGATTGTCTTGTAAAATCATCTCGCCGCTGTCGATTACATAATTATCTGCTGACGTTACTTCATCCCCGAAAAAGTCCTTTTTTGTTTCCGGTTCAGTCGCCTTGTCATGCCAGTTGTTCAAGACCATTGGATTTTCAATATTCATTGTGAACACCTACTTACAACACTCAGGTGAATCCCTCGGGCCGCCATATTTAAAACGGTTTGATGTAAGCGCCCTTTATTCGCCAGTCGGCTGATATCCTCTGTAAGAACCTTGATGCTCCCTGCAAGACTGATAGCTTCTTCATAATCGCCATCCCGTAACGCCTCCGATAGCATGATAGAGAGCTCTTCCGCCGACTCGATTTTTCTTTTTGCTGAATCTGCATCCGATTTAAGAAACTGATTGATCTTCATACCAGCACCGCCTGCCTTTCTTCTGTTTTCGCCATTGCAACCTGACTCATTAGCGCTTTCCGTGTCCACCTTTCAGCCAGTTCCTTCATGTTCAGTCCATGACTACGGGCCAGCGAATATATCAGCGTTTTGTTTGCCGGAATTAGATCAAAAATCTGCTTAATATCGGCCATGGGCAGTTCTTCAGGTTGTCGGCCTGGCCTATCGTTTGCCAGCCAGCGCGCTAAATGCCTTGTTGCTTGCAATGCTTCTTCAAGCTGATGAATCATATTGATTACCGCCGCGCTTGCGCTCTCGTTAAGTGCTGGATCAATTGGTGCCGCCGTCGTCGGGTGAAGTTTGAAAAGGTAATGTACCAGATCAATATGTTCGTACGCCTCGCACGCCTCAAACCACTTGATGCATAATTCCGGAGTAAGCTTACTGAATCCATTTTCAACGTCCGAAACATACCGCTGATCTTTCCCCCCTATCAAATTACCAATCTGATACTGTGCAAGTCCTGCCGCTTTGCGGACACTACGCATGATCCGGGGTAGATTATGCAAATTGTATGGGTTGTTCTCCATATGTTTGCCTCCTGATATATCCAGTTATTCACTGGTAAAATTTAATTAATGAAGGGACAAGCTTGTCCTTTTCTCGAACATTAATCTCCCCAAATTTGTGGAGATTGTTTCAAGCTGTTTCTGATGAAATGAATTTATTCACAAAATAAATCTGACCTTTTCCCGTAACCTTTGGCGTTCGGGTAGTTCTAATTGAACCATCAGGGTTATTCATTGTTCTCTTCTTAATTTCAAAGAGACCCAAATCCATACTTCGCTGTGTTGGTAGATTGAAAGACTCGCCTGTCTTACGAATTAAATAACCATTATCACGGAGCCATTGAAATAACTTGTTAGGTCCAATCTTTACGCCGTTCTGTTGAATGATTTTCGCTAACTCGCCAACAAGCACAGATGATTCAGATGCTTCCACGGCTTCGGCAAAAAGAGCTTTTGGCTTCATAGATTCAATTTGCTTATTTTGCTCCTTTAGTGCGTGAAGAGTTGTTTTGAAAAATAATTTGGTATTTTCGTCTGCGTTGGACAAATACGTCTGAATGAACTGTTCATCATTTGCGACATATCCCCCAGTTTTTCTGATTGTGGGTATAACTTCAAAGGCTAACCAATCTTGAAATTGTTCGGCAATTTGATTAGATGCTCTAAAAGCCAGCTTGTACACCAATGGTTCAGGAATAAAATCACCTTTCTCTACTTCTGGAAAGTTATCCGGAAGGTAAGTATTCACACGGCTCCATCGGATTGTTACGTTGCCACTTTTGGCAACGGTAGTGAGGCCTAAATTCCGAGCAACTTGCTCGGCATCAAAAAGGATTTGATCATTCTCAATTTTGGCTGCAACTTCGAAAATTTCATTTTTGAATGTTTGTAAATTATTCATGCAGAAGCTCCTTTCTGATAGTATGCGGTGTTCTCAGCAACCCAACGCGTGTTGCTCTCAATCCATTTAAAAAGCAAAGTCGTAGGGACTTTTTTGCCACATTCTTCGTTAACCGGAAAATCCGGACGGGCCATCAGTTCCGCCATTTTAGTGGGACCGCACCGCAGCACCTCCATCGCTTCAGTTCTCGTCAAGATGTGAGGAAGCTGGTTCAAAGAGCTGAGCCGCTCTACCAGCATGTCTGTTGCTCTATCAGCAATTTTGGCAGCGATCTGTTCAATGAATTTCTCATCGTATTGCATAGTGAACATATAAAAAACCTCCTTTACAATGAGCTTTATAATCTCTCACTTTCATGTGGTAAAATATGCATGGAAGGTGGTGAGATTTAATGGCTTCTACTAAGGTTTACGCTTGCCTTTGTGGTGAATGGGTTGACTTGACTAGTGATCCGGACTGCAAAATAGGTGAATCTATGTCTTCTCCATACATATGGTGGGAAGAAGGTGCTTCAATTTGGAGCCCTAATTCTAAAGAAGAGCACACGATGTATCAGCAAGATTACGTTAATATTTATTACAAAAATGCTGAATATCGCATTCACCCAATGTTTATCCAAATCAAGTATTCATCCTAAATTCACGTTTAAGGTTAGCTTCTAACAGTTCTGGGTCGTCAAACTGCAATTTGGCGGCTTTAGAACTGAACAGTACGTCCACATGTTGTTTAACACGGAACCACTCGGATTGAGTCATACCATTCAATAAATTTTTAATTTGTTCCAGCTTTTTTTGATCCATAATTTTGACCTCCTATGCTGTAGGGGAATCCTTTTTTCATCCCTAGCATTTTTTTAGAACCTCTGATAAGCACGATTCGTGAAGTTGTTCTGTAAAAAAAATTTCTTGAACGGACTTGTTGTAGTATTTAGCAATTTTCATCTTAATTTCATCACGAGGTATACGTTTACCTGACTCATACATCGCTAAAGCACTCTCGCTTATCTCCAGAGCCTCAGCGATGTGAGATCGCGGTTTTTTATTTCTGAGCTCTTGGAGTTTAGCTCCAATGATCTGTTTATTCATTTAGCACCATCCTTTACATTTCGTGTTGTTCTGAAATCTATATTAAACCGCACATTACGTAAAGTCAAGACGTTTTGTGAAGTTTTTTCTAAAAAGTCACGAATCGTGATATTATACTAAATAGGTGATGTATATGAGGTTTGGCGACCAATTAAGACAATTAAGAAAGCAAAGAAAGCTTTCACAAAAGAGTTTAGGGCAAAAATTCGGCTTGGCTGAAAGCACTATAAGCATGTATGAAAGGAACGAAAGAGAACCCGATTATGCTACTCTTGTTAAGTTTGCAGATTTTTTTGATGTTTCCACGGATTTTCTGCTGAGAGGAGAAGATTATTATAGAGATAAGGCCCGAGAACTCCGCAAACAAAATGATGTCCGATTTGCCGCTGTCGATGGTCGGGAGTTCTCTGATAGTGAAAAAGAGGAGATTCTTGCTGACGCATTAAGGCGCATTGACGGAATCGAAAAAATTATTGAAGAGAGATTCAAAAAGAAGAATGAAGATAAGAATTAATTATTTATTATTGTTTTGTTTAGTTTAAATAATGCTGAACAGATCGCTTTAATTTTTAAAGTTTAGTGTTAAGTTGACTGATGTTCAACTTTAATTTTTAAAGCGAAGCTTGTAATGAAACCTTCAGTTATTTTCCTTTCAAATGAACTTAGCTTTTTTAGCACACCTCATGAAATTATTAGCAAAATTGGTAATCACCCCTTGAATTTTCAACAATTATAGTCGATTATATATAGGTATTCTATTATATGAACTGGGGGAATCAGGTTGAAAAAGTGGTTAGTTTTATTCATGTCTCTGGGCTTGGCTCTAGCTTTAGCAGCATGCGGGTCGACAGACGATGTCTCTACTGGCAGCAGTGATTCAAAAGACAAAAAAACTGAAGAGAAGAAAGACGACAGCTCCAAAAAGATTGACGCTAGTAAGCAATCTACAGAAGCACTAGGAATGAAAATTAACCTGGGCGACGTCAAGATTATGAAAGATAAAATAAATGTTGGGCTTAACATTGAAAACACTACAGGAAAAGTCCTTACTTTTTATCCCGATCAAGGTAATGCAGTCATTGGCAGCATGCAATTATCGGCAAATATGTTCCTGACTGACGGAGAAGTCGGCGGAGACGTTCAAGGCGGAGTGAAACAGGAAGGTGTACTTGAGTTTTCAGCGCCGGACGGAAAAGAAATTGATGTTGATAAAGTCAAAGAAATCAAATTAAATTTCGGTGATGTGGTCACAGATGACTTCATGAAAACTAAAGCAGTAACAATCACTGTACCAGTTAAGTAAGGGAGAGTTAACAATGAAAAGAACAACAGAATTTGTTTTAGGCTTATTGGGCGGAATTTTCGGTTTTATTGGAGCAATTATGGCATTAATTATCGGTGGACTCGATGCCTCTTTTAATTCAAGTGGCACAAGCGATATAATTGGTTTGGGCTGGGGCGCTGTTTTCTTATCAATCTTAGGCATCGTTGCTTCAGTTGTAGTTAAGAAGAAACCTAAAGTCGGTGGAGTATTACTTCTCATTTCAGGAATCGGTGGATTGATTTGTATATCCCTCTTCTATTTACTACCTGCTGTTCTTCTTATTATCCCTGGTATCATGGGACTTGTCAGAAAAGATAAAACAGTAACGACAGCAGCTTAAAGAAAGGCCCTTGATAGGGCTTTTCTTTTCCAGTAAACACAGAACAAACGTTCTTAATAATTCTACTATAATCTATTTATGGACACATTTACCGGTGTAAAATGGTACATTTTTCCCCTATAATTACATACAAGCAAACATATTTACCACATTTTAAGCATTGACAAGGTAATGAGGGGGTCAATTACAGCATGGGGTATACACAAAGTCACTTAGAGGATTGGATCGAAAGTTTCCTCAGGGAACACAAAATAACAACGCCTTTAGAACTTAAACTTGTTAAATTATGCAGGAAGCTCAATGTATTTGTACTTTTTGATGATCGGGAAAGTTATATGTTAGATATTGGGGGTGTTCATATCGTAGGCATAAACAACCGGTTAAGCTATCAACAGCAACGATCGGATTTAGCTCATGAGTTATGGCACATCTTATTGGAGGGCGGCGATAACGAGATCATGCCGCCCCACTGGAGACAGTACCAAGAATCAAAAGCAGGTTATTTTTCGTATCACTTTTGTGTTCCAACATTCATGCTGCGGCAACTGAACTTACCTTCAGATGAGGAAGCCGCTGCACGGTTGGTATCGGATACATTCAAGGTGACTTTTGATTTTGCAAAAAAGAGATTAAGAATTTACTTTAATAAATTAAACTATCGTTAAGGAGGATTAAAATGGTTGTCTTTAAAAAGGAGAAATCAAAGCGTTCATCCAAGGGGTATACTTGGTATTTCGTAATGGAAAACGGCCGCGATCCAAGAACAGGAAAACGCAGACAAATAAAAAGACGTGGTTTCCAATCAAAAGCATCGGCGGAAGCCGCTTATCTTGAATTGAAAACGAAGCTCATTTCAGGGATTGATGTCGGGAAAGAGAACATTCTTTTTCAGGAAATCAAAGACCTATGGTACAAGGAATACAAGCATACCGTCAAAGTCAGTACCCTGCGAGCACGAAAAAGTGAAATAGAGAGTTTGGAAGAATACTTCGGAAAGATGAAAATTAAAGATATAACCAGGGGTGTTTATCAGAAGTTTTTAGATTATCTGAGGGAAGAAAATTATTCCTTTAATACAATAAGTGGTATCCACACTACAGCAAGCATGATCTTCAAATATGCGAGACAAGAGGATATCATAAGCAAAAGCCCGACGGAATTTGTAAAACCTCAGCGTCCAAAGCTTACAGTAGAAGATATTGAATCTCAAGAAGAAGTCGAAAACTTTCTTGAAGGAGAAGAACTTGTTGAGTTTTTAGACCTTACAGAAAAACACGGCCTTTTTCTCGACTTTGAATATTTCTGCATGGCTGCATTTACAGGCACTCGTTCCGGGGAGCGATTGGCCGGCAAATGGAGAGACTTAACTTTAGAGGGAGACGACCTCAAAACATTTCGAGTTACCAAAACGCTTTATTGCCCATCAAACAAAGCATCTGACTATGAACTGTTGCCACCGAAAACGCCAGCTGCTGTTCGGGATGTTCCTTTGTCGGACTTTTTAGCATCGTTGTTAAAAAGACTGAAGCTCAAACAAGCTAAAATAGCATATGCGAATGGGCGAACATTCAGTGATGATGATTTTATATTCGCTCGTCCTGACGGCCACCCTGAGAACATTAAAAAGATGGATACCAGAATGAGAAGGATTTTAAAACGGATGGACATAAACAAACATATTACCCAGCATACTTTTAGGCACACATTCACTTCGCTTGCTGCTGAAGCAGATGTACCTTTAGAAGAGATACAAAAAATATTAGGCCATCAAAATGATGACATAACGAAAAAAGTCTATTTACACACTACTAGAAAAACCAAAGAAATAACTTCGCAAAAATTCAATTCTTTCATAGGTGACCTCTCAATGAAAATACAGTTATCATGACTCCTATGTGACCAAAATGTGACCAATTTCATAAAACAAAAAGAAAAACCCCTTGAAATCAAGGGGTTTTGGCACTCTTTACATCATTCCGCCCATACCGCCCATGCCGCCCATGTCAGGCATTCCTGCGCCGCCGGCATTTTCTTCTGGTTTGTCAGCAACAACCGCTTCAGTTGTTAATAGCATTGCTGCTACAGAAGCTGCGTTTTGAAGTGCAGAACGTGTAACTTTTGTCGGGTCAACGATTCCTTTTTCGATCATGTTTACCCATTCGCCAGTTGCAGCGTTGAAGCCTACGCCGATTTCTTCGTTTTTCAGGCGCTCAACGATGACAGATCCTTCAAGACCAGCGTTGTGCGCGATTTGACGGATCGGCTCTTCAAGCGCGCGAAGCACGATGTTGATACCTGTTTGCGCATCGCCTTCAGCTTCAACTGCAGCGACTTTGTTATATACGTTGACAAGCGCTGTACCACCGCCGGATACGATGCCTTCTTCAACAGCTGCGCGAGTTGAGTTGAGGGCGTCTTCGATGCGAAGTTTACGCTCTTTCAGCTCAGTTTCAGTCGCAGCGCCGACTTTGATGACAGCTACGCCGCCAGCAAGTTTCGCAAGACGCTCTTGTAATTTTTCTCTGTCGAATTCAGAAGTTGTTTCTTCCACTTGAGCACGGATTTGGTTGACGCGTGCAGCAATTTTTTCAGTATCGCCGGCGCCTTCTACGATTGTTGTGTTTTCTTTCGTTACCACAACTTTAGAAGCGCGTCCCAATTGTCCGATTTCAGTAGATTTCAGGTCAAGACCTAAATCTTCTGTGATGACTTCTCCGCCAGTAAGAACAGAGATGTCTTCAAGCATTGCTTTACGACGGTCACCGAAGCCAGGAGCTTTAACGGCAACAGCGTTGAATGTGCCGCGAAGTTTGTTGACAACGAGTGTAGCAAGAGCTTCACCTTCAACATCTTCAGCGATCAGAAGCAATGGTTTGCCTTGCTGTACAACTTGCTCAAGCACAGGAAGGATTTCTTGAATGTTTGTGATTTTTTTGTCTGTGATTAAGATGTAAGGATTATCAAGAACCGCTTCCATCTTATCAGAGTCAGTCACCATGTAAGGAGACGCATATCCGCGGTCGAATTGCATACCTTCAACCACTTCAAGCTCAGTTGTGAAGCCTTTAGACTCTTCGATTGTGATAACGCCGTCGTTTCCTACGCGCTCCATTGCTTCAGCGATAAGGCTTCCGACTTCCTCATCAGCAGCAGAGATTGCAGCAACCTGAGCGATAGACTCTTTGCCTTCGATCGGCTTAGAAATTTCTTTTAAGTTTTCGATTGCCACGGTTACGGCTTGTTCCATACCTTTACGCACGCCGACAGGATTAGCTCCCGCAGTTACGTTTTTAAGGCCTTCGCGGATCATAGCCTGTGCAAGCACAGTCGCAGTCGTCGTACCGTCACCGGCAACGTCGTTTGTTTTGCTGGCTACTTCAGCTACAAGCTTCGCACCCATGTTTTCAAACGCATCTTCAAGTTCAATTTCTTTTGCGATTGTCACACCGTCATTTGTAATTAACGGAGAACCGAATTTTTTCTCCAGAACCACGTTGCGTCCTTTTGGCCCTAAAGTTACTTTTACAGCGTCAGCAAGCGCATCGACACCGCGAAGCATAGCGCGGCGTGCTTCTTCACTAAACTTAATATCTTTTGCCATGTTAACGAAACCTCCTCGAATTTTTAAAAATATTTATTTGCTTAGCCGATAACAGCTAAAATGTCGCTTTCACGTAAGATTAAGTATTCAGCACCTTCGTATTTCACTTCAGTACCGGCGTATTTTGAGAAGATAATGCGGTCGCCCTCTTTTACTTCTAAAGCAACGCGCTCTCCGCTTTCCAACACGCGACCTGAACCAGCTGCCACGATTTTGCCTTCTTGCGGCTTTTCTTTTGCAGAATCCGGTAATACGATTCCGCTGGCAGTTTTTTCTTCAGATTCTACGAGTTCAATGACAACGCGATCACCTAATGGCTTTAACAATGTAATAACCTCCTCAATAGTATGAATATGTAATTTTAGCACTCAGCTCTAAAGAGTGCTAACACATTTATTATAATAAAGAATCTCACTTCCAATTTCAAGTCATAAGAATAAAAAATTTTCACGCTTACATGATTCTCTCTTACACCGATTTTCTCCTTTTTTCACGTCAAGTTCACTTGTGTTACAATAAGAACAAATAAGTTGATTTTATAGGATAAAGGAGTACATATCATTTGAGAAAACAGTATTGGTATATCATTTTGACATATGTTATCATGCAGCTTTCCGCATTGATCGGCATTCCTTTAATGTACAGATTCGGCTATGCGGGCGGGCAGCCTACGAATGCGAATCTCACCATGGCTCAGGGGATTTATTCCGTCGTAAGCTTTTTTATCTGCCTGATTATCGTTCTCCTGATTTTGAGAACCGCGCCGAAGCAGACATTAAGAAACGGGAAGAAAGCATCCGCCGGCATGTCCATTCTTTGGGCGGTCGCGGGAATATGGCTCGCTTTATTTTCTCAGGGAATTGCCGGGATGATTGAGCAGTATGTCTTTCACGTGAACAGCGGTTCGGAAAACACGAAAGCCATTCTCAACATTATCAAAGCCATGCCGCTTATGATTATCGTTTCTTCTATCGTCGGTCCGATTCTTGAAGAAATCATTTTCCGGAAGATCATCTTCGGTGTATTATATGAAAAAACGAATTTCTTTATCGCCGGACTGATCAGTTCCGTCATTTTCGGCATTGTGCACCAGGACCTCACACACCTGCTGCTTTACACGGCCATGGGCTTTACCTTTGCGTTCTTGTATGTGCAGACGAAACGGATTATTGTGCCGATATTCGCCCATGTCATGATGAATACCATTGTCGTGGTCATGCAGCTCGGCCCCGCCCAAAAATATATTGAACAGCATAGTGAGCAAATGCAATTAATTATTGGAGGATTGTTTGTATGAGGAACCCAATGACTTGGGGCTTGATTTATTTCGCAGTCGGCTGTATCTTTACGTATTTGGCCGCAAGCTCGCCGGGAAGCATGTGGTCTTTTTATTCCATACTGCTGATGGTTTTCGCCGCTTATAATATCAGCATCTCGTTTAAAATGTTCGCTTTCTCATTTAAAGTGAAGAAAAATCAAAAATAAAAGAAAAGCCATTTCTCATCATTGAGAAATGGCTTTTTTTATGCTGATACATCCTGGTCAGATTCGCTGCTGCCGGTCTGCTTTTTCCGATATGCGGCTTTTGAAATAAGAATACTGATCTCGTATAAAATGCAAAGCGGAATCGTAATCATCATGTGAGACAGCAGCTCAGGCGGCGCAATCATCGCGGCGATCACAAGCAGCACAAAATACGCGTACTTCCTGATTTTCGATAAAAACATCGGCGTTACAACACCGAGCCTCGTCAAAAACATGATCAGCACCGGCATCTGAAACAGCAGCCCGAACGGAATTGTCAGCTGCAGCAGAAAATGAAAGTACTCGCTGATTCCGATCACCTGATTGACATCCAAGTCATTCGAAACCCGCTTCATAAAATCAACGACCAGCGGAAATAAAATATAATAAGAAAATGACACACCGCTGACAAACAGCACGATTGAAATCGGAATATAGCTGAGTGTTACTTTGCGTTCCTTCTCATACAGCCCCGGACTGACAAACGCCCAAATCTGATATAGAATAATCGGCGAAGTCAAAATGATGCCGATAATAAACGCGAACTGCAAAAAGATAAACAGCGGATCCGTCAGGTTAAAAGCATTAAGGGTGAGCTCTTTTACTTCATCGGCTTTTTGAAGATACACAATGATAGGTTTTGCCAGAAAAAAGCCGGCAATAAAGAAAACCGCAAAGGATAACGCCACAATCAGCAATCGTTTCCGAAGTTCGGCAATATGCTCCACAAGCGTCATTTGATTCACTCTCATACGTGTCATCCTATCTTACTGTTCTTCTTTCTTTTTTTCCTCTTCTTCACCGGCTAATCCTTTAGTAGCGTTCTTAAATTCTCGAAGCGTGTCCCCCGCAGCTTTTCCTAATTCGGGAAGCTTCTTCGGACCGAAAATAATCACCGCCACCACACCGATAACCGCCAGGCTTCCAGGACCGATCATGTGCAGCTCCTCCTTTCGTTATTCAATTTCTTCCAAAACAGAATAATGCTTTAAGAAATAAACCAATGATTGAAGCTCTACAGCTAAATCTATATGATGAATTCGAATGTGATCCGGCACATTCAAACGGGCCGGCGTAAAGTTAAGGATTCCCTTGATTCCGAGCGCCACGAGCCGGTCGGTGATTGACTGAGCGGCAACCGCCGGAACGGTGAGAATCGCCACGGGTTCATCCTTAATGTGAAGCTCTAAATCATCAAGATCAAAGACAGGCACACCGCCTACCTCAGTTCCTATTTTACTCTGATTCACATCAAAAGCCATAGATATTTTTGTGTTATTATTTTTTGTGAAATTATAGTGAAGAAACGCTGTCCCTAAATTCCCGACACCGATCAAAATGACATTTGTCGTTTCATCCTGATCCAGTGTTTTTCTGAAAAATGACAGCAGGTAATCCACATTATAGCCGTATCCTTTTTTGCCGAGCGCCCCGAAATAGGAAAAATCCCGGCGGATCGTGGCCGAATCGACTTTTACCGCATCGCTCAGTTCAGCTGAGGAAACACGCTGCTTTCCTGACGCGTGTAAATTCTTTAAAAAGCGATAATAAAGCGGCAGCCGTTTTGCCGTCGCCTGCGGAATTTTTGATTGATCCTTGTTCATGATTGGTCCTCCACTTTATACTCAGATGCATCTCTTTTAAAATCACCGTTTTTGCCGCCCGTTTTTTCCATGAGGCAGGTCGGGCCGATGACCATTCCTTTATCCAGCGCCTTGCACATGTCATAAACGGTCAATGCGCAGACTGAAGCGGAAGTTAGCGCTTCCATTTCCACACCTGTACTCCCTTTCGTTTTTACGCTTGCCTGTATATGAAGAACGGCTTCGGAATCCTTTTCCTCCCAGCCGAATGAAATGTCGACGCTGCTTAAAGAAAGCGGGTGGCACATCGGGATAATCGCTGACGTCTGCTTTGCAGCCATGATTCCGGCCACCTGTGCGACAGCCAGCACGTCTCCTTTTCCGATCTCCCGGTTTTTGATTCTGCTGTACACGTCATGCTTCATGTGTACGCTCGATATCGCAGCGGCAGTACGGACTGTTGAAGATTTATCGCTTATATCCACCATGCGGGCACGGCCTTCTTCATTAAAATGAGAAAATCCATTCATATTTAAACTCTCCTTACTTCTGATCATACACTATTTTCTCCCTGATGTCTTATCCTATAATGTTCCAATTCTGATGTATTGTTTGCTGACAGCAGGTTGATAAGCTACACTTAACTTATTATAACAGAGGTGAAATAATATGATGATCTTACAAATTAATCAGCTATCCAAATCTTTTGGCGCTGATCCTATTTTAAACAATATAAAGCTTGAAGTCAGATCCCGGGATCGCATCGCCATTGTAGGCAGAAACGGAGCCGGCAAATCAACTCTCCTTAAAATTATCGCAGGTCACCTTTCATATGAAAAGGGTGAATTAATCAAACCGAAAGAATTAACGATGGGATACCTTGCCCAGCACACAGGCATGGAATCTCAGCTTACCATAAAAGAAGAATTGCTGAGTGTTTTTGATTTCCTGAAAGCAATGGAAAAAGAAATGCGCTCTATTGAAGAAAAGATGGCCACTGCCGCCCCGGCGGAGCTTGAGACGCTGATGAAAACCTATGACAGGCTTCAGCAGGACTTCAAGAATAAAGGCGGCTATCAATATGAAGCGGATGTCCGGTCTGTCCTTCACGGCCTCGGCTTCGGCAAATTTGACGATTCCGTGAAAGTGCAAAGCCTGAGCGGCGGTCAGAAAACAAGGCTTGCTCTCGGAAAGCTCCTTTTGACCCAGCCTGATCTGCTTATTTTGGATGAACCGACGAACCATCTCGACATCGACACGCTCACATGGCTTGAGCATTATTTACAGGGATATTCTGGCGCCATCCTGATCGTCTCCCACGACAGATACTTTCTTGATAAAGTCGTCAGCCAAGTGTACGAGGTCTCACGGACAGAAAGCAAAAAATACCTCGGCAACTACAGCGCCTATTTAGAACAAAAAGCCGAGCAGTACGAGAAAGACCTGAAGCTGTATGAAAAACAGCAGGACGAAATCGCCAAGCTTCAAGATTTTGTCGACCGCAATCTGGCCAGAGCATCAACAACGAAAAGAGCCCAGAGCAGACGAAAACAGCTTGAACGGATGGATGTCATGGCAAAGCCGCTCGGTGATGAAAAATCAGCAGCCTTCCGTTTTGAAATTACAAAACAGAGCGGCAACGACGTGCTTCGCGTACAGGATGTCTCCATCAGCTACGACGGCCAGCCTCCGCTTTTGAAAAACCTGACCTTCGGCGTTACAAGAGGCGAAAGCGCCGCCCTTGTCGGACCCAACGGAATCGGCAAGTCAACCTTGCTGAAAACCATTATGAACACGCTCAGTCCGGAATCCGGGTCGATCTCGTACGGTTCCAATGTCACAATCGGCTATTACGATCAGGAGCAGGCTGAACTGACCTCGTCCAAACGCGTCTTGGACGAGCTGTGGGATGAATATCCGGACATGCCGGAAAAAGAGATCAGGACATGCCTCGGCAATTTTCTGTTCAGCGGGGACGATGTCTTAAAACCGGTCCGTTCTTTAAGCGGCGGTGAGAAAGCAAGAGTCGCGCTTGCCAAGCTGATGCTTCAAAAAGCAAACTTTCTCATCCTTGATGAACCGACAAACCACCTTGACCTCGACAGTAAAGAAGTGCTGGAAAACGCCCTGATCGACTATCCGGGCACACTGTTATTTGTATCGCATGACCGCTACTTTATTAACAGGATCGCCACAAGGGTGCTTGAGCTGTCTCAAGACCATGCAGAAGAATATTTGGGAGACTATGACTATTACACCGAGAAAAAAGCCCAGCAGCTCGAACTGGAAGAAATGAAGCGGCAGGAAAAGGAGCAAGCACAGCCTGCCGGCAAGGTCAAACAGGACACGAAAAGAACATATGAAGAAGAAAAAGAATGGAAGAAGAAAGAGCGGCAGCGCCTGAGACGCATTGAAGAAATCGAAGCGGCCGTCTCATCCGCTGAAGAGAAAATCAGCGCCAATGAGGAGCTGCTGTGCGACCCTGAGGTGTATCAGGATCATGAAAAAGTACAGACCATTCACGCTGAGAACGAAGCACTGAATCAAGAGCTGGAACAATTATTAGCGGAATGGGAAGAACTCTCATCAGAAGAATAGTAAAAGTCAAGCACCTCTTTAAGGGGTGCTTTTTTATCCACATCTTTCTTCCTTGTCAGCCATTTAAGTAAGCGCTTTATACACACTATCCACAAAATTTTCTGACTTTATCCACTTTACTCACAACTCGCAGCCCCTTATCCAGTATGGATTTCTGAATATATACACAATCCTGTGGATATGTTTGAATTATCTGTTAATAAGTCAAAAAAAGCCTCACGTTTTACAACGTGAGACGATCAAAAGACATTAATTCCAAACCAGGCTGTCCGTTCATATCGTATGAACCCCGAATCCCCTTTTCAAAAGCAACAGTTCCGGCAGCCGCAATCATCGCTGCATTGTCCGTGCATAAAGAAAGCGGCGGGATGATAAGTTCAGGATCTCCCGCATGGCTGAATTCCTGCTGCAGCGCGGCTCTCAAGCCCTTGTTCGCGGCTACGCCCCCTGCAAGCAGCACTTGTTTAACTCCGTATTCTTTGGCGGCCTTAGAGGTTTTTGCCGTCAGTACATCAATGACACTCTGCTGAAAGCTCGCGGCAAGATCCTCCGGAGGAATCACCTCATTTTTTTGCGAGGCGTTATGAAGCGTGTTAATCACGGCTGACTTTAAGCCGCTGAAGCTGAAATTGTAAGATCCTTCTTCCAGCCACGCGCGCGGAAGCGGAATGGAGTCCGTTCCCACAGCAGCCAGCTTATCAATCTGCGGCCCTCCCGGATAAGGAAGCCCCATCGTTCTTGCCACTTTGTCGTATGCTTCACCTGCTGCATCGTCCAGCGTTTCACCGATAACATCGAAGGAACCGTGCTCTTTCATATAGACCAATTCCGTATGTCCGCCCGACACAACCAAAGCAAGCGCCGGGAACTGAAGCTCTCCTATCAGCCTGTTTGCATAAATATGGCCGGCAATATGATGAACGCCGACTAACGGAATTTGATGGGCGAAGCTTAACGCCTTTGCCGCATTGACGCCGATTAAAAGAGCCCCGACAAGACCCGGTCCTTCCGTTACGGCAATCGCGTCAAGGTCATCTAAGCCCAACTCCGCTTGTAAAAGAGCTTCCTCAATCACAAGGGTAATCTGTTCCACATGATGTCTGGACGCAATTTCAGGTACGACCCCGCCGAACCGTTTATGGCTTTCAATTTGAGAAGCGACAACGTTTGAAATGATGTCTTTCCCGTTTTTCACGACTGAAGCCGCTGTTTCATCACAGCTTGTTTCGATTCCTAATACATATATATCTTGTTTTTCACTCATGTAATGTCACCCACATTAATAACGCATCTTCCCCGTTATCTGTATAGTATTGTTTTCTGATTCCTCCGGCCTGAAGACCGAATTTTTTATATAAGGATTGGGCGGGATGATTTGAGACCCTGACTTCGAGAGAGAGCCTTCTTGCCTTTTTTTCTCTGCACAATTCTATCGCAGAGCCAAACAGCGCTTCTCCCAATGATTGGCCCCGGTATTCCGGCTTAATGGCTATGTTCGTAATCTGCGCGTCATCTATAATAATCCAGATTCCGCAATAACCTGCCAGACAGCCGTCCTTTTCAATGACAAGGTAGTGCGCATACGGATTTTCCAAAAGCTCATGATAAAATGAATCCTTCGTCCACGGAGAAGTGAAGGATGCTGTTTCAATTTCATAAATTTGATCAATATCTTCCGGCCGCATGCTTCGAATCGCCGTTTTCGTTTTCATCCCCATCACCCTATTTTTGAGATTCCATCCATTTCGCTTCAGCCTCTGCCAGACGCAAATAATCCGGAACAAGGCTGTGGACATCCGCTTCTTCTTTTTCCAAGCCTAAAAACGCCAGCTCTGACGGCCGCGGATTATGCTGCGCAGCCGTTCCTATCACTGCTTGAGAAGCCAATTCATGTTTAATGGTTTCTTCATGAATGGCTGTATCGTGCCCTAAAAATAAAACCGGAGACGCTTTTTCTCTCAGCATGCCAAGCCAATCAGTCAAAAGCACATTCTGGTCAGGAAGAACGGATTGTAATCGGCCGTCCTGATATTCATAAAGACCCGTATACACTTGTCCGCGACGGGCGTCAAATAACGGGCAGATCAGCCCTTGAAAGTGCCGTCCGTTAGCCGCCAGCACCTCCAGGCTCGATACAGCGGAAATCGGAAGCTTCAGCGACCAGGCCAATGTCTTCGCCAGCGTCACACCGATTCTGACACCTGTGTACGATCCCGGCCCTTTCGCCACTACTATTTTCGTAAGGTCCTGCGGTGTTAAACCGCAATCCGCCAGCAATGAATTGACAGCAGGCATCGCCCGCACGGAATGATTCTTTTTTAAATATGTAATATACTCCGCCATCACCGTTTTTTCACGAACGAGCGCGGCACCCAGCGTGTAATTTGACGTATCAATTGCCAGTATTGTCATGTTTACTTATCTCCTCACAAAGCGTTTCATACCGTGTTCCGCAAGCCGTAAAGGTAATGTCCCTTTCCTCATCACCGGCTCTCTTGATGACGATCTGCAGCCGTTCGACAGGCAGCTGCTCCTGAATTAAATGAGCCCATTCAATTAAACAGACGCCTTGTCCCTCAAAGTATTCTTCAAGTCCCAAGTCTTCGCTTTCATCCTCCATGCGATAAACATCCATATGATATAGAGGAAGCGAACCGTCATGGTATTCTTTTATAATTGTGAAAGTCGGGCTGTTTACCACTCTCGTGATCCCCAGACCTTCGGCAAAACCCTTTGTAAAAGTCGTTTTTCCCGCGCCTAAGTCGCCTTCCAGTGTCAGAATATCTCCCGGCTTTGCCAAAGAAGCGGCAAGCTTGGCAACGGCTTTTGTTTCTTCGGGGTTTTTCGTTCTCCATTGTAATGTCTTCAAAGTGAGTCACCCGTCTTATTTAAAATGATTGTATCCTTTTTTCTCAAGGACGATTTGTCTCTGATCATTGGCTGTCATAAGAACACTTGCTTCCTTCCGTTCAGAAACTGCTCCAATCTTAGCAATCGGAATGCCTGATTGAGTGCAGTAATCAAGCAAAGAAGTCCACTCTTGCTGAGATACCGTTCCAACCAATTCAAAATCTTCACCGCCGAATAACACCCATTTCTCCCACTGAGGATCCGCCTCAGGTAAATCCGGATGCACGGGCAGAAGCTGTTCTTCAATTTCTATCGTAACTGAACTTGACTCAGCTATTTCATGCAGCTCACTGGCCAATCCGTCACTGATATCATTCAGAGCCGCTCGCTGAAGCTGGGAGCAAAAGCGGCCGACCTGGACCCTCGGAACGGGCCGTTTATGTTTTTTGATAAAATAATCACTCGTGTGAAAAGCAGAGGGAGGTGTTTCTCCCAATAAAAGAGACAGCCCAGCTGCGGACGAACCGATATCTCCCGTAACAAAAACAACATCCCCGGGCCTTGCCGAGCTTCGCAGACAAGCGCGATCCTTTTCGACTTCTCCGATGACAGTAACAGTAATAACGGCTTGACCGGAAGCGGAGACGGTATCTCCTCCGATCAAATCCATCCGGTATAGTTTCGCCAGTTCCGCCATCCCTTCATACATTGCCTGGACATCAGCTTTCTGCCAGCAAGAAGGAACCGCAAGAGATACCAGATAAAACTTCGGAATGCCTCCCATCGCCGCCACATCACTAATGTTAACAGCAAGCGCCTTATAACCGATATCTTGAGGAGAGGAATACTCTGATTTAAAATGGACATCCTCCACCATCGTATCAAGGCAGACAATTTGCTGCATATGAGATGATGCTGTATAAACTGCACCATCATCACCGATCCCTACATTGACGGAAGGATGATAATGCGTATGCGGCGTAATACTGTGAATCAAATCAAACTCGTCCATGTTTCTCCCGTCTCCCTTTCTGACGCTCTTGTGAACAGCTCTTTCTAGTGTATCGGATTATGTTTCAATATCCAAGACTTTAACGATATAAAAGAAAGCTTGGTTAGATACCAAGCTGCCAGCATTTAAAAGAAAACACAAAAAAAACGAAAACATGATCGTTTCGTTTACAATGAAAATGGCGGTCCGGACGGGACTCGAACCCGCGACCTCCTGCGTGACAGGCAGGCATTCTAACCAACTGAACTACCGGACCATTTTTATTTTTGGTTGCGGGGGCAGGATTTGAACCTGCGACCTTCGGGTTATGAGCCCGACGAGCTACCGAACTGCTCCACCCCGCGATGATAAAATTTTAGAAAAGCTTGGCGGCGTCCTACTCTCACAGGGGGAAACCCCCGACTACCATCGGCGCTGAAGAGCTTAACTTCCGTGTTCGGCATGGGAACGGGTGTGACCTCTTCGCTATCGCCACCAAACCATTGAGAGTGTTCTCTCAAAACTAGAT
>NZ_JBBOYV010000001.1:37500-557500 GCF_038008305.1 Bacillus sp. FSL K6-2819 | reverse complement strand
GGATTCCGACGGAATTTCACGTGTTCCGCCGTACTCAGGATCCACTCAGGAGAGAACGAAGTTTTGACTACAGGGCTGTTACCTCCTATGGCGGGCCTTTCCAGACCTCTTCATCTACCTCGTTCCTTTGTAACTCCGTACAGAGTGTCCTACAACCCCAAGAGGCAAGCCTCTTGGTTTGGGCTGGTCCCGTTTCGCTCGCCGCTACTCAGGGAATCGCATTTGCTTTCTCTTCCTCCGGGTACTTAGATGTTTCAGTTCCCCGGGTCTGCCTTCTCATATCCTATGTATTCAGATATGGATACCACTCCATTACGAGTGGTGGGTTTCCCCATTCGGAAATCTCCGGATCAAAGCTTGCTTACAGCTCCCCGAAGCATATCGGTGTTCGTCCCGTCCTTCATCGGCTCCTAGTGCCAAGGCATCCACCGTGCGCCCTTTCTAACTTAACCGTTAAAAAGAATCACTACGTGATATCTTGCATTACAATTGAATGTGAATTACTTCTGTTATCTAGTTTTCAAAGAACAACGCATAGGACATGCTAACACATGCGTTGCCACAGGAAGTGGCGCATTTAGCAGGTGTTCCTATGTTTTGAAGGAATGATCCTTCAAAACTAAACAAGACAGGGAACGTTCTGTTTATAAGACCCAAGGTCTTATATTCCGTTAAAATCCTTAGAAAGGAGGTGATCCAGCCGCACCTTCCGATACGGCTACCTTGTTACGACTTCACCCCAATCATCTGTCCCACCTTCGGCGGCTGGCTCCAAAAAGGTTACCTCACCGACTTCGGGTGTTACAAACTCTCGTGGTGTGACGGGCGGTGTGTACAAGGCCCGGGAACGTATTCACCGCGGCATGCTGATCCGCGATTACTAGCGATTCCAGCTTCACGCAGTCGAGTTGCAGACTGCGATCCGAACTGAGAACAGATTTGTGGGATTGGCTTAACCTCGCGGTTTCGCTGCCCTTTGTTCTGCCCATTGTAGCACGTGTGTAGCCCAGGTCATAAGGGGCATGATGATTTGACGTCATCCCCACCTTCCTCCGGTTTGTCACCGGCAGTCACCTTAGAGTGCCCAACTGAATGCTGGCAACTAAGATCAAGGGTTGCGCTCGTTGCGGGACTTAACCCAACATCTCACGACACGAGCTGACGACAACCATGCACCACCTGTCACTCTGCCCCCGAAGGGGACGTCCTATCTCTAGGATTGTCAGAGGATGTCAAGACCTGGTAAGGTTCTTCGCGTTGCTTCGAATTAAACCACATGCTCCACCGCTTGTGCGGGCCCCCGTCAATTCCTTTGAGTTTCAGTCTTGCGACCGTACTCCCCAGGCGGAGTGCTTAATGCGTTAGCTGCAGCACTAAGGGGCGGAAACCCCCTAACACTTAGCACTCATCGTTTACGGCGTGGACTACCAGGGTATCTAATCCTGTTCGCTCCCCACGCTTTCGCTCCTCAGCGTCAGTTACAGACCAGAGAGTCGCCTTCGCCACTGGTGTTCCTCCACATCTCTACGCATTTCACCGCTACACGTGGAATTCCACTCTCCTCTTCTGCACTCAAGTTCCCCAGTTTCCAATGACCCTCCCCGGTTGAGCCGGGGGCTTTCACATCAGACTTAAGAAACCGCCTGCGAGCCCTTTACGCCCAATAATTCCGGACAACGCTTGCCACCTACGTATTACCGCGGCTGCTGGCACGTAGTTAGCCGTGGCTTTCTGGTTAGGTACCGTCAAGGTGCCGCCCTATTTGAACGGCACTTGTTCTTCCCTAACAACAGAGCTTTACGATCCGAAAACCTTCATCACTCACGCGGCGTTGCTCCGTCAGACTTTCGTCCATTGCGGAAGATTCCCTACTGCTGCCTCCCGTAGGAGTCTGGGCCGTGTCTCAGTCCCAGTGTGGCCGATCACCCTCTCAGGTCGGCTACGCATCGTCGCCTTGGTGAGCCGTTACCTCACCAACTAGCTAATGCGCCGCGGGTCCATCTGTAAGTGGTAGCCGAAGCCACCTTTTATGTCTGAACCATGCGGTTCAAACAAGCATCCGGTATTAGCCCCGGTTTCCCGGAGTTATCCCAGTCTTACAGGCAGGTTACCCACGTGTTACTCACCCGTCCGCCGCTAACATCAGGGAGCAAGCTCCCATCTGTCCGCTCGACTTGCATGTATTAGGCACGCCGCCAGCGTTCGTCCTGAGCCAGGATCAAACTCTCCGATAATGGATCACAGACTAAGTTCACTGCATCCTGCAGTAACGTCTGTGTGATCTGCGTCGTGCAGACCTTAGTTTGACTGACTACGCACATCGCTGTGCGATTTATTTAAAACTTTGAATTAACAGGTACGTTTTGTCTTGTTTAGTTTTCAAAGATCATTATAATGGAGCGGGTGATGAGAATCGAACTCACGACATCAGCTTGGAAGGCTGAGGTTTTACCACTAAACTACACCCGCATTTAAATTGGCGCGCCCGAGAGGAGTCGAACCCCTAACCTTTTGATCCGTAGTCAAACGCTCTATCCAATTGAGCTACGGGCGCTTATCAGGCGACTTAACTATCATACCACTAATCAGTTATGATGTCAAGCGTTTTTTCATTTTGTTTCGAAGTCTTTTTCTCGACCTCATTTATTATACACACTTATGAGAATTTGTAAAGTCTTTTTTCAAAAAAAACATTTTCTCATTTGGCGTTACCGCTTTGTTCATCAGCGACGTTTAATAATATACCACGCCCCTTAAAACACGTCAACACTTTTACACAACTTTTTTCTCGCTTATTATTTCCTTCTATATAATAAAAGAATGAAAAAGCAGGATCCCTAAAAACCCTGCTTCTCTCCTGATTACCCGCTCACCTCGGCTTCAACGGTTTTTCGATCTGTTTTTTCATAGGCGCGGAAATTTTGTTCAAGCTGTTCGAGCGAAAGACCTTTTGTTTCCGGCAGGAACCTTTTTACGAATATGACGGACGCTATCCCTAACAGGACAAAGATGAAGAAGGTTGCAGACAACCCGATGTTTGCGAGCAGAACCGGGAAAGTCAAACCGACAAGGAAGTTCACGATCCAGAGGCAGAAGACAGTGACTCCCATACCGAGCCCCCGCAATCGAAGCGGGAATATCTCCGACAGCATCAGCCAGGTCACCGGAGAGACAGCTCCCTGCTGAAACGCAAGGAAAGTGACGGTTAATGAAAGAATCACATAAGGAAGTGCAGGCGATCCTTTCAGCATGACAGACAGAATCCCGATCAGCAGCAGGACGACAGTCGTTCCGATCAGCCCCGTCATCAGCATCGGGCGGCGGCCGACTTTGCCGAGAAGCCATATGCCCACAAAAGTCGCGAGCACAGAAATCACACCGTTAGCGATATTGCCGATCAATGCAGCCTTTGTTTCGAAGCCGGCATCTTTTAAAATTTGAGTTCCATAGTACATAATTGAATTTACGCCGGTGAGCTGCTGCACTACCGCAATTCCGATTCCGATAAACACAATGCGGCGCACCCACGGGACGGCAAGGTCCTTAAATGTCGCCTGCTCCATCTCCGCTTCCTTATGAAAAGCAGATTCAATCTCAGCAAGCTCAGACTTTGCTTTTTCTTCATTGCGTATTCTCCGGAGTACGCGCAGAGCATCTTCTTTTCTTCCTTTAGAAACCAGCCAGCGCGGACTCTCAGGAACTTTAAGCATACCGAAAAACAAGAATACCGCCGGAAGCGCCGCGATAACAAGCATGTAACGCCAGGCATGAGAGGTATCACCGAGCACATTGCCGATAATAGCATTACACGTAAAGGCAAGCAGCTGGCCCGTTACAATCATCAGTTCATTTTGGGTAACCATTCTCCCGCGACTTTCCGCCGGAGACATTTCAGCCAAGTATGCCGGAACTGTTACGGACGCTCCCCCGACAGCAAGCCCCAGCAGAAAACGAGAGATAATCATAACCGATACATTAGGCGCCAGCGTACATCCAAGCGTCGCCACAAAGAACAGAACGGCAAGGATAAGGATATTTTTACGTCTGCCATTATAATCCGACAGCCGCCCGCCAAAAACCGCGCCGATCGCAGCGCCCAAGAGCAGGGAGCTTGCCACCATGCCCTCAGTCAGAGCCGTAAGATTAAGCTGATCAGGTTCCGCCATAAACGGCAGCGCTCCATTAATTACACCTGTATCGTAGCCGAAAAGAAGTCCTCCGAACGTCGATACTAAAATGATGGTCCTCAAAAATGAATACTGGCTGCTATTTTTATTCATCTTCAAATCCTCCTAGCTTTTATGCTGAGATAATACCTGAATATTCAGTTATCGATATTTACACCTATACCGTCTGCACACATGCTCCGACCGCCCAAAACAGTCCTATAATGAAGAAATCAATATGAAAGCGTTATCATTTATAATTAATATTCACTTCCCTTCCGACAAATTGTTATTTTATAGTTACTTTGTAGTGAAGTTATAATGATATTATTGGCACTTATGTTATTATCATAATTTTAAAAGCGCTTTCAGTCAATAAATATTTCAGAAAATTTTATAATTTATCTATATGTGACCTATATATAATCATTTCATATTTATAATCAGCTTACTTTTATAACTTACTCAATATTTAACCTTACTTTTAACCAATAATTGATTATATATTGAAAAAACCCCCAACTAATGTTGAGGGTTTTCGCTTTATTCTTCATTCAATTTAACGATCGTTCTTCCTCTCGCTTCTCCTTTTAAGAGAGCAGGAAGCGTGTCCGGCAGCTCCTCAAGTGTAATTTCCTTTTGAATAAAGGCCTCCAGATCTGCAGGCTTGAAATCATCAGCTAAACGCTGCCATGTTTTCTTTCTTATTTCCATTGGACAGAATACGGAATCGATTCCCAAGAGACTGACGCCGCGCAATATAAACGGGAATACAGTAGCCGGGAGTTTCGTTCCGGCTGTCAGTCCGCTCACTGCCACTGCCCCGCCGTACTGAATCTGACTGAGAACTGACGCAAGCGGCTCACCTCCGACCGGATCGACGGCCGCTGCCCATTTTTGTTTTTGCATCGGTTTTAACGTGCCGTTATAAACTTCGTCACGGTAAATAACCGTCTTCGCTCCGAGACTTTTCAAATAGGCGCTTTCTTCTTCTTTTCCCGTACTGGCCTCAACGTCAAAACCTAAGGAAGAAAGAATGGAAACCGCAAAGCTTCCGACACCGCCTGTTGCTCCCGTCACCAGGACCTTCCCTTTTTCAGGGGCGGCATGGTTTTCTTCAAGCCGCTGAACGGACAACGCAGCCGTGAAACCGGCGGTTCCGATCGTCATGGCTTCTTTAAGTGTCAAACCATCAGGCAGAGGCACAACCCAATCTGCCGGAATGCGGGCCATCCCGCTATAGCCGCCGAAGTGGGAAACACCTATGCCGTAGCTTGTCGCAATAACTTTGTCCCCTTCTTTGAATCGGTCGTCATCTGAGGAAACAACGATTCCCGCTAAATCAATTCCCGGTACGAAAGGATACGAGGTTACGATCTTGCCGTCCGGAATGGCGGCCAAGCTGTCTTTATAATTCACGCCTGAATAGCAAACCTTAATCAGCACTTCGCCCTCGGGAAGGTCCTGAACAGCCAGCTGCCGTACGCTTACTGAAAACCGGTCTTCACGTTGATCGACTACTAACGCTTTAAATTGATCTGTCATCACTACGTCTCCCTTAAAATGAATTGAATTGCTTTGGAAAAGTATAAAATAAGTTTGATTTGTTTTCAAATGTCCTGCCCTGTGTAGTATGATCAAAAGAAAAAACAGCGAAAGAGTGGTTACACAGCATGTCTGATAAACAAAACAATGATAACAAAAACAGCAACAGCGGTAATCAAACATTACCGGACATTATTCATACCGCCGTTTTCAAGGCGCCGATACAAGTTGTCTGGGATACGGTCTCCACTGCAGACGGACTGTCCCTCTGGTTTATGCCGAATGATTTCACGCCTCAGGAAGACAGTGAGTTTCAGCTGGAATCCCCATTCGGTCCATCTCCGTGCAAGCTGTTGGATATCGAGGCGCCATACCGTCTTTCTTTTTCGTGGGATACGGAGGGCTGGATCGTTTCTTTTGTCTTAAAAGAAACGGAAAGCGGAGATACGGAATTCACTCTCATTCACGGCGGATGGAAAGAACCGGATGCCGTCATCAATAAAGTCAATCGGAAAAGCTCTGAGATTCACAGTACAATGGATCAAGGATGGAACGGACTTGTGAACACAAAACTCCGCGGGGCGGTCGAAGCTTAAAACAAAGGGACGGGATACGCTTTCCGTCCCTTTGTTTGCTGCCGATACATAAAAATCGACTTTGCAAAGACACTAACAGAAGAACCGAAAACTTATTTCAGGGGGCGCTGTTTGTGTATTATTACAAAGAAGAGCTGATCAATATCATTAAACCGGACAAGCCGGACCCGGCCGCAGCCAAGGTGCTTCAGGAAATTTTAGGCGGGCATTACGGGGAAATGCGGACGATGATGCAATACTTTTTCCAAAGCTCTAATTTCAGAGGAAAAGAAAAGCAGTTCCGCGACCTGCTTCGCGGTGTATTTTTAGAAGAAATTGCACACGTTGAGCTCGTCCAGAATACGATTAATGCGCTGCTCGACGAAAGCGGCGCTGAGGGTGCCGGAAATCAGGCAGCAGATCAGGCGCCGATTGATGAAGCGGTGAAGCATGCCAATCCGCACCATTATATTATCGGGGCGCAAAGTTCCCTGCCTGCAGATGCCAGCGGCAACCCATGGAATGGCTCTTGGGTCTACAATCACGGTAATCTGATTGCCGACTTATTGGACAATGTTGTGCTGGAATCAACCGGCGTTCTGCAAAAAACGCGCATTTATGAAATGAGTTCAAATCAGACGTTCAGAGAAACACTCGGTTTCCTGATTGTCCGTGACAACGCCCATCAAAATGCTTTTACAAAAGCGCTGGAAACTCTGGGTGTTGAATGGGGGAAATTATTCCCCGTGCCGAATTATGATATTGAAAAATATCCGGAATGCCGGAAATTCGTTGAGATGGGTTATCATAATACCCAATTTAATTTCAGGCTGGACCCGACACGGATCGGAGAAATTCTGCAGGGAACGACGCCGAGCCGAAACGGCGGCGAATTAAGTGTGTCCGAACCGCCTAAAGGTTTTCCTGTGCCTGAGCTTCCGGAGCTTCCGAATGAGCACAGCCCAGGACTGAAAGATATGAACTTGTAATAAAAAACGCCTGCTTCGTTCGGGCGTTTTTTTAATTTTTATGGGAATGAGGTTTGAACGCGGTCAAAACAGGGAATATATGCGGGGAGATCTTGAGATACGGCCGTTTTTCAAGTCACTCCATTATAATTTGAGCACATTGCTGTACATACCATCAACTCGAAAGTTGTCCTAATTTTCCAGCCGGCCGGCTGGGTATGTTCGAATGATAATGGGAATTATGTAAATAGAACAATGTCTTTTTAAGGAGGCAGCGAATGTCTAAGCAAGGAAACTTCCAGAAATCCATATCACTATTTGATCTTATTTTAATCGGCATGGGAGCCATATTCGGTTCGGCATGGCTGTTTGCCGTCAGTAACGTCGCCTCTAAAGCGGGTCCATCAGGGGCTTTTTCCTGGCTGATCGGCGGGGGGATTATCTTATTGATCGGCTTGGTTTACGCGGAACTGGGCGCCGCTCTGCCGCGGACCGGAGGAATTATCCGGTATCCCGTTTATTCACATGGACATCTCGTCGGATATTTAATTTCCTTTGTCACCATTGTGGCATACACGAGCCTTATTTCTATAGAAGTCACGGCAGTCCGCCAATACGTGGCGTATTGGTTTCCCGGTTTGACCGTAAAAGGCTCCGATTCGCCGACAATTGCCGGGTGGATATTGCAATTTGCGCTGCTCTGCCTGTTCTTCCTCCTCAATTACTGGAGTGTCAAAACCTTTGCGAAAGCAAACTTCATTATTTCGATTTTTAAATACGTCGTTCCGATTACGGTTATTGTGGTACTGATTTTTCATTTTCACCCGGGCAATATGACCGTTCACGGATTTGCGCCTTTTGGTTTCACCGGTATTCAGGCGGCGATTTCCACAGGCGGTGTCATGTTTGCCTACCTCGGGCTGCACCCTATTGTAGCTGTCGCCAGTGAAGTGCAGAATCCGAAGCGCAACATTCCGATCGCATTAATTGTCTGTATTATTGTTTCTACCATAATTTACACCGTGCTGCAGATCACTTTTATCGGGGCGATTCCGGGAGACACACTGAAGCACGGATGGCCGGCTATCGGGCAGGAATTCTCCCTTCCGTTCAAAGATATCGCCGTTTTACTCGGTTTAGGGTGGCTGGCGACATTGGTTATTTTAGATGCGATTTTATCACCGGGCGGCAACGGAAATATCTTTATGAATACGACTTCACGTCTCGTCTATGCCTGGGCCAGAAACGGAACATTATTCAGCATCTTTTCTAAAGTCAATAAAGAAACCGGAACACCGCGTGCCTCTCTTTGGCTCTCGTTCGGTCTGGCTGTTTTTTGGACGCTGCCGTTCCCTTCCTGGAACGCTCTCGTCAACGTATGCTCCGTCGCATTGATTCTGTCTTATGCGATTGCGCCGATTTCTTCAGCGGCGCTGAGGGTAAACGCGAAGGATATTAACAGACCGTTTTATTTAAAGGGTATGAGCATCATCGGACCGCTGTCGTTTATTTTTACTTCTTATATTGTATATTGGTCCGGCTGGCGCACTGTTTCCTGGCTTCTCGGTTCTCAAATTGTCATGTTTCTCGTCTACCTCTGTTTCAGTAAATATGCCCCTAAAGATGATGTCAGCATACGGCAGCAGCTGAAATCAGCCTGGTGGATCGTCGGTTTTTATGTCATGATGCTGATTTTCTCCTATATCGGCTCGTTCGGCCATGGATTGGGCATTATCAGCAATCCGCTTGACCTGATTCTGATCGCCATCGGTTCGCTCGGCATTTATTACTGGGCAAAATATACAGGGCTGCCGAAGGCTATAATCGACAGTGATAAATGACGAATGCCGGAAAGAAGCACGATCTTCTTTCCGGTATTTTTATTGTTAAGGATGACAAAAAAACAATCATATGATAAAATGAATGACAGTCATTCATAAAGGAGGAACCCCTCTATTGGCAAAACAAAGCTCGGGAAAATATGAAAAGATCCTGCAAGCCGCGATTGAAGTCATTTCTGAAAAAGGATTAGACAAAGCATCCATTTCAGAAATCGTTAAAAAAGCCGGAACGGCCCAAGGTACGTTTTACTTATATTTTTCTTCTAAAAACGCACTGATATCAGCGATTGCAGAAAACCTGCTCGACCTTACGCTGGACAGAATTAAAGGGAAAACCGACGGCACTGAAGATTTTTGGACGGTGCTGGACATTTTGGTTGATGAGACATTTCACATCACCCGGCTTCATAAAGATATTATCGTCCTCTGTTATTCCGGTCTTGCCATCGATCACTCAATGGAAAAATGGGAGGCCATTTATCAGCCTTATTATTCCTGGCTGGAAGACGTGATCAATACGGCCATTGAGCAGAATGTGGTCATCAGCGGCATTCATGTCAGATGGACGGCCAGAACGATTATCAACGTTGTCGAGAACGCGGCTGAACGATTTTATATCGGCTGTGAACAGGATGTCGATCTCGAAGTGTATAAAAAAGAAATATTCAGCTTTCTTAAAAGAAGCTTGCAGAAATGATTGGCAGAGACCGATCATTTTTGACCGCCATAAAAATGACTGACATTCATTCATAATTGAGGTGACTGTAAATGTATTGGCTGCTTGTACTGATAGCCGGACTGTTAGAAGTGATTTGGGCGTCTGCCCTGAAGCATGCGGATTCGCTCATTGATTGGATTGGTATTTTCCTTCTGATTGCCGTCAGCTTTCTGATGTTGATCCGCTCTTATAAAAAAATCCCCATGGCTGCCGCATATACCGTTTTTGTCGGAATAGGCACGGTCGGCACATATGTAACGGGCGTTATTTTAGGAGAACCTTTTTCAATCGGGCAGATATTCTTTTTGGCTTTGCTGCTGTCCGGCATTTTAGGAATGAAGGTATTTACGAAAGAAAATAAAACAAGGAGTGAACATTAATGGCTTGGCTGCTGTTATTTATTGCCGGAGCGGAAGAAGTTGTAGCGGCCGTTGCCATGAAACATATTGACGGCTTTAAAAAAAAGTGGCCGCTGATTGTCATGACAACAGGCTTTATGCTTTCATTCTTTTGCCTTTCTGAAGCGATGCAGGTCCTTCCCACAGGTGTTGCGTATGCAGCTTGGACCGGCATGGGAAGCATCGGCGTTTCGGCCGTGGGCATACTCTGGTTTAAAGAAAAATTCAATCTGTCACAATTGGTGTCTCTGGGGCTTATCCTCATCGGTGTCATCGGTTTAAAACTGACGACATGATGGCCGGAGACTGCTTTTCAGATAAAAAAAAAAGGACCCGTCTCGGGTCCTTTGTTTTTTTATGCTGTTTTGATCTGTTCTGCTTTTCCCGCTCCGACTCCGAAAATAAAGATCAGAACGGAGACTGCGATCAGCATGAATAACGGAACCGTCCAGCCGTGCGTGATGTCATGCAGCAGGCCGAATACGAGCGGTCCGAAGGCGGCAAGCAGGTATCCGAATGACTGAGCCATGCCGGAAAGCGCCGCGGCTTCATGAACATGCCGGGTCCGCAGGCTGAAAAACATCATCGCCAGACTGAACGCACAGCCTCCCGCAATTCCGATCAAAATGACCCATAGCGGAGTAAGAGACGGGCTCCCGCAAAGAACACCGGCAATGCCGATGAAGAAAAATAAGGCCGTCAGTCCGGCGAGAGCGCGCTGATTTTTCATTTTAGCGGCAGCGATCGGCACGATAAAGGTAATCGGCAGGAGTGAGAACTGCATTAACGAAAGCATCCATCCCGCCCTGCTTGAGCTGAGTCCATTCTGCTGAAGAATTTCCGGCAGCCAAGCGATGACTGTGTAAAAAATAAGGGATTGCAGGCCCATAAACATCGTCACCTTCCAAGCCAGCGGGGACCGCAGCAGACTGCTTTTCTTCCCTCCGTCTGCCCCCGGCGTGCGGACGGGCAGTTCGCGTCCCCTCATTTGCGGAATCCACATGACGAACGCTATTAAAGAAAGAATGCCCCAGCAGCCGAGCGCGCCTTTCCAGCCCAATCCAGCTGAGGAGGCGATCGGTACGCTGATGCCGGATGCAATCGCGCCGCATAGATTCATAGAAACCGAGTAGACGCCGGTCATAACGCCTAAATTTCCCGGAAACTTATGTTTAATGAGACTCGGCAGCAGTACGTTGCATACGGCAATCGATAATCCCAGCAGGATCGTCCCTAAAAAGAGAGTGCCGATCCCGGCGATTGAGCGCAGCAGGATACCGGCTGTCAGGATAATTAATGATGACAGTAAGACAAGTTCGGTTCCGAAGCGCCGGGACAATAAAGGAACAAACGGCGACAGACATGCAAAGGCCAAGAGCGGCACTGTGGTAATGGTGCCGGCAGCCGCATTGGTCATTCCGAGGCTGTCCCGAATTGAGGAAACCAGCGGTCCGACCGATGTCAGAGGCGCTCTGAGATTGGCCCCTATCAATATGACTCCGATGATCAGCAAGATCAGTTTCTTACGCTGACTTGCTTGTAACATTTGATGTTCGTCTTCAATTTTCATGTTTATCCTCCATGTGTATTGTATCTTTAAATCCTGTGATGTATTGATTGACAGCCTCCATGGCCTGATCCGGTTTCTGTCCGGCAATCGCATCGGCAAGCTGGCTGTGGACCCTGATATCAGGGGTGATTTCCAACAGGTTATGGACTGACGCACAAAGCGCCTCCGTCATATGTTCGTATAGATCAGAAAGCATATTGTTATGGGCCGCCTGTACAATTGTTTTGTGCAGCTTAATGTCGGCTTCGGCATACCGTTTTCGATCGTCGTTTTGCAAGGCCGCTTCACATTCATCCAGACATGCCTTCAGTGCCTCCAAGTCTTCATCAGTACGCCTTTGGGCCGCCAATCGTGCGGCTTCTCTTTCAAGTGCGTATCTGACTTCTAATGTTTCAAGCAAATTTGATTTTTTTATGTGACGGTAAAATGCCGCGCCGAGGACACTGGATGAGCTGACATACGTACCGCTCCCCTGCCTTGTCTGAAGCAGGCCGGCATGTACGAGCGCCCGGATGGCCTCACGCAGCGTGTTTCGGCTCACATCAAATTGCTTCATTAAATCCAGTTCAGGGGGAATGCGCGTCCCGACCGGCCATTTATCCGATTGAATTAACGATTCAATTTGCGCCACCACTTGTTCTACGAGCGACAGTCTGCTTGTTTTGGATATATCCATCAAACACCTCTGTAATTTGTAGGATGATTCTATCATTGGATAATATAACATAAAATCGGCGAAGGTGTAAATCAGGCGCAACGAAAAAAAGAGTGAGTTTTTTCTCTCACTCTTCGGCGCTTTTACGAACGTTTTATATTAACTGAGGTCACGACAAACTTGTCATGGCGGTGGCGGGAAAATGAATATTCAAAGGGGGTGCCGTTATCCAAAAAGCCTACATGCTCGACTTCCAGTATCGGGTCATCCGCCCGGCAGCCGAGATATTGCTGATCCATATCATCCGACTTGCACGCTCTGATTTTTCTGTGTGTGCCTGCGATTTTGAGCTGCAGCTCTTGCGTAATATGATCGTAGATGGAATGGTTGAGCACCTCGTCGTTAATGCCGGGTATAAGGCTCGCCGGCATGTACGTTTTTTCAAGAACGTACGGTTCGCCTTCGACGATTCTCAGCCTCACTACATAATAGACGGGAGTCTTTTCGTCGATGGCCAAATGCGCGGCGACATCTTGAGACGGGAACTGCACTTCAAACCGGATGACCTTGCTTTTGACGTCTTTGCCTTTTAACAAATTGCTCAAGCCGAGAATTTCGTTGCTGACTACGTGAACGTGCTCGTCCTGCATGGCTGATTGAATAATAAACGTGCCGTGCCCTCTTTTTCTGAAAAGCATCCCTTCAGCCGCAAGCGTGTCGAGCGCCCGTTTCATCGTCATTCGGCTGCACCCGAATTCCAGTGCGAGCGTCTTTTCATCCGGGATCGGCTGATCTATGTCATAAACACTGCTTTTAATCCTCGTTCTCATTTCGTTGGCGATTTTTTCGTACTTATTCATCGGTTTCCTCCGGCTGTGTAATGTTTGATCTGTATAGACTCCTTACGGTTATCATAAATTTTTTTCCCTGCTTCATCAATGACGTTACAGCCGCCGTTATTAAAATTGAAAGGATTTCCTCGAATTTTCTATGGAATCTCTCTCACTATTATGGTAGAATTTTTTGCAGAAACGGACACAAACGAATATTGCATACATTGTATAACCTCAATGATATGGTTTGAGGGTGTCTACCAGGAACCGTAAAATCCTGATTACAAAAAACTGTCCCGCACACTTTTTGTAATCAGGATTTTTTATTTTCTAAAAAATAAAAAAAGGAGTATCTGTACATGAATTTCAAAGTATTTCTGCTTGCAGCATCTACTATTGCAGTCGGATTGGTTGAATTAATTGTGGGCGGTATTCTCCCGCAAATCGCTTCCGACTTAGACATATCGATCGTCAGCGCCGGGCAGCTGATCAGCGTGTTCGCGCTCGGTTACGCGGTATCAGGCCCTCTGCTTTTGGCAGTGACGGCAAAAGCTGAACGAAAGCGGCTTTATTTAATCGCACTTTTTGTTTTCTTCCTGAGTAATCTGGTCGCTTACTTCAGTCCCAATTTCGCCGTACTTATGGTGTCACGAGTGCTCGCTTCCATGAGCACAGGGCTGATTGTCGTCCTTTCTTTAACGATTGCTCCTAAAATCGTGGCGCCGGAATACAGAGCGCGGGCGATCGGCATCATTTTCATGGGCTTCAGCTCCGCAATCGCTTTAGGCATGCCTGTCGGCATTATCATCAGCAATGCCTTCGGATGGCGCGTGCTGTTTTTGGGAATCGGCGTATTATCTCTGGTTTCCATGCTGATTATCAGCGTCTTTTTTGAAAAAATACCTGCTGAAAAAATGATCCCGTTCCGTGAGCAGATTAAAACGATTGGGAACGCCAAGATTGCCAGCGCGCATCTTGTTACCTTATTTACATTGGCGGGGCATTACACACTATATGCCTACTTTGCGCCTTTTTTGGAAACAACGCTTCATTTGAGTTCTGTTTGGGTCAGTGTATGCTACTTTTTGTTCGGCCTGTCAGCGGTATGCGGCGGCCCGTTCGGAGGCTGGCTGTATGACCGTTTAGGATCATTTAAAAGCATCATGCTTGTGACCGTTTCTTTCGCTTTGATCCTGTTTATCCTTCCGCTGTCAACGGTTTCTTTAATCGTTTTCCTGCCTGCGATGGTCATTTGGGGATTGCTCAGCTGGAGCCTTGCGCCGGCGCAGCAAAGCTATTTGATCAAAATCGCGCCTGAGTCTTCCGATATTCAGCAAAGCTTCAATACGTCCGCTTTGCAAATCGGCATTGCGCTCGGGTCAGCCATCGGCGGCGGCGTGATCGGACAAACGGGTTCTGTCACAGCAACCGCCTGGTGCGGCGGTTTGATTGTCATTATCGCAGTCAGCTTAGCCGTATTCTCTTTAACGAGACCCGCTTTGAAAAGAAAATCCGCATAAGTGTGAGACCGCAAAAAAGCCAAAGGAATTCCTTCGGCTTTTGCGTTCTTTTTTATTTTGCGGCAGTAAGCTCGTCTTCTGTCACCCATTTATGGTTGGTTACTTTTTTGCCCCCATCAGTTGGTGTATAGTCGACCATGTAAACGGTTGTCTTTTTGGCTGAATCAATGACGGCTTCAGCACCCTTCATGCCTTTCATATGGGCTGCCTCGATGACTGCCTTGTCACCCGGATTTAACGTTTTATCGCCAGCGCCCTTCAATTCTTCCTGGATGACCCATTTATGATCTTCAACGCGCTTTCCTCCGGTTTCCGGAGTGTAAGATACACTGTAAACCGTTGTATCATAAGCACCTTTTACGGTCCCTTGCGCATTTTTCATGCCTTTCATATGAGAAGCTAAAATCATGACGTCACTGCCCACTTTATAAGTCGGATTTTCGGCCTTCTTTAAACCCTTCGGCACCTCAGATGAACCTGAGTGATTCATGTCTTCGTGTGAGTGCGTTTCTTTGTCTTTCGCTTTTTCGCTTCCTCCTGAAGATTGGCTGTTGCATCCGGCAAGCGCCAGAACGGGAATCAGGAGAAACATGCTGAATAAAAATAGTCGCGCTTTCATTTCAATTAACTCCTTTGCTTTTTTGATAGTTTTGCGTTTCCCTTTCGGTTCCTCAGTAAAACAAAAGATGAATTGCGGCCTGTCATTTCTCCTAATTCTTCAAATCTCTCTTTATTGCCTTTCGTCAGGTGAAATTGTTCACAAAATGTACACATTAATAGAAATGCAGTATAATTCAATTATCAGATAATAGGGGGAACTCATCATGAAAACGAAGGTTTTTGCGGTGGTATTGGGCGCTGTTTTAATGATTGCGGGTTTGCTTTTGGCAGAGGTTTCACTTTATATGGAATACATCACAATGCTCGGAGCTATGATTTTTTCTTCTATATTTATGTCAGAGCCGAAAATAAAATTTCGCATAATCAAAGGGGTTTGACTTTTCTGTTACCGCCGTCTTCTCAGGACGGCGGTTTTTCTGTATGTCACTCAGTCTATTCGCAGAGCTGTTTCTTCTGTGGCGTCCTGATATAAAACGAAATGTGAGGCTGTTTGTGCTTTATCACCTGCAAATTCAATTTCAATCGGCAGCGCCCTGACAAAATAACGGGTTTCTGTCATTGGGAATAATTCGAATGGTGTTTGTCCGTCTATTGTAATATACAATCGGTTTTCTCTTACCGTCACCGCTGCATAGGTACCATCCTGAAATGAATAATTACCGATAAATCTGCTGTAAACGGCGGGGTCGATGTCTGCTTTTTTCTGATCCGCCGGACGTTTCGGAATCACATATGGCTGATCAAATAAGATGTTTACCGCCGCTTCGATCACAACTTGTTCAAATTGATCCGATTGTTCCATGTTGCTGAGATAAATCAGAGTTTTATTCTGATCAATATATCGAAGCATCAGACTGGAATATCCCGGCCAGCCTCCGTCGTGGCTGATCATCTTCCCTTTTTCGCTGCTGTTTCGGATCATCCAGCCAAAACCATATCCGAATTGCTCTTCTTCATTCCAATAGCCGGGTGTAAACGCTTGATCTTTAGATTCCTTGCTGATAATTTCTTCCGTATAAAGAGCCTGATCAAACAGATATAAATCCTTTATGGCAGAGTTAACGGTTCCGTCGCCTTGAATCCCGTCAAGAAAGACGACATAATCGGTTTCCTCAAGTTCATCCGGCAGCACATACTCTCCGGAATGAACATCATAGACATAGCCATATGCATAGTTCGGAATGGTTTCTTTGCTCAATCTTCTGTTATAAATCCGCGTATCGTGCATACGAAGGGGATGAAATACGGCTTGTTTCATAAATTCAGCAAAACTCATGCCTGATACAATTTCAATAATAACCGCTAACACAACATACCCCGTATTACTGTAAAGCCAGCCTTTATTCGGCGGGAAATAAACATCCGGCTTATGCCGTTTGAGCATATTCATAACATCTTGATTAACGGCAATTTTGTTCCGATCCCAATGTTTTAAGAACAACTCTATATAGTCCGGCAACCCTGACGTATGATGAAGTAAATGCCGAATGGTAATGCCCGGGTAAGGAAAATCAGGAAGCCACCGCTCTATCATATCGTCATAGCGCAACTTCCCTTCTTGCTCTAAAATGATGACACCCAGAGCTGTAAACGGCTTCGATACTGAAGCCAATTCAAAGACCGATTGGTCATTCAGCATCCTGTTTGTTTCCAGTTCTGCAGTTCCGAATGAACCCTGATATAAAATGCGGCCGTTTTCTGCTGCTAATACAGCTCCGTTTATTTCATGTCTTCCGTCTAATGTGCTGAAAAGCTGTTCAAAAGCTTGTTTTTTCTTATCGTTCATTCGCGTCCTCCCTTCTAAAAACTGATTCTCTCTTTTATACGGATACCTGCTTTATAGGTTTCAATATTTTTCCTTTTTAATGTGATTCTTTTATTCACACCATACAGTGCAGGCTTCGAATTCAACATGCTTCTCGTCTTTCTTTGCCCCGGCAATTTCCATGGTTGAAAACATCGCACAGACGACAGCTTTGTATTCGTTCATGACGGTTTGTGTTTCAATCAGGAACCGTTCGGATGAAGCCGCATATTCCATTACGTACTCTTTCATTTTCCCGATAATATCATCTGCCTGACGGCTGAACCCGGCCGCCTCCAAGTCACTCTCAAACTGGTTTTTGTTGATCATATGAATATGCATTTTTAAAAGCCCCTTTCAGCAGCGTATTTGTGATTATATTCACTGTAAAGGACAGGCTTGGATAAACTTTTAATAAAATATGAACAAAATATGAATTGGCTCATCCGCCAAACCGGCGGTGAAACTTGCAAATGAAGAGCATCATATCATCTGAAAGCCATTATAAAAAGCCTGTTTCCCCTTTGGAGGCGGAAACAGGCTTTTTTTCATTTTAATGAGCATTTTTCGTTTCAATAAACCGGTCGATCCGTGCCAGAACATCCTTCATGTCCATGCATTCTTTAAAGCTTTCATTGATGGCTTGAATGCCTTGTTTGTATTTCCCGTTGTGAAGGACTTCTTCTGCGGCAAGCTTTAACTTTTCAGCGCTTACTTCATCTTTTTGCACTGTAAAGCCCGCATTCAATTCAGTCAGCCGGCCCGCAACCATCGGCTGATCTTTATCGTGCGGGATGACGACCAGCGGCACTTGATAATGAATGCCTTCATTTACACTGTTCATTCCGCCATGTGTAACAAACACGTCTGCCTGCTCCAGCACTTCAAGCTGCGGCACGTATGGAGCGATGATAAAGTTTTCGGGCGCCTGTTTGATTTTCGACAGATCGGCTTTTTCCCCGGCGGCAATGACAACCTTGCCTTCAAAATCTGAGAACGCGTCTATGCACAGATTAAAAAACGCTTCCGTGTTCCCGAGCACCGTTCCCATTGAGATATAAATGACTTTTTCATTCTTTAAAGAGTCAATCGGGAAGGCGGTGTCCCCTTTTCTCTTCGGAAAACTCGGACCGATAAATAAATACTCATCTCCGAATGTCTCGCTTTCGGGCTGAAAATATCTGCTTGTATAGACGACGTTCAGTTCACCCGTGTTGTTCATAAACTGAACCAGGCTGTCAGGAGCAACGCCGTATTTGTCTTTCATCTCGGCCAACAGCTCTTCACATTCCCTGTCCGGCTTAAACGGCACGCCTGATTCCGGATGGAGCGGCAGTATTTTCAGACGGTCTTCATTGAACAGGAAGGATGCTGAAGAAGAGATGCCGGGGATGTTGAGATAATCTCTCACCAGCTCTCCCGCACCGAATTTATCATAATAGACGGCGTCGAATTGAATGTCCTCAGCCAGACGCTGCACAATCTGTAAAATCTCCAGTGACGTTTTGATATGAACCTTTAAAAATGCAAGTATACCGGCCGGGGTGCCGGGATCAATGGGTGTCATTCTGAGCAGATCGCGGTGAAGATGGACCTCCGCCCCTACTCCTTCCAGCCTGCTTTTGTATTTTTCCGTTGAGATATAATGAACGTGATCGCCCCGTTCACTGAAGGCCTTTGTCACACCCAGAGTCGGATTTACGTGTCCTTCTGCGGGAAAATTGATCATTAGAATATGTTTAGCCATTTTTTCAAACTCCTTTGCCTTTTCGCCCTTTTTCCATATCCATCATAAATGATGCGAAAAAAATCATGCAAGGAACATCCGTCGGGTCTTTATGGCGATTTAATGACACCAACAAAAAAAGACAAGGCTTTTCACCTTGTCAATCGTGACGATTCGTCTGTTTCTTCCGCTTTCAGCACGCCTTTCAGATGTTCTACATCATGCTGGAGATGCTCGGTCATATATTGCACGGCTTTTGCTTTGTCGCCTTTTTTTATTTCTTCAAAGACTTTCCGGTGCTCATGCAGGATAACCTCCGCACGGTCATCTCCTTTAAAATTAAGAACTCTGCAAAAATGAATCAGCACATTGACATGCTCAAGCAGCTTGGCCAGCTGGCTGTTGCGGCTGAAATCCACAAGGAGCTGATGAAACGTTTCGTTCAAGGAAATAATCTCAGTCTCTTTGGCGCCTTTATGAATGGCTTCTTCCGTCTCCCGTAGCTGCTGTTCAATACGTTCAATTTCGCTCTCAGCCGCTTCATCAATGACGAGTTCGACCGCCAGTGATTCAAGCGATATTCTGATTTTGTAAATCTCTTCGACATCCTTAATGGACAGCGAATAGATGACAAAGCCGTTTCGATCGTCTGCCGTCAGCAGCCCGTCCTTTTCAAGGAGCCGCATGGCTTCTCTGATCGGTGATCGGCTGACTCCAAAATCCTTGGCCAGCTGTGTTTCATTCAGCCGTTCTCCCGGTTTAAACACCCCGTCGAATATCATTTTTTTCAATTGAGAATAAAATTGCAGATAATACGGGGTTGGCTTATCTAATTTAAAATTATCCATCTTTCCTACCTCTTCATACAATTTAGGCCTTATGTTACCAAGATCATATAACAGTTTATCTATGGAAGCAACATTCCCAAGCTTGTCAGCCCAGCAAAAGTGGCGTAATATGGAATTATTACAAACGACGGTCGACGGTCTTCCGTAAACCGAAACAATTCATTCAGAGGTGATGGAAACATGAAAACATACAAGATTGCCAGCATACCGGGAGACGGCGTGGGAAAAGAAGTAGTCCTGCAAGCGGAGCGGGTATTGAATGCGATCGCCGAATTACATGGGGGCATTGCATTTGATTTTACTTCTTTTCCGTGGAGCTGCGAGTATTATCTGGAGCACGGAACCATGATGCCGGATGATGGATTAGAAACGTTACAACACTTTGATGCTTTGTTTTTGGGAGCGGTGGGAAATCAAAAACTCGTCCCCGACCATGTTTCGCTGTGGGGGCTGCTCATCAAGATACGCCGGGAATTTGAACAGGTGATTAATGTACGGCCGGCCAAGCTGCTGCCGGGAATCACCTCCCCTCTCGTGAACCCGAAGGATTTTGATCTGTTAGTCGTCCGCGAAAACAGTGAGGGCGAATACAGCTCTGTCGGCGGCAGAATCTATCAGGATGAAGACGAAATCGCCATTCAAAACGCGGTCTTTTCCCGCAGAGGAACGGAAAGAGTGATGCGGTATGCCTTTGAACTGGCGGCAAATCGGCGGAAACACGTCACAAGCGCGACGAAATCTAACGGTATTGTACACTCTATGCCGTTCTGGGACGACATCTTTAAAGAGGTCAGCCGGGATTACGCCGGGATTAAGACAGATTCGCAGCACATCGATGCACTGGCGGCCTTTTTTGTCACTCATCCGGAACGCTTTGATGTCATTGTCGCTTCAAATCTGTTCGGAGATGTGCTGACAGATATCGGCGCGGCGATTATGGGAAGCGTCGGAATCGCTCCTGCGGCCAATATCAATGTAAACGGAAAATATCCTTCTATGTTTGAGCCTGTTCACGGCTCCGCTCCGGATATTGTCGGGAAAGGAATTGCCAATCCTATAGGGCAAATATGGACGGCAAAATTAATGCTCGATTCATTCGGAGAAGAGGAACTGGGCAATCTCCTCTTACAATCAATTGAAACCGTCACAAACAGCGGCGTCCTGACCCCTGATGTCGGCGGAAAGCATTCAACGGAAGACGTCACCTCCGCTATTATTTCTCAAATAAAAAAATAAAATTTTATGAGGAGAGAGAAAATGGATTCTTTTCGTGAACAATTTGAAAAGCATGTGACCCATGATTCAATTGAGGTAAATGGCATCCGCCTTCATTACGTCTTTGCGGGAAAGGAGGATGCTCCCCCCGTCATCCTCCTGCACGGCTTTCCGCAAAGCTGGGTGACGTGGCGTTATGTAATTCCGACGCTTGCCGCTTCTCATAGAGTCATCGCTGTGGATCTGAGGGGCTACGGCGATTCTGAAAAGCCGAGCGGCATAAACGGTTATGATAACAAAACGATGGCAAGCGATATACAAGGTCTGATGCGCCGCCTGCATATACAAAGAGCGTTAATTGCAGGGCATGACAGAGGCGCAAGGGTAGCAAGGCGGCTGACTTTAGATGCTCCGGAGCTGGCGGCTGGCCTTGTGCTCATTGACATTATGCCGACTGAATACGTCTATGATTCTCTGACCGCAGCTGAAGCGGCAAAAAAATACTGGCACTGGACATTTCAAGTCGTTCCCCATCTGCCGGAAGAATTAATAAAAGGAAAAGAAGAGGAATATCTTAGATTTTTATTAAGCAGAGGTGACGGGCTTTTTGACCTGCTGACATCAGACGGCGCCTGGGACCGGTACTTAGCCGCCTGGAAGCAGCCCGGCGCTGTCCAGGCTGCGCTTAATGACTACAGAGCCGCTTATCAAATTGATTTGCCGAGATATCGTTCAGAAAAGGAATCACAGAAAAAACTGGATGTTCCCACACTTTTGCTGTGGGGAGAAAAAGGGAACTTAGCCGGTCTTCCCGTGCTTGACACATGGAGAGAATCAATTCGTGAAGTCAGTGGTGGATATGAGGTAAAAGGCTGCGGCCATTATGTCCCCGAGGAAAAACCGACAGAAACCGCCCGCAGGATTATCGATTTTTCAAAAACGGTTTTTTAAGGGGCGCACCACACCGAAACAGGCAGACTCTTAAAACCCGGCCTGATGACTTACCTTCTCTATCACAGGCCGGATCATTCATAAGTGAAATGGTTCTGAACCAGCCCCCTCTTTTTCCTGCTTGCTGCCTTAATCAAAATAAACGGGTTTGTCCGGATGTTTGAGATATGAAAACATCCTTTCAATCTGACTTTCCGTATTGCGGGCGGCAGATAGCGGCGGCAGCTCCGTTTCCGCAAAAAAAGCGGCCGCGCTGGTTTCCGTTCCCTCCCTGAGCTGTCCGCCGATGATCTCACATTTGATAAACACTTTGTAAACGTGGACGGCGGACGGCGGATGGGAATGGCATTTCTTATCCATTACAGCTAACAGTTTGACCGGCTTTACGTCGATTCCCGATTCTTCTTTTACTTCTTTGACAGCGGCTTCGCCAGGAGAGATCCCGATATCAGCCCACCCGCCCGGCAGCGCCCATTTGCCGTCGCTTTTCTCTTTCACCATTAATATGCTCTGATCTTTAAAAACTGCCGCTCTGATATCAACTTTCGGAGTGGGATAGCCCCTATCACCGGCGAATATGTCTTTTATGATCCTTTTCTCGATGCCTGTATAATGCACCATGATATCCACGCTTATTTTTCTTATTTCTTCAAATCTCTCAATATCATATATGTCTTTGGAATAAGCCAGCCCCGCTTGCGCCGCGGATTGAAGCTGTTTTGCCCATTCAAGCCATTTTGGCTCCATTATTTTCACCGCCTAACTTTGATTCACGAACTCCCGAGGACCCAGGTATTGCACTTTGAGAGTACTCATGATCCGTTTCTGCTTCTTGTTTTCTGTGTATGGCGGGACGAATCCTGCTGTTACACATCAGAAAAAAGCCATTCTGCAATGAATGGCTTTTTTTCAGACACTATTTTTCTTTAATAACGAGCACGACGCCTGCAGCAATAAGAGCCGCCCCGATCCAGAAGGTTCCTCCGATCTTCTCCCCCAGCAGCAGCCAGCCGAGCAATGTCCCGGAGAGCGGCTGAAAGAAGAAAAACAGACCTCCGCTTGCCGCATTCAGCAATTGCAATCCGCGATTCCACAGCATGAACGCACAGGCCGTTGAAATCACACCCAGATATAAAAGGCCGCCCCATATCTCAGGCCGGGCAAGCTGAGACAACGGAATCTCCTGAAGCGGGCCCGCTGTAAACGGGGTCAGGATGACAAATGCGACACAAATGGAATAGGTTGTGACGACAAGCGGTGAGTAACGGCCGGGAACCCGTTTAATCAGCACGGACATCAAAGCCCATGTCAGCGCCGCAGCCAGAAGCGAGAGACCGCCGAGCTGGCCCGACATATTGATATCTCCGTTCCCTACGATGAGCAATACCCCGATGGTCGCCAGTCCTACCGATATTCCTTTTTTCAGCGTTAACCGTTCTTTCAGAATCAGACGGGCAAATACAACCATAAATGCGGGAGTGGATGCCGTAATGATCGCTCCCATTTGCGCGGTTGATAATTTCGTGCCGATCTCCTGCGTGACGATCGAAATCGTGTTGCCGATCAACCCGATCACAGCAATCAGTAATAGATCACGTTTATGAACTTTCCAGGATTGACGTGTAAAGCGCGACCGCATATCTCAGCCATACCAGTTCAAGCGGCGGAATGACCGCTACCACAACTTTTACAATGACATACATACCGCCCCAGATACTGGCGGCCAATGCCAAATAAATCGAACCGAACAACGTATTTTTCAATTTGATGCACCCTCCGTTATCATATTAGGTCATGTGACATGCCCTAACGGAGAGAAGCGCAGTCACTTTCCTCCATTAAGGGCGGAGAAGTGCTGCCGGTACATCATGTTCAAATAAAGGCGCCAAAAACATATCGCTTTTCACCTCAATTTCCAATCTGATTTTTCTCATTATACAAGGTTTGTTAAAAGGCGTAAATGATCAGCTTTATGTGCCGCGGACTTGCAGCTGAATTCTTGTGATTTGATTGTCAAACCCATCCGCCACAACTTCATCGAGCATGTATTCTTCATATGCATAATCCCCCATTTCCAGCCCATACTCTTCAATGAACTGCATGATTCTGCGGTAAGCCGCTTCCGCTTCATCTCCTATTTGATACCCGACCGCATAAAGCCCTTTCGGCTTGATATGGAGGTCTTTATTCACTATGCCTTCTTCTGTCTTGATATAAAAATGAGTGTAGTTGTAGAATTCTTTCTTCAGAATCTGCTCCCGCGCAAACAGGCCGCCGACCGGGTGCCCCTGATCGAGTTCATGGATTTGCCTATAGCGGATCAATTCGGAAAGAGCGGCGGTGTATTGCCGTTCAGGCAAATTGAGTACAGGACGCCCGATCATAAGCGGTTCTTCATCTGAGTGCTGCAGAGAGACGGAGGAAAAGTCCGTCTCCAAGGCCTGTTCGGTCAGTTTCACCTTTGTCTGAATCATCCTTTGCAGGTGTTCGAGCTTTTTGATTTTGCTTTCGATTTCTGAGGATTTCTCCTTTAAAAGCGCGATGATATCCTCGGGGGTTTTGTCTGTTAAGAGCGGTTTGATACGCTTTAAGGGTATGCCGACCTCCTTAAACAGACTGATGACCTGAAACAGCTCGAATTGATGATAGGAATAATATCTGTATCCGTTCGCTTTTTTGATTTCCGGAGAGAGCAGGCCGATCTCGTCATAATGGAACAGGGTTTGTTTTTTTACGTGGCAGAGTTTTGCAAATTCACCCGTTGTAAAGTATTTTCTGACGTCTTCGCTCATAATACCTCCTTGACTATACGGTAACCATATCCTTTATGATGTTCATTGTATCTGAGAGAAGGCTGACTCACAAATCAGCTTACCTATGGACGGACGCTTACGGCAATCGAAGCTTTTAACCGTCTCAGAAAAAGCGGAAGAGGAGTATTAAGTATGACTATTGAAATCAAAGCAGTCACGGAAGAAAACCGTGCTGATATACTGGCGCTTCATGTAAGCGAAAGCCAGACTTCATTTATTGAAACCGTGGAAAAGTGTTTACAAGATGCTGAGGATTGCCGGCATTATCAGCCGGCCGGCCTTTATTTTAACGGAGAATTGGTCGGCTTTGCCATGTACGGATGGTTTCCGGAATATGATGAGGAAAACCAAAACGGCAGAGTGTGGCTTGACCGTTTTTTCATTGATGAACGATATCAGGGACGCGGTTTGGGCAAACTGATGCTTGATGCCCTTATCCGGCACCTCGCTCGATTATATGATTGCAGACGGATTTATTTAAGTCTGTTTGAAGATAACGTGCACGCATTGCGCCTTTATCAAAGATTCAGCTTTATATTCAATGGAGAGCTGGACTTCAACGGGGAAAAAGTGATGGTCAAAGAGCTGTAGACTCTCTGTATAAAAGCCATTCGTCTTCTTGCCAACTTAAATTTGAGGTAACATAAAAGTATTGAACGACGGTCGACGGACGACCAATGTCGATTGTTAAAACCTGATACAGCGGATCGGAATATTGTGATCAGGCATCTAAATGGAGGAGAAGATTGTGCTTATTATACTCGTTATGTTTCTTCTCGGGATTATTCTCGGGTTTATCGGCGCGGGGGGAGCCGGTTTTGTCATTGCGCTTTTAACCATACTTTTTCACGTACCAATTCATACGGCTTTGGGCACTTCCCTTGCCGGAATGGCTTTCACAAGTTTATCGGGGGCTTTCAGCCACTACCGTGAAGGCAATATTCAGATGAAAATCGGTCTCATCGTCGGCGTTTTTGCGGCATTCGGTTCGTTTTTCGGAGCCAGACTTACTTCTCTTATTCCCGCAGATTTGCTGCATTACTTGACGGCGGGCATGCTGTTTTTATCTGCTCTGCTTATTTTGGTCCGGTTATTTATTTTAAAAGAAACACAAGAAGACTCCGGACGGCAAAGCAACCTGAACATATGGGTGAAAGCCGTTGTGCTCGGTATCATCGCAGGGATCTTGTCCGGAACGTTCGGCATCGGTTCTGCCCCCTTCATCCAAATCGGCTTAATGATTCTTTTGCGCTTATCCATCCGCCAGTCGGTCGGCACCACCATGCTTGTCATTATCCCGCTTGCAGTCGGCGGAGGACTCGGTTATGTGACGGAAGGATTTGTCGATTATATGCTGTTGGTCAAAGTGCTGATCGGAACGATGTGCGGCGCGTATGTCGGAGCGAAATTCACCAATCTCGTGCCGAAAGTCATTCTGAAATCAGCCATCTTTTTAACACCGGCCATCGCCGGTCTGATGCTTTTATTTTAAACTGAAACGGAAGGCAGCCGCCTCCCGTTTTTTTCTGTTCTTTACCGGTTTTCGCAGAGCTTTTTCAGCTTTGCCTCCGTTTCGGTGTGATCTACCGGCGTATACACGCTGCAGCGCAGGTCACTGTTGCCCTGAACCTGAAAGGAAGTCAGGTTAAAAACCATTTTTCCCGCCTTCGCGTGGCGGAACTCAATTAATACTTCGGGAGCCGAGCTGACTTCGCTCTCATTCCACAGCGTATGAAACTCTGAATATGTCTGCTCCATTTCTTCTATAAACTGAGAATACCACGTATCCGCGACATACTGGCCGTAATACGTTCTGAAAATGGCGATGAACCCTTTCACAAAATGCTCCCAGTTCACGGCTAGACTTCTTAATTCTTTTCTGGAAAACAATAGCTCTATGAGATTCCGCTTTTCAGGAGGAATTTGTTCAAAATCCAAAAACACGTGAGCCGCCGCCTGGTTCCACCCTACGATATGGCACCGCCTGTCCGAGATAATGGTGGGACAATAACGGAGCTCCTGGAGGATTTTTGAAAGGGACGGGCTGATGACCGCTTCTTCCTCCGCTGTAAACGGCTGCTTCACGCCCTCATCAATGGCAAGCGCGTACAAATAATTTCTCTCATCTTTATTCAGCTGAAGCGCATCGGAAACGGCGTCCAATACGGCTGCTGACACTTTAATGTCTCTGCCCTGCTCCAGCCACGTATACCACGTGGTGCTTACGCCGGCTAATTGCGCGACTTCTTCTCTTCTGAGGCCCGGCGTTCTTCTCCGTGTGCCCATTGGCAGCCCGGCCATCTGCGGAGAAATTTTGGCCCGCTGCGTTTTTAAAAACTCAGAAAGAGCCTGCAATCTTGCTTCTGGTATCATTCTGACCCTCTCCTTTCTTACCCTGGTACTTATTATACTAGGATAATCAACAACTTGTAATAGGATAATTGCGAGTTACAATAAATACATACCGAAGGAGGAATGACCATGAAAAGAGTTGTGATCACCGGAATGGGAGTGATTTCACCTCTCGGCAATGATGTGCATACATTTTGGAAACACCTGACGGAAGGAAAATCAGGAATCTCTATCATAGATTCGTTTGATGTCTCCGGCTCCAAGACAAAAATAGCCGGCACCGTCCGCGATTTCGACGCAGAAGAAAGATGGGGCAGAAAAGAAGCGAGAAAGCTTGACCGTTTCAGCCAGTTTGCTTTAGCCGCAGCGGAACAGGCGCTGGAAAGCTCCGGGATTCAGCTCGAGCAAATTGACCGTGAACGCCTCGGCGTGTACGTCGGCTCCGGAATCGGCGGCATCACGACCTTGATTGACAATGTCCGTACGTTAAACGAACGGGGAGCGCGAAAAGTGAGCCCGAGCCTTGTCCCTATGATGATTTCAAATGCGGCCGCCGCTCAAATCAGTATCAGATTAGGCGCGCTCGGTCCCTCACTTTCTCCCGTCACCGCGTGTTCTATCGGCAATACGTCGATCGGGGAAGCATTTAACGCCATTCGGAATGATGACGCAGATATCATGTTTGCAGGGGGTGCGGAGGCAGCGATTACAAACCTGTCATTAGCCAGCTTCGGCAATGCCCACGCGCTGTCAGCGAGAAATGAAGACCCCGCCGCGGCAAGCCGGCCGTTTGACGCGGATCGCGATGGTTTTGTCATGAGTGAAGGCGCGGGTATTGTAGTATTAGAATCATTGGATAACGCAATCAGCCGAAATGCTCCGATCCTCTGTGAGGTGCTCGGCTACGGCGCAAGCTCGGACGCGTATCACATGGTAGCCACCCATCCTGAAGGAACGGGCGCATACTTGGCGATGAAAAACGCTTTGAAAAAGGCGAAGGTTTCAGCGGAAGACATTGATGTCGTAAGCGCCCATGCGACAAGCACTAAAGCCGGAGATCTTTCTGAAACATTGGCAATCAAGAAATTATTCGGGGAGCTTGCCTATGACATTCCGGTCACGGCAAACAAGTCAATGCTCGGCCATATGCTTGGCGCGGCAGGCGGAGTTGAAGCCATCGCTCTGACAGAAAGCTTGAGACACGGCATCATCCCGCCGACGATCAATCTGCAAACCCCTGATTCGGCGTGTGATTTGGACTATGTATCAGACGGTCCGCGTCAGCAATCTTTAACAATCGGCCTCTCCAATTCATTCGGCTTTGGCGGACATAACTCAGCGATCATCCTGAAGAAATATGAATAGCGGGCATAAAAAAAGGAGTGAATCATTTCACTCCTTTTTTGCTTTCTCCTGTTTTGTTGTTAAGGTGAAAAAAGCGATGGAACCGATAACGGATGTCGCAAACATGATCAGCCCCATCGGCACGGCCGTCGCTTCATTCATTCCCACAAGCGGCGACACGATGGAACCGAGAAGAAGCGGAAGCATGCCGAGCAGTGCGCTTGCGCTTCCCGCGCGGTGTCCCTGCTTTTCCATCGCCAGTGTAAAGGTGCTTGTCAGCGTCATGCCGATCGTAATCATATAAATAAAAATGGAAATCACCAGTGCCGCCAGCGGCCCGTGAATGATCGTCATGACAAGCAGAACGGCTGTCGCCGTCATCGCTGTAATGACACCAATCCTCAGCAGGCTTTTTTCATGAATGATTCCGCCGAAACGCCCGATGATAAAGCTTCCTGTAATGATCGCCAGCCCGTTTATGCCGAATAAAACACTAAAGACCTGAGGCGATACTCCGTAAATATCCTGATACACAAAAGGCGTCCCCGAGACATACGCAAAGCTCCCGCCGTGGATAAAACCGACCGTCAACGCATAGCCGATAAATGACCGATCTTTCAGCAGGCTTCCCATTGTCCGCACGGAATTTCCGATAGAGCTCGGGATACGCTTTTCCGGCGGCAGGGTTTCTTTCAGCTTGAGCGCAATGATGAGAACAAGCAAAAACCCGATAACGGTTAAAAAGAGAAAAATCGTATGCCATGATGCAAACGGGAGCAGTAAAATCGCGCCTCCCGTCATTGGCGCCACCATCGGCGCGACGGCGGTAATGACCATTAACAGCGAGAAAAATTTAGAAAGCTCTCTCCCCGTAAAGACATCTCTGACGATCGCACGGGACAGAACGAGTCCTGCCGAAGCGGTGAACCCTTGAAGAAAACGGGCAATCACTAATGTTGTAATGTTCGGCGCAAGCGCGCAAAACAGAGAAAACAAGGCAAATAAAAAAATACATAGTAATAACGGTTTTCTTCTTCCCTGCGCGTCACTTAACGGGCCGACAACAACCTGTCCGATTGTCAAGCCGATCAGACATGCGGTTAAACTGAGCTGGACAAGCGAAGCGCGGGCGCTTAAATCTTCGGCGATTTCAGGGAAACTCGGCAGATACATATCTATATTCAGAGGCCCCAGTATCGCAAGCATGCCGAGAAGAAAAGCCAGCGCAAGCCGCTCCTTGCCGGTCGGATTATGCAGCATATCGTTCCCACCTTTCCTTTGTCAATCTCTCAAAACATTTGTATATTGTATCATAATTTTTTCTTTATTTTTTAAAGTTTTCAAGGGCGGCAGGAAGACATAAAAAAACCAAGGGCCATAACAGCCCTTGGTCTCCGATCTTGCGGTGAAACGTTTTACGCATGCTTTTCTTTAAACGCTTTTGCGTATTGGTCGGCCGCTATAATGGCATCTGCCACGTCATCAGCCGTGACATCAAAAGCGGCATGTATCGTTTCTTCTTCAATGGTTGCGGCTTCTGCCACTTTCATAATGTCCTCTTTAGATGCGTCTTTCAATTTGATGTCTTCAAGTGTGACAGGCAGCCCCAAGCTGATATAAAACGCGATATACCGCTCAATTTCTTCAAGCGAACGTTTTTCCAGCGCCAGTTGAACGAGCGTGCCGAATGCCACTTTTTCACCGTGAGTCAAGTGATGGATCTCACCTTCAAGCGCGGTGAAGCCGTTGTGAATGGCATGCGCCGCAGCCAAGCCGCCGCTTTCAAATCCCAGTCCGCTCAGAAGTGTATTGGCTTCAACCACCGCTTCCAATGGAGGAGTGACGACTTTCGCTTTTACGGATTCATAGGCGAGATGGCCATATTTGAATAGTACTTCTTCACATTTTTCCGCGATGGCTTCTCCTGCGATTGTAGGAATTCCGCCCGCCATCGTTTTACCGCCATTGGCGATGACACTGCGCGCCTCTACCCACGTCGCCATCGCATCGGCAATACCTGATGCTAAAAAACGCGGCGGGGCTTCCGCGACGATTTTCGTATCGACCAGAACCAGGTCAGGATTCTTATGGTAGAAACGATAGTTTTCAAACGCGCCTTGTTCTGAATAAACGACAGACAGTCCGCTTGTCGGAGCATCCGTTGAAGCGGCCGTCGGCACGATAACCGTGTAGCCGTTTATTTCATCTGATACGGCTTTGGCCGTATCAAGCGTTTTACCGCCGCCGACTCCGATCACAATGGACGCACCCGCTTTTTCTGCAATGCCCGCAATTCTTTTCATTTCTTCCTGGGAAGCTTCTCCGTTGAAAACCGCCTCTTCAGAGGAGATATTGCTTTTCTTTAATTCAGCCGTCACTTTGTGACCAGCGATATCCCATACGGTTTTGTCGGCAATGACGACGGCTTTTTCACCAACGCCCTCCAGATGTCCGCCGATTGTTTCAATTGCGTTTTTTCCTTGCACATATTTGGCCGGACTGATAAAAATTCGTTCCAATGTCATCATCCCTTCTTTGATGTCTTCCATACATTTCTCTTAATGATAGAGCAGAAATGAAAACTCTTCTGATATAATTCCTCTTTTTTATTTGATTCAAACCTCATTTACATAATAGAAAAATCAATTTTCACAGCATTGACAAGATGTGAAGGTGTCTATATAATCTTCGATATTGAAGCTGATCATTCTTTACTGAATGAACAAACGAGATTGTGAATGATTCGTCTTAAAAATTATTTAGTTCTGCTGGATAATTTTTGAGGCGTTTTTGTTTTTTATATATTTTTGACTGCAAAGGAGGTCTACACATGAAGAACATTTGCAAGGATATACTGATGATTATGGCCGGGGCCTTTCTTATCGCGGCGTCCGTGGAATTTTTCGTCATCCCGAATCACTTAGGGGACGGCAGCACCGTGGGAATCGCTCTTGTTTTATATTATCTTTTCCATATACCTGCGAGTATTACAACACTGGTTGTAAATTTGATTTTTATCGGACTGGCTTATAAATTTCTAACGAAAAAAACGATTTTATACACGATACTCGGTACGGGGATGACTTCTGTTTTTCTCAGCATCGTCAGCTTTATTCCGTTCGGGGTTCATGACATGGTGCTCGGGATCGTGTTCGGCGCTCTGCTGATGGGAGCGGGGCTGGCTTTAATCTTTATCGCTGACGGATCTACCGGCGGGACCACGCTTTTAGCGTATTTATTAAATTACACAAAGGGTTTTAACATCTCCAAAAGCATGTTTTATATGGATTGTGTCATTATTGTCGCATCCGTTTTAGCGATCGGCATCAATCATACGCTGTATACGTTTATATTCGTTTATCTGTGCGCCAAAATCGTCGATATTGTCATTGAGGGTTTCCATAATAAAAAAGCCCTCACCATTATGTCTGACCAATACGAAGAAATCGCCAAAGCGATCACCTCCGTATACGGCAACGCGGCAACGATTTTTTACGGATACGGGTATTACGGCAGCAAAGACAAGCGCATTATATATGTCGTCATTAAAAAGAACGAATTACTGAAAATCAAAAAACATGTTCAAAAAATTGATCCGAAATCATTTATCGTTATTCATGAAGTAAAAGAAGCTGTCGGAGGGCAATTCGGCTTTACAAACCTGCCCGCCGCCGCGAATGAGAAATAACCGCCTGCAGTGTATATCTGCAGGCTTTTTTATATTCGTCCCTTCCCCTCTCAAAGGTTTTTACACTTTTTGATTGAAGTAATAAATGAAATCTTTTTTGATGGGAGAACATAATATGAATATCAAAACCGACAGGCTCGTGATCCGGACATTTGAACCGGAAGATTGGAAAGATGTCTATGAGTACACCTCAAATCTGAATGTCATGAAGTATATACCGGAGGGTGTCTTTACCGAAGAAGATGCCAAGAAATTCGTTATTGATAACAGCGGTGAACATGCCGAGATGTTCCCTGTTGTATTGAAGGATGAAAAAACGGTCATTGGCCACATTGCTTTTTTTAAGTATTTTGGTGACCATACGTATGAAATCGGATGGGTGTTTCACCCTGATTATCAGGGCAAAGGATATGCTTCAGAGGCTGCAAGCGCCTTGCTGGGATTCGGGTTTAAAACGATGAAATTACACCGGATCATTGCGACATGCCAACCGGAAAACACTGCCTCGCATCGGGTGATGGAAAAGATCGGAATGCGGCGGGAAGGCTTTTTCAAAAAATGCATCCCCCATGATAATGACTGGTGGGATGAATATTATTATGCCGTTTTAGAAGAAGAGTGGGAAGCCTCAAACCTGGAATAAAAAGGCTTATACCTTTTGCTTTTACAGGTAAGTGTGTGCTACACTGTTTGTAACAAATACGAAGGGACGATGGGTGGACAATGATTAACTAATCTTATTTTGACCGTTTGAAATCAAATATTTCAAATCAGAAAAAATAGGATTAGTCTGCCCATTTTCTATACGATACAAAAGCTATGTAAAAATAGCTTATTTGATCATGCACAGGTACGGCTAATCCTTCCAAATCAATTGGGAGGATTTTTTTGTCCTCCCTTAAAGCGAGGGATTGACATATGAAAGAAATATTAAAATTAACCGGAATCAGTTATGAAATCAACAGTGTTCCCCTTTTTGAACAGATCAGCGCGAGTGTTCAGCAGGGAGAGATTATCGGTGTCATCGGCAAAAACGGCGCCGGCAAATCTTTATTGCTGCAATTGATCTGCAATCAAACAGCACCGTCACAAGGACAGATCCAGATGATGCAAGATGTGAACATCTATATGGTCGAACAAGAAACGGAAGCTTATGATTCCGGCCTGCCGGAGCCTGCGGAGGCAGCATTATTAGAAAAATGGAACGTGCCCGCCCGAGCCTTTTCCCAATTAAGCGGCGGAGAAAAACTGAAAGCCCGTCTTGCCAAAGGGTTCTCCTCCTCAAGCGGCCTTTTGTTATTAGATGAGCCGACGAATCACCTTGATCAGCACAGTTTAGAAATCCTGCAAAATCAGATCAAGAACTATAAAGGCACCATTATTTTGGTTTCCCACGACCGTGCTTTTTTGGATGCAGCGGCGACAAAAATCTGGGCCATCGAAGGAAAGAAACTCATTGAGCATAAAGGGAATTATTCAAGCTATATGGAAGTCCGCAAACAGAGAAGACTGACACAGCAGCGGAATTATGAGAATCAGCAGAATATGATCGCACGGATTGAAGCTCAAATGAACGAGCTGAACGCCTGGTCAAAAAAAGCCCACGCCCAATCAACGAAAATAGAAGGCTTTAAAGAATACCACCGCGTAAAAGCAAAACGTACGGACGCGCAGATTAAATCAAAGCAGAAGCGTCTTGAAAAAGAGCTTGAAAAAGCGAAAGCAGAACCGGTTGAGGCTGAGTATGAAGTCCGCTTTTCCATTGAACACCGCAAAAAAGCGGGAAAGCGTTTTTTAGAAGTAAGTGATGTCACAAAATCGTATGACGGCCGAACGCTGTTCAAAAATGTGAATTTCACTGTTTTGCACGGTGAAAAGATTGCCATTACAGGCCCGAACGGCAGCGGGAAAACAACATTATTGAAGGTCATCCTCGGTCAGGAAAAAGCTCAGGGCGGCAGCATATGGATGTCTCCGTCTGCAAATGTCGGGTATTTAACGCAGGAAGTATTTGACCTTCCGCTTGACAAAACCCCCGAACAGCTTTTTTACAAAGAAACGTTCGAAGCAAGGGGAAATGTGCAAGCCCTCATGAAGCATTTAGGATTTACCGCAGCGCAATGGACGGAGCCTATCGGCAAGATGAGCATGGGAGAGCGGGTCAAATGCAAGCTGATGGCATTTATTCTGGAGGAAAAAGATGTGCTGATTCTCGATGAGCCGACCAACCACCTTGACCTGCCGTCACGCGAGCAGCTTGAAGACACATTGGCTCAATACGACGGAACGCTCATCATCGTATCGCACGATCGTTACTTTCTCGAAAAAACAACGGACATCCGGCTTGATATCTCAAACGGCAGCGTCCGAAAACAATGGAAAGAATCCCCCGCCGCCAGAGATGATATTGAAGAATTACGATTAAAGCTCGAAACCGAACGGCAGGAAGTGCTTGGAAAGCTCAGCTTCATGACTCCGGCTGATAAACAATATTCTGAGCTTGATCAAAAATTCAAAGAGCTGACGGAAGAGATCAAGAAATTGAAATGAGTACAAAAAACCCGTGATTCTCACGGGTTTTTTTTTGGAAAGTTTACGTATAGAAAAGAATAATTTCAAACTGATTTGTACAACCTACATTCAGATTATTATGAGCATGGTTCAGGAGGGCGAAGAATGGCCAAACGAATTGGAATTACGGGAAACATCATGGCTGATCAATCCGGTCCTTTCCCGGGTTATAATCGGGCGTATGTCAATAATGATTATATTCAGTCTGCTGCCGAAGCCGGCGGCGTGCCGTTTATTTTGCCGGTGATTCAAGAGACGGAGCTTTTAAAGGAACAGGTCTCTCAGGTTGACGGCATCATTCTGTCCGGCGGCCAGGATATAGACCCGCTGCTTTACGGCGAGGAACCTTTACAGGCTTTGAGAAAGACCTTTCCTGATCGGGACGCCTATGAGAAGGAGCTCATTCAAACGGCGATTGCTATGGAGAAGCCGATTCTGGCGATCTGCCGCGGGATGCATATGTTAAATGTCACTTTCGGGGGCACTTTATATCAGGACCTGTCACACGCTTCGTTTGCTGAGATCAAGCATGATCAAGAAAAAGATCCTCCGTTAAAAACCCATCATGTTTCTTTCGAAAAAGGGACCCGTCTTCATTCCTTGTTTGGCGATTCAGCGCGTGTGAATTCATTCCATCACCAGATCATAAAAGAGACAGCTTCAACGTTTAAGGCCGCGGCTTATGCGAAAGACGGAGTCATTGAAGCGATTGAACGGACGGGTGAGTTATTTGTCGTCGGCGTGCAATGGCATCCTGAAATGCTGACAAAGAAACATGAAGACATGAAAAAGCTTTTTTCTCTGTTTATGGATGCAGTCGGCACATAAAAAAAAGCAGATCACGATGATCTGCTTTTTTATTTTATATTCAATTCTGTTCTTTCGGTTTCTCCGGCATTTTGCCTTGTGTCAGTTTATGGCCTTCTATATCAACGTTTGGGATAATTTTATCCAGCCGCTTCGGCAAATACCAAGCGGCATGTCCCATCAGCTTCATGACGCTCGGAATGATGGTCATTCTTACAATGAACGCATCGAAAAGAACACCGAATGCCATTGCCAATCCCATGGATTTGATCGTAGCTTCCCCCGCAAAGATAAATCCTGCGAAGACGAAAATCATAATCAGCCCCGCCGCTGTCACGACAGGTCCGTTATGTTTTAATCCGGCATGAATGGCTTGTACCGGATTTTTTGCCTTTTTCCGGGATGCGCGGCACTTTTCGATCCTGATAAACAAAATTTGTAAGACTAGATCCCTTTTCTCAGGGAAAATTAACTGCGTATTTCTAGAAAAGGAGGCTACAGACGATTATGGATAAGCGTGAATTAGCGGCTCATGAGTCGCTCGACTTACATGAAATAATTAACTTCAAGACGCTTTGTGTAGCGAAATCCAAGCTCATGCAAGGGCTTGTGTTTGATCAGGATCTGAAAACGTTAATGGAAAAAGATGTTCAGCAGGCCTCTCAAGATCTGGCTGATCTGCAGACGGTTTATGAACGTGCACCTTTTCAGGCTCCTGTTCCTCAAAACCGGCCGACACCGATCATCAACTGAAAGGAAGGTAAGCACCATTGAATCATGACCATTTAGATCCAATCAATTCATTACATGTCCCTGAACTCGCAGATATGACATTCGCAATGGATTTTCTCATACGCGCCAAAGAAGGCGTCAGAAATACCGCCGTCGCTTTAACGGAAACCGCTTCACCTGATGTAAGGGCTTTGCTGCGCAAACAGCTCATGCAAGGAATCGCGATGCACCAGGAGATTACAGACTTGATGGTCAGCAAAAAGTGGTTTCACCCGCATGATCTGAGCGAACAGTATAAATTGGATCAGCTTTCAGCGAAAAATACCCTCATGGTCGGAAACATGAACCTGTTTCCCGTTGAAACAAACAGAAAAGGAATGTTTGACCGTACACCTGATGAACACTAATACTGGAGGTATTACAGCATGAAGGCCGTAACGTATCAAGGAGTTAAAAACGTTGTAGTCAAAGACGTGCCTGATCCGAAAATTGAAAAACATGATGACATGATTATAAAAGTCACAAGTACGGCAATTTGCGGCTCAGATTTACATTTAATCCACGGACTCATCCCGAACTTGCAGGAAGACTACATCATCGGGCATGAACCGATGGGCATCGTGGAAGAAGTCGGCCCCGGCGTGACGAAAGTCAAAAAAGGCGACCGTGTCATTATACCTTTTAATATCGCCTGCGGAGAATGCACTTATTGCAAAAATCACCTGGAAAGCCAGTGTGATCAATCAAATGATAACGGCGATATGGGCGCTTATTTCGGCTATTCAGGGAGTACCGGCGGCTATCCGGGCGGCCAGGCGGAATATTTACGCGTCCCTTTTGCGAACTTTACCCATTTTAAAGTCCCCGAAACGTGTGAAGAACCTGATGAGAAATTGAGTGTGATTGCCGATGCGATGACAACCGGCTTTTGGAGCGTTGACAATGCCGGCGTAAAAGAAGGCGATACAGTTATCGTTCTCGGCTGCGGGCCAGTGGGCCTGTTCGCTCAAAAATTCTGCTGGTTAAAAGGAGCTAAACGCGTAATCGCTGTAGACTATGTCAACTACCGTCTCCAGCATGCCAAACGGACGAATAAAGTGGAAATCGTTAACTTCGAAGACCACGAAAATACGGGAAGCTACCTGAAAGAAATCACCAAAGGCGGCGCGGATGTTGTCATTGACGCCGTCGGCATGGACGGAAAAATGACAGACATGGAGTTCCTCGCAAGCGGATTAAAGCTTCATGGCGGGGCTATGAGCGCTTTGGTCATTGCCTCCCAAGCGGTGCGAAAAGGAGGAACGATTCAGATTACGGGCGTGTACGGCGGCAGATATAACGGTTTTCCCCTTGGCGATATCATGCAGCGGAACGTCAATATCCGCTCAGGACAAGCTCCGGTCATCCACTATATGCCGTATATGTTTGAATTGGTATCAACCGGAAAAATTGATCCGGGCGATGTTGTAAGCCACGTCATTCCGCTCAGCGAAGCGAAACACGGCTATGAGATGTTTGACACGAAAACAGATGATTGCATAAAAGTTGTACTCAAACCTTAGAGAACGGAGGCTACAGAAAATGGCCCGCGCCTTACATGAATTACTCGAAATTCAGGAGATGACGTCTTTTAAATCACTTTGTCTGACGAAATCCAAAACCATGAAAGCGCTGGTATCCGATCCGCATCTGAAAGAAATCATGCAGCAGGATGTGGATACATCTACTAGGCAATTGCAGGAATTTGCCTCGATTTTATCTGATCAACAGCATGAATGAGGAGATGAATGACGAATGAATCCGATTATTGAATACCTGACGGGAATGGATGCACTGACAGACCAAATTGTCGCAATGGATTTATTGAATTCGGCAAAAAGCGGAGTCAGAAACTATGCGATGGCGGCGACGGAAGCAGGAACGCCGGAAGTGAAAGCGATCCTCACCCGGCACTTAGAAGAAGCCCTTGACATGCACGAGCAAATCTCAACCTATATGATGGAAAAAGGGTGGTATCATCCGTGGAACACAAACGAACAAATCCAGCTCAATTTACAAAATATTGATACTGTGCTCCGCCTGCCCGTTCTATAAACGTTTGCTGCTGAGGACAGTTCAGCATGAATGCCGCTGTCCTCAGCAATCTTTTTTTACAGCGCCCAGGCGGCTCTCAGTTTTTTTATGCCGTTTTGTATATCCGTTTCAGAAACTCCCGCGAACCCGAGGGAAACTGTTTTCGCAGGGAGCTGTTTTTGATAGGTATGAGACACGGGATAGATGACGACCCCTTGTTCATTTGCTTTTTCAATCAGCTCTTTTTCACTGAAAGGCAGCTGAACGTCCAGTAAAATCCGCAGCCCGGAATTTTCTCCGCGAATCCTTACGTATTGTCCCAGCTCGCGCCGCACGGCCTCTAATAATACCGCTCTTTTTTTCCGGTACAGCTTTCTCATTCTGTTGATATGTTTCTGCCACTCTCCGCTTTTGATAAATTGGGCCAGCGTCAGCTGACTGTGGCAGGAGACGGTCTGTTTATATAAAGAAGCGATTTCCCTGCCTTTTTCGATAAGCGGCAAAGGAAGAATCATATAGCTGATGCGCAGCGAGGGAAGCAGGGATTGAGAAAACGTCCCCATATAAATGACACGGTGATGCTGATCAAGCCCTTGCAATGAAGGGATCGGCCGGCCGGTGTATCTGAATTCACCGTCATAATCGTCTTCTATAATAAACGCCTGGTGTTCCGCCGCCCATTTCAGCAGCTGAATCCTTCTGTTTACCGGCATAATCGTCCCTAACGTAAATTGATGAGAAGGCGTGACATACACTAGACGCGGCCGCTCTTCCTGCAGCTTCCGAATACAGACCCCTTCCTCATCAACGGGTATCGGTGTGATATTCATATGATTGGCTTCAAAAATCTCCCTCGCTCTCGGGTAACCCGGATCTTCATACCCGATGGAAACATTCGATTCAAATACGTTGCACAGCATTTGCAGAAGAATAGGGTTTCCGGCGCCTACTATGACTTGTTCAGGAAGGCAATTCACGCCGCGCGATTGATATAAATACTCTGAAATGATCGTTCTCAGCTCAGCCTCGCCCAAATCATCCCCGGGCCGATACAGCTCATGCCCATATTGATCCAAGCTTGTGACCATGCTTTTGCGCCATGCCGAAAAAGGAAAATGCACGGCATCCACAGCGCCGTAATGGAAATCAATCCATTGCGGAACTTCCTCCGTCTTTCTTTGAACGGGTGAAGCGCCCGGCTTCTTCTTCACATAGACAGCTTCTGAATCATAATCGGCAAACCATCCGCTTCTCGGCTTACTGACAATATAGCCTTCGGCGGCAAGCTGATCATAGGCCCGTTCTACAGTTGTCTGACTGACAGAAAGCTGACTCGACAAAAGCCTTTTTGAAGGAAGCTTCAGTCCTTTAGGAATACGGCCCTGATGCATATTCTCCTTAAAATGCCGATAAAGCTGCTGATAAAGCGGAATATTCAGATCTCTATTTAAAAATGGCGTAATATCCATTCTGCCTCCCCCAAACTGGCATTCTTCTTTTTATAAAAACTGGCCATTTGTATAAGGCCAATTTCAGTTTATAGTCATTATAAACTTTGAAAATCGATTTAGAAACACAAACCGGATAAAGCAAATTTTATGTTGGAGTGATTGAAAATGAACAAAGCCGCAAACGGCTGGATCAACGGATTTATCGGCGTGCTTATTTTCAGCGGTTCGCTTCCTGCGACCCGCTTGGCTGTAGCGGACTTTGATCCGGTATTTCTCACTGTATGCCGCGCCGCGATAGCCGGTATATTGGCAGGCGCTCTGCTCCTCATCTTTAAGGAGAAACGCCCGGCCAAAAGCGACATCATCTCACTACTAACAGTAGCGGTCGGAGTCGTAATCGGTTTCCCGCTGCTTACAGCCTTAGCGCTTCAGTATGTCACTTCCGCACATGCCATTGTCTACATTGGGCTTCTCCCGCTTGCGACGGCGATCTTCGGCGTACTGCGCGGAGGCGAACGGCCCAGTCCGGTCTTTTGGATTTTCTCGGCTGCCGGCAGCATCCTCGTAGCCGGTTATGCTCTGCTTCAAGGAGGAGAATCCTCTCCTCTCGGTGATACGTACATGATCGCTTCGATTATCGTATGCGGTCTCGGTTATGCCGAAGGCGCCCGTCTCTCCCGGCGGCTGGGCAACTGGCAGGTGATCTCTTGGGCACTCGTTTTATCGCTTCCCCTTATGTTCATACTGTCTGTCTGCTTTATTCCGCACTCATGGTCAAACATCGGCGCGCCTGCACTGCTAAGTCTTGCATATGTGTCCTTATTCAGCATGCTGATCGGGTTCGTATTCTGGTATCGGGGACTCGCCCAAGGCGGTATCGCGGCGGTCGGACAGCTGCAGCTGCTGCAGCCTTTCTTCGGACTGTTACTGGCCGCTATGATTCTGCACGAAAAAGTAGGATGGGGACTTGCAGCGGTGAATGTCGGCGTTATCGCTTGCGTGGCAGCCGCCCGGCGGTTTGCAAATAAATCAGAAAAAGCCGAACAATGAACTTGTTCGGCCTTTTTATTATTTTCTGCCCCATAGGCACCAAGCGATTATTCAAGTAGCTTGAACTCCCTTAAACGCATTCATCACCAAATCATGCACATAGGAATCATTCACCTCATCACCTGTTATCAGCAGACGGTAGAAAATCGGTCCGTAAATGAGATCGATGCTTACTTCAATATCAAGATTCTCTCTTAATTCACCTTGCTGAATTCCCTTTTCCAGAAGGCCTTTCGCTTGGAGGCGGCGGGGCTGGAAAAATCTCGTGCGATATTCTTCCGCCAATTTTGCATCCAGCTGTCCCGCACCTATTAATTCCTTAATAACGGTTCCTTCCCGGCTTGTCAAAAACCTTGCTAAAGTCGTGGCGTGGGTCAATATATCTTGCACTGTTGACCCTGTATCGGGCACAGGCAGTCTGTCCGTAGCGGTCGAAAGAAAGCTGTCCATGATAACGGCAGCCTTGTTTGACCACCATTTATAAATCGTCGCCTTACTCACTTTTGCACGCTCTGCAATTTTATCGACGGTCACCGCGTCAAAGCCTTTTTCCAATAATAGGTCATAGGCTGCAGAAAGAATCGCCTTATGTGTTCCTTCATCGCGCGGCCGCCCTCGTTTACTCTGCACATAAATCATTCCTTCCCCAAATATAAACGATACGTTCAGTATACGTAACATGATTAAAAAAATAAAACAGAAACCTATTTACAAAACTGAACGTTCAGTATATCATTTGCTTATAATTAAAACTAAACGTTTAGTTTATAAAATAACCTGAGGAAGTCTTAATGAAACGCGTAAAGGAGATGAATCAGCAAATCATTTATCAAGTATCATAAAAACCACTTAAAAAGGAGTTCATTTTTATGGCTAAAGAAAACAAACAAACAGCAGATCAGAGGATTTCATCTGGTTTAACCCTTCTTCTCGCGACTGCATGCGGTATCATTGTCGCTAATCTTTATTATGCGCAGCCCTTGGCAGGATCCATTAGTGCGGCAATTGGGCTTTCACCCAGCAGTGCTGGATTGATTGTCACACTAACCCAAATTGGATACGTTGCCGGATTACTGTTTCTCGTCCCTTTGGGAGATATTATCGAAAATAAAAAACTTGTCGTTGTATCGCTCCTTCTAAGCGCAGCCGCTTTGACACTGACAGCATTTGTGAAGCATGGAACACTGTTTTTAGCCGCTGCGTTTTTCATCGGATTGGGATCGATCGCAGCCCAAGTGCTTGTTCCGTTTGCATCATATCTTGCACCAGACGCTGCACGCGGCCGGGTTGTCGGCAATGTGATGAGCGGCCTGCTGCTCGGTATTATGCTGTCCCGTCCGATATCCAGTCTGGTCGCGGATATTTGGGGGTGGAATGCAATATTTGCTTTATCCGCCGCGTTAAGTGTTGTTTTGGCAATCGTGTTATCAAAAGTGCTTCCTGCCAGAAAACCAACAGCAAACACAAACTATAACGTCTTACTCGGTTCAATGTGGAAGCTGCTGCGCACGACTCCGGTCTTACGCCGCCGTGCCATTTATCATGCGTTTGTATTTGGAGCTTTCAGTTTGTTCTGGACGACTGTACCTTTATTATTGTCCGGTCCTGCTTTTCATTTTTCTCAGAAGGCAATAGCGCTATATGCATTAGCGGGCATTGCGGGTGCAGCCGCTGCACCGATAGGCGGCCGTCTGGCTGATCGCGGCTTGACCCGGCTTGCCACCGGAATCGCTCTCGGTGCTGTCATCGTTTCTTTATTACTGCCGCTCATGATTCAGAGCAGCTCCCCCGTCGGAATAGCAGTTCTAGTGGCGGCAGCTATTCTGTTAGATGTGGGTGTATCAGCCAATCTCGTACTCAGTCAACGTTCAATTTTTTCGTTGGGGCCTGAAGTCCGCAGTCGATTAAACGGATTATTTATGGCAATTTTCTTTCTGGGCGGCGCTATAGGATCATCAATCGGCGGATGGGCATACGCTTCAGGCGGGTGGAGTATCACATTATGGATCGGAATCACTTTTCCGGTCATCGCTTTGCTTTATTTCGCCACCGAGAAATAGTCTTTCGCCAAGAATAAGCCGTCAGGGACCAAGCTGACAGCTTATTTTTGGTGTATTCTTCATGAAAAATTTTGCTTCATGCGGTTCCTGTTTGAATCGTTATTCATCCCGAGAAAAGCTTGATAACCAGAAAAAACATACCGCATTCTGCCGGTATGTTTTTGTGTTTCGTTTCAGTTTTTTTCAGCAATCCGTTTGATGTTTTCTTCCATCAGACCGGAAATGAGCTGTTCATTTGTATGAGGAATCTGTTTGAGCTGTTGTACGACCAGCTCTTGTCTTGCGGCTGATTGATTTTGGCTCAGCTTTGCTTTCCCCTCTATTTTGCTGATTTTGATTTTAAAGCCTTTTACCCCTTTGTTCAAGCCTGCCAGCAATTTCGCATCGATATCCTCTAATTTATACGGGCTGTCGGGGCTTTCGTATTTCAATACGAGATCACTCATCGAATGCACGGTTTCTTCATTATCTAAAAGCTCCGCCTCTCCGTAAACATAAACCGCCACGTAATTCCATGTAGGAACATCCTGATTCGTCTCATACCATTTGGGCGAGATATAACAATGAGGCCCTTGAAAAACGGCTAACACGCTTTGGCCTTCAATCTCTTTCCATTGCGGGTTCGGCAGTGCAAAATGACCGTACAAGTAATGGTTATCCTTGCTCATCATCAATGGCAGGTGGGTTGCGTATGGCATGCCCCCTGCCGTTGAAAACAATGTTGCGAAACCATACTCTTTGATGACATTACTCGCATCAGCTTCACTAAGCTGAAATGGAGCGGGGATATACATAAACATTCTCCTCTCTGAACATGGATTTAATAAAGCGCTTTCCGCTATAATAAGGTATCGACTGACATTTAAAAAGGTACAGATTCAGATAAATATACATGTCAGAGGAGAACATCTGATGAAAAATATAATTTTCGCTTTCAGAAGCGACGCCCCGAAATATAAACAAATTTACGAGCAATTTAAGACATTGATTGAACAGGGAAATATCCAGACAAATGAGCGGCTGCCATCCATTCGGGAGCTGGCGGATTCCCTGCTGGTAAGCCGCAATACAACGCTGATGGCCTATGATCTCCTTTTAGCGGAGGGATACATTCGCGGCGAAACGCGCAAAGGATATTTTGCAAACGAAATAGAACCCTCTTTATTTCAAAAAGAAAATGATATTGTTCAAGCTGAGAAAACAGAATCGCCGCAGCCGGTCTCGGTTGATTTTCGCGCCGGAGCCGTCGATCAAAAGCATTTCCCTCTGAAAACATGGAGAAAATTATACAATCACGTTTTGACATCAAAGAAAAGCTTCCTGTACGGTGACCCATTCGGCGAGTTGGGCCTGCGTGAACAAATTGCCGCTTATCTCTTGGAATCCCGCGGGGTGAAAACAGATGCGGATTCCATTATCATCGGCAGCAGCACACAGCAAATGCTGATTTATCTCAGCCGGATTCTGAAAGAAGATTTTTCCGGAATTATCGTTGAAAACCCGGGGTTTGACGGTGCCAGAGAGGCATTTCAATTTCATGGGCTGTCACTTGAAACGATGCCTGTCTATGAAAACGGAGCAGATTTTTCTCAATTACATGCAATGAAAGAAAAATTAATCTATGTGACCCCTTCCCATCACAGCCCTTACGGCGTAAGCATGTCCATTCAGCAGCGCCAGACACTGATCAATTGGGTGAATAAAAGAGAAGGATATATTCTTGAAGATGATTATGACAGTGAATACCGTTATACGCAGCAGCCGTTTCCCGCTCTTGCCTCCATTCAATCAGACCGCGTGATTTACTTAGGGAATTTCTCAAAATCCTTTCTTCCGGGCATCCGCATTAGCTATATGGTTTTGCCGCAGCGCATTTTACACCGGTATAAAAAACGGTTTCTTTATTTTGAAAGCACCGCTTCTTCGCTTAACCAGCTGGCCATGGCTGAATTGATGAAGGCTGGTGAGTGGACCCGCCATATTAAACGCATGCGCACTGTCTACAAGCGCAAAATGCAGCATTTGATTTCACATATCAAGCAGCAGTTCGGCGATCATGTGACGATCATCGGCGAGCAGTCGGGGTTGTATATATTGGTGAGAGTTCACCTGAACTATTCAGAAGAAACATTAATCGAGCGCGCTTTTCAGTACGGGGTGAAGGTATACCCTACCGCCATCTATTTCGTTTCCGGAAAGCCTGAACCGCCGATCATAAAGTTAGGGTTCGCCCATCTTGATACTGATCAGATCGCGCAGGGCATTCAGCTTTTGAAACATGCCTGGCTGACATGAAATAAAAAAGGCGCCATTCGACGCCTTTTTTATTTCGTATTTCTTGTAAACTTCGGCAAGCCAAACATAATGGCGATAATGCCGCAGATTCCGATGAGAACGGGATAGAAAGAGTACGGCAGGATGCTGACGGGTGAAATATTCCCGAATTTCCCGGCCGATAACAGCTGCGCGCCGTAAGGAATGAGCCCTTGTACCATGCACGAAAAGATATCCAGAATACTTGCCGATTTTCTGTTGTCGATCTTAAATTCATCAGCGATATTCTTTGCAATCGGCCCGGCTGCGATAATCGAGATCGTATTATTGGCCGCAGCCAGATTCGTCACGCTGACCAGACCGGCAATGCCGGCTTCAGCGCCTTTTTTCGAACGGATTCGTTTCGTAATGAACTCCAGTAAAAAGTCGATCCCGCCGTTTTGTTTCATAACGCCGACCATTCCGCCGATCAGCATGGACAGGATGATAAGGTCGGACATTCCGGCAATTCCATCCGTAATCGCCTTAAAATAAGATGCAAACGTCAGGCTGCCGCCCGCTAATCCGATGATTCCCGTTAAAACCAATCCGCCGAATATGACAGCCATTACGTTAAAACCGATTAACGCAAAGACTAACACGGCGACATAAGGAAGCACTTTGATCCAGCTGTAAGATTCAGCGCCCGCATGGCCTGCGTGGCCTGCCGGAATAAAAAATAGGATAATAACAGTGACAATGGCAGCGGGCAAAACAATCAGAAAGTTCGTTTTAAATTTATCTCTCATTTGTGTTTTTTGCGTCCGGACTGACGCAATGGTCGTATCGGAAATAAAGGATAGATTATCTCCAAACATAGCTCCGCCGACGACGGCCGCCATCGTAATCGCGCCTGGGATGCCTAGCTCTCCGCTCAAACCGGCGCTGATCGGGGCAACCGCCGCAATCGTTCCCATTGATGTTCCCATCGATATAGAAATGAAACAAGAAATGATGAACAGCCCCGGCAGCAAAAACTGCTGCGGAATAATGCTCAAAGCAAGATTGACAGTTGAATGCACCGCACCCATCGCTTCAGCCGCTGAAGCAAAGGCACCTGCCAATATAAAAATCATCACCATAATGATAATATCAGGATGTCCCGCACCGGAAGCAAACCATTCTATTTTTTGATTGAGCGATTTCTTGCGGTTAAATAACAGCGCAAAAGCTGATGCAATGATCGCGGCAATCAAGATCGGCAATTTATAAAAATCTCCGGTCACCAGACCAGAGCCGACAAAAAGCCCTACGAATAAAACTAATGGCAATAAAGCCCAAGGGTTCTTATTATTGTTCATCTGGGTAAACCACCTCTTTTCAGCATTAAAGTCGCTAATCACAGTCTAAGCAACATTTCACACTTTAAAAGTCTGCAGTGAAAAAGTCAAGCTGAAAAAAGGATAAATAAAGATTAAATTAGATTCATTTCTCTCTATTGTGGGTTTTTTATATTTTCCCAAAAAGATGCGGATAAAGTCAGCAGAAAATAAAAAAACCAAGGCTTGTTCCCTTGGTACATTTCTTGCGGCCGGCGCTCAGGTCATCTTCTTCACTCAGAAATACATTCAGCTTTCAAGCTGCCCTTTAGTTTCGCTTCATTTTCAAGTATGTCTTCGTAGTCTTCAATCTTCTTGTTTAACCTATTTATGGTTTCACCAATTTCTCTCTGTTTCTCCTTCAGCCTTTTTCTTTCATTTATAAGAATGTTTTTTCGGGGTTCAATCGTATGATCGGCTCCTTCAGTAAATAAAGCGGTATATTCAATCAGCGCCTCAATCGACAGGCCGGCACTTCTCATGCATTTTATAAATTGAATCCAATTCACATCATTTTCATCATAATCGCGGATGCCGCTTCCATTGCGCTTTACCGGAGGGATCAGTCCTATGCTTTCATAATACCTAAGCGTCGCGGTTGATAACTCAACCTGCTTTGCAGCTTGTGCAATCTTCATGTTCTTACCACCCATCCTTCATCTATCATACCTTTCATAAGCGTGCCATTATAGAATATCATTTCATAAAAAAATAAACCAAATGCCTTGACTTAAAGTCCGCTTTAACATTTAAAGTAAAATTGAAAAGAGGATTCACCACTTTATTTCGGAAAGGAAGATAACCATGTGCAATAATCATCCAACTCGTGTGTTAAGCGCTCCGCATGCAAAAGCTGCATTTGAACGGACGACGATTGAGAGAAGAGCATTACGGCCGCACGATATCCTGATTGACATTAAGTACAGCGGCATTTGTCATTCAGACATCCACAGTGCATTCGATGAATGGGGCGGCGGAATTTTTCCGATGGTTCCCGGGCATGAAATTGCCGGTGTTGTAGAAGCCGTGGGCGAAAAAGTCACCAAATTTGCCGTCGGCGACCGCGTGGGTGTCGGCTGTTTTGTAGACTCCTGCGGAGAGTGTGAATACTGCCTCAACGGTGACGAACAATATTGCACAAAAGGTGTTGTTCAGACTTATAATAACCTGGACTACGAAGGAAATCCTACGTACGGCGGCTACAGCCAGAAAATAGTTGTCACTGAAAGATTCGTTGTCCGGATTCCGGATCAGCTGGAATTGGATGCTGCCAGCCCGCTGCTGTGCGCCGGTATTACCACATATTCCCCGCTGAAACACTGGAATGCCGGTCCCGGCAAAAAAGTGGCGATTGTCGGAATGGGCGGCCTCGGACACTTAGCCGTTCAATTCGCGCACGCTTTAGGCGCAGAGGTCACCGTCCTCAGCCGCTCAATGAATAAAAAGGACGAAGCTCTTGAATTTGGAGCCGATCATTACTTTGCGACAGGCAATCCGGATACATTCACTGAGCTGGCCGGACGTTTTGATCTCATTTTAAATACGGTGTCCGCGAACCTTGACGTAGATGCCTACTTATCCCTGCTTCGCATTGACGGTACATTAGTAAATGTAGGAGCGCCTGCTAATCCGGACTCATACAGTGTATTCTCCTTAATCACGGGCCGCCGCAGCATTGCGGGTTCACTTGTCGGCGGTATTCCGCAGACTCAGGAGATGCTTGATTTCGCCGCTGAGCACGGCATTGCTCCTAAAATTGAAGTGATTCCGGCCAATCAAGTCGACGAAGCGTACGAACGGGTTCTCCAAAGCGATGTCCGCTACCGTTTCGTTATTGATATTTCGACTTTATAATCCGCATAAAAACATACCAATATCTATTGGTATGTTTTTTTCAGTTCAGACGGAATCCGCCCGACAAGGAACACGGCTTATTTCAGCAGCCAGTCGGGCACCGCTTTTATATAAACCAATTCGCCTATCAGCTCAACAATCGTCTGTGTGACGATAACAGCAGCGGCCAGTGAGGCCCAGGCATCCGGCAAGGCCAGCGCCAACGGAAGAACTGCGAGAGAATTTCTTGTGCCCGTGCTGAAGATCAGTGCTCTTCCTTCACCTGTATCCAAACGAAATGCATATGCGATAAACCGAGAAACAAACGGCATAATGAGCAAGAATAACAGATAGATGGGAATCACACGTACAATGATGTCAAAATCACTGTAAACTTTGCCGATTTGTGTGGCGACGACCGCCAGTAAGACTAGAGCCATAAAAGGAACAGGCATCCACGCTGTCCATTCTAACACCTTTTCTCCCGCCGGCTTTTTATCAGCCCATAATTGAGTCATGACTGCCGCCAGCAGCGGCGCAGCTATTAAAAATAAGAATGCTTCCAGAAACGGCCCCGCATGAACAGCTCCTACGACCTCTTTTCCGATAAACAGCCACAGGTATAACGGCAGCAAGACCATCTGAACGACAAACAAAACCGGTGTAGAAGCCAGTATTAATTTCTCATTTCCTTTGCCGAGCTGAGTAAAGACGATGACGTAATCGATACAAGGTGTAAGCAATACCAAACAAACTCCTAATAATATAGGCGGAGATTGAGGAAAAATGGCGGTCAAAACCCACACAACGACAGGTACAGCTAAGAAATTACCGATCAGTAATGCCGCCATAAACTTGAGGTTTGAAATGGCTTCCCTCAGTTTTAAGAAAGGAATTTGGGCAAACATGGCATACATGAGAACAGCAATAAGCGGTGATATCGTCCAGCCCCAGGTGAGTCCTGAATCTTTCCCGGCGATCCCCGCTATTCCTCCGATCACAAGAGACACACCATATATCCAAATTTGCTGATTTTCTAATTTTTCTCTGGTTATTTTCATTGGCTGGCAACCCTCCCCTGCCCATTATACCTTCTTTTGTTTATAAGAATCGGGTTGGCGCCGCCGGAATAAAAAAACACCAAGTGTCTGTAACACTTGGTGTTTTTGGGACCGCCTACGAAAGCTTAGTTTCAGTATCATTTCTAACTTTCCTTGTGTTCTTTGTCCTGCCAGCGAATAAGGTGACCGCAACACTGGCTGAACTGACCAAAGTTCCCGCAACGGCAACAAGAAGTGTCAAATAGCCATTGGGAATAAGAAATCCAATTGGGATGAGCCCTGCGAAAGTGAGAACGATAAAACATTGATAGACTCCGGATATGATTCTCACAATCAAGCTGCCAAAAAAGGACATGACTAACGGAGGGAGGAATAAACATAAAATGATTCCGAGTGATACCAATAAAATTATAGGCTCGTCAAATGAAATGACATGTTCGCCGGGAGACTCTTCAGCAGCCGCGAGTACAGCAAATATAGACATCATCAGCGTAAGAAAAACAAGAAAAAACCTTTTCAACAACGTTATGACTCCTTTTTTTTATCAAAATGGATATCCTGATTCTTCACTAAAATAACCATTTTATGTTATCAAATGAAATAATATGAAGTCAATGTGTCATTTCCTGCCCTAAAGCTATATCACCGCCGGAACTAATACTAACGATAAAACCCCTCCGCTATATCGTATCCGTCACTTTCCCGCGTTCTCTTCTGTCACTCCATTCCTCTTATCACAATCCCCGTATCGATGCTTCCCACGTTAGAAACATGACTCTCATCTTTATTAGCTATTATTTTTTTGATAGTTACCATATAATTGCCCGCAAGCGGCATCTATATCAATGCCAAATTGACTTCTGATGGTAACGTTAATTCCTGCTGACTTTAATGTTTTATAGAAGTTTACAACTTGATTTTCATTTACTTCTTTAAATCTCATAGGTGAGCTAACAGTTGGGTTGTATCTAATGATGTTTACATGGAACAAGTTCCCTCTCTTATATCTGCCTCTTAAAAGCTTTATGGTCAATAGAATCATTAACTCCCGGCAGCATAATATAAGCAATATAAACTTTTCTTGAGGTCACACGTATATGCTCATCTAATGTGTCCATTACTTCCATTAACGGGTAGCGTTCATTAATTGGCATTAACTTGCTTCTCTGTTCGTTAAAAGGAGAATGTAATGAAAACGTCAGATTGACCTGCGGATAGTTTTGAGTCATTTTTTTAATGCCCGGAATAATCCCTATGGTCGAAATAGATAACCTGCGAGGACTTAAAGCAAACAACTCCGGATTTGTAAGTACATGTAAAGCATCAAAAACTTGTCTATTGGCTAATGCTTCTCCCATTCCCATAAAAGAGATACTATCAATTGAATGCCCTTTTAAGTGAAAGTACAAAATTTGGTCAGTAATTTCGTCTGACGTTAAGTTGTGTTTTAAACCAATATCTCCTGTTGCACAAAATGTACAGCCAAAATGACAACCGCACTGCGAGGATATACAAAATGACTCCCAGCCAGCTTTATATTTCATATTTACCGTTTCTATTTTTTCGTCTCCTGAAATTTCAAATAAGACTTTTGTAACTTGCTCAGAATGCTGTTCTTTTAAAGCAGCAATATTTAAAACCGACTCTCCAAACTCCTTAACTAACATTTTTCTCAACGATTTAGGAAGAACCGTTATTTCATTGAAATGATTTATTCTCCCATGGAATATAGCATTTGTGATTTGTTTCATTCTAAAATCAGGAAATTCATTCTGTTTCAAGAACTCTTGAATTCTTATATACTTGTTTTTTTGTCGCATGTTTTCTCATCCTTCCATAAAACTCTCGTTTGTTTGAGTAAATAGAAGGGAGTCATCATCTAACCTTTTTTAAAATTAGGCACAAAAAAACACCGACACAATTATCGGTGCTGCGCTTAAATAAAATCATGCACAAATAAACAAGGACATCATGTCATTGAATTAACGTTTATTTGCCAAAGAGAAAAAGCGCCGATAACTGTTTTTTTATGGTTATTTGGCTTAAAAAAGGACAGACTGCTCCCTTTGTCGGCCAAGATATTTCCAATTTTTGCATCTGAACCATACAAAATTCTAAAAACGGTTATCATTGCTTTCACCTCTTTATTGTCAATATTAGTAATAATCACCATATCATAAGGGTTCCCCTATGTAAAGTTTAAAACATAACAATGCTTGACTATAACTGCCTGCTTGAATACCAATCTTCTTATAGTAATGTTTTATATTTATGTCACTTCATCGATCAGTTCGTTTAATTGCTCCAGATTGACCGGTTTATTATCTAATAAGCTAAGGGGCAGGGATTGCAGCATTTAGATTCTGCATGGCTTGCAGGGTATTACATCGACTGACATTTAAAAAGATACAGTTTCAGATAAGATACCGTATGAAATGCCCTTATAGCATGGTAACGTTTTTTATTAACCCTGCAAAACCGTGCACGGAATGTCGGGCAGATACACGCCGCTCCTGTTATTCTTTTGTTAAAGGAGGTCAATAAAATGGATTCGATTAAAAGTATGAACAGTGCGCTAACGTATATTGAAGAAAACCTTACGAACGATATTGATTTTAAAGAAGCAGCAAAGCTTGCTTTCTGCTCTGAATATCATTTTAAAAGGATGTTTTCTTTCCTTACGGGTATTTCATTATCGGAATACATTCGCCGCAGACGTCTTACTCTTGCAGCTTTTGAACTTAAAGACCGCAGCGCAAAGGTTATTGACATTGCAATAAAGTACGGTTATCACTCACCAGATTCTTTCGCTCGAGCATTTCAACATTTGCATGGCATAAGACCATCTGAAGCTAAACATAATGGCCATTCACTTAAAGCTTATCCACGAATGACCTTCCAGTTATCAATCAAAGGAGGAAATGAAATGAACTATCGTATCGAAGAAAAAGAGGCATTTCGCATCGTTGGCATTAAGAAAAGAGTTCCTATTATTTTCAAAGGGGTGAATCCGGATATTGCATCCATGTGGGAAAGTTTAGATGAAGAAACAATAAATGAACTTAAAGAGCTTTCTAATACAACACCTTTGGGACTCATTAGTGCATCCACAAACTTTTCTGAAGGCCGTACAGAGGAGAAAGGGGAGCTTGATCACTATATTGGCGCAGCAACGACGAAACATTGCCCAAATCACCTATCGCAGCTTAAAGTTCCTGCCTTAACGTGGGCTGTATTCGAAGCAATCGGATCATTCCCGGATGCGCTGCAAGAAGTGTGGGGACGGATTTATTCCGAATGGTTTCCATCGTCAAATTATGAACAAGTAGAAGGCCCGGAAATACTGTGGAACGAGCATAAGGATATAACATCGCCATCTTTCAAAAGCGAAATTTGGGTGCCGATTTCAAAAAAGGAATGTTATACAAAGAAGTAAAAGGTATTGAAGATTCTTTTAAGGAAGGATTATGCCCCCTTCCTTTTTATGCACCATTTTGCAGCCCTGTCTGCATTTTTCGTCTTTCCTCAATACGCACACAATAGTGCCCGTTTAAAATTCAGCAGCAATTAAAATTTACAGTACCAAAAAATCGCGATCTCATTTGCCGTTGAAAAGTTGGAATAAAGCATAGTATCAACTGCGCCTATTACAAAGCCGTGTTTGGCATAAAAATGACAAGCTGACACATTAATATCCTGTGTTTCAAGCATAAGACCGCAACAATCATTCTCCTTTGCCCACTCCATCGCTCTATTTAATAATGCTGTTCCAACACCATTTTTTCTATAGTCTTTTGCAACAGCAATATCCTCTATCAGCGCATACCCATTCCAATGGGCACGAATCTTAATCCGGCCGATGCAGTTGTTGTCAGCATAATACAAAAAAACAGCTTTCCCCTCTTCTTCAGCATAACTGACATCGATATCCTCATCTTCATATTTCTTAACATAAGGTTTAGAAAACCGTTCCTCAGTATATGACCACACATTGTTTTCAAGTGCGGGTATAATTCTCCCGAAAACAACCAGAGGTTCATTTGGTTTATTGAAGTCTTTCATATGACATTGAGTCATTTTAATAATCATATGAATCTCCCTTCTAACGAGATTATATTTTGACGGTTCCATTATATGTTATTCCGCAAATAAATCAATAACGTTTGCCAAATGAATGAAAAAGCTATTCTTTGCTGAAAAGCCTAATCAAGAAGGCCATATTGGACTCGTGCCGGGGTATACCGGAGAATTTAAGGCCGATAAAACCGATACATTGCCCGCAGCGATCCAAGGCTGTTCAAAGAAAATAAATCCAACAAAAAATAAGCCGATTCATATTAAATCGGCCTTATTTACCATACTCTTAGGCAGCCAGAAAGGCGGAATCCCAGTTTGTCAAACCTCTGCAGTATACTTTATGCTAACCTTCCGCAGCCTCTGCATCTGCCTTAGTCGCATGAACCGTGCCAAATGGATGGTTGGGAGGCGCATAAATTGAATATAGTTTTAACGGCGTATTACCCGTATTAATAACATTGTGCCAAGTGCCTGCAGGTACAACAATGGCAAAGTCATCATAGACATTTCTTTGGAAAGTTAAATTTTCCTTACTCCTGCCCATTTTAACGATTCCCCGGCCTTGCTCAATCCGTAAGAATTGATCTACGTGGGGGTGGATTTCCAAACCGATATCTTCTCCAATGCCGATACTCATCAAAGTAATTTGAAAATGTTTTCCGGTCCATAAGGCAGTACGGAACGTATGATTTTGTTTTGCGGCTTTATTGATATTCACGACAAATGGTTTTGGTCCATAATCTTTCAAGAGAAGGTTTCTATCTTCGTATGAAGGATCATAGTTATTTGGAACAGTCCAATAAACAGATCTTCCATCGCTATACATCGGTACATTCACACAATAATAACATTGATGTGAAAAAGGTATATAATACATTTTTCATCCCCGCAATTTTAAATTTTTATGATGTTATCCTATGCTTTTACAGTGAGAATGTGCCACGCTAAGGAATTTTCCCCTTATCATGATTACGACTGAGAAAACTTGAACTTCCGCAGGTCACTCATCCATTGTCCCTCAATGATACTGTTCTCTGCTCCACAAACTTACTATATTTTGATACGTAATGAGAAGAGGTGACAAAAATTCGAAGCAATTGATAAACCCGTCAGCTTTGCATTAAAAGTTAAAGCTTTAAAAATCGCTTTTACATATGAGTAAGCATCGCAATTGCTTGGACTGATGTTATATTTTTTTCGGAATCGGGCATCCTTACTCTATACAATAAACTAGTTCCTATTAAAAACTTACAAGTTTCTGAAAATGCTAAACTTACTAAAAAAATAATGATACTTTGCAGATCAAGGTAACGGTGTTAGATAAAAATCCGGAGGCTTTTATGTCACATTTAATAACTTTATTTGAACAACATAGTTATCTGATTTTATTTTCCGGTATTATTTTAGAGCTCTTAGCTATTCCAATTTCAGCCGAGATGATCATGAGCTATGCAGGGTATTTTGTTTATCAAGGAAAAATGGATTATGCTTTAGCACTTCTAACTGCCTTTATTTCCGCGGGCACGGGGATAACAATCACATATTGGGTTGGCAGAACCGGAGGATATAGATTAATCGAGCGGTATGGAAAGTATGTTCATTTAGGGCCCGAAAGGTATAACAAAACAGCGGCTTGGTTTGAGCGGTCAGGAAGTAAATTACTTGTGTTCGCTTATTTCATTCCCGGGGTCAGGCATTTTGCCGGTTATGTATCAGGAAGTTCCAGAATGTCATTCCAGACATTTATTATCCCTGCTTACATTGGGGCCATTTTGTGGGGAAGCTGTTTTATTACTTTAGGGAAATTATTGGGGCCTAAATGGGAAACCTTACATCAGGCAGCAAGCAAATATTTAATCATTTTTCTTCTTGTTCTGGCTGTTTTGTTAGCGGGATATCTTCTTTTTAGATTTTATAAAATCCAGATTAAAAACTTTTTTATCCAATGGCTGACGAGATTAACAAATCGATTCAGAACGATAAGAGCCACTGAAATATTCCTTACTTGCCTCACGTCAGTTTTAATTGGATTTGTGATCCTGATGTTTGGCTTAGCTCAGGATTATCTTGCAAATGACGTTGCCCAGTTTAATCAAATTGCGGAATATGTCGTTTATACTGCCTTTTATATGGACTGGATGAAAGAATTATTCATTTTTCAACAACCCGCTGGCATCGCCGGCCTCATCGTTTTAACCCTATTAGTCATTTGGTTGAAGAATCAGAATAGGCTGCTGGAGTATCTATTATTATCGGTTTCCATACTCGGAGGAGCCCCTTTTCGTGAATTTATTATGGAGGCCTTCTCTATCCTTCGAACGATTGGTTTTAAGGGGAAATTTCATTCTGCCGATTTTCCGGATCTGAATGCAGCTATGATGATTATCATTTATGGAACTTGCATATTTTTGCTTGTTCGTCATTCAAACACACATTATGTGACCATTGCGGCTCCTTTATTTGGATTATTGTTATTAATAGGTCTCGCGATTGTAAATATTAAATGGACAAGCGTTCTTCCAAGCGACATAGTGGGCGGATATGTATACGGCGGGGTTTGGATGTTTTTTAACTTCCTGTTATTTGAGCTGTTTCGACTTGTGCTTGAAAGGATTAAATGAGAAAGGCTGGGCGGGGAGTGAAAGCAAACATTTTATATGAACCATATGTAAAGAGTAGAAAAGCTCCTTTAACAAGGAGCTTTTCTATGTGCGTGAGCTAAACAATTCTCTGTAAATTTACTTACCAAGCGTATACATCCCGGAAAGCTTTCATTCAGCTCCAAGAGTTAGTCTTTTTCTAAAACAGCCGCTGGCTGGGTGCCGTCATCCTGCATCAATCGATGAGAAATACCATTTAACGTTCCCATCCATCTCTGCATTCAAATCAGATAAAAATTTAATGATGATGGTGGCCGTCCGTCTGCTCACTTTTGGCCTGACAAAGAATCGCATTGTCGTGATTATGCGCGGCTGTTTCCATTTGAATCGTTACATGCGTAATGCCTTTGTGCTCAAGCTCATGTTCAATTTTGCGTAAAATACGTTCACTTTCTGAAATAGTCAGCTGATCATCAACAACAGCGTGGCAGGAAAGAGCATTCAATCCGCTTGTGATAGACCATATGTGTAAATCATGAATGTTTTGAATGCCCTCTGTCTCTTCAATTGTATGAATGATGTCAGTAACATCAATATTTTCTGGAGTTCCTTCCATTAATACGTGAATGGCATCTTTCGTCACGTTATAACCGCTCCTTAGGACAAGAACAGCCACAATGACACTGGCCAATGGATCTGCCCAGCCCCACCCAAAGAAGATGATAAGAATCGCAGCTAGAATGGCACCCACAGATCCGAGCATATCACTTATTACGTGTAAATAAGCTCCTTTTATGTTCAGGTTATTCTTTGTATCTCCGCCATTCAGCATAATCCATGCGACCAATATATTCACAGCTAATCCGATGATACTAATGATAAGCATGCCCGTTGTTGCTACCTCGGGCGGATGAGAGAAACGTTTGATTGCTTCATAAATGATATAAAGGGAAATAAGAATTAATGCAACACCGTTTATCACAGCTGCAAGAATCTCAAATCGTTTATAGCCGAACGTCTTATTGTGACTCGCCTTTTTTTCAGCCAATTTAAAAGCAATCAGAGCAATCATTAATGAGATTGAATCACTCAGCATATGACCCGCATCTGACAAAAGCGCCAGACTATTCGTTAAAAATCCGCCTATTGCTTCTATAATCATATAACCTGTAATCATGATAAAAGAGATCAATAAAACCTTTTTGTTGGCCCCATCAGTATGATTGTGACCCATAAAAATCTCCTCCTTAACCTAAAATTTCTTGATGCATATGCTTTTATTATTTCTTTTCTGTTATGAAGCATTCTAACATGTCACACACAAACAATTATATATGATCATGTGTTCATATCTGAATATAAATGTTCTTTACTATAATTTTTAATGAAGATTTCCAATACCCTCTTTACATCCCCAAAAACAAACTGAATAATTAAATAACTTCCGCTGTCTCTCCTAATCAATGATTGATATAATTTTCTTATCATGAGCATGGGAGGCTGCATTTTTATGAAACCACAGATTACAGTAATCACGTTAGGTGTAGATCATTTAGAAAAAGCGCTGCACTTCTATCGAGATGGTCTGGGTCTGCCTACAGAAGGAATAGTCGGTAAAGAGTTTGAGCATGGTGCAGTTGCCTTTTTTGACTTGCAGCCAGGACTGAAACTTGCCATTTGGGATCGCAAAGACATCGCACATGAAGCAAACGTTGCTTTAACCGCACCAAGCCCTGTCGAATGTACATTAGGGCATAATGTTAATAGTAAAGCTGAAGTCGATAAAGTAATGGATCAGGCAAAACAGGCAGGAGCAACTATAACTGATCCCGCTCATGATACTTTTTGGGGCGGATACTCCGGTCACTTCCAAGACCCCGATGGGCACCTATGGGAAATCGTTTGGAATCCGCACTGGGATACATTAGAAAACTGATATGCTATTTTCTGATGGAGAGTGCTTTTCATTTAAGAAATAAAAGCAAAAATAAAAACACACCTGAATTTTCTGGTGTGTTCCAACTTGATGATATTTAGAATGCTTAACAAAACAATACACTAGTGATAAGACGGCGGGATGCTTTGCGGAAAACGAAATACATTTTCGGGATCGTATTTCGCCTTTATTCTTTGAAGCTTTGCAAAGTTTGAGCCATAATATGCCTTTCCGAAATTTTCAATATTTTGGTCCGGAACATTCACATATGAACCTGTTACATATGGCTTCATCAGCTGACGCACTCTTTCAACTGACGCAAGATTCGAGGCTTCTTGTGATTTATGTTCCCAACTGGCATTCCATTCCGTATAAAACAATGGCCGGCGCCAAAAGAAGGCTGTTTCGCTGCTAGGAACTCTGCTTATCGCACCGCCCCAATTTATGAAAAAGAAATTAGTTTCTGTCCCAGTGGCTCTTTCTAAAAATTGTCTCATGATTGATATGGGTTCTTGCGGCCAAAGATTGAGCGCCCAAGCCGAGGAAAATTTAACACTCTGATCGGATCTGCCGGGGATTGGTTCATCAGGGTCTAAGAAATCTATACAATCTGGATAGTATAATGTTTTGATTACGGTTTGTGTCGGAGTTCCGGTATTTAATAACGGTCTTAATGCTTTAATCAGCTCAGGTTTTGAACCGAGGAAAATTCCTTCTGCATGGCACAAGCCATTTACTTTGCTGAAAATCTCAAGGTAGCATCCTAATCGTTCATCTGCAAACGGCGCCCATCTTTGCCAAGCTTTAAATACAGTTTCTAATTGTTCCCATGGCCAAACAATATTAAAGACGGTTGCAGTTTTAGGAGCACGATGAACTTTGAAAGTATATTGGGTGTTATATCCGAAATTACCTCCCCCGCCTCCTCTGGAAGCCCATAGTAAGTCCTCATTGTGAGATTGATTTGCTCGAATAATCCTGCCTTTTGCATCTACCATTTTCAGTGCGAGAAGGTTATCACTGATAAGGCCAATCGATCGTGAGAGCACGCCAAATCCGCCGCCCATCGTAATTCCTCCGATTCCGACGGTCGGACTGTCTCCAAACGGAGCCATAAAACCATCCCGAGCTAATCCTTTTACAAGCGGACCAACGTGAATGCCGGTTTGAACGGTTGCAATCGCGTTTTTTTCATCCAAGAGGACTTTATTCATGTCACTCACATCAATAACAATTCCGTCACTTACTACTGAAAGATTCTTATCCAGAGCATGGCGGCCGCTTCTGACACGCAAAGGCACATTATTCTCACGAGCCCATTTAATAGCATTACTGACATCGTATGAATTTTGTGCAAAAACAAAGACAAGCGGATAGACATCAACATAAGGGTTCCAATTCTTAACCGCCTGTGTATAGCCGGGGTCCCCTTTGAAGATTACACGTCCTGTTAACTGTGCTGATCCCATCTATTTCACTCCCAATAAGCATTTGATTCCGGTACCAGTATATGTAGGATTTGGACAAATTCTTAGACAGATGGTCTACTAACTTAAAAATAGATAAATATATGCGAAAGCTTAACTTGATCATCGACTTATCCCTCTATAAAAACACAAAAAAAGACAAGGGCGGCAAGCTGCCACTCTCTTGTCTCTTCTCACTTTTTATAACGTTCTGGGATAACATATTGACTTTTGTAGGCTGTCCGACAGACAGTTCCCTAAACGTTATGAGCCGGATGTTTTTTATGCCTGCCCGTTTAGTTCTGCTGAGCAAGCTTCGTGATTGCTCCTCCAACAGCCATGCAGGAATTTCCGCGGTGAAAATTTTCTTTCAAGAAAAAATGATTCAAGTCTTTTACATTATTAAAATTTTATTTTTTCTTCTTGTGCTTACGTTTGCAATCATGTTCTTTCTCTTTCTTATGACGCTTTTTACATTTGGCTTTTGCTGCTAATCTTATTGCTTCCGCCTTTGCTTCCGCCGCTCTTGCTCTTGCTTCTTCTGCCCTCGCTATTGCTTCTTCTGCTCTTGCTCTTGCCTCTGCTTCTCTTGCTGCTTCTGCTCTTAATGCTTCTTCCACCTGATCCATATCATGACCAATGTCACAGGCTTCGTTGTATGGCTTTTTCTTCGGAATGAACATTTGATCTTCATCTTGGTTATAATACATGACCATCACTCCTTCTCATATGATTAAATGATTAAATCATTACATATTATGTAAATAAAAAATCACAGCTTGGACTATTATTTTGATTAATCAACACATTTTAGAGAAATTTTCATTCATCCATACAATAGACACTGGAGAAACATATACTGAATGATAGTTTTAAATTGAAAGGAGAAATTAACTTTGGCAAAATATCGGATTATGACCTTTGATGGGGGCGGTACCTTAGGTGCTTTAAGTTTACAACTATTGAACAGACTGGTTAAACAAAATCCAACATTAATAAGCCGAACCCATGTGTTTTCGGGAAATTCAATCGGTTCATTCACTGCCCTTGCATTAGCCAGCGGAAGATCACCGCAGGAGACATTCCGCTATTTTAAGGAAAATATCCTGCCAGCATTCAGCATTTCCCGGCCGGGCGGACCTGTTTTCAATCAACAATTACCATATTCCGGTTTTATTAAAGCGGTACGAAACTTTTTCCCGGCAGATCTTCGTCTCAAAGATTTAAAAAGACGAATTGTTGTCCCTTCATTCAAATTATACTCTCCTAAACTGGATCGTTGGACTCCTGTATTATTTCACAACTTTCCCGGCTCTCCCTATTTAGATGAGAAAGTGAGTGATGTCATACTGCGAAGCAGCGGTGCTCCCGCGACACAACGCGCCTATCAAAACTACGTGGACGGATATGTAGTAGCAACGAACCCCAGTACAGCCAGTATCGCGTTTGCAGTAGGAAAAGCCAAAGTGCCTTTGGATCAAATTGCAGTATTATCCATTGGAACAGGTGAAGCCCCGACTCGGTTAAGACGAGATACGAGGGGGTGGGGAATGGTAAGTGCAGATAACATACGTCCCGAAAATCTGAAGAATCTTCCTCCAAATTGGGGAGTCCTTTTGGACAGGTCGCCTAATGAACCTTTACTGCCATTTCTGCAGATTGTCGGTGGCGGAAACGGTTACTATGAATCCATGGTCAGTGCTAATCTTCTGGGAGATCGCTTTTTCCGGTTAGACCCGCGAATTCCTAACTTCTCCAAAACGGACCCTTCCGTGGTTCCCGCTGTCATTGAAATTGCGAACAAAACCAACTTACAGCCTGTGAATAAATTTATAGAGAAAAACTGGAACAGCAAATAAGAACGGAAAAAATACCAAGGGCGGAAAAACCCTTGGTATTTTTCGATTCGGCCGAGAGGACTTGAACCTCGCCTCACACGGGTTATTCCCCACTAGGCCCTTAATAGCTTGTTATTTCAAGTATATGAAGTTATTCATTGATCCATTTACACCGTTTTATGTTCATGTTGGGCAAACATAAAGTACTTTGTTTATTCTTTATTTCCAAGTGACCATATCACCACCGGAATTAATAACAACGATAATATTCCTCCGCCAAGTGATAATGTTAGATAACTTGCGCCTGCTACGACCATTCCGGACAATGCTCCGCCGGCAGCTCCGGACAACGCAATCAAAACATCCACTGTACCTTGAGTTTTAGCCCGTGCGGAAGCTTCAGTTGAATCAACAATAAGTGCAGTTCCGCTTATTAAACCAAAATTCCATCCTAACCCGAGCAAAGATAGAGCAATGACCATAAGAATCATAGAATCTCCCGGGGCAAATGCCGATACGAGTCCTGCCAAAAGCAACGTCATTCCAGAAGATACAGCCATTACAGTACGGCCTAATTTATCCGCAAGCACACCTGTCACCAGTGAAGGGAGATACATGGCGCCTATATGAAAGCCAATGACAAGACCTACTGCTCCTAAGCCATGACCGTGATGTCTCATATGAACCGGCGTCATTGTCATAATAGCAGTCATTACAATTTGAGTAAGAATCATAACCGCTGCGCCCGCAATGATCCCTCTTTTTTTCTTTGTGTGTTCGTCCGCGGTCACTTGGCCTCTATCATCAGGTTTTTGGCCGGAAATTTCTATTGTTCTTGCTATGACTAACGGATCCGGACGGAGCATGATGAAAAGAGTGGCACCTGCTAAAATATATGCTGCTGCCGCTAAAATGAATGGACCCGCAAGTGACGGAACACCGATAGAGAGCGCGAATTGCCCCATTACATTCACTAAATTCGGGCCTGCAACTGCACCAAATGTGGTAAAAACCATAGTCATACTGACAGCAGTCGCCCGCTGTTTGTGATTTGCCAAATCCGTACCTGCATAACGGGCTTGCAGATTTGTCGCTGTTCCCGCACCATAAATAATCAAAGAAGCAAACAGCAAAAAAACACTATTTATCATTGCCGCAAGGATGACTCCTATCGCCCCCAGTCCGCCAATCATAAATCCGGCTGAAAGACCTGTTCGACGGCCATAACGCTGAGAAAGCCTCCCCACAAATAATGCGGCCCCTGCTGATCCTAAAGTAAATAAAGCAGAAGGTACACCGGCAAACGCATCTGTACCAAGCATTTCCTGTGCAATAAGCGCACCGACAGTAACTCCTGCCGCCAGCCCTGCACCACCGAAAATTTGTGAAAGACTGACGACAGCTAAAGTACGCTTATATAACGCTTTTTGTTTTTCAGGAGAATCTATGAATTGCCGCAATGATGCAGATTGACCATCTGACACGTTTATACTGTCTTTTTGAAGCATAACCCGACCTGCCTTTCTTATAACCTCCAACAGATTTGGATTATCATAACACGCACAAAAAAAACCATACAATATAAGAATTGTATGGCGGACAATATTACATATGCTCATCCAGCAAGCGTTTAAGAATCATTAAGCCCTGCTCAAGCTCCCCAAGCGTTTTCGGTGCACAGACAGACACTCTGACAGCCCTTTCCGGACAACTATTCCCAACGACAAAGCGTTCAGCCGCATACACTTGCACTCCATGTTGTGCGGCTAAATTTTCAAATTCCGCACCTGTCATGTTTCCGGGTAACATTAACCAGCGAAAGATTCCCGTTTCAGCACCTGCACACGTATAGCCATGTAAATATTGATTTACGATTTTGTTTCTGCGAATGGTCTGTTCACGATGACTTTCAATTAAGACTTCGAATTGATTCGATACGATCGTGCGTGCAGTAAGTTCTGCTAATAGCGGAGAAACAGTTATATTTAAATTGTAAAGCGCCTTTGAAATCGGCTCCTTATATTGGCTCGGGACTGCGACATACGCCAGCCTCAACCCTGGTGCTAATGATTTTGACAGACCGGCAATGTGAATGGTCTGCTCCGGTGCAAATGATGCGATAGTCGGAAGCGGATTTTTCCCCAGAAGATGGTACGATGCATCTTCAATAATGAACTGATTATATTTTTTTGCAATGCCCGCAATCGTGTTTCGATTCTCAACAGACATAAAAGACGCTGTCGGATTATGATAATCCGGGATTAGGTAGATGCCTTTAATATTTTCATTTTTACACGCATATTCAAATGAGGAAGGGCTCATTTCATTGTTCTCTGATTTTATCGGCACAATCTGCACAATCAGCATTGACGCGGCCGTTTTCAAGCCGGGATATGTATGATGATCAACTCCGATGCGATCTCCCGGTTTACAGAGACTTGCCAATGTGGCGGCAATCGCATTTTGCCCGCCGTTTGCAAATAAAATGTGATCAACGGACGTTTCAAATCCGCCTCTTCGAATCAGCTTGACAGCCGCATCTTTCTGCCAAAGACTTTCACCTGTCCGGCCATAGCCGAACCACTTTTCGTAATCTTCCTCTTGCAGCATACTTTTCAGCTGGAGCAGCAGCGGCTCATAAGATACCTGATCCGGAAGTGTCGCTCCCATTTCAATTAAATGCTTCGGCTTTGTATCTTCGAGCAGATACGCATTCGATAATGCATCGTAAGCAACAAAAGTACCGCTCCCGACAGATGCACTCAACAGACCTTTTAACTCGCAAACTTTAAAAGCCTTTGAAATAGTGCTTACATTTAAATCCAAATAATCAGCTAATTCTCTCTGAGGAGGCAGCTTGGTTCCGGGTAATAAAACTCCTTGTAATATATCCTGTTCCAATTTCCCCGCAATCGCTTTATAAATGGGCTTTTCCGTTTTATCAATCGTCGGCTTCCAGCTCATCGGATAGTTTTCAAAAGAATTGATCGGCATGATATGCTTCCTTTTTTCATTCAATTATATGATCGCACCGTTTAGAAAACAATTTTCTTTTTATCCAATATGCCAAACACATACTTTGAAATATCGCAGCAGCCAATTACCCCTGAGGATTTGGCTGACATATAATATCGTGCAGCCGCTTTCCCTTACGCAGGAAGGCGGCTTTTTAGATTGATGTCCTCTTATTATCAATTTATTTTTACAAATTTTGAAAAAACCATTGACTATTCAGTTGAACTGTATTACTTTTATTATAAAGTTGAACTATATAGTCGAACTGAATAGAGGGTGACGATATGAAACATAAATTATTACCGCTGTCTGAAACCATGCATTATATTTTATTAGCTCTGCGTGAGCCGCTTCATGGTTATGCCGCCATGCAGAAGATAGAAAAGATGAGTAACGGAACTGTTATGTTAGCGGCCGGCACATTATACGGTGCGATTGAAAACTTGAATAAGCACGGCTGGATTGAATCTGTTGGAGAGTCAGGCCGGAGAAAAGTCTATATGATAACTGCAGAAGGAAGCGACATTTTGAAAATGGAACAAAATAGGTTATTGCATATTCTATCCCTGTACGAAGGAAGTGAATCGAATGAAGAAATTTAAGATGTTTTTTGATATTGAAAAAGAGGAGCAATGGCTGAACGAGCAATTACAAAAAGGCTATCGCTGTACAAATATTAGCGGATCAGGAATATACACCTTCGAAAAAACCGACAAGACATATGTGATGCGGCTGGATTATCAAGATTATTTATCAAAGAAAAAGTTCAAAGATTACAAAGGGATCTATGAAGACTTCGGCTGGAGTTATATAAACAGCCCATGGCTTAGCGGAACGCGATATTGGCAAAAAGAAGATGATGATCAAAATGAAATCTTCTCGGATCGCCAATCAAAGAGTAATTATTATAAAAGATTAATGGGTTATTCATCTTGTTTTGGTTTACTGTGCTTGTTTTATTCTTATATGATTTACAAGGATTCTGGTTTATATTTAGCTGAAGGTCTGTGGAGTATGGAAGGCGCAATGTTTTGGAAAGCATTTTTATTTGAAACTCCATTTGCCCTTTTGAGATCGCTTCCCGCCCTAATGGCTGTTATCTTTGGCATCAGTTACTATAAAGCTTATCGAAAGTATTCAATGTTAAAAGAAAAATAATGCGAGGAAGTTAAATTCAAAGAAGTAATTTGGGGATAATGTTTCTGCCGAAGTCGGGCGCTTTAACGGAAAAAAAGCGCCCTGAATTTGCTGATAAATCAGACGAATTACTGTTTAGATGAATTCCCCATAAAAAAGAGCAGACACAAAGTCCACTCAACTATTCAAAGAGTTATTCTGTTAATGATACATACTTATTGACAATGGCTTGAGCGAGACAAGCTGATGAATCCACAAAGGGAATATCGCTGCTTTTTTTATCTGTGACAACATTTAAATCTGTACATGCAATGATAGCCGTATCAACCTTTTCTGCTAATTCACGGTGTAATTCATCAAATAATGTAATAGACTCATTGATTTGACCTTGTTTAATCTTTTCTATTATTTGATCGACACAGGTTTGCCAACTATCTTGATGTAAAAAATCATAATTTTCTCTGATTAAGGCTTCTTGAAATATTCCAGATTGAACCGTTGGAGAGGTGGCTAAAAGGGCTATTTTTTTTGAGTCCTTTGGTATTTTTTTTATGGTTTCATCAACCATGTTTAATAAAGGGACTGAAATCGATTTTTTTAATTGATTAAAATAGATATGAGCGGTATTACATGGGATGGCGATAAAATCAACACCCGTTTTTTCAAGCTTTACAGCACCCTCAATAATTGCCTTTTCCATGTCCGTATGATTGAGAGGTTTATTCACGTAAAAAGGAGTCGGACAAGAATAAATCATCATATGAGGAAAATCAATGTCATTTATTGCTCCATATATTTTTTGGCACTCGTCTACTACTTTATCTACAAATGGCCCGGTAGATTTTGGTCCCATTCCTGCCAGTATTCCAATCATAGTTGTCCTCCTCCTTAAAAATGTGTACCAATCTGTCACCAAGAGTTATTCTACCCAAATTCAGCATTATCCTTCTTATCCTCATCTGAATCTGCCCCCATTTCTTTTCTGGCTTTCTTCTACTGCTTTATCACTTCATCAATCGAATTGTCATACTTACTTCCGCCACACGCAGTCAGCAGAAGGATGGCGGATACACCAGGGAAAATAAAAAGGTTCTTCATATGTGTGGTGCCACATTCAGCCAGATTGCTATAACGTGGAATTTTATAATAACTAAAGTTCGCCCAATCTATTTTGTTTATCTACACATAAAATATTCTATGATTAATTACTCCAAACAGGAGGTGACTCTGAAGAGGTTATGATGAATAGATTGTAAACAAGATCTATTTAATTTTCGCAAAGCCTTAGTCATTTCATATTTGTTCTGCTAATTATTGTAGCTTGTTGAACGCCTGCGGAGCAGATCCGCGTCTCATAACTTATGACCTGAAAGGAGGAAAGCCCATGCCTTTATTTGGATTATATGCAAGAAACCGATTTTTTCGTGGCGGTTTTAGAAGGGGATTTTCACCTCTTGCATTCGAAAGAAGAAGACGGTTTGGATTCGTTGGAAGAGGACGCAGATTTTATTAAGTGAATTATTTTACTCATGTTTTCTGAGGGCCTGCGGGCTCTTTTTTGTTTTCTCTTTATTATCTTGGAGTATTCCCTCCCCTTTTATAAAGAAACAAAAAGTGATGGGTTATTCACCCACTTCACTTTACGTCATTTCTATATGTTTGTATGAATTATGGTGAAAAAAATGGTGAGTCAAAACAAAACACGCTCTAACTTTGAGAATTTTAATTTCTTCCTTAATATAAAAAGGCTGACGAAAGTTTTCGTCAGCCTAATCCTTGTGCTTAAATTAACGAGCAATTTTAGTGAAAGAAGAAAGAATAACATGCAGTTATATTGAGAACAGAAAAACAAATAATTTATATACATTCCGCATATTGTCAATCCAGTATGTTATACTGTAAACAAACCTTTGAAGTTTTAAACCTTTTTCTATTACCTTGTACCATCTCCCCCTACTCGAACGTTGAGTAGGGTTTTTTATTAAGTATTATACAGAGAATATAAAAAAACAGGCCCTATATAAAGAGCCTGTTTGTATAAACGATTGAAGATTAAGCTTTTTGAACGTTAGCAGCTTGAGCTCCACGAGCACCTTGCTCAACGTCAAACGTTACTTTTTGACCTTCGTCTAAAGATTTGAATCCGTCACTTTGGATTGCAGAAAAGTGTACGAATACATCGTCTCCATTTTCACGTTCGATAAATCCAAAACCTTTTTCTGCATTAAACCATTTAACTGTACCTTGTTCCATTTTTGTTGCCTCCTAGTGTGATACCACACATTGTATTACTATCCTTGCCCAAAGTATCATCAAGACGAAAAGTCGATATTCATACTATCCTTTACACGAACAAAAATAATTCCCCTTTATCATAGCACGAAACGGAAATAACTGCAAATTAATATTACGTTTCATTGGTGGGGTGTTTTGGTATGGTTTTTTTAGAGGTTCCAATAGCGTTAAATCAAAAGGGATAACAAGCAGTGAGAAATCTCTTTTAGCTACCGTATAATAGACGAATCTGCTCTGTCTACGAATTTTTGTTTCTTGACAGATTTTTAAGCACAAAAAAGAGCAGACTTTTATGTCTGCTCAAATATCCTTACCAATCTAATCCGCCAAGACAAGAATAGATACCAGTATAATTAGGCGCAAAACGCAAGTTGAAGAGACTTCCCACCATCATATAATTGATTGTACTTTAGCTTCAGCTGTTCTAACCAACAATGATCTTCAGGCTTTCCTTTTCCCTGCTAATCTTGAAGCAGCTTCTTCAACTTCTTTCTTTGCTTTTTGTAAAACATCCTCCAGACTTAGTAAAGCTGTTCCTTGCACTCGTATAATTTGATAATCCTCAATACCGAGGAAATTGAACATTGATTTCAAATATTTATTAGAGTATTCAACTTCTTCATACCAATCATCATTTGTATAAATTGATTCGCTAGCTTGTATGACAAGCATTCTTCGTCCATCATTAAGCAGACCCACTGACCCAGTGTCAGTATATTTAAATGTTTCACGTGCGATCATGATATTGTCCATGTAGTCTTTTAATTTTGATGGAATATTGAAATTATGCAATGGCAAAACGATGACATACGTTTTTGCACTTTTAAATTGTTTCAATACTTCTGTCATACGCTCCGTTACTTTTTGTTCATCGCTAGTCAGTTCATCGCCTTTTCCTGCCTTTTCCCATGCGCTTAAAACTGTTTTATCAATCATAGGCACTTCATCACTATACAAGTTAATCTGCTCAAGCTCTTCACTCTTTGGAATTAATTCTTTGTAAGTTTCCAAAAAGCGGTTCATTACCTGCAAACTGTATGATGATGCATCATCTACTTTCGGATGTGCGTTAATGATAAGTGTTTTGCTCATTTGAAATTCCCCCTTTCATCTTCTATTAAAGACTAATTCAATCGTCGATTAAATTAGTCTTTAATATAAACCCTGCATTTTATTTTGTCAAATGAAACAAATAATATATCTAAAGAAGGGTTTTATGATTGACTATCACCAAAAATACTCCTAAGATACAATGTGGTTACCCACAAAAACAAAAGCAGGTGAGTTTCTATGCAGTATAGTGCTGGGGTTGAATATGCTTTACATTGCCTGGTTTATTTAATAGATGTTCCCTCCAAGAAAAGTGTCGGGATTCGGGACCTTGCAGAGTTCCAAGGACTTTCAGAATCATTTCTTTCAAAAGTTTTCGGTAAATTATCTAAAGCTGGTATTGTAAATTCTGTCCCAGGTGTAAAGGGAGGATATAGGTTAGCAAAATCCCCGGAAGATATTTCATTTTGGGATGTAATAGAGGCTGTTGAAGGACCAAAACCCATTTTTCAATGTAAAAATATTGTAAGCAATGGCCTGCTTTATCGAGACAAATGCAACTCCTGTGAATCCAGCAATTCTTCTTGTACAATTAACTTGGTAATGCTTGAAGCAGAAGAACAGATGCGTAAGTATCTTCGTAATAAAACGCTCGCATGGTTAAACAAGGAACTGGACGTAGTATTGCCTAAAAAAACAAGGACAGATACTCGGGAATACTTCATAAAAAAAAGCTCTGACTAAATTAATTAGTTTGAGCTTTTTTTGTGCCTTTAAGACAGCCTTTAATTCACAAGTCATATTTTGTTTTTTCGTTTTTCGATGATTGAATTTGTAAAATTAATGCTGTACCTATATAAGAAATCAATCTTGAGATAAATAAATCCAATTTATATCGTCAAATTCTTTAATAACATAATCTGATCCTATACTACGTAAAATTCTATTAAAGAAAATGATATCATCTTCATCATCGTAATCATATAAATCCTCTTGAACATATTCTTTGATAATAACATTCGTTAAATTTGTATTATTAACAAATTCGGAAAAGTAGGATCTTATAAAAGTTGAATCAGCTTCATATAATTTTTCATCATTAACAATTGAAATCTTAAAAACATTTAAAATCGCATTAATATCTTCTTCGTCCATATAACATAGTGGTTCTAATTTTTTGTCTTCTTCTGTAAATGGCTTTCGAGTATCTTCAATTATTACGTAAGATAAAATGTTACCATCTTTCAGCACACGAAAAATTTCTAAATCACGTAGTTTTAAAGCTCTATTAAGTGATAGCATAATTTCCCCCTACTCAAATACTAACTTTTACGTTCTGTTACACCTACTAAGGCTGCTATTGTTATCACATATGTAGGCTATCATAATATATCAGTCCAACTATATTTAGAAACTTTTTTCGAGGAATAATTGAGTGAAGCATCATTATAAAAAGCAAACTGAATATATTTCCCACCATCATATACACGAATTAAGGTTTTATCTCTTTTGGCATCAACAGGTCCCTTCCTCTTTCACTTAAAGAGGTCTTATACTTCTTTATTACGTTATGAATCACCTCATGCATTCAGCAGAAGGATGAATGGAGATACCGGGAAGTACCCATTAGATTACAGACTTACAGTACAGAAACGCTTCACTTCAAGTTAATGGACACATTTGGTCACAATCATAAACACAAAAAAATACCAAATGTTTAAAACCCTTGGCATCATTGAGATGCGGCCGAGAGGACTTGAACCTCCACGGTTTATTCACCCACTAGGCCCTCAACCTAAGTAAAAACATATCATCGTTTACAAAAGCCTTTATTTAAAGCATCAGTTTATTTAATTCACACTGAATTTTATCATTTAACATTAATTCTGGGCAGAAATTGGGCAGCTCTATGCACTTATTCGATCCATCTTTTATTCGAAACTCCTTTCAAATATTATCTGCATACACTACGACTTTTCATCTGAATCCCTAAGCAAAGCTGCTGCACAATACAAAATTGTAACAATATTTAAATTAATTGTATTATGGCAGATCGAACATTTTTTGATAAAGTTAAAATGTAAAAAGGAACTTTATATCTAAAATTAAGGTTTAAGTTATATTGGTTTCAAACCAAAGCACATTCCTGCACATACAAAAAAATGAGTAGATACTATGTCTATTCATTCTTTATTTGTTGATCGCTAAAGGCAAAAGATATTTTTTTATTGATACCTTCACTAATCCAAATTATGCAAAAAAAAATTTAAATTTTACGTATTTCACATATCAAAATAGGGATACTGTCCTTAAGTTGCTTATTAACAGAAAAGGAGCAATTAAAATGAAATATTCTCTGATTGGAATATCACTTTCACTTGTTTTTCTTTTAAATCCTTGGTCAAATCTCAAAGTTACTGCAACTTCAGACTTCGCTGTAGAAAATTTTTCAAGAAAAGATTTATCTTATTTAAAAGAACATGCAGATTTTCATGTTTTAGTACCTAAAGACACTTCTTCAAATTGGAAATTAACCATAAAAAATTATCTAAATCAAGACAAAAAAATAAGCATGACAAGACTTAATTATGAAGACCATGCTTACAGAAACTATGTGATGGTCGAAATTGCACAAAGCAAATTTAAAAATCAACCGTTACGTTATTCAGATGGAAAAAACGTTAAAAACGTTACTATTAATGGACAGAAAGGTATATTTGAAAGATGGGCTGATGGAACAAAAGGCGGCATTTTAAGATGGGTACAAAACGGAACCTATGTAGAAATGGATAGCTCTAACTTAAAGGATACTGAAATGGTTCAGTTAGCACAATCAATGAAATAAAAAAAGCCCATCTTTGGGCTTTTTATGTTTGCACTTGACCATCCACCGTGACATAATACCAACCTTGCATATCATTATTGTTATTTGACATCCAGGAAACGTGAGAGCTTACGCCTATAAGTAAGTGGGCAGTAACAGATAAATTTCTATAAACAAAAAAATACCAAGGGCGTCAAAACCCTTGGTATCATTGATGCGGCCGAGAGGACTTGAACCTCCACGGGTTATTCACCCGCAGGGCCCTTAAACTAAGCACTTTAGACTTCATAATAGCAAAACCATCTATATTCATAAAACTATTGCTCAGTTGTCAGCATGTTAAGTAAATTACGAATTTCCTTGTTATAACTTTTAATTTCTTCTTCATTACAACCGGTTTTATCAAATACTGCATTAGGAATCAATGTGACTTTTTCTTTAAACTCGTTCCCTTCAGTTGTTAACGTAATAATTACACTTCGCTCATCCTCTTTTGAACGCTCTCTTATAATAAGACCTCGCTCCTCAAGTCGTTTTAAAACTGGAGTTAATGTTCCGGAGTCCAGATATAATTCTTCGCCTAAACCTTTAACAGATATTTTTTCCTTCTCCCATAAAACAAGAAGAACCAAATACTGTGGATAAGTAATTCCTAATTCTTTTAAGAGAGGATGGTATAACTTTATCATTTCACGGGAAGCTGCGTAAATCGCAAAACATAGATGATTACTTAACAGTAATTTATCATTCTTCATGTTATATCCCTCACAATATTTATATTCATTATTACACATAATAGCACAAGAATTACATTAAGTAAAATTGAATGACTAACAATTTAATTAATCATAATTTATACAAAATCACAAAAAATCTATCACCAATAATATGATCTCCTATCAAGGATTTTAATCGCGAATTTATATTGTGAACAATTCAATTTTTAAAAATTTAATTGACAACCTTAATTTAATTGTTTAAAATTCAATTGTGTTAAATTTAATTTATAGGAGTGTTTGATGATGACAGTATATTTTACAGCAGAAGCTACAACAAAAGGTGGAAGAGAAGGTCATGTAAAATCTAATGATCTTATTATTGATTTGGATTTAGCTATGCCAAAACCAAATCAAGTATCCACTGCTACAAATCCAGAACAATTATTTGCGGCAGGCTATTCAGCTTGTTATGACAGTGCTCTTCATTTAGCAGCCCAAAGACAACGATTAAAAATCGAATCAGCTGTTACTGGTAAAGTAAGTTTATTAAAAGATGAAAGTGATAATGGTTATAAAATCGGAGTTGTTTTGGAGGTGGAAATTCAAGGGGTATCTCAAGAGCAAGCAGAAGAATTAACACATGCAGCTCATCAGGTATGTCCATATTCTAAAGCTACTCGCGGAAATATTGATGTACAAATCATTACAACAGCAATGTAAGACGAAAGATGCCAAGATCAATAGGTAATAGAATAAAAAAATTTGATTAAAACATATAGGTGACCAACCTTCAAATAAGGAGAGAGATCTATGTTGAAAAAAGTACAATTAGAAAAAGCAGCTCAAGAATTTGCAGAAGCAACCGCGAACCCACCTTATCTATTCGACCTTGGACCTGAGAAAGGACGAGAAGCTGTAGATGAGGTTCAATCTGACCCAATTGATAAACTGCCAGTTGATATTGAAGATATTATGATTTCAGGAGGACCGAGCGGACAGGTGTCAGTAAGAATAATGCGCCCACAGAATGCGCCTGCGCACCTTCCTGTCATTGTGTACATTCATGGGGCCGGCTGGGTATTTGGTAATGAGCATACACATGATCGGCTCATCCGTGAACTAGCAGTTGGAGCACAAGCTGCTATTGTCTTTCCAAATTACACCTTATCTCCAGAAGCAAAATATCCCACAGCCATTGAAGAAATCTATGCAGTAGTGAAGTGGGCAGCTGAAAATGGCCGTGAGAACGGCATGAATCCAGAGAGTCTAACAATTGCAGGTGATAGTGTTGGAGGCAATATGACTGCTGCTGTCACGCTAATGGCCAAAGCACGAGGTGACTTGAATATCCGACAACAATTACTTTTCTATCCGGTAACAGACGCTTCTTTCGATACGGAATCCTATCACCAGTTTGCTACAGGATACTTTTTACGCAAGGACGCGATGATGTGGTTTTGGGATCAGTACACAACCAATTCGAACGAGCGTGCTGAGATTACAGCATCACCTCTGCGTGCAACTACTGAGCAACTTCAAGGGCTTCCACCTGCATTGATTATCACAGCTGAAGCTGATGTACTTCGTGACGAGGGAGAAGCATATGCCAATAAACTTCGTGAAGCTGGTGTTCCGGTCACTGCCGTACGTTTCCAAGGTATCATTCACGACTTCGTGATGCTCAACGCCTTAGCTAAAACTGAAGCCGCGCGCGGAGCAATTGATCTTGCCACAACCTGGCTGCGTAAAGGGTTTTAATGAATCTATTGTTTCGTCACATAGAGACTGCTGCAAATAAATAAAAAACAAACAGATCCACTCAAATAATTGAGTGGATCGTATATTGATTCAATACCTTATCGCAAATATATTCACGTGGGAATAACGGAACTTACTTTAGGTAAGTGCCAGTTTACGGGCAGCAGATCATTTAAAAATAAGCACAAAAAAATACCAAGGATCTCTATAATCCTTGGTATCATTGATGCGGCCGAGAGGACTTGAACCTCCACGGGTTATTCACCCACTAGGCCCTCAACCTAGCGCGTCTGCCATTCCGCCACGACCGCGTGCTATGAAGCTGTCTTTCCACTAAGCATGTAAGCTAGTGAATCATGATCAGCACTTTGAAAATAAAGTGCGGGTGAAGGGACTCGAACCCCCACGTCGTAAGACACTAGATCCTAAGTCTAGCGCGTCTGCCAATTCCGCCACACCCGCGTGACAAGTGGTGAGCCATGAAGGACTCGAACCTTCGACCCTCTGATTAAAAGTCAGATGCTCTACCAACTGAGCTAATGGCTCGCTCTAAAAGTGATTAAAAATTTTAAAATAAAATGGCTGGGCTAGCTGGATTCGAACCAACGCATGACGGAGTCAAAGTCCGTTGCCTTACCGCTTGGCTATAGCCCAACGAAGGTAAATGGTGACCCGTACGGGATTCGAACCCGTGTTACCGCCGTGAAAGGGCGGTGTCTTAACCGCTTGACCAACGGGCCGTCTGGTTGAGAACTTATCTGGCGGAGAAGGAGGGATTTGAACCCTCGCGCCGCTTACGCGACCTACACCCTTAGCAGGGGCGCCTCTTCAGCCACTTGAGTACTTCTCCATAATGGCTCCACAGGCAGGATTCGAACCTGCGACCGATCGGTTAACAGCCGATAGCTCTACCACTGAGCTACTGTGGAATGATCAGACTTTCTTCATTATAAATGATGCGACATATTGTGTCAAGAAGCAACATTTATTTTTTTGAGAAAGTATCGCTGTCTCTCAACGACTTTTATAATTTAACATAGATCACCGAAATGAGTCAAGCCTTTTTAAAAAATTCTTTTGATTTTTCCTCTGCACTTTCCGCAGGCATATCTTTCCGGATTCATTGCCCGTTTCTTTATATACTGTTGGCCGCAAGCCGTGCATCTATACATATATGTTTTCTTTTCTGTCTTTTTTGTTTGCAGCGGCGTGCAGAATCTCGGCGCGCCGACTTTCTGAAGCAGCTCTCTGAAGTCTTTGTCTCTGTGCTTGTACCCTTTTCCTTCAAGATGAAGGTGATAATGGCACAGCTCGTGTTTAATGATGCCTTCGAGCTCACTCTGGCCGTGTTCGAGCAGATATTTGCGGTTTAATTCGATGTTATGGGAAGACAGCATGTACCGGCCTCCTGTCGTTTTCAGCCGGTCATTGAAAAAGGCCCGGTGGCGGAACGGCTTTCCGAAATCTTGTGCAGAGATGTCTTCCGTCAGCTTTTGAAGTTGTTCGTTATCCATAAGTGCACCCCGCTTTAAAAACATTGAACGGGACAATTCACCGTTCGCATACAATGTGTTAAAACCGCCCTCTAACTAAAAGCTGAGGAGGAATGAGCCATGCCGAATTGGCTGATGAAACAAATGCAAAAAGCGTTTTTAGAAAAGGACAATTACCAAATCAAACTGCTGAACCAGTGCTGGTACTTCTACAGAAAAAAACACTGCTCGTAAGCAGTGCTTTTATTTTACCATAGACAGCGACACTCTGCCTTTTTGCACGTCCACCCCTTCGACCCATACGGTGACGATGTCTCCGACCGATACGACGTCAAGAGGATGTTTGACGAATTGATTGCTCAGTTTTGAGATGTGCACAAGCCCGTCTTGCTTGACGCCGATATCGACGAAAGCGCCGAAGTCTACGACGTTGCGGACGGTGCCCTGCAATTCCATTCCTTCCTTTAAATCCTCAAGCTGCAGAACGTCTTTTTTCAGCAAAGGTTTCGGCACTTCGTCACGAGGATCGCGCTCCGGCCTTGTCAGCTGCCCGCAAATATCCGCAAGCGTAATGTCCCCTATTCCTAGCTCTTCTGCCGTTTCAGACAGCGGAAGTGCGCTGATTTTCTCTTTTACGTCTGCGCTTCCGATCTGATCTGCTGTGAGATGAAGTTTTTTGAGCAGCGCCTTTGTCTCTTTATAGCTTTCCGGGTGTATCCCGGTGCGGTCGAGCGGTTCCTGTCCTTCGGGCACTCTCAAAAAGCCGATGCATTGTTCATATGTTTTTGCACCGAGGCGCGGGATTTCTTTCAGCTCTTTGCGATTTGTGAATTTGCCGAGTTCTTCCCTTTTTTTGACGATGTTGCCGGCAACGGTTTTGGATAACCCGGCTACATATTGAAGCAGCGCTGCTGATGCTGTATTGACATTTACCCCGACTTGGTTGACGACGGTCTCTACGACAAAACGGAGAGATTCGTTTAAGTGCTTTTGGCTGACATCATGCTGGTATTGCCCGACGCCGACGGATTTAGGATCAATTTTCACAAGTTCGGCCAGCGGGTCCTGCAATCTCCGCGCGATGGAGACGGCGCTCCGCTCTTCGACCTGAAAATCCGGAAATTCCTCACGGGCGATTTCTGACGCAGAGTACACGCTTGCCCCTGCCTCATTGACGATAACATAATAGATGTCCCGCTCTGTTTCTTTTAACACATCAACGATGAATTGCTCTGTCTCTCTTGATGCCGTGCCGTTTCCGATCGCCACGACCTCGACTTCGTAACGGTTCAGCAATTGTTTGATTTTTTTCTGGGCTTCGGCTGTCTTTTTGACGGGAGCGTGCGGATAAATAACGTCGATTTTCAGCACTTTTCCCGTCTCGTCAACGACTGCCAGTTTGCATCCCGTACGGAAAGCCGGATCGACGCCGAGCACGACTTTCCCCTTCATCGGCGGCTGCAGCAGGAGCTTACGCAGGTTTTCAGCGAAAATATGGATCGCCTGCGCGTCTGCTTTTTCTGACAGCTCTTTGCGGATGTCACGCTCAATAGCCGGCTGGATCAGGCGTTTGTACCCGTCCTCAATGGCTTCTTTCAGCGTTTCTTTCACAGGCGTTTCACGATGTTTGATGATTTGCTTTTCTAAATAAGCTTTCAACTGATCGGCGGGCGGTTCGATCGCAATCTTTAAAATGCCTTCTTTTTCACCGCGGTTCATCGCAAGCACTCTGTGAGGAACGACTTTTTGGATCGGCTCTTCGTATTCATAATACATTTCATAGACGTTTTTCTCGTCATCTGCGGCTGACTTGCCTGCCGTGGATGTGAGAATTCCTTTTTTATACGTTTCCTGGCGGATCCACTTTCTAAAATGAGGATCATCCGAGATTTGTTCGGCTATGATGTGCTTCGCGCCTTCAATGGCTTCTTCTCTTGTAGCGACTTCTTTCTCTTCACTGATATATTGATCAGCGATTTCATGGAGCCGGTTTTCTTTCGGGAGAGAAAGAATATAGTCCGCAAGCGGCTCAAGCCCTTTGCTTTTGGCGACGGTCGCTTTTGTTTTCCGTTTTTGTTTGAAGGGACGGTATAAATCCTCGACTTCCTGAAGTTTGGCCGCTTGTTCGATTTTTTGTTTCAGTCCGTCCGTCAGCTTGTCCTGTTCGGCGATCAATCTGATGACTTCTTCTTTCCGCTGCGTCAGGTTTTGTATGTATTGCCACCGCTCGGAGATTGCCTGAATCTGCACCTCGTCCATTGAGCCTGTCTGTTCTTTTCGGTACCGCGCAATAAACGGAACGGTATTGCCGTCTTCAAGCAGGCGGATGACACTTTCGACATTTTTTTGGGATAAAGCTGTTTCTTCAGCAATTTGTTTTTTCAAAAGGGCTAACGTTTCCATATCACAAAAGCCTCCATCTCTTCATTCTTTCTCTAGTGTATCAAAAAACGGCGGAACATAAAAAAAGCAGCCTTACGATAAAAGCTGCCCGAGAATATAGGTCAAATCATCACGTCTGGATGTTGTGTACGGATGAAGTGATTTTGATATATCTTCTATTGAGTGTCCCTGCTTTAAGCAGGTGCGGATATGCGGAACCTCCAGCCCATCTGTATAGATGATGAATGTTGCCCCTTTTTCATATGATGAGGTATACGTTTTGTACTTCTGCGGTTTGCCTGAAAGGTAGCCCGAAATCGGCAGCGGATGAAAGACTTCGCCTGATGGGGAATGCAGAAAGAAACGGACGTTCCCGATCGAACAGTATGTCAGTTCCCTTTTGGTGAAATTGAATTTTAAGATGGAGGCAGTCGCCCCTCTTTTGTTTCTCATCGCTTGATTGCAGCGCTCAATGATGCTTTCCACATCCTCATCTGCATACGTCTTTACGATGTCTTTAATGGCTGACGAAGATTCGTTGGCAAGAGATCCGCTGCCGAGACCGTCCGCTACCGCGCAGACTAATTCCTCTTCATTCGCCTTTATAAAAAAGCTGTCGCCGCATATGGACTTGCCTTCTTTATTTAATTGGTATACAAGAGTTTGCACATGTTCATTTTCTTCAACCTGAATCATTACATTAGCTCCATGGAGGGATCTCCAATCAAGGCCTCTCTCAGTTTTTTCACCGCTTTCCGCTGCAGGCGCGAGACGTGCATTTGAGATATTCCGAGAATGTCCCCTGTTTCTTTTTGGCTTTTATTTTGCACAAAAGTTAGATCGATAATTTGTTTTTCGCGGTCGGACAGCACATGAAGCACGCTTTTGATCATCATCTGCTGGTTGACGCGTTCGTATCCTTCCTCCTGCGAACCGACGATATCAAGAATCGTGACGGTGCTTCCGTCCGCATCCGCTTCGATGCTGTGATCGACAGACAGCGCCTGATAGCTTTTTCCCATCTCCATCGTTTCCAGCACTTCCTCTTCTGATACATCGAGAAAGGCCGCGATTTCTTCGACTTTCGGCGACCGCTGTGTCTCTGTCGTCAGCTGATCCACCGCCATTTTTATGCGGGGGCCGAGTTCTTTAATCCGTCTCGGAACATGTACGCTCCATGTTTTATCTCTGAGGAAGCGTTTGATCTCACCAATGATGGTCGGGATTGCAAATGCTTCAAAGGATTTGCCGACCTCGGGATCATACCGTTTAATGGCACCGAGAAGCCCGATCATCCCGACCTGGCGGAGATCTTCGTGAAAGCTTTTTCCTTTTGAATATTTCTTTGCCAGCATTTCGACGAGATTGGTATACACCTCGACAAGTGTTTCCTGGGCTTCTTTATTATCATGTATTTGAAAGTCGAGTATGAGCCGATCAACTTCATCTTTAGTTAGTTTCGTAGTTTTTGATGGTTGTGCCATGATCAACTCGCTCCCCATTTAAATACTTTGTCATCGCAACGGTTACGCCAGAGTTGCTTTGAACTTTGACTTCATCCATGAGCGTTTCCATTAAATATAGACCGAGCCCTCCTTCTGACAATTGATCGACTGTGTGCGAAGGTGTGTACGGCCCGAGATCCTGCTGCTTTTGATCAAAATCAAAGCTGTCTCCCTGATCGGCGACAATGACCTCCAGCCGATCCTCAAACACACCGAACCGCACGGATACTTCTCCCTTATTCTCATCTTTGTATGCATGCTGGACAGCGTTTGTACAAGCTTCACTGACAGCGATTTTCAAATCTACAATGTCATCATAGGTATAGCCCATTCTGCTGGCCACACCTGATAACGTAAGCCTGACGATTCCTACATATTCCGGTTCGGCCGGAATTTTCATCTCTATATAATCAACTGATGTACTCATTGCACGCCACCTTCTGACTTTGCCGAAATATCGATGATGTCCTTAAGCCCCGTAATTTCAAACAGACGGACGAGCCTTTCGGAAAGATTCTCAAGCTTCAAAGAACCGCCTTCCTTGCTCACCGTTTTAAACACGCCTACAAAAATGCCTAAACCCGTACTGTCCATATAGTTCACATCTTTTAAGCAGATTCTCATGTTTTTCCCCTCGTTAGCCAGGGGCATCAGCTTTTCACGAACCACCGGAGCTGAGTATACATCAATTTCTCCGGCGATATTGATTTGTATATCTGAAAGATTTTCCTTCATATCTACTGTTAAATTCATCGTATCACCTCTGAAAGTTATCCTTACTCGTGCTAATGGCTTTTTACCCGTGCTGCCGTTTTTCTAAACCTTTCTTTTCAGAACAATTAACGTAAAATCGTCATGAAGCTGAAAATCCTGGAGTCTCAGCAGGCTGTCGTAAATATTTTTGACCATATCCTGCGCGGAGCAGTCCATATGTTCTTCCAGCATGCGCTGAATGTCGCCGCGCTCCAGGAAACCGTTTTCGGTACGGCATTCGGTGACGCCGTCAGAAAAAAGAACGATCATGTCTCCTTCGTCCAGGTGCTGTTCATATTGGCTGTAATCAAAATCCTGAGAAATTCCGAGCACCAATCCTTTTGCCTCCAGGTCATTAAACTTTTTTTCTTTTTCAGAGTAGTAGAAGCCCGGTTCATGCCCCGCAGAAGCATAGGTAAATTGGTGGCTTTTCATATTGTAGTTTGCGTAAAACATGGTGATAAACATGCTTGAATCCACGTTCTGTTCTACAACGCGGTTAAGATTTTTCAGCACTTGGGAGGGGTGAATGCCGATCTCCGGAAGAGAGTCCATGGCATACTTAATCATCGACATGCACAATGCGGCGGGTATTCCTTTTCCAATGACATCGGCTATCGCGATGTTAATCGATTCCTTGTCTTTGACAAAGTGATAATAGTCCCCGCTCATCTGTTTGGCGGGAACGCTGATCGCCCCGATATCCAGCTCTTCTTCCTCAGGAATTTTTGTGCCGAGCAGCGTCTGCTGAACATTTGCGGCAATTTCAATTTCTGAACGAATCTCCTGCTGGATATCTCTCAGACTTTGGTGCTCCTGATAAGCCATCCCGTAACCAATCATGACTTCTATTAAAAAATCCAGCGAATGAAAAACATCTTCCGGCAGATCCGGATAAAGTTCTTTTACTACTTTCCGGTGGATGCTGATAATTTCCTCCGGGGGAACTTGATGTTCAATCGTTTTTCGGCTGAATTTTTGTGCTTGATATAAAGATGTTTCTGTTAATTCGGCTATATAACGGCTAAGCAGCTGATGGTACCGCTGCTCTATAACCTCCCTGAAATCCACGTTCTAACCTCCTACCGAAGCCATTTCACGGCTTGAATCTCTGTTCCTTCCTCCGCAACAGATTGCAGGCTGAATTCGTCCATCAGCCTTTTCACGCCCGGAAGGCCCGCTCCCAATCCGCCTGACGTTGAAAAGCCGTCTTCCATCACTTTACGGATGTCCGCGATTCCGGGTCCTTTGTCTTCTGCTATGATTTTAAGGCCTTTTTTTCCTCTGTCGTTTACTTGTTCTATGCTGACCTGGCCTTTGCCGGCATATAAGTAGATATTTCTGGCCAATTCTGAGATAGCCGTCGTGATTCTGGCCTGATCCACCGTGCCGAAGCCTAATTCCTTCGCAACGTTGCGGCCAAGCTGTCTGGCGGCTACGATATCCCATTCTGTCATGATTTTCACACAGGATTGGTCGTTCATCGCTATTCCCCCAATTCCCGCTTCAATGTCTCAAGCCCCTGCTCTAAGTCGAGCGCCGTTTCGATTTCCTCAAGTGAGATTCCAAGTTCAATCAATGTGACCGCTACAGCTGGCTGAATTCCTGTCAATACGACCTTTGCGCCCATCAATTTTGACATGGTAATGACATCGCCAAGCACTTTCGCAATAAATGAATCGATCATGTCGACGGATGTCAGGTCAATGACGACCCCGTTTGCGCCAGTTTCATAGATTTTGTTCAGCAGGTCTTCTTGAAAATGCAGAGCAGTCTGGTCGTCAAGCTCCCATTGGATGGATACCAATAAGCAGTTATACAGTTTCAGAATCGGGATTTTTGGATGTCTCACAATGTTATTCCCCCAATGAAACGATTTTTCGATTTGTCATTTCAAGCGCTGTTTGAATTCCTTTTTGAAGGGTATTCTTCGTAATAACCTGCGACAAATCAATTCCCAGGTTAACGATCGTCTGCGCGATTTCCGGACGGATTCCGACGAGCAGGCATTTCGCGCCGACAAGCCGCACCGCTTCTGATGCTTGGATAATGTGGTGCGCCACCATCGTATCAACGACCGGCACGCCCGTAATGTCAATTAAGACAACTTGTGAACGGTGCTTTACGACGCCGTTTAACAGATTTTCCATGATTTGTTTCGCACGCTCCGTATCAATCGTCCCGACAAGCGGCATGACGGTTACATGCTCAAATACTGGGATCAGCGGAGCCGACAGTTCCTGCAGCGCGATTTTTTGCAGAGAAACTGTTTTTTCCCAAGAGATGGAATACTGATTTAAAATTTCCGTGTTGATCGGGCTGAAAAAGCTGTCTATTTCCAAGATCAGTTCTGCTCTGTCATGATCGGCCATCTCATGGTCAACCATCGTTTCGTAAAGCAGCTTCCAAAACTCTGACAGGGTGACTGAAAGAAGCTTCAATGACAGGCCGAGCTGAACGGCGCGCAGTGCGAGCTGGCTGATCTGCTCTTCCGCAGCCTCGTCATCTTTTGTCGATAATAAAAGAATGTCTATATAGTCTTTGCAGATATTTTCGGATATGTGATACGTAAGCTGATAATCTTCCTGATTGCCTACTTCTTTTAATTTGGCTGTCCAAGTATCAAGCAGTTCATCATGCTGATCAATAATGAACTGATACACTTTCTGATTCGACATGGGTTTCGCTGACCTCCCGACACAAAACAACATATTTTGTTTGATTATCTCTTTATTATAGCGCTAATGTTTTTCGAAAACAAAAAAAGTTGCTCTATATGAGCAACTAGAAAAATATGACTAAAAATCAATGAGTGCCAAACTGATTTGCAGGGCTTCATCAACCTTATCCATCATTTCATCATCCAGATGAGTTATTTTATCCGTTAATCTTTGCTTGTCAATCGTCCGAATTTGCTCCAGCAAAATAACGGAATCTCTTTCAAAACCGTAGCGTTTTGCATCAATTTCGACGTGGGTTGGTAATTTCGCTTTCTGTATTTGGGCTGTTATGGCTGCAACAATAGCAGTTGGGCTAAAGCGATTTCCGATATCATTTTGGATCACTAAAACCGGGCGTACGCCGCCTTGCTCTGAGCCAACAACAGGAGATAAATCAGCAAAATAAACATCGCCGCGCTTTACAATCAAAATGATTATCCTCCGCTGACTAAGCGCTCAACCGTCGTTTCTGCTTCGCACTCAGCATAGTGAGCCTCAGAAGAAATATTCAAGTTGATTTTCGCCATTTCCATATACCCGCGTCTCATCAAATCACGGTTATGGCGAGTTGTCCGTTCGCTGACATACGCTCTCACTGCCTGTGATATCAGTTCGTTTCTGCTTCGTTTCTCCCGCATCGCTACACCATCCAATTCAGCTACTAAGTTTTCAGGCAAGCTGATTTTCATTTCGGTTCTTGCGCTGGATTCAGACAAAAAACATACACCTCCACCAAACTTACGGATACGACCAATTATCCATCCAGACATAATGATACCATTATTCAAACGTCAAGCAAAGCTGTTTTATAAATTCTCTTTTTCCGGATGACGGTTACTTACTTGTATTTTCTTGCAGTAAAGGATTTCTTACTTCCATTATACTCTCATTTTCCAAAAACATACGGGGAACGCGGGAACTAATCGTACAAGGGATCTCGTAATTAATCGTCTCAAGCCGCCCGGCGATTTCGTCCATCGTGATCGTTTCTTCCTTCTGGCTGCCGATCAGGGTGACTTTGGTGCCCGGCGGATAAGATTGGTCCAGTTCTACCATCAATTGGTCCATGCAGATTCTTCCAGCAATATTCATCCGTTTGCCGTCGATCAGCACGGCCGTACCGCTCAGCTTGCGGAGCCAGCCGTCTGCATAGCCGATGGGAACGGTCCCGATCCATTGATCCTTCTCTGCCGTATATGTTGCGCCGTAGCTGACGCTTTCCCCTTTGCGGATCTTTTTCACATGGGATAAAACAGAGTGCAGCGTAAAAGCCGGCTTTAATTGAAATGGAATTTCATTTTGAATGTCGGCAGAAGGACGAAGCCCGTACATACTGATGCCGAAACGAACCGCGTTAAAGAAGCCTTTTTTAAGACGAAGGCCGGCAGCGCTGTTCGCGCAATGCACCATCAATTCCTTTAACGGAAGCGGAGCAATCAATTTTTTAAAGCGCTCAAATTGGAAAAGGAAATAATCCCTGTTTTTTTCATCCGCGGTAGCAAAATGGGTAAAAACGCCTTTACAGACTAAACCCGGGTTTTGGCTGAGGATTTTTAATACGCTTTGGATTTCTTCCTCCGTTTTGACCCCGAGTCTGTTCATGCCGGTATCGACTTTCAGGTGAAACGGCACTGTTTCACTTCCGAGGTGGCGTGCAGCTTCCTGAAGCCATTCAACAGAATACCCCGTCAGTGTTACGTCATATTCGGCAGCTGCTTGTACATATTCGGGCGGCACGGCGCCAAGCACGAGAATCGGCGCTGTAATGCCACGTTTTCTCAATGAGATCGCTTCATCCAGTATGGCAACGGCAAGACAAGAGGCACCCGCTTCAAGCGCGGCTTTCCCGACTTCCAAATCTCCGTGGCCATACGCGTTCGCCTTTACAACCGCCATGAGATGGACGTTTTCGCCGATGTGTTTTTTCATATGTGTAATATTTTCTTTAATCGCAGACAGGTTGATTTCCGCCCACGTATCTCTGTAAAAGGATGCTGTGTTCACTCGATACACTTCCTAGCATTATTTTCAATCCATATTGTTATTATCATACTAAAATTATTCTGCAAAGTGAAATCAAAAAAAGAAAGAGACCGACAGCGGCGGCCTCTTTTTTGACGTTATTTTGATGACTGTCCCTGCATGCTTTTGGCGGCTGCCACCATTTCATCTTTGGTAAGATCCTTCGATGACAGGAGGTAATCGACTCCGTCATATGTCCACGTTAAAGACGTATCAGACAGCGCGGCGACCGTGAAGCCGAGATTAACCGGTTCGCCGTTCAGCGTGACGGCAGAGGCGGCTTTTGCGATTTGGGCTTTTTCTTGAATGAGCGTGAATGATTTTTCCCCGCCGTATGTCATGACGATCCGTTTGCCGTCCGCTGTTGAAATATCTTTTTCTTCAAGCTTTTTGACGCCGGCCGGCAATTGAAGCGGAGTTTTTACCGCAAATGAATCAGACGGCTTGGCGCTTGTGGCGACGTCCATCTGGGAGAGCGTCATATTTTTCTTCTCGTCAAAAGAATCTTTGTCAAACGGTTTGTTGAATTCAAAGCTTTTGAATTCGACTTTCACCATCACTTTCCGGTCTGTATCCATGACTTTGACGAGCGACGGGCTCATGTCCTTTTTGTTGAAAGTGATTTCTTGCGTCGGCAGCATTTTGTTGTGCTGATAGTTTGTTTTCGTTTCAAAAGTGTACTTTTTATCCTTGGCGGAATAGACGGCGTCTTTGTCACTTTGCACATCTTTTACAAGTGACTCGAACAAATATACTTGACTGCTGTTATTCGGCCAGTCGCTTTGGAATCTGAAGCTCTTATTTAAAGACGGCGTGAGGACAAATACTCCGTTAGCGTTCCGTAAAATGACTTGGTTTTGGTCTTTTTTCGGATTTTCCAGATAGACCCGGTACAGGGAAGGTTTTTTATGCCAGATTTCCACATTGTATACTTGCGGATCACTCCCCGTTTGAATGGTCATTTTGGCTTTCGCCTTGTACGAGGTGTATTCTTTCGCCTTCTTATCTAAACCGTTCACAATATCTTCCTGTGATTTTTGGCCGCAGGCCGAAAGAATAAGGACGGCAAGCAGTCCCGTTAAAAGCAAAACAAAGCTTTTTCTCACCTTTTTTCAACCCCTTCTTCTCAATTGATGTAAAGGGAAGAAATCGCTTGTTTGACTTTAACGGTACGCCCTGAACGGCCGGACGCGTACCATAAAAGCCTCAAACAACTTGTCTCCCTTAATGCACTATCAAATATATGAAGGGGTTTCGGCTAATATGCAGACTAGCGTGACAACCTTTCAATCACGACCTGCGCCGCAGCGTATTCTTTTGTATGGGTAATGGAGACGTGAAGTGCCGCGCCGTCCAGCTTGGCACAGGTCAGCACAGGCTTTCCCGCCGGGTCCTTCCCGATTTCAATATCCTGAAAACTGAGCTCTTTGCCGATACCTGTGCCGTATGCTTTCGAAAAGGCTTCTTTTGCCGCAAACCTTCCCGCGAGAAATTCAATTTTCCTTTTGTCTGACAGCTGTGTAAAACGGGCGTATTCAGCCTCCGTCAATATTCTTTGCGGAAACCTCGTCTGCCGGCTGAGCATGTTTTCAATTCTGTGCAGTTCAACGATGTCGATTCCGATTCCGAAAATCATGTGAATTCCTCCTAAAAGTCCGTACTAAAAAACGGTTTATGTCATAAACGTGTTACTATATATGTAACAAATCAGATGCAAAGGGGCTTGCGATGTTTATACGAACGGAAAATTTCCAGACTTTTATCAGACGTTATCCGGCCGTCAGCTGTATTTTGGCGCTGCAGGCGTTCTTGTGGCTGTTTTTCAGCCTGCCGCTTCATTCCGTCATGATGTGGTCAGATGCAGTGACCGGCTATAATTACGGCGTTGCCGAAGGAGAATGGTGGCGGCTGGTGACACCGATGTTTTTACACGCGAATTTCACCCACCTTCTGTTTAACTCCATGTCTCTCTTTTTATTCGCGCCCCCGCTTGAGCAAATGCTCGGAAAAGTCCGCTTTCTGATTGTGTACATCGCATCAGGCATCATCGGCAATATCGGCACGTATCTTGTCGAACCGCTTGATTATGTGCATGTCGGCGCATCAGGGGCGATCTTCGGACTTTTCGGCGTGTATGTGTTTCTGACTGTTTTCCGCAAGGAGCTGATCGGCCGGGACCAGTCGAAAATGATTATGACCCTGCTTGTCATTGCGGTACTGTCGACGTTTATCAATTCTAATATTAACATTATGGCGCATTTGTTCGGACTGGCAGGCGGATTTTTGCTTTCTTTTTTATGCGTGCAGCAAAAAAAGCGGCGGTATTAACCGTCCGCTTTTTCATATGAATACCATCGCCCGATGCGTTCGGCATCTTCCTCGCTGACATCCCTCAGCATGACATGCTCCATATGGTGAGCTGATTTCACCGCTGTAGCCACGGATGCGAGCCGTCTTCTTTTTTGCAGAAAGGATCGGCTGACTTCGAACATCTGCATTCTTCTTCTCAGCATAATCGTGGTCGTCTTCCCGATCAGCCTCGTGGTGATCTGCAGCCGGCCGCCGTTTAAGCACCATGACGCACTCCTAAACGAGGCATAGCCCAGCACCAGTTCGGCGGGAAGCACAAGAAGCGATGCATATCCCCACGGTTTAAACAGAATACAAAGCGGAATGATCACGAAAACCGAGAAGATTACGGAGCGGAATAAATATCGGCGCAGCGATCTCTTCGGCAAATGATGCCGATTTTCGTCCAGCACGTAATCCGGGGTGAAATCCTTGAGCATCACACCGAGCCTTGATTTGCGGATGATCGGAAACAGAATCGTCTGAGCTCCTTCTTTCTCATTCCCCGCACTGCCGGCGCTGACAATCGCAACCGTCGCGTAGCCGAATAACTGTCTGATGACATTTTCTTTAATTTTGATGGCTTGGATTTTACGGAGCGGCATCGTCACTTGATGCTTTTCAATAATTCCTCTGGTAATGACCAATTCATGTTCCTTTTTCTCTATTTTAAAGTTCGCATGCTTGATCATCATACCGGCGATGCTTAACAGCCAGGCGATGAACAAACCCACGAAAATGATCACGGCGTAAATGCTGATGCTCGCATGCTTGAGAAAAGAAAATCTGTCATAGAGCCAGTCCATCGGAAATACTTCATCAATCTGAGAAATGAGGGCGAATACCGCTGAGATGATGACACCGATTCCTCCGGATGTTGAGGCGGCCATGAGCAGCTCACCTAAAGACAGGCGGTAGACGGATTGCACATCATCCTCACGCACGGGCTCCTGCTCCGCTGCAGTTTCCCGGTGCTCTTCTTGCTCGGCTTTTTGCTGAAAAACAGCCGCTCTGATCCGTTCCGCCTCGTCCACCGTAATGGCGGATAAGACGGCCTCGGCATTTTTCCCGTCGCCGGCCGTTTCAATTTGCAGCTTCACAAGCTTAAAAAGCTGCTGAACGACGCCGGCACTCGTATTCATTGATTGAATCCGGTCAATGGAGATGTATCTTTTTTTCGTAAAAAATAAGCCTTCTTCAATCCTGAATTCTCCGTCTTCAATCCGATACGTGAACTTCCTCCACTCGATCACACTTGCCGTAATCAGCCAGATCAGCAGAACGGCGAGCGCAATGCCGCCATAAAAGCGGATGAAATGGTTGGAATTGACGATATAGACGAGAAAAAAAGGAAGAATAATGTTTTTAATGGTTTCGATAATAATATGGAATAAGTTCAAAATCACGGCCGCCGGGTGCAGACGTTTCGGTTCAGACATCATCTTCCGTCACCCTTGCCAGACGGGAAATGGAATCCCTCAGCCGGTCAGCTTCCTCCATATCAAGCGCCGGAATGGAATGAACGGTTGCCGCCGTGGAGATTTTGACTGAGGCCAGCTGGTATTTTCTGAGGAGCGGGCCTTGTGAAGTGTCTACGTGCTGCACCCTCACCATCGGCACAATGACCCGTTTGACAATAAAAATGCCGGATTGAATATCAATTTCATTTTCATGGACTTCATAACGCCATATCCTGTGCCTGATTTTCGGTATGGCATAGATGGATATCACTGACCCGATAATCCAAATGATGCCGAGGACTCCCGTGATCCAATACGGCCAATGGAAGAAATGGCTTAAAACAGCTGCTGTTATGACCGCTAGAAGACAAACGGCGGACAAGATGACTTCCTGAAGACGCCAGACTTTTAAGCCGCTTGGACTGATTCGATTTTTTGGCTGTGCTCTCAATATACCTACCTCCCATTTTTTATCATACATACAAATACGGCTGATTTGCAAAAAAGATTCACTTTCCGGCATATCGAAAAAAAGCGGACCCCATAGAAGGGTCCGCTTTCTGTGTCTTAGTATGATTTTTTCTGGCGTCTGTCACCTGAAGAACGGCGGTCGTTTGAACGTTTTTTATCGTAGGAAGAACGGTTGCTGCTTTTCCCTTTACCGCCGCGGTAGCCGCCGCCTTGGCCGTCTCTGCGCTTAGAAGTACGCTGGTTTTTATAGCGTTTGCTGACCATCGGCGCTTCATCAGTGAGGCGTACAGGCGTGCTGTCCGGCTCTTTAGTCGCCATTTTAATGGCTGCAGCCACAACTGTCACTGCATCATGATCTTCTAACAGTTCCGCAGCTGCCGTCATGTAGAAGTTCAGGTTGTTTTCGCTGATCGTCGTGCGCAGACGGTCAACCGTCACCTGCTGCTGTCCTTCTAATGCTTCGTCAAGCGTCGGCTCTTTCATGCGGTCCATTTTGCGTTTTGTCGTCTGTTCAATCGCGCGAAGCATGCTTTTCTCACGCGGTGTGATAAACGTCATCGCCATACCCGTTTTTCCTGCGCGGCCCGTTCTTCCGATACGGTGAACGTAGCTTTCAGGATCTTGAGGCACGTCAAAGTTGTACACGTGGGTAACGCCTGAGATATCAAGTCCGCGGGCAGCAACGTCAGTCGCTACAAGCACTTCGATCGCACCTTCTTTAAACTTGCGGAGCGCTACCATACGCTTCGCCTGCGTTAAGTCGCCGTGAATTCCTTCAGCCGCATATCCGCGAAGGTTCAGAGCTTCCGCTAATTCGTCAACACGGCGTTTTGTACGGCCGAATACGATCGCAAGTTCCGGAGACTGAATGTCAAGAAGACGAGTCAGCGTGTCGAATTTTTTGCGTTCTTGCACTTCCAAGTAGAACTGCTGGATGTTTGATACAGTCATTTCTTTCGCTTTTACTTTTACGTGCTCCGGCTCAGTCATGAAACGCTCTGCGATCCGTTTGATCGGCGCAGGCATTGTTGCTGAGAATAAGAGCGTTTGGTGCTCGCTCGGCACGTTTGAGAGAATAGATTCGATATCATCAATGAATCCCATGTTCAGCATTTCATCTGCCTCATCCATGACAACCGTGTTCACGTTGTTTAAACGGATCGTGCGGCGGTTGATATGGTCAAGAAGACGTCCCGGCGTACCTACGATGATATGCGGGTTTTTCTTCAATGCGCGGATTTGACGTCCGATATCCTGACCGCCGTAAATAGGCAGCACTTTCGCACGCTTATCTTGTCCGATTTTATATAACTCTTCAGATACTTGAATGGCTAATTCACGGGTTGGCGCGATTACGATTGCTTGAATATTAGGAGACTCGGGGTTCATTTTTTCAACAAGGGGTATACCGAACGCAGCTGTTTTACCTGTACCTGTTTGCGCTTGTCCGATGACATCTTTATTTAAAAGTCCGAGCGGAATCGTTTGTGCCTGAATCGGTGTTGCTTCTTCAAATCCCATACGATTGATTGATTTCATGAGATCAGAACTTAATTGGAAATCTTGAAACGTTATAGTCAAATTATTCAAACTCCTTCTGATTGCTGTTTCAGTAATGTCGTGATTTACCACTAAAAACTGCCCTTCCATGTAAAGGACAGGATCATACGTATACAAAGCCCGAATTACTTTACGTTTAATCTTACCATTACACTATGTGTTTTTCAATAAGGCGAGATGGTCAGGCGGCCGGAAGCGGCCTGACCGGATTCTTCCCGCAAATGACGCCGGCCCCCGCTCCGGGCGGGATTTTCCAGCCGTCGGTAATTCTTTTTCATACGGACAGAATTATTTCACCCTGAATTAGTTTCTTCATTTTTGCGGATTTTTATGATGCTGATCAGTATTTCTTCAGTTCTTCTCTAATAAATCTTTAACGGTTTCTTCAAGCTTCATACCTCTTGATGCTTTAAACAGAAGGAGATCGCCTGAAGCGGCATTTTCCCGGATAGCCTCAAGCAGTTCTTTTTTATCAAGATAATGGCTGACGCGGCCCTCTTCAAAATGTTTGCGTGCTCCGTCAGCAATGAATGCGCCGAGAGTGCCGTAAGTAAACACATGGTCGATTTCCGCCGGATTGATCGCGGCCCCGCATTCTTCGTGGAATGCTTTTTCTTCATCACCGAGTTCAAGCATATCACCGAGAACAAGCATTTTCTTTCGATAGCCTTTCATCGTTTCAATTAATTCGATCGCCGCTTTCATTGACGTCGGGCTCGCATTATAGGCGTCGTTTACGATTGAGATGCCGTTTTCCGTTTTGACCAGTTCCAATCTCATTCCCGTCACCTTCAGGCGGCTCAGTCCCAGAGCTGCATTTTCCGGCGTAATGCCGAAATAGATGCCGGCGGCGTATGCGCCCATGGCGTTCATCACATTATGCCGGCCGAGAACGGGAATAAAGAAAGAACGATCAATACCGTCGATAGTGAAATATGTGCCTTCTTCTGCCTGCTTTATTTCTTTCAAGCGGAGATCATTGTCCGCACCTTCGCCGTATGTCGTTGTCCGGCAAGTGTACGCCTTCTCGCGCAGCAGCGGCTCATCCCCGAAATAAAACAGCACTCCGTCTTCCCGAAGTCCGTTTATAATTTCAAGTTTCGCCTCTGCAATTCCTTCTCTTGAGCCTAAATCCTGCATGTGGGATTCGCCGATATTGGTAATGACGGCCGCTTCCGGTTCAGCAAGGCGGCTCAGAAAATCAATTTCGCCTCTCGCGCTCATTCCCATTTCTAAAACGGCAATTTCCGTATCCTCAGGCATGGCAAGCACGGTCAGCGGCAGGCCGATATGGTTGTTAAAATTGCCGGCAGTTTTGTGAACGCGGTATTGAGTGCCGAGGACAGCGTGAAGCATGTCTTTTGTTGTCGTTTTTCCGTTGCTTCCGGTCACCCCGATGACCCGTGTGCCGAGCTCTTCTAAATAAGCTTTTGCCAATTTTTGCAGCGCCTCCAGCGTATCATCGACAAGGATGACAGCACGCTCTTTCGGCGGATTTGGTTCGGAGCGGTCCCACAATACGGCGGAAACGCCTTTTTCGAAGGCTTGCGGCACAAAGGTGTGGCCGTTAAAATGCTCGCCTTTTAAAGGGATGAACAGCTGATTTTTTTCCAAAGTCCGCGTATCGGTTGCGGCGCCCTCTATCATTGTTTGTTCAAATACGGGATTTGTCAGTGTGCCTTTGACCATGTCGGCGATTCGTTTTACAGTTCGCTTTATCAAAGGTGGCACCTCGCTTTCTAAAAAATGTTGTCTGTTACGGGAAAAGACACTGCCCCTACAGGCAGTGTCAGTCTTCATTAAAATGTATGTTTAATCAGCTGTTTCTCGGCATGGCGCTCTTTTGCCAGCTCAACAAGCTGTTCAATCAGATCACTGTAATCTACGCCGGCTTCTTTCCATAGCAGCGGGAACATGCTGAATGGCGTAAAGCCCGGCATTGTGTTCACTTCGTTAATGAGCACTTGACCGTCATTGGTCAGGAAGAAATCGGCGCGGACAAGGCCTGAGCCGTCAATCGCTTTGAAGGCTTTAATCGCCATCTCGCTGATTTCCGCGTATTGTTCATCCGTCACTTGCGCGGGAATCATTAAATCCGTGTCGCCGTCTTCGTATTTCGCTTTGTAGTCGTAAAAATCGGTTTTTGGCGCGATTTCACCGACGGCGGAGCATTTCGGTTCGTCATTTCCGAGCACGCCGATTTCAATTTCTCTGCCGGCGATTCCTTCTTCGACAACAATTTTCCGGTCATACTCAAAAGCCAGTTCAAAGGCTTTTTCAAGCTCTTCGCGGTTTCGGCATTTGCTGATTCCGACACTTGAACCGAGGTTCGCCGGTTTGACAAAGCATGGATACCCCAGTTCCTCTTCAACCTGCTGTAAGCAGCTGTCCGGAGTCTGTTTCCAATCCTTTTTTAAGAAAGCGGCGTACTTCGCCTGCGGAAGCCCCGCTTGAGCGAACAAATGCTTCATGATGACTTTATCCATGCCCGCTGATGACGCAAGCACTCCGTTGCCGACATAAGGAACGTTCAGCAATTCAAGAAGGCCCTGGATCGTGCCGTCCTCACCGTTCGGTCCGTGGAGAAGCGGGAAAACGACGTCAATCGGCGCCTTTTCATCAGCCGACGCTTCAGGAAACATTTCCCGGTTCAATGCGGAAAGAGCGAAACTTTCACCATTTTGTTCCAGCTGCAGCATTTTCACGTTGGAAACCGGTTCAGTCAGAAGCGGACCTCTTTGCCATTCTCCTTTTTCCGTGATGTAAATCGGATGTATATCAAACTTATCAGTATTAAGCGCTTTTGTTACAGCAAGTGCTGTCTGAAGCGATACATTGTGTTCAGCTGACTTTCCGCCGTACACCAATCCTAGACTTGTTTTCAATGGATATTCCCCCCACAACAATTCATCTTTACTATCTTATCATTTTCCTCAGAAAATGATCTAATTATTTTTGGGCATTCTGCATATGAAAGCATTTGTATGTAATTCCTTTTTATTTTATATTAAAATGGCATGGAAAAGGAGATGTGTCATATGAAAAAAATCAGTACAACAGAACAATTTAATGAACTTATTCAATCCGACAAGGAAATCATCGTGAAGTTTTTCGCTGACTGGTGCCCTGACTGCACGCGCATGAATATGTTCATCGGCGATATTTTGGAAGAATATAATCAAAATGATTGGTATGAATTGAACAGAGATGAGCTCCCTGAGCTTGCCGACAAATATCAGGTGATGGGCATTCCGAGCCTTCTGATCTTTAAAAACGGAGAAAAGAAAGCGCATCTTCACAGCGCAAACGCTAAAACTCCCGAAGAAGTCACTGAGTTTTTATCACAGCATATTTAATTCGTTCCGCGATCTTTGTTTATGACTTCAGGCTCTACATGGACATGGACATGAGTAACATCATGTTCATGTTTTATTGCATATTCGACCTCATCAGCTACTTCATGGCCTTCCTTCACAGACAGTCCCGGATCTACCGTAATGACCATTTCCACATGAACCGTGCTCCCCAAATACCTTGCTTTCACATCCTTCAGCCTGCTGACTTCTTTTATTTCTTTCACCGTATGTTTGTACGGCTCCAAATCTTTCAGGTCAAACCCGTCCGTCAATGAGTGGGAAGCATCTTTGAAGATGTCCCATGCCGTCTTGCAGATGATGATCCCGATCAGAAAAGCAATGACCGGATCAATCCACGGCAGATGAAACCGGGCCGTTACGACGCCTATGAACGCCCCAATACTGACATAAGCGTCAGAACGGCTGTCTTTCGCCGCCGCATGAAGCGCCGAACTTTTGATCCGATCCGCCAGACGGCTGTTGTATACATACATGCCGTACATTACAATCGCGCTTCCGAGCGCCGTCCAAGCCGCAATGAAGCTCGGCTCGGTCTCCGTACCGCTCACGACCGCCTTCGCTCCTCCGATCAGCACTTCAATACCGACCGCCATCATAATAAAAGACGCAATTAATGAAGAAATTGTTTCAGCCCTATAATGTCCGTAGGCATGATCGCTGTCCGCGGGGCGCTGGGAAATCCGGAGCCCGATCAGCACAGCCAGTGATGCGACAATATCCGTAGCATTATTTAACCCGTCCGCTCTGAGCGCTTCGGAATGATAAACAAGACCGATCACCAGTTTCACGGCGGCAAGGATGAGGTACGCAGCGATATTGAGAAGCGCGCCTTTTTCGCCCCGTTTTAAGTTTGCCGTTTGATCATTCATATAAGACGCCTCCATTCTCATTCATAGTATGGATGGAAAAGCAGAAAAATAGCAGTTTTGATCTGCCGGAAATGCAATCAATTCGACAGCATTATTCCCCGGGAAACTTTTTGTCGAAAAATTGGCGGTATTTTTCCTTTACATATGAATATTCACATTGTATACTTTCATTAACTGATAATGATTATCAATATCATTTGATAGGAGGGTAATCATGAGATCTTCTCCTCAACTCAGATCATCAGTTGAAGGACGAAAAAAACATCTGATCCATTTGCTGATTAATAACGGAATATACAAAAAGTCGGAACGGCATTTATACGAATTATCGCTTGGAGAGCTAGAAAGCGAATATCAAATATGTAAGGAAGGTGCGGACTCATGCCGAAACGTAAAATAAAAACTTACGAACAGCTGATAAAAGAAAACAAGGCCGCCATCATGAATAATCAAAAGCTGATGAATGTGATCTATGACAGAATTGACCGTAAGCATCAAAAACGGCTTCAGCACAACAGCCATACATAAAAAGAGCCTTTTTCAGGCTCTTTTTTTATTGCTCAAATGCTTCCGCCGCTAATTTGCCGATGACCGCATCATCCATCGGCGGGTTGTGAAGTCCCGCCCGGGCATCCCGGTAATACCGCTGAAGCGGATTATTTCGTTCCAGGCTTTTCGCGCCGGTGATTCTCATCGCTTTATCAACAATAGAAAGGGCGGCATTCGTCACAATGTGTTTTGCCGCGCCGAGCTCGCTTTTTATAAACGGACGGCGTTTTGGGTCATCATACATTTGCGCCGCCGTGAAGAGAAACTGTCTCGCTTTTAACAATTCCAGCTCCATCTCCCCGACACGCTGCTGAACGGCCGGCACGTCTTTAATCGGACCGTTCAGGCTGTTCGGCGAATATTCGGATGCAAACCGGACGGCATAGTCCCTTGCCGCTTGAGCGATGCCCAAATAAGCAGCGGGAATGTGGAGCAGCCAGCCGTTCACTTTTGCCCCTCTCGGCCCGCTGAAAAGCTCCACGAGCCGCTCGTCACCGACCGTGACATGATCTAAAAGGAGATCATGGCTTCCGGTCGCCTTCATGGCAATCATATCCCATGTTTCTTCGACCGAAACGCCCGCCTGGTCTTTATGGATGAGAAAAACGCCGGTCGTTTGCTTTTCTTCAATCCATGCCGTCACCAGCATATAATCCAAAGTCAGTGAAAGGGTTGTAAAGGTTTTTCAGCCGTTCAGCACCCATTGACCGTCTTTTTTCACCGCGGAAGTGCCGGGTCTTCCCCCTCTCGTCGGGCTGCCGGTCTGCTTTTCTGTCGCTGCCCTGTTCAGGACGGCTCCCTTTTTCACTTCTTCTGCGATAAATGAAAAGACATCTTCATTCCAGCTGTTTTCTTCTCCGAGCTCTCCCATGACGGATAAATGCCAGCCGATTCCGAGAGCTACGGCCGCGTCCCCCCTCGCCAGCCGTTCCTGAAACAGCACCATATCGTAAACCGAGATGCCTGCTCCGCCGAAAGCCTCAGGTACCGTTAGCGCCGTATATCCCGCGTCCCGCAATCTTTGAATTTTCTCTGCGGGAAAACGGCCCTCTTCATCATCAAGCGCGGCTGTTTTTTGAAATTCATCTGCAAGAAGGCCGATTTTTTCCATCCATTCTCTCTGCCGTTCGTTCTGTATCCATAAAGACACTGGAATCCCCCCATTATAATTCCGATAAAGTTAATAAGTATTATAGAGATTCAAGTCTCGTTCCGCAACTGTGAGGCTGTACAAAAAAACACGCTATTCCGTAGAATAGCGCGTTTTAGACTGCTTCCGGGCCGCGATCCTGCTTGAGCCCGAGATAGATCAGCATATATGTGAGATAACCCATCGTCATCACAAGCCCGCCAAAGAAAAAGCTTGAGAAAATCGGCTCTTCAAAAGCGGTAACTGCCGCAAGCACGATCCAGCTTGCATACAGGTAGATGATGAAATAACGGAATCCCGTCTTCATTTTATATAAGAGAAACAGACCCACTGTAGAAAACAATCCCAGCGCAAGCCTGAAATAAACAAGATGTTCGAATTGGAACATGAATGACACAAAGGAAAAACCAAGCAATAACACAATCGGTAATGCGGTAATAAAATTTCTCAAGTGAGCACCTCCGTCATTACCTTTATTATAAATCAAAATAGCATAAATTATTGATTTATCGTGATCTTTTTCACAAAAATGTCATTCCTTTACTTTACACCCGAACATCGCGTTTGCAAAAACTCCACCAAGCGACGGCTAAGAAGAAGACGATATGGATAATGATAATGCCCACGGAAAATAACGGCGTCATTCCCGCAAACAGCGGTTTTGCCCCGCTCATGTATTGCGTCAGGTCAGTATTCGCGAACAGCAGGAAGCTTCCCCATTTGTTTTGGAAGAGAGACATAATCGTCACGAGTGATTTTGCGCCGTACAGCACGATAAATGATAAAATGACAGCCGTGGCGCTGTTTCGGAATAAGGAAGAGCACAGCAATCCGAAGCATGCCATCGCAAATGCCTCAACCCAGTTCGTGCCGATTACTTTCAGCGTGTTCACGAGGAGCGTCCCTGATTCAGATGTCACCGACATACCGAAGAAAGCGATGCCGAAAAGCAGTGACAGAATATAGTACGCCGCATACAGGTACAGGCTGACCAAAAATACGGTAATGAGTTTAGATATAAAAATGCGCTCCCGCTTTACCGGGCGGATTAACAAAAATTTGATCGTTTTCTTATCAAATTCAGCGGAAATGATCGTTGCCGCGATCACGATCGTTAATGCCTCAAGCAGAATATTCAGCCCGGGTGCGTACGCCATGTAGCCGATGAAATTCTCATCCGTCCCGGAGCTGATGACAAGCCGTTTAATGACAAGCGCCATAATAAACTGGAGAACGGCCATCAGAATAAGCGCCACTAATGAGACTTTACGATTAAAGAGCTTCATATGCTCATTTGCTGTCAATTTAAACATTCGTCTCCCCCTCCTCTTGAAGCGCCGTCGTCACTTTCATGAATTCATCCTCAAGCGATTCCGCATACGGCATGATGGAATACACGAGAAAGTCTTGTCCGACGAGCGCCCGGTTTAATGCCGGGATGTCCTTCTTCGATACGGTGACGGTAATGCCCCCGCCGTTTTTCTCCGGAGCAAATTGCTGTTCGGACAGCCATTCAAATGCTTTGTCAGCCGGCTGGATGTCGATGACGGCTTTTTCCTCTTTTTCCGCAACGCCGCGCAGGACGACCTCTGTTTTGATTTCACCTTTTTGAATGATGATGACACAGTCGCAAAGATCCTCCACTTCACGCAATAAATGCGTCGCAAAGAGGATGCTCGTCCCTTCAAGCTCCGCGAGCTCTTTTAAATGGTTGCGGAAATCCTTCATTCCGCCGGGATCAAGCCCGTTTGTCGGTTCATCTAAAATGAGCAGCTTCGGACGGTGAAGAATGGCTTGTGCGATGCCGAGGCGCTGACGCATACCGAGGGAATACGTTTTAACTTTGTCGTGAACGGCATTTGCGAGCCCGACCCGCTCGATTACTTCCTGAAGCCTGTCCTCCTTGATGTTCTTGTGCATATTGGCAAAGTGCTTCAGATTTTCCCACCCCGTCAGATATGGGTAGAATTCAGGGTTTTCTACGATTGCTCCGACAGATTCAAGCGCTTTTTCGAAATCAGCATCGTGCTGAAAACCGTTAATTGTAATCGTACCGCTGTTTTTCTTTAAAAGGCCGACGATGATTCTGATAAGTGTGGTTTTCCCCGATCCATTCGGACCGAGCAAACCGATGATCTCGCCCTGCCTGACATCCAAGCTGATGTTTTTTAAAATGTGCTTTTTGCCTATTGTTTTGTCAAGGCCTTCGATATGTAAAATCGGCTCAGTCATACAGCCTTCCTCCTTTTTCACAAAAAATAAACAGTGCCCGTACATAAGGCACTGTCTGCATTATAACATTTGTCATATATTCGTGAAGAGCGGAGCTGATGTTACGTCTTATCCGGCTCCGGTTCAGATTTTTCCACCTCTTCGTTATTGACGACATCCAGAATATCCAGCAGGAACACAAAAATCGGAATCCCGATAATCAAGCCCCAAATGCCGAAGAAATGTTCCGAGAAAATTAAAACTGTAAAGGTAAAAAAGATCGGAAGTTCCGTTTTCGCTGACATCAGTTTCGGATTAAGGAAGTAAGTCTCAATCGCATGAATGACGAAAATGACCAGTACGATGTAGATGACATACGCAGCGCCGCCCGTCGTATACGCGATGATACTGAGCGGAATGAGCGAAATCACCACACCCGCAACGGGAATGAGCCCGAGGAAAAAGACCATGATTGACAGGCCGAACAGCTGCGGAAAATGCAGAATCGCCAATGCGATCAAGGTGAGGATACAGTTCACCAGCGCGATAATAAATTGAGCTTCAAGCACTTTGCCGAACGTTCTCGCAAACTTGCTGCCGAAATAAGCAAGTTCGTAGTAAAAAACAGACAGCTTGCTGTGCTGAAATTTTTTCATAAACTCCGTGAGCCGCTTTTTCTCGAACAGGAAAAACATGCTGAGAATCAGTGACATCACGACCTGCAAACCGAAAGTGCTGATATCGGCCAAGTATGTATACAGTACATTAAATCCTTCTTTTACATAGGAACCGATATTAATATCGCCGAACACGCTCGATATTTCTTCATAAAACGGGATGACATCGGGATGATACGCGATGTGCTTGATCTGCTTAATCAGCTGTTCAATCTGCTTGGCAACAATCGGGTAAAAGACAAAGCCTCCCACAGTCGCTCCGACAGCCAGCGCAATATATAAAACGGTAATGACCACCCTCTGGCTGATCCGGAAAAAATGGTTCAGCACGTGCCTGATGACAGTCTCCAGCCGATCCATCAGAAAAGTAAAAATAAACGTAAGCAAAATCAAATTAATCATACTTCGGAATACAACTAACACCCCAGTCAAAACAAGAAAAACGGAAAAACGTCTGACACCCGGATGCTGAAAAAATTTAAAAATAGCCGCCATTTATACACTCCTGCTAGGACAAAAAGCCCTTAGATTTCATCTTTCACTCTCTAATTGTAAATTATATAACAAAATGACGCTAAGGTCTTTGTCCACCTCCTAATAAATTTAAACAAATTTATCTTTTTTACTCATAGCGGCCGAAAAAAAGAACGGCATGCCCGATGCATGCCGTTCCTCCCCTTTTATACCGCCGTTTTCATTTCTTTTACGGCCTGTGTGCTTTTCACTTCGTCAAATTCATTTTCGCTCTTGGCTACGATGATGGTGGCGATTCCGTTTCCGATCAGATTGACGATCGCCCTTCCTTCACTCATAAAGCGGTCAACACCGAGGAGCAGCGCAAGCCCTTCCAGCGGGATCACCTGGAGCGCCGACAAAGTGGAGGCGAGCACGATAAATCCGCTTCCGGTTACGCCCGCCGCGCCTTTTGATGTCAGCATCAACACGAGAATGATCGTAATCTGCTGACCGATCGTAAGGTCAACGCCGAACACCTGCGCCAGAAAAACCGTCGCCATGGATAGATAAATTGAGGTGCCGTCCAAATTAAAGGAATATCCCGTCGGAATGACAAGGCCGACAACCGATTTTGAACAGCCGTAGCGCTCCATTTTATCCATCATCCGCGGCAGAACCGACTCAGAAGAGCTTGTGCCGAGAACGATGAGCAGTTCATCTTTTATAAAACGGAGATAGTTCCACAAACTGAAACCGAATATTCTGCAAATGATATTCAAAGCGACGAATACAAACAGGAACATCGTAATGTATACAGACAGCATCAGACTCGCCAGCGGCTTGATCGAATCCAGTCCGAAGTGGCCGATTGTATAGGCCATGGCCCCGAATGCGCCGATCGGCGCCGCGCGCATGATGTAGCCGATGATTTTGAAAAAGACGTGTGACAGTTTATCGAAGAAATCAATAATGCTTTTGCCTCTTTCACCCAGCGCCGCCAGGCCGACCCCGAATAAAACAGAAAAGAATAAGACCTGAAGAATATCGCCTTTTGCAAAAGCGTCAACCATGTTTGACGGAACGATGTGAGTGATAAATTCAATCCAGTCAATTCCCTGTCCCCCGTTTTGCGTGTACTGAGAGACATCTCCTTTTTCAAGCTTGCTGTAATCAAGCCCCTCACCCGGCTTCATGATATTGACGACCAGAAGTCCGATAATAAGGGCGATGGTGGTTACGACCTCAAAATAAATAAATGCTTTTCCCCCGACTTTTCCGACTTTTTTCATGTCTCCCATCTTGGCGATGCCAAGCACGATCGTCAGGAATATGATCGGGGCGATAATCATTTTTACCGCATTGATAAATGTATCGCCGAGCGGTTTCATTTGTTTCCCGGCCTCAGGCCATACGAGCCCGACGATGACGCCGATGATGACCGCCGTGATGACTTGCACCGTGAGATTTTTGAAAATTTTCATCCCTACTCCCCCTTGCCTCTCGCTGCGTCTATGTACAAATGATAGCGTTTTCATGAAGGGAGGGGAAGCTTATGATCATAACGGACATTTTGGTCTTTTTGGTCTTGGCTAACGGACGAATTTGTAGCGGTTAACCGGCCGGCCCACTCCTCCGTATTGAATGTCCAGTTTTATCTGGCCGTCCTTTTCAAGGAAATCGAGATAACGCCGCGCCGTCACCCTGGCAATTCCGAGCGCTTTGGCGGCTTCTTCAGCTGAAAGCGGCTCCGTCTGCTGTTTCATATAGGTCAAAATTTCATTCATCGTAAAATGATTTAACCCCTTCGGCAGATTCCGGGACTGATTTTGCGGAATTTTAAGCAGCGCGTCAAGCTGATCCTGCGACATGGTGTCATGCTCTTCGATTTTGCGTTTATATTGTTTAAAGTTTTCGAGCGCCTGTCTCATCCGCTCCAGCTTGAACGGCTTCAAAATGTAATCGGCCGCACCGTTTTGCAGCATAAGCTGGATCGTTTCTTTGTCTTTTGCAGCCGAGACGATGATGACGTCCACTTCGAGCTTTTGTTTTCTGATTTCCTGGAGCGTTTTAATGCCGTCTTTTTTCGGCATGTACACGTCTAATATTACGAGGTCGGGGCGCAGTTCTTTTATGAGCCTGATTCCCTCGTCTCCGTTAGCGGCCGTGGCGATGACGCTGAATCCCGAAACACCGGTGATAAATTCTTTATTCACCTCCTGCACCATCGGATCATCTTCAATAAGCAGCACCTTGATGTCCATTTAATGATTCCTCCCCCTTCATCGGAAATAAAATTGAAAATGCCGTTCCCTGTCCCTGCTGTGAGTCGACTTCAATGACGCCCATCCCTTTGTCGACGATTTGTTTGACGAGGTACAATCCGTATCCCGTGCCCCCCGTTTTATTGACGGTAAACCCTTTTTCATAAAGGCGCGGGATGTGCTGATCGGAAATCCCGCTTCCGTTGTCTTCTATTAATATAGCAAGCACTTCATCATTTTGCTCGATACTGATGTCAATGTGTTTGTCCTCCGTGTCCGCTGTTTCAAATGCGCCGAATGCATTTTCTATTAAATTGCCGAGCAGGACGACGATGTCATGCTGGTCGACATGCTCCGGAAATTCCGAGAAGCTGCTGTTTTCATCAATTTTCACAGAAATGCCGAGCTCTTTTCCTCTTTTGATTTTGCTTAACAAAAGCCCCGCCGCAGCGTCATTCTGAATGGCCTGATGAAGAAATTCAGTGACGCTTTCTTGTTCTGACGATGCCTTGAAAGCGAGCTGGAGCGCTTTTTCTGATTTTCCGAGCTGAATCAGTCCCGCGATGGTGTGGAGCTTGTTCATATGTTCGTGGTTTTGAACTCTGAGCGCATCGACAAAATTTTTTACGCCTGTCAGTTCTTCAGCCATTCTCGCTGCTTCCGTCCTGTCCTGGAAAATGGCGACGGCTCCGATGACCTTCTTTTTCATGACGATCGGAATTCTGCTGCTCATGATCACCTTTCCGCTGACTTGAATTTCTTCATTATATACAGCTTGGTTCCGCTCAACGATTTCAGGGAGCCGGGAATCTTTTAATACGTCCCAGATCAATCTGCCATCAGTATCTTGACTGACATTGAATATCTGCTTCGCTTTTTCATTAAAAATGGTGATGTGGTGCTGATTATCAATCGCGATGACACCCTCATTCATCGAATGAAACGTAGCGGTCCGTTCCTCATACATTCTCACGATCTCATGAGGCTCCAGCCAAAACATCTGTTTTTTGATATGGCGGGCCAGCAAAAAGGAGCCCGCCAGTCCGAAGCCGAGCGCCAACAGAACGATAAACAGAATTTCATGCTTCAGCTGAAGAAGAATTTCACCAAAGCCCGGCAGCGTTTTACCGGCAAGGACGACACCGATCTGATTCAAATCCCGGTCTTTTACGGGATAAAAAGCGCGGACGGCGGTGCCGATCTCTCCCTTTGCTTCAGAAAAATAAATGTGCTCGGCGAACGCCGCTGCTTCGTCCTCGCCCCTTGAACGCTTTCCGATCATTGTGCTGACGGGATGTGAATAGCGTATATGATCCATATCCATGACGACGATGTAGTCCGCTTCATTGATGATCCTTATTTCTTCGACCGCATGGCGCACGTCTTCTCTCTGTTTTTTCTGCTCGAGAGCGCGTTTGACATCCGTCATCTCAGATACCGTCCGCGCGGTATTCATCAGCCGTTTTTTCAGCTCGCGCTCTTCTGTATGCTGAATATTGCCGATCAGCACGATGCCTACGATCAAAAAGGTAAAAAGCACGACGATATAAGAAAGTATGGTGATTTTCCAGCGGATGGTGAGCTTTTTTTTCGTCATTGGCCTCTTCCTTTCCGTCTCTTTACGAAACCGGCCCGCCCGATTATGCTTGTTATAGAAAATGGCGGAGGGGGTTTTCGATGAAAAGCTTGCTGACTTGTCTCAGCCTGATGGTACTCGGTATTGGAACCGCTTTATTCATCGGCTTTCATGATCGTTTCTCAACGGAAGATCCGTATTATGATGACGAACAGGAAGGCCTGAAAGATCAAATTGTTTTCAAATTCAGCCATGTCGTTGCTGAAAACACGCCTAAAGGGCGGGCTGCGAATAAGTTTGCCGACCTGGTCTATCAAAAGTCCGGCGGCACCATTAAAGTAGAGGTGTTTCCAAACGGGAGCCTCTATTCAGATAATGAAGAAATAAACGCCCTCCAAAATGGGGACGTGCAATTCATCGCTCCCTCCACCTCAAAGCTCGGATCACTCTCTCCCGAATGGGGTGTTTTGGATCTGCCATACGCGTTTACCAGCTATAAGGCCGTGCAGGAAGGCTTAAACGGCAAAATCGGCACCCGCCTGTTCGCATCTTTAGAAAAGCATCATTTGAAAGGACTGGCATACTGGACAAACGGGTTTAAGCAGCTCACATCAAATAAAGGGCCGATCTTCACACCGGATGACTTAAAGGGACAGGCGCTCAGGATCATGCCGAGCAGTGTGATCGAGGACCAGTACCGCCTGCTTGGCGCGCAGCCGCGGCAGGATTCCTTTAATTCCACGTTTCAGCTCTTGGAAAGCAATCTCGTAGACGGAGAGGAAAATACGATTTCAAATATCTATTCTAAAAAATTTTATAATGTTCAAGATTATTTGACAATCAGCAATCACGGATACCTCGGTTATGCCGTAATGACCGACGAGCATTTCTGGAATTCACAGACTGAAAAAACGAGAACCATCTTAACGGAGGCGATGAAAGAAACAACGGAATGGAACGAAGCCTCCGCTGAGAAAATGAATAAAGACCAGCTCGAAGAAATCAAGAAGAATTCATCCATCAATATTCACGTGCTGACGAAAGCGGAAAAGAAAAAATGGATGAAACGTCTCGACCCAGTTTACGGGCAATATGAGCAGGTGATCGGCCGCGGGCTTGTGGAAGATCTGTTATCCTTGCGCCGCGATCCTTAGCAGGACCAATACGCCCATCTCCGTTTCATCCCTTTTCCTGACGGGGAAGTAAGTAGGGACAAATAAAAAAGGAGATGGAGACATGTTTACACATACGAAAAAACTGCAGCATCCGGCCAAACCGGATCGTCCTGACCCGCTGTTCGCAAAAAAGATGCAGGAAATCTTAGGCGGGCAATACGGGGAAATATCCGTCGCCATGCAATATTTGTTTCAGGGCTGGAATACACGCGGCAATGAAAAATATAAAGATCTCCTGATGGACACCGCGACGGAAGAAATCGGCCATGTTGAAATGATCGCGACGATGATTGCGAGACTGTTAGAAGATGCTCCGCTGGCAGAGCAGGAAAAAGCGGCGGATGATCCGGTCATCGGGTCCATTTTAGGCGGCATGAACCCGCACCATGCCATTGTCTCAGGGCTCGGCGCAATGCCGGAGAGCAGCACGGGCGTTCCGTGGAGCGCAGGCTATATCGTCGCAAGCGGAAACCTCTTGGCAGACTTCCGCGCCAATCTGAACGCCGAATCACAAGGAAGGCTTCAAGTCGCACGCCTGTATGAAATGACCGATGATAAAGGTGTGAAAGATATGCTCAGCTTCCTGCTGGCGCGTGACACGATGCACCAAAACCAATGGCTTGCGGCTATTAAAGAATTAGAGGCACAGGAAGGCCCGATTGTTCCTTCCACATTCCCGAAGGCGCTGGAAAAACAGTCATTCTCCCATAAGCTTATTCATTTCTCAGACGGCGGAGAAAGCGCTGAACAGAATTGGCTGCAGGAAAAAGCGCCGGACGGCGAACCGTTCGAATACGAAAAAGAACCGAAAGCGCACGGCGAAATAGCTAAGCTGGATCCTGTCCCGCCTTATGTCCACAACACGCTTCCCGGACGAAAATAAAAAAGCCCTCTAAAAGGGCTTTTTTTATGTGCGCACAACTGTCCAATCAGGTTCGTATCGGATGTCCGGATGATGTAACAGCTCGTGAATGAAAGGTTCATCCTCTTCGTACAGCATCACTTCTATTGAAAGAATCGCAGCCTTCTGCTCGTTTTCTTCGTATATGCGGTCATGTTCGTTCTCCATAAAATGATCATAGGCCTGTCTGTTCTCCCAAACACTGATGATCTCTGCGATGAACAGACCGTCTGCGTTTTTCCGCCAGCCGCCGGCCTGTTTGACGAAGCCATTTACACGTGATAATGCTCCCCACCGTGACTGTGCTTGCGCAAATACTTCAGCGTTTGCAACGTCTGTTTCACATACAATCTTTTTGATCAGCATGGCAGTCCCTCTGTGATGACTGTTTTCGCTTGCGTATGCTCGACACAAAGATTCACGGTTCTGACGTATGAGCGTGTACGGTGAATAGTGCCTTTCGGGATGAGCAGGCTGTCATTTGCTTTGAGCACTGCAGTTTCTTTGTCCTTAAAATCGATCAGAAGCTCACCTTCAAGAACAATGAACCATTCATCTGAGTCAGGGTGATGGTGCCAGTCATATTCTCCCGTAAACACTGCGAGGCGCACACAGTGGTCATTGATCTCCGCGATTGAAAAATTGTCGTGTTTTTCTTTGACTTTATTGGCGATGGCGAGTAAATTTTGCATTTCAGACACGAGTGAAAACTCCTTTTTTCATTTATTGTACCGCAACGTCGGCCCAGAACAAGATTTTCCCAAAATAAAAAGCGATCCAGCTGATGCGCCGGATCGCTTTTGCTCTGCAGGTTGTCTGCCTTTTATGCTTTTATTAGCTGCTGCGTCTGTTTCCGCCTTTTTGGCCGATTTCCTTATAAAATTCTTTGTCATGATTTTTGCTTGTGGCTTCTCCGCCTTTTTCGCCGATTTCCTGATAGAATTCTTTGTCATGGTTTTTGCTTGTGGCTTCTCCGCCTTTTTCACCGATTTCCTGATAGAATTCTTTGTCGTGATTTTTGCTTGTGGCTTCTCCGCCTTTTTCACCGATTTCCTGATAGAATTCTTTGTCGTGATTTTTGCTTGTGGCTTCTCCGCCTTTTTGACCAATTTCCTGATAGAATTCTTTGTCATGGTTATTGCTTGTAGCTTGTCCGCCTTTTTTACCTGCTTCTTCTCTGCTCATTTTGTTTTCTTGTGCCATTTTTGAATTCCTCCTTTAATTGGTGTTGGTTGTTGGTTTCCCGATTTCAGAACTCATAAACAAAGAAAACACATTGAATGTGTTTTCGGGTGGTTTTTTATCATTCTGTATCTTTCAGGCGTTTTAGAATCCGGCGCTTTTTATAAAGCATGATGCCTGTTTCCGCAATGCTTTCTAAAGCTGAACGGTTGGCGGATGCGCCGAAGACGATGCCTGCGGCCGGAACCATTTGCAGCAGTTTTTTCGCGGCGAACGTGTCGCGGTAGCTGTAAACGACTTCCCGCCAGCCTTGGATTTGCGAGGCAATGCGCTGATAGATTTGGTCGTTTTGGTCATATTGCTGTAAATCCCGCAGGATTGCTTTTTTTCCGATGACGTCACTGGATGCCAGCTGGAGCAATTTGATGATAAACACGCGTTCTTTTTTGTCTTTCGGATCAAAGCCATAGGCAATCGCGATGTCCTGCAGCGTCTTTAAGGACAGACCGAGCATCGCCGGAATATCTGCCGCAAGCGTAAACACGCCGCCGACTCCCGTTGCGGCTCCCTGCACCGTGGCGGTCTTTACGCTTGTGCGCGCCATGGCTTCTGCGATTTCATCCATGACGGCAAGCGGTGCATTCCGGATATCGAGAAGCGTTTGACATGTGCCGTGCGGCAGCCGTTTCTGAAACTTTTTGATAATGCGCTTTTCTGATGTGAGATACTGTCCGCCTGACTGAATAAACGTTCCCGTTTCATCGAGAATGCGTCCGATTTTCCGCTGAATAAATTGAGGTGTCAGCTTGTCCAAAAGCTGAAACGGCAGGCGGGTGAGCGTTTTCCAGAACATCACCCTCTGCTGCGCCTTTTCCCATTTTTGAATGTCTTTCAATTGTCTTTCCAGGTCTGTCCGTTCTTCTGTCACCCGTCCTGCACGTCCCTTCCGAATGTCTTTGTACATAGTATACCTTTATGGTGTTTTCTTACCCGACCGGGTTTTTTATCCGGAAAACATTCCGTTGTTTAATTTTCTTTAAATTCTATATATTGTATAATTTTGAATAATACGAATGAAGGAGAATGTTGAATGCATTGGATTTATTTGAGTTTAGCGATCATTTTTGAAGTAATGGGTACGGTCAGCATGAAATTATCAAATGGTTTTACAAAACTTGTCCCCAGTATTTTATTATTATTGTTTTATATCGGCAGCCTATGTTTTCTTACTTTGACTTTGAAATATATAAGTGTCTCCATCGCGTATGCGGTCTGGTCGGGAATGGGGATCGTGCTGATTTCCTTTATCGGAATTTTTTTCTTCCATGAACAGTTCTCTGTCATAAAAGCTGTCGCTGTTCTTCTGATCATCATCGGTGTCGTTACCTTAAACTTTATTTCTGAAAGTGAAACGTCATCAAACGGCATCAGCGTTCATACGGACAGAAACTGATGATGAAAGGGTTAAAGGTTCTCTTCCTCATTACAGATATTGGATTTATCGTTTATTGGATTGTTACTTTTTTTGAGTGGATTCCAAAAAACATGGTGTTTAAAGACTATGATAACGCCATGATAATGGCCTGGAACTGGTCATTCTTTCCCTTAGATATTTTCATTTCGATAACCGGGCTGTACAGCTTGTTTCTTTATAAACGGAAACATGCGTTATGGCGCCCTTTCGCATTAATATCACTTGTGCTGACCTTTTGTTCAGGCCTGCAAGCGATTGCCTTTTGGGTATTTATCGGTGATTTTGATCTGATGTGGTGGGCATTCAATCTGTATTTGCTTCTTTATCCTTTATATTTTATTCGGAAATTGCTGGTCTCTCGTAAAAATAGCTGTCATTCTTTTTGATGAGGCGGTTTTCTTTTTCTTCAGGCGGGAAACACTTTTCATAAAGGAGTGATAGACATGCCTTGGTCTATGAAGGATTATCCGCAATCATTGAAGAATCTCGAGGAACCTGTGAGGAAAAAAGCGATCGAAATCGCGAATGCGATGGTAGATGAGGGTTATGAAGAAGGACGGGCCATTCCCATTGCGACAAGTCAGGCGAAAGAGTGGAAAAAAAACGCTTCTAAGGAAGAAATCGATCAGCTGATGAAACACGATGATGAAACGAAGCGAGGAAATTAAACCGGAATACATGGAAAAACCCCGCTCTGAAAAGAACGGGGGTTTTTCTGATTATAAACCGTAATAATAAGACAGAGTGGTGACGGACACGTAGCCTGTCGCTCCTGCATACGTCACTTTCAGCCATTTATTAGAGTTGGTGTAGTGGCCTTGTACATATTCTCCGGTTACCCAAGTACCTGTAATTGTTTTACCGCTTGAGAATGTTGTAATCGTTGAACAGCTGACCTTTGAGCATGAGCGCATGTTAGCACCGTAAATACCGACTGTTCCCCCGCTTGCTAAAATGGAAACGTCCGGTTCAGCTTTAGGTGTAAAAGTTGCAGCTGATGCAGAGCCGCCAAAAGCGAATAAAGAAACAGCAAAAATCATAGCTAAAGAAAAGACCGACAAACGACGTACCAAGAAAATTCCCCCTCTTTTATCATATGGCTGGAAAGCTTTCCTGACGTTATTATACTTTTTTGCCAGGAAGACTGAAATAAGTCTAATGCTCCAACTTCATTTCTGCGCAAATGATAAAACCTTTCTTTGTTTTGATAAATAACTGCGGTTTATTGGTCCTGAATCACTTATATACCGCGGATTCAAACGTTTATTCAGAGAAGCAGAGGTTTTGCCGGAGGTCATTTGAATGGTACAGAAAGGTTTTATCTTCCAAAGGAAAGATTCATTATTATTCTATTTACCCGGCACACGGAGGCAATGTGCCGGCTTTTTCTCCATTCAGTGCCGGCGATCGGAAGGTTCTGACGTTTTATGGGCAAGTGTACTCTTCCACCTTTTTAAAGAACGCTCAAAGGATCCGCGCATGGGGAAACATCGTTTGAAAACGGCGTCGTTTCTATTCCGAAACGATGTCTTTTGCATTTTCGGACCTTTCTCGGGCGGGATACATATCATAGATAAAACGGGGAAAAAATGTACTGGTTATTGAACATAAAGAGCTTGACAACTCATAATAGCGGATTTATGATGTAGATAAAATAATTTGCGTCTAGGAAACTTTTTGTTATTTAGCTAAAAATCTATCGGAATTTAGGTGAGACATAATGAGCAAAGACATCTCAGCACAATCACTGCAATCAAAAGCCGTTCAGGATGCACTTGACGGCAAAAGCAAGGGATTCAAGCGGCTTCTGCCTTTTTTAGGTCCCGCATTTATCGCGGCGATTGCCTACATTGATCCGGGAAACTTCGCTACGAATATCTCAGCTGGTTCGAAATACGGGTATATGCTGTTGTGGGTCATTCTCTTTTCAAACTTGATGGCTTTTTTAATTCAAGTCCTTTCCGCGAAGCTCGGCATCGCCACGGGTAAAAACCTTCCGGAAATCGCCAGAGACCGGTATCCGAAATGGGTATCCGCCGGGTTGTGGATACAGGGTGAACTGGTGATTATGGCGACTGATCTGGCTGAGTTTATCGGAGCGGCCCTCGGGCTCAATCTGCTGTTCGGCATACCGATGATTGAAGCGGCCATTATCGCGGCGATCGGATCATTCGCGATTTTAGAGCTTCAGCGCCGGGGTTACCGGGCGCTGGAAGCGGGCATTGCCGGACTTCTGTTTGTCGTGGTGATCGCCTTCGCCCTGCAAACCTTCTTTGCCAAGCCTGACGCCGCTTCCGTACTCGAAGGGCTGTTCATCCCGAAAATCGATGGAATGGACAGTGTGCTTCTTGCAACCGGGATACTCGGTGCAACCGTGATGCCGCACGCCATTTACTTACATTCCGCCCTGACGCAGCGCCGTGTCGTCGGAAAAACGGATAACGAGCGGAAAAAGATTTTTAAATTCGAGACGATTGACATTCTCATCGCGATGGTAATCGCAGGGGCGATTAACGCAAGCATGCTGATTGTCGCGGCCGCTCTTTTCTTCAAGAACGGACTGTATGTGGAGGATTTAGACGTGGCTTATCAGCAATTCGGCCACTTTATCGGGCCGGCTTCAGCAATTCTCTTCGGGATCGGACTGCTGGCCGCAGGGCTTTCAAGCTCTTCTGTCGGCACATTGTCAGGCGATATTATCATGCAGGGCTTCATCCGTTACCGTATCCCGCTTTATTTGCGGCGTTTCATTACCATCATTCCTCCGATGATCATCATTATCTCAGGAATCAACGCCACAGAAGCGCTCGTATGGAGCCAGGTTGTTCTTTCATTCGGCATCGCCTTTGCGCTTGTGCCGCTGATTATGTTTACAAGCAACAAACGCCTGATGGGCGTCCTGACGAACCGAAAATGGGTTACGGCTCTCGCCTGGCTGATTGCGGTTTTGGTGATCGCGCTTAATCTGTTTGTGATTTACGATTCATTCCGTTAGAAAAACCGGCCCATCTCGGCCGGTTTTTCTTTTGGCCGTCGGCTCTCGTTCGTATCTTTTTCCGGGCGTTTTTGGTATGATAGAAGAAAAAATCGGAGTTTTGCTTATGTCAGTATTTATCCTTTTTTATCTGTGGATTGTGCCGATTGTCATCGGCATCTTCTGTTCTCTTATTGCTTATCGGACAACGGGTAAGAAACGTCTGATTCCCGGCTTTGTGATGATCGCATTGAGCATCGTTTCCTTAATCACGGGGCTTTGGATCGGCGGAGTGAACTATCATGTGTTCATCGGGGGAATGTTTTTATTCGGTACGTTATTGGCCGGTTCCGCCTTCCCGTTTTTCTTCGCTCTTTCACGCAAACAAAAATAAACAGGCTGTCGGGATCTTCTCGACAGCCTGTTTTGTTTTTCCTTGAAATTATCTTACCGGAGATAAGGCAAACCCCTGTCAAGACAGACACCCAAATGAAAAACGTTCTCTGCCCCTTACAACAAACATATCAATGAAAATTTTCAAAAGATGAAATGCTCTATTATCCCTAGCAAAAGAGAAATTGCCGGAGCTTTCGGCAATTTTTGCCGCGTTGTTTAATCTTATTCAAAATGACAGCATACATATAGTTAGCAGCTTGAAGTGAGAGGAGAAAAGAGTATGTATGGTTCCCCTATTAAAATTAACAACTTATCAGGAAACGGAGTTGTCAATGTCGGCGGCGCGTTAACCATCACCCCTATCACCGCTTCAAAAACAGCGTTTGGATCCGGAGGCTTAAATACTGGAATCGTCATCCAAAACAACTCTGTAAGCCAGGCGGAAATGATTGGCCAACAATTTTCAGATCAGAATGTTGTGAAATCGTTTTAGCGAGGCTGTGAAAGATATTATGAAAAAAACGCCTTATTTGGCGATTCATAGAGGCATTGATGCACCCCATACTGATTTAAGAAATTCGATATAGCGTGCAAAGCATCTTCTTGCCTTTTTGTAAGATTACGGATGATTGCTGAATCCCCTTCTATAATTAGAGGGGGATTCAGGTCCATCCTGAAAGTTTTTGTCTGTCTGCTTTTCAAATTGAAAAGGGAATGTTCGTTCTTGTATTATTTACTCGAGGAGGTAATTCGAATGAATGATTTTGAGCGGAAAAAATGTACCGGATTATCTTTAACATGACTCACTTCGGGAAAAATCCTCAATGGATGAGTTGAAGAGAAAAACCGGTAAAGGATTACAGGCTATACGTGAAGCGGTCAAGAACCTCATGCGGCAGCGTATGTTGAAATGGGATAAGCACAAACACCGGTGGAGATTTTAAAAAGAAAAACCCCAACCTTAAAAGGCGGGGAACTGAATTGGGAGTACAATTAAATATTTATAGCTTTTTCGGCGATATAAAAAGTTCCAGACTCATTCAATTCAGCAGTATAAACATTTGTCACACTTAATAATCCAGTGAAAAGAATACCGATTAAAGCGGAGCTAATTAAAAGTTTCTTCATTATATAGCCTCCGTAACCTTAAGTATTTGTGTTTGGGCATGTATGGTTTTCTTTAAAAAGTTTCTTCCCTCTACATAGTTCCTCTTCTCAAAATGAAAGTCACCTAATTTTTCAGTTAGCTCTGCGAAATCAGACCAAAGGCGTTTCTCTTCTAAGTAACCTAAGCTTTGTTTCACTGCTGTTTCATTATATTCCTCGTATAATGAATTAATGATTTTTAATTTAGCCAAATATTCTTCTTCATTAGAAGTCCGGGCACGATTTAAAGCCGTTTCATAAAAGAAACGCGCTTCCTTGACTTTACCACATTGGTACAGGACATTTGCCATCATATATAATGATCTCACCCCATACACTGTATCAATATGTTCTTTCACGTCTATTGCCTTTTTGAAATTCTCTTCAGCAGCAATCAAATTTTTCCCTCTTAAATAAACTAAGCCTAAGTTATGAAAGATCACTCCTATAATTCTTTTCACTTTTTCCTCTTCCAAGCCGCGGACGATACTTAATGCTTCCCGATAATATGATTCGGCCTCCGTCAGCCTGTACATATCGTACATGTTAGCACCAACCATCATATTACAGCCAATCACTTTCACTTTGTATAATTGACTTTTTTCAAACAATTGCTTGGCTTTTTTTAAATGATTGAGGGAAACAAAGTGCTGATCAATTTGATAATAGGCATCAGCTATTTTGTAATGAAATTCAGCTTGCTCCATTTCATCTGATACAGCATTCAACTCTCTCTCTGCTTTGCGATAATAGCCTATCGCTTCAACATACTCTTTATGATCAAACTCATACATACCACGAAAAAATAATGAGTAATATTTCAAGAGGCCTGTAAGTCTTTTTTGCGGTTTTTCTATTTTCTCAAGCAGTTCGTCGACTGTGGGGCGATCTCTATATCTGTCTTCCGGCTCCAAGGAATCTAACATCAATTGGTGACGAAAGCACATCAATGAATAAAAAACAAGCAAATCCTGATCCTCTTCCATCTCCTCTATTTCCTGTTCTACTTCAGCCTTTAAAATCTCAGCATCAGGCACACTGAACTGACGAATCATTTTGTACTATTCATTGATCTTGACACCAACCTGGGACGACGGCAAAACTTGGTCCATATATACCTCTCCCTCTAATCTCTATTTTTGTAATATTATAACTATTTGAACAAAAAGTGAAAACGAAAAAAACCCGCAATTTTCGTCGCGGGATTTTTGGGATTATGGTTTTGGTGTACACTCTTATGATTATTCCATTTAATATTTTCGCTTTGTAAAATTCATTATAGTCTTAGTGATTGAACCGGAGATAAGGCAGGCTCCCGTCATGATAAACACCCAAACTAAAAATGTTGGCTCTGCTCCTATTACAACAAACATAAATATCAATGACAGGATCAATACGACGACAACCATAGTCCATACTTTTTGAAAGATGAAATACCCTATTATCCCCAGCAAGAAAGAAGCTGCCGGAAGAATGATGAGTATGATATATGCAGGGCTCAAAAGCGGGCTAATATAAACACCTCCAACTTATTTTAAAATTTCGAACCGGGCGATTTCCCACTCTTTATTTGCTTTTAGCGGGATTGTTTTTACCTTTTTTCCTGATTTCAAATCATAAGAAGTGATATCTCCAAGCTTGTTATCACGCTGGATATCAAAGTTTTTGAGTAAAACATACATCTCTCTGTCATTGAATTGAACATCATTCATTAATTTGTTATCATCCCCAGCATAAAAATCGAAAGATTTTTTCTTAACCATTTTTTTATCAAACACCTGCAGCTTCCCATCAAAAGAAACAGCTAAGATGCTATCTTTTAATATTTTCAATTTTGCAGGATGAAACCCTTTCTCCATCTCGACTTCTTTTTTTACCTTAAGCGTCTCTCTGTCTATTAATATGAGCTTAGAATTCTCTTTCTCATTCACGTTATCATTAACTGCCAGTACAAATGTATTTTCATCTAGAGCTTGGAATGCATCCTTTTCATCCATGAAGTATATCCCTTTATTCGGTATGGATGCCTTGTTCTCTTGCTTATTTGTCTCTAGGTTAATTGAAATGATGGACATACTTTCTTCATCACTTGAAATGACATAAATTTTATTTTTAGCGACGATTGCTGATCCAAGTTCTCCGTCAAGCTTTATTTGTTTCTTGTTTTTTCGGCTGTTTCCCTTCCAATATACCAGTTCACTTTCCAGCCCTTTGTCTGTATATCCAACGTTAATGTCATGGATGATATAACCGCCAGAACTGTTTATAAAGAAAGCACCTTCATCCTCAGTTGTTTTCGACAAACTCTTTTCATTTATTTTGTTTATTGCTCCAGTTTTATTGTCTATCATCAAGTGATTATTGCTTCTATTTGATGAGAAGAACGTATCGTTTTTGTTATATGAAGACATCGTGAAATTTATACCATCTTTCAATTCCAAGCTATCCATTTTAGTACCATCTTCACTGTAAACCCCAATCTCACTTCCCCTATCTAAAGTGTTAGAAAAACCAACAATAAATTTTGCATTGTCAATATTCTTTAATGCAGTCTTGCTATTACTACTTCTTTCCTCTTTTTCATTCCCAGTTGGGATGAGACTACAAGAGGTTGTGACTATCAGTATGCAAATGAAAATAAACAGGGTCTTAAGTCTATTCATTTTTTCCTCCCTTTGAAATGACAAAACAACCGGTGCAGCACCGATTGTTTTTGTCAATGTTAACCCTTGTGATAAAAGATTGTTGTGTTATTGGATTTTACAAGCTCCATTGGTGTTACAACAGTGTCCCATTTGACATTGTCAATATCAATACCTTGGTTTTTCCAAGAACGCCAAGCTAATTGAGAACAATAAAATTTAGCAGTTGTCTTTTTATTAAAAAAGTTGAAATTATATTTCTTTTTATTATCTGCTTGCTTTTCCGCATATTTTGCAGCATTTATATACTTATTGTTATTCGACTTTTTAACCCATAGACCATAAACTTTCTTTTTACTTCCCCAGTTATTATTATATCTGCGAACTCCATCTTGGTTTATAGGACTCCAGCTTTTCGCCCATGCTTCAACTGTTTTTGATTTGTTAGTTGAAACAATCGCAGCATGTCCTACACCAATAGACCAACTTCCAGAATTAATTTCATAGCTTGTAAGAACATCACCTTTTGTACCTAACGCTTTTGCTGCGATTTGGTTCTTGTGCTGATATTCAGGCTCCTCGTATTTAGGAAGAACTTCATCAATTTGACCAGAGGCTTTCAATTCTTTGATTTCTTTTTGGGAATCCTTATACAAGTCTTCCGCATGTTCTTGTACATACGCATACTCTTCTTTACTCATTTCATAGAATTTCTGTACTTCCTCACTTGTCATGCCGGCATCTTTCATTTCCTGTATTTCCGTTTGGACTTTTTCATTAGTAAGTTGCGGAAATCCTTCAGCATGTGCACTTTTCCCAAATCCCAATCCTAAACCGGAAATCAACATAGTTGTAGAGAACATGGTGGTAAGTAAAAATTTACTCTTTTTCACATCAGTATCCCCCTATTGAATGATTTTTCCTTCTTTTCTAAGATATAGGAACTAAATAAGGTTTGTAAACACCTTTTTTGAATTATTCGGGATATTTTAATCTTTTCTATTGAGTGTATAATGTCACAAAATCGGGACATGTAGTGCCAACTGAACTATAGGATTTGGGCTTTAAACAATGTTTACCAGGCAATGTGTTGTTTCACTATTTCTTCGTAAGGTTAACCTTCAAATTTTACACAACTTTACAAGTATTTGAAATATCATTTCCAACAAACATATTCTACCATTGGCACGAACCACAATTCTATATACTTCTTTATTTTTATGAAATATATAGAATTGTGGTACAGCCCTTTAAAGGGCTGTTTCATTTATTTCAGAAGAGACAACATTTTTTCTTTCGTTTTTGGCCCGTAAATACCGTCCGCAGTCAATCCATACATGGACTGGAACCGTTTGACTGCATTTGCTGTCTTCGATCCGTAATAGCCGTCTATTGCATTATTCTTTGCCTCTTTGTCCGGGTAGTAATAGAGAGCCGCCAGAGCCGATTGAATCTGTTTACGGCCGTCCCCTTAGTTAAGGCTTGTCTCTTTAAAAACGCCTGGCGGCAACGTGTAAGATGATTTCTTGCCTTTTGTTGCCGGCCGAACCGGTCAGCTTTAATACTTGGCCGACTTTGATCAGGTTCGGGTCCTTGATACCGTTCAAGCTTTGGAGGGTTGCCATGCTAACGCCTGTCTTCTGTGCTATGACGGATAATCCATCCCCTTTCTTTATGGTGTACGTCGCCCCACCGGTCTTTTTCCCGTTTTTGCTGATAAGGTGGTCCTTCATAAGTTTTTTGATCAGCCATCGCTGATTTCATGCCATTTCCACAGATTTCAATGCGATAGACTTTCGGTTCCCGTCCTCTAAGCTTCCAAGCAGGTTTGAACTACTGAGCACTTCCTTATCATGAAAGAGGTCAGTAAAACTGATAAGAACTAATGGATCAATAAGACAGTCCCAATAAAGATATTGCATAATTCCGAATGTTTTTGTAAGTTTTATATAATAAAATAAACAGAGTGAGGAGGGAAACATTTGATAATCAGAAGCGCAGAACCCTATGATATAAACCAATTGACCGATTTAATGTATTTATATATCGTCGATTTTTATAAAAGACCTAAACCGCCGATTGAACATATACATAATTTGATTGAAATGTTATTTGAAAAGAACAGCGGTATTCAATTCGTTGCTGAACAAGATGGTAAGCTCATTGGCTTTGCAACATTATATTTTAGTTTTAGCACAACGAAAGCAGATAAAATAACAGTAATGAATGATTTATTCGTGGCAGAAAACGCAAGAGGTACAGGAGCAGCCCAAGAACTGTTTAAAAGATGCGAATCATTCACAAAAGAAAACGGGTATGCACATATGTCGTGGATAACTGCAGCTGATAATTACCGTGCACAAAGGTTCTATAAAAAGATGGGCGGTTCTCTTGGAGATTGGTTGAACTATACCATATAATCCGACATGACATTATTGAAAAAACAGAACAAACAGCCGGGCTTTTACTACGGCTCAACTGAGTAAATGAGAGGGCCTAATAACAAATAAAAAAATAAACAGGCATGCTGCCTGTTTATTTTTTATAAACGCCGGCTTTTAAAACAGCCTTTTTAAGCTTTTCTTGAGAGACGGCATTTCGATTTTTTGGTTTTCAAAGAAGTTTTTCAGCATGTATTTGCTGAAGCCTTTCGCTTGGCCGTAGGTGATTTTTCCCGGTAGCGGCGGCTCGTCGCCGATGACGGCGTCGATGACGACCGGCTCATTTGAGTTGAGCGCTTCATGGAAAGCGGGAGCCAATTCCTCGTGTTTCGTCACTTTGATCCCTTTTGCCCCGCAGCTTTCTGCAAAGGCGGCGTAATCCACATTTTGCAGCTGGGTGACGTAGTCGATGTTGCCTTTGACTCGCTGTTCATATTCGATCATGCCTAAATTTTCGTTGTTTAAAATAATAACCGTAATCGGCAGTTTATATTTAACAGCCGTCGGCAGATCCTGCATCACCATTGAAAATCCGCCGTCTCCGCAAATGGCGATGGATTGCCGTCCGGGTTCGGCAAGGCTTGCGGCAATGGCTCCCGGAAGCCCGCATCCCATCGTGGCGAGCCAGCTTGATACGATAAAGTCCTGCTTCTTCATTTTAAAATGCCGGGCCATCCACACCGTGACCGTTCCGACATCCACTGACAGGACGGCATCCTCTGCGGCAGCATCCCGAAGCCGGGCAATGACCTGCTGCGGCCTGAGCGGATGAGTCGCTTCGGTTTCATCCTTTTCGATTTCTTTCCACCAATGCTTCATGTGCTCGGTGCAGGCTTCTAAAAATCTTCTGTCATCTTTATATTCAATGTATTCCGTCAGCTCTTTCAGCCCAAGAGCCGCATCACTGACGATTCCCGCATTGACTGGATAGCGTTTGCCGATTTTCGCCGGATCCGAATCAAGCTGGATGGCGGGCGTATCGTCCGGGAGATAATCCCTGTACGGAAACGATGTGCCGAGCATGATCAAGAGATCGCATTCCTCCATTGCTTCGTAGGCGGGCTTTGTGCCAATCTGCCCGAGATTCCCGAGAAAGTGCGGATGGCTGTCAGGCACGACGCCTTTTGCCGGAAGAGTAATGACAATCGGCGCGGCCGCTTTATCGGCGAATGCGAGCAGCTCCTCTTTTGCCGATTTTAACCCTTGGCCGGCGAGAATGACCGGCTTTTTTGCGTTGTTAATATATTGCGCGCATGTCACGAGATGCTCTTTTTTCGGCTCTATATCAGCTTTAAGGTATATCGGCGACGTATAAACCGGCTCCCGTTTGATTTTTTGCGCGAATAAATCATCAGATACGGTTAAGACGGCAACCCCTTTTTTGCTGTAAGCCGTACGGATCGCCTGATTCAGAAGATCGGGCAGCGCTTCTGCCGTATGTACTTGCTGGTTGAATACCGCCACGTCTTCAAACATTTGCTCTAATTTGATTTCCTGAAAGCTGTCACGGCCGATTTCATCGGAAGCAACCTGTCCCGCAATCGCCAGCACCGGAACGCCGTCCGCTTTGGCGTCGTATAAACCGTTCAGCAGATGAACGGCCCCCGGCCCTGCGATGGAAAGGCAGACACCGATCTGTCCGGTCAGTTTTGCCTCAGCCGCGGCGGCCAGGGCTGCGACTTCCTCGTGCCTGGTTTGGATGAATGTCAGGTTGTTTCGTTCATGTCTCAATTCTTCGATAAATTCATTAATGCTGTCTCCGGGAATGCCGTATATATGACCGACTCCCCATTGTTCAAGCAGCTCTGTCATTACATGTCCTGCTGTTTTACTTGGCATACTGCATCCTCCTTTTACCTGTATTCATGCCCTTTTTACAACGGGTTGAAACACGGGGACGTGCACCTGTAGCATTCTCAGCGTTTGACGAAAAAAAGACCGCGGCACTAAGGCCTGCGGTCTTTGATGTTACTTTTTAAAATGATACGGCAGTGTGGCGACGATGATGTCCTTCTTCCAAAACAGCCGGACGCGGAGCAAGAAGGCTGATTGGTTGTGGAGGATGGTCTGCCAGCGTTTTTTCGTAATGAATTGCGGAAACAGCACCATTACGGAGAACTGTTCTTTTCTTGCTTTCTGTTCGACCGTTTCCAAAAATTTATCAAACGGGTGAACCAGACTGCGGTATGAGGAATGCAGGGTTACGAGACGGACACCGTTATCAAGCTCTTCCCAGCGCTTTTCCACCTTCTTTTCGTTTTCTCTGTCAAAGGAAACATGAACCGCAATGACCTGATCCGATAATGATTTCGCATACTGAATTGATTTTTGGACGACGGTGGTGACCCCGGCGACAGGGACGATGACGACGGTTCCCTTAATTTCTTCAGGCTGCTGATCAACGACCCGCAGCTGTTCGCCGACTGCGGTGTAGTGATTTTTAATGACGAAAAACAGCATGACGACAGCAGGCATGAATAACAGCACGGGCCAGACAAGATTGAACTTTGTCGCAAATAAAATGCACAGCACCATAAATGAAATGGCGGCGCCGCAAGAATTGATCAGCATTTTAACGGCCCAGCCCTTCGGCTTCTGCCGGATCCACTTGATGCACATTCCCGTCTGCGACAGCGTAAACGGGATGAACACGCCGACGGCATAGAGCGGGATGAGATGTTCCGTGCGGCCGCCGAATAATAGAATAAGCAGGATGGATGCGATACCGAGAAAGATAATTCCGTTTGAAAAGCCTAATCGGTCGCCGCGAACCGTAAACATTCTCGGCATATACTGATCGCGCGCTAAATTAAACGCCAGCTGCGGAAAAGCGGAAAAGCCCGTATTCGCCGCAAGCACGAGAATCAGTGATGTAACGCCTTGAATGAAATAATACACCGTATTGCGGCCGAAAGTTTCCGCGGCAATTTGCGAAATGACGGTCTCGTCAGGCTTCGGTCCTGTGCCGTATCCGTACGCCAGCACCGTAATCCCCGTAAATAAGATCGCCAGCAGAATCCCCATCATGGCCAGAGTGCGGGCCGCGTTTTTCGCCGGAGGATTTTTAAAAGCCGGGATCGCGTTTGAAATGGCTTCAACACCAGTCAGCGCCGAACAGCCCGAAGAAAAGGCCTTCAGCAGCAAAAACAGCGTGATGCCCGCTACGGGTGTGCCGATCGGCGTGTGTTCGGCCGGATGAACCTGCCCCGTCATGAGCTTAAACAGCCCGACGCCGATCAAAAGGACAAGCGCCGCCACAAACAGATAGACGGGATACGCCAGTATGGACGCCGACTCTGACAGTCCTCTCAAATTTAAAATCATAATCAGAATCACAAGCAAAACAGCAATGAACAGATGATACGGGTGCAGAGCCGGAAATGCCGATGTAATGGCGTCGGTTCCGGCAGAAATGCTTACCGCCACCGTCAGAATATAATCAACAAGCAATGAGCCGCCCGCAATCAGGCCCGGCTTCTCACCAAGGTTTTCTTTTGAAACCATATAAGCTCCTCCGCCTTGCGGATAAGCGTAAATAATCTGTCTGTAGGACAGAATCAAAGCAAGCAGCAAAATGAGAACGCCGCAAGCGATCGGAATGGAATACCAAAACGCGGCCGCGCTTACCGTGGCCAAAATGATCAGAATCTGTTCCGTTCCATAAGCAACTGATGACAGCGCATCTGAAGAAAGCATGGCGAGCGCCTTGAGTTTCGTCAGTTTCTGCTCTCCGGCCGCCTGTGATTTCAGTGGTTTCCCAATCAAAAATCTTTTGATTGAATGGTACATTTGTTGTCTTCCCCTTTTTTTCATTTTCCGTTTGATTTACAAACCCTTACTGCTATGATGTCTCCGAATGCTGATTGCATGCCATATTTCAGCACGGCAAAAAAACACAGAGGCAAACGGATGCCCCTGCGCCATAATCGTGCACAGGTTTCATTCATCTCCTCTCATGAACGCTTACGAGGTTAGCTGTCGGATTCGGGCTTATGAGAGTTGGCCCTACCTGAAAAAGGATTCACCCCAAGCGGCATCATGCGCCGCAAATTGGTTCCCCCGCTCTGGATACAGATTAAGCGATATAGATTATAAAAGAGATCATACTCCCGTCCCGTCCGGTTGTAAAGGGGCTTTTATGCTGTTTCAAAAATAAAAAAACCTCCCCCAAAAATGGAAATAAAAATACAGAAAAAGAGGCCTGTTAACAGCCTCTTTTCCTTTCATTATTCTTCACTTTTTTCATTGCCCGTTTTTCTTTTTTTCCTTCTTGCCGTGAGCCATATCAGACCGGCCGCAATGAGAATAAGCGCTGCGAAAACAGCGATATACGTGACGTTCGGTGCGGCGGACGGGTTTTTCGTATCAGCCGATGGACTGCTGTCATCGGATTTGATTTGCTGATGGTTCGAAAACAGCTGCTTGCTGCCCGTTTCGTTGATGACGGTTGCCGCTTCGCTTGAGCTGTCTAAAAAGCTGATCAGCTCTTTTGTGACAGCCGCGCCGCTTCCTGATAACGGAGCAAAAACAGCTATGCCGGAGCCGGAGTCCCAAGGTGATTCCTGTGTAAATGCGATTTGTTTCGTCGTCTCATTCAGCATCTGAAACGAAGAAACATCGTAAGCGCCGCTTCGGTCTGACGGCACGAGAAGCTTAGATGCGTTTGATTTCAAAAGCGGAATTTGCGGCAAGCCTCCGATAAACACAACATTCCGGCCTTTGGCGTCCGCTTCCTTCATATCTGATGCCGTCTTAACGGTATATGCCTGACGGGCGCCGTTTCCGAATGAGTCCGTCACCAGAGAAAGTTCTTTAAGTGTCTGCATGTTTACGTTATCCGGGATGACGATCACTGTTTTCTTCTTCACGTCACCTGCAAACGGGAGCGGCCATTGCCCGAAATCCGGTTTTTGCGTCGCGCCGCTTACCGGGTAAGTCAGCGTGCTGCTTTTATCAATATAGACCCATTTGTTTTCGTCACGGTCGATACACGGATTGTTATTTTTCAAACCTGATGTGACAAATTGCAGATCAATATACCTGCTGCTTCGCAAAAGCTTCGGATCAATCGGAATTGTGACGTGATAAAACCCGTCTTTATCCTTATTGCCGAGATCATCAAGATGCACCGCATTCGGCTGTCCGTTGACCATGACGTTAAGCTCTGCTCTCTCAGCGTCAACATCTTTAGAATCCGTCTTCGTCCGGACCGATTCCGACGTCTTTAATGTGAGCGAAAGCTTGACCTGCCCGTCTTTATCAACAGCGGCCGCCGCAGGGTAAAAGAAGTGCTCTGACGCCGTTTTGTTTGATCCGACCGTTACATTTCCCGCGCCGAAATCGTCTAGTGTCAGTTTATTGCCTGTCTTTTCAGCAGCGGGCTGAAGACGGCCGATCATCAGTGAGTCTCCGCTCAGCTGGCCTGAATAAGCGCTGTCTGTAATGACGCGGATTTTATCTGCCAGCGTTTTGTCTGATTGTGCCGTGACAAACTGGACGGGCTGACGTTTGTCTCCGGCGGTCAGCACCCGTTCCGCGAGAAGGAGTTTGTTTCCTTCCGCTTTGATATTTCCCCGTTCGATAAGCTGTTTGATTTTGCCGTTCCAATGATGTCCGGCGCCGATGACAATTGACGGATTGCTGATTTTGCCTGCATCGGATTCTTTTACGTATGATACTTTCAGCCTGCTGTCCGCCGTTTTCAGAAATCCTTCTGTTTTGACTGCGGCTTCCGCTTCCGCCGAGGTCGGTTTGTCAGGAAGGATAATATCGGTTTCTTCACCCGTATTGCCTGATTGGGCAAACGGATACGGGAAATGGCTGAGATCCGCTCCCTTGGACTTGCTTGCTTCTGAAAGCATAAGGCGGCTGTCCGGATAAATCTTTATCCAGTTGCCTGACGTATCCTGCCTGACGCAGACACCCTCTTTTAATACACCGTAAAATTGCAATGATACATTGTGATAGCCTTGGGCGGATTGGCTTTTGCTGAGATTGAGCTTTACCGTTTTCCGCTTGGAGCTGCCGTCAAGCTTTATGGATTTGACGGGTTCATTGTCAATGGCAATGGTTAAAGAAGACGGGGCAATTAATAAATTTGACGCCTCGTAATCAATCAGAAGCGACTGATTGGCATCTGAAGCCCCCGCAGGAATCTGGTAGGTCAGTTCTGAGCTGTCTTTCGCCCCGTACAGTGTCATCAGATCACCCGTCAGCGCCTGCTGCTCTTTTGCGCCGGCGCTTTTTCCGAGGGCGGAACCGTCCGTTTTTAATTCCTGAGCCGCGGCCGTCTGCCCGTTATACATCAATAGCAAAAGGCCTGTTATCAATATGATCGCTTTTTTCAAAAAGGTCACCCGCTTTTATTTTGATTGTATCGCTCCGTCTTGTACCACTTGACTTCCTGCTTGAACAAGCGGTGCTTAATCTCTGTGAATAATGACCAGATGACGAGCACGATCCAAGCCTGGGAGTAGGTAAAGTACATGAGAAAAACGATAAAGAAGTTTTGTTTGTTCATTTCTGTTTTTTCAATGCTAAAGGTAATCATGACCTCGGTCATAAACAGGAAAAAGGCCAGTATCCACAAAATCATCGCCAAAAACCCGACTGCCAGATGCAGGTCGTAAAAAAGATTGATGATAAAAATCGTGTTTGACATGATCACACCGAAGAAAAACAGAAAATACGTAAAAAAGAAGTAAAACAAATCGAAGATAATCCGCTTGCGTTTCAGCTTGAAAAATTGGGATAAAAACTTGAGAACCACGTATTGGTTGCCGCGCGCCCACCTTGTCCGCTGGCGCCACCAGACCTTCCATGTTTCAGGCTCCTGCTCCCATGTCACAGCCGCCGGAAAAAAGCGGATGTGATAGCCGAGATTATACACGCGGATGGTCAGCTCGGTATCCTCCGCCAGCGCCTTATCATCCCAGCCGCCGAGCTTTTCGATAATGCTCCTCCTGATCGCGAAGTTCGTTCCCGGGATGGTGGCGATTTTGAACCATTTCCATCTGCCGCCCTGCGCCATCCACTGAAAGCAGATGGTTTCAATATTGATAAACTTCGTCAGGAGCGTTTTGGCCGCGTTGATGACACGGAATTTCCCGACAACCGCTCCGGCTTTCTCATCATTCATCAGACCGAGAACCAGGTAATACACAGCCATTTTTTCCGGTGTGTTGTCCGCATCATACACGCAGATCACGTCCCCGTTCGATTCGGCGAAACCGGAGTTCAGCGCTGAGGATTTTCTTTTACCGGCGTGCGGGGGCTTTGTAATGACCATTTTAATGAAGTCATACTGACGGGAAAATTCTTCGACGATGTCTCCCGTCCGGTCGGAGGAATTATCATTCACGACGATGACTTCAAGCCTGTCTTTCGGATAATACAGATTCACCATCGCCTTCAGCGTCTGCCTGAGGACGACCTCCTCATTATGCGCGGGAATGAGCACGCTGACCTTCGGGAGCTCCCCCATTTTTGCGCGCCACTTGGGAATGTTCCGTTCGAAGGTCATATAATGCCTGAATCCGCCCTGCATCAGAAACATGTGATAGAGAAGCATCACCCATATTAAACTTAATGAGATAAAAAACAGAATGTTACTCAAGGCTTCTTCTCTCCTTAAAGATTCGTTTTTTTAATGTGGCGCGCAAATAAAGGACATAGCAGACGAACATGATGATAAACAATAGCACCACGCCGGAGAGAATCCAAAGCGCCTTTTCCAGAGGCGTCTGCTGATGGTGATTGAAAAAGGCCGTTATCGGATGAATCTTGTTTTCCACATGAATGGTTCCGTCTCCGTCCGTTTTGATCCTGACGCTCGCCGACGTCACCGTTTGCTTCGTTTTCTTCAGATCGAGCCACTCGCCGCCGGGAATCCGCTTTTGATTGACGAGCTCGGGAAGATATTTCATGCCGAGATACGGATGGTAGAAACCTCCCGCCACACCGCCGCCGAAATCAATCATCCGGGAGATGCGATTCTCCATATCTCCGAGCGGGTTCTCCTTTGAGTTATCGGCAAAGCCGATTGTTTCAGGGTAAAGCGTCATCCCGTCCAGCATAGCCGGCTTTGTGACGAACGGAGGGGCGCCCGAGGTTTTCCACGTCGTGCCGCTGAGCTGGACTTGGCCGAAAATGCTGGAGAAATAAGAAGACGCGATTTTGTAGCCTTCTTCAGACATCGTATAATGCGGCGCTTCGAATGACAGCGGGTAAAGGCCGAGCTCTGTCAGATCGTCAATCGCCTGCTCCAGCTTCGTTCCCGTGTAGATTTTTTCTTTTTCCCGAAAAGGCTTCACATACGCCCGGTACGCTTTTTCATTCGGAAAATCCTGTTCCTTTTCAAGCTTGACCGGGGTATCGTCCGCATTTTCCGACGTAATCGGCTGATCCGCTTTGGCGTCCCAGAATTCAAAGCCTTCTCCCGTTTCACTGTACCGGTATGCATGCGTATAGCCGTGGATAATGATGCTGCCGCCCATTTGCTGAAGTTTTTTCAGGACGCTTACCATTTTCGGCTTGTCCGCCAGATATACTTTTTCTCCGTTTTCCGGGTTGAGATAGACCGGAATCACCGCCAGAATAAACGGAATGTGTCTTTTATGCAGGTAAGCTCCTGCTTGATAAAGCAATGTTTCATCCGACATCGGGCTGATGTCTTCAAGCCGCAAATAAAGGAGGGTGCTTCCCTCTGATTCTCCGAACGCCTTACGCAGTTCTTTCGCCGTCAGAAACGAATCATTTAACAGGCTGGTCACACCGAAATAGCAGTCAGAGCGCGCCGTTTTCCATATAAAAGGACGGGTGCTGCCGTCACCGGATCGGTATGTATAAAGGGGTTCCCCTTTTACTCCTGATACGCCGAGCACGGACATTCCTTTTTCAAGCGGCATGTCTGTTTTTTCTTTCTTGCCGTATATGCGGTAGACCGTTTCTTTTTCTGTCAGGGACAAACCCGTAAATTGGCGGAACTGCCCGGCGTTATAGCCGATGCTGATGAGCTGCTGCGGCATGCTGCTGATCAGAGATACAAAATGATTGCTGAGCTTTTTCTTCGTTACGCCGTAATAGATGACTCGCCGATTTTTTTTAAGGTCAGCGGCTGTGATATCTCCGTCGCTTTTAACGGTGACGGCGGATGAGAAATGGCCCGCGATCAAATCAAGCATTTTGACTTCAGCGGTTTCTTCGCCGTCCGTGCTTGTATAAATAATGAGAATGCCGTCCTTTTTGTCTTTTGCTTCCGCCGTACGGGGAACATAAACCGCCGAAACCATGAAGAGCGCCGCCAATAAGAGACATATCCATTTAGAGTTCATTCATCATCATCTCGTTTTCCAGTTCATTTAAAAATTGATCGGCCGTTTTTAAATCCTTTCGGTACGCCAAATAGCATACACGGAAAGTGATTGAGACGTATTTACCGTTTTGCAGCCTGTACGTATCCAATTCCTTTTTCAGCTTCGCCAGAACGGCCGGCATGTTTTCTTCAGGCGTATGGGTCAGCACGATGCCGAACCGTTCGGCAGACGGCCTGAATTTTTTGTCTGTTTCCCGTACGCTTGAACGGATTTGGCGGCTGATAAATGCCAGCAGGCGGTCGGTCTCTTTTTCTCCGTAGAGAGATTTGAATTCCTTGAAATAATGCATGTGCAGCAGCAAAAAGACGAAGGAATTGCCGTAGCGTTCCGCCCGCTTGATTTCCTCAGAGAGTTCCAGCTTCATCCGGAGATGATTGTCAAAGCCCGTCACCCTGTCGACGGCCACAAAGCTCGTGATCTCTTCCCGCAGCTGCTTAACTGAGCGATCCAGCCCCTTGGCCAAATCGTGTATTCTTCCCGACATGTAGGAAAAGAGCAGCAGCGCGATCCCCCACACGACCAGCATCTGCAGACCTTCGGCACCGGCAGACGCCATAAAACTCCCGGTCTGAAACCACAGGAGCAGGCTGCCGAGAACAAATAAGACGAGTAAAGTGATGACGAGCGCGTAGATCGCCCCAAACCATAAGCCGGCTCCCGCGACAAGCAATGTTATACAGGTCATGAGAAGCCCTGAGGATTGCTGTGACACATAGTAAATAAAAAATGACAGCAGCACTGTCATCACAGCTGTGTAGCTGCATAGTTTTTGTGATTCATTGAATGATATTTTCATTAAACAATTTCCTTTCAGCCAGAAGCGGCAGCAGGTTATCGAAAGAATGTGTATCGCCCCCGCTCATATAGCCGCCGTAATCAGGTTTCAGCGTTTCCAGCGTTTCAAATGAAGTCATTCTTTCATAAAGCGGCTTGATGACAGCCGGATCAGCTTTTTGCTCTGTTAAAAAAAGAACGGCCAGGGCGTAAACGGACGGTGATTCGTATTGAACAGCCGGCTCCTTCGTGTCTGCGCTGTACCGTCCGTACAGCTGTCCGCGCGACTTAAATTCATTTATGATCCATTTTGACAGCGCGGCGGCTTTGTCATCGCCCCGTTTCAGATTCACGGCGGCATATAACTGGTCGATGACATTGACTTCACTGTCATATTTGTATTCCTTTGTTTCGGTATTGAACGATTTCGGCAGAAAGCCATTTTTCAGGGGTGCAAGATTGAGAACATCAAGATTCCGGTTTTCCGTTTTCTCATCGATAATCCCCTGTTCTCTCAGCATCTGTAAGGCGCCGGGGCTGACATAAGACAACGTCACGGTCTTTGATGCAGCATGTGAAGCGGCATCATAATAATCCGTAAAATACCCGTCATTCGTATTGTATTTTTCCAGCGCCTTCCCGATTTGCACCGCTGTTTTCCCGTATTCACTGTTTCCCCACAGAGATGCGGCCTCATTCAGACAACCCATGATTCTGAAATCGTCAATTAAGGCATTGGTGCCGCTTGCTTTATTCCGGTCAATCTTCCACGACACGAGCCCGTTTTTCATAAGAAACGAATCGGTGAGCAGCTGATACTGGGCTTGAAACTGCCGTTCATCTTTCCTGCTCAGCAAAAATTCCATCCATAGTCCGAGAGACTCAGATAAATATTCCGGTTCACCGGATATGTTCGTCTTGATCATTCCGCGTCCGTTCATCAGTTTATGATAAATAAAATGCTCTGCGGGCTGAAGGGGTTCGGACGGTTCAACGGCCGTCTGTTTTTCAATGCCGGCCTCCGTGCATCCTGCCGTCAGCACGATCGAAATCAAAAGGATCATCAAACTAAAACCGAAACGCTTCACAGTCTATCCTCCTAGTTCACAAATCCTTTTTTATACCTATATCTTATTTTTCCACAAAGTATTTTTACTATATAAGAAACGATCAAAGAATACTAGCATTTTTTCACATTGGTAAATTTTAAAAATAGGAGCGCCGCCTGCTCCCCTTTTCCCTCTTTGTATGGATTGTATTCCCAATACAGTAAAAAACACGACAAAAGGCAGCATTTCTTTACAAATGCTGCCTTTCTCTCATTTATTTATCCAGGCCGAGTTTTTTCAGCTGTTCTGCCAGCGCGTTGTTCATCGGCTCATCATTGTTTTGTTTTTTCATATAAGAGTTGATGTCCCGCTTGGATGCGCGTCCGGATTTATCTTTCGCTTTGCGCTTTTCAAAGACGGATAATTTCTCCCGGTGGCCGCACACACATGCGAAGGTTTGGCCTTCACCCTGGCCGCGAAGCTCCATTTTCTTATGGCAGTTCGGACAGCGGGCGTTTGTTTTTCTCGCCACCGTTTTCCGGCTGCCGCACTCCCGATCCTGACACACGAGCATCGTGCCGCGTTTGCCGTTGACTTTAAGCATCATTTTGCCGCAATCAGGGCAGGCGGTGCCTGAAATGTTATCATGTCTGAAGGTTTGGCTGCTGTTTTTGATTTCCTTCACCGTTTTGCCCGCATATGATTTCATGTCTTTAATAAACACGGCGGATTTCAGTTTCCCAGCGGCGATGGAGGAGAGCTTTTGCTCCCACTCGGCGGTTAACGCCGGTGATTTCAAATCTTCCGGGACGAGCTGTAAGAGCTGCTTCCCTTTTGACGTGATGAAAATGTCTTTTTCCTTTTTCTCGATCAAAAAGCTGTTGAACAGTTTTTCAATGATATCAGCGCGGGTGGCGACCGTTCCGAGTCCCCCGGTTTCGCCAAGCGTTTTCACAAGGTTCTTCTCTTCTCCCTGCATAAAGGCGCTTGGGTTCTCCATCACGGATAACAGCGTGCCTTCATTAAAGCGCGCCGGCGGTTTCGTCTGTCCGCTCGTTTCTTTCAATGATGAGACAGAGAGGCGCTGACCCTGCTGAAGAGCCGGCAGCGTCTGGTCTTTGTCTTCCTCATGATCGTCGTCATCCTCGTACATATCATACACGGCTTTCCAGCCCGGCGATTGAACGGTTTTCCCTTTTGCGGTAAATGTTTCGCCGCCGATATCGGCTGTGACCTTTGTTTCTTCGTATTCGAACGCCGGCATTAACACGGCGAGAAAACGTTTGGCGATCAGATCATACAGCTTGCGTTCTTTGTCGCTGAGGCTTGAAAGAATCAGCGGCTCCTCTGTCGGAATGATGGCATGGTGATCAGATACCTTGGCATCATTGACGAATCCTTTATGCGCTTTGACGCCGCGCTTCAGTATTTGATTGACGTATTGTGCGTACGGCTTGACTTCCATGCCGTTTAATCGGTCTTTTAAGGTCGGCACGATGTCTGCGGAAAGGAATCTGGAATCCGTCCGCGGGTACGTGACAAGCTTATGCTGTTCATACAGCTTTTGAAGCACCGACAGCGTCTCTTTTGCGGAAAAACCGAAGCGCTTATGAGCGTCCCGCTGCAATTCCGTCAAGTCGTAAAGACCGGGGGCGAAGCTTTTCTTCGCTGTTTTTTTCAATTCTGAAATGACTGCCGGCTTTCCTTGCAGGTCTTTTGCCAAACGGCCGGTCACCGTCTGGTCGAACGTTCTTGTCTGCTTTGTTTTTTTATCCTGCCATGTCAGCGTCATCTGATCAGCCGCCGCGCGGAGACCGTAATAAGGAACCGGTGTGAACGCCTGAATATCCGCTTCGCGCTTGGCGATCATCGCCAATGTCGGAGTCTGGACGCGTCCGCATGACAGCTGCGCGTTAAATTTTGTCGTCAGCGCGCGGGTCGCGTTGATGCCGACGATCCAATCCGCTTCCGCTCTGGCGACGGCGGAATGATACAGGTTTTCGTATTCTTTGCCGCTGCGGAGCTTTTGGAATCCTTCTTTAATCGCTTTATCTGTCACAGAGGAAATCCACAGCCGTTTAATCGGTTTGCGGACGTTTGCCTTCTCGATAATCCAGCGGGCCACAAGCTCCCCTTCCCGTCCTGCGTCTGTAGCGATTACGATCTCGCTGACGTCTTTTCGGATAAGCTGGGCTTTGACCGCATTGAACTGTTTTCCTGTTTTTTTAATGACGACGAGCTTCAAAGGTTCCGGAATAATCGGCAGGTCCTCAAGCCGCCATGATTGATACTCTTTGCCGTATCCTTCAGGATCAGCGAGCGTTACCAGATGTCCGAGCGCCCACGTGACGATGTAGCGGTCGCCTTCAAGGTATCCGTTTCCTTTTTTATGACACTTCAGAACGCGGGCCAAGTCCCGGCCGACTGAAGGTTTTTCAGCTAATACAACTGTTTTTGACATGCTTTTTCACTTCTCTTTCTTTCACACTCATCCTGTTATTATAACAGACTTCCTCACGCTCTCTCTAATCGAGGACGTTTTTTGTGTCAATTTCTGAGAAAATGACGTGGGTCACGGTTTGGGCATACGGAGAGGTGCGGTTAATGAAGTGTTCGATCGTTTCCAGGCTGTCCGCGTTAATCTTCAGCATATAACACGCCGCGCCGGCGACCCGAAAACAAAATTCAATGTTGGGAATGGATTGAATGTAGGTTTTGAATTGATCGTATTTTCCGTTTTTCACCGTCGCTTCAACAATGCAGGAAACGGGAAGCCCGATCTTTTTTTGATCAATGTCCAATGTATAGCGCTTAATGACGCCGAAGGATTCAAGCTGCCTGACACGCTCTGTGACGGACGGGGCTGACAATTTGATTTTTCTTCCAAGCTCCCGCATGGACAGGCGGCTGTCCCGCTGCAGCTCTTTAATGATGCTCAGATCAACATTATCTAGTTTCATGACTGTAGTCCTTCCTTACCCTTTTGGCTATATTATCAAGAGAAATCCGTAAAATGACAAGAACAACAGGCTGAAATCATGAAGGTTTTTCAGAAACAGTCGCGAAATGGTCATATTAGGACTGCCCATTGCTTATAGTATAGAAAATCAGATGTCCGACAGGAGGGAGTTGTATGTTACACACGCCGATCGGCAGGCTTCGCACGATGGGGTTTATTGAAGGGATGTCGCTTTTGGTGCTGCTGTTTATCGCGATGCCGCTGAATTATTGGGCACATCATCCGCTCGCCGTCACCATTGCCGGATCCATTCACGGCGGGTTGTTTATTATTTATTTGGCAGTGCTGGCGTATGCGGCGTTCACTGTCAAATGGCATGTGAAATGGTCAGCCGCCGGTTTTATCGCGGCTTTTATCCCGTTCGGCAATTTTATTTATGACCGCGGCCTGAGAAATTATAAATAAAAAAAGCTCCTCTTTTATAGAGGAGCTTTTTTTGCATGACCTACAGCCAGTTCGTCACCCAGGCGATATAATACGCGCCGGGAATGAAAACGAGCTGGGCGAGAAGCGTGCCAGCGACCCTTGACGTCACCATCGTCAATGATGTCCATTTTAAGGAAACATAGCTTCGCTTGCCCTTCGCGACATCATCTGCCAGTACGGATACTTTCGGGTCAACAAACACAGCCAGAAGCATGGTCGCAACCCCGTTGATTAATCCTGATGCCATCACGGCCGTCGTGCTGTGCTCAGGCGCCAGAAGGCCGGCGTACAGAGCGGACAGTACGCCGATCGTGTAAATAGACGTAATAACCATATTAATGACAAACAAGCGCTTCGGGATCATTCGGAATTGAAGCCCTTTTAAATAGGAAACTGACGGCAATCTGATATAAGAACGCGCCTGCTTCAGCCCGTTCAGTGAAAATCCTTTTTTAAATACCTGCATGACGGAGCCGCCTCCGTCCGCCAAATGTATAATCGCCCGGGTAAATAACGCAACAAATGTCGGCAGGAGGCAGATGCCGAGCATCGTTCCGACCGTGGAGCCGAATATTAAAAAGCGAAACTGGGCGCTCACAACAGACAGGGCATTTGATCCGGCGGCGTCAATCAGATGTCCGGTAAACGGCTGCTGGACCATGTTTGACATGCGGGACACAATGACCATGACATTAAATAATGACAGCGCGGACGCGATAAATCCGACTCTCGCGCCGGAAAGCCGTGTCGCATATGCAAGTGTTTCAATCGAATGTATCAACAGCAGAAAACAGAAGATAAACAGTACTTGTGAAGTAATAACGTGCAATGTATGATTCCTCCAAATCTTTTCATACTGATTAGACTCTGCAGACTGCGGCGAGGTTTCGGCCGGCCAAATAAAAAAACCGCCCGGATGTCCGGTGCGGTTTTGTCTTATTCTTTTCTTACGCAAATAAATAATATATGGTTTCCCGCCTTAGCCCGCGGGTGATTCGTACATTACAGTTCCGACAGAATCATTCTTCGAAAGTAAACACCATGGAAGTTCTTGAACACAAGACAACGAAAGCCCTACCTCTCAATCGTCACTGCGGCTCCGAAGCCGCGCCGGTGTGAATTGTAAAACAAAAAGTCTTTTTTCCATCTCTTCGTTAGGGGCGAATTTCAGAAGGAAAAGAATAAGCTCAGCTTTTTTTCAAGCTGTCCGTTGAAGCCTGAAGCTTCTTTATCAAAACAGAAAAAAGAAGTTTACTTTCTTTTTTATTTGCATGTTGTCACTTAGCAGTTAAGTATAACAGATTGCCCCTGAATGATCAAATGATTTATTAAAGTTCCAGCTCGGCCGGCGTTTTTTCGCCCGCGTTCATGAGCTTGATCTGCTTCGGTTCAATTTCAAGAATCACCAGATTCGGATCGTCTTTACCGTCGAACCAGCGTTCCAGTTTCGGATCCCACAGCTTTTCTTTTAAATCGGCTGAGTTGTTGACCTTTGCGGTTCCGGCTACTTCCACATAAGCGTCACCGAATCCTTCACAGTCATACCCCAACAAAATATGAACATTCGGATTGTTTTCAATTTCTTCCGCTTTATGAGTGTCTTTGCTTGTCGGCGTGTAAATCGTTAAGCCGTCATGGAAAAATGTCATATAGCGGGAATGCGGATTGCCTTGCTCTACAGTCGCAAGCGAACCGACTTTATGATGATCCAGCACTTCGAGCACTTTTTGTTTGATTTCATTCTGATTCATGAAGAATCACTCCTTTTTAACGTCTCCGCTGTTACTTTTCCACATCGGGGAGACATTTAAACCAAGAAATGTGCTCTTCTGCCGATCTTCGCTCCATTCACGCTTCAGCATGCTGTAGTTCACCGCGTCATGATAGGCGCCCTGTACGAAAATGCCTTCTCTCGTCAGTCCTTCTTTTTGAAATCCGAGCCGTTCCGCCACCGCCCTGCTTTTCGTGTTTTTTTCAGCGGCGCTGATCATGATTCGGTTCAGCCCGAGATCCTGAAATGCATGGGAAATGACTGCCCGGCAGCTCGCGGTGATGATGCCGAACCCTTCATGCTCTTGATCCAGCCAGTAGCCGATGTCCGCTTTTTGATTGGCTGCATCGACATTATGGATACTGATCATGCCGCAAAACCGGCCCTTCACAAAAATGCCGGCGTCGAAACCATTCTCTTCGGCGTATTTATAACGCCATTCCGGAATGATCACATCGCGGTACGTATCGATATCAGCCAGTTCTTCCGCCCAGCTGAGCCATTCGCTGAGATGGTTTTGATTTCGTTTTATAACAGAATACAATTCGTCCGTATCTTCTTTGGCAAGCAATCTGATCGTCAGATGTTCCCGGATTTGACAGGAAAACACGATCACACCTCCTTTCCTTTATTAGCCATTATACAGGTAAATTCATTTTTTTCCATACAAAAAAAGATGAGGCGCGCAGCCTCATCCTTAAATGCGCGGGTCGGTGAAAATGTCGTGATCATCCGTACTGGTCGATGACATTTCCGTAATGACCGCCCCTTCTTCTCCCGCTTGAAACCAATGTTTCGTATCCGGGGGAATGGTGTATTGTCCGCCCGGTTCAAGCACAATCTCATGCCAGACAGTGTAGTATTCCTTATCTTCTTCCGGCGGGAGGACGCTTGGGTGTTCTGTCTTTTCGCCTTCCACGTAGAGATACACCTTCCCCCAGCGGCAGCGGAATGTCTCTTGTTTTCCCTTTTCGCCGCTGACCGGCGGATGGCGGTGTTCGGGACACGTCTGGCGCGGAAAGAGCACCAATTCTTTCGAACAGTAACGGTCTGTATTCACGTAAATAAACAGCTGAAGCCCTGTTTCCTGAAGCTTGCCTAAGCCATAATCCATGATTTGAATGTCTTCGACTTCATCATCGGTCAGAACGATTCCCGCTTTTTGATAGTATGCATTCACATCATGCTTCGATATCGTCATGCTTCAGCCCCCTTATGTGGTCACAAATCCGCCGCCGTTGACATGCAGCGTCTGGCCGGTCATATAGGATGATTCATCTGAAGCCAAGAGCACATAACAGCCGACATGCTCAACAGGCTGGCCGGCCCGTCCCATCGGCGTATCCTGGCCGAAGGAAGCGACTGTTTCTCCTGAGAATGTCGCCGGAATCAGCGGTGTCCAGATCGGCCCCGGCGCTACGGCGTTGACGCGGATACCGTCTTTGACGAGCGCTTGCGCCATTGATCTCGTAAAACCGTTAATCGCGCCTTTCGTTGCCGTATAGTCGATCAGCTGCGGATTTCCTCTGTACGGATTAATGGATGTCGTATTGATGATTGCGCTGCCCAGCTTCATGTAATCAATCGCTTTTTTAGTCAAATAAAATTGTGAGTAAAAGTTGGTTTTAAAGGTTCTGTGAAACTGCTCGCTTGTTATGTCTTTAATGCTTTCTTTAGGATGCTGTTCCGCGGCGTTATTCACGAGAATATCGAGACGACCGAATTCTTCAACCGTTTTTTCAACCGCTTCGTTACAAAAGTCTTCCTCACCGACATCGCCGGAGATTAACAGGCATTTTACGCCTTCTTCCTCCACACGTTTTTTTGTATCTTCCGCATCTCCGTGTTCATCAAAATAGACGATTGCGACATTTGCGCCTTCCTTTGCGTAAGCAACCGCTACGGCGCGGCCGATACCGCTGTCACCGCCTGTGATAAGCGCGGTTTTCCCTTTTAATTTATCAGCGCCTTTATATTCTTTGTATTCGTAAACAGGCGCCGGCTTCATTTCGCTCTCAATGCCGGCTGGCGGTTTTGTGATTCCGCCGGGAATTCCTTCGGATAGTTGTTTTCCATGTCAAGTTCCTCCTTCTTGTTCGATGTCTTACTTCATGTCTACCTCGGCTGTCTGCCGGATAAACATAATTGAAACAGTTCAAAACGTTTTCGGAGAAAAATGTTTCACATGGAACGCACGAAAAAAACCCGGCGGGCAGCCGGGTTTTTGTTTTCAATTATGAACGGACCGCTTGTTTGCGGAGCACGTCTTTTTTCACTTTTCCAAGGTTGTTTTTCGGAAGTTCGCTGACGAACTCAATTTCCGGAATTTTAAAGGCAGCAAGACGTTCTTGAAGGAATCGTGTCACTTCTTCTTCTGTCAGGCCTTCTCTGCCGTTTGTCACGATAAACGCTTTCGGTTTTTCACCGTAAAGCGGATCAGGGATACCGACAACAGCCGTTTCGAGAATTCCCGGCACTTGCTGAATGACCTCTTCAATCTGGTCAGGATAAATATTATCGCCGCCGTAGATGATGACATCTTTATAACGTCCGGTGATAAAGATAAATCCGTCTTCATCAACATATCCGGAATCACCGGTATGGAACCAGCCGTCTTTCAGCACTTTTCGTGTCGCTTCTTCGTTACCTTCATAGCCTTTGAATAAAAACGGACTTGTCACAACGACTTCTCCGATTGAGCCTTGCGGAAGGACTTCTCCTGTTTCCGGATCTACAACGCGGACGTCCACTTCTTCCATCGGTTTACCCGCAGAAGCGGCTTTATCCATTCCCATTTGCGGATTCCAAGAGCTGATGCCCCATGCTTCAGTGCTTCCGTATCCGTGCATGAGCGGAATGCCGATGTCCTGATACTGCTGGATCAGGCTGCTTGGCACCTTTGTGCCTCCCGTCATCATATAAACGATAGAAGATATGTCAGTCTGATGCGTTTCCCATGCTTTCAGCAGGTATGTGTAATAAACAGGCAGCGCCATCACGGTTTGAATTTTCTCTTTTTCGATGAGCTTCAAGTTTTCAAGAGGGTCCTGATTGTCTGTCATAACGAATGTCGTTCCGCTCATCGTGCCGACCATCTGGCAAATAATCGCGCTCGTATGGTAATTCGGGTGGCATGCTAAGAAACGGACATGCTGCATTCTCCCCGTGTATGCCAATGTCGCATTTACGTAGTTGTATATGCCGCCGTGAGTGACCATGCAGCGTTTCGGATTGCCGGTCGTACCCGAGGTAAACATCAGCAATGCCGTATCGTTTTCAGACACTGTTTCGACGTCCGGTGTATCGCCGGAGCCTGTCAATAAAGCATCAAACTCAGGTGTTGTCTCTACAGCAGTTCCTGTCACGACCTTCAGTTTAAGGGAAGATTCAAGCGCAGGAAGCACCTCTTCCATAATCTCTTTAAATTCAGTGCCGTAAAAAACAGCTTTCGGCTCACAGGCTGCCAAAATGCCTTTCATTTCATACGGTGTTAATTGCCAGCTGACCGGCACAACCACCGCGCCGATTTCAAGTGCAGCAAACATAACGATGGATGAAGCGTGGCCGTTTTTGCAAAGCATCGCCACTCTGTCGCCTTTTTTTATTCCTTTATCAAGAAGCGCTTGTGCAAGCTGATTGATTCGTTTTCGATATTCCGCGTAGGTCAGGGTGTGCGCACCGCTTTTTACAGCTTCGATCTCTTCGCTATTTGAAATGTCATGCAGAATCAGATGCTGTAATGTCTTCATATTTTCATCTCCCATAATGATAAATCAAAAAAACTCTGTCAGATTTTCTTCCTCACGCAACCCATTTTAAACCAAAAAATATAACTTGTAAAACTATTTTGTTTTAGAACTATTCCATCGGTGAATGATACAATAGTCCCGTGTTTTTAGTTTCCTCCCTTCACTTTACCCTCATACATACGGAAAAAAACACACGCCTTATGAGGCGTGCGCTTCCTGTTCAGCGCTGTCCTTTCTCCTGAATGAAATGATAAAACAGCCTGTTTAAACGTTTGTATAAATCGGCTTCATCCTCTGTCTGAAAGGCTTTTATACTGGCTTCGGATTCAATAATGGCCGAACTGACCGCACTTAATATTTCCGAGCCTTCAGCGGGCATATCAGCCGGCGCCATCATCACCAAAGCGCGGTCGACGGTCAGGGAATTTCCGTCCATGCCTTTGACACTGCATGGAGCTGTCAAATCATAAATTTTGAAAAAAGGCGTGACAATTTCTTCATTTTTGAGATGGTAAAGCGCCATCGCCGTTCCCGGAATCCCGAGCCCTCCCTGTTCTTCACGTTCTGTGAGGAGCTGTGCGGTTTTTTTTGCATGACGGACAAATCCTTCTTGCTCAAGCACGCCAAAGAGATGGTTCAAAAACAACTCATACGCCATGTGTGAATCAATGGATTTGATCGAAAAGTTCCGCAGCACGCTTTGGATAACCGCCGCGTAATGCGCCATACGTCCGGCTGCTTCCAGCATATCAGGCGTCTCAGGCTGCTTCTCTTCTCTTTTGCTGTTTCTTTTTTTGTCAAGAATCAGCGGAATCTTTCTTTTGATGTACTGCTTGACCTGATCGGCGTCTTCTTCATTTAAAAGCGGACTGACCATGACGTAATCAATGTTTTCATACGGGATCGGCACGGTGGATACGATCATATCGTACGCCGAGGTGTCACGGTTCTTCAGTTCGATGAGGGAAGACATATCAAAGGAACGGATTTCCGGGAGCTCTTTTTTCAGTCTGGACGCGAGCATTTTGGACGACCCGATGCCGCTTGAACAGACGATCAGCGCTTTGATCTTCGCCTCTTCCCGTTTGATTTCCAGAGCGGAGCCGAAGTGAAGAACGATGAAAGCGATCTCATCATCAGGAAAACGAAGCCCCGGAAAGAATTTTTCCATTCCTTCTTCTACGGCCATATACAGCAGGAAGTAGTCGCGTTTAATTTGCTCAGTCATCGGGTTGTACATGTCGATACTTTCTTTCACCCGATTGATCGCAGGCTCCAGATGGGCGATTAAACCGTCATATAAAGAGCCGTTTTCCGTCAGATCAATTTTTATTTTTTCAGAAATGAAGCCGATCAGCTGCTTCGTTTGCAAGGCCGTTTCAACTTCAATGTTTTCCGGTTTGAATTCGGTTTTGTATTTGCGGTTGGCGCTCCGCAAATGAATGGTGATATAGCCGATCTCCGCCTCAGGAATCGAAACACCGAACGCTTTTTCAAGCTCTTTTGCCATTTCGAGCGCGGAGCCGTATTCCTTCGTCTGCTGCAGCGCTTTTAGTTCCGAAGCTTCCATCGTGATGGTTTCTCCGAGTCTGATCCGGTCCATCGCAAAGGTTAAATGAACCGCCAGCGCCATGTAAGAGCTGTCAGATAAAGCGATCGCGATTTTTTCCTTGAGCTGAATCAAGAGCCGGTCCATTTTCAAAAGTTCCGCTTTATTTACAACGCCGAACATCTTTTCAGCAGCGTCGGGTTTCCCTTTAATATTGAATTCAACCGCTTCCAAAAAGGTTTGAATATCAAGGCGGTTGACCATGAGATTGCCGACGATTTTCCGTTTCGCATTTTCCGGTCCCGTCAGCTGAATGCCGAAGCCCCTTTTTCGGATCAGCGTCAAGCCGAAGGGAGCAATCCAAGTCTCCAGCTCATCGAGATCATAACTGATCGTCGCGTTTGTCACTTGGAGCTCGTTCGCCAGACTGTAGAGCTTGATCGGCTCTTGGGACTCTAATAGCGAACATAGGATTAAAAGTTTCCGCTCCTCCGCGCTGTATTCCTGCTGTTCATAGGACAGCTCTGACAGGAGCTTCTGTTTATCTTCCGGTTTTCCCACCGCTTTCAGTCCTTTGCCGGGCTGTTTATCAAGTGCCAAGCCGAATGATTTCATCATCGGTTTGATTGTTTTTAACTCGCGGTGAACGGTTCTTGTGCTGACTTGTAAAGCTTCTGCCAGTTCATGCACTGTCTCGTATCGGTTCTGCAGTAAAAGATGTTTCATTAATTTTTGTTCTCTCGCTGTCATATACATGAAACGCGCCTCCAGATTTTCTAGTTGTGAGAGGTATGGCACATGGGGGGTGCTGCCGGGGAAAGTAGTGTAACTTCTAATATAAAACGCTTTCAAAGAATATACAACCATTTTCAAATGGCAATTTGGCACTGGTCCGTGTGACAGTATTGAATAAGAAAAATGTGTCAGATAATATGCCGTGACGTTTGTTTCTCTTGATCCGCACGGCTATACTTCAAAGTGACCTTACTTGTTTTTTGACATTGCACACCACATAAACAAACGCCCGGGAAGATAGCCTTCCGGGCGTTTGTTTTGGTTATGGAATATCATAACCTTGGACAGCTGTATAGATCCGAAACCACTGATCATGGCTGAGCTTGTACGCTGAAGCACGCACCGCCGCGGAAATGCGGTTCTGTTTTCCGCTGCCGACAATCGGCATGATGTCTGCCGGGTGGGTGAACAGCCATGCGTACATGACTTCATCAATGGAGGCGGCGCCGATTTCTTCCTGCACCGAAATAAGCGCGGTACGGATTCGGACGTCCTTATCCGATTGTCCGGTAAAGACGCTCCCGCCCGCAAGCGGTGACCACGCCATCGGCGGAATGCGTTTTTCCTGACAGAAATCCAGCGTGCCGTCATGAAAATGTTCCAGCTCATAAGCCGAGATTTCAATTTGGTTCGTGATGAGCGGTTCATCCAAATAGGATTCGAGCATTCTGTACTGATGCGCTTTAAAGTTCGATACCCCGAAGTATCTGACCTTGCCTGAGCTTTTCAGCGCATGAAACGCTTCAGCTACAGCCTCCGGGTCCATAAGCGGGTCCTGCCTGTGAATGAGCAGCACATCCAGATAATCCGTATTCAGATTCAAGAGCGACTGCTCCGCCGACGCTAAGATATGAGACTTCGACGTATTATAATGATGCGACTTGTTTCCGGGCCGTTCCGGCGACTCAATGACAATCCCGCATTTTGTGACGATTTCGATTCGCTCCCTTATTGAGGGCGAAAGGGATAAAGCGCCGCCGAACAGCTTTTCACACGTATAACTGCCGTATATATCGGCATGGTCGAAGGTGGTGATGCCTTGGCTGATACACCATTCAATCAGATTCAGCAGCTCCCCGTCCGAATAATTCCATTCGTTCAGACGCCAAAGCCCGTGTATCACTCTTGAAAATTCCAGATCTTCAGCCAATTGAATACGCTGCATGTGAAATCCCCCTTTTTCTTAGTGAGCCTCTTGTATCTCTGTTTCAGGAATTGCCCATGCTGTTTCATTCTGCTTCGGCGGCCGATTTTCCTTTCAGCCCGGAAAAATCGTCATTTACCGGTTCTGAAACTGCTGTTTCGCTTTTTCAACGACGTAATGGCTTCCGCCGCGTTTTTTGACGTCTTGAATCATCATGGCGATCAAGAGGTCTTTCTTTTTATAGTCGTAGCCGACAAACCAGCCGTTTTCTTTGCCGTCTTTATCTTCTTTAGACGTTTTCAGCTCGGCTGTACCGGTTTTTCCGGCTACGTTAATGCCGCTTACGACCGGCTGATATGCAGAGCCGCGCGGATCTTCAACGACGCCTCTCAGCCCTTTTGTGATTTCTTCGGCATTGGCTTTGGATACCACTTGCTTATGCCAGATTTGCGGTGTTTTTTCTCCGTCTTTGATTAATGTCGGTTTGACGAGATTTCCGTCTGTTACAAATGCGGTATAGTCAGCCGCTAAATGCAGCGGAGACATCAGCATCTGCCCCTGGCCGTAGCCCGTATCTCCGAGAAGAATCTCGGAATCAAGCTTGCCGTTAGCGATTGACGATTTTTCAATCGGAAATTGGTATGGAATGTCTTCATCAAAACCAAATGATTTTAATCCTTTTGTAAACGCGTCAGCTCCGGCATCTATGGCATTTTGCGCAAAGTAGATGTTGTCCGAGGTAATCAGCGCGTTTTCGAGATCCACTTCATTCAGACGCTCTGATACGCGTGTGACATGGTAGCCGCCCCAGCTTGAATCTTTCTGCCACTCTTTTCCGGTGATTTTTTTCTTTTCTGATGCTTTCAACGTTCCGTTTGTCAGGCCGACTGCCGCGGCAATCGGTTTAATCGTTGATCCCGGCGCATAGAGTTTGTTGAATTTCGCTGAAAACGGATTGTTTTTATCTTCATTCAGCTTTTTCCATTCTTTGCTGTTCCAGCCGAAGATAAAGCCGTTCGGGTCATAAGACGGAGCGCTGACAAGCGCGAGGGTCTCTCCCGTTTGCGGTTCGAGGGCGACTGCCGCTCCGCTGTCATCTTTCATGGAATCATACAGCTTCGTCTGCGTTTTCATGTCAATCGTTACATGAATATCCTGCCCGTTTTTGGCTTTCTTTTCAGCGATGACCTCACCCGTTTGCGGAACGTAAATTTTCCAGCCGGTCGTGCCGCGCAGCTTGTCTTCATATACATTCTCAAGGCCGGCGATGCCGATTTTGGAGGTGTCGCTGTATTGGCCGTCTTTTGCTTTTTTCAGATCCTCCGCTGTGATCGTTTTAATATACCCGGTCAGGTGGGCCGCTTTTTCGCCGTACGGATAGTAGCGGGAGCTGACTGTCGTTTTCGTCACGCCGTCTAATGAAAGCAGGCTCTTGACCTTGCTTTCGTCATCCGGTCTGATTTTTTGAACCGGGACATAGGAGTCGTCTTTTACCCAGCCCTGATTCAGCTTGCTTTTTATATCGTCTTCAGAAAGGTCCAGTTTTTCAGACAGTTTTTTGATTACGCTGTCTTTATCCTTGCCGAGTTTTCCCGGAATAATGCCGATTTCCGGCACCTCCGTATTCACAGCGAGGCCTTTGCCGTCTTTGTCGTAGATTTGCCCGCGCTTCGGTTCTTCATTTGCGATCTGCACGGTTTTGTCGTCGGAAAGCTGTTTGAAAATAAAAGAAGGATTCCAGTCGATGTTCCATGCTTCTCCATCGTCTGTTTTTTCTTTTTTCAGGACGGCCGTGTTTTCAAAGGCGACCTTCCCTGCTTTTGTATCCATGCTGACTTTATAATCGATGTGCTGAAGGTCATCTTTTTTCTTATCGTCTTCGTCCTGTTTTTCGGCAGTGACTTTCAGATTTTTGACCCCTGCTTGTTCATAGATGGTTTCATATCGTTTTACAAAATCCTTTTTGGACAATTTTTTCTTTTCATCCTGTGTGAGGCTTTGGTACATCTTATCGTAATGACCGCCGTTCCAGTCTTTCACGAAATCTTTCATTCTGTCTTCGGCCGACTCCGTTTTCGAACAGCCGATCAAACCTAGGATTCCTGCGAGTAAAAGTAATAGGTATAATCCTTTTTTCACTGTTAATTCCCCTGCCTTCCAATTGTTATTTTCTCCTAAATCAAATCAGGCTGGCAAGGATTTTTTTCTTATAGCGTTTAAAATTTTTTTGTTTTTCCAGCCATCACGGTCCATATACTTATACAATGTATCTATTAAAAAAGGGGGAATTTCAGATGATCAGAGAAGCAGCCATGCTGCATGTAAAAGAAGGCTTTGAAGGGGAATTCGAAGAGGCATTCCGCCGGGCGGAGCCGATTATATCGGGCATGAAAGGTTATCTGTCCCATTCCTTGTCCAAATGTATGGAAAAGACGCATAAATATTTGCTGCTTGTGGAATGGGAGACATTGGAGGATCATACAAAAGGCTTTCGCGGATCACCGGAATATCAGGAATGGAAAGCCTTACTTCACCGTTTTTATTCACCATTTCCCGTTGTGGAACATTTTGAGGATCTATCAAACTCAGATCGCGTGAAGCGTAAAACCGATTAAGGAGATCGACCATACAAAAACAGCGGTATAGATATTGAATCTCCCCGAACCGTCGTTTTCCTTCCGCTTTTCTTCCAGTCCCTGAATGAACATGACCGCACCGAGAAACACGAGCATAACCGGCTGTATGACAGAGGTATGTTCCGCATACGTAAATGCGGCGGCCGCAAGTATAATAATCAGCATCGCAAGTGACAGTTTTAAGGCGCGCAGCAAAGCAATCCATCCTTTCTGTTATCATTTTTTGAACACAATTCTATTTCTGTCTTTATCCCCCATTATTCTAGCGTACTTTTTGCACGGATAGAACGAAAGTCGGACAATTTTAAGTTTGTTTTAAGGAGAACGAAAAGCGCGCTCCCGATGAAAAGGAGCGCGCGGTTATGAGCGGGCGAGGCTTCCGTATCCGAGCCCCCGCAGGACGCATGCCATGACTTCATATCCTCTGCTGTTGGGATGTACGCGGTCATGAGAGAGATATTCGTTCAGCTTTCCTTTGAAAGCGCTGTGGACATCGGCAATTTTGACGTGCGGCGCTGATGCGAGTGTGCTGAGGTGCGCATTATAAGAAGATATCCATTTTTCCGCAATGGAGATGCCCGGAAAAGGATTGTATAAATTGAAAACGCGGATCTCATAAGGAGAGGGGTGCGTTTCTTTTAAGGCAGCGATCTTGGCAATCATCTTTTCAAAGTTCTCATGGCAGTGACGGGACACGCCGGCGAACACCGAAGCGTCTTTCGTTTGCTGATACGCCCGAACCGAATCGATCAAATCGTTGCCGCAGCCCGTAATCGTAATCATATCAGCAGCCTGAATCCGCCTCTGAATGTACGGCAAGGACATAAGCCCGAGAATTTCTCCCGTCTCAAGGCCTGACTTGGCAAAGATGGATACCTCGGTCCTTGTCTGTAAATCTTCTGCCATCATACACCCGAACCGCTGAACAAAGCCGGGGGAAAACGGCCCGGATCCCCTTCCCGTCGTCAAAGAATCCCCTAGCGCCGTATAAACAAGTCCCATTTACTTTCCTCCACTCATTACTGTCGATATTGTAATGTACGCGAGCGAAGGAAAATTGGCTCGGTCAATACCCCAATTTCTCAGAAATATGCTGTGCCGCGGCTTTGACCTTTTCCGTTAAATACGGCAGCCGATCCTCTGAAAACCTGGCTTCAAAGCCGGCGATGCTGATTCCCGCCGCCACCTTTCCTTCGTGGTTGAAAATAGGCGCCCCAATCGCCGCCGTGTAATCCTCTAATTCCGAATAGCTGATCGTATACCCTGATTGTAATGACGTTTCAATAGATTGAAGCAGTTCAGCCGGATTCGTCATCGTGCCTGAGGCAATTGCGGCAAACTCTGTCTTCTGAAGGTATGTGTCAATCTCCTCTCTCGGCAGAAACGATAAAATGCTTCTGGCGCACGCCCCCGCGTACAGCGGCGAGCGGCGGCCGATTGCGGTAAACAGCCGGACGGTTTGGGTGCCTTCAATTTTTTCAACGTAAATGGCTTCATCGCCGTCCCTCATAATCAGCTGAACGGCTTCATCCACTTCACCGCACAGCTCTTCCATTATCGGCTTGGCTATTTTCCTGATGTCCAGACGCTCAGAGACAAGCTGGCCGAATTGCAAAAAGATCAGACCCAGCTGATAACGGCCGTCCGCTGCCCGGGTGAGAAATCCCATTTCCTCCAGTGAACTTGCCATCCGGTGAACCGAGGTCTTCGGCATCTCCGATCGAGAAACAAGCTCATTTAGGCTCAGGCTTGGTTCAGTCAGAAACAAATGAAGCAGCTCCATTGATTTGATGACGGTTTTGTTTTTGTTTTCCATGGTCTTTAGCCCCTTTGTCAGATCAGCCATTCCATTTTGAGCCTGGCTTTCAGCTCCTTTATCTGCTGTTCCCTCTCCAAAAGCAGCATTTCCGCTTCCTCCAGCGAAACGGCCGAGAACGTGATATGTTCGCCCGGCATCGTTTGGGCGGCAAGAGGAAGATCGGCGGATATAATATGCGCCATTCGCGGGTAGCCTCCCGTCGTCTGCCTGTCAGCCAGCAGAATAATCGGATTGCCGTCCGGCGGCACCTGCACCGTCCCGAATGTCACGGCCTCAGATACCATTTCAAGCGGCTCCTGTAATTCAAGCGGAGCGCCCTTCAGCCGGTAGCCCATTCGGTCGGACTGCGGCGTGACCGTAAACGGCTCTTTGTAAAAACGTGATTTTGCTTCTTCTGTAAAAGCATGAAATTGCGCCCCTTCAAGCATACGAATGACCGGATTTTTTTTCAGCGGCAGAAAACCTCTGCTGCTGACAGACCAATCAGGCGCTGAGAAACCATGCTGCCCGAGAGAATCGCTCAAACGGTGCGCGATGATTTCCGAGCACTGCGTCATACTGCCGAGCGGAAGTTCATCATCCTTTTGCAGGGCTCTTCCGTAAAAGCCGCCGATCCCCGCTCTGACATACGTGCTTTTGCTTTCCATGACGGCGGGCACGTCAAATCCCCCCGCGACGGCGAGATAAGCGCGGCTCCCCATCTTGCACGGTCCAAATGAAACAACGCTGTTTTCCTTTACAAGAACCGGTTTCCACAGAGGGGCCGGTTCTCCATTAATATGAAAGGCGAAATCAGCCCCCGTGACGGCAATGACTGCCGGTTCTGAAAGCTCAAAGGAAGGACCGGGCCCCATTAGCGTAATTTCCAGTCCTGCTTCTGTTTCTTTATTTCCGGCAAGAAGATTGGCAATGCGCAGAGAGATCGTATCCATTGCGCCGCTTCCCAGTACACCGTATTTCTGGTACCCCGTTCGCCCCGTATCCTGAATCGTCGTCAGAAGACCGGGCTTCACCACTTTCATGCTCATTCGGCTCCCTCCTTGATGCGGCTGTATTCTTCTGCTGTGATTCGGACGAATTTCACCGTATCGCCCGCTCTCAACAGGCTTGGCGGATGTTCTTCCGGCCTGAAAAGCCGAAGCGGGGTGCTACCGATCAGCTGCCAGCCGCCGGGAGTGGATATCGGATACACACCGGTCTGCATTCCGGCGATTCCTACTGAACCGGCCGGGATTGACGGCCTTGGCGACGACTTTCTCGGCGCTCTGATCCGCTCAGACATTCCTCCTAAAAACGGAAATCCCGGCGCGAATCCGAGCATATAGACGAGATATTCGCCTTCGGTATGAATGCGGATGACGTCTTCCGGCGTCAGATCGTTCATCTTAGCGACCTCTTCTAAATCAGGACCGAAATCACCGCCGTAGCAAACGGGGATTTCCATTACCCGGCGCTCTTTTTGCCTGTCGGTCTTTAAATGGCTGAGGCGTTCTATCACTTCTTTCTTGGCCAATGCAAAAGGAGAGACGCCTTTTTTTATATTTGAGACGGCATACACATCATAAAAGATCGTTAAGCTCGTAAATGCCGGGATACATTCAACGAAGCCCGGAAACGGCCGTTCTTCAATACAGGCCGCCGCCGCATGAACCCGGCTGTTAACCTCTTCGCTGATTTGCCCGCCAAAGCGGATGATAACGGCGGAATCACCGTGCGGCTGTATATCAAGCGCTGTATTGCCGCTATACTGCATCATTGTCATCACCTCGTTGTTTTCTTTCTCACTTACAGAACAGCAAGCGATTCATTCCGGATATCGGTGATCAGCATGTGCCCCGGTGAATGCGTCATCACGATCTCAGGCTTTGCTTCCATGATCACCGCCTGCGGTGTAACGCCGCACGCCCAGAATACGGGAACTTCGCCTTCCCGCACCGTCACGGCATCGCCGAAGTCCGGCTGATTCAAATCGCTGATGCCGATGCTTTTCGGATTTCCGATGCTGACGGGGGCGCCGTGTACGGCGGGAAAACGTGACGTGACCTGCGCCGCGCGGACTGCAAGCCTTTCCGGAATCGGCCTCATGCTGACGACCATCTTTCCTGAAAACCGCCCGGCCGGAACACAGTCAATGTTTGTTATATACATGGGAACATTCACTCCCTCATCGATGTGCCTGATGGGAATTTGCTGATTGATAAGGGCTTGCTCGAATGAAAAGCTGCAGCCGATCAAAAACCCGACAAAATCATCCTTCCAATACCGGGTGATATCCGTTACCTCTTCAGTAAGCACGCCATGCCGATAAATCCTGTACTTCGGAAAGTCCGTCCGGATATCAGCTCCCGGCGCCGCAACAGCCGGTACGGGTGAGCCCGTATCCGTCACGTCAAGCACCGGACACGGCTTTTGATTGCGCTGGCAGAATAAGAGAAAATCAAAGGCAAGATCCTTTTGCAAAACGACGAGATTGGCTTGTGCATAAGAAGCGGCCCATCCTGCCGTCGGCCCGGTCATCTGCCCCTTCCTGATAAGCTGTCTGACTTCTTCGGGAGTCATGTCACTCATATGTTTTTTCATGTCATCAGCTCCATAGCTGCGGCAATTGCGAGAATAATGTATAGATGCCCATAATCGCCATGACAACGACGACTGTCGCCCCCGCAATAGTGAGCCAGACTGGATGCTTGTAATCGCCGACGATTTTTTTCTTATAAGCGCCCAACAGAATCATCGCTAACGCAAGCGGCAGAATTAAACCGTTAAGCGAACCGACCGCGACCAGAATTTTGGCAGGCTGGCCGATCGTGACAAAAATGAGCGTGGATACGATGATAAAACCGATAATGACGCCGTGTGAATGCTTTTCGATTTTTGCCGAGAACGATTTGAAGAATGACACCGATGTATATGCCGCGCCGATGACGGACGTAATAGCGGCAGACCACATGATGACGCCGAAAATTTTATAGCCGACATTTCCCGCTGCAAGCCGGAATACAGAAGCCGCGGGATTATCGGGATCAATACGCAGGCCCTTTGAGACGACGCCGAGCACGGCGAGAAACAGGGCAATCCGCATAATAGATGTAATTAAGACACCTGTGATGGAGCTTTTCGTGACCTGAGGAATGACTTCCTTCCCTTGGATGCCTGAATCAAGTAAACGGTGGCCGCCGGCAAATGTAATGTATCCGCCGACCGTGCCGCCGACAAGGGTCACGATCGCCAGCACACTGATATGATCAGGCATAAAGGTTTTCGCAACGGCGTGTCCGACCGGCGGGGCCGTCGTTACGGCAACATACACCGTTAATATGATCATGACGATTCCGGCGATTTGCATAAAACGGTCCATGACTTTTCCGGCTTCCTTTATGACGAAAATCAGAACCGCGACCGCAGCGCTGATTAAAGCGCCGATTTCCGGTTTGATCCCGAATAATACTTGAAGGCCGAGACCCGCGCCGCCAATGTTTCCGATATTAAACGCAAGTCCGCCGAGCACGACCAGAAAAGCAATGGCATAACCGGCGCCCGGGAGCACCATATTTGCAATCTCTTGGCCGCGCTTTCCGGAAACTGCGATAATCCGCCACACATTGGTCTGTGCGAAAATGTCCAAAATAATGGAGATTAAAATGATAAAGCCGAAGCTTGCCGCCAATGTATTGGTGAACGTGGCCGTTTGCGTCAGAAAGCCGGGCCCGATTGAAGATGTCGCCATCAGAAATGTCGCGCCTAAAAGCAGCGACCATCTGCCGGGAGCCTTTCCGGCTGTTTTTTTCTTTTGTTCCATGCTGTCTTCCTCCCTCTGCTGCTCAGTCTTTTGCAAGCGCGCTGATTTGAATGTCAGCCGCTTTTAGTTCTTTTCTGATCGTTTTTGCGAATGTGAGCGCATGGGCGCCGTCTCCGTGAATACAGACGGTGTCCGCTTTCAGGTTTACAGCTTGTCCCTCCGCAGATGTCACCGTATTGTCTTTCACCATTCGGATCACTTGCCCGACCGCTTTTTTGTCATCCTGAATCAGCGCATCCGGCTGTGAACGCGGCGTCAGCGTGCCGTCTTTCTGATAGGTGCGGTCCGCAAACACTTCACTTGCCGTCTGCAGTCCGATTCGGTCCCCCGCTTTAATCAGCTCGCTTCCGGAAAGTCCGAATAAAATAAGTCCGGGATCAAAATGAAAAACCGCTTGAGCGATCGCATCTGACAGACCGCGGTTGACGGCGGCCATATTATATAAAGCGCCGTGCGGCTTCACATGCTGCATCGCGACACCTTCTGCTTTTAAAAATCCTGACAGCGCGCCGATTTGGTACAGTGTCAGATCATACGCTTCCTCGGGCGTAATCGCGATCTGCCTCCGCCCGAATCCCTGAAGATCGAACAGCCCGGGATGAGCGCCGATTTTCACGCCTTTCTCCGCCGCAAGCGCAACTGTTTTGCGCATCACGGTGGGATCACCCGCATGAAAGCCGCAGGCGATGTTTGCAGATGTCACATAATCCAAAATCTCTTCATCAAGCCCGATCTTATAAGCACCGAAACTTTCTCCTAAATCACAATTGATGTCAATCTGAAACATAAGATCCCTCCTGTATTGTAAACGTTTTATTTTATTATCATTCCGCTATTCGGAACGACTATTCCGAATTATTGGACTTTTTTCATTATATCAATTCTGACAGATTTGAACATCCTTTTGTCAGAAAACCTACCATGGACCTAGTCAGAAATGTGACAAAACAAAAAAGAGAGCCTCATACAGAGACCCTCTTTTTTCTATTACAGCACCCAGTGGCGGATCGCTTTGGCGACCCCGTTTTCCGTGTTGACATCAGTCACCCAGTCAGCCGTTTCTTTCACGATGTCCTGCGCATTTCCCATGGCGACGCCGACGCCCGCCTTTTCAATCATGGCAATGTCATTCAGACTGTCGCCCATTGCCATCACATTTTCCATCGTGAAGCCGAGTTTTTCCGAAACCTTCGCAAGCGCTGCCGCTTTATTAATGCCGAGCGCATTGACTTCGATATTGATCGGGCTGGAGTTTGTGATTTCGAGCTCCTTGTTTTCCTTCAGCTCTTTCAGCACCTCATTCCGCACATCGTCATCCTCGATTTCAAATCCGAACTTGAGCCACTGGTGATCCGTAATCGTTTCCGGGAATTCCCCTCTCCATACTCTATCGACGGTAGAGGCCCAGAAATTCGTGTTGTGCTTATTTCTCAGATCCCATAATTTTTGAATATGATCGGTATGCAGAAGCTTGCGCTCAACCAGCTCAAAGTTGGAATCCCAGATTTCGCTGCCGTTTGCCGTAATTAAAAAGGATGACAGCTCGAGAGACTCAGCCAGCTCGCGGCAGGTCATCAGCGTGCGTCCGGTGCTGATGACGACGTGAATTCCTTTCGCCTCCGCTTCCTTGATCGCCCGCCGGTTTTCCTCCGGGATGAGCTGCTCGTCATTGAGCAGGGTTCCGTCCATATCAATCGCGATCAGTTTAATATCTGCGTCTTCTCTTTGTATCGGCATATATGTACCTCACTTTTTATAATGTAGTCGTTTCTATTTTAATACATATGACCCACAGGAACAAAAAACCGCTCCCTGACGTTTGGCGGGGAGAACGTTGAGGAAAAGAACTATTGAGGTGATGAAGGATGAAAGAAAGAAAACAGAAGAACAAACCGAATGAAAATCCTGAACATCATGATTTAACCGATCCGATTCCGCTGGAAGAGCTGAAGGAAAACGCCAATGACGAAAAACACAAACACGACCAAAGGAACAATTCACAAAGTGAAAGAGATTATGATACAAAATGACAGGCTTGTCCGAAAGCCGCCGCTGAAGGCGGCTTTTTTTACGATGGCTGGATAAATATGCTGATCTCAGCTTCCGCGACAGGCTTCCCGGCAACGGACGCTTTCGCCCGGCCGAATACAAACCCGCGCCTGATTCGCGTGACTTCAAACAAAAGATCCAGACGGTCTCCCGGCAAAGCGGCACCTAATCTTTCCGCTTTCTTCACCGCAGACAGCAGGCCGAGACTGTTTTCACCTGTAATCCCCGCGCAGGCGGCCGTTTGGGCCATTGCTTCAACGATGAGCGAAAACGGCATCTCTCTCTGTGATTCTGACATAAACCAGTCATTTTCACTGATGTATTTATAAGCAGCCGCCCATTTTCCGGCTTCGCTGTTCTTCATGCCGTCAATCAAAAGAAACGGATAACGATGGGGCAAAAGCTCCTCATTCATCACGCAGCCTCCCTTCCCTCACATTATAACAGAAGAAAAAAACCCGCGTCCCCCGACGCGGATTCATCTTATTGATTCAGCTTTTTAAGTACGATGCCGTGCAGCGGTTCATGCGGCTGAATACCGCAAATGTCTTGAAGAACCGCGCTCGTGCCTTTTTCCGCGATAAGCTTTTGCAGCTCAACCGCTTCCGGATCATCCTTATAGTCAAAGCGCAGGGCGGCGGCGATGCCTTCTGCCAGCGCGTTCGGTTCTTTTATTTTTTTGGCCGGCCCTACTAATCTATCATTCGCTCCGAGTTTTCTGAGCGGTGATCTGGCGACCCTCGTCACATCATCCGTGATGTATTCATTTTCAAAACGGCTGATGATTTTCTTCATGTACTGCTCGTGTTCGGCTTGCTTAAAGCCGTACGCTTTTACCAGGTACTCGCCCGTTTCTGAAAGGGCATCGTACACGACACGCCGGATTTCAGGGTGGTCGATGGCTTCTTTGACGGTTTTTAATCCGCGCTGATAGCCGACGTAAGCCGTAACGGCATGGCCGGTATTGACGGTAAACAGCTTCCGTTCAATAAACGGCGTAAGATCATCCGTAAACAATGCGCCTTTCAGTGCCGGCTGACCGCCGGCAAAGCCGGTTCTGTCTATGACCCATTCAAAAAACGGCTCTACGGATACTTTCAGCGGGTCCTCATGGTGCTGAATCGGCACGATCCGATCCACCGCGGAATCCGGGAAGCCGACCTTCTGATTCACCAGTTCCCGCTCCGCTTCCGTCAAATGTCCGAAAACCTCTTTTTTCAAAAAACTGCTGCCGCCGATCATATTTTCACAGGCGATGATATTCAGAGGCTCAGAGGACGTTCTGCGCTTCAGCCCTTCCGCAATTGACGGGGCGATGAATTTGAGAACATTCGGTCCTACTGCCGTCGTAATGATCGCCGCGTCATTGATCAGCCTGTACAGCTCTTGTTCTTGCTTCGCGCTGTTGATGGCTGAAACGGGGCCGATGGTTTCTGTCTGCCGGCCGCCGTCGGCAAGCTCCACGGTATATTCCTTCTTTTCATTAAGAAGGCCGACCATCGTTTCATTCACATCAGCGAAAACAACATCATAGCCGGAATGATGGAGCAGGGCGCCGATAAAGCCCCGCCCGATGTTTCCCGCTCCGAAATGAAGGGCAATCATGTCAGTTCACCTCGCTGAAAATAGCGGCCAGTTCTTCTTCCGTTTTTGCACTGATCAGCCGTTCGATGTTTTCTTCCTCTGAGCAGATGATGGCGATGTTTGACAAAATGTCTAAGTGCTCATTGTTTTTTCCGGCGATGCCGAAAACGACCTTTGCCGTATTGCCTTCACCGTATTCAACACCATTCGGAATCTGGATGATGGAAATGCCTGAATGAAGCACTTCTTCCTTCGCGTCTTCCGTGCCGTGCGGGATTGCAATGAAATTCCCCATAAAAGTGGATGATGTTTCTTCACGTTCGAACATTTTTTCCACGTAGCCGTTTTTCACGTAACCGTTATCAATTAATGTCTGTCCCGCCAGGCGGATGGCATCCTCTTTTGAGTTCACTGTTTGGTTCAGTTTGATGTTCGCTTTAGCCAATACTTCCATGATGAAAATCCCTCTTTCTGTTTGATTAGTTTTTAAGCTTTTCAATCAGTTCATCGTATTTCGGACTGTTTAAGAAATTATCAACCGAAATGTGCACCGCCTGCGGCCGCTTCGCTTTCGCGCGGTCAGTCAGGTCCTTATGCGTAATGACGATATCCGCGTCATCCGGAAGATTATTGATCGACGTATTTGTCACATCAATATCCAGCTCTGCTTTTTTCACTTTGTTTCTTAAAATGGACGCGCCCATTGCGCTCGATCCCATACCCGCATCACACGCGAAGATAATGCGGCTGACTTGGTCAGCGGAAATATCGGCTGCGCCGCTTTCAGGCTCTTCCTCTGTATCTGCCAACGCAGCGGCCGCTTCGCTTTTTCTGCCTTTCATTTCCTGCATTTTTTCCGCGGCGGCTGTCAGATCTTCTTCACCCGCTTTAGATGATTTCAGAATAAGGGCCGATACGATAAACGATACGGCGGCTGCAACGATGACGCCCGCCAGCACACCGAGATAGCTTCCTTTCGGCGTCAGCGCTAAAATGGCGATGATGCTGCCCGGCGATGATGCCGCGACAAGTCCCGCGTTAAAAATCGAGAATGTGAGCAGTCCGCTCGCTCCTCCCGCGATCGCCGCGAGGATCAACATCGGTTTCATCAAAATGTAAGGGAAATAGATTTCATGAATCCCCCCGAAGAAATGAATGATCGCCGCTCCCGGAGCCGTCGATTTTGAAGAGCCTTTTCCAAAGAACATGTATGCCAGTAAAATACCGAGTCCAGGCCCGGGGTTCGCTTCCACTAAGAACAGAATGGATTTACCCGCTTTTGCGGCCTGCTCGATTCCGATCGGACTTAAAATGCCGTGGTTGATCGCGTTATTGAGGAACAGGACTTTCGCCGGTTCAACGAAAACGCTTGCAATCGGCAGCAAATTCGCATGGACAATGACTTCCACACCCGCCGCCAGCAATTTGTTAAGAGACAGGACGACCGGGCCGATCGCATAAAACGCGATAATTGTCAGCACAGCGCCGATAATTCCCGCCGTGAAGTTGTTGATCAGCATTTCAAAACCCTGTCTGACTTTATCTTTAAATAAACGATCTACTTGTTTAATGAGATAACCGCCCAAAGGCCCCATAATCATTGCGCCTAAGAACATCGGAATGTCTGCTCCGACAATGACTCCGATGGCGGCCGTCGCCCCGACGACTCCCCCGCGATGATCGTAAATCATTTTTCCGCCCGTATATGCGATTAAAAGCGGCAGAAGATACGTAATCATCGGGCTTACCAATGTATTCAGCTGCGGATTCGGAAACCATCCCTTAGGAATAAACAGCGCGGTGATAATTCCCCACGCGATAAATGCGCCGATATTCGGCATGATCATACCGCTTAAATAACTGCCGAACCGCTGTATCTTCACTTTCATGCCAGCTTGCTGTTCTTGCTGCATGTCAATTCCCTCCCTGTATGCTCGCCTTAAGATGAAATAAATAAGACATGGGGTTTCTTTCTCCCCTGTGTCTTCATCATAAAACGCTTACAATCCTCATTCAATGAAAAGTAAAGAGGAGTTTGGCACATAGAGTGTGACAAATCCTTAACTAAAAAAAGACACCTCATAACAAGGTGTCTTACCGCTTTCTGTATATAATGTGTCCTTTTGTAACGACGAGTTTCGCAATGAGCCGCTCACTGACAATGAACACCGGATATGCGCATACGAGCGCGAAAATGGCGGCCGGCACATACCGCGCCGCCGGAAACATCGGCATGACAGCGGTTCGGGCCATCTGCACAAGATAAATCAAAAGGACCGTTATCGCAATGGCAACAGCCATAATCGGAGCTGATACTTTATATTCACGCAATTTCACATGGCAGTGCCCGCAATCAAACTGGCACGGGATTATGGATGATCTGACCATGTCGCCTGTAATCGGCTTGCCGCAGTTCGGGCAGGTCGTTTCTTTCATGTTTATTCCTCCATTCAACTCTTCTATTATAACAGAGTCTGTCTCCGCGTTTTACATTTGTGATTGTTCAACATATTTTCACATATTTTATCATCAGGCTCTTGTACACATTTGTGAAAACATCTACTCTTAGAAGGAGGTTCATCACTCATTCGCATAAAAAGGAGGATGCAGAATTGCTTCCGATTAACAGACAGCAAACATTGCTTGAATGGCTGAAAGAAGAGGGCGCGCTGAAAATCTCTGACATCAGCGAGAGATTCGGCGTCTCCGAGATGACCGTGTACAGAGACGTCAATCAGCTGGCGGATGCAAACCGGATTATCCGGACACCCGGCGGCATTACGCTCCCGCCCGCTTCAGAACAAAGCGCCAATCAATGCGGCTATTGCCTGCGGCCGATTCAGCATTCATATTCCGTTCAGCTTATTACCGTTTCACAGAACGTTGAGCAGATGTGCTGCATTCATTGCGCGATTTTGCGGTATGAGGATAAAAAGGAAGAAGTGTCCCACGTCATTTGTAAGGATTTCCTTCTCCAAACGACGCTGACGGCCGCTTCTGCATACTTTTTAGTCGATGCCGACATTGACCTTCATTGCTGCCGGCCTCAGGCGATTCCTTTCTCAACGCTTGATTACGCGGAACGGTTTCAAAAAGGCTTCGGCGGGGTCATTTGCACTTTTGACAAGGCAGCGGACATCATCTTACACGACAGGCAGAAAGGATGCACCTGCAGCAAGACATAACAACAACCAACCGGAAGGCGGTGTCACCAGCCATGAGACAGAACAAACGCTGGCTCATCTTTTTGCTGTTCCTTGTTTTGATTCCGAAAACAAGCTTCGCCCACGCCTACATCACAAACTCAAATCCGGGTGAGAACAGCGAATTAAAACAAGCGCCAAAGCAGATTGAAATTGAGTTTAATGAACAGATTGAAGAAGGCTTCCACTCCATTAAGGTCTATAATTCATCCGGCGAACGGGTCGATGCGGGCAAAACGGTGATTCAAAAAAATGATTCCCGCATCATGACCGCGGCTTTGAAAAAAAATCTGCCGCATGATATTTACAGAGCGGAATGGAACGCGGTGTCAGCTGACGGACACCCGGTATCCGGCGTCATTCCTTTCAGTATCGGGAAAGCCGGCGGAGACCTTCAGGAGAAAACATCATCGCAAGCGGCCCTCCACCCCGAAGCGGCCATCGACCGCGGTATTTTGTACACCGCTCTCTCCCTGTTTATCGGCACGGCCTTTTTCCATCTGTTTTGGTTCAGAAAAAATGAAAGTTCATCAAAAAACAGCCGAACCGTAAAGCTGCTCGTTATCTCTTTATGTTTAATGGGACTCGCGCTTGTCTGCCAGCTCCCGATCCAGACGAAAGAAAACGCGGGCGGCGCTTGGAGCGCCGCGTTTCAGCCGGACTATGTAAAAGAAACGCTTCTGAAAACGGCCGGCGGGTATGTCTGGATGATCCAGATCAGCTTATTTATCCTGCTTGCTGTGTCCATGATCCCGCTGTTGAAGAAGAAAGCATTTCGGTCATTTGCGTACTGGACGGCGCCGCTATTGTTCTTTTTCGCTTCGCTTTTGGCAAAAGCATTTGCCGGACATGCGGCGGTCATTGACGAAAAAGCGGTCGGCATCACAATGGACTTTCTCCATTTATCAGCCGCGTCTGTATGGACGGGCGGTATAGCCGCGCTTGTGCTGCTTCTTTCATCAGAGTGGAGAAACACCGATAAAACCATCGCCTGGGAAACGGTCAGACGGTTCTCCCCTTGGGCATTCGCCTCTGTCGGCGTGCTTTTATTTTCAGGTGTGCTGAACGGATTTTTCATTATCCGTTCGTTTGATTCACTCTTTCACACCGCTTACGGCAAGACGCTTCTTTTGAAAATCGGACTGTTTGTCATCATGCTTGCTCTCGGCGCCATTCACGTATGGATGACAAAACTCCGCAGAAACAAAAGCATCAGCGGCACAATAAAGGCCGAATGGGTAATAGGGATTGCGGTGTTATTTACAACCGCCGTCTTCACAAGCCTGCCCAGCCCGCCGCCGCCTGCGCCATTGCCTTTTAACGGCTCAGACATGATCGGAAACGGGGAAACCCTGTCCTTGCACATAACGCCGAACCAGCCGGGTAAAAATGAATTTCAAGTCATTGTCACCGATCACAACGGCAGCCTTGTGAAAGACATTCAGCAATTTACGGTGACGGTTTATCAGACGGGCTTCAGCGGCAAACAGCATGAAAGCACCTTTGATTTGAAAAAAACGAAGGAAGGCACATTCGAAGCCGCCAATATGTCCATCACCGAAAAGGGAAACTGGAAGATCAAAGTCCACGGACTGACAAACGACTTTAATGAAATCAATCAAATATTCTCAACCACAAACTAAGGAGTGTATCTCATGTTGAAAAAAAAGGCTTTAGTATTCATGTCTGCCATAACCCTGTCACTCATCGGTTTTACGGCAACAGCAAGCGCCCACGTCTCAGTCAAACCCGCGGAATCCGCGGCGGGTTCCTGGGAAACGTACACGATGAAAGTGCCTGTGGAAAAAAATGAGCCGACAACGAAAGTCGTGCTGAAAATGCCTGCGGGCGTTGAATTTCAGCAGTACCAGCCGATTCCGGGCTGGAAAACGTCCGTATCAAAGCATGATGACAAAGCGGTCTCCGTCACTTGGGAAGCGAAGAACGGCGGCATTCAGCCCGGCCAATTCCAGCAGTTCACATTTGTTGCGAAAAACCCTGAAAAGACCGGGGATGCCGCTTGGGACGCCTACCAATATTACAAAGACGGCAGCATTGTAGAATGGACGGGTGATGAAAAAGCTGACACGCCTCACTCGATTACGAAAATCACAAAAGCGGCCAACGTGACGGATGCGCACGGAGCTGAACAGTCAAAAGAAGAAAGCAAATCCGGCGTATCAGCGCTTGATATCGCGGCCATCGTTCTGTCAGCTGCGGCGATTATCCTTTCCATCGCGGCGCTTGTTAAGAAAAAACGCGCATAAAGCAAAAAGCGATCCGGCTCATAAGAGCTGCGATCGCTTTTTTTCTTATCCGCGGCCTGCCTGGAATGACGGATATTGTGTCATTCCGCCGTCAGCAAACAGCGTAATGCCGGTCACGTAGCTTGATTCCTTTGAAGCAAGCCAGACGGCGACAGCCGCGATTTCTTCCGGCTCACCGATATACCCCATCGGAATCATGCTTTCCACATCTTTTTTCTGAACGGGATCCGCAAACTTTTCCGCATTGATCGGCGTATTGATGGCGCCCGGCCCGATATTGTTAACACGGATGCGCTTCGGCGCGTACTCAAGCGCCAATGTTTCCGTCATTAATTTAATGCCGCCTTTACTTGCCGCATAGTGGACAAACAGCGGCCACGGAATCATTTCATGTACGCTCGACATGTTAATGACGTTTCCTTGAATATCATTCTCTACGTAATATTTAATGGCTTCGCGGCATCCCAGAAAAGCGCCGGTCAGGTTGGTGTTGATGACTTTGTTCCAGTCTTTTAGCGGCATTTTATGCGACTCGACCGGATTTTCCATGCCGGCGTTGTTGATCATGATATCTAATGTGCCGAATTCCTTGACCGCGGTCTGCACAATGTTTTTGACATCCTCTTCTTTTGTAACGTCACCTTGAATAATGACCGCTTCGCCGCCCGCTTTTTGAACTTCTTCTTTTACGGTTTGAGCCTCTTTTTCATTACTGTAGTAGTTAATCACGACTTTCGCCTGCTCCTGCCCGAAGCGGATCGCCATCGCTCTTCCTAATCCTGATGATGCTCCTGTAATGGCAACGACTTTTCCTTTTAGATCCGTGTACATGTTCAAACCTCCTGCATTTGTTATGAATTTGATTTCGCAACGCCTAAGAATACCGCGGCCACGATGATCAGGATAATCCCGATCGCAATGGCGACCAGCTGACGCTTCGTTTTGCTCTCACGGAGAATGAAGATTCCGCCGAGCGTGCTGATGACGATTCCCATTTGAGACAGAGAAAAGCTTGTCGCGACACCGACGCGCGGCTGTGAGATGAACAGAAACATATTCCCGAGCGCCCAGATGATTCCCGGCAGAATGTTCCTGAGGGCGTACTTATTAAACGGTTTGTGCTTGTACGTCAGCAGCAGCCCGCCAATTACCATCCCGATCGCCTGCGGCAGAAGCGCTGACCAGCCGGATACTCCGAACAGCCGGGCCACGACGACATATACCAAATAACCGAGCGTGGAAATAAGCAGGATGACAATGCCTTTTTTTAAGTTTCCCGGTTCTCCGTCCGCCCGCCCCTTTTTATCTTCTAAAGATGTGAGCACAATACCGACGATGATAAAAATAAGGGCGAGAATACCCAGTGTAATCGCGATAGGAGTTGACCATTCCTTGAATACGATCACGCCGAATAAAGAAGTCGAGACGAGCTGCATTCCCGTCGAAATCGGCATGGTTTTCGAAACGCCCATCAGCTGTATGCTTTTCAGCTGATTGCTTTGGCCGAGCGACCAAAACAGCCCCGATACGATGCCGACAATAAAGATCCGCACAGACAGCACCGGGTGGACAAACAGATATAACACAAACGAAACGATGAGCGCCCCGATTGTCGTTCCCAGTGTCTGACTGTAAGGCCCGCCGCCTAATTTGACGTTAAATAACACGATGCTCCCCCAGAACAAAGCCGGGAGAAGAGCCAGTAATATATCCATGATGGCGACCTTCTTTCAATCGTATTTGCTGTTATTTTGTCTGGAATCGAACCGATTATTCCCATGAGATCAAAAAAGCCTGCCGGCGATTTCACCGGCAGACTGCTCAATTAAAAAAGCCCCCGCTTAGAAGCAGGGGCTCTCTTTCAGCTATTAAAGTCCGATTGACATGTATTTGGTTTCGAGATACGGCTCAATGCCTTCCGTACCGCCTTCTCGGCCGATGCCGCTTTCTTTCATTCCGCCGAACGGCGCTTGAACCGCGGACGGACCGCCGTCGTTCCAGCCGATGATGCCGTATTCAAGCTGTTCAGAAATATAGATGCCGCGGCGGTAGTTTTCTGTGAAGAAATAAGCCGCAAGCCCGAACGGCGTATCGTTCGCAAGCTTGATCGCTTCATCGATATCTGAGAACGTAACGATCGGCGCAACCGGACCGAATGTTTCTTCATGCATGATGTTCATGGATGTGTCTACATTTGACAGCACGGTCGGCGTAACGAAATAGCATCCTTTTTCATCGTTTTGGTCATACGTTCCGCCCGTCAGCACTTTCGCGCCTTTTTCCACGGCGTCATTAATTTGGCCGACGATTTTATCGAAGCCTTTTTTGTTGATGACGGGACCAACGTTTACGCCTTTTTCAAGACCGTTTCCGACTTTGAGTTTCGCAGCTTCTTCACTCAGTTTTTTCGCAAACTCGTCTTTCACGGATTCGTGAACGATCAGGCGGTTCGCACAGACGCAGGTTTGGCCGGCATTTCTGAATTTAGAGGCCATTGTTTGGGCTACCGCCAGATCAAGATCAGCGTCTTCATCCACGATCAGCGGCGCATGTCCGCCAAGCTCCATCGACATATGTTTGACGGTGTCGGCACTGTTTTTCATCAGGATTTTGCCGACAGGCGTTGAGCCGGTGAAAGTAATTTTGCGGATTTTCGGACTGCTGGTAAAGACGTTTCCGATTTCGGCTCCGTCACCGATCACCACTTGCAGCACGTCCTCCGGAATTCCCGCTTCAAATGCGAGACGCGCAAGGGCGTAAGCGGAAAGCGGCGTATCTTCCGCCGGCTTGATGATGAATGTACAGCCTGCCGCCAAAGCCGGCGCGGCTTTTCGGGTGATCATCGCATTCGGGAAATTCCACGGCGTGATCGCCGCTACCGGGCCGACCGCCTGACGGGTGACGACAATCCGTTTGCCCGTAGTCGGCGCAGGTACGGTTCTGCCGTAAATCCGTTTTGCTTCTTCGGCAAACCATTCAATATAGCCGGCGCCGTATAAAACTTCTCCGACCGCTTCTTCATACGGTTTACCGTTTTCCTTCGTAATTAATTCCGCAAGTTCTTCTTTATTTTCAACAATCAGCTCATACCATTTTTTCAAAAGGGAAGCACGTTCTCCCGCTGATGTTTTGGACCATGATTGAAACGCTTTGTGTGAACGTTCAATCGCTTTTTCAACATCTTCGGCCGTCTGCTGAGGGATGCTTTCGATCGCCTCTCCCGTTGCCGGGTTGTAAACTGTTAATTGTTCTGGCATATTGAACATTCCTTTCTCTGCTATAGTAAAACCATTGAATGCTTATTGATGTATCTCACACTCTCATGATAGCAGACCCATCCGCCGGCATTCCAATAATTGAACTCACAAAGCGGCTTCGATAATGGAAAGGCCTTCTTTGAGCTGTTCATCCGTCACGACAAGCGGCGTCAGAAATCTGATAATGTTGCCGTTAATGCCTGCCGTCAATAGCAGCAGCCCATTCTCATTCGCCGCTTTTGCGACAGCCGCGGCTTTTGCTTTGTCCGGTTCTCGCGTGTCCGGATCTTTGACAATTTCGATGGCCGCCATCGCGCCGAGTCTGCGCACTTCTCCGATACAGGCATGCTCTTTTTTCCATTCGAGCGCCTGATGCTCAATGATGCGGCCGATCTCCTCGGAGCGCTGATTAAGCCCTTCTTCTTCAATAATGTCCAAGACGGCAAGCGCAGCCGCACAGCCGAGAGGGCTTCCCGCATATGTGCCGCCAAGTTCCCCCGGCGCGGCGGCATCAAGCATTTCCGCCCGGCCGATGACGCCGCTCAGCGGCAATCCGGCCGCGAGTGATTTAGATACGGTAATCAAATCAGGAACGGCTCCGAAATGCTCGATCGCAAAATACGTTCCCGTTCTGGCAAACCCGGTCTGAATCTCATCCGCCACAAAAACGATGCCGTGTTTTTTACAAAAAGCGGCGACGTGCTGCACGAAACGTTTTGAAGGAATGATAAAACCGCCTTCTCCCTGAACCGGTTCCATGACGACACAGGCCACGGTTTCCGGCGCAACTGCGGCGATAAAGAAATCATCAAAAGCGCTGATGATAAAGTCGTCATACTGCTCATTGCTCATGCCGGCCGGCTTTTGATAATAGTAAGGAAACGGCGCCTGATACACCTCTGAGGCAAACGGGCCGAATCCGAATTTATAAGGCTTTACCTTGCTCGTCATGCTCATCGTCATGTTCGTGCGGCCGTGAAACCCTCTTGTGAATGAGACGACAGCCTGGCGCTTCGTATATTTTCTGGCGATTTTCACGGCGTTTTCCACCGCTTCCGCTCCGGAGTTGAGAAAAATCGCTTTTTTCGCATGATCTCCCGGCGCAATGGCGCAGAGTTTTTCGGCCAGCTCAATATAAGACGGATACATCATGACGTTAAATCCCGGGTGAATGAGAGCCTCCGCCTGTTTCTTCACGGCCTCCACCACCTTCGGATGGGAATGGCCGACATTCAGCGTTCCGATCGCTCCGGCAAAATCAATGAATCGTCTGCCGTCCAAATCGTATAAAAGCGCCCCTTCGCCTTTTACCGCCATACTGCGGTTTCCGTTGCCGACCCCATTGGAAACAAATTGATCCCGTTTTTGCTGCCACTGGGCAGTTGTCACTTCAGATGATACTGTTTGACTCATAGATTTCATCCCCCTGCATTGTTTTCTTATCATTCTGACTTCTTTTTGGTATGATGAAAAGTACCAAAATCAATTTATCCATGGTATCAGAAAGGGGTCAGGGTCTGTATGCTGACAATTTCCATTGATCATTCGGAAACGGCGGATTATATCTATCAGCAGATCTACCAGCACGTAAAAGCGGCCGTTTTGAAGCGCAGCCTGATGCCTCACACAAAGGTGCCGTCTAAACGGGAGCTTGCCGAGACGCTGAAGGTCAGCGTGAATTCAGTGAATTCGGCTTATCAGCAGCTGCTTTCGGAAGGTTATTTATATGCAGTCGAAAGAAAAGGCTTTTTCGTTGAGGAAATTGATACGTTTTATCACGAAGAAGCGCCGTCGCTCTTATTGCCTGACGATTTGAGAGAACGGGAACCGGACAAAAGCGGCTGGATTTCGTTTTCACATATGAGCGTGGATACGGCTCATTTCCCCCTGAAAAGCTGGTTTCGCTGTGAGCAGAAAGCAGCCGCCCGTTCATTTCATACGCTTGGTGAACTCGTCCATCCGCAAGGCTTATATGAAGTCCGGGAAACAATCTCAAGGCTTATTTCTCTGACAAGGGGCGTCACATGCCGGCCGGAGCAAATCGTGCTCGGGGCGGGTACGCAAATGCTGATGCAGCTGCTGACGGAACTGCTGCCAAAAGACGCGCTGTACGCCATGGAGAACCCGGGATATATGAGGATGTACCGGCTGCTGCAAAACCTCGGGAAAAAGACGGCGACGGTCAGCCTTGATGAAAAAGGCATGTCTATGGCCGAAATCGAAAAGCAGCGGCCCTGTGTATTGATCACCACGCCGTCCCATCAATTTCCCTCAGGTGTGATCATGCCCGCTTCCCGGCGGATTCAGCTTTTAAACTGGGCCGCCGAACAGGACGGCCGCTTCATTATAGAAGATGACTATGACAGTGAATTTAAATATGACGCCGACACGATACCGGCGCTTCAAAGCCTTGACCGGTTTCAAAACGTCATCTACATGGGGACCTTTTCAAAATCCCTTTTCCCCGGCCTGCGCATCAGCTACATGGTTCTGCCGCCCGGACTTTTGCGGGCGTTCAAAGAAAGAACGTATGACCTGCATACGTGCAGCACGCTTGGCCAGCTGGCGCTTAAAGAATTTATCGATTCAGGTGAATATCAGAAACATATTAAGAAGATGAAGCAGCATTATAAGAACATGCGTGAGCGTCTCATTTCGGCCCTGGAAGAAACATTCGGAGAAAGAATCAATGTAAAGGGCGCCAATGCGGGCCTTCATTTTGTCATTGAGTTTGACTGCCCCCGTTCAGAAAAAGAGATATTGGCACGGGCGGATGCGGAACAGCTCGACCTGTTTGCGATGAGCCGGTTCCGCCTGAAAGCGGGCGGCGAATCAAACAAACCTCAGCTCATCCTGGGATTCGCCCGTCTGAAGGAGAAAGAGATTCAAGAAGGCGTTACAAGGCTGTACCGGGCGGTTTTCGGCGCATAAAAAAACCCCCGGAATTCGGGGATTTAGTTACCAGCGGTCCGGCTCTGTCTGTAAAATCGCCTCCAGCAGGCCGGGAAACGCCTCTTGTAAATCATCTTTGCGCAGGGAATAATAACGGTGCTTTCCGTCTATGCGCACTTGGGCGACCCCCGCCTCCCGCAGCACTTTGAAGTGATGGGACAGCGTTGATTTGGCGACCCGGACATCAGCACATGTGCTGCACGTTTTTTCTGTTGTTTCCGCCAACTGTTTGACCAGCTCTAAACGGAGCGGATCACTCAGAGCATGAAGAACCTTTGTCAGCTGTAAGCGGGCGGTTTCAGGATGGTTTGGAATGTTCATGAGTCAAATGTAACACATATAAGCGGCGGGTGACAATTTAGGCCGTAAGGGTTTTTTCTTTACCTTGCGCGGCGATACATGTTACAGTTAGTTCGATAATATTCGAACTATAACAAATAAACCCAATCAGGAGGAATAACAATGATCGTTTTACAGGCCTACATGAAAGTAAAAGCGGATAAACGCGAGGAATTTTTAGGAGAAGCGCAATCACTTGTTCAGCATTCACGCGCGGAAGAAGGAAATGTGCAATACGACCTTTTCGAAAAGATCGGTGAGGAAAATACTTTCGTCATGCTTGAGCAATGGAAAGATGAAGAAGCGATGAAATCCCACAACGCCACTGACCATTTCCAAGGATTCGTGGCAAAAGCCAAAGACCTGCTGAGTGCGCCGCTTGATGTCGTACGCACAGAGCTATCAGAGTAACGAAAGGATGAATGACATGAACGAAGTCCTTCAAATATTAACAGACCACCGTTCCATCCGGAGCTACACCGATGAGCCCGTATCAGATGAACAGCTGGATCTTATCATCCAAGCGGCTCAAGCAGCGCCGACCTCCATTAACGGCCAGCAATTTACCGTTATTGCGGTGAAGGATAAAGAACGAAAGAAAAAAATATCCGAATTGGCTGGCGGCCAGCCGTGGATTGACCAAGCGCCGGTTTTCTTATTATTCTGCGCTGATTTTAACCGTGCCAAAATTGCGCTTGAAGAATATAATGATACACCGCTTGAGGTAACGAACGGTTTAGAGTCCGTTCTTGTCGGAGCCGTTGATGTCGGGATTGCGCTCGGTACGGCAACAGCTGCGGCTGAATCAATGGGACTCGGCACTGTGCCGATCGGCGCCGTGCGCGGCAAGCCGGATGAACTGATTGAATTGCTGAAACTTCCGAAATACGTTTTCCCGGTTTCCGGTCTCGTCATCGGCCATCCGGCAGACCGCTCCGCGAAAAAACCGCGTCTGCCGCAAGCAGCCGTTCTTCATCATGAAACGTATCAAGAGGAAGGTTTAAGAACACATATTGAGGCCTATGACAAGCAGATGTCCGAATACATGCAAAACCGCACCGGCGGACAGGAAACAAGAAACTGGTCACAAGGCATCACCTCCTACTATAAACAGCTTTATTATCCTCACATTCGTGAAATGCTTGAAAAACAAGGGTTTAAGACGGATAAATAAGCGCATCAGCCTGCCGGAAACACTCCGGCAGGCTTTTTCTTTTTCGCAAACAAAAGCGTTGACACTGTGTAAAAATTTTTGTTAATATTTTCATCATATACTCATTGGTTTTCTGTGAACCGATGGGTTTTCTATTGTGACGAAAGAAGGAATCTGGGCTTATGAATGATAAGAAAACGGATATTCTGCTGGCGGCAAGAAAGCTTTTTTCTGAGAAAAGTTTTTCGTCGGTTTCGATGCAGGCGATTGCCGAGGAGTGCAAAGTCTCCAAAGCATCTTTATATAAGCTGTTTGAATCAAAGGAAGATCTGCTCTTGGAGCTGCTTGATTTTAACCAGAAACAGATGGTAGCGGCTGCCTCATTATTAAATGAAGAAACAAGCCTGTCCCCTGAAGAACGGTTTGCCAAAAAACTGATGGCTGAGCTTGAGGGTTTCAGGCGCAATCAGCAGTTCTTTAACATGCTGATGTACGGAAGCCCTTCCTCTATTAATGAACGGGTAAAACGGCATATTCACAGGGCCCGCTCCATCTTTATCTGCTGGCATCGAGATTCACTGATTCAGACGTACGGCGAAGAGATCATTCCTTATGTATGGGAGCTGGTTATTGTCCTTCAGGGGCTTTTGAGAGAATGCATCACGCTGATTAAGCTGGAAAAAGAACCGCTCGCCCTGGAGCCGCTCACGGAGTTTATCATCCGCCACCTCAATCTCATCGTTGAAAACAGGAAAACCGAAACCGCTTTGCCTCAGGAGATGATTGACCTTTATATCGCCTCCGCTTCCTCATTTGAGCCGAAAGGCAAAACCGTATTGCTGGCTGAAAGCCTGAAAGAGCTGAAAGAAGCCGTCTCAGCTCTTCCGGAGGAAAAATACGATGCCGCAGGGCTCGCCTCCGCGGCATCCATGCTGGAGAAAGAATCAGCGGACAAACAGCCGCGGGATTTCCTCTTAAAAGCGCTCATCGGTTATTTGGAACAGGCCGGACCGCTGCACCAGCCGCTTGCAGCCGTTAAAACATTGCTCAAACTATAAAGAAAGAAGGAATCAGCTTGAATAAGAGTATTGAAACTGCACCATACAACCGCTCTGTCATTGTCGGGATTCTTTTGGCGGGAGCGTTCGTCGCCATTTTGAACCAGACACTGCTTATCACGGCGCTGCCTCATATTATGAATGACTTCAATATAGACGCCAACAAAGCGCAATGGCTGACAACGTCGTTTATGCTGACAAACGGGATTTTGATTCCGATTTCCGCATTTTTAATAGAGAAATTCACCAGCCGCACCCTCTTGATTTCCGCCATGAGTATTTTCACAGCGGGCACCATTGTCGGCGCATTCGCCCCGAACTTTCCGGTATTATTAACGGCCCGGATTATCCAGGCGGCCGGTGCCGGAATTATGCTGCCGCTCATGCAGACGGTATTTCTCACGATTTTCCCAATGGAAAAACGCGGCCGCGCGATGGGAATGGTCGGCTTGGTTATTTCGTTCGCGCCGGCGATCGGCCCGACGCTTTCCGGATGGGCGGTCGAAGCATTCTCTTGGCGGTCTTTGTTTTATATTATCTTTCCGATCGCAGTCATCGATTTGCTTTTAGCAATTATTCTGATGAAAAACGTCACGACATTACGAAAAACACAGATTGATATTTTATCCGTGATCTTATCGACACTCGGATTCGGCGGTCTGCTTTACGGTTTCTCAAGCGCCGGCTCATCAGGATGGACCAGTACTGAAGTGCTGACCTCGCTGCTTGTCGGAGCGGTCGCGCTGATTTTCTTTATCGCAAGACAGATCAAGCTCAAAAAACCGATGCTGGAATTCCGCGTGTTTTCCTTCGGGATTTTCAGCCTGACCACCCTGCTCGGCACGCTTGTTTTCGCGCTGCTGATCGGTACGGAAACCATTCTTCCGCTCTACACGCAAAAGGTCCGCGGCGTATCCGCGTTTGATACCGGATTAATGCTTTTGCCGGGCGCAATTGTGATGGGAATGATGTCTCCGTTTATCGGCCGGATTTTTGATAAAATCGGCGGAAAGGGCCTTGCGATGACCGGATTCTTCATTATCCTGCTCACGTCCCTGCCGTTTATGAATCTGACAGACTCGACTTCTCTCATTTGGATTGTCGTCGTTTACACCGCGCGGCTTTTAGGAACAGCCATGATTATGATGCCGGTGACGACAGCGGGAATCAACGCCCTGCCGCGCCACTTAATCCCGCACGGAACAGCCATGAACAATACCGTCCGCCAAGTCGGCGGTTCTATCGGTACGGCGCTGCTTGTTTCCGTTATGAGCAGCCAGGCCGCGCACGCAAATGCGTCGTCTCCGGCAAACGCCGCCCTGCACGGCATGAATGCGGCATTTGTCGTAGCTGCCTGCATCGCGCTGGCCGGATTCCTGCTATCTTTTACTTTGAAGAAAAAACCGCGTCAGCCCGAGCAGCAGCAGGCCGTCACGCGCTAAACGAAAAAGAACCCGATCACTTGTGTGACCGGGTTCTTTTTTACTTCTCAATTCCGTTTTTTACTTCTTTCACCATTTGCGCCATGGATTCCAGGCCGCCTCCTGATAAGTACCATGTAGCTGAGTCAAGGTATACAACATGGTTGTTTTTCACGGCTTTCACCGATTTCACATAATCATTTTCAACCACTTGTTTTGTTGAAGATTTTGAGCCGATCGCTGTTCCGCGGTCAACGACAAACAAGTAATCAGGGTTTGTTTTGGCGATATATTCATAGGAAATGCTTTGTCCGTGCAGTGATGCTTCGATGTTTTTGTCAGCCGGTTTGACGCCGAACACATCATGAATGAAGCCGTATCTTGATTTAGATCCGAACGCGCTGATTTTCCCGTCGTTCGCCATCACCACTAAACCGTTTTTATCCGTGCTGCTTGTCTTTTTCTTCAGATCAGCAATGGATTTGTCAATTTTCGCAAGCTTATCTTTCACTTCATTTTCTTTGTTGAAAATTTTGCCGATCACTTCGGTGTTATGCTTGAATCTGTCAAAGTAGTTTGTATAGTCATCATCAAGATAAATCGTCGGCGCGATTTTTGAGAACTCTTTGTAAGAATCAGATTGTCTGTGAGCGATAATGATTAAATCCGGATCAATATCCGCGACTTTTTCGAAATCCGGTTCTTTTAAACCGCCTGTATTGGCGTATTTATCACTTTTGTATGAAGATAAGTATTTTGGAATGCTTTGTTTCGGAAGTCCCGCGACATGATCCTGTAAACCGAGTTCATCCATCGTATCCAGCATTCCGAAGTTGAATACGACGACTTTCTTCGGATTCTTCGGCACTTTGACTCCTTCTTTGTTCAGGTCATCCTTAATCGTGATTGTTTCTTTTGATTTGCCTGATGTTTTGTCCCCGTTTCCGTTTCCGCATGCAGAAACAACAAAAATCGTAACGAGCGCAATGAAAAGCAATGCGAATTTTTTCATGACTTTCACCTCATCTGGTTTTTAAGAAAAATACACACCGATCCGCTGACTGTCAATCTCTTGAATCGGGATGGTCATATCATAAATCTCTTCAAGCACAGAGGTTTCAATAATCTCCTCCGCCGGCCCTTCTTTGACGATCCGGCCGTTTTTCAAAGCAACGATATGGTCTGAATATACTGATGCGAAGTTGATATCGTGAATCACTACGACGACCGTTTTTCCGAAGTCTTCCACAAGCCGCTTCAACAGCTTCATCATTTCAACGGAATGCTTCATATCTAAATTGTTCAGCGGCTCATCGAGAAAAATATAGTCGGTATCCTGAGCGATGATCATCGCGATAAACGCCCTCTGGCACTGTCCTCCGCTGAGCTGATCGAGATATTTATCCTTTAAGTCATCAAGCTTCATATAACTGAGTGCCTGGTTGATATGCACCCAATCCTCATCCGTCAGTTTTCCTTGAGAATAAGGAAATCGTCCGAAGCTGACCAGGTCTTTAATCGTCAGCCTGATATTGATTTGATTTGTCTGTTTCAGGATGCTGATTTTTTTCGCCAGATCATTGCTTTTGCAAGACCCGATCTCTTGTCCGTCAACCGTGATTTCTCCGGAATCCGTCTTAATCAGCCGGCTCATGATAGACAGCAGCGTGCTTTTTCCCGCGCCGTTCGGACCGATAAACGAGGTGAGCCTGCCCTTTTGAATGGAAAGAGACGTTTTCTCAAGGACGACTTTCCCGCCGTATTGTTTGCTTACATTTTTGACCTCTACCATGATTTATTCTCCTTTAACAGCAAATAGATGAAATAAATCCCGCCGGCAAAATTAATGATGACGCTCAGCGTTGTGGAAAACGTGAACACTTTCTCCACGACGAACTGGCCTCCGACAAGCGCAACAATGCTGATCAGAACAGAACCCGCAATTAAATACGTGTGCCTGTAGGTTTTTAAAAACTCTCTCGCCAGATTGACGACAAGCAGCCCTAAAAACATGATCGGCCCGACAAGAGCCGTAGAGACGGACACAAGTATAGCGACGACAATGAGCATCTGTTTCACAAGCTTATCGTAATCAATCCCAAGGTTGACGGCGTGTTCCCGGCCGAGCGACAGCACGTCAAAGAACCGCGTGAACCGCCAGACATAAATGCCTGTCAGAAGAAAGACAGCACCGGCGAATCCTAAAAGATCGGTGTTGATATTGTTAAAGCTGGCAAACATTTTGTCCTGAACAACCTGGAACTCATTCGGATCAATCAGCATCTGCATAAACGATGACAGACTGTTGAACAGCGTGCCGAACACGACGCCGACAAGCAGAAGGAAAAACACGTTCCGCCCCTCGCCTTTAAACATGAGCTGATACAAAACGAGTGACAAGAGCACCATCAGCCCGACGGAGATGACGAAATTAAGGTTTTTGTTCATCATGACGATATTCATTGAACCGAACAGGAACACGATGACGGTCTGAATGAGCATATACAGGGAATCGAGGCCTAAAATGCCCGGTGTCAGTATGCGGTTATTTGTAATCGTCTGGAAGATGACCGTTGAAAATGCGATCGCTCCTCCGGTGAGCATCATGGCAAGCACTTTGAAGCATCGTCTCGGCAGGGAGTATTCCCAATTGCCCAATCCGTAGAACAGAAAGAATCCGATACATATAATGGCGAGCGCCGCCAGCAGCGTAATTTTTTTATTATGACTCATATGCTTTTCTCCTTAACAGCATATACAGGAAGATGCCGCTGCCGATCACACCGACCATCAGGCCGATGGAAATTTCGTACGGGAATATGATCACCCTTCCCAAAATGTCGCAAAACAGCACAAAAACAGCACCTAACAGAGCTGTGTGAGGCAGGCTGCTCCTCAGGTTGTCCCCTTTGTAGATCGACACCATATTCGGAATGATCAAACCGAGAAACGGCAGCATCCCGACGGTCAAAATCACAAGTGAAGCGATAAGCGACACAATGATCAGACCGATATTGACGACGCGTTTGTATTTCAGGCCGAGATTGACGGAAAAGCTCTCTCCCATTCCAGCCACCGTAAACTTATCCGCATACACATAAGCGATGATCACCAGCGGGATACTCAGGTATAAAAGCTCGTAGCGGCCTTTAACGACCAATGAGAAATCCCCCTGAAGCCAAGACGACAGGTTTTGGATCAGATCGTATTTATATGCGATAAACGTGGCGATTGAGCTGACGATATTCCCAAGCATTAAACCGACGAGAGGAATAAAAATCGCATCATTAAACTTGATTCTCTCGAGGATTTTCATGAAAAGGAAATTTCCCGCCAACGCGAAAATAAAAGCGATTGACATTTTCACAAGCGGACTCGCTGACGTAAAAAGCATTAATGAAATCAAAATTCCGAGCCTCGCCCAGTCCATCGTTCCCGCAGTCGTCGGCGATACAAATTTATTCCGGCTGATCTGCTGCATAATTAATCCGCAGATGCTCAGGCTCATGCCGGCAATAATAATGCTCGCCAGACGCGGCAGCCGGCTTTCAAATAATGTACTTGCCTGTTCTTTATTTAAATGAAAAATATCCAGCGGCGACAAATCTTCTACCCCGATAAAAATAGAAGTACACGCCAATACCGCCAGTAACAAAAGTAAGTAACGTAGCTTCATGCTGCCTCCCTGAACCCATCACAAACGGTATGACTCATTGCCAAACAACTCCCATATATCCCCACTCGTAATGATTATCATTATCAACGACAACTATAATCTTATCATCTTTCCAAGCGCAGTCAATACGGTTTTGCTTCAAAAGCGGTCATCCGCGGGCCGTACACTAAATTGTCTTACAATCAGTCTATCAATAATTTGCAGGATTTTCTATAACCTACATTTGGAGGCTTATCATTTTTCACACGTGATTACACGCTTTGAGGAAGCAAATCTGACAGAAAGCAGCTGAATTCCTCTCCATAAATACAAATGTACTCATCGAGAAGAAAAAATCCTTGATTTACATGTTCGAAAGAGAGATAATAAAAATTAAATTTGTGAGAAAATTTAAACATTAGGGGATGTAAATCATGAAAGTTGTAAAATTCGGAGGCAGCTCCCTAGCGTCAGGAGCCCAGCTTGAGAAAGTGTTTCAAATCGTGACGGCCGATCCCGCGCGGAAAGCCGTCGTCGTATCGGCGCCAGGAAAACGCTTCTCGAACGATACAAAGGTGACGGATCTGTTAATCCGCTGTGCGGAGCATTATTTGCAAAAAGGAGCAGCGCCCGAGCTTGCCGAAACGGTCATTGAGCGGTACGCCGCCATCGCGCGCGAGCTGGATCTGGATTTCTCTATTATAGAAAGAATCCGTCGTGACTTATTCGCTCTCTTAAACAGCTGCAAAACCAATCTCGACCGGTATATGGATGCGGTGAAAGCGAGCGGCGAAGACAATAACGCGAAGCTGATCGCAGCCTACTTCCGCAGGCAGGGCGTGAAAGCGGAATACGTAAACCCGAAAGAAGCGGGGCTGTTTGTGACGAATGAGCCCGGCAGCGCGCAGGTGCTTCCTGAGTCTTATGATCATTTATACCGTCTGAGAAACCGCGAAGGATTGATCATTTTTCCGGGATTTTTCGGATATACGAAGGAGCATGAGATTGTGACGTTTTCCCGGAGCGGTTCAGATATTACAGGCTCCATTCTCGCCAACGGCCTAAAAGCCGACCTGTATGAGAACTTTACCGATGTGGACGCCGTCTATTCCGTCAATCCGTCAATCGTGCCGCACCCGAAAGAAATTAACGAACTGACGTATCGGGAAATGCGTGAGCTCTCCTATGCCGGGTTTTCCGTTTTTCATGATGAAGCGCTTATTCCCGCATTTCGTGCCGGCATCCCTGTTCAGATTAAAAACACGAACAATCCCGATGCGAAAGGAACGCGCGTCGTCAGCAGCCGTGACAACACGAACGGGCCGGTCATCGGCATCGCAAGCGACACGGGCTTTTGCAGCATTTACATAAGCAAATATTTAATGAACCGGGAAATCGGTTTCGGCCGCAAAGCCCTTCATATTTTGGAGGAAGAAGGATTGACGTATGAACACGTTCCATCCGGCATTGACGATATCACGATCATTCTTCGGCACAATCAGATGGATTCGGAACTGGAACAGAAGCTCGTCACCCGTCTGAAGCAGGAACTTCAAGCTGATGAAGTCACTGTCAGGCACAATCTGGCGCTGATTATGGTCGTCGGGGAAGCGATGCGCCATAATGTCGGCACAACCGCCAGGGCATCCAAAGCGCTGTCGGGAGCCGGCGTCAACATCGAGATGATCAATCAGGGGTCATCGGAAGTCAGTATGATGTTCGGAGTGAAAGAAGAACAGGAAAAACACGCGGTGCGGGCACTGTATGACGAATTTTTCGCCGGGGTCTTACTCTCATAGGAAACAGCCTCTTTTTTCTCTTGTCCACTAATATCCCTTACAGAACAGCTTCTGAAACATATTGTATGGTATAGACAATATGGAGGTGAAGCAAATGATGGGATACTCAGGTGGCGGAATCAGCTCTTTCGCTTTGATCGTTGTTTTATTTATCCTGTTAGTAATTGTAGGTACTGCCTTCGTCGGCGGTTACTAAACATCACTCCGTCTATATGAAGACGCTGCGGGTTTTGACCTGCGGCGTTTTCTTTTTGTTTTCCGCCGCTGCCCAAATCCGGACACACAAAAAAGACTGCCGCGATCATTCTCAGGCAGTCTTTTCCTTTGTTCAGTTATTTTCTTCTCACGTCATTCCTCTTTCAGCCACATGGAATTCAGCCTGATCTGTCTGGCTTACACCTGCAGCTGTAAAAATCGCGGCGGCTGCTAAACAAATAACAAACCATTTAGATTTCAATTTCATACAAACCCTCACTCCTTTGTATTTGTTTCCTTGCCTCTTCGACTTTCAGAAAATAGTCAGAAGAAATTTTAAAGCAATTTTGTTCATAGTAATATTTAGCTGCTTCTAGTGCTAAATCCTCTATATCGGCGTATAAATTTTTATCTTCGAGGTAACGGAAACATGCGCTGATTTTTTCCTCATCCGGTTTCGCCTGATACAGAGCCTGCAGCCATTCGAATTTTACCGTGTAAACGGGATCGTCTGTTTCTTTAGCATATTCATATCCCCGCTTGTGATATTCCGATGCTTTATCTTTTTTTCCGAGTTTAAAGTAAATGAGTGTGATTAGAAAATATGCCTGAGGGAGAGAATTGACGATTCTTTGTGATTCAAATGTATCAACTGCCCGTTCAAAGTACGGTATGGCTTCATCGATGCGGTTCTGATTGTAGTAGCACAGTCCGAGGTTATACAGCGCCCTCCCGACAAGCTGCGCTTTTTGTTCTTTTTCGGCCATTTGCAGAGCGTGCTGAAAATGTTTGGCCGCCTGTTCAAAACGTCTTTCATCCATTAAATTGACGCCGAACACAAAATGGCATTGAATGATCCGGACGTTGTATGTGTCCTGCTCTACGTAAATTTCATAAGCATTTTTTATATGTATCAAAGAAAAATACGTTTGTTTCATATGATAATAAGCTTCGGCCACTTTAAAATAAAACTCCGCGCGCTCCACGTGGTCCGATACGAAGGCCAATTTTTTCTCAGCCTGTTTATAATACGTGATCGCTGATATAAATTCTCTTTTATCAAATTCAAACATGCCTTTGAAAAAGTTGACGTAATAATCGAGAAGCCCTTTGAGCCCGGCCTGGCTGTTATCTATGTTATCGAGAATTTCCGACAGGGTCGGCTGGTCTTCTATTTTCAATTTCTCCAGCGGCTCCAAATAGTCCAGCATCAGCTGATGGCGAAATTCCATGAGGGAATAATAAAGTACTAAGTTCGAATCAGGCTCCATATGGTCAAGCTCTTGTTTGATCTCGGCCTTCAAGATCTCTGCATCCGGCACGCTGAATGTTCTTATGTATCGGTACCACTCGTTAATCTTCTGCCCGACTGCTGAAGAAGGAATTAACCCGCTCTTCATTCCTTCACCCTCCCCATCCAAGACCTGTTTACCAGTTATTTTATCACGTTTCCGTGTCTTTCCATCCCGAAAAACACGCAAACTTTGTTTCGGCAGAGCGCAATTTTTCGAAGGGAAGATAAAACAGCCGGCAGCCAAACAGACTGCCGGTTTCAAGATTATTCATTTTTCGTATTCAGCGGAAGGCGGATTGTAAAGGTTGTGCCTTGTCCCTTTTCGCTGTTAATGTCTATCGTGCCTTTGTGCAGTTCGACGAGCTGCTTCACGATGGACAGGCCGAGACCGTATTCACCGTATGCCGTATTCGTTCGTGACACGTCCGCCTTATAAAACCGCTCCCATATATGCTCAATTTCTTCTTTGGAAATACCGATTCCGGTGTCTTCAATTTCAATAATTGTTTCCTTATAGCCTTCATACCCGCGCAGCGTAATGTCTCCGTTTTGCGTAAATTGAATGCTGTTTTTCGTAATGTTGACGAGAATCTGGATCAGCCTGTCATAATCGGCGAACACTTTGACGCCGGCCTCCACTTGAATCCGGAGCCGATTTTGTTTTTCCTCCGCTTGCTGATTGAGATGCTCTTTAATAATTTCAAACACTTCGATGAGCGGCAGACTCAGCTTGTCCAGCTTGATTTGCTGAGATCTGATTTTTTCATAATCCAAGTTTTCCTTCACGAGCCTGAGCATCCGCTTCGTCTCTTCACTGATCAGAGAGAAGCATTTCTCTTTATCTTTTTCGGGAATGGTGTTGCTGTTGAGTCCCTCCACAAGTCCGTTAATGGTCGTCAATGGCGTTCTCAGTTCATGAGAAACATCGGCGATAAATTGGCGCCTCCGCTTTTCAAGGCGGTCAATCTGTTCTCGCGATTGCTTCAGATTATGGGCCATCGTATTGAAATCGGACGCCAGCATGCCGATTTCATCACCGCCGCTGTTCTTAAGCGATATATCGTAATCACCGGACGCCACTTTTCCGGTCGCATCCCGCAATGTCTGAATCCGTTTGACGTGTAATTTAGATAGAAGCCAGCTTAACAGTATCGTGATGATAAGGGTGCTGATGATCGCGTAAAACATATAACGGTTGACCTGGCTGATCATCTGCTCGACCCCTCTGACGGGAGACACGAGCAGCACCGCGCCTTTAAATTGATCGTTGATAAAAAGCGGCTTTGCGACAAGCGAGACTTCTAAGCCTTCCGTATTAAAACGGTTCATCTCCGCTCTGATCTGAACGGTTTTGCCTTGCTTCAGCATGTGCCACTCTTTATTTTTGAGCTTCTCACGCGGCGGCATATCATCAGGAAAAAAGTAAGGCCGCTGATGTTCATCAAAAATAATAAACCGGGTCTCGCGCGTTTTTAACATGTCCTGATAGGGATACAAACGGCGCAGATCAAGATCGCGGCCGTTCAGCTCACTTGTGATCTGTTGGGCATAGGATGACAGCTCATCCACTTTGTTTTGATACGCAAAATCTTTCACAAAATGCGAAAACAGGGAAATGATGATGAAAAAGGCCAAAATCAAGATGCTGACATGGCTCAGCAGCAGCTGATATAAGTATTTAATCCTCATCAAATTTGTATCCTACCCCCCACACAGTGTACAAAAACGGTTTTTCGTCACTGGACAGTTTTTTACGCAGCCGTTTAATATGAACATCAACAGTACGTTCATCACCGTAAAATTGATAGCCCCACACCTGCTCAAGCAGCTGTTCTCTTGAGAAGACCTGGCGTGGGTTCTGTACGAGATAAAAGAGCAGATCAAATTCCTTCGGCGTCAGATTCTCGACGGATTTTCCGTGAAGAAACACTTCCCGCGTCTTCTTATTAATTGAAAAGCATGCCGTTTCGATCAAGTCGTCGCTTTTTACGGCCTGCCCCGTCGCCCGGTATCTTCTGATCACCGCTTTAATCCGCGCCACAAGCGTCAGCGGGCTGAACGGCTTAGTGACATAATCGTCGGCCCCCATTTCAAACCCGATTACCTGATCGGACTCAGTGTCCTTTGCGGTCAGCATAATAATCGGCACACTGCTCGTCTCTCTTATTTTCCGGCAGATCGTCACTCCGTCCATGGATGGAAGCATAATGTCCAGAATGACCAAATCCCAGTCCTCCTCCGTAAACCGCTGATAGCCTTCCACTCCGTCATGGACAAATTCGGCTTCAAATCCTTCTTTAAAAAAGAACATTTCCGTCATGGTGCATACGCTTATATTGTCTTCTATCATTAATATCTTCATTGTATCCTCCGCTTATCTTGAAGCTTTTTCTTATAATAGCACCATTTTACCCGGATGTTTTCCCGTTTCACAATTGTTAGTTTTTATTTCATCACCCGGAAATAGTTTGTTCATATTTTTTTCATACATTTCTCCTACTATATACATATCGGATGACCGGTGCTAAAGAAGGCCGGTTTTACAAGATCTGACACCCACACGGAGGAACAGACATGAATTTTATAAAAAGAGCCTTTTGGAGCATGAAGGCAAAAAAGGGAAAAACATTATTGCAGCTGATTGTGTTTTCGGTGATTTGTATTTTTGTCCTGTCCGGCCTTACGATCCAGTCAGCGGCAAAGAAATCAAGCGAACTGGCCAGGCAGCAGCTCGGCGGGAGTGTCACACTCCAGGTTGACCGCCAAAAGCAAATGGCGCAGCAGCAAAAAGACGGTGAAAAAAGGACGTTTGAATCAACGCCGATTTCCGTCTCGGATGCCAAGAAGCTTACATCTTTACAGCACGTGAAAAATTACAACTTTCTCACGACAGCGTCAGCAAACGCAGAAAGCTTTGACGCGATAGAAAGCTCAGACGCATCAGCCGATAACAATTCCGGCGGAAGCCGTTTTCAAGGCGGCGGAAGACAGATGATGTCAGCGGACATTTCGATCGAAGGCGTGCTCTCTACGGCACTGCTTGACGATTTCACGGACGGCAGCTCAAAAATCACGGACGGCCGCGCCATCACAAAAACAGATGCGGACGCAAAAGTCGCAGTGATCAATAAAACACTGGCAGATCAAAACAAGCTGAAGGTCGGCGGCTCCATTACCGTTTCCTCAGCATCAGATGATTCGGTGAAAACGAAGCTTAAAATTGTGGGAATCTATAAAACAACATCTTCCGGAGATGATCAGGCACAGCATTTTTCATTCTTAAATCCTGATAACAAAATCTATACGCCTTACACCGCCGCAGCGGCGTTAAAAGGATCTGACAACAAAAACAAAATCAGCTCAGCCGTTTATTACATGGATGATGCCAAATATATTGACTCATTCGTTGCGGCTGCGAAAAAAACATCCATAGATTATAAAACGTACACGCTGACGACGAATGATCAGGTGTATCAGCAAATGGTCGGCCCGATTGAAAATGTCGCGTCGTTTTCTAAAAACGTGGTGTATCTTGTATCCATCGCGGGCGCGGTCATTCTCGGATTAATCGTGATGATGTCGATCAGGGAACGCAAGTATGAAATGGGTGTCTTAATGGCGATCGGCGAAAAACGCTGGAAGCTCATCGGACAATTCCTAACGGAAATACTGGCGGTCGCCGTCATCGCCATCGGTATCGCATCTGTCACAGGCAGCCTTGTAGCGAATCAGCTCGGAAACCAGCTTCTTTCTCAGCAGGTCAGCTCAGCCGATGATTCACAGCAGCAAGCAAGCGGCTGGGGCGGCGGAGAAATGCCGCGCGGAGGCGGTATGTTCGGCCGGCATTCATCAAGCACGGACGTCATCAGCACGATGCAGGTAAACGTCTCGCTGAATGACCTTCTGATTCTTGGCGGTATCGGCATCGCGATTGCCGTCATCGCCACATTACTGCCGTCTGTATCAGTCATGCGGCTTCATCCTAAAACCATCCTGACCAAGCAGGAATAAGAGGAGGCAGCGTAATGAGCCTATTAACCTTTCAACAGACCGGCTATTGGTACCAAGACAAATCACAGCCGCTGTTTCAGGATATAACGATCAGCTTTGAAAAAGGGAAGTTTTATACAATTGTCGGCGCCTCCGGAACGGGGAAAACAACGTTTCTGTCTCTGGCGGGCGGTCTTGACACACCTAAAGAGGGAAGCATCCTTTATAACGGAGAAGATATCTCCAAAATCGGACTGACCAAATTCAGAAATCAATATGTCTCTATCGTCTTTCAATCTTATAATCTGATTCCGTATATGACAGCGCTCCAGAATATCACAACGGCGATGGAGATTACCGGATCTAAAGAGAAAAACAAAGATGCGTTCGCGCTCAGCATGCTGGAAAGAGTGGGTATTACGGAACAGCAGGCCCGGCAGCGGGTGCTGACATTAAGCGGCGGACAGCAGCAGCGGGTTTCGATTGCGCGGGCTTTCTGCTGTGACACGGATTTAATTTGTGCGGACGAGCCGACGGGAAACCTCGACGAGGATACGTCAAAGGAAATCGTCCGGCTCTTTCAGGATCTGGCGCATAAAGACAGCAAATGCGTCATCATGGTCACGCATGATGAACAAATTTCCAAAGTTTCGGATATCAACATCCGCTTATCAAGAGGAAGTTTCACCGTAAAAGAAAACGGCACAGCCGTTTCCTGAAACCGCGCCCCTGCCAGCGCAGACAGGGGCGCACCCTATATCCCCCTATTCAATAGAAGTGAACGTAAAAAAAGCGAGGGCTGCATCCCCTCGCTTTTTTTATTTATATCAGCTGTAAATAACGTTCAATATTCGGCTGTCCGGCTGCTTTGATCAACTCTGCCGCTCTTTTCTCTTCTCCTGGCAAAGCGAGCCTGAGTTTGTCTTCAATGTCTTTTTCAGAAAGACCGTTTCCCGGCGCACCCTTCGGACAGTCGATACGCGCTTCATACACATGATTGCCGGCAGCCGTAACCCGTACAATTGTAAAACGGCCCTTCGGAACGGCGTTGTCAGCCGGCTGAATTTGATCATCATAGCCGCGGTGAATCCGCGCGAACCCCTTTTGAAGGAATTCCGGAATCGGCTCGGATGTGAAATGTTCAGCTGAAAGATCTTTACCGTGCAAAGCTAACGAGATCACATATTCCACACTGAACCGTCCCGCTTCGCCGGTTTTCGGACGCCGTTCTGTCAATGCGGCGTCCCCGCCAGGCGGATAAATTACGTCGACCCGTTCCGTTTGGCTGAAGGTGAGACCGTGCTCGGCCTTCAGCTTGAGAATGGCGTCCGCCGCATGATGGGCAGCCGAGCAAAACGGATACACCTTAAACCAAAGTCCCGGGCTCGTGATCCGCCAAGGTTTTCCCCATCCGTTTAAAAGCAAAGTTTCTGCCCGTTCAAGATCGCCGTACAGCCCGAAAAAGCCTTTCTCCCCGTCAAGCGCATGAGCTGACCCGCCAAAACCGGCCTGCGCAAGCTTGACGGCGAACAATCCGGCTTGAGCGGCCAGCCCGGCATGGAGCGGCTTCATTTCCGTTCCGAATTGCACACGCATGCCTCCGGAACGGGCGGCCGCAAACCCGATCGCTTTCTGCAACTGATGATGATTCAGGTTCTCCGCAAACCCGACGGCGCACGCGGCCGCAATCGCGCCTAACGTCCCCGTATTGTGCCACCCTTTTTCGTAATGAGATCTTCCCGATGACTCACCGAGCCGCGCCATCACTTCGATTCCTGTCACGTAAGCACCGAGAAAACGGCTCTTGTCTATACGGCCTGATGATGCGGCTGCAATCAGAGCCGGAAGGATGACGGCGCTCGGGTGCCCTCTTACATCAGAATGGACATCGTCAAAATCAAGCGCATGGGCGATGAATCCGTTAATCAGCGCGGATTGGGACGGCGTTGTTTTTTGTTTTCTGCCGATAAGCGGAGCTATCGGCGCTCCGCCTTCTTCTTCGGCCAGCTTTATCAGTTTCTCAATGCCTTTATCCCGTCTTCCCGCAAAGGCTGCCGCTGTAAAATCAAGCAGCCCTTTGCGCGCTTCTTTCATCGCTTCGGCGGATGTTTCCGGCACAGACGACATGACGGCCTGAGCAAGCCCGGCCGTCAGATTTTCCGTATTCATTCCGTCTGCTCCAATACATTGACGGCAAGCCGGGCGAAAAACTCAGCCGCGGCCGGAAGCGCTTTTTCGTCGAGTGTGAAGGCTGGATGATGCCATTCTTCTGTTCCGTTTGTTCCCATCCAAACGAAGAAGCCGGGGATTTTTTCTTGATATAAGGCGAAGTCCTCACCGCCGGGAGACTGTTCTGCCCGAACGGTTTGAAGCCCGAGGCTTTCAGCCGTTTGTTCCGCCGTCTGTATGAAACGGGCGTCGTTCATGACTGACGGGAGGTAAGGAAACCAGCGGAATTCAGCTTCTGCCCCGAATCCGGCGGCGATTCCTTCAGCAACCCGCTTCATATGTTTCGGAACAGCTTCCCGCGCTTCTTTTTGAAACGTACGGACGGTCCCTTCCATTTCAACACGATCCGGGATGACATTCCAAGAACTGCCGCCTTGAACTCTGGTGATGCTGACGACGGCATTATGGAGCGAGCTGATATTTCTGCTGACAACCGATTGCAGGCCGCCGATGATCTGCCCTGCCGCCTGAATCGGATCGATGCTGTTGTCGGGAATTCCGGCGTGCCCGCCTTTTCCTTTAACGGTCATTTCAAAGCGGTCGACACTCGCCATCAGCGGGCCTTCTTTCAGGCCGACCGTGCCGACTGGGAGATCGGGTTTGTTATGCATGCCGAATATCGCCGATACACCCTCAAGGGCGCCGGCTTCAATGACCTGTCTCGCTCCGGCGGCGATTTCTTCGGCAGGCTGGAAAATAAACCGGACCGTTCCTTTCAGCTCATGCTTTCTATCATTTAATAAGAAAGCCGTGCCGAGAATAGATGCCGTATGAAAATCATGACCGCAGGCATGCATCACGCCGCTGTTTCGCGAAGCAAACGGGAGGTTTGTTTTCTCTTCGATCGGCAATGCGTCGATGTCCGCTCTGACAGCGATGACGGGGCCGCTTTTGTCGCCTTTGATTTCAGCGATCACTCCGGTTTGAAGTTTCGGAACATCAAGAACCGAGATACCTTCTTCCTCCAGCCAGCGGCGGATTTTACCCGTCGTTTCGTATTCCTCGCCTGACAGCTCAGGGTATTCATGAAGGTCGCGGCGGATATTGATTAAACGTTTGTTTAATGATTCATACGTTTCATTTGCCATTTTTTCTTCATCCCTTCTTAGACAAGTTCGGCAGGCTCTCCCACTTGCTTAATGAATTTTTTCGTCCGTTCGTTCTGCGGATTGTCAAACAGCTCTTCCGGCGTTCCCTGCTCGATGATGCGTCCGTCCGCCATAAATATGACCTGGTCGGCAACTTCACGCGCAAAAGCCATCTCATGAGTGACGATGACCATGGTTGTCTGTTTTTCGGCAATTGATTTGATGACTTGGAGCACCCCGGCTACAAGCTCCGGATCAAGGGCCGAAGTCGGTTCATCCAGTAAAATCGCATGGGGATCAACGGCCAGGGCGCGCGCAATCCCGATCCGCTGCTGCTGTCCGCCTGACATCGTAATCGGGTAGCTGTCCGCTTTGTGCTCTAAACCGACTTGCCGCAGCAGATCCATACCGATCTGTTCCGCTTCTTTTTTCGGTTTCTTTTGCGCAGTGATCAGCGCTTCTGTCACGTTTTGCAGGGCGGTTTTGTTTTTAAACAGGTTGTAATTCTGAAACACCATCGCCGTCTGCTGGCGAAGCTTGTGTACGTCTTTGCGCGAATAGGACGCTGCATTCAGCTTGGCATCACCGATTTCAATGATGCCGTCATCCGGGCGCTCCAGCAGATTCAGACAGCGGAGGAGCGTTGATTTTCCCGAGCCTGACGGGCCGATGATGGCCGTGACTTCACCGCTCTTGATCTCAAGATCGATCCCGTCAAGAACAGTAAGGTCTTTAAATGCTTTTCGAATGTGTCTGACTTGTATCATCCCGAGCCTCCTCCTATGTGCGATAAGGCTTGCTGATCGCCCGTTCGAGCAGATCCTGCAGCACGCTGTAAATAATCGTAAGAATCCAATACATGATTGCGACGGCTAAATACGTCTCAAAATATTTGAGGTTGCCTGATGCGTACATTTTCCCTTGGGCGAACATCTCCATCACTCCTAATGTAAAGGCGAGCGATGTTTCTTTTAACAGGCCGATAAACGTATTTCCCGTTGCGGGAAGCGCGTTTCTGATGGCCTGCGGAAAAATGATCCGCCTGTACGCCTGGGATTTTGTCATTCCGACAGAAAGACATGCTTCAAGCTGCCCCTCATCGACTGAGTTGAGCGCGGCGCGAAAAATTTCAGCCAGGTAGGCGGCATTTTTCAGGCTTAACCCGATAATCGCCGCAGTTAACGCCGTCATCTTGCTCATTCCGGGGAACAGCTGAGGCAGGCCGTAATAAATTAGGAAAAGCTGAACGAGCGTCGGCACGCCCCGGAAAAATGAAATATACACCTTTGACAGCTGGTGAAGCACAGGAATACGATTTTTCGTGATAAGCGCTAATATAAGGCCTCCGATCACGGCAAATACCATGGCCGCGACAGCCATTACTAATGTGATCGGCAAGGCTTCGATTAACGCGGGAAAAGCTGAAAACATAAATCCCCAATCAATGCTGTTCATTCTCGATTTTCACCGCCGTTTCTTAATGCTTTTCTTCCGTTGTAATGTCTTCTTTAAAGTATTTTTCTGACAGCTTTTTCAGCGTGCCGTCTTTCTGCAGTTCTTCAATGGCTTTGTTTACTTTTTTGCGGATTTTATCGTGTGCCGCATCCTTCGCAAACGGGAAAGCGACTTTTTCATAGACAATCGGGTCTCCTGCCAATTTCAAAGGCAGACCGGTCTTTTTGATTTGGGCGATCAGGAGGCTGCGGCTGTTTACGTAAGCGTCAACGCGTCCGTAAGCCACGTCTTTCAGCGTACCTTCTTGTGTTTCATACGTTTTAATGTTGATTTTTTTATCCGGGTCCTTGCTCTCAAGGTTTTTCGCGTGGTTTGAGCCCAGAACGGCCGCCACTGTTTTTCCTTTTAGATCATTGACTGATTTGATGTCTTTGTTATCGTTTTTGACGACAATTTGAGTGCCCGCATAGGAATACGGTTCTGTAAAGTTATACGTTTTCTTGCGTTCACCCGTGACAGCGACCTGGTTTGAGATAGTGTCGAGTTTGCCGGTCTGGAGCTCGCCCATCAGTCCGCTGAATTCAAGCAGCTTCCAGTCCAGCTTCATGTTGATTTTTTTCGCTACGGCTTCCATGACATCCACGTCAAAGCCGGTCAGCTTGCCGTTTTCTTTATATGCGAACGGATAGCTTTGTCCCGTGGCGCCGACATGCAGCACGTTACCTCCGTCTTCGCTTTCTTTTCCGTTACCGCATGCTGATAAGACCGCCAAAAGCGCGGCAAACAGCAGCAAAGCCCATGTTTTCTTTTTCATTGAACTCCCGCCTTTTTCTATGAATATGTTAATTCTGCAATTGTTTTTTTAAATAGATGGTGATGTGTCCTTTTCCTAAATCCTTTTCGCCTGCACGGACGTAGCCTTTCCGCTCGTACATGCCGATCAGCCACGGATGCTTGTCTGCTGTACCCAATGATACGAAGGGGGCTTTTAAAGTATCGCGAAGCACCGTGTTCTCCAGCCACTCCAGCATTTCTGAGCCCGTCCCTTTTTTTCCGGTGTCAGGGTCGACGGCGAACCACCAAATATGAGGGACACCGTACGGCCCTGGATTCGGCCCCCACGGCATCCGCAGGGAAATCGTCGCCAGAATCCGTCCGTCTTCCTCCAAAACGTAACAGGCGTTTTTTTGGATGTTATTCAAAACGAGCTCTTTATCCGCCGTTGCTGCGGCAAAGTTTATGCCGAGCTTCCGGATCGGTTCATACGCCCGCAGTGTCAGTGAAAGCAGTTCATCAGCGTCTCTTTCCGTTGCGAGCCGGTATTGTCTTGACATGATGAGCCCTCCTTAGCCGGCATATCGGTTTGCCGGTTTTTCCAGTCCGAAATGTTCTCTCAGCGTCGTTCCTTCATATTCTTTTCTGAACACGCCCCGTTCTTGTAAAATCGGAATCACTTTATCTACAAAAAGAGTGAGACCTTCAGGCAAAAGCGGCGGCATGATGTTGAAGCCGTCACAAGCTTGTTTGTCGACCCATTCTTCCATCTTATCGGCAAGCTGTTCAGGCGTTCCGACAAAGATATGATGACCTCTTGAACCCGCCACATATTTGTACAGCTCGCGGATGGTCATGTTATCGCGCTTGGCCATCTCTTGAACGAGCTTGAAGCGGCTTTTCACGGCATTTGACGCTTCCGCATCCAATTCAGGCAGCGGGCCGTCAAGCGGGTAAGCGGAAAGGTCGACGCCGCCCAAATAGTTTTGCAGAATGTTCAGGCCGACAGACGGGATGATGAGGTCTTGGAGCTCCTCATATTTTGCCTGCGCTTCTTCCTCAGTATCGGCAATCACGGGAAAAATCCCCGGCATGATCGCGATTTTTTCAGGATCACGGCCGAAAGAAGCCGCTTGTTCTTTAATAGAATGATAGAATTCCTGCGCAGATTCCAAATGGTTTTGCGCGGTAAAAATGACCTCCGCCGTTTTGGCGGCCAGCGCCTTTCCGTCTCCTGATGATCCCGCCTGAATGATGACGGGGCGGCCCTGCGGAGTGCGGGCGGCATTTAACGGCCCTCTTACGGAAAAATATGTTCCTTTATGATTCAATTCATGCATTTTGTCTTTATCAAAAAACGTCCCTGATTCTTTGTCGCGGATAAAGGCGTCTTCCTCCCACGAATCCCATAATCCTTTGACGACTTCAACGAATTCTTCCGCGCGCTGATATCTGAGATGGTGCTCAAGATGCTTTTCGCCGCTGAAATTAAGCGCGGTTGATTCAATTGATGATGTGACGACATTCCAGCCCGCGCGGCCGTTGGAAAGATGATCAAGCGATGCAATTTGTCTCGCGATGTGGAACGGTTCACTGTATGTAGTGGAAGCGGTCGCCGTCAGACCGATGCGGGATGTGACCTGAGCGAGCGCCGACAGCAGCGTAAACGGCTCAAAACGCGTTAACACATTCGGATGTGATTTGCTGTCTATTGATAAACTGTCCGCTAAAAACAGCATGTCCAATTTCCCCCGCTCCGCTGTTTTGGCCAGTTCTTTGAAATAATCTAAATTCATGCTCGCGTCCGCCGGAGCCTCAGGATGTCTCCAAGAGGCGACATGATGGCCGGTGCCCGCGAGAAACACACCGAGTTTGATTTCTTTTTTCTTTGTCATGACGTATCTCCTTCTATTCTGAAATACCGTTCGGAAAATATTAACACTACTAAACCTATATTTCCTAGTAAATTTATAAGAATAAATCAAAATGTACAATTGTCAGGCAAGTTTGTCAATGCATTCAGACAAAAATCATGATTTTAAAAATAACCCGGCGCATCGGCCGGGTTATTTCTTCGAAACTGTATAGACGCTCCCTTTGACTTTTTTCTTGATCACGGCAATGATAAGCAGCAAAACGGGGAACAGCACTTGAAACGGAAGATGAATATAGATCGGCACAATTTTTAAGCCTTCATTCATGTGTTCCGAAAAATTGCTTGCGATGCTGATGGAGAGAATCAGTACTCCCAATCCGACCGGCAAGGCCAGCTGGGACGGATTTTTCTCTTTAAACAGCGTGGAGACCCCCACGACAACCGAATATGTAAAAAGACTGACTTTGAAAAAACCGCCGATGACGAGCACGAGCATAAAAAAGACATCCAGCCGGTCTAAAAACTCTTCCACTTTAATCGTCTGTATGGTGCTCAGCAGCGGGAATTGAGAGCGGAGCATTAAGTTGACGTCCAGCACACAAATATTAATCGCCACCGACATCGCCAAAAACAGACCGCTGATGATAATCGCCAGAAATCCTTTTTTCTTCACTTTTTTCCGATCTTTTAAGTAAGGGAAAATCATGACAAACACGATTAATTCACCGAACGGGATGAACATGGTCTGTTTAAACACGGAATAAATGACTGTCCCCATGCCTTCCGCTAAGACAGGCTGGAGAAATCTGAGGTTTATCGTGCCGGAGCTGATAAGGAGGATCAGCCCGATGGCCGTCAGGAAATACATAATGCCAAACAGCAGCTCGCCGGCTCTCGCTATGACTTCAATTCCCTTTCTGACCGCAAATATCGCAGCAATCATCAGCATGGCATTCACAATGACAAGCGGTGTGTCCTGATAGGCGAAGGTGACAAGCATTTCGCCAAAATCCCTCAATACACGGGCGGCGATATAAGCAAAATAGAGAATATAGAGAAGAAAGACCACCCAGCTCAGATGCCTGCCGATCAGTTCGTTCATGTAATCTCTCGGAGAAGACTCAGGAAAATACTGATACAGCGCCTGATAAACGTAGAAAAGTCCGAGACCGACAACGCACCCGAGAAGCACGGACAGCCATGCATCCCGTCCGGCCATCGTGCCCGGCGGGATCAATAACGAACTGCCCAATTCAAACAAAATGATCATAATAAACAGCTGACGCGTGCCGATTTTGGCATTTTCCATGTGCTTTGCTCCTTTCTCCTCAAATCAATCATGCTGGAGCTCGTCTGAAAGAGGATTATTCCGCAAGCCCGTTCTTCTGATGATGACTTCCGTTTTTACATCCACGGGGAGATTAGGAAAGATTTCTTCATCCCACTTCCCTTTTAACTTTTTCCATTTATGCGGATGCTGCCGATAAATCAGGTCTCCGAAGCCGATGAAATCATTCTTATGAGCCTTAATATCTTCAATAGATTTGGTGATATCTTTGTCAAGCTGCGCGCTGAGCGCCTTTTGCATGGTCATCAGCACTTTCGGATCAGACAGATGGAAAGGGTATCTGACGGCGTCCACCAGTCCTTCGACCTCAGCATGAACGTGAATATGCGGTTTCCCGCCCGGAAAAGTGGCCGTCACCTTCGTATTCTGGCGGGTGACCTGCAGACTGATTGCATGCTTAACGTTCTTCCAATCCGCATTGATGAACGTATGCTTGATTTTGTTCAGCAGCCATACCGCGCCCACACTGTCGTCATCCTCGATCCAGTAATCGAGTCTCCCATCCTTTTTGAACACAGCCAATCCGTCAGCTGACAGCAGCGCTTTCGGTTCAGTCGTCTGCGTATTTTCCATCGTAGGACCGACTTTATCGTCTCCGTGCATTTCATAACCCGGTATAAACGGCGACCCGGTCGGAGAGGCGAGATCAATCAGAACGTCCTGAAGGCTTGTTTTAATGACTCTGCCGTATTGTTCCTGCGTAAAGCTGAGCGTCTTGTTCACTTTATTGGAAGGGATTTTATCAATCGGCGTCAGCACTTTAATAATGTCTTCAGCCTTGCAATTATGCGCAATGACCGCGGTTGCGGTCGTCCTGAATTCGGTGTCGCGGTCAAGATTGTCCAGAATAAAACTGAGCCCTTCCTCTTTCGCCAGCTTTTCACTGAACACCACAAGATTCGTATGCGCAAAATAGAGCCTTCTGGACACCTTCATCGAGCCTTTTCTCAAAGCTTCCGTCATATTGTCTCCGGACACGGAATAGACGGAAACCGGAGGCCGGTCTCCCGCTCCGCCGCCCTGCAGACCGCCGGCCACGTTTCCCGGGTTGATAATTTGAAAGTGAAGGACGTATTTTCCCGATTCGGTCCGGTCAATACCGATGGCGGAGATCACCGCCAAATCGGTCAGCTCTCTTTTATCCCAGCACCCGGATACAAACATGAGGGAAACCATCGTACAAAGGAGGAGTATCCATTTACGTCTTTTCATTACCGTCGCCCTCTTCTATATCTTTATTAACCATTCCTCTGGATGTCTCCGGTTTCGGTCTTTGATGTTCTCCTTGGCGCCTGTTGTTTTTCTGCACGAGCAGTCCCGGCCTTTTTTCATCCGCCCACAGCGGAGCGCGGAGAAGGGAATCCTTCAGCCCGCCCGGGGACAAAGGAGCGAGCGGGGACATATACGGAAAACCGAATGAACGCAGGCTGCACAGATGAACAAACATCATGATAATGCCCAGAATCAGCCCGTAAAATCCCGTCACCGCCGCCGACAGAATAAAGACAAACCGGATCAGGCGCGCAGATATCGCCATGTCAAAAGCCGGGGTCGCAAAGCTGGCAATCGCCGTCAGCGCGACGACGATAACCATGGCCGGGGAAACGATGCCGGCCTGTACGGCGGCCTGGCCGATGACGAGCGCTCCAACTATAGAAACGGCGGAACCCGCAACTCTCGGAAGACGGACGCCCGCCTCCCTGAGAATCTCGAAGGCCACTTCCATCGTCAGCGCTTCAATGACGGCCGGAAACGGGACCGTCTCCCGCTGGGCGGCGATGACAATCAGCAGCTGCGTCGGAATCATTTCCTGATGAAAGGTCGCCGCCGCCACATAAATCCCCGGCGCCACCAGTGAAATGAAGAATATCAAAACCCGAAGCAGCCTGATGCTTGTAGCGATATCAAATCGTGAATAATAATCCTCAACTGATTGAAAAAATTGAATAAATAAGGCCGGTGCGAGGAGAACAAACGGCGTTCCATCCACGATAATCGCAAATCTTCCTTCCAGCAGATTTCCCGCAACAACGTCCGGACGTTCCGTATGATACACAGTGGGAAACACGGAAAACGGCGCGTCTTCTATAAGCTGCTCAATGTAGCCGGATTCCAGAATGCTGTCGATATCAATGTGCTTCAGCCGCTTGCGGACTTCCTTAATCAGCTTTTTTTCACAAATTCCGTTGATATACATCAGCGCGACGTCCGTATTCGTCTCGTGTCCGATCTCCATTTTTTCAACCCATACATCAGGCGTTTTTACATACCTGCGGATCATGGAAATATTGGTTTGCAGAGATTCTGTGAATCCCTGCCGCGGGCCGCGGAAGGACACCTGAGTGCTCGGCTCTTGAATGGACCGGTGTTCCCCTCCTTCCGTACTGGCGATCAGCGCCTTGTCAGCCCCGTCGACAAAAATGAGCGTGCTGCCCGCCACCAGCCCGGCAAAAAGGCTTTTCCATTTCTCTTCCTCTTTTACTCCGCCGATCGCAAGCGTTTTTTCGTATATCAGGCAGACCGCTTGTTCCGGCTGAACGGACGGAATATCGATTAAATCTTCCAGAAGAGATTGGCTGACAAGCTGTTCGTCTACCAAACCGGCGATATACACAATCGCGGCCGGAAGCTCTTCCTTTCCGATTTTCAGCAGGCGGATAACGACATCAGCACTGTTGCCGAACCTCGCAGACAGCTTCTTCATATTTTTCTCTAAGCTGAGGGAGATCGGCTCCTCCCGCTCTTTGTCTGATTTGTTTTCCGGTTCTTTTCTGTCTTCATTGCCACGGTCGTTTTGATCGGCTTTTTTTTGTTTCTTCTGCTTAAAAAATGGCGGCATATCGCAAAAAACCTTTCCTCGTTTTTTTCATATTCTTCCTGTACGGCAAAAGATTATGCACGGCGGAAAGTCTGTATAAGTTTTGCAAATTTGAAAAGGATAAAAAGGGAGAGTGATACCGCATGAAAATATTGGGGATTTCCATTTTTTTACTGACTTCCTGTCTGATGATTTCTGTAGGGGTGGATATGCTGCAAGGTTTCAGTCTCTATGGAGCGGTTCAAAACAACCTGTCCGCTTTTAAATTGATGACCTTCTCAGAATGGCTGATGCTGTTTTTCTTCGCCCTCTTTTTAATCAAAGAAATGTTGGCTTTATATAAAACAGGAAAAAAAGATGCCTGACAAGCGCCCGGCACTTCGTCACTGCTGTTGAAAGCTGTATTGTGTCAAAAAAGAACACATCGCTCCTTTTTTCGGAGTTCATGTGTTCTTTTTATTGTTCAGACGGTAATGATGATCAGATGACGATATTTCCGATTTCCGTATCTGTAGTGTGTTTTACAATGATGCCTTTGATAATGCGGTTGCCGATGATTTTCGTGCTTGCGGAGGAACTGGTTTGGATAGCCGAAGCAGAAGCGGCGGAAAGGTTGTTGATGGTATTCCCCGAAACGAGGGAATTGGAGGTTCCGTTCAGATAGATGCCGATCGGGCTGCCCGCCGTTCGGTTGATCGTGATGGTATTGTCTATGACTTCATGCGTTCCTGAGTTCAGATACACGGTAACGATAAGCGGTGATGATTCAAAGCGGTTGCCGATGACAGAGGTTCCTGAGGATGTCGAACTGAAAATGGGATAGTTTTTGTAGCTTTTGAAGAGATTGCCTTTGATGACAGCCTTGGCGTCGTTTGTCACAGATACGGCATAGGACTCTGCGGCGCCCTGAAACGCATTAGGGATGAGCGTATTTCCTTCAATGAGGGCATTTCCGCCTGTGACCCATATGCCCCGGCTGAACGATTTCAGCACATTCTGTTTTACGGTGATATTGCCGGCTGATATGCTGATTCCGTCTGTTACCTGATTCAAAGTGTTATTCATAAAGACGGCGTTTTCAGAAAGCGTGGCCCGCATTCCCGCGCTTCGTCCCGTTTCGGAACGCCCGTTTTCAATGACATTGCCGTCAACGGTCACATCTTCCGCCCGATAGACGGAAATGCCCGTATTTTCAAATTGATTGATTTTGTTGTGGGTAACGAGGACGCTTTTCCCCCTTACATCTATCCCGGTGGAAAAACCGGTAATCAGATTGCTGGAAATGACGGCATTGCTGCTGTCCTGCCCTTGTGACACACCTTGTCCGGCGATTCCGGTTCTTGAGCCGCCGTTTGACCAAAAGAGGACGTTCCCTGAAATGACGGTATGCGCGCCGTACCCGTAACTGATTGTATTGTCGGAATGATTTCCTTCAATTAACACGTTATATCCGTTAAAGTTGGTGACTGAGCTTGCGGTGTTTCCGTAAAAGAAGTTGTTGCGGATCGTAATATGAAGAGCCTCTTCATAATCAACATCGCCTTCTCCGTACGATTCAATATCGATTCCGAATTTCGGGGCTGTTCCATTTCCTTTCCCGGCGTCTTCAATCACGCAGTCTTCCACCGTGACGGTGTTGCAGCCGGTGATTGAAATGTTGTTGCGTCTTGACTGTCTGATATCGCAGCGGCGGATGGTTATATGTTCTGATGTTTCGTAATCACTGTTTGTTTTTAACCCGAGCGGACTGACAATAATGCCGTCTCCCGTAAAATCCGATATCTCCACATCTTCGATCAGTACATTGCTGCTGCCTTCAATACAGATTCCGAATCCCCATTCATGGGTCGACCGCAAAGGAACATTGATATACTTGTGTTCATCCCGATCCCCGATGATGCGGCCCCCGGTGATGGTGACATTTTCCCGCCTGCCTATATAGAAAGCCGAGTAGCCCCAGGAGCTGTTCGGCGTTACTTTAATCGTGCATTCCGGATCCATGACGATGGAGAGATGGCTCGGCACATTAATTCCGGCGTTCCTAAACGGCTGGCCGCTGTCACCGCCAAGCGTGCCGTTGATTTTATACGTTCCGGACGGAAAAAACACCGTATGACAGCCCTCGCTGACGGCTTTGGCCAAACATTGGTTGATGGCGCTTGTCACGTCGGTTTTCCCGTCTGCCGCCACGCCGCAATCCGTTATATCCAATATACGATTCGGCAAGTGATGATCTCCTCCTTTCTCTCTTATTGCCATCTTATTCCGCCATATCCCGCTCCGCCTGTACATACTTTAAATTTTATTAAAAAAGTTTATAAAGATAGTTTAGTTAGATAATATACCAAAAATAAGTCATTGGAATTAGGAAAATACGTCTATATTCTTCGTTATAATATCTTTTCATTCTGGAATTTTTTGAATTCAGTATAAATTATATTGACACAAGTATTATATAAGAATATGATTTTTGTAATACACTTTTTTAAGAAAGGGTTGGCTCAGGTGGCATCTATTGAAAAGGAAGCTATAACAGAAACTGTGCCGCAACGAGGCTTTTTCGGTCATCCCCGCGGCTTGTTCACACTGTTTTTCACCGAATTTTGGGAGCGTTTCTCCTACTATGGTATGAGAGCTATATTGCTTTACTATTTATACACGGAAGTCGCTCATGGCGGTCTCGGCTTTGATAAAAGCACCGCAGTTGCCATCATGTCCATATACGGATCTCTCGTATACATGTCGAGCGTCATCGGCGGATGGCTGGCCGACCGGGTATTCGGTACGGCAAACACCGTATTCTACGGCGGAATTTTAATTATGTTCGGCCACATCGCTCTTGCCTTCCCTGGCAGCACGGCGGCGTTTTTTCTCAGCATGGCTCTGATCATTATCGGAACCGGCCTGCTTAAACCGAACGTATCCAGCGTTGTCGGAGATCTATATACGAAGGAAGACGAGCGCCGCGACTCTGGTTTCAGTATCTTTTACATGGGGATCAACCTCGGCGGATTAGTTGCGCCGCTAATTGTCGGAACACTCGGACAGAAGTACAACTACCACTTAGGCTTCGGATGCGCCGCGGCCGGTATGTTCCTCGGACTGATTGTTTTCGCTCTTACGAGAAAGAAATACCTCGGCAAAGCAGGCTCCAATGTACCGAATCCGATTTCTAAATCATCAGTGATCGGAACGGGAATCGGAGTGGTCATCGCAGCCGCCGTTATTTTCGTTCTCATCCAAACCGGCTGGCTGACAATCCAGCGTGTAATTGACGTCGTCAGTGTCCTCGGCATTGTCATTCCGGTTATCTACTTTATCGTGATGTTCACAAGCAAAAAAGCGACAAGAACGGAAAAATCACGGCTTGCGGCTTATATTCCGCTGTTTATTGCGGCGGCCATGTTCTGGGCTATTCAGGAACAGGGTGCGACGATTCTTGCTTTATATGCGGATCAGCGCACGAGGCTTTCTTTTGCGGGAATGCATCTTGAGTCTTCATGGTTCCAGTCTCTGAACCCATTATTCATCGTTATTTTCGCGCCGGTGTTCGCTTGGTTCTGGATGAAGCTCGGCAAACGCCAGCCTTCAACACCGATTAAATTCGCGATCGGCATTATCCTTGCCGGATTGTCATTTTTAGTCATGGTGCTTCCGGTTATGGGCGGAAGCGGCGAGCTTGTGAGCCCGCTTTGGCTTGTGCTCAGCTTCCTTTTGGTTGTGCTTGGTGAGCTTTGCCTTTCACCGGTCGGTTTATCTGTCACAACGAAGCTTGCGCCTGCCGCTTTCTCAGCGCAGACAATGAGTATGTGGTTCTTAACAAACGCCTGCGGCCAAGCCCTGAACGCAAAAGTAGTCGGTTTGTTTGATAAGATTTCTGAAGCGGCCTATTTCGGCTCAATCGGGCTTATTTCCATCATTCTCGGTATTATTTTGGTTCTTCTTTCTCCCGTTATTAAACGGGCGATGAAAGGCGTACAATAATAGAAAAGCCTGCGGAAGCGTCCGCAGGCTTTTTTTGTGCGTTTATTGTTTTAACTCCTCAAGCGTTTCGCTCCATCTCTTCAGGACACTTTCCGGCTCGTGAAGCTGAATGGCCGGGCCGGACGTCAGATCAGCGTATTTCGCCCGATCTTCCTTGACGGAAATCACGCGGCAGCTGAACCGTTCCCGCTCGTATTTCGCCTCTTTCAGCGGCGGAAGCGCCTCACATTCCAATGTGACGTAATAGGCAGCTCCTCCGTGCCAGGCGATGAAAAGAGCTTGTCCCGAATGCAGCAGGCTTTTTACAGTCGTCGTGTTTTTCCATAAGGCGATCCGGAGATTTGTGCTGCTCACGGCCAGAATCTCACCGGCGCTGATCATGGCCGCGTGCGGACGGCCTTGTTTTGTCACGGATTGCAGTACAAATGCATCGTGCTGCTTTTTCTCAAGCTCCGTCCCGTCTAAAAGCGTGTAAAGGGCTTCCGGCAAATGCTCCGTCAGCATTACGCTTTTCTTTCCGGAACAGCGGGAACTTGAGTGGCCGTCTCCGTTTCTTTCGGATCAATTTTAAATGCCGGGTTGAATGTTTCCGGATTCGTGATGCTTTCCGGTTCACAGGATCTCCATGTAAAAAAGCAGGTTTGGCATTGGTATATTTCCCAAGCGCCTTTGACCGGCGATTGGCTGACGGTTTCTCCTTTTTTCGATTCACAGCGCGGGCATGTTTTCATTGCAAACTCATCCTTTCTTATTGATTCATTAAGTCCATCAGTTTTTGTTCCCACTCTTTTGTTGTCAGCGGAGAATCAAGCGGCTGCGAATAATGGCCTCTTGTTTCCGGCGCGGCAGGCGTTGTGGCGTCAAGAATCATTTTGTGTGTCATCCCTGCCGGATCAGACCCCGGGTCAAGCGGAAGAACGGACAGGTCAGGAATAATGACTGCGTCGTGTTTCGGATGCATTTTCGTTGAAAGCGCCCACATGACTTGCGGCAGATTAAACGGATCGACATCCTCATCCACGACAATGACCATTTTGCAGTAGCCGAGTCCGTGCGGTGTTGTCAGGGCGCGCATGCCGACCGCCTTAGCAAAGCCGCCGTATCGTGTTTTCGTTGAAATGATGGCGATCAGACCGTGCGTATACATGGCATTGACGGCGACGATTTCGTTCGGATATGCTTCCTTCAGCTGCTGGTAAAGAGGCACACATGTATTAATGCCGATCATATAGTCGCACTCCGTCCACGGCATGCCTAAGTACAAATGTTCAAAAATCGGATTGTTTCTATGATATACACGTTTGATTTTGATCACCGGCATGCTGCGGCCGCCTGAATAATGACCCGTGAACTCACCAAAAGGGCCTTCGTATTCCCGTTCTCCCGCGAGAATCTCTCCTTCCAGAACGACTTCGGCGCCCCACGGGATGTCTAAGTCGGACAGCTTGGATTTGACGATTCTGTAAGGCTCCCCTTGAATCGCTCCGGCCATTTCATACTCGGATTGATCGTATAACAGCGGAGTTGACGCGGCCGTCGTAATCACCGGCTCACAGCCCAGCGCGATCGTAACGGGAAGATTCACGCCCCGTTCTTCAGCCTGGCGAAGATGAATCGCAATATCATGCTGAGGCACGGGCTGGATGCCGAGGCGGTCTTTTCCCTTCACCTGCATTCTGTAAATGCCGACATTCTGCTTGCCGAAATTGTCCGGGTCTTCAAGATCGCGGGAAATGACGCACGCTTTATCCAAATAATAGCCGCCGTCTCCCTGGTTGATTCTGAATAACGGAAGGATGTCAAAAAGATTGATGTCTTCCGTTATTTCATTTTCATGAAACGGCGCAGTTTCTTCCCGTTTGACCGATACCGGAAATGAATCGTACCGTTTGGCGAACTCAAAGAATTGTTCTTTTACAGGCGTATCTTTCGGCATGCCCAGCATCATCGCGTGATTCGGCCAGGAGCCGATGACATTCAAGGCGACCTGCGCATGATGTTGTCCGTAAATATTGTTAAACAAAAGTGCGGGGCTTTTATCCCCGAGGTTGCTGGCTGCACGCGCGGCGGCGCCCAGATCCGGCTCCGGTTTTACCTCTTCGTTGACTGTTAACAGCTGCCCTTCTTTTTCAAGAGCGGCGAGAAATTCCCTAAAATCCTGATAGGCCATTATCAGATTCCTCCTTTTTGTTTTTCAATTCCGTACCACCGTTTCGCTTCCGGCAGACGGATGCCGAACTGGTCGAGCGTCCGGAACACAATGTGGTCGATCAATTCGTCCATGTCAGCCGGTTTGTTGTAAAAAGCCGGCATCGGCGGAAGAATGACGGAACCCATTTTTGTAAGCGCTAGCATATTCTCTAAATGGATTTGGCTGAGCGGCGTTTCTCTGGTCAGAAGCACAAGTTTTTTCCGCTCTTTCAGGATGACGTCAGCCGCTCTTGTCAGCAGATTGTCAGCCATTCCGGTGCGGATGCTTGCAAGTGATTTCATGCTGCACGGAGCGATGATCATCCCATCCGTTTCAAACGAGCCGCTTGAAATCGCCGCTGCCTGGTCTTTGTGAGAATACGTATAGGACGCCAGTTTCTCTACATCTTTTAACGTATAATCGGTTTCATGTGTGATGGTGACATTTGCCCAAGGAGAAACGACAAGATGGGTTTCGATCTCCGCGGCCTTTAAATATTCTAAAAGCCTGATCCCGAATATGGCTCCCGTAGCCCCGGTCATTCCGATGACGAGTTTCATATTGAACCCTCCTTTACGCTTGAAATATGGTGTCAAAACCATCATACTCCTGATATATCCATATGAAAAATATTCGTTAAATCTATATATCATACCCTAAAGGTATAAAAGAAAGGAGCGCATTCTCATGGATATCCGGCAATTGCGTTATTTCGTCACCATTGCCCAAGAGCAGAAAATTACGACGGCCGCCAAAAAGCTTCATATGGCTCAGCCGCCGTTAAGCAGACAGCTGAAACAGCTCGAAGAAGAATTGGGCGTCATTCTGTTTGACCGCAATAAAAAGAAACAAATGACCCTTACATATGAAGGAAACGTATTTTTGAAAAGAGCGAAAGAGATTCTTCATAAGTTTGAGGACGCCATTATCGAGGTACAAGAGCTGAAGGAAGAAGCAGCCGGCCCCCTTGCCGTGGGGTCAACCATTTACTGCGCCGCACTCATGCTTGAGAAAGTGTCGCAGATGAAAGAGCGGTATCCTCATCTCACCTTTAACATTTGGGAAGACGAACCCGTCTCACTGCTGGAGCTCTTAGAATCCCGACAGATTGACGCCGCCGTCACCACCACCTTGATTAAGAGCGACGGCATTGAATCAAAGGAGCTTGAAGACATTCCGTGTGTATTGGTGCTGTCTGAGCATACAAAACGCCTGTGCGGAAAAACGATTAAGCTGAAGGACATCGCTTCTTTGCCTCTGATCCTTTTGCGCACCGTCAATGGAAGGGGTGTGTATGACCAAGTCCTCCATGTTTGTGAACAGTACGGTCTCGACCTTCAGGTTGTCTGTGAATGCCATGACTCCGCGACACTTTTGAGCCTCGTCTCATCTGGGTTCGGAGCCACGATTCTGCCTTTGACGATGATTCCCGTCCATATGCGATCGCATGTCAAAACGGTCGCCATCGAGGACAACCCGTTTGTCATGACACCGGCCGTCATCTGGAGAAAAGACAGCTACCTGCCGAAGCCGGTCAGACAGTTTTTGCAATTATTTTGACCCCCGGAAACACGGAGATTTCACACTCATGAAAACCAATTACTTGACTCATACTAAAAAAAAGTTATCCTTTACAATTGGGAGCTATTTTTTCTCAATAAAACTAATCAGAAAAGTGGGGAATAAAGAAAATGAAAAAAGCATTATTGGCTTTATTCATGATGGTCAGCATCGCGGTGCTTGCAGCCTGCGGAAACTCACAGGACAGCGGATCGAAGTCAAAAGACGGCGATCTTTGGGCTTCTGTCAAGAAAAAAGGCGTACTGACCGTCGGTACAGAAGGAACGTATGAACCATTTACCTTCCATGATAAAAAGACTGACAAACTGACCGGATATGATGTTGAGGTCATTCAAGAAGTCGCGAAACGCCTCGGTCTGAAAGCTGACTTCAAAGAAACGCAATGGGACAGCATGTTTGCCGGATTAAATGCTAAACGGTTTGACGTCGTCGCTAACCAAGTCGGCAAAACAGGCCGTGAGAACCAATATGATTTTTCTGATAAATACACAACGTCAAATGCCGTCGTCGTGACGAAAAAAGACAGCACGATTGCAAAAGAAGCTGATGTCAAAGGAAAAACCGCGGCTCAGTCATTAACAAGCAATTACAATAAATTAGCGAAAGAAGCCGGCGCGAAAATTGAAGGCGTTGAAGGCATGGCGCAATCCCTTCAGCTCATTCAGCAGGGCCGCGCTGATCTGACTTACAACGATAAGCTTGCCGTACTGAACTACTTAAAAACGTCCGGCAATAAAAACGTGAAAATCGCGTTTGAAGCTGGGCAGCCGCAACAAACTTATTTCGCATTCCGAAAAGGAAGCGGCGAACTTGTGACTCACGTCAACAAAGCGTTAAAAGAAATGAAAGAGGACGGGACTCTTTCTAAAATAGCTAAAAAATGGTTCGGCGAAGATGTTTCTAAGTAACATGCCTGAGCCCGTGATTGCGGCAGCCATTCCATGGGATCTGGTGCAGCAGTCATTCTGGCCGATTCTTTCCGGGGGAATCTATTACTCGATTCCCCTTACCATTCTTTCCTTTATTTTCGGAATGATCATCGCGCTGATTACGGCGCTCGCCAGAATGTCAAATATGAAACCATTGAGATGGGTGTTCAGCGTATATGTATCAGCGGTGCGCGGCACTCCTCTTCTCGTTCAATTGTTCATCATTTTTTATCTGTTCCCGACCTTTAATATTACACTGGACCCTTTCCCAAGCGCTGTCATCGCATTTTCACTAAACGTAGGCGCCTATGCTTCTGAAATCATTCGGGCATCTATTTCATCCGTGCCGAAAGGGCAATGGGAAGCCGGTTATACGATCGGCATGACCTATCGCAAGACATTGTTCCGCGTGATCCTGCCGCAGGCGTTTCGCGTGTCCATTCCGCCATTATCAAATACATTTATCAGCCTGATCAAGGATACATCTCTCGCGTCACAAATTCTCGTCGCGGAGCTGTTCAGGAAAGCGCAGGAAATCGGCGCGCAAAACCTTGATCAGATCTTGGTCATCTATATTGAAGCCGCCTTTATTTATTGGATCATCTGCTTCTTGCTGTCAATCGTACAGCTTGTGATCGAACGGCGTCTCGACCGTTATGTGGCCAAATAAGGAGGTTTCGATATGCTTTCTGTTAAAGGATTAAATAAATCATTCGGCCAGAATGAAATTTTAAAAAAGATAGATATGGAGATAGAAAAAGGGAAAGTCATCGCCGTTCTGGGACCGTCCGGTTCAGGAAAAACGACGCTACTGCGCTGTCTGAACGCGCTTGAGATTCCCAATCACGGCGAGCTGGCATTCTCCGATTTTTCAATAGATTTCTCCAAAAAAGTGAAGCAGGCTGATATCCTTCGCCTCCGCCGCAAATCAGGCATGGTCTTTCAGGCGTATCATCTGTTTCCTCACCGCACGGCGCTTGAGAACGTTATGGAAGGACCCATTCAAGTGCAAAAGCGCGACAAAGAGCAAGTCAGAAAAGAAGCGATTGAGCTTCTTGAAAAAGTCGGACTGAAAGACAAAATGAATTTATATCCGTTCCAGCTTTCCGGCGGTCAGCAGCAGCGTGTCGGCATCGCCCGCGCGCTTGCGATTCAGCCTGAGCTGATGCTGTTTGACGAACCGACGTCAGCGCTTGACCCGGAGCTGGTCGGCGAGGTGCTCAAAGTTATTAAGGATTTGGCGAATGAAGGCTGGACGATGGTTGTCGTCACGCATGAAATCAAATTCGCGCAGGAAGTGGCCGATGAAGTCATCTTCATTGACGGCGGCGTCATTGTGGAACAAGGACCACCGGCCCAAATTTTTTCCGCGCCGAAAGAAGAACGCACGCAGCGGTTTTTGAATCGTATACTGAATCCTTTGTAGGAGCCGAAGAAGAAGCGAAACACTGATTTCGCTCTTCTTTTTTTTGGCAGTTATGCTACAATGACAATTAATGAGATTTTATGAAAGAAGGGACCTCTTTGAAGCGGGAATTCGTGATGCGCTGGACGTTTTATTTTGCCGGTCTGTTGATTTTGTCTTTCGGGGTATCTTTAACCATTAAAGGAAAAGCTCTCGGCATCAGCCCTTGGGATGCCTTTCATTATGGGCTTTTTCAGCATTTCGGTCTTTCCGTCGGGCAATGGTCCATCGTGGTCGGCGCGGTGATCGTCGCTTTAACCTGCCTGTTCACGAGAACGCTCCCGAAAATCGGCGCCATCTTGAATATGCTGATGATGGGAATGTTTATTGATTTTTTTTCATTTCTGCTTCCTGAAGCGCACGCTTTTTCCTTAGCGGCCGTGTTTTTTTCTTTCGGATTGCTGCTGATCGGCTGCGGCGTCGGTATTTACGTATCGGCCGGGCTCGGCGCGGGCCCCCGGGACTCTCTGATGCTGCTGATTTCTGAAAAAACGGGCTGGAACGTGCAATGGGTGCGGAACGGCATTGAACTGACGATTCTTGCCGCAGCCTGGACGATGGGCGGACCGATCGGAGCCGGAACCATTATTACGGCTGTTTTGACCGGGCTGATTCTGCGTTTTTCTTTGCCTCAGTCCTCTAAACTGTTAACATATGCGATCTACGGGCGGGCAGCGTCCGTTCATTAAGAACAAAGCCGACACGGTTTTGTTTTTTTTATTGCCGGACAGCTTGCGTCTGATATGATAGGATGGTTTTGACAATATTTGCAGACGGAGGATCTGGACATGAAGATTTACGGAGTATATATGGACCGCCCGCTTTCTCCAAGGGAAGAGGATCGGATGATGGCGGCTGTGTCCGCTGAAAAGCGGGAAAAATGCCAGCGCTTTTATCATAAAGAGGATGCTCACCGCACCTTGCTGGGCGACATGCTCATCCGCACCATTGCGGGGAGGGCTTACGGACTTAATCCGGCTGCGATTGTATTCAGCGTCCAGGAGTACGGAAAGCCGTACATCCCCGCGCTTCCGGACTTGCACTTTAATATTTCCCACTCCGGGCGCTGGATCGTGTGTGCCGTTGACTCAAAACCGATCGGCATCGATATTGAAAAAATGAAGCCCGGCACGATTGATATAGCGAAACGTTTTTTCTCGCCTTCAGAATACAGTGATCTGCAAGCGAAACATCCCGATCGGCAGACCGATTATTTTTATCACCTGTGGTCAATGAAAGAAAGCTTTATCAAACAGGCCGGAAAAGGGCTTTCCCTGCCGCTTGATTCATTCAGCGTCCGCCTTGAAGAGGACGGTTGTGTGTCCATTGAACTCCCGGACGGACATGAACCATGTTTCATCCGCACATATGATGCGGACGAAGAATATAAGCTGGCGGTTTGTGCGGCTCATCCCGATTTTTGTGACGGGATTGAGATGAAAACGTATGAAGAACTGCTGTAAGCATAGAAAAAGGAGGGGTGCCCCCCTCCTTTTTTGTCAGCCTGATATTTCCGCCTGTTTCTGCAGCTGCTTTGCTTCTTGATAAATTTCTTCAAACAAATCCGCGATATGTTCTTCTTCAACGCATGAAAACGCGATTCGCAAATCCGTTTCATTAATGGATATCGTACCGATCCCTCTCTTTTCAAGCAATGACACTCTCAATTCGCCGGCGTTTATATCTTTCAGCCGGACACACATGAAATAGCCTGAGTTAAACGGATAAGGCGTCCATACGTCTTCATAGTGCTTGTTTTTTGCAAGAACGGCTTTCACTTTGTCAGCCCGTTTTTTCATGATGTTGTATTTCAGTGATTTTTCTTTCTCGTATTCCGGTGACTGCATCGCCCGCAGCATGAATGTTTGGGACGGATGCGGGGCGCTTGAAATCGTTCCCCTGATAATCCCTTTTGTTTTTTCCTCAAGCACGCGCAGCGCTTTTTCGCTTTTTGCGCTGTACGTAATAAAACCGACGCGGAACCCCCATGCGTAATTTTCCTTTGTGGCTCCGTCTATTTTCACGCAAAGCACCCTGTCATGCACTTGGGCGAGTTTGCTGAAGATGGATTCCTGAATGGCCGTTTCATCGTAAAACAAATTGTAATACGCATCGTCTACGAGTACGACAATCTCTTTGCCAGCCTCCGCTGCCTCCAGAATCACGCTGACGATTTCTAACGCTTCCTCTTCCCCCGGCGTATAGCCTGTCGGATTATTCGGGAAATTCAGCACGACAATCGCCTTCTCTTCCTGCTTTTTCAGCAGCTCGGACAGACCAGCCGCATTAAAACGCCCATCCTGCTGAAAAAGCGGGTACGTCTCAATAGATGCCTTGCGCCGGACACCGAAAATGAAGTTGTAATTTCCCCAATATTTATCAGGCAGAAGCAGCGTATCCCCTTCATTGACGAACAAGTCGGCGGCAATGCTCAGCCCGTGTGTCAAAGCGTTTGTCACGATCGGCGTGCTGATGTCTTTGCCGGCTAATGAAGGATTTTCGAGACGCATTTTTTTCAGCCATTCCTGTCTGAGCGGCTCTTTTCCCTGCGGCGGAGCATAATCGTAGATATCATCGGGGTTATAGGCGGACAATGTCTCTTGTATATGGGAAAAGTGCATGGACTCTCCTTGTGAGGTGGCGATTCCGATTGTGGCATTATACTTTCCGGCCTTGGCTTTCGCTTCCGCCGATTGCGTCAGCACCCCTTTCGGATAAAACAAATCTTTGCCCAAATCAGAAAGCATATGAAGCACGTGCGGGTTTTCTTCAGATAATGTTCTGTTCAGCTCTTTAGCTGCATCATTCATGTACGACAATCCCTTCAAAGTGATATTCCATTAAATCATAACATAAAATTTTTGATAAATGAGAAAACTCCAAGGCCGATTTTGTTACAAAAAACAGACAGCGGATGCTGTCTGTCATATTTTATAACAATTGGCCTGCAGTGCTCCTGTTAATAATCTCATAAATTCGTTCCGCCACATGTTCAGTTTCACTTAATATGAACATGTGGCCGTCCGAAAACTCATGAAAAACGGGATTTGCGGCCCATTTTTTCCAACCGTCCGCATCTCTGATACATTTATGATCCTTCCGCCCATTAAAAATATGGACGGGTGATTGAATGATGTGAGAATCAGACGGGCGGAAGCTTTCAAGCGCGCGGTAGTCGGATCTGAAAGAAGGCAGGAAAAATGACATGACCTCCTTATTTTCCACTAACTCCTGCGGCATTCCGCCAAGCTCGATAATATGGGCGAGAAATTTTTCATCATCAAGATGAGAAACTTTTTTCCTTTCCGCATGCGGCGGCTGGATGGCTGAGATGATCACGGCCTGCGGGTAAATGCCTTCCCGCTCCAGCTTTTGCGCCAGCCTGAAAGCGACCATGCCTCCCATACTGTGGCCGAACAGCACAAACGGGCGGTCAGGACTGAGATTCAACTCCTGCTTGTACAAGCTGACGAGCTGCTCAAAATCTTCAACGGCGGACATTTGATTTGTGCCGTGTCCCGGCGGTTCCGCGGCTAGCATCTCACACTCACCCTGAAGATAGGTGTGGAGCGGGCGGAATGATGCGGAATAGCCTCCTGCGAACGGAAAACAGATGAGCTGCGTTTTTTCTGTCGTATCGAACGATTTAAAGAGCTGGACCATTAGCGGCTTCCTCCTTTTCTATCGTGAAGTTGTCAGCTTCAGATGTTCATTCCTTAGGAATTCGAGCAAATGTGCCGCATTCCTTTCGAGACATTCTCCCTGAAGCATTTCTGCGTGAGTGCCGCAGCCTTTTTTCACACGGTATTCACCTGTCGTGGCTTCCTCCCACGAAGCGAGCCACGGCGGCATCGCAAAGTCCGGTTCTGATGTTAAAAGATCTATATCCGCGTTGACCGTGCCGGTGCTGACGGTGTGTACGAAATAAGAATAAAATGCGTTTGTTTTTTTGGCGAGCCCTTCTTTGACGGCTTCGTTATTCAGCGCTTCATTGTCCCGGTTCACCTTCATCAGCGCCTGGACATCACTTTCTACGGTGCGGCCATCCAAGTCACTGACGCCTTGTTTTTTATAGGAGTCCACCATGATCAGCCGCTCCACTTCACGGCCTTCGGCTTCAAGCCGTTTGGCGGTTTCAAAGGCGAGCGTGCAGCCTGCCGAGTATCCGAACAGCTTGATGGCCCCTTCCGGCTGAAGCTGATTGATCAGTTCAGTGTAGCGGTCGATACGGTTGTCTTCCTCGATAAAATCGAAGGCACAGATTCTGCAGCCGGACAGCTGTTTTGCGAGCGGCTGGTACATCAGCCCGTAACCGAGAACCGGCGGGAACGCAAACAGTGTGTCAGACTGATTTTTATTCATGATTGTGAGATCTTTCATTCCTTTTTCTTCACCGTGAAGCAGAAAATCGGCAATGCCCGCAATTGTCGGCGCTTCGAATAACAGCTTCACCGGAATGTCCGTACCGAGCTCTTTTTTAATGTGTGACGCCGCGGTCATCGCTTTTAAAGAATGGCCTCCGAGCGCAAAGAAGTCATCATGAATCCCGATTGATTCTGTTCCGAGCACCTCGGCCCAAATGCGGGCGATGCGTTCTTCCGTTTCGTTGCGCGGCGGCGTCTGGTCTTTGCCTGTCCGCTGCTTCGGCTCTGCTTTCGGCAGCAGGCGTTTGTTCACCTTGCCGTTTGGCGTGAGCGGGAGTTTCTCAAGGATCGTGAACGATTGCGGCACCATGTATGCCGGAAGCTGTCTGCTTAAAAAGACTTCAAGCCCGTTCGTGTCAATTTCAGCGCTGCATACGAGGTATGCATCAATGTAAGCGTCTCCCGATTCATTGCGGCTGACGGCTGCAACAGCTTCTTTAACACCTTGATACGCTTGGATCTGCTTTTCAATTTCTTCAAGTTCAATACGGTGTCCGCGGATTTTGACTTGATCGTCAATACGGCCGGCAAATTCAATCGTGCCGTCCGGGAGCCAGCGCGCCAAATCGCCCGTGCGGTATAGGCGCTCACCGGACTTGAATGGATTCGGGATGAATTTTTGCTTCGTCAAATCTTCCCGGTTGAGATAGCCGTTTGACACACCCATTCCGGTCAGCGTCAATTCACCGACCGCTCCGAATGGCTGCAGCCGCCCTGTTTCCGTGAGAATGTAAGCGCCCGTTTCATTCAGCGGCCTGCCGATCGGGACAGCAGACATGGATTCAGGAATGTCATGAATGGTATGAGCCGTTGCGAACACGGTCACTTCAGTCGGCCCGTACACGTGAATGAGTCTGCCCGGCCCCATGATGCGGAGCGCTTTTCTGACATGGGCCGCGGAAGCGCGTTCTCCGCCAAATAGGATATGCCGAAGCCCTTTCATCCACTCGCCACCCGCGTCTGTCAGCACATTAAACAGCGCGGTTGTGACAAACATGACGGTGATGCCTTCTGAAACGATCAGCTCAGTCAGCTTTTCAGTATTCAAAATGGTCTCCTTATCCGCAATGACGAGCCTTGCTCCGTTTAAAAGCGATCCGTAAAAATCGAAGGTGAAACCGTCAAAGGCATAGTTGGAAAGAGAGAGCACCGTATCCGTTTCGGATATGCTGATATAGTTTGTGTTTTTGGCGATTCTTTGAATATTGGCATGTGTGGTCACATTGCCCTTCGGTTTGCCCGTTGTTCCTGACGTGTACATGATATATGCCGGCATATCGGCGCCGCCGGATGCTTCCGGTTCATCAGAAGGGGCATCAAGCCCGTCTTCTCCGTCAATGCACATCAGGCTTCCCGCATACGGCAGCTTCTCAGCTTCCGCATACAGCGCTTGATGCGTCACGATGCAACCGGCTTTGCTGTCTTCAAGCATGTAGGCGATCCGGTCCTCCGGGTACTCCGGATCGATCGGCAGGTATGCCGCGCCCGCTTTTAAAATGCCGAGAATTCCTGCGGCCATCTCACAAGAACGCTTTACAAACAAAGCGGCTACTGATCCTTTTCCGATTCCTTGTTTTTGTAAACGGTGCGCGAGACGGTTTGATTCTTCATGAAGTTCCCGGTAAGTCAGCGTTGTTTCTCCGGCTGTTACTGCCGGCGCGTCAGGATTTGCTTCAGCCGCCTGACGGAACCAATCCGTCAGTTTTTTCGCCTCGGCAGACAGACGGGATGGATTAAGGTCTGTGACAAGGCGTTTCTCTTCGGCCTCATCTATGATATTCACCGTATGAAGGGGCGCTTCCGGATGCTGTACGATATAGCTGACGGCTGTCAGCAATTGCGATTTCAGCCTGCTGATAAACGCTTCGTCAAAAACACTTTCGTTGTAAGCCAGCTTGATCAGCATTTGTTCACCCGGCGACGCCATGACATTCAGATCGTAGTTTGATTTTTCAAAGACGTGGACATCTTCCATTTCAAACCCGTTCTGCCGTGCTTCTTTGCTGTCGGCGTCTTGAAGCGGATAGTTTTCAAAGACGATGATATGGTCAATCAGTTTCTGCTGGGAAGCCTGGCTTTGTATGTCATAAAGCGGGACATATTGATGCGGCTCTGACTCCAGCGACTGCTCCTGAAGATGTCTGAGCAAATCTTTGAAATTCATGCCGTCAGTGAGGCGGACCCGCTTCGGCACAACATTGATAAACAGTCCGACCATATGCTCAACGCCTTTAATATCCGCGGGACGTCCGGACACAACTGTACCGAACATGACATCATCCGAGCGCTGATAGCGGCCCAGTATCAGGCTCCAGACGGCTTGAAGCGCCGTACTGAGAGTCGTATGCTGTGATTTGGCGAGCTCCGTGAACGCTTTTGTTTCCGCTTCGGGCAGGGAGAAAAGCAGTTCCTTCGGCTGATAAGCGGCTTTCTGTTTGTTCCTTTGCTCAGCGAACGTCGTCTGACCCTCGAAATCCGCCAAATAGCCGCCCCAGTAGCTGAGCGATGCCTGCTTGTCCTGTTTTTCGAGCCATTTAATATACTCTTTATAAGGCTTGACCGGTTTTAAACTGTAAGGCTTGTTTTCTCTTAAAGCATTATAAACTTGAAATAAGTCTTGAACGACGACGCCGAAGCACCAGCCGTCAAGCAGAATATGGTGATAGCTCCATACCCATTCATAGCGCTTATCCGCTTTTTTGAAGACGGCGGCACGCATCGGAATGTCACGGGTCAGCTGGAATCCTTTCACCTTATCTTTCTCTTTATACTCATTGATGGCGGTCATCTGTTCGCTTTCAGAAAGATGTGTCAGATCGATTTCGTCAATGTGAAAAGTTCTTTTTTTCAGGACGACCTGCACCGGGCGTTTGACTTTTTCATGGATGAACACGGTACGAAATATATCGTACCGGTCCACAATGACGTTCATGCTTTCTTCCAGCATCCTGACGGAAAAATCACCTTTTACTTTCATTGTCATTTGTTCGATGTAAAAGCTTTGGCCGGGATTCAGGAGAGTATGAAACAGCATTCCCTCCTGCATCGGCGACAAATAATACATATCCTGAACTTGATCCTTGCTGAATTGGCTCATCTGCTCCGCTCCCCCCTTCTGTTATCTGTTTTTATCACGTTAAATTCTCCTCAAGCATGTCAAAGATGTCTCCCATTTCATCCATCTCAAGATCCTTCGCGCTGAAATCGCTCGGCGTAAATTCTTTCTCCTCTTTGGCCGTGCAATGGCGGATGATCATTAAGAGATTGTCTTTAAACCGTTCTATCTGTGTTTCAACGGTGCTTCTTTCATATTCCTCCTGATTGTATGAGCAGGAAATGACGAAGCGGCCGCCGGTGATCATACCGCTGAAGCTCAATGCGTATAACGCTTCTGACTCTTCGCTGACCTGACGTCCCATATCATATGGAGACGGCTCAAACCATTCGGTTTTCACCTCATTGTCAAACTGCCCTAAGTAGTTAAAACTGATTTCTGGCGTGAAACTTCTTTCTGTTTCATCTGGTGACAGATATCGAAGAATTCCGTAGCCGACGCCTTTATCAGGAACGCGCCTCACCGTCTCTTTTACCGTTTTAATGACAGAGGAGACGCCGTCCTCCTTGCTGACCTGCAGAATCAGAGGATATTGGGCCGTAAACCAGCCGACCGTACGTGAAATATTGACATTCGGTATGATTTCTTCCCGGCCGTGCCCTTCTAAGTTGATGCCGACTTTACCGTTTTCCGTCCATTCACCGATCGTTAAGCCGAGCGCGCTGAGCAGAATGTCGTTGATTTCCGTTCCGTACGGATGGTGAACATCCGTGAGCAGCTGTGCCGTTTCTTCCTCAGTCAGTTCACATTTCACGGCCGCCGTATGCTTGACGAGCCGTTTTTTCGTATCACGGTCTTTCGGCAGCCGCGGCAGCTGTTCCGCATCTGCCCGCGCCCAATAATCCGCCTGCTTCTTCAGCTCATCTGACTGCGCAAACGTGTGCAGCGCCTCCGCCCAATCTTTGAAGGAGTGGGTTTTCTGCGGGAAAACGATGCTGTTTTGCTGCTGTGCCTGTTTATAGCCTGAAGCAAAATCCTCAAGCAGAATTCTCCACGACACCCCGTCCACGACGAGATGGTGAATCGCGATTAAAAGGTGATCGCCTTGTTCTGTCCGGTATTGCTCTGCTTTTAGCAGCGGACCGTTCCGCAGATCAAGACTGCCCTGAAGATGATCGGCAAGCCGCTGGATCTGGCTTTTCAGCATATCCTCGTCAGTTCCAAACAGGTCAACGATTTCAAAGCTTGTCTTGCATTCACTGACAGGCAGGTATGTCTGAATGACGCCTTCCCTTTCTTCACGGTAGACCATGCGAAGTGCATCGTGATGTTCGATCAATGCTTGCAGCGTTTTTTCCACCAGTACCGGATCAAAGCCGTCTTTCGCATGAAGCATAACGGACTGGTTCCAGTGGTGTTTGTCCGTAAAGTTTTTCTCAAAGAACCAGCGCTGGATCGGCGTTAAGTCCGCTTCGCCTTCGACAGGGCCCTGGTCGGCCTGCTTGCCTTCCGTCCGCTCCACATAGGAGACGAGTTCTTCGATGGTCGGGTGCTGGAAGAGATCCTTCATCTCCAGCTTGTAGCCGTGCTGGTTCAGGCGGCTCGCCATTTGAATGCCTTTGATCGAGTCGCCGCCGAGCGTGAAGAAATTATCGCTTACGCCGATCTGTTCAAGGCCGAGCACTTCCTGCCAAATGTCAGAAAGCAGCGTCTCCATTTCCGTTTCCGGCGCTTTGTACGCGGCGCTTCCCGCTTCAATGTCCGGCGACGGCAGGGCTTTTTTGTCAATCTTTCCGTTTGCGGTGACCGGAAGCTCGTCCATCTCCACCCAGAACGCCGGCACCATGTAGTCAGGAAGGGTATCTTTCAACGCCGCTTTGAGCGCTTCGATGTCCGTCTGCTGAGGCGCGACATAGGCGCAAAGCGCGGTATTGCCCGCTTTGTCTTCCACCGCTGTCACGGCTGCGTCATGAACTCCCGCAAGCTGGGCGAGGCGGACTTCAATTTCTGAAAGCTCGATCCGGTAGCCGCGCACTTTGACCTGCTGGTCGATGCGGCCGATGTATTCGATGCCGCACTGCGTGTTCCATTTGACGAGGTCGCCGGTCCGGTACATGCGCTCGCCGGGCACAAACGGATCGGCGGTAAACCGCTTCGCCGTTTCTTCTTCACGGTTCAGGTATCCGCGCGCAAGCCCGCGGCCTGCCACGCACAATTCACCGGCAATGCCTTCCGGCTGCACCTGATCGCCGTCGCCGAGAATATAAGCTCTCGTATTGGCAATCGCCCGTCCGATTGAAAGCGAATCTTCCTCCGGATTGATCACGCCGCTTGTTGCGACGACGGTGTTTTCCGTCGGGCCGTAGTTGTTGACGATCGTGTACGGCTGTTTCACCGCCCGCTTCAGCTTGTCGCCTCCGACGAGAAGCATGCGGAGAGAGCTATTTTCCAGCTCCATAAACTGTTCGGCCAGCTGCGTCGGCAGGAAGGTGATCGTCACGCCGTGCTCTTGGAAATAGTGATTTAAGCGGGTGATATCCAGCCGGATCGCTTCGTCAATGACGTGAAGCTCCGCGCCGATGGTCCATGTCGGGAACATCTCCCAGATGGAGGCGTCAAAACCGAAGCCCGCATATTTGGCGCTCTTATCGTCCGCCGTCATGGCGAATGCGTCGTGGTGCCAGAAGCACAGATTCACGAGCGCATGGTGTTCGACCATGACACCCTTCGGCTGTCCGGTCGTTCCCGACGTGTAAATCATATACGCGAGGTGATCCGCCGTTGTTTCCGTCTGCGGGTTCGCTTCATCATTTTCATCAAGCGGCAGGCTCAGAATCGAGCGGCTGCCGTCAAGCAGAATCGTTTCTCCGGTGTAGCCATCCGGCACATCGAGCGCTTCCTGCGTGAGAAGCAGCTTGGCGCCGCTGTCCTGCAGAATGTAGCTGATACGTTCTTCCGGATAGTCCGGATCAATCGGCACAAATGCCGCTCCCGCTTTCAGGACGCCGAGTACGCCCGCGGCCATTTCCAAGGACGGTTTCGTCAAAATGCCGATCCGTTCGTCAGCCGTGGCACCGCAATCCATGAGAATGCGCGCAATGCGGTTCGCCCTTGCGTTCAGCTCGCCGTACATCCATTTCACGCCGTTGTACGCCACGGCCGGACGGTCTGTGTGGCGGGCAGCCGTTTCTTCAAAGAGACGGTAAACCGTTTTGTCCCGCGGCACGGAAAGCGTTTTTCCTTTCCATGCGTTAAGAAGGGCTTGTTGTTCAGCATCGCTGATCAGTGAAAGCTCAGGCAGCTTTCTGTCAGGGCTTTCTGCCGCTTCCTTCAGAATTCGCAGGAAGCCGGCGCTCCACTTTTCAATTGTTTCTTTCTTAAACAGATCAGTCGCATATTCAAACTGAAGACCGAGGCCTTCTTGATCCGTAAAGCCGCCAAGCGTCAGATCGAATTTCGCCGTGCCTTGGTTCGACTCATACGGGGTAATGCGCAGGTTCTCCAGTTCCAGCGTTTCTTTATCCGGATCTTCTGTCGTCACCATAACCTGGAACAACGGGTTTCGGCTCATATCTCTCGGCAGGTCAAGCTTTCCGATCAGATCCTCAAACGGATATTCCTGATGCGCCAGCGCATCGAGATTGGTTTGTTTCACCCGTTCGAGCAGTTCGGCGAAGGTCTGCTCTTTGCGCGTTTCATTGCGAAGCGCAAGCGTATTGACAAACATGCCCGGCATTTGCTGAACTTCGGCGCTCGTTCTTCCGGCGGTCACCGAGCCGATAATAATATCGCGCTGCCCCGTGATTTTGCTCAAAAAGACATGGAACGCGGCGTGAAGCACCATGTGAAGAGTCGCTCCCGATGCATCCATTAATTCACGCACCGCTTTTTCTGTTTCAACCCCCGCTCTGAAGCGGACGGATTGTCCTTTAAAGCTTTGAACCGCAGGACGAGGAAAATCGGTCGGCAGATTCAGTTCAGGAAGCTCGCCGGAAAACGCAGAGAGCCAATAACGCTCATGCTCTTTCATCCGTTCGGCCTGCTCAGGTTCATTCTGCCAGACGGCGAAATCTTTATAATGCAGGTTCGGCGCCGGCAGACTTCCGCCTTTGTAAAGATGGGCAAGCTCTTTGACCAGCATGCTTCTGGACACGCCGTCGGCAATAATATGATGCATATCCAAGAGCAGCAGGTGTTTCTTTTCATTCAATCTGACAAGAGCGGCCCGAATGAGCGGAGCCGCACTCAGATCAAACGGCTTAATGAATGCCCGAATGATAAGATCGGCTTTCTCTTCATCAGCTGCTTCAAGGACGTGCAGCTCGATGTCTGCCTGTTCTGCGATCCGCTGCATCGGCCGGCCTTTTTGATCGATAAAAGACGTCCGCAAAGATTCGTGGCGATTGATCATCTGATTGAGCGCTTCCTGAAGCCTTGAAATATTGACTTCTCCTTCCATCAAAAGAACGGACGGCATGTTGTAGCTGATTGTGTCCCGGTCAAGCTGGTTCAGGACGTACATTCGTTTTTGGGCGGATGATAACGGGTACACGTCAGCCGCTCCGGCTGGCCGGATCATCCGATATCCCTCAGATACCGCCGATTTTTCGATATATACGGCAAGCTGGCGGACAGTCGGCTGTTCGAACAGCGCTTTTAACGGAACCGTTTTGTCCAGTTCAGCCTGAATATTGGCGAGAAGCATCATGCCTTTTAAAGAGTGCCCGCCGTAATCGAAGAAATTATCGTCGATGCCGAGAGAATCCGCACCGAGTGTCTTTTGCCAAATGCGGCACAGCTTCTCTTCCAGCTCCGTTTCCGGCAAGGCTGAAGCCGCTTGCGCCGTTTGGCTTGCGCCCGGTTTCGGAAGAGCGTTTTTATCCGTTTTTCCGTTGGCTGTGAGCGGAATATGGTCAACCTGCACGAAATAGGCCGGAAGCATATGAGACGGGAGTGTTTCGGAAAGCCGTTTGCGAAGCTCGGAGCCTTTCAGGTCGCTGTCGGACTTATAGTACGCGCACAGTTCCGGCAGCCCGCCTTCGCTGACCGCGAGAACGACCGCCTCCTGAATGCCGTTTATGCTTAACAGTACGGTTTCAACCTCTTTTAATTCAATGCGGTAGCCCCGGATTTTCACCTGGTCATCCGCACGGCCGATAAATTCAATCGTCCCGTCAGAAAGCCTGCGGACGACATCTCCCGTTTTGTACATCAGGCTGCCCGGTGAAAAAGGATTGGGGAGAAACTTCTCAGCCGTCAGTTGCGGACGGTGGAGATATCCTCTGGCAAGCCCCTTTCCGGTGATATAAAGCTCACCGCTTGCGCCCGAAGGAACAAGCTGCATTGATCCGTCCAGCACAAGCGCACCGGTATTTGCGATCGGGCGGCCGATGACGGGGCGCTGCTCATATTGATCAAGCCGCTCCATATTGATCCGCCCGGCAATGGCGCCGATCGTCGTTTCCGTCGGCCCGTAGTGATTGATGAAATCCGTATGGGCGTATACGTCATGAAACTTGCGGACATCGGACGTAATGATTTTTTCACCGCCGAGCACCACTAAACGAAGCGGGCTGAAACGGCGTTCTTCCGCAAAACGGGCTGTATTGACGATCATATGGAACAATGACGGCGTCAGCTTCATATACGTAATGCCGTTTTTCTCTATATACTCACCAAGCTGATCAGGCGCGGTGTACGTCTCTTTCGGCACAATGTGCAGCTCGCCTCCCGCCTGAAGGATCGGGAACAGGGCCGTGTATCCGAGATCAAATGCGTAGGAAGACAGCAGCACGGATTTGTCAGCTTCGGTCAGACCGGCTTCACGGCTGAACCATGTGACATAATTGACCAGATTGCGATGCTCCAGCTGGACGCCTTTCGGTTTGCCCGTTGTTCCCGAGGTATAAATGATATAAGCAAGCTGACCGGCGCCGGGCTCCGTTTCGAGCCGATCGGCGCTTTCATTCCGCCATTCTCCGTCTTCCATTACGACCGTTTTTCCGTTATAAACGGCAGCCGCGGTCATATTTCTCTCATTGACAACGAGAAGCTTCGTCCCGCTGTCTTCCAGAGAGTAGCGGATTCTCTCTTCAGGCGTTTCCGGATCAATCGGGAGAAACGCAGCCCCGGCTTTCATGACGCCGAGAATCGCGGTAATTAAGTCAGCCGAACGATCCATCATAATGGCAACGATGTCCTCACTGCCCGCTCCGCAGGACTGTAGGTGGCGCGCAAACCGGTTCGACTGTTCATCGAGCTCGCGATATGTCAGACTTGTTCCGCCTGCAACCGCCGTGAGATCAGGCGTTTTTTGCGCTTGCCGTTCAAACAGCGAAACAAAAGTGCCTTCAGGCAGGTCCGCTTCCGTACGTTTTTCATCAGAAAGGAGCGCTTCCCGCTCAGAAGCAGACAGCAGACTTGCATCAGCCAGCTGAATATCCGGATTTTCGGCACAGGCTTTAATCAGATTGACAAAATGAGTGCTCCAGCGGCGGATTGTTTCATCCGCAAATAAGGCTTTCGCATAATCAAAGCTCAATCCGACCTCTTCTCCGCGTTCAGCCGCTTCTAAAGAAAGATCAAATTTAGCGACATGATGATGCATGGAATATGAAGAAATCTGCAAATCACCGAGCCGCAGAGACGGGATCTCCATGTTCTGCATATTAAATAACACGCTGAACAGAGGACTCCGGCTTGTATCCCTCGTTAACGGCAGTTTTTCAATTAATTCTTCAAGCGGATAGCTTTGATGCTCAAAAGCTTGCAGACTCGCCGTTTTCACCTCGTCCAGGAATTGCTTGAACGTTTTTTTGCCGGAAGGATGCGACCGAAGCGCAACTGTGTTGACAAACATGCCCGGCACCTCTTGGAGATCAGGATGCTGTCTTCCGGCTGCCGGAGATCCGACTATAATATCTTCCTGTCCTGAATATTTGGAGAGCAGCACTTGAAAAGCGGCTAACAAGAACATATACATCGTCGTATCCGTATCAGCCAGCAACGTCTTAATCTGCGCCGTCACCTGCTTATCAAGTCCGAAAATGACGCGTTCCCCTTCAAAACTGCGCTCGGCAGGACGCGGGAAATCAAGCGGCAGGTCCAGCACCGGCAGATCGCCTTTGAACCTATCGAGCCAGTAAGCTTCGTGCTGATCGAGATTTGCTTTTTCACGCTGCCAGACTGAAAAATCTTTATAATGGATCTTTGGCGGCGCAAGCTCCGTGCCTTGATAAAGCTTCGCCAGATCACCGATGAAAATGCCCATTGAGCTGCCGTCCGTAATAATGTGGTGCATGTCAATCAGCAGAAGATAGCGATCTTCTTCAATCCGGATCAGCTTCGAACGGACGAGCGGCGCGCGATTGAGCGCAAACGGTCTGATAAAGGCTTTTGTCAGCTCTTCCGCATCTTCTTCCCGTACCTCTGCGGTTTCCAGCTCAAATGATACATTTTTATGAATGGTCTGCACGACTTCTCCATCCGCCATGTCAAACGATGTACGCAGTGTCTCATGCCGATTGATTAATGCCTGCATGGCCCCCTCAAGACGGTTTTTGTCTACCGATCCCTCCAGCAAAAGTACAGCAGGGACGTTGTAGCTCGTGCTGGCCTGCCCAAGCTGATTGAGGATATACATCCTGCGTTGTGCTGAGGAAACAGGATAATGCTTCTGATAAGGCGCTTGTCGGATCGGTTCAAACTGCTGCTCCTCCTCGCTCTCATGCTGCAAATAATGCGCAAGCTCCTGGATTGTCGGCTTTTCAAATAACACTTTGATTGGCACTTCTTTTTGAAAATGCTCCTGGATTTTAGCGGTCATCATCATGGCTTTTAAAGAATGTCCGCCAATCGTGAAGAAATTGTCAGTCACACCCGCTTTTACCCCAAGAATGCCTTCCCAAATGTCCGCGAGTTTCTGCTCCGCTTCCGTTTTCGGCGCTTCGTATTCTTTTTGAACGGCTTCAGTCTGCGGCTCAGGCAGCGCCTTTTTATCAATTTTTCCGTTCGCCGTCAGCGGAAACTGATTCATCTGGATGAAGTGCGCGGGAATCATGTATTCAGGAAGTGATTCCGAAAGCGCTTTGCGCAAGTCTTCCGGCGAAAGGGCTTGGTCTGCTGTAAAGTAAGCGCAGATTTCATTTTCGTCCGCTTTGTTTTTCCGAATCACAGCGGCAGATTCCGTCACATTCTCCGCCTGGCTGATTTTCGCCTCGATTTCGCCGAGCTCGATTCTGAAACCGCGGACTTTTACTTGATTGTCAATTCTGCCGAGAAACTCGATCGTGCCGTCCGGAAGCCACTTCGCCAAGTCGCCCGTCCGGTATATCATTTCATCCGGTCTGAATGGATCACAGACAAATTGTTTCTCCGTTAATTCAGGCAGATTCACATAGCCTCTTGCCACTCCGCTTCCGCCGACGCACAGCTCACCGGGTGCGCCGATCGGCTGAAGATTGCGGTTTTCGTCCATAATGTATGCAGTGGAATTTCCGATCGGCTTACCGATCGGGACAGAACCTTCATAGTCCTGATCAATGAGAAAACTGGTCGAAAACGTCGTATTTTCCGTCGGGCCGTAGCCGTTCCAAAGCGAGAGCTCCGGTGACGCCTTTCTTACTTTGCTGACGATATGCGGTACAAGCGCGTCCCCGCCGATGATGAGGTGCCGGAGCGTGTTAAACATACCGGCATCCTTTTGGGCAAGCTGGTTAAACAGCGGAGATGTCAGCCACATTGTCGTGATCCGCTGCTCTTTAAGAAATTGAGCGAATTGTCCGGCGTCAAGCAGCGTCTCTTTTTTAACCGGGTGCAGCGAAGCTCCGTTCAGCAATGCACCGAAAACTTCAAAGGTTCCGGCATCAAAGCTGACGGCTCCCGTTTGCGCCATCCGGTCTTCTTCATGAACCGGCACGTAATTCGAATGTTTGACGAGCCTGATGATATTTCTGTGTTCAATCATGACGCCTTTCGGTTTGCCGGTCGATCCGGATGTATACATGATATACGCCAGATCGTTTCCGCCTGAAGGGAGATTCAGGTCTGTTCCGCTTACCTTTTCATCCGTGCTTTCGTCCAGCATGATGACCGGAACTTGCAATGTGCCCGCTTGTTCTTGATAAGCCTGAACCGTCAGCACGAGCTGAATCGAGCTGTCTTCCGCCATGAAGCGGAGACGGTCCTCCGGAAATGCCGGATCAATCGGCACATATGCGCCCCCTGCTTTTAAGACGGCAAGCATTCCGATAACGGTTTCCGCAGACCGGTCATTCATAATAGCTGCGGTCCGGCCTTTTTCCAGTCCGTTCCCGACAAGATGTCTCGCCAGACGGTTGGCCGCTTCGTTTACTTCGCGGTAAGTCCACTCGTGTCCATCTTCTTTTATCGCGATGCTTGCAGGCGTCCGGTTTGCTTGTGCTTCAAACAAACGGTGAACGGCCTCCTCTTTTGGAAGCTCCGTTTTCGTATCATTGAATATTTCAACAATCTGCCGTTCTTCCTCGCCTGAAACAAGGCCGAGATCCCGCACGGGGGCATCAGGCGTTCCGACCGCCGCTTTCATCATGCGCGTCAGATGATGCGCCGTTCGTTCGATGGCATCATGAGCGAAAGCCGCCCCGTTGTATTTGATTTTGACAGTCCACGTTTTTCCCGGATAAACGATGAGATTGAAATCAAAGCTCGTCTGCTCAAAAGCATGTTCCACTTTTATGGAAAATCCGAGTCTTTCCTCCATGCCCCCGTTTTCGAGCTCTTTGTCCAGCGGATAATTTTCAAACGCGACCAAATGATTCAAGAGGCTGCCGTCCAGAGCGGAGCGCTTTTGAATGTCATAGAGCGGCACATAATCATAGCGCTCAGCTTCCACTGCGTTTTTCTGAACTGCCGTCATCACGTCAGAAAAGGATGCTTCTTTGTCAATCTTGATTCTGACGGGAATCGTATTGATGAACAGCCCGGCCATTGTTTCAATGCCGTTGATTTCTGAAGGACGGCCTGATACGACAGTTCCGAACACTACATCGTCTGTATAGTTGTATTTGCTGAGCACCGCGCCCCAAACGGCCTGAAACAAGTTAGGCCCCGTGACTTGATGCCGGTTGGCGGTCTGCTGAATTTGCGCGACCAGCTCTTCATCCCAGACAAAAGAATATTCTTCATTTTGGTAGCCTTTCTTTTCTGATGCCAGACGGCCCGGGAGCAGACTCGGCTGTTCGAAATCCGCCAAGCGGCTGCTCCAATATTGTTCCGCCTCATCATAATCCCGTCCTCCGAGCCATTTGATATAGTCAGAGTAAGGCTTGCCCTGGCTTCCCCCGGCGGGCCGGCCGGCACGAAGCGCTTCATAGTTTTGAAACAGGCTTTTCATCAAAACGCCCATACTCCAGCCGTCCATGACGATATGATGATTGCTCCAGACGAGATACAGCTCCTTCTCACTGAGTCTGAATACCGCCGCTTTAAAGAGAATATCCTTCGCCAGATGAAAACCCTGCTGCTGCACATCGCGTTTATAGCGCTCTATATATTCGGTTTGCCGTTCTTCATCTAATTGACTGATATCTTCATAGTGCACCTTTGTCTTCCGCTCCGCCAATACGACTTGGCGCGGTTTTTGAAGCTGCTGGTGCACGAATACCGTACGCAGGATGTCATATGTCCGGATCAGCTCATTGACGCTTTTTTCAAAAAGCTCAAGCTGAAAGCATCCATGAATCCTAAGCTCTAATTGTGTGAAGTAGGAGGAAGAATGCGGATCAAGCAGCGCATGATACAGCATTCCCTCCTGCATCGGTGTGAGTGCATACACCTTTTGAATCGATTTTTTGCTCATAAGTCACCTCTGCCTTTTCTGTTAAAGAATTTCCATTAATTTATCAAGTTCATCAAGCGTCAGATCATCATCACCAAGATCACTAGGCGTAAGTTCAGGGCCGTCTTGAGACAGGCAATGATCTATGATTTCCAGAAGGTGCCCTTTAAAGCTGTCACTGAACGATTGAATGGTTTTTTCATGAAATTCGAGAGAATGATAGGCAAACGTCATCGTCATCTGCCCATTTTCTATAAATCCGACAATATCAAGCGCATTCGGCTTCTCCGTGTCAGGGCTCAGCGATTGTCCTGACGGCATATCGGACCTTGTAAATAAGCCGGAATCCGACATCTCATTAAACTGTCCTAAGTAGTTAAAGCTGATATCCGGATCAATCTCAAACGACAGATTCTCTTTATGCTCAGGCGCCGTTACATAACGCAGAATACCGTAACCGACTCCCTTGTTCGGGATATGCCTGATGTCTTCTTTCATTTGTTTCAGCTGATATGAAAGATCGTCGGCGTGTTTCATCTCAAGGATCATCGGATACATGCTCGTAAACCACCCGACCGTCCGGGTGATATTCAGGCCGTCAAGAATGTCCTCGCGCCCGTGGCCTTCCAAGTGAACGCCGATCGTGTCTTCACCCGTCCACTCTTTCAGCGCCAGTCCGAGCGCCGTGAGCAGGATGTCGTTCATTTCCGTATGGTAGGCTTCATGTACATTTGTCGTCAGCTGTTCAGTTTGTTCAGCTGTCAGAGAGAAGCTGACCGTTCTTGTATATTTCATGCGCTGATCAGAAGACTGCCTGTCTTTCGGGAGCTGAGTGCATACCTCTTTTTCCTCAAGCTCTTTCCAGTAATCCGCTTCTTTCAGAAACGCCTTCGTATTTGCGTATTCTTTGATTCTCTCAGCAAATTCCGCAAATGAATGTGTTTTCGGCGGCAGCGCCGGTTCATTGCCTTGCTTCAGCTGTGTATAAACGGAAGTGAAGTCCTCCAGTAAAATCCGCCAAGATACACCGTCTACGACTAAGTGATGAATCGCAAGGAGAAGGTGATCTCCGTCTTCCGCCCGGAAGAGCCCGGCCTTCAGCAGAGGTCCTGTTTCCAGTGAAATACTGCTTTGAAGACGATCTGCTTCCCGTTCGATACGGTCTTCATGATCTTCAGCAAGTCCGTTCAGCTCAAAGACGTTCAGTTCAACAGGGGCATCCTCAAGCCCTCTGTAATACGGTTTTTGCTCGCGATAAATCATCCGGAGCGCATCATGATGCGCCGTCAGTACATGTAATGTTTTTTCTGTTACAGCCGGATCAAAGCCGTCTTTCGCATGAAGCATGACGGATTGGTTCCAGTGGTGTTTGTCCGTAAAGTTCTTCTCAAAGAACCAGCGCTGGATCGGCGTTAAGTCCGCTTCGCCTTCGACAGGGCCCTGATCGGCCTGCTTGCCTTCCGTCCGCTCCACATAGGAGACGAGCTCTTCGATGGTCGGGTGCTGGAAGAGATCCTTCATCTCCAGCTTGTAGCCGTGCTGGTTCAGGCGGCTCGCCATTTGGATGCCTTTGATCGAGTCGCCGCCGAGCGTGAAGAAATTATCGCTTACGCCGATCTGTTCAAGGCCGAGCACTTCCTGCCAAATGTCAGAAAGCAGCGTCTCCATTTCCGTTTCCGGCGCTTTGTACGCGGCGCTTCCCGCTTCAATGTCCGGCGACGGCAGGGCTTTTTTGTCAATCTTTCCGTTTGCGGTGACCGGAAGCTCGTCCATCTCCACCCAGAACGCCGGCACCATGTAGTCAGGAAGGGTATCTTTCAACGCCGCTTTGAGCGCTTCGATGTCCGTCTGCTGAGGCGCGACATAGGCGCAAAGCGCGGTATTGCCCGCTTTGTCTTCCACCGCTGTCACGGCTGCGTCATGAACTCCCGCAAGCTGGGCGAGGCGGACTTCAATTTCTGAAAGCTCGATCCGGTAGCCGCGCACTTTGACCTGCTGGTCGATGCGGCCGATGTATTCGATGCCGCACTGCGTGTTCCATTTGACGAGGTCGCCGGTCCGGTACATGCGCTCGCCGGGCACAAACGGATCGGCGGTAAACCGCTTCGCCGTTTCTTCTTCACGGTTCAGGTATCCGCGCGCAAGCCCGCGGCCTGCCACGCACAATTCACCGGCAATGCCTTCCGGCTGCACCTGATCGCCGTCGCCGAGAATATAAGCTCTCGTATTGGCAATCGCCCGTCCGATTGAAAGCGAATCTTCCTCCGGATTGATCACGCCGCTTGTTGCGACGACGGTGTTTTCCGTCGGGCCGTAGTTGTTGACGATCGTGTACGGCTGTTTCACCGCCCGCTTCAGCTTGTCGCCTCCGACGAGAAGCATGCGGAGAGAGCTATTTTCCAGCTCCATAAACTGTTCGGCCAGCTGCGTCGGCAGGAAGGTGATCGTCACGCCGTGCTCTTGGAAATAGTGATTTAAGCGGGTGATATCCAGCCGGATCGCTTCGTCAATGATGTGAAGCTCCGCGCCGATGGTCCATGTCGGGAACATCTCCCAGATGGAGGCGTCAAAACCGAAGCCCGCGTATTTGGCGCTCTTATCGTCCGCCGTCATGGCGAATGCGTCGTGGTGCCAGAAGCACAGATTCACGAGCGCATGGTGTTCGACCATGACACCCTTCGGCTGTCCGGTCGTTCCCGACGTGTAAATCATATAAGCGAGGTGATCCGCCGTTGTTTCTGTCTGCGGGTTCGCTTCATCATTTTCATCAAGCGGCAGGCTCAGAATCGAGCGGCTGCCGTCAAGCAGAATCGTTTCTCCGGTGTAGCCGTCCGGCACATCGAGCGCTTCCTGCGTGAGAAGAAGCTTGGCGCCGCTGTCCTGCAGAATGTAGCTGATACGTTCTTCCGGATAGTCCGGGTCAATCGGCACAAATGCCGCGCCCGCTTTCAGGACGCCGAGTACGCCCGCGGCCATTTCCAAGGACGGTTTCGTCAAAATGCCGATCCGTTCGTCAGCCGTGACACCGCAATCCATGAGGATGCGGGCGATGCGGTTCGCCCTTGCGTTCAGCTCGCCGTACGTCCATTTCACGCCGTTGTATGCCACGGCCGGGCGGTCTGTGTGGCGGGCAGCCGTTTCTTCAAAGAGACGGTGAACCGTTTTGTCCCGCGGCACGGAAAGCGTTTTTCCTTTCCATGCGTTAAGGAGGGCTTGTTTTTCTGTTTCATTCACCAATGAAAGCTCGGAAAGCTTCGCAGCCGGATTTTCCGCTGCGGCTTCTAACAGATGGAGCCAATAATGCTTCCATGTCTCTGCCGTTTCCGGTTTAAACAGCGCGGTGTTATATTCAAGCACAAACGTCAGGCCTCCGTCTGTGTCATCGGCCGTCATTGTCAGATCAAACTTGGCTGTTTTTCTGTCAAACGGATGATGCTTCAGCTCAATTCCTTCCATGACCAGATCTTCCGCATTTGCGTTTTGCATGGAGAATACCGCATCAAACAGCGGATTTCTGCTCGTATCACGCTGCACCTCAACCTTTTGCAGCAGGTCTTCAAGCGGATAATCCTGTGCATCAAATGCACGTAATGCGGTTTGTTTCACTTCTTCAAGATAATCCGCGAAAGTTTTGTCCGCCTCCGGATACGTCCGAAGCGCGAGTGTATTCACAAATACGCCGATGACGTTTGCGAGATCCGCATGTGACCGTCCCGCGACCGGTGAGCCGACAATGATGTCATGCTGTCCGCTCAGTTTTGAGAGAAAAGCGCTGTATGACGCCAGCAGCACCATGTACATGGTAGAACCCGTTTGTTTCGCAAGACTGCGAAGAGCCGACGTCTGCTTCTCCGTCAGAGAAAAGACCAGCTTGTCTCCTTCAAAGGTTTGCACGGCAGGACGGCTGTAATCAGCCGGAAGCGTCAATACCGGAAGCTCGCCGTCAAGCTCCCGAAGCCAATGCTCCTCCTGCTTGCGATACTGCTCTGATTCAATAAATGTCTGCTGCCATACCGCATAGTCTTTATAATGAATCCGCAGTGGCTCAAGCGTTTCGCCGCCATATAAGCGGGACAGTTCATCTATCAGCACGCCTACGGAAGCGCCGTCCGAAATGATATGGTGCATGTCAAACAACAGCAGGTGATCATGTTCAGCCAGCTTGACCAGGCCCGTTCTGACGAGAGGAAGCTGATCCAGGCGGAACGGCCGGATAAAGCTCTGAATAATTTGTTCAGCGTCTTCCTCAGAGGCTTCGTAATATTCCATGTCAATATCAGCTTCGGCCCATATACGCTGAACCGTTTCTCCATCCTTTATGTCAAACGTCGTTCTGAAGGCTTCATGGCGCTCTGTCAGCTGTTTCATGACGGATTTCAGCTTTTCTGCATCAAGCTTTCCTTTTAAACGCAGCACAGACGGCATGTTATAGCTTGTTTCAGCGCCTTCCAGCTGCTGAAGCACGAACATCCGCTTCTGCGGTGAAGAAACCGGATACGTTTCCCGCACGGCAGCAGGCATGATACTCTCAGCCGCCTTCCGTTCAGATCCGGCAATCAGCTTCGCCAGGCCCGCAGCCGTCGGAGAAGTGAACAGATCCTTTAATGTAAGCCGGACGCCGAATGTCTGCTGAATGAGAGCAAGCAGTTTCATCCCCGCTAACGAATGGCCTCCGATCTCAAAGAACTGATCATGGATGCCAACCCGCTCCATTTGCAGCACCTCAGCCCAAATATCCGTTAGTTTTTGTTCTGTTTCATTGCGCGGCGCCGTATATGACACGGCGTTCGCTGCAGTCACATCAGGCATCGGCAGCGCCCGCCTGTCAATTTTTCCGTTTCCTGTAAGAGGCAATTCATCCATTTGAATAAAGACGGCCGGAATCATATAAGCCGGGAGATCCTTCGCCGTATGCTCCCTCAGTTCCCGGGAAGATATTTCTCTAAGGCCGACAAAGTACGCGCAAAGAAGTTTGTCACCCGCGCCCTGGTCTACAGCGAGCACGATGCATTCCTGAACCTGGTCATGACTTTGGAGCTGATGCTCAATTTCGCCAAGCTCAATCCGCTGTCCCCGGATTTTCACCTGATGGTCGATACGTCCGATAAACTCGATATCGCCATTCGGCAGCCATCTGGCCAAGTCGCCCGTTTTATACATCCGTTCACCTTCCTTAAACGGATGTTTTACAAATTTTTCTTCCGTCAGTTCAGGACGGTTGTAGTAGCCTTCTACGAGGCCTTCCCCGCTGACGCACAGTTCTCCCGGGATGCCTGCCGGCTGTATTCGCCCGGCCTTGTTCATGATGAAGATTTCCGTATTGCTGACCGGTTTTCCGATCGGAACGGAGATCGCATCCTCTTCAATGACATCCACTGGATGGTATGTCGCAAATACAGTGCTTTCCGACGGGCCGTACATATGGAGCAGTCTTCCTTTTCCGACTGCCGCAAGCGCCTTCTTGACATGCTCAACAGACGCTCTTTCGCCCCCGAACATGATTTTCCGAAGCGTCGTCAGACAGGACGGCTCCATATCAACAAGCAGGTGGAACAGGGCCGTCGTAATCATCAGAATGCTTACATTCTCCCGTTTGATCACACGGGACAAGCGGGACATGTCCAGCACCGTATCTTTCGGAACGATCACAAGCTTTGCACCGTTTAACAGCGAACCGAACATATCAAACATAAAGGCGTCAAAGACGTAGTTTGACAGTCCGAGCACCGTGTCTTCTTCAGAAACGGTCAAATAGTTCGTGTTTTTTACCGTCCGTAATATGTTGGCATGTGTGACGATGTTTCCTTTCGGCGTTCCCGTCGTGCCTGATGTATAAGTGAGATTCGCAATGGTTTTTGAATCAAACGGCAACGCGAGATTGTGAGAGTCCTTTTCATAGCTCTCCTCATCATCAGCAAGCACGATGACGCCTTGAAAACCGGCTTTTTCCGCAATCGGCTTGAGGCTTCGCTGAGTCAGGAGCACACTCGCCCCGCTGTCACGGAAGAAATGCTGAATCCGCTGAACCGGATGCTCAGGATCAATCGGCACATAGGCGGACCCCGCTTTTAACACAGCCATAATGGAAACAATCATATCCAATGACCGTTCACACAAAACAGCCGCGGTTTTTCCGCTGCCCCCGGCCGAAAGAATATGCCGCGCAAGCCTGTTGGCCCGTTCATTCAGCTGTTGATACGACAGGGTTTCCCCTTCGAACTGAAGAGCCGTCCGGTCCGGGTTCTTTTGAGCCTGTTCTTCAAAGATCTGCACGATCGTTTGATCTTTCGGGTATGCCGTGCGTTCCGGGTTGAACCGCTGTAATTGGTTCAAAGCCTCCCGTTCAGAAAGCAGATCATATTCGCTGATTTTCGCTTCCGGCTGAGCTGCCGCGCTCTCCAGCAGGCGGACATAATGCGTAAGCATACGGTCAGCAGTCGACCGCTTAAACAGCTTCGTGCAATAGTCCAGATCAAGCGCAACGCCTTCTGCCGTCTCCCTGGCCTGCATTGTCAGATCGAACTTGGCGATATTGAAGTTTGTTTCATGAAGAGACAGTGTCAGATTACCGATCTCCGGAATTCCGTCCGAAATATTTTGCAGGCTGAACATCGTATCAAATATCGGGTGCCTGCTCATATCCCGGGGCACATTCAGTTCCTCGGTCAGCCACTCAAACGGATAGTCCTGATGAGAAAACGCGTCCAGCACCTGCTTGCGCACATGGCCTAACAAGCCTGTAAATGTCTGATCCTGCTTCACGGTGCTCCGCAGCGCAAGGGTGTTGACAAACATCCCGATCAACCCCTCAGTATCAGAATGGTGTCTTCCCGCTGACGGTGTCCCTACGATGATGTCTTCCTGTCCTGAATATTTAGAAAGCAGCGTATAATATGCCGATAACAGCACCATGTAAAGGGTGGCTCCGTTTTTCTCGGCAAGCTTTTGCAGCCGTTCCCGCAGCGTTTTCGGCAGCTTGACTGACACGCGGTCACCTTCAAAGCTTTGCACCTGCGGCCGCGGATAATCAGGGAGCAGCTGAAGCACCGGCAGTTCGCCGCTGAAGACTTCCTTCCAGTATGCCCGCTCCTTCTTGTAGCCTTCTTCCGCCCGTTCCGCCTGCCAGACGGCGTAATCTTTATATTGAATGCTCAATTCAGGCAGCTGTTTTCCGCCATAGATGTCTGCAAGTTCCTTCAGCATGATGGAAATAGACACCCCGTCTGAAATAAGGTGGTGCATATCAAACAGCATCATATGGCGATTGTGACCGAGCGTTTGCAGACCGATTCTGAACAGCGGCGCCTCTTCCAGCTCAAAACGGCGCACAAAGTCCTTCATGACCTGCTCATTCGTTCTTCCGCCCGCTTCAATCACTTCAATATGAAATGGAACTTGCTCATGAATCACCTGTCTCGGCGTGCCGTCTTCTGATTGAAACGATGTTCTGAGCGCTTCATGTCTGCTGATTAAGGCAGAAAATGCACGCTCAAGTTTTTCACGATCTAAAGCGCCTTCGATCATGGCTGCCGCCGGCATGTTATACCCGACTCCCGCATCTTCAAATTGGCTCGCGATATAAACCCGCTGCTGAGCGAGAGAAAGCGGATAGCTCGCTTGCTTCTCAGCCGGCTCAATCGTACTGAAAGCCGGTCCTTCGTTTCGGCTTGCCGCATAATCGGCAAGCGCCGCGATTGTCGGATGCTCAAACAAGTACTGCAGCGGAATTTCAACGCCCATTTGCTTATGAATTTTCGTCAGAAGCGTCATTGCCTTTAATGAATGACCGCCTGACTCGAAGAAATGATCATAAATACCCGCCTTGTCCATGCCGAGTACTTCCTGCCAGATGACGGCGAGCGTTTCCTCCGTTTCATTTCTCGGTGAGGCATACTCGGACGAACTGACAGCCTGCACATCAAGCGCGAACAGCTTTTTGCGGTCCGCCTTCCCGCTCGGCGTGAGCGGAATTTTATCCGTTTTTGTAAAGTAAGCAGGCACCATGTAATCAGGAAGGTGTTTGGACACATACTCCCTGTACTCGGCAGGATGAAACTCGGTTCCTTTCTCCTGAACGATATAGGCGCAAACATCCAAGCTGCCCTGCTGATCCGGCCGTGCCAGCACGACGGCCTCCGCCGCGCCCGGAGCTTTTCTGAGCACCGTTTCAATTTCTCCCAGCTCAATGCGGTAGCCGCGGACTTTCACCTGATCATCTTCACGGCCGATATATTCGATTGTGCCGTCCGGCAGCCAGCGTGCCATATCACCCGTACGGTACATGCGGCCGCTCTCACTGAACGGGTCTTGCAAAAACTTCTCTGCGGTCAAATCCGGAAGATTTAAATAGCCGCGGCCTACACCGTCTCCAGCGATATACAGCTCACCGGCCGTACCGTCGGGCTGAAGCCGTTTGTGTTTATCCAATATATACAGCCGGGCATTTCCGAGCGGTTTTCCGATCGGAACGTACGCCGCCTGCTGCATCATTCCGTTATCTGCTGACACCGGGTGCACGGACGCATCTACGCACGTCTCCGTTGGCCCGTAGACATTTGTCAGCCGCGGCGCTCTGCCCGTTTGATGAAAGAGTTGCAGCAGCTGTTCAGCAACAGCTGCAGACAGGCCTTCTCCGCCGATGAGCATGTGGCGCAGTTCAATTCCGCTGACATCTCCCGCCGCAACCATCATCTGCAGATGCGCAGGCGTTCCGTCGGTGGCTTCAATCCGGTTTTGGCGATAATAGTCCAGCAGTGCCGAGCCGTTCGTTACAGTTGTTTTCGGCACGATATAAAGCGTCTGACCCAGAAGAAGTGAGGCAAAAATCTGTTTGACGGACGCATCAAAATGAAACGGAGCCAAAAGCGCCATTCTTAATGTCTGTTCACCGCATTGATATATCTCCTGCTGGAGTGATTGAACCAGATGATGAACTTGCCGGTGTTCAATCATCACGCCTTTCGGCCGCCCCGTTGTGCCGGACGTATAGATAATGTAAGCCAGCCGGTCTGATTGAGTGCCGACACCTTCAGCAGCCGCCTCATACTGAACGGCCTCGTCAAAATCAATCCATTCAGCATCAGTTTCACGCGCCTGTATCCCGGCCTCTGTCAGAACGGCCTTCGCTCCGCTGTCCTCCAATATGTACTGAATCCGATCCGCCGGAAAGTCAGGATCGATCGGCACATATGCGCTGCCCGCTTTCAAAATTCCCAATATTGCCGCAATGACACGTTCAGAACGGCCGAGCAGCACCGCGACAGGAGAGTCCGCTGATATCCCGGCTTTAAGAAGGCGTCCAGCGATACGGTTTGACTGATCATGTAATGTGCTGTAGGACAATGTTCGGCCTTCATATACAACCGCGGGTTTGTCAGGCAGTGACTTCGCTTTCTCTTCAAACAGCGCCGGAATCGTCATCTCCTTGCGATAAGCCACCTGATTGCCAGAGGCCCGTTTCAGAAGCATTTCTTTCTCAGAATCCGAAAGAAGAGCGAGCTCATCAATTACGCGATCAGGAGATGAAATCGCATCTTCAATCAGCGTGATCAGACGTTCAGAAACAGATTTAATTTCCTCGGCTTTGAATATGTCACTGCGATAGTCAAAATCAATCGTCAATTTCCCGGTGTCCCATCGTTCCTTCACATGAATCGAAATATCATTTGTTCCGCTTCCGCTGAAGATCGGGTCTGTCAGGAAGGACAGATTCTCTTTTTTCTGCCACTGCATCACCTGATACTCCAGAGATACTGTAAACAATCTGCTCAGCGAACTTTTCGAAGCGCGCAAATCATTGACAAGCAGGTTATACGGATACTTTTGGTGGCGGAGAATTTTCATCAGATCCTTCATCCGGCCTTTCACGAATTCCAAGAACGACTGTCCTCCATCAACGCTTGTCCGCACAGGCACCGTAGATACGAACATCCCGAGCATCTGCTTTTCCTTCGCATTCGTCCGGTTTCCCATAAACGTACCCGTGACGACGTCATCCCGGCCTGTTACTTTGTAGAGATAAGCGATCAGAGCTGACTGGAACAGAGAAAGAACGCTGACCTTATGCTCCCCGCAGAATGATTGAATCCGGCCGTACAGGTCATGAGGAATTTCTTGAGAAAACCGTTTCGCATCAAGCCCCGCATCTGCCTGGCTCCGTTTTAAAGACACAAGCTCCGGTACGGTCTCAAACTGTCCGTTCCAAAAATCCCGATCCTTTTTGAACCGCTTCGACTGCACATATTCCTGCTCTGTCAGCACGTGCTCGATAAAGGAAGGAATCTCCGCCTCGTTCTCACTTGCTCCGCCCGAAAGCTCCAAATAAATATCGGTAATCGTATTGCCCAGAATCGTCATGGAAATTCCGTCTGAAATAACGTGATGCACATTAACATAGAACCAAACCTCTTTTTCGCTGATGGTGTGCACGGAAAAACGAAACAAATCCTGATCATATAACGCCAGAGGCTTGCTTGCCTCGTCACGCCCCCATTTTGACAGCTCGTCCGCAGAGCAACCGGCTTGCCTGATATCTGTATGCTTGATAGTCAGCGGACGGTATTCGCTCACATATTGAACGGGCTCCCCCTCATCATCAAGCCGAAGACGGATTCTCATCGACTCATGCCGCCGGACGAATTCCTGTATCGCTTTCTCAACGAAATGGGCTTGTACCCCGTCTTCAGAAATGAGTTTCCCGAAGCCGGCAAGGTTTGAAATACTTGTGTGCGGATAGAATTTCTCTGTATACCAGATACGTTTTTGAGCATTTGTTAAAGGATAAAAAGTTATTCCCATATGTGTACGCCTCCCTTTTTAAGATAAAATTGTCAATTCTTCCTTAGAAACAGCCTCCCTCAATGTCCCTAACTCATTCTCAAGCCAAAAGAACCACTTACCTCCAAAACATCCCGATTCAAAACACCGCCGAAATCCGTCATCCATTACTTGTAAAGACCGAAATTTCGGCATCAAATTATGGGAAATCCAGACAAAAGTCAAGATTGTAAGCACGAAAGGTTTACCTATTTCTTCATGAATTTCTATATATCTACTTACGTTCACTTTATATGAAAATATTGTTTTTATCACCGAAAAATGGGTGAAAAGTTTCATGCGGCACACCGAAAAAAATTCCGACAAATCCAGAGGGATTTTTGCGGCATCCCGCAATTTATTTTCAAAAAATATTATTTACGTAAAATTAAAAATCTTTAAACTATAGTATAAAATCTGCCGAATATCCCATTATGGCAGAATGAAAAAAGTTAACATATGTAAGCCGATACAAGAAAAAAAGCGCAAGAACCGAAACAGGAGGTTCAACCGTTCGCAATATGATTTCATTAACCCGCAAAAAAAAGCACTCTATTTTACATAGAGCGCTTCAAAAAGATTCCTTAATTGCAGTTTTATCAATGTTGATTAATTCCATATATTCTTTTCCCCACTTATACATGGCGTCCAGAATCGGCATAAGGCTCTCTCCTTGCGCCGTTAAAGAGTACTCCACTTTCGGAGGGACGACAGGGTAAACTTCCCTGTGAACGATCAGATCCTGCTCCAGCTCCCTGAGCTGATTCACAAGAATTTTGTGCGTAATATCAGGAATTAAAGCTTTCAGCTCATTAAACCGCTTCGTTCCTTCTTTCCCCAAGTGCCACATAATCAGCATTTTCCACTTCCCGCCTATCACGGCAAGCGTCAATTCCTTTTCGCAATTAAACGTCTTCTTATCCATTCGGCTCACGGACAACTCTCCTTCCTCTGACTTTTCGTATGTTCATCATCTATTAATACACACTTACTTTTTCACAGAGCTTTCATCAGTTTATACTACCACGCAGTTTTGCTGAAACAAAGCGCATTGCCTGCGGGGACAGTATCCTCAAGGTAACTATTAGACTTCAAAGTGCGTACTTCTCAACATGCGGGACGCTCTATAGAATGTAAATACATTAAGAAGAGGAGTGGATATAAAGTGGAATTACAGCTCGCATTAGACTTAGTGAATATTCCTGAAGCAATTGAACTTGTGAAAGAGGTCGAACAATATATAGATGTTGTTGAAATCGGCACTCCGGTTGTCATTAATGAAGGACTGAGAGCCGTACAGCAAATGAAGGAGGCCTTTCCTCATCTGAAAGTGCTTGCTGATCTTAAAATCATGGATGCGGGCGGTTACGAGATTATGAAAGCGGCAGAAGCGGGAGCCGACATCATCACCGTTTTAGGGGCAACAGATGACTCAACGATCAAAGGGGCGGTTTCTGAAGCAAAAAAGCAGCAGAAAAAAATCCTCGTCGATATGATTAACGTAAAAGACCTTGAAACACGGGCAACAGAAATTGACCAACTCGGTGTTGATTATATTTGTGTTCACACAGGTTATGATCTTCAAGCAGAAGGAAAAAATTCATTCGGGGAACTGACGGCGATTAAAAAAGCGGTCAAGAACACAAAAACCGCAATTGCCGGAGGCATTAAACTTGATACGCTTCCTGAAGCCATCAAACAAAACCCGGATTTAATCATTGTTGGCGGAGGGATTACGGGCGCTGACGATAAAGCGGATGCTGCTTCAAAAATGAAACAGCTGATCACACAAGGATCATGAAAACGACTGAATACTTACATGACATCCTGAATGAATTATCCCGTACCGCATCATTAATAGCCGACAGTGAAGCTGACAAGCTTGCGGAGCAGATTTTATCGGCAGATCAGATCTTCACATCCGGAGCCGGCCGTTCCGGTTTTATGGCTAAAGCGTTCGCCATGAGGATGATGCATATCGGACTGAACGCTTACATTGTCGGTGAGACGCTTACCCCTCCCCTCCAAGAAGGCGGTCTCGTCATCATCGGCTCCGGCTCAGGAGAAACAAAAAGTCTCCTCCACACAGCCGAAAAAGCCAAAAGCCTTAACGGCATCATCACTGCATTAACGATTAACCCCGCCTCGAGTCTCGGCAAACTTGCGGATCTCACGATAACGATCCCAGGCTCTCCTAAGGAAGAGACAGACGGAGACAGAAAGACGATTCAGCCGATGGGTTCTTTATTCGAACAAACTCTTCTGCTGTTTTATGATGCGGTTATCCTAAAAATCATGGAGAAAAAAGAACTGAATTCGGCAGATATGTTTACAAAACATGCGAATCTGGAATGACATGCTGACGGCCTTCTTATAAGATGGCCGTCTTTTTATCGTTCCGTCGCGCAGAATTACAAACCGTCACGGGGCGGAAACTCGCCGACGAATTACCCTGCCGGTGAGCTTATCGCTATAATAGCCAATTATTCAGACGGCCGCAATCATTCATTTCTGAATAGAGAAACGGCAAAAAACACTTTCTGATCGGTTTTTTATTGGATAAAGCGGATTTGTACGGACGGTTTTACAGATATTCAGCAGAATTGCGGCTGAAAAATATATTTTAACAGCTTTACAGCGGGACGATTCTGCTTTATTCTTGGACCAGCTTCACAGCAATTTAAAACTGGAGGTGATTGATACTCTTGAAAACATTAAAAGCACTGCTGCTTGTTCTTATCATCATTGCCGGAGCAGTCGCGGCCCTGATCAAGGGTGATATTTTCTCAGATAACGAGCAGACCGTTCAGAAGAGTGATTACGACAAGGTAATCCTATTTCCGTCCGATCGATATCCGGAAACAGCAAAGCATATTAAGGACGCGATAAAAGAAGGACATTCCAGCATATGCACCATTGACAGAGACGGAGTACATAAGCGGCGTGAACAATCTCTTAAACATGTGCCTGTAAAAACAGGATACGATAGGGATGAATGGCCGATGGCGGTTTGTAAACAGGGCGGAAATAATGCCTCCGTAGAATATATTTCTCCGGCAGACAACCGCGGAGCCGGCTCTTGGGTCGGACACCAGCTTACCAATGATCCAGACGGAACGAGAGTATTATTTAAAATCAAGTAAAAAACAGGAGGAACAGCGCATTGATTAAATCATGGAAACCGCAAGAACTGACCATTTCTTATCATCAATTTACAATCTTCCAAAAAGATTCAGAACCGCCTGTTATCGATTGGACCGATGAAGCCATTGAAAAAGGATACGCGGAGGCTGACGATGCTGTTTCATTTGAAGCAGGGAGAAATACGAAGGCATTTATCGTCCTGAGGCTGAACACAAATGAGCCGGTGCCATCCTATGAGAAAAAAGCGACTGTTCCCTTCGAGGCTGTAAAAGATGGGATTGAAATTGAAAGCGTGATGTCAAAAAGGCTTTTCTTCGATCTTCCGAAAGGCCGATACAGCCTTACCTGTTATTCAGTGCCTGCCGAAATATCCGATCTTCATGCAGATACGTATATTATTGATGCGGCCGCAATGTAAAAGAAATCCCTGAGAGAATCATATTTCTCTCAGGGAACTTTTATAAACTCTTACCGTTTGTTTCAATTACATTCTGATACCAATAAAAACTTTTTTTCCTGATCCGTTTCAGATCCTTTTCGTCTTCTTCATCACGATTGATATATACAAAGCCGTAGCGCTTTTGATAGCCGTTCAGCCAGCTTAACAGATCCGTAAATGACCAGCTGCAGTAGCCGATGAGATTAACTCCGTCACTGATGGCCTCTCTGCACTGTTCAAGATGGGAGCGTAAATAGTCGATTCTGTAGTCATCCTGAATCGAGCCGTCTTCTTCTATTTTATCGAATTCCCCCAGCCCGTTTTCTGTAACAAAAACCGGAAGCTGATACCTACTCGTTATACGCCGGAGGCCGATGCGCAGGCCTGTCGGGTCAATCGTCCAATCCCAATTGCTCGTCACAAGATCAGGATTCTTTTTCGTTTTAAACAGTCCCGGTATACCTGTGTCCTGGTTTGTCCCTTTCTGCCCCGTCGTGTTCATTTTCCCCTCCGATACACCATCAAGAGGATTTCTTTCATACGTAATCGTCTGATAATAATTAACACCGATGAAATCCGGCTTGCCTTTTGCCAGCAGCTCCATATCGCCGGCTTCAATGGCAGGCGCCCAGCCCTTTTCCTTTAAATAGCTGAAAGGAATTTGCGGATAAGTCCCCCAGCAGTACATATCAAGCCACCAATGATTCATAAATTCCTCTGCGTTTTCAAATGCAGTTATGTCTTCAGGGTGACTTGTCAGCGGATAAGCCGGTGAATATGCGAAGCTCGGGCCGATCAAGCCGTCAGGAACATATTTTCTGAAGGATTCAATTGCTTTGGCATTAGCTAAAAATGCGATATGATTCGCTTCATAAAATCGTTTTCTGTCCTTTACACCGGGTGGATGTGAAGCTGTAATGAATCCGTTATGAAAATTATAATTCTGCTCATTTAACGTGACCCAGTACTTCACCTTTCCGGCGAATCTTTTGTATAACGCAACGCAGTAATTATTAAAATCATCAATTATTTTCCTTGATTCAAATCCGCCGTACTCATCCATCAGCGCCTGAGGCAAGTCCCAATGATAGAGAGTCAGCACCGGCTCAATATTGTTAGAAATCAATTCATCGATCAAGTTTTCATAAAATGCGATCCCTGCTTCGTTGATTTCCCCTCTGCCTTTCGGAAAAATTCTCGGCCAGCTGACAGAAAAGCGATAAGCTTTCAAACCCATCTCTGCCATCAAGGCGATATCTTCTTTATAACGTTCATAATGGCCGACTGCTGTATCACCGTTTGAGCCTTTAAATGTTTTACCCGGTATTTTTGTGAAAAAGTCCCATACTGAAGGGCCTTTACCGTCTGTATTCCAGGCTCCTTCAACCTGATAGGCAGCTGAAGCTGACCCCCATAGAAATGTATCAGGGAAAAGACCCGGTTTTTCATGTATCATGTGTTTTCATCCTCCTGATGCGTATGATATTAATATCATACGTTATGAAACGCGTTTCAAAGCAATCCCGATAAAAACAAAAAAGCATCCGACTTGCCGGATGCTTAAGAATGATGATGCCGTTTTTCCAGTTTATGAGGGGGAGGCTTTGGAATAAAGCCGTTTTGTTTCATCATATTAAAGTGCCTGTCCATATGCTGTTTAATATGCTCTGCTTTTTCTTTCGGCAGGACGCCGTACTCAACATATTTGGAAATGACATGTTTGCGTTTTTCGAGTATTTCTTTTTCAAGTGATTCAATTTCTTTTTTCTGCTGTTGCGTAAGTGACATTGTTGAAGGCATTTTCGTTTCAGCGGCGTGTGCCGGCATTGTGAAAACCATTGCCGTAATGAAAAACGCAGCCAATGATAACGCAGCTTTTTTCATGACTCTTTCCTCCTTTAACGTTTGTAATATGTTGTGCCTTCATCCAGTTTTTATGCAAAAAAAAAGAGCGAAATTATTCGCTCTTTTCAATCGATTCATCCGGCAGCGCGTATGTGACATACGTTCCTGCTACAAAATCGTGGATTGACCGTTTGTCTTCTCTCATTCCGACCATGAAGGCGCTCACGATCACACCGATTCCAAACGTCACGCCATATATTAAAGCGCCCACAAGCACTCTTAAAATCATAGTAAGAAAGCCTACCTGAGTGCCGTCTTTTTTGACAATGCGGATACCGCAAATCTTTTTGCCGATAACGTAACCGTTCCAGTAAACTGGGAGCAAAAGAGAATAAAGAGTCAAAATGATGCTGATCATTGTGCTATCATTCGGATCTTTTCCTGTTGCCAGCATAAAAATAATCGCCAGAGGCACTGAAGTAATTAAATAGTCGAGTACTAAGGCTCCCAATCTGATCCAAAATCCTGCCGGTCTGTAAATATTCATTGTGTTTCCCCTCGCTATGGCTTCAAAATCACTTTAATATTGCCATCTTCTTTTTTGTCAAATATATCATATGCAGCAGGGGCTTCCGCAAGACTCATTTTATGCGTAATGATATCCGTCGGATCAATTTCATTTTGTTCGACCATTTGATACAGCATCGGCATCAGATGGATAACGGGTGCCTGCCCCATTTTTAAAGAGACGTTGCGGGTGAAAAAATCACCGAGCGGAAAACCGTCCGCTTCAGAAATATATGCGCCTGTGAGCTGAACTGTTCCGAACTTCTTAACGGCTTCTGACGCTGTAAGAATCGGACTGATGGTTCCGAACTGATTCGGCTTTTGCTCTGCTTTTTCTTTTGAAAGCGGCGTACCGTCCATTCCGACACAATCAATCACAACATCCGCGCCCCCTGACGTTTGCTCATGCAGCAGTTTTCCGATCTCATCATGTTCTGAAAAATTGAAGGTCTCTGCTCCGTTTGTGCGTCGCGCATGTTCAAGACGGTGCGGGACTTGATCGACTGCGATGACCCGTTTTGCTCCTTTTTTCCAAGCGAATTTTTGCGCCATTAAACCGATCGGCCCGGACCCCAGAATAACGACTGTGTCTCCTTTTTTCACTCCGCTGTGCTGGACGCTCCAAAAGGCGGTCGGCATGACATCTGACAGAAGCAGCACCTGCTCATCTTCAAGCCCGCTGTCTGCCGGAACCAGAAAAGAAGAGAAATCAGCAAAAGGAACACGCAAATATTCAGCCTGCCCGCCGGGATAATTACCGTTAAACTCCGAGAAACCGAATAAGCCGCCGGCATCTGTATGAGGGTTTGGGTTTGATTCATCACACTGGCTTTCCATCTGGTGCTTGCAATAATGACATTCACCGCAGCCGATGTTAAAAGGGATCACGACGCGGTCGCCTTTTTTCAGCCTTTTGACTTGACTGCCCGTTTCTTCAACGATTCCCATCGGCTCATGTCCGACGATATAACCCGGATCGGCGGGGATTCCGTTTTTATATAAATGAAGATCTGAACCGCAAATCCCGGTTGCGGTGATTCGAACGATGACATCTCTCTCGTCTTGAATGGAGGGTGCCGGGACTTCTTTCACTTCCATATGTTCTTTCCCTTGGTATGTCAGTGCTTTCACATTGGTCAGCTCCTTTTTCATCACTCCTTCCCTTCTCACCCGCTTCTAAACTTGGCCGGTATGTTATTCAGCCCGCTGAATGTCCCATTGAAAAGGATCTTCAAGCTGCGACCAGTCAGAATCGAACTCAGACGGTGTCAGCAGACACTGATCTAATTCCTTTGTGATGGCTGCTTGATCTAAATCAGTTCCGATAAACACCAGATTCGTATGGCGGTCTCCGAATTGAGCGTCCCAATCCTCCAGAATTTCCGGTTCCTGCTGTTTGATCTGCTCCTGCTCAAGTTTCGGCATCGCCGCCACCCAATAAGAAACAGGCTCAATCGAGACTGCCGGACCTGCCTGAGACATCAGCAGCGCAAGGCTGTTGCGGGTTGCGCACCATGCAATTCCTTTTGCGCGTACAATGTTGTCAGGCATTGATTGATGCAGCCAGCTGTCAAAACGAGCGGTATGAAACGGCAGACGCCGCGAGTACACAAACGAAGTGATTCCGTACTCTTCCGTTTCCGGAGTGTGCGCCTCATGACCTGCCGTCAGCTCCTTTATCCATCCTGCAGATGAACTTGCCTCCTCAAACTCAAATAAACCGGTATTTAATATGCATTCGGGAGACACCTCTCCGCGGACGGATCGGATCAGCTTGGCCCGGGGCTGTAATGCACGAAGAACTGTTTCAAGCTGTTCAAGCTCTTTTTCGCCCACCATGTCGCGCTTATTTAAAATGAGAACGTCACAAAACTCGATTTGATCAATTAATAGATCAGCAATCTCTCGTTCATCCTCTTCTCCCGCCGCTTCCTTACGGTCAAGGAGGCTGTCACCGGACTGGAAATCATGCCAGAAGCGGTTTGCATCCACCACAGTCACCATTGTGTCCAGCTTGCAGAAGGCTGTCAGATCAATGCCCATTTCTTCATCTATGTAAGAAAATGTTTGGGCAACGGGAATCGGTTCGCTGATCCCTGTTGATTCAATTACGATGTAATCAAACCTGCCGTCTTTGGCGAGTTTCTCGACCTCGACTAATAGATCCTCACGCAGCGTGCAGCAGATACAGCCGTTGGATAATTCCACAAGTTTCTCATCTGTCCGTGATAAGCCGCCTCCCTGCTTCACCAAGCCGGCGTCTATGTTTACTTCGCTCATGTCATTGACGATGACAGCAATTTTTAAACCGTTGCGATTTTGTAAAATATGATTCAAAACAGTCGTCTTTCCAGCACCAAGATAGCCGCTTAATACTGTAACCGGAATTTTTTTCATGAACATATCCTCCTGATAAAATAGAATGATTACGATTTATGATACATACCCGTCTCTTTTCAATTATTATGTACATCAGTTTAAATCGCAATCGTTACTATTTATTCTGCTGTATTCTCCGTTTAAAATCAAGTAAAAGTTATACATCATGAAAAAGACACGCTGTCACACGTGTCTTCCGCTCAAACTTAAACATCCGCATGGCTGCTTTCAGTGCCATAGCTTTTTCTCCAATAATAACCTGCTGCGAGAACAAGCACAAACGCAAGCAATGCGATACATGAAAAAGAGATAAAGCCGATAGCATAAGATCCCGTCACCTGCTTTAATGACCCTAAAATATTGGGAAGAAAAAAACCGCCTATGCCGCCGGCCGCCCCGACGATTCCCGTCACCATTCCGATTTCTTTTCTAAAGTGCTGCGGGACAAGCTGAAATACCGCTCCGTTACCCATGCCGAGCGCCATCATTCCGATAAACAGCAGATTGTAAAATGCCCGGTTTTAAGATGTGCGCCGTACGAATCAGCCCCATATAATTTTTCATAAAATTTTTAGATTTTTTCGTATTTTTTGTTACATTTCATAACATGCATCTTAAATATTTGTTTTTGCTGTGCTACGCTAAAAAAAACATAGATAAGGAGCGGATCATCTGATGGGAAAAAAACAGCTAGTCCTTGTTGGAAATGGAATGGCCGGGGTAAGAGCAATTGAAGAAATACTGCGTGTTTCAAAAGACGAATTCGAGATTACGATATTCGGGGCCGAACCTCATCCCAACTATAACCGAATCCTTCTGTCAAAAGTGCTGCAAGGCGATACAGATATTAAAGATATTACGTTAAACGATTGGGACTGGTACAAAGAAAACAACATTCAGCTGCATACCGGTGAAACAGTCATCAAAGTGAACCCGGAAAGCAAAACCGTCATCACAGATGCAGACAGAATCCAGCCTTACGATGAACTCATCCTGGCGACAGGCTCCGTACCTTTTATCCTACCGATTCCGGGCGCGGATAAACAAGGTGTCACTGCTTTCCGGGATATTAAAGATACAGACACGATGCTCGCCGCGTCAAAACAATATAAAAAAGCAGCCGTCATCGGCGGAGGACTGCTGGGTTTGGAAGCCGCGCGGGGACTGCTGAATCTCGGCATGGACGTGTCCGTCATCCACCTCGCCCCATTCCTGATGGAACGCCAGCTTGATGCAGCGGCAGGACGCCTGCTGCAAAACGAATTAGAAAAACAGGGCATGACCTTTTTACTTGAAAAGCAAACTGAAGAAATCCTCGGCACTGACAGTGTTGAAGGCGTACGCTTTAAAGACGGCACAATCATTGAAGCTGATTTAGTCGTCATGGCCGTCGGCATCCGCCCGAATACACAGCTTGGCGCAGAAAGCGGCATTCCGGTTAACCGCGGCATCATTGTCAATGATTATATGCAAACTGAAATCCCGCACATTTACGCGGTCGGCGAATGTGCCGAGCACCGCGGAATCGCATACGGACTTGTGGCGCCGCTCTATGAACAGGCGAAAGTGCTCGCAAAGCATATTTGCGGCATCGAAACAAAACCGTATGAAGGTTCCGTTCTCTCCACTCAATTAAAGGTATCAGGTGTCGAGGTGTTCTCTGCCGGTGACTTTAACGAATCAGAGGACAAAAAAGCGATTAAAGTGTTCGATGAACAGGATGGCATCTATAAAAAAATCGTCCTGAGAGGAAATCAAATTGTCGGTGCTGTTTTATTCGGCGACAGCAGCGAGGGCGGCCGCCTGTTTTCAATGATTCAAAAAGAAGCCGATATCTCCGAAACCTCCAAAATATCAATTTTACAGCCTCTTGATCAGGAAGCAGGTACAAGTATGACCGCGGCGATGAGCGACGATGAAATCATCTGCGGCTGCAACGGCGTATCAAAGGGCGCGATTATTCAAGCCATTCAGGAAAAAGGCTGCACATCCACGGACGAAATCAAAGCATGCACCGGGGCATCCCGCTCATGCGGAGGCTGTAAACCGCTCGTTGAAGACATTCTTCAATACACACTGGGATCAGAATTTGACGCATCCGCGCAAAAAGAAGCGATTTGCGGCTGCACCTCATTGTCGAGAGATGAAGTCGTAGAAGAAATCAAAGCCAAAGGGCTGTCACATACGAGAGAAATCATGAACGTGCTCGGCTGGAAAACGCCGGAAGGCTGCTCCAAATGCCGGCCTGCCCTCAACTACTACTTAGGCATGATCAATCCGGCTACGTACGAGGATGACAGAACTTCCCGATTTGTGAACGAACGGATGCACGCCAATATTCAAAAAGACGGAACATACTCCGTCGTTCCCCGGATGTACGGCGGTGTGACCAATTCCACAGATCTTCGCAAGATCGCCGATGTCGTCGACAAATACGAAATCCCGCTCGTGAAAATGACCGGCGGCCAGCGAATTGATCTCATCGGCGTGAAAAAAGAAGATCTTCCGAAAGTATGGGCCGAGCTTGATATGCCGTCAGGCTACGCGTACGGAAAAACGCTCCGCACGGTAAAAACGTGCGTAGGCGAACAATTCTGCCGCTTCGGCACGCAAGACTCCATGGCACTGGGCATTGCGCTGGAGAAAAAATTCGAAGGGCTCAATACACCTCATAAAGTCAAAATGGCCGTGTCTGCCTGCCCGCGGAACTGTGCGGAGTCCGGTATTAAAGACCTTGGCGTCGTCGGCATCGACGGCGGCTGGGAGCTTTATGTCGGCGGGAACGGCGGAACTCATTTGCGCGCCGGTGATTTGCTGATGAAAGTGAAAACAAATGAAGAAGTCTTAGAATACGCTGGTGCTTACCTTCAGTACTACAGAGAAACGGCAAACTATCTGGAGCGTACATCCGCATGGCTGGAGCGCGTCGGTTTATCTCATGTCCAATCCGTGTTAAACGATCCGGAAAAACGGCAGGAGCTCAATGACAGAATGAATGAGACACTCTCTGTCCATAAAGATCCGTGGCAATACTTCCTTAATGATAAAAAAGCTTCTAAAGATTTATTCGAAAATGTCGTCACGACTTCATAAAGACAGAACAAACAGTGAGGGGGAACGGACATGGTTAATAAAGATATGACAAAGGTTTGCATAGGCAGATTAAACGAATTACCTGAGAAATTAGGAAAAACCGTATATGTAGAAGATAAAGAGCTTGCCGTATTTAAGCTTTCCGACGGAAGCGTCCGAGCCGTGGAAAACCGCTGTCCTCATAAAGGCGGCGTCCTGGCTGAAGGCATCATCAGCGGAGAATACGTTTTCTGCCCGATGCATGACTGGAAAATCTCCTTAGAAGACGGAAAAGTCCAAGAGCCGGATCATGGCTGTATCAAAACATACGATACATTGATCGAAGGAGAGAATGTATACCTCCTGTATTGATCAAAGAACCGGATCACTTTTTCAAGTGGTCCTTCATTTTTTAAATTGTGAAGGGATGAAGCCATCATGAAAAACGGAATCGTATATTTTGTCGGTGCAGGACCCGGAGACCCGGGGCTGATCACCGTAAAAGGAAAACAGGCTCTGGAGAAAGCGGAGATCATTTTGTATGACCGGCTCGCAAACCCAAAGTTTCTTGAATATGCCTCACCGGAATGCCGGTTCATCTATTGCGGAAAGCTGCCCGACCGCCATTTTATGAAACAGTCGGAGATCAATGCCCTGCTGATTGAAAAAGCGGCGGAGGGCTTCACCGTAGTCCGCTTGAAAGGCGGAGATCCAAGTGTGTTCGGCAGAGTCGGCGAAGAAGCAGAGGCGCTTCATCAGCACGGCATCCGCTACGAAATGGTGCCCGGCATCACCTCGGGAATCGCAGCGCCGATGTATGCGGGAGTCCCTGTCACCCATCGTGATTTCGCTTCGTCCTTCGCCATGATTACCGCTCATGATAAATCATTACAAGGCAGGCCGAATCTTGACTGGGAAGGGCTTGCCAGAAGCGTTCAAACGCTTGTGTTTTACATGGGCGTTAAAAATCTGTCATTTATATGCCGGAAGCTTATGGAGTACGGAAAATCCCCTTCCGTCCCTGTACTCGTCATTCAATGGGGAACATGGGGGCGGCAGCGGAGCATAAAAGGAACGCTTCACGATATCCATGAAAAAGTACAAAGCCGTAAAATCACCAACCCTGCCATTATTGTCATCGGAGATATCGTGAATTTTCAAACACATAGCTGGTTTGAAAGCAAACCGTTCATCGGCCGGCATATCATGGTGGTCACCCATGGCGATGCTGAACATACATTGACAGACAAGCTGCGGGAGTATGGCGCCGATGTTATCGAATGGCCGAAGCGGATCATTAAAAAAATGCCGGTCAACGAAACCATCCTAAAACAGATCGGCACCTTTGAACATATCTTTTTCACATCACGCCTTGCCGTCTGTGAATTCTTTGACACATTGGCTTTCAACCAAATCGACATCCGCCGGGTGACCGCAAACCTGAATGCAGCGACTGAAGCGGCACAGAAGGAACTTGAAAAACGGGGCTTCCTCCTATCAGAATATCAAAGTGATTCTCCGCATTCACTCATTGTAGGGAGCCGTCAAGCGGCAGTAAACATGCCAGACTCAGAATCATGCCCGTTTTATGTCACCCATGAACATATTGCAGATGAGCGGTTCACTTCCATGATCGAACGCACGATCAGTGAGTCCCCTCTGCAAATGATTATCTGTCCGGACAAAGAAGCCGCTCAGCATTTGATCAGCGCGGGAAAAGAGATCGGCATATCACCGAACCCGTCGGCAAACCGCCCTCCTGTCGTCTGCATGGGCGAAGACGTGCCCGCCGGTTACGGATTTACCGCCGTGAAAAATCAGGAACAATTATTTGCGTTTATACGAAATGAAATGAAAGAAGTGCTCCTTCACAGCTGATGCGCTTTATCTGACCCCCGGCCCAACAGCGGAGGTCAGTCCCTTTTTATTGTGTCACCAATTTTTTATGATGAGTTGAATACATCGCCATATGATCCGCCTGCGGGTCCAAATATGCTTTGGCGCTGTTGACGGCGGTCGGCCCCTCAGTGAAACCGCCGGCTATCAATCTGAGTTTGCTTTCATAATACGCAGCGTCACCGGCAACAAACACCCCCGGAAGGTTCGTCCGCATATGTCTGTCAGCTTTAATTCTGCCTTCTTCAATCTCAAGCCCCCAATCCTTCATCGCACCGAGATCAATTTTAAACCCGTGGTTGATAATGAGCTCATCAAGCTTGATGTCTTCAGAAAGGCCGGACTCAGTTTGGCAAACGGTGACGCTTTCGATCCGTTCTCCTGTGCCGTTAATATGCTTCAAACGATACGGCGCAAGCACCCGCACGGAAGACCGCTTCATTTTCGCGACGCTGCTTTCCAAGCCGCCGAACTCCTCACGGCGGTGCAAAACGGTAACAGACGCCGCAATCGGTTCCAGCTCATTCGCCCAGTCAACCGCGGTATCTCCCCCTCCGGAAATCACGACATGCTTACCTTGAAACGCATCCAGCTTCTCCACTTTATAATGAAGGTTCTTCCCTGAATATCGGCTCGCATCCGCACTGTTAAGTTCATTGACCTCCAGCGTCCCCATGCCGACCGCCAAGATCACGGTGCGTGTATAGTGCTTTTCCCCTTCGGCACTTTCCAGCACAATGGTTCCGTCCTCCAGCCGTTCAAATCCGGTCACCCGCTGATTCAACACGATATCCGGCTCAAATGTCGCCGCCTGCTCCTTCAACTGCTTAATCAGCTGTTCCCCGGTGATCCCCGGTATTCCGCCGATGTCACGGATGATTTTTTCAGGGAAAAACATAGACACTTTCCCTCCGAGCCGCGGCAAAAACTCGATCACCTTCGTTTTCAGCTCGCGCATCCCGCAATAAAAAGCCGCAAACAGGCCGACCGGGCCTCCGCCTATAATCGTGACGTCATACACCTCATGATTTTCCGCCATTATTCTGCCTCCCGTTTATATCTATACTTAAAAAGTTTTAATTGAGAATCAATATCAATAAAAAGTATAACATACATCGGGGAGCGGTGTTTATTCATTTCTCATCACGGAAAAGGAGAGATTCACAAGCGCGGTTCAGTGAGAGTTGACAGGCGGGAGGGATTAAAGCTGAAACCAGTACGGCGACTGGTTTCTTTTCTATTTCTTTTTCATCAGCATAATATCGAGATACAGCTGACACCTTGTTCTGAAGTCGTTTAAATCAATTGAAGTCATGTCAAGAATCTGTTTGATACGGTAGTTCAATGTGTTTTGATGAATAAAAAGCTGTTCTGCGGCTGGTTTTGTTTTGCAGTTATTGAGGAGATAGATTTCTAATGTTTTCAGCAGTTCGGTACTGCTTTCTCTGTCTTTGGCTTTTAATAAAGCTAAATCATAGTTTACATATTCCAGTGAGGCGTTTTTTTCTTCGATGCTTTCAAGATAACGGTAAATCCCGAGCTTACTGTATTCATACGGGATATTTTCCTGGTTCCCGGTAATTTCGGCAGCCTTTATAACTTCAAGGGCTTCTATATAACTTTTGCCGAGCTTCAGGATGCTGCTGTATTCATTGCCGATTCCGATATAAATTGGAGTGGGGATCTTCTGAAAGTGAAAATGAGTCAGCAGTTTGTGGATGAATTCAGATGCTGCCGAAGTGCCGGAGCTTTTTTGCGAGAAGCTTGCGACGACGATGACAATATTGGAATCGATGGTTAAAACATGACTCACTTTATCTCGCAAATTCAAGTACGATTTGATATTTTCCTTCACATCTTCGACTGCCTCCCCATCTCCATTTGCGGCATGGAGGACGACTACTGAAAAGACCGACGGCAGCACGGCGTTCATCTTTTCTGCCTCCCGCCTGAACTCCTTTTCAGAGGAGAATTGCTGAAAAATCGCCCGCTTCACAAGGTCTTCCGCTCTCTCTTCCTTTTCCTGTTTCACCCGGTTCGTTTTATGGATGATTTTCCCGACATGAAATGATGTTTCATATAAAAAGTTGAGCTCTTCGTCCGTCAGGTTGCGGTCGAGCTCCTGAATCCAGATGTAACCCATCACTTCCCCTTTATGTTTAGCGCTTACAACCACTCTCTGATTCAGGCCGATACTGTCTATTTTTTCAACACGGAACGGTTCAGGAACGGTTTTCAGTTTTTCGATTACCCCGTCCTTCAGAAACCTTTCAAAAATCTGCACGGGGCATTTTTTTGAGAAGATCGTCTGCTGGTTGGCGGAGTCGAAGTGATTAATGTAATAAGAATTATAGGCAAGCAAAAAGAAATCCGCGCTTTCCAGAATGACGGGCTTCTGCAATTCATAACTGATGAAATCAATTAATTTATCAATGTCCGTAAATGAAAAAACTCTCTCTAAAAGCTCTTCCATACCTATTTCTCCTATGCTCTTTTTATCTTTATCATACTCTGCGGGGTGACTTTTTGTATAGAAAAAAATTCATATATTCCCAAAATAGTATTATCCGGAGGCCTGTATCATGAAAAGAGGAAAAAGGGCGGTCCCTTCTTCCTCTCGTTCTTTGCTTTTATTGAGAAAGTGTATCACGGTACTCATGAAACTGATCTGTGACATCTTTTGACGGAGCCTGTGTCAATAAGCTGACGACAAATACAGCAGCAAGGCTTACAGCAAAGCCCGGAATGATTTCGTACAAAAAGCCTGAAAGACCGGCATTCGCCCAAATGATTACGGTAATCGCTCCCGCAATCATGCCGGCGAGTGCCCCCCATTTCGTCATCCGTTTCCAAAATAAACTGAGCAGTACGACCGGCCCGAATGAAGCGCCGAATCCCGCCCATGCATAGCTGACAAGGCCAAGTATCGTGTTGTTTTTCTCCCATGCGAGCACCAATGCGATGATGGACACCGCAAGTACTGCCATTCTCCCCAGAAATACGAGTTCCTTATCAGAAGCCGAACGCCTGAACATGGATTTATACAAGTCTTCCACTAAAGAACTGGACGTAACGAGCAGCTGAGACGAAATCGTACTCATAATGGCAGCCAAAATCGCAGAAATGAGAAATCCCGTAATAATCGGGTGGAACAGAATATTGCCGAGCTGAATAAAAATGGTTTCCGGATCAGCCAGCTTCAATCCGCGCTGATGGTAATACGCGATTCCCGCGAGCCCCGTAAACAGAGCGCCGAGTGCAGATAAAATCATCCATCCCATTCCGATCCGTCTGGCGCGTTTGATCTCTTTCACAGATGTGATCGCCATAAAGCGCACAATAATATGCGGCTGACCGAAATAGCCGAGCCCCCACGCAAATAAAGAAATAATGCCTAGAACGGTCGTTCCTTTGAACATATTAAACAGTTCCGGGTTGACTGAACGGATATCGGCAACGGTTTCTCCCGGGCCGCCCGTATGAAAAATTGTCACAATCGGCACGAGAATAAGCGCCGCAAACATAATGATCCCTTGGACAAAGTCCGTCCAGCTTACCGCCAAAAAGCCTCCGAACAAGGTGTAGGCGACAACGACGCCTGTCACGACCCACAGCCCCGTGTGGTAATTCAATCCTAAAATGCTTTTGAATAAGACGCCTCCGGATACCATGCCGGATGATACGTAAAATGTGAAAAAAACGAGAATGACAAGACCCGAAAACAGCCTGAGAAGCTTCGTGTGATCGCCGAAACGATTTTCAAGGAAACCCGGAATGGTAATGGAATTTCCCGCTTTTTCGGTATACGTTCTCAGTCTCGGTGCCACGAAAAGCCAGTTCGCCCATGCTCCGAGCACAAGTCCGATGACAATCCAAGCGCCGCTTAGCCCCGTTGAAAACATGGCGCCCGGAAGCCCCATTAAGAGCCATCCGCTCATATCCGCCGCTCCCGCGCTGAGCGCTGTCACGGCAGGGCCTAAAGAACGCCCCCCGAGCATATAATCCGTCAGATTTGACGTCCGTCTGTAGGCGTAATAACCGATAAACAGCATTCCCGCCATATAAATACAAATGGAAATAATCAACTGAATGTTTGCTATGGCATTTCCTCCTCCGTTTTATATGTTTATGGTGAAATGGACACCCCCCGCGAGGAGGTGCCCATTCAGTCCCGCTTAAAACATTTCACTGATTGTTTTCGCCTGCATGTGAAGGGCCAAGTAATCCGGGCCGCCCGCTTTTGAATCCGTTCCGGACATTTTGAAGCCTCCGAACGGATGGTAGCCGACAATCGCTCCCGTACAATTGCGGTTGAAGTACAGGTTGCCGACATGGAACTCCTGTTTCGCCCGTTCAATATGTTTGCGGTTGTTTGTGATAACCGCTCCTGTCAAACCATATTCGGTATTGTTTGCCACTTCCAGCGCTTCATCAAAGTTTGACACTTTAGAAAACGCGACGACCGGACCGAAAATCTCTTCCTGCATGAGTCTGGCTTTCGGATCAAGGTCAGCGAAGATCGTCGGCTTGATGAAGTAGCCTTTTGAATCATCTCCGGTGCCGCCGCTGACTAAACGGCCTTCTTCTTTTCCGATTTCAATGTAGCTCATGATTTTGTCGTAAGAGCCTTGGTCGATGACAGGGCCCATATACACGTCAGCGCTGTCAGGGCTTGCCGTCACTTTTGATTCAGTGATTTCGATGACACGCTCAAGAACGGCATCGTATACTTTTTCATGCACAACCGCACGGGATCCGGCAGAACATTTTTGTCCCGCAAAGCCGAATGCTGATGTGAAAATGGATTGTGCCGCCAATTCAATGTCCGCATCCTCGTCAACAACAACCGTATCTTTACCGCCCATTTCAGCAATGACGCGTTTCAGATGCTGCTGCCCCGGCTGCACTTTTGCCGCGCGTTCGAAAATTCTCGTACCGACTTCACGTGATCCCGTAAACGTAATGATGCTTGTTTTCGGGTGATCGACGAGATAGTCTCCCACTTCCGCTCCGCTTCCCGGCACAAAGTTGACAACGCCCTTCGGAAGGCCTGATTCTTCAAGCACTTCTACGAATTTTGCCGCGATGACAGGTGTCGCGCTTGCCGGTTTAAGAACGACCGTGTTGCCCGTTACAATCGGTGCCACTGTCGTTCCCGCCATAATTGCAAAGAGGAAGTTCCATGGCGGAATGACGACCGTTACGCCTGTCGGTGTGTAGACATATTGGTTCTTTTCGCCTTCGCGGCTGTTGACCGGCTTGCCTTTTGCCAATTCAACCATCTGGCGCGCGTAGTATTCCATAAAGTCGATGGCTTCCGCCGTATCCGCATCAGCTTCGTTCCAAGGCTTTCCCGCTTCCTTGACGAGCAGGGCGGAGAATTCGTGCTTTCTGCGGCGGACTTTGGCAGCCGCGCGGAACAGAACGGCCGCTCTTTCCTCAGGGGATGTGTATCTCCATTCCTCAAACGCTTTAGCGGCTGCTTCGATTGCCTGCTCGGCATGCTCCTGAGATGCCTTTGACACTTTTCCGACGACTTCTTCTTTGTCTGCAGGGTTAATGGATACGATTTTTGCTTCCGTCTCTACTTTTTCACCGTTGATGACGAGCGGATAATCTTTTCCCAGATATTCGTTTACAGTCGCAAGCGCTTTCTTGAATTCTTCAACGTTTGATTGATCTTGGAAATTCGTGAATGGTTCGTGTTTATAAGGTGTAGTCATTGTCATCTCTCCCTTTTTTTACTTCTTTGTCATTCCTTTAAAGGCGAATGCGATGTTTGAGGGGCGTTCAGCGAGCCGTCTCATGAAATAGCCGTACCAGTCATCGCCGTAAGGCAGGTAGACTCTCATGTTGTATCCTTCTTCCACAAGGCTGAGCTGGGTTTGCGAGCGCATGCCGTACAGCATCTGAAACTCAAAGCGGTCGTTCGGAATGCCGTGCTCTTTGACAAGCTGCTTTGTAAAATCGATCATCTTGTCGTCATGCGTGGCAATTGCCGTATAATGTCCTTTTAAAAGCTGTTTGCGGATGAGTTTTTTATAATTTTCATCTACGTCGCTTTTTTCAGGATAGGCCACCTTTTCCGATTCTTTATAGGCTCCTTTGACAAGGCGCAGAAACGGGTTCAGCGGGCCAAGGTCATCAAGATCCTTCTCCGTTCTGTACAGATAAGCCTGTACCACGGTGCTTACGTATTCATACCGGCTTCGGAAGTCTTTAAAGATATCCAGCGTTTTCTGGCATCTCGTTTCATCCTCCATGTCAATCGTCACCATGACTTTATGTTTTTCCGCTGTCTGGAGGATTTTCGTCATATTTTCATAGACGAGATCGAGATCTATATCAAGACCTAAAGACGTCATTTTTAATGACACTTGGGAATTCAGCTGTTCATCAGCGATTAAAGCGATGGTCTGCATGCACTCCTCGGTGCGCTCCTTTGCAACATCACCGCTGTTGACAAATTCCCCTAAATGATCGACAGTAACAGACAGCCCCTGGCTGTTCAAATGTCGGATTGTCGGGATAGAACTGCGGAAATCCATTCCTCCGATGATTTTGCCGGCTGCCACGCGGCTTCCCCAGTTTCTCGCCATCTTATTGAGAAAGCTGCTCTTGGACAAAAATAAGAAAAAATCTCTTGTAATCACTTCCAACCTTAACACCCCGCAATCTAAGAAGTATTTGTATGAGTCTATTGTAAATGGACAAAACATCCTCTCACAATATTCTAAAAATACAAAGATTCTGATAAATTTTTGTGGTTTTACCACAATCAGCTTCTTAGAGAGCAGGCGGTTTATGCCGAAAAAAGGCGGACGGAAATGACAGAAATCGTCAATTTCCGTCTTTTTGCTCCCACGCCTCTTCGACGGTCTGAATCAATAGCTGATTCAATTCTTCCGTTATATCGGATTTCGGCGTTTTTATCGTTTTGGCATATAGCCCGATGCGTTCTATTTCCTCTTCTATAAACGCGTGAATGATCGTATTTTTGGGTTCCGGAGCCAGTTCCTGACCGCTTTTTTTCCTTGTAAGCAAAGAATTGATTTCAGAAATGAGCGATTCATCCGTCAATAGGGCATCCGCCAGTACGGGAAAAGACATCGGAGGCACGGAGCTGAACGTTTCAATCCACCTGCAGGCGAGGAGAGGCCGCAGGACATAAAAGTACTTTTTAATCTTCACTTCACCGCCCCGCAGTTCCGTTTTTTCATTCCGTTTTGCCATATTGAGATAATGATGGATGCCGGCTTCGGGCGAGAAGGCGCGGGTTTTCAGTTTTCGGAGCTTTTCAGCCGCCGAGAAAGCTTCGTAATAGATCATCTCAGAAGAGAGCCATTCCAAAAGAGGCGGATTTGATTTTTTAAAGAGCCGCAGCGCTTTTCTCAATTCCCAGCCGCTGATGTCAAGCATGTCATGGATCGGCTCTTCTATGACATCCCTATGCGGTTCAATGGAAAAGTACCATTCTTTTTTCGGCACATAGAGAAACCGTACATCGTAGTCGCTGTCGCTTGACGGAAATCCCCATGCGCGGCTTCCCGATTCTACGGCGTAAAGCACCTTAACGTCGTGCTGTGCCTCAATTCGTTTTAATTCTTCGATGATCCTTTGTTTCATTTGTATCCGTCCTTTTCCGTCATCATTCATGAAAAAAGCCCAAATGTAAAACTTGGGCTTTTCGCTTTTATCAGCCTTTCAGATGCGCTTTCAGAAAGGCCAGCTTTTCCGTATGGAAAGAAGGTATGTACTCATGGCCGAAATACCAGTAAACCTTCAATTCTTTTTCTGTTTCTAAATGATTGTAAGCGGCAAATACCGTAGACGGCGGAGTCACGCGGTCAATCAGTCCGATGGACATGAGAACCGGAGCCTTTACGCGGTCTGCCAGATTCATGATATCAAAATAGGCCAGTGTATTCATCGCGGTCTTCTCTGTCTCCGGGCTGCCGTTTTTTCTGAAAAAGGAGTTAATCTCAAGATACGGCTCATCAAGAGCGACATCAATCGCCCGCTCAAAATTGCTTAAGTAAGGATAATCGGCTGCAACCGCTCTCGGAATGTCGGATAGTGCCGCCGCGGCGATTGAAAGCCCGCCTCCCTGACTCCCGCCGATAACGGCGATTCTCGTTTCATCGACTTCGTCAAAGCCGCTGATGACTTCCAGAGCCCGTACGGCGTCCAAGTACACTCCGCGGTAATAATATGTATCTTTATCTAAAATTCCTTTCGTCATCCAGCCGGGAACGTGTCCGTGCGGTGAGACGCTTGTATCTGTGCTGCTGTGCTGGCCGCGGACAAGCATGCCGAACGCAGCATATCCGTGCAGCGCCCAATTCACGATATCATGGATGTCCCCGTCATAGCTCGCGTTGTAGCCGTGATATTTCACGATGGCCGGATGCGGTCCTTTTCGGTCGGGAACGGCGTACCATCCCTCAATTTCCGCCTTGCCGAAGCTCCGGTATTTCAGCCGGAATACTTTAACGCCGTCAGCCGGATAGCTTTCAGGCGTCAATTCAGGCTTTGCCTTTTCCTTTGCAAGCTCATGTAATGATGATGCCCAAAAATCCGCAAAGTCATGAGGTGCGGTTTTATTTGGTTTATAGGTTTGCAGTTGGTCAAGCGGCAAGTCGTATAATTGCATATCCGATTATTCCCCTTTGCTTTATAAGATTTAATTTTCTGACTCTATCTTAACACGATTTCACACTTATTTTCTAAACATTTTTATAAATAATCGGCGGGCGCATTCACTTTTTATCAAACGTTTGTTTAAAATAGAAAAACGGCCGTGCGCTCACAGCGTCACGGCTCTTTTTACATCGGCTGATACAGGTCCCAGCCGATTTTTAACGTTTCGACGATATAATCGGCAATTTCTTCAGGTTCCAGATTATCCGTCGCGACTTTTGAATTATGTTTATCATAGATGCTTTGGCGCTCGTTAAAGAGCTGCTGCATTTCCTCCATGGAACGGTTATGCAGAACCGGACGGCTTTCAATCAGCAGGTCAGCCCGCTGCTTCCAATTCTCCCATGACAAATCAAGATGGAGCACGAGACAGTTTTCAAGGCAGCATTGCCTGATTTCCTCTTGTTTAAACGAACCGCCCCCAAGCGACACGATCTTGAATTTCGTATTGCGGCAAATATCTAATATATAATCCTTTTCAGTCTGTCTGAAAAAGGCTTCACCCTTTTTCTCAAACATTTCGGGAATGGACATATTGAAATCTTTCTCAATCTGCAGATCAATATCAATGAAATCTCTGTATAATTTTTTAGCGACCAGCTGGCCGATTGTTGTCTTTCCGACACCCATGAATCCGATCAGTACGATATTTCTTTCTCTTACGGGAATGGCACGTTTTGCGTTCATCTTCGGCGAAATCCTCCTAAGGAATGAAAAAGTTATGTTTATTATATGATAATTCAATATTGAAATATAGAGATAATCAATGAAAGAAAACCCATCCTCAACAAGAAGAGATGAGTTTTTCTTTCTATCGGAGCGTAATGCGTTCGACCTTTCCGACAATGAAAATATAAGAAAACGCCCCGATAAAAGCGACAGCGCCGACAAACAGAATCGCTCCGTTATATGAACCGGTCGCGGAGACGATAAACCCGATGATAAGCGGTGTGATGATACCGGCCATATTGGCGAAAAAGTTAAACACGCCCCCTGCCAATCCGATTGTCTCGCTCGGCGCCACCTCACTCAGCATTGTCCAGGATATATTGGACATGCCCTGCGCGAAAGAAGCAATGGATAGAATCGTCAAAACCGCAGGAGAAGAATCCGTAAAATTCGCGAGAACGATGGTGCCTGTCAGCAGAAGACCGAGGATGACAGGCGTTTTCCGGGCAACGTTCACCGACACGCCCCGTTTCATCATGCCGTCAGACCAAAATCCGCCGAACAATACGCCGAAGAAGGCAGCGATATACGGGATTGATGCGGCGAAGCCGACTTTTAAGAAGGCCATATGCTTTGCCTCCGCCAGATAAGTCGGAAACCATGTCAAAAAGAAGAACAGCGTGGAGGCTACGGCGAATTGGCCGATATACAAGCCGACAAGCTTGCGGTACTTAAGAAGCTGGACGAAATCCGCCCACGTGATCCTGCCGGCTGATTCAGACACCTCTGTCAGTCCGCCTCCTTCTTTAATATAATCAAGCTCCTCCCGATTCACTTTCCGATACCGGTTCGGCTCCTGATACATCTTAAACCAGAAAATGGAGAAAATAAGCCCGAGCGCCCCCGAAGAAATAAAGACGGCGCGCCAGTCAAATGCCGTCAAAATCCAGAATAATACCGGTGTGGCGAATGCGAGCCCGACATATTCCCCCGCCGTATAAACACCCGTCGCAAAGGCGCGTTCACGCCTTGGAAACCACGTCGTGACAATCCGGTTGTTTGCGGGAAACGCAGGCGATTCAGCCAGCCCGATAATCAGGCGGCAGCCGAATAAAAATCCGAAACTGGCTGCAAAAGCCTGTACTCCCGTGAAAACCGACCAGACAAATAATGAAATTCCGTACGTCCGTTTTGACCCGAATTTGTCCAGAATGAGTCCGCCCGGAATCTGCATTCCCGTATAGGTCCAGCTGAACGCGGAAAATACGACGCCCAAGAGCGCGGGGCTTATATGCAGCGATGTCTGAATGGACGGGGCGGCGATGGATACACTGGCACGGTCTATATAATTAATCGCAGTGATAAAAAACAAAAGAACCAGTATCACATAACGAGCGCGAGTCGGTTTATTGCGGATGGGACTGAAGTCCATCAGCTCCGTTTCATTTTTCAATGGCTTCTCCCCCTTACTCGAATGACATCCATTGTACAACACTTCGGGCAATTATTTAATACTTTGACGCAAAAAAGCACTAAACTATTTATGTGCGAATGATGCAGGTGAACCTCCCTCATAAAAAAAGTGTTTACCCTTTTCATCTGTTTATCCGTATCGTACCCGGGGAAAAGTACACATATGATAGACAGTTAACGGGAGGATTACCGATGAAACTGAGCTTTTGCACGACGGGGTCTAAAAAAAAGCATATTCTCGACGTCATTTCTTTCGCGAAGGAGCACTCCTTTGACGGCATCGAACTGTGGTACGGCCACATCAAACAATATATTAAGGAAATCGGCCCGCTCGACAGGCTCGATCAGCAGCTTCAGGAGGAGGGCATCGAGGTGCCGGCTGTCAGCTTGTACACTGACTTCGTCTCTCAGGATGAAAGGCAGGCATTAAAAGATGTTCAAAGAGCATTAAGCGCGGCACGGCAGCTTCACAGCCCCTTGATCAGAGTCTTTGCGGGCAATCTGGCTTCGCACCGGACGTCACCGGAAAAGTGGGAGCGTGCGGTTGATCAATTTCAGGAGGCGGCACGGCTCGCTGACAGTTATGAAGTCGATATCGGGCTTGAGATTCATTACGATACGTACGCGGATACACCGGAGGCGGCGCTGGCATTTTTAGAGGATGTCGGACATCCGCGGGTCCGCATCATTTTTGACGGCTCCAACCTTCACGTCAATCACATTGACCAAATGACCGCTTTGGAAAAACTGTATCATACCGTCAGCCATATTCACTTAAAAAACTATCATTGGAACTTTGACAACTGGTATCTCAGCAAGCCGGTGCCTGTGCTGCAAGGTGATTTACAGCAGGAACCCTTGCTGAATGAACTGATGAACAGGCAATACGGCGGATTCGTGTCACTCGAATACTTCGGTCGTCATGCTGAAGTGCATATTAAAGAATCTCTGAATGAGATGAAACACTGCTTTCATAAGAAATAAAAACCTCCCTTTCAAAAGGGAGGTTTTTTATTTCTATTTCCACCAATCATCAAACATCGATGCAGGCACCTGGCGCTTATGCTCCGAACTGAGGTAGCGTTTTTCCAGCGCCTCAATTACTTCAGAAGAAACGTCCTTGCCTTCTAAATAGTCATCAATGTCATTGTATGTGATGCCAAGTTCGGTCTCGTCAGTCTGCTGCGGTTTGTCATCGAGCAGATCAGCCGTCGGTAATTTTAAATACAGGCGTTCCGGCGCGCCGAGCTCTTCTAATAAACGTCTGCCCTGGCGTTTCGTCAGGCCCGTAAGCGGCAGCAGATCAGCTCCGCCATCACCGTATTTCGTGAAGAAGCCGGTCACAGCCTCAGCCGCATGGTCAGTTCCGATGACAAGCAGCCCCTCTTGTCCGCCGACGGCATATTGAGCGATCATTCTCATTCTTGCTTTTACATTTCCTTTGTTAAAGTCAGACAGCTGATCGCCGGTTTCTTTTTTGTACTGATCGGCGAACGCGCTGACAGCGGGCTTAATATCATACGTCCATGATTTATCAGGCTTAATGAATTTGAGCGCCATTTGAGCGTCATCCTCATCCTGCTGTGTGCCGTGCGGAAGACGTACGGCGATAAATTCCGCGTTTCCGCCTTCCTCTCTGATGCTCTCAGCCGCCATTTGGGCGAGGCGTCCCGCAAGCGTGGAATCCTGGCCCCCGCTGATGCCGAGCACAAAGCCTTTGGCACCTATTTTTTTCAAATATTGTTTCAGAAAGTTCACTCTGTCCTCAATTTCTTGTTTCGGATCAATTGAGGGCTTTACATGGAGATCATTCATAATTTGTTTCTGGATGCTCATCCCAATCACTCCTCCTGCATTGTTTCTTTTGATTCATTTCCCGTTCATGCTGGAAATGAATCATGCCACTATGTACGACTCTGTTAAATATAGCACAGGTGCAGATTTTAAGTGAATCAAATACACCGGGATCAGCTGATTTCCACCCGCAGCGCAGTGATGCTGTCGCCGTTGCATTTTCCTTTTTCAATCGGGCAGGAGGAAAACGCGACGACAAGATCCATTTCCGCACGGAGCCGTACATAATCGCCTGCGTCGGACAGGGGCGTTTCGACTGACAAGTTCCCTTTCTCATCAAGCACCGTGTTCATGAAAATGGCGAAAGGATAATGCATATGCGGCCGCGGCACCCCGAATTGCTCAAGCGCCCCGCTCATATTGTCATAGCACGTATCCTGGAGCTCGTCTTTATGCTTTCCGTATAAAAGCCTGTTCATATCCGGGCGGCAGGCGGGGAGCAGCAGGTCATGCTTGCCGACTGTATCTTCAATCAGCGTCAGCATCGGCTTGTATAAATTAGAATAAATATGATCGCCCGTTTTCACATTGATGGACTGGTTGGCATCAATCTCGCGCCCTGATCAAGATGCTCATAAAAGTCCTTGGCATGATAGGCCGTAAAGTCAGCCACCTGCTGTCCTTCCACATCGACTACTTTTATAATCTGCCCTTTGTGAACCTTCAGGCCGAGCCCTTTTTTCGGCGGTACGATAAATTGCTGTGTCATCAGACTGCTCCTTTTTTCTTCTATTATGAACCCCGGCCGTTTGTTTCATGTAAAGCAATTAATTGGATGTATATTCCCGTTCTGCCGGCCGCAATCTAAGCTTTGATAAAGGGGTTGAATTTCATGGGTAAATCACAGGACCAGCCTAAAGGAAATCTCGCTTGGTGGCAGCTCTCCTTAATCGGCGTCGGCTGCACAATCGGGACGGGCTTCTTTCTCGGGTCCAGTATCGCTATTGTCAAAAGCGGATATTCCGCGCTGATCTCATTTCTGATTGCCGGACTCGGCACCTATTTTGTCTTTGAGCAGCTCGCGAAGCTTTCGGCTAAGCAGCCCGAAAAGGGGTCTTTTTGCGCTTATGCGAGAAAGGCTTTCGGCTCTTGGGCAGGCTTCAGCAACGGGTGGGTGTACTGGTCGTCCGAAATGCTGATCACAGGGAGCCAGCTGACAGCGATCTCGCTGTTTACGAAGCATTGGTTTCCGAATGTGCCGCTGTGGATCTTCGCCTCCATCTATGCGGTGCTCGGTCTTTTGATTATTTTTACGGGGTTGTCCGTTTTTCAAAAAACGGAGCATGTGCTCGCTGTTGTAAAAACGGCGGCGATTTTTATGTTTATCGTCATCGCCGTCTTGGCGCTGTGCGGTATATTTTCACACAAGCCGGATGTGCAGGTGCCGAATGATACAAAGGATTTGTTCCCGCACGGAGCGATGGGGTTATGGACGGGGCTGATTTATGCGTTTTACGCTTTCGGAGGAATTGAAGTCTTGGGGCTGATGACCGTACATCTGAAAAAGCCGGAGGAAGCTTCAAAATCAGGCAGACTGATGCTCATCGTTCTTGCGGTGATTTACGTTATTTCTCTCGGCCTGGCGCTGCTGTTGATCCCGCTCGCCAAATTCACCGAACAGGACAGCCCGTTTATTTCGTCGCTGAAGGGCTTTCATTTAGATGTCATTCTTGATATTTTTAACGGGATTTTTATTATTGCGGGATTTTCTACGCTCGTCGCCTCGCTGTTTGCCGTGACGACATTGCTCTGTACAATGGCTGATGACGGAGACGCGCCGAAATGCTTCAGATTAAAAGAAAACAAAAAGATCTGCTGGCCTGCGCTCGGATTGACATTTGCCGGGCTTATCGTCTCCATCATACTGTCATTGGTGCTGCCGAAAAATATATATGAACACATGACAACCGCGGCGGGTCTGATGCTTCTTTATACGTGGCTGTTCATTTTATTCTCAAGCAAGAAACTGACCGAACCGACAAAGATGGGAACCACACAGATTTTTATCGCCCTCTTGCTGATCATCGCGGCCGTCTCCGGCACGCTGTTTGAAAAATCAAGCCGGCCCGGTTTTCTGGTCAGCCTTTGTTTTCTCGCCATCATTGCAATCGTGACATGGATCGTACAAAAAAAGCAGGGACACAGCCCTGCCGGATCATTGCTTATTTCGTCGGTTTAAACAATCTTTTCAAGTAAGAAAAGGGACACTTTGACACTTGCGTCTCATCATCACGGAGGAAATATTGCTTCCATTCTAAATTGTCTTTTCCTCCGTACCACCCCAATCGGGGATGAAGAGGGGCTTCGTCATATGCTTCTAATCGTTTTCTGATCAGCCGGCTCATATTGCGTCCGAACACGGTTGAATCGTTTAATCCTTCGAAAACCCATCTTGGCTGAAACGCCAGCATAAAAAACGGAAAGCTTCTGCTTTGTCTCGCTTCATGCGCAGGCGTTGCGCACAGAATAAAATACGGCTCGCCGTCAAAGCAGAACTCCCATTTATAATGTTCAGGATCTTCCGGCATGTCTTCCGGCCAGTCTTTCGGGTCGCAGCCGCTCAGCCGCTTTAAGAAAGACCTAGAACAGCTCTTCATACTCCTCAATGGAACAGTGCTCGGCTAAATCCTCCGGCGTATCAAAAATCACAAGCAGCGACGCGTATCTTCCGGTATCCCTTGAGATCTTTCCGTACTCGGACAGCAGCAGTCCCACTTCCTCCGGGGTTTCCCGATCACGAGGGTCACCCGCGAAGGATATCCGGAGCTGATCTGTCAGAAATCCCTGACGGCCGGGAATGCACGGAAATGTGTCCGCTTCATCGCCTACCTTTTCTGATAGTAGCTCAAAAGCGATCCTCTGCCAATTTGGCAGATTCAATAAATTTTCCTCAAGGCAACTTTTTGTGTACAGCACGCTTGCCATCTGCCCACCTCCAGTATCGTCATGATACGTTATGATGGAGATAGGCGATGAGTGACTGTTCTTCTCTTTATGAGATGAGCATCTGAATCCCCTGCCATCCGAAATAAAACCCAAAAACGATCAAGGACACACCTGCCGCTCCCGTCAGCCAGCGAAGCGCTTTTTCATGAAGGAGATTTCTGAAAGTGCTCGCGGCGATCGCCATACAGAAATCCCAGATCAAAATGCCGAGAAGAATCCCGGAGCTGTAAATCAAAAGCTGGTTCGCATCGAAGGATTCAGCGGTTTTGGCGAGAATGCTGCCGTAAATGCCGAGCCAAAATAAAATGCTCAGCGGATTGGAAAGAGAAATAAAAAACCCCGCGCCGAATGTTTTGTAAAATGCCGGTTTTCCTTTTCCGCTTCTGACATTCATGGCTTCCCTTATATTTTTTAACGTCTCGACTCCCGTATAGGTAAGCACGAAAGAACCGAAGAGCCACAAAAACGTTTTAACAAATGGAGCCGTCAAAAATTGAGACAGCCCGAAATAAATCAGAATCATATACAGCCCGTCTGCCGCCATGGCGCCAAGACCGAAAATCCATGCATGCCAAAAGCCGTTTTTGATGCCTTTGTCAATTTGCGCGCATTGACCGGGCCGACAGGTGCTGACAATGACAGCCCGAGAACGATGTAGCTTAAAAAGATGTTCATTGGCTTCCTCCTCATTCATGCAACTTGTACAAATTATTCATGAATGGGCCGGGCTATGATATATTATTTTAATTTCTCAAGTTCATCTTCCATAATGTCCGTCACTTTTTTGAGAAAATCGAATATCAGATGCAGTTCTTCTTCTTTATATTGCCGGCAAAGGCTGACCGTGGACTGGGATAAGGAGCTGAACAATTGCTTCACATTCGCTTTTCCCGCTGTCAGCGGCACAATGATCACCCGCCGTTTGTCTTCGGGATCTTTTTTCCTCATGACATATCCCGCTTTTTCAAGCCGGTCAATGAGCGCCGTTACCGAGCCTGTGCTGAGGCCGGTTTTTTTCCCAAGCTCACCCGCGGTCATCGGGCCTGCTTCATTTAAAATATCAGCTGATTTCAAATCGGTCGGAAACAGACCGAGAGATTGAGCGGCCGCCTGATGAAAAAGGATCGTCCTTGTGGCCATCTTCCGGAATAACTGTATGGCGGTTTCCTCCGTCTCGCTTCTGGTATTTCTTGTTGACAACTGACAGGCCTCCCTATAAAATCAATTTATCTTGACGATCAAGATAATTTTCGGCAAATCTAATATGATCATAGCAAATTTAATGATCAAAAGTAAGTATAGGAGGAAAAAGCATGGAACAAACAGCCGCGAAGGACGCCTCGACAAAGTTTGTCGTCATCGGTCTTTTGCTGGGCATTTTAATGTCGGCTATGGATAATACAATCGTTGCCACTGCGATGGGAAATATCGTGGCGGACCTCGGAAGTTTCGATAAGTTCGCGTGGGTGACGGCATCATACATGGTAGCCGTTATGGCCGGTATGCCGATTTACGGAAAACTGTCCGATATGTACGGACGGAAACGTTTCTTTTTATTCGGTCTTATTCTTTTCTTAATCGGATCTGCATTATGCGGAATCGCCCAAACAATGGATCAGCTCATTATTTACCGCGTCATTCAGGGAATCGGCGGAGGCGCGCTGATGCCGATCGCCTTCACGATTATTTTTGATTTATTTCCGCCGGAAAAACGCGGAAAAATGTCGGGTATGTTCGGTGCCGTTTTCGGTCTGTCCAGTGTTCTCGGACCGCTTTTAGGCGCGCTCATTACCGACTCCATCAGCTGGCACTGGGTGTTTTACATCAACGTGCCGATCGGCATTTTATCACTGTTCTTCATTCTTCGTTATTATAAAGAATCACTTGAGCACAAGAAGCAGAAAATCGACTGGGCCGGTGCGATTACGCTGGTGGTTTCCATTGTCGGTCTGATGTTCGCTCTTGAGCTCGGCGGAAAAACGTATGATTGGAACTCTGTTCAGATCATCGGTCTGTTCGCTGTGTTCGCCGTGTTCTTTATCGCCTTTTTTATTGTGGAAAGAAAAGCGGAAGAACCGATTATTTCATTTTGGATGTTTAAAAACCGTTTATTTGCCACCGCTCAGATTTTGGCTTTCCTTTACGGAGCCACATTTGTGATTTTGGCGGTGTTTATCCCGATTTTCGTTCAGGCTGTGTACGGAAGCACCGCGACAAGCGCGGGCTTTATTTTGACGCCGATGATGATCGGTTCTGTTATCGGAAGTATGATCGGCGGGATTTTCCAAACGAAAGTGCGGTTCCGTAATTTAATGCTGATTTCCGTGGTCGCTTTCTTTATCGGAATGCTGCTGCTTTCGAATATGACTCCGGATACGGCGCGTACGATGCTGACAGTATTCATGCTGATCTCCGGATTCGGCGTCGGCTTCAACTTCTCATTGCTGCCGGCAGCGTCCATGAATGACCTTGAGCCGCGCTACCGCGGAAGCGCCAACTCAACAAACTCGTTCTTAAGATCATTCGGCATGACGCTCGGTGTGACGATTTTCGGAACCATCCAGACGAATGTATTTACCAACAAGCTTACAGATTCTTTCAGCGGCATGAAAGGAGCGGGCGGCGCGATGCAGAACATCGGAAATCCTCAGGAAATCTTCCAGGCCGGCACGCGCGCTCATATTCCGCCGCAGATTCTGGATAAAATTATTGACGCAATGTCTCAAAGCATCACATATGTATTTACTCTTGCTCTGGTGCCGATCGTCATTGCAGCCGTTACCGTTTTGTTCATGGGAAAAGCGAGAGTGAAAACCTCTCAGGAAATGGCGAAAAAAGCGAATTAAAAAAAGCAGTACATGGCGTTTGTCATGTACTGCTTTTTTGTGTTTACTCTGCAAAATGCGGAGCGAGAATATCTTTCAGCACGTTTGCGCTGCGGCTGAATTGAGCCTGTTCTGTTTCATTCAGCTCAAGTTCCGCCACACCGGCGATGCCGTTCCGATTGACGATGGCCGGAATGCCGATAAAGACGTCGTTGACTCCGTATTGCCCGTCCAAATATGTGCTGACGGTTAGAATGCTGTTTTCATTACGCAAAATCGCTTTTGTGATGCGGGCGAGGCTCATCGCCACTCCGTAATATGTCGCGCCTTTTTTCTCAATAATATGGTAGGCCGCGTTTTTCACATCTTCAACGATCTGATCCAGCTCGTCCTGCTTGTAAGCTGCATTTTTCTCCAGTAATTGCTGCACCGGCACTCCGCCGATATTGGCGTGGCTCCATACAGGAAGCTCGGTATCTCCGTGCTCGCCGATAATGTGGGCGTGTACGTTTTGCGGGGCGGCGCCGAAGTATTCACTCAGCATATAACGGAATCTCGCAGAATCAAGTGTCGTACCGCTGCCGATGACGCGTTCTTTCGGCAGGCCGCTGAATTTCCACGTCGCATAAGTAAGAATATCGACCGGGTTTGTGGCAACGAGGAAGATGCCGTCAAATCCGCTTGCCATGACTTCACCGACAATGCTTTTGAAAATGGCGAGGTTTTTTTCGACCAGCTCAAGTCTCGTTTCGCCCGGTTTTTGGTTGGCTCCGGCACAAATGCACACAATATCGGCATCCTCGCAATCCTCATATGTGCCGTAAGACGTTTTTACCGGATGAGGCGCAAATGCCTTACCGTGGTTTAAATCCATGACATCTCCCATGGCTTTTTCTTTATTTACATCAATGATCACAAGCTCATCCGTGATCCCTTGGTTAATTAGCGCAAATGCATAACTGCTTCCAACAAAACCTGCTCCGATTAATGCTACTTTGTTCACTCGTTCGTTCATCATGTATGCTCATCCTCCAGTGTTTCGTGGTGTCTGTTTTTATATTGTGAAGTATTTCACATTTATATTGTGCAATACTTCACAAACTTTTGCAAGAGAAAAATTTTATTTTTTTATTCTTTCCAACTGAAAGGAATAAATGAATAGTTGTAATGTCATTTAAGAGAAAATAAGGAATAAATACCTATTCTAAAAAAGGAAATCTGACTATAAAATGTGATTTGTTGTCTTTTTACTGTACGAAAGGAGAATAATGAATCATGAATTATGCAAATATAGGTGAACGGATGGCGGCTTTTTTGGTTGACCTTCTGCTCATGTACCTATTCATTCTGCTTGTGCCAATCACCTTATATGCCGGGAGACCGCTGAGCACTTCTTTTTTCTTCATTTTTACCGGCTTGATTGTGCTTTGCTATATTTTGATGCCGCTTACTCCGCTTGAAGGAACGATCGGCGCTTACCTCTTTAAACTGAAGGTGGTAAAAGCGCATGATGGGAGCAGAATTTCATTCGGGCAGGCTGTCGGCAGATTTTTTGTTTCCCTTCTTCACTTTCTCTCTGTTCTGCCGTTTATTACGGTGCACTTTACAGAAAAAGCGCAGGCAGTTCACGATATGGCGGCCGGCACCGCAGTTCTCAGGAAATCACCGGATGTCCAGTCATCCGAACCGCTTCCCGATGCCGGAAAGTTCTATTATCGCATTCCGGCTGTCCTGTTAGATGTGATTATCATTGTATCAGTCATCCTCTATATCGCGAAACTGACCGATGAAGCCTTGTGGGCCGTGCTGATCTCTGAATTTGTGATGATTATTCTGTATCCGATGCTGATGCCGCTTACAAAAATGAAAGGAACGATCGGACTGTTCATTTTCAGGCTGCGTGTCGCCGATGAAAAGTCCCGCGGGAACATTTCTTTTAAGCAGGCGTTTATCCGCTATTTTACGATCTTCGTGTATTGCGCGAGCCCGCTGTTATACTTTTTATTTCTCTTTAAAAATCGCTCACAGAGTGTACATGATTTAGCCGCTCATACATACATTGCAAAAGCACGGTCAAAATCGGCCAACATATAAAGCAAGTCCCTGCTTGAAACCAAGCAGGGCTCATTTGTCAGCTTTTTTTGCGAGATCTTCTATAAATCAGCCTTACTGCAACATAACGGACCAGAAATATGAAGATGCTGCATACGAGAAATAATGCAATCAATTTCAGCCATCCTGTAAAGTGATGCGGGATTCCTTGGTCATACATGGTGATCAGCGTAATGATAACGGCAACGGCAAGCGTTTCTCCCATTTGCCGTCTGATTTGTTTTTTCAATGCTGCTTCAGAATGAATAGCCGGCAGCAAAATCCCCGATGCAGCTGCTCTGATGCAATAATAAACGATTATAATGAAGAAAACCGCCAAGCTTCCGGCCCATTCCCTAAACGGACAGTTCAGGACAAGTCCGCGTACTATGATGTCAAGCAAAGACAGTGTGCCCATAAGCATTCCGACTTCTGACCAAATCATTCGTTCTTTCTCTCTCACACTCTCACTCTTTCCATTCACGTTTGAAAGTCTGTTCCTACGCTGATTGATGACTTCCTCCCGTACTTTTATGAATGGCTTACAACTTCATTATATCTTGCCGATTCATAATGATAAACCGAAATATCATTGACAAAATGTTTAGTAAGGACCCCATTTGATCAGGACGCCTATGCAGATAAACACAAGGCCGATCACAAACCAGATCAGCGCCAGCGGGACCATAAAACGAAGCCACTTTACGTACGGAATGCCGCTTGCAGCCAATACGGCCATCAGCACGCCGGAAGTCGGATTGACACAGTTTACGACGCCTTCTCCAAGCATGACCGCTTCAACCGCAACCTGTCTCGTGATGCCCATCAGATCAGCAAGCGGTGCCAAGATCGGAATAAATACGACCGCCTCCCCCGACCCTGATGAGATCAAAAAATGAAGCAGAGCGCTGGAAATATACATTCCGATTGCGCCCGCCATCGGGCTGAAACCGTGCAGCAGTGACGCCAGTCCATTGACTACCGTATCAAGCAGCTTTCCATGTTCCAAAATAACGGAAATGCTTCTCGCCATTCCGACGATCAGTGCTCCGTAAACGAGCCCCTGACAGCCCGTGATAAACGTTTTTGCGATATCATTTGCCGCCATTCCCGCAATCAGGCCGGACAAGATCGAGATAAAAATGAACACGGCGGCCATTTCTGAATCAGACCAGCCAAGGGTGAGCGCGCCGTACAAAAAACCAGCAAGCGACAAAGCCGCAACAGCGAGAATCAGCTTATGCCGGACAGTGAACGAGACTTGTTTGTCCTCCGGCTCAGAAACCTGCGGGACTGAACCTGCCGCCGGGAACCAATCGTTCCCCAACAGGCTGGCGTCTTTTGATTTCCTGAGCCTTCTCGTATACCGATATATATATAAAATAGAAGAAAGCAGAAAACAAATATAGACGGCAATCCGAAGGCCGATACCAGAAAACAGCGGCAGCTCCGCGATGCTTTGTGATAACCCGAGCGGCGAAGGAGATAATATCGTTGCGTTAAATCCGGCATAACAGCCGATATAAATGACGGCCGCTCCGGCCACGGCATCCCATTTCAGCGAACGGGCGACGATCAGACCGATCGGGATAAAACCGATTACGGAATTGACGACGATGCCGGTTGTGCCGAGGATCGAAAATAAGGCGCCGACAATCGCAATAAACAGCAGCTGTTTTGTGCGGAACGTACTGATGACATTATTGATCAATCCATTGATGGCGCCCGTTTTCTCCAAAATCGCAATGGTGCCCCCTGTAAAGAGGATTAAAAAGATAATCGGTGCGGAACTTGTCATCCCTTCCTGAATCGCGGTGAAAAAAGCGATCGGGCTGACCGGAGACTGCTCCAGAGCATGATAGCTTCCCGGGACGGCCGACGTCACACTGCCCTTTGTCACCCTGTCGAATTCCCCCGCGGGAACGATGTACGACGCTAACGCACATAGTAAAGCGACAATGAAAAGCAGAACGTAAGCATCGGGCATCACAAACGATTTCTTCTTTTTTAATACAGGTTCGGCTTTCGGCACAGCCATAACATCACCATCCCGCTTGAAATTTATAAACTATTCAGAAAATACAGATATGTGCTATATTATATACAGACTGATTGCCTGTTTTCAATATCAAAAATAAAAAAACAGACAGCTTTTGAAGGAGGACTTACGGCATGAACAGACTGACAGAACATGATAAACAAGTCATTATGGATATTTTTAACCACCTGCACGCCCATCCCGAAGTAAGCTGGAAAGAATATCAAACAACTGAATATCTGACTGAAAAACTGAAAGAAGCAGGCTGCCGGACCCGCACGTTTGATGATTGTACCGGGGTGATCGGCGAAATCGGAGAAGGTTCACCCGTCGTGGCTGTCCGGGCGGATATTGACGCGCTGTGGCAGGAAGTGGACGGTGTCTTTCAGGCGAACCACTCATGCGGACATGATTCACATATGACCATGGCGCTCGGCACGATGATGCTTTTAAAGCGCCAGCGGAAGCTTCCGAAGGGCACCATCCGCTTTATTTTTCAGCCGGCTGAAGAAAAAGGCGGCGGAGCGCTGAAAATGATTGAAAAAGGAGTGCTTGATGATGTTGACTTCTTATACGGAGTGCACGTACGCCCCGTACAGGAAACGGCAAACGGCCGATGCGCGCCGTCCATTCTTCATGGCTCAAGCCGGCATATCGAAGGCCTGATTATCGGAGAAGAAGCCCACGGCGCAAGACCGCATCTCGGTCTTAACAGTATCGAAATCGCCGCCCTTCTCGTGCAAAAGCTGAGCTTCATTCATCTTGATCCCGGCATCCCGCATTCCGTGAAGATGACAAAGCTTCAGGCAGGCGGAGAGAGTTCCAATATCATCCCGGGAAAAGCATCCTTCAGCCTTGATCTCCGCGCACAAACCAATGCCGCCATGGAAAAACTGACCGCTGAAACAGAAAGAGCCTGCGAGGCGGCGGCTGCCGCATTCGGCGCAAAAATCGAATTGCAAAAAGAACACAGCCTCCCGGCAGCCGAGCGGAACCAAGAAGCGGAAGCCATCATGGCGGCTGCGATAAGCGGCATTCTCGGAGAAGAACATGTAGATGAGCCTCTAGTGACGACCGGAGGGGAGGATTTTCACTTCTACGGGTTAAAGGTGCCGAACTTGAAAACGACGATGCTCGGTCTTGGGTGCGGGCTGCAGCCGGGGCTTCACCATCCCCATATGACATTTGACCGAAGCGCCATCTTTACCGGCGTCGAGATATTAACGGCCGCCGTCCTCGCATCGTTTGAAACATAAAAAAAAGCAGCCCGGCACGGGGCTGCTTTTCTTCATTACTTCTTCAAATCTTCAATTGAATTGACGTTTTTCATATACTGGGGAACGACCAGACCCATCTTGACGCCTGTCAGACTCGTTCCTACATCTTCATATTTGCCTTTATATTTAGACGCATAAGCTTTATGGGTGTTCGGTAGCCAAGCAGACAATGACGCATCCGCGCTGCCTGTCGCAACCGCAGTCCACATCGGGCCTGCCTCCACTTGCGTCAGCTTCACGTCATAGCCGAGGTCTTGCAATACCTTTCCGACTACATTGGTACTGGCGATTTCACTGTCCCACGCCACATAAGCCAGGTTGATTTTATCACCTTTTACTTTATGAGCGCCTTTTGTCCATTGAGCCACTTGATCTTTATGTTTTTTCACATAATCAGCAGCGGCTTTGGCCGGCTTTTCGCCTTCTTCAACGGCAATCATGACTTCTCCCATATCGTCCTGCGTCCATTTGAACTGGCTGAGAACTTTGACCGCGTTGGGCTGTTCCTTACTGAAGCCGGTTCTTGTAATCGTATGAATCTGCTCGGCAGTTCCGTACGTTTTTTTCGGATCATCAAGGAACTTCAGCTTATATCTGGAGAACATCCAGTGCGGCGTCCAGCCCGTTACGATGATCGGCTTCTTCCGGTCATATGATTTCTTCAATGTCGCGGTCATGGCGGCGCTTGATGCTGTCACGACGTTCCAGTCTTTCAATCCGTAATCCTTCACGGCCTCATCCGTTAAGGCCATGATTCCCGAACCCGGGTCAATACCGATAATGGTTTTGTTCACCTGGGACGCAGCCGTAGCTTGACCATCAGTCTGCGAACCGCAGGCGGCCAAAGAAAGAGCCAGCGCAGCGGTAACGCCGACACCGATGATTTTCTTAAGCATCAGGCATTCCCCCTGCTCTTTTTCTTCACTTTAATGTTTTGCGTAATACGGTCAAGCGTAATCGCGACGATAACGATCGCAATACCCGCTTCTACTCCGACACCGGTTTTCAATTGTGTCACGGCGCTGTATACTTCAGAACCAAGACCCGGCGCACCTACCATGGCCGCGATAACGACCATTGATAACGCCAGCATGATGCTTTGGTTAATACCGGCAAGAATTGTTTTTGTGGCAAGCGGAAGCTGTACCTTGAACAGACGCTGAGACGTCGTTGAACCGAATGCTTCCGTCGCTTCAATCAGATCAGCCGGGACTTGTTTAATACCGAGAACCGTCATGCGGATCGTCGGAGGCATCGCGAAAATAACAGATGCCACAACGCCCGGCACAACGCCGATATTAAAGAAGAAAATCGCAGGCAGCAGGTATACGAAGGCCGGCATGGTCTGCATTAAATCGAGAATCGGTGTGACAATGCGGCGGACCGTTTCTTTCTGAGACGCCCACACGCCAATCGGAACCCCAATAATAATGGAAATCAAAACAGATGTTACGACAAGCGCCAATGTTTGCAGCATCGGCGACCAATAGCCCAAATAATCAATAACAAGGAATCCGATTAACGTAAAGAGTGCAATTCCTCTCGTACTGATCCACCAAGCAAGAGCTGCAAAAATCACAGTCAATAAAATAGACGGGATGAAACCCAACCCGCTCACAATCGCGTTTACGAAAGCGGCCAATCCGTTTGAGATTCCGTCAAAGAAACCTCCGAACGTCATAGTAAGCCAGTCAACAAACCGGTCAACGATATCTGCTAACGGAATTCTAGGCAATCTGTCCATTTACTTCACCTCCTGAACAGAAGAATCCTGAGCTTGTTCAGCAGAATCTTCAACATTTATATAATCGTTATTGCCTGAAAGCGCGCCGATTAATGCGCCTTTTACGACAATGCCTTTCATGCGGCCTTTATCGTCCGTGACGGCGATCGGGATATTCGCATCAGACACCACATCGAAAATTTCCGTCAAGTATGTGCTTTCGTGCACAGTCGTAAATTCAGTATTTAAAATATCCTGCAGCGATAAGTCGGATTCGACCGCTTTTTTCGCATCCGCCGCGTGAATGACGCCGAGTAGCTTTTTTTGTTTATCAACGGCGTAGATGGAAGAAATACCTAAGTTCTTCATCAGCTGCAGCGCTACACGAGGCCCTTTGTCAATCCGCACAGTTTCAGCGCGCTTCATGATGTGGCCCGCTGTCAGAACTTTAGATAAATCAACGTCTTCAACGAATTTTTCAACGTATTCATTGGACGGGCTCATCAGAATTTCTTCAGGTGTCCCGATCTGAACGATGTTACCGTCTTTCATCAGCACGATTCTGTCGCCGATACGCAATGCTTCATCAAGGTCATGCGTGATGAAGATAATCGTTTTGCCGACAGAGTCATGAAGGTCTAAAAGCTCATCCTGCATATCTTTACGGATCAGCGGATCAAGCGCACTGAAAGCTTCATCCATCAGAAGAATGTCAGGATCATTCGTCAATGCGCGGGCAAGGCCGACACGCTGCTGCATTCCTCCGCTGAGCTGATCAGGGAATTGGTGTTCAAAGCCTTCAAGACCGACAAGTTTAAGCGAATCAAGCGCTTTTTGCTCACGCTCTTTTTTGTCAACGCCTTGGAGCTCCAAACCGTATTCCGTATTTTCAAGAATCGTTCTGTGCGGAAACAGTGCAAATTTTTGAAAGACCATGCTGATTTTTTTCCGGCGCACTTCCCGGAGCTGGTCTTTTGACATATTTGTTATCATGTCACCATCAATATAGATATTCCCGGCAGTCGGTTCAATAAGCCGGTTTAACAGCCGCACTAAAGTTGATTTACCGCTCCCCGATAGACCCATGATGACAAATATCTCCCCATCATATACATCAAAGTTTGCTTGATTGACACCAACGGTTGATCCGGTCGCTTTCAGGATCTCTTTTTTATTTTTACCGCTGGACAGCATCTGAATGGCTTTTTTTGTCTGTTTTCCGAAAACCTTAGATACATTTTCGACTTTTATCTTAATTGGTTTCTCATCCGAATTCATATTTTCCCTCCATAATAAGCAATCTTTAATACCGTAACACGTTTGTAATAAGTCAAACAAACATCATAATCCCTTTTATTTTGTATCATTACTTTAAAAACATCCATGTGACTTATTTTCCTCTGGTATGCTTCTAAATACTCTCTAATCCTCCTTAATGATGATAAATTACAAGGGAAATTGAGCTTTTATCAGGCTTGAGAACGTTTCCATCAAATATGCTGCAAACTGATTTCCTACCCTTTTTTTACAAATACAAGAATTTTTTTGCGATATTGTCCCAAAAAAAGGTGTTGCCTCTTCCTAAAATTAAGGAATATTAAGGAAAAATATAGGTCTTTCAAACAGACGCCTCACTAAAAAAAGCACCCCAAAAGGGTGCTCATTGCGCAAGCTCTGTCTGTTTCGTTTCTTTTCCGAGAATAAGGATGGTGATGACAGCAATCAGGATGGCCGCACAAAAGACGGCAAAGATAGCTGTAAACGATACATTCCGGGCTGCAAGCGACCCGACGAGAAGCGGGCCGAAAATACCGCCGATTCTGCCGACTGCCGCCGCAGTGCCGGAACCGGTCGCACGGATCGCCGCAGGATATTGCTCCGGTGTATAAGCGTAAAGCACGCCCCATGCGCCGAGATTGAAGAATGACAGCAGCATGCCGGCCGCAAGCAGCATACCCAATGAATCCGCGGCACCGAAGAAATAAGCGCTGCCCGCCGTTCCGAGCAAATAGATGACCAAGAGGGTCTTCCGCCCCGCTTTTTCGATCAGCCAAGCCGCTGAGAAATATCCGGGAAGCTGGGCAAGTGTCATCAGCAGTACGTATTCGAAGCTCTCAATCATGCTGTAGCCTTTCATCAGCATCACGCTCGGCAGCCACAAAAACATGCCGTAATAGGAAAAGACGACACAGAACCAAACGACAGACAGCAGCACCGTCTGCCGGCTATACGGTTTCGCCCAGACACTTCCCGCCTGCCCGCGTATGCTTTTTTTCTGTGATAAGGCCTGATGCGCCGGTGATTCCGGAAGGCTTCTCCGCAAAATCAGCGCATAAAGTGCCGCCAGCGCCGTTAAGAGCAGTGCGGCCCGCCACCCGAATGACGGTATGACAAAGTAAGAAATAACCGCCGCAAGAAGCCAGCCCGCGGCCCAAAAGCTTTCAAGCAGCACGATGATCCTCCCCCGCTTTTCAGGGGCAGACGCTTCTGACACGAGCGTCGAAGCGACGGGCAGCTCTCCGCCAAGCCCCATACCGATCAGAAAACGCAAGATGAGAAAAACCGTCAATCCCGTTGCGAAAGCGGATATGCCGCTTCCGACAGAAAAGAATAACAGCGTGATCATAAACACTTTTTTCCGGCCGATCCTGTCAGCCAGCATTCCGAATACAAAAGCGCCCGCTGCCATACCGATTGAATTGACGCTTCCGATCCATTTCATTTGATCGGGTGTTAAATTCCAATCAGCGTGAAGCGCGGCGATAATAAACGATAAAATTCCGACATCCATAGCATCAAACAGCCAGCCCATTCCGGCAATCGCCAAAAGTTTACGCGGTGTGACGGCAGGTTGTTTGTTCATAAGCAGCACCTCAAATCGAAAATGATTACCGTATAAGTTTACACCTGTCTTTACACATTGTCATTATCTTTTTTCGCAAAAAAACCCGCTTGCCGTAAGCAAGCGGGGTGCTGATTAATTCTTTAAGACTGCGTTTTTAATATTATCTTGGAGCTGTTGAATCCTTTTCGCTCCGTCTTCTCTGAGGCGTCTGTTCTCTTCCTCAATCTGCTTTGTTTCCTGCATGCCGCTGACAATCGTATTCCAAGATGTTTCGATTGTCTCAATGTCAATGCTCGGACGGCCTGCCATACGGGCAATCTCCACGCTTTGGCTTGAAATATTTTCAGCGTTGCGCTTCAGCATTTCATTCGTGCGGCGGTCCAGCTCGCTCATTGAATCAGCCACAAGCTTTTGGCGTTTGACAGTGACAGCCTGAATAATGCCGTTTTTGAAAATCGGAATCGTAATGACGAAAGCGGAATTGATCTTCCCGATAAGCTTCGTATTCCCGCGCTGAAGGAGGCGGATCTGCGGTGCCGTCTGCAGCGCCACCATCCGCGCCATATCTAAATCATACACACGTTCTTCAAGCGCCTGAAGCCCGTCGCGCAGCGTATCGAGCTGCATTTGCGCCAGCTGGTTTCCGCCCGCCGCTTTTTCTTCATAAGAAGGAATAAGCGCCTGCATTTCCTCAAGCTTCATCTGCCCGGCAACGACATATTTTTCAAGCTCCATGTAGTAGTTAATGTTGTTCTCATACATCTCTTCAAGCGTATGGTTCGTCTTTGCCATTTCATCTTTGTATTTCGAAATTTCAACATGGATTTTTTCAATTTCTCCGCCCAGGGTGCGGTACTTTTGAAAAATCTTTTCAATCATGCTGTTTCCGCGTTTGAACATTTTAGCGAGAAATCCCTTTGGCTCATCGAAATCATTTTTGTCAAAACGATCCATGATTTTTCCGAGCTGCGTCAGCATTGTGCCTGAATCTGTGACACTTGTTGTTTTCATCATATTTAAGATGCGATCGGAGAACTTCGAGATTTCAACTGCCGGTTCTTTTCCATACTCGAGCAGCTCCATTTGGTTTTTCACATCAATTTGCTGCGAGATGCGCTGTACCTCAGGGTCTTGGCGGAGCTGCAGCCTGATGTCGTCTGCTTTTTGTTCAGAAATCTCTTCATTTTTATCAAGAATAAGCGGATTTTGATTTTCTGTCATGTTTATTTACTCTCCCTGCTTTTGCGTAATAGTTCTAAACAGCTTTCTTACGAGTGACGGCTCCTTATATTCCTGCCGAAACACCATGTCCTCCAGCCAATGGACATCAAATTGGCTTTCTTCTATATAATGCTCGATGTCCTGATGACCCGGCGGATTATACAAGATGATATCAACGCCGAATTTATTTAAAAACAAAAGAGCGGCCGCATCAGAACGCGTGAATTCGCCATTTTGTTCCGTATGATACAAAAGCAGCTTCGGAACGGTTTGGGCGTAATCAAACGTCTGAATCAATTGCAGCAGCGAAGCGGGCAGGTTCGTCGCCTGGCGGAACAAATAAATAGCGGCATCCCTTGCCTGCTCCCCTGGCAAAGCCTTCATTCCGGGGTTTCTGCACATGTCAGAAATCACATTGGCGATGGCGGTCTGCACCCCTGACGGGAGATGCTTGTACTGCCAGATGTTGCTTCTTTTCAGCCTTTCCGCGTCAATCGTTCCTTCTTCATTTAAGACTTGACTGTAATGATACTGGTAGTTGGCTTTCAGCTCTTCCGTAAACGGAAAACTGCGGATCATGTGTGTCTCCTGATAGTCCTCGGCGGTATGGAGCCTGTTCCAATATTCTTTCGTATCTTTGGAAACCCCCATTACTTTCGCAAAAAGGTTCGGAACGGCAACCCGCTCCCTGTCCGCTTTAAATTGCGGACGGATAAAGGCCCGCTCCTTCGCAATGAGAAATAACTCATCATACGTCGTTTTTAATGTCACGGACTGCGGGGTATGCTCTCTGAACTGCCAAGGCTTATACATCATTGACTCTTCATGGTTTAACACATGCTCAATTTCTTTGGTTGACCGGTAGGCCGCCGTGGAGGTTCTAACCGGTTTTTCTTTTGGAAAAGGCTCAAGGCCGCCTATTGCGGGGAGCTTTATCACAAAGCTGAGCTCCTCATCCGGATCAATCTCACTGAACAGATCTTCACCAGCCGGATGAAATAATAGGACATCACAGCCGACCAGCATTAAATAATAGAGAAAATAGAGCTGGCTTTTGGCAGCGTCTCCATACCACACCACCTTCGGCATCTCACGCTCTATATCGGCTTGTTCGAGCCATGGATTCAGGTGGTTCAGCGAAAACTTTGACACATCCAGGAGCACACGCCGGAAATCGGGATGATTCAGCCCGTTTTCATGCCGGCTTGCAAAGGTTTCCAAAAGCGTCATAAACGCGGTTCTCAGCCGGCGGTGCATAAGCGGATCGGGATGTTTGGCAAGCAGCCTGCCTCCGTCGAGAAACGCGACAAACCTGGAAACCGAAAGCCCTTTCTCCTTTTGATTGACCGTATGAATGTGCTGCAGCGCCTGAAACGTTTCAGGCGCGATGGTCTTATCCAGTGTTTCGCTCAATACATGAATGTTTTCATGAGAAGACAGCTCGAAAAGCGTATTGTAATATTCCGTCTCATCATAAGGAGTGCCTAAAATCCTGACGGCAAGGCGGGTAAAAGCCAGCCCGTTTTCCCGCTCGTAACCGGGGCGTTCCGGCAGCGGCTGCATCAGAAACGTTTCCCAGTCATCGTTTTCAAGCTCAGCCTTTCGGATCACCAATTCTTCCTGCCTCATCATCTTCCTCCTTTCTCTTCTTGATTATCGGTACAAAAAAGGAAGGAAATGAACTCTCCCTCCTTTTTGGTTTTATTCTTCTTTAGATGCAGCCGTCTGCTCCTGAACCTGCTTTTGTTTGTTGAAATAATGGATGACAAACGTCACCACAAACGCAGCGATGATGATTCCGAAGAACACCACGTGCGGCATTTCATAATCAAAAGCGCTCGCCGCCATTTTCACGGCGATAATCCCGATCAGCACGAAAGCCGTGTTTTCAAGCTCAGGGATTTTATCAATTAAAACAAGGAATACTTTTGCGACTGTACGCATCATGAGAATGCCGAGCATACCGCCGATCAAGAGCACCCACACTTTTTCCGATACCGCAAACGCGGCCAAAATGCTGTCAACAGAGAAGGCAAGATCCATCAGTTCCACTGAAACGACAGTGGCCCAGAAAATCCCGAACGTACGGACCATCCAAGAATTTTTCTTCATGCCTTCCGTATCGTCATCACCTTCTCCGATCCAGAAATGCTTAATGACGAGCCAAGCCAGGTACAGCGCGCCAAGCACTTTGATCCACCAGAACTTAATGAGCAGCATTCCGATTCCGATAAAGATAAAACGGAAAATATATGCTCCGAACAATCCGTACGTCAATGCTTTCTTTCGCTGTTTTTCAGGCAGATGCCTTACCATAACCGCAAGCACTAACGCATTGTCGGCCGACAGCAGGCCTTCCAGCAGAACCAAGGAACCGATCAGCCCCCATGATACAGGGTCAGTCAGCACCTCACCCCACATTTTCCAATCAAAAAAGGAAGCGTAGGTCGACATAATATGATGTAGAAAATCCAAGTTTTTTCCTCCTATTTAGTAAAACGGTAATTTCCTGCTTACACCTGCAAGCCGTAATTCCGGCACAGTGATGCCAGACCGCCGGAAAACCCGCTGCCGATGGCGTTAAATTTCCACTCAGCCCCATGGCGGTAAAGCTCACAAACGACAACCGCCGTTTCAATCGAGAAGTCTTCCCCTAAATCAAAACGAAGCAGTTCATTCTGGTTGTTTTCATCGACGACGCGCACGAACGCGTTCGAGACTTGTCCGAAATTTTGGCCGCGCGCTTCCGCGTCATGAATCGTGACGGTGATGCCGATCTTTTCTATATTTGCGGGTATTTTTGTGAAGTCGACGATAATTTGTTCATCGTCTCCATCGCCCTCACCCGTCCGGTTGTCTCCCGTATGGATGACGCCGCCGCTCGGATGTTCCAGGTTATTGTAAAAAACAAAATCAAGATCATTTACACAGTTGTCATGGGCATCGACCAGAAAAGCCGACGCATCAAGGTCAAAATCATGCCCTCCGGAGTACTTGTTCGTATCCCAGCCTAAGCCGATCACCGCTTTTGTAAGGCCTGGGTTCGTTTTTGTCAGATCAACACGCTGTCCTTTCGACAATTGAATAGCCATGTGCCGTCCTCTCCCTTCTGTGTTTTATATGGTTCAGCCGATTTGAAGGCCGTAATCTGTCGCAATACGGGCCAGTCCGCCTTGGTAGCCTGAGCCGATCGCGGAAAATTTCCATTCGCCGTTATGTCTGTAGAGCTCCCCTGCGATAATGGCTGTTTCGATTGAGAAATCTTCAGCCAGATCATAGCGGATCAGCTCTTCATTTGTTTCTTCATTAACAATGCGCACGAACGCGTTGGAGACTTGTCCGAAGTTTTGGCCGCGCGCTTCCGCTTCATGAATCGTGATGACAAATGAGATTTTGTCAATAGCGGCAGGCACCGCACTCAGGTTGACTCTTACGCTTTCATCGTCACCCTCGCCCTGGCCTGTCAGGTTGTCGCCTGAATGTGCGACGGAACCGTTTCCGCCTTCAAGCTGATTATAGAAAATGAAATCATCAGGCGACGCGCATCTTCCCGCTTCATTTAATAGAAAGACGCTGGAATCTAAATCAAAATCATGTCCGCCGTCGTATTTGTTTGTATCCCAGCCAAGGCCGACAACGACTTTAGAAAGACCCGGATTTGTTTTAGTCAAATCTACTTTTTGCCCTTTTGCCAATGAAATTGCCATGTGTGCACTCTCCTTTTTTTCGTTTAGGCGTATCGGTTAACGATATCGCCGATTTTTGTATCGTTTGTGCCTTCTCCTACTGCGGCGAATTTCCACTCGCCGTCCTGACGGTAGATTTCAGCCGCGATCAGGCTCGTCTTGCCTGAATAGTTATCTCTTAAATTGTAAGTCACCAATTCTTCGCGGTTAGATTGATCAACGACGCGGATGAACGCGTTTTGAATCATGCCGAAGTCCTGTTTGCGTCTGACGCAGTCATAAATATTGACGACAAATACAAGTTTATTAATCTGTGCGGGCACTTTCGCCAAGTCGATGAGAATTTGTTCATCATCGCCGTCGCCTTCTCCCGTCAGGTTGTCACCCGTATGTACGACACCGCCGCACCGGCTTTTCAGGTTGCCGAAATAGATGACGTTTTTGCTGTCTGTCATTTTATCATTTTCAAGCATCAGTACGGAAGCGTCACAGTCGATATTGGCACCGCCTCCGCCGAACAGCTTTCCGAAAAAGCCGCCCGATGATACAGGGTCCCAGCCCAATCCGACCAGCAGTTTTGACAGGCCTGCTTTTCCTTTTGTTAAATCAATTCGCTGTCCTTTTTGTAAAGAGATCGCCATATGATTCACTCCTATTCTGTAAGGGTGCCGATAAGCACGCCGCAAGTGCGCATTTTCACAAAATTCCGGGATAAGGATCCCGGTATTTATTAAGATATACGTCTTTTATTATATCAAAGTTTCATAAAACATAAGAATTTTTGACGAAAAACGGCGAAAATTCACTTTCTATATTCTCCTTCATTCCGGAGAGAATAGAGAAAACAAAGAAATTGACGGGGACGAACCATTTTTTCTATCCTTGTATCAATACATTCAGGAAAGGGGCAGACGAGTGATTGATTTAAGCATACTTGATCAGGCGCCCGTATCCAAAGGAAACGGGCCGCACGAGACGCTTCGCCATTCCGCGGAGCTCGCCCGCCTCAGCGAAGGATGGGGCTATAAGAGGTACTGGTTTGCCGAGCATCACGGCACAAGGGGGCTCGCAAGCGTGTCGCCGGAAATTATGATGGCTCATACCGCCGCGGCCACAACGTCCATCCGTATCGGCTCAGGCGGCGTTCTGCTGCCGCAGTACAGCCCCTATAAAGTCGCGGAAACATTCCGTCAGCTTGAGGCGCTGCATCCGAATCGTATTGACCTTGGGGTCGGACGCTCACCTGGCGGCACGACGAAAATCCGGCTCGCCCTCACAGACGGGGTCAAGAAAAGCATGACCGAGTTCAACAGACAGCTTCAGGATTTATCATCCTTTCTGACAGATTCTATCCCTGCGGATCATGATTATGCAGGAATAAAGACAGCGCCTTTGATTGAAACAGCCCCGCAGCTATGGGTGCTCGGCCTCGGAGAAAACAGCGCCAGACGCGCGGCTCAGCAGGGTGCGGGCTATGTTTTCGGCCATTTCATTAATCCGGAACGCGGGGAAAAAGCCTTTCAGATCTATCAGGATCATTTCCGGGCCTCCGCCCATTTTTCCGCTCCCGCCTCTCTCTGTGCCATTTTCGTCATATGTGCGGCTACGGATGAGAAAGCGGAAGAACTCGCGTTAAGCCAGGATTTATGGCTGCTTCGTGTCGGGAAAGGGGCCGACAGCCGTGTGCCGAGTGTTGAAGAAGCGAAGGCTTACCCGTATTCCCCGGAGGACCGTAAGCAGATAGAAGAAAACAGGAAGCGGATGGTGATCGGCTCTCCCGCCGCAGTCAGACGCCACCTGCTTGAACTGTCAGATCGTTATCAGACAAAAGAGATGATGGTGCTCTGCAACGTCTTTGACTTTGAAGCAAAAAAAGAATCATACGAACGTCTCGCTGATTTATTTCTATAAAAAAAGCCGTTAAACGGAGCGGCAGATGAGACTGCAGCCCCGCTTAACGGCGGTTTTTTCGTTCTTTTCCTTTTTTAAACGCATTCCAAATCCCCTGCAGCGTAAAGCCGAGCAGAAGCAGAATGATTAACAGTAGAGTAATTGACGGCCCCGGAGGCGTTCCGAGCTGGTAAGAAGACGTCAGCCCCGTGAACACACTGAACAGAGAAATGACAATGGCTGCCGTAAACACCCATTTAAACCCTTTGGCGATACGAATCGCAAAAGCCGCGGGCAATACGAGCAGCGCGGAAACGAGCAGCACGCCGATAATCGGAATAATGACCGAAATCGCAAGCCCCGTCACGATGCTGAAGGACATTGACAAGAGATTTGTGTTAATGCCTGATGTCTTCGCCGTCGCCTCATCAAAGGTAAGCAGATAGAGCGGTCTGTTTAAAATAATGAAATAAAGCAGAATCAGCAGGGTAATGCCGCCGATAATATAGACCTGCTGCTGGCTGACCGTCACAAGCGATCCAAATAAATATTGATCGATGCTCATCGACGCGCCGCCTTTTGACAGACTGATCAGAAACATCGCAAACGACAGCCCGGCCGCCATTAATATGGCGATAGAGACCTCTGAATATGTACGGTATGCCCGCCGCATGTATTCTATGCCGATCGCTCCGATCGTGACGACAACGATGCTCGCCGCCGTAATATTGGTACTGAGAAAAAAGCCGATGGCAACGCCGGACAATGAAATGTGAGACAGCGTATCCGCCATCAGCGCCTGTCTTCTCAGCACGAGATATACGCCTAATATCGGCGCCATAATTCCGATCATGCTTCCCGCTAGAAAAGCTCGTCGCATGAATTCCAAGTCAAACATTTCCATCCGCCTTTTTCCCCCCTCTCAAGCCGTATGACTTTATCCAGATACTGCTGGACTTCATTTTGTTCGTGTGTCACCATAACGACGGTGCGGTTGTGATTTTTTACCTGATGGTGCATAAATTCGTAGAAGCCCTGTCTGCTTTCATAATCAACCGCGGTTGTCGGCTCATCAAGCATCAGCAGATCCGGATTGCTCGCAAGCATTCTCGCAATGCAGATTTTCTGCTTCTGTCCGCCGGATAAGTCGCCGATTTTCCGGTTGCGGAAATCCCACATTTCCACCATCTTCAGCGCGTTTTCCACCTCGTGGTGATCCGTTTCGTTTAATCGTTTAAACCATTTCCCTTTCGTATAACGGCCAGATTGCACAAGCTCAAGAACCGTGCTCGGAAATCCTGCGTTAAATGAAGAAATCTGCTGCGGAACATAGCCGATTGTCAGGCGTTTTCCGGCGGCATTTTTTTTACTGATCTCGGCCGTTCCTTCCCAAGGTCTGAGCATGCCGAGCATGACTTTCATCAGCGTCGATTTTGACGCGCCGTTCGGCCCTGTAATGCCGACGAATTCGCCGCTTTTGATTTCCAGCGACACGCCGTCAAGCACGGGTGTATGCGAATAACCAAAAACGATATCCTGTAATGTAACGAGATTCATGCTGATCTTCCTTTCCCGCATAGAAATAGTGTGCACCCCGCGGCGCACACTATGTTATTTAACCAATAGCGAATCTTTCAGTGCATCGAGGTTTTTCTCCATAATGTCGATATAACCGATGCCTTTATCCCGTTCTTTTTGGCTTAAACCTTCCAGTGTATTGAGCACTTCCGTTTTCGCGCCGATTTCACCGGCAAGTGTATCTGCAACTTTAGGCGATGCGACTTCTTCAAAGTAGATGATCTTCACATCATGCTTTTTGGCAAACGTTTTGAGCTCTGCCAGTTTGGCCGGGCTCGGCTCTTCTTCAGGAGAAAGGCCTGCAATCGCGACCTGTTTCAAACCGTACTCTTTAGCTAAATAGCTGAATGCCGCATGCTGTGTGATCAATTCTTTTTTCGCCGCTTTATTTAATGTTGTACGGTATAGTTTATCAAGATCCTGCAGTTTTGCAATATATTCTTTACTGTTTTTCTCATAGTATGCTTTATTCTTCGGATCCTGTTTTACGATCTGCGCCGTAATGGTTTTGACCTCTTTTTGCGCAAGAACCGGGCTCAGCCAAACGTGAGGGTCCATGCTGTGGCTGTGGTCATGACCGCCGTGATCATGCTCCTCTTCCTCTTCATCCGAACCTTCGAGCAGGTCAATTCCTTTTGACGCCTTTACAAACTTCGCATGATCGGAGCCCATGCTTTTTTCCGCTGAGGGAACCCATGTCTCCATATATTCGCTGTTGTAAACGAAAAGATCGGCGTTTTGAATGCCGGCGATATCCTTCGGCGTCGGCTCCCAATCATGAGGTTCGACCGAAGACGGGATGAGCATGTCTACATCGCCTTTGTCTTTGACAATTTGTTTTGTGAATTCGTACATTGGATAAAAGGTTGTCACGACGTGCAGTTTGCCGTTTTTCGAAGAACCTGACGAACCTTTTGTAGATGAATTGCCGCAGCCCGCCGCAATTAAAAAGCATGCTGCAATGACAATGATTCCGCTCCATTTTTTAAACAAGCTCGTTTCCCCCTGTCCTGTAAATCAGAATGATGACGATTTCCGAACCGTACTTTGTACTTTCTCGTTCATTTGTTCCTATACCATAATAAAACGAAGTAATTACGTTTTGCAAGATATTTTTTGAAAAGAATTGATGTGTAGATATGTTTCCGTTATTATTATATCTAATTGATATATATCTATTGAATATATAGGAGGGTGAAAATTGAGTAAGAAATCTGATACTTATTACGCCTTACTCGGTTTAATAACAATAGGATGTCACACGGGTTATGAAATAAAGCAAATGATGGATCGGAGTTTGCAGCATTTTTGGACCATCAGCTACAGCCAGATTTATCCTAATTTAAAACGGCTTACAGAAGAAGGATTGCTGACGGTGACAACAACCGTTCAAGAAGACCGTCCTGACAAAAAAGAATACCACCTTACCCAAAAGGGTGAAGATGCATTACAGGATTGGCTGAACGAGCCGGTCAAGCAGCCAGCTGCCGAAAAAAATGAGTTGCTGCTGAAGCTTTTTTTCAGCGATAAACAAGACACTGCCTCAAATATCCGGATGATAGAGCACTATAAACTCCAGCTCAATATGAAATATGAACTGTATGAAACAATCGAACAATCACTTTTAAAACGGGATGGTATGGAGCTTAGGCTGTTTACTATTGACTACGGCAAACGAGTGACAGCGGCCGCGATCGAGTGGGCAGATGCCGTCATCAGCAAACTGCAAAAAGGAGATGAGCTTTAAATGAAAAAACAGATGATCACCGCTTCACAGGTAACAGCCCGCTCCAATGAAGAAACCGTCGTCTTTATTATCGGTGTTCGAATTAACAAATGGCCTTCAATACATCGCTGGCTTCCTGTTGTCCGAGCAATGACGCCAATGATTAAAGAATTGTATGCCAATAAGGAGCTCGGCTTTCTCTCTATGGAAATGTCCTGTACATTACGAAGCATTACACTGATCCAATATTGGCGCTCTTTTGATGACCTTATGTCCTACGCCAAAGGAGAAAAACATATGAAAGCATGGCGGCATTTTTATCAGCGCGCGGCCGCATCTCAAGCGGTCGGTATATACCATGAAACATATACAGTTCCCGCTGGCAGTTATGAATCCATCTATGTCAATATGCCGGCATTCGGTCTCGCCAAAGCAAAAGGAAGCATCCCCGTTACAAAAGAAACGAGGACGGCTGCCAAGCGGATCAAGACTGCTCAGGATCAGGCAAGCAGATAGACTCTTGTTTCATATGGACGGAATGTTATGCAGGAATCCGCGCTTCCGGCATTTTCATAGTTGCTGAGAAGCAGTTTCGCACTTCCAGGCTCGGAACCGTCCGGCCAATAAAAGGCGGCTTCTTCTTTTGATACATTGCTGATAGAGATGAGCTTTTGTCCGTTTGCCTGTCTTTCATACACAAACAGCTGCGGGTCATCAGGGAGCAGCAGCGTGTAGCTGCCTTTTATGACGTCAGCATACTGTTTTCGTAAACGGATCAGTTTTTTGTAAAAGTTCAATACGGAATCGGGATCATTCTCAGCCTCGGCTGCATTGATCGTTTTGTAATTGGGATTGACCTTCAGCCACGGTTCTCCTTCTGTAAATCCGGCATTTCGGCTTCCGTCCCACTGCATCGGTGTACGGGCATGGTCGCGGCTTTTCGCCATGATGGACGCCATGACTTCCTCTCTGTCACGGCCCATTTCAAATACCCTTTTGTGATACATATTGACGGTCTGAATATCCTGATAATCCTCGATCCTGTCAAACGGAGCGTTTGTCATACCGAGTTCTTCTCCCTGATAAATGTACGGCGTGCCTTTCATGAAATAAAGCAGGGCGGCAAGCATTTTGGCGGATGCTTTGCGGTATTTGCCTTCGTCTCCGAACCGGGATACGATCCGGGGCTGGTCATGATTGCACCAATACAGCGTATTCCAGCCTTGGTGCTCAAGTTTTTTCTGCCAGTCTGTGAGCACTTTCTTCAAGTCAGACAGCTCAAGCGGCTTTACATCCCAATGCTCTTGTCCCGGCTTCTGATCAAGCTCCATATGCTGAAAATGAAAAATCATATTCAGCTCATGCTCATCGGTTCCCGTGTAGACCAGCCCTTCCTCAGGCGTCACTGATCCGGCCTCGCCGACCGACATCACGTCATATTTGGAAAATACCTCTTTCGTCATTTCTTTTAAGTAATCATGTATCCGTGCTCCGTTTGGCCGGAAAGGCTTCGGATCAGCCCGGCGAGCGATATAATCTTCATACGGCGGCAGGTATTCTTTTTTTGACAGAAGATGGAGCTGGTCAATACGCAATCCGTCCACGCCTTTATCGAGCCAGAATCTCATCATCTCGTACACTGATTGCCGCATTTCGGGATTTTCCCAATTCAGATCGGCTTGTTTGACGGCGTTCATATGCAGGTAATATTCACCTGTATGCTCTTCGTACTGCCAGACGGATTGTCCGTAATCCGACACCCAATCGGTCGGCGGGCCGTCTGCGGTGCCCGGCCGCCAAAAATAATATTTACGGTATTTGCTGTTCGGATTCATTTCCGCTTCTTTGAACCAAGGATGCTCTGTGGATGTATGATTTAAGACGAAATCCATCACAAGCTTTAATCCGCGGCTGCGGCATTCCGTAAGCAGATCGTGAAAGTCCTCCATCGTTCCGTAAGATTTCATAATCGCTTGATGATCCGTCACGTCGTAGCCGTTATCGACGTTTGGCGACGGGTAAATCGGGCAGATCCATATCACATCAGCGCCAAGTTCTTTTATGTAATCGAGACGCGCGATAACCCCCCGCAGGTCGCCTATGCCGTCGCCGTTCGTGTCTTGGAAGCTTCGCGGATAGATTTGATAGACAACGGCGTCTTTCCACCAGTCATTCGCCATCTTGTGATCCCCCTGTTTTTTTAGGGAACCATTTCCTTTATGATCCTTCCCTAAACAAAAAAGAGAAGGTTTCCCCTCCTCTTTTACCTTTCCAGCTGAGACGGATAAAGCGTCATGCCTCCGTCGACGAAAAGTGTCGTTCCGGTCACGTATCTTGCTTCTTCCGACACCATCCATGCGGCGGCCGCGGCGACTTCTTCCGGTTTTCCGAAGGCGTTCATCGGAATTTTTTTCAGCTGGGTCTGTTTGTGTGTTTCATCTTGCAGATCCTCATTGGACTCCGTGGCGATCGTGCCGGGAGCGATGGCATTTACCCGGATGCCTTTGTCTGCGTAATTGAGCGCCATCGTTTCCGTCATCATTTTGATCCCGCCTTTTGATGTTGCGTACTGCACGTTTTCAGGACGCGGTATTTGCTGATGGACGCTCGATATGTTTAAGACCGTTCCTTTTGTCCCGCGCTGGAGCATATGGTTAAGGGCCGCTTTCGCCCCCAAAAAGGTGCCGGTCACGTTGACGTCGATGACCTTTTGCCAATCTTCCAGGCTCATTTCATGGGGCATCGCTTCGGCGCCATTAAAGCCGGAGTTGTTGACCATCACATCCACACCGCCGAAGTGCTCTTGTGCGGCATCAAACAGCGCCTGAATCCCTTCTTCTGAAGATACATCGGCTTTTACGGTGACAGCTCGGCCTCCCGCTTTCTCAATGAAGTCAGCCGCTTCATCTGCTCCGGCGGAATCACCGAGGTAGTTCACAACTACATTCATCCGCTCCTTGCCGAAGCGTTCGGCAATGGCCTTTCCGATTCCTTTCGAAGAACCTGTTACGATCGCTGTTTTTCCCTGTAAATCCTGATACATTGTCTCATTTCCTCCCTGATGTTAATACAGAGCATGTACCCGGTTTTGACCGGCTGAAAACAGAAGGGATCATAAAAAGAACGACGAAACCGAAGCTCCCCCGTTCTTTTTCATTATGCGTAATTGTTCATTTGCAGCCTTTTTTGCACGCCGACAAGCCTGCTGAAAAAATAAGATGCCGCTTTGTAGTTCTCCCGTTTATGAAAGAAATGAGCCGCGTCCTGAAGCAGTTCCTCAGTGTCGGCCAACAGCTCCTTTGATTCCAGAATGTCAAAATACTCTTTGAGCGAATCCTGTCCGCCGTCACCCTGATAAAGCTCCTTAATCAGACGGAATTTTGTCATATAGATCTCGTCTTCCCACTCCGCCGCGCTTTTCATGCCCCGCGCATAGCTGGCGGCGGCGTCACTGTATCTTTCCGTTTTAAAGTAGATATGCGTGAGTGAAAAAACAGCCTGGATGACCTGCTGGAAGCTGTGCGCTTCAAAACCGGCAGCCGCTCGTTCAAAGTCTTCCGCCGCCTTGCAAAAGTCACCCAAACTGTACATACAGTGCCCGATATTATAATAGGCCGCAGCAATCATATAGTGATCATCAAGCCGCTCCGCGTGCTCCAAGGCGCATTCAAGGTATTCCAGCGCTTTTTCATGCTGCTGGGCGTCCATCAGGTTACCGGCAATGATAAATTTGCACTGCACCCTTCTCATTCCGTATAATTCATATTTCTTGTAAATATCAAGCGCCTGTCCCGCGTAATTCATCGAAAAGAAAGTCTGCTTGATATGATAGTACACTTCAGAAATTTTATACAGAAACTCGGCTTTCTCTATGTCATCTTCCACATATTCTAGTTTTTCCTCAGCCCGTTTATAATGAGAAATCGCTGAGATGAAGTTTTTCTGCTTAAATTCATACATTCCCCTGAAATAGTAAAAATAATATTCCAGTAAGCCGGTCAGCTTTTGCTGGTTCATCTCAATCTCAGTGAGCATTTCAGAGAACGGAGGCTGGCAGTCGCCGTCTTTCATGGGTTTTAATTTATCCAGCATGATGCGATGCCTAAATTCCATCAATGAAAAATACAATAATAAATCCTGATTTTCTTCCATATCTTCGAGTTCATATTGAATCTCCCGCTTCAGCGCTTCAGCTTTATCGGCTTCAAACGCGCGGATCAGCTTATACCATTCATTCATCTTTACGGCTACTTCTTCAGATGGAATCTTGGATTTCATAGATTTGCCTCCTTCCTCCGGCTACTAATTATGTTATATTTTATCATAGCAAATTTATGACAGTGAGCAAACAAAGATTTTAATCAATTAAAGAAAGAGAGAATTCACCATGAGATTACCAGTCAGAATAGCATTGCTTTTGATCCTCTTCTTTTCCGCGGACCTATGTTTTTCCTATGTGCAGAAAGAGCTGAGGCCGCAAACGGCGTTACAAGAGAGGGGCATTCCAAATGCTCTTCATCCGCTCGTTAAACAAAATGCGGAATTATTGCAGACGGCCGCTCTGAAAAAAGGCATCACCGTCGTGATTACAGAGGGTTTCAGATCAATTGAGGAACAAAACGAATTGTACCGTCAAGGACGTTCAAAAAAAGGAAATATCGTCACCTACGCAAAAGGCGGAGAATCATATCACAATTACGGCCTTGCCATCGACTTCGCCCTGCAAAAAAAGGATGGCAGCCTGATTTGGGATATGACGTACGACGGAAACCAAAACGGCAGGCCCGATTGGCTTGAGGTCGTATCGATTGCCAAAACGCTCGGTTTTGATTGGGGAGGCGATTGGAGAAACTTTAAAGATTATCCTCATTTACAAATGATCCCTGGCTAATAAAACCTTTTCTTTTTTTGCTTATGCGCATCAATATACGGAGGATATACAGGCCTGTACACAAGCTTATATCCTTCATTGCCGGACGGCGTAAAATCGCGCTGCCACTCCAGCTGCAGATGAAAATCAGATAAAAAAGCGGACTTTGCTTCTTCGATAGTAACGGCCGGCACCGGATTGATCTGCTCTAACTGCTCCGGATCAATATCAGGCGCCATGTAAGCTTCCACAAGCCCGGTTACGGGACTGACAAGTATTCTCGCAGCACCGAACCGAAGCGGAATATCCCGATGCCATACGGAAAAATGGTAGCGGAACCGTCCCCTCCCGTCCGTTTTCAGCGGATTCATTTTAAAAAACTCGTCCGCTCTCGGGTAAAGCTTGTATAAAAATTGAAGCGCGGTTTCCTCGCATTCTTCAGCTGAATAAAAGGCCGGGCCCTCATGCTCAATAAAAGATTTAAAGGCTGTCATCTTCCCTGTCTTTTTGTCCGTTTTCATCTTCATTGTATTTTTGTTGCTGCTTTCAAAATAGCTTTCTATACTCAAATCTTTCCGTTCCGGGACTGCCCCTTTCCGCCATGTCGTTCCGATCTCATCCCCGAGATCGCGCCGGCGCGTCTGAATCATATCCGCGGTAAATCCCATCAATTCATCGATGCTGACTTCCCGTTTATGTTCAAGCGCGGGAAGCGGTTTTGCCGATTCGTTCCTGTCCTCGCAAAACGGCTGATCCGGCACGATATCATCTTCTCCGGCCGGATAGCTGTAAGCCGGGAGAATCGGTTCGTAGACAAGGCGCGGCGTTTTCTCAAAATTGACAACGTCATAGACGAGACTGAAGGTCAGCCCGCTCATATAATGCGAGATCACCTTCTCCTGATCGACGAAGGTTTCCGGGACGGGCGCTTCACCCTTATCCCCGTAATAGAGAAACTGCACGATGAAGCCGCTCTCGGTTACATCAACGAAAAAACCCGAATCGGGGAGCGGCCGGCCGAGCACTTTTTTTGTATAGATGAAACGGATGCACCCATTTCGTTCTTCCCTCGCCTGAAAGGTGAACTTCATAAAAGTAAGCGGGCGGTGTCTGGCCGCAAACCGCAGAGCCGTCAGCTTTAATTCGGCGTCTGACAACTGAAGGTCTGAACCCGGACAGTCATTGCGTGAATATGTAAGCAAAGATCCGTCGCCGCCCAGCTCAATCGTTACCGTTTTTTCCGGATGGTTACGATCTTTCCATATATAATAGGCTCTCGTTTTTTGTTTTTCATCAAAGTCTTCTATTTCAAGCTCATAGTGCGGCGGTATGTTCCCAATCTCCAGCGCTTTTTTTCTCAGATGTTCTTTCAGCAATGGGGTCATCCTTTCAGGAAGAGTGTATAAAAAAGAACTGTTTTTTATTATATAAAAATGACCTTATTCTTTTAAAGGGAAGAAAGTGCCTTTTATGTGTCTATTTTTAGCAAAGAGGGGAAAGAGCCGTATTCAGGGCGGTTATTTTTCATACAAATGTCACATGTCACTTAAAACCCCCAAACCGAACACCTATGACCTTCAGCCTATTAAACTCATGATCGCTTCCCCCGTATGCGCCTCAATAAACCGCGGGAAAACCGGCTTGTATACGAGCCTGTACACATTTCTGCCGCTGCCGTCATCGTAACGGTCCCAAGCGAGCTCTGCTTTGATATTCCGGCGAATCGCATCCTTCGCCTCTTCCATTGTCAATGAAGGAACGGGATCGATATTCTCAAGCTCTTTCGGATCAATTTCCGGCGGCATATAAAAAGTGACAAGACCCGTCTTTTTGCTGACACAGATTCTTCCTTCTCCGAATCGCAAATCAACGCCGCCCGAACAGGCCTTATATGTAAGTCCCGCGTTTTCTCCTTCATCATCCGGCTCATCATATTGAACCCGGAAATACTGATCCGCTTCCGGAAACATGGCGAATAAAAAGCGGATGGCCATGTGATGGCATTCTTCCTCGGAAAACACCGGTTCGCCTTCTTCTTGTATAAATGACATCACCCCGGTGAGCCGGCCTGATTCTTTATCATACCTTGTTTTCAATACATGTTCATTCCGCTCTTTAAACAGACTTTCAAAGCTTTTATCTTCCCGTGCGGATTTTGTTTTTTCACGACGCCACGCTATGCCGATGCAGCCGTCCCCAAGATCGCTTTCCCTATCTTTATAAAAACCGTCATGCAGCCCGATCATGTCATTGATGCTCATCTTTTCCGCTTCAGGTTCAGGGCGTGAAATCGAGACATACGGCCGCGTGTTGTGTTCCAGCTCTTCATACTCTTCTATTTCTTCATTCTCTTCCTTCAGGTCAGCAGATATCGGCCGCGTCGGAGACACGATTTCATAGACGAGATGGGGCTTGTCATCCCCCTGCACATAGACGGACTGATGCAGTACGGTGAACAACAGCTCTGCTTCAATCTGTTTGACAAAATGAGCCGATGCTTCCCGCTTGTCCGCAATTGTCCCGGGTCTTAACAGATCATCGGCCTTCCCTTGGTACGAAAAGCCGGTTACTTCCCCTGTCACAGCTAGGTCGACGTAAAACCCGGTCAGCGGAAGCGGCAGACCGTAAGCCATCTGAACATAGGAATATCTTACATCACCATCATTTACGGAGCTTTTTTTCTCCAATTCGAACTCAGCCAATGCCCCCGGACGATGGGTTTCTAAAAACGCCCGCATCCGTTCTTCTATGTCCGTTTCCAAAAGAGGAGCAAGATCAGTCCGGAAAGCCGGACGGGATAAGTATTTCAGTTTTCCGTCCGGTTCCAATTCGACCATGATGCCGGCTTCCGGATCGTTCTTGTCTTCCCACCAAAACAGAACCTCATCTTCCTGGTATTCTTCCACATTACTCTCGTAGCCAGGAGGTACGTTTCCGATTCTGAGAGCCAGCTGTTTCAATTCTTCTTTCTTCATCATAACACTTCCTTTTCTTCCAAAAAGATCAAGACTCTTTTATACAAAACTAGTATAATTAACCTGTTCATCTATATGACTATTGAATCAACCATCATAACAACAGGGGGTAACAAGATGTCCATTAAAAAAATGAGCGCCGTGTTTTTCATTTTGCTTCTCACGGCATTTACCGCCGCTTGCAGCAGCGAAACAAGCGGCGGCAAGGAAAGCGGCACGGCGAAAGTAAAAATAAAAGATACGGCCTGGGTGACTTCAGACGATGCTGAACACCCGACCGCACTGAAAGTAACGGTCACTGTCAAAAATACGGGCAATGATCCGCTTACCGTCAAAAGCAGCGACTTCTCGCTTTATCAGAATGACGCGAAAACAGCTGCGGCCGATAAGGAAGACCGGATGCAAAGCGGCACGCTTCATGCGGACAAGACAGTGACGGGAAGTCTGTACTTCACGGCTGACGAAGGCAAATCATATGAATTGGTATATCAGCCGCAGGCAAAAGACGCGAAGCCTTTATCTTATAAACTGAAAGTCAAAGGCACAGCTCCGAAAGCAAAACCCGATCCGGCGGACGCATTATCCGCATACATTGATGTGATGCTGTACGGCCGGCATAATAAAGATTTCACCCGCCTGACCGGTGTAAATGAAAAAATGACAGCCGCCGCATACCAGGAATCGGCGAAAGCGAGCTTTATCGCTTCAGCAGGCATTTCGAAGGAACAAGCCGACTCAAAAGCCATTTCCGCTATTATTGACGCCATGTCATCAGCGCTGCGTGATCACACAGAACTCAAGGTGCAAACCAAATCCATGTCAGACGGCAAAGCCGTCCTGGAAGCAAAAGTGACGCCGCTTGATATGTCTCCGCTTGCAGGCCGGCTGCAAGACCGTGTGCAGGACTATGCCGGAAAGCATCCCGATGCTGATGAAAACGAAATTGTCAGCCATCTGCTTTCTGTCTATCCAGAAGAGTTTATGCGCCTGAAACCGGCTTCTTCTTCCGTGACGAAAGAAATCGAAATGAAGAAAAACGCCCGCGGCCAGTGGTATTTGGACACAGACGCCGACCTGGAAGGATTGACAGAAGCGTTTTTGAAAACGTCCTGACAGCAAGAAAGGAAATAGCGCAGGCTATTTCCTTTTTTATTTTCACTTGAAGATGTCACTGATATATTGAACCTCGTCTTCGGTTAATTGCACATCAAGCGCGCCCAGATTGTGTTTCAGCTGGTCAGGGCGTTTGGCTCCGGGAATAATCGCATCCACAGCCGGCTGCGAGAGAAGCCATGCGAGTGCGATATGCGCTGCAGGCACGCCTTTTTCTTCCGCAACGGCCTTCAGCTTATCCACTCTCTCCAAGTTTTGCTGAAAAGCTTCTCCCTGAAACGGCGGCCTGTTCTTTCGGCTGTCCTCAAAGACTGTGTCTTTTGTGAACTTTCCTGTCAGCAAGCCGGAAGCAAGCGGGAAATAAGGGATGAAGGAAATGCCGTTCTTTTCACAGTAAGGCAGCAGATCTTTTTCCGCCTCGCGCTGAATCAGTGAATATTCCGATTGAAAAACCTCTAAATAGCCGTCAGCGTTGAACTCCTGCAATTGCCGGAAGCTGAGATTGGAGGCGCCGATTGCTCTGATTTTCCCTTCGTCCTTCAGTTCTTTCAGCGTGCCGGCCACTTCGGCCAGCGGTGTTTTGCCGTCAGGGAAGTGAACGTAATACAAATCAATCACATCTGTTTTCAGCCGCTTCAGGCTTTTTTCCGCCTCACTCCGAAGAAATTCACGGCTGTTGTCCAGCTCAATTTGTCCGTTGACCTCTTTATGCGCACCCTTTGACGCAATCACGAGGCTGTCCCGCACGCCGCGCTCTGCGACAACTTCACCGATTAACTCTTCGGAACGTCCCAAGCCGTATATAAACGCCGTATCAATAAAATTGACGCCGCCATCCAAAGCTGTGCGGATGAGTTCTTTTCCCGTTTCATCATTAAGATTCGGAAACAGGTTATGTCCTCCGACCGCATTTGCGCCAAAGCCGATACGCTTTACCCGTAAATCCGTCCTGCCCAGCGCACGTGTCTCATCCATGGTTCCATCCCCTTCCTGTTATCGCTCTTTTTATTATTAGATAGCCGGCAGGAATTATCCTTCCTGAGGGCGCATCAATAGAAAAAACCTTGAAAAGCGTTTGCCCTTCAAGGTTTTTTTGCCGTCTATTAAGATATTAAGATGTCAGAGCCGCGGCGAAGCGATCAGCTTCATCCTGCATAGCGCCTTCAATTTCTTTGTAGCGGCTGGAAATCGTTGATGCGCTGACGCCGTACTTCTTCGCAAGCTTGGCTTGAGAAACGGACGCGCCGTTCAGAGAAATGCTGTTCACATAATATTCGACCGCTGCCGCGAAGGCTTCCGGCTTTCTGATCGTCGGTGTTTTTTTGACACAGAATGTTTTCCACAGATCAATAACGGCCGGAACCAGCTCAGCCGGGTATTCATCCCCGCTCAGACCTTTTTCAATGGCGTCCGCCGTTTCCTTCTCCATGTCATTCGCCCACTCCGCCTGTGTTTCTTCAGCAGCCGGCTTCGGCTCTTCCGCCGTTCCTAAAAGAGCGGCCAGCACAGTGTCGAAGTTCTCCTGCATAAAGCGTTCAGGCGATTTTCCTTCCGCAAGGGCCGGGGCCGCCGCCTTTTTCACTTTGCTGATCAAAGCTTCGGTCCGCTTCACAGGGAAGATCGTAAACTGCATGAAGAACTCCGCTTTTTCCGCTTCGTGGATCGGATAGCCGAGAATCAGGCTTCCCGCCGGCGGAAGATCCTGCTGGCTGACGTCCATTTCCACTTTGAATTGTTTTTTCGTCATGACATCTTCAAAGTGAATCATTCCTTCTTTCACATCTTCAAGCACCATAACGGCAGGTGTCATGCTTTTCCATGATTCAACGATTTCCCGAGTTTTCGGGCGGTTGATGCCGCCGGCTTTTTTCTGAAGATATTCTTCAAAAATCGTCTTGCCGCCTGCCAGCGGCCGGAAGAAAATTCCCCAGATGCCAAGGTTGAAGACGCCGATGTCTTTTGTCTGTCTGTCCAGCTCCGTAATGAACTCGTGCTGGTTAATAAATGATGAAATGCCGTCTCTATGTGCTGTAAAGGCGTACTCCATTAGGCTTTCCTGAATCTGTTTCGCTTCTTTTGCCGCGATGTCTGCCGGAATGTCAGCTGCTTTACTTCCGCAGCATTTTTTATATTTCTTCCCGCTGCCGCATGGGCAAGGGGCATTTCTTTTCACTTTTCCCACAATAAACCCTCCGAATTCTGATATAACTTTATTATTTTAACAAAAATAACTTCAGAGGGCTTGGTTTACGGCGAAAAAAGAATATGGAAGAAAAAAAAGACCCCGGAAATTCTCTATGTCCGGGGCTCTGAATCTGTTAATTCGTATTTTGCCCGCCGCCGTTCAGACCTTCTTTAATCAGCCCGTTTACTTGGCTGTTCATTAAAAGTCCGATGTGCCCGACACCGTGAATCTGCACGTTTCTCGCGCCGATCAGTCGTGACAGCGGGTTCATGACGATTAAGTCCGCTGAGCTGTAATTGATGTATATAAAATCTTTTGGTTCGGATCAGTTCCCGGAAGCGCTCTGTTGGTCACAAGGCCGTTCGCTCCGCCGAGTGTGACGACGTTTGCGATTTTGTCCCCGCCGTCAAGATTTTTAATGTAATAGAGTGTGTTGGCGCCGCCCATGCTGTGCGCGACGATATCGACTTTATTCGCGCCTGTTTCGCTGAGCACTTTTTTCACGTAATTTGACAGTCTCGGCGCATTGTGTCTGTTGTTTCCGGTTTTGTCCAGAAAATCAATGGCGTACATCTCATTTCTTGACCCAGCCTTGGGATGCCAAGTACGTTTTGATTCCCGCGAAGTTAAAGGACGCTCCGCCGATTCCGTGGACCATGACAACCGGATTATGACCTGAGGAGGCTTTTGATACGGTCGGCTGGAAGGCAAATACGGAAATGACGGACAGCATACAAAACTGTAAGGATGGCTAGGATTTTGCTTTTTATTTGTTTCATGAACTTTCCTCCTGCTATGTAATATTTTTGCAATTTTCATTCTATTAGAGGAGAAAAGGAAAAAATAGTGTATTATTTACTGTTTTCTACAAATAAATAAGAGCGGAAAAATAAGAAAGTCGCCCCTTTCCGATAGCACGATTATGCTTTAATACGGCAATCAAAAAAAGGATAGAGCGCCCGGTTCTCTTTTCCTAGATGCATTGAGCATCGGCTGTTTGAGAGTTGAGAGGATTTGAAGCTGTCAGGCATGAAGAGAAAACTCCCCCTATCCCTGCTTTTGTTCTTCCATCATATAAAAACAGCATGCCTTAACGATTTTTGAATCTTCCTGAGAAAAGATCCGTTTCAAAAATCCTTGACACCGCCATGTGAAATCACGATAATAGACCAGTCACTATATTTAAATTTGTCATCAATCAGTAAGGTGGGAACATAATGAGTTATGGAGATTCTCGTGAAAAAATACTCGCCGCGGCAACCAAGCTGTTTCAGCTGCAGGGGTATTACGGCACGGGTCTGAATCAGATTATTAAAGAAAGCGGTGCGCCGAAAGGTTCTCTTTACTATCATTTTCCGGACGGCAAAGAGCAGCTCGCCATTGAGGCTGTCAATGAAATGAGCCATTATATCCGTATGAAAATAAAAGAAAGCCTTGATGCCTATCCTGATCCTGCGGAAAGCATTCAAGCGTTTTTACAGGACTTATCACGCCAATTTACATGTCCGGAGAACTTCGAAGGGTTTCCTGTCGGTTTACTGGCTGCCGAAACTGCTTTAAGAAGCGAAAAACTCCAGCAGGCCTGTCAGTGCGCTTATCAGGAATGGGAGAATCTGTTCGCGGGCAAATTGAGATCTGCCGGTTTTTCTGATGAAAAAGCGGCGGAAATCAGCACTGTTTTAAATGCCATGATAGAAGGCGGCATCATTTTGTCCTTAGCCAAAAAAGACAAAATGCCGATCATCCATATTTCAAAACAAATCCCCAGCCTTCTGAGGACATAAAATACGAGAGACATGTTACGTATGTAAGAGAGGAGAATGATTTTGGAAAACGCTCAACCTTCCAAACAATATAAAGTCATGCCGATCATGATTTCTTTGCTGACGGCAGGGTTTATCGGCATGTTCAGTGAAACGGCGCTGAATATCGCCCTGACTGACCTGATGAAGGAGCTGCATATCACTCCTGCGACCGTCCAGTGGCTGACGACGGGCTACCTGCTCGTTCTCGGTATTCTTGTGCCGGTTTCGGGGCTGCTGCTGCAATGGTTTACGACGAGGCAGCTGTTCATCGTGTCACTCGCCTTTTCCATTGTCGGTACGCTGATTGCGGCCCTTGCGCCAAGCTTTCCGTTTCTTTTGGCGGCAAGAATCGTACAGGCTTTAGGAACCGGGCTGCTGCTGCCGCTGATGTTTAATACGATTCTCGTCATCTTTCCGCCGCATAAGCGCGGAGCGGCGATGGGGACGATCGGGCTTGTCATCATGTTCGCCCCTGCGACCGGTCCGACTTTTTCAGGGCTTGTGTTAGAACATTTGAACTGGCATTGGATTTTCTGGATTTCCCTGCCGTTTCTTGTCTTGGCTCTTTTATTCGGAATCGCCTACATGCAGAACGTATCAGACATTACAAAGCCGAAAATTGACGTGCTTTCAATTATTCTGTCTACGATCGGATTCGGCGGCATCGTCTTCGGTTTCAGCAATGCGGGCGAAGGATCAGGCGGCTGGTCAAGCCCGACGGTTATCGGTTCGCTCACTGTCGGTGCGATAGCGCTCATCTTATTTTCCATCAGGCAGCTGACAATGAAGCAGCCGATGATGAATCTGCGCGCTTTCCGCTATCCGATGTTTATTCTCGGAGTCGTGATTGTATTTATCTGTATGATGGTTATCTTATCAACAATGCTTCTATTGCCTATGTATTTACAAAGCGGACTGATGCTGACGGCGTTTACGTCGGGTCTCATCCTGCTGCCGGGCGGTATTTTAAACGGCTTTATGTCTCCGGTGACAGGGCGTCTGTTTGATAAATACGGGCCGAGGTGGCTTGTCATTCCCGGGTTTGTCATCACGGCAGCCGTGCTTTGGTTTTTCTCAAACATTACCGGCGCTTCGACGGCCCTTCTGATCGTCGTGCTTCATACATGCCTGATGATCGGCATTTCCATGATCATGATGCCGGCGCAAACGAACGGGTTAAACCAGCTGCCGCCGGAATTTTATCCGGACGGAACGGCCATTATGAATACGCTCCAGCAGATGGCCGGCGCAATCGGCACTGCGGTGGCGGTCAGCATCATGGCGGCCGGTCAGAAGGATTATATGAGCACCGTGAAAAATCCAAATGATCCTTCCGTATACTCCCACGCGCTGATTGCGGGCGTCCAGCACGCTTTTATCTTCGCAATGATTGTCGCCGTGATCGGCCTGATCAGCGCTTTCTTTATGAAACGGGTCAAAGTGAATCACTCATAAGAAAACAGCAGACTCTCCATGAGTCTGCTGTTTTTTATATACCGCGCGCTTTAGCCAGTTCATCAATCGCATAAATAAGGTCATCGGCCGTGTTATAGAAATGCGGCGCCAGCCGGATGATTTGCCCGCTGAGCGCGCCTACGATGTTTTTCCGTTTCAAAAACGCAGCCGTTTCCGCCGCTTTTTCATCCCATATGGAAATCATGCCGGGCCTGTCATCGGCAGACGTCGGGCCTGCGAGGCGCAGCCCTTTTTCAGAAGCGTATTCGTACCCAAATGCGCTGAGTTTTTTTACTTCTTGATGAATGTAATCTGTGCCGATATCGTTTAAAAGGGATAAAGCCGCCTGTGCCGCATATATGCTGATAAATGCCGGGGTTCCGGTCTCGAAGCGTTTGGCTCCGTCAGCATAAGAAAAATGGGTCAAATCCAGCATCGACGCCCGCTGCTGCCCGAACCACCCGGTGACTTTCGGATTCAGTTGTTCGGCAAGTTCCTTTCTGACATAAAGAAACGCCGTCCCCGGTATGCCGAGCATATACTTTCTCGCACCCGCGGCCAGCATATCAACTCCCCACTCGTTCACATCAATCGGGACATGCCCCGCCGATTGATAAGCATCGACAAAAAGAAGCGATCCCTTCTTTGCGGATATCTCCGCAATGCGCTTGATATCCTGGACAAAACCGGATGTAAATGACACATGGGGCACACAGGTGAAAAGCGTCTGCTCCGTAATATACGTCTCATACCGCTCTAGCGGAATCATTCCTTCTTCAGACGGAATCACTGAAAGCTCCATCCCAGTCTGAGCCTTCAGAATGTGAGCGATCGCCGGAAAATCCAATTCCGTATACACCGCCTGTTTCTTTCGGCAATCTGGTAAAGCGGAAACGACGGCAGAGGCGGCAGCCGTTACTGAAGGTAAAACGGCAATTTCTTCAGGCTGGGCGCCGATCAATTTCGCAAACTCACATCTTGCCTGCTCCATGCGGCCGATGGCTTCCTCCCAATTTCCTCCGTACTGAAGCAGGCTTTCCTGATAATCGGTTATCGCTTTTGACACCGGCCGGGCAAGAGCGCTTTGAGAGCAGCTCGCGAGCATCGTATGTGTTTGGAGCACCGGAAATACAGATCGGTATTGCAGTAGAGGCGAATTCAAGACATGTTTCCCCCTTCGGCAGGAATATATGTCCATTATAGAGTATGGTAAAAAGAAAAGGAGGGTTTTTTGATGGAGAAAAAAGTATTGCTTACAGGCTTTGACCCCTTTGGCGGGGAGACGGTCAATCCTTCATGGGAAGCGGTCAAACGGCTGAATGGTGCCGCTGAAGGCCCCGCCTCTATCGTATCCGAACAAGTTCCGACCGTTTTTTACAAGTCCCTTGCCGTGCTGCGCGAGGCGATAAAGAAACATCAGCCTGACATTATCATCTGTGTCGGACAGGCGGGCGGCAGAATGCAGATCACGCCGGAACGGGTCGCGATCAATCTGAATGAAGCGCGCAGACCGGATAACGAAGGAAACCAGCCTGTCGGGGAAGACATTTCTCAAGGCGGTCCCGCAGCCTATTGGACCGGCCTTCCGATCAAACGGATCGTTGAGGAGATTAAAAAAGAAGGCATTCCCGCGGCTGTATCCTACACGGCGGGGACGTTTGTATGCAATCATCTCTTTTACGGGCTGATGGATGAAATCAGCCGTCATCATCCGCACATCCGTGGCGGGTTTATACACATCCCGTACATTCCAGAGCAAACCTTGCAGAAATCCGCGCCGAGCCTCAGCCTTGATCACATCACAAAAGCGCTCAAAATCGCCGCGGTGACCGCCGCGGTGCATGAGGACGATATTGAGACCGGCGGAGGCGAGCTTCACTAAGCGGCAGACGGCGTCTCGGCCCATTTCTTTCGGTAAACGATGCGGGACAGCGTCACACTGATTTCGTAGAGGACGAGCAGCGGAATCATGACGAGAAAGTCAGACATAAAATCCGGCGGCGTAATCAGCACCGAGACAACGATCAGCAAAAAATACGAAAGCTTTCTCGCCTTCGCCAGCCGGGTTGGGTTTACGATCCCCAGACGCGTCAGAAACATGACGGCCAGAGGCATTTCAAACAAAAACCCGAACGGCAATGTAAGATTAAGCATAAAGGTAAAATACTTATCCGCCGTAAATACCATGTCAAAGTGGCCGGCGGATAATTGTGTTAAAAATCCGAGCACAATCGGAAAGAGCACAAAATACCCGAAGGAAATTCCGATGATAAACAAAACGGAAAGCCCCGGAATGTAAAGCAAAGCGGCGCGGCGTTCAAACGCGGTCAAGGCCGGCGCCGTAAAACGCCAGAGCTGAAAGGCGGCAACCGGAATCGTTGCCGTAATGGCGCAAATTCCCGCAATCATCATGTACACCCATAAAATCTCGCTCGGGCCTAAAACGGCCAGTCTGCCAGGCAAATCCTTGATCAGCCAGTCATAAATATCCTGTACAAACCAGCAGGCGCCGATAAAAAACACGAGAAAGGCGATGACGGTTTTAATGAGACGCTGCCGGATTTCCTCTAAATGCCCGATCAAGTGGGTTTCTTTTTTATCCAATCGTACATCCTCCTTATATGAAAGAAGGGGCAGAAGCGGATTCGTCTGCCCCCGTGTCATGATTCAGCCTGCCGTTTTATCTTTCTCAGCCGTCTGCTTGTCCGGCTCTTCATTTGAGACCAGTGTTTTTGCGGCGCTTTTAAATTCAAGCAGCGTCCGGCCGGCTGCACGGCCAATTTCCGGAAGCTTTGAAGGTCCGAAAATGATGAGAGCGATGACGAAGATCAGGATTAACCCGGGAATGCCGATATTTGAAAACATGAGTGTGCCCCCTTATTGTGAGATTTTGGCCCGTTTCTTTCTCATTTGCTTTTCGTGCGCATTGTTATGGGCGAAGAATCGATCCTCTTCCACTTCGTTTGACTGCTTTAAGCCTCCCGCAACCGCGTTTTGAGAGACCTTCCGAATCCCCGTCTGGTCTTTCTGATAAATGAAGGAAGCCCGTGTGGATACCTCAGCCCCCGGCTCCGTCACATACGGCACCACTCTGTAATCCGCTCTCCATTGGGCGGGCGTCACCGTACAGCGGACATAGCCGCGATAATCGTTAAAAAACTTGATGTGCGGGTTTTGTTTTAAGATCTGATCCGTATCGGCCCGTTTATCCGCCCCGTTTCCTCCAGATGTAATGGAAGTCCCGACGAATTCGGCTCCGAAAATCTTTGAATTCGTTTGATTAAAATCGGTATGCAGGTTTGACGCCCAGCTTGCATGAACATCACCCGTCAGCACGATGACATTGTTCAGATTTTTGCTTTTTATAAAATTGATGACCCGCTCCCGCTGAGCCGGGTAGCCGTCCCATGAATCCATGCTGAATATCGGATTGGCGGTTGTTCCGAAATTCCATTGCGCGAAAAAGATTTGCTGCGCCAGCACATTCCACTTCGCTTTTGAGGCGGCTAAATTTTCGAACAGCCATTGCTCCTGCTCTGTCCCCATCAATGTGCGTTTCGGGTCTCTCCACTCATCAGAAGGGGGCTTATTCCCGTCTCCGTTGGCCTGGTCATCTCTGTACTGTCTTGTATCAAGCACATTAAACGAGGCTAAATTGCCATATGAGAATTGCCTGTACAGCCGCATATCAGGACCGTTCGGCAGTGACATGCGCCTGAGCGGCATGTGTTCATAATAAGCCTGATAAGCTGCGGCCCGTCTGAGCACAAACGCTTCAACCGATTGGCCTTTTTCAGGGATGACATTGGCATAATTGTTTTCCACCTCATGATCGTCCCATGTCACGACCCACGGAAATGCGGCGTGGGCGGCTTTCAGATTGGCATCAGAGCGGTATTGGGCGTGACGGTTGCGGTAATCTGCCAGTGTATACACTTCGGCGCTGCTGTGCGTCCTGACATTCCCCGTTTTTGACACATATTCATTCGGTCCGTATTCATAAATGTAATCTCCGAGATGGAAGACAAGATCAAGCTTTTCCTTCGCCATATGCTTATACGCCGTATAATAGCCGTGTTCATACTGCTGGCATGAGGCAAACGCAAACGTCATGGCGGACACGTCAGCACCGGGGGCGGGTAGCGTTTTCGTCCGGCCGACGGGGCTGAGCTCATGCCCGCTTTTAAACCGGTAATAGTACACTTTATTGGGCTTGAGCCCGTCCGCTTCGACATGGACGGAGTGTCCGAGATTCGGCTTGGCCATCTCCGTTCCGCGTTTGACGATATGGCGGAAATGTTCATCAGTGGCGATTTCCCAATTTACCGGCACAGCCTGCTTCGGCATGCCGCCCCCATTCAGCGGGTCCGGGGCAAGACGCGTCCAGAGAATGACGCTGTCAGACAGCGGGTCGCCGGAAGCTACGCCGAGGGTGAACGGATAGTTAGAAAATTTCGGAGCGGCATTCACTTCAAACGCGCCGATGGATTGCGCGATCGCTAACCCGAGGGAAAGGCCGGCGATTTTCCCCGCGCCCTGTATAAATGCGCGGCGGTCAAACGTATTGTTCTGAAAGCTTTTGTTCTCCAATTCCTTGATCCATTCATCTAAACGGCCGTCATGTGTCATGTCAGTTCCCCTTTCTTCTCATTGATCGCCCTCATTATAAAAAAGAAATGTTAAACCGCTATGAAGAGTGTGAAGGATTTGTAAGGCCGGAAAATGAACGGCGGGAGACATTTTTCACATTGTTTCGACAAACCTTTGCCCAGCCGGGAGAAATCCCCCTCTGTTTCTTTTTGGCTTTTCATCCGTCAAGCGCACTTTGTTCCTATTTTTCTTCCCAAGAAATTAAAAAAACACCGTTCATTCCAAGAACGGTGCATCCGGGATTAAAATGTATTGTACACGTTTTCGCATGTTTCGCCTGTCGGCTGATAGAAGCAGTGGGACTTGAATCTGCCGACAAACGGCTGATTATACCAAGTCGGCGGGCAGTCTCCCGGCGGCTTAAAATACCACAGACTGAATTTAGCCGGCCAAAACCGTTCACCATTAATCGTCCGGCGGGCAAGCCTCCGCTCGGATTCGCGCGGCCTCTGGTAAAAGTATCCGTGAGTCACCGCTTCAAACGCGTGCGGCTGAAATACCATCTGCCTAATGGTGCGCAGGCCTTTAAAATCAGAACAATTCGCCCGCACCCGATTGATTCCCACATTGCCGACCAGCAGCATTCCCTGCTTTCCTTCGCCTTCCGCTTCCGCCCTGAGCAGCCTTGCCATTAGATCGACATCGGCGCTCGACGCTTTTACGACTGCCATCATGACACCTCCCGTTTTTACTCCTTTCATCATATTCAGCCGCGGCCTAGTGATGACAGACAAAAGCCAGAAAACAAATGTTCACGAAAAAAAGGTTTATATTTCACATGATGAGGAAACATACTAACATGATTTCCATAAGGAGGAATTCGCATGGAGCACATTAAAGCGCTTGCCATTAAAGGCATTATGACCATCATTATTCTGTATCTGATACTGGGCTTAGGTTTCCGCTTTACATTCGGCGACGTGCTGCTGATGACCATTGTGTTGGGAGCCGTTTCCTACTTTACGGGCGATCTTTACGTGCTGCCAAGATGGAATAACATTACGGCGGCGTCCGCTGATTTCGGAATCGCGTTTCTTGTTGTATGGCTGATGGGAATGCCGCTGTCCATGGGCATTTCAGGAGGAAGACTGGCGTTTGCCGCTCTTATTTCCGCCATCATCATTGCTGTCGGAGAATACTTTTTCCATATCTATCTGATGAGAAAAGACTTGGGCGGGTCCCGTTTTTTAGAGCCCCGATCTGAATAACGCAAAAAAGGCCGGATAACGGCCTTCAGCTTGTAGAGAAAATGATGTTTTTTCTACAAGCTTTTTTGTTTTGTACTGTTTCTTTCCATATTCATTTGATTTCAGGTGCAGAAAAAGCACTCCCACATGCCTTGGCTAGGTATGCGGCAATCTTCTTCATGTTCTGGCATGCGGCTGTGAGGAGAACTTGTTCCCTCACATTTTGTTTTCCCAACCAGCAATAGCGAAGCATCTGTTTTGAATCTGCAAAGCTTCGCTCGATTTTTTCTTTTTTTGCAGAGGTTTTTTCCTGAAACAGACAAACGATTTTGTCTGACCTTTTCTTTATCATCCTCCCATACATGTCGGGTGATGACCTTTTGGTGGTTCTTTGATCTTGTGCATTGTTCGAGAATGGGCATGCGGAACAGATTTCAGGATTTGATTTATATGATCGATATCCTTTTCGGTCAGTTGCTGCGTATGTAAGCGTTTGGTGATTTAGACAAATGGATCTGTCTTGTTCACTGTCATAATGAAATTTCAATTTTGGAAACAACCCTCGGGTAGGGCGGTAACGTCTATGTATTTATCAATTTTTCAAAGCAGGTGATCCTCTTCGACAAGTTGGTCAAGCAGAACAAATTCTTTCTTTTATTTTATGACAGGGGAATGGATATTTTAAGGAAAAAATAAAGGCTGTCGAGATTTTCTCGACAGCCTGATCCCCTTAAAGGGGGCTTTTTATTTGTAAAGTATAAACGCTTTATACATCTTGATATAACTGATAAACCCTTTTCAGCCTTTCTTCGAGCTGTTCAAAATGAACGAAGCGGGCTTCTCTCAGAAACTCAGTCCCATCAATGAACAAAAGAAGCACGGGGACAGTGAAGACTGAAAATCTGCCGGCAACCTCTTCTACCTCGTCAGCATTGATATGCCCCAATTTGATTTTTAGAAACTGATCCAATACTTTTCTGAGCTGCGGCAGAACAGCGTGACATACTGTACAGGCGGGCCTTGAAATGTAGATAAAACTGAATTGATGCTGTTTAATAAAATTCTCGATAGAATCTAATGAATGTAAGTCTGTCAGCTCTTTCATCAAAACCCTCCTTCAAATCGGCTCGTCTTTCATGACCAAACTCATCAATACTCGTACATTCACTATACACATTTATATTGATCATATCCGTTTTTTTGCTTTGCAGAGCACCCGCAAATGATGCTTAAAATTCCAAAACGAAAGAACAGTTACCGCTTTTCGGTAACTGTTCTTAGATACTTATATTAAAAATGCACAGCGTACGCCCCTGAACCGATGAGTGCAACTCCGATGGAGACTACAATCAGCACCAAGTTATATTCAAAACCGCCTGCACCGTTCGCAAACCCTTTCGCTCCATGAACTTTTACAATGGCACCTAACATAATGATCGTTATGATAGCAGCTCCAAGCGGGAGGAATACACCTAAAATAAATAAAATTCCGCTTGCGAGTTCCCCGAGACCTGATAAAGCGGCCGCGGCGTTGCCTGGTTTAACTCCAATTGACTCGAACCATTGTCCGGTTCCTTTAATCCCGTATCCGCCAAACCAGCCAAATAATTTTTGTGATCCATAAAACAGAAACACCACACCAATCATGATTCGAATAAGCAACAATCCTGCATCTTCCATTTTTATCTCCCCTTATTTTTCATATTATATGATGTGCTGCAAGGCAGCTTGTTTACCAACGGTCACTTCCAGCAAACATCTGTTAAATGTATGTCTTTTATTTTTCTTCATGCTTCATGTTCATCTATAAATCAATCTAATTCTCTCACTTCAAACGGCAGCAGCCCTTGTTCAATATGAGCCCGATGCGGTTCATACTGCTCAGAGAGCATCAATTTTCCGCCCATTGTTTCTTGTGACTCATCATGGGCAAAGCCCGGCGGATCAGTTGCGATCTCAAATAAGATTTCCCCATGTTCTCTGAAGTAAACCGCCGTGCGCAGCAATGAATCTTTGCCATTCTAATTGATCTTCGTCATCCTGAGCCCGCCAAGCGATGTGATGGACCGTGCCGACACCCATTTGTCCGCGGCCGATAGGCGTTATTTTAAGATCAATCACATTTCCGATATCACCGGCAGAACGATAACGTACGAAGTCTCCTTCTTTGCCGACTCGCTCAAGCCCCATGATGTTTTCTAGCAATTCACCTGTTTTTTCAGGCTGTGCTGATAACAGGGTTGCACCGCCAAAGCCTTTAATGGCAACATCCGGGGTTACATCTCCGAAAGTCCACGTATTGGTCCCCCCTGCTTCTCTTTCCGCGATTTCTAAATGCAGGCCATGCGGGTCATCAAATTCTATATATTGTTCTCCAAAACGCTCGATTTTTGTGTATGGCACGTTGAACTTTTCAAGTCTCTTTTCCCAAAATGACATAGCACCTCTTGGCACGACGTAAGATGTCACGCCAACCTGTCCGTCTCCAATGATGCCTTGACGGGCGTCCACCCACGGAAAGAATGTGATGATTGTTCCCGGCTTCCCGCCTTCATCCCCAAAATAAAGGTGATACGTACCCGGATCATCAAAATTGACCGTTTGCTTGACCAATCGCAGCCCCAGCACTCCAGCGTAGAAATCAGCATTCTCTTGAGGGTGACCGACAATTGCTGTAATATGATGTATTCCCATCGTTTTTTTAGCCATTTTTATCCGCTCCCTTACAAGTATTTAAATATACTCCACAAACTCATTCACAGGCTTTCGGTAGCCGCGCGGCCTTCTGCTTTCTGTTTTTTCTTTCCCGATTGTAATCATCATGACAATCTCAAATTGATCATCTATATTCAAAATCTGTTTCACGGCTTCAGTATCAAACCCTATCATCGGACAGGTGTCCCAGCCTTTTTCCTTAGCACTCAGCATAAACATCATCGCAGAAAGTGAAGCATTTCTTATCGCCTCATCTCTCTTAAATGGCTCTCCCCTGTTTTCATAAAACGAAACGGTGTCTTGAACCATGGATCATACTCTTGTTTATTTAATATCCCCAGCATCTTCAATCCTTCATAGATGTCAGCCGCTTTCTGATATGCCTGCTTATCCCCTAAAACTAAAAGCACCGCTGATGAGCTAAACACTTTATATTGTCCGTTTGCGGCCTGCTTCAGCTTTTCTTTCACATCCGGGTCAAGAACCGTCACATATTTTGTATGCTGCAAATTAAAAGCTGATGGAGCCAACGCAACCAATTCAAACAATCTCTTGTGATTGGATGATCTGGAAGAAAGTTGCTTGCAGATCTTCTTTCATTCACTAGCTGTACAAATTCAGCCATTTCCCTCGTACCCCCTTTATCTCGAATTCGAGATATTATGATATAAAAAATCAAATAACATATGATCAAAAAAACGAAACGTTCTCTTCACTGATCTTTTCGTGATTCAAACGACCGGCAGGTTCTTATCCTGCACTCTAATTAAGTTATATTGAATTAAAATATCTTGAATTCGAGATAATAATATAAGATAAATACTCAAATGTCAACAGTTCATTTTTAAATTCAGCGTAATTTTGTCTGTGTATGGTTTAGCCCTGCTCCAACTTTTTTTCTGTCACCTTATTTATTAGTAAACAGGAAACAACCTTGCTATAGACCCACTCGAAACTGAATTGGTATGATAAGCAAAGTGATTACACAAGAAAGGATACGGAGAGCGCATCAAAAGCGCCCCTATTTTTTTGTGCAGTTTTATAGGAGGAAAAAATGGCAAGTGAAAGAGAACAAATAAGCAAAAAAGTTGCTTTGATTGCATTGATAGCCAATCTGATCTTAATGGCAGGAAAGATCTTTTTTGGACTGATAGGCGATAGTGAAGCAGTTTTTGCCGACGGTATACATTCTGCAGCGGATGTCGTGGCTTCGATTGCTGTCCTGGCCGTCATCGGCATTTCTAATAAGCCGCCCGATCAAGACCATCCTTTCGGGCATGGCAAAGCTGAGGTCATCAGCGAAGCGATTGTAGGAATCATATTAGTGCTCGTTTCCGTGTATATTCTAATAGAAGCGATTTCGTCCTTTGTTGAAGGTCCAAGCATCCCGCAATACAGCGCATTGTTTGCGGCTCTGATATCCTACGTGGCTAAGCAGATCTTATATCGTTATTCGATCAAACAAGGGGAAAAATGGAACAGTAAAGCGGTTATAGCGATTGCATACGATCATAAAGGCGATATCGTTGCCTCTCTTGCCGCTTTTATCGGCGTCCTATTGGCGATTATCGGGAACACCCGCGGATGGTCCTATCTGTTGTACGCCGATGCAATTGCCAGTGTTATCGTGGCGTACCTCATTTTTAAGATTTCAATGGAATTAATCAGGCCGTCTGTTGACGTTCTCATGGAAAAAAGTGTTGATCCCGAACTGATAGAGGAATATAAAGCGGTTATTTTGCATTGTCCTCAAGTCAAACGGCTCGATAAAATCCGAGCGAGAGAACACGGCCACTATAAATTGCTTGATGTCCGGTTATCTTTGGATCATGATTTGACGATTAAGCAGGGACACGATATTGCCCGCGAAATCCGAAATGAAATCAAAAGACACTTTTCAGATGTTGAAGAAGTGCTCATTCATGTGAATCCTTATTTTGAAGAATGAAAAAGCAGCTTGTATAGAAAATGATGTTTTTCTACAAGCTTTTTTGTTTTGTCCTGTTTCTTTTTCAGGCGCAGAAAAAGCACTCCCACATGCCTGGCCTTGCTTGGCAGGTATGCGGCAATCTTCAACATCATTTTGAATAAGATCAGCGGATCAAGTGAGGGGCGGCCTTTATTTTCGCTGTAGTAAGGTTTGGCCTTTTCAACGATGAGAGAAGTCTATATATTTCGAAGCAGGTGATCCTCTTCGGCGAGTTGGTCAAGCAGAACGAATTCGGCTGTGTTTTGAGAAGCGTTTCTTGTGTGGAACGTGAGAAAGACACCGTCTGATATTTTAAGGAGAAATAAAGGCTGTCGAGATTTTCTCGACAGCCTGAAGGCCGGATAACGGCCTTTTTTCTTTGATTTCACTGATCAATATGCTTTTTGATAAAATGCAGCAGCGTGTTTCCCTGAGCCGTCAAAATGACGCCCTTCGCTCCGCACTTCGGGCAGGGCGCTCCTTCTTTCTCCGCGCCGGTTCCTTCACAATGCGGACAAGTGAGTTCAAGATCGTCGGTTGCGATCACCATGAATATCCCTCCTTTTTTGATTTTCGGTCCGTCTCCAGTCACTTTCCATGGCCATCACCTCCTTAACGATACAAAAAAACCCCATCCATCAAAGGACGAGGTTTTCGCGGTGCCACCTTTATTAACGGCTGAAAAGCCATTCTCTCAAAAAGTACAGAAACAACACGGTTTCAATACTCCTTTCTTGATAACGGGGAAAGAATCCCGGCACCGCCTACTTTCATTTAAGCGCAGCAACTCAGAAGCCCATTCGGCATCGGACGGGGATCGGTTCACAGCGGCCACCGACTCTCTGAACCCCGCACGCAGATGCGTACTTGCTCTTCCTCAGCATTGTTCATCCGTTCTTTTGTTTTAAAAAGTATCATACGCTGTCATCCGGCGGAAGTCAATAACCTTTCGAATCAGACAGGCCGAGCATTTCCCGCGCCATTTGCATATGTTCTTCCTGACCCGTCTGAAGCGCGAACTTCGCCGTCTCCACAGGATAAGCAGCCTGCCATTCTGTCACATGCTCCTGCATTTTCGGCCAGACACGCCCGCCTTCAGCTTGGTAGCTCTTAATCAGGCGTTTCGTTTCTTTTTCTCCTAATATTACTTGATAAAGGACAAAATCCTTGGCCTGATCAGCAACCTTCGCCTCCGTCCAATCGAGAAGACCCGTCACACGCTGATTTTGGCCGATTAATATATGCGGAGGGTGCAAGTCGCCATGGATCAGCGCGGAAAAATCAGGCCAATACGAGCTGTCATTTATCCATGTTTGCCATCTTTGCCAAAGCGGCTCTGAAACTCCGATTTCTTTTTTTATATGATCCATCGATTCCGCTGTCCTTTGCCTGACATCATCCGGTTTTATGATTTCAATGCCGGCTCTGGAGGCAGCGGCCGGATCTGCCCCGTGCAGCTCGGCTAATGCTGCTGCAAGCGAGCCGACAAAACCGTCTGAAGGCGGCTCGTGTTCCATATTCCAGACGTGCTGTTTCTTATCCAGATCAATCGCGGCGGCGGGTATGCCGTCCAGTTTCGGATAAGCGATCAGTTCCGGTGTATGAATCCGCCAATCGGGCACTGATACCGCGGCATAGCTGCGGAGAAACGCGAGAACGTTACTTTCCGCAGCCGCTCTTTCAATAACATCGGGGCGGCGCGGTTTTCGGAGCACCCATGTTACGCCGCTGTCATCTTCAGCAAATACGACTTGGAAGTCCATACCCGTTTCATTTATGTCCGCCCCTTCATATTTTAACTGTAAGCCATTTTCCTTTGCGATGTTCAGAACGGATTCTATATCCCTTTGTTTTGTCATTTTGTTTCCCCATTTCCCTTATTTACTGACACAGAGCTTCGCCTGAGGCGGAGAAAAATGAGATATGTGAAGACGCCAAAAAGAGGGCGGCATAATCGCCGCCCCCTCACTATAACTGTCAGGGTCCTTTATTCAGGCAGACAATCCCGGTTTTCTCCGCGCTCAAGGCAGAGACATTGACACTATTTCATTAGTGCGTAAACCGGAATATGATTTGCCATCAGGACCCCTCCGTTCTTTTTGAGTTAACATTATTTTACACAAAGACCTTATATAAGTAAACTCTATTGTTCAGGTTACCGGCTTCCCCCGCTGACAAATTTCGATCCTTCGCGTAAATCTTTCGCCTCCAAAAAGAAGACGTGAATGAATTTTTTCATATTCACTTTAACCGGAGAAAGCGGAATGGTTTCTTTGGCCTGCATTTCTTTCATTCTCTTGCTGACGGCAGGGAAATCGAAGAATTTCGAGGCGTAGTATTCAAATTTGGGATTTGAAAAATCCGTTGTGCCCAGAGAAGCGAAGTGGTTTAACGAATGAATGATTGCTCTTCTGATCCGCTGTTCGGAGGCTTTGGTCTCCCTGCTGACGTCTGCTTCCGACGCCGCAGGCCCCAGTTTCCGCAATGCGACATTTGTAAACACCCGCTTCAGCGACGGAACGCTTTTTTGCGCTTGCTCATCCTCAAATAAAAAATGCAGCACGGCCATCAGATCGTGCGCGCCGCTTTCTCCCACAATCCCTAATTCTGATAACAGAAATTTTCCCGTCTCTTTAACGGATTTTTCATGGGCTTCAGAAAGGCGGCTTTGCTGCGGTTCATTGCGCTGAACAAGCCGTCTTAACGAATTTTGGATGTCGCCGATGGACGTTTCCAATTCTATAAGGTCTTTCACTTTTCGGAGGACGGTGATGATCTCAATTTTGTTGATCGGTTTGTGGATAAAATATTCAATACCGAGAGAATAGGCTTCCCCCACCATTTCCTTCGCCTCCACCTGAGATATCATCACCGTTTTTCCGGTGTACGAATTCTGCAGGTGCCGGATCGTCTCAATCCCGTCCCGCCCCGGCATCAGCAGATCTATTAATAAAATGTCGACTTGTTTAAAATGGAGATAATGCCCTTCAATCTGACTCCCGTCCTCCGCCTCACCGACGACTTCGCCTAAATCCTCATCCTCGATAATCTGTCTCAAAATAGAACGGATCGCCCGGTCATCATCAGCTATAAAAAAGCGCATTATGAACTCCCCCTTTCTGCAATCAAATGCCTCACCGGCAGCTGAATCGTAAATATGACGCCTTTTGGCTTGTTATGAAAGGAGATGTCCCCGTCAAGTTCAGTTACGATTTCCTTCACGTAAGAAAGCCCGATGCCCGTTGAAGGGGTGCCGAATTCATCGTATTTGGACGTAAACCCCGGATCATAGACAATCTCTCCGATTTTTTCCGGAATGCCGGGACCGTCATCTTCCGCCTGAAATTCGGCCGTATCATCCTCCGCCCTGCGCAGCGTAAGGCGGATCTCACCCCTGTCTCCCATGGCCTCCACGGCATTGGCGGTAAGATTATTCAAGATCGACAGGACGGTAAAGACATGGTAATCGGGATGCTCTCCTTCAATCACGCTTTGAAACTGAATGTCCTTGCCTAAAGATTCGGCGTATTTTTCATTGATTCGGATGACGAGGCCGATCAGGGCGGCGGCATCCATGTAATCCCGGAACCTCTCATTTGAAATCAGCTTCGACAGCCCGGCGAATATCCGCTGATTGTCTTTTTTCACTTCATGAATTTCTCCCGCAAGGCGCAGCATGCGGCTGCCGAGCTCCCGGTCGTTCCCGCTCATTTCCCGATACAGCTGATAGGATTCCTTCGTCACATGTTCTGTCGTTTTCAGCGTTTTTTTCAAATGAATCGTTTCTTCATACAAGTTAGACACGATCATCAGCATATGCTCATGCTGCTTTCTCGTTTGCTTTTCCCTGACCTGAGCTTCATGCAGCTTCATCACGTTGAAAAAACTCAGCACTATAAATGTGTGAGAAACTGCGATAACCGCAATATCTGCCAGCTTGTCCGGTATCATAATCGGCTGGCCCCCGGAAAACTGAACCGCCATTTCAACGGTGTCAGACGCGATTTCAATGAGAAAACCGAGAAATCCGATCATCAGCGGCCGATCGCGAAAATGTCTGACCTTCAGCACGTAAAACAAACAGGCATATGTAAAGTAAAAAAAGAAACTGGGGTATTGGCTGAAAAAAGCCTCCGTAAAGCCGGCATGCTCTCCTCCCCAGCAAGCCAGGCCGATCCGGAATGCCACAACGGCTGCACCTGTCAACAGCCCTGACAATACCGCAGGCACATGCCGCAGCAGAAAAAAGAAAAAAGCGGGCGCGCCGAAGCTGATCCGGTACACCTCATTTACGGGGTAAAATTTCAGTTCCCCCGCCAGCGGCACGGTGATCAGCATAAGGGCGAAAAGATAGCCATCTTTTTTTAGTAAATATTCGAGCCTGATCACAATCACTTCCTTCTTCTATCTATTTTGAATAAGACCGAAGGAGTCCGCAAATTTAGACCCGGTTAGCGGGACGCTCGGGCTGATTTATAAATCTATCGGCTTATTTTAAGAATGATTTTGTCGTATTTTGTATGATTCTGTAGATGTCATTATACATTAAAATTGAACACACTATATTTGAAAACGTTTTCCAAGACCGATTTCCGCTTGCGGACAGGCTTGCAATAGAGGAGGAATGTTATGAAAGATATGGTCAGCGCCTTGAAAAAGAGGAACTGGCTTCACTTTTACAAGATTGGGTCGAGCATTACCGCCCGTTTTCCGTTAATGGAAAAAGCGCAAATTATATACCCGCCCTCGAGAAATCAACGACTCTCAGCTGGGCATTTGCATATTAGAGCCTGATGGCTCCGTGATTCATGCCGGTGAATGGAATGTCCCGTTTACATTGCAGAGCATCTCAAAAGTCATCAGCTTTATTGCGGCCTGCATGAACAGAGGCATTTCTTACGTGCTGGATCGCGTGGACGTGGAGCCGACAGGTGACGCGTTTAATTCTATCATCCGGCTTGAAATCCATAAACCCGGCAAGCCGTTCAACCCGATGATCAATGCGGGCGCCATTACCGTCGCCTCGCTTCTTCCGGGTGAAACGGCGCATGATAAATTAGAATACCTGTTTTCCGTTTTTGAAAAATTGATAGGAAAACGGCCTCACATTCACGAGGAGGTCTTCCGCTCTGAATGGCAGACCGCGCACCGGAACAGGGCGCTCGCCTACTATTTAAAAGAAACGAACTTTCTTGAGGCGGATGTGGAAGAAACGCTGGAAGTCTACTTAAAGCAGTGCGCCATGGAGGGTACAACCGAGGACATCGCTTTAATCGGATTGATTCTTGCGCATGACGGCTACCATCCGATCCGCCGGGAACAGGTCATTCCGAAAGATGTCGCAAAACTCGCCAAAGCCCTGATGCTGACGTGCGGCATGTACAATGCGTCAGGCAAATATGCGGCTTTCGTCGGTGTCCCGGCAAAAAGCGGAGTATCCGGCGGCATTATGGCATTGGTTCCTCCAAGCGCCAGAAGAGAACAGCCTTTTCATAACGGCTGCGGCATCGGCATTTACGGTCCGGCCATTGATGAATACGGCAACAGCCTGACGGGCGGCATGCTGCTGAAACATATCGCACAGGAGTGGGAGCTCAGTATTTTTTAATCAAACGAACCAAGAGGTGATTGGATGCAGGAATTCCTTGAAAATGTAATCGGTTCAGCAAATGATTTTTTATGGTCAAAACTTTTAATCGTACTGCTTCTTTCTCTGGGACTGTTTTTTACGTTCAGATCAAAGGGTCTGCAAGTCCGCATGCTGAGGGAAATGATCCGGGTTTTAAAAGAAGGCGCGGCCGCCCGGTCAAAAAACAGCATTTCCCCGTTTCAGGCATTTTGCATCAGTATGGCGGCGCGTGTCGGAACCGGAAATATTACCGGAATCGCAATTGCGATCGCACTCGGCAGTCCGGGTGCTATTTTCTGGATGTGGATTATCGCAGTCATCGGTTCGGCTTCAAGCTTTGTTGAAAGCACGCTTGCCCAAATTTATAAAGTAAAAGATCAAAACGGCTTCCGCGGCGGCCCGGCCTATTACATGGAAAAAGGCCTGAAGAAACGCTGGATGGGCGCGCTGTTCGCCGTATTAATCACACTGTCATTCGGGATCGTCTTTAATTCCGTTCAGTCTAATACGATCAGCATCGCCTTTCAAAACGCGTTCGGCACCAGCCGGCTTACATTGGGCCTCATTTTAATAGCGGTCTTCGCCTGTGTTATTTTCGGAGGCGTCAAACGAATTGCGAAGATGGCGGAATATGTCGTAGTCGTCTTAGCCGTTTTATATATCGGCATCGCTTTCTTTGTCATTCTGACGAACATCACCCAATTGCCTAGCGTTCTGTCGATTATCAAAAAAAATGCTTTCGGTATTGATCAGGCAGCGGGCGGCGCTTTAGGTGCGGCATTGATGCAAGGTGTGAGACGCGGGATTTTCTCAAATGAAGCGGGAATGGGAAGCGCCCCGAACGCGGCGGCGACGGCTACAACGAGCCACCCGGTGAAACAGGGACTCATTCAGGCATTCGGCGTCCTGACGGATACGCTTGTCATCTGTACAAGCACGGCACTTATCATTTTATTTTCAGACGCTTATCACCAGCCGGGCCTGAGCGGCATCGCGCTTTCTCAGGCTGCCTTGAGCGACCATGTCGGCGCGTGGGCATCGGGTTTCCTTGCCGTCTTAATGCTTCTGTTCGGCTTCAGCGCTCTTATGGGCAACTATTATTACGGAGAAACCAATATCGGATTTTTAAGCCAGAACAAGAAATGGCTGTTCATTTACCGCATCTGTGTGCTCGGAATGGTTCTATTCGGATGCATTTCCAAAGTCCAGCTTGTGTGGGATATGGCTGACTTGTTCATGGGCTTAATGGTGGTCGTGAATTTAATCGCGATTTTCCTTCTGTCGAAAAAAGCGTTTGCCGCTTTGAGCGATTATGTCCGGCAAAAGAAAGCCGGAAAGGACCCCGTCTTTTACAGAGATGTGCTCCCTGATGATGACGGGATCGAATGCTGGGAGTATTCAGATATCGCTAAAAACACGAAAGGCAAACACATTTCCTAAACAAAAGGTGTTCGGGCAGCTGGCCTGAACACCTTTTTTCTGCCGGTTCATTGACAAAGAGAAAAGCGTCTATTACTCTTTTTATATATTTTCAGAAAAGTCAGAGAGGAATGCCTATGAATCCCATTACACAAATATTAGATGAATATCCGGTTATGATCATAGACGGAGCGATGGCTACCGAGCTTGAACGGATGGGCTGTGATTTAAATGACGATCTGTGGTCGGCCAAAATTCTTTTGGAGAGACCCGAACTGATCAAACAGGTGCATGCAGAATATTTTGCCGCCGGCGCTGATTGCGCGATCACCGCCAGCTATCAATCAACGATTGAAGGATTTGCGGCACGCGGCATCCCAGAAACTGATGCGATCCGCCTTATTCAGACATCAGTTGAGCTCGCCGTCCAAGCACGTGATGAATTTTGGGCGCATGAAGAAAACCGTATACACCGTCCCAAACCTTTGATCGCCGCTTCTATCGGACCTTACGGCGCGAGCCTTGCCGATGGCTCTGAATATCGCGGACATTACGGACTGACGGAGGATGAGCTGATCAGCTTTCACCGCCCCCGGATGAAAGCCCTCATCGAATCCGGCGCCGATCTTTTGGCCTGTGAGACCATTCCGTGCCTGTCAGAAGCAAAAGCGATCACAAAGCTGCTGGAGGAATTCCCCGGCACTTATGCATGGATCAGCTTCAGCGCCAAAGACGGACGGCATATCAGCGAAGGCACGCCTATTTCCGAATGTGCGGCTCTGCTCGACTCCTGCAGCCAAATCGCAGCGATCGGCATCAACTGCACACCGATTGAACATATTCCGACGCTGATAGAAGAAATCAAACGGGCAGCGTCCAAACCGATTATCGCCTATCCGAACTCCGGCGAACAGTATGATCCGGTGACAAAAACCTGGATAGGCGCAGCCTGCGAAAACAACTTCGGAAAAAGCGCGCAAAGCAGCTGGTACGAAAAAGGCGTGAGCCTGATCGGAGGCTGCTGCCGGACGAAACCTGCGGACATCCAGGCCATTGCCGATTGGGCCAAGACCTTAAAAACAACTTGACTAATCGGAATAGTTTGTATATTCTATTCAAAAAGCCGGTTCGCCGGAATCTCGTGCCATTCGCCGGCATGAGATTTTTTATTAGAACGGCCCTCGCAGAAAGTTGGAAAACAATGAACAACAAGAACGAGACAAATTTTCAGAGAAGTATGAAAAGCAGGCACCTCTTTATGCTCTCACTCGGAGGTGTGATCGGAACGGGGCTGTTTTTAAGCTCTGGGTATACCATTCATCAGGCGGGTCCGGCGGGCACCATTTTCGCTTACCTTTTGGGCGCGTGCATCGTCTATCTCGTCATGCTTTGCCTCGGTGAACTGTCAGTGGCCATGCCGGTAACGGGCGCATTCCACACCTATGCGAAAACCTATATCGGACCGGCGACGGGCTTTACGGTCGCATGGTTGTACTGGCTGACGTGGGCGGTGGCGCTGGGCTCTGAATTCACGGCGGCCGGGCTCTTCATGCAGCGCTGGTTCCCGCATACTTCGGTGTGGATGTGGAGTGCGGTATTCGCTCTTTTCATCTTTTTATTAAACGTCTTCTCCGTGAAATTTTTTGCTGAATCGGAGTTTTGGTTCTCAAGCATTAAAGTCTTAGCCATCTTACTGTTTATTTTATTGGGCGGAGCGGCGATGTTCGGCATTGTCCCGATGAAAAGCGGTGAGGCCGCACCTATGCTGTCGAACTTTACGGTTGGCGGCAGCCTTTTTCCAAATGGCTTTTTCCCGATACTGATGACGATGCTTTCAGTAAACTTTGCCTTTTCAGGGAAGGAATTGATCGGAATCGCTGCCGGGGAAAGCGCTGATCCGGAAAAAACCGTTCCGCGCGCCATTAAGACCACAGTCTGGCGGCTGGCGCTTTTCTTTATCGGAACGATTTTTGTGCTGTCAGGGATGATCTCCATCCAGGAAGCCGGTGTGATTGAAAGCCCGTTCGTCACGGTATTTGACAGAGTCGGCGTGCCCTATGCGGCCGATCTGATGAATTTCGTCATTTTAACGGCGCTTCTGTCTGCCGCCAATTCAGGGCTGTACGCGTCATCACGTATGCTGTGGTCCCTGTCTAAAGAGGGAGAGCTTCATCCTGCCTTTGCCAGGCTGACGCCTAAAGGCATTCCTTTTAACGCTCTGATCTTCAGTATGATCGGCGGCATTCTGTCGCTGCTGTCAAGCGTATTTGCAGCGGATACAATCTATCTTGTTCTCGTCTCCGTCTCAGGATTTGCGGTCGTGGCGGTGTGGATGAGCATTGCCGCATCGCAATTTTTGTTCAGAAGACGGTTTCTTAAAGAAGGGCATCAGGTTTCAGAGTTGAAGTATCGGACGCCGGGATACCCGGCCGTGCCGATAGCGGCCTTTCTTCTGTGCCTCGCCTCCTGTATCGGCATTGTTTTTGATCCGAACCAGGCCATCGCCCTTTATTGCGGAATTGCATTTATGGCCGTCTGTTACATCGCTTATTATGTGAGAAACCGGAAAAGCACCGCACGCGTTCAATCCGCTAAATCCCAATAACCGAAAAAAGAACCCTGCCGCGCAAGGGTTCTTTTTACATTTATACTTCAACCACCCATCTGAACGAATCCCGCACCTTCCCGACCTGGATGCCGGTAATCGTTTCATAGAGCCTTTCTGACACTTCACCGATCAAACCGTTATTCAGCTCAATCGTTTCTCCGTGAATATGCAGCGCGCCGACCGGCGAGATGACGGCTGCGGTTCCCGTACCGAATACCGCTGACACTTCGCCTCTCATTGCGGCCTGATAAATGTCATCAATGGCAACGTGTTCTTCCCTGACAGGTATGCCCCAGCTTTTTAACAGCTCTATCACAGATGCCCGGGTGATGCCTCCGAGAATGCTTCCGTTTAACGCCGGCGTTACAGCCTCTCCGTTTATGATGAAAAAGATATTCATACTGCCTACTTCTTCCACATATTTCTTTTCCACCCCGTCTAGCCAAAGCACCTGATCATACCCCAGTTCTTCGGCTTTTTGCTGAGCCTGTAAGCTGGCCGCATAATTTCCGGACGTTTTGACATCGCCCACTCCGCCGGTGACGGCACGCACATACTCATCCTCTACATAAATACGGATCGGTTTCAGCTGATCGCCGTAATACGAACCGACAGGCGTCAGGACAACCATGAATTTGTAACGGTTTGAAGGCCGGACTCCTAAAGAAGGCTCAGTCGCAATCACAAACGGACGGATGTATAATGACGTTCCTTTTTCTTTCGGAATCCATTCCTGCTCCAGCACCACCAATTGTATCAATGCTTCCAGCGCCAGCTTCTCGTCGAGAGGCGGCATGCTCATCCTCCGTAACGATTTATTCAGCCGTTTAACATTCTGGTCAGGCCGGAACATCAATACCCGTCCTTCTTCTGACCTGTATGCTTTCAGCCCCTCAAATACGGCTTGCCCGTAATGGAAAACGGATGCGGACGGATCAAGATGAACCGGTTCATAAGGTGTAATTCTCGGATCATGCCAGCCTCTTTCTTCTTCGTAATCCATGACAAACATGTAATCAGTGAAGTACTTGCCAAATCCCAATGAAGCGGAATCCGGTTTTTCTTTTCTTGCTGTGACCTTACGTATTTCAATCAGTTGATTCAACAAAAGCACACCTTTCTTATAATTCTTAAAATTTTCAGTCTTTTATGATCTGCATATATTTTCTCTGTCCGAATCGTGTATGCACAGATATATGAGGATGCAGTTGTCCGTATCATATCATATAATTATCAAAATTTTTAATATTTTCGAGTAAAATTCTTTCTTTATCCTATGCCGCTTCATTTTTTCCAATGAGGACTTTGTGTCATATTCAATGATTGCGCTTACATAATGTAAAGCAATCCTCTCTTTCACACAGTCAATGTGTGACAAATTTATGGCAGAGAGGAAGGTGGTTGCCGCCTGCTTCGCGAATTACGTAAGAAATGCGCAAGTAAAAGGGGGATTCGCTTGAAAAAATTTATCGCATTCCAGATTTTGATCGCTTTAGCCATCGGAGCATTGATCGGCCATTTCTTCCCGGATTTCGGGATGGCGCTGCGGCCCGTCGGAGACGGATTTATCCGCCTGATTAAAATGATTGTCGTGCCGATCGTGTTTTCGACCATTGTTATCGGAGCCGCCGGCAGCGGCAGTATGAAAAAGATGGGCAGTCTCGGCATCAAAACGATTATTTGGTTTGAAGTCATTACGACGCTTGTTCTGGGGCTCGGCCTGTTATTGGCGAACGTACTGAAGCCCGGAGTCGGCCTTAACCTCTCTCACCTTGCTAAAAAAGATATTCACGAGCTTTCCGGCTATACTGAAAAAGTAGTCGACCTGAAACAAATGCTTCTTGATATTATCCCCGTTAACATCATTGACGTTATGGCGAAAAATGATCTTCTCGCCGTCATCTTTTTCGCAATCTTATTCGGTGTCGCCGCAGCCGGCATCGGCAAAGCATCCGCACCTGTCATGAATTTCTTTGAATCAACGGCAAATATTATGTTCAAGCTGACGCAAATGGTGATGGTCACCGCTCCGATCGGCGTTCTCGCCCTTATGGCCGCCTCCGTCGGACAATACGGAATCGCGCTTTTGCTTCCGATGCTGAAGCTGATCGGCACTGTATTTCTCGGGCTGTTTTTGATCCTTTTCGTTCTGTTTCCGATTGTGGGGCTTATCTTTAAAATCAAATACTTTGAAGTGCTGAAAATGATCTGGGATCTGTTTTTGATCGCATTTTCCACGACAAGCACAGAAACCATTCTGCCTCAGCTGATGGATCGGATGGAGAAATACGGCTGCCCGAAGCGGGTCGTCTCCTTTGTGGTTCCGTCAGGTTTATCGCTGAACTGTGACGGCTCAAGTCTCTATTTATCGGTGTCATGTGTTTTTCTGGCGCAGGCTTTTCATGTGGAGATGCCGCTGTCTCAGCAGCTTCTGATGATGCTTGTGCTCGTGATGACAAGCAAAGGCATTGCCGCCGTGCCGTCAGGCTCACTCGTCGTGCTTCTGGCGACCGCGAATGCCGTCGGTCTCCCCGCGGAAGGCGTCGCCATCATTGCCGGTGTCGACCGCGTCATGGACATGGCGCGAACCGGTGTCAACGTGCCGGGCCATGCGGTCGCCTGCATCGTCGTATCCAAATGGGAAAAAGCCTTCAATTATAAAGGACCCGCCGCCGCATCAGACCAGAGCGCCCGGACAGAAAGTATGTAAACACAAAAAAGACCACCTCATTGGTGGTCTTTTCTGTTAATCAATCGCCGCATGATCTTCTTTTTCAATCAGAGCAAGGCGTTCATTGATTTCTTCCTGGGTCATTTCGTGCTCTTTCACATACATGTTGCGTTCGTTTGTTCGGCATTCGTGACTGCAGCTGCGCATGTATTTGTATTCATTTTCAGGTGTGCAGATCATTTTTTTATTACATGCCGGATTCGCACAGTTCACATAACGCTCGCATGGCTCGCCTGTGAAATAATCTTTTCCGATAATAACATGCTCTACGCGGTTTACCGGTACGCTGATTCTTTCGTCAAACACGTAGCACTGTCCGTCCCACAGCTGTCCTTGCACTTCAGGGTCTTTCCCGTAAGTGACGATACCGCCGTCAAGCTGGGATACATCTTCAAATCCCTGCTTCAACAGCCATCCGGAAAATTTTTCACAGCGTACGCCGCCTGTGCAGTACGTGAGGATTTTTTTGCCTTCAAGCATGTCTTTGTGTTCTTCAATCCAGCTCGGCAGCTCACGGAACGCCTCAATATCAGGTCTGACTGCTCCGCGGAAATGACCGAGGTCATACTCATAGTCGTTTCTGGCGTCGATTACGATCGTGTCAGGGTCCTGCATTTTCTCATAAAATTCTTTCGGTTTTAAATGCTTGCCCGTTGTGACATTCGGATCAACATCATCTTCGAGGCGAAGCGTCACAAGCTCTTTTTTATGGCGGACAAATATTTTGCGGAACGCGTGTCCGTCAGCCTCATCAATTTTGATCGGCATATCGGCAAAGCGCGGATCAGCTTTCAGCGCCTTCATGTATTGATCCGTCTGTTCAACCGTTCCGGACACCGTACCGTTAATGCCTTCCTCAGAAATCAAAATACGGCCTAACAGACCGAGCTCCTTACAAAACTTCAAATGCTGAGCCGTGAATTCTTCAGGCTCATCAATCTTTACATATTTATAATAAAGTAAAACTCTATATTGTTTTTCCATGATTATACACCCTGTTCAATTATATTAATGATCACGCACACTCTACTATATCATACAGGAAAACGGGCGAAAGATGAACATTTCCGTCCGGACTCTTTCTTCCAGTCATGCCTCGCCTTTTAACACCTGCTGAAAATAAAACCGATACGTATTGCGCAAAAAGGTCTCAAGCGGCAGGCCCGCAGCGGTCTGGTACTTGCCGATAATAAACGGAAAACGGTCACGGCCTTTTTCCCGCAGGACATCGGCGCTGTCTTCAGCCAGCTCTGATATGAGCGCTTCGACGACAGGCCAGCAGGCGTCCCGCACGGCTTCAAGAACTTGCTGGCCGCCTGTATGCTGGTACTGCTCTATCAGCTTTGCCAAATCCTTTTCTGCCATATTGTCACTTCCTTACACCATATAAAAAAGAGGAGCAGCTTTTATAAAGCGGACGCCTCCTCCTGTGACTCCGCATAACCGATGATCTGGCCGACCTGTAATTCGCGGCCTTCTGTCAGGTTATCCGAAGGGGTAAACATATCTTTCTCGAATACTAAAATAACGGTCGATCCAAATGAAAAATAGCCCAGCTCTTCACCCGTTTCAAGCTTGTTTCCGGTGCTGGTCTGAACGATGGAGTTAATATTCATCGCGCCTACCGGAATCATGAGCATCTGCTGGTCAGCTCGGGTCAGCTCGTACACATAGCGGTAATTTTTTGAGAGGACATCTTTTCCGTACTTCAGCCCCATCGTATTAACGGGATAGGAGCGTTTCCCAAGCTCGGCCAGCTTCTGATACGTGCAGCTGACGGGGGAATGGAAGCGGTGATAATGTCTCGGACTCAGGTAAAGCACGGCAAAATAGCCGCCGTTGTATTTGTGATCGGCGCTTTTAAACCCCGTCAGTTCGGCGAACGAATAATCTTTCCCTTTTACCATGAAGGTTTGATTCGGGTTAATCATGCCCACCGTTTGAACGACGCCGTCCACCGGACTGACAATGGCGTTCTTCTCTTTTGCCACGGGGCGGAGATTCAAATTAATATCACGAATGAAAAATGACGCCAGTGAATCAAAGTCAGAAGCTGTGCGTTCCGTTTCATTCCAGTTGATGCGATAGTGTTTGGAAAACAGCGGAATCATCGGCTTGCTCAGTTTCGATTCACAGAAGTTTTTAATGAGATAAGACGTCAATCGATTATTAGTCAGTTCAATCAATGAACGATAAAGAACTTTAGCGGCAGTATTAAACATTGATTACTCCTATGAATTTTCCTATAGTAATAAAAATAAAACACCATAAAAACGCTCCGATGGCGGCGAAGCATAGGTAGGTTTTGAAATCCATTCTGCCGATTCCGGAAAAGTAGCATGTCACGTGTCTGATGCCGGGGATGAAATAACCTAAAATAATGGTGTACGGCCCGTACTTTTTCATCCACCTGTCTACTTTCTCCATCCTCTTTTCCTTCAGGCCGACCCATTTCCCGAACTTATTAATAAAGGGCCGGCCGGCTTTTCTGCCGATGAAGTAGCTGATGATCATCCCCAGAAGCGCTCCGATAAAGCTGATAAGAATGGAGAGCTCATAATTGAGCACTTTTAAATGCGTGAAGTAGCCCACTAGCGTCATCATGACTTCATCCGGAATAGGCAATCCGATAATACCAAGTGTCAGCATGAGAAAAATCGCGATATATCCGTAATCGGAAATTAATTGCTGAACTAGTTCCATCTTCTGCTCTCCAGGTTTTCAGGCGCCTGTTTTTTAAAGTGGGGAAATTTAATGTTGCTGACCATTAAATATCCGAGCGCAATCGTTCCCGCTCCCAGAAGAAAAGCGTTATTGATGAAGCTCAAAATGACAAGACACATGCCCGCAAAAGGAATCGGCATCCCGATAAACGTCGGCAGCTTGCTTTGTTCGATATTAAATCTCGAAAGCCGGATCATCCCGCAAATGCTGTAGGAAAGCGCGATTAAAATTCCGATGAACGGAAGCGTATATAGTGAAACAGTGTAAGCGAGCATAGACGGCGCCACGCCGAACGTCACGAGATCAGCAAAAGAGTCAAGCTCCCTTCCCATCTCCGATACCGCGTTCAGCTTACGGGCGGCCAAACCGTCAAAGAAATCAAGAAACATCCCGGTGAAAATAAAAATCACCGCAGAGTGAATATTATGATACAAAAGGGAATGAATCGATAGAAGCCCGCAAATAAAATTTCCAATTGTAATCATACTAGGTATATAATTCACAGTTTACACAAACCTCCAATTAAAACCATATCAAATCGGACTGCGTATGCATAAAGACTCCATTTTAAGGAAACATAAAATGAAATTCCTTCAATGCTATCATTCAAATTCTTTTATTATACAGCATTTGGTGTTATTTGAACAATCTAATCTGGTGATTTTTGTTTTTTCGCCGTTCATATTAAGGTAAGCAATCGGCGTTATCTCTATTCCGGATTACCCTGCTTAATTTATTCCATGCCGCGATGCGGATTGTCCGTTCTTCACAGATGAAAGACCATATGGTGTATTGTTATTTTCTCCTCTGTTAAATGAGAACATTACATATAACGATTGCGGACATAAAAAGTTTCATGAATTATAAAGCCGGCACAAAACGGCCTCATACATTATCTCACAACCCCGTTTTCCAGTATATAGTCTGTCCAAACAAAAAAGGCGCCTTACCATTACGGTAAAAACGCCTCTTAAGATATAGTTATGTGACTGATAAATGACTGAGTGCTTCGGCCGCTCTTTCTCTCGCCTCTTCAACCGTCTCGGCTGCAGAAAGCGCAACCGCCATACGGCGACCGTTTTTTGTGACGGGTTTTCCGAATACGCGGACTTGAGTGCTTTTAACCGCCAAAGCCTTCTCCAAACCTTCAACCGCATAATCGGCAAGCTCTTTTGATGCCTTCAGCGGACGGCTTGCCCCCGGCGACAGCTGGGTGATTTCCGGAATCGGAAATCCCAATATCGCGCGGACATGCAGCGCAAACTCTGACAAATTCTGCGTCACAAGCGTAACGAGCCCCGTATCATGCGGACGAGGAGACACCTCGCTGAAATACACTTTATCTTGAGTAAGGAAAAGTTCCACCCCGAACAAACCGTATCCGCCGAGCTCATCCGTTATGCTTTTCGCAATGTGTTTCGCCTCTTCAACCTGCTGTTCCGTCATATGATGAGGCTGCCACGATTCCATATAGTCGCCGTCTTTTTGTTCATGGCCGATCGGCGCGCAAAAGGACGTACCGTTCGCCGCACGCACTGTCAAAAGAGTGATTTCCGATTCAAACGGAATGAATTCCTCGACGATGACCCGGCCGTTTTTCACCCGTCCGCCTTCCATCGCCATGTCCCAGCAGCTTTTTAGTTCGGAAGCCGAGCGGCACACGCTTTGCCCTTTTCCGGAAGAGCTCATCAGCGGCTTTACCACACACGGAAAGCCGATTGTTTCCGCCGCTTCTTTACATTCTTCATATGTATTCGCGAATTCATAGCCGGCAGTCGGAAGATGCAGCGTCTCTGCCGCAAGCCGTCTGATGCCTTCACGGTCCATCGTCAGCTTTGCCGCACGCGCATTCGGAATGACGTGAAAGCCTTCTTCTTCAAGCTTCAGCAGTTCATCCGTCGCAATCGCCTCCACTTCCGGCACGATCAAGTCTGGTTTTTCTTTTTCAATCACTTCTCTGACCTGCGCTTTATCAAGCATATCAATCACATAGCTTTTGTGCGCGGCCTGCATGGCAGGGGCATGCTCATAGCTGTCAACGGCTACAGTGACAACCCCGAGCCGCTGCGCTTCAATGACGACTTCTTTCCCCAGCTCGCCTGATCCTAATAACAATATCTTCTTCGCCTGATACATGTCCTTTTGGCCCCTCCCTTTCTATACCCCACTCATTATAACGGAAATATTCAAAAAATAAAGACAAGATAGATCATAAGCTCTATCCTGTCTTTTGCGCTGATTCGAGCGATTCAATCGCCGCTGACACGTCCTTCTCGCCATATTGCCCCATTAAGCATAATGATTCTTCCGCCCGGCAGGCGTGAGAAGCGATGCGTCGCTTGGCTTCCTCACGGCTGTCACGGATGCCGAGATCAAAGAGACTGACGGGAAATCCGAGCCGGCGGTAAAACGGAAGCAGCTCTTCAATCTCATGACTCCGATTCTCAAGCGCGAGCTGCACCAATATGCCGTAAGCAACCTTCTGGCCGTGCAGCACCTGATGTGTCTCCTGAAGAAAACTGAGCCCGTTGTGCACCGCATGCGCCCCTGCCATCCTGCACAAACGGCCTCCATACCCGCCGACCGTTCCCGCAAGCATAATGATCGTTTCCGCCGTATGGATGAACGGCAATGACAGCCTGCCTTTCTCCATGCTTTCGACGGCTGCTTCACTGTAACGCAATAACAGATCGCGAATATATTCCGCCTGTCTCAGCCCCGCCTGAGCCATCAGCGGCGGCGCCTCCGTATTTCTGATGACCGCCTCAGCCTCATACCATTTCGCCAGCGTATCACCGATCCCGCTTTTCATATATTCAATGGGAGAGGAAAGCAAAAACAGCGGATCAACAAGCGTCAAATAGCTGGAACGCTTATGATAATCCACTCTGATAAAATTGCCGCTCTCATCATACATGACACTTAACGGTGTACTTGCCGCACACGTACCCGCAATGGAAGGAACCATCACAGCCTCAATATCAAGCCGGTCTGCCGCCGCTTTTGCCAAATCCAAAATCGTGCCGCCTCCGATACCGATGATCACATCCGCACCTTTCGCCTGCTCACAGACCTTACGCACCGCCTCAGGTGAACAGTATCCTTTATGCTGAATCACATCCCAGGAAGAACCCCCGCTGTAATCGGCAAACGCCTGATAGGACTTGATTCCGGTCACAATAACGGGTTTTCTGAATACCTCCGACAGCCCGGGAAGTTCTTTTGCGATCCCTTCCTTGCATATGTACTGATTCGGGCCGCTTCGCACGATATCTTCAGGCTTCATTCGAATCTCTCCTTTGGTTGGGATTTATATGTATTTTCCCACTTGTCAGAAAATACATCAACCGGAGGTGCGTCAGCGCTTCGCTTCCTCCGCCTCCAAAAACAGCTCATCAAGCCGCTCTAAAGCATCCGCCTTTTCAAAACTGCTGAACCACAAATCATCATAAGAATCGAGGATGCGGTAATGGTGGGAAATCAAATGCTGCTGCAAGCGGAACTCGCCTTTTTTCTCGATGGCTTTCCACCACACCCTGCCGCCCATCGTCTTCCCCTTCGGCCTGTCAATGGTTCGGTGAGCAACCGCTTCAATGACCTCCAGCGGATCATCTCCTAATACGGATTGCAGTGTTTCACTTGATCTGAAAAGCGCGCAAACCGCTACAACATGCGGCCATTCCGCGAGCGCCCGCCCTTTCTCAATCTGCACCAGCGCCTTTTTAGAAAGGCCGATCACATCCGCCATTTTTTCTTGTGTATAGCCTCTCTCCGACCGGATTTTCTTCAGCTGGACCGAGACAAGCTCAGTCATATAATCTTGATCCATCTCAACCTCCATATTTATCAATATAGCCATTTTACACCGCGGCACGCCTTTTTTATATCGGAACATCTTTAAATGAATCAAAAGAAGCGGGAAAAAAGTGATGATAAGCATGAAGCAGACTAGGTCTTGTAAACATGATGAATTGTCTTGAAGAACAGGATACCGAGAAGTTATTCAAGCTGAAAAAAACAGTTTTCCAAACCTGACTTCTCATTATTTGATTTTATGAAATGGATTTTTATCGGAAGCATTATTGCCATGTTTCTGACAGCACTTTTCTCAGGTCAAGTCAGCTATGTTCATGTTCCCCGCCTCTTTCCGTATCTCCTGCTTTTTTTATTCGCCAGAGGCTTAATGTATCTTACAAAACTGCTGAAACTGTACAAAAAAGGACCTTTGCACTCAATTCCTCACTTTACAAAAAACGCTGAAAACACCCGTATCACCGGAATGATAGACTTCGTCCTCGAACAAAGATACAAAGACATGATCAGTTAAAAACCCCCTCTGCGTAAGGGGTTTTTATTATGCAATCATTTCAGCCTCCCTAGCCGAAAAAGGCTCTTCCCCTTTGGAAATAACCGGAACACCCCATTTCGTTTTCAATATAATGAGGTAGTGGATCTGTAAAGAAAGAAGGGCGACATGATGGGTATCATTAATGGCAAAATGTTTATTGACCGATTAAACCGGCTTGAGAATGAAATTTGGCTTGACGGTGAAAAGATCGAGGGACACATTTCTGAACATCCTGCATTTAAGGGCCTTCTGGAAACGAAGCGCTCTCTTTATGATTTGCAGACGAAACCGGGCTTAAAAGACCAGATGACTTACAGTCTTCCCGGTAAAAAAGAACGGGCCGGGCTTTCATACCTGCAGCCGAAAACAAAAGAAGACTTAAAAAGAAGAAGAAAAATGTTCGAGCACTGGGCCAGGCACACGCATGGAATGATGGGACGGAGCCCGGATTACATGAATACCGTGCTGATGAGTTTCGCCTCTTCTGCCGCGATTTTGAAAGACCGGGATCATTGTTTTCCTGAACATGTTCAGGCGCTGTACGAACGCGCTGTTGCACAGGATCTTTCTTTTACGCACACGTTTATCACCCCCCAGGTAAATCGTTCGCAAATGGGTGTAAACGTGTCACCTGCCCCTATCTCGGCAAAAGTCATCGAAAAAAATGAAAAAGGCCTCGTCATTCACGGCGCCCGGCTTTTGGCCACACAAGGCGGCCTGACAGATGAAGTGCTCGTCGTTTCTCTGCCTAAGATGTATTTTGAATCGGATGAAGCGTTCGCTTTTTCAATCCCATCCAATACAAAGGGAGTAAAATTCATCTGCAGGGAATCTTTCGTACTGGGAAAATCATCATTTGATTATCCGCTCAGCTCCCGATATGAAGAAATGGATTCTATCGTTGTATTTGATAACGTTTTAGTCCCTTGGGAACGCGTATTTTATTATGATAATTACGATGCGGCTTTTGATTTTAATATGAAAAGCTCTTTTAACGCCTTCGCATTTCATCAAGTCATCACGAGACAAATCGTAAAGACGGAGTTTCTCCTGGGCCTTGCCCAGACGATTGTCGATACGATAGATGTCAGCGAGTATCAGCATATTCATGCAAAGATGGCTGAGATCATCACCGGTCTGGAAACGATGAAAGCACTTTTGGAAAAGTCGGAGAATGATGCGGAAACGGATGAATGGGGATATATGCGACCGAGTGTCATTCCGCTTCGTATTGTCAGCGCGATTTTTCCTGATATCTACCCGCGGTTCACGGAGATCATTCAGCTGATCGGGGCAAGCGGAATGGTGACTTTGCCGACTGAAAAAGCGTTCCATTCAGATATCAGGGGAGACCTTGACCAATATTTACAGGCGGCCGAATTGAACGCTGAGGATCGGGTGAAAGTATTCCGTTTGGCATGGGATTTGACCATGAGCCCCTTCGGCACGAGACAGACACAATATGAACGATACTTCTTCGGAGACCCCGTCCGCTTAACCAGCCATCTGTACAGCACGTATCCGAAAGAAGAACAGGCCGCTGTCATTAAGGAATTCCTGCACATTCATAAATAAAACAAAGCAGAGCCTCATCTCTGCTTATGATAGCTGGATCGGCTGCCGCCGATCCTATTTTTTATTTTGTTTGATCACCACCATCGTAATATGGGATAACGCGAATGAGACAAGCGTGTACACAACGGCCCACCCGATAAACGAGTAATTCAATACGGTAAAGGTGCATATAAGGCAAACGGCCAAAGCGGCAGCCGGCATAATGAACGCGTTTTTAAACAGATACGTTCCGGCGACTGACAAGATGATGATACAAAGCGGCAGAACACCGAACGCAAAATCCAATTCATCAATCAACAGATGCACTCCCTTCGCTTTTCTTAAATCGGCCTAACACATCTTATGCCTGAGTACAAAAACGAGTACTTCAAATCCTTTCGCGTTCCGGCTGATATTCCCTTCGGTTATTTATTCAAAAAAATGAAAACTTTTCATAAAGCGTTTACAATCACGCCGGACTGTGATAATTTAAGAAAGCGCTATCATATACAAGTTAATAATTTTTGGATGGAGATGAGGAGAGCCAGAAAAACCCGCCCTTTTACGAGGGTGATTTCTGGTTCTTTTTGTCATTTTCAAGGAAAGGAGTCATACATACATCATGATAGACGTTCAGCAAAGGGGAGGATATGATGTTTCAATTGTTCAAGCCGGCTCCGCATATTGAGAGATTGGATGATTCAAAGACGGATGCGGCCTATAAACGGCTCAGGCTGCAAGTATTTTTAGGGATTTTCATCGGATATGCCGGGTATTATTTGCTTCGCAAAAACTTTGCCTTCGCCATTCCTTATCATCAGGAACAAGGATTTTCAAAAGGAGAACTTGGCTTGGTGCTTGCGGCCGTATCAATCGCTTACGGCTTCAGCAAATTTATTATGGGGATGGTGTCTGACCGCTGCAACCCGAGATATTTCCTTGCGACAGGTCTGTTTTTGTCAGGTGTCGTAAACATTTTATTTGTTTCCATGCCATGGGTCACTTCAAGTGTGACGATTATGTTCATTTTTATGTTTATTAACGGGTGGTTTCAAGGAATGGGCTGGCCGCCTTGCGGACGGACGATGGCTCATTGGTTTTCCATCAGTGAACGCGGTACGAAAATGTCGATTTGGAATGTCGCCCATAACATAGGCGGAGGTATTCTCGCCCCGCTCGTGACACTCGGCATCGCTATGTTTGTTACTTGGAAAAGCGTGTTTTTCTTTCCGGCCATCATAGCCATTGTCATTTCATTTGTGATTGTTCTTCTCGTTCGGGACACTCCGCAATCATGCGGGCTTCCGCCGATTGAGGAATACCGGAATGACTATCCGAAACATGCGTTTAAAGACCAGGAAAAAGAGATGACGACCAAAGAAATTCTGTTTAAATACGTGCTGAATAATAAATTTCTGTGGTATATCGCATTTGCCAATGTGTTTGTTTACTTCGTGCGGTACGGTGTTGTTGACTGGGCGCCGACCTATTTGACGGAAGCGAAAGGATTCTCTCCTGAAGATTCCAGATGGTCTTATTTCCTTTATGAATACGCGGGAATTCCGGGAACGATTTTGTGCGGCTGGATCAGCGACCGGTTTTTCAAAAGCCGCCGCGCACCTGCAGGCGTACTGTTCATGGCCGGTGTATTTATCGCTGTATTGGTTTATTGGCTTAACCCTGCCGGTCATCCGCTCGTCGATAATATCGCGCTTATCAGCATCGGGTTCTTAATCTATGGACCTGTCATGCTTATCGGGCTTCAGGCTATTGACCTTGCTCCTAAAAAAGCGGCGGGAACGGCAGCCGGCTTAACCGGGTTTTTCGGCTACATCGGAGGCTCCGCTTTCGCCAACGCCATCATGGGTTATGTCGTAGACCGCTTTGACTGGAACGGAGGCTTTATCATGCTTGTCACCTCATGCTTGCTGTCCATCGTCTTCTTGGCAATGACGTGGAATACAGGCAAACGGGCGGAGCATGCGTAAGAAAACAACATAAAAGATTAATATTTTTGCAGTACAGGATTTACAACTATCTTCTACGCTAGAGACAGATATTGATTTTTTTAAGGGGGAAGAAAACATGCGGAAACATAAGTTGTTTGCTTTGGTTTTGCTTTCATTCGGTTTATTGTCATTCATCGTCACGCCTGTATCAGCAGCGGGGAAAGGAAATCTCTTGTCTCCTGACAGAATATTGACCATTGCCCATCGAGGTGCTTCGGGATATGTGCCGGAGCACACGATCCTTTCTTATGAAACTGCGCAAAAAATGAAGGCTGACTATATTGAATTGGATTTACAAATGACAAAAGACGGCAAGCTGATCGTCATGCATGACGAAAAACTGGACCGCACCACAAACGGACACGGCTGGGTGAAAGATCATACATTAGCCGAGATTCAAAAGCTCGACGCCGGCTCTTGGTTCAATAAGGCCTATCCGGAAAAAGCAAAACCGCAATACGCGGGACTTCGTGTACCCACACTTGATGACGTGTTAAAACGATTCGGCAGACATGCAAACTATTATATTGAAACAAAGGCGCCTGAAACGTATCCGGGTATGGAAGAAAAGCTGATCGCTTCACTGAAAAAGTACAAGTTGGCAGGAAAGCATGCGAAACCCGGACAAGTCATCATTCAGTCTTTCAGTAAGGACAGCCTTCTGAAAATCAAAAAGCTTGATCCGAAACTTCCCGCCGTCCAATTGCTTGAAGCGGAACAGCTGACTTCAATGACTGACGCAGATTTAACGGACATCAAAACATATGCCGTCGGAATCGGGCCGGATTACAAAGCGCTGAACGCTCAAAACGTCCGGAACATACGCAGCCACGGACTGCTGCTGCACCCTTACACCGTAAACAGCGAAGCGGACATGCGCCGTCTGCTGAATTGGGGCGTAACCGGTGTGTTTACCAACTATGCGGATATATTCCAAAAGGTCAAAAAAGAATATAAATAATGAAGCCGCATGGGTTCGGAGATGATGCCGAACCCATGTTTTTTTGCCCGATAAAAAACCTTGTGGGACGTTTACCGCAAGGTTTGCATTAAAGGATATAATTATTTATTTCTATTATCTATTTTCTTTCTTATACTATTTGTCATATATGATAATACTATTGATATTAAACCATAGACAACAACCCATCCCCAGAAGGATAGATTAAAAACAGTGAACATTAATATGACTGAAACAACTATACTGACAAGCGGCATTATATACACCTTTTTGAAAATATAAGTGAATATAATCGATAAGACGATAATAGAAAGCGGTAAAATACCAAAAGCAAGATCTAGCTCATCCATTATTATTCTCCTTTGTGAATTTAATTTCCCTTATGTATACACACTCTGCTGTCTAGCCATTTAAAAAATGTATCTAATCACTCCCTACTTCTTTGTTTTTCTTAATCATAAAAAAGTCATATTCAGAAACATGGGCATTGTTAATCATTTTTTCAAGATCTCTGATAGGAGTATATTTTAATTTTTACCATACCTGTTTAATTCTAACAATAAAATTTCAGACTCGTCAAAATAAGTGAATTTTGCTTGGTTTTCAAATTTTGTCGATCTATTTAACGGGATTTTTTCCCGGCTTCATACTTTTCAGATCGAAAGTATTAAGTATTGAATTAGCTGCCAAATGATAGAGTGTCATTTTTCACAACAGTTATTGATAAGGCAGAGAAATCATGAGAAAAAAGAATACTGGTCTTGATTGTTCTGTCGTTAGGCTTGCTCATTCATCGACACGCCTGTATCGAGCCACATGGGTTCGGAGATGATGCCGCATCCATGTTTTTTGCCCGATAAAAAACCTTGCGGGACGTTTACCGCAAGGTTTGCATAATCATTATTCTTTTCCGGCAGCGGCTTCCGCCTGTCCGCCTTTTAATTGATCGTTGATTGCTTTGCGTCTTTCAAATACTCCGTTTGGTATCCGCTCTTAAGCGCCCACGTATAGAAAACAAGGGCAACGATTGCGATCAGTCCCATATCCCATCCGTACGGAATGATGTCCAGACCGCCGAATTTTTCACTTCCGAGCCATGAAATGACCATCATGCTGAGCAGATAGACAACCATCCAAACGCCGCCTTTAAAGTTTCGGCGGAATCCTTTCCACTTCGCTTTCGCTTGGTAGTAGAAGTAAATCGGAAGGCCGATCAAAATGATAAACAGCACCTGCCCCGTTAACGGCCAGCGCGCCCAATACAGCACGAGAGACGCGAATACGAAGCCGAGCGGAGCAACCACGCTGAGGCCTTTCAGACGGAGAGGCCGGTACAAATCCGCAGCCGTCCGCCGCAGCGTCATAACGGTCACAGGACCCGTGATATAAGAAATCAGTGTCGCAACGGAAATGATTTCAGCAAGCACACCCCATCCTCTGAATAAAAACAGAAAGATAAACGATACGATCAGATTAAAAATCATCGCTTGGCGCGGCACGCCGTACAGCGGATGAAGCTTTCCGAAAATGCTCGGCATATACTTATTTTTTTCCATGCCGTAAATCATGCGGGACGTCGTAGCGGTATAGGTGATACCTGTTCCTGACGGAGATACGAACGCATCCGCATAAAGGATAATGACAAGCCAGTTAATATTCAACGCGATCGCCAAATCGGCAAATGGAGAGTTAAAGTTCAGGTGACTCCAGCCGTGAACGATCATTGAAGGTTCAACCGCACCGATAAACGCGATTTGCAGCAGGACGTAAATGACGGTTGCGACCAATAACGAACCGACAACCGCAATCGGAATCGATTTGCTGGGATTTTTTGCTTCTCCGGCCATGTTAATCGGGCTTTGAAACCCGTTAAACGCAAACACGATACCTGATGTGGCCACCGCCGTCAGCACGCTCGCCCAGCCGTTCGGCGCAATGCTTGCCCCTGATGTGAAGTTTCCGCCGTGAAAACCGGTAAACAGCAAAGCCCCGATTGTCAGCCCCGGAATAATGATTTTAAAGATGGTAATCAATGAATTCGCCTTCGAAAATAAGTTAACTGTCCAATAATTCAGTAAAAAGTAAATAATCAGCAATACAGATGCAAAGCCGAGCCCCTCTCCCGTAAGTGTGCCGTTGTGAACAAGATTGCTTGTCCATTTGGCCCAGTCCCACGGCCATGAACTCATATATTGAACAGATGCCACCGCTTCCACCGGAATAACGGAAACAATCGCAATCCAGTTTGCCCACCCTGCAATAAATCCAATAAATGACCCATGAGAATATTGAGTGTATTTAACCATTCCCCCGGCTTCCGGGAACATTGAACCCAATTCACTGTAAGAAAGTGCGATAAACAGAATAACGATCATACCAATAATCCAGGAAATAATGGCGGCAGGTCCCGCAATCTGAGCAGCCCGCCATGCCCCGAATAACCAGCCGGAGCCAATCATCGACCCAAGCCCGACCATCATGAGTGCAAACGTTCCCATTCTGCGATGTAATTGATTCATAAAGTTAACACCTTTCACATAAAATATGACTTCAGCACTATCATATATTTATAATATTATTCTGAAAATAGATTTGTCAATCTTTATCGCATTAAAGCGGAAAGCCAAAATTCCCCTTCGATGTTTAAACAGCCGCCAAGCGGGAATAAATACTGCAAGCCAGAAATAGAAAGGAGTTTTTATTATGAAACAAAAACTGCTCATTTCAGGACTTGCCGTGTCGACTGTCGGAGTGACTTCCTATCTGCTCAAAGATAAATCAAACCGCCAAAAGGTGAAGAGCTTTATCCGCAATATGAAAACATCGCTTTCCGGGAAGCACGATATTGAATCATTTCCCGTCAATAAAGCAGGCAACCCGCATCCCGAAGATATTGAAGATAACAAAATGGTATCCGAAGGCTCCATGTACCCGGTTCAATACTATGATGACAAGAAGAAATAATCTGTTTCCAAGCTGCCCGGCCGTATAAAACGGCGGCAGCTTTTTTTATGCAGACGGCGTTTTATAGATCCGCCAATATTGGCGTGACCCTTGATCCCGCACGGTAATGCCCAGTTTGGAGATTTCAGCTTTCAGTTCTTTCGCATCAGCCTTCTCATCCTGTTTCAGCGCTTTTTGTCTCGCTTTTAAAAGAGCATTGGCCCCCGGCTCCAAATCCGGCATGTCCGGCACCCACCGTTTGTATTCATCTTTAAAAGGATCTTCCGTCCCCAGCCAGACATACCCATGCCCGCGAAATGCATCAGCTGCTTTTTCAACGGCCGGCTCAAGCTTTTCCCGAAAAAGCTCCTGCCCTTCAGCCCCCAATAAAACAAGCTGCTTTTGATCCGTAAACACACCGGAAATGCTGTCTTTTGAAAACACGCTTTCTTCATTATGTATGGTTAAGGACACCTCTCTATCCGTTACGACTGCCACAAGACTTTCTTTAAAAGCAGCCCTCGTCAGCCAGATCCCTCCGAATAAACCGATAACGGCGGTCACAGCCGCAGCCTTCCATCCGGGAAAAGAAGCGATGATTCCAAGCGGCCCCTGAAATGGCAGCCAATCCAATGAAACGGCCCATTTCGCAATGACCGGCAGAAACCATCCGATGACCAGCCCCACTAATGGCGGCACCAGAAAAACCAAAGCTTTCTCAACTGATGACAATTCAAGTACCGTCTGTTTTTTTATTTCGTTCATTTTTCTCCTCCGTCTGTTTTTGTCACAACTATCCATTATACAAAGATTTGGATGATACTGTAAACTGTTTCCAAACAATAAAAAAAAGCCCCCGTCAGCCGGGAGGCTTTTTAAAACAGAAGCTCATATACTTCATTCAATTCCATTGTGCGCTTCTCATCCTGCTCGTTCTCAGCATATTTGATTTCCTTCTCAAGCACCTGATTTAACGCATCCATTTCCAGATCATTAAGATCTTTCACAAACTCACCTTCATTTGCATAATGCTTCACCTGCAGCTTTTTATAAATCCCGCGGCAAACGTCATGCTCCAAATGGTTTGAAAGCGACTCGCGCAAATACCCGAGTGTCTTGTCCATCATGTAAGCCCTCCCTCTTCTTTAAGAATAGCTTCCCGGAAAGAGAGAAAAACTATACATAAAAGCCCGGCATCTGCACACCGGGCGTTTGTTTTAATTCTGTACCTGAATAGAGAAAAATCCGCTGCTTAACGGTGTATACGGCCCATTCAGCCCCGTTGCGGAGAAAGAGAACGTTCCTGAACTGACATAAGAAAGAGGAACGCTGTAATATTTAATGTAGCCTGTAATGATATTGCCGTTTTTCGTATATTCATCTTCCAGCGCTTTTGACGTAAGATTTGTAATATTCGTCCCGTTGTTAAACGCCTGAATCGTGTTATTGTTCGGATACCCTTGGAAGTATACCGCTAAATAACCCGTAGTGCCCTTCATCGGTTTTGATGCGCTGATTTGGTTCGGCCCGATATTTTCCCATTGATAATTCTGTCCGTCAGAGGTCACTCCGATAATACGGATTTGTGTTAAAGCAGGAGCCGGCGCCGCAGACGCTGACGGGGCCCACAATCCGCTTACCAGCATTAAAACAGCGGCAGCCGCGGCAAATAACATAACGATTCTCTTTTTCATGTTTCTTCCTCCCTTTATCATATTTTCATAGAACACTTACTATTTTACATGATTTACAAGGAAAAAGATTACATTTAGGTGAATAGTCCGGAAAACTTTGTGAACTAGATATGAAACGCTCTGGAAGCACCATTGATAATGAGAAAGATGCCGCAGATTCTTAACACGATCCTTGAACTTCTGTCATCTTTACCGAAAAAGGTTTTTCCCAGTTTGCCGATCCATACGTTCATTGCGGCTCCCGCGAGCATTTCTATTATTCCGATTACTTCTGCCATATACAAAGCAGTCATCCTCCTAACCGTGTTTTTTCATATTCCGGCTTATCAAATAAAGTGACAAGGCCAGAAACACTGCGCCGGCAGCAAGAAACAGGCTCAGCGGCGCAATCTGCGTGCTGCTGCCCCCATTGTTTTGAAACGCGCCGATCGCCCATTTTTCAGGCGTAAACAAAGACAGCGTCCGCATGTACTCCGGAGCCGAATCTAAAGTGAAGAAGGCCCCTCCCAATAAACCCGTGACAGCTATAAATACGGAAGCAAGCGATGTGAATTGCTTTTGGCTTTTCATAAACGGTATTACCGCCATCGTTACAGAAGTGAGCGCAAATGAGCAGGCCGCAAGCACCGCTCCCGCAGCAAGAACGTGATCGGCAAAACGGATATGCAGCATGAATTTTCCCGCAGCGAGAATCACTATAATATGCAGAAGTCCGAAAAGATACGCCGCCGCAAACTTAGAGATGGCATATGCCGTATAGGAAACGGGCGTACTCAGCAATCTTGCATATGTATGATTTTCTTGTTCATCTATAAATGACCGCAAGCTTTGGACCGCAACGAACCAAATAAACATCACTAAAAAACCGATGAGCCTGCCGGCCGCTTGTCCGCCTGCATAAACGTGATGGCGGTCAACTGTGACGGCAGAACGGTCCTGAATATCCTTCAGCAGATCAGACGCCGACTGCTTCCCGTCAGAGTGCAGCGTCCGGGACATCACCTTTGCATCGCGGACTATTTTTTTCAGGGTTCCCGCCTGCTGGGCAATCAGCTGCTCTGTCAAAACAGCATCACCCTTTTCTTCATTCTGAATAAATGAAACATTCAATTCGTCTCTGGAAAATAATGTCTCTTCAAAATGAGAGCCAATCAGCAATCCGAAGGAAATATCCTGATGATTGACTTTTGTCTTTAAAACGTCCTCCGTTACCTTCGTGACTTTTACATGGCCGGCTGTCTGAATCATTTTCATAAATTGTCCCGAGAAGACACTCTGATCCGCATCAGCCACATATACTTCCCTCTGCTGACTGTCATCCGCAGAAAAGGAAAAGAAATAAGTCAGGAGGAGCGGAACGGAAATCGTCGCAAAGATGGCGGCCCGATTTTGCAGCATCAGTTTCAGCTGATGTCTGATCATGAATAACAGCTGCGTCATGAAACAGCCTCCTTCCGCTTAAACACCCATATGGTCAAACATAAAAACACAGCGCCGATGGCAAAAAGCTCTGCCAAATCCGCCGAAATACCGCTCAGACCTGCATGCTGGGTGACACTTACATAGCTGTTTATGGCTTTCCCGTTCGGTATCAGCTCCTGCACGATTTTCAAACTGTCAGGCAGGCTTTCCTTTGTGATAAAGCTTCCGCCTAAAAAACTGAATCCATACAAAATGGGAGCCGCCATGCTTGAGACGGTCTCGTGGTTTTTTGCAGTAACCCCCCACAGAAGCACAATACTGCCGATCGCAAAAGAATAAACGATCGTAACCAGCAATATCTCAAATAAGTTGCCCCATTTTACCTGATACAAGATGCTGCTTACGATGATGACGGCAGCCATTTGCACAAGGATGGCAAACATGATTCCCAAAAGCTTGCCCGCCACGTACTGTATATGTAAAACAGGCATTGATTTGATTCTGAATAACGTGTGCTGCTGTCTTTCTTCCACTATGCCGTGAATGAGCGCAAACGCGGTCATGATGGAGAACATGACGACCATCGCGATTGAATAATACTGCATCGCATCAATCGGAGCCGCTTGATTGCCGGCCGTCCGTTTCGGTATGGTGACAGCCTGTTCATGTTCACTGGAAAGGCCGCTGATTATGCTGCTGACATCCTTCTTTGACAGATGTCCCGACTGCTTCAGCACCGCTTTTTCCTCACTGTTTTCCGCTTTTAGTCTGGTAACAAACGAATCGGCCATCATTTCAACAATGTCTCCGTTTACAGAGTCTTGTTGGTCTGAGATGACTTTGATACTTGTTTTTTTATTGTTTTCTGCCGCTTTTGCAAACCCTTTCGGCACGTATACAAAAACGGAGACTTTGCCGCTTTCGACAAGCTGTTTCCCTTCTTGATAACTGCTTATGTCTATTACACGGATAAGATCATTTTGTTTCAGAACGTCATTCTTTAATGCGTCTCCTAAAGAACTCTCCGCGTGATCCGCATTATAAAACGCGGTCTTGAATGACTTCACTTTCGAATCGCCGTGAAAAACTGTTCCTAAAATAAAAATCATCAGCGCCGGAAACAGAATCAGTTTTATATAGAAAGACTTTTCCCTGGTCAATAACCGAAAATCTAATAAAATCAGCCTGAATAATGTTTTCATGACGCCCCCCTATGAATCCCGCAGCGTTTTGCCGGTAAGCCGGAGGAAGATGCTTTCCAGATTCGCTTCCTCAAAATGAATGCCCTTGATGGTGATACCGGTTTTTCTGATATCATCCGCAATATCAAGGATATTCCGATCTGCCGCAGAAACGAGCATAGAAATATTCTGATGGCTGACGGCAGCCTCAGACACACCGGGAATGCGGCGGATTTTTTGAACGGCCTCATCATTCAGATCCTCTGTATTCACAATCAGGGTATCAGAGGCTTTTGCTGACTGTTTCAATTCGTCTTTCGTCCCGCAAGCAATGATTGAGCCGTGATCCATGATCGCCGCTCTTTCACAGAGATATTCGACTTCTTCCATGTAATGGCTCGTGTAGATGACGGTCATCCCTTTTTCTTGATTTAACGTCTTAACGGTTTCAAGAATATGGTGTCTGGATTGCGGATCAATTCCGACGGTCGGTTCATCTAAAATGAATAGTTTCGGTTCATTCATTAGAGCAGCGCCGATATTCACCCGTCTTTTCATACCGCCTGAAAATTCAGACACTCTTTGGCTGCGCTGTTCCTTTAATTCGATGATGTCCAGCACTTCATCAACCCGTTTATAGAGCTCCTTACCGGAAAGTCCGTACAGACTCCCGAAAAAAGCCAAATTATCCTTTGCGCTTAACGCTTGATATAAGGCTATTTCCTGCGGGACGACACCCATCACTTTTTTTATGGCCGCAGGCTGTTCCTGTAATGGTGTTCCGTCAATGCAGATTGTTCCGCCCGTCGGTGAGAGCACGGTGCTGATCATTGACACCGTTGTTGATTTTCCGGCGCCGTTCGGCCCCAGCAGGCCGAATATTTCCCCTTTTTCGACGCGCAGCGATATATGATTGACGGCGGTGAAATCGCCGTACTTCTTTGTCAAATCGGTTAATTCGAGCATTCGTGCAGCACTCCTTGTATCATGTCTGCACTTATTCTACTCTTTGAAATTCTTGTTTTCTATTCACTTTCGTACTCGATATGGATATTACTTTCGTCATATGTTTGAAGAGAAAAAGAGAGGAGGGTGAAGCGGGGGTTATATCATTTTTTGCAAATATAATGTAAGCTCGGTTCTGTTTGTGACTTCAAGTTTGTCGAGGATTCTGGATACATAGTTCTTCACGGTGCCCTCAGTCAGAAACAAGTCTGCGGCAATGCGTTTATTGCTTTTGCCTTCCATAATGTGCTTTGCCACATCAAGCTCTCTCGGCGTGAGAATCTCCGTCAGATTTGATTTCGGTTCCTCCTGCACGGCAGGGATGTCCATATGATTGAGCGCTTTTACGACTTGAACCGTGACTTTGGGGTTCAGCATCATATTCCCTTCACAAACGGCTTTAAGAGAGGCGACAATTTCATCTGAATCAGCATCCTTCAAGATGTAACCGTCAGCACCGCTTTTCAGCCCGGCAAAAATATAGTGTCCATCTTCAAACGTTGTCAGAATGATGACTTTCACAGACGGATATCTGTCTTTTACCGCTTTTGTCGCTTCGATTCCGTCCATGCCGGGCATTCTGATATCCATCAAAATCACATCAGTTTCGGTTTGCGGAAGCAGATTGAGAACTTCTTCGCCGCAGGAAGCTTCTCCTGATACTTCAATTCCTTCGTGGAGGCTCAGGATCATTTTCAGCCCCTCTCTTACAATAGACTGATCGTCTGCGATCATGACATTCACTTGATCATTCCTCCTTGCACGGAATCCTTATTTTCACGTCAAAACCCGTTTCATTTCCGGAAGAGAAAACGGCTTCTCCGCCAAGTGCGGCCGCTCTTTTTTCAATTCCTTTCAGACCGTTTGATTTTATGATCGTTCCGCAGGCTGAGCCGTTATTATGAATATGTGCCGCTATCATGTTCCGGTCTTTTTGAATCCGGACGGAAACATATGAAGCATGTCCGTGCTTCATCGCATTCGTAATCGTTTCCTGAACGGATTGATAAAGACAGTGCTTCACATCCGGCTGTGCCGCCTCTATGGCTGCATCCATCTCAAGCTCGAAGCGTATGCTTCCCGCCTCTTGAAAATGGCTGAAAATGTCACGGAGCGCTTGTTCAAATTCCCGCCCCGACAAAGAGCCCTGCAGCAGCGTAACCGCCTGGCGTAGCTTCAAAATGGACTCTTTCGTAAGATCATGCGCCTTATGAATGAGTTGATGCCCGGCTGTCTTCCCGGCAAATTCCAAATTCATTTTCAGAGCAGCCAGATAATGACCGAGCGAATCATGCAGCTCCTGCGCAATTCTTGTTCTTTCTTTCGTAACGGCCAGTTCCTCAATGCGGTCCGAATATTCCTTCAATGTGGCGTTAGCCGTCTTCAGCTCTCGGTTCAGCAATTCAACCTTCGACTTCTCCTGCAGATTTTTCCGATATAAATAAATCACCGCAAACATGATGAAGTATGGCAGCACAATATCACTGACACCCGCTCCGGCGGCATATAAAGCTCCGCCAAATGCGGCGGCGTTCACCGTTACCAAAACAGCTGAAATCTGATGATCAGTGATAAGGACCTCCACCAATAAAAGCACCATTATGGCCTGCGTTCCCGCACAATAGACATTGTATAGCAGAAATCCTGCCATCACGTTGCTCAGAAGAAAAGATCCGTGATATATGGCGGGCCGTCTCTTCATATATATCGGCCGCAGACAGTCATTAGCCGTCAGCAGCACCACGAGTGCAGACAAAAAAACCTTCAGATCCCCCCGGCCGGAAGGAAGCTGAAGAATCGTATGAAAGATGGACAGTAACGCAAAACCCCTGATCAGTAACTTCGTATGTGCAATCTTCATCCTAATCCTCTCCTTACAGATGAGCGGCGGCTTTTCGTTCTACTTTCAATACATCATACAGCTCATCAAGCGATTGAATCTCATACGTCGGGATGATCCCGGACTCATTTTCTTTCTTCCCGGGATTAAACCAGCATGTATCAATTCCCGCCATCTGACCGCCTTTTATGTCCGCGCTCAATGAATCGCCGATAATAAGCCCGTGTTCGGCAGAAAAACCGGGAATTCTCGCAAACACATAATCAAAGTATTCCTTCATCGGCTTTTGAAAACCCGTATCCTCAGAAACAAACACATCTTTAAAAAACGGATACAGACCGGAGTCGCCCAGCCGCTTATATTGTGATCGCGACACCCCGTTTGTCACAATGTATAAATCAAATGAAGGACTCAGCCTTTCAATCAGCTCATAAGCTCCGTCTATCATCTGGTGCCCTTCTTCTAAGTATTGGCGGTACGTCTGATTCATCAGCACGCCGTCCGCTTCGAGGCCGTATTCTTTAAACAAAAGGGCAAACCTTGTATTCACCACTTCATCGCGGGTCATTTCACCCTCTTCAAACGCCTTCCACAACCCTTGATTTAACGCTTTATAACGGGCCTCCACCTCTGCCGTCAGGTCCAGCTTTGAACCTTGAAACAATTTTTGAAGAGCATCGGTTTCTGAAGCGGTAAAATCCAGCAGCGTATTGTCTATATCAAATAATAACGTACGGTAGTGACTCATCGATGTTTCCCCCGGTTCTGCTTTTTTATCCAGTATACCACTCGCGGACAAGCCGAAAAAGACACCCCTTTAAGAGAGGTGTCTTTTTGAGTTATACAGCGTCTTCTATTTTCGATTCTTCATCAGGCATGCGCTTGCCAATGCCGAACGCATAATAGCTGACCGTCACAATCGCCAGAAAAATCACCCCGACGACCAAAGATATCCGCGTATCTTTGTTAAACCACATGCCGACCAGCACCATCAATAAGAAAGCGATCGTCAAATAGTTTGTCACTGGCGCAAAAGGCATTTTAAACGGGTGCTTATCAAGCTCAGCGCCCTTTGCTCTTCTGAAACCGAGATGGCTGATTAAAATGACGAACCACGGAATCATTCCCGGAAGCACACTCGCGCTGTAGACATAGACAAAAATTTTCGGAGGCGCGATATAGTTCAGGACGACACCGATCACAAGTCCGATTAATACTGCAAGCGTACCGAATATCGGAACACCGCTCGAAGAAACTTTCTTAAAAAATTTCGGCGCCTGACCGTTCACGCCCAATGTATAAAGCATGCGTCCCGCGCTGAAAATCCCGCTGTTACAGCCGGACATCGCAGCGGTAATCACAACAAAGTTAATCAAGCCGGCCGCTGCCGTAATTCCGACTTTCGCAAATGTCGAAACAAACGGACTGCCGAGTGAGTGAAGCTCATCCCACGGATACACGGTGACGATAACGAAAATCGCACCGATGTAGAAAATCAAAATCCGCCAGATAATGCTCTGAATCGCGCTTCGCAGCGTTTTTTGAGGGTCCTTCGCTTCCCCCGCCGTAATCCCGATCAGTTCGACCCCTTGATAAGCCGCAATGACCAGTGATAACGCAAAGAAAAATCCGGAAAACCCATTTGTAAAGAAACCGCCGTGCGACCATAAATTAGATAATCCGATCGCATGGCCGCCGTTACCGAAACCGAAGAAAATAATCCCGATTCCGGCAACAATCATCAGAATAATGGTTACGATTTTGATCATGGCAAACCAAAATTCAAACTCACCGAAAGATTTTACCGAAATCAAATTCGCCGCACCGAGAATGGCCATGGCGATAATGCCGGGAATCCATGCAGGCAGATCAGGAAACCAATATTTCATATACGAACCGACGGCGATAATTTCAGACATCCCGACGATCACCCATTGAAACCAGTTGCTCCACGCCGTCATATAGCCGGCTAACGGATGTATATACTTATGGCCGAATGTCGCAAACGACCCTGTACTCGGCTCTACATAGAGCATTTCGCCCATCGCACGCATGATAAAAAAGATAAAGATACCGGAGATCGCATAAGCAAGCAGAACGGACGGCCCGGTCCATTCAATCGTGCTGGATGACCCCATGAATAAACCGACACCGATCGTGCCGCCCAGCGCAATCATCTGGATATGACGCGCGCCTAAGCCTCTCTTTAATTCTTTGTTTGCCACTTCGCTTCCTCCTCTTAACAGCTCAGATATATGTGAAATAATGAAGCAGAAGGTGCACCTGTTTGAACCTAACTCAATCTTCATTTCCCGCAATATTAGAAATATTCTATCTTCCTATTGTTATATAATCTCTAATTTCCTTATCTCATCATAATAAATTTTCGTGGAAAATACAATTGTTTTTTTCAGGTAAACACCTTACACCCTAAACCAGAATACTCAAATTAAAGCGTTTTCATTTTAATAAATTATGAATATTAAGATAATAAAAGCTGCAATCTCCGAGAAACACTATTTCCCGGGATAAATGTTTTCCGCCCCCCATTCTATAAAATTTTTGCTAAAGCAGAATGGCGTAAAGCCTTCCCTCTTCCATTCTCCTTCATATACGCCATAATCCTGCTTAACCGGGAAAAATCATTCACTAATCGATAAATGCCTCATTCAGCCGCAGCAAAAGCCTGCCGAACATTTCTTTTTCATCGCCGGACCAATCATCAAGCATGCGCTCATATCGATCAAGTCGCATCTTTTTATCAGCTTTTAACCTCTGCCTGCCAAGCTTCGTAATCGCAAAAAGACTGACCCGTCCGTCGGAAGGATCGGATAAACGCTGGATCAGCTCCTTCGCCTCCAAGGCCGCGGCCTGGCGCGACAATGTAGAAATATCAAGCTTAAAGGATTCGGCCAATTCCTTCACACGCGCCGGTCCGAATTCATCCAGCTGCCGTAATAACAAATACGAGGCCCTTTCCAGATTTCCGATTTTGCGGTCGGAGTTATCAAGATAAACAGCCCTCCTAATAAAAGTGGTGAGCTCATATTCAATTAATTCAATCGGATCTTGTTTTGACAAACGGCTTCACTCCTTACAATTGACATCAGCAATATTAGTTGTATAATACAAACATATGCACATTTACTCAGAAAACATATAGAAATTTTTTGCATACATATATTTGTATAGTACAAATATATGCACCAAAAGTAAAGAAACTTACCGAAGCAACAAGAAAGGGGGAAGCTGCTCTTCTCCAAAGAACAGCATCGTCGTGAAAGTCATACGCATCATATTGCAAATCATTATTTTATTCGCATTTTCCTTTATCGGGGGAGCCATTCAGCAGCTCTGTCATCTGCCCATTCCCGGCAGCATTATCGGTTTGATCCTGCTCATCATATGTTTATCGGTTAAGATCATTCCCGTCAAAATGATTGAAGACGGAGCGGGATTTTTGCTGTCTTTTCTTCCGTTGTTATTCATTCCGGCCATGACGGGGGTCATCAATTATCCGTCACTGTTTTCCGCAAGCGGAGTGGCCCTGTTTTTGATCGTTGTGCTGAGCACTCTCGTCACAATGATCGCCGCAGGGTACGCCAGCCAGCTGTTAGAGCATAAAGCCAATCAGAGAAAGGAGAAAAAGAAGTGCAGCAAACATGTATCGCAATCCTTATAATTTTGTTCACGGCCGCCGCCTATCTGGCCATGGTGAAATTATATGTGCGCTTTCCTTATCCCTTTCTCATACCCGTTCTGACGACTACGATTTTCATAATCGCTGTGCTGCTTGTTTTTCATATTTCGTATAAAGAGTATATGATCGGCGGACAATGGATCAATTCACTGCTCGGCCCGGCCGTGGTGGCTTTGGCATACCCGCTTTATAAGCAGCGCCGTATGTTAATCAAGTATATGTTTCCGATTATCGGCGGCGTGCTGGCCGGTTTATTCTCCGGAATGGTCAGCGGCCTGTTATTTGCAGAACTGTTCGGCATCAGCCGGAGTTTGATTTTGTCAATCATTCCAAAATCAATCACAACTCCGGTCGCCATTCAAATCGCATCAGGAATCGGCGGGGTCCCTTCCATGACAGTCGTGTTCGTCATGATCGCAGGGTTTTCCGGCGTCATCTTAGGCCCGCTGCTTCTCAAGTGGATCCGCATCCGCAGTTCACTCGGAAAAGGAATCGCATTCGGGAGCGCTTCCCATGCGCTCGGCACCTCAAAAGCGATGGAATACGGAGAATTAACAGTCTCCATGAGTTCTGTTTCCATGACGCTCTGCGCCGTATTAGGGTCGGTCTTCGGCCCCGTCGTTGCATGGATGTTTCAAATATAAAGCTGGCGGTTTTCCGTCAGCTTTTTTCATGTGCAGGTCATCTCACTTTCTTCCATTATTATGTTTCATTTGTAAGATTAATGGTAAAGTAGAAACCAAGGAGGGATTTAATGATGACTGCAGCAATTCCGCAAAAGAAACTGCTGGATGGGACAAGCATTCCCGCGATCGGCTTCGGTACATACGCTCTTAACGGGAACAACGGCGTTCATGCCGTCAACAGCGCCATTGATATCGGCTACCGCCTGATTGACACTGCTTATAACTATGAAAATGAAGGGATGGTCGGTGAAGCCATCCGCAGAAGCTCAGTTCCGAGAGAACAGTTATACGTGACGTCCAAACTTCCGGGGCGCTACCATGAATATGACAAAGCGGTACAGACAATCCAAGAATCTTTATATCGCGCCGGTCTGGATTACTATGACCTGTATCTTGTCCACTGGCCGAATCCGAAACAAGACCGCTACACGGAAGCATGGCAGGCACTGATTGATGCGAAAAAATGGGGCCTGATCCGTTCCATCGGCGTCTGCAATTTCCTGCCTGAACACATTGAACGGCTCGAACGTGAAACCGGCGTAAAGCCAGGCATTAACCAAATTGAATTACATCCCGCTTTTAATCAGCAGCAGCAGCGTCAATGGCATGAGGAACAGGGCATCGTGACAGAATCATGGAGCCCGTTATCCCGCGCCGGAGAAGTATTGAACGATCAAAAACTCGGACAGATTGCGGACAAATACGGCAAAACCATTTCTCAAGTCATTTTACGCTGGCATATCCAGCTGGGCGCCATCCCGATTCCAAAATCAGCATCGCCCGAGCGCCAGCTTGAAAACATCTCCGTTTTTGATTTCTCCCTTGATGAAAATGACATGAAGATCATCGATTCGCTTACCCGCGCGGACGGACGCATAAATGGCCAAGACCCGGCGGAGTATGAGGAATTTTAAGAAGACGAATATAGAAAAGCTGACGAAGAGATTTCGTCAGCTTTTTAATTTTATATACGCACGCCCAGCTGCCGCTTCCATTCAGAAAGCCAGTCCGTATCCCCTGATCCGTATTGCTTGCGTTGGCCGACGTCACGCAGAGACCCGTCTCTATAATCAATTGACAGCACCAAATCAGGAATGGCATCATACCCCGTTCTCGCCAGCTTCGTGAGCCCCTGTCCGTAATGGGCGGCTGCTTCTGCGGCCGTATGTCTCAGCAAAGGATCTTGCTGCAGCGCTTCTTTATAGACGTCTAAAAGGTCGCGGCCGTCTTCTGTGACGTACTTTCCGTTCACAATCTGCAAGTCTTTCAGATGATAGCCGGTCACCTCATACATTTCCCGAACGACTTGATATTTCTCATACGCTTCTGCCGTAAACTGCGAGGAATCATCACTCCGGCTCCGAATGATGTGCGCAAACAGCTCTTTGCTGTTTTCCCCAGAGTTTAAGACGGCTTCAATCTGCTTAGTGAGCTCTTCATCGTCCGTTCCGCTCACTTTTAACAGATAATCAATCGGTGATATCGTAAATGTAAGGTTCGCGCCCTCCGGAATCTGAATATGATTCCGATGGAAAAGCATCTCAATCTGCTGATTGACCTGCCCGCGCTGAAACACCTTTTCATTTTCTCCCTCAATCTCTCCGCTGAGCGTTTCACCCCGAAATGCCGCATCACGAAAATCATAGCTTTGGGCTTTCCCTTTAAACAGCCATTCCGTTTCATTATGATAAGCGGCCTGACGCTCTGATTCCGATAAATCACTCCTGAAATAAGGCGAATTGGCACGCTGATATTTGTCCTTAATATAACCTAAAGGATCAGGCTTTCGTTTATTGATTTCGTTGATACGGCTGTATTTCTCATTAAGAATCTTGCTCGCAATATCACTCTCAGACTCATACGGATTATTGGCTTGAATCACCGTCTCATTCCCAGTATCCGTAACGGTTTTCTGATTTGCGGATTGATATAAACGGGACAGGCTGCTCCCTTTCTCAGTGACACCGCTCCTTGAATAATTCACCTGGCTCAGATCGCGGCTCCCGCCTGCCTGAATCAATAAGCTGTCCGTTCCTTTTGCCGCATCTTTCACATTTGTTTTGGAAGAATACCGCTGAAGCACTTGCTGAGCCATTACTTGATTTTTTATATATCGAGCGTTTAGGCGCATGTTTTTAACCTCCGCTTGAGATGATGTTCTAGTGTTTTTATCGGCTGTCTTCCAGTAGATTTTAACCTTAAATAACAAATGTTTACATAGCTAATGTTTTTATGTATGATGTAGTCAAAAAGGGGGATTTTTCCATGAAGAAGTGTATATTGATTCTATTTGTCAGTGTCATCGTTTTATCAGGCGCATTGTTTGCATCTTCACCTTCAGCCTCTGCGTCTCAAAAGAACTCGTTACAAATAAGCGCCATTACAGGAAATCATTCATTTGAAACTGCCAATCCAGTAGGCTACTGGAAATATAAAAATATTGATACTGCCATATTGCCAAAAGGGGAAAAAGATTCGTATTTCACTTTCACGGCAAATAAGGGAGAAAGACTTTATGTCAGGAGTTCAACAAGAAGTGAATACAAGGGAATGGACATTGAAATTTATAATAAAAATAAAGTACTGATCAGTAAAGGCACAGAAGTGATAAATCCTGATACGGCACTGCCTTTTATCTATGCGAATACAGATGCGAAAGAAAATAACGAGACGTTCTACGTGAAAGTGTCCCGCGGCTCCTACACTGACGATATGTACTTTACACTCTCCATTTACGACCGAATCAAATCCGGCAGTGAGACTTTCTCATTCAGCGGCACAGCTGAAAATAATGGAAATACAAGCCTCAGTCCGAATGGATCAGATTCAACTGCTCTTAGACTCGACTTAACCAAACAGACAAGCATTCCAAGAGACGCCACAGTGAAAAGAATCAACACCACCGCAACCCAAACACCAAGCCAAGGAAATACAAGCCACTACATCATGTCGGAAGAAAATAAAGTGTGGCACCGTGCACTTGCAAACAGCTCCACACAAGGAAATTACGGTATTACACTGGATGATAACCTCACAGCGGCAAGCATCTGGAATTTTAAATACAACACACTCGCAACAGCTAAATCGACTATGAAAAATGTAAAATTGAAGATTGATTATGAGTACGATGTGACAACGCAGTTTTAATTAGAAGAACAGCCGCCCATTGTGCGGGCGGCTTTCTGCTTGGAATTTAAGTAAATTTATGAGCCCGTGCCATGCCTTATCCTGTTGTAAATTCTTTTTTACGATAGATAGCTGCGGCAATGAAAAAAGAAATGATATATAATATAACGCCGATAATGATATATATAATAGGGACATATAAAGAAGGATTTATGTGCAAAAATGACAGTGGTAATTTTTCTGTTACATAACCAACGACACTTTGCAATCCAAAGGTAGTAAAAAGCCCTCCCATTGCACCTCCAATCACAATCGCATCAGACTTTTCCGGGCCCATAATGTAGAGAAGAGGATAAACGATTGCACCGGCAAAGAGAACGATGAACGTTCCGAAAGAGACAATATTCAAAATGCCGTCAACAGGTTCCTCAGCACTCAGGCTGTATACAAAGAAAATACCATAAGATATTACAGCCCCGATCACAACAACCAAAAGATAAAAGAAATAGTGACTTTGAACAATATTTGTTCTGCTGACCGGTAAAGTCAGGACATATTTGTCATGCGCCTTGACATTCTTTACATTTCACCATTAAATACACTCCTACTATTTTATATTTATTTTTAAAGATAATAATCTTAAGTTAGCATTCAACTATTTTTACTACACAATAGATTCCCTTAGCATATAACTAACTGTAGAACCTCTATTGACCAAAAAATTCAAAACAACTATCACTTTATTACGTAATGCGGGTTTTTTCTTGAAACTCAATCTATTTTCTAAAATATATCGTTGCATATACTCTTCTATATAATATTCCGTATTCACTTCTAACTTTTTTTGTTCAAGATGCGGATTATTGTTAATTATTTCATATAACCAATCAATCCCTTGTGAAAGATAATTATTATATCCAACAGTATTTAAAACTCTTCCAATCGCATACAAAACACCTGGCTTATAACCTAATTCATAACTTATATATCTAAAAAATAAATGGTCATCCTTCTTTAATGAATGCCAAGATTTTATCTTATCGTTCCACCAGTGGAATGCAAATAAATAAGTTATAACTATTTGATGAATATCATCATGATATTCTCTTGAAGAAACGGTTCTATCCCTTTCTTCTGTTTTTTTACATAAAGATATTATAATAGGTTGAATATTATTCCATATATTCCAAAACTCATCATACTTATCCATTTCATCTTGTTTAAGAATAATATCTCTTAAAAGCCATTCAAAGCTTTCACAACTATTTATAAATGGTTCAAAAGCTCTTATTAATTTCTTTTGTTCCTCTAATGATATACACATCAAATATTTTGCCAACCATTTAATATACTCCATTTCGGTTTCTATATTTGCTACAACATCTTCTCTTCTTTTATGTCGTTTTTCAAATAAGATTTCCCAAATATTTTTTCCGATTTCTATTGATTTCATTACAGTAATCTCATTAGTTGGTGCCAAAAGCATATTTAAATTAAGTAACGAATTATAACTTAAATGTGAAAAATCATTAGGAATAGCATAGACATTTTTTATAATATTATTTATTACATGTTGATTTTTATTGATAAATTCAATCGATGAAATTCCATTATATATTCTAACCTCTGAATCATATAGAGGTTTTAATTCAACATAACCACAGAAAATACCTGATGCTATTTTAAAATTTGTTTCCCACATTTTGGTTGAAAAAGTTTGAATTACTAGTTTATTAGAATCTAGTATTAATATTAAAAGTAATTCAATAGATTTCTTTAGAGATATGTCACTCATATCTTCATTAGAAATTATTAGTGGCAAAATATAAATTGCCGCTTCAAAACCACTTCCTGTTTGAATAACATTCCCACTTTCAATGTTCAATTCAATAAAATTTAAAATACTATCTTTACAGTAGTGACAGTCATCTTCTGAAATTAATTCTTTATAGTCCCTTATTAATATAGCGAAAACATATATCGGAGCATACTTCTGAAGATAAAAATATTCATTATTTTCACTCTCCCAAATTTCTCTAGCTTCCCCTAAGGCTTTTAAAGGATTATTTTCATAGTCTATATACTTTTCACTATCCCTTTTATGCTCAAAACGTGCAATTGACCACATATACAAATCATTTCTATTAAATATTTTTCTGTTTTTCTCTTCCGTTTTATTATGAATTTCAACTAGAGAAGCAGGTAGTTCTGTCACCAAAGAGGCATATGTGTGTCCATCCTTTTCGAAAAAATTATCAGTATCAAGCTTTAATTTTCTGATATCCATTCTATAGTATACGAATTGATATTCTTCCTCAAATTGCTCTATTTTCTCAAACACTTTATCGAGTTGACTATATAAAATTTTATTTCTATTCTCTAAAACTTCAATAGGTAGTTTTTCTAAATTTAATTGATACTCAAGAATTACATCTTCTAGCCTTTTCTTTCTAAAAGCTTGATTATTGGTCCTTATTCTCTCGTCTTCATACAATTTGTTAGCCGGAACTACACCCTTCAAAAAATTTGAACCAAATTCTTTAACAGCTCGGATGTTATCTAATATAAAAACCTCTTTGGAAGAAATTAATATGCATGCGATGTTAAATAACTTTTGAGGGTATGCCTCCACTAAACTTACTACTACTGATGTTAGAGCTGCCGATTGAGAACTTAATAGTTTTATACAAATCTTTTCTATAACACCTGGTATTTCTTCGAAAACAAGTAATAACCATCTTTCTAACGCCATCAGGATACTTTCAAGTAAATTAGGAGCTGGATATGTACCTCTGTGCATCAGCCATAAACGTTCGCTCGCTACTTGCTCTATTTCTTTTCCATTAGATAGATTAATTTTAATTGTTAAGAGTTCATCATACTTCTCGACCAATTCCGAATTGGAGTAATCTATGGTTATCTTATTGAATAACTCTATAATAAAATCTATTGTCTCCCAAGGGCTAGACTGCAATAGTCTAAATATAGGAGTTTGAAAGGCACTTGATGGATAATAATCATGAGAAGTTGAGTCATTTAGTTTAAAAGCATCTTCAATTTCACGTGGACTATAAAACATACTGTCTTTAAAAAACCAATATTTATTTGCTAAATCAAATACTAATTTAGGATTCGAGTCAACTAAATTTCCACAATTGTATACATTAGTTAATCCCTGCACACACAAATCATAATATTTATGCAGATGATTAAAATCTGTATCTGTTGTTACCTCTTCTACAATGATAGATAACTCACTGTCAATTTCCCAGGCACTTGATAATATTACATTATTTATTTTCTCGATTTTTTTATCATTTAACTTATAGATTAATGATTTATCAGCTTTTACTTTATTGTATAAATATAATGCAATTAAACCTGCATGTTTGGTTTCAATGCCTTTTACATTATGTGAAGTCCAACTATATAAACATTCAATAACTAACATTATATTTTGAGGTTTCCATTCTATTGCTGTTAGATTTTCATAGATGAAATTAAAAATATAACCCCATCCTGCTCCAGTTGGCTTTGTGGATCTATAAAGATTTGCAGATTTTTGTTCTTCAGAAGTTAAAATTTTATTCCAAAAGTCATTATTTATAATTCTACACGTAGTATTTAATAAGAATATTGCCCTGAATAATAATTTGTATTCATCTCTAGTTAACATGGATTTTATAAAGTTTATTGAAATTTGATTATCTTCAATGCTCATTAAAGTTATCAAAATCTCATCTTGCCAAATTGAAGAAATTTTACTTGTATAAAATACTTCTATAATAAAATCTTTAATACCTTCAGTTTTTTGTACCAACTTATCTTTAAGCCATAAACGAAGATTTTTTCTCACAACTAAACTGTCACCAATCTCTTCAAAAAAGCTTTTACAGTCTTCTTTCTTAATATATAAATTTTCAAATATATGTTTTAATACAATTTCTTCGTAGATATCATGACTCAAGGAATATCCTCTCATAACTTCATCATAGAATATTATTTCATCTTCCCTGAGTGCCGCAATTGCTTCTGAATCATCATATAGTTGATATTCATAGTAATATACACCCTTATTCGCACAAGATAGGACAATATTACAAATAGTCTTTTCTCTACGAATATCTAACTCTCTATAATGATTAGTATTTTTAATTTTATACGTCCATATACTTTCTATAAATTATTCAATTGTTAAAATATCGCTATCGCTTTCACAAGCTATCTCAATATATAAATTCAGATAAAACAAATTACAAATTAGATTAATATAGGATTCTTCTTTCGGAAGAGGAAAATCTGAATCCTTTAATAAATATTGTAATTCTTGTTTTGACAAAGTCTCTATCTTTAATTCTTGATATCTTACCCCATTTAAAAAAGTATTAATAAAATTATCCTTGTGTACTGTCCTTACTGTAAAAATAATTTTCCATCCATACTTAATCGATAAGTTCACAAACTCATTAAATATATCTCGGTTATTCATCACTAATACTTTTTCCGTGGAATCAATCAAACAAACCTTATTTTCATCGTCTTGGAAAAGCTTTAAATAATCTTCAAAAGTATACTCTCCAAATCTCCTTGAGAACTCTGCAAAAGTAGTAACATCAAAATCTGTCGCTTTAAAAGCGATATTAGCTCTATTTTCATTTTCTAATAAATCTTTTGCAAAGCCCGACTTACCTGATCCCCCCTCACCATAAATAATTAAACATGGAATTTCTGACTCATAAAAAGAGTGGATATCAAAATCATTATTTTTATTTATTTTAATGATTTGGTCTCTATATCTTATAGTTGACTTTATATTCTCTAATTTACTTTGACTATGAAGTTTAACTTGAGCTAAGTACCCTTTAATTCCTGAATCTGGATTAAAAAAATAATCTCTAATAAGTTCCAATTCGGGTCTCATTAACATTATCTCGAAATTACTTTTGACTCTCCATTCCACAAGAATATCTCTCTCAAGTCCATATTCTTCAATTTCTGTTTGATATTCAGGCTTTACAGTATCTTTCTTACTACTTGCACTCAATTCTTTATTCGTATAAATTATAAATCTATCAATTTCAGGGTATTTAGTTTTTGCGCCCTTAATAGCATTTTTTAATTCTGTTTTTTTATCAGCAATACTAGTGCCTGCATCGTAATATTTCGCCTGAAATCCAATACATCCTTCTTCAGTTGTTACAGGTAAAGTTTCCACATATGGCTGATTAAAGTATCTAAATATTCCTGTTTCGATTTTAAACTCATGACAAAAAAGTATATAAGCTAAATATTCAAATACATCTCTAGTCTTCTCAGTAAATTTATATTGAAACACATCCCAATTAATTGCTATATCTTTATACATAACATTACCTCTTAGTAAATTTTTCTGATTATTACTTTAGTTCTATGACTATCAATTAATCCACTTAAAATTTGAGGATAACAATAGCTTTTATTCTGCTGGTTATTAATGAAACATATTAAAGTTGAAAAATGCTCTGTCTTCACGTTCTACTTCAATCATGCTGACTTCTTATTTGGAAATAGCTTGAACTCAGCAATCACATACTTCCTTTCAGTAACACCATCACTCAAATAAACAAACCAGAAAACTCCTTCAAACTCTCATCTGCAATAACGATTGTTTCTTCAACAGATAGCAGTGGATATTGTTCACGTATATCAATTACCAAATCGTAATATTCTAACAAATAGAAGTACGTGTAACGTGACCCAATGAAGGTACATCTTGAATTGTCACCCACGGCTTATAATTAGCCCCTAACCTTATCCGAAACCTTCTTTATATTTCTTACCAATAGAGGGCGAACGTTTTCGCTTGGACATTCTATCTTTAGCTTCTTCCTAAATTTAAATAAGTATTAAATCACTTATAGCTATTCTAGAAAAATTACGTGTCTGTATACTAGGTATTTTCAAATTGAATTGTTGAATTGCATTCTTTTCAAAATACTCATCACAGTAATAATTATGATATTGAGCTACCCACTCGTATTTAGAATAAAGTTTTTTATCGCTTTTGAAGTGGTTCAATTTAGTTAAAATAATATCTTTGTGACTTTGAATTTTTTGAATATATTCCATGATATCTTCAGTCGTGTTATATATTTCATGTAGTCCATACAAATAATTAACAAAAACTTTATCATCTTCATCTATTAATAAATGTGAATTCTGTGGAGCATATGATGCAGAACCATAATAGCCCAGGTGTTGCGATACCATTTTAATCATTTCATCACTTAAAATAATTCTAGGATAAATTGCCTTACTACTTTCTAAATCATGTGCTTCAATTAACGCTGGTCCATAAGCAAAATCATCATCACCATAGTAATCTCCTAAATCAATACCGCCACGTAAGAAATACCCATTTAATGTCATCTCTAATTGGTAATCAATAAATGACATAAACAAATTACCTGATTGCCCTTCACCATCTTCAAATCTTGGATATGCTAGTATGACATTGTCAGTAAATGTTTTAAAATGACCATATGGGTTCATCTCTCTCATTAACGCATATTGTTTTGTAAGAATTTTATGAAGATCTTTAAGTAAGTGATTTCCAGACTGTAGGTTAGGTGTGTTTATAATTAAACTTGAAAAACCTAAAATATCAGTAAAACAAACTATCGATTCTAATAGACTCGGATTATTGGGATTATATTTGGGTAACATTTTCACTCCGCCTTTTATCTGAATAATAAAAAATAACCTCTTACGGATATCATACCGAAGAGGTTATTTTCAATCAAACTTTATTATAAATGATCAATCTTTTTTATAAAACTACAAATATAATAACCAAAGGGGTTAAATATATTACTCCACAGTCACACTCTTCGCAAGGTTGCGCGGTTTATCAACGTCACAGCCGCGGTGCAGTGCAGCGTAGTAAGCAATCAGCTGCAACGGTACAACAGATACCAGCGGAGCAAGCGCAGGGTTGACTTCCGGCAGGACGAATCTGTCGTCTGCGTCTTCTAAACCTTTTAGCGAGATGATGCAAGTGTTGGCGCCGCGGGCTGCGACTTCCTTCACGTTTCCGCGGATGCTCAGGTTGACGTGTTCTTGTGTCGCCAGCGCAAAGACTGGTGTTCCTTCTTCAATCAGAGCGATTGTTCCGTGCTTCAGCTCACCGCCGGCGAAGCCTTCCGCCTGGATGTAAGAAATCTCTTTCAGCTTCAGGGCGCCTTCGACACATACGAAGTAGTCAAGGCCGCGGCCGATGAAGAAAGCATTTCTTGAAACAGTCAGATACTCACGCGCGATCATTTCCATTTCGTCCTTCTGGTCGCAAAGGGCTTCCATGGCGTTTGCCGCGATACCCAATTCTTTGACTAAATCAAAACCGATATCAACGCCATTGCGTTCGGCTGCAACGGACGCAAGAATCGCAAGCACGGCAATCTGAGCCGTATACGCTTTTGTTGATGCAACGGCGATCTCAGGGCCTGCGTGCAGAAGCAATGTGTAATCCGCTTCACGGGACAGCGTGGAACCCGGAACGTTTGTAATTGTCAGCGCTTTGTGACCCAGCGCTTTGACTTGAACAAGCACGGCGCGGCTGTCCGCTGTTTCTCCGCTTTGAGAAAGGAAAATAAAGAGCGGTTTCTTAGACAGAAGCGGCATGTTGTAAGAGAATTCACTCGCTACATGCACTTCAACCGGGACGTTTGCCCACATTTCAATATATTGTTTCCCGACAAGACCGGCATGGTAGCTCGTTCCGCAAGCCACGATATAAATGCGGTCCGCTTCCGCCACGGCGTCAGCGACATCGCCAGCCACAGCCAGTCTGCCGTTTTCGTCCTGATACGTTTGGATGATTTTGCGCATAACAAGCGGCTGCTCATCCGTTTCTTTTAACATGTAGTGAGGGTATGTGCCTTTTTCAATATCACTGGCGTCAAGCTCAGCGATATAAGACGCACGTGTCATGACTTCACCGTCAAGGTTTTTAATCACGGCTTCGTCTTTTGTCACGATCACCATTTCTTTGTCCAAAAGCTCAACGTATTCATTCGTTACTTGAAGCATAGCCATCGCGTCAGATGCCACGACGTTAAAAGTATCTCCAAGGCCGATTAACAGAGGGCTTTTGTTTTTTGCAACGTAAATGGTGTCTGTGTTTTCGCCGTCAAATAATGCAATTGCGTAAGAGCCTTTTAACAGAGTCAGTGTTTTGCGGAACGCTTCTTCTGTACTGAGTCCTCCTGCCACAAATTGCTCAATCATTTGAACGACTACTTCAGTGTCCGTGTCGCTTTTCAGTTCAACGTTTTCAAGGTATTCACGCTTCAGCTGAACATAGTTCTCGATCACACCGTTATGAACAAGTGTAAAGCGGCCAAGTGCGCTTTGATGCGGGTGAGCGTTCAGGAAGCTTGGTTCGCCGTGAGTCGCCCAGCGTGTATGGCCGATTCCCGCTTGAGATTCAACCGTTTGATCCACCACTTCACGAAGGTCGGCGATGCGGCCTTTTTCTTTGTACACATGCACGCCCTGCTCATTCGCCACAGCGATACCGGCAGAGTCATAACCGCGGTACTCAAGCTTCTCTAATCCTTTTAACAAAATCTCTTTCGCATCAAGATGACCGATATAACCAACAATTCCACACATTTTTTCTTCCTCCTAAAGGTGTAAAAGGAGACGAAGAAAGTCAGATTACAAGGGGACTTTCAATCGTCCCCTCCCACATGTTTTTTTGGAAGATCATGTGATTTCCCTTTGTTCGGAGAGTCGCCCCTCCGGTTTAAAGAAATCCTTACGGCTGTGATCTAAATGAATCAGCCGGGAGGCATCCGCCGAAAATTCGATAACCTCCATCCTCGTCAACTAAGCCGTTTTTCGGGCGCTTAGTTCGGGCGCTATAATTATGAAAGATGCAAACAATGCCGCCTTTCCTATAAATGAAAAACAAAGGCTGAACAAGCTTGATTTTACAACATGTGCCAAGGACGGTCAATTATTTTTTTCCGTCCCGGCATCATGTTACTATCATTTTATGCTGATCGCACTTGTCTTGTTCGCTCTCTGTTTATAAACTTCGCTATTCCGCTCCCATTTCTGTCCGCACGACATCCACGATTTTTGTGACATATTCGTCACAAAGCTCTTTTGTTCTTGCTTCCGCCATTACACGGACAAGCGGCTCGGTGCCTGACGGGCGCACTAAAATCCGGCCGTCTCCGTTCATTTCTTTTTCCACTTCAGAAATGACGGCCTTCACCTTAGCGTTTTCTTCTACCTTATATTTATCCGTCACTTTCACGTTTACTAAAAGCTGCGGGAATTTTTTCATTTCACCAGCAAGCTCTGAAAGGGTTTTCCCCGATGCCTTCAGCGTATTCACAAGCATGATCGCCGATAAGAGCCCGTCGCCGGTAGTGTTGTAATCAAGGAAAATAAGGTGCCCTGACTGCTCGCCGCCGACATTATAGCCGTCTTTTTTCATCGCTTCTACGACATAGCGGTCACCGACTGCCGTTTGGATGCTTTTGATTTCTTCTTTTTCAAGCGCTTTGTAGAAACCGAGGTTGCTCATCACGGTTGATACGACTGTATCATCCTTCAGACGGCCTTCTGATTTCAAATACTTCGCGCATATGTACATGATCTGATCGCCGTCCACGATGTTTCCTTTTTCATCAACGGCAATGAGGCGGTCGCCGTCTCCGTCAAACGCAAGGCCGATATCGGCATTTTTTTCTTTGACGAAAGCACTCAGCGCTTCCGGGTGTGTAGAACCGACGCCGTCATTAATATTTAAGCCGTTCGGAGACGTTCCCATTGTAGACACGTCAGCATCAAGATCGGCAAAAAGGTGTGTCGCAATGGAAGATGTCGCACCATGGGCGCAGTCAAGCGCTACGTGAATGCCCGTGAAATCCTCATCCGCCGTCTGCTTTAAAAATTGCAGATACTTTTGAACGCCTTCAAAATAATCGTTCACAAGCCCGAGGTCCGCGCCTGTCGGTCGCGGAAGTTTGTCTTCCGGTTCATCCATGAGACGTTCAATCTCGGCCTCCTGCTCGTCAGAAAGCTTAAAGCCGTCTCCTCCGAAAAATTTAATTCCGTTATCCTGTACGGGATTGTGAGAAGCGGAAATCATGACGCCCGCCTCAGCATCCATCGCTTTTGTTAAATAGGATACCCCCGGCGTAGAAATAACGCCGAGGCGCATCACTTCAGCTCCGATCGATAAAAGTCCGGCGACAAGGGCTCCCTCCAGCATATGTCCGGAGATACGTGTATCGCGGCCGATCAGCACTTTCGGGCGCTGTTTATCTTTGGTCAGGACATAACCGCCAAAACGCCCCACTTTAAAGGCCAGCTCTGGCGTAAGCTCGCTGTTGGCAACACCTCTTACACCATCTGTTCCAAAATACTTGCCCATTTTGTATCGCTCCTTTTTCATTCTGTTGAAGATGAATCAGCACTTGATCCGTCTTCATCCTGGTCTTGATTTTGATCCTGGTTTTGACTTTTATTCTGATCGCTGTCAGTGTCTTCCTGGTTCTTGTCTTTGTCTGCGCCTCCGCTTGTGCCGTCTTTATTGCCGGAATCAGCGGAGCCGCCGTCATTTTTATTTGAACTTGTGTTTTTCTTAGAAGTCAGCCTGATCTTAACCGTGTCTTTTGACAAGGACCATGTGACATTTTGCGGCCCGTTTACTTCAAGCTTTACAGAATGCTCTCCGTCATCTAAGCCCGAGACATTGGCATACAGCTCAATGTCCGACTTTTTCAGCGCCTTAATGTTGGACGGAGAGCCTTTGGCCGTAATATTGATCGCCCGCGATTCAGGGTCGAGAAACTCAATCCGCTGCGAGCCTCCCAGTCCGACCGTCTTGATTGGGACATTGCTAAAATCCTTTTTGTCTTCACTGTCCACCTTAACATGAAGGGTAATTTTCCCCGGTGACACCTTTGTGACACCCTTAGGAAGCGGGATGTCGGCATCGACATCCGTATCTTTATCAATTTTGTCTAAATCAAGAGATACACCGTCGATAAATTCAAGTGAATCCAGCACATCCTGCGGGCCGTAAACCGTCACCTCACTCGGATTCGAGTCAATGCTCGCAATGCTCACCCCGTCAGGAAGACTTCCCTTCCTTTCAATTTTGAAAGGGAGCTTTTTGCTCGGGCTGGCCACGGGAACCGTCACTTTAATGACTGACGGTTCAACATCAACAGGAAGTGCGTTGCCGTCTTTGTCATAGACGGTCACCTTCACTTCCCTATCAATGGTCTCATTTGCATTTTCAAGGTTCACGGATGCTTTGACAAGCGAAATGTTGTCAATCACATTTTTCGAACCCGTAATCTGTACGTTTTTCGGGCTGATAATCGGCTGCTGGGGCGTATATCCCTTTTTCATTTTGCTTTTATTGTAGTATTCAACTTCAACCGGAAAACTTTCAGCCGTTTTTTCCTGAATCGTAACCGTCGTGACTGACGGGTTAATGGATATCGTCAGTCCGTCCGATACATTTTTCGCCTTCAATTCGACCTTATGAGTCCCGGTCTTCAGCTTATTCATATCAGCGTATATCTCAAAATTCTTCGTCTGTCTCGCCTTTTTCACCGCGCTTGTCGAGCCTTTAATCGTGACATTTACGGTCTGGGGCACGCCGGTGACTACGTAATTCGCTTCATCATAGTACGCTTTTACAGGAATATCAGTAAGCGTAGCCTCGTCAGTCGTTGATGTCGGAAAAAAGGATTCCCCCGGCTTTTTCGGAGTCGGCGCCTGGTTGTTGTTAACCGCCACATAAAGCAGGAGCGCAAAGAGCAATGCAATGATCTTTACAGCCCAGCGGTTGTTTAAGAATTTATCCATTTTTCTTGCCCCTCCAGTACCAGCAGTTAGAAGAAGTATCTCTGGCGTTTTTCTTAAACTCGGCTTCAAGCATTTCTTTCAGTGCTTCTTCCGTCAATTCTCTGTGAAGGTCTCCGTTTTTGGCCACACTGATGGCGCCCGTCTCTTCGGATACGATAATGGTTAAGCTGTCCGTCACTTCACTGATGCCGACAGCCGCTCTGTGCCGCGTCCCCAGCTCCTTTGAAATAAACGGGCTTTCAGAAAGCGGCAGATAACAGGCAGCAGCCGCAATCTCGTTATTTTTCATAATGACCGCTCCATCGTGCAGCGGCGTATTCGGAATGAAGATATTTATCAAAAGCTCCGAGCTGACCTGCGCATTAAGCGGGATGCCCGTCTCAATATAATCGCCCATTCCCGTGTCGCGCTCGATGGCGATGAGAGCGCCGATGCGGCGTTTCGCCATGTAGCTGATCGATTTTGTAATCGCTTCAATTGTCTTATGCTGTGCTTCCTCCACGGGGGTGCCGCTCCTTGAAAAGAACCGGCCCCGTCCGAGCTGTTCAAGCGCCCGCCTCAGCTCAGGCTGGAATATAATGATAATCGCTAAAAATCCCCATGTTATCGCTTGGTCCATCAGCCATTGAAGCGTGCTGAGTCCCAAATATGAACTGGCCATCCGGACCAATACGATGACGACGATTCCTTTTAAAAGCTGAACCGCCTTCGTTCCGCGTATGACCATGATTAATTTATATATCACATACCAAACAAGGAGAATATCAACGGCATTGCCGAGGTATTGCAAAAATGGGATGTCCTCAAAAGCCATTTCCTCGTCCTCCAAGAATTCAGTCATTTCGTTTTTCCGTTATGAATTGTGCTGCATGAGCAATATGTACATCATATAGCGTGCTCATTATACCACATTTTGATTTCTCAAGTGAAATGAGCCAGCGTGGCAATCCGTAAAAAAAGAGTAAAGCGATTATACGCTTTACTCATCTTCATTCGGGTCTAAAGCGCTCACAACGCCCTGACCCGCCGATTTCAGTTCGTACCAGACCCAGTCAAACAATTGGTTAATTTCTTCAATCTGCCCGGTGACTTGTCCGGCTGAGGCCATGTATTTTTCTCCGTTGACGACGGTCACATTGCCGTCGACCTTACCTTTAATGACCAGCTTGCCGTTTTTTACTGTGACATCACCCTTTACGGTCTCGCCTTCAGGGACGGTGACCGTGTGATTCTGTACGACAAGGTTCGGCTGCTTGGACACACTGAAATTGTGGTCGTTATGCCAGCTGTTGAAAAAACCGCCGCCCATTAAAATCACAAAAACCGCTGCGGCTGCAATGATCGGATGAGTTTTGATCCATCGTTTAACAGAAGCGCGCTTTTTCTCTTTTGGAAGATTCGCCATAACTTTGGCAGTAAAATCAGCAGGGGCTGTGACATGCGATGTGCTTCGGACGAGCGCTACGGATTTCTCCATTTCATGGAAATGCCGCTTGCAATTCTCGCATGACCGCAAATGTTGTTTTAATACGTTTTCATCTTCAGGAAGGATATCTCCATCAAGATGCTTATGCATAAGCTGCACGATCTGTTCAGGACAGCTCATTTCATCACCCCACTTAAAGATCTCTCAATTGTTTTCTAAGAGCCTCTCTGCCTCTGTGAATCCTTGTCTTGACGGTGCCGACAGGGATATTCAGAATCTCCCCGATTTCAATTAAAGAGAGTTCGTCAATATACTTTAATACAATAACCGTTCTGTACTTGTCAGGCAGCTTTAAAATCTTTTTCTGAATTGTGTCAGACAGCTCCAATGACAATACGGCGTCTTCAGGGAGAACCCCATCCGCAGCGATCTGCGAATACATCGTCAGCCCTTCTGCTCCCGCCACTTCTGCGTCCAGATAGTAATCAGGCTTTTTCTTGCGGATGCGGTCAATGGTCAGGTTGGTCGCAATTCTGTAAAGCCACGTTGAAAACTTTCTGTTGATATCGAAACTGTCGATATTGACATACGCTCTGATAAAAGCCTCCTGCGCAATATCTTCCGCTTCGTGGACATTGCCGAGCATGCGGTAGCAAAGCTGGTAAATCTTATCTTTATAAAGGTCAACGATTTCCGCAAACGCATTTTGATCGCCTTTTTTGACTTGCTTAATTCTTTTTTTAATCAGGTTTTCCATGTTTTATCTTACCTCTGCCCTTCACCGGTCTGTATCTATACGTTGATTGTTTTAAAAGGTTTCATTTTTTTATTACATTTATTTTACCAAATTTCAGGCAGGGTGTAGATGGAAAATACAGAATATACTGCCTTAACAGCAGCTTAAAAATAGTATATCTGATGAACAATTGGAAATCGAGGTAAAGCACCGATAAAAAAAGACACCTTATGCAAAAGGTGTCTGAGACTGGGCTAGCTGGATTCGAACCAACGCATGACGGAGTCAAAGTCCGTTGCCTTACCGCTTGGCTATAGCCCAAAAATGGTGGAGGGGGACGGATTCGAACCGCCGAACCCTGAGGGAGCGGATTTACAGTCCGCCGCGTTTAGCCACTTCGCTACCCCTCCGTATTTTTCAGAAAAACAGTGCCGGCCAGAGGACTTGAACCCCCAACCTACTGATTACAAGTCAGTTGCTCTACCAATTGAGCTAGGCCGGCAAATATGGTGGAGGATGACGGGCTCGAACCGCCGACCCTCTGCTTGTAAGGCAGATGCTCTCCCAGCTGAGCTAATCCTCCATATGACCCGTACGGGATTCGAACCCGTGTTACCGCCGTGAAAGGGCGGTGTCTTAACCGCTTGACCAACGGGCCGTTGTGTCCGCGTCGAGCTGACAAAAGTTATTATATACAGGTTGTACCCTATTTGTAAAGAGAAAAATTATTTTTTTTATTTTCAAACTTTTTTACCCGTTTTTTAACTGAAAAACTCATCCCTTCTTTCTTATTTCATTTAAGATGGAGGTATCATAAATATTGAAGGGAATGGACACAGATGATCTTAGTCAGCTCTTGTCTCGGCGGTATCGAATGCAGGTATAACGGCTCCCACGCCGCTTCGGAAAAAATCCTCAGACTCGTGGATGAAAAGAAAGCTGTTATGGTCTGCCCTGAACTTTTGGGCGGCTTCACCACTCCCCGCGAACCGGCGGAAATCATCGGCGGCACGGGCGAAGATGTGCTGAACGGAACGGCGAAAATCGTAACGGCATCTGGTGAAGACGTTACCGCTTTATATATGGCCGGCGCGGAAAAAACACTGGCATACGCAAAAGAAATAGGCGCCGGCACGGTCATCCTTAAAGAAAACAGCCCATCCTGCGGAAGCAGCTTCATCTATGACGGAACTTTCTCAGGGAAAAAGATCACCGGGGACGGCATCACTTCCGCTCTTTTAAAACGGGCAGGCTGCCGTGTGTTATCAGAAGATGAACTGGATCAATTATAAAAAAGGAGAGAAGATATCATGGATGTAACCCTGTCTTTTTACAAACCGGAGCATGCAGACAGGCTGAACGGGTTTGTACTCAGTGAAGAAGATAAAATGTTCTCCGCTCTCCCGAAAGATGTCCTGCCGCAGGCGCTTGTCATCCGGGATCGTTATCCCACAGTCATTTTAAAAGAAGACAGCCCAGTCGGTTTTTTTATTTTACATACCTCAAAAGAAACCATCGCCCCATATTCGAACAACGTGTCTGCCATTTTACTGAGCGCGCTGTCATTACATGCGTCACAGCAGGGAAAAGGTTATGCCAAACAGGCGATGCTGCAGCTTCCCGCTTTTATCGCAAATTATTTCCCTTGGTGTGATGAAATCGTGCTTGCAGTGAATCATCGCAATCATCGTGCACAGAACTTGTACCGGTCTTCCGGTTTTATTGATAAAGGGCGGCGCAGGATCGGCCCGATCGGCGAACAGCACATTCTGCATCATTTTTTGTGAAAGCGTTTCATTATTCATCTTTTCCCTGCCGATTTTTCTTGAAACATATATTCAGAAGCCCATATACTTCAAGTAATAACGACTTGGGAGGGTACATTCATGACAGACCGGCTTAACATTCACAGATTGACCACAGAAACAAGAAATCCAGAGACCGCTTCAATCCATCAAGCAGACACGATGGAAATCCTCCGCATCATTAACCGAGAGGATTTCAAAGTGGCGGACGCCGTTCAGCAGGTGCTGCCTGATATTGAAATTGCCGTTCAATTTGCCCATCAGTCATTGCGGCGAAACGGCAGGCTGATTTATGCGGGAGCGGGCACAAGCGGCAGACTTGGTGTACTGGATGCGGTTGAATGCCCGCCTACATACAGCGTAAGTCCCGACACCGTCATCGGACTGATGGCCGGAGGGGCAGACGCCTTTTTGCAAGCGGCTGAAGGAATCGAAGACAGCGAGGAAACCGGCGCTCTTGATCTCAAGACAATCGGGCTTACCGAAGACGATACCGTGATCGCCATCGCGGCAAGCGGGCGCACTCCGTATGCGGCCGGTGCGCTGAAATATGCAAAAACAATCGGCGCCAAAACCGTCGCGCTCACATGCAATAAGCACTCATTGATCAGCACGTATGCCGATCACAGCATCGAAGTTGTCGTCGGCCCCGAAGTGATTACAGGGTCAACACGAATGAAAGCGGCGACGGCACATAAAATGATTCTGAACATGATTTCCACCGCCGTGATGATTAAAAGCGGCAAAGTGTACGAAAATTTAATGGTGGACGTTCATGTCAGCAATGAAAAATTGAAAGAACGGGCAATCGGCACCATCCAAAGCATCACGGGCGTGCCGTACGACAAGGCAAGGGAAACGCTTGAGGCCTCAGGCAGCCATGTCAAAACGGCGATCGTCATGCTGAAGACGAATTCGGACGAAACACACGCAAAAGCACTTCTCAAAGAAGCAGAAGGCTTCATTGACAAAGCCATTGAACAGCATATTTCAAGAGAAAAAAACCGCTGATCATCCCTTGGTCAGAACGCCCCAGTCAATGATCATAAAGTGCTTTACGAGCCCGCGCCGTTTTCATGATCGGCGCAGGCGCTTTTAAGACGCGTTTCAGGCAAAGCTCCGCGGGAAAATTGTACTGAAAGAGGAGGGTTTCCATGAGCAAAGAGGCATTTTATCATGCGCTGGCCAAAGATATTCTGGACAATTGCGGCGGTTCATCCAATATTTCAGGCTTTACCCATTGTATGACACGCTTAAGAATTACACCTTTTGATCAGGACAAAACGGATATTGAAGCGCTGAAACGGCTTGACGGAGTAATAGGCGTCGTCGAGGCCGAAACCCTGCAGATCATTCTCGGCGCGGGTGTCGTCAATCATGTCGCCGACGCTTTCGCAAACCTTATGTCACCCGGAAAAAACATTGATTTAAAAGAAGCCGCCTCACGGAAAAAAGCTGATCTCAACAGAAAAAACACAACACCCATCACCCTGTTTCTCAGAAAGCTATCAAGCATCTTCATTCCTCTTATTCCCGCACTCATTGCATCAGGTTTAATCACCGGCATTACGAAAGCCGTCATTCAGGCCGGCTGGCTCCCGAAAGAATCCCAAATCGCGCTTATATTAACGGTTATCGGTTCAGGCTTATTTGCTTACCTCGGCGTCCTTGTCGGCATCAATGCGGCGAAGGAATTCGGCGGGACACCCGCGATGGGCGGCCTTGCGGGGATATTGATCCTTAACCCTGAGATCGCCAATATCAGTTTGTTCGGAGAGAATCTGCTCCCTGGCAGGGGAGGATTAATCGGCGTGCTTTTCGCCGCGATTTTTATCGCTTATACCGAGCGGTTGATCAGAAAGTACGTCCATCAATCCATCGACATTATCGTTACGCCTACATTGTCTTTGCTTATCACCGGGCTGGTAACATATGTCGTCTTTATCCCTGTAGGCGGTTTTATTTCTGATCTGATTACATCAGGCTTATTGTCGCTATTGAATGTCGGGGGAGCAGTGTCGGGGTTTGTATTAGGGGCCGCCTTCCTGCCTCTTGTCATCACCGGGCTGCATCAGGGCTTGACTCCCGTGCATCTGGAATTAATCCGATCAATCGGAGATGACCCGCTTCTCCCGATTCTCGCGATGGGAGGCGCAGGTCAAGTAGGCGCAGCCTTCGCCATCTTTATGAAAACAAAAAAAGCCTCATTGAAAAGAGCGATTGGAGGCGGACTTCCATCAGGTCTGCTCGGAATCGGGGAGCCGCTCATCTTCGGCGTCACACTCCCGCTCGGCCGGCCGTTTTTAACAGCGTGTTTGGGCGCGGGAATCGGCGGCGCCTTTCAAGCCCATTTTCAAGTGGCCACTTTTTCAATCGGTGTCTCCGGCCTTCCGCTCTCATTTCTCGTACAGCCGGCCCAGATCGTTTTGTATATCATCGGTCTCTTCATCTCTTACGCGGCGGGCTTTGTCTTCACTTATGCTTTCGGGTTTACGGATGACATGGCTGCTGAATTTGATTAGCCGGGAGGAATCAGAATATGAAAACACTGGCAGCCGCCATACTCACAATGGTCATCAGCTTTTCTTTTCTGCCGCAGCACAAAGCCTTCGCCCAATCCAAATTATACGATACAGCAAAGCTCAGAAAGGTTGATCAAATGATTGAAAAAGACATTGCAGCAGGATTCCCGGGCGCCGTCCTCGTCGTCGTAAAGGACGGACGAGTGATAAAAAAGAAAGCATACGGCTACAGCAAAAAATATGATGGAAACGTTCTTTTATCCCATCCGAAAAAAATGAAAACATCAACTATGTTTGATTTAGCTTCCAATACAAAAATGTACGCGGCGAATTTTGCATTACAGCGCCTCGTCAGTCAGGGGAAGCTTGATGTATATCAAAAAGTCTCGGCTTACCTTCCCGATTTCAAAGACAGAAAAAGCGATCCGGTTCAAGGGAAAGACCGCATACGCGTCATTGATGTGCTCCAGCATCAATCCGGTCTTCCGGCAAGTTTTTATTTCTATCAGCCTGACACGGCGGGCCCTTTTTATTCACAACAACGGGACAAAACGATCCGTTTTCTCACCCAAATCCCGCTTGAATACAAACCGGGGACAAAGCACGTATACAGTGATATCGGGTACATGCTTCTCGGATGCATCATTGAAAACATAACCGGAAAAACCCTCAATGCTTATGCGGAGCAAGAACTGTATAAACCGCTGAAACTGAAGCATACCCTGTTCAATCCGCTGCAAAAAGGCTTCAAAGAAAAAGCATTCGCAGCCACTGAACGCTTAGGCAACACGCGTGACGGGGCCATCCATTTTCCTCACATCAGGACGTATACGCTGCAAGGGGAGGTTCACGACGAAAAAGCTTTTTACTCAATGGGAGGAGTGTCCGGCCATGCAGGACTGTTTTCCAGAGCTGATGACATGGCCGTCCTTCTTCAAGTCATGCTGAACGGCGGCACTTACAAACACGTTTCTCTCTTCAATAAACAAACGGCTGATCTGTTCACAACGACGGCTTCATCTGACCCGACTTTCGCTCTCGGCTGGCGGAAAAACGGCAGCCCTGATATGGAGTGGATGTTCGGTCCTTATGCAAGCAGGCAGGCTTACGGCCATACCGGATGGACCGGCACCGTCACGATCATTGACCCCGCTTATAACCTGGGGATCGCACTTTTGACCAACAAAAAGCATTCCCCCGTCGTCAGCCCCGGTGAAAACCCCAATGTTTTCGAAGGGGATCTTTTCCCGACCGGAAGCTACGGCAGCGTTGTAAAGGCGATTTACGAAGCCATTGAATGACACCCCAAGTCTTTTGTCTACACTATGACGACAGGAGGACATCATTATGAAACTTGTCATCTCAGCTGTATTACTGTTGTTCATTGTTTCCGGCACACATCATGCATCGACAAAACCGGACATTCCGTCACAGGCGGAACAAGCGGTATCCCGCATGACATTAGATGAAAAACTGGGGCAGATGCTCATGCCTGATTTTCGAAATTGGCAAAAGAAGGGGCAGTCATCCCCTCAGGCTCTTACCCAAATGAATGACGAAGTCGCAGGGCTTATTCAAAAGTACCGGTTCGGCGGCGTTATCTTATTTGCAGAAAATGTAAAAAGCACTGAGCAAACGGTCCGCCTGACAGATGCCTTTCAAAAGGCGAGCCCTGATATTCCACTTTTATTAAGCATTGATCAAGAAGGCGGCATCGTAACAAGACTTGGTGAAGGCACTCATTTCCCAGGCAATATGGCACTCGGAGCCGCGAGAAAAACAGCTTACGCGTCCCAGACCGGCGCCATAATCGGGAAAGAACTGAAGGCACTTGGCATTAATACGAATTTCGCTCCCGTTCTCGATATCAATAATAATCCCGGAAATCCGGTCATCGGCGTCAGGTCATTCAGTTCAGACCGTGATCTGACAGCATCACTCGGCCTTGCCTCAATGAAGGCTCAGCAAAAACAGGATGTCGCTGCCGCCGTCAAACATTTCCCGGGACACGGCGATACGGATGTCGACAGCCACTACGGCCTCCCGCTTGTCACCCACAGTCAAGAAAGGCTGCGTCAGATTGAACTTTATCCGTTCCGGAAAGCCATTCAGGCCGGGGCCGATATGATCATGACAGCCCATGTGCAATTTCCCGCTTTTGACGATACAACTTATAAAAGCAAACTGGACGGTTCAGACATCCTCGTACCCGCCACACTCTCGAAAAAAGTGATGACTCATCTTCTCCGTGAGGAAATGGGATTTAACGGCGTCATTGTCACGGATGCATTAAATATGAAAGCCATTGCCGATCATTTCGGCCAGGAAGAGGCGGTCGTCATGGCCGTAAAAGCAGGAGTGGATATCGCTCTGATGCCGGCCCAAGTGACATCGCTGCAAACGGAAAACCGCTTTGCCCAAGTTCTTGCCGCTTTAAAAAAGGCGGTTCAGAAAGGGGAAATACCGGTTCAGCAAATTAACAAATCGGCGGAACGCATCATTTCCCTGAAAATAAAAAGAGGTATATATCCCGCGAAAGAAACAAGTCTGAATAAGAAGGTCGCAAAAGCAAAGCAAACCGTCGGAAGCAAAAACCATCTGAAAGCTGAAAAACAAATCGCGGAAAGATCCGTCACCGTCTTACAAAACAAAAACCGTACCCTTCCATTCAAACCGAAAAAGAACAGCCGCGTTCTCATTGCCGCTCCTTATGAAGATCAAACAGCATCCATGGAACAAACCATCCGGCAGCTCATCAAGAAGAAAGAGATCCGGCCGGTAACCATCAGTAAAATGAACTTCGCCGAGCGCACATTTAATGATGAGTATAAAAAGCTCGTATCCGACGCCGATTACGTCATTACAGGCTCATATGTCGTGAAAAATGACCCTGTCGTAAATGACGGCACCATTGACGATTCTGTCACAGATCCCGGCAAGTGGACGACCGCATTTCCGCGGGCCGTCATGAAATCCGCACAATCGAACCATAAACCCTTTGTGCTGATGAGCCTTCGTAATCCTTACGACGCCGCTAATTTTGAAGAAGCTGAAGCCCTTATTGCAGTCTACGGCTTTAAAGGATATGCAGACGGACAATTTCTTCAGCCAAACATTCCGGCAGGCATTGAAGCGATATTCGGACAGACAAAACCGAAAGGCAGGCTGCCCGTTGACATTCCTTCCGTCACTCACCCGGGAACGACGCTGTACCCTTATGGCTTCGGAATTAATCTAAAAAACGGAAAACCGCTTTAAACAGGAGGGCTGATCATGAAAACACAAACGGCTGCGCTTCTCGCCGGATTAGTCGTCATCAGTGCCATGACGGCAGTCTCGGCGGCTTCTGACAGAAATTCACACACTGCCAAGAAACCAAGCATCGAAACAGGCATCGACCGCCTGCTGAAAGATTATAAACAAGAACTGAAGGGAAAAAGGATCGGGCTGATCACCAATCCGACCGGTGTGAACTCAACATTGAAAAGCAGCGTTGACGTGCTTTACGAGGCACAAGACATTCATTTGACGGCATTATTCGGACCGGAGCACGGTGTTCGCGGGGACGCTCAGGCCGGAGACAAAGTCACATCCTATATAGACGAAAAAACAGGGCTTCCCGTCTACAGCCTTTACGGAGAAACGAGAAAACCGACGCCTGACATGCTGAAAGATACGGATGTGCTGATTTTCGATATTCAGGATGTCGGAACGCGATACTACACCTACATTTATACAATGGCCTATGCCATGGAAGCGGCCAAAGAAAAAGGCATTCCTTTCTATGTCTTGGACCGGCCGAATCCGCAAGGCGGACGAAATCCGGACGGCCCGGTTCTTGAACCTCATTACGCTTCATTTGTCGGACTTTATCCAATCCCGCTGAAGCACGGCATGACCATCGGCGAGCTTGCTCTCTTATTCAATAAAGAGTTTCATATTGGCGCCGACCTCACCGTCGTAAAGATGAAGCGCTGGAAGCGGACGATGACGATTGAAGATACCGGTCTGCCGTTCGTCCTCCCTTCGCCAAACATCCCGACCCCGGACAGCATATTCGCATATTCGGCAACAGGCTTAATTGAAGGCACAAATGTATCTGAAGGAAGAGGCACGACGAAGCCGTTTGAACTTATCGGTGCGCCTTATATGAAGAGCACAGAGCTTGAAGAACGCCTTAACAGCCTCAAGCTTCCCGGCGTCACCTTCAGAGCCGCTTCATTCATCCCCAGCTTCTCCAAGCATCAAGGCAAGCTATGCCACGGCGTACAAGTCTACGTAACAAACAGAAACACATTTGAAGCGGTAAAAACAGGGCTCTCCATTCTGAAAACCATGCATGACTTATATCCGAATGACTTCTCATTCCTGCCGACAGGAGCTTTTGACAAGCTGATCGGCAACGGCTGGGTACGCAAAAAAATAGAACAAAGCGCTTCCATTCAAGACATCATCAGCACATATCAGCGCCGGCTTGATCAATTCGAGCCCGTAAGAAAGCAATACCTCATATACTGACAAGATTCGTGTTACACGTGTAACATTTTGACGTGTTTTGCATTTCCGCCTTTTTATAGGAAAACATTCATTTATTTGGTACAATTCAAATGATAACAGTTATCATTTGAATGAATGTTTCCTAAAAGGTGGTTTCTCATGAAAAACACATTATTCTTTCACCCAATTGATATCATCTCCGTAAAAAAAACAGCCGACCTTCTGTCAGAGCATCAGCTCACTGATTCCCCCGTACTGATCTTTCATGTGAAAGGCGAGGGAAAAATTGATATCGGAACAGACAGCGTCCCGCTCCAGAAGGAAACACTCTACATCTGTCCTCGTGATGAGACATTCAATATTGATCCTATGCCGTCAGACGGCATCCATTTGTATATCGTCAGACTCCGTGTTTTTTCCTATTTCTCAGACGAAGAAGCGATGCTTCCGGTTAATGGGGGAGACATCTTTCACGGACTCCAGCAAATGAATTTGCAGACGGTTGAACATTTGACAAGCCGGCTTCAGTCACTTTCCGAAAATGTGCAATCAGCAGACGCATTGCAGAAAATGAAATCAACAGCCGACTTTCAGCAGCTGATGTACGACCTGTATGCCGCAAAAGTGTGTCATCAGAACAATACGAAAGCGGCGATCGAACAGACAAAACAATTCATACATGCACAATTCGCCACAAAAATCACGCTCACCCAGCTTGCGCAAATGGCGGGGATCAGCCCCAAGCATTACAGTGAATCCTTTAAAAAGCTATATGGGCAGAGCGTAACAGAATATATCACAGACATCCGCATGACCAATGCAAAAAAACTGATGGCCAAAGCCAGCTGCAAACTGCGGGAAATCGCTCATCAAATCGGCTACCAGGACGAATTTTATTTCAGCCGCATCTTTAAAAAACATACCGGCAGCTCACCTACAAGCTATATGAAAAAAAGACGCACAAAAATGGCTGCGTACGGGAAAGAAATGATGGGGCATCTGATCCCGCTGCATCACGTGCCTTACGCTGCGGCGCTTCACCCGAAATGGACGGCCTATTATTACAAACAATTCTCTTCCGACATTCCCGTTCACCTGAGCGCTTACCGCTACAACGCAGATTGGGAAGAGAATTTACATACGCTGTCTCAAGCTGCGCCTGACATCATTTTCAGTCTGGATTCTGTCAGTGAAGAAGAAAAACAGCGCCTGAATGATATCACCGAAGTTTTCTACCTGCCGACTCAAGACAATTGGAGAGATCAGTTTCTGCGCACGGCCGCTTACCTGAATGAAGAACAGGAAGCAAAGCATTGGCTTGAAGCCTATCAAAGCCTTGCGCAATCAGCGAAGGATTCGCTTCAAAACGTGCGTCATCAGCGTTTCTTATTTGTCCGTGTGTATAAAGAAAATATGTATATCGCCCATAACAACAGCATTGAGGAAGTCTTCTTCGGCGATTTAGGCTTTGCCTCCGCAAAACCGGAATCCTTTGCTCCCGACGAAAAGATTTCATTGGACATGCTGGCGGATTGCCAAGCTGACTGCATCATGCTTTTTACTTGCAAAGAACCGGAAACACTTCGCTATTTTCAGCGCATTCAGCAGACTGAGATATGGCAGAACCTTAGAGCAGTCAGCAATAAACGCGTGTTTCCCATTTCATCCGACCCGTGGATTGAATATTCTCCAAGCGGCCATCAGCGGATCATTGAGCAAAGCATTTCCATTTTTTCCGAAGATCGTCCATGGTAATACCGGAAATTGTCCATGGTCTTATCTCTGTTCATTCTCTATAATTCCAATTGATAATAGTTATCAATTGAACAGGAGGAACAATAGATGAAGAAATTGGCATTCGCTTTCATGATTTTGCTTTTGGCTTTCACGGCCGCGGCTTGCGGAAGCTCAGAAACATCTGATACAGCAAGTAAAGGAAAGGACGCTTCTTCAGATAAAAAGAAAATCGAATATCTCGGAAAAACATATGAAGTCAAAGCGCCGACTGACAAAATCGCCATTACAGGCAGCGTAGAGTCAATGGAAGACGCCAAATTACTCGACGTCCATCCGGCAGGAGCGATTTCATTCTCCGGCAAATTCCCGGAACTGTTTAAAGATATTACAGATAAATCCGTATCAACCGGTGAAAAAATGCAGCCGAATATGGAAAAAATTCTTGAGCTGCAGCCGGATGTCATTCTGGCATCAACCAAATTCCCGGAAAAAACATTAAAAAAATTGAGCGGCACCGCTGAGACCATCCCTGTCTCTCATATCTCATCAAACTGGAAAGAAAACATGATGCTGCTCGCCCAGCTTACCGGTAAAGAGAAAAAAGCGAAAGAAATCATTGCCGATTACGAACAGGATCTAAAAAAGACAAAAACAAAGATCAACAGCAAAGCGAAACAGTCAAACGCGCTGGTTATCAGAATCAGACAAGGCAATATTTATATTTACCCTGAACAAGTTTATTTCAACTCCACGCTATACGGTGATTTAGGTCTGAAGGCGCCGGCCGAAGTCAAAGCGGCGAAAGCGCAGGAACTGATTTCTCTTGAAAAATTAAGCGAAATGAATCCCGACCATATCTTCGTACAATTCTCTGATGATGAAAACGCGGATAAACCGGACGCGTTGAAAGATTTAGAGAAAAATCCGATCTGGAAGAGCCTGACGGCGGTCAAAAAAGACCATGTATACGTCAATACGATTGATCCATTAGCTCAAGGCGGAACCGCTTGGAGTAAAATCCGCTTCTTACAGGTTGCGGCTGATAAGTTGACTCAAGACTAATAAAGAGTAGGTTTTTCACATGTATGCAAAACGGCGGACACACATTATTATCATCGCTTCACCGATTGCCATTGTTCTGTCGCTGCTGCTTTCCGTTTTATATGGCGCAAAGCAGCTTGACGTCCATACCGTGTTCTCCGCATTGCTGCACTTTAATCCGGAGAATACCGACCATCAGATCATATGGCATTCAAGAATCCCAAGGGCTGCCGGCGCGATGTTTATCGGCGCCGCCCTTGCTGTTTCCGGAGCGCTCATGCAGGGAATCACACGGAACTATCTGGCCTCGCCTTCGATCATGGGTGTGTCGGACGGCTCCGCTTTTATCATTACCCTTTGCATGGTATTGCTCCCTCAATCGACATCCATTGAAATGATCATATACTCGTTTATCGGTTCCGCTTTCGGCGCCGCCCTTGTTTTCGGGCTGGCCTCCATTCTTCCCGGCGGTTTTACCCCGGTGCAGCTTGCCATTATCGGAACGGTGACCAGTATGCTTCTCAGCAGTCTGTCGGCTGCGCTTTCGATTTATTTTCAAATCTCGCAGGATCTCAGTTTTTGGTACAGTGCGAGACTGCATCAAATGAACCCTGATTTTTTGAAACTGGCCGTCCCGTTTTTCGCTATCGGAATCATCACGGCCATGATTCTCAGCAAAAAGGTTACAGCCGTATCATTAGGAGACGACATTTCAAAAAGTCTGGGACAGCAGAAAAGAACTATCAAACTCATGGCGATGGCGGCCGTTGTCATATTGACCGGAAGCTCGGTGGCGCTCGCCGGAAAAATTGCCTTTGTCGGTTTGGTCGTTCCGCACATCACACGCTTTCTCGTCGGATCAGACTACAGCAGGCTGATTCCCTGCGCGTGCATCATCGGCGGCGTCTTCCTGACCCTTTGCGATCTTGCCAGCCGATTGATCAATTATCCGTTTGAGACACCTATTGAAGTTGTTACTTCTATCATCGGTGTTCCTTTCTTTCTTTATTTGATTAAAAGAAAAGGAGGGGATCAGCGCGGTGCGTAAAATGGCCGGAATTTATATCATACTGATTGTTCTCATATTGCTCGTAAGCAATTTCAGCATGACCAGCGGTTCTTTTTCCGCAAAGCCGGGTGAACTGCTCAGTACGCTTTTCCATATCCATCCGAATCCTCAATATGAAATTTTGCTGTTTCAGCTGAGGCTGCCGCGCATTGTCATGGCGGCTGCCATCGGACTCGGTTTGGGGATAGCCGGAACCGTTATTCAGGCCATTACCAAAAACGGACTGGCCGATCCCGGGATTTTAGGCATCAATGCCGGAGCCGGAGCGGGAATCGTTGCGTTTATGCTTCTGTTTCAGGGGCAATCTGAAGCGACGGCGCTTGCATCAGCCATGGGTATGCCTGTCTTCGGCCTCATCGGAGGATTGATGGCGGCCGTGCTGATTTATATTTTCGCCTGGCACCGGGGCCATTTGGAATCCGGCAGAATTATTCTCGTCGGAATCGCCATGAATTCCGGATTCAGCGCGCTGTCTCTATTTCTTTCATTAAAAATGGACCCGCAGGACTATGAGATGGCGATGGTCTGGAAGAACGGCAGCATCTGGTCAGCAAACTGGATGACCATTACGGCGATACTCCCGTGGCTGATCGTGTTCATCCCTCTGCTGATGGCGAAAATGTCATTGTTGGATACCATACGTTTCGATGAGGACACGGTGAAAAGCCTCGGTGTTTCATCCAATAAAGAAAAAACCATTTTACTCGTTGCCTGCATCGCTCTGATCAGCGCATGTGTGACCGCAGCGGGCAGCATGGCGTTTGTCGGACTGATCGCGCCTCATATTTCCCGCAGGCTTGCCGGAATTGAACACAGATATTCGTTACCGGTCAGCGGACTGGTGGGTATGCTTCTCGTCATATCCGCCGACTTTGCGGGCAAATTGTTCTTTCAGCCATCAGAAGTGCCGGCGGGCATTATTCTGGCGATTCTCGGCGTTCCTTATTTCTTTTTTCTGCTGTTTAAACAAAAAAAGGGATTGGACGCATGAGAGGCACACTCACAGAACACCGGATAAACGGAAAGGAATGCACGGTGTATCTTCCTCCCTCCTATTCGGTTCAAACCAAGGCTTTACCCTGGGTTTACGTACTTGATGGGGGTGTTTTGTTTTTAGAGCAGATGGAGAAGCTTGAATTCCAATTTGCGAACGGAACACTTCCTGAATTGATTTTCGCCGGCATCAAACCGGATAACAGGCTCGATGAGTACACACCATGGCCTGCGCCTTCCCTGAGCCCTGCGTTTCATGATTTCGGCGGCAAAGGGAGCCTCTTTCTTGAAGACCTGACAAATACCATCATCCCAACGGTTGAAGATATGCATCACATGTCTCCGGACCCGGAAACAAGAGGACTGATCGGCGCGTCATTAGGCGGATTGTTTTCAATGTACGCGATGTTACAGAAGCCTGAGATATTCGGCAGAATCGGCTGTATCTCCGGGTCCTTCTGGTATGAAAAATCGGCAGACTATGTCCGCTCCGCACCTTTGCGGCAGACACGGCAGCGCATCTATATGTCTGTCGGCAGCCGTGAAGCTGAGCATAAAAACAACATCCAAAACACTATGGTCAGACAAAATAGAGACGTGCATGAAAGCATGAGGCAAAAAGGCTTCTCTCACTCTCAGCTCTGTTTCACGATTGAAGAGGGCGCCGTGCACCATCAAGAAGCGTTCAAAAGACAATTCATTTCAGCTCTAAGCTGGCTGTACGGAAAAAACCGCTCACGTGGCTGAGCGGTTTTTTTCATACTTCATAACGACCGGCTTAAGTTCAAAGCGCCTCAGCAAATAGCCGAATAAAGCGGCAAGGATTTGCTGAAAAAGCATCCCGATGACGACCGGAACCGCCACTTGCGACGGAAAAAACGAAACGGCGAGAACGGCCCCAGCACTGATATTGCGCATGCCTCCCGTATAAATCAGAGAGACAATTTCATCCTGGCTCCGCTTCAACAGCCTTCCGATCAGCCAAGCCACAGCATAACCCGTCATGGCAATAAAAAATACCACGGCCGCAATGCCCGCAAATTTGATATCCAAGTGCGTAACATACGGCGCGATTTCCGAACTGTTAATGGCAATGACTATCATCAGACAGAGTTTTGAAAAAGGAGACAGCGTCCGGCTTATCGCCTGAGTCCTGACCGGCGGGGAAAACTGGTTGACCATCATCCCTGCGATAGACGGAAGCACCACCATTTCCAAAAGCCCTTTCATCATTCCCCACACATCCATCTGGACATTTGCCCCGGCCAGGACAGAAAGGCTCAGCGGCACGATAAAAGGAGACAGTACGGTATCAACCAGGATTATAGACAGCGTCAATCCGACATTCCCCTTATACATCGCGGCCCAAATCAAACTCGTAATTCCGGTCGGAATCACCACACCCATTATCAGCCCCGTCACAGTTAAAGGGTCACCGCTGAATATCAGATGACCGCTTCCCCATGCAAAAACAGGCATGAAAATATGCAGAACAAACAATGCCATGATCATCGGGAGCGGCTGCTCAATACTTCGCTTCAGCGATTGAAAATTGGCACTCAGACTGCCCGTAAATGTAATAAAAGCAAAAATCCACGGCACAGCGCCGGCCATCCAGCTGATATGCTGAGATAACAGCACACCCGCCGCCACACTTGACGGAGTCAAAAGCGGCATGATTCTCCCCAACACTTGGTTCATCTTCTGAAGCCACATCATATGCAAGTCTCCTATATACGGTTTTCAAGTCTCATTCATTATAACAATGCACTCCGGCAAATTTAACCGAAAAAAAGCCCGGATATATTCATCCGGACTTCACAAATTCTATGCCATTTGCTTCATTAAATCTCGGCTTTTCTGATTTAATCCCTTTAATTCAGCCTCAATTCCGTATTCTTTACATTTGGCGACAATTTTCTCAAGAGCCGCCGCTCCTGAATCATCCCATACGTGGGCACCTGTCAAATCAATGACAATCCGTTTCACACCTTCATCATAATCGATGGCATTCATCAGCTCAGATACAGAAGCAAAAAAGATCTGTCCCGTTACCTTATATGTTCTGACATCTTTCTGTTCGGAATGTGATACAATCTTCAGCTTAGAAATTTTAGCCGTGAAAAAGATTGCGCTTAATAACACACCCACGAAAACACCCTTCGATAAATCATTTGTCAGGACGACCGTCAAGACGGTAATAACCATAACGATTGAATCCGTAAGAGGCGCTTTCCGCAAGCCTTTAATCGATGACCAATCAAAAGTGCCGATGGACACCATAACCATCACGGCCACCAGCGCAGCCATCGGAATTTTCACAACGATACCGCTTAATACGGCAATTAAAAACATCAAAAACGCTCCGGCCGTAAAAGCTGATAACCGGCCGCGTCCGCCGGCTTTCGTATTAATGACGGACTGGCCGATCATGGCGCATCCGGCCATCCCTCCGAAAAATCCGTTCACAATATTAGCGATTCCTTGTCCGCGGCTTTCTTTGTTCTTATCACTATCCGTATCCGTCATTTCGTCAATGATCTGGGCCGTCAGCAATGACTCAAGCAATCCGACGAATGCAAGCGCCAGTGAATACGGGAAAATAATCCGCAATGTCTCAAACGTCCACGGAACATCCGGTATCAAGAAATGCGGAAGTGAACTTGTAATTCCGCCCATATCACCGACTGTGCGGACATCCGCATGGAAAACCACCGCAATAATCGTCATGACAATAATCGCCACCAGCGGAGACGGCACGGCCGTCGTAACCTTCGGCAAAAGATATATAATAGCCAGTGATCCGGCGAGCATGGCGTACATCACCCAGGATGCCCCTTTGAACTGCGGCAGCTGCGCAGAAAAAATCAAGATCGCCAAAGCATTCACAAATCCGATCATGACCGAACGCGGAATAAATTTCATTAATCTCGCTATCTTACTGACCCCGAGAACAAATTGAATAATACCTGTCAAAATGGTTGCCGCAAACAAATACTGCAGTCCGTAATCGGCCACCAAAGTCACCATTACTACCGCCATCGAACCTGTAGCGGCTGAAATCATTCCCGGTCTGCCGCCGAAGATCGAAATAATAATCGCGATGCAAAATGATGCGTAAAGGCCGACCATAGGATCGACACCTGCAATAATTGAAAATCCGATTGCCTCAGGAATCAGAGCAAGAGCAACCAGAATACCGGCCAGAATGTCTTTACGGACATTTCCGAACCATTGCTGCTGTAATGTATAATCTTTCAAATGATAACGACTCCTTTTTACTATAAAAATCCGCACCATATCAGTTGGAAGCATTGACTTTATCTGGGGAATATGAGGACGGCTTACGGAGCAAAAGAGGACACGCTCAGAGTATAATGTCGTTGAGGAAAGGAATTGTTAACAAAGAGTATCATATTAAATTTTTAAAAAATGTGCAAGACCGGATAAATAAGAAAGAAAAACGGCTCTCATTTGAGCCGTTTTCGCCATTTTTATAAAAGTTCCGGATCAGACACGAGAATGGTTTTTATCGCGCTGATATCCTTTCTCTCTTTTGTCACCGGGTCGATGCCCATGAGATGATCAATGGCTTCTTCATAATTCTTCAGTTCCGTCTTTTCAGTAATGAAATCATAGAGCTGCGGAAGGTCGGACGCACATGCCAACGCAGCCTCCATGATCTGCCGGGCTTCACCTGTGCCCACAATCGTCACGCCGTTTGACAGCAGCTGGTACGGCCTTACCGTCATCTCATACGTATCATCAAAGCCCATCGGCACAATTCTGCCTCCCTTTTCAATGAAAGGATAAGCCCAATCAAGCTGGTTGCCGATCGCGTCAAAAATCACATCAAATTTTCTTCCTTGATTAATCCGTTTCACTTCATCCACGGTTAGCGCTTCAGGATGGTAGACATAATCCGATATCCGGCTTGCCGCCTCACTCCGGAAGCTGCCTATTTCAGTCGCGACCGTCAAACGCGCCAGTTTTTTCACCATCATTTGCACAAGCAGTCCGATCGGTCCGGAACCCAAAACCAAAACCGAATCCTCCGGCTGAATCGAAGCCTTATCCACAACGTTCAGCACACAGGAGAGAGGTTCAACCAACGTGGCTCGCTCCCATTCCATGGAATCCGGAATTTTGTACATGAACCGATCTTCCCCCACGTAATATTCCGCAAACGTCCCATGCGCCCCGATTCCAAGCTGCCATTCCTCGAAGGTTTCGCAATAACACGTCAGCCCTCTCCGGCAATAATGGCATTTCCCGCAAAACTGTGTGGGATCTATCACGACGCGGTCTCCGACTTTTACATTTGTCACGTCCGGCCCGACTTCCACGACCGCTCCCACCGATTCATGCCCCATAATCATATGATGGGTTGCATTCATTTTTCCTTTCAGCACATTTAAGTCCGTGCCGCAGATACCGGTGCCGAAAATTTTCACCTTCACATCATTGGCTTTTCGAATTTGAGGCTCGTCCACCTCTTGATATTCAAGCTTATCATTAGGAGTCCAGACCAACGCCTTCATATCTCTCTTCCTTTCTGCCCCAGCGGATTTGGTCTAATAATGTCTGATGAAGCTCCTTCGTTGATGCAGCGATACATGATTGCTGATTCTGGTAACTTAAATCTGTCAGAAGTGTGTCGTCTAAAGACCGGCCGTACGCATCCGTAATGACCACTCCCGCTTTCTTCGCCAAAAAGACGCTCGCGGCAATATCATAAGGAAATAAGTGCAGCACCTGTCCGTTCCCGACCTGCTGAAAATCTGAAAGCAGCTTCGGATCATCTTTCAGCAGACGATTGCCGATATCCACATAAGCATCCATCTGCCCCGTAATAATTCGTGAAATCGAATAAGAAGCGCTGTTGAAAACAAAGACTCCGCCGTTATTGGCCGACTGGTCAATCAAATGGCCGTATGCGTCCGTCATCAGCTGCGCCGGATGCCCGTTAAACTCAAGGCTCCAAAACATATTTTTAATATCCTGCACTCCGCTCAAATTCGGCAATTCTCCCTGATACCCTTCAAATTGAATGGTATCGCTGTAAATATCACCGTACATATAAGCGCCTGATTTCAATTCAAGTAAAAAAGCAAATTCGATATCCTTAATTCTTGCGTTTGGCTTATAGGAAGCAAGCGCAATCGAAATACATGACATTTCAAGTCCCGCGGCGGCCGGGCGCGTTCCGTCTATCGGATCTACAATTAAAATATATTGCGGATTCTCTCCAATCAGCTTGAGGCCGCCATCCTCCGTGTAAAAAGCAACCGGATGGCCCTTTTCTTGAATATAATCCAGCACCGCCTCCTCAGCAGCGGCGTCTATATTAAATTGAGCATCGCCTCCGGGGGAATATCCGTTTACGAGCCGATTTTTCAGCGTGCCTTTTTGATTTTTCACCTTTTGATAAACATATTGTCCAAGCTCAATGATATAGTCTCTCACTTGATTTCCTCCAATAGCTTGCGAAGTCTGTAGCAGAGCACCTCAGCTTCACTAAGTGTAATGGTTAAAGGCGGACGGATTTTAAATACATTTCCGAATCCGTAACGGGATGTCCGGAGAATCAGTCCGTAATCCATCGCCCGTTTGGCAATATAATTGGTCAGCTCCACATCAGGTTCATTGTTCTCTTTGACAATCTCAACACCGATCATCAGACCGACGCCTCTTACTTCAGAAATAAAAGCAAAATCCTCTTTCATCGTTTCTAAGCGGTCCATAATATAATTTCCGACCGTCGTTACGTTTTCCAAAAATCCTGGACGCTGCATGATATCTATGGTTTTACACGCGGCTGCAGCGGCCATCACATTAGATCCGTACGTAAAGGAATGTGTATATCCCGGAAGTCCGGTATACTTCTCCTCCGTCAGAGTGGCGGCAACTTGAAAGCCTGTGCCCCCGAGCCCTTTTGCTACGGTCATCATATTGGGTTTCACATCGAAATGGTCCGCGGCAAACATTTTACCCGTCCGTCCGAACCCGGTCTGAATTTCATCAAAGATCAGGGCGATATCATGTTCATCACATAGCTTTCTCAGCTGTTTAAAATACTCTTTAGGCGGAACGACGTTTCCTCCGTTTCCGGATATCGGTTCAATAATCATGGCGGCAATTTTTCCATTGCTCGCATACTCAATAAAATCATTAATTCTTTCTACGCACAGCATACCGCACGAATCAGGTTTCTGATTATAAAAACAGCGGCTGCAATAGGGATCAGGTACTTGTAGGCCAAAAGAGATTTGCGGCGGGAAAGGTTCTTTTCTGAATGAGTTGCCGGACAAAGCGGATGTCATATAGGTTTGTCCGAGGTGGCTTCGAAATAAGGAGATGACGTCGGTTTTCCCGGAGTAATACTGAGCCATTTTAATAGCTCCTTCATTCGCACCGGAACCGCTGCTGACTTTAGGGTGTACTTTTGTGAGATTATCGGGGGCGATTTCGACTAGTTTTTCTGCTAGTTTATTTACGGCGTCTGTTTGAAAGGACGATGTCACATGGATCAGCTTATCGGCTTGATCTTTAACCGTATCAATGACTTCTTTGTTACCGTATCCTAAATTCAAGTTAAACGTGGCAGAAGCACAATCAATATACTCATTACCTTCTTGATCGTACAGGTAAATCCCTTCTCCGCGCTCCATTACTACATCGTCAACACTGTAATACAAGCTGTCTGGATTCGTGATTTCCTTCGTTCCCACAAATACCACCCCTATGAAATTATTAGAAACTCGCTTTTTATCGTATTAATAATTGAAAATAATGTCAACGATCTTCTTGTAAAAAATGTTAACAATTTGTTAACGTTACCATAAGGGATGTATGTGAAAAGGTTATGTGATATAGTAACAATACTTGGATTTTTTGTAAAAACATCATGTCGTACGAGTAGAGAGAAATATTATTTTACCAATAAGGAGATAAAATGATGAAAACTCGTCTGCTGTGGATAAGCTGTTTTTCTTATGGATCGATTGCCTTTACACTTGTTATTCTTGGAGCCGTACTCCCTGAGTTACTCACACATTATTCACAAACCTACAGCAATGGCGGAGTACTAGTATTTTCTCAGTTCATGGGCTTCCTCGTGGGTGTCATCGGAATGCCTTACATGGTGAAAAAGTTCGGGCGCAAAAACGTCGTTATCTTTGGCCTGGCACTCATCAGCTGTGAGGTTTTCATCACCTTCCTGCCGCCCTGGCCGCTGCTCTTTCTTCTCGTCAGTATAGCAGGACTCGGTGCTGGATTGGTGGAATCCTGCGTAGGCACGATTATCCTCACTGCTATTAAAGAAAGACAAGCCGTGGCTATGAGCAAGATGGAAGTGGCTTACGGATTAGGGGCGCTGTTCATGCCTCTGCTTTCAGGCTTTCTTATCAACAGCCACATGTGGACAATTGCTTTTTTAGTATTAGGGTTATCCAGTTTTGCACTTTTAATCGCATGGAAGCAAATGAGTTTTGGGAGCATTGATCAGCTTCTCATACGCAAAGATGTCTCTTCCGACGGCACTAAAAAAGAAAGCACCGGCTATCGGTCACATGGATTGCTGTTTATTGCCCTGGCGGCTGCTTACTTCTTCTTTTACGGAGGCAGTGAAGTTTCAATTGTACATTTTATCCCCTCCATCTTCGCTGAGAAATGGGATATCCCCAACTCCTTAGCAACGATAACAGTCACCGTGTATTGGACTGGGATGATTATCGGCAGGTTATTAACAGGTCCGGTATCTGAAAAGCTGACATATCACCGTTATCTCCGTATTATAAGCGTTGGCGGCCTGGCTGCACTTGCTGTATTAGCACTAAGTAAAAGCGTATGGTTCGGTTTTGCCCTTTGCTTCTTTTTAGGACTGTTCATGGCCGGCATGTTTGCAATAGCCCTAATCATCACCAATCATTTTTACCCAGGAAAGACAGAAACAACTACCAGTATTCTGCTTGCCTCAAACGGATTAGGGGGTTCACTCCTTCCGATCGCCGTCGGCTGGAGCTTGGATGAGTATCCCGCACAAACCGCGTTCTGGCTGTTCACTGCACTGATGCTCCTGATGCTGCTGATTGTGTTCAGTTTAAGAATGCTCGAGACAATAAAATCAAACAGTCTTCAAAATCACAGCAGCAAAGCAAAATCAATATAAACAAAAAAGCTAATGCCTTTGAAAGGCATTAGCTCTTTATATCTGTGAGATCTTTCATATAAAAAACCCAGTTCATCATGAACTGGGTCAAGATGGCTTGGCGGCGTCCTACTCTCACAGGGGGAAACCCCCGACTACCATCGGCGCTGAAGAGCTTAACTTCCGTGTTCGGCATGGGAACGGGTGTGACCTCTTCGCTATCGCCACCAAACCATTGAGAGTGTTCTCTCAAAACTAGATAACAGGAAGCATACATTCAAAATTGGTTAAGTCCTCGATCGATTAGTATCTGTCAGCTCCATGTGTCGCCACACTTCCACCTCAGACCTATCAACCTGATCATCTTTCAGGGATCTTACTTCCTTGCGGAATGGGAAATCTCATCTTGAGGGGGGCTTCATGCTTAGATGCTTTCAGCACTTATCCCGTCCGCACATAGCTACCCAGCGATGCCCTTGGCAGAACAACTGGTACACCAGCGGTGCGTCCATCCCGGTCCTCTCGTACTAAGGACAGCTCCTCTCAAATTTCCTGCGCCCGCGACGGATAGGGACCGAACTGTCTCACGACGTTCTGAACCCAGCTCGCGTACCGCTTTAATGGGCGAACAGCCCAACCCTTGGGACCGACTACAGCCCCAGGATGCGATGAGCCGACATCGAGGTGCCAAACCTCCCCGTCGATGTGGACTCTTGGGGGAGATAAGCCTGTTATCCCCGGGGTAGCTTTTATCCGTTGAGCGATGGCCCTTCCATGCGGAACCACCGGATCACTAAGCCCGACTTTCGTCCCTGCTCGACTTGTAGGTCTCGCAGTCAAGCTCCCTTGTGCCTTTACACTCTGCGAATGATTTCCAACCATTCTGAGGGAACCTTTGGGCGCCTCCGTTACCTTTTAGGAGGCGACCGCCCCAGTCAAACTGCCCACCTGACACTGTCTCCCCGCCCGATAAGGGCGGCGGGTTAGAAGGTCAATACAGCCAGGGTAGTATCCCACCGATGCCTCCACCGAAGCTGGCGCTCCGGTTTCCAAGGCTCCTACCTATCCTGTACAAGCTGTACCAACATTCAATATCAGGCTGCAGTAAAGCTCCACGGGGTCTTTCCGTCCTGTCGCGGGTAACCTGCATCTTCACAGGTACTATAATTTCACCGAGTCTCTCGTTGAGACAGTGCCCAGATCGTTGCGCCTTTCGTGCGGGTCGGAACTTACCCGACAAGGAATTTCGCTACCTTAGGACCGTTATAGTTACGGCCGCCGTTTACTGGGGCTTCAATTCGCACCTTCGCTTACGCTAAGCGCTCCTCTTAACCTTCCAGCACCGGGCAGGCGTCAGCCCCTATACTTCGCCTTACGGCTTCGCAGAGACCTGTGTTTTTGCTAAACAGTCGCCTGGGCCTATTCACTGCGGCTCTCTCGGGCTTGCACCCTAACAGAGCACCCCTTCTCCCGAAGTTACGGGGTCATTTTGCCGAGTTCCTTAACGAGAGTTCTCTCGATCACCTTAGGATTCTCTCCTCGCCTACCTGTGTCGGTTTGCGGTACGGGCACCTCTCACCTCGCTAGAGGCTTTTCTTGGCAGTGTGGAATCAGGAACTTCGCTACTATAATTCGCTCGCCATCACAGCTCAGCCTTCACGGGAAACGGATTTGCCTATTTCCCAGCCTAACTGCTTGGACGCGGATATCCAATACCGCGCTTACCCTATCCTCCTGCGTCCCCCCATTGCTCAAATGGTGAGGAGGTGGTACAGGAATATCAACCTGTTATCCATCGCCTACGCCTTTCGGCCTCGGCTTAGGTCCCGACTAACCCTGAGCGGACGAGCCTTCCTCAGGAAACCTTAGGCATTCGGTGGAGGGGATTCTCACCCCTCTTTCGCTACTCATACCGGCATTCTCACTTCTAAGCGCTCCACAAGTCCTTCCGGTCTTGCTTCACAGCCCTTAGAACGCTCTCCTACCACTGTTCGAAGAACAGTCCGCAGCTTCGGTGATACGTTTAGCCCCGGTACATTTTCGGCGCAGAGTCACTCGACCAGTGAGCTATTACGCACTCTTTAAATGGTGGCTGCTTCTAAGCCAACATCCTGGTTGTCTAAGCAACTCCACATCCTTTTCCACTTAACGTATACTTTGGGACCTTAGCTGGCGGTCTGGGCTGTTTCCCTTTCGACTACGGATCTTATCACTCGCAGTCTGACTCCCAAGGATAAGTCATCGGCATTCGGAGTTTGACTGAATTCGGTAACCCGGTAGGGGCCCCTAGTCCAATCAGTGCTCTACCTCCGAGACTCTTACCTTGAGGCTAGCCCTAAAGCTATTTCGGAGAGAACCAGCTATCTCCAGGTTCGATTGGCATTTCACCCCTACCCACACCTCATCCCCGCACTTTTCAACGTGCGTGGGTTCGGGCCTCCATTCAGTGTTACCTGAACTTCACCCTGGACATGGGTAGATCACCTGGTTTCGGGTCTACGACCACGTACTCAATTCGCCCTATTCAGACTCGCTTTCGCTGCGGCTCCGCATCTTCTGCTTAACCTTGCACGGGATCGTAACTCGCCGGTTCATTCTACAAAAGGCACGCCATCACCCGTTAACGGGCTCTGACTACTTGTAGGCACACGGTTTCAGGATCTCTTTCACTCCCCTTCCGGGGTGCTTTTCACCTTTCCCTCACGGTACTGGTTCACTATCGGTCACTAGGGAGTATTTAGCCTTGGGAGATGGTCCTCCCGGATTCCGACGGAATTTCACGTGTTCCGCCGTACTCAGGATCCACTCAGGAGAGAACGAAGTTTTGACTACAGGGCTGTTACCTCCTATGGCGGGCCTTTCCAGACCTCTTCATCTACCTCGTTCCTTTGTAACTCCGTACAGAGTGTCCTACAACCCCAAGAGGCAAGCCTCTTGGTTTGGGCTGGTCCCGTTTCGCTCGCCGCTACTCAGGGAATCGCATTTGCTTTCTCTTCCTCCGGGTACTTAGATGTTTCAGTTCCCCGGGTCTGCCTTCTCATATCCTATGTATTCAGATATGGATACCACTCCATTACGAGTGGTGGGTTTCCCCATTCGGAAATCTCCGGATCAAAGCTTGCTTACAGCTCCCCGAAGCATATCGGTGTTCGTCCCGTCCTTCATCGGCTCCTAGTGCCAAGGCATCCACCGTGCGCCCTTTCTAACTTAACCGTTAAAAAGAATCACTACGTGATATCTTGCATTACAATTGAATGTGAATTACTTCTGTTATCTAGTTTTCAAAGAACAACATCTCGAAGAATCGAATGATCCTTCAAAACTAAACAAGACAGGGAACGTTCTGTTTATAAGACCCAAGGTCTTATATTCCGTTAAAATCCTTAGAAAGGAGGTGATCCAGCCGCACCTTCCGATACGGCTACCTTGTTACGACTTCACCCCAATCATCTGTCCCACCTTCGGCGGCTGGCTCCAAAAAGGTTACCTCACCGACTTCGGGTGTTACAAACTCTCGTGGTGTGACGGGCGGTGTGTACAAGGCCCGGGAACGTATTCACCGCGGCATGCTGATCCGCGATTACTAGCGATTCCAGCTTCACGCAGTCGAGTTGCAGACTGCGATCCGAACTGAGAACAGATTTGTGGGATTGGCTTAACCTCGCGGTTTCGCTGCCCTTTGTTCTGCCCATTGTAGCACGTGTGTAGCCCAGGTCATAAGGGGCATGATGATTTGACGTCATCCCCACCTTCCTCCGGTTTGTCACCGGCAGTCACCTTAGAGTGCCCAACTGAATGCTGGCAACTAAGATCAAGGGTTGCGCTCGTTGCGGGACTTAACCCAACATCTCACGACACGAGCTGACGACAACCATGCACCACCTGTCACTCTGCCCCCGAAGGGGACGTCCTATCTCTAGGATTGTCAGAGGATGTCAAGACCTGGTAAGGTTCTTCGCGTTGCTTCGAATTAAACCACATGCTCCACCGCTTGTGCGGGCCCCCGTCAATTCCTTTGAGTTTCAGTCTTGCGACCGTACTCCCCAGGCGGAGTGCTTAATGCGTTAGCTGCAGCACTAAGGGGCGGAAACCCCCTAACACTTAGCACTCATCGTTTACGGCGTGGACTACCAGGGTATCTAATCCTGTTCGCTCCCCACGCTTTCGCTCCTCAGCGTCAGTTACAGACCAGAGAGTCGCCTTCGCCACTGGTGTTCCTCCACATCTCTACGCATTTCACCGCTACACGTGGAATTCCACTCTCCTCTTCTGCACTCAAGTTCCCCAGTTTCCAATGACCCTCCCCGGTTGAGCCGGGGGCTTTCACATCAGACTTAAGAAACCGCCTGCGAGCCCTTTACGCCCAATAATTCCGGACAACGCTTGCCACCTACGTATTACCGCGGCTGCTGGCACGTAGTTAGCCGTGGCTTTCTGGTTAGGTACCGTCAAGGTGCCGCCCTATTTGAACGGCACTTGTTCTTCCCTAACAACAGAGCTTTACGATCCGAAAACCTTCATCACTCACGCGGCGTTGCTCCGTCAGACTTTCGTCCATTGCGGAAGATTCCCTACTGCTGCCTCCCGTAGGAGTCTGGGCCGTGTCTCAGTCCCAGTGTGGCCGATCACCCTCTCAGGTCGGCTACGCATCGTCGCCTTGGTGAGCCGTTACCTCACCAACTAGCTAATGCGCCGCGGGTCCATCTGTAAGTGGTAGCCGAAGCCACCTTTTATGTTTGAACCATGCGGTTCAAACAAGCATCCGGTATTAGCCCCGGTTTCCCGGAGTTATCCCAGTCTTACAGGCAGGTTACCCACGTGTTACTCACCCGTCCGCCGCTAACATCAGGGAGCAAGCTCCCATCTGTCCGCTCGACTTGCATGTATTAGGCACGCCGCCAGCGTTCGTCCTGAGCCAGGATCAAACTCTCCGATAAAGTAGTTTGACTGACTACGCACATCGCTGTGCGATTTATTTAAAACTTTGAATTAACAGGTACGTTTTGTCTTGTTTAGTTTTCAAAGATCATTACTGCTTGTTGAAGCAGCTTTATTATCTTACCACTCAGCTTCTTTTATGTCAACAACTTTTTCAAGTTGTTTTCGAAGCTTTTTCTTGTTGTCTGCTGTTCATCAGCGACGAATAATAATATACCATGTTATCTCTCTATAAATCAAGTACTTTTTTAAAAAGAGTAAAAATAAAATCAGTATATTATTTCTAGTGTTTAGAATGGTCGGGAAGACAGGATTCGAACCTGCGACCCCATGGTCCCAAACCATGTGCTCTACCAAGCTGAGCTACTTCCCGATTTTCAAATAAATTATGGCGCGCCCGAGAGGAGTCGAACCCCTAACCTTTTGATCCGTAGTCAAACGCTCTATCCAATTGAGCTACGGGCGCAATAAAATAATGGAGCGGAAGACGGGATTCGAACCCGCGACCCCCACCTTGGCAAGGTGATGTTCTACCACTGAACTACTTCCGCAAGTAAATAAGTAATGAATGGCCAAAATAAAATAAAAATAACAGCACCAAAAAAGAAAACTCTCATGTTATTTATTCAGTAATGCTAAGACGGTGTAACTCTCTGCTTAATCTAAAGTAAAAGCCTATCCAAAAACCGAAAATTCATACGGTTCATTATGACAAAAGTAATTATATCAGGGTTTTGATGAAAGTCAATACCATTTAAAAATTAATTTATAACGAAGAAAACAGACTTCATCAGAAAACCTGCTGCAATTAGCACTAGGTTTTTACTGCTTTAAACAAAAAATAACAGTTCCATAACGTACGGAAACTGCTTCAGATCAACGTATTTTAGATAAGCTTCCAAGCGGGCTCGAACCGCTGACCTCTTCCTTACCATGGAAGTGCTCTACCTGCTGAGCTATGGAAGCAATGGCTCCGCAGGTAGGACTCGAACCTACGACCGATCGGTTAACAGCCGATAGCTCTACCACTGAGCTACTGCGGAATATTATAAGCTTCATAAACAAAAACATGGTAGATAAAATAAAAAGCTTGGCGGCGTCCTACTCTCACAGGGGGAAACCCCCGACTACCATCGGCGCTGAAGAGCTTAACTTCCGTGTTCGGCATGGGAACGGGTGTGACCTCTTCGCTATCGCCACCAAACCATTGAGAGTGTTCTCTCAAAACTAGATAACAGGAAGCATACATTCAAAATTGGTTAAGTCCTCGATCGATTAGTATCTGTCAGCTCCATGTGTCGCCACACTTCCACCTCAGACCTATCAACCTGATCATCTTTCAGGGATCTTACTTCCTTGCGGAATGGGAAATCTCATCTTGAGGGGGGCTTCATGCTTAGATGCTTTCAGCACTTATCCCGTCCGCACATAGCTACCCAGCGATGCCCTTGGCAGAACAACTGGTACACCAGCGGTGCGTCCATCCCGGTCCTCTCGTACTAAGGACAGCTCCTCTCAAATTTCCTGCGCCCGCGACGGATAGGGACCGAACTGTCTCACGACGTTCTGAACCCAGCTCGCGTACCGCTTTAATGGGCGAACAGCCCAACCCTTGGGACCGACTACAGCCCCAGGATGCGATGAGCCGACATCGAGGTGCCAAACCTCCCCGTCGATGTGGACTCTTGGGGGAGATAAGCCTGTTATCCCCGGGGTAGCTTTTATCCGTTGAGCGATGGCCCTTCCATGCGGAACCACCGGATCACTAAGCCCGACTTTCGTCCCTGCTCGACTTGTAGGTCTCGCAGTCAAGCTCCCTTGTGCCTTTACACTCTGCGAATGATTTCCAACCATTCTGAGGGAACCTTTGGGCGCCTCCGTTACCTTTTAGGAGGCGACCGCCCCAGTCAAACTGCCCACCTGACACTGTCTCCCCGCCCGATAAGGGCGGCGGGTTAGAAGGTCAATACAGCCAGGGTAGTATCCCACCGATGCCTCCACCGAAGCTGGCGCTCCGGTTTCCAAGGCTCCTACCTATCCTGTACAAGCTGTACCAACATTCAATATCAGGCTGCAGTAAAGCTCCACGGGGTCTTTCCGTCCTGTCGCGGGTAACCTGCATCTTCACAGGTACTATAATTTCACCGAGTCTCTCGTTGAGACAGTGCCCAGATCGTTGCGCCTTTCGTGCGGGTCGGAACTTACCCGACAAGGAATTTCGCTACCTTAGGACCGTTATAGTTACGGCCGCCGTTTACTGGGGCTTCAATTCGCACCTTCGCTTACGCTAAGCGCTCCTCTTAACCTTCCAGCACCGGGCAGGCGTCAGCCCCTATACTTCGCCTTACGGCTTCGCAGAGACCTGTGTTTTTGCTAAACAGTCGCCTGGGCCTATTCACTGCGGCTCTCTCGGGCTTGCACCCTAACAGAGCACCCCTTCTCCCGAAGTTACGGGGTCATTTTGCCGAGTTCCTTAACGAGAGTTCTCTCGATCACCTTAGGATTCTCTCCTCGCCTACCTGTGTCGGTTTGCGGTACGGGCACCTCTCACCTCGCTAGAGGCTTTTCTTGGCAGTGTGGAATCAGGAACTTCGCTACTATAATTCGCTCGCCATCACAGCTCAGCCTTCACGGGAAACGGATTTGCCTATTTCCCAGCCTAACTGCTTGGACGCGGATATCCAATACCGCGCTTACCCTATCCTCCTGCGTCCCCCCATTGCTCAAATGGTGAGGAGGTGGTACAGGAATATCAACCTGTTATCCATCGCCTACGCCTTTCGGCCTCGGCTTAGGTCCCGACTAACCCTGAGCGGACGAGCCTTCCTCAGGAAACCTTAGGCATTCGGTGGAGGGGATTCTCACCCCTCTTTCGCTACTCATACCGGCATTCTCACTTCTAAGCGCTCCACAAGTCCTTCCGGTCTTGCTTCACAGCCCTTAGAACGCTCTCCTACCACTGTTCGAAGAACAGTCCGCAGCTTCGGTGATACGTTTAGCCCCGGTACATTTTCGGCGCAGAGTCACTCGACCAGTGAGCTATTACGCACTCTTTAAATGGTGGCTGCTTCTAAGCCAACATCCTGGTTGTCTAAGCAACTCCACATCCTTTTCCACTTAACGTATACTTTGGGACCTTAGCTGGCGGTCTGGGCTGTTTCCCTTTCGACTACGGATCTTATCACTCGCAGTCTGACTCCCAAGGATAAGTCATCGGCATTCGGAGTTTGACTGAATTCGGTAACCCGGTAGGGGCCCCTAGTCCAATCAGTGCTCTACCTCCGAGACTCTTACCTTGAGGCTAGCCCTAAAGCTATTTCGGAGAGAACCAGCTATCTCCAGGTTCGATTGGCATTTCACCCCTACCCACACCTCATCCCCGCACTTTTCAACGTGCGTGGGTTCGGGCCTCCATTCAGTGTTACCTGAACTTCACCCTGGACATGGGTAGATCACCTGGTTTCGGGTCTACGACCACGTACTCAATTCGCCCTATTCAGACTCGCTTTCGCTGCGGCTCCGCATCTTCTGCTTAACCTTGCACGGGATCGTAACTCGCCGGTTCATTCTACAAAAGGCACGCCATCACCCGTTAACGGGCTCTGACTACTTGTAGGCACACGGTTTCAGGATCTCTTTCACTCCCCTTCCGGGGTGCTTTTCACCTTTCCCTCACGGTACTGGTTCACTATCGGTCACTAGGGAGTATTTAGCCTTGGGAGATGGTCCTCCCGGATTCCGACGGAATTTCACGTGTTCCGCCGTACTCAGGATCCACTCAGGAGAGAACGAAGTTTTGACTACAGGGCTGTTACCTCCTATGGCGGGCCTTTCCAGACCTCTTCATCTACCTCGTTCCTTTGTAACTCCGTACAGAGTGTCCTACAACCCCAAGAGGCAAGCCTCTTGGTTTGGGCTGGTCCCGTTTCGCTCGCCGCTACTCAGGGAATCGCATTTGCTTTCTCTTCCTCCGGGTACTTAGATGTTTCAGTTCCCCGGGTCTGCCTTCTCATATCCTATGTATTCAGATATGGATACCACTCCATTACGAGTGGTGGGTTTCCCCATTCGGAAATCTCCGGATCAAAGCTTGCTTACAGCTCCCCGAAGCATATCGGTGTTCGTCCCGTCCTTCATCGGCTCCTAGTGCCAAGGCATCCACCGTGCGCCCTTTCTAACTTAACCGTTAAAAAGAATCACTACGTGATATCTTGCATTACAATTGAATGTGAATTACTTCTGTTATCTAGTTTTCAAAGAACAACATCTCGAAGAATCGAATGATCCTTCAAAACTAAACAAGACAGGGAACGTTCTGTTTATAAGACCCAAGGTCTTATATTCCGTTAAAATCCTTAGAAAGGAGGTGATCCAGCCGCACCTTCCGATACGGCTACCTTGTTACGACTTCACCCCAATCATCTGTCCCACCTTCGGCGGCTGGCTCCAAAAAGGTTACCTCACCGACTTCGGGTGTTACAAACTCTCGTGGTGTGACGGGCGGTGTGTACAAGGCCCGGGAACGTATTCACCGCGGCATGCTGATCCGCGATTACTAGCGATTCCAGCTTCACGCAGTCGAGTTGCAGACTGCGATCCGAACTGAGAACAGATTTGTGGGATTGGCTTAACCTCGCGGTTTCGCTGCCCTTTGTTCTGCCCATTGTAGCACGTGTGTAGCCCAGGTCATAAGGGGCATGATGATTTGACGTCATCCCCACCTTCCTCCGGTTTGTCACCGGCAGTCACCTTAGAGTGCCCAACTGAATGCTGGCAACTAAGATCAAGGGTTGCGCTCGTTGCGGGACTTAACCCAACATCTCACGACACGAGCTGACGACAACCATGCACCACCTGTCACTCTGCCCCCGAAGGGGACGTCCTATCTCTAGGATTGTCAGAGGATGTCAAGACCTGGTAAGGTTCTTCGCGTTGCTTCGAATTAAACCACATGCTCCACCGCTTGTGCGGGCCCCCGTCAATTCCTTTGAGTTTCAGTCTTGCGACCGTACTCCCCAGGCGGAGTGCTTAATGCGTTAGCTGCAGCACTAAGGGGCGGAAACCCCCTAACACTTAGCACTCATCGTTTACGGCGTGGACTACCAGGGTATCTAATCCTGTTCGCTCCCCACGCTTTCGCTCCTCAGCGTCAGTTACAGACCAGAGAGTCGCCTTCGCCACTGGTGTTCCTCCACATCTCTACGCATTTCACCGCTACACGTGGAATTCCACTCTCCTCTTCTGCACTCAAGTTCCCCAGTTTCCAATGACCCTCCCCGGTTGAGCCGGGGGCTTTCACATCAGACTTAAGAAACCGCCTGCGAGCCCTTTACGCCCAATAATTCCGGACAACGCTTGCCACCTACGTATTACCGCGGCTGCTGGCACGTAGTTAGCCGTGGCTTTCTGGTTAGGTACCGTCAAGGTGCCGCCCTATTTGAACGGCACTTGTTCTTCCCTAACAACAGAGCTTTACGATCCGAAAACCTTCATCACTCACGCGGCGTTGCTCCGTCAGACTTTCGTCCATTGCGGAAGATTCCCTACTGCTGCCTCCCGTAGGAGTCTGGGCCGTGTCTCAGTCCCAGTGTGGCCGATCACCCTCTCAGGTCGGCTACGCATCGTCGCCTTGGTGAGCCGTTACCTCACCAACTAGCTAATGCGCCGCGGGTCCATCTGTAAGTGGTAGCCGAAGCCACCTTTTATGTTTGAACCATGCGGTTCAAACAAGCATCCGGTATTAGCCCCGGTTTCCCGGAGTTATCCCAGTCTTACAGGCAGGTTACCCACGTGTTACTCACCCGTCCGCCGCTAACATCAGGGAGCAAGCTCCCATCTGTCCGCTCGACTTGCATGTATTAGGCACGCCGCCAGCGTTCGTCCTGAGCCAGGATCAAACTCTCCGATAAAGTAGTTTGACTGACTACGCACATCGCTGTGCGATTTATTTAAAACTTTGAATTAACAGGTACGTTTTGTCTTGTTTAGTTTTCAAAGATCATTACTGCTTGTTGAAGCAGCTTTATTATCTTACCACTCAGCTTCTTTTATGTCAACAACTTTTTCAAGTTGTTTTCGAAGCTTTTTCTTGTTGTCTGCTGTTCATCAGCGACGAATAATAATATACCATGCATTCGCTAAATATAGCAAGTGTTTTTTTCATTTTATTTAAAAACATAATTCGTTATATTCATATCCGCTGCGGCATAGGATGTAATCAAGCATGGACAAGATAAGGAGGCGTCATCAGTGAACCACTTCTACGTGTGGCACATCAAAAGGATAAAACAGCTGCTTATTATTATCATTGCCGCATTTGCAGCAGCCAGCTTATTTTATATACAGAGAGCCGTCCCTCTTCCTGTATTTTTAACGGATAACGGTCCGAAGGCGATTTCTAAAGGGGAGACGAAAGCAAACGAAGTCGCATTAACATTTGACATCAGCTGGGGCGATGAAAAAGCGGTTCCGATTCTGAACACGCTAAAAGCAAACGGCATAAAAAACGCCACTTTTTTTCTGTCAGCTTCTTGGGCGGAGCGGCACCCGGATACAGTGGAACGAATGATTAAAGACGGACATCAAATCGGAAGCATGGGATACGCGTATAAGAACTATACCAACCTAGAGGACCAAGACATTAAAAAGGATATCCTCCGGGCTCAGAACGCATTTAAAAAAATGGCTGTAAAGAATGTTCATTTACTCCGCCCGCCGACCGGACAATTTAATAAAAAGGTTCTTACCATTGCACAGCAGTACCACTATTCAGTGGTTCATTACAGCATTAACTCACACGATTGGACAAATCCCGGCCCTGATAAAATCATTGAAAATGTAAACAGTCATATAAAAGGCGGCGACATTGTCCTGCTGCACGCCTCTGATTCAGCAACACAAACGGAAGAAGCGCTCCCCGCCATCATTCACAATTTAAAGCAAAAGGGGCTTAAAAACGTGACTGTCGGTGATCTGATCGCAAATACTGACGTCAAATCATCAGAGGTGAAATAACTACCTCTGGGCAAACTTTGGCAGCATTAACAGCTGAAACGCATTGCAGCCCATCAGCGGGATCAGCATCAAATAAAGCCAGTCCTCATTATTCACTCTTAACGCAGGAACCCATTCAAGCGCTGTAATAACGACCATTAAAAATAATGATGAAATGAACGTATTTCTTGAGGACTGCTTTTGTTTTATATATGCCGTCAACAGGCCCACGGCGAGCAAAGCCAGCGGCAGCCAGACAAACCCTGCAATCGAGTCATCCCGCTCACCGAAAAATAAAAATCTGACGTACATTAAATCAAAAGCAACAAACAGAATGATAAACAGCTGAAGCAGATTCCAAAGCGAACTCGATCTGAGGATTTCAAGGGCAAACCGGTGCACCGTCAAAAACACGAAGAATCCCATTTGACTGATCACACTGAAAATCATGCCTACTCCGATAAACCAGATCAGAACGGAGAAAATCTGTCCGGCCTCAAAATTCAGAAAGAACCCCTTGTACTCCCCCCACTTCAGTGCAAATCCCACGACGCTTGTAATAAGAGCGCCCACAGCTAAAATCGAAAAGAAAAATCGAACAAGCCCGCGGCTTTTCATCTCTTATTCATCCCCCTGACAATCGCGTTCAGCGATATTTTGTTATGTATAAATCCATTCCGATGAATCATATTAAAAGTAAGAACAAGTAAGGAAGGAGCTTATGTATGTCAAAAGCCAAAACGCTATTGATAAGCTGTTTTGTTGTGTTATCTGTAACAGCTTGTGCTCCAAAAGACCAAGCAGCGGATATGGATTATGACCAGACTAAAAAAATGGTTGTCGATATATTAAAGACAGATGATGGAAAAAAAGCAATTAAGGAAATATTAAATGATGATGCGATGAATGAGGCATTGGTGATTGATCAAAACGCCATTAAAGGCACGATAGAGAAAACCCTCACCTCTAAAAAAGGGGCGGAGTTCTGGAAAACGATCTTTGAAGACTCAAAGTTCGCCGAAAGCTTTGCAAAAACACTTCAGCCCGAGCACGAAAAAATCATAAAAAAACTGATGAAAGACCCTGATTATCAGAAAAGTTTTATGCAGATCTTGCAGGACCCCGGCATGGATAAGAAATACTACGAGCTGGTGAAAAGCCAAAAATTCCGCAGTTACCTAGAAGATGTGATTACAGAGACACTTTCCAGCCCGCTTTTCAAAAAGCAATTTGAAGATGAACTGAAAAAAGCGGCTTCAAGCTCTGAAAAAGAAAGCCAATAAAAGGCCGGGCCGTATTGATCCCGGCCCCTTTTTTATTCAGCCGTTTTTTCAATGACTTTTTGGGCGATGCCCATATAAATTTCTCCGATCGGATGGCTTCTGTCGTAGACAGAAGGCGCAAACTGGTCTTTGTCCCAATCAGGCTGCTTTAAAGGAATTCTGCCGAGCAGCGGCACCTGCAATTCTTCCGCAAGCTTATCTCCTCCGCCTTGACCGAACACAAATTCTTTTTCACCGGTTTTTGCACTTTCATAGTAAGCCATGTTTTCAATGACCCCTACAACTTCATGATCGGTTTTAATTGCCATAGAACCCGCTCTCGCTGCTACAAATGCGGCTGTAGGGTGCGGCGTTGTTACGATAATCTCTTTACTGCTCGGAAGCATCGTGTGTACATCGAGCGCAACATCACCCGTGCCCGGCGGCAGATCGAGAACGATATAGTCAACCTCTCCCCAGTCAACTTCATGGAAGAAGTTGTTCAGCATCTTGCCAAGCATCGGTCCTCTCCAAACAACCGGAGCGTTTTCTTCCACGAAAAAGCCCATAGACATGACCTTTACTCCAAATCTTTCGACAGGAAGCAGTTTTTCTCCTTCTACTGTCGGACGAACAGTAATACCCATCATGTCAGGCACGCTGAAACCGTATATATCCGCATCGATCAGGCCGACTTTTTTGCCGAGCCGCGCAAGAGAAATGGCCAGATTGACGGAAACCGTTGATTTGCCGACACCGCCTTTTCCGCTTGCCACCGCCAGAAAGACCGGCGGATTTTTCCTATTCAGCAGGGTTTCGCTTTCAGGCGCCGGCTGGCTGAATTTCGCCAATGTCTCTTCCGGCAGCTCTTCAAACCGAAGGCCGACAGTTTCCGCTCCCGCTTCTTTCAGGACGGATACAATTTCCTGCTGAATGCCCATTTGTTCAGCCGTCCCCGTTTTTGCCAATGCAATTTTTACACTGACATGCCGTTTCTCCGGCTTGACCTTTACTTCCTTAACGGCATCCAATTCTCCCAGCGGTCTATGAAGAAAAGGTTCGCGCATTTTTCCGACTATATTTCTTACTTCATCTTCTCTTATCATCGAACCCTCACCCTTTGTGTATTCGTTTACAAATGGTATTATACCATATATTAATCATAGAATCGGCGAAAAACCCTCCTTACTCGGGAGGGTCTCCTTTCTCTGTGAAGTATCTCAATACGCCCTTATACACGGAAGATGCGATTTTATCCTGATATTTAGGCTGGCTGAGCCTTTTCGCTTCCGCGGGGTTGGACAAAAATCCGACCTCCACCAGTGCGCCCGGTTTGGTTACATTCTGCATTAAGTAAATGCCGTGTATCCGCTTCGCCTTTCTCGTTGTATTCTCCAAATTAATTCTCAATTCGTCCTGTATATATTTTGCCACTTTTTCATTCTCTTCGTATTTTCCATAGTAAAAGCTTTGGGCGCCGCTCCATTTCGGTGACGGTATGGCGTTCAAGTGAATGCTGATATAAAGCTCTGCTTCTGAACGGTTGATGATCTCCACGCGCTTTCTAAGATCTTCCGCTTTGCGTCTGCTGTAGCCTTTCATCCCTTCAGGCGCTAAGTCGGTATCCGTCTCCCGCGTCATGATGACCAAAGCCCCTTGCTCCTGCAAATAGTCTCTGACTCTGGAGGCCACTTCGAGCGTAATATCCTTTTCAAGGTGATTGCTTCCCGTGGCGCCGCCGTCCGGCCCGCCGTGTCCCGGATCGAGATAGATGATTTTTCCGCTCAGCGGCAGACTCCACGGCCGCCAGGAATCATCATTATGGAATTGAAACCGGAATAAACACAATAATATGATAAAGCCAAGTAAAAAACCGAGCCATTTCAGCTTATTTCTCATACCTTTCCCTCCCGCTTGTCCCCGTTATTAATAAGTATGGGACATGGGAAGAAATTATGATTACCTCATGCGGAGCTTACATTGTTTTTTCCGTTGCAGAAACCCTTCCGTCCACCAGCTGTTGATAAACCTGCATGACGCTTCGTAGATTTCTTTTTGTTCAACGGAAGAATATTGCTCATGCGTCCAGCTGCAAAGATATTCAAAAAAATCGACCGTCAGTTCTTCCTCCTCTTCGGACGAACGGGCGTTTGCCCTTTGCAAAGACTCACCGTAATAGCCAAAGACGCCGAACCGGCCGCCTAATAAATACGCTTCTATTGCAAAATCTATGCACCCTTCACTTAGAATGCCGTTTTCATCTTGGAGAAAGGGAAACAAAGGGGAAAGACATGCTTTTACGGATTGAATGATCTGCGTCAGTGACAGCTCCTTGAGTAAATTCTTCTCAAGTTCAAAATCCTTCTGCCGTTTCACGTCTGAAAAAGATAATACCTCTGCCATTGCCATTCACGCTCCTTTTTACTGTTATTTTGAAAGGAAAAAGGGAAAAGCATGCTTTGTTGATAGTGGAAATCCTCCCAAATGAAGGGGTTCCATGTTTAAAGGGCAGAGGCGGTGTTGTGAAAATGCTGTTACAGCACAGTCGGCAGGTGCTTGATGAGAGGCTGAGCGGAATCACAGACAAGCGCGACCCGCAAAAAAACAGCACCTCTGACGGGATGCTGTTTTTATATTTTAATGCTTCTTGTTACGGAGTATGTATTAATGTATTCATCCAGGACGAGGCCGCCCTTGTCCTCATAAAAGCCGGTGACCATGAAGCCCGCGTCAATCTGGCCCTTAATTTGATCCTCTAACGTATGGCCGAATTCCAGCGCTTCATTATTGTCAATGAGTTCCTTTACTTTTTTCTTACTGAGATCCTTTTCATCCGAAAACGGAATGGAATACTTTACTTTTAGGACGCCCTCCTGCTCTAAATCCATATCAAATAAAAACACGACGGGATTTACAAAACCGGAGACTAAAGATCCGCCTTTTTTTAATACGCGGTGGGCTTCTTTCCATACCGGGAGCACCGTATCAACAAAGCAATTCGATACTGGATGCACGATAAAATCAAATGACTCATCCTCAAAACAGCTCAGATCATTCATGCTGCCTTTGACAGTCCGGAGCGTAAGATCTTCCCGCTCAGCAACCATTCTGTCTTGCGCAAGCTGTTTTTCTGAATTGTCAAAGACGGTGACATCAGCTCCCGCAGCAGCCAGCACCGGGCCTTGCTGTCCCCCTCCTGAAGCGAGGCAAAGAACCTTCAGACCATCGATGGGCGGGAACCAATCCGCCGGTACGTCTTTTCCCGGAGTCATTCTGATGCTCCAACTGCCTTTTTTCGCTTTGCCAATCGTATGTGAATCAACCGCAACCGTCCACTCATTGCCAATTTCGACTTTTTTATCCCATGCTTTGCTGTTATGTATGGCTAACTTATTCATTATAACTGCGCTCCTTATTGTTAATGAATAGAGTATAACAAACAATTCTAGAAAAACATTGGATAACCTCTTGGATTTGAGAAAAAAATACAAAAAAACCACAACCAAGAAGTTGTGGTTTTTGCAATCCAAAACGATTAACGTTTTGAGAATTGAGGTGCACGACGAGCGCCTTTAAGACCGTATTTTTTACGTTCTTTCATACGAGCGTCACGAGTCAGAAGACCAGCACGTTTAAGTGTTGCACGGTATTCTGGATCTGCTTCAAGCAAAGCACGAGCGATACCATGACGGATTGCTCCAGCTTGACCAGATAAGCCGCCTCCATGTACGTTTACTAAAACATCATAAGTACCAGCTGTTTCAGTTAAAGTTAATGGTTGTTTGATATCTTCGATTAGAGCTGGCGATGGAATGTGCTCGCTGATTTCACGATTATTAACGACGATACGACCTTCTCCTGGAACTAAGCGCACGCGCGCTACAGAACTTTTACGACGGCCAGTACCGTAATATTGAACCTGTGCCAAATTGGTAACCTCCCTTTTAATTAACCGCGAAGTTCGTAAACTTCAGGCTGTTGTGCTTGGTGTGGATGCTCAGAACCACGGTATACGTTCAATTTCTTGAACATTTGACGACCTAGAGAACCTTTAGGAAGCATGCCTTTGATAGCAAGCTCAAGCATTTTCTCAGGGTAGTTTGTACGCATTTCAAGAGCAGTTCTTGATTTCAGACCGCCTGGGTGCATCGTGTGACGGTAGTAGATTTTATCAGTTAACTTTTTACCAGTTAACTCGATTTTTTCAGCGTTGATGATGATCACATGATCTCCAGTATCAACGTGCGGTGTGTAAGTTGGTTTGTGTTTTCCGCGAAGGATAGATGCAACTTCTGTAGAAAGACGTCCTAAAGTCTTGCCTGCTGCATCAACAACTAACCACTTGCGTTCAATAGTACTTGCGTTAGCCATAGGTGTTGTACGCATTTAATTCCCTCCTAAATGATCTGTCATTTTTTCATAAACTTCTGTTACGTTCTATTTCACAACACAATAAGTTCCGGGGCTTATCGTGGGGTTGAAATACATACCATATGATATCTTATAACTTTATGCAGACTCTGTCAAGAAAATGTTACACCTGGTTTAGTTGTCATAGCAAACGCTCCATAAATACAGCCCGTGCCCCGGTGCGGTGCGCCCCGCGGCTTCGCGATCCTTCGCTTCCAGCATTGCTTTTACGTCATCAGGAGAAAATTTTCCAGCCCCTGTGTCTAATAACGTTCCGGCAATGATTCTGACCATATTATAGAGAAATCCGTTTCCGGTAATCCGCATTTGCAGGCCGTCTCCGGTCTCAGTCCATTCCAGCTCGTAAATCGTTCTGACTTTATCCTGAACCGCGGTATCAACCGCACAAAAGCTTGTGAAATCATGTGTCCCGATGAGGTGCCTTGAAGCTTCCCTCATTTTCTGCACATTAAGCTGATATGCAAAATGGTAAGCGTAATGTCGTTTAAATACGTCCGGGTGTTTCTCCGTGTATACAAAGTAGCGATATTCCTTTTGGACTGCGCTAAATCGTGCATGGAACCCATCATCCGCAATCTCTGCTGTTTTGACGGCAATGTCATCAGGCAGCAGGGCATTGAGCGCAAACGGCCATTTCTCAGCCGGAATGGACAGCGGAGTATCAAAATGAATGACCTGTCCGGCAGCATGAACATCACTGTCAGTGCGGCCGGATGAGTAGACAGGCACTCTGCCGTCGGTTTTATGGATGACGGCCAGCGCCTTTTCCAGTTCACTTTGAACGGTCCGTTTTCCAGGCTGAACCTGATATCCGTTAAATAAATGCCCGTCATAAGCAATGGTACATTTCATTCTCATTGGGCAGCACCTCTAACTTCTTAAGAAAAACAATAATACGGCTAATACGATGATGAGCAGAATAGCTCCGGTATCCTTGCCGGTCCAGACAAGCTTTCTGTATTTCGTTCTCCCCTCACCGCCCTGGTAGCCTCTCGCCTCCATGGCGACCGCGAGCTCTTCCGCACGTTTAAAGGCGCTGACAAACAGGGGAACAAGCAGCGGAACGACCGCTTTTATTCTGTCTTTCACCGGGCCGCTTGTAAAGTCTGCACCCCTCGCCATTTGCGCCTTCATGATTTTATCCGTCTCTTCCATCAGCGTCGGAATAAAGCGCAGCGATATCGACATCATCAATGCGAGCTCGTGTACGGGCAGCTTCACCTTTTTAAATGGATGCAGGAGCTGCTCCATTCCATCCGTTATTTCAATCGGCGTTGTCGTAAGCGTCAGCAGCGTCGTCATAAAAATGAGGTAAACGAAACGGAGAGAGATAAAAATCCCCTGTACAAGTCCGCCCTCATAAACTTTAAACCAGCCAAGCCGAAAAATGACAGCACCCTCATGCGTCATGAAGATGTGCAGTAAAAACGTAAATGCCACAATCCAGATAATCGGCTTAAGCCCCTTCAGCAAAAAGCTGACCGGCACTCGCGTCAAGGCGATCACCCCGAATGTAAACAAACCGAGCAAAGCGTACGTCTGTACGTTGTTTGCCAAAAAAACGATACATACAAAAAGAAAAATGCTGACAAGTTTTGTTCGCGGGTCTAAGCGGTGAATAAGCGATGATCCGGGAACATACTTTCCGATAATCATGCTGTCCATCATTGGTCCTTATCCTCCTGAAAGAAAGCCTTAATTTCACTGGCGGCATCCTGCAGGGTGAGCATGGGTTTCTCATACTTGACTCCGAGAACCGCCTCAAGCCGTCTCTGAAACTTCACCGATTCAGGAAGATCCAGGCCCATTTCGGCCATCTCTTCACCTTTTGCAAACAAATCACTCGGACTCCCCGTCGCTTTAATCGTTCCTTTGTGCATGACGATCATCTCGTCGGCATAGCGGGCGGCGTCCTCCATGCTGTGCGTGACGAGAACGGTAGTCAGGTTTCCCCGCTGATGAAGCGCATAGAACATGTCCATAATGTCCTGGCGCCCTCTTGGATCAAGCCCGGCCGTCGGTTCATCTAAAACCAGTACTTCCGGCTCCATCGCAAGAACACCGGCGATCGCCACTCTGCGCATCTGCCCGCCGCTGAGCTCAAACGGCGACCGTTCCAAAATGTCTTCCGGAAGACCCACAAGCTCCAGCATCTCTTTCGCCTTCCGTTCAGCGTCTTCTTTTTTCACACCGAAGTTCATTGGTCCGAATGCGATGTCCTTCAGTACAGTCTCCTCAAACAGCTGATGTTCGGGAAATTGGAAAACGATTCCGACTTTTTTCCGCAAAGCCTTAAGATCTTTATTCTTTTTACCGGCTGCTAAAATCGTGCTGCCGAGCTCCAGCTGTCCTTTAGTAGGCCTCAGCAAACCGTTCAAATGCTGCAGGAGCGTCGATTTACCCGATCCTGTATGCCCGATGACGGCAACGTAGCTGCCCTCTTTGATCACGGCATTGATATCATACAGAGCAAGCCGTTCAAACGGTGTCTTTATTTGATAACGATGTTCTACATCTTTGATTTTAATGTCCACAGCTCATTCACCAGCCCTTCCTGAGTCAGATGGTTTTTCGATAACGCCAGTCCGCTTTCTTTCAAAAGCAGGCTGAGCTGGAATGAGAAAGGCAAATCAAGACCGATGCGAACCAAGTCTTCATTTAATTTAAAAATCTCTTCAGGCGGGCCCTCTGCATATTTCCTGCCGCCGTTCATTACAATGATCCTGTCCGCCCTTGCGGCTTCTTCCAAGTCATGTGTAATCGAAATGACGGTGGCCATGCCTTGATCTTTTAAGCGTCTGACAGTATCAAGGACTTCTTCTCTCCCGATCGGGTCAAGCATGGATGTCGCTTCATCCAAAATCATAATATCAGGACGCGCAGCAATAATCCCTGCGATCGCCACTCTTTGTTTTTGACCTCCGGAGAGATGGTGCGGCTCTTGATCAAGAAAATCCTGCATATTGACTTGTTTGACAGCCCAATCTACTCTCTCAATCATTTCTTCGCGCGGAACACCATTGTTTTCTAAACCAAAAGCCACATCATCGCGAACCGTTGTTCCGACAAATTGGTTATCGGGATTCTGAAAGACCATCCCTATTTTTTTTCGCACATCCCAAACAGTATCTTCAGTCAGTTTCATGCCGCCGACTTCAATATCTCCGGCCTCAGGCAAAATCAGTCCGTTCAGCGCTCTGGCCAAAGTCGACTTCCCTGAACCGTTGTGACCTACGATAGCAAGCCATTCTCCTTCGTATACCTCCAGACTTACACCGTCCAGCGCCGGCCTTTCTGCATCTTTGCGGTATCGGAATAAGATGTCTTTTACGGATATAAGCTGTTTTTGATCCACGGGCGCCTGACCTCCTCTCAGCTATAGCTCTGCTTTTCTGTCTCATGATAAAAAGTTCTGGTATCTAAAAAAAGGGCATAGATCCAGTTAGAAACTGTCCCGCCCTTCTTTAGATACACAAAAATATGTGATTAAACCAATTCGATGATTGCCATTGGTGCACCGTCACCACGGCGAGGACCAAGCTTCATAATACGTGTGTATCCGCCTTGGCGCTCCTCGTAACGAGTTGCAATGTCAGAGAATAATTTTTGAAGTGCATCTTGGTTATTTTCTTCATTAGCAACCTCGTTGCGAATGTATGCAGCAGCTTGACGACGAGCATGCAAGTCACCGCGTTTACCAAGAGTGATCATCTTTTCAACAACAGAGCGAAGTTCTTTCGCACGTGTTTCAGTTGTTTCGATTCTTTCGTTGATGATCAAATCTGTTGTAAGATCACGAAGCATAGCTTTACGCTGTGAACTCGTACGTCCTAGTTTTCTGTATGACATGTGATGTCCCCTCCTTTAATGGAATGCTGTTTCTAATTAAAAAACACACGAAAATCCTAGTTCACATGGAAACTAGATCAATCGTCTTTGCGAAGGCCGAGTCCAAGTTCTTCAAGTTTCGCTTTCACTTCTTCAAGTGATTTGCGTCCCAAGTTGCGAACTTTCATCATATCTTCTTCCGTCTTGTTCGCAAGTTCTTGAACCGTGTTAATGCCCGCACGCTTCAAGCAGTTGTAAGAACGGACAGAAAGATCAAGTTCCTCAATCGTCATTTCAAGAACTTTTTCTTTTTGATCCTCTTCTTTTTCAACCATGATTTCAGCATGCTGAGCTTCGTCAGTTAAACCAACGAATATATTAAGGTGTTCAGTTAAAATCTTTGAACCAAGAGCAATTGCTTCCTTCGGTCCAGTGCTTCCGTCAGTCCAAACATCAAGTGTAAGTTTGTCATAGTTTGCAACCTGGCCTACACGAGTGTTTTCCACCTGATAAGATAAACGGGAAACTGGCGTAAAGATTGAATCGATCGGAATCACGCCGATTGGCTGATCGTCTCTTTTGTTCGAATCAGCAGGAGTATACCCACGTCCTCTTTGTGCAGTAAGGCGAACTCGGAAACTCGCATTCTCACCAAGAGTCGCGATATGAAGATCCGGATTAAGGATTTCAACATCGCTGTCGTGTGTAATGTCAGCTGCTGTGACAGTTCCTTCACCCTGTACATCAATTTCAAGCGTCTTCTCTTCATCAGAGTAGATTTTCAATGCAAGCTTTTTAATGTGCAAGATTATCGTTGTAACATCTTCCACAACGCCTTCGATTGTCGAGAATTCGTGCAGTACACCATCTATCTGGATCGATGTTACAGCGGCACCAGGGAGTGAGGATAAGAGGATACGACGTAAGGAGTTACCCAGAGTTGTACCATATCCACGCTCAAGCGGCTCTACGACAAACTTACCAAATTTGGCATCGTCGCTGATTTCAACCGTTTCGATTTTTGGTTTTTCAATCTCGATCATTACTTAAAACCCTCCTTCAAAACGTCGAAACCTCGAATAGAATCATATGAGATTCCATCCGAAATTCCCCATTGTTTAGTCCCGTATGTGCTCAGGCAACGAGTCGGTGCATTCGTTTCATAAATAACTGTATCATAACCCATTATTGACAGGGACACAAAATCTATACAAACAAATTACACGCGGCGACGTTTTGGTGGACGGCATCCATTATGAGGAACAGGAGTTACGTCTCTGATAGCTGTAACTTCAAGTCCGGCAGCTTGTAAAGCACGGATTGCAGCTTCACGGCCAGAACCTGGTCCTTTAACAGTTACTTCAAGAGTTTTAAGTCCGTGTTCGATTGAACCTTTAGCAGCTGTTTCAGCAGCCATTTGCGCAGCAAAAGGAGTAGATTTACGAGAACCTCTGAATCCTAGAGCTCCGGCACTTGACCAAGAAATAGCATTACCATGAGTATCAGTGATCGTAACGATCGTGTTGTTGAAAGTTGAACGAATATGAGCGATTCCTGACTCAATATTCTTTTTCACGCGACGTTTACGCGTGTTTTGTTTACGAGCAGCAGCCATTGTTTAGGTACCTCCCTTACTTATTTTTTCTTGTTAGCTACAGTACGACGCGGACCTTTACGAGTACGCGCATTGTTTTTAGAGTTTTGTCCGCGAACAGGCAAACCTCTGCGATGGCGGATTCCGCGGTAGCTTCCGATTTCGATCAGACGCTTGATGTTAAGAGAAACTTCACGGCGAAGGTCACCTTCTACTTTCAGTTTGTCAATAACATCACGGATTTTACCAAGTTCTTCTTCAGTAAGATCACGCACACGAGTATCTTCAGAAACACCAGCCTCTTTCAAGACTTGCTGAGCCGTTGTGCGGCCAATTCCGAAGACATATGTTAAAGAAATAACAACACGTTTGTCACGTGGGATATCTACACCAGCAATACGAGCCATTCTCTGGGCACCTCCTTATTAATTATCCTTGTTTTTGTTTATGCTTTGGATTTTCACAGATCACCATTACTTTTCCTTTTCTGCGGATAACTTTACATTTCTCGCAGATTGGTTTAACTGATGGTCTCACTTTCATGTGTTTCCAACCTCCTTCAGTTTCCGGAGTGCTTTATTTGTAACGGTACGTAATCCTGCCACGAGTTAAGTCATATGGAGATAATTCTACCGTAACTTTGTCTCCAGGTAAAATGCGAATGAAGTGCATGCGGATTTTACCAGATACGTGAGCCAAAACCGTATGGCCATTCTCGAGTTCAACTTTGAACATCGCGTTTGGCAGTGTTTCGACTATCGTACCTTCCACTTCAATTACATCGTCTTTCGCCATTCAAGTGTTCTCCCTTCTTCAAATCAGTAACTTGCTCTCTGACAAATTTCAAAAGAGAAAATCTCAGTTATCCGTTTGTCACACGCCCTGTTTCGTTTATACTGTTCTGAACTTCCGGAGATACGCAATCATAAAGGGTAAATGATTGATATTCTTTTTCTAAGGAGAATGAAATGTACGCTTTTCTCCGTCTGCTTTAGTACATGATGAAGAATCTTCATTCCGATGACAGCAGCTAGCCGGTTTTTCCTCCGACCAATTGTACTTCTACAATCTGCCCAGGTGCGGAATGAAAAACATGTGTCATGGAATTCATTTCATCATCTAGACTTTTGTCAGTATATCAAAACCCGTTTCCGTAATCGCAATCGTATGTTCAAAATGAGCACACTTTTTCCCATCTACCGTTACAACCGTCCAGTTATCAGTCAATGTTTTCACATACCGGCTGCCAGCGTTAACCATCGGTTCTATAGCGAGAACCATACCAGGCTTCAGCCTAGGTCCTTTGTTTGGCGGACCGTAATGAGGAATTTGCGGATCCTCATGCAAGTCTTGACCAACACCATGTCCGACATACTCCCTAACAACTGAAAACTGCTCATTTTCGACATACGTTTGTATTGCGTGGGAAATATTCGACAAACGTTCACCTGGTTTTGCTTCCTTCAAGCCTTTATATAAAGACTCCTCTGTCACTTCCAGCAGTCGTTTATCATCATCACTGATGTTTCCTACCGGATATGTCCAAGCAGAGTCACCATGATAACCATTTAATTTAGCACCGATATCAATGCTGATAATGTCACCGTCGCGCAAAACCCTTTTGCCGGGAATTCCGTGAACGAGTTCTTCATTAACTGATACACAGATGCTCCCGCGAAACCCATTATACCCCTTAAAAGATGGGATTGCACCCTGCTTCTCAATAAAACGTTCGGCAATTTGATCCAATTCTTTTGTCGAGATTCCTGGTTTAATGTGCTTTTTCAACTCTTCATGAGTCAAAGCCACGATTCGCCCTGCTTCCCGCATGATGCTAAGCTCACGAGGGGTCTTACAGATAATCATTTGCTCAATCCTCCAAGAAGCTCCTTCACATCTTTGTACACGTCATTAATGTCCTGCTGGCCATTGACGTTGACAAGATATCCTTTCTCGGAATAAAAATCGAGTAAAGGCTGAGTCTGCTTCATGTTGACCTCAAGCCGTTTTGAGACGGTTTCCTCATTATCATCTGCCCGTTGATAAAGGTCTCCTCCGTCTTTATCACAAACACCCGGCGTTTTCGGCGGATTGAAAACCAAATGATAGGTTGTGCCGCAAACACTGCAAATTCTGCGTCCAGTCAAACGTTCCATTAAAGAGTCTTTGTCTACTTTAATGTTAATGACATAATCAATCGGCTTGCCGTATTCCTCAAGAATGTCTTCAAGAGCTTCAGCCTGAGCGACTGTTCGCGGAAATCCGTCCAGAAGAAAACCTCTTTCACAATCATCTTTGCCGAGTCTTTCTTTGACAATGCCGATTGTGACTTCGTCCGGTACGAGCTCGCCTTTATCAATATAAGACTTTGCTTCGAGTCCGAGTGGTGTTTCTTCTTTCATAGCAGCACGGAACATATCTCCCGTTGAGATATGAGGTATCCCATAATCCTCAACAATTCGTTCTCCCTGTGTGCCTTTACCGGCTCCAGGAAGTCCCATTAAGACTAAGTTCATTCGGATTTCCCCCGTCCTCTCTTATTTAGAGGAATGGTTAAAACCAGTCCTCTAATTTTTCATAAATCCTCGGTAATTACGTTTCACTAACTGGCTCTCCAGCTGCTTCATTGTCTCCAAGGCTACCCCGACGACAATTAACAAAGATGTTCCGCCAATCTGTGCACTTTGAGGCAATCCAGCGAATTGAATGAAAAAGATAGGAAGAATGGAAATCACGGCTAAGAATATAGAACCCACAAACGTAAGTCGATACAAAATGCTCGTAATTCTATCTTGAGTCATTTTCCCTGGACGAACCCCCGGGATATAGCCACCCTGTTTTTTAAGGTTATCAGCCATTTGTTCAGGGTTTACCTGCACAAAAGCATAGAAGTACGTAAAGGCGATAATTAATGCGACATAAACCGTCATGCCCACCGGATGTGTATTGTCAAAGTTGGCTTGAATCCACTTTGTCACATCGTTTGTTCCGAAAAATGACGCGATCGTACGCGGCGTAATAAGAAACGCAACAGCAAAGATTACCGGAATAACCCCTGCAGGATTCACTTTAAGCGGAAGGTGAGTTGACTGGCCTCCGCCAACAGGTGAACGACCTTGCCCTTTTGCATATTGAATCGCGATTTTGCGTACGGCCTGCTGAATGAAAATAACACCAACAATAACGGCTAAAATCGCAATCACCAGTAAGGCGATTTTTACAATATGAATAAACAGCTGATCGCTGCTGCCGACAAATTGAGTCTCATAAATCTGCCCAACAGTTTTCGGAATACTAGCCACAATCCCCGCGAAGATGATGATCGAAATTCCGTTACCTACTCCATTGGAAGTAATTTGTTCTCCCAGCCACATTAAAAAAGCAGTTCCTCCAGTGAGTACTAAAGCAATAATCAGATATGTCGATATGCCGGATTTTTCAATCAGCATACCGTTTGCCAGGTTGTTAAACCCGTATGACATACCTAACGCCTGGATAAAACCAAGCACAATCGTAAAATATCTCGTGAACTGAGCTAATTTACGGCGGCCGACTTCACCTTGCTTAGACCACTCAGTAAACTTCGGAACAACATCCATCTGAAGCAGCTGAATGATGATCGAAGCGGTGATGTAAGGCGTAATTCCCATCGCGAAGATAGAGAACTGATAAAGCGCACCGCCGCCAAATGTATTAAGGAGATCAAAAACCCCCATCGAACTTTGTGTCTGTAACGCCTGAGCATTAACATATGGCACAGGGATAAACGCACCTATGCGAAAGACGATAAGCATGAGTAATGTAAAAATGATTTTATTCCGAATATCACTCACACGCATAAAGTTGGAGATTGTCTTAAACAAGTTAGATCACCTCAGCTGTACCGCCAGCAGCTTCAACAGCTTCTTTCGCAGAAGCAGAGAATTTATTGGCTTTTACAGTTAATTTTTTCTCTAATTTACCGTTGCCAAGAATCTTTACTCCTGCATTAAGTTTGCTAATAACACCAGTCTCAAGAAGAAGTTCAGGAGTGACTTCCGTTCCTTCCGCAAAACCGTTCAATTTGTCTACATTCACAATCGCGTATTCCTTACGGTTGATGTTTGTAAAACCGCGTTTAGGAAGACGTTGGAATAAAGGCATTTGTCCCCCCTCGAATCCAGGGCGTACACCGCCGCCAGAACGAGCGTTTTGACCTTTGTGACCTTTACCAGCTGTTTTACCGTTACCAGAACCAATACCACGACCTACGCGATTGCGCACTTTGCGTGAACCTTCTGAAGGCTTTAATTCATGAAGTTTCATTAGGACACCTCCTTAGCCTATAGTTTATTTTTATTGTTCTTTAACAGAAACTAGATGAGATACTTTATTAATCATACCGCGGATCGCAGCGTTATCTTCATGAACGACAGTTTGGTTCGTTTTCTTTAAACCAAGTGTTCTTACAGTAACGCGCTGATCTTCCGGGCGACCGATTACACTGCGTTTGAGGGTAATTTCTAATTTAGCCATTAATGTTCCCTCCTTATCCTAACAGTTCTTCTACAGATTTTCCACGAAGCTTCGCAACCTCTTCGGCACGTTTAAGCTCACTTAAACCTTGAAGTGTTGCACGGATCATGTTGATCGGTGTGTTAGAACCTAAAGACTTAGAAAGGATATCAGCAACGCCAGCAAGCTCAAGTACCGCACGTACAGGGCCTCCAGCGATAACTCCAGTACCTTCAGAAGCAGGTTTCAACAAGATATTGCCTGCACCGAAACGTCCGATGATTTCGTGTGGAATCGTAGTTCCAACCATTGGTACTTCAATCAAATTCTTTTTCGCATCTTCAACAGCTTTGCGGATTGCTTCAGGTACTTCTTGTGCTTTACCAGTACCGAAACCTACGTGACCGTTTTTGTCACCGACAACGACTAGAGCTGCGAAACGGAAACGACGACCACCTTTAACAACTTTCGCTACGCGGTTAACCGTAACTAAGCGTTCTTCTAACTCTAATTTGCTTGGGTCAATACGACGCATAATCATGTGTCCCTCCTTTTTTTATTAAAATTTCAGTCCGGCTTCACGAGCTGCATCGGCCAGAGCTTTTACACGTCCATGGTATAAGTATCCGCCGCGGTCAAATACTACGTCAGAAACACCTTTCTCAGAAGCGCGTTTCGCAACGAGTTCACCGACTTTAGCAGCAGCAGCGCTGTCACCAGTGCTTTCCACGTTCAAATCTTTGTCGAGAGTAGAGGCACTAACAAGTGTAACGCCATTTACATCATCGATGATTTGAGCATAAATGTGTTTGTTTGAACGGAACACATTCAGACGAGGTCTTTCAGCTGTGCCTGAAAGTTTAGCACGAACACGAGCATGTCTTTTTTGACGAGCAGCATTTTTGCTAGTTTTCGTAATCATCCTAGGTCACTCCTTTCTTCACTTTAAGCGGTCTTACTTAGCAGATTTACCTTCTTTACGGCGAACAACTTCACCTTCGTAGCGAATTCCTTTACCTTTGTAAGGCTCTGGAGAACGTACAGCGCGGATGTTAGCAGCGATAGCTCCTACACGCTCTTTGTCTGTACCTTTTACAACTACTTTTGTTTGAGAAGGAACTTCAATTTCGATGCCCTCTTCAGGAACGATTTCAACAGGGTGAGAGTATCCAACGTTTAAAACAAGTTTGTTTCCGGATTTAGACGCACGGTAACCGACACCGACTAATTCCAAACCTCTTTCAAATCCTTTAGATACGCCTTCAACCATGTTTCCAAGCAGACTGCGAGTCGTACCATGCAACGCACGGTGCTCTTTATGATCAGAAGGACGAGTGACTGTAAGCACGTTGTCCTCAATTTTGATTTCCATATCAGGATGGAAAGTACGAGTTAATTCTCCTTTTGGTCCTTTCACAGCTACAGTGTTGCCTTCGTTCAGCGTTACTGTAACTTCAGAAGGGATCTCAAGCAGTTTCTTACCTACACGAGACATACTAAAACACCTCCATTCTTTGTTAAACTTCTTACCAAACGTATGCTAGAACTTCTCCACCAGCTTGTTTTGCACGGGCTTCTTTGTCCGTTAAAACACCTTGTGATGTAGAAATAATCGCGATTCCAAGACCGTTAAGTACGCGAGGTACTTCATTTGATTTAGCGTATACACGCAAACCTGGTTTGCTGATTCTTTTAAGACCAGTGATAACGCGCTCGTTGTTTTGTCCGTATTTCAAGAAAACGCGGATGATACCTTGTTTGCTGTCTTCTACGAACTCAACGTCACGAATGAAACCTTCACGCTTTAAAATGTCAGCAATTTCTCTTTTCAATTTAGAAGCAGGAATTTCAAGCTTCTCATGACGTACCATGTTTGCATTACGAATACGAGTCAGCATATCTGCAATTGGATCTGTCATAACCATTATATAATTACCTCCTTCCCTTTCTTGGGGATTACCAGCTGGCTTTTTTCACGCCAGGAATTTGTCCTTTATATGCAAGCTCACGGAAACAAATACGGCAAAGTTTAAATTTACGAATGACTGAGTGCGGACGTCCGCAGCGTTCACAGCGAGTGTACTCTTGCACTTTAAACTTTGGTGTACGTTGTTGTTTCGCAATCATTGACTTTTTAGCCACGATTTCGCCTCCCTTTCATTGATTATTTCTGGAACGGCATACCTACTAGAGTTAATAGCTCACGAGCCTCTTCGTCAGAGTTAGCAGTCGTTACGATAACGATGTCCATTCCGCGAACCTTTGTTACTTTATCGTAGTCAATTTCAGGGAAGATTAACTGTTCTTTGATACCGAGAGTGTAGTTTCCTCGACCGTCGAAAGATTTCTTAGAAATCCCGCGGAAGTCACGTACACGCGGTAAAGATACAGAAATAAGTTTATCAAGGAAATCATACATGCGCTCTCCGCGAAGAGTTACTTTCGCACCGATAGGCATTCCCTCACGAAGACGGAATCCAGCAATTGATTTCTTCGCACGAGTAACGACAGGTTTTTGACCTGCGATAAACGTTAATTCTTCAACAGCACTGTCGATTGCTTTCGCGTTTTGAACAGCATCACCAACACCCATGTTGATTACGATTTTTTCGATTTTCGGCACCTGCATAACAGAGTCGTAGTTGAACTTCGTCATTAAAGCAGGTGAAATTTCTTTATTGTACTTTTCTTTAAGGCGGTTCATGAGATAGACCTCCCTTCCTTTAAATACTATTTATCTAAAACTTGCCCAGATTTTTTAGCAATACGAACTTTTTTGCCATCTTCCACTTTGTATCCTACGCGAGTCACTTCACCTGTTTTAGGATCGAGCGGCATAACGTTTGATACATGAATTGGCGCCTCTTGATTAGAAATACCGCCTTGAGGGTTTGCTTGAGTCGGTTTAGAGTGTTTCTTCACCATGTTTACGCCCTCAACTAGAACGCGGTCCTTTTTAGGGAAAGCAGCAAGGATCGTACCTTGTTTGCCTTTATCTTTACCAGAGATAACCATTACTTTATCGCCTTTTTTCACATGCATCCTGATCGCACCTCCTTGAGTAAGGCATTTATTTCATTAGATAACTTCTGGAGCCAGAGAAACAATTTTCATGAAGTTGTTTTCACGTAATTCACGAGCAACCGGTCCGAAGATACGAGTTCCACGCGGGCTCTTGTCGTCACGGATGATAACACATGCATTCTCATCGAAGCTGATGTATGATCCGTCAGATCTGCGTGCTCCGCTTTTTGTACGAACGATAACAGCTCTTACGACTTCACCTTTTTTGACAACGCCTCCTGGTGTTGCTTGTTTAACCGTGCAAACAATTACATCACCAATGTTAGCCGTTTTACGTCCAGAACCGCCAAGAACTTTAATAGTAAGTACCTCACGCGCACCGGAGTTGTCAGCAACTTTTAAACGAGTCTCTTGTTGAATCATTATTTGTTACCTCCCTTCGGAAAAAAGAATTCCGAACTTTATTAGATAATAACAGCTTCTTCGACAACTTCAACTAGACGAAAACGCTTAGTTGCAGATAATGGACGAGTTTCCATGACCTTTACGATGTCTCCGATTTTAGCTTGGTTATTCTCATCATGTGCTTTTAATTTCTTTGAGTATTTTACGCGCTTACCGTAGATAGGATCCTTTTTGTATGTTTCAACAACAACAGTGATGGTTTTATCCATTTTGTCAGAAACAACACGGCCTTGGTAAACTTTGCGCTGGTTACGTTCGCTCATGCTCACGACCTCCCCTCAGTGATTATTTGTTAGCAGCAATTTCTCTTTCACGAATCACAGTTTTCATGCGCGCGATAGCTTTGCGCACTTCACGAATGCGAGCAGTATTTTCAAGTTGTCCTGTCGCTAATTGAAAGCGAAGATTGAAAAGTTCTTCTTTAAGAGACTTTACTTTTTGTTCAATTTCAGCAGTGGTAAGGTCACGAATTTCATTAGCTTTCATTTGATTCACCACCAATTTCTTCACGTTTTACGAACTTCGTTTTAATTGGCAATTTGTGAGATGCAAGACGAAGCGCTTCACGAGCTACCTCTTCAGACACACCAGAAATTTCAAATAAAACTTTGCCCGGTTTTACAACAGCTACCCAGCCTTCAGGAGCCCCTTTACCGGAACCCATCCGTACCTCAAGCGGTTTAGCAGTGTAAGGTTTTGAAGGGAAAATTTTAATCCAAACTTTACCGCCACGTTTCATGTAACGAGTCATCGCAATACGTGCAGCTTCGATTTGGCGGTTTGTGATCCAAGAAGCTTCAAGAGCCTGGATACCGTACTCACCAAAATGTACTTCAGTACCGCCTTTAGCGCGACCGCGCATTTTTCCGCGATGCTCTCTGCGATATTTAACGCGTTTTGGTAATAACATATTATTTTCCTCCTTCCTCAGTTTTCTTCTTAGTAGGAAGAACCTCTCCACGATAGATCCAGACTTTTACACCAAGCTTACCGTAAGTTGTGTCAGCTTCAGATGTTGCATAGTCGATGTCAGCACGTAAAGTGTGCAATGGAACAGTTCCTTCACTGTAGTATTCAGAACGAGCGATGTCAGCTCCGCCAAGACGGCCGGAAACCATTGTTTTCACACCTTGTGCTCCAGCACGCATAGTGCGTTGGATTTGTTGTTTCTGCGCACGGCGGAAAGAAATACGGTTTTCTAGTTGACGAGCGATGTTATCAGCTACAAGCTGAGCATCAAGATCTGCTCTTTTGATTTCAAGAATGTTAATGTGTACACGCTTGCCAGTAAGGCTGTTAAGGGCTTTACGAAGTGCTTCAACTTCAGAACCGCCTTTACCGATTACCATACCAGGCTTAGCAGTGTGGATCGTAATGTTAACGCGGTTTGCTGCGCGCTCGATTTCTACTTTAGAAACAGAAGCGTCAGAAAGGCGTTTGCTAATGAATTCACGAATTTTTAAATCTTCGTGCAGGAAGTCAGCGTAATCTTTACCAGCGTACCACTTAGATTCCCAATCACGAATGACTCCGATACGAAGACCGACTGGATTTACCTTTTGACCCACTACTTATCCCTCCTTCTTTTCTGATACAACGATTGTAATGTGGCTCGTACGTTTGTTGATTTGGCTCGCACGTCCCATAGCACGCGGGCGGAATCTTTTTAACGTTGGGCCTTCGTCAACAAATGCCTGAGAAATAACCAGATTGTTAGCGTCCATCTCGTAGTTGTGCTCAGCATTTGCGATAGCAGATTTTAAAACTTTTTCGATGATTGGAGAAGCAGCTCTCGGAGTTAGGTTCAAGATAGATACTGCTTCGCCTACTTGCTTACCTCGAATCAGGTCCATTACTAGACGTGCTTTACGAGGAGCAATACGGACTGTTCTTGCAACAGCTTTAGCTTGCATTTAAAAGCCTCCTCTCTTAGCGTCTTGTTTTTTTATCGTCACTGGCGTGGCCTTTGTAAGTACGAGTCGGTGCGAATTCGCCCAACTTGTGGCCTACCATGTCTTCAGAAATGAATACAGGCACGTGTTTACGTCCGTCATAGACTGCGATTGTGTGACCGATAAATTGTGGGAAAATAGTTGAACGGCGAGACCAAGTTTTTACAACTTGTTTCTTGTCCGTTTCATTTAATTTCTCGATTTTTGTCATCAAGTGTCCATCGACAAATGGTCCTTTTTTCAAGCTGCGAGCCATTTTGGAACCTCCCTTCGTGATTGCACTACGGTCCGAAAAGAACCGTAGACAACCCCGTTATTTATTTTTACGACGACGTACGATAAATTTATCAGATTTGTTCTTTTTCTTACGTGTTTTGAATCCAAGAGTCGGTTTGCCCCATGGAGACATTGGTGATTTACGTCCGATTGGCGCGCGACCTTCACCACCACCGTGCGGGTGATCGTTAGGGTTCATTACAGAACCACGAACTGTAGGGCGGATGCCTTTCCAGCGAGAGCGTCCTGCTTTACCAACGTTGATAAGTTCGTGCTGCTCGTTACCTACTTGACCGATAGAAGCGCGGCAAGCAGAAAGGATCATGCGAACTTCACCAGAGTTAAGACGTACAAGAACGTATTTGCCTTCTTTACCAAGAACCTGAGCAGATGTACCAGCTGAACGTACAAGCTGTCCGCCTTTACCAGGTTTTAATTCAATGTTATGCACAACTGTACCAACAGGGATGTTGATAAGCGGAAGTGCGTTACCTACTTTGATGTCAGCTTCAGGGCCGGACATGATTTCAGTACCTACTTGAATTCCTTTTGGTGCAAGAATGTAACGTTTTTCTCCGTCTACATAGTTGATTAGCGCGATGTTAGCTGAACGGTTTGGATCGTATTCAACTGTAGCAACGCGTCCAGGTATACCATCTTTATCGCGTTTGAAGTCGATAACACGGTATTGGCGTTTGTGTCCGCCACCTTGGTGACGTACAGTCAATTTACCTTGGTTGTTACGTCCGCCTTTCTTGTGAAGGGGCGCAAGCAAGGATTTTTCCGGCTGGTCAGTCGTGATTTCAGCAAAATCTGAAGTTGTCATGCCACGACGTCCGTTAGAGGTCGGTTTATACTTTTTAATCGCCATTTTGAATTTCCCTCCTTCTTTTTACAGATAATTAAGCTTCAAAAATTTCGATTTCTTTGCTGTCTGCAGTAAGTTTTACGATCGCTTTTCTGCGACGGCTAGTCATACCAGTATAGCGGCCGACACGTTTTGATTTCCCTTTGTAGTTCATGATGTTGACTTTGTCAACTTTCACTCCAAAGATACTTTCAACTGCATCTTTCACTTCTGTTTTATTAGCTCTTACATCAACTTCAAAAGTATATTTCTTTTCAGTCATTAAATCAGCAGAACGTTCAGTAATGACGGGGCGCTTAAGAACATCACGAGGATCTTTCATTATGCAAGCACCTCCTCTACTTTTTCAACCGCAGCTTTTGTAATCAGAAGCTTCTCGTGGTTGACAACGTCTAACACGTTGATTCCGTTAGCTTGAACAACTGTAACTCCAGGGATGTTGCGTGCAGAAAGAGATACTGCTTCGTTTGCATCCGCAGTTACGATTAAAGCTTTTTTCTCAACAGATAATCCTTTAAGGATAGCTGCCATTTCTTTTGTTTTAACCGTATCAAGAGTAAGATCTTCAAGAACAATAATGTTGTTGTCGTTCACTTTAGAAGACAATACTGATTTGATTGCCAAGCGGCGAACTTTTTTAGGTAATTTGTAAGAATAGCTGCGTGGTGTTGGGCCGAATACGACACCACCTCCGCGCCATTGCGGTGAACGGATTGAACCTTGACGGGCACGACCTGTACCTTTTTGACGCCATGGTTTGCGACCTCCGCCGCGTACTTCAGAACGATTTTTTACTTTGTGAGATCCTTGACGTAAGGAAGCTCTTTGCATAAGAATAGCGTCGAATACTACGCTCTCATTTGGCTCAATTCCAAATACAGAAGCGTTTAATTCGATATCACCAGCAGTAGAACCGTTTTGGTTGTATAATGCTACTTTTGGCATGATCAATTTCCTCCTTTCCTAAGAGACTTATTTAGATTTAACAGCACTTTTTACAGTGATTAAAGCTTTTCTCGCACCAGGTACGTTACCTTTAATCAGAAGAAGATTGCGCTCAGCATCAACTTTTACGACTTCAAGGTTTTGGACAGTGATTTGATCTCCGCCCATGCGTCCAGGTAATAGTTTACCTTTGAATACACGGTTAGGATCTACAGGTCCCATTGAACCAGGACGACGGTGGTAGCGTGAACCGTGAGACATAGGTCCGCGAGATTGTCCGTGGCGCTTGATTGCACCTTGGAAACCTTTACCTTTAGATACTCCTGTTACATCTACGATTTCTCCTGCAGAGAAAATTTCAACCTTGACTTCCTGACCAATTTCATACGCATCCATATCCACGCCGCGTAATTCTTTAACGAAGCGCTTAGGAGCAGTTTCCGCTTTTGCAACGTGTCCTTTTTCCGGTTTGTTTGAAAGCTTTTCACGCTTATCGTCAAAACCAAGCTGGATCGCTTCATAGCCATCATTTTCAGCTGTTTTCTTTTGAAGAACAACGTTTGGAGCTGCTTCAATAACAGTTACCGGGATAAGATCACCGTTTTCTGCGAATACTTGCGTCATACCAATTTTTCTTCCTAAGATTCCTTTGGTCATTCGTCACACCTCCTATTAAGATCATTCTATATTTTAGAATTAAAGTTTGATTTCGATATCGACACCAGATGGTAAGTCTAATCGCATGAGAGCATCAACAGTTTGTGGTGTTGGGTTCACAATATCGATTAAACGTTTATGTGTACGCATTTCAAATTGCTCACGAGAATCTTTGTATTTGTGCACCGCACGAAGGATTGTGTAAACTGATTTTTCAGTTGGCAACGGGATCGGACCAGATACGCTGGCACCAGAACGTTTTGCCGTTTCAACAATCTTCTCTGCAGATTGATCAAGGATTCTATGATCATATGCTTTTAAACGAATACGAATTTTTTGTTTTGCCATTATTTTCCCTCCTTTTCGCCTACATCACGTTAGACAGTTCTCCGTGAGAAAAACCTGATCACCTTGCCATGGCAAAGCGGCCGGGTGTGTCAGCAACCTCTCACTTCATCGCAGTCAAAGACCAACATACACTATTATACAGAAAATAGACGCATGTTGCAAGGTTTATTTAAAGAACCTTGTGGTTTTCACACTTTGATTATTATACAGGTGATGCCATGATTAATCAAGGATATGCCTGTTTTCTTTCAGAGATGGAAAGATGCGAATCGGCTGACAACTTCAGCAAAGCGATCCGGCTCTTCCAAGTGAGGCGAATGGGCTGAGTTTTCAAACCAGTGCCATTCTTTATAGGGAGCTTCAACCTTCTGATAATATTCGTAAGATATCGTTCCCGGCACCGTCAAATCGAATCTTCCTGACATAAAACAGCACGGTATTTCAATAGAAGAAACTGATTGCCCGGCATCAAAGAAAATGAGATCTTCCCACAAATGTTTCAGGCTGAACATCTGTCCCCGCGCGGCTAAGAAGCTCCCTCTCACACCGTACGGTTCACCAAACAGCATTCGTCCGCCTGCTTTAAGGGCGCCGATCGGATTATGGGTAAAGCCTCCTCCCTTCATCTCGATACAAAGCAGAAACAATGAGCGCTGAAGCTGGCTGTTCCATGGAGGTGCACCGATAAAGCGCAGCGTCTTTTGTAGCAGGCGGTGTTTGCGCTCCTCGCTCCAATCCGTCAGCAGCCGGCAGGCTTCCGTTTCTTCCTTTTGGATATTTACAACCTGACTGATACCGATATACCCATCATACAAATCAGGTCTCTCTTGAAGAACATGAAGCGCCAACACTGATCCCCACGAATAGCCGGCGATATATATTTTTTGCCTGTTGAATTGCTTGCATAAGCGTTCGGTCAAATGAATGGTGTCAGCTGTCAGCTGATCCAAAGTCATAGACGAGCCCGGAATTTCATTTGAATATGAAAGTCCCGCCCCTCTCTGATCCCAGTTCACAACAGTGAAATGCTTTTCCAGCTCGCTCTGGTACTTTCTCGCATAGCCGATTTGAGGCGTGCCGGGCCCGCCGTGCAAAAACAAAAGCAGCGGATTGCTCTTGTCATCACCATTAATCATAATGGTCTGTTCACTGTCGTTAATCAGCAGTTGCTGAAGCATTGAAATCCGTTTTGTCTTGAAGTTATCAATCATCGCTCTGCTCCTAAATTTTGTATAACTTCTATTATACATTGAATCAGCCGGGAAACAAAAAAACGAGGCCCCGCATGGGACCCCGTATTAATGAACGAGTCGATTACTCAGTGATTGTAGAAACAACGCCTGAACCAACTGTACGTCCGCCTTCACGAATAGAGAAACGAGTTCCTTCTTCGATAGCGATTGTAGAGATAAGTTCAACGATCATTTCAGTGTTATCTCCAGGCATAACCATTTCTACGCCTTCTGGAAGATTGATGATACCAGTTACGTCAGTTGTACGGAAGTAGAACTGAGGACGGTAGTTAGAGAAGAATGGAGTATGACGTCCACCCTCTTCTTTAGAAAGAACGTAAACTTCAGCTTTGAATTTGCTGTGTGGAGTGATTGTACCTGGTTTAGCAAGTACTTGACCACGTTGGATGTCTTCACGAGCTACACCGCGAAGAAGTGCACCGATGTTGTCTCCAGCTTCAGCATAGTCAAGAAGCTTACGGAACATTTCAACACCTGTAACAGTTGTTTTGCTGTTTTCTTCTTGAAGACCGATGATTTCAACTTCGTCACCGACTTTAACTTGTCCGCGTTCTACACGGCCAGTAGCAACTGTACCACGACCAGTGATTGAGAATACGTCCTCAACTGGCATCATGAATGGTTTTTCAGTGTCGCGTTCTGGAGTTGGGATGTACTCGTCAACTGCAGCCATAAGTTCAAGAATTTTTTCTTCGTACTCAGCGTCGCCTTCAAGAGCTTTAAGAGCAGAACCCTTAACAACTGGTACATCATCACCAGGGAAGTCGTATTCGCTAAGAAGATCGCGAACTTCCATTTCAACAAGCTCAAGAAGCTCTTCGTCGTCTACCATGTCGCATTTGTTAAGGAATACTACGATGTATGGTACACCAACGTTTTTAGAAAGAAGGATGTGCTCACGAGTTTGTGGCATTGGGCCATCAGCAGCAGATACTACAAGGATAGCTCCGTCCATTTGCGCAGCACCAGTGATCATGTTTTTAACATAGTCAGCGTGTCCTGGGCAGTCAACGTGTGCATAGTGACGAGTGTCAGTTTCGTACTCAACGTGTGCAGTAGAGATTGTGATACCGCGCTCACGTTCTTCTGGAGCACCATCAATTTGATCGTACGCCATAGCTGTACCTTTACCAGATTTCTTATGAAGTACTGTTGAGATAGCAGCAGTTAATGTTGTTTTACCATGGTCAACGTGTCCAATTGTACCGATATTGGCATGTGATTTGGAACGGTCGAATTTTTCTTTAGCCATTCTAAAATCCTCCTTAAGAGCTTTTAATTAGTAATGTATAGAGTGATAGAAAGTGAAAGCAAGCTCTCACTTCCTCATCTTACAATAGTAGTTATACTTGAGTTAAGTGGCAAAATCAATTATTCGCCTTTATTTTTTTTGATAATTTCTTCAGCGATGCTCTTCGGCACTTCTTCGTAGTGATCCATGAACATTGTGAACGTACCGCGTCCTTGCGTGTTAGAACGAAGGGCAGTAGCGTAACCGAACATTTCAGCAAGAGGTACCATCGCACGCACAACTTGAGCGTTACCGCGAGCTTCCATACCTTCTACGCGTCCGCGACGAGAAGTAACATCACCCATGATGTCTCCCATGTATTCTTCAGGAATAACAACTTCAACTTTCATGATTGGTTCAAGAAGAACTGGGTTACATTTGCTGACTGCATTTTTCAATGCCATAGAAGCAGCGACTTTAAACGCCATTTCGTTTGAGTCAACATCATGGTAAGATCCATCAAAAAGTTTCGCCTTGATGTCGATTAGCGGGAATCCGGCTAGGACACCATTTTCAAGAGAGTCTTCAAGACCTGCTTGTACGGCTGGGATGTATTCACGAGGAACAACACCACCGACGATTGCGTTTTCGAATTCAAAGCCAGCGCCTTCTTCGTTCGGTTCAAATTCGATCCAAACGTGACCGAACTGACCGCGTCCGCCTGATTGACGTACGAATTTACCTTCAACTTTTGCACCGGTACGGAATGTCTCACGGTACGCAACTTGAGGAGCACCAACGTTAGCTTCAACTTTGAACTCACGCTTCATACGATCAACAATGATATCAAGGTGAAGCTCACCCATACCAGAGATGATTGTTTGACCCGTTTCAGGGTTTGTTTGTGTACGGAATGTAGGATCTTCTTCAGCAAGTTTCGCTAAAGCGATACCCATTTTATCTTGGTCAGCTTTTGATTTAGGCTCAATCGCTACGTCGATAACAGGCTCTGGGAATTCCATTGATTCAAGGATTACAAGATCCTTCTCATCACATAGAGTATCTCCAGTAGAAGTATCTTTTAGACCTACAGCAGCTGCGATGTCTCCAGCGTAAACAGTAGAGATCTCTTCACGGCTGTTAGCGTGCATTTGAAGGATACGTCCTACGCGCTCACGCTTGCCTTTTGTAGAGTTCTTTACATATGAACCGGAATCAAGTGTACCGGAATATACGCGGAAGAATGTCAGCTTACCGACATAAGGGTCAGTCATAACTTTAAATGCAAGTGCAGAGAATGGCTCTTCATCAGAAGAATGACGAACGATCTCTTCATCTGTGTCAGGACGTACACCTTTGATTGCAGCAACATCAGTTGGCGCAGGAAGGTAGTCAAGAACAGCATCAAGTACAAGCTGAACACCTTTGTTTTTGAAAGCAGATCCAACAAGTACAGGGTAGAATTCAACATTCAGTGTACCTTTACGGATAGCAGCTTTCAGTTCAGGAATAGTGATTTCTTCACCCTCAAGGTACTTTTCCATAAGCTCTTCATCAAGCTCAGCTACAGCTTCAATCAGGCTGCTGCGAAGCTCTTCAGCTTGCTCTTTGTACTCTTCAGGGATTTCTTTTGCATCTGAACGAGTTCCAAGGTCATCTTCATAGAAATACGCAACGTTTTCTACTAAGTCGATGATACCTTCGAAGTTGTCTTCAGCACCGATCGGCAATTGAATTGCGTGAGCGTTAGCTTGAAGACGGTCTCTCAGAGTGCCTACAGAGTAAAGGAAGTCTGCGCCGATTTTGTCCATTTTGTTGACAAATACGACACGCGGTACTCCGTAAGTTGTTGCTTGACGCCATACTGTTTCTGTTTGAGGCTCAACACCTGATTGAGCATCAAGTACGGCAACCGCACCATCAAGTACACGAAGTGAACGTTCAACTTCAACTGTGAAGTCTACGTGTCCCGGTGTATCGATGATGTTTACACGGTAACCTTTCCACTGTGCAGTTGTTGCTGCAGAAGTGATTGTGATTCCGCGTTCTTGCTCCTGCTCCATCCAGTCCATTTGCGAAGCACCTTCGTGAGTTTCGCCAATTTTGTGGATACGGCCTGTGTAGAACAAGATCCGTTCTGTAGTAGTCGTTTTACCGGCATCGATGTGAGCCATGATCCCGATATTACGAGTTTTTTCTAAGGAGAACTCTCTTGCCATTGGGTAATTTCTCCTTCCTTATTAGGGAATTGTAGTTTTGATTATATAAATCCTACCAGCGGTAGTGAGCGAATGCTTTGTTCGCTTCTGCCATCTTGTGAGTGTCTTCACGTTTCTTAACGGCAGCACCAGTGTTGTTAGCTGCATCAAGAATTTCGTTAGCCAGGCGCTCTTCCATTGTTTTTTCTCCGCGAAGACGCGCATAGTTAACCAACCAGCGAAGACCAAGAGTTGTACGGCGTTCAGGACGAACTTCTACAGGCACTTGGTAGTTAGCTCCACCTACACGGCGTGCTTTTACTTCAAGTACAGGCATGATGTTTTTCAATGCTTGTTCGAAAACCTCCATTGCATCATTGCCAGTGCGTTCTTTAATGATATCGAATGACTTGTATAGGATTGTTTGAGATTTACCTTTTTTACCGTCGATCATCATTTTGTTGATCAGGCGGGATACAAGCTTAGAGTTGTAAAGCGGATCAGGTAAAACGTCTCTTTTTGCTACAGGACCTTTACGTGGCATCTGAATATCCTCCCTTCATAGTTTTAATGATTTATTTGATTACTTTGCTTTAGGGCGTTTAGTACCGTATTTAGAACGGCCTTGCGCACGGTTTTCAACTCCGGCAGTATCAAGCGCACCACGAACGATGTGGTAGCGTACCCCCGGTAAGTCTTTTACACGTCCGCCGCGGATCAGTACAACGCTGTGCTCTTGCAGGTTGTGACCGATACCAGGAATGTAGGCAGTAACCTCGATTCCGTTAGTCAAACGAACACGAGCATATTTACGAAGTGCTGAGTTCGGTTTTTTCGGTGTCATTGTACCCACACGAGTACATACCCCGCGTTTTTGTGGAGAAGATACGTTAGTGTGCTCTTTTTTAAAGCTGTTGTATCCTTTGTTTAGTGCAGGTGACTTAGAGTTTTCAACTTTGCTCACGCGTCCCTTGCGAATTAGCTGATTAATTGTAGGCATGTTGTGTTCCTCCCTTCATTACGTTTTATAACCCACATACCCAGGTGGTTCATCATTAGGCAAAAAACAATGTCTTTACACAAGATTGAAATCTTATATAAAAACAAAAAGTACGCTATAACATAATGGCAACAGCTGCTGCTCCCACTTCAATTCCGCAGGCTTTGCCGAGCTTTTTCATGGAATCCACCATACAGACAGCGATGTTTTGGTTCTTTGCAAGCTGGATAACGCCAGCCGTAAGAACTGAATCCGCGTCTTTTGCCACGACGACTTCCTTCACTGAACCTCGTTTCAGAGCTTTCACTGTTTGCTTCGTACCAATAATAATTGATTTGGCCTGTGATACTTTATCATAAGACATAAACATATCCTCCAAAGTAACAGGTTTTATTTCGAGCACCTTGGTTATATTATCACTCTGCGGAACGGATGTCAACATCGTATGACATTTTTTAGTGCAGTCCGCCGCAAGAATAAATGTAATACTGAGGAAAGGCTGTCGAAACAGCCTTCCCGCAGCAGTTTATGTTATTCAGCCGGAACCATATCTTCCGCAGGCTGAACGTTTGAAACAGGTTTTACTTTTCTGTAATTCATCATACCGGTACCGGCCGGAACCAGTTTACCGATGATAACATTCTCTTTCAGGCCGAGAAGTTCATCACGCTTGCCTTTAATCGCAGCATCTGTAAGAACGCGTGTTGTTTCTTGGAATGATGCGGCAGACAAGAATGAATCTGTCTCAAGTGAAGCTTTCGTGATACCGAGAAGGACAGGACGGCCTGTAGCAGGTCGATTGCCTTCAAGCAGCACTTTTTTGTTCGCTTCTGTGAATTGGTGAATATCAAGCAATGTGCCAGGAAGAACATCAGTATCTCCGGCATCGATCACACGGACTTTGCGAAGCATCTGGCGAACCATTACTTCTACGTGTTTATCGCCGATTTCAACCCCCTGCATACGGTAAACCTTCTGAACCTCATGCAGAAGATATTCCTGAACCGTTGTCAGGTCAGTGACTTTAAGAAGTTCTTTCGGATCGATAGAACCTTCTGTCAGGACTTGGCCGCGGGTAATCTGATCACCCTCAGCCACTTTCAGGCGTGAGTTGTAAGGTGCCGTGTATGAACGTGTCTCAACAGCGCCCTGAACAACAATTTCCTGCTGTTTGTCGCGGACTTCATTGATTTCGGCAATTGTACCGTCAATTTCAGAAATCGTCGCTTGACCTTTCGGATTACGCGCTTCGAAAAGCTCTTGGATACGCGGAAGACCTTGTGTGATATCGTCTCCGGCAACCCCGCCTGTGTGGAACGTACGCATTGTTAACTGTGTTCCAGGCTCACCGATAGATTGGGCGGCGATAATGCCTACTGCTTCGCCGACTTCAACGTCGGTTCCGGTTGCAAGGTTTCGTCCGTAGCATCGTTTACATACACCATGAGGAGTGTTACATGTAAACGCAGAACGGATCCACACTTCTTCGATTCCTGCTTCAACGATTTCCAGCGCTTTATCTTCATCGATCAATTCGTTTTCGTTAATGAGCACAGCACCCGTTTCAGGATGTTTGATCTGTTTTCTGGCGAAACGTCCGATCAGACGCTCTTCCAGACGCTCGATGATTTCCGTACCTTCTTTAAGCGGTTTTGCAAGAATACCGCGGTCAGTTCCGCAATCTGTTTCACGAATGATAACATCCTGCGCAACATCAACAAGACGGCGTGTCAGGTAACCTGAGTCAGCTGTTTTCAGGGCGGTATCGGCAAGACCTTTACGCGCACCGTGAGTGGAGATAAAGTACTCCAATACTGTCAGACCTTCACGGAAACTTGATTTGATCGGCAATTCAATGATTCGTCCAGCCGGGTTGGCCATCAGACCCCGCATACCCGCAAGCTGCGTAAAGTTAGATGCGTTACCACGGGCTCCTGAATCACTCATCATGTAAATCGGGTTGACTTCGTCTAATGATTTCATCAGTTTGCCTTGGATAACGTCCTTCGCTGAACTCCAAATTGAAATAACTCTTTCATAACGTTCTTCTTCAGTGATTAAACCGCGTCTGAACTGTTTCATGATATTATCAACTTTGCTCTGTGCTTCTTCAAGAATTTCCTGCTTATCATCGAGAACGACGATATCAGAAACCCCTACTGTGATGCCGGCTTTCGTTGAATATCTGAAACCGAGGTTTTTCATGCGGTCAAGCATTTTAGACGTTTCCGTGATATGGAATCGTTTAAAGATTTCCGCGATGATTTTACCCAGAATACCTTTTTTAAACGGTGCGTTGATCGGCTGCTCTGCAATCACAGCTTTTACGTCAGCACCTTTATCTAAGAAGAAACGGTCAGGTGTTTTCTCTTCAATGTTGCTCTTCGACGGCTCATTCATGTAAGGGAATGACTCAGGAAGAATTTCATTGAAGACCAGCTTACCGACTGTTGTAATTAACAGTTTTGAACGTTGCTCATCCGTAAATGTCACATTCTTCAGGGAGTTCGCCGCAACGGCTACTCTCGTATGAAGGTGAACATATCCGTTTTGATAAGCAAGAAGCGCTTCGTCCGTATTTTTGAAGACCATGCCTTCGCCGACTGCTCCGGCGCGCTCAAGCGTCAGGTAGTAGTTTCCTAATACCATATCCTGAGACGGCGTAACAACCGGTTTACCATCTTTAGGGTTCAAGATGTTTTGAGCCGCAAGCATCAGAATGCGCGCCTCAGCTTGAGCCTCAGCTGATAAAGGTACGTGAACCGCCATTTGGTCACCGTCAAAGTCAGCGTTATAAGCTGTACATACTAACGGGTGAAGACGGATGGCGCGTCCTTCAACAAGCGTAGGTTCGAAAGCCTGGATACCTAATCTGTGAAGCGTAGGGGCACGGTTCAGTAAGACCGGATGCTCCTTAATGACAGATTCAAGTACATCCCATACTTCAGGCTGCACGCGTTCGATTTTGCGTTTTGCGCTCTTGATATTGTGAGCAAGACCTTTTTCAACAAGCTCTTTCATAACGAATGGCTTGAAGAGCTCAAGCGCCATTTCCTTCGGCAATCCGCACTGATACATTTTCAGGTGCGGACCTACGACGATAACGGAACGTCCTGAGTAGTCTACACGTTTACCGAGAAGGTTCTGACGGAAACGCCCTTGTTTCCCTTTCAGCATATGAGAAAGAGATTTGAGCGGACGGTTACCCGGTCCGGTAACCGGACGGCCGCGGCGTCCGTTGTCAATCAGAGCATCGACTGCTTCCTGAAGCATACGTTTTTCGTTCTGAACGATGATGCTAGGAGCACCGAGGTCTAACAGACGTTTTAAACGGTTGTTACGGTTGATGACACGACGGTAAAGGTCGTTCAGGTCAGACGTTGCGAAACGTCCGCCGTCAAGCTGAACCATCGGTCTTAACTCAGGCGGAATAACCGGAAGCACATCGAGGATCATCCAAGACGGCTTGTTTCCTGAATTACGGAAGGCTTCAAGCACTTCAAGGCGTTTGATCGCACGCGTACGGCGCTGTCCTTGAGAGGTTTTCAGCTCTTCTTTTAACATATCAACTTCTTTGACGAGGTCGATGTCCTGCAGAAGTTTATTAATGGCTTCCGCACCCATAGAGGCTTGGAATTTGTTTCCGTACTTATCCAGATACGCACGGTATTCCTTTTCAGATAAAAGCTGTTTCTTTTCGAGCGGTGTATTGGCCGGGTCAGTTACGACGTAAGAAGCAAAGTAAATGACTTCTTCCAGCGCACGCGGTGACATATCCAATACAAGACCCATACGGCTCGGAATACCTTTGAAATACCAAATGTGAGAAACCGGGGCAGCCAGTTCAATATGCCCCATTCTCTCACGACGGACTTTAGCCCGCGTTACTTCAACTCCGCAACGGTCACAAACTACGCCTTTATAACGAACCCGCTTGTACTTGCCGCAATGACATTCCCAGTCCTTAGTCGGTCCGAAAATGCGTTCGCAGAACAGGCCGTCCTTTTCAGGTTTCAACGTACGATAGTTTATCGTTTCAGGCTTTTTCACTTCACCAAAAGACCATGAACGGATTTTATCCGGTGAAGCAAGACCGATGTTCATATACTCAAAATTGTTCACATCTAGCAAGGGGCCTACCTCCCTTTTTATCTTCGGATTAACCGATGTCACTTGCCTTTATCAATCAGAGACTATTCTTTAGTTACTGCGTCACGTTCAACGTCTGGAGATGCTGTTTCTTCCGGCGCTTCATCACCTGATAATGCAAGGCCGTCAGCTTGTTTCGCATCTTCTTCGTCTTCTAGATCTCTCATTTCTATTTCTTCTTCATCACTTGAGAGGATTTTTACATCCATACCTAAGCTTTGAAGCTCTTTGATCAATACTTTGAATGATTCCGGAACACCAGGCTCTGGAACATTATCGCCTTTGACGATGGCTTCATATGTTTTCACACGTCCGACCACGTCATCAGACTTCACAGTCAGGATTTCTTGAAGCGTGTAAGCTGCGCCGTAAGCTTCAAGCGCCCAAACCTCCATCTCACCGAAACGCTGTCCGCCGAATTGGGCTTTACCGCCGAGAGGCTGCTGCGTAACAAGTGAGTAAGGGCCTGTAGAACGGGCATGAAGTTTATCATCAACCATGTGTGCCAGTTTGATCATGTACATGATTCCGACAGATACACGGTTGTCGAACGGTTCTCCCGTACGGCCGTCATAAAGAACTGTTTTGGCGTCTCTTGACATGCCTGCTTCTTCAAGTGTTTCCCACACGTCTTCTTCACGCGCGCCGTCAAATACAGGTGACGCGATGTGAATGCCGAGGTAGCGGGCAGCCATACCCATGTGAAGTTCTAATACCTGACCGATATTCATACGGGATGGTACACCCAGCGGGTTAAGCATGATATCGATCGGCGTGCCGTCAGGAAGGTAAGGCATATCTTCTTCAGGAAGAATCTTCGAGATAACCCCTTTGTTTCCGTGACGTCCGGCCATTTTATCCCCTTCAGAAATCTTACGTTTCTGAACGATATATACGCGTACAAGCTGGTTCACGCCCGGAGGAAGTTCGTCTCCGTCTTCACGGTTGAAGACTTTTACGTCGTGGATAATTCCGCCGCCGCCATGAGGCACACGGAGAGAAGTATCACGGACTTCACGCGCTTTTTCTCCAAAGATTGCATGCAGAAGGCGCTCTTCAGCCGTAAGCTCAGTTACACCTTTAGGCGTTACTTTACCTACGAGAAGGTCTCCGTCGTTGACTTCCGCACCGATACGGATAATTCCGCGGTCATCAAGGTTGCGAAGCGCATCTTCCCCTACGTTTGGAATATCGCGGGTGATCTCTTCCGGTCCAAGCTTTGTATCACGTGCTTCTGATTCATATTCTTCAATGTGAATAGATGTGTATACATCATCTTTCACAAGACGTTCACTCATGATGATGGCATCCTCATAGTTATAACCATCCCATGTCATGAAGCCGACCATTACGTTGCGGCCGAGAGCAAGCTCACCCAGCTCCATTGAAGGGCCGTCAGCAAGGATTTCTCCTTTGACTACTTCATCACCGACACTGACGATCGGACGCTGGTTGTAGCACGTACCTTGGTTGGAGCGGACAAATTTCAGCAAGCTGTACTTATCCAGGTTGCCTTTTACTTTTTGACCGTCAATTTCTTCATAGCGGCGCACCCATACGTTTTTCGCTTCCACCCGTTCAACGATACCAGGGTGTTTACAAATAACGGCTGCACCGGAGTCTTTACCGGATACGTATTCCATACCCGTTCCGACGATCGGAGCTTCCGGCTGCATCAAAGGCACAGCCTGACGCTGCATGTTCGCTCCCATGAGGGCGCGGTTCGAGTCATCGTTTTCCAAGAACGGAATACATGCTGTCGCAGCAGATACAACCTGTTTAGGAGATACGTCCATGTAATCCACGCGGTTGCGGGCTACAACGGTGTTTTCCCCTCTGAAACGGGCTACGATGCTGTCATCCAAGAAAGAACCGTCATCGCTCAGCTTAGCGTTCGCTTGGGCTACGACATAGTTATCCTCTTCATCAGCAGTCAGGTAGTCGATTCTAGGCGTTACTTTTCCTGTTTCAGGATCAACGCGGCGGTATGGCGTCTCAATGAAACCAAAGCGGTTTACTTTCGCAAATGATGACAATGAGTTGATCAAACCGATGTTCGGGCCCTCAGGCGTTTCAATCGGACACATACGTCCATAGTGAGAGTAGTGAACGTCACGTACTTCCATACCTGCACGCTCACGCGTCAAACCGCCCGGTCCGAGAGCTGACAGACGGCGTTTATGCGTCAATTCAGCAAGCGGGTTCGTCTGATCCATGAATTGAGAAAGCTGTGAGCTTCCGAAGAACTCTTTAATAGACGCAATAACAGGTCTGATGTTAATCAGCTGCTGCGGCGTGATTGTGTTTGTGTCTTGAATTGACATTCTTTCACGTACGACACGTTCCATCCGGCTTAAACCGATACGGAATTGGTTTTGCAGGAGTTCACCTACAGAACGCAGACGGCGGTTTCCGAGATGGTCGATATCATCAGTGTCGCCCACTCCGTGCAGGAGGTTGAAGAAGTAGCTGATAGAAGAAATAATATCAGCAGGCGTAATGTTTTTAATCGCCTCTTCAATGTAAGCATTGCCGATCACGTTGATCGTCTGCTCTCCTTCTGCATCAGTAGGAGCATAGATTTTAATGGATTGAAGCATCACTTCATCCTCGACTACGCCGCCGTTAGGATAAAGTTTTCTGAAGCCGATTCCATTTTCTAAGTATGGCAGTACTTTATCAAGTGTTCTTCTGTCAAGAATCTGCCCTTTTTCAGCGAGAATTTCACCGGTTTCAGGATCCACCAGTGTCTCTGCAAGGCGCTGGTTAAACAGGCGGTTCTTGATATGAAGCTTTTTATTAATTTTATAGCGTCCTACATTCGCAAGGTCGTATCGCTTCGGATCGAAGAAACGGGAATCCAGCAAGCTCTTTGCGTTTTCTACTGTAGGCGGCTCTCCGGGACGAAGGCGCTCATAGATTTCAAGAAGCGCTTTGTCACTGTTTTCAGTGTTGTCCTTATCCAGTGTATTGCGGAGATATTCGTTCTCTCCAATGAGATCGAGAATCTCTTGGTCGGAACCGAAGCCGAGAGCACGCAAAAGAACCGTAACCGGCAACTTACGTGTGCGATCAATGCGGACATACACAACATCTTTCGCATCAGTTTCGTATTCTAACCATGCGCCACGGTTTGGAATGACAGTCGCGGTAAAACCTTTTTTACCGTTTTTGTCTACTTTACCACTGAAATATACACTTGGAGACCGAACAAGCTGAGATACGATAACACGTTCTGCACCGTTGATGATAAAAGTACCGGTATCTGTCATAATAGGGAAATCACCCATGAAGACATCCTGGTCTTTTACCTCTCCAGTTTCTTTGTTAATTAAACGAACCTTCACTCTTAGCGGAGCTGAGTAAGTCACATCACGTTCTTTTGACTCTTCAACGGGATACTTAGGATCTCCTAAACTGTAGTCAATGAACTCAAGAGAGAGGTTACCAGTGAAATCCTCAATTGGTGATATGTCTTGAAACATCTCTCTAAGACCCTCATCAAGAAACCACTGATAAGAAGAGGTTTGAATTTCAATGAGATTTGGTAATTCTAACACTTCGCTAATGCGAGCATAGCTTCTGCGCTGGCGGTGTCGTCCATACTGAACTAGTTGACCTGTCAACTGATTCACCCCTCAAATCATGCGTATTATATGTGTAATAAGCATCCCTTACAATGAAGAAATACTTTTACAAGACAAAAGAAAAAAGGGTTTCTAATTAAGAAAACCACATCCAAAAACAAATACCGATTTTATTAACATTTCCATGTTTGTATAATTTATACATGCACTATGATTATTCAGCATATCATGCAAAATATATACATTGGCATTTTACAATATTAACATAGCTGAAAATTCAAGTCAAACTTTTTTTGCTTTTATGATATAATAGCCTTTCTTTTTTTGAACAACAGAAACTTCGTCAAAAAGTTCCTTCAGTTTTTCAACGGCAGAAGGCCCGCCCTGTTTTTTCTGTATAACGATCCACAATTCACCTGAAGCCCTTAAATGCTCAGCGCTTTTTTCAAAAATGGCATGGACAACTTTTTTTCCGGCGCGGATTGGGGGGTTTGTAATAATCGAAGCAAATGTTTGAGCAGAATCAATATTTGAAAATAAATCACTCTGATAAATCCGAACGTTTTTTATTCCGTTTTTTTCTGCATTTTCATTTGACAGCTCTACGGCTCTTTCATTCACGTCAATCATGTGCACGGTCCGGTCTGTAAATTCACCGGCAAGCGACAGACCGATCGGCCCGTAGCCGCAGCCTGCATCCAAGAAGTCACCGTCAATTTCAGGCTCTTCAAACGCTTCAATTAAGACACGTGAACCGAAATCAACTTCCTTTTTCGAGAAAACGCCGCTGTCACTTGTGAATGTATAAGATCTGTTCCGCAGTGTAAATGACCATGTCTGTTTATCGCTTTTAACTGAAGGTTTTTCTGAATAATAGTGTTCACTCATTATTAGAACCTCCTTTTTTAATGGCACTTAAAGAAAAGCAAAGAAAAAGCCCGCCTCATAAAAGCGAGCTTCCCCTACAGGCAAGTGAAGATTACTTAACTTCTACAGAAGCGCCAACTTCTTCAAGTTTAGCTTTAAGCTCTTCAGCTTCTTCTTTCGCAATACCTTCTTTAAGTGGTTTTGGAGTGTTGTCAACAAGTTCTTTAGCTTCTTTCAAGCCAAGACCAGTGATTTCACGAACAACTTTGATAACTTTGATTTTCTGAGAACCTGCACCAGCAAGGATAAGGTCGAATTCGCTTTGCTCTTCAGCAGCGCCGCCAGCAGCAGCTCCGCCAGCTACAGCTACAGGAGCAGCAGCAGTTACGCCAAATTCTTCTTCGATTGCTTTTACTAGGTCGTTCAATTCAAGTACAGTTGCTTCTTTAACGGAAGCAATGATTTCTTCGATATTTAAAGCCATTTGAAATTCCTCCATTTGTTTTATTTTAGGTTAAAATCAGATTAAGCGCCTTGTTCTTCCTTTTGATCTGCAACTGCTTTAGCTGCAAGTGCAAGGTTGCGAACTGGAGCTTGAAGTACGCTAAGCAACATAGAAAGTAAGCCATCGCGTGAAGGAAGTTCAGCAAGAGCTTTCACTTCTTCAACAGAAGATACTTTACCTTCGATAACGCCCGCTTTGATTTCCAGAGCTTCGTGGTTTTTCGCGAACTCGTTAAGAACTTTCGCCGGAGCGACAACATCTTCAGTACTGAATGCGATCGCATTCGGTCCAGTTAAGACATCATTCAAACCATCAAGTTCAGCTTGTTCAACCGCACGGCGAGTCATTGTGTTTTTGTACACTTTGAACTCTACGTTAGCTTCGCGAAGCTGTTTACGGAGTTCAGTTACTTCAGAAACGTTAAGTCCGCGGTAGTCAACGATGATCGTTGATTTGCTTTCTTTCAGTTTAGAAGCAATCTCTTCAACAACAACTTTTTTTGTTTCAATTGCGCTGCTCATGGTTACACCTCCTGTAGATTTTGTGTAACACTTATACCGCTAGGTGATCACGACTGTGACGACGATTCCATATAAAAAGCCTCCATGTGGACATGGAGGCTGTATATACAAGCATACGTAACGTAATAGCTGTGATATATATACACCTCGGCAGGATATTAAGCCACAACGGCCCCTGCTGTCTACGGTATAAATGACATATTATATTTTACAACATTTTGAATCATATCAGAATGCTGATCTAAAGTCAAATATTATTTTACGTTGAAAGTAGAAGCGTCTACTTTGACACCAGGGCCCATAGTAGAAGTAACGGCAACGTTTTTCACGTAAACACCTTTAGCCGCAGCCGGTTTTGCTTTCAGGATTGTATCATACATTGTTGTGAAGTTCTCAACAAGTTTTTCATCCTCGAAAGAAACTTTTCCGATTGGAACATGGATGTTACCAGCTTTATCAACGCGGTATTCAACTTTACCAGCTTTGATTTCGCCGATTGCTTTTTCTACTTCGAATGTAACAGTTCCTGTTTTAGGGTTTGGCATAAGACCTTTTGGTCCAAGCACACGGCCGATTTTACCGACTTCACCCATCATGTCAGGAGTCGCAACGATTACATCAAAATCGAACCAGCCTTGCTGGATTTTCGTGATGTAATCAGAATCGCCTACGTAGTCTGCACCGGCAGCTTCAGCTTCTTTTGCTTTTTCGCCTTTAGCGAATACAAGCACACGCTGAGTTTTACCAGTTCCGTTAGGAAGAACGACTGCACCGCGGATTTGCTGATCGTTTTTACGAGGGTCAACCCCTAAACGAAAAGCAACTTCAACTGTAGCGTCGAATTTAGCTGTGTTTGTTTTTTTAGTAAGCGCCACTGCTTCAGCGACGTCGTAAGCTTTTGCACGGTCTACAAGCTTCGCAGCTTCAACGTACTTTTTACCTTTTTTAGCCATTTTAAAATTTCCTCCTTATGTGGTTATAGCGGAATAACCTCCCACGAATAAGGGTTGCGAACTTGTGAAAACTCGCAACCCGACAAGAAACAAATTAATCCTCGATAACGATACCCATACTGCGGGCAGTACCTTCAACCATGCGCATTGCCGCTTCAACGTCTGCTGCGTTTAAGTCAGGCATTTTCGTTTCAGCGATTTCGCGAACCTTATCGCGCTTAACGGTTGCCACTTTATTACGGTTTGGTTCACCAGAACCAGACTCAATTCCAGCTGCTTTTTTAAGCAATACTGCAGCAGGCGGAGTTTTTGTAATAAATGTAAATGAACGGTCTTCGTAAACCGAAATTTCAACAGGAATGATTAAACCAGCTTGGTCAGCTGTACGAGCGTTAAACTCCTTACAGAATCCCATGATATTTACACCGGCTTGACCTAGTGCAGGTCCAACTGGCGGCGCTGGGTTAGCTTTTCCAGCAGGAATTTGCAATTTTACAACTTTTACTACTTTTTTAGCCACGAGACACACCTCCTTAAGTCCGTGATGTGGTAATAGGGTAAACCCTCCCACTCAAGGTTTCATTCTTTATATGAATGACGAAATATCAAGCTAGCTGCCTTGGATTAGTCCAAGACGTACCTTTGCTATATTATCATTAATATATAGCAATTTCAAGTTTTTTCACATTACAATTTGTCGATCTGGGTAAATTCCAGTTCAACAGGCGTTTCACGGCCGAACATGTTAACGAATACTTTCACTTTGCTCTTATCATAATCAATCTCTTCAATTGATCCTGTAAAGTTGGCGAATGGTCCGTCTATGACTTTGACTGTCTCATTCAATTCAAAATCAATGTCTGTTTTCCGCTCGTCCATGCCCATCCGTTTTAAGATGGCTTCCGCTTCGCCGGGTAAAAGCGGAGTCGGTTTTGAGCCTGAACCGGCTGATCCGACGAATCCGGTAACGCCCGGCGTGTTGCGGACCACATACCATGAATCATCAGTCATGACGATTTCAACAAGCACATATCCCGGGAATACTTTCTTTTTGACTACTTTTTTCTTGCCGTTCTTAATATCAGTCTCTTCTTCTTCAGGAACGACCACGCGGAAAATTTTATCCTGCATTCCCATTGATTCCACACGTTTTTCAAGGTTTGCTTTTACTTTGTTTTCATAACCGGAATACGTATGAACAACATACCAATTCTTTTCCATTCTATCAGGACTCTGCAGTCCTTCCCTCCCCGCATTTAAAAATGAAGTGTAAAACAAAAAATAGGCGCAGAGCCTATGAATCCTTTTTTCAACACAATAAAAAACCCGCTGAACGGGTTTTGGCAAACGATATTATGATCTATTATAGCACGTATTGCTGATCATTATTCAACTATTAAACGAATTAATTGAGAAATTCCTGTATCAAGGAGGGCAAAAAAGATAACAAAAAAGATAACCGTTGAAATCACCGTGATCGTATAGCGCGTTAACTCTTTGCCTTTTGGCCAGCTAACCTTTTTCATTTCTTTCCCAACATCTTTAAAGAAACTCATCATGCGCATGTAAAAGACCTCCACAATTTAAAAAGCGAACACTATTTTGTTTCTAAATGAGCTGTATGTGAATTGCAAGTGCTGCAGTACTTCTTAACTTCTAACCGCTCAGCCGCTGATGCAGAGCTTTTCATTGTCGTATAATTACGATTTCCGCATGTTTTGCATGCCAGCGTAATCTTTTTTCTCATATCGTTACACCTTTTCCTAAATAGACATTCATTTATCTTAATAAAATAGCACAGTCAGAAAAATTCTGTCAATATGACACAGAAACCCGCTACATGCTGATTTCTCTTATTTCTAAATACTTCTCAAGCTTGCGCTTTACACGCTGCAAGGCATTATCGATTGATTTTACGTGTCGGTTTAAGTCATCTGAAATTTCTTGGTAACTTCTTCCGTCTAAGTACAAAACAAGCACCTTTCTCTCCAGATCGCTCAGCAGTTCTCCCATTTTCATTTCAATATCATCAAATTCTTCCTGATTAATAATCATTTCTTCAGGATTTAACGTTTTAGCGCCTGAGATGACATCAAGCAGTGTTCTGTCTGATTCTTCATCAAAAATAGGCTTGTCTAAAGAAACATAGGAATTTAAAGGAATGTGTTTCTGACGGGTAGCTGTCTTTATAGCGGTAATAATCTGGCGGGTAATGCATAATTCTGCAAAAGCTTTAAATGAAGTGAGCTTGTCCTCTCTAAAGTCTCGGATAGACTTATATAAGCCTATCATCCCTTCCTGTACAATATCTTCTCTGTCAGCCCCTATTAAAAAATAAGACCTGGCTTTCGCCCGTACAAAATTACGGTACTTCGTAATCAAGTAATCTAACGCATCACTATCCCCAACATGAACCTTTTCAATGACCTGCTCGTCCTCCAACTGGCAAAACTGCACTTTGTTGAATTTTCCCTTGTTGTTCTGTAGATTCACTGCGATCCCCCCGGCGCACGTAGATAGAAATATTATACATTAATGGGCGAAAAAGCGTCAACCTAATCCAGGCCGCCGCGACGCCACTTTTCAAACGTTTTCAAAACCTCTTCGGACAGCTCGATTTTACCCGGGGGTTTTTCGGAAGTGATCTTTGAAACCCGTCTTTGAATCCGGCGTTCTATCGCATCAACTTCCCTCAGCAGCTCCCGGGCGGATTTGCGGAGAGCCCCTTGTCCGAAAATCGCCCACTGCTCCGTATAATCAGAGGTCGCGACATGAATCTGTGTCGCGATATTATTCAGCGCCTGGGCAAGCTTCTCGATCCGCTCATCCGCCGTTTCATTCTCCCGTGTAAAAATCACTTCGACTCTGTGATTCGTGTGTTTTTTCTCTATGCCTTTTACCAGATGTGCGTCAAACACCACAATGACTTTGATTCCCGTGTATGACTGATATTCCGCCATCTTCTGAATCAGCACATCTCTCGCTTCTTCAAAACTGTTCGCTTTTAAATCCTTTAGCTGCGGCCAAGCTCCTATCATGTTGTATCCGTCTACTAATAGGATGTCCATCGGTCTTTATTCCCCTAAAGGATTGCGTTTCCGGTAGACTTCATACATCAGAAGGCCGGCCGCTACTGACGCATTCAGAGACGTGACTTTTCCGGCCATCGGAAGTTTAATGAGAAAATCACATTTCTCTTTCACAAGGCGGCCCATTCCTCTTCCTTCGCTTCCGATAACAAGCGCCAAAGGCATCTTGCCGTCCATAGAGCGGTAGTCTTCCCGGGCGGATGCATCCGTTCCGACAACCCAAATGCCCCGCTCCTTCATTTCATCAAGTGTCCGGGCAAGGTTGGTCACCTTCACGACGGGAATGTGTTCAATGGCACCGGTCGATGCTTTTGCGACCGTCGCAGTCAGACCGACCGCTCTGCGTTTCGGAATAACGATGCCGTGTGCGCCGACGGCATCAGCCGTTCTCATGATAGATCCGAGGTTATGAGGGTCTTCCAGCTCGTCCAATATGAGAAAGAAAGGCTGTTCGTTTCTCTCTTCCGCTCTTTTATATAATTCGTCTAATTGTGCATATTCATATGCCGCCACCTGGGCGACAACTCCCTGATGCTGCCCCTCCACCATCTGATCGAGTTTTTTCCTCGGTACAAATTGGATAGTGATGCCTTGTTTTTTCGCAAGCTCAATAACTTGCTGCGCCTGTCCTTTTACTGTGTTTTCCGCCATCCATAACTTGTACAGCTTGCGATCAGACTTTAACGTCTCAATCACTGCGTTTTTTCCTATGACGTAATCATGTTGCTGACTCATTTGTTTTCCTCCCTGACGTCCCGACTTGTAAAGCCTCAGTAATCAGCTGATCCAGTCTTTCTTCTCTTTTCTCAAGAAAAAGATATCCGAGCAAAGCCTCAAAAGCTGTACTATGGCGGTACGTCTGTACATCTGTGTTTTTAGGTGTCGTCCCTGATTTCGCGTTTCTTCCTCTTCTCAGCACGGCTTCCTCTTCTTCCGTGAAAAAGGATTCGTCCTGAAGGCGGAAAAGAATGTCTGCCTGTGATTTTGCCGATACAATCCGGCTTGCTTTCTTATGAAGGTCATTCGGTTTCGTATGGCCCTGCTTAAGCAGGTGATGCCGGACATATATTTCAAAAATGGCATCACCCATATAAGCGAGCGCAAGACCGTTTAACTGCTTTGAATCTTTGATTTGTTCAAATTGAAGCATCCGCTTACTCTCCCCGCTTCCAGCGAGTTCCCTGAGCCGTATCCTCAAGAATGATATTCATGCTTTTCAGCTGATCGCGAATCTGGTCGGATAAAGCAAAATCGCGATTACGGCGGGCTTCATTTCTCTTCTCAATCAATTCTTCAATTTCTTCATCGACAAGCTCTTCTTCACCGAGCGTAAGTCCGAGAACAGATCCGATTCTGTCAAACATGCTGATAAAGGCTTTAATGACGTGATCCGCCGTATTGTCCTCCTGCATGTAGTAATTGGCGAGCTTCGCTAAATCAAACCATACGGAAATCGCATTCGCCGTATTAAAGTCATCATCCATTGCTTCTTCAAATGCCGTGCGGTGCTCTTCGATTTTAGCGAGCCATTCATCATCATTGTCAGTCAGATTCGTGCTGCTAATCAAACGATGGTTTAAATTACTGTAGGCCGTCTTCAAGCGGTTAAACGCGTTTTTTGTTTTCTCAAGCAGCTCCTCCGAATAGTTGATCGGGTGGCGGTAATGAACGGACAGCATGAAAAATCTCAGCAGCTGCGGGTCATATTGCTTAATGATATCGTGCACCAAAACAAAGTTGCCGAGCGATTTTGACATTTTCTCATTATCTATATTGATATAACCGTTGTGAAGCCAGTATTTTGCGAATGTCTTGCCTGTCAATGCTTCGGATTGTGCGATTTCATTTTCATGGTGCGGGAATGTCAGGTCCTGACCGCCGGCATGAATATCGATCTCGTCACCCAAATACTTTTTCACCATTGCGGAGCATTCAATATGCCAGCCTGGGCGGCCTTTTCCCCAAGGGCTATCCCATGAGATTTCTCCGTCTTTGGCGGCTTTCCAAAGAGCAAAGTCCAGCGCATCCTCTTTCTTCTCACCGACACGGATACGCGCTCCAGATCTGAGTTCATCAATTGATTGCTGAGATAGCTTGCCGTAGCCTTCGAAGGCTCTTGTTTTGAAATAGACGTCGCCTTCTGATTCATAAGCGTAGCCTTTTTTAATCAGCTCGCTGACAAATTCAATAATGGCGTCCATGTTCTCCATAACCCGAGGGTGAAGATCTGCTTTCCGGCATCCGAGGGCGCCCACGTCTTCAAAATACGCTTTAATGAACCGCTCAGAAACGGTCGGAACGTCCTCGCCGAGCTCGTTGGCGGCTTTAATCAGTTTGTCGTCAACATCGGTGAAATTCGATACATATTGAACGTCGTACCCTTTATATTCCAAATAGTTGCGTACGGTGTCATACACAATCGCCGGACGGGCGTTTCCGATATGAATATAGTTGTATACAGTCGGTCCGCACACGTACATTTTTACTTTTCCTTCCTCAAGAGGAACGAATGTTTCCTTTTTCCGTGTCAATGTATTATAAAGTGTAATGGTCATTTTTGGTTGATCCTTTCTTTTTTATCTTCCAGTTCAGCCTGCAGCTCAAAAATCTGCTGCTCCAATGCTCTAAACCGGTCAGCAACCGGATCGGGCAAGTCTTGGTGATTGAGATCGCGTTTGATTTTTCTTCCGTTCTGAATGACGACTTTTCCCGGTATGCCGACAACGGTTGAAAAGTCGGGAACATCACGCAGCACAACGGAGCCGGCCCCTACTTTAGAACCTTGCCCGACTGTTATAGAGCCGAGCACCTTCGCCCCTGTTGCAATTAAAGCATCATCTTTAATGGTCGGATGCCGCTTTCCCTTTTCTTTTCCCGTTCCCCCGAGAGTGACACCTTGGAAAACCGTCACGTTATTGCCGATTTCACACGTTTCCCCTATGACGACCCCCATACCGTGGTCAATGAAAAATCTTCTCCCGATGGTCGCGCCGGGATGGATTTCAATACCGGTAAAGAAACGGGCAATCTGCGATATCAGCCGCGCAAGGAAGAAAAACCTCCGTTTATATAAAGCATGTGCAATCCGATGCGCCCATATAGCATGTAAACCAGAATAAGTTAAAACAACTTCGAAATAGCTTCTTGCTGCCGGATCTTGATCGAACACTGTATCTATGTCTTCTTTTAGCATTTTAAAAAACACATGCTTCCCCCCATTCTCTCCCCGCTCCAGTCTATTTTTCCGCCTATAAAAAAAGCGCCTCTGCATGTAAACATGACAGAGACGCTTTTACCGCGCGGTTCCACTCTGTTTGAAAAACAAAATGCTGTTTTCCCAACTTAAAAGCCGGTAACGGCGGCGGCCGCCTTTAAATACTGATTTCCGCAGAAATGTTCTTCAAAGGTCTTAAGGGCGCACTTCTAAAACATGACGCATGAATCTCTCTCAGCCGATGAAGATTCTTTCTGTAATGGTCATTGTTTTATACTCTTCCCTGTCAACAATCGTATATTTAGATGCTTTTCAGGCGTTTTACGGCTGTTTCTCTTCCGATCAGCTCAATAGCCTGCGGAAGCTCCGGACCGTGTGTCTGGCCGGTAACCGCTACACGAATCGGCATGAACAGCTTTTTGCCTTTATGGCCTGTTTCTTTCTGAACAGCTTTAATTGAGGCTTTGATCTGCTCAGGCGTAAATTCTTCAAGCTCTTCAAGCTTCGCAGCAAATGCGCTGAGCACTTCAGGCACCTGTTCTTCTTCCAGAACGGCTTTTGCCTCTTGATTATACTCGATTTCATCCTTAAAGAACAAATCAGTCAGCTCGACAATTTCAGCGCCGTAGCTCAATTGCTCATGATAAAGAGAGATCAACTTATGCACCCATTCCTGCTCTTCGGCAGAAAGCTCAGTGCCGACTTTTCCTGCTTTTTGCAGGTGAGGAAGAGTCAGCTCAACAACTTGATCAAGATCCAGCGCTTTGACGTATTGGTTGTTGACCCATTTCAGTTTATGCATATCAAACAGAGCCGGTGACTTAGATAAACGATTCACATCAAAAATTTCAATAAATTGCTCTCTTGTGAAGAGCTCTTCTTCACCGACAGGAGACCAGCCGAGAAGTCCGATAAAGTTAAACAGCGCTTCAGGCAGGTAACCCAGCTCTTCATACTGCTCAATAAACTGGATAATTGATTCATCACGCTTACTTAATTTTTTGCGGCTTTCGTTTACGATAAGCGTCATATGACCGAATACAGGAATATCCCAGCCGAACGCCTGAAAAATCATGATCTGTTTCGGTGTATTTGAAATATGGTCTTCACCGCGGAGCACGTGCGTCATTTTCATTAAGTAATCGTCAATTGCGACGGCAAAGTTATACGTCGGTGTTCCGTCTTTTTTGACGATGACAAAGTCGCCGATACCGTCTGATTCAAAAGAAATCTCGCCCTTTACGATATCGTTAAAAGCGATGATTTTCCCTTCCGGCACGCGGAAACGGATGCTCGGCTGTCTGCCTTCGGCTAAAAACTGCTCCTGCTCTTCCTGAGTCAGGTTTCTGTGTTTGCCGGAATAGCGCGGCATTTCCCCGCGGGCGATCTGCTCTTCACGTTCTTTTTCAAGTTCTTCTTCCGTACAGAAACATTTATAAGCAAGCCCTTTTTCAAGAAGCTCTTCATAGTATACTTTGTAAATGTCGTTACGCTCAGACTGGCGGTACGGGCCGTACTCTCCGCCGACATCCACACTTTCATCCCAGTCCATGCCGAGCCATTTCAAATAGTTAAGCTGGCTTTGCTCTCCGCCTTCAATATTTCGCTTTTTGTCCGTGTCCTCAATCCGGATAATAAACTTTCCGCCTTGGCTGCGGGCAAATAAATAGTTAAAAAGCGCCGTTCTGGCGTTACCGATATGCAAATGTCCGGTCGGACTCGGTGCATAGCGAACGCGTACTTCATTTCCCATGTTCAAATACTTCCTTTCATCTCGTCTGTAGCCTCTAGCCGAATATATGTATCTATTCTACCACCAAATAGACCGGGCATCAAAACAATGATCAGGCTTTTTGGATCAGAACGGTCGCCTGAGCGGCAATTCCTTCGGCTCTTCCGGTAAACCCGAGCTTTTCTGTCGTTGTCGCTTTTACATTTACTTGAGAGACGTCTGCCTCAAGACCTTCCGCTATTCGTTTTCTCATAGCATCAATATGCGGAGCCATTTTCGGCTTTTGCGCAATAATCGTGCAGTCTATATTTCCGAGTACATATCCTTTTTCTTTGACAATATTCCAGACATGCTGAAGCAGCTTAAAAGAATCCGCATCCTTGAATTCCGGATCAGTATCCGGGAAATGCCTGCCGATATCTCCTTCACCTACCGCTCCAAGGCACGCGTCTGCGACTGTATGAAGCAATACATCCGCATCAGAATGCCCGAGCAGCCCTTTTTCATAAGGTATTTCAATTCCGCCGATGATGAGAGGACGGCCTTCCGTTAATTGATGCACATCAAATCCTTGTCCGATTCTAAACATTATGATTCCCACTTTCCGCTTTCATGATTGCTTCCGCTGTTATCAGATCATCCGGTGTTGTCAGCTTAATATTGGTATAGCTGCCTTCAACGATACTCACCTGATATCCGTCAAGCCGCTCGACGAGACTGGCGTCATCCGTGCCTAAGAAGCCTTTATTTTCCGCCTCCATATGCGCCTTCTTCAATAAAGAAAGACGAAAAGCCTGCGGCGTTTGAACGGCCCACAAGCTTGAACGGTCAAAGGTCTCCGCAACCCGGGAGCCTTCCGCCCGTTTTATCGTATCTTTCACAGGAACAGCCAGGACAGCCGCTCCCGCCTCCTCTGCTGTTTCAACGAGCTTATCGATATGCTGATGCGTGACAAACGGGCGCGCCCCGTCATGAACAAGGACGACGGACTCCTTATCAATCACTTTCAATCCTTCGTATACACTGTGCTGACGCTCCGCCCCGCCGGTGACAAGCTCAACTTCCGTTTGGATCGGAAATTGGGCGAGCAGCTGACGAAAATCTTCCCGTTCACTTTCATTGATCACGAGGATTATTTTTTTACACGGGCCGTGGCTTTCAAAAACCCGCAGTGTGTGTATAATAACAGGCGCACCCTTTAAGCTGATGAACAGCTTATTTTTCCCGGCCTTCATCCGTTTCCCTTGTCCGGCAGCCGGAATGACTACGACATACTCCATCATTAACTCCCTCTTAAAGAGCCTTCTCAAGCAGCTTAGGCTTGGCAAAAATCATTCGCCCCGCTGCTGTCTGCAGTACGCTGGTTACAAGCACATCAATATGTTTCCCTATATAATTGCGGCCTTCTTCCACAACGATCATTGTTCCGTCATCCAAGTAAGCCACACCTTGATTATGCTCTTTCCCGTCCTTAATCACCTGCACATTCATCTCTTCACCCGGAAGCACAACCGGCTTCACGGCGTTCGCAAGGTCATTAATATTCAGTACCGCAACCTTCTGAAGCTCACATACTTTATTTAAATTAAAATCATTCGTCACAACGACGCCGGATGTCAGCTTCGCAAGTTTGACAAGCTTGCTGTCAACCTCCTGAATGTCTTCAAAGTCGCCTTCATAAATTTCAACGGTAATATCAAGTTCCTTTTGAATGCGATTCAAGATATCCAGTCCGCGGCGTCCTCTGTTACGTTTTAAAACATCTGAAGAATCGGCGATATGCTGTAATTCCTCCAGCACAAATTGAGGAATTACAATGACTCCTTCTAAAAAGCCCGTCTGACAAATATCTGCAATTCTCCCATCAATAATAACACTTGTATCCAAGATTTTCAGCCTTTTCTCCTGTTCCTCCTGCTCCTCATCGCCGCTTCCCTTTTTCTTCTGCATTCTTGCAGAAATGGAGAACAGGCTGATCAGTTCATCCTTTTTCTTAAATCCGACCTGAAAGCCGAGATAACCGAGAAAGAAAGCCAGAAAGACCGGGATGATGGTGCTGAATATACGGTACGGAATATTGTCCAGCGGAATCACGTTTACAATGAGATATGCGATGATAAGTCCAAAAACCAATCCGAGACTTCCGAATAACAGATCCGGCACCGGGGCTCTCAGCAAAGAATCTTCAATCCATTTTACCCAATTAATCACATATTCTGTCGTCCATATACTGATGAGAAAAAAGATAATAGCACCAATTGCAGCAGACGTATATGCGTTTGTTATTAAAGGTATGTCCTGTATATTTGACAGTACAAACAATTCAGGTATTAAAAAGATACCGACAACGCAACCCACAATAATGAAGAACGCCTGAACTATTCGTTTTAACATACCCCCACCTCCTTTTAAGTAGCATTTTTCAGCAGACTGTCAAAGCCTACAAATATCAGAATAAACAAAAACTAACAATAATATACCCGGATTCCCACAGGTTTAAGCGATACTTAAAGCTGTCTATCTATATAGTGTTTTTCTTGGAGGCGTTTTAAGCCTTTTTTGATTTTTTGGGCGCGCACCTCGCCGATACCTTCAACATCATCCAGTTCTTCGGCTGTCGCTTCCGTTATGCTTGGCAAAAATCCGAATGCCTCAACCACATTTTCAACAATCGGCATCGGCAGACGCGGAATTTTGTTCAGCAGCCTGTATCCTCTCGGCAGAACATAATCATCGAGATTGGTAGAAGCGGGATATCCAAGCAGCTTAAACAAAATGGAATCATCAAGCAGATCATAGCTGGACATATCCTGAAGCTCTTTTAACAGCACGAACGGATCTTTGATTTTTTCTTTTACATAGTCTTTGATGAAAAGAGCCGCTTCTTCTTCCATATCCGTAATCAGTTCAATCACCTGCAGACGGATTAAGTGGCCTTCCGTTCCGAGTTCTTTAATATACATGTTGATTTCATTTTTTATACGGAGCACCATTTCATACCGGTGCATGACGGACAGCACGTCACTGAATGTCACAAGCTCCTCAAATTCTAAGGCGTTTAAAGCTGTAATCGTTTTGTCTAGAATGGTTTTATACTTCTCAAGCGTTTGAATGGCCTGGTTAGCCTTTGTTAAAATAAAGCCTATGTCCTTTAGTGTGTACTTCATGCTGTCCTGGTATAACGTAATGACATTTCTGCGTTCAGAAATGGCTATGACGAGACAGCCGGTCTGCTTTGCCACCCGTTCCGCTGTACGGTGCCTCATTCCCGTTTCTGAAGAAGAAATGGTCGCCTCCGGCATAAGCTGCGTATTCGCATAAAGAATTTTCTGGCCGGAATCACTTAAAATAATGGCTCCGTCCATTTTGGCCAGCTCGTATAAGTGAGCGGGCGCAAATGATGTATTAATATGAAAACCGCCATCCACGACTTGTTTTACCTTATCGTTGTATCCGACAACAATCAGGCCGCCTGTATTTGCCCGAAGTACATTTTCTATCCCGGCTCTGAGCGGGGTTCCCGGTGCAACGAACTGCAGGATTGCAGACAGGTCAAGCTCTTGTTTCGCCCCTTTTTTCTCTTTTTCCATCTATTATGATCCTCCTAATGAAGTACGAAGCGCTTCTGCAACATTTGCTACTCCGACAACCTCAATCCCTTTTGGTATTGTCCATCCGTCTGAATTTGCCTCAGGTATGACCATACGCTTGAAGCCGAGCTTCGCCGCTTCTTTTACGCGCTGTTCGATTCTTGACACCCTGCGGACTTCTCCTGTCAGACCCACTTCACCGATAAAGCAATCTGCAGGATTTGGCGGTGTATCTCTGAAGCTTGAAGCAATGCTGACGGCTACTGCCAAATCAATCGCTGGTTCATCCAGTTTGACCCCGCCGGCGACTTTTAAATACGCATCTTGATTTTGAAGCAACAGCCCCACCCGCTTCTCAAGCACAGCCATGATTAACGACACCCTGTTGTGGTCAATTCCTGTAGCCATGCGGCGCGGATTTCCGAAGCTGGTCGGTGATATGAGCGCCTGGATTTCAACTAAGATCGGTCTCGTGCCTTCCATTGACGCAACGATACTCGAACCCGAAGCCCCGGCAGAACGCTCTTCTAAGAAAATTTCAGAAGGGTTCAGCACTTCTGTAAGCCCTTCTTCCCGCATTTCAAAGATGCCCATTTCATTTGTTGAGCCGAAACGGTTTTTTACAGCCCGCAAAATACGGAATGTATGGTGCCGCTCTCCTTCAAAGTATAGAACGGTATCGACCATATGCTCAAGCAATCTCGGTCCTGCGATCGATCCTTCTTTTGTAACGTGTCCGACGATAAAAATAGGTATGCCGTTTGTTTTCGCGATTTTCATCAATTCGGCCGTACACTCTCTTACTTGTGATACACTGCCGGGAGCTGAGGTGATATCACTTTGGTAAACGGTCTGAATGGAGTCTACCACAACAAATGCGGGTTTCATCTCTTGTATAGCAGACGAAATATACTCCATATCGGTTTCAGATAAAACATGTAACAATTGGCTGTTGATTCCAAGTCTGTCGGCGCGCAGCTTCGTTTGCTTCACAGATTCTTCCCCAGAAATGTAAAGCACGCTGCCGGCCGTGTCTGCTAATTGTGCGGATACTTGAAGAAGGAGCGTTGATTTACCGATGCCGGGATCGCCGCCGATTAATACTAACGAGCCCTTCACAACTCCGCCGCCAAGCACTCTGTTGAATTCTTCGAGCTTGGTTTGAACGCGGGGTTCTTCTGATGTTTCAATTGATGTAATGGGTGATGGTTTCTGGACGGTTTGAACGGAATGGGAGAAAGCCGCCCGCCGATTCGCCGGCGCTTTTTTTATGGTTTCTTCCACCATTGTATTCCAAGCCCCGCAGCCCGGGCACTTTCCCATCCATTTTGCGGATTCATAACCGCATGAGTGGCAGATGAATTTTGTTTTTGATTTAGCCATATACGCTGTAAGACCTCTTCCTTATCGAATATTTCTCTATATAACAAAGTGAGGCATACACTTGCTTACGTATGCCTCATGTTTGTCACTATATTAGTTCGTTTTAGCAGTCGTTTTTACGACAAATTCGCCGTCCTCTACATCAAGAACGATGTGCTGCCCTTTATCAATATTGCCTCTGAGGAGCTCTTCTGATAAACGGTCCTCCACATGCTTTTGGATCGCTCTTCTTAACGGACGTGCGCCGTATTCCAAATCGACGCCCTCGTCTGCTACTTTTGCTTTTGCAGCTTCTGTCAGCTCTATAGAGAGATCTTGTTCTTTCAGACGTTTTGTTAACTGGTCAGACATAAGCGACACGATGTCTGTAAGATGTTTTTTCTCAAGGGAGTGGAAGACGATAATTTCGTCAATCCGGTTGATAAACTCAGGCCTGAAGGCACGCTTCAGCTCTCCCATCACTTTGTCTTTCATGTCTTTATGGTTTTGTGATTCATCCTGAACATTGAAGCCGACATATTTGTTGCGTTTCAGCTCGCTCGCTCCGACGTTTGACGTCATAATCAGGATCGTGTTGCGGAAATCAACAGTGCGTCCTTTTGAATCAGTCAAGCGTCCGTCTTCAAGCACTTGCAAGAGAATGTTAAACACATCAGGATGCGCTTTTTCAATTTCATCAAGCAGTACGACAGAGTAAGGTTTTCTTCTCACTTTTTCTGTCAGCTGGCCGCCTTCATCATAGCCGACATATCCCGGAGGAGAACCGACAAGGCGTGAAGTCGAATGTTTCTCCATGTATTCGGACATATCCACTCTGATCATCGCTTCCTCATCACCGAAAATGGATTCCGCCAGTGCTCTTGCCAGCTCTGTCTTCCCTACGCCTGTAGGACCTAAGAAGATGAATGAACCAATCGGACGTTTCGGATCCTTCAGACCGGCTCTTGCACGTCTCACAGCCTTTGCAACGGCTACAACGGCTTCATCCTGGCCAATGACACGAGAGTGCAGAATGCTTTCCATATTGAGAAGCTTATCTGTTTCCGTTTGCGCAATTTTAGATACAGGCACCCCGGTCCAGCTGGATACAACCATCGCGATATCCTCTACAGAAACTTCGGAGTTCTCTTGGCCTTGTTTTTCTTTCCACGTTTTTTTCGTATCTTCCACCTGTTCTCTCAGGCGCTGCTCCGTATCACGAAGAGAAGCCGCTTTTTCAAATTCCTGGCTTTGAACGGCAGCGTCTTTTTCCTTGCGAACTTCATCAAGCTTCTGCTCAAGCTCTTTTAAGTTCGGAGGCGTTGTGAAAGAACGGAGACGCACTTTTGAACCGGCTTCGTCAATTAAATCGATCGCTTTATCCGGAAGGAAGCGGTCAGATATATAACGGTCGGACAATTTAACTGCCGCTTCGATCGCTTCATCAGTAATGGATACGCGGTGATGCGCTTCATAGCGGTCACGGAGTCCTTTTAAAATTTGAATGCTTTCATCGACTGACGGCTCATCCACCTGAATCGGCTGGAAACGGCGCTCCAGGGCTGCGTCTTTTTCGATATATTTGCGGTATTCATCAAGCGTTGTCGCACCGATGCACTGAAGCTCTCCGCGCGCCAATGAAGGTTTTAAAATATTCGACGCGTCAATCGCACCTTCTGCTCCTCCCGCTCCGATCAGTGTGTGCAGTTCATCAATGAATAAAATGATATTGCCGGCCTGACGTATTTCATCCATTACCTTTTTCAAGCGGTCTTCAAATTCTCCGCGGTATTTCGTGCCGGCTACAACCGTCCCCATATCTAACGTCATTACGCGTTTATCACGTAAAATTTCCGGCACTTCATTGTTGATGATCTGCTGTGCGAGGCCTTCGGCAATCGCAGTTTTACCTACACCCGGTTCTCCAATAAGAACGGGGTTATTCTTTGTTCTGCGGCTTAATACCTCAATAACACGCTGAATTTCTTTGCTTCGGCCGATAACCGGATCAAGGCTGTCTTCCCTCGCAATCGCGGTTAAATCACGCGCCAGACTGTCAAGCGTCGGAGTGTTTGCGCTGCTATTTGTTCCGGCTCCAGATGTCCCTGTTTCATTGCTTCCGAGAAGCTGAAGAACCTGCTGTCTCGCCTTATTGAGACTGACACCCAGATTATTCAGAACTCTCGCGGCGACTCCCTCACCTTCACGAATCAGCCCGAGAAGTATGTGTTCTGTTCCTACATAAGAATGTCCCAGCTTTCTGGCTTCATCCATTGAGAGTTCTATTACCTTTTTTGCTCGAGGCGTGTAATGAGGGACAGATGTGGTGCTTTCCTGTCCTCGGCCAATCAAACTTTCCACTTCTTTTTGCATTTTATCTGAATTGAGGCCCAGCGCTTCTAAGGCTTTAAATGCTATCCCTTCACCTTCACGGACTAACCCCAATAATATATGTTCAGTTCCGATATTTGTATGGCCTAAGCGCAGTGCTTCTTCCTGTGCCAGTGCCAATACCTTTTGAGCTCGCTCTGTAAATCTTCCAAACATCATATCGAATCATCCTCCTGTCTATTTGCACTCATTTCTAAATGCAGCCTTTCCCTGATAAGAGCCGCTCTTCTCACGTCTCTTTCGTTCGGCCGTAATGCACCGCCCGAATATTGCTGGAGAAAACCCGGCTGTGTCAAAATCATCAGTTCATTAAGTATATTGCTTGATAGCCCTTTAATGATCCCCAGGTCTATCCCCAGCCGAACGTCAGAAAGGCATTTCGCCGTTTCCTTCGATTCAATCATACGGCAGTTGGATAAAACTCCGTAAGATCTGAATACCCGGTCCTCTAATTCAATTTTCGAGGTTTGATAAAGCGCTTCTCGGGCTGAGCGTTCCTGCTCAATCAGCTGGGCAGCCACACTGTTCAAATCATCGACGATGTCCTGTTCTGACTTTCCAAGTGTGATTTGATTTGAAATTTGAAAGATATTTCCTAATGCTTCGCTGCCTTCACCGTAAATTCCTCTAACAACCAGACCTAATTGGTTAATTGCCGGTATAATTCGATTCATTTGCCTAGTTAATACGAGACCCGGCAAATGCATCATGACCGAAGCCCTTAGCCCCGTCCCTACATTTGTAGGACAGCTTGTTAAGTACCCTCTCTTCTCACCAAAGGCGTAATCCACTTTCTCCTCAATCCAGTCATCAACCTGGTTTGCAGCTTTTATCGCATTGAGAAGCTGGAAGCCGGGGAAGAGGCATTGAATTCTGATATGATCTTCTTCATTTAACATAATGCTGACTTCCTCATTTTCAGAAAGCAGACAGCCGCCAAACGGCGATTCCGTTAAATTCGGGCTGATCAGATGTTTCTCCATCAGCACCCGTTTTTCCAGAGGCTGAGCTTCACTCATTCTGATTAAATGAAATTGACCGATATCAGGAAGTTTTTTCCCTGAAAAATGATCTTCGAATTGCTGAATAATGGATGAGGCTTCTTCATTCGTATACCGGGCAGGAAACTTTATATTTTCAAAGTTACGGGCCAACCGTATACGGCTGCTGAGTACAATGTCACTTTCAGGTCCCTCTTGCTTCATCCAATTGCTTAATGCGTCCTGAATAAAATGCTTGAGCGACATTACCCTTGTTCCTCCTCACTGTCTGTGCTTTTTAATTCCTGCTCCAACGATCGGATCTGATCCCTGACCTGCGCTGCTTTTTCAAACTCTTCCTGGTGTATTAAAGATTCTAGCTCCTTTTTTAACATTTCCATTTGCCGCCTTACATGCAGGTTTCCGCCTATACGTTTTGGAATTTTCCCGGCGTGCACCGTATTCCCGCTGTGGACTTTCCGCAAGATCGGCGTAATTTGGCTATAGAACGTATCGTAACACTCCGCACAGCCGAACCGCCCAGTTTTCCTCAGTTGCTGAAACGTCATGCCGCATTTCTTACAAGCTGTGCCTTGCTCTGGGTAGCCGAACATTTGAGAACCCGTGTTTTGAAATGAAGACTCCATATTCAGCAGCCCTGATAATAAATTATGAATCGAGAACCCTTGGTTTCCACTTATACCGTATGAGTCACTGTTTTCTTTTGCGCATTGTTCACATATATGAACTTCTTGCTTTTCTCCATTAACAACTTTCGTAAAGTGAAAAGTGGCCGGTCTCTCATTGCACTCTTGACAAATCAATCTTTTCACCCGCTTACTTTAGTTTTAAAGATGTGAGCATTGCTTTCATCATTCTGGCTCTTAGCTCATCCCGTTCGGGCAAATCAATATATAGAACTGAGCGATCCATTACACTCACCATCATTTTAGCTTCTCTTTCCGAAATAACCCCGTCCTCTAACAGTCTGAGAATAATATCATCAGAGGCTGCCTGAGACAAGTGGGTATGAATTTGCGAAATAATATTATTGATAAGGACGACTTCGTTATTCATTTTAATTTTGATAATACGAATATAACCGCCGCCTCCCCGTTTACTTTCAACAATATATCCTCTTTCGCTTGTGAATCTGGTGTTGATGACATAATTTATTTGAGAAGGAACACACTGAAATTTATCAGCAATTTCACTGCGCTTGATCTCTAAAATTTCTTTGCCATTTTGATCTAATACTTGTTTTAAGTACTGTTCAATGATGTCAGAAATATTATGTCCCACTCAACCCCCTCCTTTATTGACTTTGACTATATTTGACTTTAATCTTACTATAAGGTGTTTCGCAAAATTTTTCAACTGTAGCGCTCTATCTCTATTATTTCCACTTTACACAAGCATAAAACCTGCTTTTGCAAAAAGGCATATCGTTACTTTTCTCGTATTATATAACGTATGCAGAAAAACACAAAAAAGGCAGCTCATGATGAGCTGCCTTTACCGTTAAGATAGCTTGGCGGCGTCCTACTCTCACAGGGGGAAACCCCCGACTACCATCGGCGCTGAAGAGCTTAACTTCCGTGTTCGGCATGGGAACGGGTGTGACCTCTTCGCTATCGCCACCAAACCATTGAGAGTGTTCTCTCAAAACTAGATAACAGTGAGCATACATTCAAAATTGGTTAAGTCCTCGATCGATTAGTATCTGTCAGCTCCATGTGTCGCCACACTTCCACCTCAGACCTATCAACCTGATCATCTTTCAGGGATCTTACTTCCTTGCGGAATGGGAAATCTCATCTTGAGGGGGGCTTCATGCTTAGATGCTTTCAGCACTTATCCCGTCCGCACATAGCTACCCAGCGATGCCCTTGGCAGAACAACTGGTACACCAGCGGTGCGTCCATCCCGGTCCTCTCGTACTAAGGACAGCTCCTCTCAAATTTCCTGCGCCCGCGACGGATAGGGACCGAACTGTCTCACGACGTTCTGAACCCAGCTCGCGTACCGCTTTAATGGGCGAACAGCCCAACCCTTGGGACCGACTACAGCCCCAGGATGCGATGAGCCGACATCGAGGTGCCAAACCTCCCCGTCGATGTGGACTCTTGGGGGAGATAAGCCTGTTATCCCCGGGGTAGCTTTTATCCGTTGAGCGATGGCCCTTCCATGCGGAACCACCGGATCACTAAGCCCGACTTTCGTCCCTGCTCGACTTGTAGGTCTCGCAGTCAAGCTCCCTTGTGCCTTTACACTCTGCGAATGATTTCCAACCATTCTGAGGGAACCTTTGGGCGCCTCCGTTACCTTTTAGGAGGCGACCGCCCCAGTCAAACTGCCCACCTGACACTGTCTCCCCGCCCGATAAGGGCGGCGGGTTAGAAGGTCAATACAGCCAGGGTAGTATCCCACCGATGCCTCCACCGAAGCTGGCGCTCCGGTTTCCAAGGCTCCTACCTATCCTGTACAAGCTGTACCAACATTCAATATCAGGCTGCAGTAAAGCTCCACGGGGTCTTTCCGTCCTGTCGCGGGTAACCTGCATCTTCACAGGTACTATAATTTCACCGAGTCTCTCGTTGAGACAGTGCCCAGATCGTTGCGCCTTTCGTGCGGGTCGGAACTTACCCGACAAGGAATTTCGCTACCTTAGGACCGTTATAGTTACGGCCGCCGTTTACTGGGGCTTCAATTCGCACCTTCGCTTACGCTAAGCGCTCCTCTTAACCTTCCAGCACCGGGCAGGCGTCAGCCCCTATACTTCGCCTTACGGCTTCGCAGAGACCTGTGTTTTTGCTAAACAGTCGCCTGGGCCTATTCACTGCGGCTCTCTCGGGCTTGCACCCTAACAGAGCACCCCTTCTCCCGAAGTTACGGGGTCATTTTGCCGAGTTCCTTAACGAGAGTTCTCTCGATCACCTTAGGATTCTCTCCTCGCCTACCTGTGTCGGTTTGCGGTACGGGCACCTCTCACCTCGCTAGAGGCTTTTCTTGGCAGTGTGGAATCAGGAACTTCGCTACTATAATTCGCTCGCCATCACAGCTCAGCCTTCACGGGAAACGGATTTGCCTATTTCCCAGCCTAACTGCTTGGACGCGGATATCCAATACCGCGCTTACCCTATCCTCCTGCGTCCCCCCATTGCTCAAATGGTGAGGAGGTGGTACAGGAATATCAACCTGTTATCCATCGCCTACGCCTTTCGGCCTCGGCTTAGGTCCCGACTAACCCTGAGCGGACGAGCCTTCCTCAGGAAACCTTAGGCATTCGGTGGAGGGGATTCTCACCCCTCTTTCGCTACTCATACCGGCATTCTCACTTCTAAGCGCTCCACAAGTCCTTCCGGTCTTGCTTCACAGCCCTTAGAACGCTCTCCTACCACTGTTCGAAGAACAGTCCGCAGCTTCGGTGATACGTTTAGCCCCGGTACATTTTCGGCGCAGAGTCACTCGACCAGTGAGCTATTACGCACTCTTTAAATGGTGGCTGCTTCTAAGCCAACATCCTGGTTGTCTAAGCAACTCCACATCCTTTTCCACTTAACGTATACTTTGGGACCTTAGCTGGCGGTCTGGGCTGTTTCCCTTTCGACTACGGATCTTATCACTCGCAGTCTGACTCCCAAGGATAAGTCATCGGCATTCGGAGTTTGACTGAATTCGGTAACCCGGTAGGGGCCCCTAGTCCAATCAGTGCTCTACCTCCGAGACTCTTACCTTGAGGCTAGCCCTAAAGCTATTTCGGAGAGAACCAGCTATCTCCAGGTTCGATTGGCATTTCACCCCTACCCACACCTCATCCCCGCACTTTTCAACGTGCGTGGGTTCGGGCCTCCATTCAGTGTTACCTGAACTTCACCCTGGACATGGGTAGATCACCTGGTTTCGGGTCTACGACCACGTACTCAATTCGCCCTATTCAGACTCGCTTTCGCTGCGGCTCCGCATCTTCTGCTTAACCTTGCACGGGATCGTAACTCGCCGGTTCATTCTACAAAAGGCACGCCATCACCCGTTAACGGGCTCTGACTACTTGTAGGCACACGGTTTCAGGATCTCTTTCACTCCCCTTCCGGGGTGCTTTTCACCTTTCCCTCACGGTACTGGTTCACTATCGGTCACTAGGGAGTATTTAGCCTTGGGAGATGGTCCTCCCGGATTCCGACGGAATTTCACGTGTTCCGCCGTACTCAGGATCCACTCAGGAGAGAACGAAGTTTTGACTACAGGGCTGTTACCTCCTATGGCGGGCCTTTCCAGACCTCTTCATCTACCTCGTTCCTTTGTAACTCCGTACAGAGTGTCCTACAACCCCAAGAGGCAAGCCTCTTGGTTTGGGCTGGTCCCGTTTCGCTCGCCGCTACTCAGGGAATCGCATTTGCTTTCTCTTCCTCCGGGTACTTAGATGTTTCAGTTCCCCGGGTCTGCCTTCTCATATCCTATGTATTCAGATATGGATACCACTCCATTACGAGTGGTGGGTTTCCCCATTCGGAAATCTCCGGATCAAAGCTTGCTTACAGCTCCCCGAAGCATATCGGTGTTCGTCCCGTCCTTCATCGGCTCCTAGTGCCAAGGCATCCACCGTGCGCCCTTTCTAACTTAACCGTTAAAAAGAATCACTACGTGATATCTTGCATTACAATTGAATGTGAATTACTTCTGTTATCTAGTTTTCAAAGAACAACATCTCGAAGAATCGAATGATCCTTCAAAACTAAACAAGACAGGGAACGTTCTGTTTATAAGACCCAAGGTCTTATATTCCGTTAAAATCCTTAGAAAGGAGGTGATCCAGCCGCACCTTCCGATACGGCTACCTTGTTACGACTTCACCCCAATCATCTGTCCCACCTTCGGCGGCTGGCTCCAAAAAGGTTACCTCACCGACTTCGGGTGTTACAAACTCTCGTGGTGTGACGGGCGGTGTGTACAAGGCCCGGGAACGTATTCACCGCGGCATGCTGATCCGCGATTACTAGCGATTCCAGCTTCACGCAGTCGAGTTGCAGACTGCGATCCGAACTGAGAACAGATTTGTGGGATTGGCTTAACCTCGCGGTTTCGCTGCCCTTTGTTCTGCCCATTGTAGCACGTGTGTAGCCCAGGTCATAAGGGGCATGATGATTTGACGTCATCCCCACCTTCCTCCGGTTTGTCACCGGCAGTCACCTTAGAGTGCCCAACTGAATGCTGGCAACTAAGATCAAGGGTTGCGCTCGTTGCGGGACTTAACCCAACATCTCACGACACGAGCTGACGACAACCATGCACCACCTGTCACTCTGCCCCCGAAGGGGACGTCCTATCTCTAGGATTGTCAGAGGATGTCAAGACCTGGTAAGGTTCTTCGCGTTGCTTCGAATTAAACCACATGCTCCACCGCTTGTGCGGGCCCCCGTCAATTCCTTTGAGTTTCAGTCTTGCGACCGTACTCCCCAGGCGGAGTGCTTAATGCGTTAGCTGCAGCACTAAGGGGCGGAAACCCCCTAACACTTAGCACTCATCGTTTACGGCGTGGACTACCAGGGTATCTAATCCTGTTCGCTCCCCACGCTTTCGCTCCTCAGCGTCAGTTACAGACCAGAGAGTCGCCTTCGCCACTGGTGTTCCTCCACATCTCTACGCATTTCACCGCTACACGTGGAATTCCACTCTCCTCTTCTGCACTCAAGTTCCCCAGTTTCCAATGACCCTCCCCGGTTGAGCCGGGGGCTTTCACATCAGACTTAAGAAACCGCCTGCGAGCCCTTTACGCCCAATAATTCCGGACAACGCTTGCCACCTACGTATTACCGCGGCTGCTGGCACGTAGTTAGCCGTGGCTTTCTGGTTAGGTACCGTCAAGGTGCCGCCCTATTTGAACGGCACTTGTTCTTCCCTAACAACAGAGCTTTACGATCCGAAAACCTTCATCACTCACGCGGCGTTGCTCCGTCAGACTTTCGTCCATTGCGGAAGATTCCCTACTGCTGCCTCCCGTAGGAGTCTGGGCCGTGTCTCAGTCCCAGTGTGGCCGATCACCCTCTCAGGTCGGCTACGCATCGTCGCCTTGGTGAGCCGTTACCTCACCAACTAGCTAATGCGCCGCGGGTCCATCTGTAAGTGGTAGCCGAAGCCACCTTTTATGTTTGAACCATGCGGTTCAAACAAGCATCCGGTATTAGCCCCGGTTTCCCGGAGTTATCCCAGTCTTACAGGCAGGTTACCCACGTGTTACTCACCCGTCCGCCGCTAACATCAGGGAGCAAGCTCCCATCTGTCCGCTCGACTTGCATGTATTAGGCACGCCGCCAGCGTTCGTCCTGAGCCAGGATCAAACTCTCCGATAAAGTAGTTTGACTGACTACGCACATCGCTGTGCGATTTATTTAAAACTTTGAATTAACAGGTACGTTTTGTCTTGTTTAGTTTTCAAAGATCATTTTGTTCACTTTTCCAAGCAACTTTTTAAGTATATAATAAGTTTCTTTTAAAGTCAACATATTTTTTTATAAATGGTGGAGCCTAGCGGGATCGAACCGCTGACCTCCTGCGTGCAAAGCAGGCGCTCTCCCAGCTGAGCTAAGGCCCCAAAGTGGTCGGGAAGACAGGATTCGAACCTGCGACCCCATGGTCCCAAACCATGTGCTCTACCAAGCTGAGCTACTTCCCGATTATATATTTTATTATGGCGCGCCCGAGAGGAGTCGAACCCCTAACCTTTTGATCCGTAGTCAAACGCTCTATCCAATTGAGCTACGGGCGCATAATAATGAATGCCGAGGGCCGGACTTGAACCGGCACGGTAGTCACCTACCGCAGGATTTTAAGTCCTGTGTGTCTGCCAATTCCACCACCCCGGCGTGGATGGTATAGTTGGAGCGGAAGACGGGATTCGAACCCGCGACCCCCACCTTGGCAAGGTGGTGTTCTACCACTGAACTACTTCCGCATACAGGACAACTATCCTGTATAATGCGGGTGAAGGGACTTGAACCCCCACGTCATAAGACACTAGATCCTAAGTCTAGCGCGTCTGCCAATTCCGCCACACCCGCGTAAACATGGTGAGCCATGAAGGACTCGAACCTTCGACCCTCTGATTAAAAGTCAGATGCTCTACCAACTGAGCTAATGGCTCTTTTTAAAAAGACTTATATTATTATCTTGTCCAAAAATGGTGCCGGCCAGAGGACTTGAACCCCCAACCTACTGATTACAAGTCAGTTGCTCTACCAATTGAGCTAGGCCGGCAAATATGGTGGAGGATGACGGGCTCGAACCGCCGACCCTCTGCTTGTAAGGCAGATGCTCTCCCAGCTGAGCTAATCCTCCGTATATTACACTTACGTGTAATAGCTTGGCGGCGTCCTACTCTCACAGGGGGAAACCCCCGACTACCATCGGCGCTGAAGAGCTTAACTTCCGTGTTCGGCATGGGAACGGGTGTGACCTCTTCGCTATCGCCACCAAACCATTGAGAGTGTTCTCTCAAAACTAGATAACAGGAAGCATACATTCAAAATTGGTTAAGTCCTCGATCGATTAGTATCTGTCAGCTCCATGTGTCGCCACACTTCCACCTCAGACCTATCAACCTGATCATCTTTCAGGGATCTTACTTCCTTGCGGAATGGGAAATCTCATCTTGAGGGGGGCTTCATGCTTAGATGCTTTCAGCACTTATCCCGTCCGCACATAGCTACCCAGCGATGCCCTTGGCAGAACAACTGGTACACCAGCGGTGCGTCCATCCCGGTCCTCTCGTACTAAGGACAGCTCCTCTCAAATTTCCTGCGCCCGCGACGGATAGGGACCGAACTGTCTCACGACGTTCTGAACCCAGCTCGCGTACCGCTTTAATGGGCGAACAGCCCAACCCTTGGGACCGACTACAGCCCCAGGATGCGATGAGCCGACATCGAGGTGCCAAACCTCCCCGTCGATGTGGACTCTTGGGGGAGATAAGCCTGTTATCCCCGGGGTAGCTTTTATCCGTTGAGCGATGGCCCTTCCATGCGGAACCACCGGATCACTAAGCCCGACTTTCGTCCCTGCTCGACTTGTAGGTCTCGCAGTCAAGCTCCCTTGTGCCTTTACACTCTGCGAATGATTTCCAACCATTCTGAGGGAACCTTTGGGCGCCTCCGTTACCTTTTAGGAGGCGACCGCCCCAGTCAAACTGCCCACCTGACACTGTCTCCCCGCCCGATAAGGGCGGCGGGTTAGAAGGTCAATACAGCCAGGGTAGTATCCCACCGATGCCTCCACCGAAGCTGGCGCTCCGGTTTCCAAGGCTCCTACCTATCCTGTACAAGCTGTACCAACATTCAATATCAGGCTGCAGTAAAGCTCCACGGGGTCTTTCCGTCCTGTCGCGGGTAACCTGCATCTTCACAGGTACTATAATTTCACCGAGTCTCTCGTTGAGACAGTGCCCAGATCGTTGCGCCTTTCGTGCGGGTCGGAACTTACCCGACAAGGAATTTCGCTACCTTAGGACCGTTATAGTTACGGCCGCCGTTTACTGGGGCTTCAATTCGCACCTTCGCTTACGCTAAGCGCTCCTCTTAACCTTCCAGCACCGGGCAGGCGTCAGCCCCTATACTTCGCCTTACGGCTTCGCAGAGACCTGTGTTTTTGCTAAACAGTCGCCTGGGCCTATTCACTGCGGCTCTCTCGGGCTTGCACCCTAACAGAGCACCCCTTCTCCCGAAGTTACGGGGTCATTTTGCCGAGTTCCTTAACGAGAGTTCTCTCGATCACCTTAGGATTCTCTCCTCGCCTACCTGTGTCGGTTTGCGGTACGGGCACCTCTCACCTCGCTAGAGGCTTTTCTTGGCAGTGTGGAATCAGGAACTTCGCTACTATAATTCGCTCGCCATCACAGCTCAGCCTTCACGGGAAACGGATTTGCCTATTTCCCAGCCTAACTGCTTGGACGCGGATATCCAATACCGCGCTTACCCTATCCTCCTGCGTCCCCCCATTGCTCAAATGGTGAGGAGGTGGTACAGGAATATCAACCTGTTATCCATCGCCTACGCCTTTCGGCCTCGGCTTAGGTCCCGACTAACCCTGAGCGGACGAGCCTTCCTCAGGAAACCTTAGGCATTCGGTGGAGGGGATTCTCACCCCTCTTTCGCTACTCATACCGGCATTCTCACTTCTAAGCGCTCCACAAGTCCTTCCGGTCTTGCTTCACAGCCCTTAGAACGCTCTCCTACCACTGTTCGAAGAACAGTCCGCAGCTTCGGTGATACGTTTAGCCCCGGTACATTTTCGGCGCAGAGTCACTCGACCAGTGAGCTATTACGCACTCTTTAAATGGTGGCTGCTTCTAAGCCAACATCCTGGTTGTCTAAGCAACTCCACATCCTTTTCCACTTAACGTATACTTTGGGACCTTAGCTGGCGGTCTGGGCTGTTTCCCTTTCGACTACGGATCTTATCACTCGCAGTCTGACTCCCAAGGATAAGTCATCGGCATTCGGAGTTTGACTGAATTCGGTAACCCGGTAGGGGCCCCTAGTCCAATCAGTGCTCTACCTCCGAGACTCTTACCTTGAGGCTAGCCCTAAAGCTATTTCGGAGAGAACCAGCTATCTCCAGGTTCGATTGGCATTTCACCCCTACCCACACCTCATCCCCGCACTTTTCAACGTGCGTGGGTTCGGGCCTCCATTCAGTGTTACCTGAACTTCACCCTGGACATGGGTAGATCACCTGGTTTCGGGTCTACGACCACGTACTCAATTCGCCCTATTCAGACTCGCTTTCGCTGCGGCTCCGCATCTTCTGCTTAACCTTGCACGGGATCGTAACTCGCCGGTTCATTCTACAAAAGGCACGCCATCACCCGTTAACGGGCTCTGACTACTTGTAGGCACACGGTTTCAGGATCTCTTTCACTCCCCTTCCGGGGTGCTTTTCACCTTTCCCTCACGGTACTGGTTCACTATCGGTCACTAGGGAGTATTTAGCCTTGGGAGATGGTCCTCCCGGATTCCGACGGAATTTCACGTGTTCCGCCGTACTCAGGATCCACTCAGGAGAGAACGAAGTTTTGACTACAGGGCTGTTACCTCCTATGGCGGGCCTTTCCAGACCTCTTCATCTACCTCGTTCCTTTGTAACTCCGTACAGAGTGTCCTACAACCCCAAGAGGCAAGCCTCTTGGTTTGGGCTGGTCCCGTTTCGCTCGCCGCTACTCAGGGAATCGCATTTGCTTTCTCTTCCTCCGGGTACTTAGATGTTTCAGTTCCCCGGGTCTGCCTTCTCATATCCTATGTATTCAGATATGGATACCACTCCATTACGAGTGGTGGGTTTCCCCATTCGGAAATCTCCGGATCAAAGCTTGCTTACAGCTCCCCGAAGCATATCGGTGTTCGTCCCGTCCTTCATCGGCTCCTAGTGCCAAGGCATCCACCGTGCGCCCTTTCTAACTTAACCGTTAAAAAGAATCACTACGTGATATCTTGCATTACAATTGAATGTGAATTACTTCTGTTATCTAGTTTTCAAAGAACAACATCTCGAAGAATCGAATGATCCTTCAAAACTAAACAAGACAGGGAACGTTCTGTTTATAAGACCCAAGGTCTTATATTCCGTTAAAATCCTTAGAAAGGAGGTGATCCAGCCGCACCTTCCGATACGGCTACCTTGTTACGACTTCACCCCAATCATCTGTCCCACCTTCGGCGGCTGGCTCCAAAAAGGTTACCTCACCGACTTCGGGTGTTACAAACTCTCGTGGTGTGACGGGCGGTGTGTACAAGGCCCGGGAACGTATTCACCGCGGCATGCTGATCCGCGATTACTAGCGATTCCAGCTTCACGCAGTCGAGTTGCAGACTGCGATCCGAACTGAGAACAGATTTGTGGGATTGGCTTAACCTCGCGGTTTCGCTGCCCTTTGTTCTGCCCATTGTAGCACGTGTGTAGCCCAGGTCATAAGGGGCATGATGATTTGACGTCATCCCCACCTTCCTCCGGTTTGTCACCGGCAGTCACCTTAGAGTGCCCAACTGAATGCTGGCAACTAAGATCAAGGGTTGCGCTCGTTGCGGGACTTAACCCAACATCTCACGACACGAGCTGACGACAACCATGCACCACCTGTCACTCTGCCCCCGAAGGGGACGTCCTATCTCTAGGATTGTCAGAGGATGTCAAGACCTGGTAAGGTTCTTCGCGTTGCTTCGAATTAAACCACATGCTCCACCGCTTGTGCGGGCCCCCGTCAATTCCTTTGAGTTTCAGTCTTGCGACCGTACTCCCCAGGCGGAGTGCTTAATGCGTTAGCTGCAGCACTAAGGGGCGGAAACCCCCTAACACTTAGCACTCATCGTTTACGGCGTGGACTACCAGGGTATCTAATCCTGTTCGCTCCCCACGCTTTCGCTCCTCAGCGTCAGTTACAGACCAGAGAGTCGCCTTCGCCACTGGTGTTCCTCCACATCTCTACGCATTTCACCGCTACACGTGGAATTCCACTCTCCTCTTCTGCACTCAAGTTCCCCAGTTTCCAATGACCCTCCCCGGTTGAGCCGGGGGCTTTCACATCAGACTTAAGAAACCGCCTGCGAGCCCTTTACGCCCAATAATTCCGGACAACGCTTGCCACCTACGTATTACCGCGGCTGCTGGCACGTAGTTAGCCGTGGCTTTCTGGTTAGGTACCGTCAAGGTGCCGCCCTATTTGAACGGCACTTGTTCTTCCCTAACAACAGAGCTTTACGATCCGAAAACCTTCATCACTCACGCGGCGTTGCTCCGTCAGACTTTCGTCCATTGCGGAAGATTCCCTACTGCTGCCTCCCGTAGGAGTCTGGGCCGTGTCTCAGTCCCAGTGTGGCCGATCACCCTCTCAGGTCGGCTACGCATCGTCGCCTTGGTGAGCCGTTACCTCACCAACTAGCTAATGCGCCGCGGGTCCATCTGTAAGTGGTAGCCGAAGCCACCTTTTATGTTTGAACCATGCGGTTCAAACAAGCATCCGGTATTAGCCCCGGTTTCCCGGAGTTATCCCAGTCTTACAGGCAGGTTACCCACGTGTTACTCACCCGTCCGCCGCTAACATCAGGGAGCAAGCTCCCATCTGTCCGCTCGACTTGCATGTATTAGGCACGCCGCCAGCGTTCGTCCTGAGCCAGGATCAAACTCTCCGATAAAGTAGTTTGACTGACTACGCACATCGCTGTGCGATTTATTTAAAACTTTGAATTAACAGGTACGTTTTGTCTTGTTTAGTTTTCAAAGATCATTTTGTCTTTCGTTCAAGCGACTTTATTATTATATCTTATCAATCTCTTGAAGTCAACAACTTTTTAAAATTTCTTTTTTCGTCAGCGCCTTGTTTAGCGGCAACGAATAATAATATACCACCTCACAAATAATAGTGCAATAGTTTTTTAAAAAGAAAATCAAAAAAGTTTTACAAACGACTTGTTTCTAAAAAAGCGCCGTACTGCGATATGCAGAAACGGCGCTTTCACTTTTATTAGCGATGTCTCATTTGAGGGAATAATAAAACGTCTCTGATAGACGGAGCATTTGTTAACAGCATGACGAGGCGGTCGATGCCGATACCCAATCCTCCGGTCGGCGGCATGCCGTATTCAAGAGCTTCAACGAAGTCTTCATCCATCATATGCGCTTCATCGTTTCCTTCTTCTCTTTCTTTCAATTGCGCTTCAAAGCGTTCTCTCTGATCGATAGGGTCATTCAGCTCCGTAAACGCGTTAGCGTGCTCACGGCCGACGATAAACAGCTCGAAACGGTCTGTAAAACGAGGGTCCTCAGGATTTTTCTTAGCGAGAGGAGAAATCTCTACAGGATGTCCGTAAATAAATGTCGGCTGAATGAGTGTTTCTTCAATTTTTTGTTCGAAGAATTCATTGATGATATGGCCCACTGTCATTGAGTTTGTGATCTCGATGCCATGTTCTTTTGCATGGCTTCGCGCTTCTTCAACAGTCATCTCATTCCAGAAATCTACGCCTGTCGCTTCTTTGACGGCATCTACCATATGGAGTCGTTTCCATTCAGGTTTCAGATCAATCTGCTCTTCGCCGTACTGGATTGTGGTGCTTCCCAGCACTTCCTGCGCAATATGTGCAACGAGGTTTTCCGTCAGGCTCATAATATCCTTATAATCGGCGTACGCTTCATACAGCTCAATCATCGTGAATTCAGGATTGTGGCGTGTAGAAACACCTTCATTACGGAACACGCGGCCGATTTCGTAGACTTTTTCTAATCCGCCGACGATAAGGCGTTTCAGATGCAGCTCAATCGCAATACGCATATAAAGAGGCATATCGAGCGCATTATGATGCGTGATGAACGGGCGTGCAGACGCTCCTCCCGGTATGCTGTGCATCGTAGGTGTTTCAACTTCTAAGTATCCATGGTCATCTAAGTATCTTCTCATCGCTTGGATGATTTTGCTGCGTGTGATAAACGTTTGTTTGCTGTCAGGATTTACGATGAGATCAAGGTAGCGCTGACGGTAACGCTGTTCTACATCTTTTAATCCATGATATTTATCAGGAAGAGGACGCAGTGCTTTTGTCAGCAGTTCAAAAGATGTCGCTTTGACAGACAGCTCGCCTACGTTTGTTTTGAAAACTTTCCCGGTGATGCCGATAACGTCTCCGAGGTCTGAAGATTTAAAGATTTCATATTGTTCTTCGCCGACACTGTCTTTTCTTACGTAGATTTGAATTTGGCCCTCTAAGTCCTGCAGGTGCGCAAAGCCGGCTTTTCCTTTTCCGCGCTTTGTCATCATACGGCCTGCAATGGTAACTTCGATCGCTTTTTCTTCAAGTTCTTCTTTAGAAAGCTCCTGATAGGCGTCAATGATCTGCTGAGATTGATGTGTTCTCTCGAAACGTTCGCCGAAAGGATCAATGCCGTTTTCTCTCAGCTGGTTCATTTTATCGCGTCTGACTTGCAGCTGGTCGTTCAATTCCTCATGATTTTGCTCTTCTTGACTCATTGGTATCACTCCGTTACATTTTGATTTCATGAAAAAGCAGAAAAACTGCCAGCGGTAAGCTGGCAGTGAGCAGCAATAGAGGGTGTATATTAACCTACTTTTGCATCTTGAAGCTCTTTTGCCTCTACTTCAGCCGTAAATGCATCTAAAAGCTGCACAAACTCTTCACGCGCCTCACAATGGTTGATTCCGTTGCGGACCTCCGCATTGCCTCTGACGCCTTTCAGATACCAGGCAGCGTGTTTTCTCATTTCTCTGACTGCCACTTTTTCGCCTTTTAACTTAATCAGGCGGTCTAAGTGCAGCTTACATACTGACATTTTTTCACGGACTTTCGGTTCGTCTTTTAACTCACCGGTTTCAAGGTACTGAACCGTACGGTAGATCATCCACGGGTTGCCGAGTGCGGCACGGCCGATCATGACACCGTCAACACCGGTTTCCTCGAGCATGCGTTTCGCGTCCTGAGGCGTTTTGACATCGCCGTTTCCGATGACAGGAATAGAGAGGGATTGTTTTACTTCTTTAATGATATCCCAGTTCGCAGTGCCTTCATACATTTGCACTCTTGTGCGGCCGTGCAGCGCAACGGCTTTTCCGCCGGCGCGTTCAACAGCCTGGGCGTTTTTCACGGCATAAATGTGATCTTCATCCCAACCCATTCGCATTTTCACTGTGACGGGTTTATCAACAGCATCTACTACTGCGGATACCATTTCATAAATTTTGTTCGGATCGAGAAGCCATTTTGCCCCCGCATCGCATTTTGTAATCTTCGGCACAGGACATCCCATGTTAATATCAATAATATCAGCTGTCGTATTTTGATCGACAAACTTAGCCGCTTCTACAAGGGTTTCTTTCTCTCCTCCGAAAATCTGAAGGCTGAGAGGTTTTTCTCTCTCCTCGATGAAGAGCATTCCCATTGTTTTCGCGTTGTTGTACAGAATGGCTTTGTCACTGACCATTTCCGCACATACGAGTCCCGCTCCGAATTCTTTAACAGTAAGACGGAATGCGGCATTGCAGACTCCGGCCATCGGAGCAAGAACTACTCTGTTTTTCAATTCAATATCACCGATTTTAAACATTAATCGACCTCCTTTCGTGCATTTTGAGGCGGAGCCAATTCCTCCGCGCTTATATTTAAAGCATCAGCAGCATCACGAATGATCACAGCTGACGGCAAACGGTTTCCGCGTTCAATCTCGCCGAGAATGGAAACTGATATACCTATCGCTTTTGCAAACCCTTCTTGAGTATACCCCTTCAGCTTTCTGAATGCACGAATTCGTCTACCCCAGATTTCTGCTTCCATACTCTTACACCTTCTTGGTTTGTTTCAGCGCTTATGGTGATATGATCCGCCTGAGGACAAATTTCTTTTAACGGCGCAAGGACAAATAAGCGCTCATACATTCTCGGATGCGGAACAATCAGCCGCTCTGTTTCAATATTTTCACGATTATACAGCAAAATGTCAAGGTCTGCCGTTCGCGGCCCCCAGCGGATCTCCCTCGTTCTTCCTAATTCAGCTTCAATGCTCTGCGTCACATCAAGAAGGTCAAAAGGTGATAATGCCGTTTTCACTTCAACCGCCATATTGAGAAACTGATCCTGATCCTCATAGCCGACGGGATCCGTTTCATATATGGAGGACACTTTTGACACCGTCACGCCATCCTGCCGGCTGAGCATGGCCACTGCCTGGCGCAAATAGTGTTCACGATCGCCCATATTGGAGCCGAGGCCGATATATGCCGTGTTGTTCATGATTTCTTTCTCGTCATTTCTATGGCTACTGATTTATAATGGCCGGGAATCGGCGGATCAGGCTTAATAACCTTTACCGTACATTGCTGCACAGGCTCAAATTTCTTAAGAACCGTGTCTGCGATCCGTTCCGCAAGCGTCTCGACCAAATTGACGGGCTCGCCCTCAACGATGCCGCGGCAGACACTGTAAAGCTCCGCATAATTAATGGTATAAGAAAGGTCATCCGTTTGTCCCGCTTTGCTCAAATCCAGCTCGGCAGTCAGGTCTACTTTGAAACGCTGACCGAGTTTATTTTCTTCTTCGAACACGCCGTGATATCCGTAAAACTCCATACCTTCTACATATACTTTATCCATGATGTGCGCCTCCTTTATTCAACATAGCATCCATCATCTTAGTCATTCTCGCGATCTGCTTGACATCGTGCACCCTCACAATGTCGCAGCCTTTCTGGACGCCAAGGCATACCGTCGCTCCCGTCCCCTCGGCACGTTCTTCAGGAGGAAGGTCAAGCACACGGCCGATGAATCTTTTTCTCGATGTCGCGAGGAGCAGCGGATACCCTAACCCGCTGAACACTTCCAGCTTGTTCATGACAGCCAGATTGTCCTCATAGCTTTTCGCGAAGCCGATCCCCGGATCCAGAATCATGTTTTCATCTGAAACGCCGGCTTCTGCGGCAATTTTTACACTTTCCATCAAATCTGCGAGCATATCAGGAATCAGATCGTTATAGTTTCTCTCCTTGCGATTATGCATTAAGATAATCGGAACACTGTGTGCGGCGGCTACTGACGCCATGTCAGGATCACCTTTCGCCCCCCAGATGTCATTAATGATGGAGGCCCCCGCTTTGACCGCTTCGTCTGCTACGGACGCTTTGTACGTATCAATTGAAATCGGAACGTCCAGTTCGCTTGTGATCCGCTCTATGGCGGGGATTACACGTGACATTTCCTCATCAGCCGACACGAGTGATGCGCCGGGCCTTGTCGATTCTCCGCCGATATCTATGATGTGCGCCCCTTCTTCAGCCATCTTCGCCGCATGGAGAAGCGCTCTTTCCGTACTGTCGTATTTACCGCCGTCAGAGAAGGAGTCTGGCGTTACATTTAATATCCCCATAATGAGTGTCTTCTCTTTATAGGACAGAGCGCCTTTTTTTGTATGAATCAGTTTAGGCTGTTCAATTGTTTGCTGCGCCATTTTGTTCCTCCTCCTATACATTCATTTTGTTTATTTCCCGCTGATACTGCGTCCGGAGCAATTGCACCGTTTTACCATCCGCTCCGGGAAGCGGCACTTCCTCTATTTTAGAAAACGGGATGATTTCAAGGACGGAGTTTGTCATCCACGCTTCATCCGCTTCAAGCATTGATTGAAAACGGAATCGGCCTTCAATGACTTCTGTCCCCTGCCGTTTCAATTCATCAATGACAAACTGCCTCGTTACACCGTCGAGAATGCCTGTATCCAAGGATGGCGTGAAGACCTTGTCTCCTTTTCGCCAAAACACATTGGAGACAATGCCTTCCGCGACATCTCCTTCTTTGGTCAGGAAAATCCCTTCAAGATTCGGATCATTGCCGATTTCCTGTTTAGCGTACATGTTGTTTAAATAGTGATGGGATTTTAACCGAAAAGATCCTTCAGGCGTATTTCTCCGGACAGAGAGAAGCTTGCCTTCTTTTTGAACAGGCAGGGCTTCCGGATTGAGCCGGTTGACGAAACAAAGGACAGTCGGCTTTTCATAAGTCTGGGCAGTAAATCCCTTATCGCTGACGCCGGCGGAGACGTTAAGCCGGACACGCGCGCTGCCGTCCTCTATGTCATTGAGGAGCAAGAGGCTGTCAAGCATATCAAGCAGCTCCTGTTTGTTCACCTCATATGCAATCTGCAGATCCCGGAGCGCCCTGTTGAGCCTGGCGACATGCGCATCCGGCAGAAACGGCCGGCCGCTGTAAAGCCTGAACGTCTCGAACGCGCCGATCCCGTACAGATAACCATGGTCAAAAGGAGAAAGCGCCGCTTCTTTCTCCTCTATATATTGACCATTCAAATATATAATCACACCGTCACTTCCTTCTTGCGGTGTGTCTCTATAAAGTTTCTGAGCATCTCTTTGCCGAAGGAGGTCATGATGGATTCCGGATGGAACTGAACACCTTCAATGGGCAGCTCATTATGACGGATTGCCATAATTTCTCCTTCCTTGGTTTGAGCGGATACCGTAAAGCAGTCCGGCAATGTATCCGCTTTGACAATAAGCGAGTGGTACCGAGTGGCGACCAGCGGATTTTGCAGGCCATTAAAAATTGTCTGCCCGTCATGCATAATCTCTGACGTTTTGCCGTGCATGAGCCGCTCCGCTCTGACGACATCGCCGCCGAATACTTGTGCGATCGACTGATGTCCGAGACATACGCCGAAAATAGGAATGCTGCCGGCAAAATGTTTGATCGCTTCGAGGCTGATCCCCGCTTCATCCGGACTGCACGGCCCAGGTGAAATCATCAAGAAATCCGGCGCCAGCTCTTCTATCTCTTCAATCGTAATCCCGTCATTCCGTCTGACGATCAGTTCCTCCCCCAGCTCACCCAAATATTGAACCAAGTTGTACGTAAATGAATCATAATTGTCAATCATTAATATCATCTCTGCTCACCTCATCTAATTTTTTGTCTCTTCTTCGCTCAGCTCTAATGCCTTTTTCATCGCAAAAGCTTTTTTGAACGATTCCTTGTATTCATGCTTCGGAACCGAGTCAATGACCACTCCTGCGCCGGACTGCATAAAAGCATGTCCTCCGGCTGCATAGATCGTCCGGATTACAATGTTAAACTGCAAATCTCCGTTAAATCCAAACCAGCCTATAGATCCAGTATAAAGCCCTCGTCTTGTCGGCTCAAGCTCTTCTATAATTTCCATCGTTCTCACTTTGGGCGCTCCCGTGATGGTGCCGCCCGGAAAAACCGCATGAATAATATCTGTCGCGTCATATCCGTCCTGCAGTTCTCCCTGTACATTTGACACGATATGCATGACGTGGGAGTACTTTTCGATCGCCATAAACTCGTTCACCCGCACGGAGCCGTAGCGCGATACGCGCCCGAGATCATTGCGCTCAAGATCAACAAGCATGACGTGTTCCGCACGTTCTTTTTCATTGTGAATTAATTCATCAGCAAGCGCCTTGTCTTCAGCATCGTCTTTTCCTCTTGAACGCGTACCCGCGATCGGTCTCGTTTCAAGCTTCTTCCCCTTTTTTGTTACCAATAGCTCCGGCGACCCGCATATCACTTGAAAACCCGGCGTCTCCAGATAGGCCATGTAAGGAGACGGATTAACGTTTCTCAAATGTTTATACACTTCATACGGATGAACGGATAAGGACTGGGATTGCCTGATGGACAAATTAACCTGAAACACATCACCGCTCGCAATATATTGTTTAATTTGTTCTACAGCCTGTGAAAATCCTTCTTCAGTGAACGGAGCGGCATACGATCCGTCTCCGTCCCGGTTCAGCGGTGAATAAGGCTCGTCCTCCGTTTGGAGGGAACACCACATATCCTCTAAGCCGGACAGCTTCTCTTCCGCAAGCTCCGCTTCTTCCGATTCGGTATGAGTAATGAGCCATAACGCCTCTTCCTCATGGTCATAAACGGCCACATCGTCAAAAACGAGAAAGTAAATATCAGGTGTTTCCAAATCATCTAAAGACAGCATCTTAAAATTCTCAATATATCGGGCGTAGTCGTAACTGATAAAGCCAATTGCGCCGCCTTGGAAGTCCGGGAACTCATCGTTTGTTTCCGTCCCAAGCGCCTCAAACCACTCATGAAAGGCCCGCAGCGGGTCACCTTCTTTAAACAGCGTTTCCCCTTCATGCTTGATTGTCGTAATTCCGTCTTTCCCCTTGACGGACGCAATCGGATCTAGACCGGCTATACTGAATCTTCCCCCTCTCGCGCTTTCGAGCAGAACATGCCGTTTTCTCGATTTCGAAAGGTTTTCATACTGCTGTAAAAATGCTTGTTTCGTAAAAGGTATTCTTCTTCCTGCCGGTCTGCGTTGTGCCATCTTATCAATCCTCTGCTTCGTTTTTCTCTAGTTTTATTTTATAGCAATCACACTGGTGAAAAAAGTGAATTTCTCTTCCAACGATAGAATTCGAAACGTTTTTTGGATTTTCGATGCTTCAGGCACAAAAAAACTCCCGGATACAGCCGGGAGCCGTGTGTATGTCTCTATTCAAACTGATATAGCGGTGTGCTTAAGTAACGCTCTCCGTTACTAGGGATGATCGCAAGCACTTTCTTGCCTTTTCCCAGTTTTTTCGCGATTTCCAGCGCCGCGTAAATGGCTGCTCCGGAAGAAATACCGCCGAGAATCCCTTCTTCTTTTGCCGTTTTACGGGCATATTCAAATGCGTCCTCGTTTTTAACGGGAATGATCTGATCATAAATGTCCGTGTTCAATGTTTCAGGGACAAAACCCGCACCGATACCCTGAATTTTATGCGGACCCGGTTTTCCGCCAGAAAGAACTGGAGAGTCCGCCGGCTCTACCGCATAAATTTTGATGGATGGATATGCTTCTTTCAGCACTTCACCCGCTCCCGTGATGGTTCCGCCCGTACCGATACCGGCCACGAACGCGTCAAGCTGGTCTTCTCCAAACTGTTCTACGATTTCTTTCCCCGTTGTTTGACGGTGAATTTCCGGGTTTGCCGCATTGTTGAATTGCTGAGGCACAAAATAGCCGTGTTCCTCCGCAAGTTCTTCCGCCTTTTTAATGGCGCCCTTCATTCCTTCTGCGCCGGGAGTCAGTACAAGCTCCGCCCCGTATGCGCGCAGCAGATTGCGTCGCTCCATACTCATCGTATCAGGCATAACGAGGATCGCTCTGAGGCCTTTTGCCGCAGCCACCATCGCAAGACCGATTCCTGTATTTCCGCTTGTCGGTTCAATGATTGTGTCGCCGGCTTTTAATTTCCCTTCTTTTTCAGCCGCTTCAATCATCGCCACTCCGATACGGTCTTTTACGCTGCTGCCCGGATTCATGTATTCAAGCTTCAGATATACATCTGCGCTGTTTTCATCCGTCAGGCGATTCAATTTCACAATAGGAGTATTACCGATTAGTTCAGTAATAGAATTTGCAATACGAACCATATTGGACACCTCAATTTCCGACTAAATTTATTGGTATTATAAATACAAGTTATCAATTTCAAAATTTTTTGTCAATCATTTAGTTCTTTTTTCCCCGTAGAACCAAGAGACCCCCGCCTCTTTCCACAGCGTTTTGACCGTCGCCTTATCACCTAATTGATCCATCGCGATCTGGCGTCTGATTTGGCTCTTCACTTCATTGTATGAGAAAGTTCTCGCTTTAAGCTTTTCTTTCAGCTGAATGACCGCATATCCTGAAGAAACTTTAATCGGTTCAGCCGACCATTCATTTTCTTTAAGGTTTTTGGCTTCTGTGATATATGCCGGCGGGATATTCTCCTGGTTTTCTGTCACAAAGCCGAGGTCTCCGCCATACTGAGACGTGTATCTGTCTGTGGAACGCTCTGCGGCGACGGCTTCAAAGCTGGAACCGCCTTTCAAATCAGCCAGAACCCTGTCCGCTTCTTCTTTGCTTTTAACGACGATATGCCGGATTCTGTAGGAATCATCGAATTGATACAGTTCTTTATTTTTATTATAAAATGATTGCATTTCCTTATCCGAAATATCGATATCCTTCGTCAGCAGTTCTTCAAGAAGAATGTTGTAGCGGATCTGGTCTTTCCATTCTTTTTCCGTAATATGACTGTCTTCATAAAATGAATTATTCACAGCTTTGATTAAAAGAAATTCTCTCTCCAGTTCGCTGTTTGACACTGTGAGTTTATTCTTTTTCGCAAGTTCTTCCACTACTTGTGTATTAATCATGTCTTCCAGAGTTGATTTTCCGTACTCATCTTCCATCTTTTTCATCCAGTCTTGCCTCGTGATATGTTTATCACCGATTGTCGCGATGGATTCTTCAGATGATCCCGCGGCTTGGGATTTTGTTAACTTATACGCGACTGCCACGCTGCATACTAACAGCGCCGCTACAATAATTGTCAAAAGTGTTCTCGGTTTCAAAATCTACCCCATCCCTTTAATAAAATAGAACAACCCGCTAAAGAGCTAGCGGGTTGTTTCGTCACGAAGCTCTTCCAGTTCTTCTTTTGTAAATAAATATTTCTCATTACAAAAATGGCAAACCGCTTCGGCTTTTCCGTCTTCTTCTATCATATCTTGTATTTCTTTTTTGCCTAGTCCTAAAATAGCCGCTTCGAATCGGTCTTTTGAACAAGAACAGTGAAATTTGACCGGCATGGTCTCGAGTACGTCCGGTTTTTGACCCAGTACTTCTTCTAAGATTTCTTCCGGTGTCAGGCCTTTTTGAATTAATTTAGAAATCGGTTCGATTTGAGATAATTGCTTTTCGATTGTTGAAATGGTTTCTTCATCGGTTCCCGGGAGAAGCTGGATAATGAAGCCGCCCGCAGCGAGAATTGTGTTATCAGGGTTTACAAGCACACCTACACCGACGGATGAAGGGACTTGTTCAGAAGAAACTAGGTAGTATGTGAAGTCGTCACCGAGTTCGCCTGAGACAATCTCTACTTGTCCCGTAAAATAGTCACGCAAGCCCAGATCTTTTACAACACTAAGGGTTCCGTCCGTTCCTACCGCCCGTCTGACATCCAGTTTCCCCTGTTCATTGAGGTCAAAATGAACGTGCGGATTTGATACGTAGGCTCTGACTTCACCCTTTGCGTTCGCATCTGCGACAATGGCACCGATCGGGCCGCCGCCTTCTATCTTGACGGTCAGCTTATCTTCACCCTTCAGCATCGCTCCGAGGATCAGAGAAGCTGTCATCGTCCGGCCGATTGCGGCTGATGCCGTCGGCCATGTGTCATGCCTTCTTTGCGCTTCATTTACCATATCTGTCGTTCTGGCTGCATAAGCCCGTACTTTACCGTCATATGCAATTGCTTTAATTAAATAATCCATCGTTTACCTCCTATACGTGACCCACGCGATTTCGCTCATAAATGATTTCAAGCCCTTTCAGAGTGAGAAACGGGTCAACAATATCAATACAGTCTGATTCGTTCGCGATCAATGATGCAAGTCCGCCTGTCGCAATGACTTTCGGTTCTTGTTTGGCCTGCCATTTCATCCGCTTCACTATGCCTTCAACTTGTCCGACATAGCCGAAAAGGATGCCGGACTGCATGGCGCTTACCGTGTTTTTGCCGATGATATTATCCGGACGGGCAATTTCAATTCTCGGAAGCTTGGCCGCACGGGAGTAGAGCGCTTCCGTTGAAATCGTAATGCCGGGAGCAATCGCGCCGCCCATATATTGCTTGTTTTCATCAATGTAGCAATACGTCGTCGCCGTTCCGAAGTCAACGACAATTAATGGGCCGCCATACTGCTGAATTGCCGCAACGGCGTTGACGATCCTGTCTGCCCCCACTTCTTTCGGATTGTCATATTTTATATTTAAACCTGTTTTCATCCCCGGGCCGACAACCTGCGGCTCGATGTGAAAGTATTTTGTGCACATTCTTTCTAAAGAGAACATGATCGGCGGCACAACGGATGAGATGATAATCCCTTCAATTTGTTCAAACATGAGTCCGGAATGTTCAAATAAGGAGCGGAGCAGCATGCCGAATTCATCTTCCGTTTTGTGTCTGCTCGTTTCTATACGCCAATGATATTCTAATTCCCCATCATGATATACACCAATCACGGTGTTGGTGTTCCCCACATCTATAACCAGTAACAACCTCTATCACCACTTTTGAATAGTTTCTAATCATAACATTTTCAACATTCTACAATACCATACACGATCTGCGGCTCTTTTGTAAACAAAACGGAACCAGTAAAAAAACCGCCGGTATATGCCGGCGGTTTTCATATCAGAATGCGAACTATTCTTTCGGTTCGTCCTTCTTTTCGTCTTCTGTTTTAGACAGAATGTTTACTTTCACATCGTCTTTTTGAAGATGGTCATCTGAGAAATTGCGCTCTGGGAGTTTTCCGTGATCCACAAGATGCTTGATTTGTTCCGCATCTAATGTTTCCACATCAAGCAATGTCTGAGCAATCAATTCAAGCTTATCGCGATTTTCAGTCAGGATTGTTTTCGCACGCTCATAACATTCTTTAATGATGCGTTGAATTTCCTGATCGATTTCGTAAGCGATCTGATCACTGTAGTTTTGCTCGTTGTTGAAATCCCGGCCCAGGAATACTTGACCGCCTTGAGATTGACCGAACTGAAGCGGTCCGAGTTTTTCTGACATACCGAACTCTGTCACCATTCTTCTGGCAATGTTCGTTGCCCGCTGGAAGTCATTGTGAGCCCCCGTGCTGACTTCGCCGAAGATAATTTCCTCGGCAACGCGTCCGCCCAGAAGACCGACAATTTTATCGAGAAGTTCAGGTTTTGTCTGGAAGTAACGGTCTTCTCTCGGAAGCATGACTGCGTATCCGCCTGCCTGCCCCCTCGGAACGATCGTTACTTTATGAACCATATCGGCTTCATCCAGCACAAGTCCGATAACGGTGTGACCGCCTTCGTGGTACGCCACGATATTGCGTTCTTTTTTCGAAATGACGCGGCTTTTCTTCGCAGGGCCCGCAATGACACGGTCCGTTGCTTCATCAATGTCGCGCATGTCAATTTTCTTCTTGTTTTGACGGGCAGCAACGAGTGCCGCTTCGTTAAGAAGGTTTTCTAAATCGGCGCCTGAGAAACCAGGTGTTCTTGAAGCAATTGCTTTTAAGTTCACCGTCTCATCAAGCGGTTTGTTTCTCGCATGGACCTTCAATACGGCTTCACGGCCGATGACATCCGGACGGTCTACCGTAATCTGACGGTCAAAACGTCCTGGACGGAGCAATGCAGGGTCCAGAATGTCCGCACGGTTTGTCGCAGCGATAATAATGATTCCTTCATTCGCACTGAAACCGTCCATCTCTACAAGCAGCTGGTTCAGCGTCTGTTCGCGTTCATCATGCCCGCCGCCAAGACCGGCGCCGCGCTGACGTCCCACAGCGTCAATCTCATCAATAAAGATCAGGCAGGGCGCGTTCTTTTTCGCATTTTCGAATAAATCACGAACACGGGAAGCACCGACACCGACAAACATTTCAACGAAGTCAGATCCGCTGATGCTGAAGAAAGGAACGCCCGCTTCACCGGCTGATGCTCTCGCAAGCAATGTCTTACCGGTTCCCGGAGGTCCGACCAACAGTACGCCTTTAGGAATTCTCGCGCCAAGCTCGGCAAATTTGCGAGGATCTTTCAGAAACTCAACAACCTCAACAAGCTCCTGCTTCTCCTCATCCGCGCCGGCTACATCTTTAAACTTCACGCGTTTCTTTTCTTCCGTATACAGCTTCGCTTTGCTCTTTCCGAAGTTCATGACACGGCTTCCGCCGCCCTGAGCCTGATTGAGCAGGAAGAAAAACAGAATAAAGATGATGACAAACGGAATGATCGTCGTTAAGAACGTCACCCACCCGCTTGTTTCCTGTGCGGGATCAACTTTTACGTCCGTCTTTTTAATTGCGTCAAATATCTGGTCTGCTCCTTTTCCTTCAGGAACATGTGTTAAAAAGTACTGGTCTTTGTCATATTTTTTCAGCTGTCCTTTTACCTCATAAACACCTCTGACAGGCTGAACCGATACGCTGTCAACTTTCCCTTCATCGAGATTCTTGATAAACGTACTGTACGACATATTTTCTGTTTTCGGGTTTGAAGTCTGGAAGTAACTCACAACCCCGATTACTACTAATAAAATAAGTAAATAAAAAATGGTATTACGGAAGACCCGATTCATTCCTTACCTCCTCCCACAGTAAGCACAACTATGTTCAATAGTACCATAGAAAATCATTCCAATACAACCGATAACCATCTCGGAAGCAGGCAGCCGATCAGCTTTCATAAATCGCCGGTTTTAACACTCCGATGTAAGGCAGATTGCGATAGCGTTCGGCATAATCAAGTCCGTAACCCACAACAAACGCGTCAGGAACTTCAAAGCCTACGAAGTCTGCTTTAATGTCCGCTTTTCTTCCGCTTGGTTTATCCAACAGGGTAACAATCTTAATTGATTTCGCTTTACGATATCGGAAGAGTTCTACGAGATAGCTCAAGGTTAACCCACTGTCGATAATATCTTCAATGATTAAGATGTCCCGGCCTTCTACAGATGTATCCAAATCTTTGATGATTTTGACTTCTCCGGAAGAAACCGTGGAATTTCCGTAGCTTGATACATCCATGAAGTCCATTTCCAAATATGTATCAATATGCTTTATAAGATCAGCCATAAAAGGAAGCGCTCCCTTTAATACACCGATTGCCAACGGAAACGTGTCGCTGTACTCGCTTGTTAATTGTTCTCCAAGCTGTTTTACTTTCTGCTGGATCTCTTCTTCTGAAATCAGCACTTTTTCGATATCTTGTTTCATGTTAATGCTTGCCCCCTACACTTTTCATGCTGTCTATATTGTAATACAATGCGGTCACTGTTTGGAATCACAAGATCGTCAAAGATGGATTTTTTCAAGCCAGGCAGCCAGATAATTTCACCGCTTGCATCCGTTACAATCGGCCATACGTCCCGATCACGCAGAGGCAGTTTATGATCAATAAATATATCTTTTACCTTTTTCGAGCCATTCATCCCTTTAAGTTTGATCCGGTCACCGATTTTTCTCGTCCGGATTGTTAAAGGAAATTGCACCTTATTTCTGCTTGTCATAAAAACAGCATTCCCATTTGTGATATGAGGGTCAGCCTGATCGGCCACCTCTATCATAAAGCCGTTGGGCAGAACAGCAGTCTCGCCTTCCGCTCCTTGCAGCTGCAGCTCAAAGGGAACCTTTTCACATTGCCATTGTTCAAATGTAAACAAACATGTCTGATATGATTTGACCACCTTCAGCCCTTTCGGAAAATCAAGCACCCCAGAAGCGCTTCCGTTTTCTGCCCATTCAAGAAACTGCTGTATGTGGCGGGCGGAAAACGACGATGGAACGTTTTCATAAAGATAGTTTAATATTAGTTGAACTCCTCTTCTTTGTAAAGGTATCGGAAGGGCAAGCAATTGAGAGGAGCTGACTTCAACTGATGTGTCAGACTTGCTTGTAATAACCTTATTCATTCGTTCTTTCGTTAATGACTGCAAGTATTGTTCGTCTTCTGTCAGTGCTTCACTCACTTTTTGAAACATTTTATGAACGTCAGGTGATTCTTGTTTTAAAAAAGGAAGCACGGTCTTTCTGAATCTGTTTCTTGTATAATCGTCCTTTGTATTGCTCTCATCCGTTCTGTAGGACAGTCTTTCTTGACGGCAGTATTCAAGGATTTCATCCTTTGCCGCATAGAGGAAAGGCCTGATCAGCAAACCGGAAGCAAATTCGCGGACGGGCTGCATTCCCGCAAGCCCTGCCCCGAGCGTGCCTTTCGCAAGCCTCATGAGCATGGTCTCAACTTGATCATCTCCATGATGAGCCAACGCTAAAAACTTCGCTTGGTGCTTTGCCATCAGATCTTTGAAAAACTGATATCTGCAATCACGCGCGGCAGCCTGCTTGTTCAGCTTATTCTTCTTTGCGTATGCAGAAACATCAATCTGGACCGTTTCGCAGAGAATGTGTTCCGCCTCGCAGTATGACTGCACAAACTTCATATCTTCTTCAGATTCAGATCCTCTGAACTGATGGTCGACATGCGCCGCTATGATAACGGAGGACTTCCCGAAGTGCTTATTCAGCATACTGAGAAGCGCCATTGAATCTGGGCCTCCGGAGACCCCGGCAATAATCGTTTCCCCCTCCGCCTGAAGATGATATGTTTTGAAAAAATCTTCCACGCTTTTCACAATGTCCCCCTCACGATGAGCAGGTTTTTTAAAGATATACATATCCTATCACTTTCATTCCCTCCAAGCAAAGAAGAAGCATGAGCTCAGGCGTCCGGCCGGCATTAGATGAGAAAAAAGACGATGTAAGCGAAATAAAGGGCGAGAACGCTGATTAAAATGAGTGTTGTTTCAAATAAACCATTGTTTTTTGCGGGTTTTTGTTTAGGTTTATACCGGGTCTGAGAAACAGTGCCCTGCCGCGGTTTTGCTTGCGGCGGCTTAGGCTTTGCGGCATCCTTCCTTTTGCTCCCGATACACTGCCCCGCCGTCAGGATATCATGCTTCATGGCTTCCGCCGAAGGATATTGGCCGTTTAAAGCAGAAAACAGAACCTTCTTATACTTATTCAAAAACGGATGGCCTTCAATGATGGACCGAAGCTGCTCTTTCGGCTTGCCTGTCTTCTTGCACTCTTTCTTCTGAACACAGTGGATCATGATCATCGCTACAGCAAACAAGTCATAGGATGGTTCTGCTTTTCTTGTTCCATACCCCCAATAGCCCCTGTCGTAAAACTCCGTATACTCTTTAATTGCGCGGCCCTGTTTTGTCGTTCCCCCTACATCAATGCAGCGAATGGCAGCCGGAGGTCCGGTTACAATGAGGTTTTCCGGCTTGAGGTCGCCAAAGACCCATCCTTGCTGATGAAGGACTGACAGACTGGAAAGAAGCTGAACCATCAGCACCGGAATCCACTCTGTTCCCTTACTGCTGATATATTGCGGAAGAAGCGGCCCTTCTATGTACTCCATCACGTAAAAAGATACATTTTTATTCAGCTGCGGAATAAACGCATCGTCCGCATCAAAAAAAGAAGGCCCCATCGTTTGCGACCGGGCCTTTGAAAAGGATTTCAAGACATTCACTTCAGAGGTAACAGACATGCTGTCGCTGCTTATTTTCAAAGCGACATGTCCGCCTGATGCTTCTGCCAGATATACAATACCGTTAGCCCCTTTGCCAAGCTGTTTGAGCAATCTGTAGGATTTGCCGTTCCATTTGCCCTGAATTGCCGTCCCCGGTGCCAGACTACATGCCAAACTCGTCAAAGCGTCGTTCATCATCTGCCAACATGCTCCTTCTTGAGCGGATTCTCTCAAACTGCTGTGTCGCTTCCCGGATAGCGGGACCCGTAGGGGTGATTCCGCCGGTTGACAGCTTCGCAAAGAGTGCAGAAAGGGATTCAAGCTTCGGCGTCCAATTCAGCACAAGCTCAACTTCCTGGCTTTTCCCGGGAAATATACACATTGCAAATTCATTGTGTCCGGCCCGGGAATTTAAACTGATGGAAAGATCGATCAGCGCTTCTTTCACCGTCGGCAGTTTTGGCGCCATGCTGGCACTCGTATCAACCAGTACAAGCACTTGCAGATGAACCGTTTCGCCGAGCTCATCAACCACTTCCATCACTTCGCCGCGTTTTTCCGGAGAAAGCTCTTCCATTTCAACGTTTTTCCCTAAAATTTGTTTAAGCTCTTGATTGACGACACCCTGCAGTGTCTGGGTCATTGCTTTTTTCGTCACCATTTGAACCGTCTGAGACAATTGAGATGCATACACAACTTGGTGGACGCCGCCTCCGGCCATGGCGATGCCTTCAACTTCCTTCATTGCCTCTTGGTCAATCGCGTTTTCTTCCATAATTCCTATAACATTCACCGTAATCCCCTGCTCCTTGGCGAAAGCCGCCATTGCGATCGGGTCTTCGCCATGATTGGAGCAGCCATCTGTAATCAGCAGAACTTGATTTAAATGTCCCTTATTCACATACATTCCTCCCGGTGATACGATTAGTCCCATCTTCGCCAGAAGGAAAGTGATTTATACGAAAGGTTTAAGAAATCTCCTTATTATTTTGGAAAACTGCCGGCACAGGTATGGAAGCCCATTTCGGCGTATTATGATCAATCCGGACGACAACGACCGTCATGTCGTCTTCGATTTGGCCGGCACGCGTTCTGATGACCTCTTCCATTAATATATCAGCGATTTCCTGCGGGTCTTCGGTTTTTAGCCCTTTCATTTTCCGTTTCATCCACAGGTCGTGGTTTTCAACATGCTTCGGTCCTTCAAATATACCGTCACTCATCATGACAAGCAGATCACCCGCTTTTAACTGTTCACTTACGACTTCCACATCAAATTCATTGATAATGCCGATCGGCAGATTGCTGGCCTGCACTTTCATGACTTGATCTCCCCGCTTAATAAAACTCGGCGTTGAACCGACCTTCAAGAATTTGCAGCTTGCATCCTGAAGGTCGATGATAGAAAGATCAAGAGTTGAATAGATTTCGTCTGTCGTCCGTAAAGACAGAATACTGTTGATGGTTTTAATCGCTATCTTTTCATCAATACCGGATTCGAGAATTTTTTCAAGCAGTTTAATCGTTTCATTACTCTCATAATGAGCCCTCGCCCCATTGCCCATGCCGTCACTGATCGCGGCCGCATACTTTCTCGCGCCCAGTTCCATCATGCTGTAGCTGTCGCCGGAGACAAGACCGCCGCCTTTTGCCGCATGAGCCGCGCCTGTCGATACCCGGTAAGACTTGGTCGAACCGAACGCGACATGGCTGTAGCCATTTGGATGAGTCGAGTGCTGTTCGCTTTTGACAAGTATCTGCTCCTCAAGAATGTCAGACAGCATCGGGGCGATAATTTTCTCACTCTCACCGTGCCCCCCGCTGAACGGGATTGTCATTTCGATATCAATGTTGCCCTGCTCCAAGCTGTATATCTCGACATGCTGAATCTCGATTCCGAAATGCTGAAGCGCCTCTATCATTTGTTCTTCCTGTATAAAATGCTGCTCCCTTTCCCGTTTTATTTCCCGAGAAAAGTCCGCCATGACCTCAGAAACCCCCAACAGCTGCTCGGCAACAAGCCTTCTGCTGTCCTGGACTTTTCTTTTCAGCGTCAGATGGGCGTGATGGTGGGCAAGCTCGTCTTCAATCAGCTCTTCCACCTGTCTGGATTTGGAACAGTGCTGCTGAAACTCCTTTTTTAATCTGCGGTTTGAGGCATATTGTTTTTCTTCTGTTTCATGCATAACTTGTTTCATTAAATCATATGTTTTATCAAAGTTTTGAACCCAGCATTTGCTTTTCTTATAACAGGATTGGCAGGAATGCTCAGTAATTTTGCTTAAAAAGAGATCCACTTCCCCTTCTTCAGCCTGCTCATCGGAAGACGTCTGATGAAAGGTGGCAAAGCTCTCCGACAAGGCATGAAACACATTGGAGAACTGGTCTACTTTCTGGGCAGTGACATCTCTGATTTTCCTCGCGTACTGCTGCTGTTCCTGACTGTGCTCAGCAGTGCCCGGTATGTAGCGCGCCACCTTTTTCGTAATCGATTGGGGCGTAATTAAAAACAAGGCAACGGCAATTAACGATTCGTAAAGGGTGGTCATTAATCCGGCGGACCCTTCCCCATATAATGAAATCAGCAGTGAGCCGATCACTAATCCGACTGCGGCGCCGGCTTTCTTGCCTTCCTTCAGCAGTCCGCCAAGAAGTCCGGAAAACGCAAGCAGACTCATTTGATAGAGATTCCCGATATTCGCGAGCCCGAGAATCAGCCCGGTCACAACACCGACAGTACAGCCGATACTTGCTCCGCCGACAAAGGAAAAACTCAGCACGACATAGCGGGCCAGGATATGCTCGGCCTGCATTCCTTGAAATGAAACACCGGCAAGCCCGGTTAAAACGGATGCGATCAAGATCATAAAACAGATGATTTCTTCTATTTTTAATGATTGTTTCACTTTTTTGATCGTGAAGATCGGCAAGCTTTGCAAAAAGATCAGCGTCAAAATAAAGGCCAAGCCCGCCTCGACAACAGCCATCACATAATCATAGGTGGTAAAAGCGCCGCTTTCAAAATAAACAAAACCGATTCTCGCGGCAGCCATGGAGAAAAACACCACGATCGGCAGCATCTTCACCCGGTCCTGCATAATATATGTACCGATTTTTGAAAATAGAGTGAAGACGGCCAAAGCTGTCAGAATCAGCAAAGAGTGTTTCGGCGAAATGGTTAAAGCGCCCGCAAGTAACGACAGACAAGCATAGAAGGCTTTATCTCTTCTGATCAAAAGCATTGCTCCGAAAAACGGGAGCGCAAACGGAAGAACCTCAGATAATATGAAAGCCCGTCCAAGTAAAAAACCGATCACGACATAAATGAAACCCTTATAGAAAAAAAGTGAATGCGCTTGATGAACCGCAAGCTTTGCAGCCTTTTCAAAAAACGATTGCAGTTTTTCCAGAGCTTGTCCCGCCATCGGCCCGTTCACTCTTCTTTCCGCTTTTTCCATTGCTCTCATCCCCCACCTGTTTTATTCGTTGCTTGTCATTATAAATGAAAGCACAGATAGGATTTTGTCAAAAGAAGGTAACGATTTCAAAGAACTCTTCGACGCTTTCTCCCTTGTTCCCCTTTCCTCTCGTATTTCCTCCGACATTTCTCAAAAAGTTGTCTAAATATGAAAAAATCGGCTTCTGTAAAAGAAGCCGATTCGCTTGGATGACCCGTACGGGATTCGAACCCGTGTTACCGCCGTGAAAGGGCGGTGTCTTAACCGCTTGACCAACGGGCCAAATATATATGGTAGCGGCGGAGGGGATCGAACCCCCGACCTCACGGGTATGAACCGTACGCTCTAGCCAGCTGAGCTACACCGCCATATAAGTGCTTATAAGCACAAGTTATATAATACAAAGGTTTCTTCATTCCGTCAACAAAAATTATGAAGTTTTAATTTTCTGACTAAGAGGATAAATAAAAAAAGCATCCGCGGGATAGACGGATGCCCCATGTATTTATAGAAAGCAGCAAGTTATCCTCTTCTTGCTCCGCGCCCTCCACGTTTTGATTCCGTGTTTCGTTTTAAAGATGATAAGCGGTCTTCGCTATCTTTAAGAAACTTGTTCATTTTCTGTTCAAAAGATTCTTTCGGACGGAAATCATTTCTAGGTCTGGCTTGCGGACGGTCTTTAGCTTTTTTAATTGATAAACCAATTTTCCCGTCTTTTTCAACGTTGATGACTTTCACTTCAACTTGATCGCCGACTTTTAAATGTTCGTTAATGTCTTTCACATAATTATCGGCTACCTCACTGATATGAACGAGACCGGTTGAGCCTCCAGGCAATTCAACAAATGCTCCGAAATTTGTAATACCTGTTATTTTCCCTTGCAACTTGCTGCCAACTTCAATCGACATAAAAAAAGTGCTCCTCCTTAGGCTTATAAAAAGATCGTTTGTTTAATTATACCTAAATAAAAATTTAAGTGTCAACAAGGCTACTTGCTCTTCTTTTCTACATTAAAGAGAATCTCACCATTTCCTGACATAAACAAGTCTCTTCTGGCTAGCTCTGTGACGTAATCCTCATCCTTTAATTTGGAAATTTCATCTTTTAAATCAGCCTGTTTCCCGTTCAATTCTTTCACTTGTTTTTCCAGCTGAGCTTTCTTTTCTTCATTCGCGCTAAGGGAAGAGGTCTGTGACCACAGAGAACCCGCTAAGACAATAGCCGTCAACAACACAAGGGCGCCGAATACAATCAACCGTCTGAAAAGCCCTTTCCGCCTTCTTTTCATAAGCTGGGATTGCCGCTCAACCTGCTCTTTATAGTCGTTTTGAATTTCAGTTATTGTACGTTCTCTAGATAGATTCAAATCAGACGGCCCTCCTTTCACCTTTTCAAAATACGTATCATGGTCGATCTGATTGTTATGATTAGTTTCTTGCTCTTTTGTAAAAATCCTGCACTTTTTTGAAAATATCGTTTGAAAGTAAGACGCCACTTTTCAGGAAGAAGTTTCAATATTTGTTTCAACAGGAAGAACAGCGGATACAGCAAAAATGTTACGATCTTAAAAAGACATTTCACAAAAAAGGCAATCACCCGATAGGAGTATAAAGAAATAAACGTGATCAGCCCGATGAGCAGCTTAAATAGCAGGACCACCGGACGGAACAGCACGTGCTGAATGAGCTTTTTTGCGAATTGATAAAGAGACACCGCAAGATGAATGGCCAATTTCAGCATTTTTATATACATTCGTTTAAACAGACTTTGGTACGTCGCAATACCCAGTAAGACAGCCAAGAAAATGTATATCCTGAGTTCTCCTTCATTCACGTTGAGCAGCACATAGAAAAACAGCAGGCCTTGTACAATCCAAAAGAGAATATCATGAACGAATAACAGCCATCTGGCCGTTTTGGCGCGGCTGACAAACAGCCTGTATGTATCAAGCGACGCTCCGAGCCAGGCGCCCATACCGGTCATTGCCAGCATCGTATAAAATTGCGTCGTCAGCGTCATTTAAACAACTTGCTAAAAAACCCTTTAGCTTTATCCCCTTGCTGCTCGTCTAAATATACAAGGTCAAACACCCTGCCCTTTATAGATACAATCCCTTTTTCCACATCAAGGTTTTTCATCTGCAGATTCTCACCTCTGACGGAAAGCATTCCCATAACCGTTTCCAGCAAAAACTCTTCGTTATCAAAACTTTCCACATGCTTGACGCCCGAAATGTCTAAATGCTTTCTCCCTTTCATCGTTACATCATGCTGTTCCGGAACAGAAGAAGAACCTTTTTGCTCATAATATGAATTCATCTATTCAGCCCCCATATCCTCGATACTTTTAGCATTATTACTGCATTGTATGAGGCGGGAGCTTTGTTTAGAACAAGCCTATTCGCCGAGTTTTTCTTCTTTGACGATTGTATACATACCTGCGGCTTCTTCTTTTTTTGTTGTCTCTTTTAATTCATTTACCTTTACGGTGACAAGCTTTTGGCCGAAGCGGACCGTCAGTTCATCACCGGCTTTTACGTCTGAGCTGGCTTTCGCCTGATTCCCGTTAACGGTGATTCTCCCTTGATCGGCGACCTCTTTCGCCAATGTGCGGCGCTTAATTAATCTGGATACTTTTAAAAACTTATCAAGTCTCATATTAGAATCTCCTCTCCATTTCTTTTGCTTCATCCCACAATTTGTCCATTTCTTCAAGAGACATCCCGGTCAATTCAAGTCCCTTTGCTGCCGCTTCTTTTTCAATATAAGAAAAGCGTCTGCGGAATTTGTCATTTGTCATGGCGAGCGCTTCCTCAGGCTCAATTTTATAGTATCGGCCGATGTTGACCAATGCAAATAAAACATCGCCGAATTCAGCTTTCAGGCTTACTTCATCTGCAGATTCAGCAGAAGCCTCCGCAGAAAATTCCTTCAGTTCTTCATTCACTTTGTCCCATATATCCTGAACATCATCCCAGTCAAAGCCGGTTTTTGCGGCTTTTTTCTGAAGCTTGGCCGCTTTTGCAAGAGAAGGCAGTGTTTTCGGTACGGAATCCAGCAGCGAAGAGGATGTTGTTTGTTTTTCCGCCTTTTTGATTTCTTCCCAGTTGGCGACGACATCATGTTCATCCTGAACCTTAACATCCTTAAACACGTGCGGGTGCCGTCTGACCATCTTCGCACTGATGTCTCTGATGACATCATCAATTGAGAAATATCCCTCGTCTTCTCCGATCTGAGCGTGAAGCATAACCTGAAGCATGACGTCCCCGAGTTCTTCTATCATGTGATCCGTGTCCTCTTCGTCAATGGCCTCGAGCAGTTCGTAGCATTCCTCAATCATATATTTCTTTAATGACTGGTGTGTCTGCTTTTGATCCCACGGACAGCCGTTCGGCCCGCGAAGCTCACGAATAATTCTTCGGAATGCAGAAAATTCTTGGTAAAGGAGCTCTTCTTTTCTAATCGGCGGAACATACACACTTGTTAAGTTATTTATGCCGACATTGCGGTCAAGCTCAAACAAAGGCACCTTGGTGATCTTTTCTTCCTTGCTTCCTGCTGCCGTTACGATGACCACTTCATAGTCGTCAGGCAATTTCTCCATGAGTGTCAGCTTGACCTCAGAGGCTGTCATCTGGTCATAAACCTGGCAAATGATCAGGTGATGGCGGAGTTCAAGCTCATCCGGCGTCATTGTTTGCGCATCCGTAAATTGAAATCCTTCAATCGGGTCAATTCGCAGTGCGTTGAAGGTGGCGTCCAGAAAGCTTTGCCCCCCGGCGGTGTGAACGGCTGCGTGTTGTTCTTCCCGGCGTTCAAATAACAGCTGAACGGTTTTCTCGGCGACAAACGGATGGCCGGGCACTGCGTAGACGACATCCTCCTGCTTCGCTTTTTCAAACAGAATGTCAGTGATCTCTTCATAGACCGCTTCAAACTGATCATGTTTTTCATAAATATCATCAAAATACCGGATGTCCGCTGCAGCCTCCTGCTCTAATTCTGGAATCAAAGGGTGGTCTTTCGTTCGTATATATAGATGCTTCGCCTGAGTCAGCAGCTTATGTACGCCCACTGTCAGCTGATCCATGTCTCCGGCGCCGAGGCCGACGACCGTAATGTTACCTGCCATATTTTTCTCTCCTCTTATTCAATTTGCTTAAAGTACTGCCGAAAGGAAGGCTGCTCAGCTCTTCGTCCGTAAATATTTTCATTCTTATCATACAATAAATAAACAAAAGCCCTCCGATGACTGACGCAGATAAACTTTCACCTGCAGCTCCCGCCCTGCTGACGGGTACACATAACTGCCAAACCTTCATATATGCGAGCAGAAAAGAGACCATCAGCAGACTGCATCCGCATAGACGGGCAAAAACGCCGCCGAGATTCGTCAGCCAGCCCTTCGACCAAATTCTCTGCAGGTTCAGGCACGCGGCTGCGGCAAATGCCAAGACGGTCGCCAGCGCCGCTCCTGTAATACCCCAGCCCGGAACCAGCCAAACATTCAGCACCCATTTCAGCGCACCTCCCGCCAAGACGGACACGGCGGGAAAAACGGTATGTCCCGCTCCTTGAAGGATCGCGGCTGCCGTAAGCGCAATCGAAGCAAAAAAGATAGATAAGCTGAATATTTGTAAGGTCTGCGTCCCCTCGCTGTTTTGGAAAAGCATGATATTCACCGGATCTAAAATGCAAAAAAGTCCGGCCGCCGCGCCGATCCCTACCGCAAGGCAGAGCTTAACGGCAGATGTCGCTTTCTCTTTTATGATAAACGGCTTGTTCTCATGCACCGCTTTTGAAATTGAGGGAACCAGGGACGCGGCGATACTGACGGCGAACACCGTTCCCAGCTGAAGGAGCGGCTGTCCGCGGTCGTATATGCCTTTCAGCTGTTTCGCAGCATGGCTCCCTGTCCCGTCTGAAAGCAGGGAATATAAGTTTAAGGCGTCTACGAGCTGAATCAACAGCATCAATACACTGCTGATACAGATGGTGACTGAATAAAGCAGCAGCTTTTTCACAATGACGCCTGTTTCGATATGCCCGCCGTCCGTCTTTGTGTCTTTCCGCTTGTACCAGAATACAGCCAATACACAAAGGGCCGCCAAGCTTCCGGCAAGTGACCCCGAGGCAGCGCCCGCACCCGCCGCGTATAATGAGCGGCCGCTTTTCAAAAGCCAAAAGGATAAACCGAGAAGCACCGCCACACGAAGAAGCTGTTCCGTAATCTGGGATAAGGCTGACGGCATCATATCATGCACGCCTTGGAAATACCCCCGGAAAATCGCTGTGAACGGAAACAATACAAAAGCGAACGCGGCGACCCGTATCAGCATCACAAGGCGGGCGTCACCCATAAAACCGGCCAACGACGCCGCACCGGCATACATGAGCGCAAACAGAACAAGTCCGGCCGCCGTGACATAAAAGGCGGAAATTTTCATTATTTTTTGTTTATGATCGCTATAATCGTTCATTAATTTCGAGATGATTACCGGAAATCCGGATGTTGACAGCATTACCGCGATCCCTAAAAACGGATACACCTGCTGATAAATGTAAAATCCGACGTCACCGACAATATTCTGAAAAGGAACCCTGTACACGGCGCTTAATATCTTCGTCACGATCCCCGCAACGACGAGCACAAAAGCACCTTTCCATGCTGATTGCCGTTTGGCGCCAACTGAATCGTTCATCCAAAAGCTCCTTCCAGCCGCTAGAAAATTACGTCTATAAAACGAGCTTATTATATCACAATCCTAACGGCCGGCGGACCGATAGAGAGCACATATGAAAAAGAACAGCACTGTTTAAGAGCTGTTCTTTCCCCGTTTCTTATTTCAATAATGGTAATAAGACCTACTGTTCCATTTGTCTCGCCAAAAAACTGGCTGCCGTTTCTACCGCTTTATGTTCTACTTCTCCAAGAGCCTGTTCCTTAGAAAAAATGACCACGGCACCGATAGGATCGCCATTCGCCACGATAGGAGCAATTGTATAGGAGCTCATATCTTCTTCAATGTCATTAACAAGCTGTGCGGACTTCACATCGTTTTCTAACACTGAGCTGCGCTGATCCATCGTTTTTTCGAGCAAATCGCTGATGGATTTGTTCAGAAATTCTTTTTTCGAACTGCCTGAAACGGCAATATACACGTCACGGTCGCAAATCAAGACGGAATGGCCGAGACTGTCATACAATGCATCTGCATACTCTTTCGCAAAATCGCCAAGCTCACTGATAGGAGAATATTTTTTCAATATAACTTCTCCGTCGCGGTCAACGAATATTTCAAGCGGGTCTCCTTCCCTGATTCGCAGTGTTCTCCGAATTTCTTTAGGAATGACGACCCGTCCTAGATCATCAATACGACGTACGATACCTGTAGCTTTCATCTCTCTGGTGCCTCTCTTTCATGTGATGATATTTAAGGGAAAGTACTAAAGTTCTCTACTTTATGTAGCTTCCGCCACTCGCTTGAAATTAGTATCCGTCACATCAAATGTAATATACACCAGAGAGTAACAATTTTTATGAAGACGCGATTGTTTCTTTCTTCACGCCCTGAAGGCCTTTCAGCATGCCGAGTACGGTCTCCAGCCACTCTTCCGTTTTGCGGCCTTTCGTCTGTACTGAGATTTTCAGCTTTTTCCCTTCCATTCCCAGTCCGATTTGCCGGCCGTATTTATTGCCGAGTTCGAACAATTTCTGTCCGTCAATCTGTGCACTGGCCTCTTCCGAAATGGTAAATCTGACTGCGTCCTTATCCTGCTTGATGAGTTCGACGCGTTCATATTTTCCGTACACCTTCATCTCTGCAACTGTAAACAGCCATTCAACTTCTTTCGGGTAACTGCCGAACCTGTCGATGATTTCATCTTGAAGCTCGTTTTTCTCCTCAATTGTAGTGATTGATCTGAAGCGTTTATACATATCGATTTTTTGCTTGCCGTCTTGTATATAGTTTTCAGGGATATATGCGTCAAGCTCGATGTCGATTTCCGTCTCAAACTGTTCGATTTTTGGTGTATCGCCTTTTCGCTCTTCAATCGCTTCCTTGAGCATCTGCGAGTACAGGTCAAAACCGACTGAGTCGATGAAACCGTGCTGCTGGGCGCCGAGGAGATTCCCCGCTCCCCTGATCGTCAAGTCACGCATGGCAATTTTAAAGCCTGAACCAAGCTCGGTAAATTCTTTAATCGCCTGCAGCCGTTTTTCCGCCACCTCAGTAAGCACTTTGTCTCTGCGATACGTAAAATAGGCGTAAGCGACGCGGTTGGAACGGCCAACCCGTCCTCTCAGCTGATACAGCTGAGACAGCCCCATTTTGTCTCCGTCAAACACGATTAAGGTATTGACGTTTGGTATGTCTACGCCTGTCTCAATAATGGTCGTGCTGACAAGGACGTCTGATTCCCCTTCCAGAAAATTAAGCATGACGCTTTCCAATTCATTTTCGGTCATTTTCCCGTGGGCGTACGCCACCTTCGCATCAGGAACGAGCATGGAAATTTCGTCAGCCTTCCGCTCAATGTCATCCACGCGGTTGTATAAGAAATATACTTGCCCTCCGCGCGCCAGTTCTCTTTCGATGGCTTCTCTTACAAGCGCCCCGTTGTATTCCACGACATACGTCTGGACAGGAAAACGGTTTTCCGGCGGCGTTTCAATAACAGATAAGTCCCGCACACCGAGCATGGACATATGAAGGGTACGAGGAATCGGAGTCGCCGTCAGAGTCAGCACATCAACATTGGCTTTGATCTGTTTGATTTTTTCCTTATGTGTGACGCCGAACCGCTGCTCTTCGTCGATTATGAGCAAGCCGAGATCTTTATAGACGACATCTTTAGATAAAAGCCTGTGGGTTCCGATCACGATATCTACCGTTCCGTTTTTCAGGCCTTTGATGGTCTCATTGGATTCTTTTCTCGTTCTGAACCGGCTGAGAAGACCGATGTTAATCGGGTAGTCTTGGAAACGTTCCATAATGGTTTCGTAATGCTGCTGTGCGAGTATCGTCGTCGGCACAAGCAGCGCGACCTGCTTCCCGTCGGCGATCGCTTTAAAGGCCGCACGGATGGCTACCTCTGTCTTACCGTAACCGACGTCCCCGCAAAGCAAGCGGTCCATCGGGCGCTCTCTTTCCATATCCTTTTTAATTTCCTGAATGGAACGGAGCTGGTCGTCTGTTTCCTGATAAGGGAAAGCAGCCTCGAACTGCCGCTGCATTTCATGATCAGGCGAGAAAGCATAGCCTTTGCTTGCTTCGCGTTCCGCATAAAGCTTAATCAGATCATCGGCGATGTCCTGAACGGAATTTTCGACTTTTTTCTTAACCCGTTTCCATTCACTGCCGCCCAGTTTATAAAGCTTCGGTTCTTTTCCTTCAGAGCCGACGTACTTCTGCACCTGGTCGATTTGCTCTACCGGGACGTACAGCTTATCGCTGCCCTGATAGTGAATATTGAGGTAATCTTTATGAATGCCCTTGATTTCAAGTGTTTCGATCCCCAAATACTTACCGATCCCGTGATTGACGTGGACGACATAGTCACCGACTTGAAGCTCGGAATAGCTTTTGATCCGTTCGGCATTTGTCAGCTTCTGCTTTCTCGGCTTCTTCTTGATTCGGTTTTTGAACAGCTCTTCCTCTGTAATGACGGCCAGCTTCATCAGCGGCAGTTCAAAACCGGATTGCAGTTCGCCTTCCATGACATAGACCTGTCCTTGCACAAGCGCTTTGGAGCTGTCCGTTTTTGCGGCTTCAATTTCGTAATCAGCCAGCACGGATGCCAATCTGTCGGTTCTGTCCTTATTTGCCCCTAAAAAGACAACGGTGAAGTTTGATTTTTTAAAGCGCTCCATTTCACCGGTAAGCACATTCATCTGTCCGTGAAAATTCTGCATCTGCCGGCTTGTCACATTCACGATGTTTTGAGGGCTTGTATGCTGAACATGACGCAAAAATAATGAGAAATAAATTGCCGGACGCCGCTTTTGGCCCATAAGCTCCTGAAAGCTGAAGGATAAGTTAATGTCATGCAGAATTTTCCCTTCCTCCAGCAGACTTGTCGTAAATTCGGCCTCTTCTTTTTGGAGCTGATCCTCCATTTCATGAATGCGGCTGACCTCGTCTAACACTAACAAGGTGTCTGACGGGGTATAATCTAGCAAACTAGCAGGTTTTTCGTAAAAGTACGAGAGATACTTCACAAGTTCCTGATCAGTCTGTCCCGTTGATAATCGTTCTTTATCATGTGAGATGTTGATATGAAGCATTTCTTTTTGTTTGTCCTGCTTCAGCTTTTTCAGACTGTCGGCAAGCCCTTTATCGAGCCTATCCATCGCGCGGGCTTTTTCTTCCGCCCGGATGATCAGTTCCTTCGCCGGTCCGATCGCCACCGTTTTGAGCGTCTCAATTGATCTCTGGTCATCAGAGTTAAAGCTTCTGATGGAGTCGACCTCCGTATCAAACAGCTCAATTCGCACCGGATGCTCTGATGTCAGCGGATAAATGTCGATAATTCCGCCGCGAATACTGAATTCACCGGGTGCAGAAACCATATCGGAACGCTCATACCCTACCTCAACAAGGCGGGCAGACAGCTGATCCGGTTCTATATCGTCTCCAAGCGAAATGACGATTTGGCTGCTTTTCCACAGCTCCTTCGGCGGAAGCATTCTTCTCACTGCCGCAACGGGCGCCACAACGACCGGGGCTTCTCCGTTTGTTAATCTATTAATGACATCGAGCCGCTGAGCCCGCAGTTCAGGACTGGCTACAGCAATTTCTGAAGAAATCAATTCATTTACGGGGTATAGAAAAACAGATTGATCCCCGAGAAGCGCCGTCAGATCTTCTGTCACTTTTTGGGCCTGATATAAATTATGGGTGATAAAGAAAATCGGCCTTTTCGTTTCCTGTGCAAGGGCGGAGGTAAAAACAGAACGCGCGGAACCTGACAGACCCGCAAGCAGCTGTTCCTTCAGCCCCTCATGTAAACCGTTAACAATGGATTTAAAATCATCGCTTTCTTTAATAAAGGTTTGAATATTGTCCATATGGGCCCCTCCTCTCTGTTTTCTGCAAGAACAGAAAAACGCTTTGGTCTAGAATCTACACCAAAGCTTCTTATTGAATAAATGTGTTGTGTTCATGGTAGTGCGGATTCCGTTCCAGCGCCTCTTGGCAGTCTTCACAAATTGTAAGAACATGGAGATCTCCATTGTCTTTATATGAAATCATATCGTTTCTTTCCTCATTTGTTAAGTGCTGAAATCCAAGTGACTGTGTCGGCACCGTCGTATATTCCAGGCTCCCTACCTTAATACCGCAGTGGCGGCAGAAATAATGCAAAGCCATACATTGGACCTCCTGATGTGAAAAAATCATTTTTCCCTAGTATGGTCTCCCATTATTTATCTTATACATTTGCGTTGAATTCGTTCATAACTTCTAAAAATGGTTTCGTTAAGGAAGCTTCGCAGGCTTTTACCGTTTTTGAGACAGCATCATTGATATGCGGCGCTTCTTCTTTCGTAAAAGCTCCCAGCACATAGTCAACGACTTTCATCCCGTTGGCGGGACGGCCGATTCCGATTCTGACCCGGTCAAATTCAGGGGTTCCAAGGTGCTGAATAAGTGATTTAATTCCGTTGTGTCCGCCTGCGCTCCCCTTCGTCCGGAGTCTGATTTTCCCCGTAGGAAGATCAAGGTCATCGTATATGACTTTCAAATCTTCATGGTCGGCATCATAATAATCCAACAGCGGCCGCAAACATTCTCCTGATAAATTCATATATGTAAGCGGTTTAACAAGTAGAACTTTTTTTCCGGAAACAAAACCCATTCCGTAAAGTCCGTTGAATTTCGTTTTATTCAGTTCAATATTCCATTCTTTAGAAAGCTCGTCAATGGCCATAAAGCCGACATTGTGTCTCGTGTTCTCATAGGTTTTCCCCGGGTTACCCAGACCGGCAATCACAAGCATCGTAAATCCTCCCTCAACATCGCTGTAATTCTTCTCATTCTAGCACAAAAGACGTAACCTCGGGCGGGTTACGTCTTAAAGCACTTATTGATTTTCTCCTTCGGGCTCTTCCTCAGGAGATGGTTCTGCATCTTCTTCGAATGCTTCCTGCTTAGGAGGAAGGATGGAAGCCACGACTTCTTCCGGATCGTTCGTAAATGTATAATTGCCGTCAGCAGTCAGATCCGCGATGGTCAGCACATCATTCATTTCCAGTCCGGAAATATCAACATCGATTGTCTGAGGGATGTCCTTCGGTTTAGCCTTAATCGAAAGCTCATGCAGCGGCTGCTGGATGATACCTCCGTCTTTGACTCCTTTCGCCTCTCCCGTCAGCTGAATCGGCACCTCAGCCTCCAGCTCTTCACTCATATTCACGACTTGAAAATCGGCGTGCGTCAATTCGTTTTTGAGCGGGTCTGTCTGAAGCTCAGTCACCATAACCGATTGCTGATTTCCGTTGACATCAATTGTGATAATCGTGTTTTTTCCTTCGTCCCGCAATGTTTTAAGCAATTCGACACTGTCTAAAGAGACAGGTGTATTCGTTGTTTCTTTACCGTATATAATCCCCGGAACGTGTCCTGAATGACGGATTTTCCGAAGCGTCGAACGTTTAAAATCTGTTCTTTCATTTGCTTTTAAAGTTGCCATATTCAGCACCATCCTAATTATCGTTTTATCGTCCTATTAGAACAATACCCACGATAGCCGGAATTTAAACCTTAAACTTTCGGTTTAGCTGAATAAATAGCTGACAGATTGTTTCTCGTGAACGCGGATAATCGCTTCAGCCAGAAGCGGTCCGACAGAAAGCTGTTTAAAGCGTTCGATTTTTTTCTCCTCAGGAAGCTTAATGCTGTTCGTCACGACAAGCTCCTTGATTTTAGAGTTATTGATCCGCTCAACGGCAGGGCCTGACAATACAGGGTGCGTACAGCATGCATACACTTCCGCAGCTCCGTTTTCAACCAGCGCGTTTGCGGCAAGTGTGATTGTGCCGGCCGTATCAATAATATCATCGATCAGAATCGCTGTTTTTCCTTCCACGTTACCGACGATGTTCATCACTTCTACCTCATTCGGTCTAGGACGGCGTTTGTCGATAATCGCGATCGGCGCTTTCAGACGGTCCGCAAGTTTGCGGGCGCGCGTCACACCGCCGTGGTCAGGTGAAACAATAACAATATCTTTCAAGTCTTTACCTTCAAAATAATGGCCTAAAATCGGAACACCCATTAAGTGGTCAATCGGAATATCAAAGAAACCTTGAATTTGCGGCGCGTGTAAATCAAGTGCGATTACGCGTGTCGCTCCCGCTGTTTCAAGCAGGTTTGCAAAAAGTTTTGCCGTAATCGGTTCACGTGATCTTGCTTTTCTGTCCTGGCGCGCATAACCGTAGTACGGGATGACAATGTTGATTGTTTTCGCGGAAGCGCGCTTTAAAGCGTCAACCATAATCAGCAATTCCATGATGTGCTCGTTGACCGGCGCACTTGTAGACTGGATGATGTAGCAATCACAGCCGCGAATACTTTCTTCTATGTTGATCTGGACCTCTCCGTCACTAAATCTTGTAACAGAGCACTTTCCTAATTGAACTCCTACATTATCCGCGATTTCTTTTGCAAGTTCTGGATTTGAATTCAAAGAAAAAATCTTTAAATTCTTATCTCCGTATTCGTTAGACATGGTAAACCTCCGATTTTAGGATTATTTTTTATGAATGTTTTTCACATAATCTTCTTTATTTACTTGTCTTGCTCTGGCAATGGCAAGCGCTTCGCCCGGCACATCTTCTGTTACGGTTGAACCCGCAGCGACGTACGCGCCTTCTCCCACTGTAACAGGAGCTACCAGATTGGAGTTGCAGCCTATAAAAGCGCCGTCTTCAATTTTGGTTAAATATTTTTTCTTCCCGTCATAATTGACCGTGATGGAGCCGCAGCCCAGATTCACGTCCGTACCTACTTCGGCATCACCGATATAGCTTAAGTGAGATGCTTTGCTTCGGTCGCCGAATTGTGTTTTCTTGATTTCAACAAAGTTGCCGATTTTCACTTCATTGCCGATTGCAGAATCGGGTCTGATGTGAGCAAATGGACCGATATTTACATCATTCCCAACTTTGCTCCGATTGACAACGGATTGTTTAATCACAGTACGGCTGCCGATTGAGCTGTCCTCTATCTCAGTGTGAGGGCCGATGACACATTCATCGCCGATTTCAGCTTGTCCCTTTAACACAGTTCCGGGATAAATAACTGTATCTTGTCCGATACGTGCGTCAGGTGAGATGTACGTATTCATCGGATCAATTAAAGTGACTCCGTTTTGCATATGACGTTTGTTGATACGCTCTTTCATATACATTTCAGCCTGAGAAAGAGCGACTCTATCATTCACTCCGAGCGTCTCTTGGAAGTTACCAGTCTGGTAAGCGGCAACAGTTTCGCCTTCGTCTTTGAGGATTTCGATAACATCCGGCAGGTAATACTCGCCTTGGGCATTTTCATTCGAAACCTGTTCGATGACACGAAAAAGAGCCTCGTTATCAAAACAGTACGTTCCCGTGTTGATTTCTTTCACAAGACGTTCTTGCTCCGAAGCATCCTTATGCTCCACGATTTTTTGAACGGCGCCGTCTTCGCTGCGGATAATTCTTCCGTATCCGGCGGGATCTTCGGCAACGGCCGTTAAAACCGTGGCTTTCGCACCTTTGTTTGTATGTTCATTCAGCATGGCTTCCATCGTCTCCGCCGTCAGAAGCGGTGTATCGCCGCAAATAACGATCGTGACACCCTTCTCCCCGTGAAGAAATGGTTTTGCCTGCTTGACTGCATGAGCCGTACCGAGCTGTTCTGCTTGGATTGCGTAATCGCTTTTCTGTCCGAGCTGCTTCTTCACATCTTCGGCGCCGTGTCCTACGATGGTGACAAGCTTCGCTAAAGATAATTTCAGAGCTTCGTCTGCGACGTGCTCTACCATAGGCTTTCCGCATACCGGATGAAGGACCTTATAAAGCTTCGATTTCATTCTCGTTCCTTTTCCGGCAGCTAAAATCACTGCAAACCGCTTATCCATTTAATGGCCTCCAATATCCCTTTTATCCATAGAAAAATATATCCTAAATAGCTGTTGATTTCAAGAAGACATCAAAAAGTGCAAGAATTTTCTATGTAATCGCTTTATTACTGAAAAATCAGATTTAAAAAAGGACTGCCGGAAAAGGCCTTGTGTCAGCCTTTATCAGCAGTCCTTACATTTTGTTATTTTAAGAAGCCCCGGCTTCTTCATATTCTAATGCTTCAGAATCACCCAAGCGATGGTACTCATTTAAAACAGCATCCTGGATCTTGCCCCGCGTGCTGGAATTAATAGGATGAGCAATATCGCGGAATTCTCCATCAGGGGTGCGTTTACTCGGCATCGCAACGAAAAGACCATTGTTTCCATCAATCACACGAATATCATGTACGACAAATTCGTGATCCAGCGTGATGGATGCAATCGCTCTCATGCGACCATCGGTATTCACGCGGCGTAATCTTACGTCAGTAACTTCCACAGTAGTTCACCACCTTTTCCCTATATAAAAGCATTAGTCTAACAATTCCACGATTCTCTTTAAATTCCTGCACGTTTCAAAAAGTTTTTTTGAAAATATAGGATATACATACACAATTAGGTGATAAATCATATTCGGGAATCATATACTGCATAAAAAAAGTGATTCCGGAGTCCGGAACCACTTTTCTGAGATTTAAGATTTCACCAGCGCAATGACTTCAATTTCCACGAGAGCGTCTTTCGGCAGTCTCGCCACTTCCACACAAGACCTTGCCGGCTTATGTACATCAAAGTATTGTCCGTACACTTCATTCACTTCCGCAAACTGCTCCATGTCAGCAATAAACACCGTTGCTTTTACAACCGTTTCGAGAGAAGCACCCGCTTCTTTGAGGACGGCCTTTAAATTGCTGAACACCTGATGCGTTTGTTCTGTGATATCACCGTTTACCATTTCTCCTTCAGCAGTAAGAGGAATCTGGCCTGAGCTGTAAAACATGTTATTTACGATGATGCCTTGTGAATATGGCCCGATGGCTGCCGGCGCGTGTTTCGTATGGATTGCTTTTGTCATTTTTCTGTCTCCCCATTCTTTAAATGCTGTTCTTTAAAAAATCGCAGAAAATTGCCGTTTTGAATCTCAATCGTTTTGTCTTTCATGTTGATGGTTGAAAGGGTAAGCAGCGACATGTATTCATCGACAAGCCGTTCATTCACTCCCTCAGCTTCAACCAAGACGCCTATACCCGCGACGTTCGCATTAAACTCATCAAGCAGGCTGATCATGCCGTTAATTGTGCCGCCGGCTTTCATAAAGTCGTCAATAATCAAAACGTTCGACCCCGTGGCCAAACTTCTTTTCGCAAGCGACATTGTTTGAATGCGGTTAGACGACCCTGATACATAATTGATGCTCACTGTAGAGCCTTCCGTCACTTTATTGTCTTTTCGTACGATGACAACCGGAACGTTCAGATAACTGGCCGCTGCGTAAGCAAGAGGGATTCCTTTTGTCGCAACGGTCATCACCACATCAATCTCCCGCTCCGCAAAAACGGAAGCAAAAAGCCTGCCTGCATTAGAGAGGACAGAAGGTTTGCCTAAGATATCCGTTAAATATACATAACCGCCCGGAAGGATACGCTCAGGATTTACTAAAGACTGTCCCAGCTCCTGTATAAACGCTTCTGCTTCAGCCTGTTTTACTTTCGGAATATATTTGACGCCTCCGGCAGCTCCCGGCACTGTAAGCAGCGTCCCAATGCCTTGCTGTTCGAAGGTCTGTTTAATAATTGTTAAATCTTCACTGATTGATGACTTTGCTGATTGATACCGTTCTGAGAAAAACGTTAACGGTATTAATTCATGCGGATGGGTTAACAAATAATTTGTTAAGTCCACCAATCTGCCGCTGCGACGAAACTTCATGAACTTACCCCCAAAATCCGAATAATTTAAAAATAATATAACTTAACATACGGATTTAATCAAGAGCATTCTGTTCGCCGATCATCCGCACCGCGTACACCTGATCACAGAAACCTCTTAACCCGTTATAAATCCGCTGCACCTTTGATTCGTATTGAACCAAACCGAATACAGTCGGTCCGCTTCCGCTCATTAACACCGCGTCAGCGCCGAAGCGTTTCATTTGATTTTTAATCATCGCCACCTCGGGATGAAGGTTGAGCGTAACCGATTCCAATACGTTTCCTAATTGTCCGCAAACCTTTTGGAAACTTTTTTCTTCAATTGCGTCAATCATCGCTTGTACATCCGGATGCCGAACCTGCTGCAAGTTCAGCCGGCGGTACACTTCGGCAGTCGATACCCCAATCGTCGGTTTGGCAAGCACGACCCAGCAATGAGGCGGAGCACTGATATGCCTGATCTTCTCACCGCGTCCTGTTGCCAGGGCAGTTCCGCCGTATACACAGAAGGACACGTCTGAACCGATTTCAGCCCCAAGCTCCGCGAGCTCTTCAACAGAAAGCTTTAAATCCCAGAGTCTGTTCAGCCCTCTGAGCGTGGCTGCTGCATCGCTGCTTCCGCCGGCAAGCCCTGCTGCTACAGGTATCACTTTTGTAATCATAATAGAAACGCCTTTTTTGACTTGGTACCGTTCTTTGAGCAGTTTGGCTGCCTGATAAGCCAGATTCCGCTGATCATCGGGAACAAAGCGATTATGCGACGCCACTCTGATCACGTTTTCGGGCAGTTCTGTCAGTTCAATCCGATCTGCCAAATCAATTGTCGTCATGATCATCTCCACTTCATGATAACCATCCGGGCGTTTACTCGTTACATCGAGGGACAGATTGATTTTGGCCGGCGCTTTTTCTAAAATACGCATAGCTTTCACCTACTTCTCCATCTAAACATAAGTATGAACATTGTATCACATTTGGAGACCCGGAGGTACTTATCCGAAATTGGCGCTGATTTTGACAGCCGATAGAAAAAAACCGGGGAACGGATTGTCCCCCGGGCCACTGCATTATCGGTTATTTTGGTTCTGAGCCGCCATCTGCTGTTCGGCAATCTCGATTGCGCGCTTTACCATATTCCCGGCATCGCGCGCCCGAATGCCTCCCCAGCCCTCGTTTTTCACCGTATCGTAAAAACCAAGGTCCTTTGCCAGCTCATATTTGAACTCATCTGACATAACTCCACGACGTCTGCCCAAACGAAACAACCCCTTTTATAGAATTGATCACCATTCGTGCACGCCACGATAAAACATGTGACATCTATAGCTTCCGTTTAATCGGCTGAAACTTTCGAGGGAATAATTAGAAGAGCTTTAGAAGGCAAAACAAAAAGCAGTAAACAAAAGGTTCACTGCCCATTAAAATGCTACTGAGCTTGCCGCATCATCATTGAATGTCAATTCAACAGTCTCAGTAAGAATATCAGCATAACTGTATGAAACTCTTTCAAACGAGTTCTCGTCTTGATCTAGTTGTATCACAAAAACAGAAGGGTACGTCTCAGCTAAAATGCCCGAACGCTCAATCGTTTTTCGGCGGCCGCCGTTTGCTTTTAACGTAAGCCGTTTACCTAAATTCCCATCAAGCGATCTTTTTATATCGGACAACGTCTTCGCCATTGCATCCACCTCACTACATTTATTGTACAACAAGAGCCCAATTTTGTCAAATAAAATTTAAATTATATCAACGTTATCAAGTCATTGTCAACAAAATTATTTTGACAAAATTCTATTGATTTCTACGTTATTTTTCGCAAGTTCCGGTAATTTATGTATCAATATGTAAAATAATTAACCCGCATAGCGAAATTTATGCGGGTTTTTCACTCATCCATTTGATTTATACGGCATACCGACACGCAGCACACCTTTCGTTTCAATTCCTCCCAGCCCTTTCTCTCGTGTCAGAGTGTTTCTCAGGACATCCCACACATTGATCCGCTCCATAAACGGAGTGAAGCTGATTTTTGCGACAATATAGACCGGGTCAAGCGCATGGATGTTGACGCGTGACGGTGAACTTGCAAAATTCGCACCCGCTCTGATTAAAGACTCGAAATGGGATTGGCAGGCACCCGCGAATATCACCAGCTGGTCCAAGTGAGGGACTTTCCACCTCGCTCGTTGAACGGTTTCGACAAAATGTTTGGAATGCCTGTAGGCGCTTAAATCGTTCACGCCTCCCTTATGCTTGGAATAAGCATCGTGACCGGTGATGACTAAAATATCCGGCCGGTATTTGTCGAGCAGCTCCTCTATTGAGGCCGCCATTTTTTTCTCATGGCAATGAATCCCGTATACAGGCACACCGATTTTTTCGTAAAAGTTCAGGCACTTTTTCAAATAAGCCTCATCGCCGTCCAGATGCAATACCTTGCCGGGCATATGAAAGTAGTGCTCCTGATGCTGATATTGATTTGTCGCGTAATATTCCTGTTTTTCCCGAAGCAGCTTATAATCCTGGCGGAGCAGCTCGAGAGATTCATTCATCCTGCTTTCATCTTTCTGCTTTCTCACGGCCTGTTCGTCTTTTCTTACAGGCTCTAAATCAGAAAAATCAGCATCCGCAATCAATCTGACTTCGTCACCATGCAGGATGGCAATTGAATTTCCTTTGCTTGTTTGCTCTATGCCGATAATGCGAAATAAAACATCCATTTGATAGGATTTCCTGGCTACCATATCTCCTATTTGAAATTGCACGTTACCCACTCCACAAATAGACTAAGCCTCATCATGAAAGAAGCCTTATCAAATGCACCTCTTTCCGCTGCGGCGCTTGATGTTTCAAGCTTTTCTTGCAGTTGAATGAATAAGGTTCTTCTCTAGCCTATGTAGCGGCAGTCCAAGTGGTGACGCAAAACAAAAAGCCCTTCTTAGAAAAGGGCTTTATACAATCCGTTGGACAGGAGCGCGAATTCTTCTATAGACAGGGATTCACCGCGCCGCTTTCCGTCAATATTCGTTTCTTGAAGGACTTCTTCAATTTGAGGTTTTTTCTCTTTTCCGCCCGGGAGATTGTTCACAAGGTTGTTCAGCAAAGTTTTCCGGCGCTGAGCGAAGCTTGCTTTAATCAGCTGGAAGAAAAATGATTCATTGTCGACGTCCACCGCCGGGCCGTCACGCAGCAAAAGCCGGATGACCGCGGAATCGACATTAGGCTGAGGCACAAACACCGTTTTCGGCACGGTCATGACGGTCTTGGCCTCCGTGTAGAACTGAACCGCAATGGAAAGAGATCCATACTCCTTAGAGGAAGGATCTGCGGCCATCCGCTCAGCGACCTCTTTTTGCAGCATCACGACAATTCCTTTTAACGGAAGATGTTCTTCCAAAAGCTTCATGATGATCGGTGTCGTCACATAATACGGGAGATTCGCCGTCACCATAATTTCATCACAGTCCTGAAACTGCTCTTCAATAACTGACTTAACGTCTGCTTTCAGCACATCATGATGAATGATCGTTACATTGTCATAAGGAGACAGCGTGTCATTGAGAATGGGCAGGAGGCGCTGATCAATTTCAAACGCGACGACCTTTTTCGCCCGTTTGGCAAGCTGCTCTGTCAGCGCGCCGATTCCGGGCCCGATTTCAATCACACCGGTCCGATCCGTTATTTCTGCATGGTCCACAATCCTGTCCAATATGTTTGTGTCAATTAAGAAATTCTGTCCAAGACTCTTTTTAAAAGAGAAACCGTACTTTTTCAGAATTTCCTTCGTTCTGATAGGTGTCGCGATATCTTTATTGTTCATCCTGTTCCTCCTGCATCATAGCATCGAGCGCATCAATAAAATCACTTCTTTTGATTTGAAACATTTGCAGCCGTTTTTGAAGCTGTTTGCCGTTTGTATATCCGATTTTCAGCAGGTCGCCCAAACGTTCGCGGCGTCTTTTAGCAGCCGGCCCGCCGATCAGACCGGCCTGTATTAAATCTTCAGCTGAAATCTCACTCGGCTTTGCCTCCATCTCTTCATGCACATTTTCCAGACATGCTCTGATGCTTTCAATGGATGCGTGCTCAACGCCTATTCCGCGCTTGTTTTTCGGTTTGGCAAGATGTTTGGGCAGAAATGCGTGTTTACAGCCGGGCACTGCTTCAGAAATGGTTTTCCGGATCTTTTCCCCGGGAAAATCCGGGTCCGTCAGCACGATGACCCCTCTCGTTTCCTGCGCCAGCCGAATCTGCCTGATGACTTCGTCTCCGATCGCTGAACCGTTCGTCTCGATCGTGTCCGCATCAACGGCAAGTTTTATGCGCGCGGTGTCATCGCGTCCCTCGACTACAATAATTTCTTTAATTTTCATTACTTCCTCCAAAAAAACTTTTTATATCCAAAACGAAACCTTTGCTTACATGTCACGTCTAATATACTGAAAATACACTTTACCTATTATAACGAAAAAAACAGAGGGCGCAAAACCCTCTGAATGAATCGGAATTAATTTAAGATTTTTATTTTGACCTGTTTTTTCCCCCAGCGGTAAGCCGAAGATTTTTCAGGGAAAAAGACATCAATCCGTCTTCCTTTAATGGCCGAGCCTGTGTCAGCGGCCACAGCGTCCCCATATCCGTCTACGTGGACTCTTGTGCCGAGCGGAATGACGCTTGGGTCTACCGCAATGACTTTGGCATTCGGATTACTTGTCAGGTTAACGCCTGTAGCCGTATGGCCGGAACAGCCGCTGCAGCTTGCGGTATATGCCGTGGAAGACACGGTAATCACTTTACCGGAAGATCCGGCTTCGCCCGAAGATGCCTTTGCACTGAGCTGCTCAATCTTGGGACTGTGCCGCTTTGTGCCGACCGCAATGATCTGGTCTTTGCTTTTTTCAGATGTTTCTTCTTTAACAAGCTTTCTCGATACTTCTTTTCCATTTTCTTTAACAACATGAAAATGCTTTTTAAGCTTGCCTTCTTTTCCTTTTTGAACGATCTTTTCTTCCCCGCTGTCGAGTGACGCATCTTCTTTTTCTTTCACTTGATACGCTATTTTTTCCTCAACTACATCGGTGACTTTTTCGATACGAGTGATTTGTATGCCGGCTTGATCTTTTGTGAGCTTTTCGTGTAATGCCGGTTTTACTTTATCTTCGTCTTTCATGTCCATCTTATGCTGCGTTAAAAAGTCAGCGACCGTAGTCGAAGTCGTCCATATTTTCTTTTTCTTTCCCGCATCATTTACAGTGACCTGAAAAGCCGGATCTACCGTGACTTTCATGCCGTTTGTCACTTTCGTATCTGCTGCCGGATCTATTTTATCGTGCTGATTCACAGGTGTATGCTGTTCGTCTAGAAATGCGCCGACTGTTTTTGCCGTTGACCATAAAGTCTTTTCTTCTCCGCCTCTTGTCACGCGGATCTGCTTTGCAGCTTCATACACGACATTCATGTTGTCTGCCAATGCTGTCTGCTTAGAGGGGGTAATCCGGTCTTCATTTCTCGTCTTTATATGTAAATCTTCCAGAAGTTCCCCAACTGTTTTTGCATGAGTGCGTATTTGCTTTTTCTTGCCGTTGATGGAAACAGAGACTGATTGTTTTGAGAGCTCATGCGCCCCGTATGCAGTCCCGGTTCCTCCCAGCAGAATAATAGCTGCAATAAGAATAACCTTGCTTTTACCAAGCTTTACGGAAAACAGTTTTTTCATTTTTTGTGTGATGAAAAACGCCTCCTTCTCCTCGGAGAGATTATATAGAGTATCTAAAATGCTGTCAACCCTCCCATCTCGAAGATCAAAAACCTTCAGCGTATCCCTCATTATGCAAAAACAAAGCAAAAAAAGGAAGAAAGAGATATCGACAACCTATCTTATGAGAAGAAGGAAGCTTGTAGAACTGTTTGATATATCCTCTGAATCGGACAAGCCTTTACACGTTACGACAGCGCATTCTGTCAGTTCATGCGGAAAAGTCTTTTTGCATTTTCAGTTGTAATCGAAGCAATTTCTTCATACGTCAGTCCTTTTAATTCAGCGAGCTGTTCCGCAACATATTTCACGTAGCTTGGCTCATTCCGTTTGCCGCGGAAAGGATGCGGTGTCAGGAAAGGGCAGTCCGTTTCAATCAGCAAGCGGTCATTCGGAATTTCCTTTGCCACTTCTTTTGGTTTCTTCGCATTTTTGAAGGTGACCGGTCCGCCGAATGAGATATAGAAATTCATATCCATACACTGCCGCGCAACCTCCGCGCTGCCCGTAAAGCAGTGCATAATACCGCCGACTTCTTCAGCCCCCTCTTCTTTCAAAATCGTGACAACATCTTCCGTTGCATCGCGATTGTGAATGATGATTGGAAGGTTCACTTCCTTGGCGAGCGCGATTTGTTTTCGGAACACCTCTTTTTGAATATCCTTTGGTGATTTGTCCCAGTGATAATCAAGGCCCATTTCTCCGATTGCCACGACTTTTTCGTGAGAGGACAGTTCCTTAATCCACGTTAAATCTTCTTCTGTCATGTCGATTGCATCTACCGGATGCCAGCCGATCGCAGCGTATATAAAGTGATATTCCTCAATCAGTTCCATCGCCCGCGTGATAGTGGGTTTGTCGAATCCGACAACGACAATTCGTTCAACCTTTTCAGCCTTTGCACGAGCAATGACTTCCTCAAGATCTGTGTCGAATTGCTCGGCGTTTAAGTGCGCATGTGTATCAAAAAGCATCATAAAAACTCCTTTCTTGTTGAAAAACAAAAGGTGTTCGACGGAATGTTACACGTGAAACACCTTTTGCCCCTTATTATTTAATTCTAGTGCCTTTCGGTAATGACTGATCGACAGCTACAACCTTGAGGACACCGTCAGATTCTCCTGCGAGGATCATCCCTTGAGAAAGCTCGCCTCTCAGTTTTACCGGTTTTAAGTTCGTTACACAAATGATTTTCATTCCCACAAGCTGATCCGGTGTGTAATGTTTCGCGATACCTGATACAACTTGGCGCTGTTCAAAGCCCAAATCAATTTGCAGTTTCAACAGACGATCCGCTTTTTTTACCGGTTCTGCGGACAAGACTTCTGCAACGCGAAGTTCTGTATCCATGAATTGATCAAACGTAATTTCAGGAAGGCGCTCAACTTCTTGCGGCTCTTCCGCCTTTTCTTCTTTCACAGGAGCAGTCCCCTGCATTTTTTGCTTGATGTAAGCTACTTCCTCTTCAGCTTCAAGACGAGGGAAAAGCGGTTCCCCTTTTTTCACTTTTGTGCTCTTTAATTGGCCAAATGTCTGAATGCTGTCCCAAGCTTTAAGAGACTGATCCTCAACTCCGAGCTGGGCAAACATTTTTTCAGGTGTTTGCGTCAAGAAAGGCTGAAGAAGTACAGCCGAAATACGCAATGATTCAGCTAAATGATACATGACTGAGCGTAATTCTTTTTCTTTTTCCGGATCTTTTGCCAGCACCCACGGAGCAGTTTCATCAATATATTTGTTCGTACGGCTGATCAATTGCCATAGCGTTGATAAAGCTACTGAAAACTCCATGTTTTCCATTGCCTTTTCATAAGCTTGAACCGTTTCTCCGGCTACAGAAGAAAGCTCTTGATCAAAATCGGTCACATTTCCTTCATATGAACCAATCTCACCGTCAAAATATTTTTGGATCATGGCGACTGTCCGATTCAGAAGATTTCCTAAGTCGTTTGCCAAGTCATAATTAATTCGTTCTACGAAACCTTCCGGCGTAAAGACACCGTCTGAACCGAACGGCACTTCGCGAAGCAGGTAATAACGAAGCTCATCCAAGCCGTAACGTTCAATCAATGTTACCGGATCAACAACGTTTCCTTTTGATTTCGACATTTTTCCGTCTTTCATCAATAACCAGCCATGCGCGAAAACTTGCTTAGGCAACGGGAGATCAAGCGCCATCAGCATAATCGGCCAGTAGATGGTGTGGAAACGGACAATTTCCTTACCGACCAGGTGAACGTCAGCCGGCCAGTACTTTTTGTAAAGCTCGTCATTTTCCGTATCGTAACCGAGCGCTGTAATATAGTTGAATAATGCGTCAATCCATACATACACGACATGCTTCGGATTTCCCGGCACTTTTACGCCCCAGTCAAACGTCGTTCTGGAAACGGCCAAATCTTCAAGACCCGGTTTAATGAAGTTATTAATCATTTCATTTTTGCGTGATTCCGGCTGGATAAATGAAGGGTTTTCTTCATAAAACTTCAGCAGGCGGTCTGCATATTTGCTCATGCGGAAGAAGTATGATTCCTCTTTGATTAATTCGACAGGGTGGCCGCTGTCCGGGCTTTTTCCGCCGACAACCTCGCCCTTCTCATTACGTTCCACATCCACCAGCTGTGTTTCAGTATAGAATGTTTCGTCAGGAATGCTGTACCAGCCCTCATACTCATCCAGATAAATATCACCATTATCAAGAAGCTTTTGAAACACTTTCTCAATGATTTCTTTGTGCCGGCTTTCCGTAGTCCGGATGAAATCATCGTGAGAAATGTCGAGCTGCTTCCACAATTTTTGGATTTCAGCAACAGCGCGGTCTACATACGCTTGAGGCGTGATATTCTCTTCCTCCGCTTTCTGCTGGATTTTTTGTCCGTGTTCATCCGTTCCGGTTAAGTAGCGAACGTCAAATCCCTTTAATCTTTTGTAACGCGCCATTGCATCGCCGGCCACGGTAGTATAAGCATGGCCGATATGTAATTTTCCGCTCGGATAATATATCGGGGTCGTAATATAAAAAGTATTATTCTCTTGCGGCATGTTGCAACCTCCCATTCAGAATGTCGAAAAGCTCACGCCCAAAGGACGAGAGCGGTTTTATTTGATATACAATATTGATATTTGTCCTCTATCTATGATACCATCTTAGCCTTTAAGATCAAGGATATATACGTACTGCGCGTAAAAGAGTAAATAAAATTAAAAATTTTTATTGAAATTAAATAAAGTCTTAACATGTCGAATTTTGTCGTATATAATCTACTAATATAAAACATCTTGGTTCGAAAGTCTTGATTTAAAAGGATTTTCCATAGGATAATAGGTTCGAAAAAGCAGTCAAAAAGCCTGTTATTTCAGGATTTCCAAGGCTTTACTTACTATAAGAACTAATTCTTACAAACAATAGTAAACAAAATGATTGACGATTATTGGAAACCTTGTTATGCTAGGAATGTAAGGAATTTTGTCGAATAATGACGAAGAAAAATATAAACTACAAATAATTATCTCTCGGGAGGAGACTGTTAATGAAATCTACTGGTATCGTACGTAAAGTTGATGAACTTGGACGCGTAGTTATCCCTATCGAACTTCGCCGTACACTGGGCATCGCAGAAAAAGACGCTCTTGAAATTTATGTTGATGATGAAAAAATCATCCTTAAAAAATATAAACCAAACATGACTTGCCAAGTAACTGGTGAAGTCTCTGATGATAACCTTAAACTTGCCGGCGGCAAATTGGTACTCAGCAAAGAAGGCGCTGAGCAAATCATCTCTGAAATTCAAAACCAGCTTCAAAACCAAAAATAAGTTATTTCATACAAAAACCGTTCTTGTTGTGACGCAAGAACGGTTTTTTTTATGATTGAATGTGATAAGCGTCATAGATCTCGCGTTTCGGTACGTCCCGATCTACCGCTGTTTGTTTTATGGCCTGTTTGGAAGAAGCCCCTTCATTTATGTAATGTTCCACATGCTCTTTTTCAGAAAGCTCCATCCACCAGGGTTTGTCGTCTTCATCCGGTTCAGCGGCTTGATTGCCTTCGACAACGAGACAGAACTCACCGCGGATTTGGTCTTCATTTGCCCATTCAATTACTTCGGCGATCGTTCCTCTGATGAATTCCTCGTACTTTTTCGTTAATTCCCTCGTGACGGCGATGTTTCGATTTCCCAAAACGGCATGCATTGCTGTTAATGTTTCTTTTAACCTGTGCGGCGCTTCGTAAAATATCATCGTTTCCTGCCGTTTTTTCAGGATTTCGAGTTCCTTCTTCTTTTCTTTTTTCTGTCTGTTTAAGAATCCATAGAAGAAAAACGGCTGCGGGGTGATACCTGATGCGGTCAGCGCGGTTAACGCCGCATTTGCTCCCGGAAGCGGAACGACATATCCGCCGATTTGGGTGAAATCTCTTACAATCTCAGCCCCCGGGTCGGAAATTGTCGGCATACCGGCGTCACTGACCAGTGCCACATTCTTTCCTGTTTTCAGCCATTCAATGATTTTATGGCCGCTGCTTTCTTTATTATGTTCATGATAGCTGGTGAGAGATGTTTCTATGTCATAGACGTGACACAGCTTTTTCGTCTGTCTCGTATCTTCGGCAGCGATGACATCGACCGATTTCAGCGTCTCCACTGCACGAAAGGTCATGTCCTCCAAGTTGCCGATCGGTGTAGGAACAAGATAAAGAATTCCCATTTCGGATTTTCCGTTAAAACTCATCTGGCGACTTAACATATACAGCCTCCTTGCTGCTTCGTTTTTCTTCTATATATTGTTCTTTTTTCTTTCGGGTCAGCTGCTTAAAACGATATTCCGCCTGCATCGCTTCCCGTTTTGTTTCAAATGATTCCGCATGGCATAACGAAACCGGCCTTCTCGCCCTTGTGTACTTTGCGCCCTTTCCCTCATTGTGGGTCTTCAGCCGTTTTTGCAGATCATTTGTATAACCGGCATACAGACTGTTGTCATTGCACAGCAGCACATAAAAGAAATGACTATTCGTCTCCATATAAAATGGTGCGGATCTCTTTCGTATATTCATTTTGTTCATTATATACAAACAGCGGAGGAAGAATTTTGAGATCAGGGCGGCCGCCTTTAATGCCTTCAACCAAAATGGTATTCGCTTCTTTACCTTGTTTCGGATAAATAAACTGCACCCGTTTCGGTTCTATTCGGTATGCTTTCATTAATTCAAAGATTTCCAAAAGCCTTCCCGGCCGATGAACGAGGGCCGCTTTTCCGCCTTGTTTCAGCAGTTTGCTGCTGACGGAAATCACATCTTCAAGCGTGCAAAGAATTTCGTGCCTTGCGATTCTGAGATGTTCGTTCAGATTCTGCTCAGCCTCTTTCGGCGTTTTAAAATAAGGCGGGTTGCAAGTGACAACGTCATATTTATTATGTCCGAGTCTATCCGGCATATTTTTCAGATCATCATGAATGAGGCTGATCTGACCGCCCAGACCGTTGTATTCGACACTTCGGAGCGCCATATCATACAAACGCTCCTGAATTTCAACCCCTGTGATATCCGCTTTTGACCTTGTGCTGAGCAAAAGCGGCACAATCCCATTTCCCGTACATAAATCAACGATGTTGCCCTTTTGAATCGGAACGTATGCAAACTTTGACAGCAGCACGGCATCTAGCGAAAAAGCGAAAACCGTCGGGCTCTGTACAATTTTCATATCCTCTGCTAATAAGTAATCCAATCTTTCATCATCACGTAATGAAACCATAATCTTATTCCTTTCAGCACTCTTTGAAAAAGGCTTCCGACATCAGCGGAAGCCTTTTCCTTATTTTTTATTTAAGAAGGACAGACAAAAAAGGCAATCTCCCTTGCGGACGCTCCCATAATGGACGTTGCAAATATGAAAGCCTTCTTGATACAGCCGGGCCAGATTATCGTACCCTTCTCCTATATCACTCTGCTCTGCCTTCTGTGTTTTTGTTTCTTTCTGATCGGCCTTGAATTTCTCAATTTGCTCTGTCGTGTCATCAAGCCGCTTCCGCAAATGCTTATTTTCAAGCTGCAGATGGTGATTCTCTTCAATCATTTCGCCGATATGCTGCTTTAAGTCACCCAGCTGACGGTACAGCGAACCGATTTGTTCCTCCAGGTTTATGACAGTATCAATTAACTCTTTTTTATCCAAGGTTCCACACCTCGTTAATCTGTGGTTTGTGCGGATACGACGCCCTCTTCCAAGAGCTCTTCCCAAGTATATTCTATCACTTTTTCACGATTCTTCAGTTCCACCTGAAGCACCCGTTCCAGAATATTAAGACCGACAACCTTTGCGGGGCCGTTTGCCGTTGTAATCATTTCGCCTAAATCCGGTAGCTGTTCTTTCGCCGTCTCATACTCATCATTTTCGTACTTCAAACAGCACATCAAACGGCCGCACAGACCCGAAATTTTCGTTGGGTTCAACGATAAATTTTGGTCCTTCGCCATTTTGATGGACACCGGTTCAAAATCACCGAGGAACGTGGAGCAGCAAAGCATTCTCCCGCACGGGCCGATACCGCCGAGCATTTTCGCTTCGTCTCTCACACCGATTTGACGCAATTCGATTCTTGTTTTAAAGATAGAAGCCAAGTCTTTGACCAATTCCCTGAAATCAACCCGTCCGTCGGCTGTGAAGTAAAAAATGACTTTATTGCGGTCAAACGTAAACTCAACATCAACCAGTTTCATATCTAAGCCGTGATCAGCCACTTTTTTCTGACAGATTTCAAAAGCGGACAGGGCCTCTTGTTTGTTTTCTTCTACAATGAGAAGATCGCGTTCATCAGCAACGCGAATGACTTTTCGAAGCGGAAGCACAACATCATGCTCGTCCACTTGTTTATTTGCGATGACAACCTGTCCGTATTCGACACCTCTTACGGTTTCAACAATGACGCAGCTGTCCTGTTCTATATCAAATCCGTTCGGATCAAAATAATAAATTTTTCCCGCTTTTTTAAAGCGGACGCCTATTACGTTGTACAAGCTTATCCCTCCTGCAACGTTAACACCAAGTGCTCCATTAATCCCTGCGCATTCACATTGGAATGAAGCCGTTTTTTTGCTTCTAAAACAGCGAGAATTTGGTTCGTAACGCTTTGTTGTGTAAATTGCAGCGCATGCTGTTTTATTGATTGGAATAAGTCTTGATAAATCAGTTTATCTTCATTTCCAATTTGGATGGATAATACATCACGGTATATCAATAAGAGCATATCAAGACCCATTTCTTGATGGGTTTTTTCTTTGAAAAAGGGCACCCACTGATCCTGAATGAAGAAAAAGGCATGTCCTTTCCGCTGATGTAAGACTTCATACAATTTTATCACTTTCGCTCTGGACTCTGCAAACTCATCATTTCGACTTAATTCGACTGCTTCCGCAATGTTATTTGTCATATTTGCTAAGAGTCTGGCCATGTGAGGGCTTACTTCCTGCTCCATCAGTCTCTCTTCTATCGCTTTCGGCTGAAGCGGCTGAAACGGAAGAACCTGACATCTCGAAACGATGGTATCCAGTATTCTGTGGAGCTGCTCAGTAATGAGAATTGCGATGGTGTCTTGACTCGGCTCCTCTAAAAATTTCAGCAGACTGTTTGCCGCATTTGTCGTCATTTGATCCGCATGGGATATAATGTACAGTTTTTTATGCGATTCCAGTCCGGTTTTAGAAAACTCCTCCTGCAGCGATTGGATCTGAGCCTTTTTAATTGATAGTCCGTCGGGCTGAACCACGTGCAGGTCAGGATGGTTTCCGGATGCAATACGCTTGCAGTTCCGGCACTCCCCGCATGGCTCAGTCCCGGCTTCAAGGCAAAAAAAGCTTTTTGCGAGAAGCAGTGCGGCATCCAATTTGCCCGTACCTTTTTTGCCTTCAAACAGATATGCGTGAGAAAGCCTTTTCTTTTCAATGCTATTATGCAAAAGCCGCATCACTCTGGGCTGCTGCTCGGTCATTTCCTTCCATGATATTGCCATTGTATCACTCTCTATGTGTAAAGGTTAATCAATAAACCTTTTATTTCTCCGATTCGATCCAGCAAATCAATTGCCGGTTTTTCCTGATCCAACATCTCTTCCGTCAGCTGAATCAGTTTTTCATCTATTTCTTTCACAAGTCCCAGGGTCCGGCTGTTGCCGTACAGGTCGAAGCTTTTCGCCGTCTCATGCGATAACCCGCTGTCTACGGCCTCTTTTACAAAACGCTTCACCAGCCCTTTGAATTTTGCTAAGTCTTTGAAGTTCCTCGATTTCGTCAGTCTTTTCCCGAACGTTTCTATATCCGTTAAGAACCTGCTTAGCTGATCAAACTTCAGCTTACTGCTTTGGCTGTCCATTGAACTTTTAAAAGTTCCGGAAAGCTCTGCCACTTTATAGGCAGGCTGCTGCTTTTTCTCAATAAAGGTGCGTAAGTCAGAATTTATTTTCACGTCGTCAAATCCTTAAAATTGATGAAATTCATCGACCGGAAGGACAAAGACCGTCGCTCCGCCGACTTCCACTTCGACGGGATATGGAACGTAAGAATCCGCATTCCCGCCCATCGGGGATACCGGGGCAATCATCTGATCGCGTTTACAGCCATTTTCTTTAATGAGGCTGAGCGCTTTATCGACACGGATATCTTCCACTCCGATCATAAACGTCGTATTGCCTGATTTAAGAAATCCGCCTGTTGTCGCAAGCTTCGTCACCCTGAAGTTGTGGTCGGTTAATACTTTCAAAAGCCTGTTGCTGTCCTGATCCTGCACCACTGCCACTATTAATTTCATTCTCTAGGCCCCCTTTAGGTTGGAAAGAACATTGTCGTTACATTCATTATATCAACTTATGAGAAACAGGTCACAACTGAATTTTTTTCAATGCCTCATTTATCACCTGAAGCGCGTCTTGAATGACGAATTCCTTCTTTCTCGATGCGTCGATTGTATGGAATCTTTCCGGAAAACGCTGCATGACTTTTTGGTACCCTTCCCGTACTTTCGTGTGAAAATGCAGCGCCTCAAGGTCGAGACGATTCTTTTCTCTTGAATCATTCGACGTAATCCGTTTCAGCCCTTCTTCCGGATCGATAGAAAAATAGATGGTGACATCAGGCATCGTATCGCCAATTGCAAACCGGTTGATAGAAAAAACTTCATCAATGCCCAGTCCTCTCGCATAGCCTTGATAAGCCAGTGAGCTGTCGATGAAACGATCACACAGTACAATGCGCCCTTCTTTCAATGCAGGCTGCACCTTTTCGACTAAATGCTGTCTTCTGGCCGCGGCGTAAAGGAGCGCTTCCGTTTTGGCATCCATCAGTGTATTGTTTTTATTTAAGATCACTTCTCTGATCTGCTCAGCAATGTCAATGCCGCCCGGTTCTCTTGTCGCTGTCACCGGGTGCCCCTCCGCCGACAGAATATCTTTTATTTCCTGAAGCACTGTCGTTTTTCCTGCACCTTCAGGACCTTCAAATGTAATAAATAAACCGCTCATGATTTCTCCTCTTCTGTATAAACAAGTAATTGTTCCCCGTTTAACAAGCCTTGAATATGCGCATCCATGCCGATTAAACGGGAAAGCTTTTGTACGATCTCTTCTGTTATCCGTTCTCCGTCCATGATAAGCGGGATTCCCGGAGGATAAGGAATAATATTCCCCGCATGCAAGCGACCGGCCGCTTTATTCATATCCGTAAGCTCTTTTGCAAACTTGCGCATTTCATTTTGCGGATATTCAAGTGTCGTAATGGATGGGAATGTCCAATCCACTGCTTCCGGCAGTCTATCGGGCGGTGTATTCTCCAGTTTCTGCTGTATGTTTTTTACGGTTTCCTGTTTAATCATCCGCCGGCCGCCTATCGGCAGTACGAGCAATACTTGATACTCGTCAGCCAGCTCGGCAAAAATGCCTTCGCTCTCCAAAATATTTTGTAATGAATAGCCGGAATGTCCGAGCTTTGAGCGAAGAATGAGTTTTAACGGGTCCGCTTTGATCCCATATCCGGAGGGCTCGATTACTTCAATAGAAGAAATTGATGCGAAGTTCCGTTTTATTTGCTCAATGTGCGCTATATGAACAGGGAGTGTTCCTTTTTCAGCGATATCCTGTATATAAGCGCGCGCCGTATCTAAAGATGCCATAATCGGATATGACGGGCTGCTGCTTTGCAAACTGCTTAGATAATAGGTTAATCGATCTCTGTCAATCCGGCTGCTGTTTAAATGAAAGTAAGATCCCATCGTCATAGCCGGAAGCGTTTTGTGAGCCGATTGAACAACTGCATCCGCCCCCATAGCCAATGATGAAGGCGGGAACGGTTCACCCAACACAAAGTGAGCACCATGAGCCTCGTCTACCAGTACAGGAACGCCGTATGAATGAGCTTTTTTAACTGCCGCATTCAAATCGGCAGCATGCCCGTAGTAAGTCGGGTTGGTCAGAACAAGGCCTTTCGCATTCGGATATGACGCTAACGCTTTTTCGATGACTGAAAGGGATACATAGGAAGGCACATGCATATTTTTATCAATTTCCGGTGCCAAATACACCGGCTTGGCTCCGGCCATTGCCACCGCATGAAAAACAGATTTGTGACAATTACGCTGAATCAGGATGGGTTCGTCCGGTTCACAAACAGCCAAAATCATCGCCAGGTTGCCGGCAGTCGTTCCATTGACGAGAAAGAAGCTTTCCTGAGAGCCGTAAAGCCTGCTCACCAAATCTTGTGCTTCTTTGATGACTCCCGTTGGGTGATGCAAGTCATCAAGCCCCGTGATCTCAGTCATATCAATAGATAAAAGAGATTGATATACAGATTTGGCTTCATCAAAAAAGACATCTCCATTGTGATGTCCCGGAACATGAAAAGAATACGTATTTCGGTGCGCATGCTTCAGCAGCGCTGTATATAAAGGTGTGTCCATTTTTAAACAAATCCTTTGCCTGTCTTTCTTATTATATCGTGCCTGTGAGCCAACTTAAAGCTAAGACTTTTTGCCAGCTAGACGTCATCACGGCCGAGCGTCATATTAAGCAGCTTCTTTTTCAAGTCGCCTTCCATGATAACAAGCTCCTCTTCGGCACGTTTGCGTTTCATCCTGCCGTCTTCTTGAATAGACATGATTTCTTCAAGTGTGCTGACTAAGCTTTCCTGCACTTTTTTGAGGGTATCTGCCTCAACAAGGCCTCGCTCATTAGCTTTGGCTGTCTCGACTGTACTTGTTTTCAGAAGTTCAGCGTTTTTCAGCAGCAATTGATTTGTCGTATCAGCCGCCTTCTGCTGCGCATCTGCCGCACTCCGCTGCCTCATAAGCGTCAGCGCGATCGCAACTTGATTCTTCCATAATGGAATAGCCGTAACAATGGAGGACTGAATTTTTTCCGCCAGTGCCTGATTCGTGTTTTGAATCAAACGGATTTGCGGCGCACTCTGAAGCGTAATCTGCCTGCTCAGAAGCAGATCATGCACTCTCTTATCCAGACGGTCGGCAAACTGGCGAAGATCATTCACTTCCTGCGCGGCCATTTGATTGTGTTCCCGTGATTCGGCTTTTCTTGCCGCTTCGGGAATCAGCTTTGTTTTCAGCTCATCTAACTTTAATTCACCCGCCGCTATATACAGATTTAAGTCAGAGAAGTATTGTTTATTTTGGGCGTACAGTTGATCTAACAGTTTATTGTCACTCAACAGCACATTTTTAGAATGCTCGAGCCTTCTGCTGATACGCTCAATCTGCACACTTGTCTTTTGATATTTCGAAAGCACTTCCTGCACAGAACCAGATACCCTTTTAAACAAACGGGCGAAAAATCCTTTATTCTTCATCTGCAGATCATCAGGGTTTACCTGGTCAA
>NZ_JBBOYV010000001.1:12500-32500 GCF_038008305.1 Bacillus sp. FSL K6-2819 | reverse complement strand
GTGTGTACAAGGCCCGGGAACGTATTCACCGCGGCATGCTGATCCGCGATTACTAGCGATTCCAGCTTCACGCAGTCGAGTTGCAGACTGCGATCCGAACTGAGAACAGATTTGTGGGATTGGCTTAACCTCGCGGTTTCGCTGCCCTTTGTTCTGCCCATTGTAGCACGTGTGTAGCCCAGGTCATAAGGGGCATGATGATTTGACGTCATCCCCACCTTCCTCCGGTTTGTCACCGGCAGTCACCTTAGAGTGCCCAACTGAATGCTGGCAACTAAGATCAAGGGTTGCGCTCGTTGCGGGACTTAACCCAACATCTCACGACACGAGCTGACGACAACCATGCACCACCTGTCACTCTGCCCCCGAAGGGGACGTCCTATCTCTAGGATTGTCAGAGGATGTCAAGACCTGGTAAGGTTCTTCGCGTTGCTTCGAATTAAACCACATGCTCCACCGCTTGTGCGGGCCCCCGTCAATTCCTTTGAGTTTCAGTCTTGCGACCGTACTCCCCAGGCGGAGTGCTTAATGCGTTAGCTGCAGCACTAAGGGGCGGAAACCCCCTAACACTTAGCACTCATCGTTTACGGCGTGGACTACCAGGGTATCTAATCCTGTTCGCTCCCCACGCTTTCGCTCCTCAGCGTCAGTTACAGACCAGAGAGTCGCCTTCGCCACTGGTGTTCCTCCACATCTCTACGCATTTCACCGCTACACGTGGAATTCCACTCTCCTCTTCTGCACTCAAGTTCCCCAGTTTCCAATGACCCTCCCCGGTTGAGCCGGGGGCTTTCACATCAGACTTAAGAAACCGCCTGCGAGCCCTTTACGCCCAATAATTCCGGACAACGCTTGCCACCTACGTATTACCGCGGCTGCTGGCACGTAGTTAGCCGTGGCTTTCTGGTTAGGTACCGTCAAGGTGCCGCCCTATTTGAACGGCACTTGTTCTTCCCTAACAACAGAGCTTTACGATCCGAAAACCTTCATCACTCACGCGGCGTTGCTCCGTCAGACTTTCGTCCATTGCGGAAGATTCCCTACTGCTGCCTCCCGTAGGAGTCTGGGCCGTGTCTCAGTCCCAGTGTGGCCGATCACCCTCTCAGGTCGGCTACGCATCGTCGCCTTGGTGAGCCGTTACCTCACCAACTAGCTAATGCGCCGCGGGTCCATCTGTAAGTGGTAGCCGAAGCCACCTTTTATGTCTGAACCATGCGGTTCAAACAAGCATCCGGTATTAGCCCCGGTTTCCCGGAGTTATCCCAGTCTTACAGGCAGGTTACCCACGTGTTACTCACCCGTCCGCCGCTAACATCAGGGAGCAAGCTCCCATCTGTCCGCTCGACTTGCATGTATTAGGCACGCCGCCAGCGTTCGTCCTGAGCCAGGATCAAACTCTCCGATAAAGTAGTTTGACTGACTACGCACATCGCTGTGCGATTTATTTAAAACTTTGAATTAACAGGTACGTTTTGTCTTGTTTAGTTTTCAAAGAACTTTGTTCACTTCTCTCGAAGCGACTTAATTATTATATCATATCGTTGTTATCATCGTCAATAACTTTTTTAAATTCTTTTTTCGAGAATCTGTTTCGTCATCAGCGACGTATATTAGAATATCACCCTTCATCCATCATGTCAACAATAATCGACAAATTAAATGATGAAGCGTTTAATGACGATTAAAGCAGCGATGCCGGGGATTCCTAAAATCCCGCTGACACCGGTTGTAACCAGATTAACAGGAATATGAATGCCGAGACTCCCGCCGAACAAATTCACACCCACCAGAAGAATCGCACCAGCAATAAACTTAATGGCAGTCAAACCAATCCATCTTACTGGCTTTGGAGATACTCCCCATAAAAAAAGCAAAGCAACCAGACCGACAATTAAACCGATAATGAAAAAAGGCTCCATGAATCTTCCCCCTCGCTTGTTTAGTACAAGCTTATGAGAAGATCCCGGAGAATAGACCTCTTACTTCCACCTGCTCATTTTTAAATTCCGCTGCTTCGCTTCTTTCAAATAAAAAAAATACTTAGATTCAGCGACTTTCAGCTCAAACAGCACCTCAGCCGAGGGCTCAAGACTTTTATCGACCAGACTCTTCTGTCTGTTCCATTCTTCCTTTTGTTTAAAGAGCTGTTCAATCAGCTTTTCGTCAAACTCTTTTCTTAATGTATTTCTGCGAAGAAAACCCATGCCTCGCCATTTCCTCCCTTACAATTCACGTCTTCCTTCAAGCGCTTTTGAAAGAGTGACCTCATCAGCATATTCCAAATCGCCGCCGACGGGCAGGCCGTGGGCAATACGGGAGAGCTTGATGCCTGAGGGCTTTAACAGCCTCGATATATACATCGCTGTTGCTTCCCCTTCAATATTAGGGTTGGTTGCGAGAATAACTTCTGTCACTTGGTCATCCTGAAGGCGCTTCAGCAGTTCCGGAATCTTAATATCCTCCGGGCCGATGCCGTCCATTGGAGAAATCGCGCCGTGAAGCACATGATACTGGCCGTTATATTCCTTCATTTTCTCCATTGCAATAACATCTTTAGGGTCCTGCACGACACAAATAACAGACTTATCTCTTCTTGTATCCTCGCATATATAACAAGGGTCCTGATCTGTAATATGTCCGCAAATCGAGCAATATGTCAGATTCCGCTTCGCATTGACAAGCGCCTTAGCAAAATCCAATACTGTGTCTTCTTTCATACCTAGAACAAAAAAAGCCAGACGAACCGCTGTTTTCGGTCCGATCCCTGGCAATTTCATAAAGCTGTCAATCAGCTTTGATATTGGTTCAGGATACTGCATGTTTATTTATCCCCCTAGAATAAACCCGGTATGTTCATTCCTTTTGTAAATTGTCCCATTGTCTCATTCGTCATGTCATCCACTTTTTTGAGGGCGTCGTTTGTCGCAGCAAGAACCAGGTCCTGAAGCATTTCGATGTCTTCCGGATCAACAACTTCTTCTTTAATCGCAACGTCTACAACTTCTTTTTGACCGTTAACCTTTACAGTCACCATTCCGCCGCCCGCTGTGCCTTCAAGCACTTTTTCAGCAAGCTCCTCCTGAGCCTTAGCCATATCCTTTTGCATTTTTTGCATCTGTTTCATCATTTTTTGCATGTTTCCCATTCCGCCACGCATATTCAATCACTCTCTTTCATCTCATTAGTCTTTTATTTCGATTAAATCCGCTCCGACAAGTTTTTTCGCCTCTGCAATAAGCGGATCTTCTTCAGCCGGTTCGTTTGATCCTTCACTTTCCTGCTGATGATCATTTAAAAATTCTTCTCTTATTTTACCCCATTGTGCTTCCGGAACGCCAATCAAATCCATTCTTTTCCCGAGCATTGATTCGAGAATCTGTTCAAGATTCGTACGGACTCCGTTATTGTCTTCGGCAACCATTTTACAATGGATTTCGTATTTAAATTTAAGCACAAATGCCTTCTGGGCAGCGGCCACCGGTTCACTGTCATTCAAAAGAGCCGCATGGGACACCTTATTCTGCTGTTTCAGGTGTGCCAGCAGCTTGCCCCAGCTGCTTTTAAGCTGTTCAAGGTCAGGTCTTGTGGCTTCCTTCAATATTTCATGGATTCGTCCGACCGGAGCTTTGTAATGGCTTTTTCCGCCTTTTTGAGGACGCGGGGCTTCTTTCGGAGCGCTTTCCGCCTGAACTTTCACACCGGAGGTTTTCAGCCTTTCCACTTCCTGCTCAAGCTGCTGGATCTTATTCATCAGCATGCCGACCTCAGGGATGTCTGCGCCGGACTGCTGCGCCGTCTGGCATATTTTCACGACAGCCACTTCAAAAAAGATTCTTGGGTGGTTCGTCCACTTCATTTCCTGATGGCTTTTATTCAGGATATCAATCATCTCATATAAAGCGGGGGCCGGTATTTCACCGCTCAGATCCCGGAACATTTCATCGACCTTCACCTTCTCCAGGACTCCTTCTAAATCGGGAGCAGCCTGGTACAAGAGCATATCCCTGAAATAAAAGATCATATCTTCAATCAGTTTGGCCGCATCTTTCCCCTGCTGGAGTAATTCATTCAGTGTTTCCAACGCCTCGGAAACCTGTTTGCGGTGAAGAGCGGATGCCAGTTTTCCAATATAGTGCTGGGAAACGGCCCCGGTAATGAGCAATGCGTCATCCACCGCCAGCTCATCGCCGCTGAATGATACGGCTTGATCGAGCAGGCTCAGCGCGTCCCTCATTCCCCCGTCCGCAGCACTCGCTATGATATCAAGGGCGCCTTCTTCCACCTTCAGCTGCTCTGCATCGACGATTATCTTCATTCGTCCGACAATTGCTTGGGATGTAATCCGTTTGAAGTCAAAACGCTGACATCTGGAGATAATGGTTAAAGGAATCTTATGAGGCTCAGTCGTAGCTAATATGAAAATGCAATGTGCCGGCGGTTCTTCCAGCGTTTTCAGAAGCGCGTTGAATGCGCCGATAGAGAGCATATGCACCTCATCTATAATATATACCTTGTAAGTGACGGCCGACGGGGCGAATTTTACTTTGTCACGGATGTCGCGGATTTCGTCTACGCCGTTATTCGACGCCGCATCTATTTCGATCACATCTGATATAGAGCCGTTTGTGATCCCCTTGCACGCCGCGCATTCATTGCACGGTTCTTCTACAGGGGCGTGCTCACAGTTGACTGCTTTCGCAAATATTTTAGCTGCACTGGTTTTTCCCGTTCCTCGTGGTCCAGAAAACAGATATGCATGAGAAAATTTCTTTTGCAAAAGGGCATTTTGCAGCGTTTTCGTAATGTGTTCCTGTCCGACCACATCTTCAAACTGCTGAGGCCTAAATACTCGATATAAAGCTTGGTAACCCACAGGATGCGCCCTCCTCTGTTATTCATCATGTTTATTATACATGAACGGGCTTTTAACGCCAAAACCCGTTTTTCATATACGAAAAAACTCACCTGCCATAAACAGGTGAGTCTGAAATTTGATGATTGATTTACCGTGCACCTTCTGTCGATTCGCTACCCTAAGCGTTACTTAAGCAGTTAGCTCAGCCCAGGCAACCCTGCGGCACATGAGAGGTTTCACTTAATGCTGCTTCCTTCCGGACCTGACATGGTTCATGAATTCCCATTGCGCAGGACCCAGACGTCAACGCCACTTACTTAAGGCAGGCCTTACAGTAAACGAACCTCGAGAAGGGATTCGGCCCCGCTAGAGCGGATTGCGGGTACAGGGCACCGCTACCTCCCCGCTTAGCACGGCAAAATAAATATCAAATTTTTATATGCGCACCATTTATGATGCACACATAAGTATATCTGCTTCAGGCAGAAAATGCAACCGTACTAATCAGACAACTTTTTCCTCTTATCTTTCTTTTGCCGGCGCAGCTTTCTGAAAAAAGCGCTGAGCATTTCTCCGCACTCTTCTTCGAGCACTCCGCTCACCACTTCCGCTTGGTGGTTGAACCGTTCCTCCTGCAAAAGGTTCATCAGCGTTCCTGTACAGCCTCCCTTGGGATCAAATGCGCCGAACACGACCTTATCGACTCTGGAAAGCACGACGGCTCCCGCACACATCGGGCACGGCTCTAAAGTGACATAAAGAACGGCGTCCTCAAGTCTCCATGTTCCCAGCTTGCGGCACGCTTCGTCTATCGCCAGCATTTCCGCGTGGGCAAGTGAGCGCTGTTCCGTCTCCCGCAGATTATGCGCCCGCGCCACGATCTCATCGTGCAGAACAAGGACGGCTCCGATCGGCACTTCCCCTTTCGCTTCTGCTTTCTTCGCTTCTTTTATGGCTTCTCTCATATAATATTCATCATTCATCGGTTCAAGCTCTCTTCTTAAGTTTTTTCATGTCTCATAAAGGTTAAAATAAGAATACCTCAGCAGAAAGGAGTTGCCGGTATTGACTGAACCTAACAACACAGCCCTTCTGATTGTCGATATGATCAATAATTTTCAATTTGATATGGGCGAACGTCTTGCTGAAAAAACCAAACAAATTGTCCCCCGTATTTTATCATTAAAGAAGCATGCAAAACAAAACAACTGGCCGATTATTTATATTAATGATCATTACGGGCTTTGGAAGGCTGATATTGATGCCATCAGGGAGGAATGCAGCAATGACATAAGCGCCGACATTATAGAAGATATTTCACCTCAGCCGGATGATTATTTTCTGATTAAACCGAAGCATTCCGCATTTTACGAAACGGCGCTTCACACCCTTCTGACCGAATTAAAAGTGAATCAATTAATGATCACGGGGATTGCCGGTAATATTTGCGTGCTGTTCACGGCTAACGACGCTTATATGCGGGAATACAGCATTGCCATCCCGAAAGACTGCACCGCTTCCAATAACGACGAAGACAATGATTTCGCTTTGACCATGATGGAAAATGTACTCTTCGCGGAAATAACCACCGAAAAACAAATTACCTCCGAAAAATAAACATGATCAGCCTCCTTTTTTCATACATTTGATAGCGGATATGAAAGGAGGCGTTTTTCATTCAGATTTATGTAGTGAAACGGGGCGACACACTTTCTGCTATTGCGGCGCGCTACCGGATTGCCGCAAATGTCATTGCGGAAGCAAATAAACTGCCTAATCCCAATACATTGGTTGTCGGACAAACCCTTGTCATTCCGATCGAGGGACAATATTACGAGGTGAGACAAGGCGATACTCTTGCGGCAATCGCCGGCCGTTTTCATATATCGGCCGCGGAGCTTGCGAGGGTGAACGGAATTCAGCTCAGCTCCACAGTGCAAGTCGGGACCCGCCTGTATATTCCGGAGCAGACGAATAAGCCCGATATCGAATCAAATGCATATATAGAACCGCGGGGAACGAGCGTAAGCGCTAATCTGCAGCAGGCAGCAAGAGAGGCCTCACCTTATTTAACATACCTCGGCGCATTCAGTTTTCAGGTGCAGCGGAACGGGACTTTAAAAGAACCGCCCCTGACCAATTTAAAAAGTATCGCCGACAGGCACAACACCACATTGATGATGATCATCACCAACCTTGAAAATGACGCATTCAGCGATGAACTCGGGCGGCTCATCTTAAATGATAATACGGTGAAAACAAAGCTCTTTCAGGAAATCGTCTCCACGGCCAAAAAGCACGGCTTCCGCGATATTCATTTTGATTTCGAATATTTGCGTCCTCAGGACAGAGAAGCCTACAATCGTTTTTTACGTGAAGCGAGAACGATTTTTCATCGGGAAGGCTGGAAGATTTCAACGGCGCTTGCTCCGAAAACGAGTGCGACCCAGGCCGGCAAATGGTATGAAGCACATGACTATAGGGCACATGGAGAAATCGTCGATTTTGTCGTGATCATGACATATGAGTGGGGGTACAGCGGAGGCCCGGCTCAGGCCGTATCACCAATCGGCCCTGTAAGGAATGTCATTGAGTACGCGCTGACAGAAATGCCTTCTTCCAAAATCGTCATGGGACAGAACATGTACGGCTACGATTGGACACTGCCTTTTAAACAGGGAACGACAGCGAAAGCCGTCAGTCCTCAGCAGGCGATCGCTCTGGCCGCACGCTATAAAGTCGACATTCAATATAACGAAACCGCCCAGGCTCCCTTCTTTCGATACACGGCTGAAAATCAGAAACAGCATGAAGTATGGTTTGAAGACGCCCGCTCCATTCAGGCGAAATTTAATTTAATTAAAGAACTTCATTTAAGAGGAATCAGCTATTGGAAACTCGGCCTCTCCTTCCCGCAAAACTGGCTTTTGCTCGGAGATCAATTCCATATTGTGAAAGAGACGTTTCGTTAATTGGAAGCGTCTTTTTTTCATGGGCGTTTCTGAGAGTGTGATACAATATAAAGGCCGGCAGCTGACGGATGTTTGCAGAATTAAGGAGGATTTTCAATGAACAGAGCCCCTTTTATCGCGGTAGAAGGTCCTATCGGGGCAGGAAAAACGACACTCGCTTCTATGCTTTCTGAAGAGCTCGGTTTTCCTATGATTAATGAGATTGTGGAAGACAACCCGTATCTCGATAAGTTCTATGATAATATCGAGGAGTGGAGTTTTCAGCTTGAAATGTTTTTTCTCTGTCACAGGTATAAACAGCTTGAAGACACTGATCGGGATTATTTAAAACAAGGACAGCCCGTTTTGTCCGATTATCATATTTATAAAAATGTTATTTTCGCAGAACGCACATTGCACGGACAAAAGCTTGAGAAATATAAGCAGATTTATCATCTGCTCACTCACGACTTGCCGAAGCCGAATGTCATTGTATACATAAAGGCAAGCCTGCCGACATTGCTTCAACGCATCGAAAAACGCGGGCGCCCGTTTGAGAAAAATATCGAACATCAATATCTGGAACGTCTCATTGCAGATTACGATACCGCCATCAGACAGCTTCAGGAAGAAGATCCGGATATATCTGTACTGACTATTGATGGTGATACTGAAGACTTTGTTTTGAATAAGACAGACTATGAAAGAATTGCCCGTCAGGTAAAGGAGCTTATTAAATGAAAGATATTCACATTCCAAACAACGCCATTATAACAGTAGCGGGAACGGTAGGAGTCGGAAAATCGACTTTAACCAAAGCTTTAGCAAAACGCCTCGGGTTTAATACCTCACTTGAAGAAGTGGATGAAAACCCTTATTTAGAGAAGTTTTATCATGACTTTGAACGCTGGAGCTTTCATTTGCAAATTTATTTTCTGGCCGAGCGGTTCAAGGAGCAGAAAAACATGTTTGAATCAGGCGGAGGATTCGTGCAGGACCGTTCGATTTATGAAGATACAGGCATATTCGCAAAAATGCATGCCGATAAAGGAACCATGTCGCTGACAGATTACAAAACATACACAAGCCTTTTTGAGGCCATGGTCATGACGCCATACTTCCCGCATCCTGATGTTTTGATCTATTTAGAAGGCGATCTTGAAAACATTATAGAGCGGATTGAAAAGCGGGGCCGTGAGATGGAGCTGCAGACCAACCGTGCCTATTGGGAAGAGATGTATACGCGGTACGAGGACTGGATCAGCGGTTTTAACGCCTGCCCTGTGCTGAAAGTACGCATTGAAGATTATGATCTTGAAGCTGATGAACAGTCACTGGAACCTTTGATCGAAAAAATCAGTCACGTGATCAATGAAAACAGAAAGAAATAAAAATAATAAAGCGATTTTCCCCAAAAGAGAAAATCGCTTTTTTGCATATAAAAAATCCGCTGCATCAAATGCAGCGGACAAAACAATCTCCAATATATGCTCGAGTTTCATTAGGTTTAAAATCAATATGGCGGAGGAAGAGGGATTCGAACCCCCGCGGGCTTTGACACCCCTGTCGGTTTTCAAGACCGATCCCTTCAGCCGGACTTGGGTATTCCTCCGTATCGACATTTAATAATATACCACATGACCTAAATTTCAGTCAAGCGCTTTTTCATATTTTTTTATTTCTTTTCTTAAACGGCTTTTCCGTCAGCTTTACTATCATACAAAAGTCTTGTCTCCAAATCAACCTCAGTATGTCATACGGGCAGGAAAAACAGTGAAAACCAAGAATAGATTGAAATAGATAAACCTGCTCATAAAGGTGGAGAACACAATGAAAGTCATAATTGCACCGGATTCTTTTAAAGAAAGCATGACATCAAAAGAAGCCGCCGACAGCATCGAGAAAGGATTCAAAGCGGTCTTCCCTGACGCGGAATATATCAAGATACCCGTGGCTGACGGCGGAGAAGGAACCGTTCAGGCTTTAACGGATGCCACCGGCGGAAGCATTATCAAAAAAACTGTGACCGGCCCGCTGGGAACACCGGTAATTGCCGCATACGGACTTCTGGGAGACGGGCGCACGGCAGTCATTGAAATGGCGGAAGCTTCGGGACTCCATCTCGTTCCCCGTCATCTCAGAGATCCGTTGAACACGACCACAAGAGGAACGGGTGAACTGATAGCAGATGCAGCTTCCCGCGGGGCGAGTGAGATCATAATCGGTCTTGGGGGAAGCGCCACCAATGACGCCGGGACAGGAATGGCGAGTGCGCTCGGTGTGCGTTTCTTAAATGAGGAAGGTCAGGAGATACCTGACGGCGGAGGCTCTTTGCACACCCTGGCTTCTATTGATATAAGCGGTCTCTCCCCTGACCTGAAGCACATTCGTATTCGTGCCGCCTGCGATGTCGAAAATCCCCTGACCGGCGAAAATGGGGCGTCATATGTCTTTGGCCCGCAAAAAGGGGCGTCCGAGGAGACAAAAATGGTATTGGATAGCAATTTGCGCCATTTCGCTGATGTATTGAGACGGCAACACGATATTGAAGCGGATTCTGTAAAAGGTGCGGGTGCCGCAGGAGGTTTAGGGGCAGGACTGATTGCCTTCTTACAAGCAGAACTTCAAAGAGGTATCGACGTTGTATTAGATACACTGTCCTTTTCAGATCAGATAAAAGGCGCTGACCTTGTAATCACCGGAGAGGGACAGATTGACGGACAAACGATATTCGGCAAAACCCCCGCGGGAATCGCCGCACGCGCATCCGCTCAAGAAATTCCCGTTATCGCATTGGCGGGTTCCTTAGGCAAAGACTTTGAACATGTATACAACAGAGGAATCACCGCTGTGTTTTCTATCGTGCCTGGCGCTGTAAGTCTTGAAGATGCTTTAGAATCAGGCCGTTTTAACCTTGAAAGCACAGCCCGGAATGTCGCCGCTTTATACCAAACAGCAAAAAAGGCGCGCCTCTAGGGCGCACCTTTTACGGTTTGATGACTTCTTTATTTCCCATATAAGGACGAAGCACTTCCGGAATGACGACACTTCCGTCTTCCTGCTGGTAGTTTTCCAAGATGGCAGCTACTGTTCTGCCGACTGCCAGACCTGAACCGTTTAACGTATGCACATGCTCAGGCTTGCCTTTCGCTTCGCGTCTGAATCGAATGTTTGCTCGTCTTGCCTGGAACGCTTCAAAGTTGCTGCAAGAAGAAATTTCACGGTATGTGTCTTGGCTTGGAATCCATACCTCAATATCGTACTTTTTCGCAGCTGTAAAGCCCAGATCACCGGTACACATGCTCATGACACGATACGGAAGTTCGAGCAGCTGAAGCACCCGCTCAGCTTGATTTGTCAATTTCTCAAGCTCCTCATAAGAATCTTCCGGCTTCACGAATTTCACAAGCTCAACCTTGTTGAATTGATGCTGGCGGATCAAACCGCGTGTATCACGGCCGGCAGATCCCGCTTCTGAACGGAAGCAAGCGCTGAACGCCGCATAATTGATCGGCAATGCATCATCGGATAAGATTTCATCGCGATGCATATTTGTAATCGGCACTTCCGCCGTCGGAATTAAGAAATAATCCTCTTCCCTGATTTTAAAAGCATCCTCTTCAAATTTAGGAAGCTGCCCCGTACCTGTCATGCTCGTACGGTTTACCATATAAGGAGGAATGACTTCCGTGTAATGATATTCGTCAACGTGAAGATCGAGCATAAAGTTGTAGAGTGCGCGTTCGAGACGGGCCCCTAATCCTTTATAAAACACAAACCGGCTTCCCGTTACTTTTGAAGCGCGTTCAAAATCAAGAATGTTCAGGTGGTCAGCGATATCCCAATGCGGTTTCGGCTCATAAGAAAATGCCGGTGCCTCTCCCCACTTGCGAATTTCAATGTTATCATCTTCTGTTTCCCCGACAGGCACTGAATCGTGCGGGATGTTCGGAATAGACAGAAGGATGGTTTCGAGTGTCGTTTCAACCGTGCGAAGCTCTTCATCAAGCTTCTTAATTTCTTCGCCTACTTCACGCATCTCTTTAATAATATGATCAGCGTCTTTTTTCTCCCGCTTCAAAACGGCGACCTGCTGAGAAACTTCATTGCGTTTTCCCTTCAGCTCTTCTACTTTCCCGATAAGCTCTCTTCTTTTTTCATCAAGCTCTTCAAACTTATCAAAGTCAGATAAGTCTTCGCCTTTTGGAATGAGCTTCGCTTTTACTTCTTGAAAATTGGCTCTCAGCACCTTCGTGTCAATCATGCCTAACAACTCCTATCTGTTTTTATCGAAAATAAAAAAGAGCCCTCATCCCCTAAAAGGGACGAGAGCTCTCGCGTTGCCACCCTGATTGAAAACAAGCTCACACTTGCTTCCCGCTTTAACCCATAACGGTTTTCCCGTAAATGCCTACTTGTTTTCAGCATTTCGCTCAAGGACGGATTCGGAGAGCATCTTTCACCGATTCGCACCACCCATCGGCTCTCTTTGAAAGAGGGGCTTCCTACTGCTTCCTGTCAACGCTTTTCGATCTTTATTTGTGTTTATAATGTACTATAAGTATCAGCGGTTTTCAACTGTTTTATACAGCTGTTTCCTGCTTATGCTTTTCCGCCATTTTCACAAACAGCTCTGTCACTCGGTGATCATCCGTCAATTCAGGATGGAACGAGCAGCCGAGGAAATGGCCTTGTTTTGCAGCCACGATGCGTCCGTTATGTTCACAAAGCACTTCAACATCTTCTCCGGCTTCTAAAATATGCGGCGCGCGAATAAATACACCAGTAAACGGCTCATCAAGGCCTTTAATCGTTAGATCAGCCTCAAAGCTGTCGACCTGACGGCCAAAAGAATTACGCTCGACAACAACGTTTAACAGCCCTAAATGAGCATTATCCGTTCCCGCAATCTCTTTGGCTAAGATAATCAGACCGGCGCATGTGCCGAACATCGGTTTTCCCTGGGCGGCAAACTCGCGAAGCGGCTCCATAAAATGATACGTATCCATTAAACGCCGCATAGTCGTGCTTTCCCCGCCCGGCAGGATTAAGCCGTCGATGTCATTCAGCTGTTCAGGACGCTTAATCACGACACCTTTTGAACCACATGCTTCAATTGAACGAATATGTTCTCTTACTGCTCCTTGAAGTCCAAGTACACCAATTGTTAACATGCTTCCAGCTCTCCTATGGTTTTACCAGCCGCGTTCTTGCATACGCTGTTCCGGCAATAGATTTGAGATTTCGATTCCTTTCATTGCTGTGCCCAATTCTTTAGAAAGCTCAGCAATCAGTTTGTAATCTGTGTAGTGAGTCGTTGCTTCAACAATTGCTTTAGCGAATTTAGCAGGATTGTCCGATTTGAAAATACCTGAACCGACAAATACGCCATCAGCGCCAAGCTGCATCATCAATGCCGCATCAGCAGGCGTCGCCACTCCGCCGGCAGCAAAGTTGACAACAGGCAATTTGCCGTCACGCTTAATTTGAAGAAGCAGTTCATAAGGAGCACCGAGGTTTTTAGCTTCAGTCATCAGCTCATCATTGCTCATCGCCACAACTTTGCGCACTTGCGCGTTTACTTTTCTCATATGGCGGACAGCTTCCACAATGTTTCCTGTTCCCGGTTCGCCTTTTGTACGAAGCATGGACGCTCCTTCAGCGATACGGCGCGTTGCTTCGCCAAGATCACGGCATCCACATACGAACGGAACAGTATATTCATTTTTATTTAAATGAAATTCTTCGTCAGCAGGAGTCAGGACTTCACTTTCATCGATATAATCTACTCCCATTGCTTCAAGGACACGCGCTTCAACGATATGTCCGATACGCGCTTTTGCCATTACGGGAATGGATACAGCATTCATTACTTCTTCAACGATCGTCGGGTCAGCCATGCGGGCAACACCGCCGGCAGCGCGAATATCAGCCGGAACACGTTCTAACGCCATTACGGCAACAGCTCCCGCCTCTTCGGCAATCTTCGCTTGTTCAGCATTTACAACGTCCATGATGACGCCGCCTTTTTGCATTTCCGCCATTCCGCGTTTTACACGGTCAGTACCTGTTTGAGCCATTATTTGGTCCCCCTAGTCAATGTATGATTAGATAATTTCTATCTCTTATTGTATCCCAGAAATACAATATTTCATATGGATATTCTCATTTTACAGCGAGATGAAAGAGATAGATATCATTTTTTTACTAACAATTTGGTTTTTTCAGTATATTAAGCAAAAGAGCCCTAACTTTCATCAGAGCTCTTTCTTATTTCTTAAAACCAGCCTGTTACCGTATCAACGGCACTGTTCCAGATTCCGGAGAAGAAGCCTCCGATGCCGCGCATCATCTGAACAAACCAGTTTGCTTTATCTACATCATTTTTCGTTACAAGATTCACGCTGAACTCTTTGGATTTGAGGAAGCCGTAGTCTTTGTCACTGCCTTTGTATGTAACTGTCAGCGTTCCGACTTTCGTCCCTTTTTTCACAGGAGCCGTGATTTCTTTTTTATCTAAAGTCACTTCAGCTTTATAGTTCTTTTCATCCCCGCTTTTCACAGGAATAGAAAGTGCCTTATCAGTAACAATATCGACTTGCTTGTCTTTCCCTTTGTCAACGTCAATCGTTTTGTGCCCTTTTACTTGAGAGCCTTCAGGGTAAAGATCTTTCATTGAGAAATTGCTGTTAAATGCGTAATCGAGCATTTTTTTGGTTTCATCAAAACGTCCGGTATGCAGGTTGCCTTTTGCGTTTAATACAACGGTGATGACCCGCATTCCGTTCCGCTGTGCGGTGCTTGTAAAACAAGATCCCGCAGAATCAGTAGAACCTGTTTTTAAGCCGTCAACGCCGGGATATTCAGAAACAAGGCCTTTTAACATGAAGTTCCAGTTCGGCATGTCCATTTCATCATCTGTGCCCGCTCTGAATTTCGTCTTAGCAATGCTTGTTGTTTTCAGAACTTCCGGATAATCAGTGATCAGGCGGTCTGCAAGAAGCGCCATGTCTTTAGCAGAAACTTCACTCTCTTCTTTAACGCCTTCCCCTTGCGGCTGTTTGCCGTGAAGGTCTTCATTCACAAGACCGGTGGAATTTTTAAAGTCATAGTTTGTCATGCCTAGTTCTTTGGCTTTCGCATTCATTTTGGCGACAAATTTTGTTTCAGTTCCGGCAAGAATTTCGGCAACAGCGATCGCGGCTCCGTTAGCAGAGTAAATCGCCATAGCTTGGTACAGTTCTTTGACTGTGTATTTGCCGTCTTTCCGGAGAGGGACGTTTGATAAACTGTTGTCTTGAGAGATTTCATAGACATAATCATCAGGAGTATACGTTTGGTCCCATTTCACTTTTCCTTCTTTAATGGCTTCCAGAAGCAGATATTCAGTCATCATTTTTGTCATGCTGGCAATCGGCAATCTTTTGTCTGCATTTTTACTGTATAAAATTTTCCCCGATGAAGCCTCAATCATTATCGCAGCTGATGCATTGACATCAATCGGGTCATTGCCGGCTGCTTCCGCTTTAGACATCGGAACAAAGCAAGTTGCGGTCAGTGCCAGTACCACTAATGACACCAACATCTGTTTCCATTTCGTGATGTTCAATCTTACGACCTCCGTCATTCATTTTAAATCTATAATTAAGCCGTTAAGGACATATTCAAATTCAAAACACAACATTATAAATTTTATCACACTCGATATAAAAAAAATAGACAGAGTCAGCGACCCTGTCAAATGTTTTTTATTTGTAACAATTATGAGATTGTGTAGTTTGGTGATTCCTTCGTGATTTGGACATCATGCGGATGGCTTTCGCGAAGACCTGCTCCTGTCATACGGATAAATTGAGCTTCTTCTCTTAAAGCGCGCAAGTCTTTTGAACCGCAATATCCCATACCTGAACGAAGACCGCCGACAAGCTGATACACTGTTTCTTCTACAGGACCTTTGTACGGAGTCCGTCCTTCGATACCTTCAGGGACGAATTTCTTATTTTCTTCTTGGAAATATCGGTCTTTACTGCCTTTTTCCATGGCAGCGACAGAACCCATACCGCGATACACTTTAAATCTTCTGCCTTGATAGATTTCAGTTTCGCCCGGGCTTTCTGAAGTACCGGCAAGCAGGCTTCCAAGCATGACAGCATGTCCGCCGGATGCCAATGCTTTCGTAATATCTCCGGAGAATTTAATACCGCCGTCCGCGATAATTGTTGCGCCGTGTTTTCTCGCTTCAGTGGCACAATCATAAATCGCAGTGATTTGCGGTACACCTACGCCTGCAACGACGCGTGTCGTACAGATAGATCCAGGTCCGATTCCCACTTTTACAATGTTTGCTCCGGCTTCAATCAAAGCCTTTGTCGCTTCAGCCGTAGCAACATTTCCTGCGATAATGTTCAATTCAGGATATGTCTCACGGATTTTCGCAACTGTGTTCAGTACGCCTCTGGAATGTCCGTGAGCCGTATCAACCACGATAACGTCGACATTCGCTTCAACAAGCTTGCTGACACGAGTCATTGTATCACCTGTCACGCCTACCGCAGCGCCGACGATCAGGCGTCCGTGTTCATCTTTAGATGAATTCGGGAATTCGATAACCTTTTCAATATCTTTGATCGTGATAAGACCTTTTAATTTGTTTTGGTCATCCACTAATGGAAGTTTTTCAATTTTATGCTTCTGCAAGATTTTTTCCGCTTCGTCTAATGTGGTTCCCACAGGAGCCGTAACCAGCTCTTCTTTTGTCATAACATCACTGATTTTCATTGAATAATCAGAGATAAAGCGAAGATCGCGGTTTGTAATGATACCGACCAGCTTTTGATCGTCTTTATTATCTACGATCGGAACACCGGAAATTCTGTATTTCCCCATCAAATGCTCCGCATCGAATACTTGATGATCAGGTGTTAAAAAGAAGGGATTTGTAATAACGCCCCGTTCAGAACGTTTGACTTTGTCAACATGTTCAGCCTGCTGTTCGATGGACATGTTTTTATGAATAATGCCCAAGCCGCCTTGTCTGGCCATCGCAATCGCCATTGCTGATTCTGTTACTGTATCCATTCCTGCACTGATGACAGGAATATTAAGCTTTAACGTTTTTGTCAGTTCAACAGACAAATCCACATCACGCGGAAGTACGTCTGATTGAGCCGGTACGAGCAGTACATCATCGAACGTTAAGCCTTCTTTTGAAAATTTACTTTCCCACATTAGTAAATCCCCCTCTTTTCGGCAAAATATTATATGTAGATTATCAACTAGAAAACGGCATGTCAAGGAAGCGAAAAAGAGTTGAAATATTTAGATAAAGGAAAGGGTTTAAAAATACATATGAGAGACCTTGAATGGAAAGAGTTATCATTATTTTATTCTGTAGAATCTTCCCAGAAATTTCTAAATAAAGTCTATACAGAAAGAGGAATGGAAGAACCAAAACGGTATGCGTTTAAAAACAGTGAGCGCTTCATATTCTTCATCAAACACGCCGAGTCCTTTTATAAGCAGGCATCCCTTTCTCCTTTAGAAATTAAGCCTATTCTGTTGTTTTACGGGATGTCACAATTGCTGAAAGCCTGTCTTCTGACCACAGATCCAAGCTATCCAAGCCACGCTTCAGTACTCGCACATGGCGTGACTGCCCGAAAACGCAAAAAGCAAAATTACTCTTTTAGGGATGATGAAGTGAAGGTGCAGCGCAATGGTTTATGTATTCATGTGATGAAACACTTATTCGGAATAGCCGGTCTTGAGGAAGAACGGTATACAATGAAAAAATTGCTGACAGCCATTCCTGAATTGCATGCTGTATTCCATTTCCAAGAGAAAAAGAATTGGCTGACCAAAGTAGAGCTGAAAGATAACCTTATTTCAGTGCCTGAACATGCGGTGATTCATTACAATATGTCTGACACCCGCTTTGCAGAATACATCAGTCATCACTTGAATTGGTCTTTTGTCAGGAAAGACCATAAGAATTTGGTTTTTGAGGCCGCTCCGATAGACAGGGAACCTTGGTCTTCACCAAATTTATTGTTTCACTTAGAGAATAATCAATATTATATTCCCTCTCAGCGCGATCACTTCCTGCATCTTCCGGAAATGATTATTCATTATTTGGTCCTGTACAATGTCGGAATGATTGCGAGATATGAAACGGAGTGGTGGTATGAACTGCTGACGCAGCATGTCAGCGATGATTATGTAATGATCCGGCGGTTTTTAGAGGTCACGGAACGCAAATTTCCTTACTACGCTTCTAATTTTCTGAAGCAATACTTATAAACACAAAAAAGGCAGCTCATGATGAGCTGCCTTTACCGTTAAAATAGCTTGGCGGCGTCCTACTCTCACAGGGGGAAACCCCCGACTACCATCGGCGCTGAAGAGCTTAACTTCCGTGTTCGGCATGGGAACGGGTGTGACCTCTTCGCTATCGCCACCAAACCATTGAGAGTGTTCTCTCAAAACTAGATAACAGTGAGCATACATTCAAATTAGGTTAAGTCCTCGATCGATTAGTATCTGTCAGCTCCATGTGTCGCCACACTTCCACCTCAGACCTATCAACCTGATCATCTTTCAGGGATCTTACTTCCTTGCGGAATGGGAAATCTCATCTTGAGGGGGGCTTCATGCTTAGATGCTTTCAGCACTTATCCCGTCCGCACATAGCTACCCAGCGATGCCCTTGGCAGAACAACTGGTACACCAGCGGTGCGTCCATCCCGGTCCTCTCGTACTAAGGACAGCTCCTCTCAAATTTCCTGCGCCCGCGACGGATAGGGACCGAACTGTCTCACGACGTTCTGAACCCAGCTCGCGTACCGCTTTAATGGGCGAACAGCCCAACCCTTGGGACCGACTACAGCCCCAGGATGCGATGAGCCGACATCGAGGTGCCAAACCTCCCCGTCGATGTGGACTCTTGGGGGAGATAAGCCTGTTATCCCCGGGGTAGCTTTTATCCGTTGAGCGATGGCCCTTCCATGCGGAACCACCGGATCACTAAGCCCGACTTTCGTCCCTGCTCGACTTGTAGGTCTCGCAGTCAAGCTCCCTTGTGCCTTTACACTCTGCGAATGATTTCCAACCATTCTGAGGGAACCTTTGGGCGCCTCCGTTACCTTTTAGGAGGCGACCGCCCCAGTCAAACTGCCCACCTGACACTGTCTCCCCGCCCGATAAGGGCGGCGGGTTAGAAGGTCAATACAGCCAGGGTAGTATCCCACCGATGCCTCCACCGAAGCTGGCGCTCCGGTTTCCAAGGCTCCTACCTATCCTGTACAAGCTGTACCAACATTCAATATCAGGCTGCAGTAAAGCTCCACGGGGTCTTTCCGTCCTGTCGCGGGTAACCTGCATCTTCACAGGTACTATAATTTCACCGAGTCTCTCGTTGAGACAGTGCCCAGATCGTTGCGCCTTTCGTGCGGGTCGGAACTTACCCGACAAGGAATTTCGCTACCTTAGGACCGTTATAGTTACGGCCGCCGTTTACTGGGGCTTCAATTCGCACCTTCGCTTACGCTAAGCGCTCCTCTTAACCTTCCAGCACCGGGCAGGCGTCAGCCCCTATACTTCGCCTTACGGCTTCGCAGAGACCTGTGTTTTTGCTAAACAGTCGCCTGGGCCTATTCACTGCGGCTCTCTCGGGCTTGCACCCTAACAGAGCACCCCTTCTCCCGAAGTTACGGGGTCATTTTGCCGAGTTCCTTAACGAGAGTTCTCTCGATCACCTTAGGATTCTCTCCTCGCCTACCTGTGTCGGTTTGCGGTACGGGCACCTCTCACCTCGCTAGAGGCTTTTCTTGGCAGTGTGGAATCAGGAACTTCGCTACTATAATTCGCTCGCCATCACAGCTCAGCCTTCACGGGAAACGGATTTGCCTATTTCCCAGCCTAACTGCTTGGACGCGGATATCCAATACCGCGCTTACCCTATCCTCCTGCGTCCCCCCATTGCTCAAATGGTGAGGAGGTGGTACAGGAATATCAACCTGTTATCCATCGCCTACGCCTTTCGGCCTCGGCTTAGGTCCCGACTAACCCTGAGCGGACGAGCCTTCCTCAGGAAACCTTAGGCATTCGGTGGAGGGGATTCTCACCCCTCTTTCGCTACTCATACCGGCATTCTCACTTCTAAGCGCTCCACAAGTCCTTCCGGTCTTGCTTCACAG
>NZ_JBBOYV010000001.1:0-10000 GCF_038008305.1 Bacillus sp. FSL K6-2819 | reverse complement strand
CCAATGACCCTCCCCGGTTGAGCCGGGGGCTTTCACATCAGACTTAAGAAACCGCCTGCGAGCCCTTTACGCCCAATAATTCCGGACAACGCTTGCCACCTACGTATTACCGCGGCTGCTGGCACGTAGTTAGCCGTGGCTTTCTGGTTAGGTACCGTCAAGGTGCCGCCCTATTTGAACGGCACTTGTTCTTCCCTAACAACAGAGCTTTACGATCCGAAAACCTTCATCACTCACGCGGCGTTGCTCCGTCAGACTTTCGTCCATTGCGGAAGATTCCCTACTGCTGCCTCCCGTAGGAGTCTGGGCCGTGTCTCAGTCCCAGTGTGGCCGATCACCCTCTCAGGTCGGCTACGCATCGTCGCCTTGGTGAGCCGTTACCTCACCAACTAGCTAATGCGCCGCGGGTCCATCTGTAAGTGGTAGCCGAAGCCACCTTTTATGTCTGAACCATGCGGTTCAAACAAGCATCCGGTATTAGCCCCGGTTTCCCGGAGTTATCCCAGTCTTACAGGCAGGTTACCCACGTGTTACTCACCCGTCCGCCGCTAACATCAGGGAGCAAGCTCCCATCTGTCCGCTCGACTTGCATGTATTAGGCACGCCGCCAGCGTTCGTCCTGAGCCAGGATCAAACTCTCCGATAAAGTAGTTTGACTGACTACGCACATCGCTGTGCGATTTATTTAAAACTTTGAATTAACAGGTACGTTTTGTCTTGTTTAGTTTTCAAAGAACTTTGTTTCTCCTCTCGAAGCGACCTATTAATCATAACATTTTCAGTTTGCTAGGTCAATACTTTTTCAAAAAATATTTTCGCTAGGCTTGCCTTTCTATTAAAAAGACAACAAAAAGAATTATATCAGCATCATCGCTATGTGTCAAAGCTTTTTTATTTCTTTATATAGTAAAAGCGCAGCCTGTTACAGCTGCGCTTTTTCGTTTATACTTCTTCGGTTTCTTCCGGCTCTTCTTCATTCTTTTCCACGAGCGCAACAGTGGCCACGTGCTCTTGATCAGACATGCGGATCAGACGGACGCCTTGTGTTACGCGTCCCGTAGTGGAGATATCATTAATATCCATTCTGATTAACACGCCGCTTGCCGTAATGATCATTAAGTCTTCTTCGCCTCTTGTGGCTTTAACTGTTACTAGCGGACCGTTACTGTCAGTAATTTTACATGTTTTAAGACCTTTTCCGCCCCGGCTTTGGACTCTGTATTCTGAAGCCGGTGTACGTTTGCCGTAGCCGTTTTCTGTCACTATGAGGACATGGGAGTCTTCTTCGAGAATCTCCATGCCTACAACGACATCATCGTCTGTCAGCGTGATGCCTTTAACACCTGCAGCTGTGCGTCCCATTTGTCTTACATCTTCTTCCGGGAAACGGATCAGCAAACCGTTCTTCGTTCCGATGATGATTTGTTTCTTGCCGTCAGTCAAGCGGACGGCCATCAGTTCATCGTCTTCCCGAAGACCCAGAGCGATCAGCCCGTTATTCCGTATATTCGCAAACTGGGACAGTGCCGTACGTTTCGATACCCCTTGTTTTGTCGTAAAGAAGAGGTAAAGCTCCTCATCAAATGTGCTGACCGGAATAATGGCATTAATCCATTCGCCTTTTTCAACCTCTAGAAGGTTAATAATCGGAATACCTTTTGCCGTACGGCCGTATTCAGGGATTTCATACCCTTTAGAACGGTATACCTTCCCTTTATTAGAGAAGAACAGAATCGTATCGTGCGTTGATGTAGAAATTAAGTGTTCCACGAAGTCATCTTCATTCGTACCCATTCCCTGTACGCCTTTTCCGCCTCGTTTTTGACTGCGGTATGTGGACGCTGGGAGGCGTTTAACATAGCCGTTATGGGTCAGCGTGATGACGATGTTTTCTCTCTCGATGAGATCTTCATCTTCAATTGTTTCAAGACCGGACGTCACGATTTCAGTGCGTCTCTCATCATTGAACCGCTCTTTGATTTCATTGAGTTCTTCACGGATGATTTCGAGCACTCTTTCTTCATTGGCTAAAATATCTTTCAGCTCGGCGATAAGCGCAACAAGTGATTGATATTCTTCTTCAATCTTTTCGCGCTCCAGACCGGTTAATCGCTGAAGACGCATATCCAGAATGGCTTGCGCTTGTTTTTCAGTCAGTGAGAATTGTTCGATTAAACCCGTTCTGGCAATTTCAGCCGTCTGAGAATTACGGATGAGAGAAATCACCGCGTCTAAATGATCAAGAGCAATTCTTAACCCTTCCAGGATGTGAGCTCTCGCTTCAGCTTTACGAAGTTCGTAAGCCGTTCTGCGTCGGATGACAACCTTCTGGTGATCAAGATAATGCTCCAGACATTGTTTCAGGCTCAGTACCTTCGGCTGTCCGTCAACGAGCGCCAGCAGGTTGATTCCGAAAGACGTCTGCAGAGCCGTTTGTTTGTACAGGTTATTCAAAATGACGTGAGCATTGGCGTCACGGCGGAGCTCAATGACGACTCTCATTCCGTTACGGTCGGATTCGTCACGCAGATCGGTAATTCCTTCGATTTTTTTGTCCCGGACAAGATCTGCGATTTTTTCAATTAATCTCGCCTTGTTCACCTGATAAGGAAGTTCCGTGACAATAATTCTTTCTTTTCCTGATGATGTCTGTTCGATTTCAGCCTTAGCCCGGATCGTAATGGATCCCCGTCCGGATTCATATGCCTTACGGATGCCGCTCCGGCCTAAAATCTGGCCGGCCGTCGGAAAATCCGGTCCCGGGATGTATTCCATCAGCTCTTGGATTGTAATCTCTGGATTTTCACTTACGGCAAGCACGCCGTCAATGACTTCCCCAAGCTGATGCGGAGGAATGTTTGTCGCCATTCCGACCGCAATACCGGCAGCCCCGTTCACGAGCAGATTCGGAAATCTTGAAGGCATGACGGCTGGTTCTCTTTCTGAACCGTCATAGTTGTCTTGATAGTCAATCGTGTCTTTCGTAATGTCACGCAGAATTTCCATTGCGATTTTTGACATTCTCGCTTCTGTATAACGCATCGCAGCCGCTGAGTCGCCGTCTACCGAACCGAAGTTGCCGTGTCCGTCAACAAGCATGTAGCGGTAGTTAAAATCCTGCGCCATTCTGACCATTGATTCGTAAACCGCTGAATCACCGTGCGGGTGGTACTTACCGATAACTTCACCGACGATACGGGCAGATTTTTTATATGGCTTGTCACTGGTCATGCCTAAATCATTCATTGCGTATAAAATCCGTCTGTGAACCGGCTTCAGACCGTCACGCACATCCGGAAGCGCCCGGGATACGATAACGCTCATTGCGTAGTCCAGGAAGGATGTCCGCATTTCCTGACTGATATTGACTTCACGTACTTGTGGTGTGTTTTGTTCACTCATTAAAAAAACCTCCCTGAAGTATCACATGAAATAATGTGGGAGTAGATTGTCCATTATGATCTTCAATACGATTTCACTATTCTCCATTATATCAATAAACTTGTGTTTATACACATTAATTTAGTAGAATATACGGGTTTTGCGGGTTTTCAGAGACTGTTTGAAGCAGCTTTGAGAAAAAAGCCTTATTTCTTAACGAAAATAAGGCTTTCATGGTTAAATATCAAGGTTTTTCACGTATCTGGCGTTTGCTTCTATGAAGTTTCTGCGCGGTTCTACTTTGTCACCCATCAGCATTTCAAAAGTCTCGTCAGCGTCCATCGCATCTTCAAGATTGACCTGCAGAAGCGTTCTGGTCGCCGGGTCCATTGTCGTTTCCCATAGCTGAGTCGCGTTCATTTCCCCGAGACCTTTATAACGCTGGAGGCCGGGCTTGGGTGATTGCGGAAGCTCTTTTAAAAGCTCATCAAGCTGCTTATCGTTATAAGCGTATTCCACCCGTTTTCCCTGCTGCACTTTGTAAAGCGGCGGCTGAGCAATGTAGACATAGCCGTTTTCAATAATCTCCCGCATGTATCTGTAGAAGAACGTTAATAAAAGCGTTCTGATGTGGGCGCCGTCAACATCGGCATCCGTCATGATAACCACTTTATGATAACGCGCTTTTTCAAGATTAAAGTCTTCTCCGATTCCTGTCCCGAGAGCCGTAATCATTGATCTGACCTCATTGTTTGAGAGAATCTTATCAAGTCTTGCTTTCTCAACGTTCAGAATCTTACCCCGCAGCGGCAGAATGGCTTGGAAATGACGGTCCCGTCCCTGTTTCGCTGATCCGCCCGCAGAGTCACCCTCTACGATATACAGCTCGGAAATGCTCGGATCTTTAGAAGAACAGTCCGCCAGTTTACCCGGCAAATTGGAAATCTCAAGTGCGCTTTTACGCCGGGTCAATTCCCGCGCTTTTTTCGCCGCCATCCGCGCTCTTGCGGCCATTAAGCCCTTTTCAACGATTTTACGGGCTGAGTCCGGATTTTCAAGAAGGAATGTTTCCAGTGCGGAAGAAAACAGCGTATCAGTAATCGTTCTCGCTTCAGAGTTGCCGAGCTTCGTTTTCGTCTGCCCTTCGAATTGCGGATCAGGGTGCTTAATTGAAATGATGGCAGTCAGCCCTTCTCTCACATCATCACCGCTCAGATTCGGATCATTTTCTTTGAAAATCCCTTTTCTTCTTGCATAGTCGTTTATGACACGGGTCAAACCGGTTTTAAATCCGGCTTCGTGCGTGCCGCCTTCGTATGTGTTGATGTTATTCGTGAAAGAATAAATGTTGCTTGTATAGCTGTCGTTGTATTGCAATGCAACTTCAACCGTTATGCCGTCTTTCTCGCCTTCGATATAAATCGGCTCTTCATGAATGACTTCTTTGGAACGGTTTAAGTACTCAACGTAGCTTTTGATTCCGCCTTCGTAGTGGTACTCGTTTTTCCGTTCTTGTCCTTCACGTTTGTCTTCAATCGTGATGTTGACGCCCTTTGTCAGGAAGGCCAATTCTCGGACACGGTTTGAAAGCAGATCATAGTCGTATACGGTTGTTTCTTTGAAAATTTCCGGATCGGGAACGAAGTGCGTAATCGTTCCGGTCTTATCAGTGTCACCGATCACTTCAAGATCGGCCACCGGTACACCGCGTTCATACGCCTGATAATGGATTTTCCCGTCACGATGAACCGTAACGTCAAGAGTGGTCGATAAGGCGTTTACGACAGACGCCCCAACACCGTGAAGACCGCCGGATACTTTATATCCGCTTCCGTCAAATTTTCCGCCTGCGTGAAGAACGGTCATGATGACTTCAACCGCAGGACGGCCCATTTTCTCTTGGATACCGACCGGAATTCCGCGCCCGTTGTCTTTAACGGTAATGCTGTTATCTTTTTCAATCTCGATGTTAATATCTGTACAATAACCGGCCAGGGCTTCGTCAATACTGTTGTCGACGATTTCCCATACCAAATGGTGAAGGCCTTTGCTGTTAGTTGATCCGATGTACATCCCCGGTCTCTTTCGAACAGCTTCCAAACCTTCTAATACCTGTATCTGATTCTCATCATAACTATTTTGCTGCTGTTCCATAGCCATGCACATTCACCTACACTTTTCTTAAACGATATATTCATTGTAAAGATCCGCTAAGAATCTATTTCTAACATAAATTGCGCACGTTTCTTCAGTGTGCCGGAAGATAAGGGAGAGTAATATATATTCTCAGTCGTGACTACGATAGACTTTGGTGTGCCATTTACGGACGGCACTACTTTTTCTTTCTGTCTGTCCAGAAATTCTTCAACGATCGGCGATACATTGACCTTGCAGTCAAAAATGCCGACGATATCGCGTGTTGAAACGACAAAGTCGTCACCTAAATGAATATACAATCGCTCACCTCATTTCTTCACTTCACTAACGCACCGTTTTCCACACGGAACATTCCTGCTTGATGTAAGGTTTCGTGGTCAATGCCATCCACACTCGTCGTGGTGACAAATGTCTGCACACGGCCTTGGATTGTATGAAGCAAATGGGACTGGCGGTAATCATCCAGCTCGCTTAGTACATCATCCAAAAGTAAAATGGGATATTCTCCGATTTCTTCATGAATTAAATCTATTTCGGCCAGCTTCAAAGACAAAGCCGTCGTACGCTGCTGTCCCTGCGAACCGTAAGTCTGCACATCGCGTCCGTTCACATAAAAAAGGACATCATCCCGATGCGGCCCGAATAATGTGACGCCTCGTTCTATTTCTTTTTCTTTTAATTTCGAAAAAGACTCCTGGTAGCTGTTACCTATTTTCGACAAATCTTTGGGATCTGATACATCAAGCGCCGTGTGATACTTAAGCGTCAGTTCCTCAAGTCCCCGGGAAATGCCGGAATGGATCGGCTGCGCCCATTTTTCAAGCTGTGCCGTAAACTGCAGACGTTTGGCGACAACTTTCGCGGCTGCTTCAATCAGCTGATCAGTGAGAACGTCAAGCATGGTCCGGTCAGTCTGTTTCCGGCTTTGCAGCTGTTTCAGAAAATGATTCCGCTGGGAAAGGATTTTTTGATAAAGAGATAAATCATACAGATAAACGGCAGATACCTGCCCGATCTCCATATCAAGAAATCTCCTCCTCACCTGAGGGCTGCCTTTAACGAGATTTAAGTCCTCGGGGGCAAACATAATGGTGTTCAGCGCTCCGACATACTGACTGAGTTTTTGCTGCTCTATATGATTGACTTTGCCCTTTTTACCTTTTTTGGAGATGACCAGCTGCATCGGGATGTCCCCGTTGCGCTTCATCACTCTTCCTTCTATTTTAGCATAGTCTTCGTCCCACCGTATAAGTTCTTTATCATTTGAGGTGCGGTGCGATTTTGCCATCGAAAGAACATAGATGGCTTCCATCAGATTGGTTTTGCCTTGGGCATTTTCCCCGATGATCACATTCACCTTGTTTTCGAATTGAAGCTCAGCGCGCTCATAATTACGGTAGGATGTTAATTCTAAATTTTGGATATACAACCGCTGTCACCCGCTTTAATTGACGACTTGAAATGAACCAAATCCTTCAATCGCGACCACGTCTCCAACATAAAGTTTTCTGCCGCGGCGATTGTCAGGTTCATTGTTGACAGTCACCTCATGCTCGCTCAGAAACCATTTGGCCATGCCGCCGGACTGAATCACATCGGCTAATTTTAAAAACTGGCCAAGCGTAATCATTTCTGTATCAATCGAAATCGGATTTGCCATAATATCGACCTCTTTCAAATATCACTAATATCTAATTGTACTAAAAAATCCTGAAATAAGGAAAGGGAAAACTTGCTTGAGGGAGCGGCTGATGAACAGAAAAGCTGCCGAACATTAGCCGGCAGCACATTCTGTTTGTTTAATACGTTCTGACCGGAAGGATGAGCTGAACGATGGTTTCATCATTCGGCGTACGGATAAGAAACGGTCTCATCGCTCCCGTAAAGCTGATACGGATGTCCGCTCCTTCAAGTACTTTCAGTGCGTCCATCATATATTTTGGACTGAATGAAATATTTAATTCCTCGCCGTCAATCTGGTCAGCCAGCACAGCTTCGACTACTTTCCCGATTTCCGGAGAGTTTGATGAAATCTCAAGCGAGTCTGCCGGTTTGGCAGAAAGCTTTACAACGTTGTTGCGGCCTTCTCTCGCCAATAAAGAAGCACGGTCTATCGCCTGTAAAAATTCCTTCGTGTTCACGACGATTTCTGTTTTGCTTTCCTGCGGAATTAAGCTGGTCGTGTCCGGATAATTTCCGTCAAGCAGCCTTGAGAAGAACAATACGTTTTTCGCTTTAAACAGAACTTGCGTTTCTGTAATAACGATATCTACCAGTTCTTGGCTGTCATCAAGAATTTTGCTCAGCTCGGTTAAGCTTTTTCCGGGGATGACGACGTTATAAGAGCTGTCTTCCGGAATATCAAGCTTCGCCTTTCTTAAAGCGAGTCGATGGCTATCCGTGGCAGTGCATAATAATTCACCGTTTTCCACTTTCCAGTTTACACCTGTCAAGATAGGGCGTGTTTCTGAGGCGGACACAGCGAACACGGTTTGACGGATTAGGTTTTTCAAAAGGTCCGTCGGAATCTGAATGGCATGATGCTCTTCGATTTGCGGAAGATGAGGATATTCATCTGCATCAAGGCCGTTTAAATTAAATTCGGCTTTTCCGGAGCGGATAATCGTTAAATATTGATTTTGAACTTCGATTTCAACAGTCGCCATCGGAAGTTTTTTAACGATTTCACTGAAGAAACGGGCTTGCAGCACGATACTTCCCGGCTGATCGATCGTCACGATTTCCTTATCATCTTCTTCTTTTGGAATGAATGACTCGATTGAAATATCAGAGTCGCTTCCTGTAAATGATACTCCTTCATCTGAGGCTACGATCTTAATACCGGTAAGAATGGGAATTGTTGTTCTGGATGAAACAGCTTTTAGAACGTCTTGTACACTTTCGACTAAACGATCTTTTTGAATCGTAAATTTCATGTTTATCCTCCTAACGGATAATATAATTAATATATTTTAAAAAATAGCAGTAGTAATAGTAGGGCCTGTGGATTTGTGGATAAGTTGTGAAAAAGACAGGAAACACAGCCTATCCACATGTGGACAGACTGTGCATGGCTATAGAAAAGTTATTCACACTTTCCCCGATTCATCCGAGGGCTCTATTATTTAAGCTGTTCTTTTATTTCTTTCACCTGCTGCTGAAGCTGCTCGTCATCAATCAGCAGTTTTGAAATCTTTTCATGAGCGTGAATGACGGTTGTATGGTCTCTCCCGCCAAATTCTTCCCCGATTTTGGGCAAAGAAGAATCCGTCATTTCTCTGGAAAGATACATCGCAATCTGTCTTGGAAACGCGACGGATTTTGTACGCTTTTTCGCTTTGAAATCTTCAAGCTTAATGTTGAACTGCTGTCCGACAATCCGCTGAATCTCTTTTATCGTAATGACCTTCGGCTTTGAAGACGGAATAATATCTTTCAATGCTTCAGCAGCCAGATCCGCATTAATGTCTTTATTGATTAAAGATGAATAGGCAACAACCCGGATTAGTGCCCCTTCCAGTTCGCGGATGTTGCTGTCAATCTGATTCGCGATGTAAAGCATGACTTCATTCGGAATATCAAGGCCTTCCGCCTTCGCTTTCTTTCTCAGGATGGCAATCCGCGTTTCCAGATCCGGCGGGGTGATGTCCGTAATCAGTCCCCATTCGAACCGCGAACGCAGCCGGTCTTCAAGGGTCGGAATCTCTTTTGGCGGTCTGTCGCTTGAGATCACGATTTGTTTGCTTTCTTCGTGAAGCGTGTTGAATGTATGGAAAAACTCTTCCTGTGTTTGTTCTTTTCCGGCTAAAAATTGAATATCATCTATCAAAAGTACATCAACATTCCGGTAGCGGTTGCGAAAATCAACGGCTTTATTGTCGCGGATTGAGTTGATGAATTCATTTGTGAATTTTTCAGAAGACAGGTACACCACTTTGGCTGAAGGATTATGATCAATGACATAATGGCCGATTGCGTGCATTAAGTGGGTTTTTCCTAAGCCGACCCCCCCGTAAATAAATAAAGGGTTGTACGCTTTAGCGGGTGCTTCCGCCACAGCCAGTGATGCTGCATGGGCGAATCGGTTTCCCGATCCGATGACAAATGTGTCGAATGTATATTTCGGGTTGAGCATGCTTTGGGGAAAATCAGACGGTTCCTCTTTTGCCGCTTTTTTCACTTGAGGTTTCGGCATAAAGTTTTCTTCATCCTGATTTTGAGGAATGACAAATTTGACGCTCAATTCTTCCCCGGTTAATTCATATATGGTATCTGCAATGAGGTGTAAGTACCTGGACTCCAGCCAGTCTCTGGCAAATTCATTGGGAGCGGTGATGGTTAAGGTATCTCCTTGCAGCGAATGGGCTTTCGTCGACTTCATCCAAGTTTCGAAGCTCGGTTTGCTTAGCTTTTTCTCAATTTGAGCTAAGGCTTGATTCCAAAGATCCAATATATTCTCCAT